>NZ_CP137810.1:0-3268913 GCF_049487195.1 Burkholderia sp. NLJ2 | reverse complement strand
AGCGAGCGCGTGACGTTCGCGTCGCCCGTGACCGAGTACTCGATCCGGTTCACCGCGGTGCCGTCCGCGCGGCGGATCACGAGCGCATAGCTGCCCGGCTTGTCGGTGCGCAGCGCGAAGTCGAGTCCGGCCGCCGGAATCGTCAGCGGCTTCTCGTCGACCGGCACTTCCTTCAGCCGCGAATCGTATTTGTATGCGCCGGAATCCTGCTTGGTCAGCACCGACACGTAGCGTTCCTCGACGAGCTGCGCACGCAGGTCCTTCACGTCGATCGCCTTCGCACCCGGGTCGATCGCGACGAGCCGCACCGCGCGCGGGCTGCCGCGCTTCACGTAGCCGAGATCGTCGACCGACTTGTAGCCGACGAGCCAGTCGTTGTTCGACACGAGCGTCTGCGCGTTCGCGGCGACGTTGCGCCCGCCTTCCGCTTCATACGCCTTCGCCTGGAAGTAGAGCTGGTAGGTCGCGTCCGCGTACTTGTCGAGATCGAGGTCGAACTCGGCATGGCCGTGGTCGTCGGTCGCGCCGTCCTGCAGCGTCGTCGTATAACCTTCCTTCGCGCGGCGTGCATCGAAGAAGTGATAACCCTGCCAGCTGCGGAACGACGGCCACACCGGGCGCAGCGTCAGCGTCGCCGCGACGCGGCGCTTCTCGGCCGGCGTGCCGAACAGGTTCTGCGCATCGACGATGCCCTTCAGCCCCTTCGGCTTCACCCACCCTTCGACGACCTGCTGCGACAGCTTCGCGTCGACCTTCATCCGGTCGGGCAGGAACTCCTTCACCTGCACCGTCGTGCTGCCGATCGGCTCGGCGCCCGGCTGGCCGGCCTTGACGATATACAGATTGACCGTCCACGTGCCGGTCGGCGACGTTTCGGCCGTCGTATAACCAAGTTCCGTGAAGCCCGTCGCGTCGACGGTCACCGGCTTGCGTTCGACGGTGATCCCGCGCGGGTCGACGATCTCCGCCTGCAGCGGCACGCCGGCCGGGCTGCGCGCCCAGCTCGCCGCGCGCACGATCAGGCCGATGTGGAACGGATCGCCGGGCCGGTACAGGCCGCGATCCGAGAACAGGTACGCGGACAGCTGCCCCTGGCCCGTCGCGTTGCGTTCGCCGTCGACGTCGAAACGCGAAAAATCGAGCTGGCGATCGCGGCCCGCCACCGGCAGGAACGACAGGTCGCTGTCCTTCTTCACGACATACAGTTGCGGACGCTTCTCGCGGTCGAGCCCCTTGAACGCGGGGAAATGCACGACGCCGTCGGCGCTCGTGGTCTGCGAGAACAGCGTCTGGCCGTTCACCGCGAGCACCGACACGGTTGCGCCCGCAACCGGGCGGCCGTTGCGGATCGACTGGATGAACACGTCCTGGCTGCCGTCCAGCGCGCGCTTGACCAGCATCCCGAGATCGGTCACGACGATCAGGCGCGTGTCGCCGAGCGCTTTGTCGCTGTCGTCGCCGTTGCTGTCGCCCGCATCGGCATTGTCGGACTGATCCTGGCTGCCGTCGCCCGACGATGCATCGCTGTCCTTCGCATCGTCGGCTTTCTTCTTCTCGGCCGCCGGGTCGTACTTCGACAGGTGCAGCAGGAACACGCCGCGCTTGCCGCCCTTCAGGTACTGGCCGAGATCGATGCCTTCGTAATGCGCCTTGCCGGGGTCGCCGGCCGGGAACGCACGTGTCTGCACGAAGCGCTCGACGATGTGATCCTCGCTGAACGAATACGACAGCTCGGGCCGCGCGTACGTGCCGTTGTTGAAGCTCACGAGATGCTGGAGCTGGTCGGGCACCACCCGGCCGATCTCGACCTTCATCCCCGGCAGGTTGCGCGATACGACCGACAGCCGCTTGCTGCCGCTCATCGACAGCAGCGAGCCGTCGGCCATGAAGCGCAGCAGCTTCGGATAGTCGGGCACCGTGAATGCGGTCGTCACCGGCGCGCCGAGCAGGTAGCCGCCCGCCGATTTCAGGTCGCCTTCGAAACGCACGACGATGCGGTCGCCCGGCGTCGCGTGATACTTGAAGCTTTGCAGCGTCGCGAAGTCGTTCTCGGTCGGCACCGCTGCGAGCGGCAGCGGCTTCGACTGCTTCAGCACCGCGTCACTGATGTCGGCCACGTTCCATTCGTACGGCGGATCGTCGTCCGACTGATCGACGCCCGGCTTGCGTTTCGGCAGCACCCACGCCTTCGCGCGCGCGGCGAGATCGGCGCTGCGCACGCCGTCGGACGTTTCCGCGACGAGCACCTGCTCGGGCTCGTAGCGCTCGTTGTCGACGAGCGTCGGCGCGACGTTGCCGATTGTCAGGCTGTAGAGCCCCGGCACGCCGACCGACGCGTGCAGCACCTGTGGCGTACCGTCGCCGCCGCGCATGCTCTTCACGCCCTTGTCGACGTCGAGCCGCACCGACAGCGGATCGCGCGGAATCTCGAGCGGCTGCGAGTAGACCCACGCGCTCGTTTTCATCTTGTCGTAGTTGACCGTGTAGCGCAGCGGCGACACGGTCTTGCCGTCGCGGCCGACCAGCACGAGGCCGATGCGCTTCTCGAGCTCGGCCGGATCGACCGGATAGTTGAAGCGCAGTTGCAGCAGCGCCTGCTTCTCCGCCGGATTGTCGGGGTTCTGGTAGAACTGGTTGTCGCCCGACGTCGCGGTGAAGGCCGGCAGGTCGAACGCGAAATGGTCGTCGTGCATCGTCACCTGCGGCGCGAACACCTGGTGCACCGCGAAACGCACCTCGACGTGCGCGCCGACCGGCCAGTCGGCCGCCGGCGTGAAGCGCAGCGTCTTGTCGTCGACCCACTCCCACGCGCCCTTCAGCGCGGGCGTCATTTCGATGCCCTGCCCGGCCGGCTTGCCGACCCGTTCGATCGGCGCGGCCGATCGGGAGAACACCACTTCGAGCGGATGCACGGTGATCTTCGGCTTGTCGCTGTCGTCGACCTCGTAGGTCGTGATCGCCGGCGCCTTCACGGTGAAGCTGACGGTCTCGGGCTCGGGCGGCTTCGGGCGATGCTTGAACCAATACCCGCCGTAACCGAGCGCGGCCGCGAGCAGCACGATGCCGCCGGCATGCCACGGGCGGCGGCGCACGGCCGCGGCGGTGATGCCCGCCCACGCGGGCGCCGTCCACGACACGTCGCCGACCAGCGGCCGCAGCACGCGGCCGAGCAGGCGCCAGACGAAGCCCGCCGCACGAATCGGCAGGAGCAGCAGGAAGCGCAGCAAATCCATTTTGTTATTTCCTTGTTCAAGGACGTGCTGCCGGCTTCGGCGGCATTCCCCGAGATTTATTGGTCTGTGACGGCGCGGCCCTGGTTGCGCCGTGAATGCTTGGAATTGTTTGGTTCGACCGGATGCTGGGCGCCATTATCGGTCAGAGCCGAAACGATGGAAATATCGGCGTGCCGGCGTGCAACGCGGGCCGACGACGGGCCGGTCGGGTGGTCGTCGGCCTCCCCCGACCTCTGCACGCGGTCGCGCTGCGTTCGCTAGCTGGAATGCGCGGCTCGACGTGGTTCGTTTCGAAATGTAAGGAAATGGCTTGAAACTCCCGTTCGAATGGCATCCGGTTGCGCCTCGACGATCTGCAACGCGCGGCGGAAATCCCACTGGCGCTGTCGCGCACGCTATCGGGCGATCTTTATATCGGCGACTGGACGCGACAGAACCGCACGTGATTCGAAGCCGAGCCGCTGCAGAAACGCATGCTGTCGCTGATCCTGATGCCGATCGTCACGGTCGCCCCGTTCAATCTCGTGTCATCGCTGGTGATGAAGTGTCGGCCGGCGACGGACGCCACCGGCGCGTTGCGCGACGGACTCGTTGATCAGGCTCGGCTCATCAAGGCGCGCGACAAGCCTAAATTGTATTTCGTACGAGTAGCGGGTTTTCCACATGGTTTTTCAGAACCGTCTCATATTCCCCTCGTCGATCAACGTTCATGCTCGGATCTGCGGATGTCCATGTACGTCCATCTGCTGAGGACTTGCGGCTGACTTGGATTGTCTTCGCCGCAGGTGCTCAGCGTAGGAGCACCTATGGCAAACCAAACGCCCAGTACTTCCACCCAATCATCCCGCGAGCGCCAAATCTCGGTCGCTCGGCTCAATAAGCTCCAGCTGGATCATGGGGCGCTCAGCATTTCTGCTTTTGTGGAATCGCTACTCCGGCACGCCATGGCGGCGTTCACGCAAACGCGCGTGTCCAACAATCGACCGCCAATCACCCCTCCTTGGTACGGATCAACTCAGCAAACCGCACGCGGTTTATTCCTCATGCGTTCCTAACCAAATTCCAGGATGGTCATCATGGCTCGCCAAAGCGATTTGCGCCTTACCTTCGTTCCGGAGGAAAGGACGTTGAAGTTTGATGTTGTCGAATTCACCCTGGATGAGGCGCTGTCGTCCTTACACGAACTGACGGTGGATCTCTCCAGTTTCAATCCTGCTATCGATTTCGGCGCCATCCTCGATCGCCCAGCCTTGTTTACGATCTGGCGCTTCGGCCAGCCGGTGCGGCATGTCCGCGGCTACGTCGCCCATTTCGAACAAGGTGAAACCGGGTTTCGTCGCACGCGCTATCGGGCGGTGGTTCATCCTGAATTGGCCCGTCTCGCACTCAACTCGGACTGGAGAATTTTTCAACAGCAGTCGGTCCCGGAGATTCTAAAAACGGTCCTGAAAAAACATCGCATCGTCCATTACGATCAGCGTGTTACCCATCCACATGCCATCCGTGAGTATTGTGTGCAGGCGGGCGAAACCGATCTGGAGTTCGTCAAACGGTTAGCAAGCGAAGAAGGCTTCTACCACGGCTTTGCAGATACCGACGAAGCCCACTCGTTGATCCATTGCGACCGCATGTACATCCACGGGCGGATCGCCGGCGGTCCGGTGTTGTATAACGCTACGTCCGGCGGCGACCTCACTGAGCCTGGCTTGCGTCGCTTCACTTACGCCGAGAACGTTCGCACCGTCAGCCAGGTGCAACGTGACTACACCTTTACTCATCCGAACTACGATCAAGAGCAAGTCGCTCAATTGAGCGCAGCCGAGTTGGGAAACCCAGCGGTGCACTCGGAGCGATACGACTATCCGGGACGCTATAAACGGGATGAGTCAGGTAAGCCGTTCACACGCACGCGCTTGCTCGGACTTCGAAGGGACGTGCGCGTTGCCTATGTCGAGGGCGACGATGCCCGTCTCGTCCCTGGGCTTTCCTTCGACCTCGCCGATCACCCGCGCGACGAGTTCAACCGCGGATGGCGCCCCGTACGCATTCGTCATCACGGCGTCCAATACACCAGCCAGGAAGAAGAAAACACCTCCGACCAGGGCACCCACTACAGCTACACCGCCGAACTGATACCGGATGATGTGGATTGGAAGCCCGAGCCCTTGCCGAAGCCTCACATCCTCGGCCCCCAGGTGGCAACCGTCGTTGGCCCGCCTGGAGAGGAGATCTATTGCGATGAATGGGGCCGGGTAAAGGTGCAGTTTCCGTGGGACCGATCCGGCAAAAACGACGACCACAGCTCGTGCTGGATTCGCGTCGCACAAGGCTGGTCGGGTGCCCTCTGGGGGCAAATGGCGATCCCACGGATCGGACAAGAGGTCATCGTCGACTACCTTGACGGGGATTGCGACCAGCCATTTGTCATGGGCCGGGCCTACAACGCGTTGAACCGTCCGCCCTACAAGCTACCGCACCACAAGACGCGGATGACGATCAAAAGCCAGACACACAAAGGCGAGGGATTCAACGAACTCCGGTTCGAGGACGAAAGCGGTCAGGAGGAAATCTACGTACACGCCCAGCGCGACCAGAACAACCATATCAACCACGACGAGACCACCAGCGTCGGGAACGACCAGACCAACGGCATCGGCCGCGACCGCAGCACCAACGTCGGCCAGGACGACACGCACAGTGTCGGGCGGGATCGAAAGGAACACATCCGTCAGGATGTATTCAGCACGATCGATCGCAACGAAATCCGCACGATCGGTCACTCGCAACGCGAGGAAATTGCCTCCAGCCGCCAAACCAGGATCGGCGAGAACGACACCGTCGTGATCGAAGGCATTCAATCCATCGAAGCGAAGACGTCTCTGCGGACGCTGACTCGCGACTTCGTGTTACAGGGCACCGACCGCATTTTGATTCGCGGCCCCGCCGGCAGCATCCTCTTTGACCAAAGCGGCATCACGCTGGATTCACCGAACATTTTGTTCAAGGGCAATGTGAAAGTGCTGACGCCCGACGGCAACCAGGTGCAGGCCATCGAGGCGGCCATACGCGAAGGGTCGCCGCTGATCGAAGAGTGCCCGCTCAAGAAGGAGGACTGAACATGGGCCTGCGCACATGGCTTGCCGAGCGCGGCATCGCTCCAGCTACCGTTGCCGTCAACGCATTCTGTTTGACGGAAATGTCCGGTCACCCGGACTTGCGCGCCCGTCTGGAGTTTCATGGCGTACCGTACCGATCCTTGTGGCAGACGGGGGCACACAGCGCGCTGGAGCAACATGCCCCCTGCCTGTTCCGGAGCGACGCGGAAAGCGCGTTCGATCAATGGCTGGGCAGCACGCTGGGCACATTGCCCTTGACCGTTCTGTTCACCCGGCTTCCTGCTGACCACATGGCCGCGCATCTTCGCCGCTTTACCAAATTCCATGACGACGAGGGGCGCTACTTCCTGCGGCTCGGCGACCCCGCCTCCCTGCGGCTCTATCTGGACGCCGTGTCCCACGATCCGGCCGTGGTCGCCAGGTTGTTCGGCCAACGGGGTATGGAAGCGTTGTACGTCCATGACACGCGCATCGCGCTATCGAGGCACGTGCAACCCTTGTTCGAGCAAGGGTGGGACAGCACCGGCCGTGAAGGCTATCTCGTCTGGCAAGAGATAGATGCTCAGCAGGAGACCACCTGATGGCGTTGCTTTCCATCGACCGGGATCGGATGGCGCAGGCGGCCATGCGCGATGCCGATCGCCACTTGACACGCTATATCTGCGAAACATTGGCACCTGTTCTTCCGCGCCTGCCTACCCAAGCGGAGCTCATTCCACCCTTTGTGCGCGCGTCTGGACAGCGGGCCATCGCAGCGGGGTTCGGCGAGAATGGCCTGTACAACTTCCACGTGTTGACAGACCTGCTGCTGGGCCCGTACTGGGAACGGGATCCGTTCTATGCCGACCGGTTCGAGAAAATACTGGATGCGCCGGGCATGGAGCAAAGCGCACGGCTGGCGTTGGCTATGCATGCGGTCATCCAGACACGCCAGGCGTTGGAGCGCGCATTGCCCGATCTACTCGATGCCGCGCTGGCCCCTTTGAAGATCCATCCGGAAGTCCTCACGCCGAACGACACGTGGCGGGCCTTCCAGCAAATCGCGCTCGCGCGGGGTGTGCACGTCTTCAAAATTCGAGAGTGGTACGAATTCTACGAAACCGAATTCCGCGAACGCCATGGCTTGCCCCCCGTCAAGCGACATCAGCTCACGGCCTACGCCATCATCGGGTATGAGGCCATGGGGCAACCCATACCACGGCCCACGGAAGATATCCGCGACTTCGATCCTCACTTGACGGTTGCATTCAACGCCTACCTCCTGGTGACGCTGATCTACGGACCGTTCCATCGCCACAACCCGCTACTCGCGCGCCTGAATCGAATTCTCGACGATACCGGCCACCTCGGCGCCTTTCAGGCAGAACTCGCGCGATTCCTTCGCGCGCACCAGACGGCGCTAACGGAGCCCCCTCATGACCTTTGATGCCGCGAACGCCAGCTATGACACGCTGGCACGGGACACCATCAACGGCAACCTGCCGGAGCCGCAGAAAATCTGCACGGATTGCACGGTGCCGGGGCCGATATTCTCCGTCAATCCGGATGGTGGCGCGCGCAATGCGGACCTGCTGCTGGGGATTCCGTCCCAGGGCAAGGCCGCAACCTATCGATGGTTCATGGACAACCCATGGATTCGCGACAAGGAACGCAACTACCGCGACACGTTCCTGATACGTGTGCTGGATCGCTTCGGCGCCCAACACGGGGACGCCAAGCTGGCGGAGCTGTATGCCTTCCTCGCCGTACAGGGCTGCGAAATCATTTGTCTGGACGACGACATCGCGGATGACACCCTGTCGCCTGCCGTACTCGATGAATTCGGCAAGCGCACCAACGACGGCATGGGTTTCAGCATGCGGCGCAACTTCGTCTTCGCCGCTGGCAAGCTCTACTACCTGACGTTCACGTCGGTGACCTGGAAAGACGTCCGTCGTCGCGAGTACGTCGATGAGGATGGCTTCAACGGCATCACCATGCCCTTTACCTGGAACCGGCCGACAGGCTTGTTCGCCGACGATCTTGCCGTCCAGCAGTTGACCGCGGAGTTTGAGCGCGCCAAGGCACGCGTGCGCATTTGGGAAGCCATCAAAGGCTTGTTCGAAGTCGCCACCGCGCTGCTGGCGTTCGTCCCGGTTGCCGGCGAGGTGGCGCTGGGTGCGCGCGGGGCGGTCGGCGGCGTGCGCTATGTCTTCGTCGCAATAGACCGCGCGCTGGCGATGGATGCCCTGGCCGACGGCACCAGTCGGATGATCACGGGCGAAGGCCTGAGCATAGGCGAGAAATTCTTCGAGTCGCTGGCTGCGCTATCCGATCCCAAGACCGCTGAAGACCGCGGCAAGCAGGTCTTCATGGGCATCAACCTCGCCATGCTCACGCCATCCGTCTTCGGTGCCGCGCGCTGGGCCATGCGCCAGGTGGGCGGCAAGGCCGTGAAGCTGGACGTCAAGATGCTCAATGAAGAAGAACTCAAGCGCCTGGCCCAGCACAAGAACGGTCAAGCGATGGCGGTCGAAACCGTGGTGGAAACTCGCGATCGCATGCCCGGGGGATCGCGTGTGCAAGTGAAGGAGCGCCACTCCCTCGACACCAACAAGAGCCACGTCGTCGTCAGCGCCGAGAGTGGACGCGCTGACTTCGCCGTCGTCACCAACAACCTTCGCGAACGAGTCGCGCTGCAGATACAACTGATAGCGACCGCGCGGAAAGGCAAGCGCTTGGGGAACGTGGTCGGTAACGTCGGCGAAGAAATCTTCGCCGCGTCGATGGTGACTCACTGGAGAGTCAAGCCGGAGAACATTCTCGGCTACAACCCCAAGCCTGGGGCCATCAGTCGTCTCGGTCTGAAGAACAAGAGCGACCACGGGCTTGATGTTCTGCTCAAAGTGCCACCTCCACCCGAGATGCAGATTCGTGTTCCCGCAGCAGATTCACGCCACCATATCGAAGGCCTGCGTGGCGTGTCGGAATCCAGGACGCTGACGTTCAAGGAAGAAACGCTGATCGTGGTTGAACTCAAGACGACGCTGGGGAAGAAGAAGACGCCGGGGTTCTATGAAAACACACAGGGGAAAGGTGGGGAATACAACACTAGGCGTGTGGTGAAGTTGGCTCAACGTGGCGGGCCGTACTGGAAGCGAGAGCAAATCTTGGAACTGGACCCGTCTGCGATGGATAAAGTAGATACCATCCAAAAAGCTCAACGTTCAGGAAATATCCAATACATCCACGCTCAGGTGTTTCTCGATAGCGAAGGAAAGATCAATACCGTGGTAGGTAACGGAGTTGGTCGGGGATCAGGCGTTCAGCTCAATGACTGGCCAGGGACATGACATGGAAACCAAGAAACCGAAATCAAGACTGGAAAAGACGTTACCGAAAGTGGAGGCTTGGGCTAAGGACAACTGGCCGCCAAATAGTTGGCTGGATGAGTATCTGTCTGGCTCCGGTGAAGCCGGTTTGGCTGCTATTACCATGTACACCGTGGGGATAAATACTTGCAGTCAGAGCCTGTTGGACGCCGAGCGTGGGCAGTTGATAGAGTCGATACAGAACATGGCATGTGGCTTCGCGAGAAGAGCAATCGGCAAAGCGATCAATATTGAAGAACTGAAGGGAACTGGGCGCATTGCCGTCGAAGACCTGGATGGTCTGACCGACCTGATGTTCGGAACCATCGCATTGGGCCGTCCTGATATTGCCAAGGTTCTATATCAAACGGTACTTGCCGGTATCGAGGGCGGCTATGGCGTACACGATGGCCACGATCTGGAGATCGGCACCACGCTGCGCTATGCGGCCTTCGGCCTGAGCATCATCAGCAGTTGGCTCGGCCAGTCACTGGACCTGGACAAACACGCACTGCCTCGCGATCCGGCCTGGGGGCCGTTGGTGTCCCAGTGGCGTGATCCGGATCCCAACAAGCTACTGCCGGCACTGCTGTCCGCCTGCGATGTCCACGTAGAGCGCATCGCGGTCACCTATCGCGAGCACGAAGTCATCTCCGAACAATTCGAGTTCAGCACACCGTTATTGGCTGTCCACCCTACGGAAATTTTGGCCGTCCTGCGCCTGCGCGACCTGCTCGGCCTGGCGAACCCACAGCAGATCGATCATCCGCTGATGCAGACGCCATACGCGCAGATCACCTGCGTCCCGCTATTCCTCACGTCCCGGGGGATACGCGACGAGTTGCTGGACAAATTCCTCGATACCGTACGCCGGCGTGACCCTCAAGTTCTGCCCGCAGGGCTGTGACCATGACAAAACAACCGCCAAGCCCCCCCAAGTCCCGGTTCGACAAGATGCTCCGCGACGTTGAGGACTGGGCCACCGATAACTGGCCGCCAAGTGGTTGGTTGGATCAATATCTTGCAGGTGCCCTCGACCGCCCCGGCTTGGCGGCCGACGATATGTACACGCTTGGTATGCATATGTGCTCCAAAAGCCTTTTGGATGCCAAGCAAGGCCAATTGACAGATGCAATACAAAACATGGCCACGGGTTTTGCGAGAAGGGCCATTTCTTGCGCGATAAGCATCACGCGTCTGAAGGGAGCGTCACGTACTGCCATCGAGGATCTGGACGGCCTTACCAACGTGATATTCGGCACGATTGCATTGGGCCGTCCTGATGTTGCAAAGGTGCTTTATCAAGAGGCGCTCGCCGGCATTGAAGGAGGTTATGGTGTCAACGATGGCCACAATCCGGAGATCGGCACCACGCTGCGCTATGCCGCTTTCGGCCTGAGCATCATCAGCAACTGGCTCGAGCAGCCGCTGAACCTGGACAAGCACGCCTTGCCGCGCGATCCCGCCTGGGGACCATTGGTGTCGCTCTGGCGTGAACCGGACGTCGACAAACTGCTGCCCGCCTTGCTTGCGGCCTGCGATACCCATATGGAGCGCATCGGGCTGACCGAGCGGGAAGGGGAATCTGGGAATTTTGAATTCTTCACGCCGCTCTTGGCCGTCCACCCCACGGAAATCCTCGCGGTGCTGCGCCTGCGCGAACTGCTTGGACTGGCGAACCCACGACAGATCGATCATCCGCTGATGCAGACGCCCTACGCGCAAATCTCCTGCGTCCCGCTATTCCTCACGTCTCGGGGGATACGCGACGAGTTGCTGGACAAATTCCTCGATACCGTACGCCGGCGTGACCCCCAGGTCCTGCCGAAGGGGCTGTAGCCCGCGATAGCCCATCATTTCAAGGAGCAGAACCATGTCAAAGGGTGCAATACGACTGGGAGACCAACACTCCGGCGACGGCGGCATGATCGAAGCCAGCGGATTTCCCGTGAATATCAGGCATTCAACTTAACAACTGGCCGGGAAGATAACTTGTGGCGAGCAAGATGAAAAAATCACGGCTGGACAGAACACTGGGTGATGTTGAGGACTGGGCCCGAGACAACTGGCCACCAAGCGGATGGTTGGACAACTACGTCGAAGGTAAGTTGGATAGGGTTGGTTTGGCCGCGTCTGACCTATACACACTTGGGATGCATAGGTGCTGTCAAAGCCTTCTGGACGCTAAGCAGAATCAATTTGCTGATGCCATAGCTCACATGGCGTCTGGCTTCGCCCGAAGGGCAATTGCGAAAGCCGTGAGTATCGAAAGACTCAAAGGTACCGATGACATAGCAATTGGTGACCTGGATGGTTTTACAGACCTCATGTTCGGCACCATCGCATTGGGACAACCTGATATTGCAAAGGCCCTGTATTCAACTGTGATTGGTGGACTTGGAGGTGGTTACGGCGTAAACGATGGCCACAATCAGGACATTGGCACTACGCTACGCTACGCCGCCTTCGGTCTGAGCATTATCGGTGACTGGCTCGGCCAGCCGGTGGACCTAGATAAGTATGCCTTACCGCGCGATCCAGCCTGGGGGCCCTTGGTATCACTGTGGCGAACGCCGGACCCAGACACGCTGTTACCGGCCCTGTTGGCGGCCTGCGAAACCCATGTGGAGCGCATCGCGCGTACCGAGCGTGAATCCGACTCCGGGAACTTCGAGTTCGACACTCCCCTGTTGGCCGTCCATCCCACGGAAATCCTCGCCGTGCTGCGACTACGTGACCTGCTTGGACTGGCGAACCCGCGGCAGATCGACCATCCGCTGATGCAGACGCCCTACGCGCAAATCACCTGCGTGCCGTTGTTCCTCACGTCCCGCGGGATACGCGACGAGTTGCTGGACAAATTCCTCGATACCGTACGCCGGCGTGACCCCCAGGTCTTGCCGAAGGGGCTGTAGCCCGCGATAGCCCATCATTTCAAGGAGCAGAACCATGTCAAAAGGCGCCATGCGACTGGGAGACCGACACTCCGGCGGAGGCAGCATGATCGAAGCCAGCGGATTCCCCGTGAATATCAGGCATTCAACTTAACAACTGGCCGGGAAGATAACTTATGGCAAGCAAAATAAAAAAATCACGGCTGGACAGAACACTGGGTGATGTTGAGGATTGGGCCAAAGATAGCTGGCCACCGAGAGACTGGTTGGATGATTATTTGTCAGGAACCGGCGACGTTGGCTTGGCAGCCTCCGATTTGTTCACGCACGGAATGCTGATGTGCAGTCAAGGTTTGCTTGACGCGAAGCAAGGAAAAATATCTGACGCCATCATTCACATGGCCTCAGGATTTGCGCGACGAGCAATTGCAGAAACCATCAGCATCGAGCGGCTCAAGGGAACTGACCGCATCGCAATCGGTGACTTGGATGGCTTTACAGATCTGATGTTCGGCACGATTGCATTAGGCCGTCCAGATGTAGCTGGGGTGCTGTATTCAACCGTCGTGGCGGGCTTGGAAGGCGGTTATGGCGTCAACAGTTTGGGGCTTGGTTCCACCTTGCGGTATTCCGCATTCGGTCTGAGCATCATCAGCGACTGGTTTGGCCAACCGCTAGACCTGGACAAACACGCCTTGCCTCGCGACCCAGCCTGGGGACCATTGGTGTCACTCTGGCGTGACCCCGATCCCGACAAGCTGTTGCCGGCTCTGATTGCGACCTGCGATGTTCATGTTGCACGTATCGCGCGTACCGAGCGTGAATCCGACTCCGGGAACTTCGAGTTCGACACACCATTGTTGGCCGTCCACCCCACGGAAATCCTCGCCGTGCTGCGCCTGCGCGAACTGCTTGGCCTGGCGAACCCACGACAGATCGACCATCCGCTGATGCAGACGCCATACGCGCAGATCACCTGCGTCCCGCTATTCCTCACGTCTCGCGGAATACGCGACGAGCTGCTGGACAAATTCCTCGATACCGTACGCCGGCGTGACCCCCAGGTACTGCCGAAGGGGCTGTAGCCCGCGATAGCCCATCATTTCAAGGAGCAGAACCATGTCAAAGGGTGCAATACGACTGGGAGACCAACACTCCGGCGGTGGCAGCATGATCGAAGCCAGCGGATTTCCCGTGAATGGCAGGCCGCAATGTCTGCTGGGTGACAAAGCCGTCTGTCAGACGCACAACGGCACTTTCCCTCTCGTGTCGGGTGGAAACGAAAGCGTCGTACACAACGGCCGACCCATGGTATTTGAACCGGCCCGACTCGCCTGCGGTTGCCTAGTCACCTCAACGTGCACCGGGAAATATGCAAGAGCGTAGATCGATCTACGCGCAGTGCCCCGCTGGTCACTGCTGATCCAACAGCCATGACCAATAACCGTGACGTGACAAACTTCACGCCCCGCGAATCATCCCGTCCTTGATCGCGATTCAGCACGGCATGCCGCGCCGATGCAGCCGGCCGACGCATTGCGCGCCGAAGAGGTGCGGCGTCCGGCGTCGGAATTACACTATTTCGCGGAATCCGACGCTGCTGCCGTCGTCCGGCGCTCGAAGCCAACGTCGATGAGTTCCGCGCGCATGCCGTATTTCCCTGCCCTGATGGGTCGACGAAGATCGCCACGCCCGACGACAACTGACGCGCGATATCCAGCAGCGCGAGCGCGCCACACACATCGAAACTTTGTTTGATACAAACTAAAAAAGTTTGACACCGAGATTTCACTGAGATAAGTTTGCGCAAGCTTCCGGAAAGAAATCCGGCAAGCCATGCCGACACGCGTCGCGCGTTCCTGCCGTTGCAGCACCGTCGTTCGCAACACCCCCGCCTCATCGCATCGTGCCGTTCCGTTTCATCCGAAACCTGAAGGAAGGTCGGGCATGCCAGCACTTGATTCGCACTCCTGCATTTGCATCGCACCACCGGCGTCGCTCCAACAGGGCACCCCGTGCCCGCCGCCGCGCTGACGCTTTCCGTTCGGGTGACGCGATCGCCCCGACGCTTGCCGAGTGACGCGTCGTATCACGCGCGCCGACACCGCTCGTAACACCCGGGCGTCTCGCCCGGCGCTTTCGAAGGTGCAGTTCCGCTTCATCCGATGCAGCACCCGGCCAGGCCGCAGGGGGCATATCGCGGGCCGGCCGGTTCAAGACAATCACAAACAAAAATGAGGTCGACAATGAACATTCATCGAACCGGATTGCGGCGCGCGTGGCTTCCCGCGCTCGTTGCGGCCACGACGCTCGCCGCCTGCGGCGGCGACGACGGCGGCAGCGTGGCGGGTGCGTCAGCGCTCGCGCAAGGCCAACAGGAGGGGGCCGCCGCCTCGGCGGCCGATACGCAGTCGCTGGCGTCACGCATTTCGCCGTCCGGCGTCCCGTACGCCAATCCGGCCAGCGGCGGACGCTACCGGCCCGTGATCGCGAACGGCCAGGTGCAGCCGTCGTTGTCGGGCGGCACGATCGAGGAGAATGCGTGGGTCGACACGCCGGTCGATTCCGACGGCGACGGCACGCGCGACCGCATTCACGTGCGCATCGTGCGCCCGTCCGAAACCGCGAACGGCGCGCGCACGCCCGTCATCGTGCTCGCGAGCCCGTACTACGCCGGGCTCGCCGACAGCCCGAACCACAATGTCGACGTCGAGCTCGACGGCACGCCGCATCCGGCCGCGAACGCATCCGTGGCCGCATCGACGTCCGCGCGCATCATGGCCGCCGCGCCGCAGACGCGGATGCTGCAGCAGGTCGAAGCGGCCGCCGCCGGGCGTTCGTGGATCGAAAGCTATTTCGTGCCGCGCGGCTTCACGATCGTCTATGCGGATTCGCTCGGCACCGCCGGCTCGGACGGCTGCCCGACGATCCTGACGCGCGACGAATCGGTCGCGATGGCGTCGGTGATCCGCTGGCTCGGCCGCGACGCGACCGCGAAGGACGCGAGCGGCAAGACGGTCGTCGCGAACTGGTCGACGGGCCACGTCGGCATGTACGGCGTGTCGTACGACGGCACGCTGCCGAAGATGGTCGCGAGCCTGCGCACGCGCGGGCTCGATGCGATCGTGCCGGTCGCCGGGTTGACGAACATGTACGGCTACTACCGCTCGGGCGGGCTCGTGCGCGCGCCGGAAGGCTATCAGGGCGAGGATGTCGACGTCTATATCAAGGCGCTGCTGACGAACGCGCATCCGGAGCGCTGCACGCACCTGATCGACGAAGCGTTGCAGAAGGAAGACCGCACGACCGGCGACTATTCGCCGTTCTGGGCCGCGCGCGACATCCCGACCGCGTTCGCGGTCGCACCGGCGCTCGTCGCGCAGGGGCTGACCGACGACAACGTACGCGTCGACCAGTCGACCTCGTGGTATCTCGCGATGCGGCGCCAGGGCGTGCCGACGCAGCTTTGGCTGCATCGCCTGAAGCACACCGATCCGTCCCGCGTGCCGGCGATGGCCGATGCCTGGACCGCGGAGGTGAACCGGTGGTTCACGCGCTACCTGATCGGCTTTGACAACGGCGTCGAACGCGATCCGCGCGCGGTGATCGAGCAGGCGGACGGCAAGCTGCTGAAGGAAGCCGACTGGGCCGCGCGCCATGCAACGCCGGTTTCGTATTTCGCGGGCGGCGACGGCACCGGTACCGGCACGCTGCTGCGGATGCCGACCGGCGGCCCGCTCGCACGCTTCACCGACGATGCGCGCATCACCGCGCTCACGCTGGCGAACGCGCCGACCGGCGAAAACCGCAGCCGCTTCGAGACCGCGCCGTTCACGGCCGCGACGCGACTGTCCGGCACCGCGACGGCACGTGTCAGGCTGACCTTCACCGGTGTGGCCAACGTGACGGCGCTGCTGGTCGACCGCGCACCGGACGGCACGGCGACGATCGTCACGCGTGCGTGGACCGACCCGCGCAACCGGCTGTCCGAGTGGCGGTCGGAACCCGTGTTGCCCGGAATGCCGTACGACCTGAAGCTGACGTTCATGCCGCGCGACTACAAGCTCGAAGCCGGCCACCGGCTGGGTCTTGTCGTCCTGTCCAGCGACAACGAGGCCACGCTGCGGCCGACGCCGGGCACCGGTCTGACGCTCGATCCGGCCGGCACGTCGGTGACGGTACCGCTGGTTTCGGCTTCGTCCTGAGCGGGCACGCGTAACACAAAGCGGACGGCGACCGACGTCTTCTCGACGTCGGTCGCCGTCCGCACTGTTTTATCTTCGAAAAACCTGACTCAAACGCGACTCAAACGGGCGTCAACACCGGCTGCCCCGCGAAATGCCGCGCGGCATTGTCGAGAAACTGCTGCACCGAACGATCGAGCGCCTCGGGCGACCAGCCACCCATGTGCGGCGTCAGCACGACGCTGTCGAGATCCGTCAGCGCGCGCGGCGGCTCGGGTTCCCCTTCATACACATCGAGCCCCGCGCCCGCGATGCGCCCTTCGCGCAGCGCATCCGCCAAAGCAGCGGTATCGACAACACTGCCGCGCGATACGTTGACGACAAAACCGCCGGGGCCGAGCGCATCGAGCACCGCGCGGTCGATCAGGTGCCGCGTGCCCGCGCCGCCCGGCGTCGCGACGATCAGGAAATCGGCCCACTGCGCGAGCGCGTCGAGCCGGTCGAAATAGCGGTAAGGAACGTCCTTTGCGGATCGGTTGTGGTAACCGATCTCGATGTCGAAGCCGGCCGCGCGGCGCGCGCACTTCTCGCCGATCTTGCCGAGCCCGACGATGCCGAGCTTCTTGCCCGACACGTTCGGCGGCATCGGCAGCCCGTCGCGCCACACGCCCGCACGGGTTTTCGCATCGAGCCGCACGACACCGCGCACCGCCGCGAGCAGCAGCGCGAACGCGTGATCGGCGACGCAATCGTCGTTGGTGCCGGCGCCCGTCACGACCGTGATGCCGCGCGCCTTCGCATGCGCGACGTCGATATGCTCGTAGCCGGCGCCGAGCGCGCTGACGAACGTGAGTTGCGGAAGCCGGTCGATATCGGCAGCGGCGAGGCCCGTGCTGCCGTTGGTCAGCACCGCGCGAATCGTGCCGCCGGATTCGGCGATCGCGCGTTCGCGTTCTTCGGGAGTCGGGGCATAGCGCACGTCGAACGACGCGGCGATCTCGCGATGCGCGTCGCCGCGCAATGCGATGAGAACCAGCAGCTCGGGCTTCATGTCAGGAAGTGTCGGCAAGGCGGGAACGGATTTCAGTGTAACAAGCCCTCGTGACGGATGCGGGTTATCCCCACGCGGGCTGTGGGCACGCCGCCGCACGCGGTTTGCCAAAGCCGGCTCAGTCAAGTAACTTTCCGCCTACGCCCCCGTCCTGGAGATTGGCTTATGAAGCTCGCCCTGCCCGCCCGGATCCTGGGCCTCGCGTTCGCCGCCGCGCTCGTCGCGCCCGGCGCGCACGCCGACACGCCCGTCGTGGTGTCGTCGAAGATCGACACCGAAGGCAACCTGCTCGGCAGCCTCATCGCGCAGGTGCTGAAAGCCCACGGCATTCCGGTCACCGAAAAGATCGCGCTCGGCACGACGCCGATCGTGCGCAAGGCGCTCACGAGCGGCGAGATCGACATCTACCCCGAATACACGGGCAATGCCGCGTTCTTCTTCAACAAGGCCGACGACCCGGTCTGGAAGGACGCCGCCAAAGGCTACGACACCGCGAAGCAGCTCGACTACGCGGCGAACCATCTCGTGTGGCTCGCCCCGGCGCCGGCAAACAACACCTGGGGCGTCGCCGTACTTGCACCCGTCGCGCAATCGCAGCACCTGAAGACCTTCTCCGATTTCGGCAAGTGGGTCGCGGGCGGCGGCAAGCTGAAGCTCGCCGCGTCGGCCGAATTCGTGAACAGCGCGTCCGCGCTGCCGTCGTTCGAGAAGGCGTACGGCTTCAAGCTGAAGCCCGAGCAGCTCGTCGTGCTGTCCGGCGGCGACACGGCCGCGACGATCAAGGCCGCCGCGAACCAGACCGACGGCGTGAATGCGGCGATGGTCTACGGCACCGACGGCGGCATCGCATCGAGCGGCCTCGCGGTGCTCGACGACGACAAGCATGTGCAGCCCGTCTACGCGCCGACACCCGTGATCCGCGAAGCCGTGCTGAAAGCGCATCCGCAGATCGCCGACTACCTGAAGCCCGTGTTCGCGAGCCTCGACCTGAAGACGCTGCAGACGCTGAACGCGCGCATCCAGATCAACGGCGAGCCGGCGGCCGGGGTCGCGAAAAGCTACCTGAAATCGAAGGGCTTCGTTAAATGACGGGTCGCGCGGCGGCGTCCGCGCGGCGCGTGACACCCGACAAGGTCGGCATCCTGATCGGAGTACTGACGATCATCGCGGTACTCGGCCTGCCGTTCGCAGTGCAGCGGCCGAACCGGATCGCGGCCGGCACCGATCTGTCGGTGTTCGCCGCGCTGCCCGCCGTGCAGGGCGCTGCACTCGCCGCACTGTGGATCGCCGGCGCACTGTGGGCGATGACGGCGAGCCGCCCCGCGTGGCGGCTTGCGGCAGGCTGCACGTGGCTCGCGACGCTCGCGTATGCGGTCGGTGCGGTCGCGACGCACGTCGTCGCGCCCGACGACATGCTCGCGCGCGTGTCACCCGCCGCCGGTGTCTGGCTGCTGCTGTTCGCCTGGGCCGTGCTCGTCGCCGACGCGCTCGCTCGGCTCGCGTTCGGCCCGTGGCGGCGCCTCGTCGCGCTCGTCGTCGCGATTGCGGCGATCTCGGTGCCGCTCGCGAGCGGCTGGTGGGACGGCCTCTCCGTGATGCGCGAATACGCGGTGCGCAGCGACGATTTCTGGCGTGAAGCGCTCCGTCACGTGTCGCTCGCGGGCGGCTCGGTGGCGGCCGCACTCATCGCGGGTGTGCCGCTCGGCATCGCATGCGCGCGCGTCGCGGCGGTGCGTACCGTCGCGATGCCCGTGCTCAATATCGTGCAGACGATCCCGAGCATCGCGATGTACGGGCTGATGATGGCGCCGCTCGGCCTGCTCGCCGCGCACGTGCCGCTCGCGGCCGCGCTCGGCATCCGCGGGATCGGCGTCGCGCCGGCCGTGCTCGCGCTGTTCCTGTATTCGCTGCTGCCGATCGCATCGAGCGTCGTGGTCGGGCTCGAACAAGTGCCGCCGCACGTGACCGAAGCGGCGCGCGCGATGGGCATGACGCGCGCGCAGCGGTTGCTGCGCGTCGATCTCGTGCTCGCGCTGCCGGTGATCCTGAGCGGCGTGCGCATCGTGCTCGTGCAGAACATCGGCCTGACCGCGGTCGCCGCGCTGATCGGCGGCGGCGGGTTCGGCACCTTCATCTTCCAGGGGATCGGGCAATCGGCCGCCGATCTCGTGCTGCTCGGCGCGATCCCGACGATCGCGCTCGCACTGGCGGCCGCCGTCGTGTTCGAAGCCGCGACGTCGCTCGCGAAGGGGCGTGCAGGATGATCGAGATCGAACGGGTCGGCAAACGCTTCGGCGACGTCGTCGCCGTCGACGACGTCTCGCTGACGATCAAGGGCGGCACGATCACCGCGCTCGTCGGCGCGTCGGGCAGCGGCAAGTCGACGCTGCTGCGCATGATCAACCGGCTGATCGCGCCCACCAGCGGCACGATCCGCATCGACGGCGTCGATACGGCGACCGTCGCGCCCGAGCAGCTTCGACGCGGCATCGGTTATGCGATCCAGGGGCATGGGCTGTTTCCGCACTGGAGCGTCGCGCGCAACATCGCGACCGTGCCGCGCCTGCTCGGCTGGCCGTCCGCGCGCATCGCCGCACGCGTGAACGAACTGCTCGAACTGTTCCATCTCGCGCCGTCCGAATTCGCGGACAAGCTGCCGCACGAATTGTCGGGCGGCCAGCAGCAGCGCGTCGGCGTCGCGCGCGCGCTCGCGGCCGAGCCCGCGATGCTGCTGATGGACGAACCGTTCGGCGCGCTCGATCCGATCATTCGCGGCAAGGCACAGGACGACCTGTTCGCGTTGCAGCGCCGCCTCGGCGTCACGGTCGTGATCGTCACGCACGATATCGAGGAAGCGCTGAAGCTCGGCGACACGATCGCGGTGATGGACGGCGGACGGCTGCTGCAGGTCGCGCCGCCCGTCGAGATTCTCGGCAAGCCGGCGGCCGGCGTCGTCGAGCAGCTCGTCGCGGGCGTCGACCGGCCGCTGCGCCTGCTCGCGCTGACGCCGATCGACGCGGTAGCCGAACCCGGTCATGCCGACGGCGAACCGATCGCCGCGACGCGCACGCTGCGCGATGCGGTGTCCGAACTGCTGTGGCGCGGTGTCGATGCGCTGCCCGTCGACGATGGCGACGGCAGCAGCGGCAGCAACGGACACAACACGCGACGCATCACGCTTGATGCGATCCGTGCACACGCGAGGAAGCCCGCATGACGACGCACGGCGTGCGGCCTGCGCGTTCGGCGCTGCCCCGGCGACTGCCCGCGTATGCGGCCCGCGCGGCCGCGCTCGCGCTGCTGCTCGCGCTGCTGTTGCGCCCCGCGTGGCTGCAAGGGCTGTTCGCGCCGTTCGCGGACAACGGCGCGCCCGTCATCTACGATCGCGCGAGCCTGCTCGACCTCACGCTCGCGCATCTCGGCACGGTCGCGCTGTCGAGCGTGATCGGCACGCTCGTCGCGGTCGCGGCCGGCATCTTCGTCACGCGGCCGGCCGGCGCGGATTTCCTGCCGGTCGCGCGCAGCGTCGTCGACATCGGCCAGACCTTCCCGCCGGTCGCGGTGCTCGCGCTCGCGGTGCCGGCCGTCGGTTTCGGATTGAAACCCGTGCTGATCGCGCTCGTGCTGTACGGGCTCCTGCCGATTTTCGAAAGCACGATCGCGGGGCTCGAAGACGTGCCGCGCGACGTCGTCGACGCCGCGCGCGGGATGGGGATGAGCGGCTGGCAGCAACTGGTATCGGTCGAGCTGCCGCTCGCATTTCCGGTGATCGTCAACGGGATCCGGCTCGCGGTCGTGATCAATCTCGGCACCGCGACGATCGGCTCGACGGTCGCCGCGCGCGGGCTCGGCGACGTGATCATCGCGGGCCTGCAGACGTCGAATACCGCGTTCGTGCTGCAGGGCGGCGTGATCGTCGGGCTGCTCGCGGTGCTCGTCAGCGATGCGATCGGCGCGGTTGCGCGAATGGCGGCCGCGCGCCGCGCATAAGGCCCGCGGAGCCGCACCCTGTCACGTACGTGAAAAAAGGATGCGAACGCAACGCCCGGCGACGTTCATCCGGACTCCGATGCGTGCCCATGCAACGATCGGCCCGCCGATCGTCACGAACCGACACAAGCCTACACGGTGCTTTCATTCGAGCCGGCGCTCGACCACCGGCGGCGATTGGCCGATATACTGTGCGCCTCCCAATTCCCCGCACTTCACCATGCGACGGTTTCTCTGGCTGATCGTGCTTTCGCTCGGCATCGCGCAACAGGCATCGGCGCATCAAGCGCTCGCACTGCCTGCGTCCGCGCCCGAAGCGGCCGCATCGGCACCGTCCGGCGCATCCGCGCCGCTCGCCGACGCCAACGATCAGCCGAACGAAGCAAACCGCCGCATCACGTCCTACCTGACGAAGAAGTTCGGCGTCGCAAAAGAACGGGCCGCGAAGCTCGCCGATATCGTGAGCGTGACTGCGACGAAATATTCGCTGCCGCCGGCACTCGTTTACGCCATCATTTCGATCGAATCGCGCTTCCAGGAAAAGGCGCGCGGCCAGCATGGCGCGACCGGGCTGATGCAGGTCGTGCCGGCCGCGCATCGCGGCTTGCTGCGCAACGTGAAGGATCTGACCGAGCCGAACGCGAACGTCGAAGTCGGCTCCGCGATCCTGTCGGGCTATGTGAAGGCGGCAGGCGGCAACGTGCAGGCCGGGCTGAAAAGCTATGGCGGTTCGAACGCGTATGCGGCGAAGGTGATGCAGCGGGTCGATTCGTTCCGCTTCGTGCTCGAACCCGACGACGACGCGAAAACCGCGAACGAGACGAAGGCGCGGATGGTGCCGGTCAGCGAGTCGTCCACGTCGGCCCCGGCCGCGAACCGAAGCACCCGCTAAGCGCAATCCGCGCGTACTCCCGATACTTTCAGGCGCCCCGAGACGCTATGCCTGCGCAAAATGCGCGCGCAGAAACTCGATGAAAATCTGCGTCTTCGCAGGCAGCAAACGCGTTTCCGTCATCGCGTAGACGGGAACGGGCGCGCCCTCCCATCCGGGCAACACGCGACGCAACCTTCCTGCGGCCACGTCGTCGGCCACGACCTCCTCCGGCATCTGGATGATCCCCGCATCCTGCACGGCCAGTTGCCGGATCATGCCGACGCTGTTCACGACGAAGCGCCCGCCCACCGGCACCTCGACCTCCCGCGCGTCGTCATGCAGCGTCCACGCCTCGACGCGCTGCACGCTCAGGCACTGATGCCGCGTCAGGTCGCCCGGTTCGAGCGGCTCGCCCGAGCGCTCGAGATAGCGCGGCGACGCATACAGTTGATTCCGAAACGTGGCGAGCCGCCGCGCGACGAGTTGCGAATCCGCGGATTCGCCGATGCGGATCGCGACGTCGAACGGCTCGCTCACCAGATCGACGCGCCGTGACGTCAGCTCGAAATCGAACGTCAGCTTCGGGTAACGGTTCGCGAATTCGACGATCAGCGGCGTCAGGTAGATCACCGCGAAATCGACCGGAAACGACGCGCGCAGCACGCCCGCCGGTTCGGCCAGCAACTCGCCGAGCTGCTCGTGCGCGAGCCGCGCCTCGTCGACGATGCGCTTGCAGCGCTCGAAATACAGTTGCCCGGCCTCCGTCAGCTCGATCCGCCGCGTCGTGCGATGCAGCAGCCGCAAACCAATCGCCTTTTCCAGCGCGCCGATCCGCCGCGACAGCGTCGAATTCGGCATGCCCAGCGCGTCGGCCGCGCTGCGAAAGCCCTTCGCCTTCACGACCTCCACGAACAGCGCCATGTCGTTCAGCAATTCCACGCCCACTGCTCCATCAATGGATCAATGTTATCCAAATTACCATATTTATCTCGAAAAAGAAGCAATGGATGATGTGTCCATGGCGGCAAGGCTGGCGCAACGGTGCGCGGCCGGCGCCCGATACGGCATCGCCCCGGTGCCGTTACCCGACCCTCAAGGAGCACGCATCATGGACGCACTGTTCACCCCGGCCCGTGTCGGCCGCTACACGCTGCAGAACCGCCTGGTCATGGCACCGATGACACGCAGCCGCGCCGCGTTCGATGGCACGCCCGGCGAACTGGCCGCCGAATACTATGCGCAGCGCGCGGGCCTCGGCCTGATCGTCAGCGAAGGCACGCAGCCGTCCGACGACGGCCAGGGCTACCTGACGACGCCCGGCATCTACACTGATGCGCACGTCGCGGGCTGGAAGGCGGTCAGCGACCGCGTGCATGCGCGCGGCAGCCGCCTGTTCATCCAGTTGATGCATGTGGGGCGGATGTCGCACCCCGACAATACGCCGCATCATCGCCAGGGCGTCGCGCCGTCGGCGATCGCGCCGGGCGTGCCGATGTTCACGGTGAAGGGGATGCAGGAGATTCCCGCGCCGCGCGCGTTGACGACGGACGAGGTGCGCAAGACGGTGAACGACTTCCGCTTCGCCGCGCGCCGCGCGATCGAGGCCGGCGCCGATGGTGTCGAGATCCATGGCGCAAACGGCTATCTGGTCCAGCAGTTCTTCGCGCCGAACGCCAACACGCGCGCCGACGCGTACGGCGGGTCGATCGAGAATCGCGCGCGCTTCGCGATCGAGGTGGCCGAGGCGATCGCCGACGAGATCGGCGCGGACCGCACCGCGATCCGCCTGTCGCCCGGCACCACGTTGTGGGGGATCGACGAAGGCGCGGAAGGGCCGGACCTGTATCGCCACCTGGCGACGCGGCTCGACCGGCTCGGCCTCGCGTACCTGCACGTGATGCACCAGGGCGACGAGCCGCTGCTCGCGGACCTGCGCGAGCGCTGGAACGGCACGCTGATCGTGAATCGGCCGGGCCGCACGCGCGACGCGATCGGCACGGATGTCGCAGCGGGTATTGCCGATCTCGAAGCGTACGGGCAGATGGTGCTCGCGAATCCGGATTTCGTGACGCGGCTGAAGACGGGCGCGCCGATGAACGACGCGCAGCGCGATACGTTCTTCGGCGGCGATGCGCGCGGGTATGTGGATTATCCGGCGTTGAACGGTACGGCTGCGGCGTAACGCATCCGCACGGCGCGATGGCCGCGACACGCCGGAACGGGTGTCGCGGCATCGCGCCGCAAACCGTTGGATATCAGAGAAGATCGACGTTGACTCGGGATATCATCGGCGCGATACGCAGCGTCTTTTCAGCCTGAGCGCATACGTACTCCGAAATATTTCGCACCCACCCACGCTCCTCGCCCACGTACACATCCGACTCGGCCAATTCGGGAGCCAGCTTCATGGCCAGCGTCGCCATCCTCGTCAGTTCGCGCGCGACGAACGGCGGCCGGATTCGCACGCGATGCGCAAAATCCGCCAGCGCGAATGCGGTCAATTCCTCCGGGCGGAATACATCCCCGTAAGCCATCGCCATATCCTGGACATACGCATCACCGTACACGTTGACGCAAACGAGATCGTATAGCGGCGCCGGATCGAGCCCGCCTCCGCTGACGAAGAACGAAATATTCTTGCCGTGCGCGTCGCTGTTGCCGATCAGCAATTGCAGCAGCGCCCAGCGCAGCATCGCCGTGCGAGCGGCTGCCGGCGTCTCGAGGAACGGTGTCAAGGAGAACAGCTTCTCGAAGCTCACGCCCTCGCGAATATTACGTACGTCCGCGTTGTTGCCGAGGTTGCGTTCGTATTTGAGCGTCGCGGGCAAATCCAGCGCCTGACATCCGTCGATGATATGGAGACGCCGCACCGCGCGGACGCGCTGCGGATCATCCGGTTCGGTCGTCACGATCCGGTCGAATCGTTCGATGAGCAGAATGGGTTCCGGGATACGCCGCATCTCGACATGGGCCACCGGCAGTCCCATTCGGGCAGCCAGCGTCATGCAGAAATGCTCGTTCGCAACCATGAAAGGAGCATGCGGGTTGCTGGACTCGGGCTTCAGAATATGCGTGCTGCTGAGCCCTCCCTCGACGAGCGCGAATTGCTCGCCCTCGACCAGTACCTGCAGTTTGTCCTGATGACCGGCAATCGACAGCCGGATCTGACCGTCCCAGACGGGAAACGGAATCGCATCGCGCTTGCGAATGCGGTCGGTCAACTCCTCCGCGGTTATCACGCGCCGCACCGATTCAAGAGCCTCCGGCGCCCGCGCATCGGCATTGTCGTCCGGAAAGAAGCTCAACGCGCCGACAGGCTCTTTCCCGAGCATGCGGATCAAACCGAAAACATTGTCCTTCGATATCTGATACATCGCCGCGGCCACTTCGAGTGCGCGGCCCTCGGGCAGCAGGTTGCCGATAAAGCGCTGGACCGCACCGGCAGGAAGCGGACCGCCATCGAGAGGAATGCACGGCGACAATGCAAACGCGTCGGCGCGCGCCTGCCACGTCGGGTCGTATGAAAAGCCGTAATCGTCCTGGCGGGCATCGTAGGTCAACCGGCCGACAGGCGAACCGTTGGTCGAAATGCTCAGGCGATGGACCATCAGGCCAGCTCCTGCGGCCCAGCCGGAATGGCTTGCGATGCCGTATGTTCGTGTAACGCCTTGCGGGCCACGGGCACTTCGCGTTTCGGCACGACGAGCAAATTGAGACCCAGGCCGTCGAGCACCTTGAACAATTTATCGAGGCTCACGGCGCGGCCGTTCTCCAGCCGCGACAGCACGTCCTTCGAGACGCCGAGCATATCGGCCGCGTCGTCGATCCGCATCTGGTTCTGCGCTCGCCGGTTCCGGACGAGCGCCCCCAACGCGGCCAGATCCGGAGCCAGCGGGTCGGGGGTTGCGATCGGGCGAGGTAAGGTACGCGCCATAATTCCGGGATTCCAGGAACAAAGAGCCGCCGGCGAGGCCAAGCGACATTGTTACGAAAATACCGGAATTATACGCGCGTCGACCCGAAGCCGCAAATTGTTCCGATATTTCAGGAACAAATCTACCCGCATTCACTGCACGCCGATTGTTCTCGTATTTCAGGAACTATTTGACGCAACAAACCGGCGCCGACAGCATTGTCGTCGGCATCAAATCTGCCCCGCCGCCCCCGTCCACCGCAAGTAATCCCCGCGCGTCCAGTCGAGCGACACGCCGACGCGTTTCGTGCCCGGCCGGATCTTCGGCTTGTACACGGACAGCGTCAGCGACTCCAGCGCGGGCCATTCGCGAAACGACAGCACCGCGATATCGGCGACGAGCGTCTCCAGCAGCCGCGTATGCGGCTTGTGCGACAGAAACGCCGCGACGCGCGCGCAATAACCGTCGTAATCGATCCACTCGCCCTGCTCGCTCGGCTCGCAGCGATACCCGAGCCGCGCATCGATCACGATCGGCTGCGGCGCTTCATGCTCGTGCGCATGAATGCCGATCCGCGCGGGCACCTTCAGTTCGTCGACGAACACGCTCCAGCCGCGCCCGCGCAGGCGCGGCGCGTCGATCGCCACGAACGGTTCGTCGAACGGCTTCATGACGCGAGCGGCGCGGCCGCGTCGAGCATGATGCGCACGAAGTAGTCGGCGAAGCTGCGGCGCAGGACGATCTCGAACGTATCGTCGCCGGTCGGGATCAACACGATCGACGACTTGAAGTAATGCGACTGCGCGCACTGGCCCGGCTTGAACGCACGCGGGTGGAGATCGAGCGGGCAGCCGCGCGCGAGCACGTCGCGCACGCGTTCGCCGCTGATCTCGACGACCGTGTAGCCGCTGCCGACGTCGACGGCCGCCGAATACGTGCCCTGCACGGCCTCGGCGAGCTCGGCCTCCAGCACGCCGGCCGGCACGGGCCCGTTCGAGCGCACGAGCCATTCGTCGGGGCCGAGCCACAGCACGTCATACTCGGCGCCGCGCGCGACCGTGTTCGGCTGCGCGGGCGGCCGGCAGCCGACCACGCGCTCGAACGCGCTCACGAACGCCGGATCGCTCAACTCGCCGCGCACGTTGACGAGATCGAGGAACGGCCGCTCGCGCAGCGTGAACTTGTTCGACGGGCGCGCCTGGTGCGTCTTCAGCACGTCGATCGCGCCGACGAACGGCGATTCAAGCGTCACGGCGCCCGCGCCCGCCACCTGCGTCTGGTTTCTCGTTTCATTCCACATGCTGGCGCACCCCTTCGGTATCGTAGAAAACCGGGCTCGAGATCGTCGCGGTGATGCGCTTGCCGTTGGCCAGCGGAATCACGACGCTCTCGCCCATCTTGTTCAGGCCGCCCTTCACCACCGCGAGCGCGATCGAGCGCTTCAGGATCGGGCTGTAGTAGCTCGACGTCACGTGGCCGATCATCGGCGTCGGATCGACCGCTGACACCTGCGTGTCCTTCGCGATGATCTGCGCGCCTTCCGGCAGCACGAACTGCTCGTCCTCGGTCAGCAGGCCGACGAACTGCTTGCGGCCTTCCTTGCTGGTATCCGAGCGCGCGAGCGAACGCTTGCCGAGGAAGTCCTTTGACTTCGCGACGACCCCGCCCATCCCGAGGTCGTACGGCGTGACCGAGCCGTCGGTATCCTGGCCGACGATGATGTAGCCCTTCTCCGCGCGCAGCACGTGCATCGTCTCGGTGCCGTACGGCGTGATGTCGAACTCGGCACCGGCCGCCATCAGCGCTTCCCATACCGCACGGCCCGCGTTCGCCGGCACGTTCACTTCATAGGCCAGTTCGCCCGAGAAGCTGATCCGCATCACGCGCGCCTTCGCGCCCGCGACGGTGCCGTTGCGGTAGCTCATGAACGGGAACGCTTCGTTGCCGAAGTCGATGTCCTGGCACACCTTCTGCACGACCTTGCGGCTCTTCGGGCCGACCACCGCGAACGTCGCCCAGTGATCGGTGACGGACGACAACCGCACCTTCATGTCGGGCCATTCGGTCTGCAGCCAGCGTTCGAGCCACGTGAGCACGCGCGCCGCGCCGCCGGTCGTGGTCGTCATCATGAAATGCTGGTCGGCGAGGCGCACCGTCACGCCGTCGTCGAACACCATCCCGTTCTCGTCGAGCATCAGCCCGTAGCGGCACTTGCCGACTTCGAGCTTGTTCCACGGGTTCGTGTACATCCAGTTCAGCAGCTTCACTGCATCGGGGCCCTGGATGTCGATCTTGCCGAGCGTCGATGCGTCGAGGATGCCGACGCTGTTGCGCACCGCGAGGCATTCGCGCTTCACGGCCGCATGGAGATCCTCGCCGTTCTTCGGGAAATACCACGGCCGCTTCCAGTTGCCGACGTCCTCGAACAGCGCGCCGTGCTCGACGTGCCATTCATGCACGCAGGTCTTGCGGATCGGGTCGAGGAAATCGCCGAGTTCGCGGCCCGCGAACGTGCCGAACGTCACCGGCGTGTAGTTCGGGCGGAACGTCGTCGTGCCCGTTTCCGGAATCGTCTTGCCGAGCGCCTGCGCGAGAATCGCCATCCCGTTGATGTTGCCGAGCTTGCCCTGGTCGGTGCCGAAGCCCATCGCCGTATAGCGCTTCACGTGCTCGACCGACTCGAAGCCTTCGCGCGCGGCCAGCAGGATGTCGGCGGCCGCCACGTCGTTCTGGAAGTCGACGAACTGCTTCGGCCCGCGTGCGGCGGCCTCGCGGCTGCCGACGAGCCACAACGGCTGCAGCGCGCCTTCGACGGCTTCCGCGACCTGCGGCGCGACGGGGCGCTGCGCGGCCGTGAAGCCCGCGGCCTTCGCCGCTTCGGCGCCCGCGTCGACCGCGAGCCGCAGCGCACGGGCGAGACCGAACTCGCCCGCGGCCGCACCGATGCTCGCTTCCGCCTGCACGGGCTTGCCCGGCAGGAAACACGCCTTCTCGTCGTTCCAGCAGGCCTTGCCGCCCGACTGCGCGAACAGGTGCAGCACCGGGCTGAAGCCGCCCGACATCGCGACGAGGTCGCACGGCAGCGACTGCAGCTTGCCGCCGGTCTGGCCGTTCGTGTAGGACGCGACGTCGACCGACGATACGCGCCACTTACCCGAAGCAGCCGTCACGACCGCACCGCTCATCACCGTCACGCCCTGCCGCTTCGCGGCCACCGGCAGCGCGCCGTTCGACGATGCGCGCGAATCGACGACCGTTACCTTCGCGCCGCATGCCTTCAGGTCGAGCGCAGTCTGGTACGCGCGGTCGTTGTTCGTGAACACGACCGCGTTGCGGCCCGGCAGCACGCCGAAGCGATGCACGTAACTGGACACGGCCGACGCGAGCATCACGCCCGGCAGGTCGTTGTTGCCGAACACGATCGGACGCTCGTGCGCGCCGGTCGCGAGGATCACGCGCTTCGCGCGGACCTTCCACAGCAGCTCGCGCGTGCCCTTGCGCATCGACACCGGCAGGTGATCGGTCAGGCGCTGCGTGACCGTCACGAGGTTGTGGTCCTGGTAGCCGAACGCGGTGCTGCGCGACAGGATCGTCACGTCGGGCAGCTTGCGCAACTCGGCCTCGATCTTCTCGACCCACTGCAGCGCGGGCTTCGCGTCGATCTCGGCGCGACACGACAGCAGGCTGCCGCCGAGCTCGCGCTGGTCGTCGACGAGAATCACGCGCGCGCCGGCCGTAGCCGCCGCATGCGCGGCCGCGAGGCCCGACGGGCCGCCGCCGACCACGAGCACGTCGCAGTGCGCGTAGCACTTGTCGTAGCGATCGGCGTCGAGCGCCTCCGGCGCCTTGCCGAGGCCGGCGGCCTCGCGGATCTTCTCTTCATACTTCGGCCACATGTTGCGCGGCCACATGAAGGTCTTGTAATAGAAGCCGGCCGGCATGAAGCGCGAGAACTTCTGGTTGATCGCGTACTTGTCGTTCTCGAGCGTCGGCTCGGCGTTCACGCTCGTCGCGACGAGCCCCTGGTACAGCTCGATTTCGGTCGCGCGCGCGTTCGGCACCGTATACGGGCCCGATTCGAGCTGCACGACGGCATTCGGTTCCGCGACGTCCGCCGTCACGATCCCGCGCGGACGGTGGTACTTGAAGCTGCGCGCGACGAAGTGCACGCCGTTCGCGAGCAGCGCGGACGCGAGCGTGTCGCCCTGGAAGCCCTGGTACGTGCGGCCGTTGAACGTGAACGTCAACGGAATCGCGCGATTGATGCGGCCACCGGTGCCGAGACGGTCTTTCTGGCTCATTTGCTCGTGCCCTCTTCGTGTGCGTTGCCGGCGGCTGCGCCACTGATGGCAGCCCCACCGAACGTTTCGTAGCCCTTGATATCGTAGGTCACCGTGTCGCGCGTGGCCTTGAACCATCGGCGGCAACCTTGCGCGTGCAGCCATTGCTCCTTGTGCAGCCCGCGCTTGTTCTCGCGCATGAACACGTACTCGCCCCATTCACGGTCGGTCATGTTCTCGTTGTTCACGGGGCGCACGATGTCGGCCTCGCCGCCGCACGAGAACTCGGATTCGGCGCGCGGCCCGCACCACGGACATTCGATCAGCAACATGTTTCTTTCTCCAATGGTGCGTTTAGTGCGCAACGGCGGCAGCGCCGTGCTCGTCGATCAGGTGGCCGGTATAGAAGCGGTCGAGTGCGAACGGCGCGTTCAGCGGATGCGGTTCGTCGCGCGCGATCGTGTGCGCGAACACCCAGCCCGAGCCGGGCGTCGCCTTGAAGCCGCCGGTGCCCCAGCCGCAGTTGAAATACAGGCCCTTCACGTCGGTCTTGGTGATGATCGGGCACGCGTCCGGCGACACGTCGACGATGCCGCCCCACTGGCGGTTCATCCGCACGCGCGAGAACACCGGGAACATCTCGACGATCGCCTGCAGCGTGCTTTCGATGATGTGGAAGCTGCCGCGCTGGCCGAAGCCCGTGTACTGGTCGATGCCCGCGCCGATCACGAGGTCGCCCTTGTCGGACTGGCTGATATACGCGTGCACCGCGTTCGACATGATCACCGAGTTGACCACCGGCTTGATCGGCTCCGACACCAGCGCCTGCAGCGGGTGGCTTTCGATCGGCAGGCGCACGCCGGCCATGTCGGCGAGCGTCGTCGTGTTGCCGGCTGCCACCACCGCGACCTTCTTCGCCTTGATGAAGCCCTTCACCGTATCGACGCCGACCACCGCGCCGCCTTCGCGGCGAATGCCCGTCACCTGGCAGTTCTGGATAATGTCGACGCCTGCGCGATCCGCGCCGCGCGCGAAGCCCCAGGCCACCGCGTCGTGGCGCGCAACGCCCGCACGGCGCTGGATCGATGCGCCGAGCACCGGATAACGACTGTTCAGGTTGATCGTCGGCTCGATTTCCTTGATCTGCGCGGGCGTCAGGAATTCGGCATCGACGCCGTTCAGCCGGTTCGCGTTGACGCGGCGCTCGGTGTCACGTACGTCCTGCAGCGTGTGCGCGAGGTTCATCACGCCGCGCTGGCTGAACATCACGTTGTAGTTCAGGTCCTGCGACAGCCCTTCCCACAGCTTCATCGCCTTCTCGTACAGCGCGGCCGATTCGTCCCACAGATAGTTCGAGCGCACGATCGTCGTGTTGCGCGCGGTGTTGCCGCCGCCGATCCAGCCTTTCTCGAGGATCGCGACGTTCGTGATCCCGTGTTCCTTCGCGAGGTAGTACGCGGTCGCGAGGCCGTGGCCGCCGCCGCCGACGATCACGACGTCGTATTCCTTCTTCGGTTCCGGGCTCTTCCACTGCTTTTCCCAGTTCTCGTGATACGAGAGGCCGTTGCGGAACAGGCTGAATATCGAGTAGCGGCTCATGATGATTGACCCTTCGTTAGCATTCGATGACGTTCACGGCGAGACCGCCGCGCGACGTTTCCTTGTATTTCGTCTTCATGTCGGCACCCGTCTCGCGCATCGTCTTGATCACGGAATCGAGCGACACGTAGTGCTGGCCGTTGCCCTTGAGCGCCATGCGCGACGCGTTCAGCGCCTTGATCGCGCCCATCGCATTGCGCTCGATGCACGGGATCTGCACGAGCCCGCCGACGGGATCGCAGGTCATCCCGAGGTTGTGCTCCATGCCGATCTCGGCCGCGTTCTCGACCTGGTCGGGCGTGCCGCCCATCACCGCGGCAAGCGCGGCGGCGGCCATCGAGCACGCGACGCCCACTTCGCCCTGGCAACCGACTTCCGCGCCGGAGATCGACGCGGTTTCCTTGTAGATGATCCCGATCGCCGCGGCCGTCAGCAGGAATTCGACGATGCCGGCTTCGTTCGAGCCCGGCACGAACTTCACGTAGTAGTGCAGCACCGCGGGAATCACGCCGGCCGCGCCGTTGGTCGGCGCGGTGACGACGCGCCCGCCCGCCGCGTTCTCCTCGTTGACGGCCATCGCGTACAGGTTCACCCAGTCGAGCATCGACAGCGGGTCGCGCAGCGACTCTTCCGAACGCTCGCGCAGGCGGCTGTTCAGCTCGGCCGCGCGGCGCTTCACGCGCATCGGGCCCGGCAGCTCGCCCTCGACCTTGCAGCCGCGCTCGACGCATGCGGCCATCGTGCGCCAGATCGCGAGCAGCCCGGCGCGCACTTCGTCGGCGGGGCGCAGCGCGCATTCGTTGCGCAGCATCAGCTCGGCGATCGACAGCCCGTGTTCGCGGCACTGGTGCATCAGGTCGTCGCCGGTGCGGAACGGATACGGCACCTCGACCGCCGCGCGCACGCCGTTCACGCGATCGCCGTCGCGATTCACGACGAAGCCGCCGCCGACCGAGTAATACTCTTTCTCGACCAGCAACTGGCCGTGTTCGTCGAATGCCTGGAAGCGCATCCCGTTCGGGTGCACGATGCTCGTGCCGCTCATCATCTTGCGAAAGAAGCCGATGTGCTCCTTTTCCTCGAAGCGGACCGTCTGCTTGCCGAGCAGCGACAGCGACTTCTCCGCGCGGATCGCGGCGAGCCGCGGCTCGATCAGGTCGGGATCGATCGTGTCGGGCAGGTGGCCCTCGAGGCCGAGCAGCACGGCCTTGTCGGTGCCGTGGCCCTTGCCGGTCGCGCCGAGCGAGCCGTACAGCTCGATGCGCACGCGGCGCACGAAGCCGAGCAGGTTCGCGTCCTCCACGTGCGACGCGAAGCGGCACGCGGCGATCATCGGGCCGACCGTATGCGAACTGGACGGGCCGATGCCGATCTTGAACAGGTCGAACGCGCTGACGTTCATCTGGCTTCCTCTGGATGACATGCGTGGAATGACGTTGGGCACCAGTACATCAAAGCGTAAAATTGGCCGATAGAACAAAAACGGCATCGGCGTGGGATACCGCCGCCAAGCACCGCGCCGGCCGGCCCGAAAGTACGTTTTGGCGATGGTTCGCGACGGAAAACCACAAGTCCGGCCGAAGCCGATCGGCGACGCTGGCTACAGCCGCGCCGCCCCGGCAGCCGTACCCGCAACCCGAGTGAAATGAGTGAGACCGCCTGCCCGGCGTGACGAGATTGGCCGCGATGACACCCGACGTACCCGCTTCCCCCCTTGCAGAACCCGCGCCGCGGCGTATCCGCTTCGGCATCGTGCTGCTGCCGAACTTCACGCTGACGGCCTTCTCGGGCTTCGTCGACATGCTGCGGCTGTCGGCCGACGACGGCGACTACAGCAAGCCCGTGCGCTGCGCGTGGAGCGTGATCGGCGAGACCCTCGCGCCGGTGCGCGCGAGCTGCGGGATCCAGATCACCCCGTGGGAGACGTTCGACGCGGCCGAGCCGTTCGACTATGTGGTCGTGGTCGGCGGGCTGCTGCATTCGGGGCCGCAAGCCGGCCCTGAAACGCTCGACTTCATCCGCCGCGCGGCGACGGGCGGCGCGACGGTCGTCGGGATCTGCACCGGCGTGTTCACGCTGATGCGCGCCGGCGTGCTCGACGGCTACCGCACCTGCGTGAGCTGGTTCCATTACTGGGATTTCATCGAACGCTTCCCGGCCGCCGATCCCGACCTGCTGATCGCCGACCGGCTGTTCGTGATCGACCGGCGCCGGATTACCTGTTCGGGCGGCCGCGCGTCGATCGACGTCGCCGCCGCGATCCTGCTGCGCCATTTCGATCATGCAACCGTGCAGAAGGCGCTGCGCATCCTGCTCGTCGGCGAAATGCAGAAGGGCAACGCGCCGCAGCCGCATCCGCCAGGGCTCGAACCCGCGACGCATCCGAAGGTCAAGCGCGCGATTCTCCTGATGGAACAGCATGTCGGGCGCACGCTGCCGCTCGATCAACTGGCGTGCAAGCTCGACCTGTCGACGCGGCAGCTCGAGCGCCTGTTCAAGGCCGAGACGGGCAAGAGCCCGCAGGTGTTCGCGAAGCAGGTGCGACTGCGCACCGCCGCGTGGCTGCTGACGAGTTCGGACCGGACGGTGGCCGATATCGCATCGAGCTGCGGGTTCGCCGATGCGTCGCACCTCGGGCGCGAGTTTCGCAAGCAGTTCGGCGTGCCGCCGGCGACGTATCGCGAACGCGGCGGCGAAGTGGCGGAAGCCGGCGCGACGCCGGATGCGGCGGCCGACCCCGTCGAAGACATCGCCGACTGACGGCCGAAGGCACCCGCGCGCCTCTTTCCCGACCGGCCGACCAACCGCGAAGCGACATCCGATCGCGCCGGTTTCGATTCAATTGGAACCGGTTTCAGTCAACTTGACCGACGTTGCACACCATTGACCGAGGGTTATCACGGATGCTGCGTCGCGCTCAAATTTGTATGATGACCACATCACCTTACAAACCTGAGCGCCATGTTCGAGAAAATTCCCGCCCGCGCGATGAGCGACCATGTCGCGCAGCAACTGCTCAAGCAGATCGAAGTCGGCAGTTTCTCGGCCACCGGCAAGCTGCCGACCGAAGCCGTGCTCGCGCAGGAATTCGGCGTGAGCCGCACCGTGATCCGTGAAGCGATCTCGCGGCTGAAGAACGAAGGCGTGGTCGAGCCGCGCCAGGGCAGCGGCGTGTACGTGAACCAGCACGGCGCGATCCGGCCGCTGCGGATCGACTATGCGGAAGCCGTCGAGGCGAGCTCGATGCCGCACCTGCTCGCGGTGCGCCGCGCGATCGAGGCTGAAGTCGCGGCCGAAGCCGCGCTGCACCACTCCGCCGACGACATGGCCGACATCGACGACGCGCTGCGCAGGATCGACGATGCTGTCGCCGAAGGGTGCGACGGCGTCGCGGAAGACGTCGCGTTCCACCGCACGATCGCCGCCGTCACCGGCAACCCGTATTTCCTGAAGACGCTGCAGTTCCTGAACCAGTACCTCGAAGCCGGCGTGAAAGTCACGCGCCGCAACGAAGCGACGCGCGAGGATTTCTCGCGTCAGGTGCGCGAGGAACACGCGGCGATCGCCGACGCGATCCGCGCGCACGACCCGATGGCGGCGCGCAACGCGGCGCGCACGCACATGTACAACGCCGCCCGCCGTCTCGCGGAAGCCGGCATCTGCTGAAGCCGGCGGCGCCCGCCGCCGCTGTTGTCCCGAACCTCTCCCGAATCGATCAAGGTTGACCATGTCACGAAATATTGGAGTCATCGGCCTCGGCGCGATGGGCCTCGGCGTCGCCCGCTCGCTGCTGCGCGCAGGCTTGCGCGTGCACGCGTGCGACGTGCGCGACACCGTGCTGCAGGCGTTCGCCGCCGAAGGCGGCATTGCCTGCGCGACGCCGGCCGAACTCGGCGCGCAGTGCGACGTCGTCGTCACGCTCGTCGTCAATGCCGCGCAAACGGAAACGGTGCTGTTCGGCGAGCACGGCGCGGTCGCGGCGATGAAGCCGGGCGGCGTCGTGATCGCGAGCGCGACCGTCGCGCCCGAATTCGCGGTCGCGCTCGGCGCGCGCATCGAGGCCGCCGGCCTGCAGATGCTCGATGCGCCCGTGTCGGGCGGCGCCGCGCGCGCGGCATCGGGCGAGATGACGATGATGACGTCGGGCCCGGCCGCCGCGTACGCGGGCTGCGAGGACGTGCTCGCCGCGATCGCCGGCAAGGTCTATCGCCTCGGCGACGCGCACGGTATCGGCTCGAAGGTGAAGATCATCAACCAGTTGCTGGCCGGCGTGCACATCGCAGCGGCCGCCGAGGCGATGGCGCTGGGCCTGCGCGAAGGCGTCGATGCCGACGCGCTGTACGACGTGATCACGCACAGCGCCGGCAATTCGTGGATGTTCGAAAACCGCGTGCCGCACATCCTGAATGGCGACTACACGCCGCTGTCGGCCGTCGACATCTTCGTGAAGGATCTCGGCCTCGTGCTCGATACCGCGCGCCGCAGCAAGTTTCCGCTGCCGCTGTCGGCCACCGCGCACCAGATGTTCATGAGCGCGTCGAGCGCCGGCCACGGCGGCGAGGACGATTCCGCCGTGATCAAGACTTTCCCCGGCATCACGCTGCCGCCCGCCCGCTGATTCGTACGACGTTCCCGCCATGACCGCTTCCGCTTCCCGTCCCCTGCTCGGCTGCATCGCCGACGATTTCACCGGCGCGACCGATCTCGCGAACATGCTCGTCAAGAGCGGCATGCGCACCGTGCAGACGATTGGCGTGCCTGCCGGCAACGCAACGCTCGACGCCGACGCGATCGTCGTCGCGCTGAAGTCGCGCACGATTCCCGCGGCCGATGCCGTTGCACAATCGCTCGCCGCGTACGAATGGCTGCGCGCACAGGGCTGCCGGCAGTTTTTCTTCAAGTACTGCTCGACATTCGACTCGACCGACGCGGGCAACATCGGGCCTGTGGCCGACGCGCTGCTCGATGCGGCCGGCGGCGGCTTCACGATCGCGTGCCCGGCGTTCCCGGAGAACGGCCGCACGATTTATCGCGGCCACCTGTTTGTCGGCGACGTGCTGCTGAACGAATCCGGGATGGAGAACCATCCGCTCACACCGATGAAGGACGCGAACCTCGTGCGCGTGCTGCAGCGGCAGACAAAGTCGCCGGTCGGCCTGATCCGCTACGACACGATCGCGCTGGGCGCGGCCGCGGTGCGCGCACGGATCGACCAGTTGCGCGCGGAAGGCGCACGCTTCGCGATCGCCGACGCGCTGTCCGACCGCGACCTGTACGTGCTCGGCGAAGCATGCGCGGGCCTGCCGCTCGTCACCGGCGGCTCGGGCATCGCGCTCGGCCTGCCCGCGAATTTCCGCCGCGCGGAGCAACTGCCCGAGCGCGACAACGCGGCATCGCTGCCGCGCATCGACGGGCTGTCGGCCGTGCTCGCCGGCAGCGCATCGAAAGCCACCAACGCGCAGGTCGCCGCGTGGCGCGCCACGCGGCCGAGCTTCCGCATCGATCCGCTCGCGGCGTCGCGCGGCGAGCCCGTCGTCGATGAAGCGCTCGCCTTCGCGCGCGCGCACCTGCCGCAGCCGGTGCTGATCTACGCGACCGCGACGCCTGACGAAGTCAAGGCCGTGCAGCAGGCGCTCGGCGTCGAGGCGGCCGGCCATCTCGTCGAAAGCACGCTCGCGGCGATCGCGCGGGGCCTGCGCGAACTCGGCGTGCGCAAGTTCGTCGTCGCCGGCGGCGAGACGTCCGGCGCGGTCGTGCAGGCACTCGACGTGAAGTCGCTGCAGATCGGCGCGCAGATCGATCCGGGCGTGCCGGCCACGGCCACCATCGACGCGCAGCCGCTCGGCCTCGCGCTGAAATCCGGCAACTTCGGCGCGACGGACTTTTTCGACAAGGCGCTGCGCGCGCTGGACGGAGCCGCATGATGGGCCACGAAGCGAAACTGCGCGAAGAGATCTGCGTCGTCGGCGCGAGCCTGTACGCACGCGGCCACGCAGTCGGCAGCGCCGGCAACATCAGCGCGCGCCTGCCCGACGGCTGGCTGATCACGCCGACCGACGCGTGCCTCGGCCGGCTCGACCCGAACGACATCGCGAAAGTCGGCCTGGACGGCCAGCCCGTGTCGGGCGGCAAGCCGTCGAAGACGCTCGCGCTGCATCGCGGCATCTATGCGCGCAACGCGGAGGCGAACGGTGTCGTCCACACGCATTCGACGCACCTCGTCGCGTTGACGCTGGCGGGCGTGTGGCGCGACACCGACGTGCTGCCGCCGATCACGCCGTACTACGTGATGAAGGTCGGCCATATTCCGCTGATCCGTTACCGCCGCCCCGGCGACCCGGCCGTCGCGGCCGAAGTCGCGGCGCTCGCCGACCAGGTGCGCGGCGTGCTGCTCGACCGGCTCGGCCCCGTGATGTGGGGGCCATCGGTGTCGCACGCGTCGTATGCGCTCGAGGAGCTCGAGGAAACGGCACGGCTGTGGCTGATGACGAACCCGAAGCCCGAGCCGCTTTCCGACGCGGCGCTCGACGAACTGCGCGAGACCTTCGGCGCGCGCTGGTAACGCGGCGCGCACCCCGTACCGATTCCCATGCCCGCCGTGTGCGCGGGCCCTTCCGTCAGCACACACATACGATCCGGCGGCCTGCGCGCCGCCGGCACAAAACATCCTTGGAGACGACGATGACTGCTCTCGATGCGGCCGCAAGCCGCTCGCCCGCCGCGCCTGCCCATTCCGCGGAACTCGACCGCACCTACAAGAAAGTGTTCTGGCGCATCGTGCCGTTCCTGATGCTCTGCTACGTGGTCGCGTATCTCGACCGCGTGAACGTCGGCTTCGCGAAGCTGCAGATGTCGCAGGATCTCGCGTTCAGCGAAACCGTGTTCGGCCTCGGCGCGGGGATTTTCTTCCTTGGCTACTTTCTGTTCGAACTGCCAAGCAACCTGCTGATGCACCGCCTCGGCGCGCGCATCTGGATCGCGCGGATCATGATCACGTGGGGCCTGCTGTCAGCGCTGTTCGCGTTCGTGAAGACGCCGACGCAGTTCTACGTGCTGCGCTTCCTGCTCGGCCTCGCGGAAGCCGGCTTCTACCCCGGCGTGATCCTGTACCTCACGTACTGGTTCCCGTCGCACCGCCGCGCGAAGATCATCGCGGTGTTCATGTCCGCGATCCCCGTGTCGGGCATCTTCGGCAACCCGCTGTCGGGCTGGATCATGCAGCGCTTCCACGGCGGCTCGGGCTTCCACGGCTGGCAATGGATGTTCATGATCGAAGCCGTGCCGGCCGTACTCGTCGGCATCGCGACGATCCTGTATCTCGACAACAGCATCCGCGGCGCGAAGTGGCTCGACGAGCGCGAGAAGCAGCTCCTCGAAGACGAAATCGCCGCGCAGCCGCAGGAACAGCAGCAGCACGGCCATTCGCTGAAGGCCGTGTTCTCGGACCCGCGCATGTGGTGGATGTCGCTGATCTACTTCGCGTTCGTCACGGGCCAGTACGGCCTCACGTTCTGGATGCCGACGCTCGTGAAATCGACCGGCATCACCGATACGCTCCAGATCGGCCTGCTGTCCGCGATCCCGTTCGTCGTCGCGATCGTCGTGATGAACCTGTTCGGCCACAGCGCGGACAAGCGCCGCGAACGCCGCTGGCACCTGATCGTGCCGGCGCTGATGGGCGCGGTCGGGTTTGCGGTCGCGGCGTCGTACTCGCACAATACGACGGTGTCGATCGTGTTCCTGTCGCTCGCGGCAGGCGGCGTGCTGACCTGCGCACCGCTGTTCTGGTCGCTGCCGACGGCGTTCCTCGCGGGCTCCGCGGCCGCGGCCGGGATCGCGATCATCAACTCGGTCGGCAACCTCGCCGGTTTCGCGAGCCCGTACGTGATCGGCTACCTGAAGGACGCCACGCACAGCACGTCGTCCGGCATGTACGTGCTGGCGGCCATGCTCGTGCTCGGCGCGATCGCCGTGTGGCTCACGCCCGCGAAACTCGTGAACCGCTGAGCAACCGAGCCGCCATTCGACGCGGGGCGCGGTACGCCCCGCCCCATTCATTCACAGGACCCGCTGCCATGCCACGCTTCGCCGCCAACCTCTCGATGATGTACAACGAGCACGCGTTCCTCGAACGCTTCGCCGCTGCCGCCTACGATGGCTTCAAGGCCGTCGAGTACCTGTTCCCGTACGACTTCGCCGCCGAGGACATCCGTGCGCGCCTCGACTCGCACAACCTCGAACAGGCGCTGTTCAACGCGCCGCCGGGCGACTGGGCCGCGGGCGAACGCGGCATCGCGTCGCTGCCGGGCCGCGAGGACGAATTCCGGCGCGGCATCGACCAGGCGCTCGACTATGCGCGCGTGCTCGGCAACAAGAAGCTGCACGTGATGGCCGGCATGGTCGCGCCGGGCGCCGACCGCGCGCGCCATCGCGACACCTACCTGTCGAACCTGCGGCATGCGGCACAGGCCGCCGCCTCACGCGGCGTCACGATCCTGATCGAGCCGATCAACCAGCGCGACATGCCCGGCTATTTCCTGAGCCGCCAGGACGACGCGCAGGCGATCTGCGCGGAAGTCGGCGCGCCGAACCTGAAGGTGCAGTTCGACTGCTACCACTGCCAGATCGTCGAAGGCGATCTCGCGATGAAGCTCAAGCGCGATTTCGCGGGCATCGGCCACATCCAGATCGCGGGCGTGCCCGAGCGCCACGAGCCGGATCTCGGCGAACTCAATTACCCGTACCTGTTCGAGCTGATCGACGCGCTCGGCTACGACGGCTGGATCGGCTGCGAATACCGCCCGAAGGCCGGCACGTCGGCCGGCCTCGGCTGGGTCAAGCCATACCTGTGATTCCCGTATTCCCCAGAGGATAAAGAACATGAAAGTACTGATCACCGGCGGCGCCGGCTTTCTCGGCCAGCGCCTCGCGCGCAAGCTGCTCGAGCGCGGCGAACTGACCGGCCCCGACGGCCGGATCGGGAAGATCGACGAGCTGGTGCTGCTCGACGTCGTCAAGGGCAGCGATTTCGGCGATGCGCGCGTGACGTCGATCGTCGGCGACATCGCCGACCGCGCGGTGCTCGAAAGCGCGATCGACACGCAGACCGGCGCGATCTTCCACCTCGCGGCCATCGTCAGCGGGCAGGCCGAAGCCGATTTCGATCTCGGCATGCGGATCAACCTCGATGCATCGCGCACGCTGCTCGAAGTGTGCCGCGCACGCGGCCACCAGCCGCGCGTCGTGTTCACGAGCTCCGTCGCGGTGTACGGCGGCGCACTGCCCGACGTCGTGCAGGACGACACCGCGCTGAACCCGCAATCGTCGTACGGCGCCGAGAAGGCGATCGCCGAACTGCTGCTGTGCGACTACGCGCGGCGCGGCTTCGTCGACGGCCGCGTGCTGCGGCTGCCGACGATCAGCGTGCGGCCCGGCCGCCCGAACGCGGCCGCGTCGTCGTTCGCGAGCGGCATCATCCGCGAGCCGCTGAACGGCGAGGAAAGCGTGTGCCCGGTGCCGGGTTCGACGCGGCTGTGGCTGCTGTCGCCGCGCGGTGCGATCGACGCGCTCGTCGCCGGCTGCGAGATCGACAGCGCGAAGCTCGGCAACAAGCGCGTGATCAACCTGCCCGGCCTGTCGGTGTCGGTCGACGAGATGATCGAAGCGCTGCGCGAAGTCGCGGGCGACGACGTCGTGAAACTGATTCGCCATGCGCCCGACGAGCGCGTCGAGAAGATCGTCGGCAGCTGGCCGGGCCGCTGGGACACGACGCGCGCGGAAGCGCTCGGGCTGAAGGGCGACACGTCGTTCGCGGACGTGATCCGCAGTCATATCGCGGACGAACGGCGCTGATTCACGCACCGCGGCGCGTCGGCGGATACGCGCCGCCCCGGCACGCACGCAGCGCCGTCGGGCCGCGTCAGCGCGGCCTGGCGGATTCCCCGATGCTCAGCGACCCGCGCTTCGTGCCACCCGGTCGTTTCGCCGAACCGGCCGCCCACTGCCACGCGAGCAAGCCCGGCAGATAGAACAGCAGATCGCGCACGCGGCGCGCGCCGGCCAGTGCAAGACAGGTCGGCGCGTCGAACCCGAGCAGCCCGCCGATCAGCACGAACCCGCCCTCCTGCACGCCCAAACCACCCGGCATCAGGAACGCGATGCTGCTCACGAGCTGGATCAGCGCCTCGATCGCGAGCGCCTGCGCAAAGGTCGGATCGGCGCCGAGGAAGTACAGCGCGAGCCAGATTTCCAGCGCATAACCCGCAAACTGCAGCGTCTGCCAGATCCCCAGATAGCGCACGACGATGCCGGTCTTTCTCCAGATCATCCGGATCGACTGATCGGTGCGGGCCGATTCGCCGACCAGCGCAACCACCTTGCCGCTCGTGATCCGGTTGACCACGCGCATCGCGCGCTCAAACGGTCGCGCATGCTGCACCAGCGCGAACAGCAGCAACACCGGTACCAGCGCCGCCATGCCGATGGCGAGGTGCGCGGCCACCTGCGCGGCGTCGGACGACACGCGTTCGAGCACGTAGCCGATCGCGATCAGCGCGAACACCAACTGGCTGATCAGCGTGAGCTGCATGTCGGCGACGAGGCTGGCCACGGCGGTCGCCGGCCGCACGCCCGCCTGCCGCAGCAACCCGAACGACACGATCTCGCCGCCGATCCGCGCGACCGGCAGCAGCCCGTTGATCGATTCGCGGATCCACACGAGCTTCAGCATCGTCGCGAACGACGGCCGGCGCGGGCCGCGGATCAGCATCCGCCAGTCCCACGCATTCGCGAGCATCGGCAGGATGTGGGCCAGCGCGGCGACGAGCAGCCCGACGCCGGCGATCCGCAACCGATGCAGGATTTCCAGCGGATGTTCGTGCCAGATCAGCCACACCGCGAGCGCCAGCCCGGCCAGCGCCGCCGCGCGCGCCGCATGCCGGAGCCGCGCCTCGTGACGCGCGGCCTGCCGGTCCGCGTCGGCGTCGGCGTTGGCGGGGTTCGTCTCGATCGTCATGATTCACCCGCCGGCGACAGCAAGCCTTCCCGGTCGACGCGAAAGCGCGTGCCGCGCCAGACGACGTGCGACGAGAAGAAGCTCGACACGAAAACCAGGAACTGCAGGAGATCGACGAACGGCAGCCACAGGGCGCCGCGCAGCCCGGCACCGGTCGCACGGCTCGTTTTCACCATCAGCAGCGCCCGCGCGGCGAGCGCCGCGACCGTCAGCCAGCAGGCGGCGAGCGTGCCGCCGGAGAACAGCACGGCCAGTAGCGCGAGCGGCACCGGGTGCATCAGCACCGACCCGGCATGACCGAGCCGGTCCGCCGCGCGGATCGTGCAACTCCAGCGCAATTCGTGCGCGTACAGCTTCGCGAACGTTTCTTCGACGCAGGCATGCCCGACGACGAACGGCGGGATGACGACCTGCGTACCCACTTGCCGCACCGCTTCGCCGAGCGCGTGATCCTCGGCCAGGTGATGCGCGAAACGCGCGAGCCCGCCGATGCGTTCGAGCGTCGTGCGCGTGATCGCAATCGTCTGCCCAAAACATGGCCGTGCACGCCCGATGAACAGCCCGGTAATCACGCCGGGCAGAAAATGGTAGTTCGTCATCGCGACGGCGACACCGGGCCAGAAACCCGGCGACGCGACACCGCGATACACGCTCGTCACGATGCCGACTTCCGGCTGCTGTAGCGCGCCGACGACCGCACGCAGATAATCGCGCTCGACCACCACGTCGCTGTCGGCGAGGCAGAGCACCGAATGCTCCGCATGTTCGAGCATGTTGACGAGATTCGCGATCTTGCGGTTCGGCCCGTACAGCCGCGCATCGGCGACGACCTTGATGTTCGCGTCCGGATAGCGTGCCTGCAGCGCCTCGACGGCCGCGAGTGCCGCATCGCCCGCATCGTGCACGCCGAACAGGTGCTGTACCGGCCCCGGATAGTCCTGCACGAAAAAGCTTTCGAGATGCTGTACGAGATCCCATTCGTCGCCGTGCAGCGGCTTCGCGACAGTGACGCCCGGGTAATCGCGCGGCATCGCCGGCGCCCGGGAAAAGAACCTGCCGACCAGCACGCTGGCCGTGACGGTGTAGGCAATGCCCAGCAACCCGCCCAGCCCGCAGACGATCGACATTGCCCCGGCCAGCGCGTGCAGCACATGCAGCAAAACCATGCTTCTCCCCAGTGGTGACCCGTACGACCGCAACCGGCCGCGCACGCGGGCTCACCCGTGTACGCTGCCGTATCGATTCCCGTTGAGCCGGATGTGAAGGACGACCAATCGACGATACGCGCAATCAGATGACACAACTACCGTCCGGCGATCGATTCCGGTCACGCGCACGTATCCGCACGCGAGCGCGGCCCTGAACGCCGCATCGGCAAGCTTGCGGGCCGAAAGGATGGCGGTCGCAACCGCGACGACGGTCCAGACGCGAAATGTCATCGTGGTGAAAAACGCCTCGGGTATGCGCAATGCAAGCAGCGATACCAGCACGAAACACTGAATGAACATGCCGGCCAGCGCGGCGATCAGCAGGTGGACGCGCCATCGCTCGATCGTCGAGGATGCCATGAAGAATGAACTCCCGTGCAGGCGACCCGGATCGATTTGAAATCAAACTGAAGGGTCGCGGGTTGGTGGGCCAGTGCGTTCGGTCCGCGCCGGACGCGGCAAACCCGGATCGGGATCGGGGGTGCGATGTCGTGGCCGATAGTAGCGGGAATGCCGGCAGCAAACCTTGAGCGTTCTTCAGAATCGGCGATGTTTGAGACAGCTCGATTACAATCCGTTGCATCGCACGCTCAGTCGGGCTCGTGCAATCGCAGACACCTGCACGCGAATCGACCATGCGACCCCGCCTTGTTGAAGACGACGACCTGATCGGCAGCGACACGCAATCGCCCGGCAGCGGGCTCGGGCTGTCGATCGTCACGCGCATCGCGCAATACTTCGGCGGCACCGTGCAGTTCTAGCCTGGCATCGGCGGTCAGGGTCTTAGTATCGTCATCGCGCTGCCGTCGGCGGATGCGGCCGGACCGTTGCCGCGCAGTGCGCCGGCCGACGAACACGACGATCGGTCGCGCGCGATGCCGCGTGCTTAACGTTACGTTAACGATTCGCCCGTAGAATTTGCCGACACATACGATCCCCACAGTCCGTCAGGAGTCTTCATGACCACACCCGCCCGATATGACGCAGTTGCACGCTTTCTTCACTGGCTGATCGTCGCGCTTGTCGTCGCGCAATACGCAATCGGCTGGACGATGCCCGATGTGCATCGCGATACGCAACCGATCGGCCTGATCGCCGCGCACCTGATCGTGGGTACCGCATTGCTCGCGGCGATGGCTTGCCGCGTGCTGTGGCGCGTGACGCATCGCCCGCCCGCAGACGACCTGTCGCCCACGATGCGCGCGCTGTCCGGCGCGACGCATTTCGCGCTCTACGCACTGCTGATCGTGGTGCCGCTGCTCGGCTGGATCAACGCATCGTCGCGCGCATGGGCCGTGACGCTGGTCGGAGTCGTCCCGTTGCCGGCGCTGTCGGCGGCCGGTTCCGGATTCGGTCACGCGATGGGCGACGTGCACGGCATCCTCGCATGGGCGCTGTTCGCCGGCATTTGCCTGCACGTGGCAGCCGCATTGGCGCACCGCTTCGTGCTGCGCGATCAGATCGTGCAGCGCATGATGCCGTGGTGATCGCTTCCCCCCTGTTTCAACGCACCCTTGCCGCCCTGAACCGGGTTGTTCCGGTTCGCGACGTCGCCGGCCTTCCTGTTCATCGCGCGATCGGCCTGCCGCCCCATCGGGATCGATTGGCGAGATGATCCCGACGTCGCGCGAAGCGGCGCGCGATGAGCGGCATGGCAGCCGGTGCCCTTCGGTCACGTCGAGCGGCGCGAAGGGCACGCGGATTGCCATACCGCGAACACGACGGCCAGAAGCCACACGCGTACATACCGACACCTAATTGCTGGTCTGCGCCGGCATACCGGGGGCCGGCGCATGCATCGCGGAAGCTGCCGCCCTGGCCCGATCCTGCTCGGCGAGCTTCGCTTCCGCGGCCTGGATGTCCGCCGGATACTCGCCGTCGTCGCCTTTCGCCGGGTCGTACCCGGCCGCTTCCAGACGCATCAGCTCGTCGCGAACCTGCGCGCGCGTCAGCGGTGCGGCCGATTGCGCGAATGCCGACTGACCGACGATCATGCCGATCATCATCAGTACTGCGATATATGTTTTCATCATGAACTCCTTCAATGTTCCGTATCGATCAACCATTGTGAATGCCTGACCCGCGAGCGCAGGCGGTTGGTTCAGCTTCCGAAATAGATCGCGCAGAAGCTCGCGGGGCCGACGCATGCGGCCGGGCGCTGGCGCGGCGACATCGCCGCCGGCTTGCCCGCTTCCGATGAAACGGCCGGATCGCTGCCGACCGCCGTGCTGGACTGACGCTGCGGCATCTGTTCGACCTGCCGCTGGAACAGCGGGCTCACGTCCGGATACGACGTATCGGTCACGAAGCGCAGCCCGTTGTTTTCTGCATCGATCAGTTCCTGCCTGACCTGTGCGCGCGTGAGCCCCTGTGCCGACGCTTGCGTTGCGACACCCGCGAGAGAAATTGCCGCCACGGTGGCGGCCACCAGCCAATGCTTGTTCATGCTCCACTCATTCAGAAGTCAACGAGACGACGTGCTACACCCGTATGACGACGGAGGGGGTTCGTTTATTCCCGCGCGTTGCGGCTCCGGCAGCTTGCGTCGACCGGTCATCGAACTGTCATTCTTTCGTCAGCAGGCGTAACCTGACGTAACGCAGCGCCCGTCGCGCTTCGTGCAGACTGACGCCACCTCATACGGATCGCCCATCGATCGACCATGTCCGTCGCTTACGACTACGCAGCCGGCCTGCTCCGCACGCTGTACGACCGCCATATCGACGGCGACGCGGTGCTCGATACGGCCGCGTTCCCGGATGCCGAGCGTTTCGTGCGCGCGTGGCCTGCCATCCGTGCGGAAGCGCTCGCGGTGGCGCAGGACATGTCGCGTATTCCGCGCTTCCACGAGATCATGCGCGAGCAGTACGACATCTCGGCCAACGACGCGCGCGACTGGCGGATGTTCATCATGCAGGCGTACGGCCAGCCGTTCCCGCGCAACCTGTCGCGCTGCCCGACTGTCGCATCGATCGTCGCGGCGTCGCCGGGCGTGCTGTCCGCATCGTTGTCGTTTCTCGCGCCGGGCAAGCACATTCCGCCGCATCGCGGGCCGTTTCGCGGCATCCTGCGCGGCTATCTCGTGCTGTCGATGCCGAAGCGCGCGGACGGTACGCCGGCCGCCGTGCTGAAAGTGGATGGATGCGAATACCGGCTCGACGAAGGTCGCTTCCTGCTGTGGGACGACACGTTCATGCACGAGGTGTGGAACGACAGCGATGAAGTGCGGATCGTGCTGTTGCTCGATATCCGCCGGCGCGGGATGCCGCGCTTGCTCACGTGGCTGTCGAATGCAGTAATTGGCGTCGTGCGGCTCGCGATTCGGGTGCGGGGGCGATCGATTCCGGTTTAGCGCGCGACGCAAGCGTCACGATGCTTGCCCGGAAGCAAGCGCCAGTGCATAGATGCCTCGCCTGGCGACGCACGGGAAAGGCCGGTCGATCGCCCGCACATTCGTCAGTTCCCAGCACACGTATCCGGCACACCATTGCTTGCCCTGCGAGCGGGCTTCGTCAGGCGTCCAGTCGTGTACGCCCACGACGTCGACCAGCGCGAGCGCGAGGCCGTCGGGATCTTCCTGCCCGTCCTGTCGCAGATAGATCGAGTTTTGCACCAGCACGAGATCGCGCAACGGAATGGTCGGTGGCGCCCAGGAGCGGATTTCCACCTGCTTGCGTCCCGCAACGATATCGTCAACGGCGGGCTTCACGATCGACAGGGCCTGTCGCGGCATGGCAAGTCATTCCTTCGGCAAGTTGAAAGCGTGCGACCGTCGATCGTCATGCAGCCGCAACGGGCATGCGAGCGCGGTCAGCGCGAGATTGTTGCCGATTCGCCTGAGTGTGTCGACCCGGACACGCCGGGTCCACCGGCGTGACGCGGCCGACGCGGTTCGGTCACGCGCACCGGGGCGACCCGACTTCGTCTTTCGGCCCCCGACGGATCGCCTAAACTACAGACCGTCCCCTTCGCGCGGCTCCTGCCAGCCACTGCCATGGCGCATATCTTCTTCGCCGCTTCGATCCAGCGGCACGTCGAAACGCCCGAGCGCGAAATCGACGCACACACGCTCGGCGAAGCATTCGACACCGTTTTCAGCGAGCAGCCGCGACTGCGCGGCTACATCGTCGACGACCAGGGTGCGCTGCGAAAACATCTCTCCGTATTCATCGACGGCCAGCCGATCCGCGACCGGCAGCGCCTGTCCGATGCGCTCGGCGACGCCAGTCGGGTTTATGTCGTGCAGGCGCTGACGGGCGGATAAGGGGACTGATGCATCAGCCCCGACCAGAAGCCAAATCGCCCAGTCAGGCCATCAGGAGACATCCAACATGAACGATCGATTGCTCGTCGCCACCCGCAAGGGCCTGTTCGTTCTGCAGCCCGACGGCAACGGCGGCTGGACGCTCGGCGAACCGCATTTCGTCGGCGAACCGGTCAGCATGGCGCTCGCCGACCCGCGCGACGGAACGCTGTACGCCGCGCTCAACCTCGGTCATTTCGGCGTGAAGCTGCACCGCAGGCGGGCGGGCGCCGCCGACTGGGAAGAATGCGCAGTCCCCGTTTATCCGCCGCAGCCTGCCGACGAACCGCCCGCCCTCGCCAGCGCAGATGCAAGCACGGGCGACGCGGACGACGAGCCCACCAGCCCGCCCCGGCCGCCGTGGACGCTTCAGCAGATCTGGTCGCTCGAAACCGGCGGCGCCGACGAGCCGGGCGTACTGTGGGCCGGCACGATTCCCGGCGGGCTGTTCCGCTCCGACGATTACGGCGACTCGTGGGTGCTCAACCGCCCGCTGTGGGATCGCCCGGAACGCGCCGAGTGGGGCGGCGGCGGATACGACGCGCCGGGCATCCATTCGGTGATGGTCGATCCGCGCGACAGCCGGCACGTGACGGTCGGCATCTCGTGCGGCGGCGTCTGGCAGACCTGCGACGGCGGCGCGACCTGGCGCGTGACCGCCGACGGCATGGAAGCCGACTACATGCCGCCCGAGCGGCGCGGCGAGCCCAACGCGCAGGACCCGCACCGCGTCGTGCAGTGCGCGGCCAACCCGGACGTGCTGTGGACGCAGCATCACTGCGCGATCTTCCGCTCGACCGACGGCGCCGAGCACTGGCGGCGCATCGAGGCGCAGCCTTCGAGCTTCGGCTTCGCGGTCGCCGTGCATCCGGACGAACCGGACACCGCGTGGTTCGTGCCGGCCGTGAAGGATGCGTGCCGGATTCCGGTAAACGGCCAGTTTGTCGTCACACGCACGCGCGACGGTGGCCGCAGTTTCGAGAGCTTTTCGAACGGGTTGCCGGCCGCGCCGGCGTACGACCTCGTGTATCGGCACGGGCTCGCCGTGGACGATTCCGGCACGCGCCTCGCGATGGCATCGACGACCGGCGGGTTATGGACGTCCGGCGATGGCGGCGAAAACTGGCAGATGGTGTCGGCGCATTTGCCGCCGGTGTACTGCGTCAGGTTCGGGTGATGACGAACGGCGGGCAACCGGAGCCCGATATGTTCGGGTTCCCGCTCACTCGCCGGATCTCACCTCAACGTGCTCATCGGCGCGGCGATCGCCCGGCGTCATCCCCGCCACCGCCCCACACGTCTGCGCGATTTCCGCTTCGAGCCAGTCGAGAAACCGCCTGACCTGCGGCTCGCGTTCCCGCCCAGGGCGACACAGCGCGACGAAGCGTGCGCCGTCGAGCCGCACCGACGGCTCAATCGGCATCAGCGCGCCACGCTCGACGTGCCAGTCAATCAGTACAGAACCGGCCAAGTCGACGCCCATCGACAGATGATCAATCCGCCCCGACAGCACGCGTTGGCGGTCATGTTCCCTTCGTCTTCAAGCTCATCGCCTGATGAAAATGCGCGGCTACAAGCGCATGTGTTGCAGGACCGTGCCTCGGAGAATTTTGCGGAACATTTCGAATATGTCTCATAGACATGAGGCGCCGCACTAGCGATTCTACTGTTCTGAAAAATCCTCGGCGTGCCAACCGCACGCTATCGGCATTCACAGTGCGGCGTCACCTCATATGTCGTTCATGGCAGGGGGGCGTAACAGGACACGCCTCGGAGCGTGTTTGTCGCCCGGAGAATCGTCACGATGTCACAAGCATGCCAATTGAGCTTTACCTTCGCGATTCCAGACACAATGGACTTCGAAGTCGTCGCGTTCCGACTGGAAGAGAAATTATCCGAAACTTTCCGGCTGGAGCTGGATCTGGCGAGCGCCAATCCGTCGGTGGACTTCGGCAAGGTCCTCGATCGCAGCGGCTTGCTTACCATCTGGCAAGGTGATCAACCGGTGCGCTACGTTCATGGCGCCGTTTCGTCGTTTGTTCAGGGAGAGACGGGATTTCGCCGCACCCGCTATTCGGCCGTGGTCGAACCGCGCCTGGCACGCCTGAAGCTCTCGTCCGACTGGCGCATCTTCCAGATGCTCAACGTGCCGGAGATTGCGCAGGCCGTGCTCAAGGCGCACCGCCAGACGCTGGACTACGAGCAGCGCGTCACCGCCGAACATCTGGCGCGCGAGTACTGCGTGCAGGCCGGCGACACCGACTACGACTTCATCGAGCGTATCCTGCGCGAGGAAGGCTTCTTCTACGCCTTCCAGCACGGCGCCGACGGTCACCGGCTGATCCACTGCGATCGCCTGTTTATCTTTGGTCGCCAGCAGGGCGAGCCGGTGTTGTACAACCCGACGCCCGGCGGCGACCAGCCGCAGCCCAGCCTGCGCACGTTCGCCTATGCCGAGAACGTACGCACCGCGCGGCAAGTGCAGCGCGATTACACGTTCAAGAGCCCGCGCTACCCGCACGAGTACCCGCGTGAGGGTACGGATCTCGATCACCAGGGCCGCGGCTACGCGCGCTACGACTACCCGGGTCGCTACAAGCACGAGAGCAGCGGCAAGGCCTTCACGCAGGACCGCCTGCGTGGCCACCGCCACGATGCGCGGATGGCCAGTGTGAGCGGCGACGATGCGCGTCTACAACCCGGTATCGCCTTCGACCTCACCGGCCACCCGCGCGAAGACATGAACCGCGGCTGGCGTACGGTCAGCATCGTGCATCACGGCAAGCAATACACCAGCCAGGCGGAAGAGAGTGCCGACGCGCAACGGGGCACACATTACCGTTATGAAGCCATGCTGGTGCCGGACGATGTCGAGTGGCGTGCCGAGCCGCTGCCGCGCCCGCGCATCGACGGCTTGCAGCCCGCGACGGTGGTGGGCCCCGAAGGCGAAGAGATCTATACCGACGAGTACGGTCGGGTGAAAGTGCAGTTTCCGTGGGACCGCGAGGGCAAAAACAATGAGCACAGCTCCTGCTGGATTCAGGTTGCGCAGAATTGGGCCGGCGCGCTCTGGGGACATATGGCGATCCCGCGCATCGGGCAAGAGGTGATCGTCGGCTACCTCGACGGCGATGCAGACCAGCCGCTCGTCCTGTCACGGGCCTACAACCGCCTGCAACTGCCGCCGTATGAGTTACCCAGGCACAAGACGCGGATGACGATCAAAAGCCAGACGCACAAGGGCGAGGGCTTCAACGAACTGCGCTTCGAGGACGAGAAGGATCAGGAGGAAATCTACGTCCATGCGCAGCGCGATCAGAACATTCACGTCAACCACGACGAAACCACGTTCGTCGGGCATGACCGCAGCGAGCAGGTCGAACACGACGAAACCGTAGCTATCGGGAACGACCAGCGACTTGCGATAGGTCGGGACCGTCGTGAACAAGTGGGACAGGACGAAGAACTCACCATCGAGCGACATCGTACGATTCATACCGGCATGAATCACACGGAAACCGTAGGAAACAATCGTCACGACACCGTTGTGGTCAACCACCGCGTCGATATCGGCGGCCATGCGGAGCACCTCGTTCACGGCAGCCACCGCCTGGAAGCCGGACAGCGCATCGAACGGAGAACCCTTCACTACCAGTTGCAGGCGGCAGAGCGTGTGGTTTTGCAAGGCCCGGGAGGCAGCATCGTCATCGACAGCTCGGGTATCACGCTCGATGCCGTTGCCATTCGCTTCAAGGGACCGATACAACAGCAGAGCGGCGGCAAAGGCAACCTGCTCGACCTGTTGTCACGGACCGTCAACAACCCCGAAACCAACTTCAGCGAGCAGTTTCTCGTCAAGCACGCGCGCACCGGGGAGGTGTTGGCCAACGTCCTGTATTGCGTGGAAACGGCAGAAGGTCAGCGCTTCGTCGGGCGTACCGATTCGCAAGGGTTTACGGCACGCATCTATACCGGCCAGCCTGATGCCGTGACGTTGCGATGGGGAAGAGAGGCGGCGGTGCACTTGCGCAAACAGAACATCAGCTACTGAGGTCCCCCATGGAACAACAAAAGCAAAGTCGGACCGGCACGGATAACCCGACGACCGAAGTGGCGGCGATTGCTGATCGTGATTATGTAACGGTGGTTGGCTGCTCTAACCCGGCTTTCTATGTGCGTGCCAGGAAGGGCAACAGGATGATGTTCATCAATCAAGGGATACGGCAGTTGCGCCAATACCCGGAGGGGACGCCGGACTATGCGATACAACGTGTTTTTCTGATTTTCGCGAAGGACTATCCTCGCAAGCTTCTCGACGAGCTTAAGAAAATTGTAGAGGTTGACTATTGCGCCAGCTATCGAGAACTGACTGATGTTGCCGATCTCGTCACATTCATTGCAGCACGTCGGGGCAAGAAACGGTCGATCAAGCAACTGGATATCTTCTCGCACGGCCTCGTGCACAGCATCGAATTCGGATACGACGTCGGCGAGTCCTGGCAAATCCGCTACGGGCTGAATCAGGCACGCATGCTGGCGCCGTTGGCGTTCGACGATGATGCAACCGTATTCTCATACGCCTGCCGTACGGGGCTTGGACACGACATCGGTTCAAAACTCGATCCCGGGGAAGACCCCCGATATGAAGAGAGTCTCGCGCAGATCATGGCTGATGCGGGCGATGTGGAAGTACAGGCTTTTCCTCGTAGGTCCAACTATGACGAAACTTATGGGACCCGGGAGGAACTCATCGCGGCAAAGAGGACGCAGCCGAAGATTGACGAATATAGGCGCGAGGTTGAAGCCTACCACCGTCAGATGGCCGCCTACCGGAAACGAACATTGGCATTGGGAAAGGGGCCTATGAATGAAATTCCAGGGGAGCCGCCGCCCAAGGCACCCGTTAGACCTTACACCGACCGGGAATTTCAGTTGGCAAAGCATATGGAGGCGCGCCGAACATATGAAGAAGATTCGGACATTGACTTGCCCCTGGACCCGTTGGGTGCCGTGAATCCTGTCAGGTCGGGTAGTACGCCGGAAGGGTTACCCATGGGGCTTCGTACTTTCAGACCAAAAGCTCGCGCATGAACAAAAGAACGGCAGCGTTGATTCCGGTGATATTGCTGGCTGCTTTTTCTTTGAACTGGACGGCGAGCAGGGAGATTGCGATGAACGAAAAGATTATGATGCGAGTATCCGAGGATGATCCGCTATTTGATGCCACCCAGTGGTTTTCCAATGGCATATATCAACGCATCCCTCTCAGGAAAGAAGACAAGGTCTACTATCCGGCAGGGATGCACTACAACGATACCTTAATGCGGCGGATATCCCCACCTCCATTCACCGACGAGCAGGTGGAGAGTCTCCAAATCAATATCGTCATGGCCCTAAAAGGTGAAATTTTTCCTGCAGACTTTCCTCCTAAAGTTCCCCCTTCGGTCGATGACATCGGTTTGGGTTCCGGGTTCGATCCCAGGCCGCAAATCGTATATATCAGCAGTAGATTCAACGACGATGTGGGCGACGAGTCTAAAGTTCCGATCGATAACTACACCTTCTACACCTTGCTGGAGGGTAAGCGCTTTTTCGTTTACATCAGGCGAAACGGTGAGACTGGAGAGATTCTTCGTACATCTCGCTCACGCAGTAGCCATATCCCCGACGACGACGAAGAGCGTCGGTTCCAGCTGTTGCAATCCAAAGCCGATCTCCAATCCAGGCTGGACGAACCTGGCTGGAAAATGCGCTCCGGCGAACTCTGCCCGTGGCCCGGCACATGGGAATGCCTGGAGTTGCCCGTAGGCAAGCAGACGTTTGCTCATAACATGCCGTTCCCAAAGATCAACGCGCAGGATGTAACGTGGCGCTTTGTTCCACCAACGCATTGGACCTGACGCCGCCCGGTAACTTGAGTTGGCAAGGCATATGAAGGCACGCCGAATATATGAGGAGGATCCGGACATTGACTTGCCCTTGGACCCGTTAGGGGCCGTGAATCCGGTCAGGTCGGGTAGTACGCCGGAAGGGTTACCCATGGAGCGTCGTACTTTCAGATCAAGAGCGCGCGTGTGAGCAAAATGACCGCAGTGTTAGTCGTGGTGATGGTACTGACGGCGCTTGTTACGAACTGGACAGCGAACGGAGGGAATGCCATGAACGAAAAAATCATGATGCGTATATTAGAAGATGATCCACCATTTGACGCCACCCAGTGGTTTTCTAACGATATGTATCAGCGCATTCCTCTCAGAGATGAAGACAAGGTCTACTATCCAGCGGGAACAAAATATAACGACACCTTAATGCGACGGATATCCCCGCCGCCATTTACTGACGACCAGGTAGGGAGTCTCCAAATAAGGATAGTCCGCGCCCTCAAGGGAGAATCCATGCCGGCAGATTTCCCTCCGAAAGCGCCCCCCTCGGTCGACATCATCGGTTTTGGTTCCAACTTCGACCCAAGGCCGCAGATCATCTATATCACAAGTCGATTCATGGATTATGGAGACGATAAACCCAAGGTGCCAATCGACTACTACACCTTCTATACCCTACTGGAAGGAAAGCGATTTTTCGTTTCTATCAAGCGAGGCGGTAAAACTGGAGAAATTCTCTTTGCTTTCCGAGTGCACGGCATTGCGATACCTAACGATGAGGAAGAACGCCGATTCCAGGAATTGCAATCCAAAGCCGATCTCCAATCCAGGCTGGACGAGCCCGGCTGGAAAAAGCGCTCCGGCGAACTCTGTCCGTGGCCCGGCACATGGGAATGCCTGGAGTTGCCGGTAGGCAAGCAGACGTTTGCTCATAACATGCCGTTTCCGAAGATCAACGCGCAGGATGTAACGTGGCGCTTTGTTCCACCCACGCATTGAGCCCTGCTTTCACAGTCCGGCCATCCCCGCCACCGCCGCGCGCGTCTGCGCGATTTCCGCTTCGAGCCAATCGAGAAACCGCCTGACCTGCGGCTCACGTTCCCGCCCGGGGCGGCACAGCGCGACGAAGCGTGCGCCGTCGAGCCGCACCGACGGCTCAATCGGCATCAGCGCGCCACGCTCGACGTGCTCGGCCACCAGCACCGAGCTCAACAACGCGACGCCCTGCCCGTGCAATACGGCCTGCAATGCGTACTGCTCGTCGTCGTAATGCCGGAACACCGCGCGTTCGAGCCACGCTTCGCGATTGGCCGCGCGACACCACGACGCCCAGTCGATCGACACCGGCAGCGGCGTATCCCACACGGTTTCGATCAAATCGAGCTGCTCGTCCGAACGATGCGCATCGAACCCGGCCGCCGCATACGCGCCGAAATACTCGTCGATCAGCGCAATCTCGTGCAGCGCCGGGAACGTGCGCGACGTCGCGCGAATCGCGAGGTCGATCCGCGCGTCGCGTTCGAGATCGGCGAGCGCGTTGCCGGTTTCGACCTTGATGTTCAATTGCGGATCGACCTGCCGGAACCCGCCGAGGCGCGGAATCAGCCACATCGCGGCAAATGCGGGCGTGGTGGTCAGCACGAGCGTGCGCTCGTCGGCCGCTTCGGGCCGCACCGCATCGAGCCCGCGACTCAGCGCAAGCAACGCATCGTGGCTCGTGCGAAACAGGCGCTCGCCCTCCTCCGTGAGCCGCACGCCGCTCGCGCCGCGCTCGAACAGCAGCACGCCGAGCCGGCTTTCGAGCGACTTGATCTGGTGCGACACGGCAGCCGGCGTTACCGACAACTCGTCCGCGGCGGCCTTGAACGTGCCGAGCCGCGCCGACGACTCGAATACACGCAATGCGGTCAGGGGAATTTTCGAGAACACGGGGCCTCGCGGGCCGGATGCGGCCGGGTTGAATTCGATTCAATCGGGGTGAGATTAGGTGAATTGAAGCGGGTGCGCAACGCGAATAGCCTTGCGGAACGTCGCGGCACGGTGCCGCGGCGGTTGCCGTCGAACCGGAGAAACAACGTGCAAGGCCTACCGCGCAGGATCACGCAGGCGCTGCTCTACGAAGCGATCGCCATCTCCTGCATCTCGCCCGTGATCGCGGCGATCTTCAAGCAGGACCTCGTCTATTCGGGCGCGCTGTCGGCGACGATGTCGGCGATCGCGCTGCTGTGGAACATGATCTTCAACGCGCTGTTCGAGCGCTGGGAAGCGTCGCGCCGGCAGCCGACGCGTACGCTCGGGCGGCGGATCCTGCACGCCACCGGATTCGAAGGCGGGCTGATCTTCATGCTCGTGCCCGTCGTGTCGTGGTGGCTCGACATCTCGTGGTTCGACGCGTTCGTCGTCGATATCGGGCTGTTCGCGTTCTTCTTCTGCTACGCGTTCGTGTTCCAGTGGGCGTTCGATCGCGTGTTCGACGTACCAGCGGCGACGAAGGGATCGTGACGGTTGTTCCCGCACAGCCCGGCACTTCGCCGGTCGACCCGCCCTCCCCAAAAACATCGCGGCCCGCCCGCACGATGCGGGAAGGCCGCGCTTCATCACGCCGGCGCGTCGCCTTCAGCAGGCGCGCCAGCTACGTCGACGCTCAATGCACGCCGAGATACGCCTTCACCGCCGGCAGCCCCGGCTTGCCGTCGATCGTCGTCACGCCCGCGAGCCACTTGTCGAGCGCCTGCGGGTTCGCCTTCAGGTACTCGGCCGCCGCCTTGTTCGGGTCTTCCTTGTTCATGATCGGCACCATCACGTGGTTTTCGATCGTCGTCGTGAACTGCAGGTTCGACACGAACTTCGCGACGTTCGGGCAGCGCTGCGCGTAGTCGGGCGGCGTCGCCGTCAGCACCTTCGCTTCGCCGTAGTTCGGGCCGAACACGTCGTCGCCGCCGCTCAGGTAGTCGATCTTCATCTTCACGTTCATCGGATGCGGTTCCCAGCCGAGGAACACGATCCACTGCTTGTCGCGGATCGCGCGATTCACCTCGACCAGCATCCCGGCCTCGCTCGACTCGACCATCTTGAACTTGCCGAGGCCGAACTGGTTGCCGTCGATCATCTTCTTGATCAGCAGGTTGCCGTCGTTGCCCGGCTCGATCCCGTAGATCTTGCCGTTCAGCTTGTCCGCGAACTTCTGGATGTCCGCGAACGACTTCAGGCCGCCCTGGTACACGTAGTCGGGCACCGCGAGCGTGTATTTCGCGCCGGTCAGGTTCGGCGTCGACAGCACCTTGATCGTGCCAGCCTTCGTGAACGGCTGGATGATCGGGTCCATCGTCGGCGACCAGTAGCCGAGGAACACGTCGATCTGCTTGCTCTTGATCCCCGCGAACGTGATCGGCACCGACGCGATCGTCTTCGTCGGGCTGTAGCCGAGCCCCTGCAGCATCGTCGATGCCAGGCCCGTGGTCGCCGCGATGTCGGACCAGCCGACATCCGCGAAGCGCACGTTCTTGCATACGGGCGGATCGGCTGCATAAACGGCCGACATCGGCGCGGTTATCCCGATCCCGCACACCGCTGCGATCAATAGGCGCTTCATCTTTCTTCTCCTCAAAGTGATGTCGTTTGCATGAATGCGGGATCTCTTATTGAAACCGCGCGCCGCGATCCCGGCGACGTCGCGGACCGTACAAACTGTCAGCGCCCCGGCAACCTGCGCTCGTAGCTCGGCGCATGGCCGAACTGTGCGCGGTACGCCTTGCTGAAATGACACGGCGAATGAAACCCGCAGACCGTCGTCACGCGCGCGATCGACGCGTCGGTCGTGCGCAGCAGGTCGCGCGCGCGTTTCAGGCGCATCGTCAGGTAATAGTGGGTCGGCGACACGTTCAGGTACACCTTGAACATCCGCTGCAGGTGCCGCTGCGACAGCCGCACGAGCCGCGCGAGTTCCTCCAGCGACAGCGGCTCCTCGATGTTCGCCTCCATCAGCCGCACGACCTCGATCAGTTCGGCACGCGAGAAGCCGACGCGCGCATCGACGGGAATCGGCTGCGTATCGGTCGAACTGCGGATCCGCTCCAGGATGAACTGCTCCGACACCTGCGCGGCAAGCTGCTGGCCGAACCGCATGCCGACGAGGTTCAGCATCAGGTCGAGCGGCGCAGTGCCGCCCGTGCAGGTCAGCCGGTCGCGGTCGACGACGAACAGCTCGTCGGCGAAGCCGACCTGCGGAAACTCGGCATGCAGCGCGGACAGGTTCTCCCAGTGCACGGTGCAGCGATAGCCGTCGAGCAGCCCGCTCGACATCAGTGCGTACGCGCCCGTGCAGATGCCGCCGAGCGGCAGCCCGCGTTCGGCGAGCGACGTGAGCGTATCGCGCGCGCCGTCGTCGACCACGTCGCGGATGCGGATGCCGCCGCACACGATCATCACGTCGGGCAGGTTCGTGTCGTCGAGCGCCTGCGTGGGCCGCACCGCAATGCCGTTGCTGGCATGCGCGGGGGCACCGTCGAGCGAGTAGATCGACCACTTGTAGTGGTCGGCGCGACCGACGTAGTTCGCCATCCGAAGCACTTCGACGGCGCTCGAGAACGCGATCATCGAGAAGTTCGGCAGCGTCAGGAAGCCGAAATGGGCGAGGGACGAAACCGGTGAAACGCAGGCGGCGGGCGCAACAGCGACGGCGGACGTCACATCGGTCTCCTGGCGAGGAGTTGCAAGGGGGCCAGCCCCGCGGCAAATGCCGCGGAAGCCGCTATCGATTCAGGGAAGGCGGCCGGAAGACGGGCCGGCCGCCGGTCAGTCATCAGGCCTGCGCGGGGGTGGCCTTCGCGCGAAAGAGCTGCTTGAGGCCCGAGAACAGCGGCGCCTTCACGGTGCCCGGTGTGCGGCCGAAGCTTTCGGTGATGCGGTCGAGAATGATCGCGAGCAACACCACCGACAGACCGCTTTCGAAACCGAGGCCGATGTCGAGGCGCTGGATACTCGCGAGCACGTCGTTGCCGAGACCGCCCGCGCCGACCATCGACGCGATGATCACCATCGACAGCGCCATCATGATCGTCTGGTTCACGCCCTGCATGATCGACGGCAGCGCGTTCGGGAACTGCACCTTGTACAGCAGTTGCCACGGCGTGCAGCCGAATGCCTGCCCGGCTTCGACGATCTCGCGGTTCACATGGCGAATACCCAGGCTCGTCAGGCGCACGGCCGGCGGCATCGCGAAGATCACCGTCGACAGGATCCCCGGCACGCGGCCGAGGCCGAACAGCATCGCGGCCGGAATCAGGTAGACGAAGGCCGGCATCGTCTGCATCAGGTCGAGGATCGGGCGCACGGTCGCGGCGACCCACTTGCTCTTGGCCGCCCAGATGCCGAGCGGGATGCCGAGCACGAGGCTGATGATCGTCGACGACAGCGTGAGGCCGAGCGTGATGACCGTCTGATCCCAGAAGCCCGTCGCGAAGATCAGCAGCAGCGACGCGGTGGTGAACAGCGCGAAACGCCAGCCCACCCGCCACAGCCCGATGCCGATGAAGATCGCCATCATCAGCCACATCGGGATCGCCTGCAGGCTGTGTTCGACGAATGCCGCGAGACCTTCGATCGCTTGACCGATCGCGTCGAACGTCTTCGCATCGTGGTCGAGCAGGTAATGAACGGACTGGTCGACCCAGGTACCGAGCGGAATCATTTCAGACATGGGAGCCTCGCGAACGCGTGATGGCCTTCAGGATGAGCGCACGATCGACCGAGCCGCAGTAGCAGCCGTCGTCGTCGACGACGGGCAGTGCATTCGGGCTCGCGACCACGCGCGCGACGACATGTTCGAGCGACGCATCGCGCCGGATGCTTTCGACCGGCCGCACCGACGGCGTGTCCTGACCGATCGCATCGCGCGTGACGAAGCCGCGGATCTTGCGTTGGGCGTCGAGCACGAACGCGTATTCGGCGCTGCCGTTCAGCGTCGCCGCGACGTTCGCGGCATCGCACTTCGACATGGTCGGTACGGCACCCGTCTGCATCAGGTCGCCGGCCGTGAGGTAGCGGCTCGTGTCGATGCCGTCGAAGAACGCGCGCACGTAGTCGTCGGCCGGGTTCGCGATGATGTCCTGCGGCGTACCGACCTGCACGAGCCGGCCGCCTTCCATGATCGCGATGCGGTTGCCGATGCGCAGCGCTTCCTCGAGATCGTGCGACACGAACATGATCGTGCGGCGCTGCTCCTTCTGGAGCTGCAGCAGCACGTCCTGCATTTCCCTGCGCTTCAGCGGATCGAGCGCGGAGAACGCCTCGTCCATGATCATCAGCGACGGGTTCACGGCGAGCGCGCGGGCGAGGCCGACGCGTTGCTGCATGCCGCCCGACAGCTCGGACGGCAGCTTGTGCGAAAACGGTGCGAGGCCAACCTGCTCGAGCACCTCCATCGCGCGCCGTTCGCGTTCCTTCTTCCCGACACCCGCAACCTCGAGGCCGAACGCGGCGTTCGACACCACGGTGCGATGCGGCATCAGCGCGAACGACTGGAACACCATGCTCATGTCCTTGCGGCGCAGCGCGGTGAGCGCCGAGCGGCGCGCCGACGCAACGTCGAGCCCGTCGATCATCACTTTGCCCGCGCTTGGGTCGACAAGCCGGTTCACGAGGCGGATCAGCGTGGATTTGCCGGAGCCGGACAGGCCCATCAGCACGAAAATTTCGCCTTCCTGCACATCGAAGGAGACATTGTGCACGCCGACGACCTGGCCGGTGCGCTTGAGCACGTCATCCTTCGTCGCACCGGCGGCGAGCATGTCGAGCGCCTGCTGGGGGTTACTTCCAAATACCTTGCACAGACCTTCGACTACGACCTTGGGGGCATCCATCGAAACCTTCTCCTCGTGTAGCGGGGACTCACGCGTGTCACTCAACGTGCCTACATAGTTGCTAGAAAAAACCCCGACCTGCCGACGAATTACGACAAACGCTTGCGCAAATACGACACGGCCTCCAGCCCCGCCCGGCGGGCCGCGGCACGCGGCGACACCCGATTGCGGCAGCGCAATACGCGCACACCCAATAACGACGGGCATCGCACGCCGGACTTGTGCGCAGCAGCGCGGCGCGCATCGCATGATGTTTTGCGCCAATTCGCGTCAGGCGCACGTCGCTTTGCGACAATTCCGCGTCCGATCAGCCGGTGTCGCGAATGTCGTCTGATCAATGCACGTCAATCGCCCGTCTCGCCGTGCCTGTCGGCCCTCCGCAAAAAGCATGACCGTACAAAAAAGCCGCGCCGCGCGATCGTCGTGAATGGCAATCAGCCACGCATCGCGGCCCGCCCGCAACCCAGAAAATCCCGCATGACCGCTGTGATACATTGCCTGCAAACACGCCGATCGCGCCGTTGCCATGCGCCTTGCGCACGACGGTCCGCCAACGGCGCGCACTTGCCGGTTCGCCTGCCGGCCGTGCTGAACCCGCCTCGATCCGGTGCGAGCCGCGATCGAAGGACGATAACGATACGAGAGGGAGTAAGGCGTTGAACTGGGCATTCGCCGTAATCGGCTTCATCGTGGGCGGCATCGCCGCATTGATCGGGGATTTCTCGGTCGCGAACGGCTCGCTGCTCGGCGCCGCCGTCGGATTCGGCATCGGTCACGCGCTGCGGCAGCGCACACTCGCGAACAACAGCGCCACGCCCGACGCATTCGCGATGCCCGCGACGACGCCGCCCACGCCCGCGCCGCTCGCCGATCGCGTCGCGCGCCTCGAAGCAACCGTCGAAACACTCACGCGCGAACTCGATTCGCTGCGCGGCCAGCTCGCCGGCGCGAAGGCCGGCGCGGTCGCCGCCGGCAGTGCCGCGCAAACGCCTTCGTCCACTGCGGCCGGCGCCCCGTCGGCTCCGCTGTCGCCCCCTGCTTCGGCAACGCCGCCGACATCGCCTGCTCAACCCGCAATCGCAGCAGCCGCGCGCGCGGGCACGCCGGTATCCACGTCGGTGTCGGCTCCTGCACCCGCAGCACCCGCCGCCGTTCCCGCTGCCGCCAACACGGCGACGAACGCACCGGCCACACCCGCCCGCCCTGCCCCGCCCGCGCCGCGCGAACCCGGCATCGCCGAACGTGCGTTCGGCGCCGCGCGCGACTGGCTGCTCGGCGGCAACACGGTCGTGCGCGTCGGCATCATCGTGCTGTTCTTCGGCATCGCGTTCCTGCTCAAGTACGCGGCCGACAACAGCATGCTGCCGATCGAATTCCGCCTCGCGGGCACCGCGCTCGCCGCGGCCGCGCTGCTCGCGATCGGCTGGCGCGTGCGTGCGCGCCGCGCCGCGTATGGCCTCGTGCTGCAAGGCGGCGGCGTCGGCATCCTGTACCTGACGATCTTCGCCGCGACCAAGCTTTATGCGCTGCTGCCCGTCGGCGCCGCGTTTCCGTTGATGGTTGCGGTCTGCGCGCTGAGCGCGTTCCTTGCAGTGAAGCAGAACGCGCTGCCGCTCGCGTTCATGGGCAGCGCGGGCGGCTTTCTCGCGCCGGTGCTGCTGTCGACCGGCCAGGGCAACCATGTCGCGCTGTTCAGCTACTACGCGCTGCTGAACGCGGGCATCTTCGCGATCGCGTGGTTCAAGGCATGGCGCCCGCTGAACCTGCTCGGCTTCGTGTTCACGTTCACGATCGGTTCGGCGTGGGGCGTGACGGCCTACCGCCCCGCGCTGTTCGCGAGCACCGAGCCGTTCCTGATCCTGTTTTTCCTGATGTATGTCGGCATCGCGCTGCTGTATGCGGTGAAACGCGAACTCGCGCTGCGGCACTACGTGGACGGCACGCTCGTGTTCGGCACGCCGATCGTCGCGACCGCGCTGCAGGCGTCGCTCGTGAAGGGCATGCCGTTCGGGCTCGCATGGAGCGCCGTCGCGCTGTCGGCGTTCTACGTCGCGGTCGCCGCGTGGCTCGCGCGGCGCCGCGATCGCCTCGCGCTGCTGTTCGAAGCGATGCTCGCGCTCGCGGTGATCTTCGCGACGCTCGCGGTGCCGCTCGCGTTCTCGGGCCCGACGACGAGTGCCGCGTGGGCGATCGAAGGCGCGGCCATCGTGTGGCTCGGGGTGCGCCAGAAGCGCCTGCTGCCGTTCGGCTTCGGCCTGCTGATGCAGGTCGCCGCGGCCGGCGCGTTCTTCACGAGCCTGCTCGGGCCGGCCGACACAACCGCGCTGCCCGTGCTCAACAGCCCGTATATCGCGATGCTGCTGATCGCGCTCGCCGGCCTGTTCACCGGCTGGTGGCTGCACGGGCGCGACGAAGCGCGCGCGTGGCACGCGTGGATGCCCGAGATCGGCGCCGCGGCCGCGGCGTGGGGGCTGCTGTGGTGGGTGAGCGGCGGGCTGCACGAGATCCTCGTCTACGCGAGCCGTCACGTCGACCTGCATGCCGACCGCTTCGTTGTCGACACAACCGCGCTGTTCGCGGCCGGCACCGCGTGGCTCGCGCACGTCGCGCGCCGCCGGCTCGCATGGCCGCTCGCCGAATGGCCCGCGCTCGCGCTGACGCCGGTGCTGGCGCTGCTCGCATTGCGCGCGTTCGATGCGTACGAAGCGCCGCTGTCGGGCCTCGGCGCGTTCGCGTGGCCCGTCGCCATCGGCGCGGGTCTTGCGCTGCTGTGGCGCCAGTCGCGCGGACCGGCAAGCACCGATGCCGCGCAGGGTGCGGCGTCCGGCATCGGCCAATCCTTCGCCGCAGGCGTGATTGCGCCGCTGCATACGCTGATGTTCTGGACGCTGTGCGGGCTGCTGTCGCTCGAAGGCTTCTGGCGCCTGCGCGCATTCGTGCCCGAAGGCGCATGGAGCTGGAGCGCGTGGGCGTACGGTTTCGGTGCGCTGCTCCTGCTCGTATCGGGCCCCGGCTCCCGCCTGCGCTGGCCCGTCGCGGCGTTCCCGCGCGCTTACCAGGTATGGGGTGCGGCGCCGCTCGTCGCGCTGCTGTGGCTGTGGAGCATCGCCAGCGTGACGAGCGACGGCGACGCATCGCCGCTCTTCTGGCTGCCGCTGCTCAATCCGCTCGACATCGCGCAATTCCTCGTCTTTGTCGCGTTCGCCGCGTGGCTGCGCCGCCTGAAGACGCTCGGCATCGCATGGCATCCGCGCGTCGTCGACTATGTTGCGATCGCAACCGTATTCCTGTGGTTCAACGCGCTGATGCTGCGCACGCTGCATCACCGCTTCCACATGGCCTACGGCATCGACACCGTGCTGTCGTCGTTCGGCATCCAGCAGGTGGTCATGGTCGGCTGGAGCCTGTTCGCGTTCGCCGGGATGTGGCTGACGCGTCGCGACGGGATCGCCCGCGTGTGTGCGCTCGCGTCGCTGCCGCTGATCGTCGCGATGTGGGTGTGGACCTTCTACGCGAACTTCACGCAGGACGGCGGAAGCTGGGCGCGCGTGCCGCTCTTCAACCCGCTCGATCTCGTGCTCGCGGTCGTCTATGCGCTCGCCGCGTCGTGGTTCGTGCGCGCGCGCAAGCTCGGCTGGTCGTTCGGGAAGTACCGCGTCGAACTGCTGGGCGCGGCCGGTGCGACTGCGTTCCTGTGGCTGAACGCGATCCTGCTGCGCTCGCTGCATCACTGGGCCGGCGTGCCGTACGAATTCGGCGCGATGGCCGAATCGACGCTCGTGCAGGCGTCGGTGTCCATGTACTGGACGGTCTGCGCGCTCGCGACAACGATCTGGGCCACGCGCCGCGGGCTGAGGCCGCTGTGGTTCGTCGGCGCCGCGCTGCTCGCGCTCACGGTCGTCAAGCTGTTCCTGTTCGACCTGTCGCACGTGACCGGCATCGAGCGCATCGTGTCGTTCATCGGCATCGGCGTGCTGCTGCTGTTGATCGGCTATTTCTCGCCGCTGCCGCCGAAGGCCGCGGTCCACCAGGACGACCCGCAATGAAACGACTCGCAGCCCTGCTCGGACTGAGCCTGCTCGCGTCGTTCGCGGCCGCCGACGGCACGCCGGGCGCCGGGCGCGTCGCGCAGCGCTTCTCGCTCGACCTCGACGGCAGCGCCGCGTATTACCAGCTCACCGTGCCGCAGCCCGTGTATGCGGCCAGCCGGCGCGACGATCTCGGCGACGTGCGCGTCTTCAACGGCGCGGGCGAGCCGGTTCCGTATTCGCTCGACGCGCCCGCGGCGGCCACGCCCGCCGTGCCGCCGTCGCGCACGCCGGTGCACTGGTTCCCGCTGCCGCCGGTGCGCGCCGATAACGGCAACGCGCCGCTCGGCGTGACGGTCGGCCCGGACGGCTCGCTGCGCGCGGCCGTCGCCACACCGTCGCCGGCGAAGCGCGGCGCGGATCTCGTCGACCTGTCGCGTGCGGACGGCAACATCGACGCGCTGCTTGTGCACGTGGGCGACGACAGCTACCAGGGGCGTGTCGCCTTCGACGCCAGCGACGATCTGCGCAGCTGGCGCTCGCTCGGCAGCACGCAGTTGCTGAAGGTCGGCCGCGGCGACGACATGCTGGTGCAGGAACGCATCGCGCTCGAAGGCGCGGCACCGCGCTACCTGCGGCTGGACTGGCTCGACGGTGCGCCCGCGATCGCGTCGATCGACGTCGAGACGCATCCGCGCGACGCGCGCGGGACGGACACCGCATCCGTGCCGCGCCAATGGCGCGACGCCGCGCGCGTGCGGGCCGGCGGCACGCCCGGCGAGTATCTGTTCGACACCGACGGCGCGTATCCGGTCGACCGCGTGCGCATCGACCTGCCGCAGCCGAACACCGTCGCGCGCGCGACGCTGCAAAGCCGCGCCGACGCGCAGACGCCGTGGCGCGACGTCGCGGGCGCCGTGCTGTTCCGGCTGCAGGGCAAATCCGGCGAGCAGCGCAATCCGCCGCTCGAGTTCGCGTCGAATACGGATCGCGCGTGGCGAATCGTCGTCGACATGCGCAACGGCGGATTCGGCACCGGGCAGCCGACGGTCGCGATCGGCTGGCATCCGGCCGCGCTGACCTTCGTCGCACGCGGTACGCCGCCGTTTACGCTCGGCGTCGGCGACGCGACGCTCGTGTCGTCGGCCGTGAGCCGCGATGCGCTGCTGGTCGGCATGGCGCCCGAAGTGCGGCCCGCGCGCGTCGGCGCGGCGCTGCCGGTTTCGGCGGGCGCGTCGGTGGCGGCTGCCGATACGGACGCGACGCGCCGCTATGTGCTGTGGGGCGCGCTGGTCGTCGCGGTCGGCGTGCTCGGCACGATTGCCTGGCGTCTCGCGAAAGGCGGCGGTGAGTCGCGCAACCGCGAAGAGTGACGCGACGCGCCCGTCTTTATGCGGCGTTTATCGGGCGTGCCTGTTTCTTTCGACGGGCGCAACGCATCACTGCGACGAGCCGTCGTGACGGCTTCAGGCATCGCGCTTCGCGGGCCGATACGGTTGCGCGCACGATCGCGCAGCATCCGTTTCCACGAATCCATCTTATGAAGGTTCGCGTGAAGATCGCGGCCAAGCATAAAAAGCGCGTAAACATCGTTTCGCCGCGGCGCGGCGGGGGTGTCTCATGGGCCGTACACGAGCGGAAGCGCCACACTCCGCTCACACGACATTTACGCGGTAAAACCAGAAAAAGGAGCCAGTGCGCGGCGCTCAACCGAACGTGTAGCGCCCATGCTGACGCGGCCGCCACGGCGACGAACGGCAGCTCGCGGCACCTGCCGCGCGTCGCGCCGCCCATCCCGCGCCACGGCGCACGCGCAGGTCGCGCCGTGCCACTGCCGCAACGCGCGCCGGCAACGCATACGCAACGCGCCGCACGGCCGCCACGCGCACGGGCAGCCGCGACGCCGGCGACACGCGGCGCACGACGTGCGCGACGGGCCGCTTGCAGAGGATCGCACTGTCGTAGCGCTTGCCGGCGAAGCGCATCACGTCGACGACCTCGAAACCCTGCGCACCGTAGAACGCCAGCAGATGCGACGCGGGATGCGGCGTATCCAGCGCGAGCAGCGTATAACCGCGCAACGCGGCCCACCGCTCGGCGAACGACAGCAGCAACGCGCCGATTCCGCGGCTCTGGCAATCGGGATCCACGGCCACCTGCCGCACGCTCGCGACGCCTTCCCGCCGGTACAGCGAGCAGGCCGAAGCCGGATCGGTCGCGTACAGCGTGGCCGTGCCGATCACGCGCCCGCCGCACACGGCGACGTAGCACTCGCCCGCTTCCGCGCGGCGGCGCGTGACGTCTTCGTCCTGATCGACACACGTGCAGTTGAGCCCCATCGCACCGAGCCGCACGAACGCGCGATGCAGCATCGGCGTGAGTTGCGCATAGCTGTCGACTGCCGGATCGAAACGCCGTACGACCACCCGGTCGGCGCACACGGAAGGCGGCGCAGCAGGGAGGCGTTCGGCAATCGCGTTCCAGGGTATCGACATCGCAGTGCTCCGTGGTTGGGATGCCCGAAGTCTATGAGCGCGCCGACCGCCCTCGCAAGAAAAAATGTCGTAAAAGTTTGGGGAAATGCGCGCAGGAAAATCGGTCGCGGCGGTACGTTGCACCGCTCTGCCGGCGTCGTTGCGAACGCATGAAAGTGCGCCGATCGTTGTACGCGCAAGCAACGAATCCCGCGACTGCATCGACGCTCGCCATGCACTCCGTTGACACCTGCAGCGACGCGATCCAGACTCGCTGTTCCCTCACCGCACCGCGAGCGCTCATGGTCACCTGCTTCCTTCGCTACGTCATCGATCCGTACAAGCTCGACCAGTTCGAAACCTACGGCAAGATGTGGATTCCGCTCGTCGAGAAGTTCGGCGGCACGCATCACGGCTACTTCCTGCCGTCCGAAGGCGCGAACGACATCGCGCTCGCGATGTTCTCGTTCCCGAGCCTCGCCGAGTACGAGCGCTACCGCGAACGCTCGAAGGACGATCCGGCGTGCCAGGCCGCGTTCCGCTATGCGGAGGAAACGCGCTGCATCGTCAGCTACGAACGCAGCTTCTTCCGGCCGGTATTCGAGTAACCGGCAACGGCCGCCGGTATCGCGCCCCTTTTTCCTGACGCGGACGAAAAAAAGCCCCGCCTGCATCCGCGCGGCGGGGCCAACCCATGTCAGTAGAGACATCATGGAGGAGACGGGCCCATCTTATCGACCGTGGCGTACCGTCCCAACCAAGCATTTCTGCTATCGATCTGCGCGGCCGCGCACACGATTGCCCCCGCCGCGCGGCATATCGATAGAACGAAAAGTCGTTTTCAGAGTGGCGACGGGGTCGTTACCATCTGGTTTTAAGCCTGTGCTTAGCCGGGCAAGCCATCCCCGAGGAGCGCCCCTTGACTGCATTCGATCAACACCGCCGCCCGTTCGTCGTCGGCATCGGCGGCACCACCCGAGCAGCGTCGTCGACCGAACGCGCGCTGTCGTTCGCGCTGCGCGGTGCGCAGGCCGCCGGCGCGCGCACGCGCCTGTTCGACGGCCCGTTCCTGCATACGCTGCCGCACTACGCACCCGAACACAAAACGCTGACCGACGCGCAGCGCGAACTGATCGACACCGTGCGCCAGGCCGACGCGATCATCATCGCGACGCCCGGCTATCACGGCGGCGTCTCCGGTCTCGTGAAGAACGCGCTCGACACGCTCGAGGAACTGCGCGCGGACGATCGCCCCTATCTCGACGGCCGCGCGGTCGGCCTGATCGTCACCGCGTACGGCTGGCAGGCGGCCGGCACCGTGCTGACGTCGCTGCGTTCGATCGTCCATGCGCTGCGCGGCTGGCCGACGCCGTTCGGCGCGACCGTCAACACGCTCGAAACGCGTTTCGAAAGCGCCGACAGTTGCTCGGATCCGAAGGTCGTCGCACAGCTCGAGACGGTCGGCGCGCAAGCGGCCGAGTTCGCGCTCGCATTCGCGTCGCATCGCGCGGCCACGCACGCGGCATCGGTCGACGCGCTTGCGCCCGTGCTGAAGATCGCCAACCAGTAATCCCCTGCATTCCGCTGCCCGCGCCCGGCCGACAAGGTTCGCCGTGCGCGGGCGGTGCGCCTTCGGACTGGCGACGATGCACCGTGCGCGCCGGCACCGCATCACGCACAAACCACGCCGACGCTTCGCGTTGCATCCCCTTCCCCGGCACGCCCCCTCGATATCGATTCGGCCCACCGCATGATTTGCATTGGCCGAAAGATTGGTTCACGCAGCCGGCGGGTTTTCGTACGCTGAAAGCCCGAACTTTCTCCGCGCACGCCATGAACCGTACGATCCGCTACAAGGGCTATGAAGTCGCCCCCGCTGCCGCCCGGTTGCCGAACGGGCTGTTCGCCGCCAACCTGACGATCGCGCGGGCGAGCGGCGGCCCGTCGTCGCGCTCCGTTTCGTTCGACGCGATCGACTTCTTCTTCGAAGAGGAACACGCGCTCGCCTATGCGTCCCGCTGGGGCCGCCTCTGGGTCGACACGCACGCGTGACGTACGCCTGGCCGGCGTGCGCATGGCCGCTCGAAAATGCGCGTTTACGGAAGCTATGCAAAAATCTTTCGGCCCGTAATCGCATAACAACAGCCATGACTGACACGCTGCAGGAAGAGCACGCAGCCGCAGATCACGCGATGCGCAACTGGACCTTCGCGAGTCGAGGCCCGGTCAGGATCGGTTCCGATGCGCACAAGCAGATGTTCTGTCGCATGCTGCTCGACACACACAATCCGTACAAACCGGCCGTGATCGACTGGCCGGCGCTCAAGCCCGCCGAACTCAGGCGGCTCACGTCGCTGCCGATCTGGGACATCGCGGTGCAAACCGAAGGCCGCGCATCGATTCGCGTCGCAACCTATGCAGCGACGATCGACGATCCGCTGCTGCGCCGCGCGCTCGAGATGGACGGCGGCGAGGAAGCACGCCACAAGGTCGTGCTGTCGAAGCTCGTCGAAGCCTACGGCATCCGGCTCGCGCCCGAGCCGGCCTATCCGGCGCCGCAGGACCCCGAGTGGTCGTGGATGATGACGGGCTTCAGCGAGTGCATCGACAGCTTCTTCGCATTCGGCCTGTTCCGCTCCGCGCAGCGCTCCGGGTATTTCCCGCCCGAACTCGTCGACACCTTCGAGCCCGTGATCCAGGAAGAAGGGCGCCACATCCTGTTCTTCGCGAACTGGTATGCGTGGTACTGGCGCACGATGCCGTGGTGGCGCCGGCCGTGGTTCTTCGCACGCGTCGCGGCCGTGTGGGTACAACTGATCCGCGACCGCATCGGCATCGCGCGCGGCATCGACGCCGACGGCGCCGCGCGTGACGCGAACTTCCCGGCAACCAGTACCGCCGACATCGGCGATGCGCTGAACCCGCGCGAGCTGATCGAGCTGTGTCTCGTCGAGAACGACCGGCGGATGGCCGGTTACGACAAACGCCTGCTGCGCCCGATGTTCGTGCCGCGGATGGCGCGGTTCGCGTTGCGGTTTCTCAAGAAGTAAGGACGAGGGGCGCGGCCGCGCGCCGCGCGAGCCGGCACGCGCGGCGCGCTCGCCGGTTCCGCTCTCGACGTTGCTCTCGACGTTGCGCGTCCCGTCGCCGGCGATACGCTGCGCAGCCTGACTGTTGCCGCCGGTGCCCGGCTTCCTCCCGGACGCTTGCCATAGGTTCCGGGCAAGCGGACGTTCGGGTGCATGCGCTCGAAGCCGACCAGTCGCATGTGATGCGGGAGCGCGTCGACCTGCATCCGCCTGCCGAATGTTGCGCGCCCGACACATTCACTCCTTCCCCATTTTCTACCGGCGCTGCGATCCGCGCGCCACGCGCAGGACAAATTGTCGTACCCATGTTCAGACAATTCGGGAGCGGCGCCGCCGACGCCGACCAGCGTCTTTCGGCACCAGGCGGGCAACCATGGCGGATAGCGCCTCCCGGACCGGTTCGACACGCGCTCGAACCCCGTCCAAATACCGGCATTGCCGATATCGTCAATAGGACAAATCCGATAGTTGAATGCCACGAGCACTATCTGTCGCTTTGTATCAATTTTTTACAAATTCGACGAGCTAGCCGGCCCGGAACGCCCGCCACACGGGCAGCCTCGACGGACGGGATGCGCAAATCAGCACAGCCCGATATTCGCAACTTCATACTTAATTGATTTACAGATAATCAGATAAGACAAAAACAAATCCACCACAAAATCACAAATTAACAAGTTAACGAGACGTTCAACATATTATCAACCTGCACACCGCCAAACATTACAGACATGTAATTGGTGACGTTTGCGCAAACGTTTGCTATTTCATTTGTCTTACTTATCGGTCATCCGCATGTGTTACCTACCGCACAAAACTCGCGCAACACATTGATTTTCATACAATTTCGCAGCCAATAGGCAGAAAACCCAAACCCTACACGTAACATTCTTACATCTTTCAAATTCATTATTCGCAGATACATCAAAACACGATTCATTGACCATCTTTTAACTTTCAAAACCCTCTATTTATCACTATTTGTCAATTCATAAAATCGACCTCCAATAAACTCCGCTCATCAATTTTGAGATTCGCGCGAGCGCACGGCATATTCCTCTAACGAAAGAGACCGGTGTGTAGCGTGCACATTTGGAGGTAGTAGGACATGAACCGCACATACCGCTCGATCTGGAACGAAGCTCTTGGCGCCTGGGTCGCGGCATCGGAACACGATTCGGCACGGGGCAAGAGCAAACGCTCGGCATCCGTCAAACTGCTTGTCAGCCTGCTTCTCACGGCGTCGGCATCCGCCGCGTATGCGTCGACCTATACCGGATCACTCTCTTGCACCAGCGGCGGCGGCACGGTGCTGGGGCGTACGCTTCCGGCCCAGACGTCCGGCCCGATTGACGGCAGCGGCACCTGGTCGAACGTCGCAGGCTGCAATGCCAACGGCGGCGGTTATGGCACCGGGTTCGGTGGCGTGACATTGTTCGGTTCGTTCGCGACGGCGTCAGGTGACGGCGCCGTCGGGATCGGCCTTGGCACGCTGGCGGCGCAGGCCGGGACCGCTGTCGGTACCTATGCCACCGCTTCGGGAACATCCAGCAACGCGTACGGCTTCAATGCAACGGCATCGGGCACGGGCGCAACTGCAATCGGAAGCAACAGCACTGCCAGCGCGCAGAACGCGGTCGCGTTAGGCAGCACGGCGAACGCTGCGTCTGGCGGCAACATCGCCATCGGTTCTGGTTCGACGGCCGCTGCAATCACGTCCGGGAACGCAATCGCAATCGGATCAGGTGCACTTGCATCAAGTCCAACGGGCCTGGGCGATTCACTTGCAATCGGAGCGACTGCGAGTGCAACAGGACAGGACTCCATTGCACTCGGTGCCCAATCGACCGCGACGGGTACCAACGCTATCGCGTTGGGCGGACAGGGCTCCGGTACGGGCGGCGCAACGATCGCGTCGGGCAACAACGCAACGGCGGTCGGGCTGAACAGCAGCGCGACAGCAAACAACGCCACCGTGCTGGGCTATGCGGGAGTCGCATCAGCAACGGGCGCGACCGCCCTCGGCAGTACCTCACTCGCAGCGGGCACGAACTCGGTCGCCGTCGGTAGCTCATCGTCGGTCGCGTCAGCCGCAACCTCCGGTATCGCCGTAGGCCGCGGCGCGACGGTCAACGGCGCATACGGCATCGCCCAGGGCGACGGCATCGTGTCCGGCGCGACCGGCCAGAACGTTGCGATCGGCTCGAGCGGCACGACCGCCAACGGCGGCACGGCCGCCGGCGGTGCGGTTGCGATCGGCCGCGGCCAGACAGCGAGCGGCGACGGCGCGGTCGCGCTCGGCGATCCGAACAGCGCGACTGGCACGGGCGCGCTGGCGATCGGCGCGAACAACACGTCGAATGGCCAGGGTGCCGTCGCGCTCGGCAATTCGAACTCGGCGAACGGCACGGGCGCCGTGTCGATCGGCAACGCCACCACGGCGAACGGCAGCTCCGTAGCGATCGGCAGCACCGCAACCGCCACGGGCACGAACGGCTCGGTTGCAATCGGCAACTCGGTGACGTCGAACGGCACTGGATCGATAGCAATCGGCAACAGCGGGAGCTTCGGCGCCAAGGCCATCGCCTCCGGTTCGGATGCCGTGGCGCTCGGCAACGGCTCGACCGCGAGCGGGACGGCAGGTTCGGTCGCCCTGGGTTCGAGCAGTGTGGCCACGAATTCATACGCGACCGCATTGGGTGCAAACTCCAACGCGTCCGGCAGCGGATCCGTCGCGATTGCGCAAGGGTCCAGCGCTACAGCCACCAATGCACTGGCGCTCGGTGTCAACTCGACGGCAAACGTAGCGAACTCGGTTGCCCTCGGCAACGGCTCGGTGACGAGCGCCACCGCGACGACGGCAACCGGCGGCACCGGGACGGTCAGCAGCACCACGATCGGCACTCAGACGTTCGGCACCTACGCCGGCGCGAGCGCGGCGAACGGTGTGGTCAGTGTCGGCGCGCCCGGCTCGGAACGCCGCATCCAGAACGTCGCGGCCGGCCTCGTCAGCGCAACCAGTACCGACGCCATCAACGGCAGCCAGCTCTACTCGGTCGCGAGCACGACGACGTCGAGCATCACGAGTCTGTCGACGTCGGCATCGACCGGCATTTCGTCGGCCAACAGCTCGATCACGTCGTTGTCGACTTCGACTTCGACTGGCATTTCGTCGGCTAACAGCTCGATCACGTCGCTGTCCACCTCGACCTCGACTGGCATCAGCTCGCTGTCCACTGGCCTGAGCTCGGCGAACAGCTCGGTGACGTCGCTGTCGACCTCGACCTCGACGGGCCTCTCGTCGGCCAACAGCTCGATCACTTCGCTGTCGACTTCCACATCGACCGGCCTGTCGTCGGCAAATAGCTCGATCACGTCCCTGTCCACCTCGACCTCGACGGGTCTTTCGTCGGCCAACAGCTCGATCACCTCGCTGTCCACCTCCACGTCGACCGGTCTGTCGTCAGCGAATAGCTCAATTACTTCGCTCTCCACGTCGACCTCGACCGGCATCAACTCGTTGTCCACTGGCCTGAGCTCGGCCAACAGCTCGGTGACGTCGCTGTCCACCTCGACCTCGACGGGTCTCTCGTCGGCTAACAGCTCCATCACGTCGCTGTCGACTTCCACGTCGACTGGCCTGTCGTCGGCGAATAGCTCGATCACGTCCCTGTCAACGTCAACCTCGACTGGCTTGTCGTCGGCTAACAGCTCCATCACGTCGCTGTCCACCTCGACCTCGACGGGTCTCTCGTCGGCTAACAGCTCCATCACTTCGCTGTCGACCTCCACGTCGACCGGCCTGTCGTCGGCAAATAGCTCGATCACGTCCCTGTCCACGTCGACCTCGACCGGAATCAACTCGCTGTCCACCGGCCTGAGCTCGACCAACAGCTCGGTAACGTCGCTGTCGACCTCGACCTCGACGGGTCTTTCGTCGGCCAACAGCTCGATCACGTCCCTGTCGACCTCCACGTCGACCGGTCTGTCGTCGGCGAATAGCTCCATCACTTCGCTGTCGACTTCCACGTCGACCGGCATCAACTCGCTGTCCACTGGCCTGAGCTCGGCGAACAGCTCGGTGACGTCGCTGTCCACCTCGACCTCGACGGGCCTCTCGTCGGCTAATAGCTCCATCACGTCGCTGTCGACCTCCACGTCGACTGGCCTGTCGTCGGCTAACAGTTCCATCACTTCGCTCTCCACGTCGACCTCGACGGGCATCAACTCGCTGTCCACTGGCCTGAGCTCGACCAACAGCTCGGTGACATCGCTGTCCACCTCAACCTCGACGGGCCTCTCGTCGGCTAACAGCTCGATCACGTCGCTGTCGACTTCCACGTCGACGGGTCTGTCGTCCGCTAACAGCTCCATCACTTCGCTGTCCACGTCGACCTCGACGGGTATCAACTCGCTGTCCACCGGCCTGAGTTCGACCAACAGCTCGGTATCGTCGCTGTCCACCTCGACCTCGACCGGTCTCTCGTCGGCGAACAGCTCGATCACTTCGCTGTCGACTTCCACGTCGACGGGTCTTTCGTCCGCTAACAGCTCCATCACGTCGCTGTCCACGTCGACCTCGACGGGCATCAACTCGCTGTCCACCGGCCTGAGCTCGACCAACAGCTCGGTATCGTCGCTGTCCACCTCGACCTCGACCGGTCTCTCGTCGGCGAACAGCTCGATCACGTCGCTGTCGACCTCCACGTCGACGGGTCTTTCGTCCGCTAACAGCTCCATTACGTCGCTGTCCACGTCGACCTCGACCGGCATCAACTCGCTGTCCACTGGCCTCAGCTCGGCCAATAGCTCAGTGACGTCGCTGTCCACCTCGACCTCGACCGGTCTGTCGTCGGCTAACAGCTCCATCACGTCCCTGTCCACGTCGACCTCGACCGGCATCAGCTCGCTGTCGACCGGCCTGAGCACGGTCACGACCAAGACGGACAACCTCGGCACCAGCACGGCATCGGCACTCGGCGGCGGCGCCAAGTACGACCCGACGACCGGGACGGTCTCCGCGCCGGCATACACGACCTACAACGCGAACGGCACGACGTCGACCGCCAACAGCGTCGGCTCGGCGATCGACAACATCAACAGCCAGGGCATCAAGTACTTCCACGCGAATTCGACCGGTGCCGACAGCGTCGCGACCGGCACCGACGCCGTCGCCATCGGCAGCGGCGCCACCGCGGCCACCAACAATTCCGTCGCGCTCGGCGCCAACTCGCAGACTGCCGCGGCCAATCCCACGAGCAGCGCGACTGTCAACGGCGTCACGTTCGGTGGATTCGCAGGCACCGCGCCGGTCGGCACCGTTAGCGTCGGCAGCCAGGGTAACGAGCGACAAATCACCAACGTCGCCGCCGGCCAGGTGACGCAGACCAGTACCGACGCGATCAACGGCAGCCAGCTCTATTCGGTTGCCCAACAGGTTGGTACCGCGACCAGCGCCATTTCGTCGTTGTCCACGTCGACTTCGACCGGTCTGTCGTCGGCCAACAGCTCCATCACGTCGTTGTCCACCTCGACCTCGACCGGCCTCTCGTCGGCGAACAGCTCGATCACCTCGCTGTCCACGTCGACCTCGACCGGTCTGTCGTCGGCCAACAGCTCGATCACGTCGCTGTCGACTTCCACGTCGACCGGTCTGTCGTCGGCCAACAGCTCGATCACCTCGCTGTCCACCTCGACCTCGACCGGCCTCTCGTCGGCGAACAGCTCGATCACCTCGCTGTCCACCTCGACCTCGACCGGCCTGTCGTCGGCCAACAGCTCGATCACGTCGTTGTCCACGTCGACCTCGACTGGCTTGTCGTCGGCTAACAGCTCCATCACGTCGCTGTCCACGTCGACTTCGACGGGTCTGTCGTCCGCGAACAGCTCCATCACGTCGCTGTCCACCTCGACCTCGACCGGTCTGTCGTCGGCTAATAGCTCCATCACGTCGCTGTCGACCTCGACTTCGACCGGCATCAACTCGCTGTCCACGGGCCTCAGCTCGACCGACAGCTCGGTGACTTCGCTGTCGACTTCCACGTCGACGGGTCTGTCGTCGGCCAACAGCTCGATCACCTCGTTGTCCACGTCAACCTCGACCGGTCTGTCGTCGGCCAATAGCTCGATCACGTCGTTGTCCACGTCGACCTCGACTGGCCTCTCGTCGGCGAATAGCTCGATCACCTCGCTGTCGACTTCCACGTCGACGGGCCTGTCGTCGGCCAACAGCTCGATCACCTCGCTGTCCACGTCAACCTCGACCGGTCTGTCGTCGGCCAATAGCTCGATCACGTCGTTGTCCACGTCGACCTCGACCGGCCTCTCGTCGGCGAATAGCTCGATCACCTCGCTGTCGACTTCCACGTCGACGGGCCTGTCGTCGGCCAACAGCTCGATCACCTCGCTGTCCACGTCGACCTCGACCGGCCTGTCGTCGGCTAATAGCTCCATCACGTCGCTGTCGACCTCCACGTCGACGGGCCTGTCGTCGGCGAACAGCTCGATCACCTCGCTGTCGACCTCCACGTCGACCGGTCTGTCGTCGGCCAACAGCTCCATCACGTCGCTGTCCACGTCGACCTCGACTGGCCTCTCGTCGGCCAACAGCTCGATCACGTCGCTGTCGACCTCCACGTCGACGGGCCTGTCGTCGGCGAACAGCTCGATCACCTCGCTGTCCACGTCGACCTCGACCGGCCTGTCGTCGGCTAATAGCTCGATCACGTCGCTGTCGACCTCGACTTCGACGGGCATCAACTCGCTGTCCACGGGCCTCAGCTCGACCGATAGCTCGGTGACTTCGCTGTCGACCTCCACGTCGACGGGTCTGTCGTCCGCCAACAGCTCGATCACCTCGCTGTCCACGTCGACCTCGACCGGTCTGTCGTCGGCTAACAGCTCGATCACGTCGTTGTCCACCTCGACCTCGACCGGCCTCTCGTCGGCCAACAGCTCGATCACTTCGCTGTCCACCTCGACTTCGACCGGCATCAACTCGCTGTCCACGGGTCTCAGCTCGACCGACAGCTCGGTGACTTCGCTGTCGACTTCCACGTCGACGGGTCTGTCGTCCGCCAACAGCTCGATCACCTCGCTGTCCACGTCGACCTCGACCGGTCTGTCGTCGGCTAACAGCTCGATCACGTCGTTGTCCACCTCGACCTCGACCGGCCTCTCGTCGGCGAATAGCTCGATCACTTCGCTGTCCACCTCGACTTCGACCGGCATCAACTCGCTGTCCACGGGTCTCAGCTCGACCGACAGCTCGGTGACTTCGCTGTCGACTTCCACGTCGACCGGCTTGTCGTCGGCCAACAGCTCCATCACGTCGCTGTCGACCTCGACTTCGACCGGCCTGTCGTCGGCGAATAGCTCGATCACGTCGTTGTCGACTTCGACGTCGACGGGTCTGTCGTCGGCCAACAGCTCCATCACGTCGTTGTCCACCTCGACCTCGACCGGCATCAACTCGCTGTCCACCGGCCTGAGCTCGACCAACAGCTCGGTGACCTCGCTGTCGACGTCCACGTCAACGGGCCTGTCCTCGGCGAACAGCTCGATCAGCTCGCTGTCGACCTCGACCTCGACCGGCCTCTCGTCGGCGAACAGCTCGATCACGTCGTTGTCCACCTCGACCTCGACCGGCATCAACTCGCTGTCCACCGGCCTCAGCTCGACCAACAGCTCGGTGACTTCGCTGTCCACCTCTACGTCGACTGGCCTGTCGTCGGCTAACAGCTCCATCACGTCGCTGTCGACCTCGACTTCGACCGGTATCAACTCGCTGTCCACCGGCCTCAGCTCGACCAACAGCTCGGTGACTTCGCTGTCCACCTCTACGTCGACTGGCCTGTCGTCGGCCAACAGCTCCATCACGTCGTTGTCCACCTCGACTTCGACCGGCATCAACTCGCTGTCCACGGGCCTCAGCTCGACCGACAGCTCGGTGGCGTCGCTGTCGACCTCCACGTCGACTGGCCTGTCGTCGGCTAACAGCTCGGTGACTTCGCTGTCGACCTCCACGTCGACTGGCCTGTCGTCGGCCAATAGCTCGATCACGTCGTTGTCCACCTCGACTTCGACTGGCATCAACTCGCTGTCCACGGGCCTCAGCTCGACCGATAGCTCGGTGGCATCGCTGTCGACTTCCACGTCGACCGGCCTCTCGTCGGCTAACAGCTCGATCACTTCGCTGTCGACCTCGACTTCGACGGGCATCAACTCGCTGTCCACGGGCCTCAGCTCGACCAACAGCTCGGTGACTTCGCTGTCCACCTCCACGTCGACCGGCCTCTCGTCGGCGAACAGTTCGATCACGTCGTTGTCCACCTCGACCTCGACAGGCCTGTCGTCGGCCAACAGCTCGATCGATTCGCTGTCCACGTCGACTTCGACGGGTCTGTCGTCCGCGAACAGCTCCATCACGTCGCTGTCCACCTCGACCTCGACCGGCCTGTCGTCGGCTAACAGCTCGATCACGTCGCTGTCCACCTCGACTTCGACTGGCATCAACTCGCTGTCCACGGGCCTCAGCTCGACCGACAGCTCGGTGGCTTCGTTGTCGACCTCCACGTCGACGGGTCTGTCGTCGGCCAACAGCTCGATCACGTCTCTGTCCACCTCGACTTCGACCGGCCTCTCGTCGGCGAATAGCTCGATCACGTCGCTGTCCACGTCGACCTCGACCGGCATCAACTCGCTGTCCACCGGCCTGAGTTCGACCAACAGCTCGGTGACATCGCTGTCGACGTCCACGTCGACGGGCCTGTCCTCGGCTAACAGCTCGATCAGCTCGCTGTCGACCTCGACCTCGACCGGCCTCTCGTCGGCGAATAGCTCGATCACGTCGCTGTCCACGTCGACCTCGACCGGCATCAACTCGCTGTCCACCGGCCTCTCGTCGACCGACAGCACGATCCTGTCGCTGTCGACCTCGACGTCGACCGGCATCGGCTCGCTGTCCACCGGCCTCAGCTCGACCAACAGCTCGGTGACGTCGCTGTCCACGTCGACCTCGACCGCGATCAACAACGCGAAGACGCACTACTACAGCGTCAACGACAACGGCACGCAGCAAGCCAACTACGACAACACGGGCGCCACCGGCACCAACGCCCTCGCGGCAGGTGTCAACGCCAGCGCGGCGGGCGCAAGCAGCGTCGCGGTCGGCGACGGCTCGAACGCGCAGTCGGCAGGCGCGGTCGCGATCGGCCAGAACGCATCGGCAACCGGCGGCAAGGCGGTGTCGATCGGCTCCGGCAACACCGCGAGCGGTGACGGCGCAGTCGCGATCGGCGATCCGAGCATCGCGACGGGCACCGGCGCGGTAGCGTTGGGTGCGAACGACACGGCGACCGGCAACGGCGCAGTGGCGCTCGGCAACGCGAACACGGCAAACGGCGCCAGCGCGCTCGCCCTCGGCAGCTCGAACCAGGCCACCGCGGACAACACGATCGCGCTGGGCAGCCAGGCCACGGCCAGCGCCACCGGCGCACAGGCCTACGGCTCGGCTGCCAAGGCCACGGCCGCCGACGCGCTCGCCTTCGGCACGAACGCGCAAGCCAACGTCGCCAACTCGATCGCGCTCGGTGCGAACTCGGTCACGAGTACCGCGAACCCGACGTCGAGCGCCACGATCGGCGGTGCCACGTACTTCTTCGCGGGCAACTCGCCGGTCGGCGTGGTGAGCGTCGGCGCGCCGGGCGCGGAACGCCAGATCACGAACGTCGCAGCGGGCCGGATCTCGGCCAGCAGCACGGACGCGATCAACGGCAGCCAGCTCAACGCGACGAACAACGCGCTCAACTCGCTGTCGACGTCCACCGCATCGAACGTCGCGTCGCTGTCGACCGGCATCGGCTCACTGTCGACCGGCCTGAGCTCGACGAACAGCTCGGTGTCGTCGCTGTCCACGTCGACCTCGACTGCGATCAACTCGCTGTCGACGGGCCTGAGCTCGACGAACAGCAACGTATCGTCGCTGTCCACGTCCACCTCGACCGGTATCGGTTCGCTGTCCACCGGCCTGAGCACGACGAACAGCAACGTGGCCTCGCTGTCGACCGGCGTGACGAACATCAGCAACACGCTGAACTCGCTGTCGACGACGATCAACAACAACCAGACGCGTGCGGTGAACAACAACGGCATCGCGGCCGACATGAACGGTACCGGCAGCGATCACCCGACCGTCACCGCCGGCTCGAACTCGGTGGCGATCGGCGCGAATTCGACGGACGGCGGCCGCCAGAACGTCGTCTCGGTCGGCAGCGACACGCAGCAGCGCCAGATCGTGAACGTCGCGCCGGGTACGCAAGGCACCGACGCGGTGAACGTGAACCAGCTGACGCAGGTTCAGACGACGCTGTCGACGGCACTGTCGGGCCAGCAGGCGCAGATCAACTCGCTGGGTTCGCAACTGCAGCAGACCGACCAGATGGCGAAGCAGGGTATCGCGGCCGTCGGCGCGATGGCATCGATCCCGCAGCTCGATCGCGATGCCAACTTCGGGATGGGTGTCGGCACGTCGACCTTCCTCGGCCAGAAGGCGATGGCGGTCAACATGCAGGCCCGCATCACGGAGAACCTGAAGGCGTCGATCAACGGCGGCTTCAGCGGCGGTCAGAAGGTGATCGGCGCCGGCATGCTGTACCAGTGGAAGTAACGCGTCGCGCCGCCAGGCCGCCCGGCTCGCCAGCCGGCCGGCCCGCGGCGGCCCCGACGGCAGGACGAGCCGGCCGCGCACCCCGCGGCCGGCTTCTGTCAACCCAAGCTTTGAGGACGTAACCGTGAACAAACTCGCTTTTGCGCTCGCGCTTTCCGCAATGGCCCTCGCCGCATGCTCGACCGCATCCGGCCCGACCTTCAGCGCCTCCGAACTGCAGCCGCGCGACGGCGTGCGCACGTTCCAGGTGGACTGCCACGGCCTGCTGTCCGGCCCGCAGACCTGCATGAAGGCCGCCCGCAAGATCTGCGGCGACCAGCCGGTGCGCGTCGTCGACTCGGCCCGCGCGCTGCGCGACAAATCCGATCCCGCGACGCTGGTGTTCCAGTGCGGCGCCGCGCCGGCCGAAACGGCCGCGGCCTCGGCCGCCGAGCCGGCGCCTGCCGTCGTCGAGCGCGTGAACCTGTCGGGCGACGCGCTGTTCGCGACCGACCACGCGACGCTCGCCCCGACCGCGCGCGAATCGCTCGACCGGCTGCTGAGCGAGCGCGCAGACCGCACGTATTCGCTGGTGACGGTCACCGGCTTTACGGATACGGTGGGCAGCGACGACTACAACCTCGCACTGTCGCAGCGCCGCGCCGAGTCCGTCGCCGCCTATCTGAAGGCGCACGGGCTGAAGACCGACAAGCTGACGGTCACGGGCCGCGGCAAGGCCGATCCGGTCGCGTCCAATGCAACGCCCGAAGGCCGCGCCAGCAACCGCCGCGTCGAAATCCGGCTGCAGCACTGAGCGGGCGGCCACCGCGCGCGGCGGCCCGCTCCGGCCGGCCGCCAGCGCCGCGCCGGACATCCTCCGGACATCCGCCAGACAACGCGGACGCCGCTGCGCCGGCGCCCCGCTCCGGTTGGCCGGCGGCTATGTCAAAGTTCGTCATGGCCCTCCACAAACCGGCGATTTCCGTGCCACAATCGCCGCAGACAGTCGCCTGGGCAGCCTGCCCGAAACGCGCGCCGTGCCAGGCGTGCCCGACGATACGCCGGAATCCGGCTGCCGCCCTCGCGAACCACGTCGCCCGATTCGCCTGCCGCGCTGCACCGGCGCGAATGCAACCATGACAATCCACGGCGCGCCGCTTCCGGGCCGGACGCTCGACCATGCCCGGACGCACGACGCCGCAGAGGAAACCAACCGGTGACGGACATCAATGAAGCCGCCGCGGGCGGCACCCGCAAGCAACGGCCGGCCGTCGGCATCTCGCTGTTTGCGCGGGACGGCCAGGCGATCTGGGAAAACGGCATTCACCAGAACATCGCGTTCCTCGCGATGATGCTCAAGCGCTCGGATCGCGTCGGCCCCGTCTATTTCCTGAACGGCGGCGACGCCAACGCACTGCCGGCCGGCCTCGAACTCGACGGCCTCGACATCCCGCTCGTGAAGCCCGCCGACGTCACGCACGAACTCGACGTCGTGATCGAAATGGGCGCGCAGTTGCCGGTCGAATGGCTCAGGCACATGAAGGCGCTCGGCAAGAAAATCGCCGCGTTCTTCTGCGGGCACGTGTATGCCGGCCTGTGCGAAACCCCGATCTTCGGCAAACCGTCGGGGCACATCTTCAACGGCGCGCCGTTCGACGAAGTATGGCTGCTGCCGCAATACGACAAGACCGCGGCGCCGATGCTGCAGACCATCCTGCGCGCGCCCGTCCATCTGATGCCGCACATCTGGGCGCCGTACTTCCTCGATCGCCGCATCGCCGCGCTCGCCGCCGAAGGCGCAACGTTCGGCTATCGGCCGGGCCGCCGCCCGTGGCACCTGGCGATGCTCGAACCGAACATCTCGGTCGCCAAGTCCTGCCACTACCCGATGCTCGCGTGCGACGAGTTCTACCGTGCGCGGCCGGACGCGGTGCAACACATGTTCGTCGTCAACTCGCTGCACATGAAGGAGCATCCGACCTTCGTGCACTTCGCGAACAGCCTCGATCTCGTGCGCCAGCACAAGGCGACCTTCGAACCGCGCATCGACCTGCCGGGCTTCATGGCGCGCCACGCGGATGCGGTCGTGTCGCATCACTGGGAAAACGGGCAAAACTATCTGTATTACGACGTGCTGCACGGCGGTTATCCGCTGATCCACAACTCGACGCTGCTCGGCGACGCCGGCTATTACTACCCGGATTTCGACTCCGCCGCGGGTGGCCGCGCGCTGCTCGACGCGTGGCTGCATCACGACGAACGCCTCGACGACTACCGCGCGAAAACCAGCCGGCTGCTGCAGTCGGTCTCGATCGACAACCCCGCGAACCTCGACGCGTTCGTCTCGCGTCTGGTCGCCTGAACCGGAGAATACGCATGTCGGACTCCAATGCCCGTCAAGCGCCCGGCGAGGGCAAGCGTCTCGTCGTCGGCGTGTCGCTGTTCGTGCGCGGCGCCGGCCAGTCGCTGTGGGAAAACGGCATCTTCCAGAACTGCCTGCTGCTGATCCTGCTGTTGCGCCAGTCGCCGCTCGTCGCGGAAGCCGTGATGGTGAACGGCGGCGAACAGGTCGCCGATCCGCAGATGATGCTCGGCGAATGGGACGTGCCGCTCTTGTCGATGGACGAAGCGCTGCAACGCTGCGACGTGCTGATCGAAATGAGCGCGCAGTTCGGCGCCGACTACCTGCGCGCGTTCCGCGACCGCGGCGGCAAGGTCGTCACGATGCGGGTCGGCAACGACTACGTGATCGACATCGAACGCGCGATGTTCGACAAGCCGTCGGGCTTCCTGTTCTCGGGCGCGCCGTACGACGCGGTGTGGACGATTCCGGAATTCGAGCGCTCGTGCCTGCACTATTACCAGACGGGCCTGCGTGCGCCCGTCACGATCGTGCCGCACATCTGGCACCCGATGCTGTTCGACAAGGCGCGCGCGACGCTCGGCGCCGGCTTGACGTACGGCTATCAGCCCGGCAAGCCGCGCTGGCGCGTGACGATGTTCGAGCCGAACATCTGCATGGTGAAGACGAGCATCATCCCGATGCTGGTCACGGAAGAGGCATACCGTGCCAACCCGCAATTCCTTGAATTCGTGCGCGTGTGCAATACGATCCACATCAAGGAGCACGCGACGTTCGTTCACTTCGCGAAGAGCCTCGACATCGTGAACCACGGGATCACGACGTTCGAAAGCCGCTATGCGGTGTACGAGTTCATGGCCGCGTACGGCGATGCGGTGGTGTCGCACACGTGGGAAAACGCGCAGAACTACCTGTATTACGAGCTGCTGTACGGCGACTATCCGCTGATCCACAACTCGCCGTTCCTCGGCAAGGCCGGGTATTTCTATCCGGACTTCGACTGCCAGGCCGGCGGCCGCGCGCTGCTGCAGGCATTCGCCGAGCACGACGCGAATCTCGACGCGTACCGCGAACAGTCGAAGCACGTGCTGTCCTCGGTCAGCATCTATAACCCCGAGAACGTCGCCGCCTACACGGACGCGATCGCTACCCTCTATCGCGACGCGTGACGCGCCGCCCTTTCCGGACCCCGACATGAACGCACGCACGACCGTCTCCCGCGCCAAATGGCTGATCGGCTGCGCCGTCGCTTCGATCGCGATCGGCGCGCACGCGCAATCCGCCGGCGAATCGGCCGACACGCTGCTGCGCGACGCGGATGCGGTGTTCAAGCAGCTCGACGCCGGCCAGTACGGCACGGTGTGGAGCGATGCCGCCGCGTTCGTGAAGGCGCGCATCAAGCAGGACCAGTTCGCGGCGGACATGCAGCGGGCCCGCCAGTCCATCGGTGCGGTCAGTCATCGCGGCTGGGCACAAGTGACGCGCATCCGCTATACGAATGCATCGGCGACGCCCGACGGGCTCTACGCGAACGTCGACTATGCAACCACGCTGACGAGCGGCGCGACCGTGTTCGAGAAGCTGAGCTTCCGCCTCGACGACGACGGCCGCTGGCACCTGACGGGCTACGTGCCGCGCCAGTCGCAAGGCGCCGTGCAGTAAGCCGCTCATCGCCCGCCTCACGGAGCCGCCATGAAACTCAATGTCGCGATAACGATGAACGTGCAGCGCGACGCGACGCAGTCGATCTGGTACAACGGCGCGAACCAGCACTGCGTGTACCTGTACATGCTGCTGAAGCAGTCGCCGCTGATCGGCGAGGTCTGGCTCGCGCACGACGACGGCGTCACCGACTATCCGCAGGCGCTGATGATGGACGCATTCGGCGACGCGCTGCGGCCGCTGTCGGCCGTCGTCCACCAGACCGACCTGCTGATCGAGATGAACGCGTTCATCGACCCGACCCACACGGACGTCGTGCGCCAGCGCGGCGGCAAGTGCGTGTCGTACCGCTTCGGCAACGACTACGTGATCGCGGTCGAGACGATCAACTTCGAGAAGAACGACTGGCGGCCGAACCCGCACCGCGTGCAGTTCGACGAGATCTGGACCAACCCGCAGCACATGCATACGTGCGCGGCATATTTCCAGGCCGTGTATCGCGCGCCGGTGATCGAGCTGCCGCATATCTGGTCGCCGTATTTCATCGAGCGCAGCCTCGATGCGGACCCCGAACTGAAAGCCCGCTTCGGCTACCGGAACCACGGCCCCGCGAAGCGCATCGCGTTCTTCGAACCAAACCTGAACGTCGTGAAGAGTTCGATCGTGCCGATGCTCGCCGCGAACGCGTGCTACGTCGAGCATCCGGAGCTCGTCGAGCATGTGTACATGACCAACACGTTCGACAAGAAGGAAAACGTCGCCTTCAAGCATCTCGCGCTCGGGCTCGAGATGGTGCGCGACGGCAAGGCGACGGCCGACGTGCGCGCACCGTTCGTCGCGTGGGCCGCGCATCACACCGACATCGTCGTGTCGCACCACTGGGAAAACGGCCTCAATTACCTGCTGTACGACGCGCTGTACGGCAACTACCCGCTCGTGCACAACTCGCCGTTCCTGCGCGACGTCGGCTACTACTACCCGGACTTCGAGATCTTCGACGCGGCGCGCGCGATCGCGACCGCCGCGCAAACGCACGACGCGCGGCTCGACGACTATGCGGCAGCCGCCCGCCGCTGCCTGCACCAGGTCGACACGCTCGCCGAGCACAACGTCCGCGCGTATTCCGCGCAGATCCAGCAGTTGTTCGCCGGCCGCGCGCTCGGCTGACCGCATTCGCACGCGTCCTGCCCATGAATGCGATCGGCGATTTCAGCGATCTCGCGGCGCTGATGCTCGCGATGGACGCTGTCGTGACCACCTGCATCGCACACATCCACGTCGCCGGCGCGCTCGGCGTGCCGGCCGTGCTGCTGCTCAGCCCGAAAGCCGATGCGCGCCGGGAAACCGGTTCGCGCACCGCGCACTACCCGGGCATCCGGATCGTGCGCGCGGCGCACGTGGGGCAACGGGACGACGCGATCGACCGCGCGATGGCGCTGGTGCTCGGCGGATTCGGGAAGGATTGATCGATTTGCCGCGCGTCCGGGCGGCCGTGCCGCTGCGCCTGGACGATGTCGAAGCCGGCCGCATGCCAGCCCGTACGCGCACCGGATGCACCAAGGCCTGTTCACGCTAATAACAGGCCCTACACCAGCACCCGGGCGCCGCTTTGCGCGGCGAATGCGCAGCCATGCCGCCGCCCCGTGCGTGCGAGCACGGCGAAGCAACGGGCCGCCGGCCGGCTAACGCCGCCGGATTGCTTCACCAGACTGTCGAACACCCCGCGCGCGATCGCCGAATCGTCGCCGCACGCGCCCGCGATGACGCCCGCGTAATAGTGCCGTGCCGCCAGCTCGCGGCCGTTGGCGTCGAGCGGCGTCATCCGCTGAATGCGGCGCGCGACGGCCTTCAGGCCATCGAGATACGGCACAACGTCGATCGGCACATCGGTCGATTCGGCCCCCAGTTGCCACAGCATGTCGGCCAGTTCGGCGATCGCGACGAGGTCGCGCGCATCGGTCGCCTGCGTGCCCGTTCCGTCTCCGGCCTTCGTCTTCGCCATGCCCACGCCCCTTTGCGATTCGTCCCGGCCACGCGCCGGCCCCGCCCGACTGCGGCGCGCATCCAGCACGCCGCCCCGCCTGTTCCCGCGCCGTCACGCGGCGGCCGGCGACCGCCATGAAAACCGGATGCCCTGCGCCCATGCGACGCCGGCATCCACGATGATCTGCCGGTCGATCTCGCTCTCCACGCCTTCGACGACGACGTGCCGCGCCCCTTCATGCGCGAACGCGATCAGCCTGCGGAACTGGTAGCGCCCGATCGCGTTGCGCTTGATCATCGACAGGATCGACCGGTCGAGCTTCACGATGTCGGGATTGCCGACCACCAGATTGTTCAACGCGCTGAAGCCGACACCGAAATCGTCGATCGCGATCCGGCATCCGGCCTGCCGGAAGCGGTTCACGAACGACCGGCCCGCGACGGGATTCAGCGGCGCCGTCTCCGTGATCTCGACCACCAGCCGCGCCGCGACCGACGGCTCGCGCTCGAGCCGCCTGAAAATCGCCAGCCACGCATCGTCGACGACCGCGCTCGCCGCCGCGACGTTGCAACCGTAGACGGCGCCCGGATCGGCGCGCAGCGCGTCGATCGTCCGGCTCACGACGAGCCGGTCGAACCAGCGCATCAGCCCGAGCGCCTCGAGGCGCGGCAGGAACGCTAGCGGCGGCAGCACGTCGCGCTCGCCCCAGCGCAACCGCGCCAGGCATTCCTGGTACAGCACGCCGCCCGACAGGTCGGAACGGCACACCGGCTCGCGCGCGAACCCGAGCCGGCTTTCCACGAAACTGCGTACCGACGCGAGGTCGGGATGATCGTCGGGCGCGCCGAACACGAGATCGATTTCGTTACGATTCGCTTCCCGATTCGCCTCCAGGCGAGCTTCGACCGCATTCATCCGGCGCTCCGGCAAATGGCGAGCCGCCGAAGACGGCTCGACCTCAAGAAACATGCGGAGCGAACCGACCATGACACGCTCCGCCGCCTACCCGGCCCATCTTGTTATGTCGATTTTTTCCGGGAGCGTACTTATCGTTTCGGCGCGCCGTCAAATTCGATATTTCCAACGATATTCATTTACCGCGAATACACCATATCCGCGCAACACCGACTGTGCGACAGGTTACACAACGCGAATTACGGAACCCCGATCCAGAAATCGTTTATCTTTTTCGCCCAAACAGCTTTATCCGAATCGCTTTCCCGCGATATGCCAATCCCGCAAATCGCGATCATTTCAATTGATCAGATAAATACCGGCCCGCAAAAGGCCGCCCGCATTCGATGCCAAGACCGCCGCCGTGGCCCGCTGCACGGGCCGTCACCCGCTGAAAACCTGCCGCCGCGCATCATTCGATCATCGCAGCATTCAATTTCCACGTTTCAAACGATATTGCGAAATTTCAAAGCAGAATCAACCCGCCTTGAGTCAATGATATCAAGTTTAATTATATGAAGATTATCGATTGAACCAAATTTAACAGTCTTTCCAACTCGTTAACCTATAAACTTGTTTTCGACGGACTTCCCTCGGAGCCGTCAATTTCGTGCCTTCAAAAACCGTCGACCCTAACGGGTTCGACGGTTTCTTTTTAACGGCATGATTTCGTCAGACATTAGGGCGGGGCAACCCCGATGACGGCCTGCGGCGCAACGTGCGTGCGCCGCGGAAAACGGACCTTATGCGGCCGTCGCGCCGATCAGGTTCGCGAGCAGCGCGTCGTATTCGGCGACGAGTGCGGGGTTCGCCGACGTATAGCGGCTGAGGATGTCGCGCTGGCGCCGCGTATACGCTTCCCAGTCGTCGTCGTGCGTATGCAGCGCGCGCAGCAGCGCATCGGCGCCCTGCTGCACGTCGTTGTCCGGATAGTAGTAGCCGAGATCGGGTGCGAGGCTCGCGTTGTGCACGAGCGGATAGCCCTGCCAGCACACGTCGAAATAGAAGTAGTTGAGCGGGTTCGACCATTGATGCGACACGACGATATCGGTCAGGTCGGCCAGGAACAGCGGCGTATCGAAGCGCCCGACGAAGCTCGCCTTGCCCGCGCGCACGATGTCCAGGTAGTTCATCAGCATCACGAACTCGGGGCTGTCGTGCGCGAGGCGATCGGCGTTCGTCACGTGCGCGAAGCAGATCGCATCGGGGTCGCGACGATACGCCTCGTCGATGATCAGCATCGGATACACGCAGAACTTCACGACGTTGTGGTTCGGCTCCATCACCGTCAGCCGCTTGCCGGGCTCGCTGCGCGGCCGGTATTCGCCGTGCTCGGGCAGCGATTGCGCGCGGGCGCTCAGGAACATCGGATCCCACACGAACGGCACGACGCGCCCCGGGCAGCGGCGCAGCGACTGCAGGAACGGCAGCGACGACGGCGCGATCTGCGGAATCGCCCACACCTCGTCGTAGCCGCGGTTGATGAAGAGCGAATCCCACATCCGGCGGCCGAACAGCATCGACTCCATCGCGTTGATGTACTCGACGCCGCAGCAGTAGCTGACGAGCTTCGCGCCGCGCGCTTTCAGGTAGGCCGTCTGCTCGCCGTCGATCTGCCCGCCGAGCTCGATCACCACGTCGAGCGAATCCCTCATGTCGGCGAACGCGCGCGTGTCGTACACGGCGCGATCCCACGGCAGCGCGTCGGTGAGCGGCACGTCGGTCGTGTTGACCAGCGTCACGCGGTAGCCGTGCGGCGACGCCATCAGCAGCTTCGCGAGAAACAGCGCGTTCTGCTTGATGCCGTTGATCCACAGGCTTTCGTCGGGGGCACGCAATCCGATCGTGATACCGATGCGCAGGCCGTTCAGGACAGGAGACGTCATCGTCGGCGGGATGGGAATGGAATGAACGCAGTGTAGCGCGCGAAGCGCCGCCCGCGTCAAGCGGCGGCGGCAACCCGGCATTCTAGCGAATCGCCGGCGGGCACACTGTCATGGATCGTCAGCCCACGGCAGGCGCGGGCTGGACGCGCAAATACGCGAGGCCGTTATGCGATACTCGGGCCACCTGCCGCGCTGCCAGGTTGCGACTAGTTTTTGACATTCAAACGGACCACAAACGACCTCGCCGCAACACGATAAAAAAGGCTGAAAGAATGGAACACGACACCGCGCAAGTCTTCCAGAAAATCCACGACGAACAGGGGTGGCACTCCGAGGAAAGCGTATCCGGGTGGGGGTCCGAGCTGAAAAACACCGCGCAGGTCATTCGCGAACTGCCCGGGTTGCTGCGCCGGTTCGGCGTGCGCTCGATGCTCGATGCGCCGTGCGGCGATTTCAACTGGATGCGTCATGTCGATCTCGACGGCATCGACTACATCGGTGCGGATATCGTGCAGAACCTCGTCGCGGCAAACCAGGCGACGTGGACTGCGCCCAACCGCCGTTTCGTGCATCTCGACCTGTTGCAGGATCCGTTGCCGGACGCCGACCTGATCCTGTGCCGCGACTGCCTGTTCCACTTTTCCCATGCCGACGTGTTCCGCGCGTTCGAGCGCTTCGCCGCCACGAACGCGCGCTACCTGCTGACCACGACCTTCATCTATCGCAGCTATCCGCGCAACGCGGAAATCGCAACCGGCCAGTGGACGCCGATCAACCTCGAAATGCCGCCCTTCGATCTCGATCCGCCGCTGACGTTGCTCGTCGAAGGCAGCAACGAATGCATCATCTACGGGGCCGACATCGGCACGGTGCCGATGTCGGATCGCTGCCTCGGGCTCTGGAGCATGGAAAGCGTGCGCGCACGCTTGCGGCGCAGGCCGCTTCCCGGGCTTCGGAGCGCACGATGATCGTCCTCAGCCATTTCAGTCACGACGCACCCGCCAGCCTCGAGAATCACCGGCAGTACGCGCAGGCGCACGGGTATCGTCACGAATTCGTCGACGCGTCCGCGATGCCGCAGGCGCTGCCGCTGCGGCCGCTGCATCGCTACGAATCGCTGCTCCATGTGCTGCGCGGCGCGCAGCCCGACGAACTCGTGCTGCTGCTCAGCGAAGACGCGGCGATCATCGAACCCGTCGCGCTGGATCGCCTGATGACCGGGCGCGACATGCTGTTCGTCGATGCGTTCGCGCCGCCGCTGCCGCAAGTCGACGTGCAGATCTGGCGCAACACGGCGGCCGTGCGCGCGATCGCGATGCGGCTCGTGCAGCGGTGCAAGCTCGGCAGCGAGCCGCGCCTGACATCGGAGGCCGCGCTGTTCGCGGATCTCGACACGCATCGCTACATGACGCCGATCGACGGGCTGTATCCGGTCATGCCGGCCAGCCCCGACCTCGATCCCATGTGGAGCCGCGAACCGACGTTCGCGATCAGCATCGACGACACGCCGGACGATCCCGAACGGAAAGGCGCGACGCCCCGGTTCCGCGACACGCTCGTCGCGTATATCAATCGATGCCGTGCCGCTGGCCGGCCGATGTTCTCGTTCGATCACGACGCAGCCGATGCACCGGACGAATCCGCCGAGCGCAGCACCTACAATCCCGGCCGCCCGATTGCGCTGATGACGCTCTACACGCCGAACATCGGCAGCTATGCGCGCATCGCCGAACGGAATTTCCGGCGCTACTGCGACACGCACGGCTATACGTTCTACGTGCATCGCGACATTCCCGCCGAGATCGGACTGAACGCGACCGGCAACTGGTTCAAGCCCTGGCTGCTGCATGCGTACCTGCAGCACCATGAATGGGTCGTGTGGCTCGACGCCGACGTGCTGATCGCGGACCAGCAGAAAGCGCTGGAGCCGCTGCTCGAAGGGCGCGACTGGCTGCTCGCGCAGGATATCGGCCAGTGGGCGTTCAACTCGGGCGTGATGGCGTTCCGCCGCACGGAACGCAACGACGCGATGCTGCGCGACATGATGGCCACGATCGTGGCGCTGCAGGACAGGTCGAGCGTTTATGCCAGCGATGGCGACCAGCTGCATTTCATTCGCGCGATGGAGCGCGACGGGCAGTTGCACGGCGAAGGCGTGGCCGATCTCGTCAGCTTCAACACGCCCTGGCTGTTTCGCCGCGCGGACAGCTACATCGTGCATTACTACGGGATGTGGTCCGCGATGCGCGCGCTGATGATGGCGCACGACGACGGGCTGCTGCCCTGACGCCCCCACCTCGACCTCGACATCGCAAGCACGCGCGCCGGCCGGATTCAACCGACCGGCGCACGCCGGTTGCCGTCAGATCGCCGCAATCGTCGGCGCCACGGCGGCCGGATCGGTAACGCTCGCCTTGCCGGTCTCGACGTGCCCCGCGATGCGGCGCGTCCAGCCCACATTCCCTGCAATCGCGAACTGCAGGTCGTACCAGTGGCTGCTGCACGACAGATCCCAGTGTGCTTCGACGCGCTGCCCCGCCGGAATCGTCAGCGTGCGCGGCGCCCCGCCATACGCGACATCGGTCGCCGTGACCGTCAGCGCGCTGCTGCCCGCATTGGCGAACGTCACGTAGACGTCGCCGTTCGCGGCGTCATAACACGCGGTGATTTCAGGCTTCGCAGCGGCATCCGCGGCGGCGGACCCCGCAAAGCGCCGGAAATAGCCATTCGGGCCCCAGACGCTCACCAGGTAGTTGCCGTTCGCGTCGAGCGCCCACGTATCGGTCAACTGCTTGCCCGCTTCGACCGTGTAGCGGCGCGGCATCGCGGTAGGGTCGCCCGTGTAGACCCAGAAGTGCGCGCCTTGCGTGCCGGTATTCGCGAACGTGAGCGCATAGCCTTGTGCCCCGAGCGCGCCGGTGACATGCAGTTCGTACGGCAGCGCGCGAGCCGGCCGCGTGCCGGGCTCCTGCGCCGTCACGACCTGCTGCGCGGTGCTGGCCGGCGCGGTCTGCGACGACGCACGCGAGCATTGCAGGTCCGCCTGCGCGACATACGCCTGCGTGCTCGGCAAGGTCGGCACCGTCGCATCCGATTTCGAGAAGTCGAGCGCCGACGTCAGGTCGCCGCAGATCGCGCGGCGCCACGGCGAGATGTTCGTTTCCATCACGCCGAAGCGCTTCTCGATGAATTGCAGCACCGACGTGTGATCGAAGACCTGCGAGCAGACGAAGCCGCCCTTCGACCACGGCGAGACGACGAACATCGGCACGCGCGGGCCGAGGCCGTACGGCAGGTTGTCGGCGGTATACGTGCCCGTCTGCGTCGACGTCACGACGTTGTGCCGCTCGAGCGACACGTCCACGGTGCTCATGCCGGAGCCCGGCAGCGTCGGTGCCTGCGGCGGCACGACATGGTCGAAGAAGCCGTCGTTCTCGTCGTACATGACGAGCAGGACGGTCTTGCTCCACACGTCCGGATTGGACGTCAGCGCATCGAGGATCGTCGACAGGTAATAGGCGCCATACAGCGGCGTGAACTTCGGATGTTCCGAATACGCGGCGGGCGGCAGCAGCCACGATACCTGCGGCAGCGCGTTCGCCTGCACGTCGGCTTTCAGTTGCGTAATCGGGCGCGTGCTCATCCCGCGCGTCTGCAGCGACGAACCGGCCGGCGCATTCACGAAGTTGTTGAAGCACGCCAGCATGTTCGTGCCGTAGTTGCCGGTGAAGTTGTCGAACCCGGTGCCCTGCTGGTAGACCTGCCACGAAATGCCGGCCTGTTCGAGCCGCTCCGGGTAGGTCGTCCAGCTGAAGGGCGGCAACTTGATCTTGTCGAACTGGTTGTCGATGTAGTCGGTGTTGTCGAGCAGCGGGCCGCCGCCCGTGCCGAGCGGATCGACCATGCCCGTCATCAGGTACATGCGGTTCGGGTGCGTGTTGCCCGGGATCGAGCAGAAGTAGTTGTCGCACACCGTGAACGCATCCGCGAGCGCGTATTGAAACGGGATGTCGTCGCGGACGTGGTAACCCATCGTCATGTTGGACTTCTGCACCGCCCATTGGTCAGCGCGGCCGTTGTCGATCGCGCCGTGCGTCGTCGCCCACGTATGCGGCAGGCCGCCGATGCACTGCGCGTTGACGCCCGGGTCGGTCGTGTCGTAGCGGAACGGCGCGATCACGCTCGCCTTGTCCTCCTGCCGCGGCTGGAACCAGACCGGCTTGCCGTTCGGCAGCGTGACCGGGAAGCGGTCGTTGTAGCCGCGCACGCCGCTCAGGTGCCCGAGGTAGTGGTCGAACGAGCGGTTTTCCTGCATGAACACGACGATGTGCTGGACATCCTGGATCGTGCCCGTCACGGAATTCGGCTCGATCGCGAGCGCCTTGCGGATCGATTCGGGAAGCAGTGCCGTGGCGGCGGTCGCGCCGGCGAGGCCGGCGGAGAACTTCAGAAAATCGCGTCGCGAATGGGTGGCCATGCTGGTTGCTCTTGATTGGATTTCTGGTTGGAACGACCGGTATCAGGAAGCGGGCGACGATGCAGGCGCGGTGAAACCCGGCGGGCAGCGCATCTGCGCGGTGGCGACAGCGGCGCCGCCGCAGGCGGCCTTCTGCTGCGCGACGGGCGCCGGGTCTGCATTCAGGTCGTCGCCGCAGGCGCTGAGGAGTGCCATCAGCGCGACCAGACCGACGACCGCGAAAGGCCGTAGGGCCGACGTTCGCATAACGTATCTCCGTGGATGTGATGACGTGACGCGGATGCGAACCCGCGTCGGTCATATCGACGGCGAGATGCTATGTTGGACTTGTTACACGACGGTGTCGCGTGAAGATGGACGTGCAGCAGGAGAGTGTGGCGCAGCAGGCCACGCGTTCGACGGAAGTAGGGATTTCGCCGGCAAAACGTAATGCGATAGAAAGATTCGTGCGGTGCCGGCGTGTCGATGCAATCGAAACAGCACCTGTCGCAACCGCCTGCGTGCGGTGATTCGCGAAGCGGTTTTCACGGGCCGGCAGCCGCCGGCCCGCGCACAGCGAAAGCCCCGATCAGCCTTCCGCCATCATCAGCAACTGCGCGCCATCCGCGACCTGGTCGCCGACACCGTACAGCACTTCCGCGACGACACCCGCGCCCGGCGCGCCGATCGTGTGCTCCATCTTCATCGCTTCCATCACGATCAGCGGCGTACCGGCTTCGACCTTCTGGCCGGGTTCGACCAGCACCGCGATCACCTTGCCGGGCATCGGCGCGGTCAACCGCCCGCCGCCCTGTTCAGTATCGCCCGCATGCGCGAGCAGGTTGCGCCATTCGAACGTCTCGGCCGCGCCCTGCGTGAACACATGGAACGTGTCGCCGTCCGCATACACGCGGCCGCTGCTGCGCACGCCGCCGAGCGTCACGTCGAAATCGAGCGGCGTTGCGCCGCGCATCCATGCGAACGGCTGCGCGGCCGCGTCGCCAGTTGCAATGCGTGCAACGGCGCCATCGTCTTCGTATGCGACCGTCACGTCCGCTTCGCGGTCGACCGCGCGCCATTCGAGCGTGCGGCGATAGCCGCCGTTCAGTCGCCAGTCCGGCAGCGCGCCCCACGGCGACGCACCCGGTGCGGCCGCTCCGCGTTCGCGCGCGAGCAGCGCCGCGCAAGCAAGCGCGAGCGTCGCGCGCGGCGGCTGTTGCGGCGCGAACAGCGCATCGTGGTTGCGCTCGATCAGGCCCGTGTCGAGATCGGCCGTCGCGAACGGCTCGCACGCGACGATCCGCTGCAGGAACGCGGCGTTCGTGTGCAGACCGACCACCTCGCATGCTCGCAGCGCGCGCAGCATCAGGCCGAGCGCTTCCGCGCGGTCCGCGCCGTGGACGATCAGCTTCGCGATCATCGGATCGTAGAACGGCGTGATCGCATCGCCTTCGCGCACGCCGCTGTCGACGCGCACCGCTGCGCCGATGTCGAACTCGACGCCTTCCGGCAGCCGCAGGTGCTTCAGCGTGCCCGTGGACGGCAGGAAGCCGCGCGCGGGGTTCTCCGCATAAAGGCGCGCCTCGAGCGCGTGGCCCTGCACGCACAGCTCGTCCTGCTTCAGCGGCAACGGCTCGCCGGACGCGACGCGCAGTTGCCACTCGACGAGATCGAGCCCGGTGACCATCTCGGTGACCGGATGCTCGACCTGCAGGCGCGTGTTCATTTCCATGAAGTAGAACGCGTCGGCCGTCATGATGAATTCGACGGTGCCCGCGCCGACATAACGGACCGCGCGCGCGGCCGCGACGGCCGCCTCGCCCATCGCGCGGCGCAGGTCGTCGGGCAGGCCCGGCGCCGGCGCTTCCTCGAGCACCTTCTGGTGACGGCGCTGCACCGAGCAATCGCGGTCGAACAGGTACACGGCATTGCCGTGCGTGTCGCCGAACACCTGCACCTCGACGTGGCGCGGGCGCGTCAGGTACTTCTCGATCAGCACGCGGTCATTGCCGAAGCTGCTCGCGGCTTCGCGCTGGCACGACGCGAGCGCCGCCGGGAAATCGTCGGAGCGCTCGACCACGCGCATCCCCTTGCCGCCGCCGCCCGCGCTGGCCTTCAGCAACACCGGGTAGCCGATCTCATCGGCTTCGCGATGCAGGTAGGCCGCGTCCTGGTCGTCGCCGTGATAGCCGGGCACGAGCGGCACGGCGGCCGCGTGCATCAGCGCCTTCGCGGCAGCCTTCGACCCCATCGCCGCGATCGCATCGACCGGCGGCCCGATGAATGCGATGCCGGCCGCTTCGCACGCATGCGCGAAATCTTCGTTCTCCGACAGGAAGCCGTAGCCGGGGTGGATCGCCTGCGCGCCGGTCGCGCGCGCGGCTTCGATGATGCGCTCGATGCGCAGATAGCTGTCCGCGGCCGCCGAGCCGCCGATATGCACGGCTTCGTCGCATGCGGCCACGTGCTTCGCGTTCGCATCGGCGTCGGAATAGACGGCGACGCTCGCGATCCCGAGACGTTTGCACGTCGCGGCGACGCGGCACGCGATTTCGCCGCGGTTGGCGATCAGAATCTTGTCGAACATGGCTTCGGTTTCGTCCGGAAAGGGTGGATCACGACGACGTCATTCACGCCACGACGGCGTGCGTTTCTCGAGGAAGGCCGCGATCCCTTCGCGTGCTTCCGCGCCTGCGCGGGTGCGCGCGATCCAGTCGGCGGTCTGGTCGATCAGCGTCGCGTCGAGCGCGCGGCCGGCCACGTCGGCGACGAGCCGCTTGCACGCACGCACCGCGTCGGGGCCGTTCGCGACGAGCGTCGCGGCCAGCTTCGCGACCGTTTCGTCGAGCGCGTCGGCCGGTACAGCGTCGTGAATGAAGCCGAGCGATGCAGCGCGCGCGCTGTCGAACACCTCGGCCGTCGTGAAGTAACGGCGCGCCGCACGCTCGCCCATCGCGCGCACGACGTACGGCGCGATCGTTGCGGGAATCAGCCCGAGCCGCGCTTCCGACAGGCAGAACTTCACGCCGTCGGCGGCGATCGCGATATCGGCCGCCGCGACGAGGCCCACGCCGCCCGCATACGCGTCGCCATGCACGCGCGCGATCACCGGCTTGCCGCAGCGATGGATCGCCTCGAGCATCCGCGCGAGCTTGCGCGCATCGGCACGGTTCTCGTCGTCCGAGTAACCGGCCATCTTCTTCATCCAGTTCAGGTCCGCGCCCGCGCAGAACGCAGTGCCTTCCGCCGCGAGCACGATCGCGCGCACGCCTTCATGTGCGTCGAGCCATTCGAACGCGGTGGTCAGCTCGGCGATCGTCGTCTCGTTGAACGCGTTGCGCACGTCGGGACGCGCGAGCGTGACGGTCGCCACGCGGTTTGCTTCGTTGACCTTGATGGTTTCGTATCGCATCGTCCGCTCCTTGCTCGTTACATCCGGAACACGCCGAAGCGCGTATCGTCGATCGGCGCGTTCATCGACGCGGCAAGACCGAGCCCGAGCACGTCGCGCGTCTGCGCGGGATCGATCACGCCGTCATCCCACAGCCGCGCGCTCGCGTAATACGGATGGCCCTGGCGCTCGTACTGGTCGCGGATCGGCTGCTTGAATGCCTCTTCTTCGTCGGTCGACCACGAACCGCCCTTCGCCTCGATGCCGTCGCGACGCACGGTCGCGAGCACCGACGCGGCCTGCTCGCCGCCCATCACCGAGATCCGCGCGTTCGGCCACATCCACAGGAAACGCGGCCCGAATGCGCGGCCGCACATCCCGTAGTTGCCGGCGCCGAACGAGCCGCCGATGATCACCGTGAACTTCGGCACCTTCGCGTTCGACACGGCCGTCACCATCTTCGCGCCGTGCCGCGCGATGCCTTCGTTCTCGTACTTGCGCCCGACCATGAAGCCCGTGATGTTCTGCAGGAACACGAGCGGGATCTTGCGCTGGCAGCACAGCTCGATGAAATGCGCACCCTTCACGGCCGATTCGGAAAACAGGATGCCGTTGTTCGCGACGATCCCGACCGGGTGGCCCCAGATGTGCGCGAAGCCGGTAACGAGCGTCGTGCCGTAGCGCGCCTTGAATTCGTCGAACTCGGAATCGTCGACGATGCGCGCGATCACCTCGCGCACGTCGAACGGCTTGCGCGTATCGACCGGAATCACGCCGTACAGGCTCTTCGCGTCATAGCGCGGCGGCTTCGGCTCGCGCAGCGCCACCGGCGACGCGATCTTCGGTGCGAGATGATCGACGATGCTGCGCGCGATCGACAGCGCATGCGCGTCGTTCTGCGCGAGATGGTCGGCCACGCCCGACAGGCGCGTGTGCACGTCGCCGCCGCCGAGATCCTCGGCGCTCACTTCCTCGCCGGTCGCGGCCTTCACGAGCGGCGGGCCGCCGAGGAAAATCGTGCCCTGGTCCTTCACGATGATCGACTCGTCGCTCATCGCGGGCACATACGCGCCGCCGGCCGTGCACGAGCCCATCACGACCGCGATCTGCGCGATTCCCGCCGCCGACATCGTCGCCTGGTTGAAGAAGATGCGGCCGAAGTGGTCGCGATCGGGGAACACGTCGTCCTGGTTCGGCAGGTTCGCGCCGCCCGAATCGACGAGGTACACGCACGGCAGCCGGTTTTCCGCGGCGATTTCCTGCGCGCGCACGTGCTTCTTCACCGTGACCGGGTAGTAGGTGCCGCCCTTGACCGTCGCGTCGTTGCACACGATCACGCACTCGCGGCCCGCGATCCGGCCGATCCCGGTGATGACACCCGCGCCCGGCGCGTCGTCGTTGTACATGCCGTTCGCCGCGAGCTGCGACAGCTCGAGGAACGGCGCGCCCGGATCGAGCAGTTGCGCGATGCGGTCGCGCGGCAGCAGCTTGCCGCGCGACAGGTGCTTGTCGCGCGCAGCCTGGCCGCCGCCCTGCGCGAGTTGTTCGATCTTCGCGCGCAGGTCGGCGACGACCGCCTCGAGCGCCGCGGTATTCGCGCGGAAGTCTTCCGAACGCGGGTTCAGTCTGGATTCGATGATCGGCATCGACGGGGCTCCGTTCGCGTGACGTGGGGCGTTACATCGTTTCCGCGAACAGCTCGCGGCCGATCAGCATCCGGCGGATCTCGCTCGTGCCGGCGCCGATCTCGTACAGCTTCGCATCGCGCCACAGGCGGCCGACCGGGTATTCGTTGATGTAGCCGTTGCCGCCGAGGATCTGGATCGCCTCGCCGGCCATCCACGTCGCCTTCTCGGCCGTATAGAGGATCACGCCCGCGCAGTCCTTGCGCACCTGGCGAATGTGGTCGCTGCCCGCCGAGTCGAGATGGCGGCCGACCGCGTACAGGTACGCGCGGCATGCCTGGAACGTGGTGTACATGTCGGCGACCTTGCCCTGGATCAGCTGGAATTCGCCGATCGACTGGCCGAACTGCTTGCGGTCGTGGATATACGGCACCACGGCATCGAGGCATGCGGCCATGATGCCCGTCGGGCCGCCCGACAGCACCGCGCGCTCGTAGTCGAGGCCGCTCATCAGCACCTTCACGCCGCCGTTGAGCTGGCCGAGGATGTTCTCTTCCGGCACCTCGACGTCCTGGAACACCAGCTCGCCCGTGTGCGAGCCGCGCATGCCAAGCTTGTCGAGCTTCTGCGCGACCGAGAAGCCCTTCATCCCCTTCTCGACGATGAACGCGGTGATGCCGCGCGCATTCGCTTCGACGTCCGTCTTCGCGTAGACGACGAGCGTGTCGCAATCGGGGCCGTTGGTGATCCACATCTTCGTGCCGTTCAGCACGTAGCGGTCGCCGCGCTTGTCGGCGCGCAGCTTCATGCTGACGACGTCGGAGCCGGCGTTCGGCTCGCTCATCGCGAGCGCGCCGATGTGTTCGCCCGACACGAGCTTCGGCAGGTATTTCTGCTTTTGCGCTTCGGTGCCGTTGCGGTGGATCTGGTTCACGCACAGGTTCGAGTGCGCGCCGTACGACAGGCCGATCGACGCCGATGCGCGCGAGATCTCTTCCATCGCGACCATGTGCGCGGTGTAGCCCATGTTCGCGCCGCCGTATTCTTCGGCCACCGTCATGCCGAGCACGCCGAGATCGCCGAACTTCTTCCACAGATCCATCGGAAACTGGTCGGTGCGGTCGACCTCCGCCGCGCGCGGCGTGATTTCCTTCGCCGCGAACGTCGCGACGGCATCGCGCAGCATCTCGATGTCTTCACCGAGCATGAATTGCACGCCGGGCAGGTTGATCATGTCTCCTCCGTCTCCAGAAAGTGTGTCGCACGCACCGATTTCTGAGTTTCGCTCAAATCGAATGAATGCGTCGATTCATTGACCAATACAGCGGAAATTTTGCACAGTTTCGCGCTTCGTCAGGTGTGGCGTCAATAGTTTTTTGAGTGACACTCAGATATCATGCCGACATGACAGCCGCTACCGCCGACACCATGACCGCCACCGTCAAAGCCGACCGCGCCGACACGCCCCGCGCGCCCGCCGGGCGCAAATCCCAGCAGCGCGTGCAGGACATCCTGCGCGCCGGCCGTGAAGTGTTTGCCGAAAAAGGTTACGAGCACGCGACTGCCGCCGAGATCGCGCAGCGCGTGGGCGTGTCGGAGGCGACGGTGTTCAGCTACTTCCGCGGCAAGCGCGAGCTGTGTGCGCGCGTCATCGCGGATTGGTACGACGAAATCATCGCCGCGTTCGAGCACGGGATGCCGGAGGATGCGTCGGTGCAGCAGCAGTTCGCGTTCATCGTGCGCACCCACCTGCGGCTGATGCTCGTGAACGGCACGGGGCTGTGCGCGCTGGTGCTGTCGGAAGGCCGCGCGAAGCAGCATGCGCTGAGCGACGAGCTCACCGCGCTGCAGCGCCGCTATACGGCGCCGCTGATGGACGTGCTCGCGCGCGGCCAGGCGGCCGGGCAGGTCCGCGCGGACCTGCCGCTGAGCCTGCTGCGCTCGATGGTGTTCGGGCCGATCGAGCACGTGCTGTGGGATGCGATCCTCGGGCACCGCAAGCTCGATACGGAAACGACGGCCACGCAGCTGGTCGACATGCTGTGGGCCGCCGTGCAGCCGCTCGCGCCGGAACAGGCGGCGCTCGTGCGCTTCAGGAATGAAGTGGCGGAAGCGGTGAGGCGGCTGGAAGGGGAAAGCACGCGCACGTGATGTGCGGCGGCGGGGTTGCCGCGCCGCCGCGACACGGCTGCCGCGGTGCCTCGCTCAGTTGGCGAGTCGGCAGTGCGCCAGCTTCAATCCCGGCAACACGGGCGCATCGATATAACCTTCGTTCACGCAACTGAACCGGAAATTCGCGGACGCCGTGAACGGCTTGATCTCGCCGCCGGGGAATTTCGGTTTCAGCGCATCCTGGTCGGCCGCGTCGAAATGCGTGTCGAACTGCCCGCCGTCGGTCGTCAGCGCGCCGAAGTACGTGCCGCCCGGGTCGCTGCCCATCCGGATCACGGCGCCGACGAACGCGAGGCGCTTGCCGTCGTATTTCGTCTTCGCGGCGGCCATGTCCTGCGTGTAGGCCTCGATCACGGCGCTGTAATGCGCATCGATCGCCGGCTCGTCTGCCGGTGCGGCGCAAGCGGTCTGGTGAACGCCCGCCAACATGGCGCACGCCGCAAGCGCGGCCGCCGCGAACGGCGCGGAATTCTTTTTCATTGGGTGGTCTCCCGTCTAGCGTGGTGGTTGAAGTGATTGAAAGCGGCGCGGCGCCGGCTGCGCGGCACAACGCCAGATGAATTCGCTTCCGTTGCTTTAATCGTTCGAATGGCGGAACACGGCTGCGATCACTTCACTACCCGCATGGTCGAGTGCGGTGCGTCGCGCTGAACGCGACGCGACAGGAAGATGACATGGTGCGGCCCCCGGCTCTCTCGTTGAATTTCACTGCGTCTGATTTTGGGCGCTACGGTAGCAGACGGTCGAAGGCCCGGCAACCAACGCCCGCCCGCCTCCGGTCATTTCATTACAATTGCAAATGATTCTCATTACATATATCATGCGCATCCCGGTTGCGGCGCAGTGCTGCGGCCCGCGACACGATCCTTAGCACTCCGTCCTGCATCGATTCATGCCATCCCGTCGAACGCCCCGCCGCGCCCGCACCCTTCGTCCGTGGCGCACGAGCCTGCCTGCCCTGATCACGCTTTGCGTCGCAAGCGGCGCGCATGCCGATACCGAACCCGCCGCGTCCGCATCCGCCTCCACGCCCGCATCGGCACCCGCTTCAACGCCAGTCACGCGCACCGAACACGAACTCCCGGCCATCAGCATCAACGCCTCGGCCACCGTCGATCCGACGATCGGTTATCAGCCGCGCACCAGCAGCATCGCGGGCGGCAGCGACCGCCCGCTCAAGGAGATTCCGCAATCGGTCGCGGTAGTCAGCAGCAGCGTGATGCAGGACCAGCAGGCGCGCTCGCTCGACGACGTGCTCGGCAACATCAGCGGCGTCACGCAGACGAACACGCTCGGCGGCACGCGCGACGCGTTCACCAAGCGCGGCTTCGGGTCGAACAACGACGGCTCCGTGCTCGTCGACGGCGTGCGCACGCCGGTGCTGCGCAGCTATCTCGCGACGATCGACCGCGTCGAAGTGCTGAAGGGCCCCGCGTCGCTGCTGTACGGGATGCAGGACCCGGGCGGCGTGATCAACCTCGTCACGCGCAAGCCGGAAGACACGTTCGGCGGCTCGATCTCCGCGTCGCGCACGAGCCACGGCGGCAGCACCGCGCTGTTCGACCTCACGGGCCCGCTCGGCAAGCCCGGCCAGGTCGCGGGCGGCACGCTCGCGTTCCGGCTGACCGGCGAGTACGACACGAACCGCTACTGGCGCAGCTTCGGCCGCCAGCGCGACGCGCTGATCGCGCCCGCGCTGTCGTGGCACGACGCGATCACGTCGGTCGACGTCAGCTACCAGTACGTCGACTACACGACACCGTTCGATCGCGGCACCGTGCTCGTCAACGGCCAGCTCGACGATGCGCTGCGCTATCGCCGTTACGAGGAAGCGTGGTCGCAGAGCAGCGGCATCCAGGAAACGCTGCGTGCGCGTATCGAGCACCGCTTCTCCGATGCGTGGCGCGTGCGCGCAACCTACGGCTGGGGCCGCGACCGCTACGACCAATACATCACCCGCGGCAACTCGTTCAACAGCAAGACGGGCGCAATGACGCGCTCGTCCGACGCGAACCTAGGCCGCAACGACTCCGACCAGATCGCGACGCTCGGCCTGCTCGGCAACGTGACGCTTGCCGGGATGAACCACGCGCTCTACATCGGCGGCGAATACGAGCGGCAGCGCAGCTTCCGCGGCGACACGATCCGCGGCAAGGCCACGACGGGTTTCAATCTCTACGATCCCGTGTACGGCCTGCTCGCGCCGGGCGGCACGCCGAACCCGAAGCAAAGCGATTCGCGCTCGGTCGTGCATGCGTATTCGATGGTCGTGCAGGATTCGGTGAAGCTCACCGAGCGCCTCACCGCGGTCGGCGGGCTGCGCTGGGAAAACTGGCAGCAGGAATCGGGGATGGGCCGGCCGTTCGTGTTCGCCGACCGCTCGCGCGGCAACGTCTGGCTGCCGCAGTTCGGGCTCGCGTATGCGCTCACGCCGGCGCTGACCGCGTATACGAACGTGAGCCGCTCGTTCAAGCCGAACGTCGCAACGAATGTCGCCGCGCCGCTCGCGCCGGAGTACGGCCGCGTGCTCGAGGCCGGGCTCAAGTTCAGCCTGAAGCCCGCGATCACGGGCACGCTCGCGGTGTACCAGATCGACAAGCGCAACGTCGCGGTCACGAACGGCGACATCACGTCGACGATCGGCACCGCGCGCTCGCGCGGGATCGAACTCGACGTCGCGGGGCAGATCACGCGCCACCTGAGCGTGATCGGCAGCTATGCGTACACGAACGCGACCGATCGCGACAGCAACACGCCGCTCGTCAACGTCGCGCGCCACACGGGCAGCCTGTTCGCGGTGTACGACACGGCGATCGCGAACCTGCCCGGCCGCTGGCGTTTCGGCGGTGGCGCGCGGCTAGTCGGCGCACGCTCCGGCGACACCGCGAACAGCTTCACGCTGCCCGGCTACGTGACCGTCGACGCGTTCGCGGCCTACGAAACGACGATCGGCAAGTTCCCGACGCGCTTCCAGCTCAACGTGAAGAACCTGCTCGACAAGACCTACTACCCGTCGAGCAACAACAACCTGATCGTCGCGGTCGGCGAGCCGCGACTCGTCACGCTGACGACGACGGTGTCGTTCTGACGGCGCGGGGCAGCCGGAAGTCGGGCCCGGCTCGACGTTATTCGGCCGTCGGCGGACAGACCCGGTAGAACACGACGCTGCACAGCAGCAGGAAGCCGGCAAGGATCGCCATGCCGGTCCGGATGCCCGCATAGCCGATGATCATCGCGCCGAGGATCCCCGACAGGCTCCCGCACGCGTTGATCAGCGCGAGGCCGGCCGCCGCGGCCGCACCGGACAGCACGCGTCCCGGCAGCGTCCAGTAGATCGGCATCAGCGACAGGATGCCCGACGTCGCGACGGTCAGCATGATCAGCGCGAGCCAGAAGCTGTCGTGCGCCACCGTCGCGACGAACAGGCCGATGGCGGCCAGCGCGACCGGCACCACGCCGTGCCTGCGCAGCCGCCCGGACCGCTCCGCGAACTTCGCATTCACGTACATGCAGATCGCCGCGACGCCGAACGGGATGGCCGTGAACAGCCCGACATCCAGGCTGTTCGCGACGCCGGCGTCATGAAACAGCGTCGGCATCCAGAACGTCAGCCCATAGAAAGCGGTGTTGAAGAGGATCATCACGACGATCAACGCATAGATCTTCGGTGTCCGAAACGCATCCGCGACGCGATGCGACTTGAACGCCGCCTCCTTCGCGACATTCGCCTCGATGATCTGCTTCTCGCGCGGCGTCAGCCAATCGACGTCGGCCGGCCGGTTCCGCAGCAGCGCCAGGATGACGACGCCCAGCACCGCGGACGGCAGCCCTTCGAGCAGGAACAGCCACTGCCATCCCCTGATGCCCGCCACGCCGTCCATCGTCTCCATGATCGCGCCGGACAGCGGTGCGCCGAACACGACCGCAATCGGCAACGCCATCAGGAACAGCGAATACATGCCGCTCTGGCGCCGGGCGGGCAGCCACGTGTTCGTGTAATACATCACGCCCGGAACGAACCCGGCCTCGCATACGCCCAGCAGGAAGCGCAGCGAATAGAACGCGGCCGCGTTCCTCGAGAAGATCATCAGGGTCGACACGATCCCCCACGTGATCATGATCCGCGCAATCCATGCGCGTGCGCCGACCCGCCGGAGGATCAGGTTGCTCGGAATCTCGAACAGCATGTAGCCCCAGAAGAACACGCTCGCGCCGAGTGCGAAGGACGCGTTCGTCAGCCCGAAATCGGCCGCCATCTGCAGCTTGGCAAAGCCGATGTTCACGCGGTCCAGATAGGACATGATGAACCCGAGGAAAAACAGCGGGACGATCCTCAGTATCACCTTCCGGTACAACGCGTCTTCGTGCAGTGCTTCGGTGCTTGCGCCGAGTGCAAGCGTGACGTCTGCCTTCATGGTCAGTTCTCCCGATGAAAACAAGAACCTCGACGGCGATGGAATCGATCCGTACGCCGGTATGTTTCGCATGCGCGTGTGCGAGCCGGGTTGCCTGCCGGCGCCGCGTCACGGATGCGGTGACCTCACCGCTCTGCGAGCGCGAGCACGTCGGCCCAGATTCCGTCGTCGACGGCAACGCCGTGCCGCCGCTGTTCGATGCGGGTCCGCAGCGCGCTTTGCCCCGGATACAGCACCTCGTCGCTGTCTTCCGCGACTTCCGACGTCGTCACGTAATCGGCCACGCCGTCGGCGACCTCGTTCGTGAACGCTTCGCCGCCCAGCTTGCGCGGGTCGATCAGGATGAACACCTGCGAGCAGCCCGTGCAGCTTCCCTGCTGCACGGCATCGATCCCGTTCGTCGCCAGCCCCTCCGACAGCACGGCGGCCAGCACGTCGAGCATGATCGCGAATCCCGAGCCCTTCCAGTAACCCATCGGCAGGATCCGCATCGACGCCTCGATCGGGCCGGGCTCAGTGGTCAGCTTCCCTTCGCTGTCGAAACCGGCGGGAAACGGCATGTGTTTCCCCTTGAGGCGGGTCGCCTGCAGTTTTCCGTACGAATACTGCGACATGGCCATGTCGAGCACGATAGGGCCCTTGTCCCGCGGCACCGCCATCACGAACGGGTTGTTGCCGACGCGCGGTTTTTTGGCGCCCCAGCCCGGCATGCAGGATTCGGTATTCGTCCAGCAGATCGCGAGGTAGCCGCGCTCCGCCGCGTGCCAGCCATACGTGCCGCCGCGCATCCAGTGCGTCGTGTTGCGCAGCGCGACGATGCCGACGCCCTGCTCGGCCGCGATTTCCATCGCGCGCTCGGTCGCGGACAACGCATTGAGAATGCCGGGGCCGCGGTTGCCGTCCAGGATCTCGATCGCGCCGAAGCGCTTGACCGGCGTGGGAGCGCCTTGCAGATTCACCCAGCCCTTGCGGACGTAGTCGACGAAGCGCGCGACGCGATTGATGCCGTGGGAATTGACGCCGTCGCAGGTCGCCTCCGCATGAACCCGTGCGCAGACGCCCGCGTCGTGCTCGTTCATGCCTGCATTCAGGAGCGCGAGATAAATGGCGCCCTGCAACTCCTCGAACGGAATTCGGATCATCTTGCCTGTCTCCTGAAGTTCTTGTGGTGCGGTTCGATCCGGAACCGGAAGCCGCCGCCCCGGCTCGCGGCGCGAACCGGTATCGATCATCAATCGCCGGCGAAATCGAGCAGGATCTTGCAACTCTCGGCAGGCCGCTGCTCGGCCATCTCGAACGCCTGCGCGACGTCGCGGAAACCGACCTTGTGCGTGACGATATGCTCGGGCTGGATCAACCCGCGGCCGATCCAGTCGATCACCTGCGGGAACATCGCGCAATTCAGCCGCGACGCGGCGAGCGTGAGTTCCTTCTTCGTCAGCTCGGCCTGCACGATCGCCGACGGCTCCGACGAGAAGCCGAGCACGCCGATCCGGCCCGCCGGCGCCGCGAGCCGCACGGCCTCTTCCAGAATCGACGGATGACAGACCGCATCGAAGATCAGCGTCGGGCCGCCATCGACACCGCGCCTCTCCAGCGCTTCTGGAAGCGGCTCGATGCCCGTGTTGATGATCTCGTCCTCCGCCGCGCCGCACTGGCGCGCGAGCTGCAGGCGCGCGTCGAGCCGGTCGGTGATGAACGCGCGGATGCCGTACACGCGCTTGAGCACCTGCAGGATCGTCAGCCCGACCGTGCCCGCGCCATAGATCAGCGCGACGTCGCCCGGCAGCACGCCGGTGCGCGACGTCGCGTTCGCGGCGACCGCGAACGGCTCGACGATCGCCGCGCAGGTGTCGGCGATCTCCGCCGGAATCCGGTAGGCATTGCCGGCCGGCACGCACGTGTACTGGCTGAACCCGCCGTCGCGATGCACGCCGAGCACGGTCAGGTGCCGGCACACGTTGCGCCGGCCGATCGTGCACGCATGGCAATGCCCGCAACTGATCACGGGATCGACCGCGACGGTCTCGCCGAGCCGCGCCGCGTCGACGCCCTCGCCGACCGACTCGATCGTCCCGACGAACTCGTGGCCGATGATGCGCGGATACGATACGAACGGGTTCTTGCCGTGAAAGATGTGCAGGTCCGACCCGCAGATGCCCGCGTAACGCACCTTCACGCGCACTTCGCCGGCGGCGGGTACGGGCAGCGGCACTTCGCGCACGCTCATGCTGTTCGGACGATCGACAACGACGCTCAACATTTCGGTTCTCTCCTTCGGTTCTTCGCCGCTCACCAATTCCACATCGACCCGTCGCGCAACCGGGCGACCGGCAGGTACGCGCGCTCGTACGGGTACTTCGCGGCCAGCGTCTCGTCGATGTCGACGCCGAGGCCCGGCACGTCGTCCATCATGAGATAACCGTCCTCGAAGCGGTAGCTGTGCGGAAACACTTCGTCGGTCAGCGGGCTGTGCGGCATCAGTTCCTGGATGCCGAAGTTCGGCGCCCACAACCCGAAGTTGACCGCCGCCGCCATGCAGACCGGCGACAGGTCGGTCGCGCCATGAAAGCCCGTGCGCACCTGGTACATCGCCGCGTAGTCGGCGATGCGCCGCACGTGCGTGATCCCGCCCGCGTGCACGATCGTCGCGCGGATGTAGTCGATCAGCTGATCGCGGATCAGGTCCTTGCAATCCCAGATCGAGTTGAACACTTCGCCGACCGCGAGCGGCGTCGTCGTGTGCTGGCGGATCAGGCGGAATGCGTCCTGGTTCTCGGCGGGCGTCGCGTCTTCCAGCCAGAAGAGGCGATGCGGTTCGAGATCGCGGCCGAGCCGCGCGGCCTCGATCGGCGTGAGCCGGTGATGCGCGTCGTGCAGCAGGTGCGGCGCATCGCCGACCGCGTCGCGCACCTTGCGGAACAGGTCCGGCGTATGGCTCAGGTAGAGCGCGGTATCCCACGGCTCCTCGGGCGGCAAGCCCTTTTCGGCGGGTTCGTACGCACCCGCGGTCTTGCCGACGCCGTACACCTTGTCGAGCCCCGGCACGCCCGACTGCACGCGGATCGCACGAAAGCCTGCCTCGATGTGCGCGCGCACCGCGTCGACCGCTTCCTCGTGATCGCGCCCGTTCGCGTGGCCGTACACCATCAGCCCGTCGCGGCTCTTGCCGCCGAGCAGCTGGTAGACCGGCATGCCCGCGAGCTTGCCCTTGATGTCCCACAACGCCATGTCGATCGCGGCGATCGCCGTCATCGTCACGGGCCCGCGCCGCCAGTACGCGCCGCGATACAGGTATTGCCAGATGTCCTCGATGTTGCGCGGGTCGCGGCCGACGAGACACGGGAACACGTGATCTTCCAGGTACGCGCGCACGGCGAGCTCGCGCCCGTTGAGCGTCGCGTCGCCGAGACCGTAGACGCCTTCGTCGGTCACGATCTTCACCGTCACGAAGTTCCGGCCCGGACACGTGACGATGGTCTGCAAGCGTTCGATTTTCACTGCGCTCCTCCAGCGGGCGATTCAGTCGACAAAGTATTGGGGGGCGCGGCTGCGCACGTCCGGCAGATGCGAGCCGATCCGGTCGACGTGCGACGCAACCGATGCGCCGAGCAGCGCCATGTTGCGCGACGCGATATGCGTGAGGATCTGCTCGTGTTCCTGCAACGCGAGACGAGCGTGACCCTCGACGTCGTCGAGCAGCAGCCAGCGCACGCGATCGTACTGACGCTTGATTGGCTGCAGCATTTCCCACACGTGCGGCCGTCCGGCGAACTCGAACATGCGGGCGTGCATCTTCTCGTCGAGCGCGAAAAACACATCGACATCGCCAACATCGACCGCGTCGCGCTGCGCGTCGATGAGCCGCGCGAGCTCGGTCAGTTGGGCGGGCGCAATCTTCTGCGCGAGTTCGACGTGGTTCGCGCATTCGAGCGTGCTGCGCGCGAACCGCCCTTCCTCGAGAAGCGAGACCGAGATCGGCGCGACGAACGTGCCGACCTTCCGGTGGATCTGCACGAGCCGCTCGTCGGCCAGTTGCGCGAACGCTTCGCGCACGGGCGTGCGGCTGACCTTGATCGTCGTCGAGATCACGGCTTCGGATAACGCGGTGTGCGGCGGCAGCGCGCCCCGCACGATCGCGTTGCGCAGCAGCGCGTGTACCTGCTCCGTATAGGACCGGCTCTCGTCCAGCGAGAACGCCTGCAACGCCGTGACGACGACGCCTTCCTCAAATGCTGCGGTTTCGTTCATGTTTGCCGATGCTTCCGACTTGATATCGATATCTACCATGGTACACAACCCAACGAAATTGATCGAACTGGCGTTTACACCAATAACTCCCAGCAAAAACTCGCAATAACCTTCACTTACTCGTTTATCTACCATGGTACAAGCCGTCACCGACCGACATGCCACCTGCCCCCGATTTCCTGCGCACCGCGCCGCCCGGCACGCGCCGCCCCCGCTATGACCGGCACGCGGTCCGCACGGGCATCGTCCATCTCGGCCTCGGCGCGTTCCACCGCGCGCATCAGGCGATCCATACCGAGACCGTGCTCGAGCAGGGCGACCTGCGCTGGGGAATCGTCGGCGTCGAGCTGCGGCGGCGCCATACCGTCGACCTGCTCGCCGCACAGGACCACCTGTACACGGTGACCGAACGCGACGGCGACGGCGCGCGCACCCGGATCGTCGGCGCCGTGCACGGCGCGCTGTTCGCACCGGAATCGCTGCCCGCGCTGCTCGTGCTGATCGCCGATCCGGGCGTGTCGATCGTCAGCCTGACCGTGACCGAGAAAGGCTATTGCCGCCGTCCCGGCGGCGGCCTCGACACCGACGATCCCGCCCTCCGCGCGGACCTCGCCGCGCCCGACACGCCGCGTACCGCACTCGGCGTGATCGCCGCCGGCCTCCGGCAGCGGCCGGCCAGCGCGCCGCTCACCGTCGTCTGCTGCGACAACATGACGTCGAACGGCGACACGCTGCGCGCGCTGCTGCTCGACTACGCGGAACGCATCGACGACGGCGCGCTTGCACGACGCATCCGCGACGACGTCGCCTTCCCGAACAGCATGGTCGACCGGATCGTGCCGGCCGCGACGCCCGCGTCGCTCGACTGGGCGCAAACCCATCTCGGCGCACGCGACGCGGCCGCGATCGTCTGCGAACCGTTCTCGCAATGGGTGATCGAGGATCGCTTCGCCGGCCCGCGCCCGCGCTGGGAAGACGCCGGCGCGCGCCTCGTCGCCGACGTGCGGCCGTACGAAACGATGAAGCTGCGGCTGCTGAACGGCTCGCATTCGGCGATCGCGTATGCGGGACAACTGCGCGGCCGCGCGACCGTGTCGGACGCCATGGCCGATCCGGCGATCGCGGCGTTCGTCGACGGCGTGATGACGCACGACCTGCTCGCGACCGTCGACGTGCCGCCCGGCTTCGACGCGCACGACTATTGCGCGACGCTCGTGCGGCGCTTCCGGAATCCGACGCTTGCGCACCGCACCGAACAGATCGCGATGGACGGCACGCAGAAGGTGCCGCTGCGCTGGCTGCCCGCGCTCGCCGACAGCGCGGCGGCGGGCGTCGAGCGCCCGTATCTGGAGCGTGCGCTTGCGCTCTGGCTGTACTACCTGACCGCCGCGCGCGACGCTTGCGGCCGGCCGCTGACGATCAGCGACCCGGGCGCGGCCGCGCTCGCCGGGACGCTCGGCGCGGCCGGCGACGCGAACGGCGCGGTGCGGGCGGCGCTCGCCAGTGCCGCGCTCGCCGGCCCGGCCGCGTGGCCCGACGCGCTGGTCGCGCGCATCGGCGCGCATCTGTCGACGCTGCGTGCGCACGGCACCGATGCGCTGCTCGCGCCGCTGCACACGCGCTGACCGACCGCACGACCGGTTTGCGCTGCCACGCGCGAACCGCATGACGCCATTCCGCCGACGCGCGTCGGCGCGGCGAACGACAGACAAGACATGACATGACGGCCGGCCCACCGGCACGAAGGAGACGAAGATGAAGCAAAAGTCGCAGGCGTGGTTCACGGTATTCCTGCTGTTTCTCGTGTACGGCATCAACTATCTCGACCGCGTCGCGCTGTCGATCGTCGCGCCGATCGTGCAGACCGATCTCGGTATCGACGCCGCGCAGATGGGCCTCGTCTTCAGCACGTTCTTCGTCGGTTATGCGCTGTTCAATTTCATCGGCGGCCTCGCGTCCGACCGGCTCGGGCCGAAGCTCGTGTATGTGCTGTCGGTCGGGCTCTGGTCGATCTTCTGCGGGATGACCGCGCTGACCGTCGGCTTCGTGAGCCTGTTGATCGTGCGGCTGCTGTTCGGCATGGCCGAAGGCCCGCTGTGCTCGGCCGCGAACAAGATGGTCAACAACTGGCTGCCGCGCGACGCCGCCGCAACCGCGATGGGCCTGCTCAGCGCGGGCTCGCCGCTCGGCGGCGCGATCGCGGGGCCGATCGTCGGCCTGCTGGCCGCGCAGTTCGGCTGGCGGCCGGCGTTCTGGATCGTCTGCGCGATCGGGCTCGCGTGGGTCGTGCTGTGGATGGTGTCGACGTCGGATCGTCCGGCTGCGCCGGTGAACGAGGCGCCGGACGTGCCTGCCGCCGCCCGCGCGGGCAGCGACGACGCATCGGCGCCCGCGCGTACGCTGTCGCACTACGTGCGCCAGCCGCGCATCCTCGCCACGGCGGCCGCGTTCTTCAGCTACAACTACGTGCTGTTCTTCTTCCTGAGCTGGTTCCCGAGCTATCTCGTGCGCGCGCATCACCTCAACATCAAGGAGATGAGCATCGCCACCGTCGTGCCCTGGCTCGTCGGCACGGTCGGCCTCGCGTGCGGCGGCGCCATCTCGGATGCGCTCTACCGGCTCACCGGCAACCTGCTGCTGTCGCGCCGGATCGTGCTCGTCACGTGCCTGCTCGGCGCGGGCGCATGCGTCGCGATCGCGGGCACCGTGCAGTCGACGCAAGGCGCGGTCGCGCTGATGTCCGTGTCGCTGTTCTTCCTGTACGCCACCGGCGCGATCTACTGGGCGATCGTGCAGGATGTCGTGCACCCGACGCGCGTCGGCGGCGTGAGCGGCTTCCTGCACTGCATGGGCAGCCTGTCGGGCGTGATCGGGCCGGCCGTGACCGGCTTCATCGTCGAACGCAGCGGCTCGTTCGCGACCGCGTTCGTGCTGGCCGGCGCGATCGCGCTGGCAGGCGCCGTGCTGGCAGCCGTATTCGTGCGCAACAGCCGGCCGGCGGAAGTCCTGCACGAACGCGCGGCGCACTGACGCCGCGCGGCTACGTGACCGTCGAAGCGTTCGCGGCCTGCGAAACGGCGACCGGCAAGTTCCCGACGCGCTGACGACGGTGTCGTTCTAACGTCCTGACGCGCGTGGGCCAGCCCGCAAGCCACGGCCCGCGCGCAAACCCCGCCTCGATGTGCCGCTCGCTCCATGCGGCGGCTCGGTTCCCCCTCTGCGCAGCATCACGGCCGCTTCATGATCGGTCACAGCAGGCACATACACGATGCGCCGGAAAATCGCTCGATATAGCGCCGGAATCCTGTTGACAGCCGGCCCGCACGACACCTGACGCCGTCATTCGCATGCGTCCCCGGCAACAACTCCGACGACCGCGAAAATGCATCCCAGCGATGCAATTCCGTCTGATCGTGAACCGCATCGTACGCCGTATGATCCCCTCGCCGTTTCTCAAGGCCGCCCAATGCGCGTCGCCATCTTCATCCGCTTACGCGTTTCGCCACAACAACCCAGCGAATATGTCCAACTTCTCACTGATACTTGTCGTCTCAATGTTGAGCGCCTTCGGCCTGATCGCGTCCGACGTCTACCTGCCCGCCATGCCATCGATGGCCCATGAATTTTCAATCGGTGCATGGCAGATGCCGCAGACGGTATCGGCCTACCTGATCGCGCTCGCGTGTGCCCAGCTGTTCTACGGCCCCCTCTCCGATCGATGGGGGCGCAAACCCGTGCTGACGGTCGGGATCCTTCTGTACATTCTTGGCTCGATCGGCTGCGCAAGTGCCGGCGGCTTCGCGAGCTTTCTCGGATGGCGCGTACTCGAGGCCCTCGGCGCGGCTTCCGGCCTCGTGATCGGCCGCGCAATCATCGCCGACACCTGCGATAAAAAGGAATCCGCAAAGGTCTACAGCATCGTGTATCCGCTCGTCTCGCTGTCTCCGGCAATCGCCCCGGCGATCGGCGGATATCTGGCCGCCTGGTTCGGGTGGCGGAGCGATTTCATTTTCGTCGCCGGGTTTGGCGCAGTCGCGCTCGCGCTGGTCCAGCTGCTTCTGAAAGAAACGCGGCCGCCCGTCGCGCCGGGCCAACATCGCGCAGTTCCGCTGGCCGGTTTTTCCGACGTGCTCGGAGATCGCGTGTTCATCCGGTATACGCTCGTCGTCTGCGCAATCTATTGCGCGTGGTTCGTCTACCTGACGCAATCGCCCTTCATCTTTTCCGGCCTCGGTCTTTCGGAACAGCAAAGCGGCTGGCTTTATCTGCCGCTGACCGCCGGCATCATTTCCGCGAACATGATCTCGCGCCGTATGCTCGACCGGATGTCCTACGACTCGATCGTCGTGGCCGGGGTGTGCTGCTTCGTCGCCGGCGGCGTTGCGTTCGCGTTGTGCGAGTCGTGGCAATTCAAAGGCATCATCGCAATCGTCGTGCCGATGTTTCTCGTCAGCCTGTCAAACGGATCGTCGCTGTCGCTCGCCGTCTCGGGCGCCATCGCGAGCGAACATGGGCGCGCCGCCACGGCGTCCGGACTGGTCGGCTTCTTCCAGATCGGCAGCGCGTCGCTCGCAGCCACCGTGTCCAGCGGCCTGCTCGGTACCGGAAGCCACGTGCTGGCGACGGCAATTCCGTTCTTCGCGATCGTCGCCGCGGTCGCGATCGTCCCCCGCTGGTATGCCGCGCGGCGCACGCTCTCGATGCGCAAGACCCTGCCACGTTAAACACCCGGCCTTGCACCGACGAGATTCCGGCCGTTATCGATAGCGGTCGAACGAAGCAGCGATCTCGTCGGTGACCGCCCGAACGCGCGCCGTCCGGTTCAGGTCCGTATGCGACACGAGCCAGACCTGGTACGGCGCGGTTCGAGTCCTGTCGGGCCAGATGCGCACGAGCGAATCGTCCGCCTGCGCCATATATACCGGGAGCTCGCCTATTCCGATGCCCGACCGGATCGATGTCGCCAGCATCAGGCTCGAACTCACTTGCGCGACGACGCGCCCTTGTTCCATCGACTCGCCGCATAGCGAGAGCCCCTGGTTGGACGTGATGGAGGGTTGGTAGACCACCAGATCATGACCTTCGAAAGCGGAACCGATGGCGGGGGCACCACGCGCATCCAGATACTCGCGACTCGCGAACAGCCCGACCTCCCATTCGGCCAGCTTCCGGCGGACGAGATCGGGATTTTCCGGCATCACGGTTCGAATCGCGAGATCCGCATCACGTCGCGTCAGGTTGAGCACCTGTACGGAAGTCGTCAGGACCACGTGTATCCCGGGATATTTCCGCCGTAACGCCCGTATTGCGGGAACGACAAAATCCATCGCCAGGGAATCGGTTGTCGTCACCCGAACCTCGCCTTCGAGCCGGTCGTCCGAGCCATGCGCGCGGCGCTCGAACTCGCATGCCGCTCGCTCCATTTCCTCTGCGGCCTGCAGCGAATGCTCGCCGATCTGCGTCACGACATAGCCGGACGACGTCTTGAGAAACAGCTTCGCACCCAGCGCCTTCTCAAGTGCCGTCAGCCGCCGCCCCACGGTTGCCTGATCGACATCGAGAAAAACTGCAGCCTCGCGCAGCGTCCCGGCGCGATGAACTGCCAAAAAGACGCGTGCATCGTCCCAATTCATGAATAACGTTCTCTCTCGGTAAAGCACTTTTGCATTCTTTGGATGCAATTATACAAGTTGAGCCCATGCTCTCCAACAGAGATAATCAGGCCCCCGTATCAAACGGTATATCGCGGCATTCCGGCAACCGTGATTTCCCTCGCCATATTGAGGGTTTTAAAAATACAGCCGGCGTATTCGACTCGCATAGATCGTTTCAGATCGAAAGAACAAGCATAAAAAGATGGAAAAGGCAACTCACATTCCGGCCCGATGCGACGTTTCGGGAAGCGTTATGAATCTCCTCCGGTCGCTGCACATCGACCACATTTTTCTGGTCCCCGGAAAGATGGTTTATCCGTTGCTTGACGCGATGGACAAGACGCCAGAAATTCGTGGCATCGTCGCCGCGCACGAGACCGGCAGTGCCTTCATGGCCGATGGCTACGCACGAGCCAGTCGCAAGTTCGGTGTGTGTCTCGCCATCTCCGGGCCCGGTACGATGAATCTCGTTCCCGGCATGGCCGCCGCCCTCGCCGATCGGATCCCGGTTCTCTATCTTGCCGGCGGCATATCGTCCAACGCCGAGGGAAAAGGTGCGTTCCAGGATGGCACGCTGGGAGGAATCGCCGAAAGCAGCGTGGTGCAAAATCTCGTCGACGACATTGTCGAACTGAAAAACAAGCACAACCTTCTGGCGGAAATGCGTCGGGCTACCGACGGTCTGAACTGGATGCGACGTGCCCGTTCGTTCATCAGCATCCCGCTCGACGTTCAACAGCAACCGGTGCCGGTCCCGCACGATCGAATGCAACGCCCCTACGCCCAAAGCATCGTGGACATGAACCATGTCCCGGCCAACCCGGTCGCGGTGCAGGCACTTTGCAAGCAATATCTCTTTCAGGAAAAGAAGGTTGCATTTCTCGTCGGTGGTCGCGGAAACGATCCGGAGACTGCCCAGGTCCTGCTCAAGGTTGCCGAACGATTCAATATTCCGGTTGCGACAACTCTGTCCGGCAAAGGCGCCTTTCCCGAGCGGCACCCCCTTGCGTTGGGTGTTTATGGATTTTCCGGGCACACGCGAGCGGTACAACTGATCAACTCAAACGATCTCGATGCACTCGTCGTTCTTGGTTGCGATCTCAATCAACGCGACAGCCTGAATTGGAGCGACAAGCTGAGCGCCGGCAAGGAGCTCGTCATTTTCGACGACAGCTTCGATGCGCCGGCAACCGGCCACGTTCCGAGCCGAAGCATTTTCTCCGGCATTACTGCGACCATTCGAATGCTCGCGCATATGCCGGCGGGATCAGCGCAGGAATTCCAGGCGGCATTCGCCCACCGTGATGCGTGGCTCGAGCGTGTCAGGCGCGCTCCGCTTTACGATCATCGCTTCGAACCTACGTCGATCGGAAGCTCATCCGATTCACTTTCACTCTATCCGGGTGACGTCGTCCGACGGCTCTGCGACCTCGTGCCAGACGACACCAACGTTGTCGTCGATTCAGGTGCGCATCGAATCTTCATGGCGCACTACTGGCTCTCGTCAGGCCTCGGAAACTACTTCTCGTCGAGCGCACTTGCCCCGATGGGTTGGGCAGTCGCAGCCGGGATTGGTGTCAAGCTCGCCGCACCGCATCGCCCCTGCCTCGTGGTCACCGGGGACGGCTGCATGCTGATGCACGGAATGGAGATTCAAACCGCGGCCCGTTACGGGATCAAGGTGATCTTTATCGTCCTGAACAACTCCGCTCACGGTGCGATTCACATCGACGCCATCACCAAGCGAACCGTCGCAGAGCAGTTCAGCAAGTTGCCTCGCCACGACTGGACACGGTTCGCCCAATCGGTGGGAGTGCCGGCACGCCGGGTCGATTGCCTGGCCGGGCTCGAACAGGCCGTCGGCGACGCATTGGCATGCGACGGGCCCTTCGTCATTGAAGTGGCCGTGGGTGTCTTCCCTTCGCCAAACCGTTACTACGCCGAATCCTCGACGGCAGCACAAACGAAGAACGAGCAGGTCGACGCATTTGCCACTTCGCCTGCCGCAGCAATCGACACCCCCGAGTGCATCGATTGATGTTGAAAGAACCTGAACGATACGGGACGTTGAAAAGAATGAACCAGACGAAGTGGCCCATCCGTTTTCTGGCGGCTGCAATCAGTGCGCTGTCACTCGCTTCCGGCGCGCAAGCGTCCGAGGAAGGGGTGACGGTCATGCCGCTCGCGCACACATCGCAATCATGGGATGGCGCCTACTACACGCATTATCCGGAAGGTACGCCGCTCATCGACGTGCAGCACGTGCGAATCCCTGCTCACACGACGCTTCCGTGGCATAGCCACGGTGTGGTCAACGCTGTCTTTCTGTTGAGCGGCAGGCTCACTGTCGAGAAAAAGAACGGTGAATCCCGGACGACGTTTACCGCGGGACAGGTCATCGCGGACACCGTCGGAACAATTCACCACGGCTATACGACCGACGAACCGGCCGAGATGGTCGTGTTCTTTGCCGGCGCCAAGGGGCAACCCCTGCGCACCCTGGAACAAAACTGACTCAAAGAGCATAGAGCATGTCTGAAATCGTCGTTATCTCCATCAACGTAGCGAAGGCCGGAAAGGAAGCCGCGCTCGAAGCGCTGCTAAGCAGCCTCGTCGCGCCAACCCGAAGCGACCCGGGCATGATCCGCTACGAACTCAGTCGCGACCTGCGGAATCCCCGCATCTTCGTCTTCCACGAGATCTGGGAGAGTCAGGAAACGCTCGACGGGCACCTGAATACGCCACACATCGCCACCTACCGCGCGCTGGTTCCGGATCTCGTCGAGCGCAAGGAATTGCTCATCACCAGGAAGGTCCAGTAACGCATCCGGATGCGTGAAGGAACGCCGGTTCCGGAGACGGCTCGGCTTCCTTGCATCCTCCCTCGCTTCCATCGGGCTGTATCTCCCTCCCCGATCTCCATCGCGTCAACCCGCTATCCCGGACCGCGACCGATCCGAATCAAAGCACCATGCAATCCCCAGCCAAAGCGCCGGCTACCGGCGGCGCGTCGCCCCTTGTTCCGGCAGAACTGCCATCCCTCGCCGCCGTACCCACGCCATCCGCATCGCCACGCCCGTTCGGTCAGTCGCTGGCCGCCATGACAGGTATCGGGATCGTCAATATGCTCGTCGCGCTCGATCAAACCACCGTCAGCACGGCGCTGCCACAGATCGTCGCAACATTGGGCGGCTTCGAGTGGTACACGTGGATAGCGACCGCGTATCTGTTGACGTCGTTGATTACCGTACCGATTTTCGGTCGACTGGGTGACTACTACGGGCGCAAACCATTCGTCATCGGCGCAATCGCGACGTTTACCGCGGCCTCCGTCCTGTGTGCATCCGCCCCGAACATGGCTACGCTCGTCGCCGCACGAGCGCTTCAGGGCATCGGTGCCGGGATGATGACGGGGACCGCGTTCGCCTCCATACCGGATCTGTTTCCCGCGCCGCTGGAACGCGCCCGATGGCAGGTCGTACTCGCTGCGGCATACGGCATCGGTACCGCCGCGGGGCCGTCCCTAGGTGGATGGCTGACCGATCAATACGGCTGGCGCTCGACATTCGTGATCAACTTGCCGGTCGGGTTCGCGGCACTCTACTTCACACAACGCTATCTCCCGCGCCTCGCCCCGTCGTCGGGAACGCGAATCCGTATCGACATCGCCGGAGCGCTGGTGCTCTCCTTGTTGCTGGGATGCATGTTGTTCGCGTTCAGCAGCGAGCTTCGCGAAGCGTCGACACAACTGCGCTGCATCGCAATCGCCAGCCTGCCTGTGCTGGTCGCATGGTTCGTGCGTTGTGAACGGCGCGCAGCAGCACCGCTGGTACCCCTCGACCTGCTGCACAATCGACGCATCCTGACGTTGCTCGGGATTTCGTTTCTGACCGGCGCGGTGATGTTTTCGACGATCTTCTATGCGCCATTGCTGCTCCAGAGCGGCTTCGGACTGTCCGCTACGGCGGCAGGCAGACTATCGACGCCGCTCGCCGCGTCGATCGCCGTCGGCAGTCTGCTCAACACGGCAATCGTCACGCGCGTCGAGCGCCCTGCGATCATCGTGCTCACCGGCTTCTCGATGCTCGTGCTCGCCTGCTATGGCTTGTCGCTCGTCGCGTTGACGAACACGCATGCGCTTCTGATCGTTTCGTTGTTCGGGGCGGGCGTCGGCCTGGGGCTTATCCTCAACAACGTCAACATCTTCACGCAGGAGATCGCGGGAAAAACACGCGTCGGTATCGCGACATCGCTCATCCAGTCCACACGGATGATCGGCGGGATGGTGGGGCTATCCACGCTCGGTGCCTGGGTATCGGCCCACTACAAGGTCGGTGCGCTTCAAGCACTGAACACCCTGGGCGTGACGACTGTCGACCGGCACCTGAACAGCCTGCTGGGAGACCCCCAACTGCTCATCGACCCAAAGAAGCAGTCCGCGATCATCGAATCGATGGCCGGCGCACCGTTCGCTGGCCAGCACGTCATTGACGCGTTGCGCAGTGTCTTCAGCGACGTCCTGCACACCGGATTCCAACTGACCGCAGGAGCCGCCCTCGTCGCCCTTCTGACCACGCTGACCATTCTCGAAGTCCGGTTCGGCTCAGCGCCGAACGACGACGGTGCGCGTCACAACGCAACGTAAAACATCTGCGACCTGCACGCTCGCGAGTGTGTGCCGGTCGCTTTCGCCTTCTTGAGCCATGACAACCCGCCCACAACTGCCAAACACATTTCAGGATCCCCTGCTGTTGATCGCCCGTGTGCTGATCGTTGCACTTTATTTGAAAATCGGGATTCCAAAGTTGATGGACTTCGGCGGAGCAATCGCCTACATGACCCGCATCGGCGCACCCATGCCAATGCTGGCAGCGGCGATCCTGATCGCAATGGACGTCGTCGTTGCGATCGCGATTCTGATCGGATTCCATACCCGACCCGTCGCGTTGCTGCTCGCACTCTATACGCTCGTCGCCGCGATCATCGGTCACCCATTCTGGTTGACGGATGGCTCCGAGCAGATGAACAACATGATTCATTTCTACAAGAACCTGTCGATCATGGGGGGGCTTCTCGCGCTCTGTGCAGCAGGCCCGGGACGCTTTTCGGTCGACCGCGGCTGAGTGTTCGCCGAACCGGAGGCCATGCGCAAATGCGCAGGACACGCCCGCTGGAGGCAATCGACGCACGCGGGCCCGCGGCGCAAGCCGTACCCCGCGCACGATATCGCGTCAGCCGGTGCCCTCCCGCCGAATCATCAGACCCCCAAATATCTCCCATCCGATATCGCGATTTCCGGGATCGATCGCGCGCCTCTAGACTGGCTACGCGATGCAACGCTGCGCCGCCGCACGGCGACGCGACACGCCCCACAACAACGATCCTGGGAGATATGCCATGTCCGACGGGCACGCGCGCCGAGGCGCGCTCAAGACACTCGGCCTCGCGGCCGGCACCGCACTGCTCGCCGCCGCGCGCCACGCTCACGCGGCGGCGCCCGAAACCGGCGCGCTGCTGCCCGGCGGCGCCGCGCGCCTCGCCGACCTCACGCGCCGCCTCGCGGCCGTGCCGAGACGGCGCGACTTCAAGACGGTGCCGATGATCGTCGACCACCCCGACCAGTGGGATCACGCGGCGCTCGCCGAAGTAATCGGCTATCGCGGCGGCCCGAAGCAGGTGTGGGACAACACGGAGCTCGGCGGCCCGTGGCTGAACCTGATGCGCAATTCGCTGAACGCGCAGATCTGGTCGTACGGTCATCCGGATTTCCTCGTCGTGTCGGCCACGCACGGCAGCGCGCATCTCGCGCTGTTCGACCAGACCGCGTGGGACAAATACGGCCTCGCGAAACTGGCCGGCGCCGCATTCCCGGCCAACACGCTGCTCGACGCGAAGCCCGCGCAATCGAAAGGCGCGCAGGATCACGCGTTGCCCGACGGCGCATTCTCGTCGCACGACAACAGCATCGCCGCGCTGCAACAGCGCGGCGTCGTGTTCCTGTCGTGCCACAACGCGATCTGGGAGCTCGCGGAACGGCTCGACGGCGCGAACGCGAATCCCGACAAGCTGCCGCTCGACGCGCTCGCGGCCGACCTGACCAACCACGTGATCCCGTCGGCGATCGTCACGCCGGGCGCGGTCGGCACGCTGCCCGAATTGCAGCAGGCCGGTTTCACATACGCGAAATGAGGCCCGCGATGACCTCGATCCACCCGCAAACGCCGTCGCGCCGCCGGCGGCGCACGCTGCGCGCCGCGCTGGCCGCGTGGCTGTGCTGCGCGTCGGCGCTGTCGCTCGCCGCGCCCGCCGACACCGCCGCGAGCCTCTTTCCGCCCTGGCAGGACGGCCGCAACAACGACGCGATTCATCGCGGCCTCGAATTCACGGTGCCGCAGGTCGACGTGCTCGCCGATTTCCACGGCGACCTCACCGCGCCGAAGCTCGTGCTGTTCGTCGGCGGCAACTATTTCTTCGCGATGGCGCCGCTTGTCGCAAAGTTCGAGGAAGACCATCCCGACTACCGCGGCCGCATCTACTGGGAAACGATCCCGCCCGGCCTGCTCGTGAATCAGATCCACGCGGGCGGCACGATCACGGTCGGCAACATGACGTGGACGGTCAGGCCCGATGCATATTTCGCGGGGCTCGGCAAGATCGACGGGCTGATCGCGGACGGCACGCTCGCGGGCCCCGCCGTGGCGTACGTGACGAACCAGTTGACGATCATCGTGCGCGCCGGCAATCCGAAGCGCATCGCATCGCTGAACGATCTCGCGCGGCCCGACGTGACGCTCGCGATGCCGAACCCGGCATTCGAAGGCGTCGCGCGGCAGATCCGCGCGTCGCTCGTGAAGGCCGGCGGCGACGCGCTCGCGCGCACCGTCTACGACGACAAGGTGCGCGCCGGCACGACCGAGCTCACGCACATCCACCACCGGGAAACCGCGCTGTTCCTGATGCAGGGGCGCGCGGACGCCGGCGTGCTGTGGCAATCCGAAGCGGCGTTCCAGGAACAGGTCGGGCATCCGCTGATGCACATCGACATCCCGGCCGCGCAGAATACGACGGCGATTTATGCGGGCGCGATGGTGAAGGACGCGCCGCATCCGGAAGCCGCGCGCGCGTGGCTCGCGTTCATCCGGTCGCCGGAAGCGTTCCGGATTTTCCAGCGCTACGGCTTCGGGCGCTACGATGCAACGACGCCGGTGCAGCACCTCGCGCCGGTGGATGACCGGCCCGACGCCGGCTGACCGCGTGGCGGCGCGCACGCGACATACAACAAGGAGGGGATACGTGAACGATACGGTCGACACACGGCGACGCCGGATCGCACCGCTGCTGCTTGCCGCGGCTGCGCTGCTGGCCGGCCACGCGCACGCGGACGACGCGACGCTCGGCAAGACGCTCGCGACACAGGGCTCGGCAGCGGGCGTCGCCGCGTGCATCGGCTGCCACGGCAGCCAGGGCGAAGGGAATGCGGCGGCCGGCTTCCCGCGCCTCGCGGGCACGAACGCCGCGTATCTGTCCGCGCAGCTTGCCGCGTTCGCGGACGGCAGCCGCCAGAATCCCGTCATGCAACCGCTCTCGACGCTGCTGACGCCGCACGAACGCGACGCGGTATCCGCGTACTTCGCGAGCCTGCCCGCGCCGGCCGGCGTCTTCACTCCCGACGCCACGTCGATCGATCCCGCGAACACCGGCGCGTGGCTCGCGACGCGCGGGCGCTGGTCGCAGGGCCTGCCCGCGTGCGCGCAATGCCACGGCCCCGGCGGCCTCGGCGTGGGCACCGCATTTCCGCCGCTCGCGGGCCAGCCGGCCGCGTATATCGCCGGCCAGCTGAACGGCTGGAAACACGGCACGCGCGCGCCCGGGCCGATGGCGCTGATGCCGATGGTCGCCGGCAAGCTGTCGGATGCCGACATCGACGCGGTGGCCGCCTACTATGCGCGCGGCGGCGCCGCACAAGGAGACAAGCGATGATCGACCGCACGACGCTGATCCGCCGCGCACGCGCCATGCTGCTCGGCGCGGCCTGGATGCCCGCGCTCGCGTTCGCGGCGGCGCCGCAGAACGCGCCTACCGCCGCTTCCGCACCCGTGGCCGCACCGGCGCCCACGCCGGCTGCAACCTCGACGGCGGCCAAGCTGTTCACGCCGCCCGCCGAATCCGCGATGCCCGCCGACGGCTTCGGCAAGACCGTGAAGCTCGGCGAGCAGATCTTCCTGCACACGCCCGAGTTCGCGGGCAAGTACGTCGGCAACAAGCTGACCTGCGCGAGTTGCCACCTCGACGCGGGCCGCCGGCCCGATTCGAGCCCGATGTGGGCCGCCTACCTGCTGTATCCGGCCTACCGCAGCAAGAACGGGCACGTGAACACGTTCGCCGAACGCCTGCAGGGCTGCTTCCAGTACAGCATGAACGGCAAGGCGCCGCCGGCCGGCGACCCGATCCTCGTCGCGCTCGAAACGTATTCGTACTGGCTCGCGAAGGGCGCGCCGGTCGGCACGAAGCTGCCGGGGCAAGGCTTCCTGAAACTGCCGCCGCCCGCGCAGAAGGCCGACTACGCGCGCGGCGCCGCCGTCTACACGCAGCACTGCGCGCTGTGCCACGGCGCGGACGGCCAGGGCCAGTCGAGCGGCGGCAAGCCGGCTTTCCCGGCGCTGTGGGGCGCGCGCTCGTTCAACTGGGGTGCGGGGATGGGCGACATCCGCAATGCGGCCGGCTTCATCAAGGCCAACATGCCGCTCGGGCTCGGCGGCACGCTGACCGATCAGGAAGCGTGGGACGTCGCGACCTTCATGGACAGCCACGAACGTCCGCAGGACCCGCGCTTCACGGGCTCCGTGCAGGACACGCGCGCGAAGTTCCACGATTCGCCCGACTCGATGTACGGGCTCACCGTGAACGGCCGCGTGCTCGGCGCGCCATGACGCCATGACGCCATGACGCCACGCCGCACCGGCCGGCCCGGCCGGCGCGGTCACGGACGCCAGCGATACACGACGATGCTCGTCCCGTTGTAGTTGTCCTTGGTGATCACGTACTCGCCGGTCGAGCGCAGGTAGGCACGCACGCCGTACATCGAGTCGACGTCGTTGCCGACGTCCATCGCCGACGCGTTCGAATTCGTCAGCGTGGTGACGAGCGCACCGGTGTTCAGGTCGAACACGTCGATGTTCGGCACCGTGTGCACGTAGCCGACGAACAGGTAGTGGCCGGCCGCCGCGATCGATTTCGGATTCGCGCTCGTCAGGTTGATCACCGGATTCGGCGCGCTCGTGTTGCCGTTCTTCCAGCCGTGATAGACCTCGATGTGCCCGTTCATCGCGGTCCAGTCCCAGTTGCCCGCGAGGCCCTGCGCGAGGACCATCGTGTCGCTGTCCGCCTGGTAGATGATGCGCGTGACCGGTGCCACGCTGCTCGGCACGGGCGTCGTCGTCGGCTTGCCCCATGACGGCTTGCCGGTCGCGTCGAAGCCCGTCATCGGGAAGCGGGAAATCACGTTCGATCCGTTCAGCCCGGCCCACACGTCGCCGTTGCCGTCGATGTCGAAACCGGCCGTCACCTGGAGCGTCGTGTTGAACGGCTTGCCCGGGAGCGAGCCGGCCGGAATCGCGATATAGCCGCTCGCCGTGTTGAAGTAATAGAAGTTGAAGTTGCCCGGGTTCTGGCCCGACGCGACGAGAATCCGGTTGCCGCCGACCATCACGAGCTGGCCGAAGTGCTGGCCGCGCTGGTAGTCTTTCATGTCGAGGCGCGGGTCCTTCGGATAGCTGAACGGGTCGACCGTGTTCGCGACGAACGTGCCGCCCGCCGAACCCGTGTACACGTTGTTGCCGCTGTAGAAGAACGCGCCGTCCGTCACCGGATCGGGCGCGGCGATCCCCTCGAAGTTCAGCGCCTGCAGCTTCCATTGCAGCGCGCCCGTCGGGCTGTACGAATGCAGGTCGGTACTGCCGTTGCGGCCGAGATCCCAGCCGCCGCCCCAGGCGTTGTTCAGCACGTACAGGTTGCCGGCCGAGTCCTTGCCGAGCGCGGCGACGCGCGTGAAGCGCTTGTCGCCGACCTGCCCCTTGATGCCCGTCGTCGTGTCGAGATAGCCGCCCTGCACGCCGAACGTGCCGACCTGCATCGGCAGGCCGAGGAGCCCGCTGTAGACCTTGATGTTCATGTCGGGCCCTTCGTCGCCCACCATCAGCTGGCCCATCGATGCATCGAAGTACAGCGACGCCGGCCGCGCGCCGGCCGCCATCTGGATCGTGTTCATCGCCGTGCCGGTCGCGCTGAACTGCGCGACGACGCCCGCGCTCTTGCGTGCGACCCACAGGTTGCCGGCGGCGTCGAGCGCCAGCGCGCCCGGCCCCGATACGCCGATGTCGCGCTGCCAGACGCCGTCCGTCGTATAAACGCGCACGCGGTTGCCGTAGAAGTCGCTCACGTACAGCAGGTTGCCGGCCGTCGCGAGGCCCGTGATCACGTCCGCGTACTGGATGCCCGTCCACGTGCTGACCGGGATGCGCAGGTCGCGCAGGTTCGTGCCGCGGTTGTAGCGGCCCACCGAGCCGCTGCCGAATGTGCGGTTGTAGCCGAGCGCGACGAACAGCGACGTCGAGTTGCCGGTGATCGCGCCGCCCTGGAATTCGTCGTGGATGCCGATCGTGCCGAGCGGCTGGCCGTTCTGGTAGATCGCGACGCCACCCGCGTTCTCGTCCCAGCGCGACGCCGTATAGATCACGCCCTCGGGCGCGACCCACATCGAGCGCGCGCCGTTGCCCACGTGCGCGGCCAGCGTGCCGAACGTGTTCGCGAGCCAGTCCGTCGTGTATTGCACCTGCGCGTGACCCGCCGGCGCCAGCATGGCCACGCACATTCCCAGCAATGCCGCGCGAATTTGTTTCATTGACATGAATAATGCTCCCAGACAATCGTTGGTCGACACTGTAAATCGCGACGCATGAATTATTGGTGATTCAGGCAAAAACGCATTCGCCGTCATCCCGAATTATTCACTCCATGTTTTTTTGCCGCCGGGTCTTTTTTCGTCAACGATGGTCAAACCCGCTCACCGCACCGCAACGGCTTGCCGGCAGCGTGGTTTCGGCGCTTTTCCCCGGCATTTTCTTCCGGGTCATCCAATGCAAATGCGTCATTTTTTCTGATATGCCCGCATTGCATTTTCATTCCCCGGAAATAGGCTCGATGATTACAAATCGAAATTAAAATGAAAGGGAAAAAATATTATCCGGCGCAATCGGCGTTTCGCGATTCGGCGTATCGGGCATGCCGCGAACGCGGCGGGCGGAAGGATGGGGGAAGAAGGATGCGGCGGAACACACCGCGCGCCGGCCGTGCCGGCACGCGGTCGCGATCGTTCAGTTTGCGTTGTCGAGCGTCGGGCCGTCCCAGCCGTCGACGTATTTCGGCAGCGCGTCGACGACGTCGATCACGCGGTGCCGGTAGAACAGGTGCATCGTCGGCTGCAGATGGTCGGGCAGTTGCCCGCCGTGCGCACGCGCGGTCAGGCTGTTCGGCACGACGCGCATGCCGAACCGGTTCGTCCCGGACACGATCTCGCCGCACGACGCGCACCATGTGCGCGACATCGACTTCGACGGATGCGGGAACGTCGCGCTGCCGCCGTCGATCGCAACCTGCTCCGGCGGCCACGCGGTCGCGGACAGCATCGACGTGCCGTAGAAATCGCGGCAGGTCGCGCAATGGCAGTACGCGCGCGCCGCCGGCTCGCCGCGCAGCGTAACGGTGACGGCACCGCACAGGCAGCGCGCGGAATACGTTCGGGTCATGTCGTCTTCTCGAAGAACGGAGGCGACAGTATAGGAGCACGCGTGCAACGTCACCCGCACCGGCTGCGGATAACGTTGCGACCGCAACGACTGCCGCGCGTCAGAACCTCTGGCGCAGCCCGAGGCTGACGATCGCCTGCGACCGCGAGTCGGACGAGTGGCCGTTCGCCTTGTCGGACACCGACGCGGTCGCGGCCACCGGCCGGCCGAGCGCATCGAGCGTCATGCCCGATGCATGCTGGTACGCGCCGAGCAGGTACACGCTGGTGCGCTTCGACAGGTCGTAGACGGCGCCGAGCGTCACGTTGTGATACTGCGCGCGGTCGTCGACGCCATCGACATCGCTGCCGCGCGTGTAGCTATAACCCGCGAACAGTTGCGTCTGCGGCCGCACGTTCCAGCGCGTGAACACGCCCGCGACGTTGAATGTCGCGTGGCCGGCAAACCGCGAACGGTCGCCGCCGCGGTACTGCACGTTGCTGTAGTTCACGCCGACGACGGCCGGGCCGAAGTCGACCGTCGCGCCCGTCGCAATGACCTGCTGCGACTGCGCGCTCGCATAGCCTTCGTTGATCGACGAGTTGAACAGGCCGTCGTCGGTGCTCTGCCACTTGCCCGCTGTCGGGTCGGTCACGCCCGTCTTGCTGTTGTCCGAGCGCTCGTAGCCGACACCGACCCGCAGCGGGCCCGCCGCGTACGCCGCGCCGACGCTCCACGTGTTGCGCTGCTTCATGCTGCCCGGCTGGCCGCCGAAGCCGTACAGCGCGCCGAACGTGAAGCCCGCGTAGTTCGCGCTCGTGTACTTGATCGAGCTGTCGACGCGCGCGGTCTGGTCGAGATCGTCGATGTCGCCCGGGTGCGCGCCGAACCCGCCGATGAACGACGACGGGCCGACCGGGCTCACGAAGTCGTCGAGCGACGTGTACTGGCGGCCGAGCGTGACCGAGCCGTAGCGGTCGCTGCCGATGCCGACGAATGCCTGCCGGCCGAACTGGCGGCCGCCCTGGCCCGATGTGCCGTTCGCGATGTCGAAGCCGTTCTCGAGGACGAACAGCGCGCGCATCCCGCCGCCGAGATCCTCGGAACCCTTGATGCCCCAGCGGCTGCCGGACAGGTTGCCGGTCGTGAGCCCGACGCTCGAATGCCCGGTGTACGCGCCGGCCGAGCCGACCCGTTCGTTGCTGCGATAGGTCACGCCCGCATCGACGATGCCGTACAGCGTGACGGAGCTTTGCGCGAAGGCGCCGCCCGCGAGCGTGAGCAGCAGCGGTGCTGCGATCAGTTGCTTGTTCATGGTGTTGCGTCTCCGGGCGGTGAACCCGTTGTTCTGTGCGAGTAGCGCGTGCGGCGGCGAGCTCCGCCGGCCGTGCGCGGTCGTGGCGTCCGCACGCGGGAACGCGCGCATGCGACGGGCGCGCGCGGCGTCGCGGCGGGCAGGCCCGCTGCGGCCGCCATGGTAGATGGAACCGGTCCCAGACTAAAGCGCAATGATGAAAACAGTTTCTTGCCAAAATCGAGATAGTCGAAAGCGGGACTGGCCGCACGGCTGACATGCCTGTACAGCGCGGGCGCACGCACCCGATAATCGAACGCGCGCCTTCCCTCGGGAGTTCCTTCATGCATGAAACGACCCTGCTCATCTTCGCCGCCGTCGCGTTCGTCGGCATCGCGACGCCCGGCCCGACCGTGCTGCTCGCGCTGACCAACGGCTCGCGCTACGGCGTGCGCCGCTCCGCGTACGGCTTCGCGGGCGCGATGCTGTCCGACTTCGTGCTGATCGTCGCGGTCGCGCTCGGCCTCGGCGCGCTGCTGATGGCGTCGGCGTTCTGGTTCTCGGTGGTGAAGTGGCTCGGCGCCGCGTACCTCGCGTATGTCGGCATCCGGCTGCTGACGTCGAAGGGGTCGCTCGACGTCGCCGCCGCGCACGCCAGCGCGGCGCCCGAGCGCAACGCGTCGATCTTCGCGAAAAGCTTCCTGACCGCGGTGACGAACCCGAAGGGCTATCTGTTCTTCTCCGCGTTCCTGCCGCAGTTCCTCGATCCGTCCGCGCCGCTCGCACCGCAATACGTCGCGCTCGCGGTCACGTTCGCGCTGCTCGACGGCGTGGTGATGTTCGGCTACGCGCTGCTCGGCGCACGCGCGGTGCGGCTGCTGAAACGCTCGGGCGCGCTGTGGCTCGAACGCACGTGCGGCGCGATGCTGCTCGCGCTCGCCGGTTCGCTGGCGCTGTACCGGCGTCATGCCGCGTAGGGGCGGGTTCCGATGAGAGTCGATGCGCCGCCCCGCTCCGGCTTTCCGGGCCTGTCGCTCAGGCAGCTCGAACGCGCGGATCTCGGCGCGTGGTACGCGTACCTGTCGAACCCCGACGTCGTTCGCCACACGAGCTGGAACCTGCGCTCGCGCGACGATCTGCTGCCGCTGTTCGACAACATCGAATCGGCCGCCCCCGATTCGATCCGGCGTCTTTCGATCGTCGATACCGCATCGGGCGCGCTCGCCGGGACGATCGGGCTGCATACGGTGTCCACCGCGAACCGCTCGGCGGAAATCGCGTACGATCTCGCGCCGTCGCACTGGGGGCACGGAATCGCGAGCGCGCTGTGCGAAGCCGTCACCGCGTGGGCATTCGCCGACGGCGGCTTCATGCGCATCCAGGGCGTCGTGCTGACCAGCAACGCGGGCTCCGCGCGGGTGCTGCAGAAGTGCGGCTACCGCTACGAAGGGTTGTTGCGCGCGTACCGGATGGTGCGCGGCACGCCGGGCGATTTCGCGATGTACGCGCGGCTCGCCACCGACTGACGCACCGCTCGCGGCGCTACCCGCGAGCGCGATTGGACGGCCTGCGCCGAATTGGCGACAATCGCCGTTCCCTGCCTCGACGACCCGCCATGAAAATCGCCGCGCTCTCCGACATCCACGGCAACCTCGCCGCGCTCGACGCGGTGCTCGACGACGTCCGCCGCCGCGGCGCCGACGTGATCGTCAATCTCGGCGACATCGTGTCGGGCGCGCTCCATCCGGCCGAAACGGCCGACCGCCTGATCGCGCTCGACCTGCCGACCGTCAGGGGCAATCACGAACGGCAGCTGCTCGCCGGCGATCGCGAGTCGATGCGGCTGTCGGATCGCTGGGCGCACGACACGCTGCGCGCCGATCATCTCGACTGGATCGCCGCGCTGCCCGAACGCGCAACGCTGGACGACGACGTGCTGATGGTGCACGGCACGCCGGCCAGCGACCTCGTCTATTTCCTCGAAACGGTCACGCCCGACGGCTGCCGCGCGGCCACGCCCGACGAGATCGCGCAGCGCGCGGGCGACGCGCCGGCGTCGCTGATCCTGTGCGGCCATACGCACGTGCCGCGCACCGCGAAGCTCGCCGACGGCCGGCTGATCGTCAACCCGGGCAGCGTCGGGCTGCAGGCATACACCGACGACCTGCCGCATCCGCACCGGATCGAAACCGGCTCGCCGCATGCGCGCTACGCGATGGTGTCGCGCACGGCGGCCGGCTGGAACGTCGAATTCCACGCGGTCGAATACGACTGGCACACGGCCGCCGCCACCGCGGCATCGCGCGGGCGCGACGACTGGACCGTCGCGCTGCGCACCGGCCGGTGCTGACGCGCCCGCGCCGCCCCGTCACCTGCTTCGTTCATCGGAAAACCGATTCGCCATGCCCGCTCCGTCGCAACTGCTCTTCCTGCCCGGCGCATCGGGCAGCACCGCCTTCTGGCAACCGCTGGCCAACCTGCTGACGCATCCGGCCGAGCGGCGGATCGTCGGTTATCCGGGCTTCGGCGATACGCCACGCGATCCGTCCGTCGACGATTTCGACGGCCTCGTGCGTCATGTGCTTGAAACGATCGACCGGCCGACCGCCGTGATCGCGCAATCGATGGGGGGCGTGATCGCGATGCGCGCGGCGCTCGACCAACCCGAACTCGTCACGCACCTGGTACTGACCGTCACGTCCGGCGGCCTCGACATGGAAGGGCTCGGCGCGCAGGACTGGCGTGCCGGCTTCGCCGAAGCGAACCCGCAATTGCCCGACTGGTTCATGACGTTCCGCGCCGACCTGTCGCAACAGATCGGCCGCATTGCGCCGCCGACGCTGCTGCTGTGGGGCGACGACGATCCGATCAGCCCCGTCGCGGCCGGCCGGCGCCTGCTCGAACGGTTGCCCGATGCGCAGTTGCACGTCGTGCCGGGCGGCCGGCACGATCTCGCGGCCGTGCATGCGCAGACGCTCGCGCCGCTCGTCGACGCGCATCTGCAACGCGTGTGACCTCGCGCCCTTCAGCCGCAACCCAAACCGGAACCTGAAGACGCGACGCTCGCGCGCCGCGCCGCATCACCCCGCATTCCTGAGCGTCAGCGTCGCCTCCAGCCCGCCGCCGTCCGGCCGGTTGTTCAGCGTGAGCGTGCCGCCCATCGCGAGCGCGAGTTGCCGTGCGATCGCAAGGCCGAGCCCCGTGCCGCCCGTCTCGCGGTTGCGCGACGTCTCCACGCGCCGGAACGGTTCGAACACCGCATCGAGCTGATCGTCCGGAATGCCGGGCCCGCGGTCGAGCACGGCGATGACCGCGCCGCCGTCCGGCGCGGCGTGCACGTCGATCTCGGCCGCGCCCGCAAACTTCAGCGCGTTGTCGACGAGGTTGCCGACGATGCGGCGCAGCGCCTTCGGCCGCGTGACGAGCGCCAGCGGCGCGCGGCTGTGCAGCGCCACGTCCTGCCCCGCATCCGTGTAGTCGCACACGATGCTGTCGAGCAGCGCATCGAGATCGATGCGGCGCGCGGCTTCCTCGGTGCCGTGCAGCGTCCGCGCATACGCGACGCCCTCCTTCACCAAGTGCTCCATCTCAATCAGGTCCTGGCGCATCTTCGCGCCCTGCGCGTCGTCGTCCATCACGTCGACGCGCAACCGCATCCGCGTGATCGGCGTCTGCAGGTCGTGCGAGATCGATGCGAGGATCTGCATGCGTTCCGCCATGTACTGCGCGATACGGTCCTGCATCGCGTTGAACGCACGCGCGGCGCGCGCAACCTCGGACGGCCCGCCCTCGTTCAGGCGCTCGCCCTTCAGGTCGGGGCCGAGCGCGTCGGCGGCCTGCGCGAGCTGCTTGAGCGGGCGCGTCGCGAGCCGCACCGCGAGCCAGCAGCACGCGGCCAGCACCGCGAGCTGCAGCACGAGCACGACCGGCAGCCAGCCCGACAGCGGCACCGTCGACATCGGCTGGATGTCGATCGTCAGCGGCGACCCGTCGGTCAGCCGCAGATGCACCTGCAGATGCTCTCGGTCGCCGGGGATCGCGTTCGCGGTCAGCGGATAGTCGCCGCCGATGCCGTCGGAAATCGACCGCTCGACGCGCGCCGACAGCCGCGCTTCCGGCGGCGTGCCGGTCTCGCCGGGCCCGAGGATGAACGCATAGCTGCGCCGCGCGAGGCGCGGCAGCCACGCGGCGCGTTCGGCCGGCGGCAGGTGGTCGAGCAGCGCGACCGAGCTCGCGACCTCGCGCTCGATGTAGCCCATCATCAGGTTGGTGGTCGCCTGGTCGCGCTCGGTCACCGTGAGCCAGAACGACAGCGTCTGCGCGAGCGCGAGGCCCACGCACAGGATCAGCGCGAGCCGCGCGAACAGCGAGCGCGGCCAGTGCCACAGCGTGCGCGCGCTCATGACGTACCGTCGACGGCGGTCACGGCCGACGAGAACACGTAGCCCTCGTTGCGCAGTGTCTTGATGTAGCGCGGTTCGCGCGCACCGTCGCGCAGCCGCTGGCGCAGCCGGCTCACGAGCAGGTCGATCGACCGGTCGAACGGGTCGGACTGCCGCCCCTGCGTGAGGTTGAGCAACTGGTCGCGTGTCAGCACGCGCTGCGGATGGTCGAGGAACACGCGCAGCAGCCGGTATTCGGCGCCGCTCAGCGCGACCAGCGTGCCTTCGGTGTCGAGCAGGTGGCGCCCCGTCGTGTCGAGACGCCATTCGCCGAATGCGAGCATCTCGGCCGTTTCCGTCACCTGCATGCCGGGCGGCAGCATGCGCGCGCGGCGCAGCACCGAGCGAATCCGCGCGAGCAGCTCGCGCACCGCGAACGGCTTGGCCAGGTAGTCGTCGGCGCCCATCTCGAGACCGATGATGCGGTCGGTTTCCTCGCCGCGCGCAGTCAGCATCAGCACGGGCACCGTGCGGAACCTGCCGGCGCGCAGGTCGCGACACAGCGTGAGGCCGTCCTCGCCCGGCAGCATCAGGTCGAGCACGATCAGGTCGGGCGCGCCGTCGTCCAGCGCGTTGCGCATCTCGCGGCCGTTCGCGGCCAGCGACACGCGCATGCCGTTCTTCTCCAGGTAGTCCGCGATCAGTTCGCGGATCGCGCGATCGTCGTCGACGATCAGCACGTGGTCGGTCTTGTCCATAAGTCGGTGTCGCTGTCGGTGTCGGGTCGTTCGGGCTGGCGATGTCCGCTGTTATACCGCACGGCGGGCGCGCGTTTGTATCCCAATGTATCGCGCCGCCGCGACGACACACAACATTGCACACGCGCGGCTTGCCGGACATATCCCGGATACGTCGGCGCAGCTTAATGGGGCCTGTCGAAACACGTCCGGCCGCCGCGCCCGAGCGGCGGCCTCCCGATCAGGAGAACGCCATGCTGCCCCGACTCAAGACCGCCGCCCTTGTCATCGCCCTCGCCGCCACGGCCGGGCTCGCCGCCTTCGCCGGCACCCGCGACGACGCGGGCATGGCGACCTCGCTGGCCGGCACGCCGGCGCCCGACTTCACCGGCATCGACCGCTGGCACAACAGCGCGCCGCTCAAGCTCGACCAGTTGCACGGCAAGGTCGTGCTGGTCGATTTCTGGACGTACTCGTGCATCAACTGCATTCATACGATTCCGTACGTGAACGACTGGTACCGGAAGTATCGCGACCAGGGGCTCGTCGTGGTCGGCGTGCATACGCCCGAATATCCGTTCGAGCGCGACGCGGGGAACGTCGCCGATGCGATCAAGCGCTTCGGGATCCAGTATCCGGTCGCGCAGGACAACCGCTACGACACGTGGCGCGCGTACGGCAACCAGTACTGGCCCGCGCTGTACCTGATCGATGCGAAAGGAAAGATTGTCTATACGCGCTATGGCGAAGGCGGGTACGACAAGACCGAGGCGGCGATTCGCGGTGCGCTCGCACAGGCGGGGACAGGGGTGGAACGGACGCAGTAAAGGGCACCAGTGGCCGACGGAAACCGATTCGGCGATCGCAGCATGCTGTTTTGTCCGCAACAGTTGATGGCTGAAACGTTCCATCTCAAGCCATCCTATCAATATCAAGATACGTGATAGCGCCGCGCAGCTACGATTACTGCTTTCCGAGAGGGCCGAACAATGAATAGAAGAATTGCAGTTGTTGGCGATAGTCTTTCAAGCGGCGGGACAATTAGCCCATACGGCGGCCCGCGATTCCTCGTGCACGGCCATCAAGCCGCCCTGATTGGGGGTAGTGCATTCTGCAACGCGTGCCAAAGCATCGGCACCATCGCAAAAGCTGGCGGCCCATATCGACTCAAGTTCCGGGGAGAAATCGCGCTAGACGACGATGTCGTCCTGTGTGGCTGCTCGACTCCACCTCGCATCGTTGCATTACTTGCCGGTGACGCGTGGTGCAGTGACGGGCTAAAGGGCCTCGGTGAAGTCGTTTCGAGCCGCACGACGACGGGAGGGGTCGCATCGATCAGGAAAGGCGCATTCGATGAGCGGGTGAGAGCAACCAAGGAGGCAACCGAAGGGTTGCCCTACTACATCGAAACCGCTGACGGTCGCGTGCATTTCGGGCGGCTTGATGCACGCGGCACCCTACCTCGCATCCATACCGGCGACGAGGCAAACGATTACACCGTTTACTGGGGCGACGATGCGCTTGCTAAGCAACACGGAGAATAATTCATGCCGCACACCGAACCCACTAAAGTCCGCTCTACCAACGCGAAGGACTCGGAGAAAGAGGTGCCGTTAGCGGGCGTCACTTTCAAAGAGCTATGGGATAACTTCCCGTCCGGCAATCCGTACGACAACCCCGCGTATACGAATCAATGCGCCATTCGCCTCAGTGTCACCCTGCATCGCGTTGGCGTCGGGATGAAGTCGTTCAACGCAAGGAACGTGAAGCCAATGTTGGGCGCAAGTAGTATCGGTCGCATTTTGCTTGACGGAAAACCCACTGCAACACGCGCAGATGAGCTAGGCGCATGGTTGCAGCTACAGCCGTTCGCCGGGCTCCCAAAAGCCGAAAACATCACGGGAGAAGATTGGGAGTCGAAGGTCAAAGGCCGCACCGGTATCATCCAGTTCTCGAGGTACTGGACACGCAGTGGCGAATCGACCGCAAACGCGAGCGGAGGTCACATCGATTTGTGGAATGGGTCGCGACTGACCGTCAGCAGCATGCCCGGTGTTGTAGCAACGTTTGGCCGAGCTTTTGGCATGCACGCATTCCTCCCCGAAACGGATTTCGGTTGGTCAGACCTCCGCAACTCCAAACAGATACTCTTTTGGGAAATTAAATGATGCGGCGCTTCTTCGCTGTAGTCGCTTTCGCCATCGCGGGCTTTATCAGCGTCGTTGTATGGGCAGCGATAGATACGCGCATATGCACAAAATTTGCCTCATTCTGCGCGCCACGCCCCGGTGAATGCGGTGGCGGCGTTGATGCCTGCGCCCCCACCCTTCATTCAACTCTCTCTCTATTCATCTATGTGTTCGGACCACCGGTTATCTTTGCGGCATTGGGCTTCATCCTGTTTGCTCGCCGCCGCTGCCCGCAAGTTATCGCTGGATACATCACAATCGCGGTCGCAGCACACTGGCTGTTGACGTTCCTGAGCGTGCGCATTCTGCGGATCTAACGCGAAATATAGCGAACGGCTTTCGTTGTTCCGGGTTTCGTATGGGGCTCGTGCGCCGCCGAGACCTTGTTGGCGATCCTGCTTCACTTTACGGCCACAGAGCTATTTAACCTTGCGCTCGATTTCCATCAGCATCGCTTCCCCGATCGCAAGCTTCCCGTCCGCGATCAGCGCGTCACCGGCACCGCGAATATCCTCGACCGCCTTGTTCTGCCCGAGCTTGCGCTTGCCGACGAGCCGCGTGATCTCGATCTGCAGCCCGACGATCGACTGCAGCATCGTGTCGAGATAATCGGCCGGCGCGTCGCCCATCTTCCACGGCACCGGCTGCGACGCTTCGTGCGTGCGCGTCAGCCGGGCGACCACGCCGCGCACGAACTTCTCGTCGTCGCGCACCGTGACGCGGCCGTGCGCATGCACGACCACGTAGTTCCAGGTCGGCACCTGCCGGTGCGCGACGTGCTTGCTCGGGTACCAGTTCGGCGAGATGTACGCGTCGCCGGCGCGGAAGATCACGAGCACCTCGTCGCCGTTCGCGACGTCCTGCCAGAGCGAATTCGCGCGCGCAACGTGCGCATGCAGCTCGCCGAGCCCGCCATCGCCCGGCAGCAGCTCGAACGGGATGTGGTTCGCGTCGAGCCCGTTCTTTCCATGCGTGATCAGGCTGCCGAACGGATGCTGCACGATCAGTTCGCGCAGCGCGTCGGGGTCGGGCTCGTTGAAATCGGCGGGGACGTACATGTCGGCTCCACGGTCGTGCAGGGGTTGAATTGGCTGGGCACTGGCCCGTCATGCGCCGATTGTGACCTCAAACTGGTTTATGCTGTAGAGCCGGTTTGGAACAATTTCAGCAGACCAGAATCATGGCAAGAACGGCCCGGATCGTCGAAATCCCGTCGCTCGGCGCGCTCGACCGCGCGGCCGGCGACCTGAGCCGCCAGCTCGCGCAGGCGCTGCGCGACGCGGTGCGTCGCGGCGACGTCCGTCCGGGCGATACGCTGCCGTCCACGCGGCTGCTGGCGGCCGCGCTGCAGGTCGCGCGCGGCACCGTCGTCGACGCGTATGCGCAGCTTGTCGCCGAAGGCTTCCTCGAATCGCGCGGCGGCGCGGGCACGCGGGTCGCGCACGCACTCGCCGAACCGCCGCCCGTCGACGAACCCGAATCACCCGCCCAACGCGGGCGCCCGACGCTCGCCGGGCTGCCCGAACCGGCCGCCACATTCGCGCGGATCGCCCGCGAATTCCTCCCGCTGCCGGCCATGCCGTTCGCGATCTCGGTGCCGGTCGGCCTCACCGCGCCCGACGACATCTGGCGCCGGCTCGGCAACCGCCTGCGCGCGCGCGGCGCCGGCGCGCCATCCGGCTATGCCGATCCGCAAGGCGCGCTGCCGCTGCGCGAGGCGATCGCCGACTACGTGCGCCGGTCGCGCTCGGTGCGATGCCATGCCGGCCAGGTCGTGATCACGAGCGGCACGCAGCAAGGGCTGCATCTTGCGAGCCAGGTGTTGCTCGGCGCGAACGATCAGGCATGGGTCGAGAATCCGGCCTACCGCGGCATCACCGCGCTGCTCGAAAGCACCGGGCGACGCGATGCGATGGTCCGCGTGCCGGTCGATGCCGACGGCATCGACGTCGACGCGGGCATCCGCCTGGCGCCGCATGCGCGTGCCGCATTCGTCACGCCGTCGCACCAGTACCCGCTCGGCATGCCGCTGAGCATGGCGCGGCGCAACGCGCTGCTGGCATGGGCACGCGCACAGCGCGCGTGGGTGGTCGAGGACGACTACGACAGCGAACTGCGCTACGAAGGCTATCCGTTCCCGTCGCTGCAGGGGCTCGACCCCGATCGCGTGATCTATCTCGGCACGTTCAGCAAGATCCTGTTTCCGTCGCTGCGGCTCGGCTACGTGATCGCACCCGACGATCTCGTGCCCGCGTTCTGCGGCGCGCGCGTGCTGATGGATCGCCACGCACCGACCGCCGACCAGCACGTGCTGGCCGCGTTCATCGCGGAAGGCCATCTCGACCGCCACATCCGCCGCGTGCGCGGCGTGTATGCGGAGCAGCGCGCGCTGCTGATCGACACGCTCGGCGCGCGGCTGCCGCGCGAGCGCGCATGGGTGCAGCCGGGCGACCAGGGGATGCACGTCGTGCTGTGGCTCGCCAAAGGGATCGACGATCTCGACGTGGTCGCGCGCGCGGCGCAGGCCGGCGTCGCGGTGCGCGCGGTGTCGCCGATGTTCGCGCCGGGCACCGCCCGCCCGGGGCTCGTGCTCGGCTTCGGCGGGTTCGACCGCGCGCAGATGGAGGCGGCCGCGCAGCGGCTCGCGGACGTGGTTTCGTCTGCAGAATCGCGGCCGGTCGCGCCGCAAAAGGTTGTCCGCAGGCAACAAACGTAATCGTCTGTAACTCCTGCAAGCAAAAGGCCGTTTCGGCCACCGGCACGCGTGCGCCGTTTGCTAGGATCGCGCCTCTTCCGTCCACGCCCCTGCCGCCGTGAATCGCTTCGTGCCGTTTCTTCGAGACGCGTGGCTCCGTTGCCGCGCCCGTGTCGCCCCGCTCGCCGCCGCCTGCCGTGCGCGCACCCGCGCGCTGTGCGCCGGCGCACTGCATCGCCTGCGTCATCCGACGCGCCGCGGCGTGGCGCTGACGCTCGCCGCGATACCGGTGCTGGGCCTGCTGGTCCTGCTTGCGTTCGTTCCGTTCACGCCGAGCATCGGCGACATCCGCAAGGCACGCATCGACCGCCCCGCGCGCGTGCTGTCGGCCGACGGCGAGCTGATCGCCGAGTTCCGGCCCGTCAACCGCGAATGGGTGCCGCTCAAGCAGATCTCGCCGCACATGGTCGACGCGCTGATCGCGACCGAGGACCACCGCTTCTACTCGCATCACGGCATCGACTGGCGCCGCACGATCGCGGCCGGGCTGCACACGTTCTCGGGCGCGCGCCAGGGCGGCTCGACGATCACGCAGCAGCTCGCGCGCAACCTGTACCCGGACGAAGTCGGCCGTTCGCTGACGCTCACGCGCAAGGTGAAGGAGCTGATCACCGCCTTCAAGATCGAGACGGTGTACAGCAAGGACGAGATCCTCGAAACCTACCTGAATACCGTGCCGTTCCTGTACAACGCGTACGGCGTCGAGATGGCCGCGCGCACCTACTTCGGCAAATCGGCGGACCAGCTCGACATCGCCGAAAGCGCGACGCTCGTCGGGATGCTGAAGGGCAACAGCTACTACAACCCGGTGCTGAATCCCGAACGCGCGGTGCAGCGGCGCAACATCGTGCTCGACCGGATGGCGACGATGGGCATGCTGTCGCCGCGGCAGCTCGCACACTTGCAGCGCCAGCCGCTGCGCGTCGACTTCGAACCGCAGACGGCGCAGCCCGGCCTCGCGCCGCACTTCGCGGTGCAGCTTCGCAAGTGGCTGATCGCGTGGGCCGACCGCAACAACTACGACCTCTACTCGGACGGCCTCGTCGTGCGCACGACGCTCGATGCGCGGCTGCAGGACATCGCGACGCAGGCGCTGACGCAGCAGACCGAGCGGCTGCAGGCGATCGCCGACAGCGCATGGCACGGCCCGTCCGGCTGCGGGCTGCGCAACGACCTGTTTCGCGGCTTCGTCCGCCAGACGCCCGACTATCGCAGTGCTCGCGACACGGGGCTCGCCGATGCGGCGGCACTGAAGCAGCTCGGCGCGAATCGCGAATTCATGCGCGCGCTGTGCGAGCGCAAGACGCAGGTGCAGGCCGGCTTCGTCGCGATCGATCCGCGCAACGGCGCGATCCGTGCATGGGTCGGCAGCCCCGATTTCGGCAGCGAGCCGTTCGATCACGTCGTACAGGCGCGACGCCAGCCGGGCTCGACGTTCAAGCCGTTCGTCTATGGCGCCGCGTTCGCGGACGGCATGCGGCCGGGCGATACGTTCATCGACCGCCCGGTCGCGATCCCGATCGACGGCCGCGCGGTCTGGCGCCCGACCGATGAGGAGCCGCCGACGGGCGAGCCGATGACGCTGCGCGACGCGCTCGCGCTGTCGCGCAATCGCATCACCGCGCAGGTGATGCAGCATGAAGGTGCCGCGAAGGTCGCGCAGCTCGCGCGCGCGATGGGCGTGCGCGACAGTCCGCTCGACGCGGTGCCGTCGCTCGCGCTCGGCACGAGCCCCGTCACGTTGAAGGAGATGGTGTCCGCGTACGGCACGATCGCGAACCGCGGCGTGTACGTCGCACCGCAGATGATCACGCGCATCGAGGATCGCGACGGCAAGGTGCTCGCCGCATTCGGCAGCGCGCCGCCCGAACGTGCGTTGCCGGCGCCTGCCGCGCAGACGCTCGTCGACGTGATGCGCGATGTCGTCGATTACGGCACCGGCGCGGACATCCGCTTGCGCTACGGGATTCGCGTCGACGTCGCCGGCAAAACGGGCACGACGCAGGACAACGCGGACGGCTGGTTCATCCTGATGCATCCGCAACTGGTGGCCGGCGCATGGGTCGGCTTCGACGACGGCAGCGTGACGCTTCGCAGCGATTACTGGGGGCAGGGCGCGCACAGCGCGCTGCCGATCGTCGGCGGTTTCTACGATGCGGCGCTGCGTGTGCGCGCGATCGACCCGCGCGCGCAGTTCTCGCCCGACTTCCGGCCGCGCAGCGCGCCGGCGCCGACGCCGAGACGCCGCCCGCATCCCGGCCTGTTCGACTGGCTGAAGTTTTTCCGCTGAGCGTGCCGCCGGCGGGCAACGCCGGCCGGCGTGACGGCCGCGCGGCTCGACGCCGACGCGTCCTGTCACGTCGGCGAGACCGACCTTCCCGTCGCGATTAGCGCAGCAGCATGTCGAATTAGTCCACCCGGACGAAGCGGGCCCGGCGCGCGCCGCGCACCATCGTCGTCATCGTCAAACGATGACCGAGGCCCGCATGACCCAAAGCGCAGTCGACATCGCGAACCTGCTGTATCTCTACGCGGAGCGGCTCGATGCCGGCGACCTGCCGGGCGTCGCGGCGCTGTTCCGGCACGCGCGCATCAAGACGAAGGAAGGCGCGTCGACGATCGGCGCGGATGAGCTGCTCGCGCTGTTCGGCGCAAGCGTGAAGCGCTACCCGTGCGGCACGCCGCGCACGAAGCATGCCGTCACCAATCCGATCATCGAGATCGACGAGGCCGCGCATCGCGCGACGGCGCGCTCGTACTACACGGTGCTGCAGGCCGTCGACGGCCTCGCGCTGCAACCGATCGCCGCGGGCCGCTATCACGACGCGTTCGAACGCGTCGACGGCGTGTGGCGCTTTTCGTTCCGCGACTACACGCTGTTCGATTTCGCGGGCGACCTGCGCTACCACCTGGACCTGACCGAACCGCCGGCCGGCTGACGCGCCGACCGGCAGACAACGCATTCGTGTTCAGCCCGCCGCGAGCGTGGCGGCCAGCGTATCGAACTCCGGCGCCCACGCCGCACGCCACGCGGCCTTCGTCACGTCGTCCACCCACGCACCATCGATCCCGTTCAGCATGAACTGCCTCAGTTCGTCGACCGTGAAGCCGAAATGGCTGACCATCAGCTCCCACGCCTCGCTCGGGTTGACCTTGTGCAGCGTCGGATCGTCGGTGTTCGGATGGATCTTCAGCCCGAGGCCCGGCATCTTGCGCATCGGATGCAGCTCCGCCCATTGATCCGGCGGCAGCGTGCGCAGATAGTACGAATTCGTCGGCACGACGGTGAAGACGATCCCGCGTTCCGCATAACGCGCGCACAGCTCGGGGTTGTCGACGATCGTATAACCGTGATCGATGCGATCGACCTGCAGCAGGTCGACGGCCGTCTCGACGTTGCGCCACGGCATCCCGAACTCGCCCGCATGCGCGGTCGTGCGGAAGCCGGCCGCGCGCGCGTTGCGGTACGCCTTCCAGAACAGCTCCGGCGGCCGGTCGTTCTCGCGATAGTCGATCCCGATCCCTGCAACTTCGTCCGCGCGATTCGCCTTCATCCATTCGACGATCGCGACCGCCTCGTCGGGGTCCTGTTCGCGGTCGATGCTCGGGATCAGACGCGCACCGATCCCGAAGTCGCGTGCGGCATCGCGGATCGCCGTCACGATCGCGGCCTGCGCGTCCGCATATGCGATACCCGATACACGCACCGTACCGGTCGGATTCCAGAAGAATTCCGCATGCCGCACGTTGTGTGCGGCCGCGTCCTCCAGATACTCGTATGTGATCCGCCGCAGGTCGTCGGGTTGCGTGAGCAGATACTTGTCGAGCGCGCGCAGCACGTGCAGCACGCCGACCGGCTTCTCGCCGCGCGCATAAAACGCGTCGATTTCCGCGCGCTCGATCGGCGCGCCACTGCGTTCCGCAAGCGCGACGAACGTGTCGTGCCGCACCGCGCCGAGCAGGTGGCAATGCAGCTCGACCTTCGGCAGCGCGTGGAAGAAGGCCCGGTGGGCCGGCGTGATCTCGATGCCCGTGCGCGCGGCCGGGACGTTGCCTGGTGTTCCCTTCATGTCTTTCTCTTTGGGTAGTGCAGTTGCGTCGTGGAAGCCGTCTCTCAGTGCGGCTTCACGACGGTCCAGAAGTAATAGCCGAGCGGAATCGCGAGTACGACGAGCCCCCACGACACGTCGCGCCAGCGGCCGGCCAGCAGCTTGACGAGCACGTAGCACAGCAGCCCGCCTGCGATGCCGGTGCCGAAGCTGTTCGACATCAGCGTCAGCAGCACCATCGACATCACGGGCAGCGCATCGGTGAAGTCGTCGAAATGCGTATGGCGGATCGTCGCGAACATCGACAGCCCGATCAGGATCAGCGCGGGCGCGGTCGCCTCCTTCGGGATCGCGAGCGCGACCGGCACGAACAGCAGCATCGCGGCGAACAGCACGGCCGCCGCCAGCGACGACAGCCCGCTGCGCCCGCCGGCCTCGACGCCCGCCGCCGACTCGATCAGCGCGGTCAGCGCCGGAATGCCGAACACGGGCCCGATCGTCGCGGCGAGCGAATCGACGAGGAACGGCCGGTTGATGTCCGGCAGGTTGCCGTGCTCGTCGAGCAGGTTCGCCTTCGCGCCGACCGCGAGCGCGGTGCCGAGCGTCGAGAAGAATTCCGCCGCGAAGAACGCGAACAGGTACGGCGCGGCCGCCAGGCTCAACGCGCTGCCGATATCGAGCTTGAACGCGATCGGCGCGATGCTGTGCGGCAGCGACACGAACGACGCGGGCAGGTGCGTGACGCCGAGCGGCACGCCGGCCGCGGCCGCGACGAGGATCGCGATCAGGATCGCGCCGGGCACCTTGCGCGCCTGCAGCACGACCGCGACCGCCAGGCCGATCAGCGCGACGAGCGCGCCCGGCCGCGAGAAGTCGCCGAGCGCGAACGCGTTGGTTTTCGCGTTCGCAACGACCATTCCCGCGTTGCGCAGCCCGAGCATCGTGACGAACAGGCCGATCGACGCGCCGAGCCCGAGCTTGATCTGCACCGGAATCAACCGCACCACGACGCCGCGCGCGCCGAGGATCGTCAGCAGGAAGAACAGCATGCCCGACACGCACGCGATGCCGAGGCCCGTCTGCCAGCCGACGTGTTCCGTCGTCGCGAGCGTCACGCCGATGATCACCGAGCCGCCGATGCCCGGGCCGACCAGGAACGGCAGGTTCGCATAGAGCCCCATCAGCGTCGTGAACAGCACGAACACGACGATCGTCGCGGTCGTCGCCGCGCCGCGTTCCATGCCGCCTGTGGCGAGCAGCGACGGGATCACGACGAGCAGGTACGCGGCCGCGAGAAACGACGTGACGCCCGCGATCGTCTCGGTGCGCACGCTCGTGCCGCGCGCGGCGAGCGCGAAGCGGCGTTCGAGCCAGTTGGCCGGCGCTCGCGCCGGCATCGTGTCAGTCGCTGACATGGTGGTTCTCCTGTGATTCCGAATATTGTCCTGTGTCGGTTCATGCAGCGCGGTCTTATACTGCCGCGTACCGCACCCCGACCGTTACTGCCCGATGTCGTCCGACCGCTCGTCGCTGCTGCCCGCGCTCACGCTGCGGCAGGTCCAGCACTTCGTCGTGCTCGCCCATGCACGCAGCTTCACGCAGGCCGCGCAGGCGCTGTCGCTCACGCAGCCCGCGCTCACCGCGTCGATCCGCCAGATCGAGTTCCTGCTCGGCGGTCGCCTGTTCGCGCGCTCCGCGCACCGGCTCACGCTGACGTCCGCGGGCGAAGCCGTGCTGCCGCTCGCCGAACGCCTGCTCAACCAGGCGCGCGGCACCTTCGACGACATGACGCGGCTCATCGGCGAACGCATCCAGACCGTGCGGATCGCGTTCATCCCGTCAGTCGCGGGCCGCCTGCTGCCCGCGCTCAACACGTTGCGCGGCACGCATCCGACGCTGCGCTTCACGCTCACCGATTTGCCGAACAGCGCGCTCGTCGAAGCCGTGCGCGACAGCGTCGCCGATCTCGGCATCGGCGTGCGCGAACCGGACAGCGACGACGGCACGCTGCGCTACCGGCAACTGTTCGAGGACGAGATCGTGATCGTCGTGCGACATGACGATCCGCTCGCCCGCGCGAAGAGCGTCACGTGGGCGAAGCTCGTCGATCGCGAGCTGGCCGTGTTCGTGCGCGGCAGCGTCAGCGAATCACTGCATCGCACCGGCGGCGCCGAGAAGCTGCGCCTGAACGTCACGTACCGGATGGAGTACACCGAGCCGCTCTACGCGCTCGCGCGCAACGGCCTCGCGACCGCCGTGCTGCCGAGCCTCTACACAATGCATCTGCACGATCCCGAACTCGTCGCGCTGCGCGTCGACAAACCGCGCGTCACGCGCGCGATCTCGCTGATCTCGCTCGCCGCCGACGATCGCGGCCCTCACGTGCGCGCGTGCCGCGAGTGGATCGCCAAGCACATCTGAATCCGTTCGCCACACGACGGCCCGCGTTCAGGGCAGCTTCGCGATGCGCTCGACGAGCGTCGCGTAGAAGCGGTCCGCGTCGACCTCGTTGATCCACGTTGCGTTCGCTGCGCGGCCGCTGCGCCCGTTCCAGTCGACGATCGTCTCGCCGAGCGTCCACTGCCCGGACGTCTCGACCACCACGTTCACCTTGCGTCCGCCGAACATCGTCGGATCGACGAGATAACCGACCGCGGTCGGGTCGTACATCGGCCCGTCGTCGACGCCGCGCCGCTTCTTGTTGTACGCGAGCTCGGCCGTCATGATGTCCGCGACGATCGCGCCGCAGCGGTTGCCGAGCGCGCGGAACGGCGCGACGCGCGCCGGCGTGATGGGCGCCTTCACCGCGACGTCGCGCGGCAGCACGACGATCGGCACGCCGCTGCCGAACACCACTTCCGCTGCCTGCGGATCGACATAGATGTTGAACTCGGCGGCCGGCGTGATGTTGCCGCGCTCGAAGAACGCGCCGCCCATCAGCACGATTTCGCGCAACGCGCCGCGAATCTGCGGCGCTTCGACCAGCGCGGTCGCGATGTTCGTCAGCGGGCCGAGCGCGCACAGCGTCACGCTGTTCGGCGCCGCGCGGCTCAGCGTATCGACGAGGTACGACACCGCGTGGCCGGTCGCGAGCGGCGCGCGCGGCTCGTGCAGTTCGACGCCTTCGAGCCCCGTCTTGCCGTGCACGTTCGCGGCCGTCACGAGCTCGCGAGCGAGCGGGCGCGGGCAGCCCGCATAGACCGGCAGCGTCTTCGTGCGGCCGGCCCAGTCGCGGATGATCCGCGCATTGCGTTCGGTCAGGTCGAGCGGCACGTTGCCCGCGACGGCGGTCAGCGCGCGAACGTCGAGCCGGTCCTGCGCGCCGAGTGCGAACAGGATCGCGATGGCGTCGTCCTGCCCCGGGTCGGTATCGATGATCACCGTGCGGCGCGCGGCGTCGCCGCCGGCGGCGAACGCGCCCGTTTCGGGCAGCAGCGCGGTGCCGGCCAGCGCGGCGGACAGTTTCAGGAAGGTGCGGCGGGATGCGATCGGGTGGGCCATGGTCGAACTCAAAATACGTGCCGGACGCCGAGCGTCGCCATCATCTGGCGCGTGCTGGTCGAGCGCGCGTACGCGAAGATCTGCGCATGGTCCGCGTCGCCGGCCGCCTGCTGCGCGATCACCGTCAGCGCGACGTCGGTGCGTTTCGACAGGAAGTAATCGGCCTGCAGGTTCACCTGGTGCCATTTCGGACGCTTGTCGATCACGTCGTACTTGCCGTTCGTGAACGCATACGCGGCGCCGAGAAAGAGCTGCGGCGTCATCGTGTAGACGACGTTCACGCCGAGGTTCTGCAGGTGCAGGTGCGAATTGTCGAGGTAATCGTAGCGCACGTCGGTAAACATCGCCGCGAACTGCGCGCGGCCGATCGTGTAGAAGCCACCCGTGCCCGCGATCCGCTGCCGGCTCGCGTACGCCGCCGGCGTCATCGCGCTCTTGCTGAAGATCAGCAGCGGCGACGCATAGTCGTTCGCGATCGCGCCGTCCTGGTTCGTGCTGCTGTACGGATGGTTGTACTGGGCGTAGACCGCGCTCCAGCGCAGCGGGCCGCGCTCGTAACCGAGCCCGAAGCTGTATGCGCTGTTGTTCGCGAAGCCCGTCGCATTGCTGAAGCCGTACAGCGCGGTGAATTTCAGGCCGTAGTAGACGGGGCTCACGTACTTCACCGAGTTCTGCACGCGGATGTCGTTGTAACCGTTGTCGTTGTCGCCGATGTTCACGCCGTTGCTTGCGATGATCACGGGCCCGATGTAGTCGTGGATCGCGTCGTACTGGCGGCCGAACGTCACCGCGCCGTACGTGCGGTCGTCGAGACCGACGTAGGCCATGCGCCCGAACTCGCGGCCGTTCTGCGCGGCAGTGCCCGTCATCACGTTGAAGCCGTTTTCGAGCTGGAAGACCGCGGACAGCCCCTGCCCGAGATCCTCCCTGCCCTTCAGGCCCCAACGCGGGTTCTGGTTTGTTCCGGACAGCGCCTGCCAGGCGTTCTTGCCGCCCTGATTCGTCGCGAACCCGACGCCGGCCGAAATGAGACCGTACAGCGTGATGCTGCTTTGCGCACAGGCATGGGTCGCGAAGGCGCCGAGCATCGCGAGCGGAGCAAGCTTGTAGAGAGTTTTCATGCGGGTCGTGTGATCGGTGGTGGTCCAGGCGCGGCAGGGTTCCGCGAAACTGGCCTCGACTATACGAACCCGGATCGGATAATAAAAGTTTGCTTTTCTTATGTATCAATAAAACGGATTTATTCTCATCCTTGCACCTTCCGCGCTTGGCGAAGCGGCCGTCAATCCGCCGTGTCGCCTCCCTTCGGCAGCTTCGACCACGCCTTGCGCCCCGGCAACGGCGACCATGCCGGGCGCGTGTTGCGTGCGCTGTCGATCACGACCAGGTAGCGGCCCGCGATCGGCGTGATGTCGCGATCGCGACGCAGCACCCACAGCGACTTGCCGGCCTCGACGCGCGCCTGGTAGTCGTCGTCGAGCAGGCCGTGCCGGTCGAAGAACAGGTTCAGCGACGCGGGAATCCGCACGCATCCCTTCGAGTGCCGGATGCCGAGCAGCGATTCGAGGCGGTCGGGATCGGTCGCATGCATCTGGAAGCGCATCGGCGACACGCCGCCCTTGCCCCAGCCGCGCTCGCCGTTCTCCCATCCGAAGTCGTAGATGCGCATGTCACGGCGGCCGTAGCCGCGAATCCCGTTCTCGTTCGTCGTGCCTTCCGCGCGGAAATCCATGTTGTCGGGCGAGTGATGGAACACGCCGAGCGGTGTCAGGAAATGATCGTACTTGCCCGGCAGCCCGGTTCCGACCGGCGATGCGCCGATCATCAGCCACGCATTGGCCGACGTCGCGCGGAAGTAGATGAAGAGCGCCTGCACGTTCGGTGCGCGATCGACCATCGCAACGTATTCGCCGGCCAGATCGCCGAGGTCCGCATCGGCGAGCGCCTTCTCGAGCCGCTCGCCGTATGCGCGCTGCTCGCTTGAGGGTACGTTCAGGCGCCGCGTGACTTCCTGCGTGAAGCGCTTGCGCGTGTCGATCGCGCGGGTCGTCGCGTTTTTCGCGTCCGCGGCCGACAACGGCGGATGCCGGCGCGGCGGGGTCGGCACGGGAGGCTCGGCCTCGCTGGCCGGTACGGCGGACGCGGCCGACGCAGGTTCGGCAGAGGACGCGGCGGAAGCCGCTGACGCAGGCGCTGCGGTGGACGCTGGCGCACCCGATGGCGCGCTGGCAGGCTCTGCATGATGCACGTGCGATGCCGCTGGCGCGGGCTGCGCGACCGATGCACCCGACGATGCATGTGCGTGCGACGCCGGATGCACACGGGAAGCCGCCGACGCGGGCGACGCAACTGATGAGGATGACGTAGCAGCGGACGACGGGACGTCGGATGCGGCAAGGACAGGCCGCCCGGCAAAAACGGAAACCGTCAGCGCGGCAGCGAGCCATACATACGTGGCAACTGCACGGGTAAGGCAACGCGGCTTCGCAAATCGCCGCGTCAGGCAGGAAAGCATCATACGTTCGAAGCCATCGGCCGATCCGGCCGCCGCATGGTGCTGTTGCGAGCGGCGCATCTTCCGCGCGAGCCATCGATACGTCCGGCGCATCGTGTGCGCCCGGCGCCGACGCCTCTTCGCGGCGGAGCCGTTCGCTGATGCAACGCGTGCGGTCCGATGGCGGCTAATGAGTCGTCAGGCCCTTCATTTTACGCGTCCGCGCCAGCATCTGCAGCGACGAAAGTCGCGGGTTTGCGGCAGATTTTCGCTTCGTCACGCTTTGTTTCAACTCGTTTCCGCTTGCGGCTTCGTTGCACGGCAAGCTTGTGCGTTAGCGTTTCAGCGCGTAGCCCGGGAGGCTTGCGCTTTCCGTCCGAAACGATGTCTCGCTAAATAAATTCGTATGCCAAATCATTTCGGCGATGCAGTTTCCACCAGGAAAACTGCATCGCACGCGTGCCGCACGAACCATGCGACACGCGTGCACAACCACTGACTACTTCGAAATGGTTTCGAGCGCGATGCCCTTCGTGCGCGGCCCCATGAGCCCGATCGCGGCCATCACGATCGCCATCGCGCCCGCGATGAACGCGAACACGCCGAAGGTGCCGAAGCCCTTCAGCACGGCCGCGATCGCGAACGACGAGAAGATCGCCGAGAAGCGGCTCCACGAATAAACGAAACCGACGGCCCGCGCGCGGATCGACGTCGGGAACAGTTCGGCCTGGTACGCGTGGAAGCTGTACGACATGATGTTGCTCGCGAGCGTGAGGCCGATGCCGAGCACGATCAGGAATGCGCCCACCGTCGTCTGGCTGAACAGCAGCCCGCAGACGACGATCGCCGCGGCCATCGCGACGATCACCGACTTGCGCTCGAAGCGGTCGGCGATCACGAGGCCGATCAGCGGGCCGATCGGCGCCGCGAGCGCGATCACGCTCGAATACATCAGGCTCGACGTGATCGTGATGCCCTGCTTGATCAGCAGCGTCGGCACCCAGTTCGCGAAGCCGTAGAAGCCGACCGTCTGGAACACGTTGAAGATCGTCATCATGATCGTGCGGCTGCGATACGGCGGCACCCACATGTCGCGGAAGCTGCCGCGCGGCGGCACGGGCTCGGCCGGTGCAGGCGGCGGCAGCGGACGCCCGTATTCGGCTTCGACCTTCGCTTCGAGCGCGCGCATGATGCGGTCGGCTTCGTCGACCCGGCCCTGCTGCGCGAGCCAGCGCGGGCTTTCCGGCAGTGCGCGGCGAATCCACCATACGAACAGCGCGCCATGCGCGCCGATCAGCACGACCCAGCGCCAGCCGTCGAGACCAAGCGGCGCGTGCGGCACGAACAGGTATGCGAGGAACGCGACCACCGGCACCGCGACGAACCCCACCGCCTGCTCGCACGCGAATGCGCGGCCGCGGATCTGCTTCGGCACGAGTTCGGAGATGTACGTGCCGATCGTCACCATCTCGACGCCAAGCCCGAGACCGACGACGAAGCGCCAGAAGTTCAACCCGGCTGCGGTGTCCTGGAACGCCATCACCACGTTGGCGGCCGTGTACCACAGCAGCGACCACGTGAAGATCGCGCGGCGACCGAAGCGGTCGGCGAGAAAGCCGCACGCGATCGTGCCGATGAACAGCCCGGAGAACAGCGCGGCGATGAAGCTCGCGACACCGGTGGTGCCGAACAGCCCGTGCGTGGTCGCCGAAAGGATGCCGCTTTTGACGAGGCCGGGCGCGACGTAGCCGCTGTAGAGCAGATCGTAGAGTTCGAAGAAGAAGCCGAGGCTCAGCAGGACGACGAGTTTCCAGACGCTGCGGGTGGGCGGCAAGCGGTCGAGGCGGGCCGAGATCGAGCCGGGGTCGACGGATGGGGAATAGGCAGGTGCCTGCGGAAGGCTGTCCGTTGAGGCCATCTTGGGCGCGTCTCCTGATCGTGTCGTGTTGTGTGTTGTTGTCCGGCGACCGTCGAGCCGCCGTCGGGCGAATCGCTGCATTGTACCGGCACGTCCGTCCGGCGCACGTGCGCACCAGCGACCCCGCCGCATTGCGTGAACCGAACCGATTCGGACACCCCGATTTCGCGCCGGATAATGTGTAACTTGCGTAACCGTCTATCGGGTACGGGAAACGGGTCGGAACGGCAATCCGGCGCCGCCCGCGCCGCGTCTCGGCGGTGCGGGCCCGACAGTACAGGCCAGGCGCGCCGTTTCGCACCCGCGCGCACTGCCGGAATCGCCGCAAATGGGGTACGCAATCGGTACAACCACGCGTTCCCCGCCCCGGTAACATGCTTACCGGGCCAACTACCGGCTTCCGGGCGTCTTTCGGCGGCCGGCATTGTCGGCAAATCGTAAGCATTCCATGTTCATACAACGACTATCCACGCACGCACGCCGGATCGCGCTGATCGCGCTGCTGCAGTTCGCGGCGATCGCGACCGCGTCGGCGTTTCCGGCGGCCGCTTCCGCCCCGGGCGCGAGCGGCACCGACGCGTCCGTGCCGGCCATCTCGCTGAACGACGCCGTCGCGCAGCTCAAGCGGATGCAGGCCGAACAGGACCGCATCAAGCAGCAAACCTCGACCGCGTCCAACAGCAAGGAACTGGACGCGCTCGGCGATTCGACCCAGGAACTGAGCACCGATGTCGCGAAGCTGCAGAGCGAGCTCGTTCCGCAGCGCGCGCAGATCCAGGCGCAACTCGACGTGCTCGGCCCGGCGCCGGCCGAAGGCGCCGCGCCGGAAACGCCGGCCGTCGCGAAGCAGCGCGCGACGCTGAACGCGCGCAAGACGCAGCTCGATGCGGCGCTGAAACAGGCCGCCGACCAGAAGACCAACCTCACGAACCTGAACGAACAGTTCGCGAAGCTGCATCGCGGCCTGCTGAAGAACCAGCTCGCGTTCCGTTCGGGCGGCATCTTCAGCGCGCAGTTCTGGCTGCCGCTGTTCCAGCGTTCGCCGGACGACATCCAGCGGCTCGAGGATTTCAACGACGAACTGCGCGACATGCTGCGCACGTCGTGGCTGCCCGGACATCGTGCGATCACCGCGCTGCTGCTGATCGCCTCGTTCGCGATGTGGCTCGGCGGCCGCCGGCTCATCGAGCGCGGGCTCGCGTGGCTCTGCCTGAACCGCCTGCCGCCCACCCGCTTGCGCCGCAGCGCGCTGGCGCTGTCGACCGCGTTGTCGACATTCCTGGCAACCGCCTTTGCCGTTCAGATCCTCTACCTCGCCGTTGCGCGCCACTACGATCTCACGCCGTCGCTGACCGATCTGTGGGACCAGTTTGCGAAGCTCGCCGCGACCTGCGCACTGATCGCCGGGCTCGGCCGCGCGCTGCTCTGCACGAAGCATCCGTCGTGGCGCCTGCCGGCGCTCGCCGATCCCGTCGCGCGCGCGATGAGGCCGTTCCCCGGCATCCTGGCCGCACTGCTGCTGATGTCCGGCACGCTCGAATCGATCAACCGGATCGTCGACACCAGCCTGTCCGTCACGCTGTTCGGCCGCGGCATCGTATCGCTCGTCGTCGCGCTGACGGTCGGCGCGTCGCTGCTGCGCTCGAACCGCGCACGCAGCGTGCTCGCGGCGGCCGGCGAAGCGCCCGAGCAGCGCTCGACGCTCGCCGGGGTGATCCACGCCGGCGTCACGCTGGCGATCGTCGTGTCGCTGATCGCACTCCTGATCGGCTACATCACGGTCGCGCGCTTCATCACCTACGAACTCGTGTGGTTCGAGATCGTGCTGTGCGCCACCTATATCCTGATCCAGTTGACGCGCGACGCGAGCGAAAGCCTGTTCTCCGTGAGCCTGTCGACGGGTCAGCAGATCAAGCACCTGTTCGCGCTCGAAGACCGGCACCTCGACCAGGCCCGCACGGTCCTGTCCGGTTTCGGCACGAGCCTGCTGATGCTGATCGCAGCCATCGCGCTGCTGACGGGCGGCTTCGGCACGACGCCGGGCGACCTGCTCGACAGCGCGGTCGCAATGATCGGCAGCCAGCGGCTGCAGAGCCTGAACATCATGCCCGACCGGATCCTGAACGCGGTAATCGGGTTCGCGATCGGCTTCTACCTGCTGCGCTCGCTGCGCCGCTGGCTCGACGGCGAGTTCATGCCCGCGCTCGGCATGGACACGGGGATGCGCGTGTCGCTGATCACGCTGTTCACCAACGTCGGCTACGTGCTGCTCGTGCTGATGACGCTGGGCCTGCTCGGCGTCAGGTGGAACAACCTCGCGTGGATCGTCAGTGCGTTGTCGGTGGGTATCGGCTTCGGCCTGCAGGAGATCGTGAAGAATTTCGTGTCGGGGCTGATCCTGCTGACCGAGCGCCCGGTGAAGGTGGGCGACATGGTCAGCATCGCGGGCGTCGAAGGCGACATCCGCCGCATCAACGTGCGCGCGACCGAGATCCAGCTGAGCGACCGCTCGACCGTGATCGTGCCGAACTCGCAACTGATCTCGCAGAACGTGCGCAACGTGACGATGGGCAACAGCACGCAGGGCGTCGCGACGCTGGTGCTGACGTTCCCGCTGAACACCGATCCCGAGCAGGTGCGCGACCTGCTGCTCGATGCGTACCGCGCGCATGAGGCGATTCTCGAGAAACCCGCGCCGTCGGTGACGTTCAGCCAGCTCACGCCGGAAGGGATCACGCTGAGCGTGACGGGCTACGTGTCGAGCCCGCGGATCGCGAGTTCGACGAAGAGCGATCTGCTGTTCGAGATCCTGAAGCAGTTGCGCGCGGCGGGGGTCACGCTGTCGAGCCCGCAGATGCTGGTGGTGCAGAACATGCCGGCGGTGGAGAAGTGAAGAAAGACGGCCGGTCGCGTACTGCGGCTATCGCACCGACCGTTTCCAGTACTACCGAAACGCCCATCGGCCGATGATGCCGGCGCTGGCAAACAACCGAAGCCGTGCCGCCTCCCACTCGGCCAGCGTTCGCACCCGTTCCTGACGGGCGTCGGAAAGCGCCGCTTGCGCCGACAGCAGTTCCAGAATATCTCCTGCGCCGAACGCGTAACGATTGCGCGCCGATGTCAGCGCAGCTTCCGCGGCAGCCAGCAAGCGTGCAGACGCATCCAGGTTGTCCGCTGTCGTCTCCGCGTCGGCATGGGCCTTCAGCACGTCACGCAGAATCTGCTGCTGCGTATCGAGAAGCTGTGCCTGCGCCAGTTCGGCCTGAGCCTGCGCGCCGCGAATCCGATACGTGCGAGAAAAACCTTCGAAGAAGGGAATCGTCAAAGTCAGGCCGATACTTGTCTGCGTTGCCCGCATCGACTGCAATCCCTGATTCGGGTAGCCGTTCCGGGACAACGTCCCGCTCAGATCCAGTGTCGGCATCCCGTCCGACCGTACAGTCGTCACCTTCGCTTGCGCAGCCTTCCATTTGGCCCGCGCCGCCCGGATCTCGGGGTGAGAACCTTCGGCCGCGCGAAGCCAGTCGCTTAGCTGGCGCTCCGCGTCCAGTGCAACCGGTACGACTGCCTCCTCGACCTCAACCCGCGTGTCGGCGGGCAGACCGGTCGCAAAGACCAGTTCGGCGCGGGCCCGAGCCACCTCCCCGCCCGCTCGCCGTGCAGCGAGCAATGCCTTGGCCAACGCAGTTTCCGCCTGCAATACGTCAGCTCGGGATGCAACGCCCATGGCCAGCCGCTTACGCGACGCACGCAGCGTCGATTCCGCCAACGTCGCGGACTCGGTACGCGCTGCAAACGCCGCTTGAGCATTCTGAACATCGAAATAGCTCCCGATGACATCCACGACCGCCTTTTGCATCGCTGCGTCGTGGCCCGCCAGCGCTGCCGTCAGCAGTTGCTGTGCCGCCGCGCGGTTTGCAGCTCGCCCACCAAAGTCGAGTAGCCGCCAGTTCAATGTCGCGTTCGACGTTCGACCGACGCCGCGCGTATTCATCGATGGTGCATCGGAATACCGGTTATAAGTCGTCAATTGGCTGATCGACCCGTTGACGGTGGGGAGCCATGCCGATCTGGCTTCACCCACCGCTGCGACCTGGATCTTGATCGATGCCCACGCCGCTCGAATACGGGGGTTGTGGCATAGCGCAAGATCAACCGCATCACCAAGCGTCAGCGGCTTCGCCGGGCCAGTCGACGAAGCGCATACCACTGGCATGTCATCGCCCGGTAATCGCTGCCCCGCATCCAGCACCGGTGGACGGGTCAGCAACGGATCGGCCAGGCCATCCGGAATCCCGCGTGTTTCGGCATTGCATGCACTTGAAACCAGCATCAGGCCGAAGATCCACGGACACACGCCATCTTTCAAGCTCCTAGCGCTCACGCAAACTCTCCCGCGCATGCTGCAGCAACGGCGACAGCACATACTCGATCACCCGCCGCGTACCGGTTCTGATCTCGGCACTACCCGACATACCCGGCGACAGTGCGATCTCGCGACCGTCTACCACCAGCGCCGAACGATCAAGCAGGATCCTGACCGAGTAGACGAGTCCCTTCTTGTCGTCGTCTATCGCGTCACGCGAGACATGACTCACTTTCGCCGACAACGTGCCATATTTCGTGTACTCGAATGCATCGATCTTCACGCTGGCGGCCTGCCCTTTCTCGACAAAGCCGATATCCCGGTTGTCGACGAATGCTTCCATTTCTACCGCCCCCTCTCGCGGCACGATCTGCATCAGCGGCTGTGCGGCCGGCACCGCTGTCCCAATGGTATGGACGGCAAGCTGCTGGACGGTTCCGTCGATCGGCGCGGTCAGGCGCAGCAGTTCCCCGTGTGCCTCCGCACGCCGCATGTCGCCCGACGACGCATCGACGACACGCTGTGCATCGTTCAGCGCATCCTGGGTATTCCTTCGCGTCTCTGCCACGAGCGCCGCGCGTTGGTGACGAGCATCCGCAAGCTGTCCCGCCGTATCGATGCGCTGCTGCTCGGCCTCGATCCACGCGTGTTCCGCAACGTCGCCGGTTTTCATCAGCCTGGCGTAATCATCCGCACGACGCGCCGCAAGCGGAGCGGCCTGACCGTATCTGTGAATTTCGCTGTCGAGGCGATCCTGTCGCGCGACGAAATCGCGCCATTGATCCTGCAAGTGCCGCTCGACCTCACGCCGGCGCTCGGGCGACACGCTCTCCACATCCGCCAGCCGAGGTTGCCGCCCGGTATCGATTGCGTCGATCAACGCCCGTGCACGCTCGGCTTGCAGTACCGCATTCAGCCGGTCGCCGTCAGCCCGTTGACGTTCGGCGTCGATTACGCGCGTATCGAGATCGATCAGCGCATCGCCGGTCTTCACGATCTGCCCGTCGCGCACATGCAGCGCTCGCACGCTGGCAACTTCGACCGCCGCCAATGTCTTGGTCCGGGAGGACGGAATGATCTTGCCACCGCCGTCGACGACAATGTCGATTTTCCCGAAATACGACCAGACGATCGCCGTCATCACGAGCAGGATGAGAATGCGCGCGACCCACCGGCCTGCCGGCGAGACAGGTGCCGCCTGGACAGACAGCGCCGCCGGGAGAAACTCGGCCTCGTTCGCGTTGAATGCCGGCAGCGTCATCCGATGGCGTCGCTTCCAGCAGTGACGCCAGACATCGCGGTAACGCCCGACCAGTTCACGCCAGGCCCCTGCCTGCTGTCGCATGCTCATATCCGTGCCTTTGCTACGTCGCGACCGCCCTGTTGCAGCGAATACAGGTGTGCGTAGATTCCATTCTGCGTGCGCAGCAGTGTGTCGTGCGTGCCGCTTTCCACGATTTGCCCGCGATCCATCACGAGAATCCGGTCGGCATCGCGCACCGCCGAGAGCCGATGCGCAATGATCAGCACCGTACGCCGCGCGCAGATGTCCCGCATGTTGGCCTGTATGACGGCTTCTGATTCGTAGTCGAGCGCGCTGGTCGCCTCGTCGAATATCAGGATGCGTGGATCGGTCATCAATGCGCGAGCAATGGCGATGCGCTGCCGCTGGCCACCCGAGAGCCCCGTGCCATGCTCGCCGACGAGCGTGTCGTAACCCTCCGGAAGCTCGCAGATGAACTCGTGTGCGCCGGCCAGCCTCGCTGCATCGATCACCGCGTCGATCGACGCAGTGGGTCGAGCCAGCGCGATGTTGTCCCGCACAGAACGATTGAACAGCATGTTTTCCTGCAGAACAACGCCAATCTGCTGGCGCAGACTCGCCGTATCGATCACTGCAATATCGTGCCCGTCGACCAGCACTCGCCCGCGATCCGGCACGTAGAGCCGCTGCGCAAGCTTCGTCAGCGTGCTTTTGCCCGACCCGGAGCGGCCGACGATTCCGATGACCTCGCCCGCCGCGATCCTGACGGAGATCTGCCGGATGACATCGCTCGCATCCGGCCGGTAGCGAAACGATACCTGGTCGAATTCGATCGCGCCCTCGAGACGGGGTACTCGCGTCTTTTTGGCTGCGGCTTCGGGCGCCGTGTTGAGGATATCCCCGAGGCGCCCCATCGAAATCCCTACCTGTTGAAAGTCGTTCCACAGCTGAGCGAGACGCAGTATCGGGCTGGACACCTGCCCGGCCAGCATGTTGAACGCGACGAGCTCGCCGACGGTCAACTTGCCGTCGATCACCAGCGTGGCGCCCAGCCACATGATCGCCGCGGTCACCAGCTTGCTGATCAACGTCACGCCGCCGCTTGCAATCGTGGCAACGTTGGTCGCCGACAGGCCCGAACTCACATAAGCGGCCAGTTGACGGTCCCATCGATCCGTCCAGCGCGGTTCGAGCGCCATCGCCTTGACCGTATCGATCCCGCTGATGGTTTCAACGAGGAACGACTGATTCTCGGCGCCCTTATTGAATTTTTCGTTCAGACGCCGCCGAATGATCGGCGTAAACACGACCGACAACAGCATGTAGAGTGGAATCGAAACAACGACGATCAACGTAAGCCACGCGCTGTACCAGAGCATCACCCCGAGGAAAACGAACGAAAACGCGAGGTCCATCACCAGCGTCACGGCATTGCCGGTGAGGAACGCGCGAATGTTCTCCAGCTCGCGAATACGGGCGACAGAATCGCCGACACGGCGCGCCTGAAACCACGCCAGCGGCAATGCCAACAGATGACGGAAGAGCCGTGCGCCGAGTTCGACGTCGATCTTGCTGCTCGTATGCGCAAAAACCCAGGTTCGTATCCCCGAAAGCGCCGCTTCGAACAGCGTCGCGCAAATCAGCCCCACGGCGATCACGTTCAACGTCTTCATCGCGTGATTGACCAGCACCTTGTCCATCACCACCTGGAAGAAAAGCGGCGTGGCGAGCGCAATCAACTGCAACACCAGAGAGATCGCGAGAACTTCGCCCAGCAGCTTCCGGTACGTGACGATTGCCGGAATGAACCAGCTGAAATCGAAGCGCGCCAGGGTACCCGCAATGCTGCTCTTACTCGTGAAATAGATGAGCTCGCCGGTCCAGATCTCCAGAAGACGCTCGCGGGTCAGGACGGTAGGTGCCTCACCCGGAAACTGGACAAGCATTCGAGGCGCACGTGTTCCATCCGCGGCCTGGTACTGCGCGACCACGAAATAGCCACCTTCGCCTTTCGCTCGTGCGACCGCGGGCAAAGGCGTCCGATCCAGTCGTTCGAGGTTCTGTTGAACGGCCCGGGCCGTCATGCCGAGGGAACGCGTGGCTCGCAGGATTGTTTGAGTATCGAAGCGGCCGAAGCCGAATTCATGTCGCAACGCGGCTTCGTCGGCTGCGATGCCGTGCAGGCTGGCCATCGTCAGAACGACGGCGAGACCGGAGTCGACATCCTGCGTCGGAGACGACGCTGGAGGCCGGAGAATGGAACTGTCCATGAAGGGAACACGAGGCGAGGAAGGAAATGCGATACGGCCGGCAGCAGGCCGTCCGGTCGCACGTAATGTTCAACCGGACGGATCGACCTTCGGGAACCGGAATTAACGCCAGCTCGTCGCCAGCGTCGGCGCAAGCGCGGCCTGATGCTCAGGGGACAGCGTGACCGACCCCGCGGCCGGCGGCGACCATACCGCCATGGCCTGTACCAGCTTCTCGACATCGGCGTTGACGAGCGTCCGGCCGTCGTCGACACGGATCTGCTCGATCTGATACCGTGAACCCAGGTACCAGTCCCGAACCGTTGCGGTATCGCTGGTGCCGAGGATACTGATCTCGAGATCATTGCCGACGTGACGGAACCACAATTGATCCGCCGATACGCCTGCGCCGACGCTGATCACATCACTGTTGCCGAGCGTTTCGTCGTCGTCCCGGATCGTGTCGCGGCCGGACCCGCGACCGAATCGATAGGTATCGTTGCCCAGGCCGCCGATCAGGATGTCGTTGCCGGCACCGCCATCCAGCACGTTGTTGCCCCGGTTGCCGATGATCGTGTTGTCGAGTGCGTTACCCGTGCCGTTGATGTCCTCGTTCCACAGTTTCAGCGCTTCGGCCGTGTAGATCGCGTAGGCATTCGGTACGTTGGCGGCTGCCCGGAACTCCTGAAGGCTGATGTAGCGCGTCATGTCGCTGACGCGCCGGCGGCCCGAGTCGGCAATATAAAAACCCTTGAGCGCGCCGTCGGCGTCTCCATAAACCGCGCCCGTCACGGTTACGACGTGATTCACGCCGCCGCCATCGAGATAAGCGCTGTCTTTCCAAAGACGACCCGAGTTCAGCGCCAGTATCACGCCACGACCACTGCGGATGAGATTCGCGACCGCATGTTCGTCGTATCCGGCAAGCAGATTGTTTGCAATGCCGTAACTCTTGAGCAGTGCCTGTTGCTGAACGTAATTCGATCCGCCTCGCTGGTAATCCGTTGCGGCCGGGCTGGTGACGGCCCATTGGTTGTCGATTGCGCGCCGGACGACGTCTCCCTCGGTAGTCGGCGTTCCGGTCTGCGTCAGCAAATTCGCGATCGACGTCAGCGCACACGTTCCCTGGAACCGTGGAACCGCATCGCCTTGCATGTAATCCAGCTCGTTGGCTTTCGGGTACCCGTACACGTGAACGGCCACGCCATCGACGAGCCCTTTTTCCGGCTTGCCGAAATCCAGCAGGTTCAGGTTCTCGACGTGTTCGCCCAACGTATAGCTGATCTTGCTCTGCACCGTATCGATGCCCTCGCCGGCGAATTCGACGACCCGGTCGCCGACATTGTCGACGTAGTAGGTATCGTTGCCCTTTCCGCCAATCATCGTGTCGGCACCGGTAACGCCATCAAGGATGTTGTCCGCGCTGTTGCCGACGATCCGGTTATCGAGCGCATTGCCCGTCCCATTGATATTGAATCCTTCGACGAGTCTCAATTCTTCAAGGTTGGCGTTGAGAATGTAGTTTGCGCTGCTGATTACCGTGTCGTAACCCTCGTTTGCGTATTCGAGAATCACGTCATTGACGCTGTTCACGATATAAGTATCGTTGCCCTCGCCGCCTTCCATGTGATCCGCACCGGCCCCGCCGTCGAGATAGTCGTCGCCCAGACCGCCGAGGAGCGTGTCATTGCCTTCTCCACCGTAGAGATAGTCATTGTCGGTCTCGCCGGGGCCTAACGTCCGCTTCGCCTCGTTGTCGCCGGTAAAGCCCACCAGCAAATCGTCGCCCGCGCCGCCGTACAGGATGTCGTTCCCGGCCTGGCCGAACAGTCGGTCGTTGCCATCGCCGCCATAAATCTTGTCGTGGCCGTCGCCACCCTGAATTTCATCGTCGCCGGCGTCGCCGTGGAGCAGATCGTTGCCGAGACCGCCGAGGATCAGATCGTTTCCGGCTCCGCCGTAGATCGTATCGTCGTCGGTTTCCCACGCGGCCAGCGACTGCCTTGCGTCATTGCTGGCCGTAAAGCCGACAAGAATATCGTCGCCGTCGCCGCCCCAGATCGTGTCGTTGCCTGCGCCGCCGAAAATCTTGTCGTTACCGGTTTCCCCCGAAAGCGCGTCGTGGCCGTTGCCGCCGTTCAGTTCGTCGTCGCCCGCACCGCCAAAGAGCCGGTCGTCGCCATCGCCACCATCGAGAAAATCGTTGTCGTTGCCGCCATACAGCATGTCGTTGTCGGATTCACCCCACGACAACGTTTGCTTCGCGTCGTTGCTGGCAGTGAAGCCAACCAGCACGTCGTCGCCGTCGCCGCCCCAGAGCACGTCGTCCCCGGCCTCGCCGAAAATGCGATCGTTGCCGGCGTCGCCAAGAAGCCGGTCGTTGCCTGCGTCACCATGCAGTTCATCGTTCCCGGCGCCGCCGAACACCGTATCGTTTCCGTCCCCGCCACTCACGAAATCCGCCCCGTCGCCCCCGTCCATGTAGTCGTGGCCGACGCCACCCCACATCCGGTCGTTGCCTGCGCCGCCGTACATGATGTCGTCGTCCGTTTCGCCCCAGGCCAGGGTCTGCTTGCTTTCGTTCGATGCGGTAAAGCCCATCATGATGTCGTCGCCGTCGCCGCCGTTCATGATGTCGTTACCGACCTGGCCGAACAGTTTGTCGTTGCCGATACCGCCGTCGAGCACGTCGTTGCCGGCACCGCCATTGAGTTCGTCGTCGCCCTCCTCGCCGTACAGCCTGTCGTCGCCGTCATAGCCGAACAGCGTGTCGTTGCCGGTGCCACCCCACAGATTGTCGTTGCGGCTGCTGCCGCCCATCATGTCGTTGCCATCACCTGCGAGGAAATTGACGAGCAGCTTGCTGTCGATCCAGTGACCGTACGCTGCGTAGTAGTTCGCATCGAATACGTCGTCCCCGTCGGTACCGATGAGGTAGCTCCGATTGGAAGGACTGACCTTGATCTGATTGGGGCCGAAAAAGATAAAGTCTCTGTTATTGATCCAATAGACCTTATCGTTGTCGCGCAGCGATCGATAGTTCGAGAGCGGAACGGCCGGGGCCAGATACATTCGACCGGGTTGCGATGCTTCCCAGGGTTTCCACGGCGCCGCGGCGGGTGCCGATGCGTAGCGGTTGTTACCGCGCGTGATGACGTCATAGTCGACTGCGCGGATCTCGGTGATTCCGGCTTGCGCAAGCGACCTGAATTCGCCGGCGTCGCCAATACCGTCTTCGTTGGCATCGATCCAGACTTGCAGCCCGTTCAATTCCGCGCCGGACAGCTTGCCGTCGCGGTTCGCGTCGCGCGACTGGAGCGCGCTGACGCCCACACCCCATCGGTTCGCGTCGAGCAGGACAGGTGTCTTGTCCGCGATGGAGGCGGCTTTGTCGAATGCAGCGCTTTTGGCTTCGTAGAATGCACCGATCGGGTTGTACCAGCCGGACGGCATCGTGAAACCGTAGTCGTTTCGACCGCCGTAGGTCAGCGTTCGGGAAATGATCTGGCTCAGGTCGAGGAAGCTCGTGCCGCTCAGCAGCCCGGTCGCGCGGTATCGCGACAGCAGGTTGTCGGCAAAGGCAGCATCGCGAACGTTGGACAGATCGTAGAGCTGACCGCCGTTCACGACGAAATTTCGGTCGGCAACGCCGTCGCCATTGGTGTCTTCGCGGATTACGCTAGCGCCTTCGCCGAGGCGGGTTTCTTTCTTGACATAGGTGAATACGCCGTCGCCGTTCGCATCGGTTTTCGTGACCGTAACGGATTGCCCGATGTACTGGACGGTATGGCCGCCCTTTCCGTTGGGCGTGGTAATCTGGATTGAATATCCTTCCCACTGCCCTCCTACCGCGATGTACCCTGGCTCGAATCCCGGACGATAATCTTCGAGCGACAGGGTAGACATTTTTATCTCGGCACCATTGCTGTACGTCGTGATACTCCAGTCTCCATCGGTGCGAGTGCTAGTCACGGTAACGCCGGACGACGACACCCCCATTACACGGTCGATGGTGCGCGAGACATCATCACGAAACGGCGGGCTGTTGTCAGCGGTCAGGCCGAGAACGTTCGGTGCGATATATTCCTCCCAAGCGCCTTTAGCCAAGGCCCCCAAAAACATTCCGCCCCCCACAGTGGCAACGCCCACGGCTAAACCGGAGATGGAGGCAGGTAGTAATGCAGTGACCACGGCCCCACCAACAATGCCACCCAATATTCCAACTGCGGTGTCAATTACCTCATAAGAGGACGCACTTGGATTCTTGACAACCCACAGCAATTGAACGGCAGAAATAATACCGCCCAACTGTCCTCCAATAGCACTCATCCGTTTCGCAGATGTACCAGCCTCCTGAGCAACTTCTGAGAATGAACGCATCTTGCTCAATTCGGCTCGCATAGCTTCGACTCGCGAAATTAATTGAGCATCAAGCCGACTACGATCTACAGTATCGAGCGCTTTGATCGCCCCAACACTGAGTGCATCGATATTTTTCCACATACTCCGCGCATATTCAGCGCGTGCAGCGGCGTCAGTGGATAGTTTTGCGGAATTTTCTGCGACCCCTTCCAATTGGGCGGCGATATTTTGCAAGGTCAATCTCATTCCTTCTCCAGACGCACCCAGCGCATCCCACTCATCGAGCTCATACCAAGCCATATTTCACCTCCATTTATTAGAAAATACGCAGAACAACAAAGAAATAATCACAACAACCCCTACAACAAAACAAATAACCAAATATCCACCAGCAAACAATGGCCCAACAATTCCAAGCCAGAATTTCGATTTTCCGACAGACATGAAATTCCAATCGAAATATTGACCATAGAAAATCAGCAGAAACACACTTCCGGACACAAAAAAGAGCGCAACCAGAAATGCGAGAATCTTTCTTTTCCATGAGTAGCCGAAGTACCCAGCAACTATTTCCTCCCTCTCCGCATAACAAAGGCGGAAAGCTTCAAAGATTCTGAGAGGTATCGCGGCCAACATCAGTGCGAAATAGAGCGCAGTGACATCCGGAAACAGAGATTTCTCGATCGCCTTAGGTAGCAATGGAAATACTTCTCCGACAGCGGCCACCACTGGCTTCAGCACTGGCCAACGATTCAGCACGTCATTAGGTGCAAACCACGCGATCAGCGCGCCCGCGAGATGCAAAGCCATTAGTGCGGGACTTCGACGATAAAACTCGATCAAGAAGGAAAGAATATTTCGAGGCCCTTTGCCTCCTTCTTTCGCAATCAATAGCGGCCGACGGCGTGTTTCCTCTTCGCGACCGCCAGCGCATCTATGGCTTCTTGATTCCAGCCACCATCTCATATGTATACCCAATCAATTTGTTAAAACGTTACAAAATTTAATCCCAAAAAATCACACTACCGACTGATCCGATTCAATACCATGAAGATATAGAAATAATTGAAAGAAAACAAGAAAATGCCTTATTTTCATACACATACGAAACACCAAAAAATAATTCTAAGTTCCCGTACTTGTACGATTACTTATCCCCGGCACGCCATCAACGAATCCACTCACGCGAAAACATCTCGACCCTCGCCCAATCAATCACCGCAGCAGAAAACAAAAAAGCCGGCGCATGGCCGGCTTTCCCTATAGGCCGCCTCGGCCTCTCGTGTCACTCCAATCATTGCGGCCGAGTGATAGTCGTCTTTTTTTCCCGTCATGTATTCCTGCTCACGAGCCTGATCCCGACTGTGATTTATGTAATGTCCGATTTCATGGCTGAGCACACCAACAAACACTGCGGGATCGAGGTCTTTATAAGTTCCACCGTTATATTTCGAAAAGACAATCCCGGAACCATCTAGCCTCCAGAATATGCCACGCCCCTCATTTGAGACTTCCATTTCCTCGACGGCGCCACTAATTACATCAGCCTCATATGCAAGCAATTGCCGCACAAGAGTGTCACTTTTATTGATAAGATCGATCACCTCAGCATTGAGATGCAACTTGGCAAACATTTTTTCACTGCCAGATATCATGACCATAGCACTATCTCCCCACAAATCCCTGACTCAACCCCACCTCAATGAGGCACCCATCGCTGCCAAATCTAAAATAAGCCTGAACGATCGCTGTTGAATCACCCCTATATATATACTCCCCACCGAAACCGACCAAATACCGATCCTTGCCATTAAAAACATCCAACAGATCGACATTCATCACGCACACCACATCAGGATTCAATTTAAATCGAATTTGAACCCTCATCGGCCCACCGACGTCCCCAATAAACATTCCGTAATAAACCGCCGAATCTTTTTCGAATTCTTTCGCCTGACGTTCGGCTCGCCGAACCAGCCGGCGTCCAAACACCGTTGATGCTCCAGACGCCATATAATTGGCATCCTCCGTCACTGAAAAATCGACACGCAAGCTCCTGCCGACCGCATCAACGTCAGCCAGATTATCTGAATCAACAATATTTTTTACATCTTGAAGAAATTTCCGTCGCTCACGAACAGGCATCTCATTCACAGGAAGGGGGGCACATGCCGACATCGCAAATGCGACCAATGCTCCAAATAAAATTATAAATCTGCCCATTAAATCCCCCAACACCGCCCAACAACAACAAAAGTGAACCCTTCCGCCGCCTCACTCAAAAGTTGAAATACGCGATTAACACATGACATAAAATTTCAATAGCGCGATTGCCCACCTGAATACCATCAGGAGTAAATCATGCGATCAGCACACTGAGAATGTGTAAAGTGAAAATTTGCCGACAGCAACAACACCTCAACAGTACCTCAAAAACTTATTTCTCGATGACGTCATCGACAGCACTGCCGCAATCAACCAGATACGTATTCACAAACACTTGCGCCTCATCCACCATCGCTCACACATCATGCATTCTGTCGATTTTTGTAAATACCAACTCGGGAGACGCATCCATTACCTGAAATATGAAAAATGATCCTCGTTTTTGCACCGTCATTGTCACGCACGTACATCATAAACGCATTTATATCCATAATCGGATACCCCCCAACATCATCAAATACATCAATGAAATCGTATGGCGCAATACAGATCACCTCAAAATCGACCGGAAACGATATCGAAACCCTAAAAAAATCACCCCCTTTAGGCTGGAATATGTCATAAATAAATTCTCGACCTCGATAATATTCTTTAGAGAATGCGTAGCGCGTCACATTGATGGAATACCCCTTGACAGAACGATTATCCTCTCCGATGACGGAAACCTTTGAATTTCGCTGATATTCAACCCTCATCAACTTAGAAACAAACCCTACGTCCTCCAGATCACCCGAATCTGCAACAGCTTTGACATCACTCAAGAACTGATACGACGACCGAATTGGCAGTTCACTTGCCGGCTTAATCACGCACGCCGAGGTAATCCCAACAATTAAAATTAGCAACCCTATGTTTTTTGTACGAATCACGTCTCTATTCACATCACCTCACTGTTCATATCAGTCCCCTGCCCACCTTCCCAAGCTCACCGCCCAACCTCCATCGACCCCTCAAAAGATATAGAAAGAATTGAAAGAAAACAAGGGAAGTTATTATTTTCAGACACATACTAAAAACGAAAATAATTTCGTAACTATCCGATTACTCACTGCCCCAACCTCATCAGCAAATCGACACGTTGAAAGCACCCCCAAGCCAGTTCGCAGCCTCTATAAGCCATCGGCTTATACACAATGCTGCCCGTCGCTCAAGCGTTCGGAGTGAGTCGTTTGAGGTCAATGCGATAGGCACCGGCTTGTAAACTTTCGGCGCGTCGCGTTTACTTTCACTTTTTGCGTGAACGCCTTGGCCCTGGAAGCACCGTGCTGGACGGAAACTGAATTTGTCGACCTTGACCTTGGCGACGCGCGCTTGAACAACGAATACGTGTGTCCGCAGGGCCAGGCATTGCCTTACAGCACGACCATTCGGGTCGGCTACCGGGAATACAAATCCGACGCGCAGATCTGCCGGCACTGCCCGGTACGGGCGCAGTGCACGAACAGTGCGAACGCGGTGAAGGTGGGGACCCGCCATGTCTGGGAGCGCGCCAAGGAGCGGGGGGACGCCAGGCGGCTAACCGAGTGGGGTCAACGCGTTTACGCGCGGCCCAAGGAGACGATGGAGCGCAGCTTCGCCGATGCCAAGCAACTGCATGGGCACTGTTATGCCCGCATGCGGGGGCTCCGCAAGGTGGCCGAGCAGTGCTTGTTGGCCGCGATGGCACAGAACATCAAGAAGATTGCGATGCTGCTGGCACGGCAGCGGAAAAAGGGGCCCGCGGGTTCCCGATTGGCTATTCGTACGCGGCCTGCTGTGCCTGGTAAGCCGTTTGTGCAGCCCATCGGCCTACTCGCTTCCCGCAATCCTCCAAGCCGGCCCCTAAAAAAACAAAACCCCACGCTTCGAAAAACGTGGGGGTCGTCAGCAGTCCGAGCCGGCGCATGGCCGGCTTTCCCGCTTGAAACGATTACGACGCTACATCAGTCGCCCGATGAAATCAGCGCCAACAACACGCCAATCCCACCCCGACATCAAACATCGAACTTCACCCCCTGCGCCAGCGGCAACTGCCGGCTGTAGTTGATCGTATTCGTCGCACGGCGCATATACGCCTTCCACGCGTCCGAACCCGACTCGCGGCCGCCGCCCGTTTCCTTCTCGCCGCCGAACGCGCCGCCGATCTCCGCGCCGCTCGTGCCGATGTTCACGTTGACGATCCCGCAATCGCTGCCCGCCGACGACATGAACTGCTCGGCCTCGCGCATGTCGTTCGTGAAGATCGCCGACGACAGGCCTTGCGGCACCGCGTTGTGCAAGTCGATCGCGTCTTCGAAGTTGTCGTAGACCATCACGTACAGGATCGGCGCGAACGTCTCGCGCTCGACCACCGCCGATTGCTTCGGCATCCGCACGATTGCCGGACGCACGTAGTACGCATCCGCGTGACCGATGTCGATACGCTCGCCGCCCTTCACTTCGCCGCCCTGCTCGCGTGCATCGGCCAGCGCCTTCTGCATCGCGTCGAACGACGCGCGATCGACCAGCGGGCCAACCAGCGTGCCTTCTTCGAGCGGGCTGCCGACTTTCACCGACGTGTAGGCCTTCTCGATGCGCGGCAGCAGTTGCTCGACGATGCTGCGATGTACGATCAGGCGGCGCAGCGTCGTGCAGCGCTGGCCGGCCGTGCCGACCGCCGCGAACGTGACCGCGCGCACCACGAGATCCAGATCCGCGCTCGGCGCGACGATCATCCCGTTGTTGCCGCCGAGTTCGAGGATGCCGCGCGCGAGACGCTGGCTCAGCACCTTCGCGACTTCCTGGCCCATCCGCACGCTGCCCGTCGCGCTGACGACCGGCACCTTCTTCGACGCCGTCAGCACCTCGCCGACGTCGCGCATGCCGAGCACCAGTTGGCTCAGGCCCTTCGGCGCGACGCCCGGATGCGTCTTCTCGAACTCGCGCAGCGCCTTCTCGAGCAGCACGTGGCACGCGATCGCGGTGAGCGGCGTCTTCTCGGACGGCTTCCACACGACCGAATCGCCGCACACGAACGCGAGCGCGGCATTCCACGCCCACACCGCGACCGGGAAGTTGAACGCCGAAATCACGCCGCACACGCCGATCGGGTGCCACGTTTCCATCATCCGGTGGCCCGGGCGCTCCGACGCGATCGTGAGGCCGTAAAGCTGGCGCGACAGGCCGACCGCGAAATCGCAGATGTCGATCATTTCCTGCACTTCGCCGAGGCCTTCCGATGTGATCTTGCCGGCCTCGAGCGTGACGAGGTGGCCAAGCGCGGCCTTGTGTTCGCGCAGCACGTTGCCGAACACGCGCACGAGCTCGCCGCGCACCGGCGCCGGCACCGTGCGCCACTTGAGGAATGCGTCGTGCGCGGCGTCGATCTTGCGCTCGGCGTCGGCGGGCGTGTCGACAGCCAGCGTCGCGAGCGTCGCGCCGTCGAGCGGCGAACGCGCGGTCAGCGCATTGCCTTTCCACTGGGCAAGATCGATATCGAGCGCTGCAAGAATGTCGTTGAATTGCATCACTTCCTCTTCAGGGACAGATTGATCGGTGCGGCGGCAGCGCCGCCCGCGTGATTCGATTGGAGCGCGTTCGCGCGCCCTGTGCAAGCGGATGCGCAACTCGGCGGGCCCGGTGCGCCGCACGGCGCATCGCGCTGCGCCGCCGCCGGAAGCCCGGCCGGACGGCACGCCCTCGCCTCGCGAGGCACGATCCATGAAACACATTGTCGGCGGCCACAAGTCGGGCCGCTATTGATATTAACTCACGACTTCATTCCCAAAACGCAACACCTCGGCGGGTCGGACCGATGCGTTTTTGTGCCGATACGGGACGTTTCCAAAGCCCGTAGCCGCGCCGCCCGATGCGTCTCGACATGACGCAAGTTGATGACAAAGCCGCATCACCCTGTTCGGAAATATCGTTTGCCGCCCGTGCGTCGGGCACACACAATCGGTGCCACGTCGAGGTGCAACGCACCCGGCGCGCCGCCGGCCGCCACTACGGCAGCCGGACGACAGACGAAGGCGACACGCATCGCGACCCGGTTCATCCGGCCCGTTTCCGCAACGCATCACCGCTGCCCGGCTCGCGGCCGGCAACGCGTCGCGCTTCGTCACCGAAAAACAATCCCGGAGACAGCACCCAGCGCCCGCCATGCATTCAGATGCCCACCCCGATTCGCCTCGTCCATCCGGCTCGCCGCCCGCGAAGCCGTCCCTCCACCGCGCGCTGCAGGCCCGCCATCTGCGGATGATCGCGATCGGCGGCTCGATCGGCACGGGCCTGTTCGTCGCGTCCGGCGCGTCGATCTCGCAGGCCGGCCCCGGCGGCGCGATGCTCGCGTACATGGTGATCGGCCTGATGGTCTATTTCCTGATGACGAGCCTCGGCGAAATGGCCGCGTTCATGCCCGTGTCGGGCTCGTTCGCAACCTACGGCGCGAAGTTCGTCGACGAAGGCTTCGGCTTCGCGCTCGGCTGGAACTACTGGTACAGCTGGGCCGTGACGCTGGCGGTGGAACTCGTCGCCGCGCAGCTCGTGATGCACTACTGGTTTCCGCATGTGCCGGGCGTCTGGTGGAGCGCGCTGTTCCTCACACTGATCTTCGCGCTCAACGCGCTGTCGGTGCGCGGCTTCGGCGAGGCCGAATACTGGTTCGCGCTGATCAAGGTGCTGACGGTGCTCGCGTTCGTCGGCGTCGGCCTGCTGATGATCTTCGGGATCATGCAGGGCGGCCCGAGCGCGGGCAGGAACAACTTCACGATCGGCGACGCGCCGTTCGCCGGCGGCTGGGCGACGATGCTCGGCGTCGCGATGATCGCGGGCTTCTCGTTCCAGGGCACCGAGATGATCGGCGTCGCGGCCGGCGAATCGGAGAACCCGCGCACGACGATTCCGCGCGCGGTGAAGCAGATCTTCTGGCGCATCCTGCTGTTCTACGTGCTCGCGATCTTCGTGATCGGCGTGCTGATTCCCTATACCGACCCGAGCCTGCTGAAGAGCGACGTGACCGACATCGGCGTGAGCCCGTTCACGCTCGTGTTCCGCCATGCGGGCCTCGCGTTCGCGGCCGGCGTGATGAACGCGGTGATCCTGACGGCCGTGCTGTCGGCCGGCAACTCGGGCATGTACGCGTCGACGCGGATGCTCTACAACCTCGCGGTCGAAGGCCGCGCGCCGCGGCTGTTCGCGAGGCTGTCGCCGGGCGGTGTGCCGCGCAACGCGCTGTACGCGACGACGGCCGTCGGCGCACTGTGTTTCCTCACGTCGCTGTACGGCGACAAGACCGTCTACCTGTGGCTGCTGAACACGTCGGGCATGGCCGGCTTCATCACGTGGCTCGGCATCGCGGTCAGCCACTACCGGTTCCGCAAGGGCTTCCTGAAGCAGGGCTACCGGCTCGACCAGTTGCCGTACCGGTCGAAGTGGTTCCCGTTCGGCCCGCTGTTCGCGTTCGCGCTGTGCGCGGTCGTCGCGCTCGGCCAGGATTACCAGGCGTTCCTCGCCGACAAGATCGACTGGGTCGGCATCGCCGCGACCTACATCGGCCTGCCGTTCTTCCTCGCGATCTGGCTCGGCTACGCGCTCGTACGCAAATGCCGCCTGGTGCGCTACGAGGACATGGAGATCGCGCCGTGGATCGAACGCAACGCGACGCCCGAAGCGGCACCGCAGGCCGAAACCGGCTACGCGGGCTACGTCGCCCGCCCGGTCAACCCGACGCCGGGCGCCTGACGACGGCACGCATCGCGCCGGCCGCCGCGAGCGCGCGGCAGCCGGCGCCCTGACAACCCCCAATTCGACGCGGCGCGCGCGTTCAGGCAAGATCGACGCGCGCCATCCGTTTTTCCGCCGTTACGAGTCATCGAAATCGCATGCAGAACTTCTACGAAGCCACCGTTACCCGCCAGCCCTACCCGCAACTGACCGGCACGATCGACACGCAGGTCTGCATCGTCGGCGGCGGCCTCGCCGGCCTGTGCACGGCGCTCGGCCTCGTCGAGCGCGGCGTGCACGACGTCGTCGTGCTCGACAGCGAACGGGTCGGCTTCGGCGCATCGGGCCGCAACGGCGGCTTCGTATTCGGCGGCTACAGCCTCGACAACGCCGACCTGCTGCGCACGCTCGGCCGCGACGAAGGGCGCCGGCTGTACCGGCTCACCGTCGATGCGGTCGACCTGATCCGCACGCGGATCGCACGCTACGGGATCGACTGCGACATCGTCGACGAGGGCGTGATGCTTGCGAACTGGTTCGACGATCCTTCCCGGCTCGACAGCGTGCGCACGCTGATGAAGCGCGAACTCGGCGTCGACTGGGAACCCGTCTCGACGGACGCGCTGCGCGCGCGGCTGAAGACGCAGCGCTACTACGGCGGCCTGTTCGAGCCGAACGCATTCCACTTCCATCCGCTCAAGTATGTGCTCGGCGTCGCGGCGGCCGCGTCGCGCGGCGGTGCGCGCGTCTATGAACGCTCGGCCGCGCTCGGCATCGCGCGCGAAGGCGCCGGATACGTCGTCCGCACGGCGCAGGGCGCGGTGCGCGCGAAAGACGTCGTGTTCGCCGGCGGCGGCTACGCGCGCGGCGTGTCGCCGCGCATCGAACGCGCGGTGTTGCCGATCGCGACCTACGTGATCGCGACCGAACCGCTCGGCGCGCGCCTGCCGGACGCGATCGACGCGCCGTACGCGATCTACGACACGCGTTTCGCGTTCGACTACTACCGCCCGCTGAAGGACACGCGCATCCTGTGGGGCGGCCGGATCTCCGTGCTCGACCGCGGCCCCGACGCAATCGCGCGCCTGCTGCGGCGCGACCTGCTGCGCGTGTATCCGCAACTGGAAGGCGTGAAGGTCGACTACGCGTGGGGCGGGCTGATGAGCTACGCGCGGCACAAGATGCCGCAGATCGGCCGCGACGCGGACGGCGTATGGCACGCGATCGCGTTCGGCGGCCACGGGATGGCGCCGACCACGGTGGCCGGCGAAGCGCTCGCGGCCGCGCTGGCCGAAGGCCGGCCGGTGCCGGACGGCTTCGCCGCGTTCGGGCTCACGCGCACGTTCGGGCTGGCCGGCCTCGCCGCCGCGCAACTCACGTACACGGCGTACCAGGCCCGCGACGCGCTCGCGTCCTGCCGCCGCTGAGCAGCCGCGGCGGCCCGGCCGATTAGAGCGGAGGGTCGGCCGGGCCGGGATTTCCCACATGCTAGAATGCCTCGTCCAAGCCGCCGCAAAGCCAGAACAAGATCACATGAAAGCAGGAAGCAAGGCTGCCACGTCCGAAAGCCGCGCGCTTGCGTCCGACGCACGGCGCAAATACGATCCCGAGCAAACCAAGCGCAACATCCTCGATGTCGCCACGCAGGAATTTTCCGCGATGGGACTCGCCGGTGCGCGCGTCGACGCGATCGCGGAGCGCACGAACACGACGAAGCGGATGCTCTATTACTACTTCGAAAGCAAGGAAGGCTTGTACGAGGCCGTGCTGGAGAAGGTGTACGGCGACATCCGCGCGCTCGAGCAGGAGCTGCACGTCGGCGACATGGAGCCGCGCGAAGGCATGCGCCGCCTCGTCGAATTCACGTTCGACTATCACGACAAGCATCGCGACTTCGTCCGCCTCGTATCGATCGAGAACATCCACGGCGCGAAGTATCTCGAACAACTCAAATCGTTCAAGAACCGCAACGTCAGCATCATCAAGACGCTCGAGGAACTGGTCGAGCGCGGCGCGGCAAGCGGTGCGTTCCGCAAGGACATCGACGCGTTCGACCTGCACCTGCTGATCAGCTCGTTCTGCTTCCACCGCGTGTCGAACCGCTACACGTTCGGCGCCGCGTTCGGCCGCGACCCATCGGCGCCGCGCCTGCGCGCACGGCATCGCGACACGATCGCCGACGCCGTGCTGCGCTACGTCGCAGCGTAAGCGGCGGCTGCCCGGGGCACGAAGCAACCGTGCCCTTCCCGCATCAGTCCGTCGGCGCGGTCGACGCCAGCGCGATTCGCGCCTTCTCTTCCGGGCTTCCCGCCACGTAATACTTCTTCGCCCAGCTCGAATCGGGCGCGAGCGCGAGCCGCGCATGCGTGCCCGTGCCGGCGCCGCGCTGCTTCGCATCGATCGCCAGCGCCCGTGCGCGATAGTGCTCGTAGAGCCGCAGGAATTCCGCCAGATAGATCGCCGCGATTCGCTTGTCGCGAATCTCGAGCAGGTTCTCGTCGTTGTACTGCTCCGAATTGCGGCTCATGTTCGCCGACCCTGTATAGACGACCGGATTCGCGCCTTCCGCATCGATCACGATGAACTTGTGATGAATCACGACGGGCGGATAGGCCGGCGCAGGTTCGCCCGGAAACTGCCGCAATTCCGGCTCGAAGCCCTGCGGCACCGTCGCCGGCGAGAAGTACTCGGCGTCAATCACGTCGTGGTTGTCGCGGCTGCGGTGATACAGCTCGAGGTTCGCGAGCGTCGCCGCATCGAGCGTCTGGCCGGCCTGCTGCGCGGCATCGGCCTTCGTCGCACTGCCGATGTTGATCTTGTTCACCAGCCCGAACATCATCAGCCCGCGGTCGCCGGCCGCGAAACACGCGTCGCGCAAGGCCGCGTCGGTCGGCATGAACAGGCAGAACGACACCGAATGCTTCGCGGCCGCAATCGCGGCGACGATCGTGTCGATCTCGGTGCGCTGCCCCGCCGGTTCGGGCGAGAAGGCCAGCCGTACCTGCGCGCTGCCGATCGTCATCGGCGCCGACCAGCCCGGCGACAGGCGCGCCGTGTCCGCGATCGACGGATTGCCGGCCAGCGCATGCGCACGGTCGTTATACAGCGCGGCGAGCGCGGGCGAGTCGAATGCATGCTGCACGTTGGCCTGCTCCGTCAGCCCTTCGGTCGTGAAGTTTGCGGAACCGGTCAGCACGCGCGCGGGCGCCGGGTTCGACGGCGCATCGGTCACGATGAACTTGTCGTGCATGATGTGCGTCTTGTCGCGCGGCGCGAGCGTCGCGAGCCCCTGCAACGCGTCGACGGCCGGCTGGTTCGGCGACGGCAGCGGCGGCTGGCCCTTGCGCGCCGTCGTGTGCGCGTCGTAGACGATCGCGAGCGACGCGTCGCCGTGCTTGCGCCCGAACGCTTCGAACGCGGGCAGCGCCCACAGCGTGTCGGTCAGGTGATAGACGGCCGACGCCGCGCGCGACGCGGGGGCGAGCATCTCCGCGAACACCTGCTCCATGTCGTTCGCGAGCCAGGTGCGCAGCTTCAGCGCCTGTGCGGCGCTCGGCGCCGCATTCGGCGCGAGGCCCAGCGCCGCGACCTGCTTCGCGAACGCCTGCGAGCTCACCACCGCGCGGTTGAACCACGTGCCGATGCCGTCCTCGATATGCGCGGGCAGCACGACGTCGCACACGCCGGCCTGCGCGTCGAGCACCTGCAGGTTCGCCGGCGTGCCGACGACCGGATACACGTCGTAGCGGAACGACGCGCCGCGGTCCTGCGGATCGATGCGCGCATCCCACCACATGAATTTCTGGATCGGCGCCTGGTCGGTCGGCGCATCGCCCTGCGTGTCCGCGGCCGGGCCGTCGAACGTCAGACGGTTCGGCAGCCAGCTGTTCGGCGCACGTGTCCTGCCGTCGGCCGACCAGAATCCCGGCGTGCGCCGGATCGCAAAGCCGAGGAAATCGTTACGCGACTGCGCATCGGCCCAGTCGAAGGCCAGCAGGACGAGTGTGGGGGAAAGATAGCTGCGCACGCTGACGGTCATTCGTTGCTCCCTGGCCGCGAGGCCGGTCGAAATGAATGGGTCAGTGTCGGCAGAGGTTCTTCCCGCGGAATGACGGTTCGATGAACCTTGTATGTCGGACGCGCGTCAGTCGCACACCAGCAGTTCGATCCCGCGCGCGGTCAAGGCGCGGCGCACGGCCTTGTCGGGTGCGCGTTCGGTCACGAGATAGCGCGCGGCGGACGCGCCGTTGATCCGCACCGGCGTCACGTGGCCGAATTTCGAATGGTCGGCGACGATGACTGCCGTACCGGCCGCCGCGATCATCCGGCTGCGCACCTCGGCAGCGATCCGGGAGTAGTCGGTGCACTCGCCGTCGGGCGTGATGCCGCCGGCACCGACGAACGCGAAATCGACGTGGTATTGCGCGAGCTGGTGGATCGTGTCGAGCCCGAAGGTTGCGTCTTCGTCGTCGGACAGCTCGCCGCCGAGCAGCGTCACTCGGTTGCCGTTGCGCCGCGCGAGCACGAACGCGGTGCGCCAGTCGTTCGTGTAGATCGACAGCCGGTGCCGGTCGGCGAGCGCGAGCGCGACCGCATGCGGCGTGCTGCCCGAATCGATCAGCACCGTTGCGTCGTCGGGCACGAATTCGGCCGCGCGCCGCCCGATCGTGCGCTTCGCTTCGGCGTTCGCGGCTTCGCGCTCGGACAGGCTCGGTTCGCGGCGGTCGGCGGCCAGCGCACCGCCATGCGTCATCACGAGCAGGCCGCGCGCGGCGAGCGCGTTCAGGTCGCGCCGCACGGTCTCGCGCGACACGTCGAGCGAGCGCACGAGCTCCGCAACCGACAACGCGCCCGACCGTCCGAGCTCCGACAGGATGTATTGATGACGTTGTTCCGCCAGCATCGCGTGTGCGCCCGAGGCGACTGGTAATGGGTAAGCCGGCCATTGTATTACGGCCGTTTGACCGCCATTTGACTGCGGCGCGAAACGCGGCCGGCCGGTTTCGCGAAAGCGAAATTCTGTATTGCCTGACGCGCGCGAATCGGCGCGGTGCCGGTTGCTACACTTTGCGCTTCCTCAAACGACAGACCAGGCAAAGGGGCCCGCACAATGTATCGCAAAGGCAGCGTGATCGAAATCCAGTTTCCGCCCGAACGACTCAACGATGCGGCCGGCGATCCGTACTGGATCGACCTGACGCTCGACGAGGCCCGCCGGCTCTACGAGCAACTCGCCGCACGCTTCGCGACCGACGCGCGCGCCAACCAGCCGCTCGACACGTTCTCGATCGACTGATCTCCGCTGCTTCGCGCTTGCCCGCGCCGCGTGCGGTGCGGCGCTCTTCCCGTCCGCGCCCCGCTCGCGCCCGCCGATAGCCGGCCCGCGCCGGAAGCAGGACGCCCGGCACGCAACGAGCGCCGGCGCATTCGCACGATGCGCGGCCCGAGTGCAGGATTCGACAAGACGCCGGCGCCGCTTCCCCCCGATACTGGCCGACTTTACGATTCCGTCCGGCCGTATCGCGGCCCGCCTCGCATGCTTACCTCGATCGTCGCCGCCGCGTTCGTCGCGCTGTGGTCCACCGGCTTCATCGTTGCACGGGCAATCAAGCCCTACGCCGATCCCAACCTGTTCCTGCTTGCGCGTTTCGCGGGCACGGCCGCGCTGTTCGGCGCGGTGGCGCTCGCCGCGCGCGCGCCGTGGCCGGCACGCCGCGAGTGGCCGCGCCACCTGATCGCGGGCGCGCTGCTGCAGGGCGTCTATCTCGGCGCGAGCTACTGGGCCGTCGCACAAGGGCTGAACGCGGGCGTCATGGCGCTGCTCGGCGCGTTGCAGCCGCTCGCCACCGCCGTGCTCGCCGTCCCGCTGTTCAACGAGCGCCTGCCCGCGCGCGGCTGGTTCGGGATGGCGCTCGGGCTCGCCGGTGTCGCGCTCGTGCTGGCGCCGAAGGTCGCGGGCGGCGTCGCGCCGCCTCCGGGCGCGGCGCCTGCGTGGTTCGTGGTCGCCGTGTCGGTGCTCGCGGTCGGGTCGATCACCGCCGGTTCGCTGTACCAGAAAGGCAAGCTCGCGCAGAGCGACCTGCGCACCGCAGTCGCCGTGCAGAACTTCGGCGCGGCGATCGTCGCGGCGATCTTCGTCGTGCTGCTTCATGAAACGCGCTGGATCGGCGCGCCGGCGCTGTGGGTGTCGCTCGTGTGGGGCGTCGTGTTCCTGTCCGGCGGCGCGGTCACGATGCTGATGTGGATGCTGCGGCGCGGCAACGCGGCGCGCGCGACGTCGCTGCTGTTCCTCGCGCCGCCGCTTGCCGCGCTGCAGGGCTACCTGCTATTCGGCGAGACGCTCGCGGCGATCCAGCTCGTCGGCTTCGCGCTCGCACTAGCGGGCGTCGTGCTCGCGCGGCGCTGACGCACGCGCACATGTGCGGTTGTGCGGTTGTGCGGTTGTGCGGTCTTGCGGTCTTGCGGTCTTGCGGTCTTGCGGGCGGTCGGGCGGTCGGGCGGTCGGGCGGTCGGGCGGTCTTGCAGTCTTGCGGTCTTGCGGTCTTGCGGTCTTGCGGTCTTGCGGTCTTGCGGTCTTGCGGGCGGTCGGGCGGTCGGGCGGTCGGGCGGTCGGGCGGTCGGGCGGTCGGGCGGTCGGGCGGTCGGGCGGTCTTGCAGTCTTGCAGTCTTGCAGTCTTGCGGCCGCGCCGACGCTCGCCGACAAGCTCATCGAGACCTGCATCACGGATGCCCTTCCCGCGGCATCCTGCACCCGCCCGGCGCACCGTGCACCACGGCGAGGCAGCACGTCTCGCCGAAGCAACGCGAGACGGCCGGATCGCACGCCCGGCGCGGCGCCCCGCCGCGATTGCGCTTATGATGGGCGCCTTGCATTTCGTTCCGGAACCCCCTTCATGACATCCGCCGATTACGCCAGCCGCCAACGCGCGATCATTGCCGAACTGAACGTCGCCCCGCACTTCGACGCCGAGGCCGAGATCGTCCGCCGCGTCGATTTCCTCGCGCAGTACCTTCGTTCGACCGGCCTGCGGACCTACGTGCTCGGCATCAGCGGCGGCGTCGATTCGTCGACGGCCGGACGGCTCGCGCAACTGTCGGTCGAACGCCTGCGCGCCGACGACTACGACGCCCGCTTCATCGCGATGCGTTTGCCGAACGGCGTGCAGAACGACGAAGCCGATGCGCAGCGCGCGCTCGCGTTCGTGCGCGCGGACGAGGAGCTGACCGTCGACGTGAAGCCGGCCGCCGACGCGATGCTCGCGTCGCTGGTCGCCTCCGGCCATGCGTTCGACACGCCCGCGCAACAGGATTTCGTGCACGGCAACATCAAGGCGCGCGAGCGCATGATCGCGCAATACGCAGTGGCCGGCGCGCGGCGCGGCATCGTGATCGGCACCGATCACGCAGCCGAATCGCTGATGGGGTTCTTCACGAAGTTCGGCGACGGCGGCGCGGACATCCTGCCGCTCGCGGGCCTGAGCAAGCGCCGCGTACGCGCGGTTGCCCGCGCGCTCGGCGGCGAGGAATCGATCGTGATGAAGGTGCCGACGGCCGACCTCGAGGAACTGCGCCCGCTGCGCCCCGACGAACACGCCTACGGCGTCAGCTACGACGAGATCGACGATTTCCTCGAAGGCAAGCCGGTCAGCGACCATGTGTACGAAACGGTGCTGCGCTTCTACGACGGTTCGCGCCACAAGCGCGCGCTGCCGTACACGCCGTTCGACTGGCCGACCGCGCAAGCCGGCCACTGACGCGGAAATACGGCCGCGTCGCAATCCGGCGCTGCGGCCTGACAACCGGCCGGCAGCGTCGGAACCCGACCGCCGCGCGCGCCATCGCGGCGACGCGCGGCAACCAGGAGACAGGCAACGCTACGCGTGCCCGCCCGTCTTCTTCGTTTGCAGCGCGCGAATCCGCATCCGCGCGCCCGTATCGCTGACCGTCGCGTCGTACATCGTCGCGAGGTCGCGCTTGAGCGCGGTGCGCGAGCCGCCGTCGAGATACACCATGTGCCCCGACGGATAGAAACGCGCGGACAGGTTCTGCCGCACCTTCTGATCCTCGAGCGGCATCTGCTGCAGGTCGATCACGGTCTGGTAGAACGGCGTGACGAAATCGTACAAGCCGTTCGCCGACAGCACCTTCAGGTCGACGTTCAACGCCATCACCGCGGCAAGATCGCCGGCCGTGTAGAGAATCACGTTCCCCTGCGCGTCGATGCCCTGCTGCGCGCCGGTCGGGTCGATGTGGCTGAAATCCCAGTTCCGGAACGCCTGGTCGTTCAGGTCAGTGAACGCGGAATTCGACGTGTACTTCAACTGCTCGTTCAAATAGCTGTTCCACATCGCCGTATAGACGCCCGTCACGGCCGTCATCGTCGGATCGTTGCCGCCCGAGTTCGGGTCGATCTTGCCGGCGATGCCCGTCGAGATCGCGGTCACGCGGCCGTCGTACGAACCGAGCGCGAGCCCCTGCGCATGCAGCAGCGTCGTCAGGAACAGCGAATTGCCGCGCGCGTCGTAGCCCGCGATATCGAGGCTCCACGATTGCAGCGTCGCCGTGTCGATGCCGGTGTATTGCGACAGTTTCTGCACGGCGGCCGGGTCCGCATGCGGGACCGTCCGCAACGCGTTCAGGTAGTCGGTGCGCGAGAACTGCGCGACTTCCTCGACGAACGCGCCGAGATCGGTCGGCGCCGGCGTGACGCCGAGTTTCTTGTGATACCACGCGTCGGCCGCCGCGGTCGGCAGCGCGCCGACCGGGTTGCCGGCCTGTCGGTAGTCGAGGATCGACGATTGCAGCGTGACGCCGTTCAGGTCGATGCCGTCCTCGTGCAGCTTGTACGCGAGCACGCAGCTCCGCGCGGTGCCGTACGATTCGCCGAACAGGTATTTCGGCGAATTCCAGCGATTGTTCTTCGTCAGGTAGCGCTTGATGAACTGCTTCAGCGAATCCGCATCCTGGTCGACGCCCCAGAAGTTGCGGTTCTTGTTCGGCGCGACGGCCGCCGAATAGCCGGTGCCGACCGGGTTGATGAACACGAGGTCGCTGTGGTCGATCATGCTGTCCGGGTTGTCTTCCATCTGGTACGGCGCGGGCGGCGTGAAACCCGGCATCGACGTCTTGATGCGCTTCGGCGCGAACGAGCCGAGCAGCACGAACACCGACGACGAACCGGGCCCGCCGTTATAGAAGAACGTCACGGGCCGCGTTTCTTCCTTCGCGCCGTCGGCCGTGAATGCAACGTAGAAGATCTTCGCGGCCGGCTGCGAACTGCTCGGGTCGACCGTCACGAGGTGGCCGGCCGTCGCCGTGTACGCGATGCGCTTCCCGTCGATCAGGATCGTGTGATGCGTGATCGCGGCCGCTTCGGTCGTGTCGGTCACCGAATCGTCGGGGCCGTTGCCGTACGCAACCGGATCGAAGAACGGCTGGTCGCGGCCGTGGCTCAGCGCAACCGGATTGACGGTCGGCGGCACGCTCTGCGAATTGTGGTCGCCGTGATGCAGCGGATACACGCCGCCGGAAGATGCGGAATCGATGCCCATCGTGCTGCTCCTGGAGGTGAAAAAAGACGCGGGCAGGAAACCCGCGTCGAACGAAAAAGGCGTGTGGCGATGCGTCAGCTCGACGGCTTGCGCGCGAGGATCGCGGCGAGCCGCGCTCCGTCCGGGCTGCCGAGCCCCGTGCAGGCGTCCCAGCCCGACGCGGCCGCATACGTGCCGTTCGATCCTTTCGTGATATCGCGCAGCGCGCCCGGATTCTTGTACAGCACCGGATTGACCCAGCCGGCCGATGCGCCGGCCGCAGCACTAGCCGCCGCATTGATCCGCGCGATCAGCGCGGCCCACAGCGGCGCGACCGCGCTCGTGCCGCCCATCACGGTGGCCGTCCCGGCGACCGACACCTCGTAGCCCGTCTGCGGCGAAGCATCCGCGGCGACGTCCGGCACGCCGCGCTTCGCGAGCGGCGTGCTGCCGCCGTCGGCGCGCGTGACGACGAGCCCCTGTTGCCACGCCGGCAGGTCGAACAGCGTGCTGACGCCGCCGCCGCCCGCGCCGCCGCCCGACGCCTCGTCGTTCCACGTGACCTCGCTGCGAATGCCCTGCCCGGGCAGCGCGTCGAGTTGCGTGCCGCCACAGCCGAGCACGTACGGGCTCGATGCGGGGAAGTCGACGTGATCGGCGCCGTCCTGCAGCCCGTCGCCCGAGCCGCTGTCGCCCGACGCCACGCACACGGTGACGCCCTGCGCGGCCGCCGCCTGCAACACGCGGTTGAATGCCTGCGCCGACTGCGCCTGCCAGATCGCTTCCGGGCCGCCCCAGCTGATCGAGATCACCGACGGTTTGTTGGCCGTGTCGTTGACGGCCGCGTTGACGGCCTGGATGAAGCCCGCGTCGCTGTTCGGTGCGAAGTAGACCGCGATCTTCGCGGCCGGTGCGATCGCGCCGGCGATCTCGATGTCGAGCGCGACTTCGCCGTCCGGGCCGTTCGGGTCGCCGGACGGTGTATTGCGGCCGGTGCCGACGTTCACGTCGACGAGCGTCGGCGGCGTCGTGATCCCGAGCCCGCGAAAATACTGCTGGATGTCCGCCGCGCGGTAGCCGCCGCCGAGCTCGATGATCGCGATGCACTGCCCGGCGCCATCGCCGGCCGGGAAGCCGTACAGCGATGCCAGCTGGATCGGGGTGAACGTGACGCCCGCCGCGCCGCCGCGCGCGGGCTTGAACGTTGGCCGCAGCCGGAAGTGCGGTCGCGCCTGCGGGCGGCTGTCGAGGCCGAGCACGGCCGTGACGGCGTCGCCGAGATCGTCGGGCAGCGCGATCGGGCCGGAGCGGCCGCGATACTGGCCGATCGACTGATGCTCGAAGCGCTCGAGCTTGACGCCGAACGCCGCTTCGAACTGCTGGATCGTGCCGGACAGCACGACGACGCTTTCGACCGGATCGACGCGATCGACCGTCAGCTGGTGGCGACGCGCGAAGTCCTCGGTCTTGCGGATGTCGTCGGGATTGGCGGAAAAACGTTGCGCGAAGGTTTCGCGCGACACCGGTTTCGCTTGCGCGTCGCCAGTGGCGAGCTGGTGAAGCAGCGTATCGAGTTGCCCTTCTTCCTGCCGCCGCAACATGATCGTGACGTGGATGCGTTCTGCCGGATCGCACGGGCCGAGGCACTTGGACTCGGCGACGATTCGGGGTTCACGGTCGGCGTGAAGATGCCTTGCCATGTTCAGACCCTCCTTGGTACCGCGTTGCACGGAACAACCAGGAAATCGGACATAGCCGGCGGAAGTCGGTTCCGTTCGGTCAGTCGGTTCGCTGCAGCGCGAAGTTAAAGGGAGTTTAGAACAGTCAGATGATTTGCGCGCACGCCCTTCTGCGACGGGGCATGCGCGCGAAGGCCGGCATTGCGCGCGGCCTGCGCCGATCGGTACACCACCGCCGCGCGGCCTGTCGACCTGCGTCGCGGCGATGCAGCGGCGCCGGTCAGTCCATCGACAGGCGCAGCGCGAAACCGATCAGCGCCGCGGAAAACGTCCAGCGCTGCACGGTCTGCGCCAACGGATGCGCGCGCATCCACGCCGCGATGCGCGACGCGCCGAACACGCACGCGAGGTCGAAGCACACGCCGGCTGCGACCAGCAGCGCGCCGAGCTCGAACATCTGCACGACGACCGGCCCGGCCTCCGGCCGCACGAACTGCGGCAGCAGCACCGAGCAGAACAGCAGCGCCTTCGGGTTCAGCAGGTTCGTCAGCAGCCCCTTCACGAACGACTGCCGCAGCACGTCGGCGGTCGCTGCCGCATCGCTGTCGCCGAGCGCGAACACGGGCGAGCGGAACACCTGGATCGCGACATACGCGAGATAGAGCGCGCCGCCGTAGCGGATCACCTCGTACAGCCACGGCGCGCTGCGGATCAGTGCTGCGACGCCGCATGCGGACAGCGTCACGTGCGCGGTGCGCGCGAGCGACAGCCCGGCCGCCGCCGCCATCCCCGGCCGCACGCCGCGACCGATGCTGGTCTGCAGCACGAGCGCCATGTCGGGCCCCGGCACCGCATAAATGGCCGCCAGCGCGGCGAGATAGATCAACAGCAAATGCGTGGAAATCATGTTCTGCCCCCGTCCTTCAATGACGATATGTTGCCGCTGAAGGTAGAGGGATTATTGGCCATCTTCGACTCAGGATTGGCAATCCATAGGGGAATCCGCCACAATCCAGACACCAGGACAAGGATTCCGCCAATATGACCGAACTCGACAAAACCGATCGCGCGATCCTCGCTGCGGTGCAGCGCGACGGCCGCCTGCCGATCGCGCGTCTCGCCGAATCCGTCGGCCTGTCCGAGACGCCTTGCGCGCGGCGCCTGAAACGTCTCGAAAACGACGGCTACATCGAGCGCTACCGCGCACAGTTGTCGCGCCAGGCGCTCGGGTTCGGCGTCGTCGCGTTCGTGCTGGTGCGGTTCGCGACGCACGACCGCAAGGTCGCAGACCGGTTCGAACGGGAAGTGCTGGCCATCGAGCGGATCCTGGCATGCCACAACGTCGCGGGCACGGCCGACTACCTGCTGCAGGTGGTCGCGCGCGACCTCGACGACTACGGCACGTTCGTGCGCGACTCGCTGCGGATGCTGCCGGGCGTGACGTCGATCGAATCGGCGCTGTCGCTGCGCGAGGTGAAGCACGACGCGGGGTTGCCGGTACCTTGATGCCGGCACGCCGTGGGCGGACGGCCGAACGCAACCACGCTCGGCGCGTTACTTCGACGCGCATCGATGCAGACGGCCGGCCGCCTCCGCGGCGTAACGCTTGTTTACCTTGTCGGCACCACAGGCCTCAAACGGCGTCGGGCGCCTGGTGCGCGCGCTCGAGATCCTCGAGAAACGCCTCCACGAGCGGATTAGCGCGCCCGTTGCGCGCAACGACCATGTGAAACGTCACGTCGTAGCGCAGTTGCTCCGGATTGAGCGGCGCGAGCAGCCCCTGCGCGACGTACGGCGCTGCGAAGTGCTGCGGCAGGTAGCCGAGGTGGTGGCCGGACAGGATCAGCAGCGCGACGGCCTCCATGTTGTCGGCGGTCGCGGTCACGCGGTCGGGCGTCGTCGACATTTGCGCTTCCGGCAGCGGATACGAGCGCCACGCCCATTCGAAGCCCGCGACGTCGGCCGGCGTCAGCGTGCCGGCGCCGTCGAACAGCGGATGGCCGCGGCCGCAGTACGCAACCTGGCGCTCGATGAACAACGGCGTGTAGTGCAGCGTCGGCACGCGGTGCCAGAAGTAGCCGACCGCGATCTGGATCTCGTCGCTCAGCAGCTTCTCCTCGAGATCGCCCGGCGCGCGCACGGAGATCGAGAAGCGCACGGCCTCGTCGCGCGTGCGGAACGCGGCGATCGCCTCGGCGATCCGCGCGTTCTGGCTGACCGGCGTATGGCCGATCAGGCCGATGTTCAGCGTGCCGACCAGTTGGCGGTCCATGTGCCGCGCGGCCATCCCGAATTCATCGAGTGCCGCGAGCAGCTTGCGGCTCATCGCATGAAACCGTTCGCCCTTCGGCGTGAGCCGGAAACCGCTGCGGCCGCGCTCGCAGAGCCGGTAGCCGAGCCGCGTCTCGAGCGACGACAACTGCGCGCTGATCGTCGACTGACCGACGTTCAGCACGGCCTGCGCGGCCGATACGCCGCCCGCGTCCGTGACCGCGAGAAACACGCGGATCAACCGCAGATCGAGGGTCGACAGATTCCCCAGCACGCTCTTCCCCTTCCATACATCGATGAAAATCGATGTTAACGTCGATATCTTCGCATTCTTCTTTCCCGGCGGAGCGCGTAAAACTGTGCGCCAAGCCGCGTCGAATGATACGGCAACCCCACACCGGAAGAGGCGCCCCATGAACGACCACACCCATTTCCAGCCGCTCGGCGGCAATGAAATGCCGCGCTGCGGCGGCATCGCGACGATGATGCGCCTGCCGCACGTGGCGAGCGCCGAAGGCCTCGACGCATGCTTCGTCGGCGTGCCGTTCGATCTCGGCACGTCCAACCGCACCGGCGCGCGCTTCGGCCCGCGCCAGATCCGCACCGAATCCGTGCTGCTGCGCCCGTACAACATGGCCACGCGCGCCGCGCCGTTCGATTCATTGCAGGTCGCCGACATCGGCGACGTCGCGATCAATCCCTACAACCTGCACGATTCCATCGCGCGTATCGAAGCCGCATACGACGCGATCCTCGAGCACGACTGCAAGCCGATCACGCTCGGCGGCGACCATACGATCGCGCTGCCGATCCTGCGCGCGATCCACCGCAAGCACGGCAAGGTTGCATTGATCCACGTCGATGCTCACGCCGACGTGAACGACACGATGATGGGCGAAAAGATCGCGCACGGCACGCCGTTCCGCCGCGCGGTCGAGGAAGGCCTGCTGCACGGCGACAAGGTCACGCAGATCGGCCTGCGCGGCACGGGTTACGCGGCCGAGGATTTCGACTGGTGCCGCGAACAGGGCTTCCGCGTCGTCCAGGCCGAGGAATGCTGGAACAAGTCGCTCGCGCCGCTGATGGAAGAAGTGCGCGCACGCGTCGGCGACACGCCCGTCTACATCAGCTTCGACATCGACGGCATCGATCCGGCCTACGCACCGGGCACGGGCACGCCGGAAATCGCCGGCCTCACGGTGCCGCAGGCGCTCGAGATCATCCGCGGCGCGAAGGGGCTGAACATCGTCGGCTGCGATCTCGTCGAAGTCGCGCCGCCGTACGACCCGTTCGGTACCACGGCGCTGCTCGGCGCGAACCTCGCGTACGAGCTGCTGTGCGTGCTGCCCGGCGTCAAGTACCGCGACTGATCCCGCGCCACCCCCTATTCCAAATCAGAGGATTCCAGAGGAGCACACACAAAGATGGGGACATCCGTCAAACAACCGAAGCGGGCGGCGCTCGCTTCGTTCGTCGGCACCACGATCGAGTGGTACGACTTCTATAGCTACGCGACCGCCGCCGCCATCGTGTTCGGGCCGCTGTTCTTTCCCGGCGAAAACCGTTTCATCAGCCTGCTCGCATCGTTCGGCTCGTTCGCCGTCGGCTTCTTCGCGCGGCCGCTCGGCGGCGTGATGTTCGGCTATCTCGGCGACCGCTTCGGCCGCAAGCGCTCGCTGCTCGCGACGCTGATGCTGATGGCCGTGTCGACGGTCGCGATCGGCCTGCTGCCGACCCATGCGCAAGCCGGTGTGATCGCGCCGATCCTGCTCGTGCTGATGCGCGTGCTGCAAGGCATCGCGGTCGGCGGCGAATGGGGCGGCGCGGTGCTGCTCGCCGGCGAGCATGCGCCCGAAGGCAAGCGCACGTTCTTCGCATCGTTCGCGCAGCTCGGCAGCGCGAGCGGCCTGATCCTGTCGATGCTCGCGTTCGGCGCGATCAGCACGCTGTCGAAGGACGACATGATGAGCTGGGGCTGGCGCGTGCCGTTCCTCGCGAGTTCCGTACTGCTGATCGTCGGCTTCGTGATCCGCGCGAGCGTGTCCGAGTCGCCCGAGTTCGAGGAGGTCAGGAAGAGCGGCAACACCGCGCAGAACCCGGTGCGCGAAGCGCTCAAGTACTGGCCGCTGCTGCTGCTCGCGATCGGTGCGAACGTGTACGGCATCGCCGGCGTGTATTTCAGCAACATTTTCATGATCAGCTACGCGACGCAGTTCCTGTCGCTCGACCGGTCGATGGTGCTGCATTGCATGACGATCGTCGCGGTGCTGCAATTCGTCGTGCAGCTTGCGGCCGCGTTCCTCGCGCAGCGCTTCGGCACCACGCGCGTGCTGCTGATCACCGGCGCATGGGCCGCGATCGTCCCGTTCGTGATGCTGCCGCTCGTGCACATGGGCACGCCACTGTCGATCACGGTCGGCGTCGGCCTCGCGACGCTCGCGGAATCGGGCTACTACTCGGTGGTCGCGGGTTTCGTCAGCGGCATCTTTGTCGCGCGGATCCGCTATACGGCAATCTCGATCGCATACCAGGTGTGCGGCGCGCTCGCCGGCGGCCTCACGCCGCTCGTCGCGACCGTCATCGCGCAGAACGTCGCGCCGCAATGGTGGCCGCTCGCGATCCAGTACACGAGTGCCGCGATCCTCTCGTCGCTGTGCGTGTGGCTGATCTCGCGCCGCGTCAGCATCGACGATGCCGGTGCGCCCGGCAAGGTGAACGAGTCGCTGCCGCGCGGGGCGCGCACCGCGTAATTGACGCACGACGGGCCGGCGGCTTCGCCTGCCCGGTTCTCGCGCATACGGGGCGGCCGACAGGTCGCCCGTTCTCCTTCCGGGAATCCACTCCCCCGCCTGTTTCGCGACGACGTCGCCGTCAGTCTTCCCGACTGTCTTCGTCAGGCGTTTTCACCCGGTAGTACATCACGCCGATCCGGATAACGACGCGTCCCGGGGCCTGCCCGGGACGGTCTGAATCGGTGCGGCGCCTGTCGCCGGATCGTCGATCGCGGCGAGCAGGCGCACAGCGTTCGCACGCGCGTTATTGCATCGGGTTGCGAAGCGTCTTCGCGGCGGCGACCATGTTCGTCAGCGCCGGAATGACCTCCGCCCACTGGCGCGTCTTCAGGCCGCAGTCCGGGTTCACCCACAGGCGCTCCGCCGGAATCCGCTCGGCCGCCTTCTTCATCAGGCCGACGATGTGATCCTGCGTCGGGATGTTCGGCGAATGGATGTCGTACACGCCCGGCCCGATCTCGTTCGGATACCTGAAGCTGTCGAATGCGTCGAGCAGCTCCATGTCCGAGCGCGACGTCTCGATCGTGATCACGTCCGCATCCATGTCGGCGATCGACGCGATGATGTCGTTGAACTCCGAATAACACATGTGCGTGTGGATCTGCGTGTCGTCCTGCACGCCGTTCGCCGTGATGCGGAACGATTCGACCGCCCACTTCAGGTACTCGCCCCATTGCGCGCGGCGCAGCGGCAGCCCTTCGCGCAGCGCGGCCTCGTCGATCTGGATCACGCGCACGCCGGCCTTCTCGAGATCGAGCACTTCGTCGCGGATCGCAAGCGCGAGCTGGTAGCACGACACCGAGCGCGGCTGGTCGTCGCGCACGAACGACCAGTTCAGGATCGTCACGGGGCCGGTCAGCATGCCCTTCATCGGCTTGTTCGTCAGCGACTGCGCGTACGTGATCCATTCGACCGTCATCGCCTTCGGGCGGCTGATGTCGCCGAACAGGATCGGCGGCTTCACGCAGCGCGAACCGTACGACTGCACCCAGCCGAACTGGCTGAACGCGTAGCCGTCGAGCTGCTCGCCGAAGTATTCGACCATGTCGTTGCGCTCGGCTTCGCCATGCACGAGCACGTCGAGTTCGAGCGACTCCTGTTCGCGGACGCTGCGTTCGATCTCGGCCTTCATCGCCGTGCGGTAGCCGGCTTCATCCAGCGCACCTGCCTTGAACTGGCTGCGCGCCTGGCGGATTTCGGCGGTCTGCGGGAACGAGCCGATCGTCGTCGTCGGGAAGGCCGGCAGGTTCAATCGCGCCGACTGCTTCGGCGCACGCTGCGTATACGGGCTCACGCGGTTGCCGAGTTGCGCGTCGATGCGCGCGATCGCCGCCTTCACCACCGGGTTGTTCACACGCGGCGAGCGGCCGCGCGAGTCGATCGCGGCGGCGTTCGCGGCAAGCGCGTCGGCCACCTGGTCGCGGCCTTCGTTCAGCGCGGTCGCGAGCACTTTCAACTCGTCGAGCTTCTGCAGCGCGAACGCGAGCCACGAACGGATCTCCGCGTCGAGCTTCTCCTCGCTCGCGAGATCGACCGGCACGTGCAGCAGCGAGCATGACGGCGCAAGCCACAGGCGATCGCCGAGCTGCTTCGCGAGCGGTTCGAGCCAGTCGAGCGTCGCATTCAGGTCCGTCTTCCAGATGTTGCGGCCGTTGATCGCACCAACCGACAACACGCGCTCGGCCGGCAGCTCGCGCACCAGTGCATCGACCTCGTCGCGTGCATTGATCGCGTCGATATGCAGGCCGTCGACGGGCAGCGAGCTCGCGAGCGTCAGGTTGTCCTGGAGCTCGCCAAAGTAGGTGGCGAGCAGCAGCTTGATGCGGCGCGTTTCCAGTGCCGCATACGCGGTGCGGAATGCCTGCCGCCATTCGGCGTCGAGCTCGGTGACGAGGATCGGTTCGTCGATCTGCACCCATTCGACGCCCTGCGCGGTCAGCGTGTCGAGCAGCGCGCCGTACACGGGCAGCAGCTTCGGCAACAGCGCGAGACGATCGGAATCGTCCTTCGCCTTGCCGAGCCACAAGTACGTGACGGGGCCGACGATCACCGGCTTGGCATTCACACCCTGCGCCTTCGCCTCGGCCAGTTGCTGAAGCAGCCGCGACGGGTCGAGCGAGAAGTTCGTGTCCGCATGGAATTCCGGCACGATGTAGTGATAGTTCGTGTCGAACCACTTCGTCATTTCGCCGGCCGAGACACCGCCGCAGCACGCTGCATGCTCTTCCGCCGACTGCGCCGAACGGCCGCGCGCGACGCGGAAATAGTTGTCGAGCACGTCGCCGTGGAAGCCCTGCACGCGCTTCGGCAAGTTGCCGAGCGTGAAGCTCATGTCGAGCACCTGGTCGTAGAACGCGAAATCACCGATCGGCGCGAGATCGAGATCGCGCTGCTCGTTCCAGTGACGCTGGCGCAGCCCGGCGCCGAGCGCCTTCAGCTCGTCGCGCGACGATTCGCCCTTCCAGTAGCGTTCGAGACCGAACTTGAGTTCGCGCTTCGCGCCGATGCGCGGAAAACCGAGGTTGTGTGTCCTGACCATGATGCTGCCGTCCAGATGTAGTGAATGTCCGGCAGCCATGATAGGGATTTCAATACATGAAATAAAATGGCATTATTTCATTCATTCATTAAATCTGTTCATGCATCTGCCAGGTGAGCGATATCCATGCTGGAACGATTCCATCTCGTCGTCATTCGTGAAGTCGAGCGCCAGGGCTCGCTGACCGCGGCCGCCAATGCGCTGCATCTCACGCAATCGGCGCTCAGCCATACCGTCCGGAAAATCGAGCAGCAGCTCGGCACGCCGATCTGGGATCGGGAAGGCCGCGGCCTGCGGCTCACGCAGGGCGGGCAATATCTGCTGAAGCTGGCGAACCGGCTGCTGCCGCAGTTCGAACTCGCCGAGGAGCGGATGAAACAGTACGCGAAGGGCGAGCGCGGCACGCTGCGCATCGGGATGGAATGCCACCCGTGCTACCAGTGGCTGCTGAAGGTCGTGTCGCCGTATCTGTCACGCTGGCCCGACGTCGACGTGGACGTGAAGCAGCGCTTCCAGTTCGGCGGCATCGGCGCGCTGTTCGGCTATGACATCGACGTGCTCGTCACGCCCGATCCGCTGAACAAGCCGGGCCTGCGCTTCGATCCCGTGTTCGACTACGAGCAGGTGCTGGTGGTCGCCGACTCGCACCGGTTCGCGAACGCCGACTACGTGACGCCCGAGCAACTGACCGACGAGATCCTGATCACGTATCCGGTCGAAACTGACCGGCTCGACATCTACAACCAGTTCCTGACGCCGGCCGGCATCATACCGAGGCGGCACAAGTCGATCGAGACGACCGACATCATGCTGCAAATGGTCGCAAGCGGGCGCGGCGTGGCCGCGCTCCCGAGATGGCTCGCCGACGAATACGCGGACCGGATGCCGGTCGTGCCGGTCAAGCTCGGTAAAAAGGGCATCGCGAAGCAGATCTTCCTGGGCATCCGCGAAGCGGACGCGTCGATCGACTATCTGGCCGCGTTCGTCACGCTTGCGCGCGAATCGACGTGGAGCGCGCCGCGCATGCTGCGCTAGGCGCGCTAGGCGTGCTCGTTTGCGATACGCGTCAGGCGGCGCGCATGCCGATGCGTTCGCTGCGCTCGACCCACGCGCCGAACAGCAGGCCGATCGTCGTCCACATGATCGCCTGCATGCCGATGGCCGCGACGCGGAACTTCCACAGCACGGCGGCCGGGAAGCCGGCCGGCACTTCGTTGATCGACGGCAGCCCGAGCTGCACGGCCGCGATGATCGCAATGAACACGAGCCCCGCGACGATCGATGCGTTCCATTGGCCGAGCTTCGCCAGCAGATGGCGACGCACGCTGACCGAGAACACCATCGTCGCGATCGAGATCGCGATCATCAGGAAGAACAGGCCCGTGCGATAGCCGATCGTGTCGGGATCGCCGACCGACGGCGGATTGGCCGGGTACTTGATGTTCGGCACGATCACGAGCGCGACGAACGCCGCGAGCGCGAGCCACGCGGCCAGCGGCCGTGCCGGGAGGCGGCCGCCTCGCCCGTATGCATACGCAAAGACCAGCGCGAACAGCCCGCCGCATGCCGCTCCGTAGGTCACGACACCCGTCAGCAGGCCGAGGCCGGCCTGCGTATCGCGGCTGACCAGTTCGGGCTCCGGTGCCTCGCCTTTGGCGGCATCGCGCTTTTCTTCAAAGGAGATCGCCTGATCGACTTGCGGTTCGCCGGCGATTTTCGCGAAACCGAACGTGAGGAGGCCCGCGGCGATGCCTGCGAGCATCCCGCGCATGAGCAGCTTTCCGACCATCGTGCGCTCCGCGTCAGTGGCAGGGAAAACCAAGCAGATGGCGGCCGTCGTGGACGAATTCGTGCACGACCATACCCGGCACGAGCGACGTCGCGCCTTGTTCCGCGCCGACGAAATAGAGTGCGAGCAGCAGGATCAGGCCGACGAACACGGCCCACGGCAACAGTTCGCGGACGGGGATGGGTGCCGGCACGACAACCGGCTTCAGCACTGCTTCGCTCATGGATGCACCTCAGGGGAATCGCGCCCCGACGAAAGTTGAATGGGTACGAAGGCAGGTCTGGCTTCCGGGATCGGGATTCCCCGGTTACAGTGGCGCGACCGCGCCGGGATTGCACCGGCTTCCGCGTTTCGTGTCGGGCGAATTGTACGCGCGAACGTCCGCGTATTGAAGTGATGGCCCGCGAGCGACCGCGCACCCGCCCCGGCCCCTCCGAACACCGACATGAACATGCATGCCTCGCTGCGCCTGATCGCACACGCTTCGACCCGGGCGATGCGCACCGGTACGTTTCCCGACGATGATCCGCTCGATGCACGCGGGCTCGCCGACGCCACCTCGCTGCGCGATCGTTGGGCGGGCGTCGCCGGCGCGCTCGTGCTGTGCAGCCCCGCATGCTGCGCGCGGCAAACCGCCGATGCGCTAGGGCTACGTGCCGACATTGATGACGCACTGCGCGACATCGACTACGGAAACTGGCACGGCAAGCGGCTGCACGACCTCGCACGCGACCTGCCGGACAAACTGGGTGAATGGATCGACGATCCAGCCGCATCGCCGCACGGCGGCGAATCGTTCGATGCAGCCATGCACCGCGTCGGCGCATGGTTGAACGCGCTGCAGCGCGGCCGCGACATCGTCGCGATCACGCATGCGGCGATCGTTCGCGCGGCCGTCGCACATGCACTGCCGATGGATTCCAACGCTGCGACCCGCGTCGACGTCGCGCCGCTGTCATGCATGACGTTCGTTGCATCGCCGCACGGCTGGACGTTGATCGCGGACGACGATCGGCACGACACCGACGCGTAAGCCCCTGCCGTGTTGTGCTCACTATGTGGAACGCGATGCGAGCCGACGTGTCTCGTCGCGATCGCAAACCGATGCCTGCCTTACATCACTGCAAGACATACCGTTCGTCGTCCCGACTGTCATCAAACTGACTGCTGGCCGAAGCTAGGATCGAACGCGGTTCCCTTACGAGATGCCGTCATGAATCAACCTGCTTCGTCCGCCTCGAACAATCCGAACTCCGTCGAGCGCACCCGGCAAGTCGGCTATGCCGTCTTCCTGCTGGTGCTCGCGATCGGCGCGATCTATATCGCCACGCACCTGATCGACGATCTGTCGCCGGTGCGCGAAGGGTCGCTGTTCCCGTACCTGATGCTCGGCGCGGCACTGCTGATCGCGCTCGGCTTCGAATTCGTCAACGGTTTCCACGACACCGCGAACGCGGTCGCCACCGTGATCTATACGCACTCGCTGACGCCGAACGTCGCGGTGATCTGGTCCGGCATGTGGAACTTCCTCGGCGTGATGGTCTCGAGCGGCGCTGTCGCGTTCGGCATCCTGCAGTTGCTGCCGGTCGAGCTGATCCTGCAGGTCGGCAGCGGCGCGGGCTTCGCGATGGTGTTCGCGCTGCTGATCGCCGCGATCGTGTGGAACCTCGCGACCTGGTATTTCGGGTTGCCGTCGTCGAGCTCGCATACGCTGATCGGATCGATCATCGGCGTCGGGCTGATGAACCAGTTGATGCACGGGCCGTCGGGCACGAGCGGCGTCGACTGGGGCCAGGCGCTCGGCGTCGGCAAGTCGCTGCTGTTGTCGCCGATTGTCGGCTTCCTGTGCGCGTCGCTGCTGCTGCTCGTGCTGAAGGCCGTCGTGCGGATTCCCGAGCTGTACAAGGAGCCGCCGAAGGATCAGCCGCCGCCGTTCTGGATCCGCTGCCTGCTGATCCTGACCTGCACGGGCGTGTCGTTCGCGCACGGCTCGAACGACGGGCAGAAGGGGATGGGCCTCATCATGCTGATCCTGATCGGTACGGTGCCGACCGCGTATGCGCTGAACAAGGCCGTTACGCCGGCCGAATCGCAGACCTTCGTTGCGGTCGCGAACCAGGCAGCCGCGACGTTCGGTAAATACACGAACGGCGTTGCGCCGTCCGCGAACCCGCGCGCCGACGTCGAACGCTACGTGCAGCGCCGCGAGCTGACGCCCGCCGTGCTGCCGGCCGTGCAGCAGTTGTCGACGTCGCTCGCAACCGCGGTCGGCGCGTCGGGCTCGATGGCGGCGGTGCCGCAACGCGACGTCGACAACGTGCGCAACACGATGTATCTGGTGTCCGAAGCAATTCGCCTGATCGAGAAGTCGGGTCAGCCCGCGTTTGCCGCCGACGACAAGCTCGCGATCGACAACTATCGCAAGCAGCTCGATCACGCGACCAAGTTCATTCCGACGTGGGTGAAGGTTGCCGTTGCGATCGCGCTGGGCCTCGGCACGATGGTCGGCTGGAAGCGGATCGTCGTGACCGTCGGCGAGAAAATCGGCAAGCAGCATTTGACGTACGGACAGGGCGCGTCGGCCGAACTCGTCGCGATGCTGACGATCGGCGCCGCCGACGTGTACGGGCTGCCCGTGTCGACGACACACGTGCTGTCGTCGGGCGTCGCGGGCACGATGGCGGCGAACGGGTCCGGGTTGCAATGGAGCACGGTGCGCAGCCTCGTACTCGCATGGGTGCTGACGTTGCCGGCGTCGATCGCACTTGCCGGGGGGCTCTACTGGCTGTTTCGCTCGGTGGCCTGATCGGGGACACGGTGGGTGGCCGGCGGCAGCCGGCCGCCTGCTGTAGCGATTTGACCCTCGCTTGTCCGCTTGTCCGCTTGTCCGCTTGTCCGCTTGTCCGCTTGTCCGCTTGTCCGCTTGTCCGCTTGTCCGCTTGTCCGCTTGTCCGCTTGTCCGCTTGTCCGCTTGTCCGCTTGTCCGCTTGTCCGCTTGTCCGCTTGTCCGCTTGTCCGCTTGTCCGCTTGTCCGCTTGTCCGCTTGTCCGCTTGTCCGCTTGTCCGCTTGTCCGCTTGTCCGCTTGTCCGCTTGTCCGCTTGTCCGCCCCGACACTTCAACGCATTCGCGTGCGTCCGTGCCACGTCGCGAACGTTTTCCTCTTCCCATTCCGAATTGAAGCGCAAGATCTGGAGCGCGCCGGGGCACGGACGTCGCTAGACTGGGTTCATCAACTCTCGTCGTGGATTCACCCGTGCGCGACGTTTCCTGAACATTCCGCGCGACCGCACGACGCCACACTGCTGACGAACGAGGTACGCCCGTGAACATCGCCGATCTGCAACCCGCCGTCGAATCGCTGGACATCGCGCAACGCGTCGACACGGTCGACTGGACAACCGTCGATGCCGAACTCGATCGCTACGGATGCGCGCGCGTGCCGAGCTTGATCTCGGCGAGCGAGAGTGATGCGCTCGCGTCGCTCTATCCGCGGGATGCGCTCTATCGTTCACGCGTCGTGATGGCGCGGCACGGATTCGGGCGCGGCGAATACAAGTATTTCGCGTACCCGCTGCCCGCGATCGTCGCGGAGCTGCGTACGACGATCTACCCGCATCTCGCGCCGATCGCGAATCGCTGGAACCAGGCACTCGGTATCGACGTCCGCTATCCGAAAGACCACGCGATCTTCCTCGACCGCTGCCACGCCGCAGGACAGACACGACCGACACCGCTGATCCTTCAATACGGTGCCGACGACTACAACTGCCTCCATCAGGATCTCTATGGCGAACACGTATTTCCGCTGCAGGTCGCGATCCTGCTGTCGGCGCCGGGCCGCGATTTCACGGGAGGGGAGTTCGTGTTGACGGAACAGCGTCCACGCATGCAGTCACGTGCGGAAGTGGTGCCGCTGACGCAAGGCGACGCGGTGATCTTCGCTGTGCACGGCAGGCCCGTGCAGGGAACGCGCGGCGTCTATCGCGTCAACCTGCGCCACGGCGTAAGCCGGATCCGAAGCGGACACCGCCACACGGTCGGCATCATCTTTCATGACGCGCAGTGACAGGTGACGGTCACCGGGACGAACACGATACGGTCGTGCGGCTTGTCACGCCGATGGATTCGCACAGAAAACGACGGACGTCTGCCGCGCCATTCGCGCGTCATCACTCACGGTTCGTTACGAACGGACATCGCCGCCTGGCCACCCGTCCACCGTGATGGATGACAGATTTCGCTACCCGTCAGGTCATCACAGCCATGACGAATCGACGTTGCAAGTGAGCGACAGGAAACAAAAATACTCACCTGTCGCGACACCAACGCGATTAGCGGCCCGGTCTACCCCCGCGCCATATTCGCCCGCATCTGGTCGCCTGCATCGGCGGCCAATCGCGCGTAGCCCGGCAGCGTCAACAGTGCGAGCACGCCCGCCGCGACGAACGCCCAGCGGAAATCGTCGAGCACGTAATGCATGCCGGCCGCATCGCCACGCACCAATGCCGCGAGCCGCAGCGACAACGCGCCGAACGCGATCCCCATCCCGATCGTCATCTGCTGCGCAGCACTCCAAAGCGTGCTGGCGGCGCTCGTCTGCTGAGCCGGGATATCCGCATAGGCCAGCGTCGCGAGTGTCGTGAACTGCATCGACCGCGCCAGCCCGTAGACGAATACGACGAACAGCGTGATCGTCAGCGGCGTCGATGCGGTCAGCCATCCGCACGCGATCGTGAAGATGCCGACGATCGTCACGTCGACGAGCGCGACGCGCCGGAAACCGTAGCGGTCGAGGATCCACGACGTTCCCGCCTTCATGCCGAGATTGCCGAGCGCGCTGGCGAGCAGCAGCAGGCCTGACTGGAACGGCGACAGCCCGAAACCGATCTGGAACAGCAGCGGCAGCAGGTACGGCACGGCGTTGATCGCCATCCGCGTGATCGAGCCGGTGATCACCGTCACCGAGAACGTCGGCACCTTCAGCGTCGTGAAATCGAGCAGTGGATGCACACTTCGTCGCGCGTGCAACCACGCGGCCATGCCGAACAGCACGCTCGCGCCCACCAGGAGGGCCGCGCGCGTGAAGTTGACATCCTGCTGGCCGGCCGCCTCGGTGCCGATCAACAGACAGGTCAGTGCTCCGCCGGCCAGCACGAAGCCGATCCAGTCGAGCGGCCGTTGCTCGTCGGCCCGCGTGTTCCGGACGATCAGCCAGGTACAGACGAGCGCGGCGATGCCGAACGGGACGTTCAACAGGAAGATCCATCGCCAGGACGCATAGGTCGTGATGAAACCACCGATCGGCGGCCCGACGACAGGCGCGACGATGCCGGGCCATGTGATCGTCGCGATCGCGCGCATCAGCCTTGCCTTCTCGGTGCTGCGCACGACGATCATCCGTCCGACCGGCACCATCATCGCCCCGCCGACGCCCTGCAGCAGCCGCGCAGCCGTGAACGTCACCACGCCATTGGACAGCCCGCACAGCACCGACGCGCCGGTAAAGACGACGATCGCGCTGGCGAACACCGTGCGCGATCCATATCGGTCCGCGATCCAGCCGCTGATCGGGATGAACACCGCAAGCGCAAGCATGTAGGCCGTCATCCCGAGGCTCAGCGCGTTCGGCCCGACGCCGAACGAGTGCGCCATTTGCGGCAGCGCGGTCGCAATCACGGTCGTGTCGAGGTACTCCATGAAGAACGTTGCGGCGACGAGATACGGCAAGAAGTCGGTCGTCCGATCACCTTGGGCGGGGCTGTCAGTCATGAACGGTGCAGGAGACGGAATTCGAAAGACACCGACCTCCAGCAGGTGCAGACAAGCGCCGGGGATCGGAACGAATGGCGATATTACCCTGAAGGGCTTGGTCTTCGCTTTGCCGACTCAGGTCGCACGAATGCACTTTATGCGCATAGATTTCGGGGACGGTTTCGTGCTGCGTCCGCCGAGTGACGTGCCGATCGGGTCGAAGCGAAGCGCGGAAGGCTGGGTGGGTAAAGCTGGAGGCTTTGCGCAAGAAGGCGTCATTTATCGAACATTGTCGATGAACGTCGCTTATCAGCAGTCATCGCAGCACCATCTTTGGATGCGCCGACGTCAGCCAAACGTTGTGTGGAGGTGCATCGATACGATGCGTAGACGAAGGAGCCTGAAGATTTCAGCAGCGCAGAACTGCGGATCACTTGAATGCCTTGGCCAATTGTGTGGGCGGACTGCAATGCTCGAATCAACGCCTTCGGCACCCCGGCTCCGAGCGCACTGCCCCTTGCCCAGCCAACCTGCATGTTGTCCGCGCCAATGCAAAAACCCCCGCCTTTCGGGCGGGGGTTCCTGGCTTAGGGAGCCTGACGATTACCTACTTTCACACGGGAATCCGCACTATCATCGGCGTAGAGTCGTTTCACGGTCCTGTTCGGGATGGGAAGGGGTGGGACCGACTCGCTATGGTCATCAGGCAAAGAGGGTTGTCGCGTTGCTTCGCAGCGCGACCAATCGGGAAGAAGCAGTAATTTTGGGTTGTGAGGTTGTATCTCACACGTACGCGGTTGCTCAACCGTCGTACGTCGAGTGCCTCGCACTCGACGCTCGATATCCGTAAAGCGCTGAAGCGCTAACGGCTATCGAGACAGACTTGTTATAGGATCAAGCCTTACGGGCAATTAGTATCAGTTAGCTGAACGCATTACTGCGCTTACACACCTGACCTATCAACGTCCTGGTCTCGAACGACCCTTCAAGGGGATCTAGTCCCCAGGGATATCTCATCTTAAGGCGAGTTTCCCGCTTAGATGCTTTCAGCGGTTATCTCTTCCGAACATAGCTACCCGGCGATGCCACTGGCGTGACAACCGGTACACCAGAGGTTCGTCCACTCCGGTCCTCTCGTACTAGGAGCAGCCCCCTTCAAATATCCAACGCCCACGGCAGATAGGGACCAAACTGTCTCACGACGTTTTAAACCCAGCTCACGTACCTCTTTAAATGGCGAACAGCCATACCCTTGGGACCGGCTACAGCCCCAGGATGAGATGAGCCGACATCGAGGTGCCAAACACCGCCGTCGATATGAACTCTTGGGCGGTATCAGCCTGTTATCCCCAGAGTACCTTTTATCCGTTGAGCGATGGCCCTTCCATACAGAACCACCGGATCACTATGACCTGCTTTCGCACCTGCTCGACTTGTCGGTCTCGCAGTTAAGCACGCTTATGCCATTGCACTATCAGCACGATTTCCGACCGTACCTAGCGTACCTTCGTACTCCTCCGTTACGCTTTGGGAGGAGACCGCCCCAGTCAAACTGCCTACCATGCACTGTCCCCGACCCGGATCACGGGCCAAGGTTAGAACCTCAAACAAACCAGGGTGGTATTTCAAGGACGGCTCCACCGAAACTAGCGTTCCGGTTTCATAGCCTCCCACCTATCCTACACAGATCGGTTCAAAGTCCAATGCAAAGCTACAGTAAAGGTTCATGGGGTCTTTCCGTCTAGCCGCGGGTAGATTGCATCATCACAAACACTTCAACTTCGCTGAGTCTCGGGAGGAGACAGTGTGGCCATCGTTACGCCATTCGTGCAGGTCGGAACTTACCCGACAAGGAATTTCGCTACCTTAGGACCGTTATAGTTACGGCCGCCGTTTACCGGGACTTCAATCAAGAGCTTGCACCCCATCATTTAATCTTCCGGCACCGGGCAGGCGTCACACCCTATACGTCCACTTTCGTGTTTGCAGAGTGCTGTGTTTTTATTAAACAGTCGCAGCCACCAGTTTATTGCAACCCCTTCACCCTTTGCCCGCAGGGGCATCAAGCTACAAGGGCGTACCTTATCCCGAAGTTACGGTACCAATTTGCCGAGTTCCTTCTCCCGAGTTCTCTCAAGCGCCTTAGAATACTCATCTCGCCCACCTGTGTCGGTTTGCGGTACGGTCATCGTTAGACTGAAGCTTAGAGGCTTTTCTTGGAACCACTTCCAATTGCTTCGCTCCCTAAGGAGCTCGCGCCACACCCTTGAATTCCGCGCCCGGATTTGCCTAAGCGCCTTCTCCAATGCAGCGACCGGGACTTCCAACACCCGGACAACCTTCCGCGATCCGTCCCCCCATCGCATCTAACAATGGTGCAGGAATATTGACCTGCTTCCCATCAGCTACGCATTTCTGCCTCGCCTTAGGGGCCGACTCACCCTACGCCGATGAACGTTGCGTAGGAAACCTTGGGCTTACGGCGAGGGGGCCTTTCACCCCCTTTATCGCTACTCATGTCAGCATTCGCACTTCCGATACCTCCAGCACGCTTTTCAACGCACCTTCGCAGGCTTACGGAACGCTCTCCTACCATGCGTGCAAAGCACGCATCCGCAGCTTCGGTATATAGCTTAGCCCCGTTACATCTTCCGCGCAGGACGACTCGATCAGTGAGCTATTACGCTTTCTTTAAAGGGTGGCTGCTTCTAAGCCAACCTCCTGACTGTTTTAGCCTTCCCACTTCGTTTCCCACTTAGCTATATTTGGGGACCTTAGCTGGCGGTCTGGGTTGTTTCCCTCTTGACACCGGACGTTAGCACCCGATGTCTGTCTCCCGTGATTGCACTCTTCGGTATTCGGAGTTTGCTATGGCGGGGTAATCCGCAATGGACCCCCCAACCATGACAGTGCTCTACCCCCGAAGGTGAGACACGAGGCACTACCTAAATAGTTTTCGGAGAGAACCAGCTATTTCCAAGTTTGTTTAGCCTTTCACCCCTATCCACAGCTCATCCCCTAACTTTTCAACGTTAGTGGGTTCGGACCTCCAGTACGTGTTACCGCACCTTCATCCTGGCCATGGATAGATCACTTGGTTTCGGGTCTACGCCCAGCAACTGAACGCCCTATTCGGACTCGCTTTCGCTACGCCTGCCCTATACGGTTAAGCTTGCTACTGAACGTAAGTCGCTGACCCATTATACAAAAGGTACGCCGTCACCCCTTACGAGGCTCCGACTGTTTGTATGCATGCGGTTTCAGGATCTATTTCACTCCCCTCCCGGGGTTCTTTTCGCCTTTCCCTCACGGTACTGGTTCACTATCGGTCGATCACGAGTATTTAGCCTTGGAGGATGGTCCCCCCATCTTCAGACAGGATTTCACGTGTCCCGCCCTACTTGTCGCACACCTAGTTCTTTCATACTGTTTTCGCCTACAGGGCTATCACCTGCTATGGCCGCACTTTCCAGAGCGTTCGGCTAACAATACAAATAAAGAGTGCAAGGCTCATCCCATTTCGCTCGCCACTACTTTGGGAATCTCGGTTGATTTCTTTTCCTGCGGTTACTTAGATGTTTCAGTTCACCGCGTTCGCTTCACTAGACCTATGTATTCAGTCTAGGATGACCCAAAAGGGCCGGGTTTCCCCATTCGGACATCTACGGATCAAAGCTCGTTTGCCAGCTCCCCGTAGCTTTTCGCAGGCTACCGCGTCCTTCATCGCCTGTGATCGCCAAGGCATCCACCACATGCACTTGTTCGCTTGACCCTATAACGAGTCTGTCTCTCCGACAGCCGTTACAGGTTGAGTTTTCGCGTTGTGCCGTATTCCAATTGAGTCAAACTTAGAGTTCGAATCATCTTGAGATACATCGATACAATCACAACCCGGATAACTTCCACGTCCATCTCGAGACGCTTCCGCTATCCAAATTACTTACTTCTTCCAGATTGTTAAAGAACGACAGCCGATACAACCTACGTATCACTCTGACTGGCTCAATCGCCAATGCAAAATTCTCGGTTCAGTGTCTGAACCAAGCCCTTAGCGTTGGTGATTGGTGGAGGCAGACGGGATCGAACCGACGACCCCCTGCTTGCAAAGCAGGTGCTCTCCCAGCTGAGCTATGCCCCCATGTACAGAATATCCTCAGGTGTTAGCCGGTCGGCTTGAGGTACTCATCAGCGCTGAAGCGCTAACGATCACCGACACGTCAGACAATGGTGGGTCTGGTTGGATTCGAACCAACGACCCCCGCCTTATCAAGACGGTGCTCTAACCGACTGAGCTACAGACCCCTGAGTCTGTCTTTAATTTACAGCCGATAAGCGTGAGCGCTCAACTTTGCGAGAAGCTCTGGAAAGGAGGTGATCCAGCCGCACCTTCCGATACGGCTACCTTGTTACGACTTCACCCCAGTCATGAATCCTACCGTGGTGACCGTCCTCCTTGCGGTTAGACTAGCCACTTCTGGTAAAACCCACTCCCATGGTGTGACGGGCGGTGTGTACAAGACCCGGGAACGTATTCACCGCGGCATGCTGATCCGCGATTACTAGCGATTCCAGCTTCATGCACTCGAGTTGCAGAGTGCAATCCGGACTACGATCGGTTTTCTGGGATTAGCTCCCCCTCGCGGGTTGGCAACCCTCTGTTCCGACCATTGTATGACGTGTGAAGCCCTACCCATAAGGGCCATGAGGACTTGACGTCATCCCCACCTTCCTCCGGTTTGTCACCGGCAGTCTCCTTAGAGTGCTCTTGCGTAGCAACTAAGGACAAGGGTTGCGCTCGTTGCGGGACTTAACCCAACATCTCACGACACGAGCTGACGACAGCCATGCAGCACCTGTGTATCGGTTCTCTTTCGAGCACTCCCACCTCTCAGCAGGATTCCGACCATGTCAAGGGTAGGTAAGGTTTTTCGCGTTGCATCGAATTAATCCACATCATCCACCGCTTGTGCGGGTCCCCGTCAATTCCTTTGAGTTTTAATCTTGCGACCGTACTCCCCAGGCGGTCAACTTCACGCGTTAGCTACGTTACTAAGGAAATGAATCCCCAACAACTAGTTGACATCGTTTAGGGCGTGGACTACCAGGGTATCTAATCCTGTTTGCTCCCCACGCTTTCGTGCATGAGCGTCAGTATTGGCCCAGGGGGCTGCCTTCGCCATCGGTATTCCTCCACATCTCTACGCATTTCACTGCTACACGTGGAATTCTACCCCCCTCTGCCATACTCTAGCCTGCCAGTCACCAATGCAGTTCCCAGGTTGAGCCCGGGGATTTCACATCGGTCTTAGCAAACCGCCTGCGCACGCTTTACGCCCAGTAATTCCGATTAACGCTCGCACCCTACGTATTACCGCGGCTGCTGGCACGTAGTTAGCCGGTGCTTATTCTTCCGGTACCGTCATCCCCCGGCTATATTAGAACCAAGGATTTCTTTCCGGACAAAAGTGCTTTACAACCCGAAGGCCTTCTTCACACACGCGGCATTGCTGGATCAGGCTTTCGCCCATTGTCCAAAATTCCCCACTGCTGCCTCCCGTAGGAGTCTGGGCCGTGTCTCAGTCCCAGTGTGGCTGGTCGTCCTCTCAGACCAGCTACTGATCGTCGCCTTGGTAGGCCTTTACCCCACCAACTAGCTAATCAGCCATCGGCCAACCCTATAGCGCGAGGCCCGAAGGTCCCCCGCTTTCATCCGTAGATCGTATGCGGTATTAATCCGGCTTTCGCCGGGCTATCCCCCACTACAGGACATGTTCCGATGTATTACTCACCCGTTCGCCACTCGCCACCAGGTGCAAGCACCCGTGCTGCCGTTCGACTTGCATGTGTAAGGCATGCCGCCAGCGTTCAATCTGAGCCAGGATCAAACTCTTCAGTTTAAACCTGTTACTGTTTTCGGTTCGGTTAAGAACCGGTCGCTCACTCAAAGCTGACAGGAATATGAATTGCTTCATAAACCTGACTTACTTTAGTGTGAGACTCTTGATACTTTCGCTTTCTGATCCGAAGATCAGCTCGCTGCCATCAAGCGCCCACACTTATCGGCTGTTAATTTTTAAAGAGCATTTCTGCAAGAAACCTGAAGTTTCTCAGCAGCGCTGCGTTTTCAGCAGCAGAGAAACGAGATTATGAACCGTGTTTCGCAGATCGTCAACAACTTTTTAACTGCTTCGTTGCGACTGCGGGGTTCTTCTTCCTTCGCCAGCCGTGCGCGGCAACCTGCTGCACACCACCGACTTCGCTTCCCCTCTCCCGCGCCGCGTTTCCGTTAGCGCGAAAGAGGCGTGATTCTATGCAGCCCTCGACAATCGCGCAAGGGGTTTCGTGAAAAAAACATAAGGCCCCGCACGCTGCCGCGTGCGGGGCCTTATGTAGAAGCAACGGATCCGTCAGGCCACGCGTACCTGGCGCCCGACGATCTCCATATAGTGATCGAGATCCGGCGTCACCTTTCCTTCTTCCTTCGCCGTATCGTCCCAGCGGCGCAGACGCAGCGCGTCCTCCGCAAACGGGCGCTGCAGGAATGCCGCGGTTTCCTCTTCACTGAAGATGCCACCCTGCAGCACAAGGCTGCGCACCGAGTCCGGCGACAGGCTCTCGAAGTAGCCGGCGTCCGTGCGACACAGGCAGCGCTTCGCGTCGACGTGCAGCCGGATCGGCTCCAGCACCGCGTCGGAAAACAGCGGCCGCAGGAACGGCAGCACGTAATACTGATGCAGATCGTCGATCCCGCGCGCACTCGGCGTCTCGCCCTGGCGATTCAGCAGATGCCCGAGATCGTGCAGGAACGCCGCCGCAACCAGTGCTTCGTCAGCGCCCGCCTCTTCCGCCAGCAATCCGCTTTGCAACGCATGTTCGAGCTGCGTGACAGGTTCGCCGCTATAGGCCACATGGCCATGCTCGCGATACAGCCCGTGGATCTCTTCCACCGTCAATGCCATCCGTCTACTCCCAAGGCAGCGAAAACGTCTTCAGGTTCGTGAAGCTCTTCATCGCCTCCTGAACGCCTTCCTTGTAACCGAGCCCCGAATCCTTGATCCCGCCGAACGGCGATAGCTCGATCCGGTATCCGGGCACTTCCCATACATTCACGGTGCCGACGTTCAGCTCGTTCACGAACCGTACGACGGCCGCCGTGCTGTCCGTACAGACGCCCGACGACAGCCCGAACGCCGTCCCGTTGCTGATCCGGATCGCGTCGTCGATCGTGTCGAACGCGATGACGGGCGATACGGGACCGAACGTCTCCTCGCGCACGATCGTCATCGACGGATCGACGTTGTCGAGCACGGTCGGCGCATACAGCGCGCCGCGCCGCACGTTGCCGGTCAGCAGGCGCGCGCCCTGCGCGACCGCCTCGTCGACCCGCGCCTCGAACAGCCGCGCCGCCGCCTCGTCGATCACCGTGCCCATTTCGTTCGCAGGATCGAACGGATCGCCGTACTTCCACGCGCGCGTCTTCTCGACGAGCAACTCGGTGAACGCGGGCGCGATCGAGCGCTGCACCAGCATTCGCTTGACGGCCGTGCAACGCTGGCCCGAGTTCCGGTACGAACCAAGCACCGCCAGCGACGCCGCGCGTTCGAGATCGGCGTCTTCGAGGACGATCAGCGGATCGTTGCCGCCCAGCTCCAGCACGATGCGCCGGTACCCGGCCCGCGCGGCAATCGCCTTGCCGATCGCGACGCCGCCGGTAAACGTGATCAGCGATGCATGCGGATGCGTGACGAGTTCGTCCGCGATTTCGCGCGGATCGCCGGTCAGCACCTGCAGCATCGGCTCCGGCAACCCGGCCCCGACCAACAGGTCGGCCAGATAGAACGCCGACAGCGGCACCTTCTCCGACGGCTTCACGATCACGCGGTTGTTGGTCGCGATCGCCGGCGCGATCTTGTGCGCCACCTGGTTCATCGGATGATTGAACGGCGTGATCGCGACGATCACACCGTCGAGCGGCTGCCGCTGCGAGAACACGCGCCGCGCCTTGCCGTGGGGCGTCAGGTCGCACGAGAAACTTTGCGCGTCGTCGCGCAGCGCCTCGACCGCCGCGAACTTCAGCACGTCGGCAACGCGGCCGATCTCGTAGCGGGAATCCTGTTTCGACAGCCCCGATTCGAGCGTGATCAAATCGGACGCTTCCTCGGTGCGCTCGCGCAGCAACGCGGCCGCACGCTCGAGGATCTGCGAACGCTCGTAGCGCGTGAGCGTCGGCCGGTAGGCCATCGCGTAATCGAACGCGGCGCGCACGTCGTCGACGCTTGCGAGCGGCGCGGTACCGACCCGGGCGCCCGTATAAGGATCGTCGATATCGAAAGTGCGCTCGCGCGTCGCACGCGTGCCGCACCAGCGCAGCGCCTCGGCGCGAAACTCGGGATGGTCTTGCCGGGGATGAACCATCATGTCGCGATCCGGTTCAGCACGAAATCGAACACGTCGAAGTTGCGCGGGCGACGCTCAGGATCGTCCGGCTCGATACGGCGATTGAACAGCAGCGGCACTTCCTGCTCCGACACGCCGCCATGCGAACGCAGCGGCACCGTGAGGCCCGACAGATCGTGTTCGCGCTCGCGCGTACCGAGCGTCATGTCGCGGCGGCCGATCACGACGAGATCGCCGATCCGGTCGGCCGGCAGTTCGAAGCGTGCGGCGGCTTCCGCGTTGTCGAGCACGAGCTCGACGCCGTCGAGGCCGCCGACGCGCCACATCGCCTCGGCCCGGTCGACGTCCGGCGCGAGATAGACGGTTGCAAACGAGCCCAGCGCACCGTGGTGCACGACATACGGATCCGTAATCGGCAGGATCACGCGTGCTGCCTGCGCGCCGTACCAGCCGTCGAACGCGTCCTGCAGATAGATCACGTTCGGTCGCCCCGTCGCGGGATCGTGCTTCGCGTTCATCCCGTGGTCGGCCGTGAGCCCGATCGCCCAGCCGAGCGCGTCGAGCTGCGCGAGGTAGCCGTCCATCATCGCGTAGAACGCGTTCGCGCCGGCGCTGCCCGGCTCGCACTTGTGCTGCACATAGTCGGTGGTCGACAGGTACATCAGGTCGACCTGCCGCGTCTGCGCCAGCCGCACGCCGGCCGCGAACACGAATTCGGACAACGCCGCGCTATAGACATCCGGCGACGGCAGGCCAACCCAGTCGAGTACATCGACGATGCCGTTTTCCGCGAGATTCGCCTGCGCGGCCTTCTCCGCCGAAAAGCAGATGCCGTTCATCTGCCAGCCGAGCAGCCGGCGCAGCTTGTCCTTCGCCGTCACGACGGCCACCCGCGCACCGGCGTCGGACGCCGCCGCCAGCAGCGTGCCGGCCCGCAGATAGGCCGGGTCGTTCATCATCACTTCGGCGCCGCGCCCGCCGTCGGCGGTCGCGTCCCAGAAATAGTTGCCGCAGATCCCGTGGACCGACGGCGGCACGCCGCAGACGATCGACAGGTTGTTCGGGTTGGTGAAGGTCGGCACCACGCAATCGGCGCGCCACGCCGTGCCTTCCGCGATCATCCGTCCGATGAACGGCGCGACGCCCGCTTCCACCGCACGTTCGAGATAGTCGTACTCGCAGCCGTCGACGCAGACGACCACGGTCGGCTCGGCCGGCAGCCGGTAGCGCCGGCCGTTGACGTCGACGGATCGTCCCGCGAGATCCGGCGATGTGCCGGGCGCTGACGCGTCGCCGGGATGGCGCAATGCGAACGCGGCGTTCATGATGCCGCCCGCTTGCCGCGCGGCACGCGCGCGGCGATCAGCAGCAGCGCCGCGAGCGACGCGCCGAGCATCAGCAGCGACAGCGCCGATGCCGGAAGGTAATAACCACGCTCCACCTGGCCGATCACGACGATCGGCACGGTCGCGAAGCCGGGCGGATAAACCGTCAGCGTCGCACCAAGCTCGCCGAGCGACAACGCGAAGCCCAGCGCGAGGCTCGCGCGCAGCGCCGGCACGAGCTGCGGCAGCAGCACGCGGCGCAGCACCATCGCGGGCGGCGCACCGAGGCTCGCCGCGGCTTCGCGCAGCACGGTCAGCTCCGGACGCAGCGCGGCGGCCGCGCAGCGATAGCAGAACGGCAGGATCAGCGCGAGCTGCACGAGCACGACGATCGCCGCCGAGCTCGACAGGTCGACCGGCTTCTGGTGATACGCAATCAGCACCGCGAGCCCGAGCACGACGCTCGGCACGCCGTTCGGCACCATCACGAGCGCGTCGACGACCGCGCCGAGGCCGCGCCGGTCGCGCCCTTCGAGCGCAAGCGCGAGCCACAGCCCGAGGATCGTGCCGATCGCCGACACGCCGAAGCCGATTTCGAGGCTCGTCAGCAGCGCGTCGTATTCCGGCGACCCGAGCCGCTCGAACCAGCGCAGGCTGTAGCCGGCCGGCAAGATCGTGCCCGACCATTGCGTCGACACGCTCGACAGCGCGACGACGATGACGGGCAGCACGAACAGCCAGAAGCACGCGAATGCGGCCAGCGCGAGCGCGACGCGCGACGCATGCTTGAGCAGCGCGTCGCTCCAGCCGATCTGGTGGCGCGGCACGCCCTGCCCGATACGGAATTCAGCGGACATCGTTCCCTCCCGTCGCACGCCGGTTCACCCGGCGATAAACCGTATACAGCGCCAGCGACAGCGCGAGCATCACGACCGCGCCGGCCGACGCGGTCGGCAGGTCGAGATCGACGGTCGCGCTGCTGTAGATCGCGACCGGCAACGTCACGAGCCGTGCGCTGCCGAGCACGAGCAGAATCCCGAATTCGTTCAGCGTCAGCAGGAAACACAGCACGGTGCCGGCGGCGATGCCCGGCCACGCGATCGGCAGCACGACGCGGCGCGCGAGCATCCAGCCGGGCGCGCCGAGGCTGCGCGCGGCTTCGATCAGCCGCAGGTCGAGCGTCGCGAACGACGCGAGCGTCGGCCGCACGACGAACGGCGTATAGAACACGGTCTGCGCGAGAATCACGCCGCCGATGCCGAACAGGAAATCGAGCGGCGGATTCTCGAGATGGAACAGGTGCTGCAGCGCGATGCTGATCGACCCTTGCGAGCCGTACAGGAAGATCAGCGTGAACGCGACGAGGAACGACGGAAACGCGACGTACAGCTCCAGGAAGCGCGTGACGAGCGATGCGCCCGGAAACGGCTTGAAGAACAGCAGCGCGGCCAGCAGCACGCCGAGCACCGACGCAGTGCCCGCGCTCGCGAACAGCACGCCGAGCGTCGTCAGCAGCACGGTGCGCGTGTCGGGGTTGCTGAAGAAGGTCCGGTACGCGGCAAAACTCAGCCCGTGATCGCCCGACACGCTCAGCAGCACGAGCCGCACCAGCGGATAGACGACGAGCGGGCCCAGCACGACGACCGCGAGCGCGGCCAGGTGCAGGTCGCCCATGCGCTTGCGGCGCCGCGCGACGGCGGCGTGCGCGGCAGCCGACGCGAGCACGCGCGGCGGCAGGCCGGCTTCAGGGCTCGATAAGGACGACATCGTCTGCCTCGCAATGCAGGGAAACGCGCGCACCGCGCTCGGGGGCCGCGCCGCGGCCGCGTTGCATCGTCACGCGCACGGGTTCGTCGGGCGCCGCGTCGATCACGACCGCGATCGACAGGTCAGCGCCCTGCCATTCGACGGACGACACCGTGCCGTGCAGGCCGCCCGCCGCGGGCTGCATCACGGTCAGGCGCTCGGGGCGCACGCAGGCGACCTTGCCGCGCACGTCGTGGCGCGGATCGCCGAGCGGGAAGATCACATGCGGCGGCAGCAGGTTCGCCGGGCCGAGATAGCGTGCGACGTAGCCGTCCCGCGGCTCGTCGTACAGTTGCTGCGGCGTGCCGAGCTGCGCGATGTGGCCGTCGCGCAACAGCAGTGCGCGATCGGACAGCACGAGCGCGTCGTCGCGGTCGTGCGTCACGCAGACGACGGTCAGGTTCGGCAGGCGCTCGTGCAGCGCCTTCAGTTCGCTGCGCACCGACGCGCGCAGGTTGGCGTCGAGCGCCGACAGCGGCTCGTCGAGCAGCAGCACGTCCGGCTCGATCACGAGCGCGCGAGCCAGCGCGACGCGCTGCTGCATCCCGCCCGACAGTTGCGCGGGCAGGTGGTGGCCCGCATCGCCGAGCTGCACGAGCTTCAGCGCGTCGGCGACGCGTCGCGTCACTTCCGACGACGCCATCCCGCGCGCGCGCAGCCCGAATGCGACGTTCTCGAACACCGACAGGTGCGGGAACAGCGCGTAATTCTGGAACAGCAGACCGAGATTGCGCTTGTGCGGCGGCGCATAGGTCAGGTCACGCCCGGCCACGGTCAGCGTGCCGGTCAGGCCGTCGGCCTTCACGAACCCGGCGATGAAGCGCAGCAGCGTGGTCTTGCCGCAGCCGCTCTTGCCGAGCACGGTCAGAAATTCGCCGGCGCCGATCGACAGCGACAGATCTTCCAGCACCGTGCGTGCGCCGTAGCGCACACTCAGGTGCTCGATCTGCACGCCGCCCGGCGCGCCGGACCGCAGCGTCGCGTGCGGTTCGGCGGCGCCGAATGCGCCGGGATGGGTCAGGGTGGTTTCCACCGGGTTCATCCTCTTGCTCACTAATACAGGCAGCGTGCGCCGATCACTTCGGCTTGACGACGTCGAGCTGCTTGCCCGAGCTGCCGATCACGTCCTTCTTCCAGCGCTCGATCCACACCGGCTTCTTCGCCATCACCTGGCTCCAGTCGACCGGGATCAGCTTCACGCCCGCGATCGCCTTCTTGACCGCCTCGCCGTTCTTGCCGGCCAGCGGCACGTCCGTGCGGCCCGGGATGCCGTACATGTCCGGCACCTTCGACTGCACTTCCGTCGACATCAGGTAGTCGATCAGCTTCTTGCCGACGTCCTGGTTCGGGCCGCTCTTGATCAGGCCGATGCCGTACGGGAGCTGGAACGTGGTCGGCTGGTCGCCTTCCTTCGCTGCCAGGAAGATCGGCTTGACGGACAGCGCGCCGTGCTCGGCATCGTCGAGGTCCATCTGCAGGTCGCCGTTCGCGACGCTGATCTCGTTACGCGACAGCAGCACGTTCAGGTAGCCCGTGCCCTTCGTGTGGAACTTCACGCTCTGCGACAGCTTCGCAAGGTAGTCGAACGCCTTGTCCTCGCCCATCAGCGAGGTCGTCAGGATCAGCACGGCCATCCCGTCGCCGGCCGTGGCCGGGTTCGAGTACGCGACCTTGCCGGCATAGCTCGGCGACAGCAGGTCGGCGAACGTCTTCGGCTGGTTCTTCACGACGTCGGGATTGATCGCGAACGAGAAGTAGTTGTTCACGAACGTCGCCCACGTGCCGTCCTCGGCCTTTGCGATGGCCGGCACGTTCTTGTAGTTCACGCTCTGGTACGGCTGCAGCAGGCCCATCTGGCCGGCCTGCTGAATGAACGGCGGCAGCGTGACGATCACGTCGGCCTTCGGGGAATTCTTTTCGATGTTCGCGCGGTTGACGACCTCGCCGCTGCCCGCCGTCACGATGTTGACCTTGACGCCTTCCTTCTTCTCGAAGGCCGGCAGCACATCGCGATAGAGGTTCTCGAGTCCGTCCGCCGTGTACAGCACGACCGCGTTTGCCGCATGCGCCGGCATCGCGGCACCTTGCAGCAGACCGGCGGCGCAGGCGGCCAGCGCGAGCTTGCGGAACGCGCCGGCAGCGGCGCGCGAGGAATTCTGCAGTGTCATCTCACTTCTCCGTAGGCGGATCACCAAATGGCCGGGGGCATGTACGGCACTGTCGGCCAGAGTGGGCGCTTCGGCGCTTACTCCGGCTCCATGCTTCGCGGTCGGCCAGAGTTGGCGCGTCAGCGACTACTCTGGCCCCATGCAAGGCCTGTTATGCAAAGCAAGCCGATCACCGGCCTGCCTCGCTACCGCGCTGCGGGTGGTTTCGCGCGGCAACCGAAGGATCACAGCGTTCGATGACAAACCCATGACGAGTGCCACAATTTCCAAAAAATGACACATTTTGCCACTATCATGCAAGTCATTCAGAAATGCCGCCCGGCGTTTCGTTCGCCCTTTGCTGGAGAAAAACCATGCCAGATCCGATCCTGCTCACGCCCGGCCCGCTTACCACGTCCGCCACAACCCGCCACGCAATGCAACATGACTGGGGGTCGTGGGACACCGCGTTCAACCAACTGACAGCCAGCGTCTGCGCGGATCTCGTCACCATCGCGCGCGGCGGTAACGACTACGTGTGCGTGCCGATGCAGGGCAGCGGCACGTTCTCGGTCGAGGCCGCGCTCGGCACGCTGGTGCCGCGCGACGGCGTCGTGCTCGTGCCCGACAACGGCGCGTACTGCGCGCGCATCCTGAAGATCCTCGGCCGGCTCGGCATCGACGCGATCGCATTGCCGTTCGGCGAGGACGCGGCCGTCGACGCGGCAGCGGTCGAGGCCGCGTTCGCACGCGAGCCGCGCATCACGCACGTCGCACTCGTGCACCTGGAGACGAGCGCCGGCATCCTGAATCCGCTGGACGCAATCGCGGCCGTGTGCCGGCGCCACGGCAAGCGGCTGATCGTCGATGCGATGAGTTCGTTCGGCGCGCTGCCGATCGCGCTGGCGGACAGCGGCATCGATGCGCTGATCTCGGCGAGCGGCAAATGCCTCGAAGGCGTGCCGGGGATGGGTTTTGCGACCGTGCGGCGCGACGCGCTCGACGCGAGCGAAGGCAATTCGCCGTCGCTCGCGCTCGATCTCCACGATCAATATGCGTACCTGCGCAAGACCGGCCAGTGGCGCTTCACGCCGCCGACGCACGTGATCGCCGCGCTGCGCGCCGCGCTCGACCAGTACCTCGCCGAAGGCGGCCAGCCGGCGCGCGGCGCGCGCTATGAGGAGAACTGCCGGACGCTGGTCGAATCGATGCGCGCGCTCGGCTTCGTGCCGTTTCTCGACGCGAGCGTGCAGGCGCCCGTGATCGTCACGTTCCACGCGCCCGACCATCCGGCGTACGATTTCCGCCGCTTCTACGACGCGGTGCGCGACGCGGGCTTCATCCTGTATCCGGGCAAGCTCACGCAGCTCGAGACGTTCCGCGTCGGCTGCATCGGCGCGATCGATGCCGACGATATCCGGCGCGCGGTGGCTGCGATCGCGCAGGCGGTCGAATCGCTCGGCATCGCCGTGCAGCGCGCATAACGCAGCACGCGGGCCGGAACACACGCCGGCACGTCAGCCGGCGTGCAAACAAAAAAGCCCGGCGGCCAACCGGCTGCCGGGCGAACGCACGAGATGTGCGTGGAGTCTAGGCTTACAGCTCGATCCGCTTGATGTCGCCGACGACGAAGATGTACGACAGCGCACCGACCAGCGCGATCACGCCGATGAACACGAGCGCGCCGACGAACGAGCCGGTCGACGCGACGATGAAGCCGACGACCAGCGGCGTGACGATCCCCGCGAGGTTCGCCGCGAAGTTGAAGATGCCGCCCGTCACGCCGAGCAGGCCGTCCGGCGCGATGTCCGACACGAGCGTCCAGCCGAGCGCGGCCATCCCCTGCGCGAAGAATGCGACCGACATGATCGCGATCACGGCCTCGTTGCTCTGCACGTAGTTCGCGAGAATGATCGTCGAGGCGAGCAGCAGGCCCGCGATGATCGGCAGCTTGCGCGCGAGGTTCGCGGACTTGCCGCGGCGCAGCAGCCAGTCGGAGAAGATCCCGCCGAACATCACGCCGACCGATGCGGCGATGAACGGCATCACCGCGAAGAAGCCGATCTTCAGCCAGCCCATGTGGCGTTCGGTCGCGAGATAGGTCGGGAACCAGGTCAGGAAGAACACGAGCGTCGAGTTGCCGGCGAACTGGCCGAGGCAGATCCCCGCGAGCTGGCGCTTCTTCAGCAGTTGGCCGGCCATCGCCCAGCTGAACTTCTTCTGCTCGCTCTTGCCGCCGTTGGCGCCGTTGTCGCCCTTGCGCGGGCCGTGCACGAGGCCGCCGCCCGCCTCGATGTAGGCGAGTTCCTCCGAGTTCGCGCCCGGATGATCACGCGGCTCGTGATAGAACTTCCACCAGACCAGGCCGAACGCGATGCCGACCGCGCCGACGACCCAGAACAGCGAGCGCCAGCCGAACGCGCCCATCAGCGCAAACAGCACGGGGCTGAAGAACGCGAGGCCGATGTACTCGCCGACGGTATAGGTGCCCGTCGCCATCGCGCGTTCGTTCTGCGGGAACCACGTCGCGACGACGCGGCTGTTGGTCGGGAAGCACGGCGCCTCCGTCACGCCGAGGCCGAGCCGGCATGCGAGCAGCGTCGCGATGCCCGGCACGAAGCCCTGCAGGAGCGTGCAAAGCGACCACAGCGTCATCGACCAGTAATAGGTGATCTTGCTGCCGAAGCGGTCGAGGAACAGGCCGCCGGGCACCTGCATCGCGACGTACGTCCACGAAAACGCGGAGAACATGATGCCCATCACGGCCGCGTTGATGCCGAGCTCCTTGGTGAGCTGCGGCGCAGCCACCCCCAGCACGGTGCGGTCGAGGTAGTTGATCATCGTGCCGATCGCGAGCAGCGCGAGAATCTTGTAGCGCGCCGAGGTGCGCCGGACCGTGCCGGCCGCCTGCGCCGGCGCGGCACTCGTGTGGGTGGTGTGCTGCATGGTCGTCTCCTGGTCTCTCTTTCTTTAAGGGGTCAGCGCGCGACGAGCGACTGAAAGTGATCGAACATCCGCTCGGGGTCGGGCGTACGTCCGGTGAAGATCTCGAACGCATCGACCGCCTGGTAGACGGCCATCCCGCCGCCCGGCAGCGTGGCGCAGCCGGCCGCACGCGCGGCACGGATCAGTTCGGTTTCGAGCGGGAAATACACGATGTCGGCCACCCACATGCTCGCGTGGAGCAGTTCGGCCGGCAGCGGCAGGCCCGGGTGCTTGGCCATGCCGGTCGGCGTCGCGTGGATCAGGCCCGTCGCGGCGCGCATCGCGGCCGCGAGATCGTCGCCGGACGGAGCGCCGCCCGACGCAACACGCGCGGCCGGGAAGCGCTGCTGCAGCTCGGCCGCGAGCGCGGTGGCACGCGTGCCGTCGACATCGAAAATCGTCAGTTCGGCCGCGCCCATCTGCAGCGCAGCATGGGCCACAGCCGCACCCGCGCCGCCGGCGCCGAGCTGGACGACACGTTCGAGCGACGCGTCGGGCAACCCGCGGCGAAACGATTTCGCAAAGCCCGACCAGTCGGTGTTGTGGCCGATCCGCTTGCCGTCCTTGAACAGCACGGTGTTCACCGCGCCGAGCGCGCGGGCATCGTCCGACAGCGCGTCGAGGTGCTCGATCACGCGCTGCTTGCACGGGTGCGTGATGTTGAGCCCGTTGTAGCCCATCCGCTGTGCGGCATCGAGCAGTTGCGGCAGCGCGTCGACGGTGACGCCGAGCGCGTCGAGATCGATGCGCCGGTAGACGTAGCCGAAGCCCTGCTGGAATCCTTCTTCCTCATGCATCGCCGGCGACAGCGAACCGCCGATGCCCTGGCCGATCAGGCCGATCAGAAACGACGGGCGGCTCATCGCGCGGCTCCCTGCGCAAACAGCGTCGACAGACGCTGCAGCGCGAACACGTAGCCTTCGGTGCCGCAGCCGCAGATCACGGCTTCGGCAACCGCCGACACATAAGAATGGTGGCGGAACGCCTCGCGGCGATGCACGTTGGAGATATGCACTTCGATCACCGGCTTCGCGATCGCGGAAAGCGCGTCGGCCAATGCCACCGACGTGTGCGTATAGGCGGCCGGGTTGATCACGATGCCGTGCGTGTCGTGACGCGCGGCATGCAGCCAGTCGATCAGTTCGTGCTCCGCGTTCGACTGGCGGAAGTCGATTTCCAGCCCGAGCCCGTCGGCCGCCGCGCGGCAGCGCTGCTCGACGTCGGCGAGCGTTTCCGCGCCGTAGATATGGGGCTCGCGTGTCCCCAGCAGATTCAGGTTCGGGCCGTTCAGCACCAGCACCTTGTGCTTGCTCATGGTAATTCTGCTCCTAAAACGGGGGCAAATCGCTAGCCGACTTCGCCCCCAGACGTCAAGATTTGGCGCTAGTGTGCGCTTGCGCAAGCGCAATGTCTTTTCGGGTTTTCGCTAATTTGTACCACCTAGTTAGTTTGTATAATCCGAGTCACTTACCCAGTAAATTCGGGTTATGGCGCGCGCCCGGAACTCAACGACTGGTTCATTCAGGGCCGGTTCGACCGACGCCATGCCCCGCTCATCCGCAGGAATCGCCCATGCAGCGCTCGATCGCTACCGTGTCACTGTCCGGCACGCTCGCCGAGAAGCTCGCCGCCATCCAGGCCGCGGGCTTCGACGGCGTCGAAATCTTCGAAAACGACCTCGTCTACTTCGACGGATCGCCGGCCGACGTCCGGCGCATGGCCGCCGATCTCGGCCTCGACATCGTGCTGTTCCAGCCGTTTCGCGATTTCGAGGGCGTGAGCGCGGCACAGCTCGCGCGCAACCTCGATCGCATCAAGCGCAAGTTCGACGTGATGCACGCGCTCGGCACCGACCGCATCCTCGTCTGCAGCAACGTGTCGGCTGACACGATCGCGGACGACGGGCTGCTCGTCGACCAGCTCGGCGCGCTCGCCGAAGCCGCCCGGGAGGCCGGCGTGGTCGCCGCGTACGAAGCGCTTGCGTGGGGCCGCGTCGTGAACCGGTACGGCCATGCGTGGAAACTCGTGAATGCCGTGAACAGCCCGCATCTCGGCCTCGCGCTCGACAGCTTCCACACGCTGTCGCTCGACGATTCGCCGGATGCGATCGCCGAGATTCCCGGCGACCGGATCGCGTTCGTGCAGATCGCCGACGCGCCGAAACTCGCGATGGACGTGCTCGAATGGAGCCGCCACTACCGCTCGTTCCCGGGCCAGGGCGACTTCGACCTCGCGCGCTTCACCGCGCGCGTGATCGAGTCGGGCTACACGGGGCCGCTGTCGCTCGAGATCTTCAACGACGGATTCCGCGCGGCACCGACCGCGGTCACGGCCGCCGACGGCCATCGCTCGCTGCTCTATCTGGAAGAGCTGACGCGCACGCGGCTCGCGCAGGACGGCCGTGCGCCGGCCGCCGGCCAGCCGCTGTTCGCGCCGCCGGCGCCGCCCGCGCACGTCGGGTTCCAGTTCATCGAATTCGCGGTCGACGCGCAGGCGGCGGCAACCGTCGGCGAATGGCTCGGCAGGATGCGCTTCCGGCTCGCCGGCCGGCACCGCTCGAAGGACGTGACGCTGTTCCAGCACGGCGCCGCGTCGATCGTGCTGAACGCGGAGCGCGACTCGTTCGCCGATGTGTTCTTCCAGCAGCATGGGCTGTCGCTGTGCGCGTCGGCGTTCCGCGTCGACGATGCGAAAGTGGCGTTCGAGCGCGCAGCCGGCTTCGGCTACGCGCCGTTCTCCGGCAGCGTCGGGCCGAACGAGCGCGTGCTGCCGGGCGTGCAGGCGCCGGATGGCAGCCTCGAGTATTTCGTCGACGAAGCGCCGAACGCGCCGACGCTGTATGAATCGGACTTCGTGCTGACCGACATCGACGGCCCGAGCGAAGTCGGCCCGCTGACGGGCATCGACCATGTGTGCCTGGCCCTGCCGGCCGACGCGCTCGACACGTGGATCCTGTTCTTCAAGACGGCGTTCGGCTTCGAGGCCGAGCGCAGCTGGCTCGTGCCCGACCCGTACGGGCTGATGCGCAGCCGCGCGGTGCGCAGCGCCGACGGCTCGGTGCGGATCGCGCTGAACGCGTCGCTCGACCGTCACACGGCCGTCGCCGAATCGCTCGACCGCTACCACGGCACGGGGCTGAACCACGTCGCGTTCCGCACGGACGACATCGTGAAGACGATCGCCGCGTTCGCGGCCGACGGCGTGCCGTTCCTGCGCATTCCGCCGAACTACTACGACGATCTCGCCGCACGCTACGCGCTGCCGGACGAACTGATCGACACGCTGAGCGAGCACCACCTGCTGTACGACCGCGACGAGCACGGCGGCGAATTCCTGCACGCGTATACGGAACTGGTCGACAACCGCTTCTCGCTCGAAATCGTCGAACGGCGCGGCGGATACGACGGCTACGGCGCGACGAACGCGGCCGTGCGGCTCGCCGCGCAGGCACAGCGCAGGAAATAAGGAAAGGACGCGAACGCGTTTTTTGGGGGCGGAATCGGATCGCGGCCAGCGGTCGCGGCAAAGGGCCGCATCCATTGCGCACCATCGTGGTGAATCGCGCGGCCGCGCACCAGCCCACGCGGCTGCCCGCGACCGGGCCGGGCGCCGCGCGCCGTATGACGTTACATCCGGTAACCCGTACCGCAGCGCAGCATCCTGTCGCCGGCCACGGTTTTAAGAATCGCTTAAGTCTTCGACGGCACCATCCGCAACCAGTACCCGATGGTTATCTCGAAAAGGAGGAAAGCGATGAGCGCCGTAGAAGCACCCGCGGGCCGCCAGGCCGCGCCCCCTGCAAAGAAGACGATGCTGCGCCGCCTGCTCAGTCATCACGAAATCGCGACGCTGCTCGTGCTGCTGCATGCACCGATCGGCGCGAACGCCAAAGCCGAATTGCCTGCGCTGCAGGAAGCCGGTCTCGTCGAGATGGTCAAGCTCGACACTGATACGGCTCCGAGCTTCCGGCTGACCGAAGACGGCACGGCCGTCCTGAAAGGGCTCGGCTACCGCTGAGCCGCGGTTTTCACCGTATCCCCGCATCGCCCCGATCCCTGCGACGCGCCGGCCCTTCCGGCGTCTCGCGTCACCCCGCCCGCTCCTGCAGCATCAACCGGTATTCCGTCGGCGTCACGCCGACCGTCGCCTTGAACTGGCGCGTGAACGCGCTGTGATCCGTGTAGCCGCATAGCGCCGCGACGTCGGTCACCTTGTCGTGCGTGATGAGCAGCGCGGTAGCCGCATCGAGCCGCGTCTTCAGCAGCACCTGGCGCGGCGTCAGGTGGAACACCTTGTGGAAGTAGCGTTCGAGCTGCGCGACCGACATCCCGGCCATCTGCGCGAGATGCTTCAGGTTCAGCGGCTGCACGTAGTGATCCTGGATGTGCTGGACCACGTCGGCGAGCTTGCTGTAGGCCGGATGCGATCCCTCGTGCGCCTTCAGGTCGCGCGAGATGCCCGCGAGGCCGACCACCTTGCCCGCGGCGTCGCGCAGCGGCTCCTTGCAGGTCAGGCACCAGCCCGGCTGGCGGCCCGGATACAGGTGCAGCTCGAGCTGGTCCGTCAGTTGCTGGCCAGCGTTGATCGTCGCCATGTCCTGTTCGAAATAGCTGCGGCCGAAGCGGCGCGGGAACACTTCGTCGGTCGTCTTGCCGAGCAGGTCGCGCTTCTCCTTGTAGCCGCAGCGCATCGCCAGCGTGCGGTTGACGAGCGCGTAGCGGCCGTTCGCATCCTTCACGAAGAACGCGACGTCCGGAAGCGCATCGAACACCGGTTCGAGCAGGCGGAAGTGCGCGAGCATCGCGCCGAGATCGGCGTTGTCGGGCTGGTAGCGCAACGTGTCGGACAGGCTCATGGGCGGTACGGCAAGCAAGGTCGTCATCCCGGCAACCGCGAAGCGAGTGGCAGATGGCGTCGATTATAGGAGCGCCACTTCAATCGCGGCGTGACGATTGCAGCGGCGGGCAAGCTGGCGGCAGCCGTCGCATCGTGACGCCGATCGGCCGGCATCGGCAAGCGACAACCGTTGCGCGCGCAACGACTGCGCTGCGGGTACGGCGGCCGGCCGCGAATCCGCTTGCGCCGCCGCATGCAGTCCCGCATACGCCGATGCCGACGTGCCGCATCGGCGCGCCGCCAAGGCACGTCCGAATCCCCCATCCTAAAAATGCGCACGTGCAGCGTCTTGGCGCGATTGCGCATCCGGCGTGACGATTTCGGCATATATCAGGGTTATCGACGATATGCCGATATCGTCGCCGGCCGCGCACCGAACGCGCAAGACGCGCGCATTTTCGCTATCTAGACTTCGCTTCACGGTCACGAGACGTCATCGCGCCGCTGCAGCAATCGGCACGCACGGCACGTCGCATCAACCGCCGCGCACGCCGATTCCGGCACAAGCCGGGCAGCGCGCGGCGAGTAGGTACGGCCCCCGCATCGGCCTGCCGACCGAAACGTCTCGCCCGGTTTACCGGCGCCGGCACGCTAGCCGGCGGCGGCCCAACCATGCCATCAAGGGGAAGTGAAAGTGAAGCTGAAGGTATCGCACGTCGCGCTGGCCGCTGCCTGCGCACTGTCGGGCGCGCACGCCATCGCCGCCGACGTCGTCAAGATCGGTTTCGCCGCACCGCTGACCGGCCCGCAGTCGAACTACGGCACGGACATGCAGAAGGGCGTGCAGCTCGCGATCGCCGACTTCAACGCGACGCATCCGACGATCGGCGGCAAGCCCGTCACGTTCCAGCTCGACTCGCAGGACGACCAGGCCGACCCGCGCACCGGCACGACCGTCGCGCAGCGGCTGATCGACGACAACGTCCGCGGGATCATCGGTCACTTCAACTCGGGCACCAGCATTCCGGCGTCCGACCTGTACGATCGCGCGGGGCTGCCGCAGATCTCGATGGCAACGTCGCCGCAATACACGGCGCGCGGCTACAAGACGACCTATCGGCTGCTGACGAGCGACGCGCAAGCGGGCCGCATCGTCGGCACGTACGCGGTGAAGACGCTGCGCTTCAAGCGCATCGCGATCATCGACGACCGCACGGCGTACGGCCAGGGCATCGCCGACGAATTCGCGAAGGCCGTGGAGGCGGCGGGCGGCACGATCGTCAAGCGCGACTTCACGAACGACAAGGCGCTCGATTTCTCGGCGATCCTGACCAACCTGAAGGGCGTCAATCCGGACGCGGTCTTCTACGGCGGCGGCGACGCACAATCGTCGCCGATGATCCGCAAGATGCGCCAGCTCGGGATGAAGTCGGCGTTCGTGACGGGCGAGATGTCGCGCTCGCCGACGTTCCTGAAGGTCGGCGGCGACGCGGCCGAAGGCGCGATCGTCTACATGGGCGGGCTGCCGAAGGAAAAGATGCCGGGCTTCGCCGGCTACGCGGCACGCTACAAGGCGCGCTTCAACGAAGACGTGATCACGTACTCGCCGTACTCGTATGACGGCACGATCGCGCTGCTCACCGCGATGAAGGACGCGAACTCGACCGACCCGAAGGTCTATACGCCGTATCTCGGCAAGTTGTCGGTCAAGGGCGTGTCGGCCCCCAGCATCGCGTACGACACGAAGGGCGACCTGAAGGATGCGCCGGTCACGATCTACAGGGTCGAGCACGGCGCGTTCAAGCCGGTCGATACGATTGCCGGCAACTGATCCGAGAGACCTGCCCCGCGCGGCGCGCAAGCGGCTCACCGGCCGCCCGCGCCGCGCGCGCTTCGGCTGCACGGTCCGAAGCGTTCCTCGGCGCGCACCCGCGCGCGCGCATTTCGCGCTCCTGTAGAATCCCCCCACCCGCTTTGACGCTTCGTCTGCGCCGCGCCCCATCCCGGTGCGGCGGTGCGTGTTTCGTGCCCTATCCGGCACCCGGCACGCTTCGACGACGCAAGCCGCGCCTTGTCAGTCCATGCCGATAGCGGGCCCTGGAGACGCAGCACCGACAACAACATTCGAAAACCGATCGTCCTGACCATGCAAGCTTCCGAATTGAGCGGCGTGCCTCGCGCCGCCGAACGCGCGCTCACGCGCGGCGACTATAAAACCCTTGGCCTTGCCGCACTCGGCGGCGCCCTCGAGTTCTACGACTTCATCATCTTCGTGTTCTTCGCACCGGCGATAGGACAGCTGTTCTTCCCGCACGACATTCCCGACTGGCTGCGCCAGTTGCAGACGTTCGGCATCTTCGCGGCCGGCTATCTCGCGCGCCCGCTCGGCGGCGTGATCATGGCGCACTTCGGCGACCTGTTCGGCCGCAAGCGGATGTTCACGCTGAGCGTGCTGATGATGTCCGTGCCGACGCTGCTGATGGGCCTGCTGCCGACCTACGACTCGATCGGTATCCTCGCGCCGGTATTGCTGCTGCTGTTCCGCGTGCTGCAGGGCGCGGCGGTCGGCGGCGAAGTGCCGGGCGCGTGGGTGTTCGTGTCCGAGCATGTGCCGTCACGCCATATCGGCTATGCGTGCGGCACGCTGACCGCAGGCCTCACGGCCGGCATCCTGCTCGGCTCGCTCGTCGCCGCCGGCATCAACAGCCGTTACTCGACCGCCGAAGTCGGCGCGTTCGCCTGGCGCATCCCGTTCCTGCTCGGCGGCGTGTTCGGGCTGTTCTCCGTGTACCTGCGCCGCTGGCTGCATGAAACGCCGGTGTTCGCCGAGATGAAGGCGAAGAAGGCGCTCGCGGCCGAGGTTCCGCTGAAGGCCGTGCTGCGCGACCACGGCCGCGCGGTGATCGTGTCGATGCTGCTCACGTGGATGCTGTCTGCGGCGATCGTCGTCGTGATCCTGATGACGCCCGCGCTGCTGCAGAAGCAGTTCCACCTGACGCCCGCGACGACGCTGTTCGCGAACAGCGTCGCGACGCTGTGCCTGACGGCCGGCTGCATCACCGCGGGTTCGCTCGCGGGCTGGATCGGCGCGAAGCGCGTGCTCGGCATCGGCGGCCTCGGGCTGGCCGCGTGCTACTACCTGCTGTTCGTGCAGGTCGCGGCCGACGCGTCGACGCTGCCGCTCTACTACGGGATCGCGGGTTTCATGGTCGGCACGATCGGCGCGGTGCCGTTCGTGATGGTCAAGAGCTTCCCGGCCGTCGTGCGCTTCTCGGGCATCTCGTTCTCGTACAACGTCGCCTATGCGATCTTCGGCGGCCTCACGCCGGTGATCGTGTCGCTGATGATGAAGTCGAATCCGCTCGCGCCGGTCGTGTACGTCGCGGCGATCTGCGTGCTCGGCGCGATCGCCGTGCAGTTCTCGAAGGATGCGAAGGACGTGAAGGGCACGCACTGAACGCTGGCGCACGCGCCCGTTCCATGAAAAAAGGGCCGAATCCCGCGGGATTCGGCCCTTTTGTTTTGCTTCAGCGCAACGACGCGCGTGCGATCAGCGCAGGCCGCCGTACGACGAACTCGGACGACGCAGGCCGTCGATGCTCGCGCCGCCGGCGCCGGTAACGAACAGCAGCAGGAAACCGCCGGCGATCGAGATGTTCTTCCAGAAGTGGATCACCATCTCGTGCTGGACCGCGGCGTCCGTCGCGTCCCAGAAATTGTGCCCGACCATCGCGGTCGCGACCGTATAGAACGCCATCAGCAGCGCAAGCGGCTTCACCTTGTAGCCGACGATCAGCAGCAGGCCGCCAAGCCCCTCGATCGCGACGACGATCGGCCCGACGACCTGCGGATACGGCACGTTCAGCCCATGCAGGTAACCGACGAAATCGCCATAGCCGAGCAGCTTCATCACGCCGCCCCACAGGAACAACGCCGCCAGCGCCAGGCGCGCGAAAAAAATGACGCCGGAATCGACGGAACGCGTCATGCCTTTCTCCTCGTATGCAATTCGGCCGGCCGCACGGAGCATGCCCGTGAAGCTCGGGGCCGCGCGGCCCTGCGAGGCCCGCGGCAAATGGGCCAGCATAGAGGGTCTTTCGGCCGTGTCCAAGAAAAAGGTTGTAGCAAATCTTTACACGGCGGCCGCCGCGCGGCCCGCCGGCTGCGGCGCAAAAAAGGCGTTTAGCCCGCGTCGCTCAACAGCACGCCTTTCTTGAAGATGAAGCAGCCATAGCCGCGCAGCTCGCCGGTGACGATCACCGCGTACGTCTGCTGCGCGCGCTCGTAGAACGCGAAACGCTCGATGCCCGTGAGCGGCACCGCACGCCCTTCCGCGCGGTCGATCTCGGCCTGCACCTCGCGCTGCACCGGCGGCACCGTGGCCGCGTCGCCGACGACTTCCATCCGCCACGCCGGCGTGTCGACGTAGGTGTCGAGCGGCAGCACGGACAGCACCGCACGCGCGACGCGCGCCGAATCGGCCCCGTCGATCCGCAGCGCGCGGCCGACCACCGTGTGCTCCGCGACGGATTCCGCCGGGAAATTCGCGTCGCAGATCGCGACTTCGTCACCGTGGCCCATCGCGCGCAGCGCGTGCAGGATATCGGCGTGCAGCAGCGGATCGAGATTCTTCAGCATGTGGGATTGTCTCCAGGATCAGGAATGAACCGCATAACGTTACCCGATCCCGGTGGCCGCTGCGCATGCGTCGCTCGCTTTACGACGCCGCGGCCGGCATTTCGTCGATGAAACCCGTGACCGACGCGCCAATTCAATCTACCTCATATGATCTGACGGGTTACGTTCAAGCTCATCGTGTGCTTGCTGTGAATGTATTATTAAGGCTCACGCCATATCAATAAAAACAAAACCAACAACTATCGCGATCAATAGATCGAAAAGCTGAACACTTTCCAAACCAATCTCGACACTTCTACTCACCTTATCCATCAGCATCCGAACCAAACCGAATAGGCATCCAATGAATAATGTCGAAAAAATCCGGCGAGCCCTAACTGCGATCGCGACTGCGAACCAGGGAGCCTCATTCAAAAATATCATTGAATCAGATCGAGAATGCTTCCGAGGCTTGCACGTGACTTACGCCACTCGGGCTACAACACTCGACATCCAAGATATACAGCTCGATAAAATCGAAAATGAATGCCCATTACTGAAGAGCTTCTTCGATGGAACCGGGCTTTTGTTCTACACCGATGATATTTATCAGCAATCATTGAACGGCAAGGCACCGATAAAAATCGATTTCTCCATCAGCCTTGACAAAAATGTAACCGATGCGATTCGCTTGTTTGTCGAAGGCAAGCAGCCGTCACAACCTCAAAACCTGTACAAGCTGCTGCACCTCGCCTGCGGGCGTGGAGAAAGAAGTTTCAACTTCGATTACCTTGCCTACCTCTCCGAAGAATTCGAGCATTTTTCAGTGAAAGGGAACAATCGCCCCATTCAGACCTTGAAGGCGCTCAAGAAACTCGATCACTTTGCTCCCGGTGCGCTGGACGAACCACCGGGCAAGCCGATATTCACTGTATCTGACGACGAGATCGACACGATCGTCCAAGACACGCTCGATACCACCGTGTTTTCCCAGCCCATGCACTTTCTGCAGACACGTCGACTGGCAACCTACGTTGTGCTTTTGAAGGCCGCATTGCTGAATTGGCACGGACAGCATAGCGAGCCTGTCCAGGCACTGGAAGAACTGGTGAGTTTCAGCCTCGAGACTCTGGGTAAGTTTCCCAAGGCGGAAATCTACTTTGCGTGGAAATTGCTGGGTGGCGCTGGTGAGGTCCCTCAATTCTTCACTCCGGTAACTCAGCCGACTTTGAAATCGCTCGAACGCTTGCGCAGCATGTCATGGGACTTGACGTTGTTCAGAATGGCCGAGCTCTTGTCAGCGACACCACGGTCAATCGGAACTAACAATGCCGACTTCTTTGTCCCCTTCGTGGCCTCCTACGACAGCAAATTTCGAGAAATGGTCGACGCCTGCCCATTGCGAGCAATCGTAATCGACTACGCATTCAAGGTCGTCAATCTCGTCTTCCGCGATGAATTGCAGTTTCAGCTCGACCTGTCAACTGCGTCCGAGCGAGTCATGCGAAAGCTCAACGACCAGCATGCGTCCGCACATCGACTGCATCGCGACCTCGACCACGAACAGCTGGAACGCGCGATGCGCACGCTCGAACAGGATGCTCTGGCGCACCTCGCCACTTGCTAACGTCATCCGACCTCATCCCGTATCGTTGCTTGTCAGCGGTTCAGCACGGCGCTAGCAGTTGGGAAAGCGCGCACGTACGGCCTTGATGCAGTCAGTTGTCGTGCGCGCATCGCCAACGTTTTGTCGTCTAGCTTGATTGCACCCAATCGACGCCTTGGGTGCACCCTCGGGCTTCCAATAGCAACTCCTGATTACGTGTGCTCGCTGCTCACACCATGGCAGCCGGCATTTCGTCGATGAAACCCGTGACCGACGCGAGACGGCCCGACGCGTCGACGATGCCGAAGTCCGAGCCCTTCACGATCGCCGCGCCGTCGGGCGACACGAGCGCCCACGAGAACCGCAGGTGCTGGCCGAACGCGTCGACGTCGGTCGTGCGGCGAAAGCGGTATGCGGGGAAGCGCGCCTGCACGGCCGAGATCATCGTGTCGATGCCCGCGTGGCCGTCGCCGGCCATCAGCGGATCGCGATAGGCCGCGTCGCTCGCGTAGGTTGCGTCGATCAGCGCGCGGCGGCGCGCGACGTCGGGTTCGTTCCATGCGTCGAAGTAGCGGTCGATCAGGTCGGCGTGAGCGGCTTGGGCGGTGTTCATGGCGAGGCTCCTTGTGTCGATGAGGGGACGATGCCGCGAACGTTTCGTGTCCGCGTGCCGCTATCGTCGCCGGCCTCGTGCGGGCGGTCGATTACGTGCGAGGTAAGGAATTCGTGCCGGCCACGTCGAGTACGCCAGCCGTTCGATCTGACGGACGACGCGCAGCGGCGCCGATTCGATCTTGCGCAATGAAAACGGGCGCCCGCCTGGCCTGCCGTCACCACCGCGCGCGTCAGGTCACCGGCGCCGGATTGAACAGCGTCAGCGCATTCGCGAGCTTCCATTGCTCGGCCCACGTGCGGCGCTTGCCGCTCGCGACGTCGAGCATCAGCCGGAACAGCTCCCAGCCCACGTCCTCGATCGTGGCCGTGCCGGTCGCGATCTGCCCCGCGTCGAGATCCATCAAATCATGCCAGCGTCGCGCGAGATCGCTGCGCGTCGCGACCTTGATCACCGGCACCTGCGCGAGACCGTACGGCGTGCCGCGACCGGTCGTGAACACGTGCAGGTTCATCCCCGCCGCGAGCTGCAGCGTGCCGCAGATGAAGTCGCTCGCGGGCGTCGCCGCATACAGCAGCCCCTTCTGCCGCGCGCGATCGCCGGGTCGCACGACGCCGGCTATCGGCGCGCTGCCCGATTTCACGATCGAACCCATCGCCTTCTCGACGATGTTCGACAGGCCGCCCTTCTTGTTACCGGGCGTCGTGTTCGCGCTGCGATCGACGCGGCCGCGCTGCAGGTAGCAGTCGTACCAGTCCATCTCGCGGATGATCTCGCGCGCAATATCTTCGTTCGCCGCGCGCGACGTGAGCTGCGCGACGCCGTCGCGCACTTCCGTCACCTCGGAGAACATGATCGTCGCGCCCGCGCGCACGAGCAGGTCGGCCGCGAAGCCGACGGCCGGGTTCGCGGTGAGCCCCGAGAACGCGTCGCTGCCGCCGCACTGCACGCCGACGACGAGGTCCGACGCGGGGCACGTCTCGCGGCGGCGGCGGTTCAGCCGCTCGAGATGCGCTTCGGCCATCTTCATGATCGAGTCGATCATCGAGTTGAAGCCGACGTGCGCGGCGTCCTGCAGGCACACGACGCCGCCGTTGTCGGTCGCGCCGTCGGCGGCCACCGGAATCGTGCCGGGCGGCAGCAGGCGCTCGGGCTGCAGCTTCTCGCAGCCGAGGCTCACGGTCATCACCGCGCCGCCGAAGTTCGGGTTCAGGCTGATGTTGCGCAGCGTGCGGATCGGGATGTCGGCGTCGGGCGCGTCGATCGCGACACCGCAACCGTACGTATGCTCGAGCCCGACCACGTCGTCGACGTTCGGGTAGCGCGGCAGCAGCTCGGCCTTGATCCGCTTCACTGCATGTTCGACAACGCCCGACACGCACTGCACGGTCGTCGTGATCGCGAGGATGTTGCGCGTGCCGACCGAGCCGTCGGCATTGCGGAAACCTTCGAACGTATAGCCTTCGAGCGGCGCCAGCGGCGGCGCGGCACGCGTCGCGAGCGGCAGGTCGTCGAGCCCCGGCGGCTCGGGCATGCGCATCGTGCGTTCGTTGACCCAGCTGCCGCGCCGCAGGTCGGTCAGCGCATAGCCGATCACCACGTTGTAGCGGACGATCGGGTCGCCGGCCGCGAGGTCGGCCAACGCGACCTTGTGCCCCTGCGGCACGCCTTCGCGCAGCGTCAGCCCGTCGGCGAACGTCGCGCCTTCGCGCAGGCCACCGTCGTTGACGACGATCGCGACGTTGTCGTCCGGGTGCACGCGGATGTAGAGAGGGGAAGCAGTCATCGGAATTCCTGGAAGCGACCGGTCATATCGTTAGTCATCATACGACATTCACCCCCAGCCGGCGATGCTGCGTAAACCCTTATCCGGAAAGACCCTACTACCGAACCGCCAGCAAACCGCTTGCGCCACCTTTCCCCTCGTTGTACGATGACATACAACGACATCGCCAATGTGGCTCGTATGCCGTTCCCGACGAACCCAGCACTCGCGCTAGACGGACGACCCCAACCATGACTTCACCGCAAGAACTCAAACAGATCATCTCCCACGGCCTGCTGTCGTTTCCGCTGACCGACTTCGACGCCGACGGCAACTTCCGCCCGACCACCTATGCCGAGCGCCTCGAATGGCTGGCGCCGTATGGCGCGAGCGCGCTGTTCGCGGCCGGCGGCACCGGTGAATTCTTCTCGCTCACGCAGCGCGAGTACTCGGACGTGATCCGCGTCGCGACGGAAACCTGCAAGGGCAAGGTGCCGATCCTCGCCGGCGCGGGCGGCGCGACGCGCGTCGCGATCGAATATGCGCAGGAAGCCGAGCGCCTCGGCGCGAGCGGCGTGCTGCTGATGCCGCACTACCTGACCGAAGCGAGCCAGGAAGGGATCGCCGACCACGTCGAGCAGGTGTGCCGCGCGCTGAAGATCGGCGTCGTGGTGTACAACCGCGCGAATTCGAAGCTGAACGCCGACATGCTCGAGCGCCTCGCCGACCGTTGCCCGAACCTGATCGGCTTCAAGGACGGCGTGGGCGAGATCGAGAGCATGGTCACGATCCGCCGCCGCCTCGGCGACCGGTTCGCCTACCTCGGCGGCCTGCCGACGGCCGAAGTCTATGCCGCCGCATACAAGGCGCTCGGCGTGCCGGTGTACTCGTCGGCCGTGTTCAACTTCATCCCGAAGACGGCGATGGATTTCTACGAAGCGATCGCGAAGGACGACCACGCGACGGTCGGCCGCCTGATCGACGATTTCTTCCTGCCGTACCTGAAGATCCGCAATCGCCGCGCGGGTTATGCGGTCAGCATCGTGAAGGCGGGTGCGAAGCTCGTCGGCCACGACGCGGGCCCCGTGCGCGCGCCGCTCGTCGACCTCACCGAGGCCGAAGCCGCGGAGCTCGATGTGCTGATCAAGAAGATGGGCCCGCAGTAAGGGCGGGTGTGGCCGGCGTGGCGCCGTTATCGGCGCCGCGGCCGGCTGTTGTTGCGTCGCGCGCCGGTTTGACCCTGTCGCGGCCGTTTGGATCGGCACCTGCGCACGCATCCGCCACGATGCGTGCACGCCTCCACCGCAGCACTCCGCCGCTCCGCCCGACGCCGCCCGCTTCGCGGGCCGGCCCTCCCCGTCACATCTGCGCGATGATCCCGACGATCCGGTAGCGCACGTTCCCCAGCTTGACCCGCGTCGCGTCGATCTGGTCCTGCGCGCCCGCACGCGCCTTCGACTCGCCGTCGAGAATCTGTCCGAGCACGTCGCGGTCGACGACCGCATCGAAGAACCGGCCCACCGTGATCGTCGCCGACTGCTTCGCGGTCGCGAGCTGGCTGTTCGCCTGCGTCAGCGCTTCGGCGCGCAGGCCCTGGTCGCGTTCGTCGATGCTGCGCCGGTATTGGAGCGCGAACACCAGCGCTTCCATGTCCTGCCGGAAACGTCGAACGGCCTGCCCGAACACGAGCGAATGCGCGTCGGCGCCCGTGACGAGCCGCCCCTGGTTGATCGTCACGTCGAACTCGCTGCCGCCCAGGTCGCGCTGGAATTCCAGCAGCGCATTCGCGAGCACGCGCCCTTCGCTGTATTGGCCGATCTGGGTGCGCACGGATTTCGCGACGTCGCCGATCGCTTTCCACAATCCGGCCGCGAACAGGTGATCGCCACGCTTGTTGATGTTCATTGGAGGGTTCCCTCGTTGTCTTTTGTCGGTCTCTCAGGCTCGCCCGCGGACCGCATGGTCCGGGGCTTCGCTACTGTAGGAGAAATTCGGGGGACGCGGAAGACGGCAAGATCGACGGCAGCCTTGCGTTTCCAGCGCCGCCACGCCGACCGCCTGACTCATCATGCTGCCCCGACACGGCGCCGGGCCATCTCCCGGTCAGCGCAAGGCATCACCATCGACATCAATTGGTGACATAGTTGATGCACTCATCTTTCGAAAGCCGATCATGCGCACCACCTTGTCCCTGGACGACGCCCTGCTCGCCAGAGCGCAGCAGTTGACTGGCATCACCGAAAAGTCGGCGCTGGTCAGAGAAGCACTGCGCGCGCTGATTGTCCGCGAAAGCGCACGACGGCTGGCTCGTCTCGGCGGCACCGAACCCGACCTCGAATCCGTCCCGCGCCGCCCATCGGAGCGAGCATGATTCTTGTCGACACCTCCGTCTGGATCGATCACCTGCGAGCCGGCGATGCAACGCTCACCTGCTGCTGGAAGCCGAGCGGGTATTGATCCATCCGTTCGTCGTCGGCGAGCTTTCGCTCGGCAGCCTGCGCGATCGCCAGACCGTACTGGACGCGCTGCGCGACCTCCCCGCTGCCACATCCGCAACCGACGACGAAGTTCAACGCATGATCGACGTCGTGCCGCTTCACGGGCTCGGCATCGGTTACGTCGACGCACACCTGCTCGCTTCGGTTCGACTGACCAGCGGCAGCAAGCTGTGGACACGCGACCGGCGCCTGCTGGCCGCAGCCGACCGCCTGCAACTCGCCGCTCACCCCGCCCACTGACCGACGAGATCGGCGGCACGAACGCCCGCCATGCAAAAAGGCGGAAGCGGCCCACCGGCCACTTCCGCCTTTCTGTTTTCCCGCCCCTGCGCACCGGCCGCCGGGGATCGCGCCCTCAGTCGATCCGGCCCGTCACTCCGCCTTCCCGTCCCGCAGGCGCGGAATCGCGAGCGGATTGCGTTCCTGCAGCCCGTCGGGCAGCAGGTCGTCCGGGAAGTCCTGGTAGCACACGGGCCGCAGGAAGCGCTCGATCGCCGTCGCACCGACCGACGTGACGGCCGGGTTCGACGTCGCGGGGAACGGCCCGCCGTGCACCATCGCATCGCACACCTCGACGCCGGTCGGATAACCGTTGACGAGCAGGCGCCCGGCCTTGCGTTCGAGGATCGGCAGCAGCCGGCGTGCGAGCGGCTTGTCGTCGGCGTCCATTTGCAGCGTGGCCGTCAACTGGCCTTCGAGCGCGTCGAGCACGCGCGCGACTTCGTCGAGATCGCGGCAGCGCACGATCAGCGACGCCGGCCCGAACACCTCGTGGCTGAACGCCGGCTCGGCCAGGAACGCCTGCGCGCCGACTTCGTACAGCGCGCCGCCCGCCTGGCATTCGGTCTGCGCGGCCTCGCCCGCGCCGATTTCGCGCACGCCCGGCAGTTCGGCCAGCTTGCCGCGGCCGTTGCGATACGCATCGGCGATGCCGCGCGTGAGCATCACGCCGGCCGGCTTCTTCGCGAGCGCCTGCGCGGCGACGGCTTCGAAGCGGTCGAGGTCGGGGCCGTCGATCGCGAGCACGAGGCCGGGATTCGTACAGAACTGGCCGACGCCGAGCGTCAGCGAATCGACGAAGCCCGTCGCGATCGCGTCGCCGCGCGCGGCGAGCGCGGCCGGGAACAGCACGACCGGGTTGATGCTGCTCATTTCCGCGTAAACGGGAATCGGCTGCGGGCGCGCATTCGCAAGCTGCACGAGCGCCATGCCGCCCTGCCGCGAACCCGTGAAGCCGACGGCCTGGATCGCCGGATGGCTGACGAGCGCGGCACCCGTCACGCGGCCGGGGCCGATCAGCAGCGAGAACACGCCGGCCGGCATCCCGCATTTCGCGACAGCGGCGCGGATTGCGCGACCGACCAGCTCGGACGTGCCGAGGTGGGCCTCGTGCGCCTTCACGATGACCGGGCAGCCGGCCGCGAGCGCCGACGCCGTATCGCCGCCGGCCACCGAGAACGCGAGCGGGAAGTTGCTCGCGCCGAACACGACGACGGGCCCGAGCCCGACCTTCTGCAGCCGCAGGTCCGCGCGCGGCAGCGGCGTGCGCGCAGGCTGCGCGGGATCGATCGACGCGGCGAGGAAGCGCCCGTCGCGCACGACGCGCGCGAACAACCGGAGCTGGCCGACGGTGCGGCCGCGCTCGCCCTGCAGCCGCGCGACGGGCAGGCCCGTTTCGGCGTGCGCACGCTCGATCAGCGCATCGCCGAGCGCGACGATTTCATCCGCGATCGCGTCGAGAAACGCCGCGCGGGCCGCGAGCGGCTGCGCGCGGTACGCATCGAACGCGTCGCGCGCGAGTTCGCACGCGCGGTCGACGTCGGCCTGCGTCGCGACGCCGAACGCCGGCGCATCGATCGGCGCGCCCTTCGTCGGGTCGAACGCGAGCAAGTTACCGGCCGAGCCGGTCACCGCTTCGGCGCCGATCAGCATCTCTCCTGTCAGTTGCATGGGGTGTGCTCCGTGGTTCGGGAATGATGGGTTCATTGTAGCTCAACAGATACGATGTCTGCCGACGTGATTTCGCGATTCATGCTGGTCGTCGATCTTGCCACACTATGCGTGAATCCCTTACTGATTCAGCCTATGCCCAAATTTTGACCACTTTACGTCGCGCTTCAAAGGGAAAACCCGAGGTTTCTGAGCGCGATCAACCCTCATAAACTTCCGCCCATGTCATACGATGACGTACATTAAAGTGCCCAATCAAACCTCCCCTCGCGATCTTCCGATCGACCTCGCGCGCACCGCGCGCCGGACCGCCGTGCGCTACTGGATCCTGGCGATGCTGTTCGTCGTCACGACGCTCAACTACGCGGACCGCGCAACGCTGTCGATCACCGGCACGCCGATCCGCCAGGCGTTCGGCATCGATCCGGTGACGATGGGCTACATCTTCTCGGCGTTCAGCTGGGCGTACGTGCTCGCGCAACTGCCGAGCGGCTGGCTGCTCGACCGCTTCGGCGCGCGGCGCGTGTATGCGGCGAGCATCTTCCTGTGGTCGGCGTTCACGCTGCTGCAGAGCACGATCGGCCTCGGCGGCAGCGCCGCGTTCGCGGTCGCCGCGCTGTTCGCGATGCGCTTTGCGGTCGGCATCGCCGAAGCGCCCGCGTTCCCCGCCAACGCGAAGGTCGTCGCGAGCTGGTTCCCGACCGCCGAGCGCGGCACCGCGTCGGCGATCTTCAACGCCGCGCAGTATTTCGCGGCCGTCGTGTTCTCGCCGCTGATGGCGTGGCTCACGCATGCGTACGGCTGGCACCAGGTGTACCTGTGGCTCGGCCTCGCGGGCATCGCGCTCGCGTTCCTGTGGTTGCGCGTCATGAAGGATCCGGCCGACCATCCGGCCGTGAACCGCGCGGAACTCGACCATATCGAGCAGGGCGGCGGCCTCGTGAGGTCGAAGTCACGCGGCACCGGCGCCGCGTCCGAAGGCAGCCGCGTCGCCGGCTGGTACTACGTGCGTCAGCTTCTGTCGAACCGGATGCTGATCGGCGTCTATCTCGGCCAGTACTGCGTGAACGTGCTCACGTACTTCTTCCTCACGTGGTTCCCGATCTACCTCGTGCAGGCGCGCGGAATGTCGCTGCTGAAGGCCGGCTTCATGACGTCGCTGCCCGCGATCTGCGGGTTCCTCGGCGGCGTGCTCGGCGGGATGCTGTCGGACGGGCTGATCCGCCGCGGCGTGTCGCTGACGCTCGCGCGCAAGATTCCGATCGTCTGCGGGATGGCGCTGTCGATGGTCATCATCGGCTGCAATTACGTCGACAGCGAAGCGCTCGTGATCGTACTGATGGCGGTGTCGTTCTTCGGCAAGGGGATCGGCTCGCTCGGCTGGGCCGTGGTCGCGGATACGGCGCCGAAGGAAGCGATCGGCCTGTCGGGCAGCCTGTTCAACATGTTCGGCAACACGGCAGGCATCGTCGCGCCGATCGCGATCGGCTACCTCGTCGGCGCAAGCGGCTCGTTCAACGGCGCGCTCGTGTTCGTCGGGCTGAACGCGCTCGTCACCGTGTTCAGCTATCTCGTGATCGTGAAGGACATCAAGCGCGTCGAGCTGCGTCATCGCGACGCTTGAGCTTCTGATGAAGGGAAGGAAGACGACGGCGGCCGCGCAAATGCAGCCGCCGTTTTTGCGTCAGGTCGCGGAATGCACGACGCGCAGCATGTCGTGCACGCCGGACGTCATCAGCGCGAGGAACGCGAGCAGGCCGACGTAGCAAAGCGCGTACGTCGTCTTCGTCTCGATCGACGTCGCGTAGTACACGCGGTTCTCCGGCGAGTCGGGATCGTAGCGCCACGCGCGCTTCAACTGCGGCAGCGCGAGGATCGCCATCACGATCAGCAGCGGGCTCGGGCGATACACGAACAGCGCGATCAGCACCGGCACGCCCGCGAACCAGATGCGCGGCGACAGCACCGCGGTGATCCGCCCGCCGTCGAACGGCGACAGCGGAATCATGTTGAACAGGTTCAGGAAGAAGCCCGTATACGACAGCGCGAGCAGCAGGTTGCTGTCGTAGTGGCGCGCGGCCGCGTAGCAGGCCAGCGCGCCGAGCGTGCCGACGAACGGCCCGGCGAGCCCGACATACGCTTCGGTTTCCGCGTCGTGCGGCATCTCCTTCAGCTGGATCCATGCGCCGACGAACGGGATGAACGTCGGCAGCCCGACGTCGAGCCCGCGCCGCTGCGCGGCCAGGTAGTGGCCGGCTTCGTGCACCAGCAGCAGCGCGACGAAACCGGCCGCGAACCGCCAGCCGTAGAACAGCGCGTAGACCGCGATCGACGCCAGCATGGTGCCCGCCGAAACGAGCACCTTGCCGAGCTTGAGGCCGCCGAAGATCAGCAGCAGCAGCTTCGTCATTCCTTGCGCTCCGGGCCGGATACGTCGGACGCGTCGGCGACGGCCGGCACCGCGGCCGCCTTCGGCTTGCGCCCGAAGAAGCGCTTCAGCGCCGCGCCGCCGGCCAGCAGCGCGACCGCGCCGATCTTGAAGAACTTCACCGCAAACGCGCCGATCAGCGCGAGCAGGCCGAGCTTCTTCGCGCCGACGCCGACGATCAGCGCCGCGAGGCCGTACTCGGCGACGTGGTCGGTCGACTTGTTGAAATCGGCGTAGCGCTTGCCGTCGCTGAAGCTGATGTTCGACAGCAGGTCGTCGGCCGACGCCTTGTACTTCGGCAGATCGGCCAGCGTCGACGCCATCGTCAGCGACAGGTAGCCGTCGCGGCCGAGCACGAGCGTCCGGTAGTTCACGCCGTCGTTCTGGGCGTTCGGCGCCGCGCCCTTGTCACGGATGATCGCCGACCACACGAGCCGGTGCGTGGCCGCGTCGTACGCGGGCGCTTTTGCCCAGCCGACCACCTCGGTTTCGGGCAGGCCGCGCTCCTTGCGCGCCGGGTTGTTTTCCTCGGTGCCGGCCTGCAGGCTTTTCAGCAGGTCGTCGGGCTTCCAGTCCTTCGCGTCGTCGTCGCGGATGTAGCCGCTCGGCTCGAACGACACGACCGAGATCCAGTCGGCGTCCGGATCGTCGGGCAGCACGAGGCCGACCAGCTTCGATTCGTCGATCGAGTTGCCCATCGAACGCAGGTAGCGGCCGGCTTCGGCCGCCGGCACGAACGACTCGCCGGCCTTCAGCTTCAGCACGGCTTCGTGTTTCACGTCGATGTCGGTCGGCCCCTTCACGACGGCCTCGTTGGCGGCCGCGGCGGCGGCCCTCATTTCCACCTGCGCAGCTTCGGTCTGCGCATGGCCGCTGGTCGCGGCAAGTGCGAGCGTCGCCACGCAGGCGAGCCGGACGGCAAGTTTTTTCATTGTTGGATTCCCCTGGAATGCCTTGTTGTGAATGTGCACGACCCGGCCCATGCGTTGTCGTCGCGGGTCCGGCGTCGCCTCTCAGTTGGCACGGGGGCTATGGTAACGCAGCGCCGGGACGCGCCCGGGGAGCTGCGCGATGCTTACGTCGCAGGTAATGCCCAACGCGCGCGGGATTGCCTATCATCTGCTGCATGAACCCGACCGCCGCCCTCCATTCGCCCTCCCCGTCCGCCGGCCGCGCCGCCGGCATCGGCCCGCTGCTGCGCACGTGGCGCCAGCGCCGGCGCCTGAGCCAGATGGCGCTCGCGCTCGATGCGGAAGTGTCCGCGCGCCACCTGAGTTTCGTCGAATCGGGCCGTGCGCAGCCGAGCCGCGAGATGGTGCTGCATCTCGCGGAGCGGCTCGACGTGCCGCTGCGCGAACGCAATGCGCTGCTGGTGGCGGCCGGCTTTGCGCCGCTCTTTCGCGAGCGGCCGTTCTCGGATCCGCAGCTCGATGCCGCACGCCATGCAGTCGAAGCCGTGCTGCGCGGCCACGAGCCCTACCCGGCGCTCGCGGTCGACCGCCACTGGACACTGCTCGCCGCGAACCGGATGCTCGGCGCGCTGGTCGCGCAGGCCGATCCGTCGCTGTTGCAGCCGCCCGTCAACGTGCTGCGGCTGAGCCTGCATCCGGACGGCCTCGCGTCGCAGATCGTCAACTGGCATGAATGGCGCGCGCACATCCTGCATCGGCTGCAGCGGCAGATCGATGCAAGCGGCGACCGCACGCTGCATGCGCTGCGCGACGAACTCGCCGCGTATCCGGCGCCGGCCGGCCAGCCCGACGACACGCACGCGCGCACCGACTTCGCGGATATCGCCGTGCCGCTGCGGCTGCACACCGCGGCCGGCGAGCTGACGTTCTTCAGTACGACGACGGTGTTCGGCACGCCGGTCGACGTGACGCTTTCAGAACTCGCGATCGAGGCGTTCTTTCCGGCGAATCCGGAAACGGTGGACGCGATGCGGGCGCTGGCGGACGCGTTGGCGGCGCAATAACCGCCGTCAGCGGCGCTCGAACGCCAGCTTCGCGCGCAGCGCCAGCAGGACCACACCGCTGACGCGATGCATGCGGGTCAGGATGCGCGGATTGCGGCGAATCGACGCCGACAGCAGGCCGGCGAACAGCGCGACCGGCCCCTTGACGAGAAACGTCAGGCCGGCAAATGTCGCACCCAGCACGAACAGCGACAGCATCGGATGCGCGGCGCCCGCGGCCACGAACTGCGGCAGGAACGCCAGATAGAAGAGCGCAACCTTCGGATTCGACACGTTGGACAGCGCGCCTTGCGCAAACGTACGCAGCCGCGATTCTGGCGCACCGCGGCTGCTCGCGAGCGTCAACTCGCCGGATGACCGCAGCAACGTGATGCCGAGGTACAACAGATACAGCGCGCCGATCACCCTCGGCGCGGTGAACAGCCATTCGGATGCCTGAAGAAGCGCGCCCAGCCCGAGCGTCGCGAGCATCATGTGCACGAGCAGCCCGACGCTGACGCCCGCCGCGGTCACGAGGCCCGCGCGCGTGCCGCCTGACAGCGTGCGCGACATCACGAGAACAATGTCCTGGCCCGGCGTGACGATGATCAGAAGGGACGGGGCGATGAACGGCAGCCAGGATACGGCAACATGGGAGATCTCCTGAAGGGGATTACCGGAGCGGGAATCGCGCGTCGTATGCAACGCCAGCGCGTTGCTTACGTATAGAGCGACGCCGGCGGCAATTCTCCCGTCAGCGCGAACCGGCCGACATCGCGCAGCCGGTAGTCGAGCGGATCGTGCAGCGTATGCGTGCGCGCATTCCGCCAGAAGCGGTCGAGGCCGAGCGACGCGGCCGTCGCGCGCGCGCCGCATGCATCGAACAACGCCTCGCCGTTGTCGAGCGCCGCGCGCTGCGCGACGATCTTTGCGTCCGATACCGCTAGCGCCACCTCGGCGCGCTCATCCGCCGTCAACGCATCATGCCGCGCCCACGCGTGCTGCAACGCGCCGGCCGCACGATCGGCCAGCGCCGCCGCGGCAACGGCCCGCACGCGCATGTCGCCGAAGCGCTGCAATGTGTACGGATCGTCGCTCGCCTGCGCGGCGTCCGAATGAATCCACGGGCGGCCGTGCGTCAGCACATAATCGCGCGCCTCAACCAGCGCGCCTTCCGCGAGCCCGACGAACAGGTTCGTCAGCACGAGCTGCGACACGAGCGTGCGCAGCGTCGCGCGCGGCGTCGGCGGCGCTTCGGAACGGTGCAGCACCTCGTCCGGCGCGAGCGTCACGCCGTCGAAACGCACGCTGCCGCTGTCGGTCTGGCGCTGGCCGATCGGATCCCAGTCGTCGTTGACCGCGATCCCCGGACGATCGGTCGGCACCACGCCGAACACGGTGCGGCCGGTTTCCGGATCGTGCGCGGACACCGTCATCCGCTGCGAGCCGCGCGTGCCCGAACAGAAGCCCTTCACGCCGTCGAGCCGGTAGCCGCCATCCGGCGTCGCGGTGGCAACGAGCCGCGTGTCGAGCGGATTGACCGCATTGCCCCACCACCAGCGCTGCTCGACGGTGCCGCGCAGATAGCGTTCGCGCTGCGCGGCGCTGCCCCACACGTCGACGCTCACCACCTGCAGGCATTGAAACCCAACGAGATGCGCGAGCGCGCTGTCGACCCGCGCGATCTGCCGGATCGCGTCGTAGATCGCGGGCCACGCGGCTTCCTGCCCGCCGAACGCGCGCGGCACCGCAAGCGTCAGCAGGCCCGCATCGGCGAGCCACTGCTTCTCCTGCGCCGCGTGACCGCCCGCGCGGTCACGCGCGGCGGCAGTTGCGCGCAGCGCGTCGATAACGCGTGCCAGTGCGTCCGGATCGATTGCTGACACATCCGTTGCCGCGGCGAGCGTCGCCGGGCCGCGTGGATCGTTCATGCGACGGCTTCCTGTTCCTGGGTCGAGACGGCTTCCGACAACGGCACGAGTTTCCCGAGTTCGCGCCTGCCGGTCAACCGCGACAGGATCTCGCGCCGCCAGTCGTCGTAGATAGCGCGGTATTCGTCGATATCCGCGCCGAACACGTGCGCGGTATGCGCGTACTCGTCGTGCAGATAACCGTCGAGCCGCGCCTGCGTTTCCTCGTCTGCAGCGATCACGCGATCGATCAGCGCTTCGCGTTCCGCCGCCGGCAGCTCGGCGAGCTTGTCGAACCACCACTGGACGATTTGCACGCGATGCCACTCCTCGTCCGGCCGGATCCGGTTCTCGCCGTGCTCGCGCATCGCGCCGTCGCCGATACGGCCGGTCTTGCGCTGGATCCACAGCTTCGCGAGGATGTGCAGCTCGTAATGCCATTCGAACGCGAGAAAACCCGCGACATCGCGCACCGCGATATCGCCGATGCGCGCCCAGTGCGCGGCGACGAGCCGGTCGACTTCCGGCAGCGGATCGCGCCCCGTCAGTTCGGTCACGCGCACGCGGCCGATCACCGCGTGCGCGCCGTCGTCGCCGAGCTGGCGCGACAGGATCAGCTGGAAATGCGGATCGTCGCGGAACAGCGTGTCGATCGCCTTCGCGACGACCTGCACGATGAACAGGTCGTGCGACGCCATCTTCGTGTAGTAGTCGGCGACGGCGGCCAGTTCGTCCGCGTTGCGCGGCTCGCGCGGCGGCGTGGCGAGTTTGTCGGGAAAGCCGGGACGATGGCGTCGCGCCACGTCGAGAAACAGCGCTTCCTCGAATTGTCCGTTCCATTCGCGCGGCGCGCCGATGGGCAAGGTCATGGGTAGGGTTCTCTCAGGATCATGAATGAAGCGAGCGGACGCTCGTGGCGTCGCTCAGGTACGCCGGGTCACGCGTCGGACCAGGCGGTCGCCCGTGATTTGCACGGCCGAAACGAGTGCGATCAGGATCACGATCACGGTCACCATCACCGTGGTATCGAAGCGCTGATAGCCGTAGCGGATCGCGAGATCGCCGAGCCCGCCCGCGCCGACGGCGCCCGCCATCGCGGTCGAGCCGATCAGCGCGACGACGGTGATCGTGAAGCCGCCGAGCATGCCGGGCAGCGCCTCCGGCAGCAGCACGTGCCACACGATGTGGCGACGCTTCGCGCCCATCGCGAGCGCGGCCTCGATCAGCCCGCGATCGACTTCGCGCAGGCTCACTTCGGCGATCCGCGCGAAGAACGGGATCGCGGCGATCGACAGCGGCACGACGGCCGCCCATACGCCGATCGTCGTGCCGATCAGCACGCGCGTGAACGGCAGCAGCGCGACGAGCAGGATGATGAACGGCGTCGAGCGGAACACGTTGACGAGCGCGCCGAGCACCGCGTTCACGCCGCGCCGCGCGTAGATGCCGCCGGGTGCGGTCGTCACGAGGATCACCGCGAGCGGGATGCCGATCAGCGCCGCGATCGCGGCCGACGCGGCGACCATCGACAGCGTGTCGCGGATCGCGTCGAGCAGTTCGGGCCACCAGAGCTCAAACATAGCCGAGCACCTCCGCGTGATTCGCGTGGCGGCGCGCACGCTCGAGCAGCGCGGCGACCGCGCCGCGTGCAGACTGTGCGCCCGCATCGTCCGTGCCGGGCGCGGCCGCGATCACGAGCCGCCCCTGCGCATGCCCCTGGATGCGCTCGATCCCGCCGTGCAGGAAACGCACGGAGCCGCCGAGCGCCGCCGCGAGCGCGCCGACGTCCGGCTCGCCGCCGCTTTCGCCCGTATAACGAACGTCGAGCACGACCTGCGCGCCGTGCGGCAACGCGGCCTGCTCGGGCAACGGCTGCACGCGCGCGGCCAGTTCGGCCGGCAGGTCGTGCACCAGTGTGCTGAGCAGCGCGCGCGTCGCGCCGTGGCGCGGATCGCCGAACACGCGCCACACGGGGCCCGTTTCGACGACTTCGCCCTGTTCGATCACCGCGACCGTGTCGCACACCGCGCGGATCACTTCCATCTCATGCGTGATCAGCACGATCGTCAGGCCGAGGCGGCGGTTGATGTCGGCGAGCAGCGCGAGGATCGACTGCGTCGTCTCGGGATCGAGCGCCGACGTCGCCTCGTCGCACAGCAGCACTTCGGGATCGTGCACGAGCGCGCGGGCAATGCCGACGCGCTGCTTCTGCCCGCCCGACAGGCTCGCCGGATATGCGTCGCGCTTCGCGGTCAGCCCCACGAGTTCGAGCAGCGCGTCGACCTTGCGCACACGCTCGGCCTTCGGTACGCCGGCGATCTTCAGCGGCAGCGCGACGTTCTCGAACACCGTCTTCGCGGACAGCAGGTTGAAATGCTGGAACACCATGCCGGTGCGGCGGCGCAGTGCGACGAGCCCGTCCTCGTCGAGCGCGCCGACGTCGACGCCCTGCACGCGCACGCGGCCCGAACTCGGCCGTTCGAGCCCGTTCACGAGCCGCAGCAGCGTCGACTTCCCGGCGCCGCTGCGACCGATGATCCCGAACACCTCGCCACGCCGCACGTCGAGCGTCACGTCGCGCAGCGCGGCGGCCTGGCCGCGCGGCGTCGCGAACACCTTGCCGACGTGCTCCAGCGACACGGCCACACCGTCGGTCGGCGCGGCCGCCACTTCATGCACCGTCGCAGCGGCGCCGGCGCGCGCGGCCGATGCGTCGATGAAACCCAGCGTATCGAACAATTGCGTCATCGCTTCGCTCCGTCACGTTCAGGCATGCGCGGGATGCGCGGGTTCGGGCACGGCGGCCGGCCGATGCTGCGCGCCGGTGTGCCACGCAGGCAGGCGCGCACCCGCGCCGAACAGTTTCTCGCGCAGCGTCGGCGCGGGATCGTAGTCTTCCTTGTAGACGCCGCGGTTCTGCAGCTCGGGCACGACCCAGTCGACGAAATCCTCGAACGATTCGGGCATCACGGTGCGTGTCAGGTTGAAACCGTCGATGCCCGTCTCGTCGATCCACGACTGCAGCTCGTCCGCGACCTGCGACGGCGAACCGACGATCGGCGCATAACGACCGCCGAGCGACATCTGTTCGAGCATCCGGCGCACGGTCCACGTGCCGGTCGTGCTCTTGCGCGAGATCGCGTCGACGGCCGACTGGATCGAATCGGTCTTCACGTACGAGATCGGTTCGTCGAGGCCGTACTTCGCGAAGTCGATGCCGGTCGAGCTCGCGAAATGCGCGAGGCCGGCTTCCGGGCTCGCGTAGCGCCGGTATTCGTCGAATTTCTCGCGTGCGAGCCGCTCGGTCTCGGCCGTCACGACGCTCACGCCCGCGAAGATCCGGATCGACGCCGGATCGCGCCCCTGCCGCGCGGCAGCCGCGCGGATGTCGAGCGCCGCCGCGCGCGCGGCGGCCTTGCTCTGCCCGTTCACGAACACGCATTCCGCGTGCCGGCCCGCGAACTCGACGCCGCGCGCCGACGAACCGGCCTGGTACAGCACCGGCGTGCGCTGCAGCGACGGCTCGCTCAGGTGGATCGCGTCGACCGAATAGAACGGCCCGTCGTGCTTCACGCGCCGCACCTTGCCCGGCTGCGCGAACACGCGCGCCTGTGCATCGCGGATCACCGCGTCGTCGTCCCAGCTCTGTTCCCACAGCTTGTAGACGACGTCCATGTAGTCGTCCGCGCGCTCGTAGCGGTCGTCGTGGCCGATCTGCTGCGCGAGGCCCATCCCGCGCGCGGCGCTGTCGAGATAACCGGTGACGATGTTCCAGCCCACGCGCCCTTTCGTCAGGTGATCGAGAGTCGACATGCGGCGCGCGAACAGGTAAGGCGGCTCGTAGGTCAGGTTCGCGGTCACGCCGAAGCCGAGATGCTTCGTGACCTGCGCCATCGCGGGCACGAGCAGCAGCGGATCGTTGACGGGCACCTGCACCGATTCGCGCAGCGCGGCGTCGGGGCCGCCGCCGAACACGTCGTACACGCCGACGATGTCCGCGAGAAAGATCCCGTCGAACTTGCCGCGTTCGAGCGTCTTCGCGAGATCGGCCCAGTAGTCGAGATCGGTGTAGTGCGCGGAGCGGTCGCGCGGATGCGTCCACAACCCGTGATTGATGTGCCCGACGCAGTTCATGTTGAACGCGTTGAGCAGGATCTTCTTCCGGTTCGCCGTCGTCATGTGCGCCTCCGTCACCACGCGATCGCGTACAGCGAGCCGAACGCGTTGTCGAGCGCCTTGCGCACGGCCGGCGAGTGCTGGTAGATCGCGATGAACTTGCGGATGCGCGGATCGTTCACGCTGTCGGGCCGCACGACCCACTGGATCGCAAAGATCTTGTTCTCGGTGCCGTCGAACAGCAGCGCGCTGTTCGGGTCGGTCGTGCCGGCGAGCTTGATGAAGCTCGGATAGCCCTGCGCGAGATCGACGTCGTCGAGCGAACGCGCGAGCTGCGACGCTTCGAGCGGAATGATCTTCAGGTGCTTCGGGTTGGACACGATGTCGTGCGTCGTCGCGCGATAGTCGGCGCCCGGCTTCAGCGTAATCAGGCCCGCGCGCTGCAGCAGCAACAGCCCGCGCCCGCCGTTCACCGGATCGTTCGCGATCGCGACGCGCGCGCCGTCCTTCAGCTCGACAAAGTTTTTCACCTTCTTCGAATAGAGGCCGATCTTCATGATCGTGCCGGGCGCGATCGACACGAAGTTGTAGCCGCCCTGTTTGTTCGCGTTCTCGAGAAACGGGATGTGCTGGAAGTAGTTGACGTCGATGTCCTTGTTCGCGAGCGCCGCGTTCGGCGTATTCCAGTCGGTGAACTCGACGATCTTCACGTCGAGCCCCTGCGCCTTCGCCTCCTTCGCGGCGATCTTCAGCGCCTCGATCTGCGGGCTGGTCGAGATGCCGACCTTCAGCGGCGCCGTATCGGCGCGCGCGCCGCTCAGCAGCCCGACGCCGAACAACCCGGCGAGCAGCGCGGCCGCCAGCAGGCGGGCCGGCCGCGCGAAGCGGCCGGAGGAAAAGCGGGCGGAAATAACGGCATGCAGCATGGAAACCACTCTCCTGTCCAAAGACGGTATCGACGGATGAGCGACGCCGCGGCGAACGCGCGGGCGTTCTCCGGACAGTCGTCGTCGCATCGGAAAAGGATCAGCCGATGATAGAGAGCGGCGGGGGGGCGGTCTACGAAGCGATTGTGCGAAGAAAATCGCGCGCGGCGATATGGCGGGCGATCGGGGCGCGGCCGGGTGCCCGGCCGGGCGCGTGGCCGACCATCCGGCCGAAATCTCGGCCTGCCCGCCGCGCGAATTCCGAAATCTCGGAACGGCCTTCGCGCCATTCTTTCCGTTGACGATATAAATCCCTTATGAATCAATGATCTACAAACAAGCCGACAGGTTGGCGCCTTGGCACGGAGGTTGCGTAATAGTCGGCACACGATGCCGCGAAGCAAAGCAGGCATTCCAACATCAGGAGACACGTCTTGCAGACCTCAATCCCTACCCCGTCCCATCCCGAGCCGATTGCCGAAGCCGGCCCCGCCACGCGCGCACGCTTCTGGCCGGAAGGCTGGTGGAAGCTGATGGAAATCCGCATCGGCATCATTCCGCTGCCCATCTACTTCATCCTGCTCGCGCTGATCATCGGTTTCGCGGTGACGGGCAAGGTGCCCGGCGAGATCTCGATGGCGATTGCCGTGCTCGCGTTCTTCGGCTTCACGTGCGCGGAACTCGGCAAGCGCCTGCCGCTGCTGCGCAACATCGGCGCGGCCGCGATCTTCGCGACCTTCGTGCCGTCGGCGCTCACGTACTACCACCTGCTGCCGAAGCCGGTGCTGAACCTGACGGTCGAGTTCACGAAGTCGACCAACTTCCTGTACCTGTTCATCGCGTCGATCATCGTCGGCAGCATCCTGAGCATGGACCGCCGCGTGCTGATCCAGGGCTTCCTGAAGATCTTCATCCCGCTGGCCATCGGTTCGGTCGCGGCCGCGATCGTCGGCACGGCAGTGGGCACCGCGCTCGGCCTCGGCGCGCGCCACACGCTGCTGTACATCGTCGTGCCGATCATGGCCGGCGGCGTCGGCGAAGGCGCGATTCCGCTGTCGATCGGCTATTCGGAACTGATGCACCTGCCGCAGGGCGAAATGTTCGCGATGGTGCTGCCGCCGGTGATGCTCGGCAGCCTGACCGCGATCATCCTGTCGGGCGCGCTCGACATGCTCGGCAAGCGCCTGCCGCACCTGACCGGCAACGGCCGCCTGCAGGTCGGCGAAACCGGCGACATGACGCCGGAAAGCGAAGAGATCCGCGGCCACGTCGACGTCACGCACATCGCGGGCGCCGGCATCACGGCGATCACGCTGTACCTCGTCGGCCTGATGGCGTTCAAGCTGTTCGGCCTGCCCGCACCGGTCGCGATGCTGTTCCTCGCGGTGCTCGTGAAGCTCGCGCGCGCGGTGTCGCCGCCGCTGCAGGAAGGCGCGTTCGTCGTCTACAAGTTCTTCTCGACCGCCGTCACGTATCCGCTGCTGTTCGCGATCGGCGTCGCGATGACGCCGTGGGACAAGCTGACCGCCGCGTTCACGATCGTCAACGTCGTGACGATCGTGTCGACCGTCGCGACGCTGATGGGCACCGGTTTCGTGGTCGGCCGCCTGATGAAGATGTACCCTATCGACACCGCAATCGTGAACGCCTGCCATAGCGGGCAAGGCGGCACCGGCGACGTCGCGATCCTGACCGCCGCGAACCGGATGCAGCTGATGCCGTTCGCGCAGATCGCGACGCGCATCGGCGGCGCGATCGTCGTCACGGTGACGTTGATCCTGGTCGCGCACTTCGGATGATGCGCCGCCGCGCGCATCGTCGCGCAGGCCGCTTCGCACGCGCCGCCGCCGGCCTTGCCGGCGCGCGGCGCGCGTCGTTCCGGACGGCCGGTTGCGGACGGCCGGTTGCGGACGGCCGGTTGCGGACGGCCGGTTGCGGACGACCGGTTGGCCGGCCTGGGCCTGTTCACGCCGATAACGGGCTTCGATGAGGGCGAACGTGCAGAAGAGTTTCAAGGGAATCCCGTGGTGGGGTTGGGCGTCGGCCGCCGTGCTGTATGTCGGCGTGGCGGGCGCGGCCGTCGATTTCGCGTGGGAACGCGCGATCGACGCGCTCGAGGAAACCGGCGCGCACCGGCTCGACCTGTATGCGTCGAGCCTGAAGAGCGAGCTCGGCCGCTTCGAGATCCTGCCCGGGCTGGTCGCGCGGCAGGACGGCGTGCGCGCGATGCTGAAGGCCGCGCCGCACGACGCGCCCGACCTCGTGCACACGGTGAACACGTACCTCGAAGCCGTGAACCGCGACGCGGGCAGCGGCGCGGTCGACGTGATCGACCTGCAAGGCGAGGTGATCGCCGCCAGCAACTGGAACGAGACGCTCAGCTTCGTCGGCACCAACGTGTCGTACCGGCCGTACTTCAAGGACGCGCTCGCGCGCGGCAGCGGCCGCTTCTTCGGCATCGGCACCAACACCGGCGTGCCGGGCGTCTACTTCGCCAGCGCGGTGCGCGACGGCGGCGTGCCGATCGGCGTCGCCGCCGTGAAGATCAGCGTCGATTCGCTCGAATCGGCATGGCGCGCGCCGGGCGTCGCCGCGATGGTCGTCGACCGCAACGGCGTGGTCGTGATCTCGACCGAACCCGCATGGAAATTCACCGCGCTGCGTCCGATCACCGCGCAGCAGCAGCGCGACATCCAGGCGTCGCGCCAATACGCGGGCCGCACCGTCGACGCGCTGCCGTACCGCCGCATCGGCGACCGCAGCACGGCCGCGTGGTTCGGCACGTTCCCCGATCCGCGCCGCGCCGGCCACAACACACGCTATCTGGTGATGTCGCGGCCGGCACCGCAGGCCGGCGATTCGCTGATAGTGCTGCTCGACATCGCGGGCGCGCGGCGCCAGCAGCAGACGGCGTTCGTGTTCGTCACGGGCGCGTTCCTGATCGCCGCGCTGCTGGCCGGCTACGCGATCCAGCGCCGCCGCGCGATCGTCGCCAGGCTGAACGCGCAGGACGCGCTGCGCCGCGCGAACGACCGGCTCGAACTGACCGTCGCGCAGCGCACGGCTGCGCTGACGGCCACGAACGAGCAGATGCAGCGCGAGATCGTCGAGCGCGAGCGCACCGAGCAGCGGCTGCGCGATTCGCAGCAGGAAGTCGTGCACGCGGGCAAGCTCGCGGTGCTCGGGCAGATGGCCGCCGGCCTCACGCACGAGCTGAACCAGCCGCTCGTCGCGATCCGCACGCTGTGCGACAACGCACGCACGTTCTTCGAGCGCGGCCAGCCGGCGCCGGCGTATGCCAATCTCGAACGGATCGGCAAGCTCGTCGACAGCATGGCGGTGCTCACCGGCGAGTTGAAAACCTTCGCGCGCAAGCCCGATGTCGAGCGCGTCGCGGTGTCGCTGAACGAGGCCGTCGCGCATGCGCGGCTCATCTACGACGCGCGGATCCGCGACGAAGGCGTGCGGCTCGACGTGAACATCGCGCCCGGCACGGCGGTGTCGGCCGAATCGAGCCAGTTGCAGCAGGTGATCGTGAACCTGCTCGGCAACGCGCTCGACGCGGTGCACGACGCGCCCGTGCGCCGCATCGTCATCGAAGCGGCCGGGCCGGACGAAGCCGGCCGCGTGCGCTTCACGATCGCCGACAGCGGCGCCGGCATCGCGCCCGAGGTGCTGCCGCACCTGTTCGAGCCGTTCGTCACGACCAAGCCGCGCGGCCAGGGCCTCGGGCTCGGCCTCGCGATCACGTCGCGCATCGTCGAGGCGTTCGGCGCGAAGATCGCCGCGACGAACCGCGACGAAGGCGGCGCGCAGTTCAGTATCGAATTCGCGGCGGCGACGCTGCAAAGGACAGAGCATGGAAGATGAGATTCGGGTGCTGGTCGTCGAGGACGATGAAAACGTCCGGATCGGCGTCGAGCAGGCCGTCGCGCTCGCCGGGTTCCCGGTCGACGCGTTCGCGTCGGCCGCCGACGCGCTCGCGCACGTCGCGCCCGGCGCGCCGGTGGTGATCGTGTCGGACGTGCGGATGCCGGGCATCGACGGGCTGCAGTTGCTCGACCGCGTGATGGCCGTCGATGCGCAGATCCCGGTCGTGCTGATCAGCGGCCACGCGGATATCTCGACGGCCGTCGGCGCGATGCAGGTCGGCGCGTACGACTTCATCGAGAAGCCGTTCTCGTCCGACGTGATCGCCGGCCGCGTCGCGCGCGCGGTCGAGAAGCGCCGCCTGACGCTCGAGGTGCAGGGGCTGCGCGCGGCGCTCAACAACTGGCAGGGCATCGAGGCGTTCGTGCTCGGCAAGTCGCCCGCGATGGCCGACGTGCGCAAGAAGATCCTGCGCCTCGCCGATACGTCGGTATCGGTGCTGATCACCGGCGAAACCGGCACCGGCAAGGAACTGATCGCGCGCAGCCTGCACGACTTCGGCGGCCGGCGCGACGCGCATTTCGTCGCGCTGAACTGCGGCGGCCTGCCCGAGCAGATCTTCGAGAGCGAACTGTTCGGCCACGAGGCCGGCGCGTTTACCGGCGCGATCAAGAAGCGCATCGGCAAGATCGAATGGGCGCAGGGCGGCACGCTGTTCCTCGACGAGATCGAGACGATGCCGATTCAGTTGCAGATCAAGATGCTGCGCGTGCTGCAGGAGCGCGTGGTCGAACGGCTCGGCGCGAACGAATTGATTCCGGTCGATTGCCGCGTGGTCGCCGCATCGAAAGCCGATCTCGCGGAACTCGCGGCCGACGGGCGCTTTCGCGCGGACCTGCTGTATCGCCTCAACGTCGCGCAGATCGAACTGCCGCCGCTGCGCGAGCGGCGCGAGGACGTGCCGCTGCTGTTCGAGCATTTCGTGCTCGCGGCCGCGCGGCGCTTCGGGCAGCCGGCGCCGGTCGTCACGGCTGCGCAGGTGTCCGAACTGATGACGCACGCGTGGCCCGGCAACGTGCGCGAACTGCAGAACGTGGCCGACCGCTTCGTGCTCGGGCTGACCGGCGACAGCCTGCTGTCGTCGGGCGACGCACCAGCCGTGGGCGGCACGCTCGCGGAACAGCTCGCGTATTTCGAACGGATGCTGATCGAGGACATGCTGCAGCGTCACCACGGCAACGTTTCGGACGCCAGCGTCGCGCTCGGCATGCCGAAGAAGACGCTCTATCACAAGCTGCGCAATCTGCGGATTCCCGCGCGCGGCGACGCGGCGGCCGACGGCGGCGAATGACGCGAACGAGGACACGCACAACAGCATGGATCGCATCGAAGTCTCCGAACACGGCCGCATCCACGGCCACCTGATCCGCGGCGTCACGCGCGCGCAGAAGACCTTCCGCCCGAGCGACTGGCCCGAACGCCTCGCGGGCGTCATCACGCTGTTCGTCGGCGAACGGCGGCCCGGCTATCCGTGCGCGCTGTCGCGGCTTGCGATGCCGGTCGTCGACGGCGGCGCCAAATGCCTGTTCGTGTCGGACGAATTGCGCGACGTATGCGCGGACGCGTTCGACTTCGCGATGCAGTTCGCGGCCGACAACGACCTACCCGTCGAGCTTCAGGCCGCGCCGGCGTTGGCGGTGCGGTGATTCACGCGAAACCTGGAATAACGATTGCAAGTCGTTTCATCTGTTACCCGTACGACCAATCGATCAGACCACGTAGGTAGCGAGATGAAACAGAATCGCTAACAAGGTCACGATGACGAACGCGATGCGCCATTTGCGTAATGACCAACGTCTATAAGCAATAGCATTGAGCACAGCGCAGGCGATCGATGGCCATAGAAGAATGAAGAGCATAGTCGCGACCAAACCAACGTGAAATGCGCAGGACTCTCCGCAACCGGCTGCAGGGAGTGATGGCTTGGGCCAATCCATGCGGTTGAAGACATAGAATGATGCCCCCGTCACTAGAAGTCCCCACACGAAGCCTAGAACAGCGAAAGCTATACGCTTCATTTCACTTCCCAAAATAAAATCTCTTTGGATTCCGCAAGGTCCGATATCCAGTTCTCGTTCCTGCCGGGACGAAACCAGGACCGTAGGTCCGGCATCGTTCGCCTACCCAGGCGAAACCGCCAGAACGACGCAAAGGACGGCGTAAGCGTGTCCTTGTTCCATAGGTCGATATGGCCGCCGCTCAGTGCATCGGCGGAATCTCCCTCCTGACGCCAATATCCGAAGAAGTAGATGATACCGGTTCGACCATCAATCTTTTCTTGCCAATCCGGACCGGTAATGTTTTCGGGTTTTCCAAGCCCAAGGAACGGGCGAAGCTTCAACCATTCCGCCAGTTCGTAAGCGCGCGTCGCCGTTGCTCTGCCGCCAAGTATCAGACGGCCCAGCGTCTTCTTGCCCGGCATCGGCTTCAACACGTTTTGAGAAAACGACTTCATGTCGCTTCCGATGCTGTGAAACGTGACGCTCATGCGAATGGCGCATTGATTCTCATATTCGCCAGTGGGGTCATCGTAGGGGTCTTTCTTCGGGTACGCGTTCCAAAGCGCTTGAAAGGACAGGGCTTGTAGTTGTACGGACTTCTTTGAATTTGGTGTGTCGTTCGTGCGGACCTTCGTGGGAGGATTAGGCATGGCTTACCTCGCCGTGTTTTTTTCGATGGCTTCGTCACCCCAATAGACGGTGTAGTCTCCTGATCCGTCGCCGGTGTTGACGCGCGGTAGCTCGCCGCTTGCATCGAGTGCCCCAGAATGGATGCGGCCGTCTGCCGTCTCGATGTAATAGCGATAGCCCTCATGGCCGTCGGTAGCACTGCCGCGAGTCGCCGCCTCGATCTGTTCATCAAATGCGTCCTTCTTGAGCAACGTGACCCCGCCCGTTGCCGTGCGGCTCGAAACGACTTCCCCGAGACTCTTTAGCCCATCGTCACACCACGCTTCGCCCGCAAGTACCGCGACGATGCTCGGTGACGTGGAGCAGCCACACAGGACAATATCGCGGTCGAGTGCAACCTCTCCCTGAAACTTGAGTCGATATGGTCCGCCAGCCTTTGCGATGATGCCGATGCTCTGACACGCGGTGCAGAAGGCACTACCGCCAATCAGGGCTGCCTGATGTCCGCGAACCAGGAATCGTGGTCCGTTATATGAGCTGATTGTTCCGCCGCTTGAAAGACTATCTCCAACAACCGCAATTCTTCTATTCATTGACCGGCCCTCTTAGAAAGCCGTCATCGTAACTTCGCTGCGCGATTGTATATCTCGATATTATTCGGATATCTTAATAAATCGAACTTAGAATCACCAATTTTCTGGTGAGAAGCTGTCTTTTCCTTCATTAACGTGCGGCGCTCGGCTTTGTATTACCCCAATTCTCGCTCTCGTTCTGCATCCATCAACGCAATGCGTGATTTTGTGGCCGACACAGCGAGCCGGGCAGGCCGAAACGTCGAACCAGATCCGGATGAGGTCCGTGATCGGCAAGCCGTTGCGGTAGACGACGCCTCGCCCCGAGGACCGGGGAAAGCCGGACTGCTGCAAGAAGAGCACCGTCACGAGATCGGCGCGACCCTCGTTGAACGTCTTGAGGTTCGCAACGTGCGTTTGATTTTGATCGTTGCTCAGGATGAACTCCCGACATGCTCCGGTGCGGTCATCTCCTCCATCACGCGGCACCCATCTGCTTTTTCGAACTGCGTTCAGAAGCATCAAGCATCAGACGCCGCGACATTTGGTTCCGCAAAGATCCCATTTGTGTTCACTTGGCCATGTGAAATCACCCGGCCGCGTTAAATAACACGCCCACGTCATGCCGATCTCCGGCGCGCCCCAAGCCTCGCCCGACCAAGTGCCACTTCCACACTGTCACCGTTGCCGATAGGCATCCGGCCGGAGTCTTCACATATAGGGGCTGAACATCGCCACGTCGATGCTGTAAGCAGATCGTGCTGCCTCGCTCCGACAAGGGTTTTCAGCCGAGCCATCAATAAAATTGATCGTCACGATGAAAATTATGCGTTTTCCTTGCAGGTCGCCGTGATGCATAGTTGCGTCGTGTTGACGCACCTTTGAGTCTTTCAGTCATGAACATGCGAATCGAGCCGTCCGTGCTCGCGAACCCCGACCTGCAATTTGCGACGCTTTCGTCAGGCATCAGCCTGCCGTATGTCGAGCGGGGCAGCGGCGCGCCGATGGTGTTCGTGCACGGCTCGCTGTGCGACTACCGCTACTGGGATCCGCAGCTTGCGTCGCTGTCGGCCCACTACCGCTGCATCGCGCCGAGCCTCAGCCATTACTGGCCGGCCGTCGAAGCGGGCATCCAGGACGAGTTCAGCTGGCAGAACCACGTTGACGAGCTCGCCGAATTCATCGACGCGCTCGATCTCGGCCCCGTGCATCTGGTCGGCCATTCGCGTGGCGGCAGCGTCACGTTCAACGTCGCACGCCAGCATCCCCATCTCGTCGAATCGCTGACGCTCGCCGATCCGGGCGGCCCGCTGCAGCAGCCGGGCGTGCGCGAAGCCGCGCTGCCGGCCGCCGCGCTCGCGCTGCGCACGAAGGCCGTGAACCTGATCGGGCAAGGCGACGTCGAATCCGGCCTCGAGATGTTCGTCGATTCGGTGAGCCTGCCGGGCGCATGGAAGAAGAGCACGTCGCGCTTCCGCACGATGGCGATCGACAACGCGAGCACGCTGCCGAAGCAGCTGCGCGACCCGCTGCCCGCGTATTCGCAGCACACGGCCGGCGATATCGCATGCCGCACGCTGCTGATCGACGGCCAGCGCAGCCCGAAGATGTTCCGCAACAACGTCGACACGCTGTCGCAGTGGATCGGCGATGCGCAACGGCAGACCGTCGCCGGTGCGTCGCACGGGATGAATGCGGCGAGCCCCGCCGTGTTCAACCGCTACGTGCACGAGTTCATCGCCGCGTAATTTCCTGGGCGGCGTTCGTTCCGCCCGGTTGTCCTGCTTCATCCGGAGACGGTGCGGGCCTGGTCCGCGTCGCCTTCCTGCCGCTCGCTGTCCCGCATCGGCGCATCCGCTGCGTTGATTCGAATTCCTCTGCACCCTCCGCATCCGCGCGCCGGACACCGGCGACGCGCGTCGCGTCATGCGGTCGCGTTGGCCTTGCGCGTGACCGCATCCGGCAGCCCGAACACGCTGTCGAACGACCAGTTGTACACGAACGTGAAGATCGGGAAGAACACGATCAGCACCGCGTCGAACAGGAACGCCTGCACCAGCGACACGTCGAGCCACCACGCGATCAGCGGGATCAGGAACGTCACGAGCGCGACCTGGAACCCGACCGCATGCACCACGCGCCGCCCGACGGTGCGCGTCGTCGCCGCGCGCCGCCGCTCCCACGCCTCGAATGCGAGGTTGTACAGGAAATTGACGGTGACGCCCGTCGTCGAGATCATCACGCCCAGCAGGCCGCTCGTTTCGGCGCTCGCGCCGCTCAGCATGCCGAGCACCGACGATGCGATCAGGATGCCGAGCACCTCGAACATCACGACGTAGACTATGCGTCTCTTCCATCCTTGCATGACCATCCACCTTCTATCGAACAAGGTGGCGAGACTAGCAGCGGGTACCCTGTCCGCAAAAGTCAGGTCCTTTCAATTTTTCTGACAGGAGGCAACGCATGCTGACCAGCGACCACATCGACATGCTGCTGACCGTCATCGACAAAGGCTCGTTCTCGGCGGCCGCACGCGCGCTCGGCCGCACGCCGTCGGCGGTCAGCATGGCGATCGCGAACCTCGAGGCCGAACTCGATCTCGTGCTGTTCGACCGCGGCACGCGCGAGCCGACGCCGACCGCCGCGATGGCCGCGCTGTTGCCCGACGCGCGGTCGATCGCCGAACGGCTGCACGCGCTGCGCGCGCATGCGCAGCACCTGTCGGAAGGCGTCGAGGACACGCTGCGGCTCGGGCTCGCGGCAGAACTCGACGGCGCACCCGTCGCCCGCGCGCTGACGGCCGTCGCCGCGAAATATCCGGCGCTCGCGATCAGCATCGTCACGGCACCGCAAGACGCGATCGTCGACGCGCTGCATCGTGGCGCCATCGACCTGTGCGTCGCATACGGCGGGCTCGACCTGCATCCGCAGGAACAGATCCACGCGCTGTGGACCGAGACGCTCGTCGCGGTCGCTGCGCCGAGCCATCCACTGATCGCCGAAGCCGCGCATCCTGAAGCGATCGAGCGACTGTCGGGTTTCCGGCAGATCGTGATCGCCGATCCGGAGCGGCCGCTGACCGACGTGCGGCCGTTGATCGGCAACCGCACGTGGAAGGTGACCGACATGGCCACGGCGATCGCGCTCGTGACAGCCGGTCACGGCTGGGCGAACCTGCCCGCATCGATGATCGGCCGCTACGTCGCGGCAGGCGAACTCGCGCCGCTCGCGTTTGCGAACATCCGCAACGGGCTGCCGCTGCCCGTGTACTTGCGGCGGCCGAAACACACGGGGCTCGGCAAGGCGGCGAGCGAACTCGTGCGGGCGCTGCGCGCTGCCGGCGACAACCAATAATCGGCGCGGCGGCGATCGCCGCCGCGCCGTCGGTCAACGCACGACCGCTCGACCGTTAGTTGCAGTTACTGCGCAGCCGCCGCACTCTGGATCGAATCGACAAGCGATGCGTTGTCGTAGCGTCGTCCGGCAATGCCCCATCCACCATCGACGGCATGGACGACATTCACCCACACTTGCGCCGGAGTCAGCCGCCCGCCGGCCCGGCGCAGCACGATCGCGGTCGCCCGTTCGACGAATTGCCGCTGTGTGTCGGGCGCCGCGAGCGCCACGGCGGGAAGCTTCAGTTCGACGAATGCGGCGGGCTGTGCCCGTCCGTGCACGAAGGTCCGGTGCCGCGGCAGCACGTTGAGCGTGCCAACCACGTTCGGCGCCAGGAACGCATTCCCGGTCAACCCTTCGACATCCAGCAGCGCATCGGTCAGCTCGGCAAACACCGGCCCTTCGTCGTCCGGCGTGAAAACCCCTTCAGTCACTGTCAGCGTGATCGGCATCGCACTTTCTCCTGGTCAGGTCATCGGAATCGTGACGTGATATAAATATCAATCACTCTCTATACATTAGACACTGATTGCTCTCTATGCAAGCGTTAAAGAGCAGTCGCTCTGAAGCGAGCCTGTCATGCGTTATTCCGTCGAGCACAAGCACGAAACCCGCGCGCGCATCCTCGATGCCGCGAGTCGCCTGTTCCGTCAGGAGGGGTATGGCGGTTCCGGCATCGGTCCGCTGACGAAAGCGGCCGGCGTCACCAACGGTGCGTTCTACGGGCATTTCAAATCGAAGGGCGAAGCGTTCCGCAGCGTCGTCCTCGCGGGCCTCGACCAGCTCCGCCAGGGTATCGCCACGCTCAAGGCCGAGCATGGCGCGCGCTGGCGGCGCCCGTTCGTGTCGTTCTACCTCGGGCCGCGGCGCACCTGCGAACTCGGCGAAAGCTGTGCGCTGCCGAGCCTGTCCCCGGAAGTGATGCGCGCCGACGACGACACCCGCGACGCGTATGAACAGGCATTGCGGCAGATCGTCGACGAAGTGTCGTCCGGACTGGGCGACACACCCGACGACGACCGTGCGATCGCATTCCTCGCGCTGCTTTCAGGCGGCGTCACGCTCGCCCGCGCGGTGCGCGACCCCGTGCTGGCGGAACGCATCGCCGATGCGGTCGGCCGATATGCGGTGGTGATCGCGGAACGCACGGACGTGCAACCGGAGCAGCAGGCATAGCAAACGGCCGATAAAAGCCCAATAAAAAAAAACCCGATCCGCGTCATCGCGGATCGGGGTTTTTCGAGCGACCACCTGTTACGGCGGCCCGTCGCGGGCCGGCATCTCAACGCACGGCAACTTCCTGCCTGGCCGTCGCCGCATCGCCGACCGCCGTCGGCGCCGCCCCCCACCCGCCGCCCAACGCACGGATCAGGTTCACGGTCGACACGGCCTGCGCGCCGGTCAACTGGTTCGCCTGCAACTGCGACAACAGCACCGACCGCTCGCTGTCGATCACGTCGAGATAGGCAACCTCGCCCTCCTGATACTGCGTGCGCGACAGCGTCGCCGCGCGGCGCGACGCATTGACGGCCGCATCCTGCGCGCGGATCTGGTCGTCGAGCAGGCGCAGATCGGCGAGATTGTCCTCGACCTCGCGGAATGCGACGAGCACCTGCTGCCGGTAGTTCGCGACCTGCTCGTCGTACTGCGCGTTTGCCTGCTGCACGCCGGCCGCACGGCGCCCGCCGTCGAACAGCGGCAGCGTCAGCGCGGTGCCAGCGAACGGCCCGAGCAGGAACGTGCGGCTCGACCACAGGAACAGGTTACCGAGCGTCGACGCCTCATAGCCGAACGCCCCCGTGATGTCGAGCTTCGGGAAATACGCCGACTTCGCGAGGCCGATCCGCGCATTCGCGGCCGCCATCGCGCGCTCGGCCGCCGACACGTCCGGACGGCGTTCGAGCAGCGCGGACGGCAGGCCCGGCGGAATCTTCACGCCGACCGGCACGATCGGCGTTTCCTTGAACGCGAAATCCGCGGGCGCCTTGCCGAGCAGGATCGCGAGCGCATGCTCGGAGGCCGCGCGCCGGCGCGCGACGCCGACCGCATCGGCCTGCGCGGTGGCCAGCTCGTTCTTCGCACGCGACACGTCGAGCTCGCTGATGTCGCCTTCGTTGAAGCGGCGCTGCACGAGCTTGAGCGCCTGATCGCGCAGTTCCACCGTGCGGCGGTACAGGTCCTGGTCCGAGTCGAGCTGGCGCAGTTCGAAGTAGTTCTGCGCGACGTCCGCCTGCAGCGCGAGCTGCACCGAACGGAACAGCGCTTCGCTCTGCGCCTGGTCGGCACGCGACGCCTCGACGTTGCGGCCGACGCGGCCAAACAGGTCGGCCTCGTAGGACACCGTGCCCTGCGCGCGCCACAGCGTCGCGTTGGTCGGGCCCGTGCCTTGCGGCTGGAGCTGCGACGCCGACGACAGCCCTTCGCGCGTCGGCCCGAAACCGGCGCCGATCTGCGGGAACCATTGCGAGCGCGCCGAACGCGTCGCCGCGCGTGCTTCCTCGACACGCGCAGCCGCGGCCTTCAGGTTCTGGTTCGCGGCGAGCGCCTGCGTCTCGAGCGAATCGAGCACCGGGTCGCCGAACACCGTCCACCATTCGCCGCGATGCGCGCCGTCCGACGGCTCGGCCGTCTTCCACGTGCCGGCCTGCTCGCCCTGGGCGAGTGTCGGCGCTTCCTTGAACGCGGCGGGCGTCGACGCATCCGGGCGCTTGTAGTCGGGGCCCACCGCGCACGCGGCGAGCAGCGTCGCGAGCAGGGTGCTCGCGGCCGCCACCTTCGCGAAGCGCATCAGGCCATTCGAGTTGTGCATGTTGTTCATCTTTCTATCCTCAAGCATCCGTTGCCGGCACGCCCGGAGCCGGTACGCCCGGAGGCGTCACGCCATAACCCGCCGAGTCCTTGCCGGCGACGTGGATCTTGCCGCCCGCGAGCGTACGCAGCACGACGTAGAACACCGGTGTCAGCATCAGCCCGAACAGCGTCACGCCGAGCATCCCGAAGAACACCGCGACGCCCATCGCGTGCCGCATCTCCGAACCCGCGCCGGTCGACGTGACCAGCGGCACGACGCCCATGATGAACGCGATCGACGTCATCAGGATCGGGCGCAGCCGCATCCGGCTCGCCTCGATCGCGGCCTGGAGCGGCGTCCTGCCGTCGTGCTCCAGTTCACGCGCGAATTCGACGATCAGGATCGCGTTCTTCGCGGACAGCCCCACCAGCACCATCAGGCCGATCTGCGTGAAGATGTTGTTGTCGCCCTGCGTGAGCCACACGCCTGTGAGCGCCGACAGGATGCTCATCGGCACGATCAGGATCACCGCGAGCGGCAGCGTCAGGCTTTCATACAACGCGGCGAGCACGAGGAACACGAGCAGCACGCTGATCGGGAACACGACGATCGCCGCGTTGCCCGCGAGAATCTGCTGGTACGTGAGATCGGTCCATTCGAACCGCACGCCGCGCGGCAGCGTCTCGTGCGCGATCCGCTCGATCGCGGCCTGCGCCTGGCCCGACGAGAAGCCGGGCGCCGGGCCGCCGTTGATGTCGGCCGCCGTGTAGCCGTTGTAGCGCACCACCATTTCCGGGCCGAACGTCGGCGTCACCGTGACGAGCGACGACAGCGGCACCATCTCGCCCTTGTCGTTGCGCGTCTTCAACTGCAGGATGTCGTCCGCGCGCTGGCGGAACGGCGCATCGGCCTGCACGCGCACCTGGTACACGCGCCCGAAGCGGTTGAAGTCGTTCACGTACAGCGAGCCGAGATACACCTGCATCGTGTTGAACACATCGGTAACCGGCACGCCGAGCTGCTTCGCCTTCACGCGGTCGAGATCGACGTTGAGCTGCGGCACGTTGATCTGGTAGCTCGTAAACAGCGGGCCAAGCTCCGGTGCCTGCTGCGCGCGCTTGATGAAGTCGTTGGTCGCATCCGCGAGCCGCGCATAACCGACCGCGCCGCGATCCTCGATCTGCATCTTGAAACCGCCGAGCGTGCCGAGACCAAGCACCGGCGGCGGCGGGAACACCGCGACGAACGAGTCCTTGATCGCGCCGTACTGCTGGTTCAGCGCACCCGCGATCGCGCCGGCCGACAGCGCCTTGCCGTGCCGTTCGGAGAACGGCTTCAGCGTGACGAACACGATGCCCGCGCTCGAGCTGTTCGTGAAGCCGTTCACCGACAGCCCCGGGAACGCCACCGCGCTCTCGACGCCCGGCTGCTTCAACGCGATCGAGCCCATGTCGCGGATCACCTTCTCGGTGCGGTCGAGCGATGCACCGTTAGGCAATTGCGCGAACGCGATCAGGTATTCCTTGTCCTGCGCCGGCACGAAACCGCCCGGCACGACCTTCGTCACCAGCACGGTCGCGCCCACCAGCACGAGGTACACGCCCAGCATCAGCGTCTTGCGCGACAGCACGCCGCGCACGCCGCGGCCATAGTTCTCCGCGCCGCGATGGAACACCTTGTTGAAGCCGCGGAAGAAGCCGCCGAGCACGCGGTTCATCACGCGCGTGAGCCAGTCTTCCTTGTCGCCATGGCCCTTCAGCAGGATCGCGGACAGCGCCGGCGACAGCGTCAGCGAGTTGAACGCCGAGATCACCGTCGAGATCGCGATGGTCATCGCGAACTGCTTGTAGAACTGGCCGGTCAGGCCCGACATGAACGCGAGCGGCACGAACACGGCGACGAGCGTCAGCGCGATCGCGATGATCGGCCCGCTCACTTCCTGCATCGCCTTGTAGGTCGCCTGCCGCGCGTTCATCCCGCTCTCGATGTTGCGCTCGACGTTCTCGACGACGACGATCGCATCGTCGACCACGATCCCGATCGCCAGCACCATCCCGAACAATGACAACGCGTTGATCGAATACCCGAACGCGAGCAGCAGCGAGAACGTGCCGATGATCGACACCGGCACCGCGATCAGCGGAATCAGCGACGCGCGCCAGGTCTGCAGGAACACGATCACGACGATCACGACCAGCGCGATCGCTTCGAGCAGCGTGTGCACGACGGCCTTGATCGACGAACGCACGAACTGCGTCGGGTCATAGACGATCTTGTAGTCGATGCCCGCCGGCATGTCCTGCTTCAGCTCGGCCATCGTCTTGCGCACTTCGTCCGAGATCTGCAGCGAGTTCGCGCCCGGCGACTGGTTGATCGCCATCGCGACCGCCGGCTTGTTGTCGAGCAGCGAGCGCAGCCCGTATTCGGACGCATCGAGCTCGATCCGGGCGATGTCGCGCAGGCGCGTGACGCCGCCGTCCGGCGTCGTCTTCACGACGATGTCGCCGAACTCGTCTTCCGTCTGCAGACGGCCGCGCGCGTTCACCGACAACTGCAGCGGCGTGCCGGGCAACGACGGCGACGCGCCGATCACGCCGGCCGCGACCTGCACGTTCTGCTCGCGGATCGCCTGCACGACGTCCTCGGCCGACAGCCCGCGCTGCGCGACCTTCTGCGGATCGAGCCACACGCGCATCGCGTAGTCGCCCGAACCCCACAGCTGCACCTGGCCGACGCCCTGGATCCGCGACAGGCGATCCTTCACGTTGATCAGCGCGTAGTTGCGCAGGTAGGTCATGTCGTAGCGGTTGTCCGGCGAGATCAGGTGGACCACCATCGTCAGCGTCGGCGAGCTCTTCACCGTGGTGATGCCGAGCCGCTGCACGTCTTCCGGCAGGCGCGGCAGCGCCTGGTTCACGCGGTTCTGCACGAGCTGCGTGGCCTTGTCCGGATCGGTGCCGAGCTTGAACGTGACGGTGATCGTCATGTTGCCGTCGCTGTTCGCCTGCGACTGCATGTAGAGCATGTCCTCGACGCCGTTGATCTGCTCTTCAAGCGGCGACGCGACCGTCTCGGCGATCACTTTCGGGTTCGCACCCGGGTACTGCGCCTTCACGATCACGGAAGGCGGCACGACTTCCGGATATTCCGAAATCGGCAGCAGGAACATCGCGATCACCCCGCCGAGCAGGACGATCACCGATAGGACTCCTGCAAAGATCGGTCGGTCGATAAAGAATTTGGAAATGTTCATGTGTGGCTCTGTCTGGTTGAACGCGGAAAACGTAGCGGCGGGCCGCTTACGAATCCGCCTTCGCCGGCGCGGCCGGCTTCGCGTTGTCCGCCAACGGCGCGGACGGCGCATCGCCTCCCGTCATCGGGACCATGTGCGGCTTCACCTGTTCGCCGGGGCGCACGCGCTGCGTACCGTTCACGACCACGCGATCGCCGGCGGAAAGCCCGCTCACGATCACGCGCCGGTTGCCGTGCTGCATTCCTTGCTGCACTTCGCGGTACGACACGCGGCCCTGCTGGTCGACGACGAACACGAACTTCTTGTCCTGGTCGGTGTTGATCGCCGCGTCGTCCACGAGCAGCGCCGGGTGCGGCGCGCTGCCGCCCACCTTCACGCGCGCGTAGAGGCCCGGGACGAGCGCGCCGTCCGCGTTGTCGAAGCGCGCGCGCACGCGGATCGTGCCCGACGACGTGTCGAGCCGGTTGTCGACCGAATCGATCGCGCCGCTGCGCGAGTAGCCGGTTTCGTTCGCGAGGCCGAGCTCGACCGGCACCTTGCGGCCGTCGCGCGCGCCGTTGATGTATTGCAGGTAGGTCTGCTCGTCCGCATCGAACGACGCATAGATCGGCGACACCGAAACCAGCGTCGTCAGCGGCGCGGCCGATGCGCCGGCCGACACGACGTTGCCGACCGTGATCTCCGCGCGCGACACGCGGCCCGACACCGGTGCGGTGATCCGCGTATAGCCGAGGTTGATGCGCGCCGTTTCCAGCGCGGCATCGCCCGCCTTCACGTTCGCCGCCGCCTCGCGGGCCGCGTTCTGCTTCTCGTCGTAATCGCGCTTCGCGATCGCGTTGTCGCCGATCAGCCGCTGCGCGCGCTGCCAGTCGGTCTGCGCATAACCGTTGCGTGCCTGGGCAGCCGCGAGCTGCGCAGCCGCGCGGTCGACTTCGGCCTGGTACGGGCGCGGGTCGATCACGAACAGCACGTCGCCCTTCTTCACGAGCGCGCCGTCCTTGAAATTCACCGCGACGATCGTGCCCGACACCTGCGGGCGTACGTCGACCTTCTCGATCGCTTCGAGGCGGCCCGAATAACTTTGCCAATCGGTCACGGTCTGCGGCACGACGGTCGCGACATCGACTTCGGGCAGCGGCGCGGCCGCCTTTTCGGGTGCGTTTGCGTTCACGCGCATTGCGCCGAACGTTCCGAGGCCGACGACGGCGAGCGTCACGATCGCCGCTGTCGCGATTCGGGAACGGGAGGTGCGTAGGATGGCCATGTGGATCTCCAATAAACGTGGATTGGTTCTGGTTATTCGGAACGGTTCGGCTGGCGCGCCTGGAAGCGGCACTGGAAGAAGCGCACGGCTTCCTCGAATGCGGCTTCGTGCGTCGCGAGCGCGGCATGCGTGATATCCGGATAGCGGATCACCTGCGTCAGCACGCCCGACGAAATCAGGCAGCCCGCATATTTCTCCGCTTCGACGTGCAACACGTCGTTCTGCGCGGTGACGACGAGCGTCGGCGGCAGCCCCGCGAGGCGCACCGATTCGAGCGGCGCCGCGTACGGGTGCATGCGCTGCGCCGCCTGCGGCAGATACGCGCGATAACATGCCGCGCATTCGCGCGCGGTGATGTCCGACGCGAGGCGCTCGGCGTCGCCGATGCGCGTCATGCTCGGGTCGAGCATCGGCCCGAACAGCGCTTGCGCGGCGATCGACACTTCGCCGCGGTCGCGTGCGATGAATGCCAGACAGTTCGCGAGCTGACCGCCCGCGTCGTGGCCCGCGACACCGATCTTCTTCGGATTGCCGCCGAACGCGCGGGCACGCGTCGCGGCCCACACGGCCGCGCGATACGCATCCTCCGGCGCAGCCGGAAAAGGAAAGGCCGGCGCGAGCGAATAATCGACCGACACTACGAGAGCTGGTAAGCGTTCTGCTAAAAAACGCGCGGCGAAATCGGCGTCTTCGAGCGAACCGCGGACGAAACCACCACCGTGGAAATAAAGCACTACTGGCAGCCCGGTCTTGTCCGGGCGGCGATAGAGGCGCAGCACGATGTCCTGCGCGTAGCCGGGAATTTCCACTTCGGCGACCGTCAGCGCCGCGCCCGCCAAGGCTTGGGCGGGCAACGCGGCTTTCAGGAATTTGCTGAATTCAGAAGCGTCCATGACGATGCAGCATCCATTTCGAGATGGAACGAATTCTGGGTCCGGCAGACATTGGGATAAATGCCTATAATCCGGCAACACAATTCAACGCCCCCGAACAATCCGAGGCTGCGTTCACCCACGAGGTAGCGCAGCCTTGTTGTTCCGGCGGCAAATTAGATTGCGGAGGTTGTGATGGACCGGCTTCAGGCCATGCAGGTGTTTACTCGCGTCGTCGATACAAGCAGCTTCACCAAGGCAGCAGAAACGCTCGGCTTGCCGCGGGCGTCCGTCACGACGATCATCCAGAATCTAGAAGCGTTCCTCGGCGTGCGGCTGATGCACCGGACCACGCGCCGGCTGTCGCTGACGCCGGACGGCGCCGCGTACTACGAAAGATGCGTGCGGATCCTCGCGGACGTCGAGGAAACCGAAGCGAGCTTCCAGGCCAACAACCGGAAGCCGCACGGAAAGTTGCGTATCGACATGCCGGGTTCGATCGGGCGGCTGCTCGTGATTCCGTCGCTGTGCGAATTTCACACGCGCTATCCGGACATCGACCTGCAGCTCGGGCTGTCCGATCGCCCGGTCGACCTGCTGCAGGAAGGCGTCGACTGCGTGATTCGCGTCGGCGCGCTGCAGGACTCGTCGCTCGTCGCGCGCCGGGTCGGCCTGTTCGAAGGCGTGACGGTCGCCGCGCCGTCGTATCTCGAGCACTTCGGCGAGCCGAAGACGATCGAGGACCTGAGCCAGCACAAGGCCGTCAACTATTTCTCGAGCCGCACCGGCCGCACGATCGACTGGTCGTTCCTGATCGACGGCAAGGAAACCGAGATCAAGATGGAAAGCATCGTGTCGGTGAACGACGCGGATGCGTACGTGACCTGCGGGGTCGAAGGCTTCGGGCTGATCCAGCCGCCGCTCTTCATGGTGCTGCCGCACCTGCGCGAAGGCCGGCTCAAGGAAGTGCTGCCCGGCATCAAGCCGCTGCCGATGCCGATTTCGGTCGTGTATCCGCACAGCCGCCATCTGTCGCCGAAGGTGCGCGTGTTCGTCGACTGGATCGCCGAAGTGTTCGACCGCTGCCCGCTGCTGAGCGGCAAGGGCAGCCTCGACGCGACGTGCAGCAAGCGCACGTTCGAGGAAGCCGAACGCGCACCGGCGCTCGATACGCCGGTCATCAACGAGTGGGTCGCGTAATCGTCTGAACCAGCACGCGCGGGCTGCGAGGCCCGCGCGTCGTCCCGCCTTCGTGCCGCGCTCCCGCGCGGCGCCCGCCATCTTTCCCGAATCCGCAGCAATCCTTTGTGCCGAACGCGGCAATCGTCCGCGTGCGTCGCGGCGCGCCGTCGTCGCATCCGCGTGAGCCCCGCTGCATGGGGCTAGCGGCGATTTCCGCATAACCCTGCCGGCCATGCGGATGACGATTGTTCCACTGACACGACAATTCAATTCGCGTCTGCCGCATTTATCGCGACGGAACAGATACCTAGAGTAAACCCTGTCGCGCACCTCGTTGCGCATCGGACAGATCCCACTTGATGGGACCGGAGTCAGCGCTCAAGCGCCAGCTCCGACATCTCTAGGAGTCATGCCATGAACCGCCGCCACCTTCTCTCCGCCCTGGCCCTCGCACTCGCCGTGTCCGCACCGGCCTTCGCCGATTCGGGCACACCGCACGCCGGCGACTACGGCAACACGTCGTGGTACTCGCAGCACAACGGCCCGCGCACGCGCGCCGAAGTGAGCGCGGAAGTCGAACAGGCTCGCCGCGACGGCACGCTCGCGTACCTGCGCAAGGCGACTTCGTATCCGCAAGGGCTCGAACTCGCGCAAGGCCCGTATCGCTCGATGCCGGAAAGCAACCAGCTCGCCGGCGGAGGCCGGTAAACGCGCAACGCCGCGCAGCGGGTCGCCCCGTGCGCGGCGTCGCGAAACACCCATCGACGACTCGCTGAGTCAGCTAGTTGCAGGAGCACATGATGAACGACCAACTTCCTTCGCCGCTCGATCACTGGGACGACACCACGCCGGTCTGGACGCCGTTCCGTTCGGCCCCGCACCCGCATTGACCGCCGGCTGAGTCATCGTCCGGCCATCAGCGGCGCGGCACGCCGTCGCGCCATTCGCCCCAGTGCGTCACGATGTCCTGCACGAGCGGGTTGCCCGCGCGGTACAAGTTCTCGGTCGCCGGCGCGAAACCGCCCTGGTCCGCGTAGTTCAGCAGGTTGTCGACGCTCGTCTGCCCCGCATACGGCCGGTCGAAATCGGACCCCGTGCGCAGCACCGCAACGCGCGACAGGTCGACCCGCTTCACGCTCGCCGCGCGCTTGAGCGCTTCGTACGTCGCGTTGTCTTCCTGCGCGGTCATGCAGTAGGTGCCCTTGCCGTCCGTCAGGATCTTCGTCCACTGGCGCGCGCGCTCGCCGATCAGCGTGCCCGAGAACCACGTGTTGCCCGATGATGTGTCGCACTGGATCACCGTCGGCGGCCGGTTCGCCGGCGCATACGTGAACTTCGCGCGCGCGGCCTGCGCCTGTGCACTGTCGGCGAGCACGACGTTGCGCGACAGCGCGTACGCGGCGTCGGTCAGCTGCGGATTGAGCTGGAACACTTCGGTGCGGTAGTCGAGCGGCGGCTTGTCGTTCGGGCTCTTCGTGTTGATGCCGAGAAAGCCCGTGTTCCAGCCGGCCGGAATCTCGCGTGCATCGAGCTCCCACTGCAGGCTGAAATCGACGAGATATTTCGACCACGCGGCCGAACCGACCGTGCCTTGGGCAGGGTCGACGCCCGCGATGCCCGAGATCAGGAAATATGTTCGGCGCAAATCGAAGCGCTGCGAGAACGTGAGCGCCATGATCGTCGCCGACGCGTTCGCATAGCCCATGCCGGTCGTCACCACGCACACGTCCTGCTTGTTGCAGTGAACGGCCGGATAGTCGGGCGACAGGCCCGGCACGGCAATGTCGCGCCACGGGCCGATCCGGTCGAGCCAGGCCTGGCCCTCCGGACCGAACATCGTGATGATCATGACCTTGACCGGGCGGCCCTGTGCACCGGTCTCGGCAAATGCAGCGTTGCCCGCGTTGTTGCCCTGGTTGTCCTGCGCGATCGACGGCGCGGTCGCACAGGCCGCGAGCGAGAAGGCGGCGGCGGAAAGAATGGAGCGAGTCAGCATCGGCGTTCCTTGTTTCGATGATGTTGGGTGAGAACGGCTCTCGGAGACTGCGCGAGGGAGTATAGAACGGGCCCGCGCGATGCGGAACCCGACTACGAAACGACGTCCAATGTTTCGTGCGACCGTGCGCGTGTTGCGCAATGCGATGTGTTCCGTTGGATTCGCACCGTCGCCGTGCATGACAACCGTCAGGAATGCTATCCGGTTGGCAGGAGCGAATGCCCGGCGACATACCGCTGCGTATCGCACCCGTCGACGTCGCCTTCTACTTCGGCCAGCTCCCGAACCGCTACACGCGAACGAGCCCCGCGACGCCGTAACCGAGCACGACCAGCGCGGCGACGACATGGCTCGCCGCGAGCCACCCCGGCGATTTCACGATGCGCCCGATCGTGCTGCCGCCGAACGCGAACACGAGCTGCCCCGCGAGGCTGCCGGCAAACACGCACGCGGCGCCGAACAACCAGTGCCGATGCGCACCGGCGGCAGCCGTCGCATAGCCATAAAACAGCAGGATGGTGAGCGGGTTCGCGAGCGTGACGAAGAACATCGACGTGAACGGGCGATTCCCCAGCGGCGGCGCATCGCCGTCGAGCGTCCGGCGCCGATCCCGCAGCGCCTGCCACAGCATCCGTGTGCCCATCGCGAGCAACACGAACGCGCCGACGACACGGAACAGCGACAGGTGCGACGCGAGCGTGCTCGCGAGCATCGCGCCGATCGTGAACGCGACGACCGCATAACAGCCGTCGGCAGCGGCGACGCCCACCGCCGCGCGCACGCCGGTGGCGGTGCCGGCGCGCATGCCGTAGTTCGCGATCATCAGCGCGACGGGCCCGACCGACAGCGCGATCATCAGCCCGAACAGGAAGTCGTTCATCGGTCGTCGACGCCTTCGAGGGAAGGCATCGATTCTAGCGACCGCACAATAATCCGGCGTGGAAAATCCGCGTCAGGCGACGTCGACGCGCGCGGGCCCGTCCACCATCTCGCCGATCACGGCCGCGCGGTCGAAGCCGTCGGCGCGGAAGCACGCGAGGACTTCGTCGACCGCTTCCGGCGCGCACGCGACGAGCAGGCCGCCCGACGTTTGCGGATCGGTCAGCAGCGCCTGTGCGACGGGCGGCAGGCCGTCGGCGAGCCGCACGTCCGTGCCGTACGCGGCCCAGTTGCGACCCGATGCGCCGGTGAACACGCCGTCGGCGACGAACGCCTCGACGCCCGCGAGCCACGGCAGCGACGCGTAATGCACGCGCGCGGTGAGATGCGCGCCGCGCGCCAGTTCGAGCGTATGGCCGAGCAACCCGAAGCCCGTGACGTCGGTCAGCGCATGCACGCCCGGCAACGCGGCAAGCTCGGTGCCCGGCCGGTTCAGCTTGGTGGTCGTCGCGACCATCTGCGCGTAGCCCGCGGCATCGAGCTGGCTCTTCTTCAGCGCGGCCGACAGCACGCCGACGCCGAGCGGCTTGCCGAGCACGAGCACGTCGCCCGCGCGCGCGGCTGCGTTGCGCTTCACGCGCGACGGATGCACGACGCCGATCGCCGCGAGCCCGTAGATCGGCTCGACCGAATCGATTGAATGGCCGCCCGCGACCGGAATGCCGGCGTCCGCGCATACCGCTTCGCCGCCGCGCAGCACGGCCGCGATCGTCTCGTGCGGCAGCACGTTGATCGGCATCCCGACCAGCGCGAGCGCAAGGATCGGCTTGCCGCCCATCGCATAGACATCGGACAGCGCGTTGGTCGCCGCGATGCGGCCGAAGTCGAACGGATCGTCGACGATCGGCATGAAGAAATCGGTGGTCGCGACGATCGCCTGCTCGTCGTTGAGCCGGTACACGGCTGCGTCGTCGGACGTCTCGGTGCCGACCAGCAGATCCGGGAACAGCGCGGGCGGCGTCGCGCGCTTCAGCAGCTCGGACAGCACGCCCGGCGCGATCTTGCAGCCGCAGCCGCCCCCGTGCGACAGGCTCGTGAGGCGCGGAACGGCAGGCTGGGCTTGGGTGGCTTCGGTCATCGTCGGCATCCGGTGAATAACAACACTCCATTATCGACAATTCCGCGCGAGCGCGCCCGATACCCACATAATCGTCGGCGCCCGCCCTCGTCCGCCCCCTCGTTCATGGATCACCTGTTCATCGGCCTCGTGCTGTGCTCGGCGCTGCTGCACGCCATCTGGAATGCGTTCCTGCACGTCAGCGAAGACCGGCTCGTCCAGCTCGGCACGATGTCGCTGCCGTATCTCGCGTTCGGCGTCGCCGGCACCGTCATGCTGCCCGCGCCGGCGCCCGCCGCGTGGCCGTACGTCGCCGCATCGGCCGCGCTCGAGGTCGCGTACTGCTTCACGCTCGCGCGCGCTTACCGCAGCGGCGAGTTCGGGCAGATCTACCCGATCGCGCGCGGGATGTCGCCGCTGCTCGTGTCGGTGCTCGCGTTCGCGATGCTGCACGAGCAGCCGACGCCGTTCGGCTTCGCCGGCATCGCGCTCGTGTCGTTCGGCATCATGTCGCTCGCGCTGCGCCGCGGCTTCCGGTTCTCCGGGGAAGGCGTGCCGTATGCGCTGCTCACGGGCGTGTTCATCGCCGCGTATTCGATCTGCGACGGCGTCGGCTCGCGCGTGTCCGGCAGCGCACTCGGCTACATCGCGTGGGTGTACCTGCTGTGGAGCGTGCCGCAGCTCGTGCTCGTCTGCGCGGTGCGCGGCGGCCCGCGCGCGGTGCTCGGCTCGCGCGCCGCGCTCACGCAGGGCGCGATCGCCGGCACGATCTCGCTCGCCGCGTATGGGATCGTGATCCTCGCGTACCGGCACCTGCCGGTCGCGACCGTGTCGGCGCTGCGCGAAACGAGTTCGATCTTCGCGGTCGCGATCGGCTGGTTCGTGATGCGCGAGCGGCCCGGCGCGCAGCGGCTCGCCGCCTGCGCGCTCGTGGTCGCGGGCGCGGTGCTGATCCGGCTGTAAGCCGCACGCGCGCACGCGGCGTGCCGCATCAGAACTTGTGGCGGATGCCCGTCACCGCGACGATCTGCGTGCGCGTGCTCGACGGATTCGAGATCCCTTCGATCGCGGCCACCGTGTTCGACGACGCGCGCTGGTAGAACGCATTCACGTAGATATCGGTACGCTTCGACAGGAAATACTGCGCGCCGACGCTCGTCTGCAGGTAGTGCGAACTCGGCTTCGGCCCCTGCGACGCGAGCACCTGCGTGTAGGTTTCGCCGAGCGCGAACTGCAGCGCAGGCGTCATCATGTAGCGCACGCTGCCCTCGTAGTTGTTGAAGCGTAGCGCGCCGCCCGTCTGCAGATTGAACAGCGAGCTGGTGTACAGCACCCCGAACGTCGCGACGCCCCATGCATACGCGCCACCCGCGCCCCAGATCTGCTGGCGCGTCACGCCCTTGATGAACGTGTAGTAGTTGTCGGATGCTGCCGCGCCAGTGGTGTCGAGCGCCGGATGATCGACGCGCACATAGGCCGCGCCGAGTTGCAGCGGCCCGTTCTCGTAGCTCGCGCCGAGGCTCCACACGCGGTTTTCCGCGAACGACGTCGAATTCGAGAAGCCGTACAGGCCGACCGCGCGCAGCCCGTACCACGTGGGTGTCTGGTACTGCACCGAGTTGTTGGTGCGGAACGTGTTGTTCAGGTCGTCGGTGTCGAACGGATGCAGCGCGTACTGCGTGAGCGCGGTGGTCGCGCCGATCTGCAGCGGCTCCAGCACCTCCTGCGCCGCGTTGTACTGGCGGCCCATCGTCAGCGTGCCCCAGCGGTCGTTTTCCAGCCCCACGTACGCGCGGCGCCCGAAGATCCGGCCGCCCTGGCTCGCGGCGCCGCTCTCGATGTTGAAGCCGTTCTCGAGCCGGAACACCGCGCGCGTGCCGCCGCCGAGTTCCTCCTTGCCGAGCAGCCCCCAGCGCGTGCCCTGCTCGTTGCCGCCGGTCGCCTGCCACGCAGCGTGCCCTTTCTGGTTGTTCGTGTACGTGATCCCCGAATCGACGACGCCATACAGCGTCACGCTCGACTGCGCCTGCGCGTACGTCGCGCCCGCCGCGATTGCGACGCCTGCCAGCGCGACCGCCATCTCTTTCCGCTTCATCTCCGACCCCTTTTGTCGATTGAATATGGGGAGCGATTTATTTCGCCCGCAACGTGTTTTATTGAATAAAACATCGTCTTATTCATTGTCGAATTCGGTGATTTTAAGCGTCAAGCCATACCAAAAATCGCACGAGGGAGTCGAAACGACCTCACTCGCAACGCGTTTCGAAGAATGAAACAAACTCAATAACGGCGGGCATCACAAGCCGATCGCAACGCGTAATGCCCTCGTCGAAAAAAGCCCTTGACCGCAATTTTCTGCCGTTGTGAAATATTGATACGCTGTTTTAATGATTAAAACAAACGAGCAAAACGCTTCGAGACACTAGGTAAAGAACCTGATCCCCATGCTGACGTTTAATTGCAACAACGCGACCGACGGCGAATCGCCCGCGTATTTCGTCGCAGCGCCGACGGCGCCCGCGCTGCCGATCGTCGTGGATTCGCCGCACAGCGGCATCGCGTATCCGCCCGACTTCTCCCCCGTCGCGCCGCACGATGCGATCCGCACGACGTGGGACGCATACATCGACGAACTGTGGGCCGGCGCCCCCGCGCGCGGCGGCACGCTGCTCGGCGCGACGTTTCCGCGCGCGTACATCGATCCGAACCGCGCGGAAACCGACATCGACGCGACGCTGCTCGCCGAGCCTTGGCCCGCACCGCTTTCGCCGCAGCCGTACACGCAGCGCGGGATGGGGCTGATCCGGCGCGACGCGCTGCCCGGCGTGCCGCTGTACGACCGCAAGCTGTCGCTCGCCGAAGTGCGCCACCGGATCGACGCGTACTACCGGCCGTACCGCCGCGCGCTCGGCGGCATCGCCGAGCCGCTGCACACCGCGCACGGCGCGCTGTGGCACATCGACTGTCATTCGATGAAGTCGCGCGGCAACGCGATGAACGTCGACGCGGGCGCGCTGCGGCCGGACGTGGTCGTCAGCGACCGGCGCGGCACGACCGCCGACCCGGCCTTCACCGCGTGGACCGCGCAGTGGTTCGCCGACGCCGGCTACCGCGTGCAGATCAACGACCCGTACCAGGGCGGCGACCTGCTGACCGCGCTCGCCGATCCCGCGCGGCAGCGTTACAGCATCCAGATCGAATTCAACCGCGCGCTCTACATGGACGAAGCCGCGTTCGCGAAACACGCGGGCTTCGCCGCGTTGAAGCGCTCGGTCGACGCGTATCTCGACGCGCTCGCCGATTACGTGCGTGCGCGCGTCGCATCGCCGGGAGATGCCGCATGACGACCTATATCGTCGACGCCGTCGACAGCGCGCTGAAGTTGCTGACCTACGTGGCCGAGCATCCGCACCTCGGCGTGACCGAACTGGCGTCGCAACTCGGCATCAACAAGTCGCGCACGTACCGGATGCTGTGCACGCTCGAACTGCACCGCTTCGTCGTGCAGGACGCTCGCACGTCCACCTATGCGCTCGGCCCGCAGGCGTTCGTGATCGGCGTGGCCGCATCGCAGCAGAACGCGCTGGTGCGCGCCGCACACCGGCACATGCTCGCGCTCAACCAGGCGATCAACGAAACCGTCGTGCTGCGCGTGCGCGAAGGGCTCGAATCGGTGTGCGTCGCACGTTGCGAAACGACGCACGCGGTGCGCACCGTCGGCTCGGTCGGCAACCGCCGGCCGATCAATTTCGGCGCATCGGGCAAGGTGCTGCTCGCGTTCGCGCCCGATGCGGTGCGCGACGAATATCTCGCGCAACTGCGCAGGAGCGGGCTGGCCGACGACCTGCCGAAACTCGCCGGCGAACTCGACGCGGTCGCGCGCAAGGGCTACGCGGTGAGCAGCGGCGAGGTAACGCCCGGCGCGGTCGGGATCGCGGTGCCGGTGCGCGACCTGACGGGCGCGACGGTTGCGTCGGTCAGCGTGACGGGCCCCGAGGTGCGCGTGAGCCACGCGGACATCCCCGACTATCTCGAACGCCTGCAGGCGTGCAGCCACGCGATTTCCGCCGAACTCGGCTATGTCCCGGCGCGCGCCGCGCTGCAACCGGCATGACGGCCCCGCTTCCTTCACCGACGAACCGACCCGACGAGGATCCGATGTCCGCCTCTTCCCCGAACCCCGTCGGCGCGCACGGCGCCGACGCTACCGCAATCGCGGCCGGCGATCCGGCGGCCGGCGACCCGGCGGCGCCCGCCGGCCACGCGCCGCATCCGCACGGCAAGATGCTGCACCCGGTCGTGATGATGCTGTGGGTGCTGGCCGCCGCGATCGCGCTCACGTGGAGCGTCGACTCCGGCCACTTCGCGCGCAACGGCCGGCTCGTCATCCCGGGCACCTATCAGGTGGTGCCGAAGACGACCTCGCTCGCGACGCTCGTCGCGCCGGCCGTCAGCCACAGCACGCCCGCGCACGCGCTGCCGGCAAGCCTCGTGTCCGCGTTCGTCGCGGTGCCGGAAGGCCTGCTGAAGAACGCGCCGCTGATCGTGATGGTGATGTTCGTCGGCGGGATGTTCGGCGTGATGCGCCGCACGGGCGTCGTCGATGCCGGCATCGACCGGCTGCTGCAGCTCACCGGCAACAACGCGTACCTGCTGACGCCGATGCTGATGATCCTGATCGGGCTCGGCAGCACGCTGCTCGGCTTCATCTCCGAATACCTCGTGATCATTCCGATGGTCGTCGTGATCGCGCGGCGCCTCGGGCTGTCCGACCTGTTCGCGGTCGCGCTCGTCGCGATCGCCGCGAAGATCGGTTATATCGCGTCGGTCACGAACCCGCTCGCGCTCGCCGTCGCGCAGCCGCTCGTCGGCGTGCCGCTGTTCAGCGGCGTTGCGCTGCGCGCGGCCGTATTCGTCGTATTCCTGACGATCGGCATCCTGTACTTGCTGCGCTACGTGCGCAACACCGGCTACCGGGCGGGGCAAACCGCGGCGGGCAACACCACGCACGCAACCGCGAAACTGTCGCTGCGCCATAAGGCAACGCTGGTCGTATTTGCCGCGGCCGTCGCGATGCTGATCTACGGCACGCGCGAACTGAAATGGGGCAACGTCGAACTCGCGGCGTTCTACGCGGCCGTGAGCATCGCGACGGCCGTGATCGGCCGGCTCGATTCGCGCAGCGCGGCCGATGCGTTCGTCGACGGGATGAAGAACATGATGCTCGCCGCGCTGCTGATGGGGCTCGCCGCATCGGTCGAGCTGCTGCTGCAGAACAGCCTCGTGCTCGACACGCTGATCCACTTCTTCACGCGGCTCGCGGACGGGCAGTCGCCGGTGTGGGTCGCGAACGGTCTGATGGGCGTGCAGATGCTGCTCGACGTGTTCATCCCGTCGGTGTCGGGCAAGGCCGCGGTCAGCATGCCGATCATCGGGCCGATCGCGCAGCTTTCCGGCGTGAGCGGCCAGACGTCGGTGCTTGCGTTCGTGCTCGGCGGCGGACTGACGAACCTCGTCACGCCGACGTCCGGGATGCTGCTCGCGTATCTCGCGACCGCGCGCGTCGACTTCGGCGCGTGGATCCGCTTCGTGTTGCCGCTGTTCCTGACGCTGCTCGCGCTGTCATGCGTCGTGCTGACGTTCGCGGTGTGGATCGGGTATTGAACGACGGGAAAGACGGGGTCGCACGTCAGGTGCGATCGTCCAGCCGCCCCCCATCCGAGGCCCCGCCGTGCAGGCGCTCATCGTCGAACATCGTTTACCCGAATCGCCCTGTGCTTCTTCGCCGCGTCCGCATATAACGTCTACTCAGAAGCCTGTTCGACGACACGCGCGCACGACGATCACGCGGCGCATCGAACAAAAAGACGAAAAACAGCACGGGGGCGCGCATTCGGTGGCGATGCTGAATCCGGGGGATTGTTGCGGGTTCCGTTTCGACGCATCGGGCATTCGTTCGCCTCCGTTCCGGATCGGGGGAAGCCATGTCGAACGAAGCCGTCGAGGAGTTGCGACTCGCACTCGTGATGAATGGTGGCATCAGTCTCGCCGTATGGATGGGCGGAGTCACCAACGAGATCCACCGGATCGTCACGCGCAGCCATCCCGTCTATGCGGCCCTGCTGGACATGACGCGCACCACCGCGCGCGTCGACGTCATCAGCGGCACGAGCGCGGGCGGGATCAACGGCGCGGCGCTCGCGATCGCGCTCGCATACGGCGGACGCTTTGCGCAACTGCGGGACGTCTGGAAGGAAATCGGCGCGTTCGACCGCCTGTTGCGCCCGCCGCTCGCCCGCAATCCCGGCTCGCTGCTGATGGGCGACGACTATTTCCTGCCGGAATTGACGAAGGCATTCCAGTCGCTCGCGCACGGCACCGGCACGCCGGTCGATGCGCCGCTCGATCTCTATCTCACGACGACACTGCTGCAAGGTCGCCCCGCCTGTACGGTCGACGATCTGGGATCGCAAGTCGGCGACGTCGACCACCGTGCCCGCTTCCATTTCGTCCGTTCCCCGCGACGCGACGATTTCCGGGAAGCCGACCCGCTGCTCGCCGCGCTGTCGCGCGCGGCACGCTCCACGGCGTCGTTTCCGCTGGCATTCGAGCCGTCGAGGATCGAGACCGACGACATCGCCGGGCACCCCACGTTCGTCGACGTCGCCGGCGAGCCGCTCGACACGCCGCGCTACGTGATCGACGGCGGCGTCCTCGACAACAAGCCGTTCGACGGCGCCCTGCAGTCGATCTTCTCCATGCCGGCCGAACGCGGCGTGCGACGCGTGCTCGCCTACATCAATCCCGATCCGGGCAATGGCACGCGCGATGCGTCGGATGCGTCGCCGCCCGATGCGGCAGGCGACATGCCGCCGCTCGGCTCGGTGCTCGCATCGAGTGTGTGGAGCATCCCGCAATCGCAGACGATCGCGGACCAGCTCGCGGCGATCCAGCGGCACAACCATACAGTCCGGGAACGACGCAACGACGTGCTCGACCTGGTCCGTTCGAGGTCCGCACCCGAGCTCGAAGACCTGGCCACGCAATTGTTCGATCTTTATCGAAAGCGCCGCATCGCCAACACGTTCGAGTCGTTCGTCTATTCGTCCTTCCCTGCAGCTGCGGCCGGCAATCCGGCCGCCAGCGCAGGACAGCAGTTGATCGGCAAGCACGGCAAGGAAGCGATGCGCATCATGTTCGGCAAGATCGCGTGGGACCAGTGGATTCCGCCGGCATGGCCGCAAGCCTCCACGAACGACGCGTTCGAACGATCGTCGCAGTGGGCGTGGGGACTGGCGCCCGTCGATTTCGCGGCGAAGGTGCTGCTCGACATGTTGCGCCTCATGCAGCGGTTTCATGCCCTGATCGCATTGCGCGAGTCCGAGGATGCGCCGCTCGCGGACACGCCGAACGTCGACCAGCCGTGTGACGACTGGTCCGATCCGGACGTGCCCGTCTCGCCGCCACACCTGTCGACGGAACGGCAGGAAAACGAATCGTCGAATCTCCTCACATCGCTTTGGCAGGATGCCTACCACGAAGTGACGGCCGTCACCCGGTTCCGGCACGCCGAGGAGTCGCGCTGGAAATCGCATGCACAAACACTGCTCGCGACGATCGGCAAGCGCGCCGGGCCTGCTGCGCGCAAGAAGATGGAACAGCCCGAAGCAAAACAGGCGATGCCCGATTCGACCTTGTTTGCGCCCGATGACCTCGAGGCAATGCTCGCCTTCGTGACGACGCCGCTGCGCCGCGCGCGATGTGCGCGGATCGTCCACCGAATCGCAAGCATCATCTGCGAGGCAGGCGACCTGGCGAAGCTCATCCTGAGCGAGCTCGACGCGCTCGAGCTGAACGCGGCCGATACCGAACGCGCGCTCGGCCTGCGGCGCCTGGTTGAATTCCTGGCGCCCGAGCGCACACCCAGGTTCCTGCTTTCACGCACGCGACAAGCGCCGGACAATGTCAGGCGCGGTACGTTGTTCCGCCTGATGCAGCTCGAGGTCATCCAATATGCGTTCAACGATCGAGATGCACTGTCTGAAGATTCACTGATCGAGCTCGTGCAGATCAGCGGCAATGCATCGAGCCCGCTCGCGCCTGACCGGGCCGATGCGCACAAGAAGCTGCTGGGTTTGCAACTCGCGCATTTCGGTGGCTTCTACAAGAAATCGTGGCGCATCAACGACTGGATCTACGGGCGGCTCGACGGAGCGGAACGCCTGGTCAAGGTGCTGCTCAATCCCGAGCGACTGCAATATGTCTACGCCAACCGGCCGGATGCCGCCCGGCTCGCCGCACAGGACATCCGGCGAATCGCCGTGGATTCCGCGCCTTCGAGCGTGCTGCGGAACGTGCTCGACAAGGCCTGGCAGCGCAACGGCTGCCGGGAACTGATCGCCACCGAGCTGGTGTTTCTCGACCACCCGGACAGCTCGCCGCCCGACATGCTGCGCGCATGCGCGGATGCCATCACGCTGCGACTGCATTACGGAATCCTGCAGGAGGAACTCGACGTGCTGTCGCAAGCGATCACGGAAGACGTGAGCGACGGTGCGGAAGATCTCGGCCCCGGACGGACGATCCACCAGATCTGGGCTCCGCCCGCCCCGCGCCGGCGGATCCCGACCCCGCCCCCGCGCCATACCCCGCAAGCGGCCGAGGCATGCCTGCGGCTCGGGCTGCTCGCCGACGAGAGCCTGCCGACCGAGGCGGGATCGGACCTGTTTACGCGCACGATGTCGCACACGGCAGCCGCCTTGCAGAGCACGCTGGCCAGCAAGGGGGCGAAGCTCGGGCCGATCAGCGCACTGTTCGCGTCGCTGCGCGTGCCGATCCTGGGTTTTTATTTCGTCGTCCAAGGGCTGCTGCACCGCTCGCGCACGAGCGCGGCGCTCAACGGCGCGCTGCTCGCGGTGGGTTTCGCGATCGTCGTGCTGCAATTCGCCTGGTCGCAGCAAGAGCTCGGCGACGCGGCCCGGCTGCCGCACGCGATCGTGTTGCTTGGCTGGGCCCTGTTCGCCTATGGCATCGTCCTCTCGATGCTGCGCACGCCGATGCTGTTTGTGGCACTGCTGCTGGTCGTCGCGCTTGGCGTCTTCACGGCCATGCCCGGCGCCCTGATCTGGGCTATCGCGATCCTCGTATTTGCGCTCGCGCTCTCCTTGAGCCCCCCGGTTTCCGTGGCTGCAGTGGACGATCGGGATCGCAGCGATCGTGTTCGCCGGCCTGCTGGGAAGCGGTCAGTTCGACGTCGTCAGGGATCAGGTATCGAACAAGTTGCACGGCGCGCCGTTCACGCGCGCACTCGCCGCGTCGACCTCGCCCGGCGACCGGCCGGTCACGCCGATGCATCCGGATCGCGAAAAATGCGCCGCAGCCCCGCTCGGGACGCTCGACGACTGTCGAACGTGCGCGCGGCTGACGGCCGCTGCCGTGCCGGCGGCGTCGGCCTGCTTGAACGTGCAGGCTGCCGCGCGTGAACGCCGGTTCGACTGGCGGCACCCCGTGTTTGCGCTGAGCCTGCTCGTCGCGCTGTCGACGCTGCTCGCCATGTGCCAGGCAACGACGGTCTGGTCCCGGTTCGAGTGGCGCGTGAAGCATGCGTTCGGGTGGTTTGCGCGGCGCAGGTAGACCCGCCGGCCGTGCCGCGTCAGACCACCAGCGGGTCCGCGCGAAACGCCCGCTCGTCGATCGCCTCGGCGAGCGTCGCGAACGCCGTCGCGATCTCGTCCTCCGGCACGCACGCATAACCGAGCAGCAGCCCCGGCGCCGCGCGCTCGCGATCCGCGTAATAGCCGGACAGCGGCCGCACGACGATATTGCGTTCGAGCGCGGCCTGCGCAACCGTGCGATCGTCGACGCCGTCCGGCAATCGCGTGACGAGATGCAGCCCCGCGTCGCTGCCGAGCGCCTGCAGCGTGTCGCCGTAGCGGCGCGCGACCGCATCGAGCAGCACTTCGCGGCGTTGCCCGTACAGCGTGCGCATCTTGCGGATATGCGACACGAAATGCCCTTCCGCGATGAACTCGGCGAGCACCGCCTGCTGCAGCAACTGCCCTTCGCGATACAGCTCGGCGCTCGCGGTCGCGAAGCTTTCCGCGAGCGGTTCCGGCGCGACCAGGTAGCCGACCCGCAGCCCGGGGAACAGCGTCTTGCCGAAACTGCCGACGTAGATCACCTGCCCGGCCGTGTCGAGCCCCTGCAGCGACGCGAGCGGCCGGCTGCCGTAGCGGAATTCGCTGTCGTAGTCGTCCTCGATGATCCAGCAGCCGTGCTGGCGCGCGTATTCGAGCAGCATCCGGCGCCGCGCGAGGCTCATCACCATCCCGAGCGGATACTGGTGCGACGGCGTGACGAGCATCAGCTTCGGCGGTTCGGCGAGATCGGCAGCCGACGGCGCGATGCCTTCCTCGTCGACCGGGATCGGCCGCGTGGTCAGCCCCGACACGTTCAGCACGCTGCGCACGCCCCAGTAGCACGGGTCCTCGGTCCAGATCGCGTCGCCGGGATCGGTCAGGAGCCGCACCGCGAGGTCGATCGACTGGTGGATGCCGGTCGTGATCACGATCTGCTCGGGCGTGCAGCGCACCGAGCGCGACGTGCGCAGGTAGTCGGCCAGCGCCTCGCGCAGCAGCGCGAGCCCGCCGCCCGGCGCATAGGTCAGCAGGTCGGGGCGCAGGCGCCGCCAGTACTTGTTGTGCAGCCGCGTCCACACGCGCGCCGGAAATCGCGACACATCGGGCACGCCCGGCATGAACGCGCCGCCCTGGCGCTTCGACACGCCAGCCCCTTCGACGAGCCGCGTGCCGCGCGCGGACAGCCGCCGCGCGGACGGCAGCACCACGGCCGGGCCGGCCGCCGCGTCGGGCGGCGCACCGACGATCTCGTCCGGCGCGCTGTCGGCGACGAACGTGCCGCGGCCCGTCGCCGAGTTCACATAACCTTCGAGCGCAAGCTGTTCGTAAACCTGCGTGACCGTGTTGCGCGCGATCCCGAGCTCGGCGGCCAGGAGCCGCGACGACGGCACGCGCGTGCCGGCCGGCAGTTCGCGCGACAGGATCGCCTGTTGCAGCAGCCGGTGAAGCTGCCGGTAGATCGGCTGTTCGCCGCCGCGCACGAGGCGCTGCGCCAGCCAGTCCGACAACACGCTCGCGCGCATGATTGGCTCCTGAATATTTATTGAAATGGCTCTGATTGTCAGAGCCAAATGTGATTATAGTCGCCTCCATGGGCTGCCAACGCGCCCGATTTTCTACCCACCGGACAGAACATCAAGGAGATGACCGTGAAGAATGCCGACCTGCAGGCCCGCAAGAACGCCGCCACCCCGCGCGGCGTCGGTGTGATGTGTGATTTCTACGCAGCCCGCGCCGAGAACGCGGAACTGTGGGATGTCGAAGGCCGCCGCTTCATCGATTTCGCCGCCGGCATCGCGGTGCTGAACACGGGCCACCGCCACCCGAAGATCGTCAAGGCGATCGCGGATCAACTGAACAACTTCACGCACACCGCTTACCAGATCGTCCCGTACGCGTCGTACGTCGAGCTGGCCGAGAAGATCAACGCACGCGCGCCGGGCGATTTCCCGAAGAAGACTGCGTTCTTCACGACCGGCGCCGAAGCCGTCGAGAACGCGATCAAGATCGCGCGCGCTTCGACCGGCCGTCCGGGCGTCATCGCGTTCTCGGGCGGCTTCCACGGCCGCACGATGATGGGCATGGCGCTGACCGGCAAGGTCGCCCCGTACAAGCTGAACTTCGGCCCGTTCCCGGGCGACGTGTTCCACGCGCCGTACCCGAACGCGCTGCACGGCGTGACGACGGCCGACTCGATCAAGGCGATCGAGATGCTGTTCAAGGCCGACATCGATCCGAAGCGCGTCGCCGCGATCATCTTCGAACCGGTCCAGGGCGAAGGCGGCTTCTACGCGGCGCCGGCGGAATTCGTGCGCGCGCTGCGCAAGATCTGTAACGAACACGGCATCCTGCTGATCGCCGACGAAGTGCAAACGGGCTTCGCGCGTACCGGCAAGCTGTTCGCGATGCAGCACTACGACGTGCTGGCCGACCTGATCACGATGGCGAAGAGCCTCGCGGGCGGCATGCCGCTGTCGGGCGTCGTCGGCCGTGCCGACGTGATGGACGCGGCAGCGCCCGGCGGCCTCGGCGGCACGTATGCGGGCAACCCGCTGGCGGTTGCGTCGGCGCACGCGGTGCTCGAGATCATCGACGAAGAGAAGCTGTGCGACCGCGCCACGCAACTCGGCGACGTGCTGAAGGCGAAGCTGAGCGCGCTGCAGGCCGACGTGCCGCAGATCGCCGACGTGCGCGGCCCGGGCGCGATGATCGCGGTCGAGTTCCTGAAGCCGGGTTCGGGCGAGCCGGATGCGGAATTCACGAAGCGCGTGCAGACGCGTGCGCTCGAGCGCGGCCTGCTGCTGCTCGTGTGCGGCGTGTACTCGAACGTCGTGCGCTTCCTGTTCCCGCTGACGATTCCCGAGGCCGTGTTCGACGAAGCGCTCGTGATCCTCGAGGAAGTGCTGAAGGAAACGGTCGGCGTGCCGGCCTGAGTTCCCGTCCACTGAATGCGCCGCCGCCGTCGTCGAGACGGCGGCGGCCTTTTCATCCGTCATCTTCAAAGCAGACACCGGCATGAGCATTGTTCAAGAATCCCTGGCACTGAAGGACCCGTCGCTGTTCCGACAGCAGGCGTACGTCAACGGCGAATGGCAAGGCGCAACGAACGGCGAGACGTTCGAAGTCCGCAACCCGGCAACGGGCGGCCTGCTCGGCACCGTGCCGGCGATGGGCACGGCCGAGACGCGTCACGCGATCGACGCCGCGAACGCCGCATGGCCGGCGTGGCGCAAGAAGACCGCGAAGGAACGCGCGGTCATCCTGCGCAAGTGGCACGACCTGATGATGGAAAACGCCGACGATCTCGCGCTGATCCTGACGACCGAGCAAGGCAAGTCGCTGGCCGAAGCGAAGGGCGAGATCGGCTACGCGGCGTCGTTCCTCGAATGGTTCGCGGAAGAAGGCAAGCGCGTGTACGGCGACACGATCCCGACGCCGGCGAGCGACAAGCGCATCGTCGTGACGAAGGAAGCGATCGGCGTGTGCGCGGCAATCACGCCGTGGAACTTCCCGGCGGCGATGATCACGCGCAAGGTCGGCCCCGCGCTCGCCGCAGGCTGCCCGATCGTCGTGAAACCCGCCGAGGCAACGCCGTTCTCCGCGCTCGCGATGGCCGTGCTGGCCGAGCGTGCGGGCGTGCCGGCCGGCGTGTTCAGCGTCGTCACCGGCGACCCGAAGGCGATCGGCGGCGAACTGACGTCGAACCCGATCGTGCGCAAGCTGTCGTTCACCGGCTCGACGCCGGTCGGTCGCCTGCTGATGGCGCAATGCGCGGCGACGGTCAAGAAGGTCTCGCTCGAGCTCGGCGGCAACGCGCCGTTCATCGTGTTCGACGACGCCGATCTCGATGCGGCCGTGCAGGGTGCGATCGCGTCGAAGTACCGCAACAGCGGCCAGACGTGCGTGTGCACGAACCGTTTCTACGTGCATGAAGCCGTGTACGACCAGTTCGCGCAGAAGCTCGCGACGGCGGTCGGCCAGCTGAAGGTCGGTCGCGGCACCGAGCCGGGCGTGACGCAAGGCCCGCTGATCAACGAAGCGGCCGTGCTGAAGGTCGAGGCGCACATCGAGGACGCGCTCGCGAAGGGCGCGACTGTCGTGACGGGCGGCAAGCGCCACGCGCTCGGCCACGGCTTCTTCGAGCCGACCGTGCTGACGGGTGTCACGCCGGCGATGAAGGTCGCGAAGGAAGAGACGTTCGGGCCGCTCGCGCCGCTGTTCAAGTTCGGCAGCGACGACGAGGTGATCCGCCTCGCGAACGACACCGAATTCGGTCTTGCCGCGTACTTCTACAGCCGCGACATCGGTCGCGTGTGGAAGGTCGCCGAAGCGCTCGAATACGGGATGGTCGGCGTGAACACGGGCCTGATCTCGAACGAAGTCGCGCCGTTCGGCGGCGTCAAGCAGTCGGGCCTCGGCCGCGAAGGCTCGCACTACGGCATCGACGACTACGTCGTGATCAAGTACCTCTGCCTCGCCGTGTAACGGTTCAGGGCCTGCCGCTTACGTGACAGGCCCTGACCGCCCGGCCGGAACCGGGCGGTCCAACGCGGGCCGGTACCCCTCTCCGCCGCACCCGCGTCACCTCGCGTCTCCTCAATCACCGAAACACGTTCACCGCATCGACGAGCCGCGTCGCCTGCTGCTTCAGGCTCTCCGACGCCGCCGTGCTCTGCTCGACGAGCGCCGCGTTCTGCTGCGTGATGTTGTCCAGGTGCACGACCGCCTGATCGACCTGCGCAACCCCCGTGCTCTGCTCGGCCGTCGACGAGCTGATCTCCGCGATCAGGTCCGACACGCGCTTCACCTGCGTGACGATGTCCTCCATCGTCTTGCCCGCGCCGTCGACGATCCGCGCGCCCGACTCGACCCGCTCGACGCTCGCGCCGATCAGCGTCTTGATCTCCTTCGCCGCGTTCGCGCTGCGCTGCGCGAGCGCCCGCACTTCGCCCGCGACCACCGCGAAGCCGCGCCCCTGTTCGCCCGCACGCGCGGCTTCGACCGCCGCATTCAGCGCGAGGATGTTGGTCTGGAATGCGATGCCATCGATCACGCCGATGATGTCGGCGATCTTGCGCGAGCTGTCGGTGATGTCGTTCATCGTCGTGACCACTTCGCTCACCGCCTTTCCGCCGCGCTCGGCCACATCGCTCGCCGACACCGCGAGCCGGTTTGCCTGCAGCGCGGTTTCCGCGTTGCTGTCGACCGTCGCCGTCATCTCGGCCATCGACGCGGCCGTCTCCTGCACGCTCGACGCGGCCTGCTCGGTGCGCGCGCTCAGGTCGTTGTTGCCCTGCGCGATCTCGTTGCTCGCGCGCTGCACGTTGTGCACCTGTTCGCTGACGTCGTCGACGAGCCAGCGGAACATCAGCCCGAGCTGGTTGATCGTGCGCAGCGTCATCCCGATCTCGTCGACGCGGTTCATCCGCACGCCGCGCCGGCTCTCGCCGGTCGCGACGTTCAGCGCCTGGTCGTGCAGCCGCTTCAGCGGACGCACGATCTGCGTGTCGAGCCATAGTCCGGCCGCAGCCGTCACGCCGACCGTCACGCCGGCAAATGCGGCAAGCCCGCCGCCGGCCAGCCCGCATGCCCAGCCCGCGCCGACGACAACCGGCGCCAGCACGCACAGCGCCGCATGAACGCGCGCACGCACCGACATCGTCTGCGACAGCGACGCGATGCGCAGCAGCCCGGTGCGGATGACCAGCCCCTTGTGGAACCGGCGCTGGCCCGCCTTGCCTTCGCGAAACGCGCGATACACCGCGTCGGCAGCCTCGGACTCGTCGCGCGGCGCCTTCGTGCGCACCGACATGTAGCCTTGCGGCTCGCCGTTGCGCATCACCGGGATCGCGTTCGCGCGCACCCAGTAATGATCGCCGTTCTTGCGGCGGTTCTTGACGAGCGCGGTCCATGGCTCGCCGCGCCGGAGCGTCGCCCACATGTCGGCGAATGCCTCGCGCGGCATGTCCGGGTGGCGCACCACGTTGTGCGGCTGGCCGACGAGCGCCTCGTTCGAGAAGCCGCTCACCTGCGCGAACGTCGTGTTCGCGTACGTGATGGTGCCGTCTGCATCGGTCGTCGACATCAGCGTGACGTCGTCGGGAAAATCGAATTCTTGTTGGGTAACAGGCTGGTTATTGCGCATGCAAGGCTCCGAAAGGCGGATCTGTCGTCCGCGCCGCGCTGAAATCACGCTCAGTAGCCGAAAAACGGTTGATCGCTTTACGACGGTCTTCATCTTTACTGTCGGCAATCCGGCGGAAAACCTTACCCTTGCCGCGCATAAAATAAGCAATTCGGCCGCCGCTATGATTTCGATCAAATAATCCGTCGATAATCGCCGCGCGCGTTTATCCGCATGTCACAACGCGCTGTCCGGAAACGCCGCATGGCGCGCCAATGCCGGCAGCCATTGCGCGCGGCGAAACGATTCGATCTATCCTGCTCCATTCAACCGGTATTCGAATTCGATGAAAAAGGCATTGCACGAACTGAATCGGCTGTCCTGGAATACGGCGACGGTCGCGCATAACAGCCATAAAGGCGATCAGGCCGCATTTTTCCGCGATGGCGGCTCGACGCTGTTTCCGGAAGAACGCGAACTGCTCGGCGACGTCACGCACCTGCAGTGCAACGCGGGGCAGGACACGCCGAGCCTCGTGCGCGACGGCGCGGATGCGACGGGCGTCGAAAACTCCGACAAAGCGATCGGCTTCGCGCGGTTCGAGCGCGCCGACGTGCCGCGCCTGCCGCTGATGTACGCGATCGCCGCGCACCGGGCGGCCGCATGATGCGCCGTACCGCCGCCGAACGCGACGCGCTTTGCGCACGCGCGCTCGCGCGCGACGAGGTGCCGCTCGTGTGGACCATCGACCGGCGCGAGATCATCGAGCACCTGTATGTGCTGCGCGACGGCGCGCTGCATCTCGTTCCGGCGTTCTACGATGTCGCCGGCTGGCCCGCCGGCGAAGCCGATCACTACACGCCGATCCTGCTCGACTGCCATGATCGCGGCGGCTGGTTCCTCGGCATGTTCGACGGCGCACGGCTCGTCGCGGCGGTCGTCGTCGACAGCCGCCCGCTCGGCCCGCGACACGACATGCTGCAGTTGAAGTTCCTGCATGTGAGCCGCGACTGGCGCGGCTGCGGGCTCGGCGAACAGCTCTATCGCGCGGCCCACGCGCAGGCGCGCGCGATGGGCGCGGAACGCCTGTATGTGTCGGCGACGCCGTCGCAGCGCACGATCGACTTCTACCTGCGGCTCGGCTTTACGGTCAGCACATCGCCCGACCCGGCGCTGTACGCACTCGAGCCGGAAGACATTCATCTGGAAGGGCAGACGGCCTGACGCACCGGCATGCGGGTGACGCGTAGAATTTCCCGCGTCGCCGCGGCTGCCATCAGCCAACACGGAGAGCGAAATTGCAAAACGAACCGCCGCCGCAAGCCATGCCGAAGATCCTCGTGAGCATGTGCGTGGTCGGTCATCCAGTGCGTTACAACGGCTCGGCCAAGACCGCCGCGCACGAGGCGCTCGAACGGTGGCAGCGCGAAGGGCGTCTCGTGCCCGTCTGCCCCGAACTGGCGGGCGGCTTCAGCGTGCCGCGCCCGCCCGCCGAAATCGCGGATGGCGAATCCGGGCAGCAGGTTCTGTCAGGCGCCGCACGCATCGTCGACGTGAACGGCACCGACGTGACGGCGCTGTTCGTCTCCGGCGCGCAAACCGCGCTGGCACTCGCGCGTGCGCACGATTGCCGCTTCGCGATCCTGGCCGACGGCAGTCCGTCGTGCGGCAGCACCTTCATTTATGACGGGAGTTTCGCGAACCGGCGGCATGCGGGCGCCGGTGTCACGGCGGCGTTGCTGCGCGAGCACGGCATCGAGGTGTTCGCGGACACCGAGATCGACGCGCTCGACGCGCGCCTCAGGCAGATATCGCAGGCCGGTTAACGACGATGCGCGACACGACGATTGTCGTGCCGCGCATCGTTTGGGGAACGGCGAAGCGGAAAAACAGCGAAGCGGCGCAAGTCCGGCCGCTTCTCCGCGTCACGCGTATCAGACGCGTTCGATCGCGATCGCGATGCCCTGGCCGACGCCGATGCACATCGTGCACAGCGCAAAGCGGCCGTTCGTGCGATGCAGCTGGTACATCGCGGTCGTCACGAGACGCGCACCCGATGCGCCAAGCGGATGGCCAAGTGCGATCGCGCCGCCGTTCGGGTTCACGCGCGGATCGTCGTCGGCGACGCCGAGCATGCGCAGCACCGCGAGACCCTGCGACGCGAACGCCTCGTTCAGCTCGATCACGTCGAACTGGTCGATCGTCATCCCGAGCCGCGCGAGCAGCTTCTGCGTAGCCGGCGCGGGGCCGATACCCATCACGCGCGGCGCGACGCCGGCCGTCGCGATGCCGAGTACGCGCGCACGCGGCGTCAGACCGAAGCGCTTCGCGGTTTCTTCGTTCGCGAGCAGCAGCGCGGCGGCGCCGTCGTTGACGCCCGACGCGTTGCCGGCCGTCACCGAGCCGTCCGGGCGCACGACGCCCTTCAGCTTCGCGAGCGTTTCGAGCGACGTCTCGCGCGGATGTTCGTCGCGCGACACGACCACCGGATCGCCCTTCTTCTGCGGAATCGTGACCGACACGATTTCCTCGGCGAGCGTGCCGTCCTGCTGCGCGCGCGCGGCCTTCTGCTGGCTGCGCAGCGCGAACAGGTCCTGGTCGGCGCGGCTGATGTTGTAGTCGACCGCGACGTTCTCGGCCGTCTCCGGCATCGAATCGACGCCGTGAAGCTGTTTCATCAGCGGATTGACGAAGCGCCAGCCGATCGTCGTATCGTAGATGTCGGCCTGGCGTGCGAACGCGCTCGCGGCCTTGCCCATCACGAACGGCGCGCGCGTCATGCTCTCGACGCCGCCCGCGACCATCAGCGCGGCCTCGCCCGACTTGATCGCCCGCGCGGCCACGCCGACCGCATCCATCCCCGAACCGCACAGCCGGTTGATCGTCGAACCCGGCACGCCCTGCGGCAGGCCCGCGAGCAGCGCCGACATGCGCGCGACGTTGCGGTTGTCCTCGCCGGCCTGGTTCGCGCAGCCGTAGATCACGTCGTCGATCGCCGTCCAGTCGACGTCGCGGTTGCGCTCGACGAGCGCCTTGAGCGGCACCGCGCCGAGATCGTCGGCGCGCACGCCGGACAACGCACCGCCGTAACGCCCGATCGGCGTACGGATCGCATCACACAGAAAAGCTTCGGTCATCAGTGTCTCCAGTCGGCCGGAGGTGGCGCTTTGGCGCTTACTCCGGTCCCATGCTTCGCGGTCGGCCGGCGTGGGCGCGCTAGCGCTGGCTCCGGCCACATGCAAGGCTGGGAAATGAACGGGGCGCGCCCCTTGCATTGCCCGCCGGGATGCGCTTAAATGTTCTATATACGAACATAAGATCGTGTATCGAACGTTCAACGCATCATAGGGAGTGCGGGGACGACCTGTCAAGCGCCCGGTCCGCCGTGCGGTTGGCGTGTCAGGCCCCATGCGCTATCTTCTCGGCTGCACGACATTCCAACCGCTCATGACACCCGAAGACACCCAGACAAAACCCGGCGACTCCTATGTGCAGTCGTTCGCGCGCGGCCTCGCGGTGATCCGCGCTTTCGACGCGGCACGCCCGGAGCAGACGCTCACCGAGGTCGCGTCGGCGACCGGCCTGACGCGCGCGGGCGCACGCCGGATCCTGCTCACGCTGCAGACGCTCGGCTACGTCGAGGCCGACGGCCGGTTGTTCCGGCTCACGCCGAAGATCCTCGAGCTCGGCTTCGCGTACCTGACGTCGATGCCGTTCTGGAATCTCGCCGATCCCGTGATGGAACAATTGTCCGCGCAGATCCACGAAAGCTGCTCGGCCGCCGTGCTCGACCGCACCGAAATCGTCTATGTGCTGCGCGTGCCGACGCACAAGATCATGACGATCAACCTGTCGATCGGCAGCCGGCTGCCCGCGTACTGTACGTCGATGGGCCGCGTGCTGCTGTCCGCGCTCGACGACGCGGCGCTCGACGAAACGCTCGCGCAGAGCAGCATCCGCGCACATACGCCGCGCACGATCACGGACCTCGGCGAACTGAAGGCGACGATCGCGCAGGTGCGCCAGCAGGGCTGGGCCGTGGTCGACCAGGAGCTCGAAGTAGGCCTGATGTCGATCTCCGCGCCGATCCGCAACCGGCGGGGGCAGATCATCGCGGCGATGAACATCAGCGGCAACGCGCAGCGGCATACCGCGAAGCAGATGGTGAAGGAGTTTCTCGGGCCGCTGCAGCAGGCCGCGCAGACGGTGTCGGAGCTGGTGGCGCGACGGGGGTGAGCGTCCAGCTCGATTGTCGTATCAGCGATACGACAATCCACTCATGAAAAAAGGCGGGCAGCACAAGCTGCCCGCCAACTCTGACTCTTTTTCAACGTTCTTCTCACGGAACACGGAGCAAACTCCGCGCCGCACAATTTAGTGACGCGCTGAAGCCCGGTCAATTTGACGAGAACGAAATTGCACGGAGCCTATCGGACTCGGTGCCAGCCGCACCCGTCACGCGCCGAGCAACAGCCCCGTGCGCACCGGCACCGTGCCCGTCACGCGGCCGAGCGGCGCACCGGCCGTCACGAAACGGATCGCGCGCCGCATATAGAACACCCCATCGGTCCCGCTCGAGATTGTCGTGATCGCATCCGTCAGCGGATCGACGATGTCGAACAGCGGATCGCCAGTGCGGATCGTCGCGCCGATCGCCGCACGGTGCACGAGAATCCCGCTCACCGGCGCGTAGAACTGCTCGCTGCCCGCGAGCGGCGTGGCCGGCGCGGCAAGCGGCGGCAGCGGCGCGCGTTCGCCCCGCACCGCGCCGCGCCACACCAGATAGTCGACGAGCGCATCGGCATCGCGTTCCGCATATTCATACGTCACGTCGCGCTGGCCGCGGCACTCGACCGTCACGGCCACGGTGCCGGCCGCCATCGGCGTGCCGTCCGGCAAGTGCTGCCGCAACTGCGACCACAGCAGGTGATGCGCATCGTCGAACGCATGCCCGCCGGAATCCTCGGCGAGCAGCGATACGTCCGCGCCGAGATAGTGCGCCAGCGGCTCGACCTCCGGCCACGCGGTGTCGCTCGTGTACACGTGCATCACCGCTTCGAGCGAACAATGCAGGTCGATCACGACATCGGCGTCATGCGACAGCTTCAGCAGCGCGCGCTGCAGCGCGTCGAATTCGGTGCGCGGCGCGATATCGTCGAGCGCCGCGCCGACGCATTCGCGCACGATCGCGCGATTGCGTTCGGGGTCATCGCCTAGCCGGTCGCGCGCACGCGCGGCGATTTCCGCGAGCGGCAGGAAGCCGCGATTGAAGTTGCGGCCGCTCGCGAGGTCGAAACGGCCGATGAATTGCCCGAGCAGATGATGATTGAGGCCGACCGGGTTCGCGACCGGCACGAGCACGATCCCGGCCGCGAGCCGGCCTTCGGCATCGAGCTGCGCGAGACGCTGCTTCAGCACGAACGCCGCGAGCATCGCAGGCGTCTCGTCCGCGTGCAGCGCGGCCTGCAGGTAGATCTTGCGGCCGGTATCGGCCGGCCCGAAATGAAAGCTCGTCAGCGTGCGCTGCGTGCCGATCGACGGCGACAGGAGCGGCGTGGTGCGAATCTGCATCGATGGTCTCGAACGGTTGAAAGCGAAGAAATCGGAGGAATCGGCGCGCACGGCACTCAGTCGCCGTACGGGTTGAAATCGAAGTACTGCTTCGCGATCCTGTCGTAGGTGCCGTCCTTCAGCATCGACGCGATCGCGCCGTCGATCGACGCCTTGAGCGCCGTGTCGGACTGCCGCATGCCGATACCGACACCGCGATCGCCCATGTCGAGCGGCGCGCCGACAAACGCGAAGCCCTTGCCGCGCGGCTGGCGCAGGAACCCGTAATCGGCTTCCACCGTGCCGAGCAGCGCGGCGTCGAGCCGGCCGTTGACGAGATCGGCGAACACGTCGTCCTGGCTCTTGTACGGCACCACGCCGACGCCGGCCGGCGCCCAGTGCGCAAGTGCCCACGATTCGAACTGCGTGCCCGACTGCACGCCGACGCGCTTGCCGGCCAGCGACGCCGCCGCGCTGTCGAGCCCGGTCCCGGGCCGCGCGACGAGCCGCGACTTGAAACGGAACAGCTTCGACGAGAACAGGATCTGCTTCTCGCGCTTCTCGGTGATCGCCATCGACGACAGGATCGCATCGATCTTGCGCGCCTGCAGCGCGGGGATCATCCCGGAGAACTCGAGCTCGACCCACTGGCAGCGCAGTTGCGCGCGACGGCAGATTTCGTTGCCGAGATCGACGTCGAAGCCCTTCAGGCTGCCGTCGGGCGCCTTCGCGTCCATCGGCGGATAGGTCGGGTCGATACCGAGGCGCACGACATGCGCGTCGAGCGCGCTGGCGGACGTGGCCGCCAATCCGATGCACAGGGAAACGAGCGGGACGAGGAAGCGTTTCATGGTCGACGGGAGGCAGGAAGAGGGGCAAACGGCATGAGCCGGACTGCCAGCGATCGTAGTGCGCACGCGCCGCCGCCGGAATCATCGGCTGCCTTATCATGATCACCAATTTCGATCACCGGCATCGCGCTTGCCCATGGCGTTCACGCTATCCCAGCTTCGCATCTTCCAGGCCGTCGTCGAGCACGGCAGCCTGCGCGCCGCGGCGCGCGCACTCGATCTCGCGCAAAGCGGCGTCACGCAGCAACTGCAAAGCCTCGAGGCGACGCTCGGCGCGACGCTGTTCACACGCACCAATCGCGGCATCGTGCCGACGGCCGTCGGCCAGCGACTGCTCGCGCGCTCCGGTTCGATCCTCGGCGAATGCGAGCAGGTCGAGCGGGAAATCCGGCAACTGAGCGGCGCATACGAAGGCACCGTCACGCTCGGACTCGTCACCGAACCCCTGATCGACGCGTTCGCGCCCGTGCTGACCGCGTTTCGCGCGCGCTTCGACAAGGTCGACGTGCACCTGCGCACCGGCACGTCGAGAATGATGATCGGCTGGCTGCGCGAAAGTGCGATCGATTTCGCGATCTCGCACGTCGCGAAGCAGACCGACACGACCGACCTCGCGGTCACGCCGCTGCATGCGTCGGCGCCGGTGGTCGTGTGCCGCACCGGGCATCCGGCGATGCACGCGCAATCGCTCGCCGAACTGGCCGGCTACGCGTGGGTGTCCACGCGCTCGCCGAACCTGAGCGCCGACCCGGTCGTCAACCGGCTGCTCGCGTACTTCGACGCGCATGGCCAGCCACCGCCGAAGATTCTCGCGACCGTCGAAGGGATGTTCGAGACGCTGCAGCTCGTCACGCAGACCGATTGCCTTGCGCTCGAAACCGAAGCCATCACGCGGCATGGGCCGTTCGCCGGCGCGCTCGCCAAGGTGCCCGTGCGCGAGCAGGCGGAATCGCAGGACGTCTGCCTGCTGCAGCGCGCGGCCGTGCCGCTGGCGCCGGCCGCGCAGGAACTGGCGACGATGCTCGCGTCGTATCTGAGGATGGTGCGCGGGCGGTAGGCGCGTATTGCCGCTTGCCTCCGCCGCCCGTCGCCGGACGCCCGAGGCACCGCACGTCAGTCCATCGACTCCTGCGCCGTCTCGCGCAGCATCGCGACCGCGATCAGCGACAGCACCACGCACGCGGCCACGTAGCCGGCCGGCGCGAGCTTGCTGCCGGTCGTCTTCACGAGCCCGGTCGCGATCAGCTGCGCGGTGCCGCCGAAGATCGTCACCGCGAGCGCATACGCGATCGAGATGCCCGTCGCGCGCACATGGCGCGGCAGCGACTCGCACATCAGCGCCATCTCCGACGCCGAGCCGAGCGAATAGAACAGCAGCATCAGTGCGGTCAGCGGCAGGATCACCGACAGCGTCGGATGATGGTTCATCAGCCAGAACGCCGGGAACAGCAGCACGACCAGCACGCCGCGGCCGACGAAGATCGGCACGCGCCGGCTGCCGATCCGGTCCGACAGCAAGCCGAACAGCGGGCACGTGACCAGCATCACGCAACCCGATGCAACGCCGACGAACATCGACAGCTTCATCGGCAGGCCGAGCGTGTGGATCGCATAGGTCGGCATGTAGAAGGTCAGGATGTAGGTCGACACCGTGCCGCCCATCACCGTGAGCATCAGCAGCAGCACCGTGCGCGTGTGCTTCGAGAACAGCTCGTGCAGCACGCCGCGCTCGATGCCGTGATGGCTGTCGCCGGGCGCATCGTCCGCGAGCCGGCGGCGCAGATACATGCCGACCGGCGCGATCAGCACGCCGACGAGGAACGGCAGCCGCCAGCCCCAGCTTTCCAGCGCATCCTTGGTCATCGTGTTCGACAGCAGCGCCGCGAAACCCGAGCCCATCAGCGCGGCGCCGCCCTGCGTCGCGAGCTGCCAGCTTGCGCGGAACGCGCGGCGGGACGTGCCGCCCTGTTCGAGCAGCGTCGTGGTCGCCGCGCCGAATTCGCCGCCCTGCGAGAAGCCCTGCATCAGCCGCGCGAACACGACGAGCAGCGGCGCGGCCATGCCGACCTGCGCATACGTCGGCGCGATCGCGATCAGGCCCGTGCCGAGCGCCATCAGCATGATCGTCAGGTTCAGCGCGGCCTTGCGCCCCTTGCGGTCCGCGTAGACGCCGAGCACGACGCTGCCGAGCGGCCGCGTGAAGAAGCCGGCGGCGAACGTCGCGACCGACAGCAGCAGCGACGTGGTCGGATCGCTCGACGGGAAGAACAGCTTGCCGATCAGCACCGCAAAAAAGCCGTACACGGTGAAATCGAAGAATTCCAGCCAGTTGCCGATCACGGCCGCCGCGATCGCACCGCGCCGCGTGACGGCGGGCGCGCCGGTTGCGCCGGTTTCGACGGCCCTCGTCGATGCGGGGTGCAGCGCGAGATGGTCTTTCTGCATCGTTTTATGCTCCTCTCAATGCGGCCGGAAGCGCCGGCCGCGCGCCACCGCGATCACTGCCCCAGGTAACGCTCCACGAGACGCGTCCAGAACGCCGCGCCGATCGGCAGGTTGCGATCGTTGAAGTCGTATTTCGGGTTGTGCACCATGCAGCCGTCCTCGCCTTCGCCGTTGCCGAGCCGCACGAACGAGCCCGGCCGCTGCTGCAGCATGAACGCGAAATCCTCGCTGCCCATCAGCAGGTCGGTCTGCTCGACCACGTGCGCATCGCCGACGAGCTCGCGCGCGACCTGCGCGGCGAAATCCGTTTCGGCATCCGTATTGACGACGACCGGGTAGCCTTCGATGTACTCGACGTTCGCGCTCGCGCCGTAGCTCGCGGCCTGCGTTTCGGCCAGCTCGACGATGCGGCGCTTGAGCAGCGCGCGCACGTCGGGGCTGAACGAGCGCACGCTGAGTTCGAGGCGCGCGCCGTTCGGAATCACGTTGTTCGCGGTGCCCGCGTGCATCGAGCCGACCGTGACGACCGCCGGCTGCGCGGGGTCGACGTTGCGCGCGACGATCGTCTGCAGCGCCATCACGATGCTCGCCGCGACGACGACCGGGTCGACCGTCAGGTGCGGCCGCGCCGCGTGGCCGCCGACGCCTTCGATCGTGATGATCGCCTTGTCGCCGGCCGACATGAACGGGCCGCGCCGCGTGAGGAAGACGCCGGGCGCCGCGCCCGGATGGTTGTGCATGCCGAACACGGCGTCGCACGGGAAGCGTTCGAACAGGCCGTCGTCGATCATCTTCTTCGCGCCGCTGTCGACGCCGTGTTCTTCCGCCGGCTGGAAATACAGGTGCACGGTGCCGGAGAAGTTGCGCGTCTTCGCCAGATGCTGCGCGGCGCCGAGCAGCATCGTCGTGTGGCCGTCGTGGCCGCACGCGTGCATCTTGCCGTGCGTGCCGCTTGCATAAGGCAGGCCCGTCGCCTCGACGATCGGCAGCGCATCCATGTCGGCGCGAATGCCGATGCTGCGCGTGCCGTCGCCCACGCGCAGCGTGCCGACGACGCCCGTCTTGCCGACCCCGCGCGTCACCTGCCAGCCCCATTGCTCGAGCTTGTCCGCGACGAGCGCGGCGGTGTCATGCTCTTCGTACGCGAGTTCGGGATGGTGATGGATGTGGTGACGGATCTCGCGCAGCCCGCCGGCGGCGGGCAGCAGATCCTCGATTTCGGTGAAACGGACGTCGGTGGTCATCAAGCGGCTCCTGCTGAGTGTCAGCGTGTCAGCCGCACGCGGACGGTGCGTGCGGGAAAGCGAGCCACTATATCGAGCCGATATCCGTTCAATAAGATGCGGAATTTTTCACCGCGATAAGGTTTATTAATCAGGGTTAGTACGGGGGGGCGATCGCGTATCGCGCCCCGTCACGGTGGCCGGTATCTGCTTGTCCGGCTGCTCGCATCGGACCTGCCGCTACGCACGGCCCGCGCCGCCGCGCGGGCAGCGCACTGCCGCGCTCACTACACGCGCTTCAACGCCTCCAGCCCCGCCGGCAGTTGCGCATCCGGAAACTGTGTCGACAGCGTCGCATCGCGCCACCGCGCCGCTTCTTCCGCGCGCTGCGTTTCCGCCTGTTCGCACACGAACAGCGCATCGCCGCCGAGCAGCAGACGCATCGGCACGTCGTCGCGACGCGACAGCTCGACGATCAGCTTCGCGATCCGCACCGGATCGCCGACCTCGCGGCCGCCATACGCGCCGAGCAGCTCGAGAATCTTCCCGACCGACGGCTCATAGTCGGGCAGCAGGTCGTCGATGCCACGCTTCGCCTGCGCGGCCCAGTCGGTCCGCATCCCACCGGGCTCGAGCGTGCACACGCGCACGCCGAACGGCGCGACTTCCTTCGACAGCACGTCGCTGAACCCGCCGACCGCCCACTTCGCCGCCTGGTACGCGGACAAACCGGGCGTCGACGTGCGCCCGCCGACCGACGACACCTGGAAGATGTGCCCCGCGCGCTGCGCGCGCATCGTCGGCAGCACCGCGCGCGTCAGGTTGATCACACCGAACAGGTTCGTTTCGATCTGGTCGCGGAAGTCATCGGCGCCCATCTGCTCGAACGGCGCCGTATGGCCGTAACCCGCGTTGTTCACCAGCACGTCGATGCGGCCGAACGCTTCGCGTGCCGCCGCGACAGCCTGCGCGGCCGCCGCTTCGTCGGTGACGTCGAGCGCGACCTGCAGCAGCCGGTCGCCATGACGCTCGGCCAGATCGGCCAGCCGCACGGGATCGCGCGCACCGGCCACCAGCCGGTCTCCCGCCGCCAGCACCGCTTCCGAAATCGCTCGCCCAAGACCGCGCGCGGCCCCTGTTACCAGCCAGACTTTCGACATTTTTCCGCTCCTCGAAAAGATGAAACCACCAAAATGAATGATTACTCACTCATTAATATCGACGATGCATCGATGATTCGCGCGATGCGTCGTCCTGCCTGAAACCGTCCTGCCTTCCGTCGCACGGCACACGGCACACGCACTGCCTATGCCGTCACGACTGCCAACCCTTCCGTCACATCGTTCGCCTCACGCTCACACCACGTGCAGCACAGCCCACAACGCCCGAAACCCGGCTTCCCGGTACGCATCGGCCCGCGCAGGATCGCGCGCGACCGACTCCATCGCCGTTTCCGCAATCGACGTAAACAGCGCCGCGCAGAACGCATGCGCCTCGTCGGGTTCCAGCCCGCGCGACGCGACGATCTGCTCGCGCAGCAGCGAGCGGATCGTGCCGAAGCCTTCGGCGCCGGCCGCGCGATGCGCGTCGTCGATGCGCCCGCTCACGCCGAGCTGCTGCAGCGCGCGCCGCCCGTCCGGATTCGCAACGCCCCACGACACATAGCCGTTCCACGCATGCCGCACGGCCTGCTCGGCCGCCGCGCCCTCCGGAAAGCCGGTCATCATCGCTTCGCGCATCCCGGCCTTCAGGCTCAGATACAGCGCGTTCAGCAACGCGTCCTTGGTCTCGAAGTACGTGAACACCGTGCCTTCCGCCACGCCGGCAAGCCGCGCAATGCGCGCGGTCGTCGCGGTCGCGCCGTCCTCCGCGAGCGCGCGGGCGGCGGCGGCGAGGATGGCGTCGTGCTTGTCGGGACTGCGCGGTCGGGCCACGTTCGATTCCTTTAATGAGTGAGCGCTCAATCATAATCAAGCCGCCCGACGGAATGCAAGCCCTGTTACATCTGGGGGAACGCATACGCAATCCATCAAAACCGTGCACTATTATCGTTTTGCCGTACCGGTGCCGGCACATCGGCGCCCGATGCCCTCGACGTTCGTTTCACGTTCACCGTTTCAAACCGCGAACCTCCCATGACGAATCAACCTACCCAGACCGCGGCCGACCGGCCCGTCGACATGATCATCTTCGGCGGCGGCGGCGACCTGGCCGCCCGCAAGCTGTTGCCCGCGCTGTACATGGCGCACCTGCACTGCAACCTTCCGCCCGAAACGCGCATCATCGCCGTCGGCCGCCGCGACTGGGGCATCGACGGTTATCGCAAGTTCATGGAAGAGCAGTCGCGCCCGTTCATCGACGAGAAGGCGTTCAACGCCGACGCGTGGAGCCGTTTCCTCGACCTGTTCAAGTACGTGCTGATCGACGTGAGCGCACCGGACGACTACCTGCGGCTCGCCGAAGCGGCGCGCGGCGATGCGATCCGCGTGTTCTACCTGTCGACGTCGCCGGAGCTGTTCACGACGATCTGCGACAACCTGTCGGCCGCGCGCCTCGTCGACGCGCGCTCGCGCGTCGTCCTCGAAAAGCCGCTCGGCCACGATCTCGCATCCGCGAAGGCGATCAACGATGCGGTCGGCAAGCACTTCGAGGAATCGCAGATCTATCGGATCGACCACTATCTCGGCAAGGAAACCGTGCAGAACCTGATGGTGCTGCGCTTCGGCAATCCGATCTTCGGGCCGCTGTGGCAGGCGCCGAACATCCGCAGCGTGCAGATCACGGTCGCGGAAACGGTCGGCGTCGGCAGCCGCGCGGGCTTCTACGACCATACGGGCGCGCTGCGCGACATGGTGCAGAACCACCTGCTGCAGCTGCTGTGCATCGTCGCGATGGAGCCGCCCGTGTCGCTCGACCCGGACGCGGTGCGCGACGAGAAGCTGAAGGTGCTGCGCTCGCTGCGGCCGATGGCGCTGTCGGACGTCGCGCGCGAAACGGTGCGCGGCCAGTACACGGCCGGCGCGGTCGACGGCCAGCCGGTCAAGGGCTATCTCGAGGAAGACAACGTGCCGGCGGACAGCCGCGCGGAAACCTTCGTCGCGCTGCGCGCGCACATCAACAACTGGCGCTGGGCGAACGTGCCGTTCTTCCTGCGCACGGGCAAGCGGCTGCAGCGCCGCCAGTCGGAAATCGTGATCGAGTTCGCGGACATGCCGTTCTCGATCATCCCGACCGGGCCGCGCCATTACGGCAACCGCCTCGTGATCCAGCTCCAGCCGGAAGAGTCGATCCAGTTGCAGATGCTCGCGAAGGAACCGGGCAGCGGGATGAACATGGTGCCCGTGAGCCTGAACCTCGACCTGCAGCAGGCGATTCCGGAGCGGCGCGCGGAAGCGTACGAACGGCTGCTGATCGACGTGATCCGCGGCCGCCTCACGCACTTCATGCGCCGCGACGAACTCGAAGCCGCATGGTCGTGGGTCGAGCCGATCCTCGACGGCTGGAAGCAGCTCGGCGACCGGCCGCGCCTGTACACGTCCGGCACGTTCGGGCCTGCGGCCTCGTCGGCGCTGCTCGCACGCGACGGCATGTCCTGGTCCGAAGAGGCGTAACCGACGTACGACGGCGTGCCGCCACGCGGCACGCCGGGCCAATCGGGGCGTATGCCCGCCCCGCCTTTCTCCGTCTTCCTCCGTCTCCCCCCGCAGGCCGCCCGCCGCCGCTACCGCGGCGCCAGCCACGCGGCCTTGCGCCGCGCCGGCGCATCGCTGCCGCTGCCGCCGCCCAGCACCTCGATCATGTAGTCGACGAACGACGCGATCCGCGACGAGATCGCGGTATTGCGGTAGTACACCGCATGGATCGGCTGCTCGACGTCGAGCGTCTGGCGCGCGAGCACCTGCACGAGCCGCCCGGCTTCGCGATCCTGCGCGGTCATGAAATCCGACAGGCAGACGATGCCCGCGCCGTCCAGCGCGAGCTGCCGCAGCGTCTCGCCGCTCGACGACCAGATGCCCGGCTCGATGCGGCACGGCTCGCCGTCGGTGCCGAGGATCGGCCACACGTTCAGCGATTCGGGCTGCGTGAAGCCGACCAGCGTGTGCTTGCCGAGATCCTCGACCTTGCGCGGCTGGCCGTGCGCTTCGACATACGCGGGGCTCGCGAGGATGCGCAGCCGGCTGTTGCCGATGCGCCGGCTGTGCAGCGTCGAATCCTTCAACCGGCCGATCCGGATCGCGACATCGGTGCGCCGCTCGAGCAGGTCGATGATCCCTTCGTTGCTGTTCAGCTCCAGTTCGACTTTCGGGAAGCGTTCGCGGTAGCCGCGCACGAGCGGCACGATCACGTGCAGCATGAACGGCGTCGCGGCGTCGACGCGCAGGCGCCCCGACGGCATCTCGCGGCGCGCGAGCATCTGCTCCTCAGCGTTCTCGACCGATTCGATGATCGCGCGCGCGTCCTGCAGGAACGCGCGCCCTTCCTCGGTCAGTTCGAGCCGCCGCGTGGTCCGGCGCAGCAGCGTGGTCTTCAGCTTCTCCTCGAGCCGCGCGAGCGTGCGGCTGGTGGCCGAAACCGTGAGGTCGAGCTGCTGCGCGGCAGCGGTGATCGAACCGGTGTCGACCACGGCCGCAAAGGCCTGGAGTTCGTCGAGCGTGACTTTCATTGTTGATTTGAAATCAAAACAATTTGGTTTATAGACCAGTTTTTCCGCAAAAGTAAAGGCGCCACACTGCGATCCGTCCTCACTGGAACCCGGATCCCATCATGCCACTCGCCCTGCTTGCGCTGACCATCAGCGCGTTTGCCATCGGCACCACCGAATTCGTGATCGTCGGGCTGATTCCGACGATGGGCGCCGACCTCGGCGTCAGCCTGCCGTCGGCCGGCCTGCTCGTCAGCCTGTACGCGCTGAGCGTCGCCATCGGCGCGCCGCTCCTCACCGCGCTCACCGGCCGCGTGCCGCGCAAGACGCTGCTCGCCGCACTGATGGCGCTCTTCACCGTCGGCAACCTCGTCGCATGGCAGGCGCCCGGCTACGAATCGCTGATCGTCGCGCGCATCCTCACCGGCCTCGCACACGGCGTGTTCTTCTCGGTCGGGTCGATCATCGCGACCACGCTCGTGCCGAAGGACAAGGCGGCCAGCGCGATCGCGACGATGTTCAGCGGGATGACCGTCGCGTTCGTCGCCGGCATTCCGCTCGGCACCTTCATCGGCCAGCACTTCGGCTGGCGCGCGACGTTCCTGATCGTCGCGCTGTTCGGCCTCGTCGCGTTCCTTGGCGCGGTCGCATTCGTGCCGCGCGGGCTGCCGCAAACGCCGCCGGCGCCGCTCGCCCGCCAGCTCCGCGTGCTCGCGCAGCCGCGCCTGCTGCTCGTCTTTGCGATGACGGCCGTCGGCTACGGCGGCTCGCTGATCGCGTTCACGTACATGGCACCGCTGCTCGAACAGATCGCCGGCTTCACGCCGTCGCAGGTCAGCCTCGTGCTCGTCGGCTACGGCGTGTCGGTCGCGTTCGGCAACGTGTGGGGCGGCAAGCTCGCGGACGCCGTCGGCCCCGTGAAGGCGCTCAAGCGGATCTTCCTGCTGCTCGCGATCGTGCTGCTCGCGCTGACCTTCACGATCCACGTCAAATGGCTCGCGGTGCTGACGATGCTCGCGTGGGGCGCGGTCGCGTTCGGCAACGTGCCGGGGCTGCAGGTGTACGTCGTCAAGCAGGCGCGCCACTTCGCGCCGGACGCCACCGACGTCGCATCGGGCTTCAACATCGCCGCGTTCAACCTCGGCGTTGCCGGCGGCTCGTCGCTCGGCGGCCTGATCGTCGCGAACGTCGGCCTCGGCCACACGCCGTGGATCGCCGCGGTCGTCACGCTCGGCGCGTTCGCGCTCACCGCACTGAGCGGCCGTCTCGACCGCCACCACGGGCTGCCGGAACGCACGGCCGAACCCGTCGAACTCGCCCATTGAACGTCACCTTTTGCAGGAGCTGATCAGCATGAACGCATCGACCCAGCGTCCGCCGTTCGCCGGCAGGACCTTCGAAGTCCGTTACGACGGCCTCGCCGCGCTCAACGCGTACGACGAGGACGGCCGCCGCATGCGCTACGAAATCACCGAAGGCGCCTACGCCGGCGCGAAGGGCGAAGTCGCCTGCACGTGGCAGCACATCGCCGGCGAAACCTACGCGATCTCGTGGCAGGAAGCCGACCGCGCGACGGTCGTGCACATCGACGATTTTGCCGCCGGCACGTCGCGCGCGTTCTTCACCGCGTCGTCGCTCGATTTCCATCGGCTCGAAGGCAGCCTGCGCGCGGTTTGAACGGAGCCCGACCATGTCCACTTCTCTCGACACACTCGCCGACGGCGGCTTCAGCGTCGGCATCGAACTGCCGCTCGACAACGACTGGTCGCCGGCCGGCGACGCAAAGCGCCAGCATGACGGCCGCCGCCCCGGCGTGCCCGACCTCGCCATCCACGCGGAGCTCGCGCAACTGGCCGACACGCTCGGCTTCCGCGCGCTCTGGGTGCGCGACGTGCCGGTGTACGACCCGTCGTTCGGCGACGCCGCGCAGGTGTTCGAAACGTTCTCGTATCTCGGCTACCTCGCCGGCATCACGCGCGACATCCTGCTCGGCACGGCGGCCGTCGTGCTGCCGCTGCGCGAACCGCTGCTGACGCTGAAATCGGCCGCGACGATCCAGGAACTGAGCGGCGGCCGCCTGCTGCTCGGCGTCGCGAGCGGCGACCGTCCCGTCGAATATCCGCTGTTCGGCCGCGACTTCGCGTCGCGCGGCGCGAATTTCCGCGACCAGATCGCACTGCTGCGCGACGGCGCGCGCGGACACCTGCCGCCCGGCCTCGACGTGCTGCCCGCGGCCCGTTCGCCGGTGCCGCTGCTCGTCGCGGGCCTCGCGCAGCAGACGCCCGCATGGATCGGCGAGCACATGGACGGCTGCCTCGCGTATCCGGGCACGCCGGCCGACCACGCGCAGCGCGCCGCGAACTGGCGCGCGGTGGCAGGCGACAAGCCGTACGTGAGCTTCATCCACCTCGACCTCGCGGAAGACCCGCACGAACCGCTGCAGCGGCACCGCTTCGGCGCCCGCGCGGGACGCATCGCGCTGACCGAGGAACTCGCGGCGATGCGCGACGCCGGCGTGCGGCACATCGGCCTGCATTTCCGCCGCAACCGCCGCCCACTCGACGAGACGATGGCCGAGATCGCAGCGGAGGTGCTGCCGGCGTTCCATGCGAATGCGAGCACGCAAACGCGCGTCGCATAAGGCCGGCGACGGCCCGCTGCGGGCCCGGTTCACGACCGATATTTGAATTCAAATCAAATATTTTTGACCTCTAAAGGCGTTTATCTCATCAGTCCCAAGCGCCAGAATGACTCGCATACCGCAACCGTTCCCCTCTCCCAGGAGCACACGATGAGCAAGATTCCCGCATTCGGCCTCGGCACTTTCCGCCTGCAAGGCCAGGTCGTCATCGACTCGGTCCTCAACGGCCTCGACGTCGGCTACCGCGCGATCGACACCGCGCAGATCTACGGCAACGAAGCCGAAGTCGGCGAAGCGATCGCCGCATCGGGCGTGCGCCGCGAAGACCTGTTCCTCACGACGAAGATCTGGGTCGACAACTACGCACCGGACAAGCTCGCGCCGAGCCTCGAAGAGAGCCTGCGCAAGCTGCGCACCGACCATGTCGACCTGACGCTGATCCACTGGCCGGCCCCGGGCAACGACATGTCGATCGACGCGTTCATGACCGCGCTGGCCGATGCGAAGGCCAAGGGCCTCACGCGCCGGATCGGCATCTCGAACTTCAACATCGCACTGACGAAGGAAGCGATCGCGGCCGTCGGCAAGGAGGCGATCGCAACGAACCAGATCGAACTGAGCCCGTACCTGCAGAACCGCAAGCTCGTCGAGTTCCTGAACGGCGAAGGCATCCACGTGACGTCGTACATGACGCTCGCGTACGGCAAGGTGCTCGGCGACCCGGTGATCGGCGCGATCGCGCAACGTCACGACGCGACGCCCGCACAGGTCGCACTCGCATGGGCGCTGCAGCTCGGCTTCTCGGTGATTCCGTCGTCGACGAAGCGCGAGAACCTCGCGAGCAACCTGCTCGCGCAGACGCTGCGCCTGACCGACGAAGACATGGCGCAGATCGCCGCGCTCGAACGCAACGGCCGCGAAGTCGACCCGGCCGGCCTCGCGCCGACGTGGGACTGACACGCCGCCCGCCATTCGACATTCGACCCGTCCGCGGCCAGCCGGCCGCGGCACCGACAGGAATTCATCATGACCCAGGACCCGCTTTTCCAACCGCTGCGACTCGGCGCGCTGACGCTGCCGAACCGCATCGTGATGCCGCCGATGACGCGTTCGCGCGCGAGCCAGCCCGGCGACGAAGCCAACGAACTGATGGCCGCGTATTACGCGCAGCGCGCGAGCGCGGGCCTGATCGTCAGCGAAGGCACCTATATCGCGCCGCTCGGCAAGGGCTACGCGTGGACGCCCGGCATCCACACGCCGTCGCAGGTCGCCGGCTGGCGCAAGGTGACGGACGCCGTGCATGCCGCGCACGGCCGCATCTTCGCGCAGCTGTGGCACGTCGGCCGGCTGAGCCACACGAGCCTGCTCGGCGGCCGGCAACCCGTGTCGTCGTCGCCGATCCAGGCGAAGGGCGTGAACGTGTTCGTCGCCGCGGAAGACGGCAGCACGCCGGGCTTCGTGCAGGCGTCCGAGCCGCGCGCGCTGACGATCGACGAGATCCGCGAGATCGTCGGCCAGTACCGCGCCGCCGCGCGCCACGCGATCGAAGCCGGCTTCGACGGCGTCGAGCTGCATGGCGCGAACGGCTATCTCGTGAACCAGTTCATCGACTCGAACGCGAACACGCGCACCGACGCGTACGGCGGCTCGCTGGAAAACCGGCTGCGCTTCCTGCGCGAAGTCGCGCAGGCGCTGATCGAAGGCACCGGCGACGCGTCGCGCGTCGGCATCCGCCTCGCGCCGCTGACCACGCTGAACGGCTGCGTCGACGACGATCCGGAAACGACCTACCTCGCCGCCGCGACGCTGCTCGGCGAACTCGGCGTCGGTTACCTGCACATCGCGGAAGCCGACTGGGACGACGCACCGCTGATGCCGGTCGAGTTCAAGCGGCAACTGCGCGCCGCGTACCCTGGCGTGCTGATCTATGCCGGCGCCTACACCGCCGAGCGAGCGCGCGATGCGATCGCCGCCGGCTGGGCCGACCTCGTCGCATTCGGCCGCCCGTTCGTCGCGAACCCCGACCTGCCCGAGCGCCTGCGCACCGGCGCGGTGCTCGCACCGCACGACCGCAACACGCTGTTCGGCGGCGGCGCACCGGGCCTCACCGACTATCCGACGCTCGCGCAAGCCGCCGCGTGAACGATCCACAGGAATCCGACATGAGAATCACGCTCCCTTCCCGCCTGGGTTTCGGCACGGCGCCGCTGGGCAACATGTATCGCGACATCCCGAACGAAGAAGCATTGGCCACGGTCGACGCGGCATGGGCAAGCGGTATCCGCTACTTCGACGCGGCACCGCTGTACGGCGCCGGCCTCGCCGAACTGCGCCTCGGCGAAGCGCTCGCCGGCCGTCCGCGCGACGAATATTCGCTCGGCACCAAGGTCGGCCGGCTGGTCCTCGACGAACACGAGGATGCGTCGCAACGCGATCTCGGCGAAAAGGGCGGCCTGTTCCGCCATGGCCTGCCGAACAAGATCGTCTACGACTACACCGAGGACGGTACGCTGCGCTCGATCGAAGCGAGCCTCGAGCGGCTGCGCACCGACCGGCTCGACACCGTGTGGATCCACGATCCGGCCATCGACTTTCATGGCGAGCGCTGGCTCGACGTGTTCGACGTCGCGATGTCGGGCGCGGCCAAGGCGCTCACGCGACTGCGCGACGAGAAGGTCATCAAGGGCTGGGGCCTCGGCGTGAACCGGATCGAACCGTGCGAGCTCGCACTCGAACGCGCGGATCCCGACGGCTTCCTGCTGGCCGGCCGCTACACGCTGCTCGACCATGCAGGCGCGCTCGAACGGCTGATGCCGGCAAGCGCCGCACGCGGGCTCGGCATCATCGTCGGCGGTCCGTACAACTCCGGCGTGCTCGCCGGCGGCACCCACTTCGAGTATCAGCCGGCGACGCAGGACATGCTCGATCGCGTCGCGCGCATCCGGCAGATCAGCGAACGGTTCGGTGTCGACGTCCGCGCGGTGGCGCTACAGTTCTCGCTCGCGCACCCGGCCGTCGCGGCCGTGATCCCCGGCGCGAGCCGGCCCGATCGCATCGACGAAAACCTGCGGCTCGCGTCGGCGCCGATTCCGGCCGCGCTGTGGGACGCGCTGAAGGCCGAGCGCCTGATCGCCGAACACGCGCCGACGCCGGCCGGCGCGGCCTGAGCCGGTTCCGCGCGACCGCCGCGACGAGCGGTCGCGCAGATCCATTTCGTGGCAATCGTGGCGACTATCGCCGCGATTGCCATTTCCGAATTGCAGCCTGCGCAATCGCCGTCTAACGTTTACGGGATCGACTCCGCACGACCGTCACCCGACCTGAAAGGACGCCCCGCGATGCCAAGCCGCTCCCCGAAACGCGACATGCTGCGGGCCCTTGTGGCCAGCCTATCCTTCGCCGCTTGCACCGTGCCGGCTTACGCCGACGATGCAGCCGGTCTCGCGCCGCCCCAGCCGGCGTCGCCGGTGCTGTCGACGACCGCGACCGGCGTGCAGATCTACTCATGCGAATACGACGCCGAACACCGGCTCGCGTGGGCGTTCCAGCGCCCGGAAGCGATGCTGTTCGACGCCAGCGGCGCGCTCGTCGTCCGGCACGGCGCGGGGCCGTCGTGGGAAACGCTCGACGGCAGCCGCATCACCGGCAAGAAGCTCGCGGAAGCGCCGAGCGCGCGCCCGGGCAGCATTCCGCAGCTCCTGCTCGCCGCGACGCCGGCCGCAACCGGCACGCTCGCCGGCGTGCGCTTCGTACAGCGGCTCGATACCGCGGGCGGCACGCCGCCGGAAGCGACGTGTGCGACCGAGCATGCGATCGGCCGCTTCCCGTATTTCGCGCGATACGTGTTCCTGAAGTAACGCGCGGCGGCGTCCCGAAGCGCGGACGCAGCCATCTCGTCGCTCGCCGCGCGTCCATTTGATCAGTTATCCTGCATTTACCGATCGGATGCCCGGCGTCTTCATCGTCATCGTTCCGGCTATGACACGATGCGCGCGCGTCAGCGCGTCCGCATCGACAGCTCGACGTCGCCGCCGAACGGGACCGACAGATAGCCGTTTTCCGGCGCGCGCACGTAGGCGAGGTAGTCGGGGCTGTATTCCGCGTTGTCGGCAATGACGAACGCGCCGGGCCGCAGCCGGCGCTCGACCAGCGCGAGCACGTCGGGATACAGCGCCTTCGCACCGTCGAGCAGCAGCAGGTCGACCGTGTCCGGGAGATCGGCGGCCAGCGTGCGCAGCGCATCGCCTTCGCGGATCTCGACGAGATCGGCCAGCCCGCCGGCCGCCAGGTTCTCGCGCGCCCGCGCGACCTTCGACGCTTCGAACTCGCTCGTGATCAGCCGGCCACCGCCGTTGTCGCGCAGCGCGGCCGCGAGATGCAGCGTCGAGATGCCGAACGACATGCCGAATTCGACGATCGCACGCGCGCCGCTGCTGCGCGCCAGCATGTACAGCAGCGTGCCCGTGTCGCGCGACACAGCCAGCGGAAAGTCCTTCAGGCGCGCATAGAAATCGACGTAGTCGGTCTTGCTGCACATCAGCCGCGCATGCTCGTCGTGCGTCATGCCGGCGAACGCCGGGCTCGTCGCGGGCGACGACGCGTCGGCCTCGTCGAACAGGCGGTCCAGCAGCGAGGCAAGCGGGTCGAGAATCAGGGTGGTCATGCGAATCTCCGGGATCGGGTTGAGTGCGTCGTTGCACCCGATTAGAATATGACGAACTATTCAGGTTTTACTATTCGCATTGGCAAACCGCTCATGACCGACCGCCGAAATGCCCGGATCGCCACGCGCAAACAGCCCCAGCAGGCGCGTTCGACCCGTCTCGTCGAAGACGTCCTCCAGGCCGCTGTTCAGGTTTTGGCGAGCGAAGGCGCGCAGCGCTTCACGATGGCGCGCGTCGCCGAGCGCGCCGGCGTGAGCGTCGGCTCGCTGTACCAGTACTTCCCGAACAAGGCGGCCGTGCTGTTCCGGCTGCAGCACGACGAATGGCGGCAGACGTCCGAGATGCTGTGCGGAATGCTGCAAGACACGCAGAAGACGCCGCCCGAGCGGCTGCGCACTGCCGTCCACGCGTTCATCCGTTCGGAATGCAACGAGGCGAGCATGCGCATCGCACTCGACGACGCCGCACCGCTCTATCGCGACGCCCCCGAGGCGCAGGCAGTGAAGGCCGAGAGCAACCGGATCTTCAGCGCGTTCATGCGCGAAGCGCTGCCCGGCGTGTCCGACACCACCCATGCGCTCGCCTGCGAGCTGATCAAGACGACGCTCACGACGGCCGGCAAGGCGTTCTCCGAAACCGAGCGCACGCCGGCGGAAATCGATGCCTATTCGACCGCGATGGCCGACATGTTCTGCGCGTATCTCGAGCATCTCGCCCGCCGTTAACGCCCGGACGAACGCGAGCGCCGCGCGCGCGACGCGCCGTATCGTCCGGATGCAGGTTGCGTGCGGCCGCGACGCGCGTCACGCACGCCCTGTTCCACCGGCCTTCACCGTCACAATGAAAGATTTTCGTAATACCCGATGCACCACCCGCTTCCGCCCTGCCCGCCGACCCCGCATTCAAATAATCGCCTTAACGGATTCGAACTAGGCGTATACACGCGTTCCGGCACGACGGAGCCCCGTCGCACGCCGATATAAGCGCTGCGACATGCGCTGCATGCTTTTCCCCCAATGGGACGTGATGGGCGGTTCGCCTAACCTTCGCTACGGCAAAGCACACGTGACGGGGTCGACCACACCACGCGTCGTACGACGCGACACCCTCGCGATCGTTTCGATTCGCACGTAACGACACGGATCACGCGTCATTCGTCCCCACGACGTTGCCGACAATCCCAACCAGATTCGAGACACCCTGACGACGGCTCGCAACGAGCCGTTTCAGCATGCTGATAAAGGAGCAAGCTCATGAGTGATACCCCGGTGCAGCCGACGGTCGGCGTCGGCGCGGAAGAAACTGACTTTGGCACCAAGGGAGTCATCGACCGGTACTTCGACATTTCGTCGCGCGGCAGCACGCAGCGCCGCGAAATCATTGCGGGCGTGACCACCTTCCTCGCGATGGTCTATTCCGTGTTCGTCGTGCCCGGCATGTTCGGCAAGGCCGGCTTCGACACGAGCGCCGTGTTCGTCGCGGTCTGCCTCACCACCGCGTTCGGCTCGCTGCTGATGGGCCTGTGGGCGAAGCTGCCGATCGCGATCGGCTGCGCGATCTCGCTGACCGCGTTCACCGCGTTCGGCCTCGTGCTCGGCAAGGGGCTGCATCCGACGGTCGCGCTCGGCGCCGTGTTCCTGATGGGCCTCGTGTTCACCGGCATCTCGGTCACCGGCGTGCGTTCGTGGATCCTGCGCAACCTGCCCGCGGGCGTCGCGCATGGCACCGGCATCGGCATCGGCCTGTTCCTGCTGCTGATCGCGTCGAACGACGTCGGCCTCGTGATCAAGAACCCCGGCGCCGGGCTGCCGGTCTCGCTCGGCCAGATCACTGCGTTCCCGGTCATCATGTCAGTCGTCGGCCTCGCCGCGATCTTCGGCCTCGAGAAGCGTCGCGTGCCGGGCGGCATCCTGCTCGTCGTGATCGCGATCTCGGTGTTCGGCCTCGTGTTCGATCCGGCCGTGAAGTACCACGGCATCTTCGCGCTGCCGTCGCTGAGCGCACCGGGCCACGCGTCGCTGATCGGCGCGATGGACATCAAGGGCGCGCTGTCGATGGCCGTGCTGCCGAGCGTGCTGGCGCTGGTGATGACCGCCGTGTTCGACGCGACCGGCACGATCCGCGCGGTCGCCGGGCAAGCCGGCCAGCTCGACGAGAACGGCCGCATCATCAACGGCGGCCGCGCGCTGACCGCCGATTCGCTCAGCTCGATCTTCTCCGGCTTCCTCGGCGGCGCGCCGGCGGCGGCCTACATCGAGTCGAGCGTCGGCGTCGCCGCGGGCGCGAAGACGGGCCTCGCAGCCGCCGTGGTCGGCCTGCTGTTCCTCGTCGTGATGTTCTTCTCGCCGCTCGCGGGCCTCGTGCCGTCGTACGCCACGGCACCGGCGCTGATGTACGTCGGCCTGCTGATGCTCGGCAGCGTGAGCAAGCTGCACATGGACGACATGGTCGATGCGATGTCGGGCCTCGTGTGCGCCGTGTTCATCGTGCTGACCGCGAACATCGTGACGGGCATCATGCTCGGCTTCTCGACGCTCGTGATCGGCCGCATTGCGAGCGGCGAATTCCGCAAGCTCAACGTCGGCACCGTGCTCATCGCGGCCGTGCTCGTCACGTTCTATCTCGGCGGCTGGGCAATCTGACCGCGGATCATGCGCGACGTCGCCGGCAGAAGGACGGCGCGCATCGGGACGACAACGTCTCCTCCACCATCATCGTTGATGGTCTCCAGGCCTGGGAACGCGAGTTTCCAGGCTTTTTTTGTCGATGCGGCGCGATCGGCGCAGCGGCCCGGCATCGACGCGGCGCGAATCCGCGCCCGGTGCTACGATCGCATTTTGCCTTCAGGAGCCGCCATGAACGCGCTCGGTATCGTCTCCGAATCGAGTACCCGGACCTCGGCGCGCAAGCCGCCGTTCATCCCGTCGTTCGGCTTCCACGAAGTGCATGAATCGCAGCCGATCGATGCGCCGCCGGCCCGCATCATCGACGCGGTCGCGTCGCTCGACATGCGCGCCGATCCGGTCATCGATGCACTGATGACGGTGCGCGAATTCCCGACGGCCGTCGTCGACGCGCTTCGCAACGGGCCGGCCCGAAATGAACGCACGCGCTTCGGCTTCCACACGTTCACGCTGCTGCACCGCGACGACACGTCGCTGTCGCTCGGTCTCGTCGGACGCTTCTGGCGCCCGACGACCGACGTGCGCACCATCGCCGATGCAACGGCCTTCGTCCGGCACGACGACCCACGCGACGCGAAGCTGGTGCTGCGGTTCGAAGTCGTCGGGCGGGCATCGGGTGCACACATCCTGCGCACCGAAACCTTCATCCACTGCCCGACCGCACAGACGCGGCGGCTGTTCACGCCGTACTGGCTCGCGATCCGGCTGGGGAGCGGCTGGATCCGGCGCCGCATGCTGGCGACGGTCGAAACGGTGCTGGCGTAGGTCCACGCATCAAAACGGCTTGATCACGACCAGGCCGACGACGATCCCCGTCGCGACCACGACAGCGCCCGCTGCCTGACCGAGCCATTGCGCAGGCACGACGACGAGATCGTCGCGTTCCATCCGCCGCAACGTGCCGGCCAGCATCCCGTGCAGTGCCGACAGCGCGGTGACGACCGCGAGCTTCACCGACAGCCACGCGGCGCCGAACCAGTGTCCGCTCAGCGCGATCGCAATCCCCGTGATCCAGACGAGCGCGAGCGCGGGCGCCGTCACCGAACGATCCCAGCGCCGCACCGCGCGATGCACGGCGAGGTTGGCGATACGGACGCCGACGGACAACGTCAGCAGCCCGCCGACGAACGTGACGACGGCGACGACATGCGCGGCCTTGAGCAACAGGTAAATCATTGCGCGTGCCTCCTGCGTGCGATCCATCCGGCGCTCGCCAGCCCCGCAAACGGCACGACGGCCGACAGCACGAGCCGCGCGACGTCGCCCCTGCTCCACAGCCCGCTCGACGCGGTACCGACGACCGCCCACACGTACATCGCGAAAGCGATGCCGTGAATCGGCCCCATGATCGACACGGCGACCGGATAACCGGCCAGATGCTTGAGCGGCACGGCGACGCACACCAGCACGACGAGCGTGGTCGCCTCCAGCAGCGACAGGTACTGCAGGTTGCGCAACGCATTGCGATCGTCTTGTTTCATCGATGGGCCCCCACGGTTGGTCAGCCGCAATTATGGCGTGTGGTACGGGCCCGATCCATTGGCTAGAATGCCATCTTTAAACGGATTCTGGCCACGGCCTCGAACGCCATGCATACGGTCGCCGTCCTCGCTTTGCCCGATGTCGTCCCGTTCGATCTGGGCGTCGCATGCGACACGTTCGCGCGCGTGCGTTCGCCCGGCGTCGAGCCTGCGTACCGCGTGCGCGTGTGCAGCGAGCATGCGCGCGTCGCCGGCGACCTGTTCGAACTGCGGCCCGCGTTTCGACTCGATGCGCTCGCCGACGCCGACACGATCGTCGTCCCCGGCACGTCCGTGCCGCTCGCGCCGACGTCGCGCCGCGTGATCGCGGCACTGCGCGCGGCCGCCGCGCGCGGTTGCCGGATCGCGTCGATCTGCAGCGGCGCGTTCGTGCTCGCGGAAGCCGGGCTGCTCGACGGCCTGCGCGCGACGACGCACTGGCTGGCGGCCGGCGAACTCGCGCGCCGCTACCCGAACGTGACGGTCGACCCGAACGTGCTGTTCATCGACAACGGGCAGATCCTGACGTCGGCCGGCGCAGCGGCCGGCCTCGATCTGTGCCTGCACATGATCCAGGCCGACTACGGCGCGGCGGTCGCCGTCGACGCCGCACGCTACGCGGTGGCGCCGCGCGTCCGCGAAGGCGGGCAGGCGCAGTTCATCGCGCCGGAATGGCCGACCGGCACCGACGGGCTGCAAAGCCTGATGGACTGGCTGCAGGCGAACCTGCGCAAGCCGCTCACGCTCGACGCGATGGCCCGCCAGGCATCGACGAGCGTGCGCACGCTGACACGGCGCTTTCAGGAGCAGACGGGCACGTCGCCGCGGCAATGGCTGCAGACCGCGCGCGTCAGGCATGCGCAGCAGTTGCTCGAAGTCACGGAGCTGTCGATCGAACATGTGGCAACGGAGGCCGGGTTCGGCTCGGTCACCGCGTTTCGCGAGCGGTTCGCGCGCATCGTCGGCACGTCACCGCAGCGCTATCGTCACGCGTTCCGCGCGCGGTCCGGCGCATGACGCTCGCTGCACATCGGCACCCGATGCGTCGCTCCGACGACGTGAATCCATGCGCGCACAATCGTCAGGATCGCTACCGAAAAGCGCCGCTGCCCCGCCTCGCCCGCCCAAGCAACACTTTCGCGCCAACCGGACCCGACCGATGACCCGCATCCGCAATCCCCTGAACATCGCGCAGCTCCAGGCGTTCGTCTCCGCCGCGCATCACAAGAGCCTGCGCGCCGCCGCGCGCGAACTCGGCGTCACGCAGCCCGCGATCACGCACACGATCCGCGAACTCGAAACGGCGCTCAACGCGGAGCTGCTCGCGCGCAGCGTGCGCGGCGTCGAGCTGACCGCGTGCGGCCATGCGCTGCTGCCGCGCGCCGAGCAGTTGCTCGGCGACATCCGCCGCACGGTCGAGGCCGTCGAGCAGGTGAAAGGCGAGATGTCGGGGCGCGTCGCGGTCGGCACGATGCCGTCGATCGCGCTGACGGCGCTGCCGCACGCGGTGACGGCGTTCCGCCGGTCGATGCCGAATGTCAGCCTGCATCTCGAGGAAGTGACGGTGCCCGACGCGCTCGCACAGTTGCGCAACGGCACGCTCGACATCGCGGCGATGCACCATGTGCCCGCGCTCGACCGCGATTTCACGCAATCGCCGCTGCTGTCGACCGAATTCACCGTCGTGATGCGCGAAGGCCACCCGCTCGCGCATGCGCGCCGTTTAGAGGAACTGCTCGACGCCGAGTGGATCGTCACCGTCGGCGCCGAGCAGTTTCCGCACAGCGTGATGGTCGGGATGTTCGAGGCGCACGGGCTACCGCTGCCGAAACGCCTGCTGCGATCGCCGATGTCGTTCGCGGTGACGCTCGGGCTCGTCGCGCGCTCGGACGTGATCGGCTGCTTCACGCGCCCGCTCGCCACAATGGTCGCGCCGCTCGGCATCCGCACGGCCGAACTCGACGAAAGCATGCCGCGCTTCGACCTGTCGATCATCGCGCGGCGCGACATGCTGCCCACGCCCGCCGTTTCGCAATTCGTCACGTGCCTGCAACGGGCGGTCAACGAAACGCTCGGCTGAATCGTTCCTGTGTGTGAAACGGCGGCGCACCCGACGCGCCGCCGCCGGGCCCGGTATCGGGGCTTGTCCTAGGCGCCCTGCCGGTATTTTGTCTTGATAATCTCCGCACGTCGCGCGCCCGCATCGGGCGGGCGAAACGGACAGTCCGGCGCGAAGCCGTGCCGGACCGAAGGCTTACGGCGCGGCACAACCGCGCACCCATCGAACAAAACGAGGAGTCACCGAGTGAAAAAGATTCTTGCGGCTGTGACCGTGGCCCTGCTTGCCGTATCGGCCGGCAGCGCGTATGCGAAGGACTGGACGACCGTGCGGTTCGGCGTCGACGCGAGCTACCCGCCTTTCGAATCGAAAGGCCCTGACGGCAAGGTGGTCGGCTTCGACGTCGACCTCGGCAACGAAATCTGCCGCCGCATGAACGCGAAGTGCGTGTGGATCGAAAACGACTTCGACGGGATGATCCCGGCGCTGAAGGCCCGCAAGTTCGACGGCGTGCTGTCGTCGATGTCGATGACGCCGGCGCGTCAGGAACAGATCGCGTTCTCGGCGAAGCTGTTCAACACGCCGACGCGCCTCGTCGCGAAGAAGGGCGCGGGCCTGCTGCCGACGGCCGAATCGCTGAAGGGCAAGTCGATCGGCGTCGAACAAGGCACGATCCAGGAAACCTACGCGAAGACCTACTGGGCGGCGAAGGACGTGAAGGTCGTCCCGTACCAGAACCAGGACCAGGTCTATGCCGACCTGATCGCGGGCCGCCTGGACGGCGCGCTGCAGGACGCGGTGCAGGCCGAGATCGGCTTCCTGAAGACGCCGCGCGGCGCGGGCTTCGATTTCGCCGGCAAGGATATCGACGATCCGAAGACGCTCGGCAACGGCGCCGGCATCGGCCTGCGCAAGGAAGACGCCGACCTGAAGGCGAAGATCGACGGCGCGATCGCCGGCATGCGCAAGGACGGCACGTACGACAAGATCGCGAAGAAGTACTTCGACTTCGACGTCTACGGCAAGTAATACGGCACGCAAGCGAGCGATTCGCTTCGACGCAAACGGGCTCCGCAAGGAGCCCGTTTTTTTTGCGCACGGCGCCGGAAACGTTATTTTTTCCGCGCCAACCCGATGATTCTCAAAGAAAAACTACGTGTTCCGGTACCGGTTTGATGGCGGCGACGCAGGCAACGTACAATCGATCTTCCACGCACACCGGATCATTCGCGGCTGCGCCGCACTCCCCTCATCATGCAAACGCAGACCCATCCGCTGATTTCCCCCGCCGTCGGCACCGAACGCCAGATCACGAGCTTCCACTACGGCCCGCGCGGCGGCAAGAAAGTCTATATCCAGTCGTCGCTGCACGCGGACGAACTGCCCGGCATGCTGGTCGCCACGTTGCTGCGCCGCAAGATCGCCGCGCTCGAGACCGCCGGCAAGCTGCGCGGCGAAGTGGTCATCGTGCCCGTGCCGAACCCGATCGGCCTGTCGCAACACGTGTTCGGCGATCACCTCGGCCGCTTCGAGCTCGGCTCGATGCAGAACTTCAACCGCAATTTCTACGATCTCGCGGCGCTCGTGCTGCCGCGCGTCGAAAGCCGGCTCACGAAAGACGCGCATCACAACCTCGTCGCCGTGCGCGCCGCGATGCGCGAAGCGCTCGACGAGCAGAAGCCGCGCACCGAGCTCGACTCGCAGCGCCTCGCGCTGCAGAAGCTGTCGTTCGATGCCGATATCGTGCTCGACCTGCACTGCGACAGCGATGCGGTGATGCACCTCTATACGAATCCCGATCTGTGGCCGGACGTCGAACCGCTGTCGCGCTATCTCGACGCGCAGGCATCGCTGCTCGCGCTCAATTCGGTCGGCAACCCGTTCGACGAGATCCACAGCTTCTGCTGGTCGGATCTGCGCAACCGCTTCGGCGACCGCTTCCCGATCCCGAACGGCGCGATTTCCGTCACGGTGGAACTGCGCAGCGAACGCGACGTGTCGTACGAGTTCGCCGAAAAGGACGCGCAGGCGATCGTCGAATACCTGACCGAGCGTGGCGTCGTCGACGGCACGCCGGCGCCGCTGCCGCCGCTCGCGCACCCGGCCACGCCGCTTGCGGGCACCGATCCGCTCGTCGCGCCGGTGTCGGGCGTGATCGTGTTCCGCACGCCGGTCGGCGCGATGATCGAGGCCGGCCAGGAAGTGGCCGACATCGTCGATCCGCTGACCGATCGCGTCGTCACGCTGAAGAGCAGCGTGTCGGGCGTGCTGTATGCGCGCCAGATCGTGCGCTTCGCGACGGCCGGCATGGAAGTCGCGCGGATTGCCGGCGCGACCGCGATCCGCACGGGTTCGCTGCTGTCGGCCTGAGCGATCGGCCCGCGCGCCGGCTAACGGCGCGCATCGACACGCATCGACGCGTATCGACATGCATCAACGAAATCGCCCGCTTGCGCGGGCGATTTGCTTTCCGGATCGCCGGATGCCGACGATCCGGCCGTCCGGTACGCGTGAACGATCAGAACGCCGGCACGATCGCGCCGCCGAACTTCTGGTCGATGAACTTGCGCACGTCGTCCGATTCATAGGCCGCGACGAGCTTCTTCACCCACGGCTTGTCCTTGTCCTGCGCGCGCACCGCGATCAGGTTCGCATACGGCCCGCGCAGATCCTCGATCGCGATCGCATCCTTCACCGGCGTGAGCCCCGCCTTCACCGCGTAATCGGTGTTGATCGACGCGGCATCGACATCCGGCAGCGCGCGCGGCAACTGCGCGGCATCGAGCTCGACGATCTTGATCTTCTTCGGATTTTCGGCGACGTCGAGCGGCGTCGCGTTCACGCCGTTCGTGCCGGCGCCCGGCTTCAGCTTGATCACTCCGTATTTCTGCAGCAGCAGGAGCGCGCGGTTGCCGTTCGACGGATCGTTCTGGATCCCGACCTTCGCGCCCACCGGCAAGTCCTTCAACGACTTGATCTTCTTCGAATAGAAGCCCATCGGCGCCGTATAGGTCAGCCCGACGTTGGCGATCCTGTAGCCGCGCTGCTTGATCTGGCTGTCGAGAAACGGCTGGTGCTGGAAGCCGTTCGCGTCGAGGTCGCCCGAATCGAGCGCCGCGTTCGGCTGCACGTAGTCGTTGAATTCGATGACCTTGATCGCGAGGCCTTCGCGCGCGGCCACTTTCGTCACTTCGGTCCAGATCTGTGCGTCGGGGCCGCTCATCGTGCCGATCTTCAGGGTTTGCGGGTCGGCGTGCGCGCCGGGCGCAGCAAAAGCCAGCGCCGCGGCGAGTGCGCCGAGGCCGGTCAGGATCGAACGTCGCATGGTGTCCTCTTGTCCCGTGTCGTTGTTGAAGCACGGATCGTGGCACGGGGCCCGAACACCACCAACCAAGCTTATTTCATGTGCATATTCCTGATCCTGATCGAATCTCAGCCGAATTCGGTATAACCCCCAATGGCGCAACCGGGCAGAATTTCAGGGCCTGCTTGCATATGGAACGTACATGCGAATGCCCGAAATCGCTCGCAGGGCAAGGAGTGAGGAGCGCCGTTTGGCCGAGCCAAACAAGTGACGAGCGACGCCGCCATGCGGGCGATTTCGGGCATTCCCGTGACATGAATTTTCTAATTTGGGGTTGCCCCGAGAACGACCGCTCGCCGCGTTGCGCTTCTTGCGAATACGTCAGTATTCGCGGCGTCGCGCGCCTCGCGAGCGGCCGTTCTCGGGGCAACGCATGTACGTTCCATATGCAAGCAGGCCCTAATGTCGCATCGACGCCACACATTCTTCATATGACAGTCGCTGTCATATTCATTACGTGGCCCGCCGATAAAGTTGCCGCCGGTACGTGAAAGCGCCCAGAGAGAGCGCCTGAACCGCAACTGGACACGCCTTTTATTCGCTCGGAGAATCCTTTGAACAAGAAACTGTTGACCATCGCCGCCCTGGCAGCAACGGCCGGCACGGCACATGCACAAAGCAGCGTGACCCTGTACGGCGTCATCGATGCCGGTATCAGCTACGTGAACCACAGCAAGACCGCCAACGGCGGCACGGGCAAGCTGTTCAAGTACGACGACGGCGTTGCCCAGGGCAGCCGTTGGGGCCTGCGCGGCACCGAAGATCTCGGTGGCGGCCTGAAGGCGATCTTCGTGCTCGAAAACGGCTTCAACAGCGGCAACGGCACGCTCGGCCAGGGCGGCGCGATGTTCGGTCGCCAGGCTTACGTCGGCCTGAGCCAGTCGCAATACGGCACGGTCACGTTCGGCCGTCAGTACTCGTTCTCGACCGACATCCTCGGCTCGAACTACTCGACGGGCGGCAACACGGTCGCGGGTAACTACGCGTACCACGTGAACGACCTCGACCAACTTACGTCGAGCCGCATCAACAACTCGGTGAAGTTCCAGAGCGCGAACTACTCGGGCTTCACGTTCGGTGCGTTGTACGGCTTCTCGAACTCGACCGACTTCGCAGGCGCACCGGCCACGACGGCGGGCACGACGACGACGGCAGGCTCGTCGCGCGCATACAGCTTCGGCCTGAACTACGCGAACGGCCCGGTCTCGGTCGGCGCCGCTTACACGGACATCCGCTTCCCGAGCCAGTCGTCGCCGGCATTCTCGACGACGATCGCGAACATCAGCACGGGCAACGTCCGCGACCTGCGCACCTACGGCGTCGGCGGCCGCTACGTGTGGGGCCCGGCAACGGCATGGCTGCTGTGGACGCGTACGCAGTTCTCGACCGTTTCGGGCGCGGGCGGCACGTTCTTCAACGCATATGAAGCAGGCGGCAAGTACGCGTTCACGCCGGCTCTGTCGGCTGGCCTCGGCTACACGTACACGAACGCGACGCAGAACGGCAACTCGTGGCACTGGAACCAGGTCAACGGCATCGCCGACTACGCACTCAGCAAGCGTACGGACGTGTACGGCCTGGTGGTGTACCAGCAGGCATCGGGCAAGGGCGTGCAAGCGCAGATCGGTTCGAGCACGAGCTACTTCAATACGTCGGGCACGGGTTCGAAGAACCAGATCGCCGCACGTATCGGTATCCGTCACAAGTTCTAAAGCATCCGCTTAACTCGCGGATCACGACGGCAAGAAGCGCCCCGCTCCACGCGGGGCGCTTTTTTATGTGCTTTTAAGTTTCGCTTAATTCTGGGCTGAGAGGATGCTCTCACCCCCCCTGTTGGCCGCCTGAACATCGGCGGCTTTTTTTTTACATGCCGACGGCGCCGCCATCGATTGCCCACAAGACAGGATCGGAGGCCATGATGATCGAAGATACCGTTTTCAGCCATCTGCACGCGATTCTGACGTGCCAACACTCGATGCCGGTCCAGAGCTGCCGCGTATCGGTCGAAATGCAGCGCCCGTGGGGCCGCCCGTACCGGCTCGTCGAATGGACGATGCATCTCGACGCGCCCGCGCGGCGCCAGATCGTGCCGGCCGAATCGACCGACGAAGAGATCGCCGAGGTCGTCGCATCGCACGTGCCGGGCCGGCTTTACGGCGACGGCCGGCTGCAGTTCTGAACGCCTCCCCGTTCCACCCGCTTCGCGTATTCCGGCCGCCCCGCACGCATCGTGCGGCAGTCGGTCTCGTTTGACGCGGCAACGAAACCTGCTACGCTGCGCGTTTTCGTCCACGCAACACACGATGGAAAACGCATTCAACGAACGCGGCGTCATGATCACGCGCAACGGCCTGTCGGCCGCCGGGCAGGTATTCGCACTGCGTGACATCCGCCACGTCGACGTCGTCAAGATTCCGAAGAACCGCCTCGTTCCGTCGCTGATCGCGCTGATCGGCGCGGCCATCGCCATCGCAGGCGGCATCGGCGCATCGAGCGCCGCGCTCGTCGTCGGCGTGATGCTCGCCGTCGTCGGTTATCTCGCATGGACCACGCAGGACGTCACGTATCGCCTGATGGTCGAGATGCCCGACGGCAAGCGCGAAGCGCTGTCGAGCGTCGACGCCGAGTTCGTCGAACGCGTCGCGCAGGTCGTGCGCGATGCGCAGGCCGCGACGGCTGCCGGCTGATTCCGTTCGCATCCCTGCACGCTTCGGCTCGCGGTCTGCGGATGCGCGCGGCGCGCTTCGGCTCGCGCGGTGCATCGCTACATCGGGCCGACGCGTCTTTATCGAATCGCATTCCCGCCGCATCGTCGCAAGCCCCGCGCCTGCGCTGCGTACGCCGACCGCCTAGTATGGAAAGAGCGGCCCGCCGCCGCATCGTCCGAGGAGGTCGGCATGAACGTTCAATTGCTGTCCGGCATGCTTCGCGCGCAGGAACTGCTGCTCGTGTCGATGATCCGCGCGCTTCCCCTTGACGAACGCCGAGCGCTCGTCGACCTCTATACCGAACAGATCGCGTTCGCCGAACAGGCGGGCCTCGAAAGCCACAGCGATCGCGCGACGCACGATGCATTCATCGCGCATGCGCGCAACCTGCTGATCCGCATCGAAGCGCTCGCCTAGCGCTGGCGCGCCGGCGCGCTTCTCCCGAATTCCCCGCCGCGACTCGCCCGAGCCGCGCAGGTAAGCGCTCGCCCACATGCGCCGCTTTCCGTTCTTGTATTGATAATAATTCTCATTTACACTGGTAAAGTTATCAGTTGCCTTTCAATTCGCCGTTCGCCGCATGCCGCGCGCGGACGGGCCAGCCAGGTGAACGCGTCACCCAGCCAGCCTTCGGGCTTGTTTTCGTCAATGGGAGACCACCTGTGCATTGCTATCCGCTGGCGCGGCGGCCGATCTGCGCCGCGCTGTTCGGCGCGTTCGGCCTGTCCGCCGCCCCGGCTCACGCCGATTCGTCGCCGCAAGGCGCCACCCCGCCTTCTGCCGTCCTCGTCGCCGCGTCCACGCGCGGCGATGCGGCGCTGCTCGACCCCGTCACCGTCACGGCCACCCGCACCGCCACCGCCGCGAGCCGCACGGCGGCGTCCGTGTCGGTGATCACCGACGAGGATATCGAGGAGCAGCAGGCCACCAACATCAAGGACGCACTGCGCTACGAGCCGGGCGTCACGGTGCGCCGCACCGCGTACCGGCCCGGCAGCGCCGCGCTCGGCGGCGGCCGCGACGGCGATTCGAGCATCAACATCCGCGGCCTCGAAGGCAATCGCGTGCTGCTGATGGAAGACGGCATCCGCCTGCCGAACGCGTTCTCGTTCGGTCCGCTCGAAGCGGGGCGCGGCGACTACGCCGATCTCGACACGCTCAAGCGCATCGAGATCCTGCGCGGGCCGGCCTCTGCGCTCTACGGCAGCGACGGCCTGACCGGCGCGGTGAATTTCATCACGAAGGATCCCCGCGACCTGCTGTCGATCTACGACAAGCCCTACTACTTCTCGTTCCGGCCGAGCTACGACTCGGCCGATCGCAGCATCGGCGCGACCGTGTCGGCCGCGGGCGGCAACGACCGCGTGCAGGGGATGATCATCGCCGACGGACGGCGCGGCCACGAGGTCGACACGCGCGGCAGCAACAACTCGGCGAGCACGCTGCGCACGACGTCGAATCCGCAGGACGTCTATTCGGAATCGCTGCTCGGCAAGCTCGTGCTGACGCCCACCGCGCGCGACACGGTCAAGTTCACCGCGGAAACCGTGCAACGGCGCGTGAGCACCGACGTGCTGTCCGCGATCAATCCGCCGAACACGCTCGGCCTCACGACGAACGACCGGCTCGAGCGCAACCGCTTCAGCGTCGACTACGACTTCCGCGACGACGCGTTCCGCTGGTTCCAGACCGCGCACGTGCAGTTCTACTACCAGGACGCGAAGCAGGATCAATACGCGTTCGAGACGCGCGGCGCGCCGCTGAAATCGCGCTCGCGCGACAACCAGTACAAGGAACGCACGTTCGGTGGCTCCGCCTTCGCCGAAAGCGGTTTCGCGACCGGCCCGCTCGCGCACAAGCTGCTCTATGGCGTCGACGGCAGCCTGTCGCGCGTGACGAACAGGCGCGACGGCACGGTGCCGGGCGTCGGCGAAGCGTTCCCGAACAAGGCGTTCCCCGACACCGACTACACGCTGTTCGGCGCGTTCGTGCAGGACCAGATCGGCTACGGCCGCCTGCTCGTCACGCCGGGCCTGCGCTTCGACACGTACCGGCTGAGCCCGACCGAAAACGATCCGCTGTTCACCGGCAAGGCAGTGTCGACGAGCGCGAACGAACTGTCGCCGCGCGTCTCGGTGCTCTACGAGATCACGCCCGCGCTGATTCCGTACGTGCAGTACGCGCACGGCTTCCGCGCGCCGACGCCCGACCAGGTGAACAGCAGCTTCTCGAACCCGGTGTACGGCTACACGTCGATCGGCAACCCGAACCTGAAGCCCGAGACGAGCGACACGTTCGAAGCCGGCCTGCGCGGCAAGGCCGGCACGGGCTACGGCGTCGTGCGCTACAGCGCGGCCGCGTTCACGGGCCGTTACCGCAACTTCATCTCGCGCACGACGATCGCCGGCAGCGGCCGGCCGGCCGACCCGTTCGTATTCCAGTACGTGAACTTCGCCGACGCGCGCATCCACGGCCTCGAAGGCCGCGCCGAATGGGCGATGCCGAACGGCATCACGTTGAAAACGGCGATGGCGTTCACGAAGGGCTCGACGCAGAACAACGGTGCGGCCAGCCAGCCGCTCAATACGGTCAACCCGTTCTCGGCCGTGTTCGGCGTGCGCTACGAGCCGGGCGAGCGCTGGTTCGTGCAGACCGACCTGCTGTTCCAGGCCGCGAAACGCGACAAGGACATCGACAAGTCCGACTGTTCGAACAAGGCGTGCTTCGCGCCGCCGTCGTCGTTCGTCGTCGACCTGCGCGGCGGCTACCGCTTCAACAAACATGTGAGCGCAACGATCGGCATCCACAACCTGTTCGACCGCAAGTATTGGAACTGGTCGGACGTGCGCGGCATCGCCGCCGATTCGCAGGTGCTCGACGCATATACGTCGTCCGGACGCACGGTCGCCGTCAGCATGAAAGTGGATTTCTGATGCGCGACGCCCGCGCTACCACCCCAACCGTTTCTTGAAGGAGTCCGACATGATGCAATCCGCCCTTCCCGGTCAATCGGCCGGCCCGGCCCGCGCGGCCGCCGCATTGCGCGACGCGTTCATCAAGCTCAAGACAGAGCGCCAGCTGCGCAACCGCGACGTCGCGCAAGCGCTCGGCGTCAGCGAAGGCGAAGCGCTCGCCGCGTTCGTCGGCGAGCACGTCGTGCGGCTCGACGCGCGTTTTCCGGCGATGTTCGAGGAAATGCCGCGCCTCGGCCGCGTGATGGCGCTCACGCGCAACGACACGGCCGTCCACGAAAAGGACGGCGAATATGCGCAGATGAGCCATGACGGCCCCGTCGGACTCGCGCTCGGCGACATCGACCTGCGGATCTTCTATCGCCACTGGGTGTCGGCGTTCGCGGTGCGCGACGAGACCGCGCACGGCCCGCTGAAGAGCCTGCAGTTCTTCGACGCGCAGGGCCACGCAATCCACAAGGTGTACCTGCGCGCGCACAGCGACCACGCCGCATACGACGCATTCGTCGAACGCTGGCGCGCGCCGTCGCAGGAGCCGGGCCTCGACGTCGTGCCCGCGTCACCGAAGACGCCCGAACGCGCCGACACCGAGATCGACGTCGCGGGCTTCCGCGCCGCGTGGGAAGCGATGACCGATACGCACCAGTTCTTCGGCATCACGCAGCGCTTCGGCGTGAGCCGCATGCAGGCGCTGCGCCTCGCCGATCCGCAATACGCGTATCCGGTCGAAACCGCGCATGCGCTGCGCCACGTGCTCGAACGGGCTGCGCAGAGCGGCCAGCCGATCATGGTGTTCGTCGGCAATGCGGGAATGATCCAGATCCATACGGGCCCCGTCGCGAACGTGCGCGAGGTCGGCGCCTGGATCAACGTGCTCGACCCGGGCTTCAACCTGCACGTGCGCGAGGACCTGATCGCCGCCGCATGGGTCGTGAAGAAGCCGACCAGCGACGGCATCGTCACGTCGCTCGAACTGTTCGACCGCCAGGGCGACCACGTCGCGCTGCTGTTCGGCGAGCGCAAGCCCGGCAAGGTCGAACGCGACGACTGGCGCGCACTCGTCGCGACGCTGCCGCCGGCCGCACGCGGGGGCGCGCGGTGAGCGCGCGGTCGTTCGATCCGCGGCGCCGCGCGGTGCTGGCGGGCGCGGCTGCCGGCGCGCTCGCGGGCGCGCTGCCGGGCAGCGTGTTTGCACAAACTGCGCAGGCCGCACCGAAGCGCGTGGTCGTGATCGGCGGCGCGCTCGCGGAAACCGCGTTCGCGCTTGGCGGCGCCGAGACGCCCCGCTACCGGCTCGTCGGCGCCGACACGACGTGCACCTACCCCGACGCCGCAAAGCGTCTGCCGAAAGTCGGCTACCAGCGCGCGCTGTCGGCAGAGGGGCTGCTGTCGCTGCGGCCCGATCTCGTGCTCGCGTCGGCGGAAGCCGGCCCGCCGACCGCGATCGCGCAGGTGAAAGGCGCAGGCGTCGCGGTGACGACGTTCGACGAACGCCACGACGTCGAGTCGGTGCGCGCGAAAATCACCGGCGTCGCGCAGGCGCTCGACGTTCGCGATGCGGGCGTCGCGCTGCTGCGGAGCTTCGATCGCGACTGGCAGGCCGCACGTGACGCGGTCGCCGCGCGCGCGCCCGGCGGCGCGCAGCCGCCGCGCGTGCTGTTCGTGCTGAACCATACCGGCAATCAGGCACTCGTCGCCGGCCAGCGCACGGCCGCTGACGCGATGATCCGCTACGCGGGCGCGCGCAACGCGATGCAGGGCTTCGATCACTACAAGCCGCTGACGACCGAGGCGCTCGCGGCCGCCGCGCCCGACGTCGTGCTGATCTCCGACGAAGGGCTCGCGGCCGTCGGCGGCCGTGCCGCGCTGCTCGCCACGCCCGGCTTCGGTGCGACGCCGGCCGGCCGTGCGCAACGCGTGGTATCGCTCGATGCGCTGTTCCTGCTCGGGTTCGGCCCGCGCCTGCCGCTCGCCGTCACGACCCTGCACCGACGCCTGTCGGATGCGCTCGCCTGATTCCGGACTGCCCCGATGCCCGCTCACGCTTCGCCTTTCCCCGCGCCGTCGCCCGCCTCGCGCTCCGGCGCCGCGCGCGTCGGCACGTCGCGCCGCTTCGCGCCGTTCGCGCTGGCCGCGCTCGCGTGCCTCGTGTGCGCGATGTCCGTCGTCGCGCTGTGCGTCGGCGCGTATCGCATTCCGCTCGCGGAGGCATGGGCCGCGCTGACCGGCGATGCGGCCGCGCAGCAGACACGCGCGGTGCTGCTCGACATCCGCGCGCCGCGTGTCGCGCTCGCGCTGCTGGTCGGCGGCGGCTTCGGCGCGACCGGCGCCGCGATGCAGGCGCTGTTCCGCAATCCGCTCGCCGATCCGGGGCTCGTCGGCGTGTCGAGCGGCGCCGCACTCGGCGCGACGACGATGATCGTGCTCGGCCCCGCCCTCTTTGCCGCACACGTGAGCGCGGCCGCGTTGCCCGTCGCGGCCTTCGCGGGCGCGCTCGCGGTCGCGGCGCTCGTCTATCGGCTCGCCGCATCGCGCGGCCGGCTCGCGCTACCGCTGCTGCTGCTCGCCGGCATCGCGATCAACGCGCTAGTCGGCGCAGCGATCGGGCTGCTCACGTTCGTCGCCGACGACGCGCAACTGCGCTCGCTGACCTTCTGGAGCCTCGGCAGCCTCGGCGGCGCGCAATGGTCCGCGCTGGCGGCCGTTGCGCCGTGCGTCGCGATCGGCTGCGTGCTGCTCGTGCGCGAACGCGATGCGCTGAACGCGCTGCAGCTCGGCGAAACCGAAGCGCTGCATCTCGGCGTGCCGGTGCAGCGGCTGAAGCGGCGCGTGCTCGTCGCGGTTGCGCTCGCGGTCGGCGCGCTCGTGTCGTGCGCGGGCATCATCGGCTTCATCGGGCTCGTCGCGCCGCATTGCATACGGCTCGCGTGCGGCCCCGACCAGCGCGTCGTGCTGCCCGGCGCCGCGCTGCTCGGCGCGTTGCTGACGCTCGCCGCCGACCTCGCCGCGCGCACGATCGCCGCGCCCGCCGAAATCCCGCTCGGCGTGCTGACCGCGCTGCTCGGCGCGCCGTTCTTCCTCGCGTTGCTGTGGAAAAGCCGCGGCGCGCTCGGCTAGGACCTGTTCCCGCGAATAACGGGCTTGCGAACGTGCCTGTTCGCCCGTAGGGCAAGGAGGGAGGAGGCGCAATAGCCGCAGCTATTGCAACGACGAACGGCGCCGCAATGCGGGCGAACAGGCACGTTCCCCTGTTTGGAAAAAATCATTCGCGGGGCTGGCCCCCAGAAGGGCCGATCGCTGCGTCATATTCCTTGCGAATACGTCGAGTATTCGCTTCGTCGCAATCCTTGCGCTCGGCCCTTCTGGGGGCCAGCGCAAGCCCGTTATTCGCGGGAACAGGCCCTAACCCTTCCGTCACGACGACCATGCTGACCGCCCACCATCTCGACGTCGCCCGCCGACACAACGCCATCCTTCGCGACCTGTCGCTGTCGATCGAACCCGGCCGCGTAACCGCGCTGCTCGGCCGCAATGGCGCGGGCAAAAGCACGCTGCTGAAGACCTTCGCCGGCGAACTGACCGGCAGCGTCGCGCCGAACGGCGTGCGCGTGACGGGCAACATCACGCTGAACGGCGAACCGCTCGCGCGCATCGACGCGCCAAGGCTCGCGTGCCTGCGCGCGGTGTTGCCGCAGGCCGCACAACCGGCCTTCCCGTTCAGTGTCGACGAAATCGTGCTGCTCGGCCGCTATCCGCATGCGCGGCGCAGCGGCGCGACGTCGCACCGCGATCGCGACATCGCGTGGCGTGCGCTCGAACGCGCGGGTGCCGACACGCTCGTCGGCCGCGATGTCACGACGCTGTCGGGCGGCGAACTCGCACGCGTGCAGTTCGCGCGTGTGCTCGCGCAGCTGTGGCCGGACGAGGACGACGGTATCGCAAGCGGCCCGCGCTACCTGCTGCTCGACGAGCCGACCGCCGCGCTCGATCTCGCGCATCAGCACCGCTTGCTCGACACCGTGCGTGCAGTCGCACGCGAATGGCGACTCGGCGTGCTCGCGATCGTCCACGACCCGAACCTCGCCGCGCGGCACTCGGATACGATCGCGATGCTCGCCGACGGCACGATCGTCGCGCACGGCACGCCGCGCGACGTGATGACGCCCGCGCATATCGCACGATGCTACGGATTCGCGGTGAAGATGGTGGAAACCGGCAACGGTACGCCGCCGGTGATGGTGCCCGCGTAGCGCCGACGCATCCTGCATGGTCGTCGCGTCGCTCGATGTCCTGCCCTGCCGTCAACAGCGACTTTCACCCGACATCATGCGTGCATCGCCTTCGAGGAGACCCACATGAGGAAACCCACATGCCACTTCCGATGACCCGCATCATCCTGTACGTTCGCAACGTCGCGTTGCTGAAGGCGTTCTACCAACGATATTTCGACCTGCCCGTCATCGAGGAAATCGACGGTGAATGGGTCGTGCTCGACGCGGGCGCTGTCGAACTGGCGCTGCATCGGGCGGGCCCTGCGTTTCGCCAGGCAGCCTCATCCGCGCATGCGAATGCCGACGCAAGCACCGTGAAGCTCGTCTTCTCGATCGATGCCGATATCGACGCGCACCGCGACCGGCTCGCCCGCGACGGCGTGACGGTACGCGATCTCAAGCGCTACGACGGCTTCGCGTACCGGATGGTCGACGGCCTCGATCCGGAGGGCAACGTCTTTCAGGTCATGCAGCCGGACTGAATGCCGGTGCGCGTGCCACGCTCAATGCTCGACATCCGCCGCGCCGAAGGTCCGCATCTTCCACCCGAGCCGTACCGCAAGCATCCGCATCGAGAACCCGGCCGCGAGCGCGACCACCGTCGCGAGGCCCGCATCGATGCCGAGATGCGGGATCCCGACATACAGCGTGCCCGTGACGAACGCGACGCTCGCGTACAGCTCCTCGCGCAGGATCAGCGGCATCTCGTTGCACAGCAGGTCGCGCAGCATTCCGCCGCAGACGCCCGTGATCGCGCCGGCCAGCACGACGATGATCGGCGCCGTGCCGGTCGATGCGCCGATGTCGCAGCCAATGATCGTGAACGCCGCGAGGCCGATCGCGTCGACGGTGACGAACAGCGTCTTCATCCGCGCGACATGCCGGGTGGCCCACGACGCGACCGTCGCCGCGACGAGCGTGATCACGAGGTATTCGGGATGCGCGATCCAGCCGAGCGGGTAATGGCCGAGCAGCACGTCGCGCACGGTGCCGCCGCCGAGCGCCGTCACCGCGCCGACGAGCGCGAGCCCGAAGCGGTCCATGCCGCGCCGCATGCCCATCAGCGCCCCCGACATCGCTTCCGCGACGATTGCAATCAGATAGAGCGTATGCATCGCGCGCGTCAGTCGTCGGTCCGGAACAGGTCGAGCACGCGTTCGCGCTCGGCCGCATCGACCGCGGCGGGCATCGGCTCGTCGGCCTTGCCGTGGTCGGCCGGCGCGGCCGACGCGTCCTGTACAGCCGCGCCGCCGCATGCAAAGCGGCTGCGGATGTACGGCGGCACGTCGGCCGTGCACGAACCGCGCGTGTATTCGGCGTAGACGAAGTCGCCATCGACCAGCGCGACGTCCTGCGGCGGCGAAGCATCGACCGGCGTGCGCCCGTCGACGGCAGTCTTCATGTAGTCGAGCCAGACCGGCAGCGCCAGCGTCGCACCGGTCGCGCGCCCCATCGGGCGCGGCGTGTCGTAACCGAGCCACGCGACCGCGACGATGCCCGACGAGTAGCCGGCGAACCAGACGTCCTTCGATCCGTTCGACGTGCCCGTCTTGCCGGCCGCGTCGTCGCGACGCAGCGCGAGCGCGCCGCGCGCGGTGCCGGAGCGCACGACGTCGCGCAGCATGCTGTCCATCACGAACGCGTTGCGCGCCGACACGACGCGCTCGCCTGCCGGCGCGGTCGCCTCGTACATCGCGCCGCCGTGACGCTGCTTCACCGACAGGATCAGGCGCGGTTCCATCCGCGTCCCGCCGTTCGCGAACACGCTGTACGCGCTCGCGAGTTCGAGCGGCGTCACCGCGCCCGCGCCGAGCGCGAGCGGCAGCGATGCCGGATTGCGCTGCGCGTCGAAGCCGAAGTGCACCGCGTGCTGCTGCACGTAACGCGCATCGGTGGCCTGCATCAGGCTGACCGCGACCAGGTTCTTCGAGCGCACGAGCCCGCGCCGCACCGGGATGAAGCCCTCGTAGCGGTTGCCGAAATTGCGCGGACGCCACGGTCGCGCGCCGGTTTCCTCATGCGTGAGCGTGCGCTGCGTATCGTCGACGAGCACGCCGGGGAAGTAACCCTTCTCCAGCGCCGCCGAATACACGAACGGCTTGAAGCTCGAGCCCGGCTGGCGATACGCCTGCAGCGCATGATCGAACACGTTGCGATTGAAATCCGCGCCGCCGACGAGCGCGAGCATGTCGCCCGTCGCCGCATCGAGCGACACGAGCGCGCCTTCGAGTCCGCTGCGCGCATCGCGCTTCGCGCGTGGCTGCCGGCTCAGCGTGCGGTCGAGCGCGGCTTCGGCCGCGCGCTGGTCGCGCATCGAGACCGTCGTCGTCACGTCGAGGCCGAGCGTATAGGCGTCGTCGTGAAAGCGCTCGACCATCATGCGGCGCGCGCGCTCGGCAACGTACGGCGCGGCGACGATCCCGGGCGGCGGCGTGGTCGCCAACGCGATCGGCGCGTCGACGGCAGCGCGGTACGTCGCGTCGTCGAGCTGGCCGAGCGCATGCATCCGGCCGAGCACATAGTTGCGCCGCGCGGTCGCGCGCGCCGGATTGACGACCGGGTTGAACGCGGACGGCGCCTTCGGCAGCCCCGCGAGCACGGCTGCCTCGCCCGCGCTCAGCGCGTCGAGCGGCTTGCCGAAATACACGTTCGCGGCGGCCGCGAAACCGTACGCGCGCTCGCCCAGGTAGATCTCGTTCATGTACAGCTCGAGCAGCTTGTCCTTGCTGTATTCGCGTTCGAGCTTGGTCGCCATCAGGATCTCGGCGAGCTTGCGGCTCAGCACCTTGTCGCGCGTCAGGTAGAAGTTGCGCGCGACCTGCATCGTGATCGTGCTGCCGCCCTGCCCGGGCTGCCCCGTCACGACGTTCGCGAACGTCGCGCGCGCGAGGCCGCCGACATCGATCGCGCCGTGCTGATAGAACTTCGCGTCCTCGGCCGCGAGCAGCGCTTGCCGCATCAGCGGAGGAATGCGTTCGAGCGGCACGAACTCGCGCCGCTCGACGCCGTATTCGGCGAGCAAGTCGCCGTCGCGCGAGAAGATCCGCAGCGGCAGCGCGGGACGATAAACGGCCAGGTGCTCGACGGACGGCAACTGCGTCCAGATGCGCTGGATCGTCCATGCGCCGATGCCCGCGCACGCGAGCGTCAGGCCGAGCAGCGCGCCCGCGAGCGTGCGCCACACGCGTCGGTGGCGCGGCGGCGCGGGTTGCGGCGGAGGGGATGCGGTGTGGTCGGTCATGTCGGGCTCCTTCTTCGATGCCGCGACGGCCGGTGCGCGATAAGCGCCGACCGGTCACGGAAGGCGCGCATTGTCGAAGGGATGGCGCGAAACCGGAACATTCTTTAGCCAAAGTTTGGCCGGCTAAATTTTATTTAGGAAAGCGCGCCGGGGCCGTTCGCGCGTCTCGCGTCGGGCGCGTACCTGATCGACGTCGCGCGCGGTGATACAGGTCGCGCCAGCCGAGCGGCGGCATGCCGCAGGCGATCACGTGACGGGTGCCCGACCGGATCTTGCGGCCGCGGCAGCGGGGATGAAGGGAGGTGGGGGAGTCGTTCATGGCACGTCGCCGCTGACGGGAAGCAACGAGCGACGCACGGGGGAACCCGAGCGGGAATGCGCGGCGCGACCGGGGCCCGGCGGCCGTTGCTGCACCGCTTCCACGCGTGAACCCCATCCGGCCCGATATCGCGCCGGATTGCGCCTATCATGAAATCTCGGGTCATCGGCCGCACATGATCCGGCGTCTTGGCAGCCGCGCGCGATCGCGGGTTCGGCAGACAGATCGGCAAACGAGGGAGTCGTCATGGCAGACCCACATGATCCACAGCGCCGTCACCTGATGCAGGCCGCCGCCGCTGGCGGCCTGCTGGCCGTCGGCGCAAGCTGGTATCGGCGCGCATGCGCGGCCGACGCGGTCACGCTGCCGTTCGAGAACGGGCTGCGCGAGCTGACCCATGACTTTCCGCAAAAGGGCGAAATGCTGCTGGTGCGCGTCCGCCCCCCACTGCTCGAAACGCCTTTCTCCGTGTTCGATGACGGCGTGTTCACGCCGAACGACCGGTTCTTCGTGCGATGGCACCTCGCCGACATCCCGGCGCGGATCGACGCCGGCGCGTTCCGGCTCGCCGTGCACGGGCTCGTCGACCGCCCGCTCGAACTGAGCCTGCGCGACCTCATGAGCGGCTTTCCGCGCGTCGAAGTCGCCGCCGTCAATCAGTGCGCCGGCAATTCGCGCGGCTTCTTCAAGCCGCGCGTCGCCGGCGGCGAATGGGGCAACGGCGCAATGGGCAACGCGCGCTGGACCGGCGTGCGGCTCAAGGACATCCTCGATCGGGCGGGCGTGAAGGCGGGCGCGGTGCAGGTCCGCTTCGACGGCCTGGACAAGGGCGTGCTGCCCGCCACGCCGGCCTTCATCAAGGCGCTCGACGTCGACCGCGCGCGGGACGGCGAAGTGATCGTCGCGTTCGGGATGAACGGGCAACCGCTGCCGCTGCTCAACGGCTTCCCGCTGCGCCTCGTCGTGCCGGGCTGGTATTCGACGTACTGGGTGAAGATGCTGCACGACATCGAGGTCATCGACCGGCGCGACGACAATTTCTGGATGGCGAAGGCCTATCAGATTCCCGACACGCCGCACGCGAGCATTCAGCCCGGGCAGGCCGGCGTCAAGACCGTGCCGATCAGCCGGATGGTGCCGCGATCGTTCATCACCAACCTCGACGACGGCGCCGTGATCGCGCTGGACCGGCCGCAGACGGTCCGGGGCATCGCGTTCGGCGGCGACACAGGCGTGCGCAAGGTGCTGTTCTCCCATGATGGCGGCGCGTCCTGGGCGACGGCGCGCCTCGGGAAGGACTACGGCAAGTACAGCCTGCGCCGCTGGGAAGCGCAGTTCACGCCGCACCGCGCCGGACAGGCCGTGTTGCAGGTCAAGGCGATCAACGACGGCGGCGTCGAGCAGCCGGACACGCCAAACTGGAACCCGGCCGGCTACATGCGCAACGTGGTCGAAACGACGCATGTATTCGTCGCGTGAGGAGCCGATCATGATGAAGACGAGTGCCGCGATCCTGCTCGCAGCGGTGACCTGCGCGGGAAGCGCCGCGATGGCGCAAACGGGCAAGACGGCGCGCGCCGCGCCGACCGGAACGGTCGAAGTCGCGTTGCCCGGCGACACGCAGAAGTTTCCGCCCGGCCCGGGCGCCGATCTCGCGAACCTGCATTGCCTGATCTGCCATTCGGTCGACATGGTGACCCGGCAACCGCCGCTGTCGTTCCAGGAGTGGAAGGCGGAGGTCGTCAAGATGCGCACGGTCTATGGCGCGCCGTTGCCGCCCGAAGCGATCGACGACCTCGCGCGATATCTGACCGCGATCAACGGGAAGCCGTGACGTATCGCAACGGGCGTCGCACGCGCGCGCCGCCCACGCGCATGTCCGCGATGTCGGGATCGCGGTTCAGCCCGGCTCACGGTCCACCCATGTCCGCTTGCCTGCGGCCGCCTCCGCGCCTCGCCGCCGTCACGGCAGGCGAGCGCGCGGCCGGCATCGATCTGCAGCGCCACGCATTCGCAACGTTCGGAATCCGCACCATGAAAAAAAGCCCGCCGGCATGTACCGGCGGGCTTTCGTATTCGACTGCCGACGCGCCGCTTAGCGCGCGGGGTTCAGCGTCAGGTTCATGTGACGGTTCACATCCTTGTACAGCAGGTAGCGGAAGCGGCCAGGGCCACCCGAATAGCACGCCTGCGGGCAGAACGCACGCAGCCACATGAAGTCGCCCGCTTCCACCTCGACCCAGTCCTGGTTCAGGCGATAGACGGCCTTGCCTTCGAGCACGTACAGGCCGTGCTCCATCACGTGCGTTTCGGCGAACGGAATCACGCCGCCCGGTTCGAACGTCACGATGTTCACGTGCATGTCGTGGCGCATGTCGCTCATGTCGACGAAGCGCGTCGTCACCCACGCGCCGTTGGTGCCCGGCATCGGGATCGGCTCGACGTCCTGCTCGTTGGTCACGAAGGCTTCGGGGAGCGGGATGCCGTCGACGGCCTGGTAATGCTTGCGAACCCAGTGGAAACGCACCGCGGCATCGCTGACGTTGTGCAGCGTCCAGTCCGCGCCCGGCGGAATGAACGCATAGCCGCCCGGCTTCAGCACGTGCTTCGAGCCCTGCAGCGTCAGCTCGGCTTCGCCTTCGACGACGAACAGGACGGCTTCGGCGTTCTTGTCCTGCTCCGGCTTGTCGCTGCCGCCGCCCGGGTTCACTTCGACGATGTACTGCGAGAAGGTTTCGGCGAAACCCGACAGCGGGCGGGCGATCACCCACAGACGCGTGTTCGTCCAGAACGGCAGCCAGCTCGTGACGATGTCGCGCATCACACCCTTCGGGATCACCGCGTACGCCTCGGTGAACATCGCCCGATCGGTCAGCAGATCGGTCTGCGGCGGGTGGCCGCCATGCGGCGCGTAATACGTTGTCTTAGACATAGTGCATCCAGGCAATGGGTTGGTCCGGCCCCGGGCGCTGACGGCATCGGCCGGCACACCTGCGCGTGGGTCGCGCAGGCGGCGGCGGGACATCGTTGCCGGGGTGGCTTGAAAGCGCATGCGCCTTCGTTCGGTCGGCCAGGCTTCGCGACGGATCCGTCCGGTTGATCGGACGCGGCGCCCCATGCTGGTGGGTGCGGCGGCCGGGCCGCGGCGCTCGCGATCATGCGACGAGGCGAGACGCAGCGGACGGCACGGTTCGATTCCGTACGCGGGCATCGTCGACGATAGCGAAGTCGATCTCAATCGACCAATTAAATGTTGTGATGCCATCCATTCGATTTCCCACTACCCGCCGGCACCCGCGATGCGCGGTGAAACGGCTTGGCGCGGCGGCCTGCGTATCAGGGAAATCCTGACGGCCGGCGTATTGCGGACGAAGCACCGGGACGATCGATGCGGCGCCTCCGATCGCAGCCATACCGGCGGCGCGATGCAGGTCGCGATCATCTGGTTACGCGGATGGCAGACGGTCGATTTGCGCTCGGGTGCGGGCGGCTCCGCTCCCGATGCAAACCTTCACCATGCCGGAACGGATTGACGCGACGAACGCGAACGGAAAGTGGATGGCGTTTGCCAATTCTGCGCAGTCGCATTCAGGCGCGACAGGCTGTGTAGTCGGGAAGCGGGGAAATACGACGAGGGGGGAAATGGCCGGCCCGTCGATCGGGCGCATGGCAGCGGCTGATGAAGCCGGAAAGGGTCGCCGGTCTGGCCGGCGATGGCGGCCCGGCAGGCCGCCGGGCCGATTCTCGCGTCGGGTGCCGACGCCGTCGGCACGACGGGGCGCAGGTCGCGCACCGTGCCGCGCCAGCGGCGATCAGTCCCAGTCGCGGTGGTGATGATGCTTGTGGCGACGATAGCCGCGATCGCCGCGATAACCGCGATCGCCGTAATCGCGTTCGTACGAGCTGCGCGACATGTTGCCGCCGAGCGCCGCACCCGCGCCACCGCCGACCGCCGCGCCCAGCAGGCCGCCCGTTCGGCCACCCATCGCGTTGCCTGCCGCGGTACCTGCGCCGCCGCCGAGTGCGCCGCCGATGATCGCGCCGGTGCGCTCGCGACGGTTCGACGTCACCGCGCCACCCGCGCCGCCGCCGATGGCGCCGCCGATTACCGAGCCGGTGCTGCCACCGACCGCGCCGCCGACCGCTGCGCCGGCTACCCCGCCGAGCGCGCCGCCAAGCGCGTTATTCAAGTCACCTGCCAATGCCGGCAGTGCAGTCGTGCCGGTCAGCGCGGCGACGACGAGAGCGGGGGCGATTTTCTTCCACATTCCCGTATTCTTCCTTGTTCGCAATCTGGTTATCGAAGGTCCGCTCGGTACGACGATCTGAATCGATCGACGTCGGTTCAGGCATTGTGCCGAACCCCGGACCAATTCATTTCAACGAGCTTGCGGCGAAGAATAGCACCGGTCCCACACCCTTGCCGTGGACATTCTGGTAACAAGTTGTTTGCGAATAACGGACGTCCAACGCGCTCACCGAAATCGCCTGAAACCCGCGCCGGCATTGGCTCCGGGCACGGTCCGGCCCTGCGGAACGGCAGGCTCGCCACGCGCGGCGTCGCACGTTTGAGACACACGTGGCAACACATCGGGCACGTGTCGTGAGCGCGCGCCGAAACGACGGTCGGGGGCGGGATGAAGGGTCAGTACACGCCGGGCAACAGCCGCCAGGTCCGCGCGCAATACGCGTCGTAATCGGCGCCGAATTGCGAACGCAGCAGCGCTTCCTCCGAACGGATGCGCGCGACCAGCGGCACCATCATCAGCGCGACCAGCAGCACGCCGACGCCCGAGCGGAACGCGAGCGCCCAGCCGATCGAATTGACGAGCAGGCCGAGATAGCTCGGATTGCGGATGCGGCGGTAGATGCCGTCGGTCACGAGCGTATGGCCCGGCTGGATCGCGACGAGCCCGCTGAAGCGCTTGCCGAGCACGAACACGGGCCAGATGCGCAGCGCGCCGCCCGCAATGTACAGCGCGACGCCGAGCCATCGCACCGCATCGCCGCCGAAGGTCCAGACATCGAGCCGGTCGGTCAGCGCGGGCAGATACGCGAGCAGGAAGCCGCTCACTGCGAATGCCGCGAGCACCCAGCGGTTGTCGCGGTTCTCGCGCTCGCCGGTGCTGAGGTTGCCTTCGGTGAACATCGCGACGACGGTCATCGCGAGTGTCGCGACGACGATGACGGTCAGCGGCGGATGCGAGAAAAAGGCGGCGAACCCGCCGAAACCGAGCACGGCGAGCCCGAGATAGACGAGCGTGGATACGCCCGACACCACAGCGACCTTGCGTGTGACCGACATGGCTACCTCACCGGAGTTGCGCTTTCCTGTGAAGTATAGGAACCGCGCGCACGATGCGAGGCGCGCCGTCGTCATGCGGCGCGAATTCGCGCGAATCGTCCGGCGCAGGGCAGCGAACCGGTGCGGGCAGCGCCCGCGCCGGGTGCCCGATCAGCGGATGCGGAAGTTGCCGCCGATCCCGACGCTGACGGGCGGCGCGTAATACGCCGGCGCGTAGCCGTAATAGGCCGGCGCGGGAGCGTAGTAGCCGTACGGCGGCGCGACGTAGCAGCCGGACAGGCCGCCGATCAGGGCAAGCGTGATGAGAAGTCTGGACATGGCTCGATTCCCGGCGCGAAAGACGAATGACACCTAGCGGAGACCACACCGCCGCGGGAGGCGGTGGCCGGCGCGAAGAGGCGATCCGCTCTTCCTGTCGCTCGATGAAGTCATGCGCGGAGTCTAGCGCCGGGCTTGCCGGGCCGAGTTTCGCCGGCGGTTACAGGTGTTACTTCGCGTGACCGCCGAAACAGGCCGCTGCAGCGCGACGGCCGGCATGTGCGCCGTCGCCGCGCCGCATGCGAACGCGCCGTTACACGAAACGCGCGCGAATCCGCTGGGCGATCGATTCGAGCGTCGCCGCATCGGCGATGTCGCGTGCATGCATCCGCAACTCGGCGCCTTCCCAGCGCGGGATCACGTGGAAGTGCACGTGCGGGACCGTCTGGCCCGCCGCCGCGCCGTTGAACTGGCCGATGAACACGCCGTCCGGCTCGAGCGCCGCGCGCACGGCCGCCGCGACACGCTGCGTCATGCGGATGCCGGCCGCGGCCGCGTCGCCGGACAGCTCGAAAATCTGCGCGGCCGGCTCCTTCGGGATCACGAGCACGTGACCGTCGGCCTGCGGCATCAGATCCATGATCGCGAGGGTTGCGTCGTCTTCCGCGACCTTCACGCACGGCAGTTCGCCGCGCAGGATTCTGGCGAACGGGTTGTTGTTGTCATAGGACATGGCGATTTCCGATAACGGTTGGAATGGGTGAGCGTTCGATGCCGGACGATTATCGACCTTCGGCGGGCAGGATTTCAACGTGTCAGGTCGTGTCTGCATTGCAGCGAACAATGGCTGCCGGTGCGCGTGCAACGAGTGCAACCGGATGGAATAAACCGCCGTCGCCATCCGTTTATTTCGAGCGTGGGCTCGCGCGGCAAGATCGCGAACCGGCGCCGGACACCCGTCGGCTGCGCTGGCCGGCAGCCGGGATGACTGCTCGCTTTCGTCAACCGGAGTCATGCCATGGACCCTCTCCCTTCCTGTCGTTCACCCGCTTCGACCGTCTTCGCCGCGCACCCGCCGGTGTTCGCACGCGCGTCGCACGCGATCGCGCGCACGTTACGCCGTGCGGCATGCGCCGCCGGGCTGGCCGCCTTGTCGTCGACGTTCGCGTGGGCCGGCGGCAACGACATCATCCTCCCGGTTTCATCGGTCACTGCATCGACCGTGCCCGCCAACGGCGATCTCAATCCGTACGGCATCGCGTTCGTGCCGCACGGCGTGCCGACCTGGAGCACGTTGAAACCGGGTGACGTCGTCGTGTCGAACTTCAACGCGGCGTCGAATCTGCAAGGCACCGGCACGACGATCGTGAAGCTGTCGCCCGGCAATACGCCGACAACGTTCTTCCAGGGCAGCAATCTGGGCCTGACGACCGCGCTCATAGTGCTGCGCAGCGGCTTCGTGCTGGTCGGCAACGTGCCGACGCCGGACGGCAAGACCGTCGTCGCGCCGGGCTCGCTGCTCGTCATCAATCCGGCGGGCCATCTCGTCACGCAACTGGTCAGCGCCACGCTGCTCGACGGGCCGTGGGACATGACCGTGATCGATCGCGGCCAGCGCGTGACCGCGTTCGTGTCGAACGTACTGAACGGCACGGTCGCACGGATCGAACTGGCGATCGGCAACGACGGCGTCACGATGCTGTCGGGCTCGCGCATCATCGCGTCGGGCTACGTGAACCGGACCGATCCCAATGCGCTTGTCGTCGGCCCGACCGGCCTCGCGTACGACCCGAACATCGACGTCCTGTATGTCGCGTCCACGGGCGACAACGCGGTGTTCGCGATCCAGAACGCCGCGTCGACGAAACACGACGGTGGCGTCGGACGGATGATCTACTTCGACGCCAAGCACCTGCACGGCCCGCTCGCGCTGGCGCTCGCGCCGAACGGCCATCTCGTGACCGCGAACGGCGATGCGGTCAACCCCGACCCGCTGCAACCGAGCGAGATCGTCGAATTCACGGTGGACGGACGCTTCGTCGCGCAGATGCAGGTCGATACCGCGCCGGGCTCGGCATTCGGCCTTGCGTTCGGGCATGGCAGCAAAGGCCAGTCGCAATTCGCGGCCGTCGACGACAACACGAATACCGCGACGGTCTGGACACTGCGTTCGGACAACAACAACGCGCAATGACGCACCATGTGAACGGGCCGCATGCGACCCGTTCACATGCGCGATCGACACATACGCTTCACACACGCCGGGCAACCTCCGCCCGACCGACGCCCCCTGGCGTCACAAGCACCCGCGATTGCCACCGCTTGCCCGAACCTGCGACACTGCCGGTTCATGGCCCGCCCGCAGACAACCGAGGACGCCCGCGCATGACGACACCCATCAAGCCGTTGATCCGTCGGGGCGCCGCCCTGGTGCTGCTGGCCGCGCTCGGCTATGCGGGATACATGCTGTCGCGGCTCGCGCCGATCGCGACCGGCTATGCGGCGAAGGCACTGTGTTCCGGCGTGTACGTGTCGGGCCGCCCGGCCGCGTCCGTGATCGACGTCGACATCATGGCCGGCGTGCATCCGCTGCTGAAACTGGTGCGCCCGTCGCTCGATCCCGACCATCATCGTGCGGTGGCAACCTTCGCCGGCTTCGCCGAGCGCGAAGCCGACTTCCGGCCCGGACTCGGCTGCACGCTCGCGCTCGGGCCGTCGCCCGGCGCGCCGTCGGCCGCATTACCGGCCGCGTTGCCGGCCCTCCCCGATCCGCCGCCCGTGCAGCCGGCACCCGTCGCGCCACCCGCCGGCATCGACGCACACAAGCTGCAGACCGCGCTCGACCGCGCATTCGACGAACCCGATCCGGCGCGGCCGCGACGCACGCGCGCGGTCGTCGTGATGTGGCGCGGCCAGGTGATCGCCGAACGCTATGCGCCCGGCTTCACGGCCGACACGCCGCTGCCCGGCTGGTCGATGACGAAGACCGTGACGGCCGCGCTGGTCGGCATGCTCGTCGCACAGCACACGCTGTCGCCCGATGCATCGGCGCTGCTGCCCGAATGGCGCGGCAGCGGCGACCCGCGCGCGGCCATCACGCTCGACGAGCTGCTGCGGATGACGAGCGGCCTGCAATTCAACGAGGACTATGACGACCCGCTGTCCGATGTCGCCGTGATGCTGTTCACGCAGCCGGATACCGCGCGGTTCGCGTCGGCGAAACCGCTCGCCGCGACACCCGGCAAGCAGTGGTACTACTCGAGCGGCACGAGCGCGATCGTCGCGCGCGTGATGCGCGCAGCGATGGGCGGCAGCGAGGACGACTACCTCGCGTTTCCGCGCCGCGCGCTGTTCGCGCCGCTCGACATGCGCAGCGCGGTGTTCGAGCCCGATGCGTCCGGCACGCTCGGCAGCCCGTCGTACATGTATGCGAGCGCGCGCGACTGGGCGCGCTTCGGGCAGCTTCTGCTGCAGGACGGCGAATGGAACGGGCAGCGGTTGCTGCCGGAAGGCTGGGTGCGCTATCTGACGCGCGCGACGCCACAGTCGTCGCGCCAGGAGTTCGGCGCGCATCTGTGGGTCAAGGTGCCGGAGCCGTTCAACGATCGCGATCCGCATGCGAGCGCGATGCCGGCCGACGCGTTTCATGCGGTCGGCCATGAAGGCCAGTTCGTGAGCGTGGTGCCGAGCCGTCAGCTGGTGGTCGTGCGGCTCGGGTTGTCGCGGCCGGAATCCGCGTGGAATCACGAGGCATTTCTCGCGCGCGTGCTCGACGCGATGCCGGCACCCGGCGCGTGACGACGGGCCCGCGGCGCCCGTGCTTGCGGGTGGCGACGCGGCGGCGATTGCAACGCCGCCGCGCCGCGCGCTACCTGCGATGCGTTACGGATTCGCGCTGCCGGCGTAGGTCTTGAACCCTTCGCGCGTCGCAAGACGCTCGATATAGCGCGACACCGCCGGGAAATCCGGATGCTCGAACGGCGTGCCGAACCAGCGGTTCACCGACAGGCCGATCGGAATGTCCGCGAGCGTGAAGGTGCCGCCGGCCACGAACGCATCGGTCGATTCGAGCTGCGCGTTCAGCACGCGCATGTGCTTCGTCCAGTCCGCGATCGACCGCGCGATGCCGTCCGGATCCTGATGATCGGGCGATTTCCGCACGAGGCCGAGGAACGCGCCGACCCACGAACGGTTCAGGTCCGTGCCCTGCCAGTCGATCCATTGATCGACCCGTGCGCGCGCCTGCGGCTCGGCCGGATAAAGCGCGTCGCCGCCATAGCGGTTCGCGAGGTAGCGGATGATCGTGTTCGATTCCCAGAGCACGAAATCGTCATCCTTGATGACGGGCACGAGCGCATTCGGATTCAGCGCGCGGTAGGCCGGATCGTCGGTCGTGCGGAAGCCCGCGCCCCAGTCTTCCTGTTCGAACGGCAGGTTCAGCTCGGTGCACAGCCACAGCACCTTGCGGACGTTGATGGACGGAATCTTGCCGAGGATGTGCAGCATGCAGTCTCCTTGTGAGGTCGGATGCGGAGCGCCCGGGACGCACGACACGTCCCGAACGCGGTCACGTCGAATTTATACACGACGTTGCGGGAAACGGCAGGCCGGCCGCGCGAAATCGGCGTGCGGCCGATTCGTCAGGTCACGCAGCGCGTGCTCGGCGGTCGGGAACCGGAACATGAAGCCGTCCTGATGCAGCCGCGCCGGCATCACCCGCTGCCCGTCCAGCAGCAGCTCGGCCATCTCGCCCATCGCGCAGCGCAGCGGCGCGGCCGGCACGTGCAGCCATGCGGGGCGGCGCAGCACCTTCGTCACGGCCTGCACGAACTCGCGCTGGGTCAATGCACCGGGCGCCACCGCGTTGTAGACACCGTGCATGCCCGCGTTCGACATCGCGCGCGCGATGATCCGCAGGACGTCGTCCCGGTGGATCCAGCTCATGACTTGCGCGCCGTCGCCGAAGCGTCCGCCCATCCCGAAGTAATGCGGCAGCAGCATCGGTCGCAACGCGCCGCCGGGGCCGAACACGATGCCCAGCCGCAGCACCACCGTGCGCACCCCATGGCGCTCCAGCGGCTGCGCGGACCGCTCCCACTGCCGGCACAGCTCGGACATGAAACCGGTGCCGGCGCTGCTGCCCTCGTCGAGCCGTTCGTCGGCCGGACGCACGCCGTAGTAGCCGATCGCGGATGCCTGGATCCACGTGCGCGGCTTGACCTCGGCGGTCTCGACCCAGCGCATCAGCGACTCCGTGACGCCGACGCGGCTGGCGAGCAGCAGCGCCTGCCGGCGCTTGCTCCAGCGCGCGCCCAGCACCGGCGCGCCCGCAAGATTGATCACCGTGTCGAAGCGCTCGTGCGGTCGCAACTGTTCGATGGACGTCACGCTGCGCACGCGGCCCTGGAACAGGTAGGCCGCGCGCAGCGGATCGCGCGCCAGCAACGTGACCGTATGCCCAGCATCGAGCAGTTGGTTCACGAGGGTTTCGCCGATAAAACCGGTGCCGCCGGTGACGAGCACGTTGCCGGCCGGCTGCCCCGCGAACGGATTGGCGACCGGAGCGCGTCGCGCGATGCGGCACGCGGCAATCCCGTCGCGGATACCCGACACCGTCACGCCGACGGCGAACAGGCTGAGCAGCCAGCCGCGCCAGCCGACGTCGATCGCGTGCAGCGCGGTCGGTTCGTGCGCCCAGACGGCCAGTTGCATCGCGAGCAATCCGAACAGCGCGCCGCCGTTGACGGCCAGCAGCGTGTGCAGCACGCGCTCGGTCGCCGGCAGCTTGCGGCTTTGGTCCTCGACGACGAAATCCCACAACGTCAGCACCACTTCGACGAGCACCACCGCCGCGATCGCCGCGACCCAGGCGCCGTGAAACGCGACGTTCGCGATCGATGCGAACACGAGGCCGTAGAGCACGGAACGCACCGCATGAATCGCCAGTTCGAGCCGCGCGCGCGGGCTGTGCGGCAGGTCCTGCGTGAGTTCGTGGTGATAAAGCGTATCGAATGCGCCCATCGCGCCCTGCACGATCAGCAGGTTGAGCGCCCAGTCGAAGGCAGGCAAGGTGTTCATACGGTATCCCTCCTCAACAGCCAGACAAGCGGCGGAACCATCGCGACGAGTGCGGCCGCGTCGATCGCCACATGGCCCCACACATGGGCCTGCAATGAAAACAGCATGTCCTGCGGCGCCCAGACCAGCAGGCCGGCCAGCAGCCATCCCCATACTTCCCGCGTGCGCAACCGGTTGCCGAGGTGGACGAGCGCGAGCATCCAGACCGACGCGCACTGCACCGTCGCGCCGATCAGCGACATCCACCAAATCTGCTGGGCACGCGCCGGTTCCGGTGCCGCGCCGGCCCAGAAATGCAGCTCGATGCCGCGGTGATACGCATCGGCGAGCGGTGCGCCGGCGAGCCACGGAACGGCCACGCCGACGAGCAGATGCACGATCGCCGCGACATACATCCAGCGCACGACGATGCGGCGCGCGGTGTCGCGCGCAGGGCGATCCGCCGCCGTGCTTTCGGCTGCCGTGCCGATGCGGCACGCCTGCCCGTCGCAGTGCGCTTCGGCGTGATAGCCGAGCCATCGCGAAACGGCGTGCCGGTTGCGTGCGAAGCGACGATACAGCGGCGCGAGCGCGTCGCGCATCGCCGGCACGCGAAGCGGCCAGACGAGCCAGCGGCGCCCGACCAGCGTATAGGCGGCCAGGATGCTGTCCATGCCGGTCAGCATGCGTCCGTCGGGCAGACGCGCGTGCAGCTCGCGATTCAGCGCGGGCAGGTCGACGCCCAGCGGCACCGGATCGAAACCCGGCTCGGCGATATCGACGAACGCCAGCCGGTGTCGCGTATTCCATGCCCCGAGACGCCGCATTTGCGCGACGCATAACGGACACCGTCCGTCGAAGTACAGCACGAGTTCATGTGAATCCATGATTTGCACTCCTTCTTGTTATCGCAAGCATCATGAATCGATCGATTGACTGTTTTCAGGTGCGCCGCACCGCCGCTCCCGTGCGGCGGCGACGCGCCTACATCGGCTTGATCACCATCAGGAAGTAGACGGACAGCATCGCGAAGAACGCCGGATAACCGAGCAGCTCCCAGCGCTTCGCATAGCGCCAGTAGCGCTCCGGCAAGGCGGCGGCGCCGTTCACGTAAGCGAGCTTCGCCATCGCGGCGAGTTCGACCTGCAGCCACACGACCGGCAGCCAGCACGCACCGGCGATCGCGTACAGCACGATCGACGCGACGAGCCATGGCGTATGCCACGGCCAGCCGGCCGTATGCGCGAGCCACAACCCGGACGCCGGCTGGAAGATCACGGCCGGTGTGGTGAACCACCAGTCCGCGCGCACCACGAGCCGCGACACGGCCGCAATCGCGGGCACCGACCGCGTGCGGTTCGCGAAAAACAGATAAAACGCGGTGCCGAACCCGGTGCCGACCAGCAGCACCGAGGACAGGATATGCAGCGCCTTGACGACGAGATAGGTATTCATACGTGTTCTTCTTCTGAAAACAGGATCAACAGGATCGCGAGAATCGGCACGTTCTTGAGCACGGGGCCGAACGGTTCGGCCAGCAGGCCCGGCATCGTGACCGCGATGACGGCCGAGTACGCGACGATCAGCGCGGCTTGCGCAACCCACAGGCGGCGCGACGGCGCGGCGACGGTCGCGATGCCGAACGCGAAGTCCAGCGCGCTTGCCGCGTAGAGCGCCACCAGCGCAGGCAGCCCCGTCAGGTGCGCATGCGCGAGCAATGCGAGGCTCGCTTGCAGCGGATGGATGAACGCGCTTGCGATGGCCGTCCAGATCCACACGATCGCGAGCGCGCCCAGCAGCAACGGGCGCCGCCACATCGCGAGCGCGTCGCGACGCAGCGCGGCCGCGTCCGCGCCGATGAAACCGCCGATGCCGCGCGGCGGCCGGCCGAGCACGGCCGCGGCAGCCGCCGGATCGCCGGTGTTTCCGCCGCGCAGCATCGTCCACGTGTCGCGAGTGAGCATTGCGCCCGGCAGCGTGCCGAGCAGCGCGGCCGCCGCGCCGACCAGCGGGCCCGGCAGCGTGACGCCGGCGGCCGGCGGAAACCCGAGCGCGGCGCGGTAGCGGGCCAGCATCTCGCGGTATTCGACTTCGTCGTTGCCGACCACGTCGATCACCGCGCTGCCGGCCGCAGGCGAATCGAACGACTGAGCGACGAGCCGCGCGACGAGTTCGGCGAGGTCGTCGACGTGCACGGGACGTAGCCGTTGATGGCCGCCCGCCGGCAGTGCATGCACGGGCAGGCTCGCGAGCATCCGGAAAAACCGCGCCGACGTGCCGGCCGCGCCGTAGACGAGCGCGGGACGCACGATCCGGAAGTCGATCGGCAGCGTCTGCAGGAAACGGTCGGCTGCGTGCTTGCTCGCGAAGTACCGCGTATCGCCGCGCTCGACGCCGAGCGCCGAGATCTGGATCACGCGCCGCACACGCGCACGGCAGCACGCGGTAAAGAGCGCGCACGGCGCGGCGCGATGCACGGCGTCGAGCGTCGCGCCGCGTTGATCGGCGAGGATGCCGACCGCATTGATCACCACGTCGACGCCCCTCAGCCGCGCGAGCCACGCGTCGGGATCGACGTCCTGCGCGAAGTCGATCGCGACGTCGCGCGGGCCGGCCGCATCGCGCACGCCGCGCAGCACGCGATGGCCGCCGGCTTCGAGCTGCGCACACAGTGCCCGTCCGATGAAGCCGTTCGCGCCGCAGACGAGGACGGTCATGCGGCGTTCCCCGGTGCGGCCGCTCTGGCCGGTCGACGGCAAGACTGCGTTCATTTTCATCCTATTTTTACAGTTATTTCTGTACAGACAGAAATATCAATCCCGAAAAAAGCGGGCTGCGTGCCCGCACTTCCGTTACCGCTTACTTCGACGGCTTGCGCCTGACCGTCTGGCTGATCTTCGCGCCGATGCCGAGCGCCTTCATCAGCGTATCGGGCTTGAGCCGCAGCATCTCGTCCGACCAGGTCGTGAGCGTCTCGACGAACTGCAGCGTGTCGCGGATGCGCTGTTCGGTCTCGCGGCTCTCGTTGGCGATCTCCGGGCTCGTCAGGCAATCGCGCAGCACCGTGAGCGTCGGCTCGATCTCGCGCTGCCGCCGCCCTTCGACGATCAGCTTGAACAGTTCCCAGATGTCGGTCGACGTCTCGAAATGGTCACGGCGATCGCCCAGCACATGCACGACCTTCGCGAGCCGCCACGCCTGCAGCTCCTTCAGGCTCGTGCTGACGTTGGAGCGCGCGACGTTGAGCGTCTCGGCGATCTCGTCGGCCGCGACCGGCCGGCCGGCCAGGTAGAGCAGCGCGTGGATCTGCGAGACGGTTCGGTTGACGCCCCACCGCGAGCCCATTTCGCCCCAGTGGAGAATGAATCGTTCGGCAATCGGTGTGAGTTCCATGTCGGGAAATTTATTCATTTCAGTTATTTCTGTCAAGAGAGAAATAACCGGACGATCCGGCACCTTCCGGTCGCGCCCGCCCGCGATCCGCCGCTTCCTTTACAATGCGCGGGATTTTTCCGATTTCAGGCCGTTTCTGCCTTACTGACTAGAGGGTTTCCATGATCATCAAACCGCGCGTGCGTGGCTTCATCTGCGTGACGACTCATCCGGTCGGCTGCGAAGCCAACGTCAAGGAACAGATCGACTACGTAACTTCGCACGGCCCGATCGCCAACGGCCCGAAGAAGGTGCTCGTGATCGGCGCGTCGACCGGCTACGGCCTCGCCGCCCGAATCTCGGCCGCATTCGGCTCGGGCGCGGACACGCTCGGCGTGTTCTTCGAGCGCGCCGGCAGCGAATCGAAGCCCGGCACGGCCGGCTGGTACAACAGCGCCGCGTTCGAGAAATTCGCCGCCGAAAAGGGGCGCTATGCGCGCAGCATCAACGGCGACGCATTCTCCGACAAGGTCAAGCAGGTCACGATCGACACCATCAAGCAGGATCTCGGCAAGGTCGATCTCGTCGTCTACAGCCTCGCGGCACCGCGCCGCACGCACCCGAAGACGGGCGAAACGATCAGCTCCACGCTCAAGCCGATCGGCAAGTCGGTCACGTTCCGCGGCCTCGACACCGACAAGGAAGTGATCCGCGAAGTCGCGCTCGAACCGGCCACGCAGGAAGAGATCGACGGCACCGTCGCCGTGATGGGCGGCGAGGACTGGCAGATGTGGATCGACGCGCTGGATGAAGCCGGCGTGCTGGCCGACGGCGCGAAAACGACCGCGTTCACGTATCTCGGCGAGCAGATCACGCACGACATCTACTGGAACGGCTCGATCGGCGAAGCGAAGAAGGATCTCGACAAGAAGGTGCTGTCGATCCGCGACAAGCTGGCTGCGCACGGCGGCGATGCACGCGTGTCGGTGCTGAAGGCCGTCGTCACGCAGGCCAGCTCGGCGATCCCGATGATGCCGCTGTACCTGTCGCTGCTGTTCAAGGTGATGAAGGAAACCGGCACGCACGAAGGCTGCATCGAGCAGGTGTACGGGCTCCTCAAGGACAGCCTGTACGGCGCGACGCCGCACGTCGACGAAGAAGGCCGCCTGCGCGCGGACTACAAGGAACTCGATCCGCAGGTGCAGGCGAAGGTCGCCGCGCAGTGGGACCACGTGACGAACGAGAACCTGTACGAGCTGACCGACTTCGCCGGCTACAAGACCGACTTCCTGCGACTGTTCGGCTTCGAGATCGCCGGCGTCGACTACGACGCGGACGTGAACCCGGACGTGAAGATCCCGGGCATCATCGACACCACGGCCTGACGGCACGGCCCGCCGCGCGCACAGCGCGGGCGGCGGGCCGAGCTTCCCGGCGGCGTCAACGCGGCGCCGGTTCTTCCAGATAGACGCCCGACGACAGCGTGGCCTTCACGTGGCGCGTGAATTCGTCGGTCGACACTTCCTCCGCACCCGCTTCGATCGCGTCGTAGGCCTGGCGCACGACGTCGTCCGGCGTGGCCTTCGGCACGTCGAGGCCGCGCGTCAGGTCGGTATCGATGAAACCGGCATGCAGCCCGACGACCTGCGTGCGCTGCTCGCGCAGCGAATGACGCAGCCCGTTGGTCAGCGCCCACGCGGCCGATTTCGACACGCCGTAGCCCGCCAGGATCGGCCGGTTCACCCAGCTCGCGACGGACAGGATGTTCAGGATCGCGCCGCCGCCATGGCCGGCGAGGGTTCCGGCAAACGCCCGCGACATCGCCAGCATCCCGAACACGTTGGTTTCGAAGTGATCGCGCAGTGCGTCGGGCGCGCCGTCGTCCGTCAGGCTGCCGAGCCGCGCGATGCCTGCGTTGTTGATCAGCAGCGTGACGTCGCGCGCCGCGTCGGCCGCCGCGGCGACGGCCGCCGGATCGGTCACGTCGAGCTTGACGGGCACGACGCCCGGCAGCGCCACGGTGGCCGGATCGCGCGCCGCCGCATAGACCTTCCGCGCCCCTCTTGCGAGCGCCTGCTTCGCGAACTCGAGCCCGAGCCCGCGGTTTGCGCCCGTCACGAAAACGACTGCACCTTCGATCTTCATGATCGTTCCTTTCGCATGATGAATCGCCTGCGCGCCGGCTCGTCGCGCGCGTGAGATCCGGTGGAAAACGAGGCTGCCATTGCGTACCGAATTGCTGCGCCGCCGGGGGCAGACGGTGAGCCGTCCGCTGCCCGTCATCCGGCGGCGCCAAAGACCTCGACCGATTTCCATCCGTGTTCCGGCCGTGGCTTCGCACTGCCCGCCAAGTCGGCTACACTCGATATCAATGTCGATCACCATTGTCTTTGCGGTGCATTGTGTTCGCGCCGCCTAGGCATGTCAATTGTGATCGCCATTGTGTTTCTCAATCGACGCGATCAGCAGAATCAGGGAGGGATCGATGGGCGTATCAAGACAGCAGGCTGCCGAGAACCGGAGCGCGATCGTCGCGGCTGCCGAGCGGCTGTTCCGCGTACGCGGCGTCGACGCCGTCGGGCTGACGGAGCTGATGAAGGAAGCCGGTTTCACGCAGGGCGGCTTCTACAACCACTTCAAGTCGAAAGATGCGCTGGTCGCCGAGGTGATGGAAAAGGCGATGCAGGACCGCGCGGATTCGCCGAATGCCGGCAGTCTCGCCGCGCAGGTGGCGTTGTATCTGTCGGCAGCGCATCGCGACAATGTCGAGGCCGGGTGCCCGCTGTCCGGCTTCGCGGGCGACGCGCCGCGACTGACCGACGCGGCGCGCGCGTGCTACGCGCACGGCCTGACAGCGTATCTCGACCGGCTGGAACGGATGGTGGCGACCGAAGGCGCGACGCCGGCGCAGACGCGCCGCGACGCGCTCGCAGTCTTCAGCCAGATGGTCGGCGCGCTCGTGCTGTCGCGTGCGATCGCCGGCACCGATCCCGCGCTGGCCGACGAGATCCTCGACGCGGGACGGGATACGCTCACCGACGGACGCGACGCTCCTGTTGCGCCGGCGTAACGAAGCGCGCAGCGGCGCGCCGCGCTTCCCGTGTTCCCGTGTTCCCGTGTTCCCGTGTTCCCGTGTTCCCGCGCTATTCGACCGCCCGCGCGGCATCCCACAGCGGCTGCCCGCCCAGCGCCGCATGCCACGCATCGAAACGCGTGCGCCACGATTCGAACGGCTCCGTCAGCGGATGGCGCGGATCTTCGCTGAGCGAATACGCCATCCCTTCGATCAGCCAGCGCGGCTTGGTCGCGACGGCCAGGTTGCCGAGCACTTCGGCCTGTCGGTGATGGATCAGCTCGTGCGCGAGAAAGTAGGTCTGCCAGCCGCGCGGCGCCACGGCCACGCCGAAATTGCCGAGCGTCAGCGCCGCGCGCTGGCCGAGGCCGAATGCGTCGGCGCACGCGCGCGTCGAACAGAACACGACGCGCGGCGCGGCGCGGAACCCGCCGACGGCCGCCGCCGCACGCGCATAGCCGTCGCGATAGAGCTGCTGCGCGTCGCCGAGCTTCGCGACATCGTCAGTGCAAATGTCGGCGCTCGGGCAGGACACGCCTGGGATCAGCGCGGGCGCGACGATGCGCAGCGGCTTGACGAGCGCGTACGCGGCAATCGGCAGTGCGACGAGCAGGCCCGCGAGGGCGAGAGCGACATGGGAGCGTTTCATCGAGGCGGCGGGTCCGTGGCGTTTTGTTGGCGTTCTTCCTGCGTGAATATATCGGACCGGCGACGCTTCCGGCCCTGCTTTTCTTTTCGGCCGGCCTCCGGCGCGGCCCGCCGCCCGCCGCCCGCCGCCCGGCTCTCGGCTCTCGGCTCTCGGCTCTCGGCTCTCGGCTCTCGGCTCCCGGCTCCCGGCTCCCGGCTCCCGGCTCCCGGCTCCCGGTTCCCGGCTCCCGGTTCCCGGCGAGACCGGGGACGTGTCCCGGCGCTCGCCGGCATCGCGATCGTCACGGCCGGCATGGCCGTCAGCCTCGCCAGTCGGTGGTGCGCGGGAGAACGCCCGGCCACCCGGCGCTCGAACCCCGCCGCGCACGGCTGAAGCGGGCGACGCGCGTCACCGGGCGTGCCCCGTGGGCGCGTCACCGGCGCCCGCCCCCCATCGGCTCCAGCGAATGCCGAGCCACAGGAGCACGGCGCTGCACGCGAACAGGATCGCCTCGACCAGCACGGTACCGACATGCCAGTACCGCGTCAGCAGCACGACGGCGAGGTCGATCACGAAATGGATCGCGATCGCATACGCGAGCCAGCGCTTCGTGCCGCGCACGAATGCCTGCAGCACGATCAGCGACAGCCCGACGTGCGCGGCCAGCGCGCTCGTGCGTTCGAGCAGCGCGAGAAACGGCGACGCGAGCGTCATGCCCGCGAACTGCGACCCGATCAGCGACTGCACGCCCTCAGGCACGACGACGCCCGCATGCGCGAGCAGGTAGCCCGTGCCGAGCGCGAGGAATCCGACACCGACCAGCAGCATCGCCTCCAACCCGCCGTGCCCGAGCCCGAGCATCACGGCCGTCTGCGCGTCGCGCCGCTTCGGCAGCAGATACCGGAACGCGACCCAGCGCCCGCATTCCTCGAACAGCCCGGCCGTCAACGCCGCGAACACCAGCATCGGCACATGCCAGCGCGGGTCGTGAGCGAGCCAGCGGTACAGCGGAACCTGCCACGACATGCGCAGCACCGGCTGGAACACGAAGAAGGTCAGCATGCCGTAGAAAAACACGCGCAACGGCACCTGCGTGCGGCGTCGCCACGCGACCGCGAGCAACGCAGGCGCGAGCCACGCGAGGACACCGGCCGCCAGCGTGACGAACAGGAGCGCGGGGGCGACGGGATGCATGGCGGATGCCGATGCGCGACGTGAATGCCCGCCGCTACGCGAGCTGCTTGTGGAAGAACGTCGTCGCGCAAAGCGCGCCGTCGGGCATCAGCGCAAAGTTCGGCACGACGCCGACGCGCTGCCAGCCGGCCCGCTCGTACAGCCGCTCGGCGTCGCCGCCCGTCACGGTGTCGAGCACGAGCACGGTCTTGCCGGCGTCGCGCGCGGCCGCGTCGGCCGCCGCCATCAGCCGCGCGGCGACACCCTGCCGGCGCGCGTGCCGCGACACCAGCATCTTCGCGATATCCGCGCGATGCGGCTGGTTCTCGGGCTGCCCGGTCACGACCTGCACGGTGCCGACGATCCGGCCGGCCGCGTCCTCGGCGACGAGCAGGATGCGCTCGCCGTTCTCCACGCCATCGGCCACGCGCGTCCAGAACGCGACGGCGGTCGGCCGCTCGATCGGCAACATGAAACTGACGGACGCGCCGCCCTCGACGCAATCGATCAGCACGTCGGCCAGCGCGTCGACACAGGCCCTCGCGTCGCGCGCGCCGACGCGGCGGACGGTAACAGGTTCGGTCATGCCATCTCCGGTAATCAGCCCGGCCGCACGCGTTCGTTCGTCATGCGCCCGGATTGGAAAGAACGCCAGCCGGTCGTCCACGCTTGCGCAACGGCGGCAGGTGTCCGGCAACGCGGCGCGGGTTGGCGCGTGTTACCGCCCCATCATCCTACGCGACGAAAATTCCCGCTGCATCGCCTATACTTAGCCGCATGGCTAACTTTCAACCCGGCATCAGCGACGTCTTCCACGCCCTCGCCGACCCGACGCGCTGCGCGATCGTCAGCGCGCTCGGCCAGGGCGAGCGGACCGTCTCCGCGCTGGCCGAGCCGTTCGACATGGCGCTGCCGTCGTTGATGAAGCATGTCGCCGTGCTCGAGCGCAGCGGCCTCGTCCAGACCCGCAAAACCGGCCGCTCGCGCACCTGCGTGCTGGTCGGCAGCCGGTTGACCGAGGCCGAGGCATGGCTCGCCGCGCAGCGCGCGCTGTGGGAAGCGCGATCCGATCGTCTCGTCGAATTCGTCGAACGCCGCCATCAGGAGGAGCACGATGTCAGCAAGCCACGTCGAACCCGCTGAAGCCCACGATCTCGTCATCACGCGCACGCTGCGCGCGCCGCGCCAAGCACTGTGGCGTGCGTGGACCGACCCCGAACTGCTCAAGGAATGGTGGTGCCCGAAGCCGTGGACCACCGAGGTGCGCGCGTTCGACCTGCGGCCGGGCGGCGCCTTCCATACGTTCATGCGCGGCCCCGATGGCGGCACGAGCGACAATCCCGGCTGCTTCGTCGAAATCGTGCCCGAAGCGCGCATCGCGTTCACGTCGATGCTCGCGGGCGGCTGGCGGCCGCAGGTGCCGTGGCTCGGCTTCACGGCGATCGTCACGATGGCAGACGACGCTGCGGGCAGCCGCTACGAGGCGCGCGTGATGCACCCCGATGCCGCGACGCGCGAGCGCCACGAGGCGCTCGGCTTCTTTGAGGGCTGGAACACCTGCATCACGCAACTCGACGCATTCGCGGCCACGCTGCGCTGAACGCGGGTGAGTGCGCGTGCGCGGTCATTGCATGCCGCCCCGCCCGCGCCTACGATTCCTGAAGGAAGCGTGACGACACGCCGGCATCCGGCGTGCACCGTCGCGCGCGCTCCGCGGGAGGCGACATGTTGCACACGCACACGCATTCGACCCGGGTCAGCCGGCACCTGAACGCCCCGCGCGGGCGCGTCTACCGCGCGCTGCTCGATCCGCATGCCGTCGAGCAATGGAAGGTGCCCGACGGCATGACGTGCCGCGTGCATGCGTACGATGCGCGCGAAGGCGGCGCGCTGCGCGTGTCGCTGAGTTACGACGCGCCGTCGGCCGACACCGGCAAGACCACCGCGCGCACCGATACCTACCACGGCCGCTTCGTCACGCTCGTGCCGGACCAGCAGGTCGTCGAGATCGACGTGTTCGAGACCGACGATCCGATGCTGCGCGGCGCCATGACGATCACGATCACGCTGTCCGACGAAGCGGACGGCACGCGCGTGGATGCCGTGCAAGACGGGATACCGCCCGGCGTGCCGGCCGCCGACAACGAGACCGGCTGGCGCATGGCGCTGGCGAAGCTCGCGGCGCTGGTCGAGGCAGGGTGAGCGCGGGCGTGCCGTGACGCGCCGTCAGCCCAGCCGGTAAGCGCGCGTGACCGTGCCGCGGAACAGCGCGTCGCGCTCGTCCGGGCTCGCATGCGCGGTCAGCCGCTTGAACGCATTCCAGCCGTTCACGAACGAATACGAGCCCTTGTCGACCGGGAAATTGCTCTCGAACATGCAGCGCTCGGCGCCGAACGCTTCGATACAGGTCAGCATCCACGGCTTCCACGCGTCGGCGAGCTGCCCGGAAGACGGCGGCCGCGCGCCCTTTTCGAAATCGAAACCGTTGATACGCATCCCGAGCCCGCCGACCTTCACGTACACGTTCGGCAGTTGCGCGAGCGTGCGCATCGATGCCGACCAGCGCTCGAACACCTCCGGCCGCTTGTCCGCATAGCTGGCGATCCGCACGACGCCGCCGCAGTGATTGACGATAATCCGCGTATCGGGATTCGCCTTCGCGAGCTCGAACAGCTCGGGCAGTTGCGGAAAGAACAGCCACGCGTCATACGACAGCCCGAGCGACGCGAGCTGCGCGACGCCGGCCCGGTACGCGGGATCGAGCAGCAGCCCGCGCGGCACCGCCGACAGCGGATTGGCGAGCGTCGGATCGGCATCCCACGTGGTCAGGTGCCGAACCCCGCGAAACCGCCCGCGCCCCGCTTCGAGATGCGCTTCCAGCACGTCGCGCACGCGCTCGCCGAGCCGCAGGTCCGCGTGGCCGACGATGCCTTTCGCGACGGCCGGACGGCCGTGCTGCAGCGGCTCGGTCACGCCGGCGACATAGGCCGTCTCGCCGGCCGGCTTCAGCTCGGCCGGGCCGGAATCGCGATAGCGCGTCTGCGCCTGCATGTAGACGGACGCCTGGATGTTGTGGCCCGAGCGCGCGTCCTGCAGATAGTCGTCGAGCAGGTAGATCCAGCCCGGCCGTTCATAGAAATGATGATGCGCGTCGACGATCGGCAGGTCGGGCTCGAGTGCGGGTTCGAGCGCCGACGCGAGCCAGTCGGGGCGGACCGCGAGATAGTTGCCTTGCGTCGTCATGCGGGAAGCTCCATCGTGGGCCGGCGCTTGCGTATCGGCGAACGCAGGCAGCGCGAGCGACGCGGCGGCCGCGCCGAGCAGCCGGCGTCGCTTGATCGAAATCGTCGTGTCCATGTCATTCGCTCCGGTCGAACGCATACAGCGACAGCGTGAGCAGCGTCGTGATCGCCAGGACGATCGCGAGGCCGAGCATGCCGGCCGTGAAGGTGCCGAAGCTGTCCTTCAGGTAGCCGACGAGATAGGGGCCCGCGAAGCCGCCGAGCGCGCCGATCGAGTTGATCAGCGCCAGCCCGCCGGCCGCGGCCTGGCCGGACAGGAATCGCGACGGCAGCGTGTAGAAGATCGTGCGGCCGGCGATCGTGCCGATCAGCGCGAGCGTGATGCCGACGAGCGCGGGCCCGAGCGTCAGGAAATGCGTCGACACGCCGAGCGCCACCGCGCCGATGAACAGCCCGATCGCCAGGTTCGCGACCGGGCCGCCGCGACGGTCCACCCGCTTCGCCCACCACAGCAGCGCGACCGTCGCGAAGAAATACGGTACCGCGGACAGCCAGCCCGTCTGCATCGTCGACATGCCGTGCGCCTTCAGCATCTGCGGCAGCCAGATGCCGATCCCGTACGAACCCATCGTGAAGCCGAACGAGATCAGCGCGAGCACGTACACGCGCACGTCGCGCAGCGCGACGCCGAAACGCTTCTTGCGGCCGGCGGCCGCGCCTTCGCGCTCGAACGCGCGCTGCAGCGCGGCGCGCTCGTCGTCCGACAGCCACGCGGCATCCGCCGGCGAATCGGACAGCAGCTTCAGCACGAAAAAGCCGAGCACGCACGCAGGCAGCCCTTCGACGATGAACATCCACTTCCAGCCCGCGAGCCCGAGCGCGCCGTCGAGCTGCAGCAGCCACGTCGACAGCGGGCCGCCGATCAGCGACGACAGCGGCGTCGACACGGTGAACCACGCGAGCACGCGCGTGCGGTAGCTCGCCGGAAACCACACGGCGAGGAAGAAGATCACGCCCGGAAAGAATCCGGCCTCGCCGATGCCCAGCAGCAGCCGGATCGCGTAGAAGCTCGTCGGCCCGGTCGCGAGCGCGGTCGCGGCCGCCATCAGCCCCCACGTGACCATGATGCGGGCGAGCCAGCGGCGCGCGCCGAAGCGGTACAGCGCGAGATTGCTCGGCACCTCGAACACGCAGTAGCCCGCGAACATGATCCCCGCGCCCCAGCCGAACTGCGTCGCGGTCAGCCCGAGATCGCGGTTCATCGTGAGCGCCGCGAACCCGACGCTCGTGCGGTCGAGGTAGTTGAAGAAGTAAGCCAGCGCGAGCAGCGGAATGAAGCGCCATGCGGCCTTGCGCACGGCCCGTTGCTCGACCGACGTGTCGGTCTCGCGATCGGCGGCCAGCGCCGGGGAAGCGGATGTCATGGTTGTCTCCGTGGATGCGGCGATCCGCGCCCGCGCGTGGCGCGGCCGGGTGCCTTTGTTCGTTCGATGGATCGCGGCCGCGCTATGCGCTCGCCACTTCGTTCGGCGAAGGCGCGCCGCCCGGCCCGTCGCCGTGCGCTGCACCGTCCGCGCCGTACTGTCCCGCGACGACGCCCGCTTCGATCAGCGCACGCGCGTCGTCCGGCGCATAACCGAGCTCGCCGAGCAACGCGTGCGTGTCCTGGCCGAGCGCGGGCGGCGCCGAGCGCAGCCGCAGCCGCTCGCCCGCGAGCGTCAGCGGCAGCAGCGCGGTGCGCGTGTCGACCGGCCGGCCTGCGCAGCTCGCGTCGGCCGGCAGCGTCACCGCTTCGAGGCCGCCGGTCGCCAGCAGATGCGGATCGTCGAACAGGTCCTGCGGCTGCGTGATCGGCGCATACGGCAGGCCGATCGCTTCGAAGATCGCGCCGATCTCCGCGGCCGAATGCGGCGCGAGCCGCGAACGCAACTCGGGCAGCAGCCACTCGCGCGCCTGCACGCGCTGGTTGTTGGTCGCGAGGCGCGGATCGTCCTTCAGCGCCGCAAAGCCGAACGCGTCGCAGAACAGCGCCCACTGCGTATCCGACACGACCGCGAGAAAGATCTGCTCGCCGTCCTTCACGGAGAACACGTCGTAGACGGCCCATGCGGAAATCCGGCTCGGCATCGGCGACGCGGCCTGCCCCGTCACCGCGAACTGCATCATGTGCTGCGCGACGAGGAATACGTTGTTCTCGAACAGCGAGCTCTGCACCTGCTGGCCGCGGCCGGTGCGCTCGCGCTGCGCGAGCGCGGCCATCGCGCCGATCGCGCCGAACATCCCGCCCATGATGTCGTTCACGCTCGCGCCCGCGCGCAGCGGCCGGCCCTCGGGGCCCGTCATGTAGGCCAGGCCGCCCATCATCTGCACGACCTCGTCGAGCGCGGTGCGATGCTCGTACGGCCCCGGGAGGAAGCCCTTGTGCGACACGTACACGAGGCGTGGATTCAGCGAGTACAGCGCGGGATAACCGAGGCCGAGCCGGTCCATCGTGCCGCTCTTGAAGTTCTCGCTGAAGACGTCCGCCGTCCCGACGAGCCGCAGCACGATTTCCAGCCCGCGCGGATCCTTCACGTCGACCGCGAGGCTCTTCTTGTTGCGGTTGAACATCCCGAAGAAGCCCGCGCCGGAGCCGCGCAGCGCACGCGTGCTGTCGCCCGCGATCGGTTCGATCTTGATGACTTCCGCGCCGAGATCCGCGAGCAGCATGCCGCAGGTCGGGCCCATCACCATGTGCGTCATCTCGATCACGCGCAGGCCGTCGTACGGCAGCGGCGCAGCTGGTTGACGATCGTTCATTGCGCGACTCCCGCCAGACATCCTTCCGGCTGAGCCGCCGCCGGAGCGCGGCCGTCCGCATAACGAAAGCCCTTCGGCAACCCGGCGTCCGGTACATGGCCATACAGCGCCTCGGACGGCAGCGCGTCGTGCAGGATCGCGCGCGCGGCGAGCAGCGCGTCGACGTCGACTCCCGTGTCGACCCCCATCGATTCGAGCAGGAACACGAGATCCTCGGTGACGATGTTGCCGGTCGCGCCCGGTGCATACGGGCACCCGCCGAGGCCGCCCTGGCTCGCATCGATCGTCGTCACGCCCGCGTCGAGCGCCGCGACGACGTTCGCAAGCCCCTGCCCGCGCGTGTTGTGGAAATGCGCACCGCCGGCCTTGTCGCCGACTTCGCGGCGCAGACGCGCGAACAGCCGGCGCACCTGCGCCGGGTTCGCATAGCCGCTCGTATCGGACAGACCGATCTCGTCGACGCCGCACTCGGCCATCGCGACGGCCATCGCGATCGTCTCGTCGTCGCTGACGGCGCCCGCGATCGTGCAGCCGAACGCGACCGACACGCCCGCCTCGATCTGTACCGACGGAAACCGCGCATCGCGCAGCGCGACGATCGCGCGCACCTCGTCGATCATCTGCGCGGGCGTCTTGCGGATGTTCGCCAGCGAATGCGCTTCCGTCACCGATACCGGCAGCGTCAGCTTGTGCACGCCCGCGTCGAATGCGCCCTCGGCGCCGCGCAGGTTCGGCGCGAGCGCGGCGACGTGCAGCCCGGGAATCGCCAGCGCGTGCGCGACGACTTCGCGCACATCGGCCATCTGCGGCAACAGTCTGGCCGGTACGAACGACCCCACCTCGATCTCGCGCAGGCCGGCCGCGGCCAGCGCGGCGATCCAGCGCAGCTTGCCGGCCGTCGGCATCACGGTCCTGATGCTCTGCAGGCCATCGCGCGGCCCGACCTCGCTGACCAGCACCTTCGGATATTCGGAAACGCTCATTCGACACCCCATCGTTCTATCTGAAAGAATATAGTTCTGTTAGATAGAACTCTAGACGCGCATCGAATGAGCTGTAAGCGGGGTATACCCGTGAAATTGCGACTTTCTGGAACTTGTGTTCTGCCAGACAGAACGATATAGTCGATCGACCATCATCCGAAGGAAGCAGGCAGTGCCTACGACTCAAGCAGATCACGCCGGCGACGGGCCCGATTCGTCGGCCGAGGAAGCCTCCAGCGGCGTCGCCGTGCTCGATCGCGCGTTCGCGATCCTCCGTGCATTCGGACCGACCGACGACCGGCTGTCGCTCGCCGAGCTGTCGCGCCGCACCGGGCTGTACAAGAGCACGATCCTGCGCCTGCTCGCCGCGCTCGAACATGGCGGCTTCATGCGCAAGCTCGACGACGGCCAGTACGCGGTCGGACACGAGCCGCTGCGGCTCGCCGCGCTGTACCAGCGCTCGTTCCGGGTCGGCCCGGTGGTCGAGCCGCTGCTCGAGACGCTGAGCCGCGAACTCGGGGAAACGGCATCGTTCTACGTGCGCCAGGGCGACATGCGCTCGGTGCTCTACCGCGTCGAGCCCACCCGCGCGGTGCGCGTGTCGATTCGTGTCGGCGAGGAGTTTCCGGTTCGCCAGGGCGCGTCCGGGAAGGTACTGCTGGCGTTCACCGACACGCAGGACCCACGCTGGAACGACCTGCGCGAACAACTGTGGGCCACGTCGTACGGCGAGCGCGACCCCGAGACGGCGTCGGCGTCCGCGCCCGTGTTCGATGCTGCCGGCGCATGCGTCGGCGCGCTGACGGTGTCGGGGCCGAAATCGCGGCTCGCCGCCGCGCCGACGATGGCGGCGGCACTCGCGATGCTGCTGCCGCTTGCGCAGAAGGCCACCGTCGCGCTCGGCGGCGCGGGCGCACGCTACGACACGGCCGCCGTGCGCGACAGTCTCGCGCGGCTCGCGTCGGCGTCGGTGCCAACGCCGGGCGACAGCGCGCAACCGTAGCCGGCGACGCGCGGCCGCTCCCGCCCGGATGCGGCGAATCTCGTTCGCCGCACCGCTCGTCCGCCGCGCAACAGCGCAAAACGCCACCGCGTGCGACACTCGCTGCACCCCGCATCGCGCGCCGCCTGGCCGGCGCGCGACGACACGACCGTCGATCGGCCCCGCACGAGGAGACATTCGCCATGACTGCCGCGCACACCGCGACCTGGTATTTCGATTTCGTTTCGCCGTTCGCCTACCTGCAGCAGGAGCAATTCGACCGCTTGCCGCCGGCTGTCGCGTTCGAGCCCAGCCCGATCGTGCTCGGCGCGCTGCTCGCGCACTGGGGCCAGAAAGCGCCCGCCGAAATCGCCGCGAAGCGCCTGTTCACCTATCGCCACGCGCAATACCGCGCGGACAAGCTCGGCATCCCGTTCCGGATGCCGCCGGCACACCCGTTCAACCCGATCAAGCCGCTGCGCCTCGCGATCGCGATGGGCAACTCGCCCGATGCGATCCGGCGCATCTTTCGGCACATCTGGCGCGACGGGAACGACGTCGGCTCGCCGGAAGGCTTCGCCGCGCTGTGCGAAGCCGTCGGCTTTCCGGAAGGCGTGACGGCCGTCGACGCGCAGCCGGTGAAGGACGCGCTGCGCGCGAACACCGATCGTGCGATCGCGCACGGCGTATTCGGCGTGCCGACCTTCGAACTCGACGGCGACCTGTTCTGGGGCGAAGACGCGACCGACATGTTCGTCGACTGCGCGACGTCGCGCGCGTGGCTCGACTCGCCCGAGGTGCGGCGCATCAGCGCGCTGCCCGAAGGCATCCGGCGCGGCTGAGCCTGCGGACCGCGGGCCGGATGCGCTTCGCGACGTCCGCCCGATTCCGCCGCGCGCCGGCCGATCCGCCGCCGCAATTGTCATCCACAAGACAACTTCCGCCCGCCGCGCCGCCTACACTCGCGGCATCACAACCCGGGAGGAGACGCCGATGCGCTACGCGAACAAGGTGATACCGGTCGACGACGCGCTGTCGCACGTGCACTCCGGTAGCCGCCTGATGCTCGGCGAATTCGTCGGCGCAGGCGAAGCCGCCGTCTGCATCGAAGCATTGCTGCGTCGCGACGTGAACGGATTGACGCTGATCGCCAACACGCCCGGCCTGCGCGGCGGCTTCCTCAAGGCGCGGCTGTTCGCGTCCGGCCAGCTCGCCGAATTCATCGGCACGCACGTCGGCACGACCGACGAGTCGACGCACGCGTACCTGACCGACGCGGTGCGCGTGACGGAGTTCTTCCCGATGGGCACCTGGACCGAGAAGGTGCGCGCCGGCGCGATGGGCCTGGGCGGCGTGCTCGTGCCGGTCGGCGTCGGCATCCTCGACCAGCCGGGCATGTTCCCCGCCCTCGATGCGCCCAAGCGGAAGATCGAGATCGACGGCCGCACGTGCTTCGTCGAGCCGCCGCTCACCGCGGACGTGTCGATCATCAAGGGCTGGCGCGCCGACACGTTCGGCAACGTCGAGTTTCGTGGCACGTCGCTGCAGAACCAGCGCGACATCGCGATGGCGGGCCGCTATACGATCGTCGAAGTCAACGAGATCGTCGAGGTCGGCGCGATTCCGCCCGAGCGGGTCGGTTGTCCCGGCGTGTTCGTCGATGCGGTCGTGCACGGGCTGACGCTCGACGAACAGCACGCGCTGTACCGCCGGCAATGGACGAAGCTCGGCCGGCTGCCGACCGCCGACGACGCAGCGCACGCCTGATCGACGCGCCCCCGCACACGCCTTGAAGGAGACCGCCATGCCCGCCCCCGCGCTGCCCACGCATCCGAAACAACGCATCGCCGCCCGCTGCGCGCAGGAATTGCGCGCGGGCGAAGTCGTCAACCTGGGGCTCGGCATCCCCACGCTGACCGCGAACTATCTCGACGCCGACGCCGGCGTGATCTTCCATACCGAGAACGGCGCGTTCGGCTTCGGCGGCCGGCCGTCGCTCGACGCACTCGACAGCGACGTCACCAACGCCGGCTGCGAACCGATCACGTTGCCGCCCGGCGCGGCGCTGATGGATCTCGCGACGTCGCTCGGCGCGATGCGCAACGGCTACATCGACGTCACGATCCTCGGCGCGCTGCAGGTCGACGCGCAGGGCAACCTCGCGAACTGGGCGTGCCGGCGCGACGGCAAATGGTGGCCCGGGATCGGCGGCGCGATGGACCTGTGCCACGGCACGCGCAAGGTGATCGCCGCGCTCCAGCACACCGACAAGCACGGCCGCCCGAAGATCCTGCCGCGCTGCACGCTGCCGCTCACCGGCAGCGGCTGCGTGAAGGTGATCGTCACCGAACATGCTGTGTTCGACGTGACGGACGACGGCCTGGTGCTGCGCGAAATCCTGTCGCATGCCACACTGGATGACATCCGCGCCATGACCGGCGCGCCGTTCACGCTGGCGCCGACGCGGCACGTGCAGGCCGCGCCGGCAACCCCGGAAGGACTCGCGCGATGAGCCCCGAGCAAACCGCCACGTGGTATTTCGATTTCGGTTCGCCGTTCGCGTATCTGCAGCTCGAGCAGTTCGACCGGCTGCCGCGGACGCTGAGCGTCGAGCCGCGCCCCGTCGTGCTCGGCGCGTTGCTGAAGCACTGCGGGCAAAAGGGCCCCACCGAGATCGCCGCCAAGCGCGGGTTCATCTATCGCTACGCGCACTACCGCGCCGGGCAGCTCGGCATCGCATACCGGATGCCGCCCGCGCATCCGTTCAATCCGATCAAGCCGCTGCGGCTCGCAATCGCGATGGGTGGCTCGCTCGATGCGATCCGGCGCATCTTCCGCCATATCTGGCGCGACGGGCATGACGTTGCGTCGCCGGAGGGCTTCGCCGCGTTGTGCGACGCCGTCGGCTTCCCCGAAGGCATGACCGCCGTCGATGCGCAGGAAGTGAAGGACGCACTGCGCGCGTATACCGACGACGCGATTGCGCGCGGCGTGTTCGGCGTGCCGACGTTCGGACTCGACGGCAACCTTTTCTGGGGCGAGGACGCGACCGCGATGTTCGTCGATTGCGTCGCGTCGCGCGCGTGGCTCGATTCGCCCGAAGTACGCCGCATCAGCGCGCTGCCCGAAGGCATCCGGCGTGACTGAGCCGTCCGTCCCCGGCACCGGCACCGCGCGCCCCGGCATCGGCCGCGCGCGGCTCGCGCATATCGCCGCGTGGTCGATCGAGCTGCCCGACGACGAGGCGGAGCGCGCCTGCGCGGGCATCGTCGAGAAGACGTTCGCGCGCGGCGCGTGCATCTGCCCGAAAAACACCGTGCTCGAAAGCTGGACCGGCGTCGTGACCGGCCTGATCAAGATCGGCACGGTGTCGCCGGAAGGGCGCAGCGTCACGTTCACCGGCGTGCCGGCCGGCGGCTGGTTCGGCGAGGGCACCGTGCTGAAGAACGAGCCTCGCCGCTACGACATCGTCGCGCTGCGCGACACGCGCATGGCCTTCATGGACCGGCCGACCTTCATGTGGCTCGTCGAGCACAGCGTCGCGTTCAACCGCTTCCTGGTCCGTCAGCTCAACGAACGGCTATCGCATTTCATGGCGCTGCTCGAATACGACCGGCTGCTCGATGCGACGCCGCGGCTCGCGCGCTGCCTCGCGTCGCTGTTCAATCCGGTGCTGTATCCGGGCGGCGGCGATCATCTCGACATCACGCAGGAAGAGCTCGGCCTGCTGTCCGGCATCACGCGGCAAGTCGCGAACCAGTCACTGAAGACGCTGCAGAAGGAAGGGCTCGTGCGGCTCGAATACGGCGGGATCACCGTCGTCGATCTCGCGCGCTTGCGTTGCTACGGCGCGTGATGCACGCCGAGCGCGCCGAGCGCGTCATGCGTCGCGCCCTTCGACGAGCCCCGGCACGGCCTCGCGCATCATCGCGACGAACCGCACGAGCCGCGACGGGTAGAACTGCGCATGCGGATAGGTCAGGTAGACGGGCAGCGGCGCGGCCTGCCACTCGGGTGCGAGGTGCACGAGCTCGCCGCGCGCGAGGTGGTCGGCCAGCATCCATGAAGAACCGACGCACGCACCGACGCCCAGCAGCGCCGCACTGCGCAGCGCGTACAGGTTCGCGGTCGTGATGCGCGGGCGGATCGCGATGCGCCGCGTCTCGCCGGTGACGGCGTGCGTCAGCGCCAGCTCGGTGCGGTAATACGTGCGCAACGCGAGCCATGGCAAAGCGGCCAGCGCGTCGGGGTCCGCCGGCAGGTCGGCGCCGTTCAGCACCGACGGCGCGGCGACCACGAAGCGCGGCACCTTCGTCAGCCGGATCGCGACGACGGACAGATCGGTCGGCTCGCCGACCTGGATCGCGCAATCGATGCCGCTGCCGACGAAATCCTTCACGTCGTCCTGCAGCAGCCACTCGACCGACACGCGCGGATAGTCGCGCAGGAACTGCGCGAGCGGCCCGACGAAACGCTCCTGCCCGAACGCGTGCGGCACCGCGACCCGCAGCAGCCCGTCCGGCTCCTCCTGCGCGCCGCGCAGATCGGCCTCGAACGCCGCCCAGTTTGCCAGCAGTTCCTTCGCGCGCTTGAAACAGCGCTCGCCGTCGACGGTCAGCCGCATCGTGTGCGTCGTCCGTTGCAGCAGCCGCATGCCGAGCGAGCGTTCGAGCGCCTGCAGCCGCCGGCTGATCGTCGGCTGCGTCGTATGCAGTTGCGCGGCGGCGGCCGACAGGCTGCCGGCCTCGACTATGCGTACGAAGGTTTCCATCAGCTCGAAGCGATAACCGGCGCCGTCCACCGGCACCGCCTGAATGCGCTGAGAGCCGCCAGCAGCGGGAGAAGCGGAAGATTTTTCGTTCATTCGTGAAGCGTATAACAAATCTGCACGAGGCGGCACTACCGTCGCCAGCCGCGCGCCGCCACACTCGCGTCCATCCCGTTATCCAACCCAGGATGCACGCCATGTCCACTCCGACCCGTCTCGACGCCGCGCCCCATGTGGCGCACACCACGGCCCACCCGGCCGCCCATTCGATGCCCGATCGCCGGCTCGTGCTGCTGCTCGCGGCGGCTGCCGGCCTCGGTGTCGCACCGCTCTACTACGCGCAGCCGATGCTCGGCGCACTCGGGGCCGATCTCGGCGCGTCGACGCGCGCGATCGGCTTCGTGCCGACGCTCACGCAGCTCGGCTATGCGCTCGGCATCCTGCTGCTCGCGCCGCTCGGCGACCGCTTCGACCGGCGCCGCGTGATCGTGACCAAGGCCGCCGCGCTGGTCGTCGCACTGCTGCTCGCCGCCGTCGCGCCGTCGCTCGGGCTGCTGCTCGCGGCGAGCTTCGCGATCGGCCTCGCCGCGACGATGGCGCAGGACGTCGTGCCGGCCGCCGCGACGCTCGCACACGACACGCATCGCGGCCGCATCGTCGGCACGGTGATGACGGGGCTGCTGCTCGGCATCCTGCTGTCGCGCGTCGTGGCCGGCTTCGTCGCCGACACGGCCGGCTGGCGCGCGATGTTCGCGCTCGCAGCCGCCAGCGTCGCCGCGATCGGCATCGTCGCCGCGCGCGGGCTGCCGCGCTTCGAACCGACCACGCGCCTGCCGTATCGCGCGCTGATCGGCTCGCTCGGCGCGTTGTGGCGCGATCATCCGGCACTGCGCCGCGCCGCGCTCGCGCAGGGGCTGCTGGCCATCGGGTTCAGCGCGTTCTGGTCGACGCTCGCGGTGATGCTGCACGGCGCGCCGTTCCACCTCGGCAGCGCGGCCGCGGGCGCATTCGGCCTCGCGGGTGCCGCCGGCGCGCTGGCTGCGCCCATCGCCGGCCGTCTGGCCGACCATCACGGCCCCGAGCACGTCACGCGCATCGGCATCGGCATCGCGACGCTGTCGTTCGCGTCGATGGCCGCCGCGCCGCTGATGCCGCCGCATGCGCAGCTCGTGCTGCTCGCGGTCGCGACGATCGGCTTCGATCTCGGCGTGCAGGCGACGCTGATTGCGCACCAGGCAATCGTCTACCGGATCGATCCCGCGTCGCGCAGCCGCCTCAACGCGGTGCTGTTCGTCGGCATGTTCATCGGGATGGCAGCCGGTGCCGCGATCGGCAGTGTGTTGCTCGCGCAACTGGGCTGGAATGCGGTGACCGCGCTGGCCGTCGCGACGTCGCTGGCCGCGCTCGCCGCGCGGGTCTGGCGCAACTGAATCTCGGCATCGCGCAGCCAAGGCGGACGGGCCCACAGGGCTTGCCCGCCTTTTCTTTTATTTTCGATCGGCGCATGCATCATGCGGCGCGGCCTGACAGATTCGCACCGGGCGACACCCGCGATCGCTCATCCGGCGCAAGATCCGCACCGCCTGCGGAATTGCCCAGTTCAACCAAATATTTTTCCGGCGGCCGCGCGCATCGACGCACAAACGTCGGACGATTCGACCGTACCCCGCCGCTCGGCGCTCTCCCATCCGGCCCCACCGCGCAGCCCCGTTTTATCAGGGGATTCCCGGTATTTTTTTGGATTTTCTTCGAAATAACGGGTGACATACTTGCCCCCCGTTGCGCTCCGGTGCGAGCGCGCTTCCAGATCCTGCCGGCCGCGCGCCTCGTGCTGCGCGTCCGTCGGGGGCACAGAACATGAACAATTTCGACACCACGATCCAGATCTTCCTCACCCACATGACGTTCGGCCCGCTGATGAATCACGTGATCCGCGTGATCGCAGGCCTCTACACGTTCAAGGGCTTCGTGCTCATTCCGGTGCTGTGCTGGCTGTGGTTCCAGCCGGGCCCGAACCGCGAGCGGCAACGCGAGCTGGTCGTCGCGACGGTCGCGAGCGGGCTCATCGCGCTCGCGTTCGGCCGGCTGCTCGCGCAGGTGCTGCCGTTCCGCGTGCGGCCGATCTACAACCCCGACCTGCACCTGCACTTTCCGTCGGCCGGACTGCGCGCGGCCACGCTGCAGGCGTGGAGTTCGTTTCCGAGCGATCACGCAATGCTGTGGATGGCGATCGCAACCGGCATCTTCATCATCGCGCGCCGCGTCGGCGTGGCCGCGCTGCTGTATTCAGTCGTGTTCATCTGCCTGCCGCGCGCGTATCTCGGCTTTCACTACCCGACCGACCTGATCGCGGGCGCCGCGATCGGCATCGCGATCGCGTGGCTGCTGACGCGCGACGCGATCCGGTCGCGCTTCGCGCCGCAGGTGCTGGAGATGATCCGGCGCTTCCCCGCGCCGGCCTATACGCTCGCGTTCCTGCTGTGCTTCGAGTTGATCACGCAGTTCGACGAACTGCTGACGCTCGCGCAGTCGGCCACGCACCCGATGTGACGGGCAGGCGCCGCGATGCTCCCGCTGCTTTCTTTCCGTCGCCCCGGCACGCGCTGCCGGCCATGCGCGGTGTCGGCACGCCGCGCGACGGCCGCACCAATCAATCTCGATCGGGCGCGCCGAGCGGAAAGAACGAGCGAAACGGCCGCGCCTCGTCGACCGCTCGCGCGAACGACGGCCGCGCAAGCAGACGCTTGCGGTACGCAATCACGTTCGCGAACGACGGATCGATCCGGTGCGTCCAGTCCGCGTAGAACAGGAATGGTGCCGCGCCGCAATCGGCGAGGCTGAAGCGGTCGCCGGCCGCCCATTCGCGATCGGCCATCTTCTTGTCCAGCCACGCATACGACGTATCGAGCATCGTGCGCGCATCGGCGACACCGCGCGCATCGCGCTCGGCTTCCCGCCGTAGCGCGTCGTGCACGACCTTCTGCTGCGGCGTCGACACGTAGTTGTCGAAGAAGCGATCCATCATCCGCACCTCGAGCGCCGCGTGCGGATCGTCGGGCAGCAGGCGCACGGGGCCCGGATGGTTCAGGCCGAGATACTCGATGATAATCGACGCCTCGATCACCGTGCGGCCCGCATCGACGAGCACCGGAAAACGCTTCAGCGGCCACAGCGCGGTCAGCTCCTGCATCGGCTTCGGATCGTCGTGCGCGAGCAAGCGATACTCGAACGGCGTGCCGTTCTCGTACAGCGCGGTCAGCACTTTCTGGCAGTAGGACGAAAAGGGATGGGCGTAAAGCGTCGGCATCATCGTGCGGCCTCTCAGGGTTTCGGCGCCGCGTCATGCGGCGCCACATGATCTCGGATACCTTGACGACGAACGGCGCCCGGCCGTTTCGACATCGGTCCGGAAATTTTTATGCGCGGCCTCGGACGCTACGACCGGCCGTCCATCACGACGCGCCCTTCGGCGCGCCAGCGCAGCATCCCGCCGCCGAGATTCGCGACTGCGTCGAAGCCGGCCTTCAGCAGGATCACGTTCGCCTGCGCGGACCGCCCGCCGGCCCGGCACACGGTCACGACCGGCCGGTCGCGCGCGATCTCGCCGGTGCGCGCGGCCAGTTCGCCGAGCGGAATCGGCACCGCGCCAGGCAGGTGGCCGAGCGGGCCCGTGAATTCGTCCGGTTCGCGCACGTCGACGACCTGCACCGCCGGCAGATGATCCTCGAGCCACTGCGGATCGATTTCCCAGAAGCCGGCGAACGTGTAGACGAGCGGCGCCCAGTCGGGTGCCGCCTGCGCTTCGGGCGCGTTCGCGGCGACGCCGCACTGCAGGTTCGCCGGCACCGCGACGTCGATCTGGCGCGGGTGCGCGAGCCCGAGGTTGCGCATGTAGCCGGCGAAATCGTCTTCGCTGAGATCGCCGCCGAGGCGCGGATTGAAGCGCCGCTCCTCGCCGACGCTCGTCACCGTGAGCCCGCGATAGTCGTGCGCGGGATACAGCAGGCACGCGGCCGGCAGCGTGAAGAGCCGGCCGTGCACCGCGCGATACAGCGCGCGCGGGTCGCCCTGCTGGAAGTCGGTGCGGCCCGTGCCGCGGATCAGCAGGCAATCGCCGGTGAACGCCATCGATTCGTCGTCGAGCACGAGGCTGATGCAGCCGCTCGTGTGGCCGGGCGTCGTGCGCACGGTCAGGTAGCGCGCGCCGAATGCGCAACGGTCGCCGTCGTTCAGGTAGCGGTCGGCGCCCTGCGCGCCGCTCGCGGCCGAGATCGCGATCGCGCTGCCCGTGCGCTGCTTCAGCAGCCACGCGCCCGTCACGTGATCGGCATGCACGTGCGTGTCGACGGTCGCGACGAGCCGCAGCCCGAGCTCGTCGAGCAGCGCCACGTCGCGGCGCACCTGCTCGAACACCGGATCGATCAGCAGCGCTTCGCGCGACGCGCGGTCGGCGAGCAGATACGTGTAAGTCGACGATTGCGGGTCGAAAAGTTGCCGGAAGATCATCGCGAAATTGCTCCGTCGCCTGTTCAGGTGGGTGTTGTACGGCCCACGTGCCGTGCGTCGCCGACGCGCGGGCCAGTGGGTGCGAGTGCCGCCACGTTCGTATGCCTGCCGCGGTGCATGATCCGGAAGTTCACGGCTGCGTCTGCTGCGCATCGACGTCGGCATGATGACATCGCCGCCGGGCAACCGGCATCGCACCTGCCGCGTTTCACACGTCCATATAGCGTAGATCAAAATGCACGCGCCGCCGGCGTCCCATACACGGCAACCGATTCCGATGACGAATGTCGCGCGGCGGGGCGATTCGCCGCGCCCGGACGGTGGCGCGCGCTGCGTTGCACTACGGCCTGTTTTCGTCCGCGCTCACAGGAGTTCCGTCGACACGTCGCTGACGATCGATCACAGACAAAGACGTGTGAACAACAGACCAAGCACCGGCTCGTGGCGAATGAAGCTCGACTTCTTCAGCCGCCATCAACGACAAATCTGGATCCGGCGGGATTTCTCAATCTTTATCGAAAATTGCTCACAATGCATGGGCTTGAATCCGGGCGATCAGAGTATTTTGCATTTTTGACGTCTGCGATTTTTACCTGTTTCCAGTCGTCTGCGATCTGCTTCCAAGCGACCGCACGATCCACTTCGATTTATTGATCTGTTTTTTTCAAACACTTGCCGAGCCATACCCCAAAAAATCCGGGGCATCCGATTCTGGCCGTTTCGACTCGGGCAGCTTCTTCATTTTCACCAGTACCGGTAGTTCCGACGCTCAACCCGGCAAGGCGGCGTGACGCGAAGGAAGAGACGGGATATCTCTCGGCAAACCGCGCAGGTTTTCAGATGCCAGTCGGTGCGCAATGCCCGATGCTGTCGGTGTTTCGTCTGAAAATATCGATATTCGATATTATTCCGAGGGGCCGAAATCCCCCTATTCCACACATGAAAGTTTCGCAACATGCATTGTGAACTGCGACCCCGTTAGTATTTACCGATCAAATGTAAAAGGAAGTGACTCATCAATCGGTGCCCGAATCCAAGTCAGAACAATTCGGCATACTCCAGATTGGCGGAATTCGCGCCCGGGTCGGACCCTTCCCCCACCCCATTCCTCGGTAGTTACGCTCTTTGCATTTCGTAACAAGTCGGGTTGATTCGTCGGGGCGTGCTGTTTTAAATTTCGCCGGTCGCCCAGCAGCATCCGGCAGTTGGGCGACGTTTCATTCTACAAATCGCGACATGCCGGATACCTGGGTGGTCAGCCATCCGACACTGCAAGTCTGCACGCTGTGCGGGCTTGATCAAGTGGTCGAACTCGCAATGGGTATCGATTCGACTACATGCAGCCCGTTGGGACCCGACGTGCCGTAGTTGGCTCGCCGAGTTGTTCATGTCATGCCGAACTGGAGCCAGCTTGATAGCTGAATCCACGATCGAATCTTGATATTTGCGTCGTACTCCTAATGTATCGCCGGGATTCACCCGGATTTGTGAGGGTACAACTTAACTTTGCGCAACGCGCCGAAAAGGACAGAAAATGGAATTCGTACGAATGGGAATCGTCTTTGTTCATCTCATAGCCTGCTGTGTCGCGATTGGTCTCGTGCTGACCAGCGACATTGCCATGGTCAGGCAACTTTTGGATTCTGACGCACCTACCGATCGTGCCCAGGTCCACCTGGCCAGCCTGCAGCGCACCGTCACGTTGGCGCTGACGGTGCTTTGGATCACCGGCATCGCGATCATTGCGTTCGATATGCGGACTCAGGGTCTCGGGTATCTCGGCAATCCCAAGCTGCAGGCCAAGATAGGCATCGTCGCCTTGCTGACCTTCAACGGTATCGCATTGCACTCCGCGGTCCTCCCGGCAATGCAGAAAGCGGGATCCTTGCTGAAGCTTTCCTTCGAACGGCGCATGGTTGCCATTTTCGCGGGCGTGATTTCCGCCGTTTCGTGGTTCTATGCGGCAATGCTTGGCGTCGGTCGCCCGCTGAGCTGGAAGTATTCACTGATCCAGATCCTCGCGGCTTACCCGGCACTGATCGCGGGTGGAATCGCCGCCATGTTCTTTATCACGGCAGTGGCGAAATCCAGGACGCGCGTTGAACGACGGAATACTGAAAACGTAGCGGCCTATTGATCGCCGACACCCGAGGGATGCGCACTGCTCGCAGCAGTGTGCATCCTGTCGTTGCACATTCCGCGTCTTGACCGGCGTCGGATCCCGGATTTTCGGGTGCACGCGAACACTCGCCGGAGCCTGCGCGGCTGTTTCCCCCCGGGACATCGAGCAGGTACGGCCCAACCCCTTGCTGGTTGGGTTTCCTTTGAGAGACTCAATGGGTCACGCGGCGATCGATCGAGCCAACGAGCACGCGGTGCCACCTGCGTACCGACCCGCCGAACACTTTCCCCGATGGCCAGCAGCTCCATGGGCGTGTCCTGGTTAATCAGCGGATACCCGATCGAATCACCTTCCGACGCGCTGCGCGGCCGACTCGACGTGCGATTGCCGGACGGTCGCACTGCCCCCCTTCGCTTCCATGACGCATGCATCATGCGCCGACATTGCGTCGCTGACGGAATTCACGCAGCGCATGCCGTTCTTCGTCCCGACATTCGACTGACTCGTCGATCAAGATCTCTTGCCTGCCTCCACGGACTCGTAAGCGCAATGCCGGCGCGATAGTCCGCGCCCGCATCATGGGTTCGGGTTTGCGACCGGGCTTAAACAAGCCAACATTCTCGGCCTCGAATGGCCGCAGCTCGATCTGGTTGCTCGTCGCGCATGGATTCATCCAGATCACGCGAAAGCGGATAAGTCGATCGGCGTTCCTCTGAGCAGCGAGGCCATCGCACTGATCCGCAGGCAGATCGGCAAGCATCACCGGTTTGTATTCGTCCAGAACGGCAAGCGGATCACGTCGTGGGATCGAGAGCAATGGCTCGCCGCATGTGCTCGGGCAAACGTCGAGAATTTTCGATTCCACGCTATGCGGCACACTTGGGCTGGCTGGCACGTTCAGAGTGGAACCGGGTGGATGGTCGAGTGACGACATGGTTCTCCGGTATGCGCACCTTGCGCCAGACCATCTGGCACATCACGCCGAATCGGTCACGGTTTGGTCCCAGGGTATGGCCGATTTCAATGTCGCAATCGATCGCCAGGCGTCATAATCGGCCGCAACGCCATGACTAGCAGGGCTTCATCGTTTTGAGCACAACAATCCGTCTCGGTCCATCTGATCCATGTCGCTGACGATCGATCCGAAGCAGGCCGCCGCGCTGCTGGCCGTCGCCGATACGGGCAGCTTCGAGCAGGCGGCCGTGCGCCTGCACGTGACCGCATCCGCCGTCACGCAGCGGGTCCGCGCGCTGGAGGCGAGCCTCGGCACGCCGCTCGTGCTGCGCACGCGGCCGTGCCGCCCGACGGTGGCCGGGCAGCGCGTGCTGCAGCACCTGCGCCGCGTCGCGCTGCTGCAGGCCGACCTGCAAAGCACGCTCGCGACCGAGCGCGAATCGCCGATCTCCGTGACGATCGCGCTGAACTCCGACAGCCTCGGCACGTGGTTCCTGCCCGCGCTGACCTCCGTGCTCGCGGGCGAGCGCATCCTGTTCGAACTGATCGTCGAAGATCAGGACCACACGTTCGCGCTGCTCGAAAGCGGGATGGCCGTCGGCTGCGTGACGACCGAGCCGAAGCCGATGCGCGGCTGCATCGCGACGCCGCTCGGCACGATGCGCTACCGGCTGCTCGCGGCCGCCGCGTTCGCGGTGCGCTGGTTTCCGCGCGGGCTGAACCGCGCGAGCGCGCGCAACGCGCCCGTCGTCGCGTATTCGCGGCGCGACACGCTGCAGTCGTCGTTCCTGAAGGAGAAGTTCGGATTGCCCGAAGGCGCGTACCCGTGCCACTACGTGCCGGGCACCCATTCGCACTTCGCGGCGGTGCGGCACGGGCTCGGCTACGCGATGGTGCCGGAGCCGCTGATCGGCACCGCGCCGCTCGACACGCAGGGGCTCGTCGATCTCGCACCCGCGCATCCGACCGACGTCACGCTGTACTGGCACGCGTGGACCGTGCAGTCGCCGACGATGGCGTCGCTGTCCGCGCGGGTGGTCGAGGCGGCGCGCCGCTTGCTCGCGCCGCTGCCGACATGACATGAGCCGGTGACGGGCCCGGCTCGTGGCGGTTACGCGCGACGCTGCGAGAAATATGCGCCGACCGCATCGAGGAACGTGTCGATGTCCGCGCGCGACACGTCGCAGTGGGTGACGAAGCGCGACGCGTACAGCATCTGCGTGAGGATCCCGCGCGCCTTGAGCCACGCCTCGAGCGGCGCGCAATCGGCTTCGGGGAATTGCGCGAACACCATGTTCGTCGCGTGCGACAGCACCTTCACGGATTCGATGCGCGCGAGGCCTGCCGCGAGATGCGCGGCGTTCGCATGATCGTCCGCAAGCCGCTCGACGTTGTGGTCGAGCGCATACAGGCACGCCGCCGCGAGTATGCCCGACTGCCGCATCCCGCCGCCGAGCACCTTGCGCCAGCGCTGCGCGCGCTCGATCAGCACACGGCTGCCGACCAGCACCGAGCCGACCGGTGCGCCGAGCCCTTTCGAGAAGCAGATCGATACGGTATCGAACGGTGCGCACAGCTCCGCGATCGGGCGCTCCGACGCGACGGCTGCGTTGCATACGCGCGCGCCGTCGAGGTGCGTGGACAGCCCGCGGCTGCGCGCGAACGCGACAGCTTCCTGCACATAAGCATCCGGCAAGACCTGGCCGCCGATCGTGTTCTCGAGCGCGAACAGGCGCGTGCGGGCAAAGTGATTGTCGATCGGCTTGATCGCCGCGGCGACCTTCGCGAGCGGCAGCGTGCCGTCCGGCGCGTTCTCGATCGGCTGCGGCTGGATGCTGCCCAGCACGGCCGCGCCACCGCCTTCGTACTTGTAGGTGTGTGCGAGCTGGCCGACGATGTATTCGTCGCCGCGCTCGCAATGGGACATCAGCGCGGCCAGGTTGCTCTGCGTGCCGCTCGGGAAGAACAGGCCGGCTTCCTTGCCGGCCCGCTCGGCCGTGACCGCCTGCAGGCGCAGCACGGTCGGGTCGTCGCCCCATACGTCGTCGCCGACTTCGGCGGCAGTCATCGCGGCCAGCATCGCCTGGCTCGGACGTGTCACGGTATCGCTGCGTAAATCGATCATCTTCGTGCCCTGAGTAAACGCGGACCGGAACCGATGCGCCCGGCCCTGCCGAAACGAGACTCAGAGTGTACGCAATTCACGCAGCGCGTGCCGGCGGTCGAGCGTCGATCGCGCACCGGCCCGCGGCCACCGGCGCGTGCATTGCGCACACGCCGGCGCGACGGGCGAACGCCCCCGTCAATACCGCGGCGGCGGCGGCTGGACACCCGCCGGCGGCATCGGCGGCATCGGCGGTGCCACGCGCGGCGGGCCGCCATCTCCGCCGCCCCCCGCCGCCGCTCATCCCGCCCGGCACCGGCACGCGATTGCCCGTCGCAACCACGCATTGCAGGTACGTGTAGTCGTAGCGGCGCTGGATGTCGTAGGCCGAGCCCTGCGCGGCGCCCGCGCCGACGGCTGCACCGGTGCCGCATGTGCAAAACCGTTCCGATGACGCGACGCGCCATATTGACGCACGTGCGTCAGACCGCCACGCCGTGGCCGCACGCGCCGCGAACGGCCTTCTTGATACGAATCAACGATTTATCCCGAAATCACGCGCGGCGGGCTGGACATCTGCGACGAGTTGGCGCATTTCGCGGTGCAACATCGCGGCACATACTCCAGCCAACCTCGCCGCCCGTCGGCCGGGGTCCGCCGGCACCCGCCGGCGGGTATCGTCAGCTTCGGTCATCTGGTATGGACACCGCACTTTCGGCCCTCGATCTGGCCCGCCTGCAATTCGCGTTCACCGTCTCCTTTCACATCGTCTTTCCGGCGCTGAGCATCGGCCTCGCCAGCTTCATCGCCGTGCTCGAATATCGCTGGCTCAAGACCGGCAAGCAGTACTACAAAACCCTCTGTCTGTTCTGGTCGAAGATCTTCGCGGTCGCGTTCGGGATGGGCGTCGTCTCCGGCGTCGTGATGAGCTACCAGTTCGGCACCAACTGGTCGGGCTTCTCGAGCTTCGCCGGCGCCGTCACCGGGCCGCTGCTGATGTACGAGGTGATGACCGCGTTCTTCCTCGAGGCCGGTTTCCTCGGCATCATGCTGTTCGGCTGGAATCGCGTGAGCCCGCGCGCGCACTTCGGCGCGACGCTGATGGTCGCGGTCGGCACGCTGATCTCGACGTTCTGGATCCTCGCGTCGAACAGCTGGATGCAGACGCCGCAGGGCTTCGAGATCGTCGACGACCGCGTCGTGCCGACCGACTGGTTCGCGATCATCTTCAACCCGTCGTTCCCGTACCGCCTGTTCCACATGGCGATCGCCGCGTTCATCGTCGCCGCGCTGGTCGTGGCCGCGACGGGCGCGTGGCACCTGCTGAAGGGCCGCCGCGACAAGAGCGTGAAGAAGATGTTCTCGATGGCGCTGTGGCTGCTGCTCGTGCTCGCGCCGCTGCAGGCCGTGATCGGCGACCAGCACGGCATCAACACGCTGAAGCACCAGCCCGCGAAGATCGCCGCGATCGAAGGGCTGTGGGAAACCGAGAAGGGCGGCACGCCGCTCAACCTGTTCGGGATTCCGGACATGAAGGCCGAAACGACCCGCTACGCGGTGAAGGTACCGCACCTCGGCAGCCTGATCCTCACGCACAGCTGGGACGGCGAGATCCGCGGGCTGAAGGAATTCCCGCCCGAGGACCGCCCGAACTCGACCGTCGTGTTCTGGAGCTTCCGGATCATGGTCGGCCTCGGCTTCGCGATGATCGGCCTCGCCGCGCTCGCGTGGTTCCTGCGCCGCCGCGGCCGCCTGTATGAATCGAAGTGGTTCCAGCGCTTCGCGCTCGTGATGGGCCCGACCGGCTTCGTGTCGCTGCTCGCGGGCTGGGTGACGACCGAAGCGGGCCGCCAGCCATGGGTCGTGTATGGCGTGATGCGCACCGCGCAGGCCGTGTCGCCGCTGTCGGTGCAGCAGGTCAGCCTGTCGATGATGACGTTCGTGATCGTGTACTTCCTCGTGTTCGGCACCGGCGTGTACTACATGCTGAAGCTGATGAAGGCCGGCCCCGCGCTGCCCGACGCGAAGCACGACCCGAAACACGACATGCCCGACACGCGCCCCGATCACACCGCGCGCCGCCCGATGTCGGCCGTCGACGAGCTGATCGAGACCGTCTGAGCCCACCCCATCCGCACACGAGAAAACCTATGGACGTCACCGTAATCTGGGCCGCGATCATCGCATTGGGGCTCTTCATGTACGTCGTGCTCGACGGCTTCGACCTCGGCATCGGCATCGTCTTCCCGTTCTTCCCGGACGAGAAGGAACGCGACCTGATGATGAACACGGTCGCACCCGTGTGGGACGGCAACGAGACGTGGCTCGTGCTCGGCGGCGCCGGGCTGTTCGCCGTGTTCCCGATCGTCTATTCGACCGTGCTATCGGCGCTGTACCTGCCGCTGATCTTCATGCTGGTCTGCCTGATCTTCCGCGGCGTGTCGTTCGAGATCCGCGCAAAGGCGCGGCGCACGAAGCAACTGTGGGATCTCGCGTTCATCGGCGGCTCGGCCGGCGCGACGCTGTTCCAGGGGATCGCGCTCGGCGCGTTCCTGCAGGGCATCAACGTGAAGGACGGCGTGTTCGCGGGCGACGCGTTCGACTGGCTCACCCCGTTCAGCCTGCTGACGGGCCTCGGCCTGATCGTGACCTATGCGCTGCTCGGCTGCTGCTGGCTCGTCGCGAAGACCGAAGGCGACCTGCAGCGCCGGCTGCATCGGGTCGTGTGGCCGCTGACCGTCGTGCTGCTCGGCTTCATTGCGGTCGTCAGCCTGTGGACGCCGCTGCAGGATCCGGCCATCGCGCAGCGCTGGTTCGATTCGGGGTTGTTCTGGCGCCTGCTGCCGGTGCCGTTCCTGGTCGCCGGGTGCGCGGTGTGGATGCGTCGCGCGGTGCGCGACCGGCACGACATGACGCCGTTCGTGCTCGCGCTGGCACTCGTGCTGCTCGGCTACGTCGGCCTGCTCGTCACGCTGTTCCCGTATGCGATTCCTCAGACCATGACGATCTGGGAAGCGGCCGCGCCGCGTTCCAGCCAGACCTTCACGCTGGTCGGCGCAGCGGTTATCCTCCCGATCATCATCGCCTACACGACGATGGGTTACTGGGTATTCCGAGGCAAGGTGCGCCATGAAGACCAGCATTACTACCACCACTGATTCCGCCGATCGCCCGCCCGAGGCGCCCCGGCCACGGATGCGCGGCTGGATGTGGTTCGTCGTGCTGTGGGCGGGCGGCGTGGCCGGCGCCGTCACGCTCGGCTATGCGTTCAAGATCTTCATGAACCTGACGCTGTTTGCGGTGAAGTAAAGCCAGCGCGCCGGCCGGGCGATCGCGCCACGCGCGCGGCCCGGACGCGGCGCGCATCGATCGCCCGATGGATACGCGATCCGCTGCCTCTTCCTCGGCGTGCGTTATTGAGGCGCCCGCCGCACGACGCCGAGCTTCAATCCCAGCATGCCGAATATGCGGTTCATCGTTTGTACCGTCCCGTCGCTGCGGCCCTGCTCGATATCCTGAATCGTCTTCGTCGACACACCGGCGAGCTTCGCCATTTCGGCGCTCGTCAGCCGCATCGTCTGCGTCAGATGACGCACGGATTCGCGCAGCGACCACTCGGGATGCGCGAGAACGTCCTCGATCGCATGCCGCCGCAATGCAAGCTGTTCGGGAAGCGACACCGCGTTATAGCGTTTGTCCATCGTGCCGCCTCCCGTCCGTGCAACACACACATCTCAGCAGAAATCTATACAGATTGTGCCCACGGCTGCGGGCAATTTATGTAGATATCTATCGAAACAGGAATCCTTGGCGTTGCGCTCGGCGGGAGAGACGCCGGAATCGCAACGACGACTTACCGCCGCTCGCGCAGCGCCGCTTCGATCTTGCGATCGGTCTTGTACTGGCTCAGCGCATACACCGACCAGATCGCAGCCGGCAGCCAGCCGACGATCGTGAGCTGCAGGATCAGGCAGATCACGCCGGCGATCGGTCGGCCGATCGTGAAAAACTGGAACCACGGCAGCAGCAGGGCAAGCAGAAGGCGCATCGGGAATCCTCTGGAGGCGTCGTTGAAAGTTCGTGCGCAGCCAATATGGCGGGTTGCTCCGCCCATTTCAAGTCCGCACCCGCATGATCCGGGCGATCGACCGGACGAAAAAAAGCCCTCGCGACATGCGAGGGCCAATCGAATTCGCCGGAGAGCGATCGTGCGACGATCAGAACGTATGCCGCATGCCGATCCGCACGAGCGTCTGCGTGTTGCCGGCGGACGAGATGCCGTTGCCGACGTCGCCGACCGACGCCGTCGCGGCGACGACGTTGCCGTACGGGTCGAGCGTCTTGCCGCTCGCCTTCTGGTAGCCGACGAGACCGTAGAGCGCGGTCCGCTTCGACAGGTAGTAGTACGACGCCAGGTTCAACTGGTGATACTTCGGCGCGGCTTCCCCGCCGACCGAACTGCCGCGCGTGAAGTCGTAGCCGGCCGCGACGCGCAGCGCCGGCGACACCTGCCACGACGCCGTGCCGCCGACCGAGTTGTAGGTCGCGTTGCCCCGGAACGTCGAGAACGCGCCCGCCCGGTACTGCGTGTTGCTGTACGACAGGCCCAGCGTCGCCGCGCCGATCTGGTAGGTCGACGCGGCCGCGACGATCTGCATGCTCTTCGACGACGCAAAACCCTCGTTGATCGACGACGCGAAGGTGCCGTCGTACGAGCCGGTCCATGCGCCGCCGTTCGCGCCGAATGCGTTGGTCGCATACAGGTAGGCCGCGCCGATCGCGAACGGCCCGTTCACGTACTGGCCGCCGACGCTCCACGTGTTCTGGTTCTTCGCGCTGCCCGCCTGGTTGCCGAAGCCGTACAGCCCGCCGAACGTGAAGCCGCCGAACGACGGACTCACGTACTTGACCGAATTGTTCTCGCGCGACTGGTTGTCGATGTTGTCGAGATCGCCCGGATGCGCACCCATGCCGGTCAGGAACGAGCCGGGTCCGATCGAGCCGACGAAATCGACGATCGGATCGTACTGGCGGCCCATCGTCAATGTGCCGTAGCGCGTGCTCGACAGCCCCATCCACGCCTGGCGGCCGAACATCCGCCCGCCCTGGCCGAGCTGCCCGGTGCCGATGTTGAAGCCGCTCTCGAGCTGGAAGACGGCCGCGAGCCCGTCGCCGAGATCTTCCTTGCCCTTCAGCCCCCAGCGGCTGCCGGACCACGTACCGCTCGCGAAACTGTAGCTCGACGCGCCGCGATACGCGACCGGCGAACCGAGCGCCCCCTTGCTCGTCGCGACGCGCTGGTTGCTCGCGTACCCCAAACCCGCGTCGACGATCCCGTAGAGCGTGACGGTGCCTTGCGCATGCGCCGCCGTGCAGAGGCCGCCGGCAACGCAAAGCGCAAAAGTGATCTTCTTCATGTAGAGGATTCCTATTTATCCAATCGATACCAACCGAGACGATGCATCCGGTTACCCGGAATGCCGACCTACGCCGAACCGGACAGCCACTGCGCGACCCGCGCGACGAGCAGGTCCGCTTCGTCGAAGTTCTCGACGCCCGCCACCTGCGGCGCGTCGCAAATCGTGAACACCGGCTTGCCCCATTGCAGCCCCAGCGCGATTTCGGACAGCGTGCCGAGACCGCCGCCGACCGCGACCAGGCACAGCGACGCGCGAGCGATCAGCGCGTTGCGCGTGATGCCGAGCCCGGTCGGCAGCGCGACGGTCAGATACGGATTCGCGTGCTGCGCATCGTCCTCGGGCAGCAACCCGATCGCGCATCCGCCCGCCGCCTGCGCGCCACGCGCGGCGGCTTCCATCACGCCCTGCTTGCCGCCGCCGACGATCGCGACGCCCGCGCCCGCGAGCCCGTGCGCGATTCGCTCGGCGATAGCGAGCTGGGCGTCCGTCGCATCGCGCGGGCCGATCACGCCGACCGGCATCCGGTGCCGGGTCGCGCCGCGCTGCCGTTGCGCGAGTTGCTCCAGCGCGTCGCGCGCCTGGTTCGACCATTCAATGATGTCGTTGCCGTGCAAGTCCTTCCCCCAATGCAAGAACACAAGTGCAGAGCGCCGTCAGCACGATCGACAGCACGGCGGCCTGCGAGAAATCGGTCTGTCCGTCGGACAGCTTCAGGTACATCAGCAGCGGCAGGATGTTGATCTGCGTGCCGGCCAGCGCGAGCGCCGTGCCGTACGTGCCGAGCGCGATCGCACTGACGAGGCACCACGCCGACGCGATCGACGGCCACAGCTCGCGCCACGCGACGTCGAACCACGCGCGCCACGGCCGCGCGCCGAGCGTCAGCGCCGCCTCGAGCGGCCGCCTGTCGAGATTCGCGAGCGCCGGGTAGAGGATCAGCGCGACGCGCGGGATCAGGTAGTACGCGTACGCGAACGCGAGCCCCGGCATCGTGTAGATCGCGCCGCCGACCACGGTCGGGTCCGCGCCGAGCGACGCCAGCAGCGTCGTCACGAAACCGGCGCGGCCGAACACGAGGATGAAGCCGTACGCGATCACGAGGCCGGAGAACGCGAGCGGCACGCCGAGCAGCGCGAGCGACCAGCGGCGGCGCGCCGGCGACTGCCCGGCCAGCACGAATGCGACCGGCACGCCGACCGCGACGGACAGCGTGCCGGCACCGATCGCGAGCGCCAGCGAACGCACGATGGCGTCGGCGACGAGCGGATCGCCGAATACCGCGGCGAACGCACGACCGCCGCCGTCGAACGCGGCGCCGACGAGCGCGGCGAGCGGCAGCGCGAAGCACACCGCGAACAGCCCGGCCGCCGGCACCGCGCCGTAGCGGCGCAGGACGCCGCGCTGCATGGAAGAGCCCCCCATCGCGCGCCCCTTACTTGCCGAGCGTGGCCTGCGACCAGAGCTGGTCGACCTCGGCCTTGCGCGTCGCGGCCTTCGCGACGTCGAGCGGACGCACCTGCGGCGCGTTCGGCAGCTTCGCGGCAACCTCCTGCGCGACCGGCGTGCCGGGTACGGCCGGGCGCACGTAGCCCTGCGCGAACAGCGCCTGGCCGACATCGCTCATCACGAGGTTGAGCCACAACTGCGCAGCGGCCGGGTTCGGGCCGTTCTTCACGAGACTCATCGCGTACGGCGCCGATACGCTGCCGTCCTGCGGAATCACGACTTCGGCCGCGTCGCCCATGCCGTCCGTGTACTTGGCCTTGAGCCCGTCGTTCTCGTAGCCGATCAGGATCGGAATCTCGCCCTTGACGAACTTCGCGTACGGCGTCGTCCCCTCGACGCGCAGCACGTTGCCCGCCTGCTTCAGCTTGCCGAAGAACTCCGCGCCCGGCTTCGGGTTGTCGACGCTGCCGCCGTTCGCATAGGCGGCAGCGAACACGGCGACCTGCCCCTGCCCGGTCGAACGCGGGTCGAGATAGACGACCGCATTGCGATATTCAGGCTTCAGCAGGTCGGACCAGCGCTGCGGCACGTTCTTCACGAGCTTCCGGTTGACGAGCAACGCGATGTTCAGCGAGTGCACGGCGAACCAGCGGCCATCGGCTGCGCGGAACACCGGCGGCAGCTTGTCGAAATTGACCGGCTTGAACGGCGTGACGACGTCCTTGGCCGTCGCGTCGAGCGCCGACGCCGCGAAGTAATACGCGGTGTCGGCCTGCGGGCGACGTCGCGACTTGTCGAGCGCGACGACCGTTGCCGCCGAGCCGATGTCGTTGTACGTGATCTCGACCTTCGGGTAGCGCTTGCGGAATTCGGCGAACAGCGATTTCCAGTTCGCCCATTCCGGGCCCGTGTCGAACGACACGACGAGCCCTTCGTCGGCGGCCTTCTCGTACAGCGCGTCCTCGCCGGAATACAGCGGCGCGGCATGGGCCAGCGCCGGCGCGAGGGTCGCGAACGCGCAGAGCGCCAGCAGGCGGCGGCGCGTCGCATGAAGGAAATGGCGGCGTGCAGACATCGTGATTCTCCGTTGAATGAATAGGGTCGCCCGCGCTTATGCGGCGGGCAGCACGAGCAGGTGGCGCGGCTCGATCGACACGCAGCGCGCCGGAAGCTCGCGCCCTTCGCCGAGCAGCGCGTCGCTCGCACCGGCCGGCACGAAGTCGAAGCGCTGCGTCGCGCCGAAATAGCGCACCTCGCCGACCCGGCCGTCGATGCGGTTCGCGACGTATTCGGGCGGATCGGGCTGCAGGTGTTCCGGCCGGACCAGCACGTCGACCGAGTCGCCCGGCCGGTGCGCGCCCGTGTCCGCGCACAGCGTGGTGAACCGCACGTCGACTGCGCCGTGCGCGAGCACGCGGCCGCGCAGCAGTGTCGAATGGCCGACGAAGCGGGCGACCTGCGCGGTCGCCGGACGCTCGTACAGGTCGCGCGGGGTGCCGGCCTGCAACATGCGTCCGCCGTCGACGATCGCCACACGATCGGCCATGCTGAGCGCCTCGTCCTGGTCGTGCGTGACGAGCAGCGTCGTCGCGCCGCAGGCGCGCTGCAGCGAGCGGATCTCGTCGCGCAACTGGTGGCGAATACCGGCATCGAGCGCCGCGAGCGGCTCGTCGAGCAGCAGCAGCTTCGGTTCGATCACGAGCGCGCGGGCCAGCGCGACGCGCTGCTGCTGGCCGCCGGACAGCAGCGCCGTGCTGCGGTCGGCCTGCGCGCCGAGGCCGACGCGTTCGAGCATCCCGAGCGCGCGGCGGCGGCGCAGTGCCGCCGTCATGCCGCGCATCTTCAGGCCATAACCGACGTTGTCGACGACCGACAGGTTCGGAAACAGCGCGTAGTGCTGGAACACCATCCCGATCTCGCGCTGCCACACCGGCACGCCGGCCATGTCGCGGCCAACGATCGCGATGCGGCCGCGGTAGCCGTCGAGCAACCCGGCGGCGAGGCGCAGCAGCGTCGATTTGCCGGAGCCGCTGCGGCCCATCACGGCGAGCAGTTCGCCCTGGGCCGCGGACAGCGTGACCGCGTCGACGCCGTGACGGGCGCCCGGATACTGAAAGCTGACGTTTTCGAAATCGAGACTCATGACGGTTTCACTTCAGTCGTTGCACGGTGAAGACGGATGCGAGCGTGGCGAGCACGGCGAGGACGAGCAGCACGACGGTCGCCGCACAGGCCATCCCCGACGCGCCGTAGAACGCCTGCAGCAGCACGATCGGATAGTTGCGATAGCGGAAGCCCGCGATCAGGTTCGAGATCTGGAATTCGCCAATCGACAGCGCGGCGACCATCACGAGGCCGGAAAACAGGCTGTGCCGCAGGTTCGGCACCACGATCGTGAAGAACTGGCGCAGCGGCGTCGCGCCGAGCGTCGCCGCACACGCCTCGAGATGGGCGAGGCCCAGGTGGCGCAGGTCGCTCAGCAGCGTCTGCAGCAGGTACGGCAGCGTCAGCACCGCGTGCGCGGCGATCATCAGCGGCAGCGTGCCGAGCCACGGCAGCGCATCGCCGCTGAAGATCGCGATGTAGCCGAACCCGAGCGTCAGCGCCGGCACCGCGATCGGCATCAGCATCACGACGCGCGCCGCGAAGCCGCGGCCGGCCAGTGCGCGGTGATGCAGCGCATACGCGAGCGGCAGCGCCAGCACGGCATTGATCGCACAGCAGGCGAGCGCGACGACGAGGCTCACGCCGAATGCGCGGGTAAAGCTGCGATTCGCGGCCAGATCGGCGAACCAGTGCGATGTGATGCCGGACGGCAGCAGCGTGTTCGTCCACGACTGGCCGACCGAGCCGATCAGCAGCAGCGCGATCGGCAACGCGAGGTACAGCGCGAAGGCCGCGACGAATGCCTGCAGCAGCAGGCGCCCCGCCATCGCGTGCGGCCGTTTGTTACGACGAATCGGAATAGCTTCGGCAAGGGCCGGAGCGGATGGCGGATGCATGGCGAAACTCGCTGACGGACACGGAATGGGGCACGCAACGCCCGCCGGACAGGGCCGGCATGCATTGTCGTGACGGACGCAGTGTGCGGATCCGACATGGCATCGTCATGAAAAAAACGTACAACGCCCGCATCGATCTGTGCGCGCAAGGAATAGTTCGCCGTGAAGCACCTGTTTCCCAACATCGCGGAGCTGCACGCGTTCGCGAGTTCCGTGAAGTACCTGAACTTCTCGTATGCGGCCCGCGAACTCGGCCTGACGCCGAGCGCGGTCAGCCGGCAGATCGCGAATCTCGAGACGCTGTTCGGCGTCAAGCTGTTCGTGCGCGAGGGGCGCAATCTCGCGCTCACGCGGGCCGGACAGGTCTATCACGCGCGCGTGATCGGCCCGCTGCGCGAGATCGGCAACGCGTCGATCGAATTGCTGAGCGCACGCGAGGACAGCGATCTGCTGACGATCGCGAGCGTGCCGACCTTCACGACGAAGTGGCTGGTGCCGCGGCTCGCGCGCTTTCTGGCTGGCGCGCCGGGCGTCACGCTGAGTTTTCGCCGCCATCTGGCTCACGGCGACGTGTTTCCGTTCGGACTCGACGCGGCGATCCGCTACGGCGACGGCGCATGGGAAGGCGTCCGCTGCGATTACCTGGACGGCCGGACGTTCGTGCCGGTCTGTTCCGGTGAATTCGCGGCGCGGCATGCGCTGCGCACGCCCGCCGACGCGGCATCCGCGCCGCGGCTCGTGCACGAGCAGGCGGAAATCGCGTGGTCCATGTGGGCGGAGCGCCATCGCGCGGCACACATGAACGCGCTGGCGGGGCCGCGCTTCGAACAGTATTCGGTGCTGATCCAGGCCGCGCAGGCCGGGCTCGGGCTCGCGCTCGTGCCGCGTTTCCTGATCGTCGACACGCTAGTGACCGGCGCGCTGGTCGAACCGTTCGACGCCCCCGTCGACGTCGACGCGCAAGGGCACTACCTGTGCTACGCGCCGGAGCGGCTGGAGACGAGCGCTGCGCTGCGGCGCTTCAGGGAATGGATGCTCGACGAATGCGCGAACGGATGAGCCACGCCCGGCACGGCCGGACAGGCTCGGACGGCGTGGGGCCGGGCAAGCCCGGGCGGCATGGCCGGGTAGGCTCGCACGGCATGTGACCAGGCAAGCCCGGGCGGCATGGCCGGACAGGCTCGGACGGCATGTGACCAGGCAAGCCCGGGCAGCACGGCCGGGCAGGCTCGCACGGCATGGGGCCGGGCAAGCCCGGGCAGCACGGTCGGGCAGGCTCGGACGGTATGTGACCAGGCAAGCCCGGGCGGCATGGCGGCGCCGGTAGCGCGACGCCACGCCACCCGTCACGCTCAGCGCCCGATACCGAGCCCCGGCAGCACGCGCGTGTTCTCGGCCACGACCGCATGCAGCAGGCGCGGATCAGCGCCGAGCAGTTCGAGGATCGTCGGCGCGACCTGCTTCGTGCCGACCAGATCGTTCACGGTGCGCGCGCGATGGATCCCCGGATACGACACGAGCAGGCCGAGGTGGCTGTCGTCCGGCGCGTTGCCGCCGTGCTCCTCGTCCTTCTTCGTGCTCGACGTGTAGATCACGCCCGGATTCGGCTGGACGATGATGTCCGGCGTGCGGCCGTTGGCCGGATCGCCGAAGCGGTCGGCGAGCGCCGCGCCGTACAGGACGTAGGCCTGCGAACCGTCCGCGCAGATCCCCGGCGCGTTGCAGCCCAGGTTCGCCTTCAGCGTCTGCACGACGGCCGTGCGCTGGCTGCGGTCGCGCAGCCAGATCAGGCCGACGTCGTCGGTCTGCACGAAGCCCGTGCCGACCAGGCCCGACCCGTCGTTCAGGTTGCCCGTCGTCGTGTTGTTCTGGCCGAAGTTGCCGTTCGGATCGAGGTAGTTGTTCGCTTCGAGCAGCTTCGACAGCGTGTCGCCGTTCTTCACGAGCTTCGTGTGGTCGCTCGGCGACTGGCCGTGCTTCGCCGTCACGATCACGGCCGTCGACGTGTACAGGTTGGCCTGCTTCAGCGCCGCGACGACATGGCCGATCGAGTTGTCGACATACGTGATCGCGTTCGCGACCTGACCGTTCGGCGTGAAGTCCGCGTCGAGATATCCGCCGCCCTTCGCGACCGGCGACTTCTGCGCGACGCTCAGCGTCTGGAAGTCGGCGCCGAACAGCGTCGGCACTGGCGCGCTCTTGGTGCCCGTCGAATCGCGGCCTTCGATCTGGTTGATCAGCGCCTGCACGTGCAGGTTGTCGAAGCGCGCGGTGTGCGAATAGACGTCCGAGTAGTCGGTGTTCGTCGCCGGGTCGATCGAGTTGATCTCGGTGCGCATCAGGTCGTCGACGCCGGTGCCCGACGGGCCGTTCAACCAGTCGTAGCCCCACGCGTGCTTGTCGGCCCACGCGGTGTGCGCATTCGGCACGCCGGCCTTCACGGCTTCGAACACCGTGTTGGTCTTCACGTAGTTGTGCGGATAGACCGGCACGCACTGGCCGCCCACGCGCGCGTGCGGGATCGCCTGCGGGTTGAACGCGCCGCCGCCGTCGAGGTGCACGAGCTTGCCGCCGTTGATCGCGTCGATGCCGGTCGTTTCGTCGAACACGACGTTCCAGCCCTGCTTGCCCGAACACGTCGTATCGCTCGGCGCATACAGGTTGCGGTCGTACGACACGTCGTAGAACAGGCCGGCCGTCTTCGGCGAGCCGCCCGTCACGAGCGCCGCGAGGCCCGGGAACGAATCCGACAGGCCCGGCGTGTACGCGTTCGTGTACGTCACGCCGCTCTTGGCGAGCACTGCGATGTTCGGACACGTGTTCGCGCCGATGCAGCGCGCGAGATCCTGCTCGTGCAGGCCGTCGACGCTGATCAGCAGCACGTGCTTCACGACCCGATGCGCATTGCCGCGATCCTCGCCCTGACCGTTGCCGTCCTGCTGCACCGCGTGCGCGCCCGCGCTTGCGAGCGCCAGCGCGCCCGCCACCATCGCCGCCATCTTCCGCTGCTTACCGAAAAACGAAATCATCACCCCACCTCATCGATTGATGTTGAACTGCGTGACTTGCCAACCGGCGCGCAAAATATCGCCGGATCGTGCGGCGGTCGGATGAAGCGAGGCTTTCTGTTCTCTGTCAAACGTAACCAAACGCAAGCGACATGAAGCGGTCGCAATGCGATCCGCTCCGTGCGTCGACCCGTACGGCCGGATTTTTTTTCGGCTTGGCCTGCGACTATTGGCGTGTGATAAAGGGTTTTCCCTGACCCGGAGCACGAGTATGTCGACCCTGGAAGCTCTCCGGTTCGTGCTGGACGATGCACGTACCCCCGAAATCATTCGCCATCACGTCGTCGACGCGCTGCAGTACGCGCTGCGCAACCACGGACAGGTGTTCACTGCGAAGGAAGTCGAATGGCTGACGCAGTGGGACGACGCGCGTCTGCCGCTGGCCGCGAGGAAGGAACTGGAGAAGCGCGAACCGGAAATCGCCGCGCGCTGAAAAAAAGCCGCCGCGCCCGGCTTGCGCGGACGCGGCGGCAGCAGATGAAGCGACGGCTTACTGGAGCCCGAAGTCGACGCGGGTCGTCGCGCCCTTGTCCTCGATGCCCTTCGCATCGAGCTTCGGCGCGACGACGAACACGCGGCTCGAATCGATCTTCCCTTCGAGGTACTGGCGCACGGCCTGCGCGCGCTGCTGCGCGAGCGCACGCAGTGCGTTGTCGTCGGCCGGTGCGTGTTCGGCCAGCGCCTGCTTCATGTCCGCATCCGGCAGCGTCTTCTGCAGGCCGACCAGGTTGCGCGGCTTCTTGAAGTCGGCAGCCTTGTACGCGCGCGTCAGGTATTTGGAATATTCGGCCTGGTCGACCTTCACCGACATCGGGTCGATGCTCTCGCCCTGGCCGACCACATCCTTCAGCTTCTGCTGCCGAACCAGCCGCTCGACATACGCGTCGCGCAGCCCCGGCGTGTCCTTCGCCGGATCGACGCGGCCGATCAGGTCGAGGCGGATCGACGCCTTCTCGGTCAGCATCTTCACGACGGTGTCGAGCTTCTGCTGCTGCGCGTCGGTCAGGTCGTACGAGCCCGGCGCGAACTCGACGTAGCCGAGATCCTCGCCGCCGCCGCCGAACGCATTCGCGAGCAGCGTGAACGGCGACGTGACGGCCTTCGCGATCAGGTTCAGCACCGCATGCCAGATCAGCCCGCCGATGCTGAACTCCGGATTCGACAGCGAACCCGACACCGGCAGGTTCACGTCGATCTGGCCGCGCGTGTTCTTCAGCAGCGAGATCGCGAGCTTCACCGGCAGCTTCGTCGCCGTGTCGTTTTCGACGTGGTCGCCGAACGTGAGCTGGTCGATGAAGATGTGGTTGTTCGCCGACAACTGGTCGTTCGCGAGCTGGTAGTGCAGGTCGACGTTGAGCTTGCCCTTCGTGATCGGATAGCCGGCGTACTTCGCCGAATACGGCGTCAGGTTGGTGAGCTCGATGTCGTGCGCGGTCGCCGTGAGGTCGAGCGCGGGTTTCTCGATCAGCGGGTTCACCGAGCCCTTGATCGAGATCGGCCCGTTGCCCGCCAGGTTCGCGGCAACATCGACCGGTGCGGACGTCGTCGAATCCGTGCCGAACGCGCCGACCGTGCCCTTGATCGCGACCAGGTTCGCCGTGTAGTTCGGCTTGATGAAGTTGTCGGTGTACGTGACGCGGCCGTCCTGCAGCACGAGCTGACCGAAGTGCATCCGCACCGGGTTCTGCGGCGGGGTCGCGGCCTTCACGACCGCCGGCGCGGACGCCTGCTGCGCGACCGCTGCCGATGCCGCCGGTGCGGCGGCCGGCGGCGTCATGCCCGGCGACAGCGGCACCGGTTCGCCCTTGCTCGCATCACGCGTCAGCGACTGCGCGGGGCCCGTTTGCTTCGCGACGACGTCCTTCAGGTTCAGGCGCCCCTGCGCATCGAGCAGCACGCGGCCGTAGAAGTTCGAGAACGTCACGCGCGCGGCGTCGACGTCGGTGCCCTTCTCGTCGTAGTTCGCCTTCAGGTTCGACAGCGCGAGCGAGCGCCAGCCGGCGAACGGGTCGGACGTCGCCTTGTCGAGCATCCGCACGTCGACGAGCGCAACGTCGCCGCGATAGGTGGCGCGCGGCGTGTCCTTCACCTGCGCGAACGTCAGGTTGCCCTGCGCGTTGAGCAGCGCGCTCGCGATCGTCACGTTCAGCGCGCTGCCGAAATACGGCTCGAACGCGGCCGCGTCGAGGCGGTTGCCGTCGATCTTCAGGCCGGCCTTCAGCGGCTGCGCGGTCACGTCGCCCGCGACGTTCAGCGAGCCCTTGCGGTTCAGCGTCGCCTTCAGTTGCACCGGCAGCGGCTTGGTCATGTCGTCGCTGAGCTTCTGCACCGACAGTTCCAGCGGCTTGATCGCCAGCTTCACCGGGCGCGGCGTCGACAGGTCGGTGAAGTTCGCGGACGAATCCTTCACGTTCAGCGCGTCGATCCGGTAATGCCACGACGGCGCGGCGGCCTCGGCCTTGCGCGCGACCGTGCGCTTCGGCACCGACGCCTGCGCGGGTTCGGCCAGCGCCGCGAGGTCGATCTTGCCGTCCTTCAGGCGCTGCACGTCGAGCGCGAGCCCGCTCGCGTCGACGCTCGCGATCTCCGCGGTGCGCGTGGCGACGTCGACCTTGGTGATCTTCGCGCTCGCGTCGGGCAGCACGATCGCGGGCGCCTTCGCGTCGGGCGTCGCGATCTTCAGCGATTTCAGGCTCACCGTGCTGTCGGCGACCTGCGCGGCGAGCGGCGTCTTGCCCCAGTCGGCCTGTGCGTTGACGGTTGCGCCGAGCGTGCCGTCGAGCACGCGCGCGCGCGTCGCTTCGCCGAGGTACGGCTGCAGCGCCGGCAGCGCGAGCGCGGCGACCGTCAGCTTCGTGTCGGCCTGCTTCGCCGCGAGATTGAAGGCGCCTTCGGCCGTCACGTCGCCGCCGCGCGACAGCGACGTCGACAGCGTGTACTTCGCGGGCGCCTTGCCCTGCAGCGAGAAACCATCGAGCGTCGCGGCGAGCTTCGTGAGCGACAGTGCGGACGGCGGCGCCGGCACGCGGTCGTCGACGTTGACCGTGCCGCCGTCGATCGCGAAATGACGGATCGTCAGGTCGAGCGGCGGCGCCTGCTTCGCAGCGGCCGCGGCAGTTTCGGCCTGCGCGCCGCTGGCTGCTGCAGCGACGGTGCCGGAAGCGGCTGCGGCACCCGACGCGGCCGGCTTGCCGGCTTCGGCCTTCGGTGCGGCGGCCGGCTGCGCGGCGAGCTTCTCGACGTTCAGCACGCCCTGCTTGTCGCGCGACAGGTCGACCACCGGCTGGTCGATCCGGATCTCGTCGAAGTGCATCGCGTTGCGCAGCGGCTCGAGGCTGGCCGCCGCGACGTGCACGCCGCGCGCGGCGAACAGCGGCGCGGACGCGTGGTCCGTCACCTTCGCGTCGTTCAGGTCGACGGTGCCCGATACACGCAGCGCGGGCGTCTCGCCGCTCATCACGAAATTGATCGCGAGGTTGCTGCTCAGCAGGCCGCTCGTCACGGCCACCGGCAGCTTCGCCGGCACGTACGAGATCAGCTTCGGCACGTCGAGACGGTCGAACTTCAGCGCGATCTCCGACTCGCGCGACTTCGCGAACGGCTTGGTCCTGCCGTCGATCGCGATCGGGCTGCCGTCGAAACGCATGCGCAGCTTCGGCTCGACGAAGATGTCGGTCTTCGACGCCAGCGTCGCGATATACGGGATGCCGAGCGTCCAGTTGTCGACGATGTGCTTTTCGTTCAGCAGGCGATCGTCGAAGTCGATCCGGCCGTCGTTCACCTGGATGTTCGACACCGAAAACTGCGTCGGCTTGCTTTCGGGTTTGGACGGCGTCGAGAACTTCTCGATCAGGTCGGTGAAGTTGAAGCGCTGCGCGTCGTAACGGACGATGTGAAAGCGCAGCGAATCGAGGCGGATTTCATTGACGATCGGCGCGCCCCGGAACAGCGACGACCACGACGGCCTTACGACGAGCTTGCCGATGTCGATGAAGTCGCCCCGGCCGCCGCGCTCGCCGACGCGGATGCCGTCGGCTTCGAGGTTCAGCGTGTACGGGTTCAGCGCGATGCGCTGGATCGTGGCCGGCCGGTCGAGCTGCTTGCTCAATTGCTGTTCGGCGACATGGCGGATCAGCGGCGGCGCCGCGAAGAACCCGAGCAGTCCGAATAAAACCAGGAAGATCAGTGCGCCGATGCCGATACGCCGGGTCCGGTGCGAGCGTGCAACGCCGCCGAGGGCATGGAGGGTCGAGGATACGGTTTTCTTGTCTGCGCTTGCCATGCTTGAATATCTCGGGAATGGATGCCGGGCCGCGCCGGAGAACCGGGCGGCCGCGCACGCTATCCCGAAAGTATAGGCTCAGGAGGTGACGGTACGGAGGTCGGGCGCCGCCGCCGCGCCCGCCGGTCGGACAACGGCGACGGTCAACCGTTCATTTCCGGACGACGACGGGCGGCATCCACGTTCCGTCGCTCGCCTGCGGCTTCGGCGCGTACAGGCGCAACGCGAGCGCGAAATCGGCGCGCGGCGCCGGCAACCAGTTGCCCGCATACGCGCCGCCCGGCGACGCCGACACGACGATGTCGATCGAGCCGTCGTGGTTGCGGCGCAGCCGGTCGCGATCGCCGAGCGAGCGGCGCGCCGCCCCGAGGTCGGGCAGCGCGCCGTTCGTCGAATAAGGCGTGAGCGTCCAGAACGCGCGCGCCGGCGGCAGCGCGCCCGGCGCGAAATGCAGCACGTAGCGGTTCGCGCCGTTCAGCGGATGGCCGTCGCTATCCACGCGGACGACCGCGAGCGTCTCGTCGTCGCGCGTCGCGGTGCCGAACTGCGTGTAGGCCGCGTACGCGCGCAGCGCATAGTCCTGGCCGTACTTGCCGGCCGTGTCGCCGATCCAGCTCCAGCCGTTCGCGTTCAGCAGGTTCGACGGCGGCGTCGCGAGCCGCGCGCGCGCCTCGGCGACGCCCGCCGTCGCGGCCGCGAGGCGGTCGCCCGTCCACAGCACCGGGTAGCCGGCCGACACGCCGATTTCGCCGAGCAATTCCTGCGCGTGCGCGTCGTCGGCCGGCGGCGGGTTGTCCTGCAGCGCCTGTGCGAAGCGCGCGAAGAACGCCTTCGGGTCCAGCGCGGCCACCTGCTCGGCCGGCGTGCCGCCGCCCACCGCTTCGGACGGCGCGCTGCCCGCATGGACCGCGACCGACGCGCCGCGCGCCGCGCCTGTGTAAACAGAAAGCGGCACCACGCGGATCGCGCGCTGCAGCTTCTTCACGTTCGTCAGGTCGCGCCCGCCGCTCGTCTGCAGCCGCACTTCGAGCCATGCATTGCCCGTCGGCACGTCGACGCGCTGCGCGCCCTTCGGCAGCGTGCCCTGCCAGTCCTTCGCGGCAAAGGCAATCGTTTGCGATCGCGCGCCGCCGCGTGCACCGTGTGCCGGCACGCTCGACGACGACCACAGCACGTTCGTCCACATGTCGAGCGCACGCGCATCCCAATAGCGGCCGCGCGTGTCGGGCAGCGTGACGATCACGGGTTCGGCGGCGACGTCGAGCCAGCCGGTCGAGTCGAGCGTGTCGACGCCCGGCAGCGGCGGATTGACCGCGCCGACGGGCGGCAGTGCCTGCGCGTGGCGCAGCGTGTTGAGCGGCGCCTGCCCCGGTTGCGCACCATCGCCGCCCGTCGCAGCTTCCTTCGCGACGTCCATCAGCACGAGCGGATACGCATAGACATAGGAGTCGGCGACTTCCGCGCGCATCCAGCCGGTTTTCCGCTGGATCGCGTCGGGTTGCGACGCGCACCCCGCAAGCAACGCCGCAATGGCCAGCGACGCGCACGCGCGCCGCAGAGAAACTGATTCTCGCTGGTTTTCAATCATCGATTACTGGCCGAATATCGTTCTTTTCAGTCAACACCTCGTTCGACTCGCGAATGGCGAAAACAAGGCACCTCAGCCTGCCCGGATAGCCGTTTCGCGGCGGCGGGCGCTGATGTCAGGCCGGTATCATAGCGCCTCGGGGCAATCCCTAATGTGCCGAATAGCGGGGTGAACGCTGGCCGCACTGTCGACGAATTCGAAATAGTTCGAGAGATTCATCACAAAACCGGAGATATCGGAACGAAACGCGCACGCGCCGAAACAATCGCGGGCGGAAGGAGCGAATTCCGGATTGACGAATGGTGTCAATATTGACACCATTCGGTATGGCTAGCGTATCGACGATCCTCGAACTGATGAGGCGCGAGCCCGCGAATGTGCGATTCAACGATCTGTTCAAGGTCTGCGAGGCACACTTCGGAGCGGCCCGCCAATCCGGTTCGAGCCACGCTATTTTCAAGACACCGTGGCAAGGCGATCCTCGAGTGAATATCCAGAATGATCGCGGGAAAGCGAAGGCCTATCAGGTGCGGCAGGTTCTCGACGCGATCGATCGACTGAAGGAACAGAAATCATGACCCAAGACCACTTTACGTACCGCGTAACGTGGTCCCCGGAGGACGGGGAGCACGTCGGCCTCTGCGCGGAGTTCCCGTCTCTTTCATGGCTCGACGAAACGCCGGAAGGCGCGCTGGCCGGCATTCGCCGGCTCGTCGCCGATGTCGTGCGCGACATGGCCGCGAACGGGGAAAAGGTGCCCGAGCCGATCGCCGACCGAACCTACAGCGGTGAATTCAAAGTTCGCATCCCTCCGCAGGCGCACCGCGCGCTGGTGATCCAGGCCGCCGAACAAGGCGTCAGCCTGAATCGTCTCGCGAGCGCCAAGCTCTGCGCCTGACCGCGCAATCGAGCGCAAATGCACGACCGCCCGGCTGTCCGTCTGGAAGCCGGGCGTCGGCTTTTTCCGGGATGTGACAACCTATGTGCATCGACAGCGTCGCATCGTCGCCACCGCTTGACCTTACCATCATGGGAATGTTGATACTGGAACCATTCGCGGCTCGAACCGCGCTTTTGGGGAATCCGACATGACTGAACCACTTGCCTCCGCCGCGCTGCAAACGATCGAACTGACCGTCGACGGCATGCATTGCGGCGGCTGCACGGGCCGCGTGCAGCGCGCGCTGGCCGCCGTGCCGGGCGTCGTCGATGCGGCGGTCGATCTCGGCACGCACACGGCGACGGTGACCGCGCAGGAAACGGTCGAGCCCGGCCAGCTCGTCGACGCGGTCGGTGAGGCCGGCTACCGCGCGGCGGTACGTGAAGCGGCGGTCGAAACCGTCGCCGCCGCGCCGGCGGCGCACGCGCTGCGCGACGAAGCGCCGCCTGTAACGGCGGCATCGCTTCCTGCGGCGACGGCCACAATCGAATTCGATATCGAAGGGATGACCTGCGCGTCGTGCGTGTCGCGTGTCGAGAAGGCGCTCGCGAAAGTGCCGGGCGTCACGCACGCGTCGGTCAATCTCGCGACCGAACGCGCCACGGTCGACGCCGCGGCAGGCGTTTCCGCATCGCAACTGGTAGATGCAGTGAAGCAGGCCGGCTATGGCGCGACGCCGACAGCGCCCGATGCGACCATCCCGCCGGCCACCGCCACCGCCACCACCTCCACCACCTCCACCACCACCACCGCCACGCCTGCCGCACCCGCCAGCATCGAACTCGATATCGACGGGATGACCTGCGCGTCCTGCGCCGGCCGCGTCGAAAAAGCGCTGGCCGCCGTACCGGGCGTCACGCGCGCGTCGGTCAATCTCGCGACCGAACGCGCCACGGTCGACGCCACGGCAGGCGTTTCCGCGTCGCAACTGGCGGACGCCGTGAAGCAGGCCGGCTATGGCGCGACGCCGGTCGCCGGCGCCACCCCGCCGGCAGAATCCGCCGCATCCGCCGATCTCGAACTCGACATCGGCGGCATGACCTGCGCGTCCTGCGCCGGCCGCGTCGAAAAAGCGCTGGCCGCCGTACCGGGCGTCGCACGCGCGTCGGTCAACCTTGCAACCGAGCGCGCGTCGGTGCACGGCGCCGGCGCACTCGACGCCGCCACGCTGATCGCCGCGGTCACGACGGCCGGCTACCGCGCGTCGCTCGCCGCCGCGCCGTCGGCCGGCGCAACGGCCGGCGCCGACGCGCAACCGGCCAGCCCCGCGCAGGATCCCGACGCCCGCAAGCGCCGCGAAGCGGTTCGCGAACGCAACCTCGTGATCTGGTCGGCGGTACTGAGCGCGCCGCTCGTCGCGCCGATGCTCGTCGCGCCGTTCGGCATCGACCTGATGCTGCCCGGCTGGCTCCAGCTCGTGCTCGCGTCGATCGTGCAGTTCGGCTTCGGCGCGCGCTTCTACCGCGCGGCCTGGCATGCGGTGAAGGCGCGCGCCGGCAACATGGACCTGCTCGTCGCGCTCGGCACGTCGGCCGCGTACGGACTGAGCCTGTGGATGCTGCTGCGCGATCCCGCGCATCCCGGCCATCTGTATTTCGAGGCGTCGGCCGTCATCGTCACGCTCGTGCGCTTCGGCAAATGGCTCGAATCGCGCGCGAAGCGCCAGACTACCGAAGCGATCCGCGCGCTGAACGCGCTGCGGCCCGATCGGGCGCGCGTCGTCGAACACGGCGTCGAACGCGACGTGCCGCTGTCGCAGGTGCGCGTCGGCACGAACGTCAGCATCCGCCCCGGCGAACGCGTGCCGGTCGACGGCCGGATCGTGTCGGGCCGCTCGCATATCGACGAATCGCTGATCACCGGCGAAAGCCTGCCCGTGCCGAAGGATGACGGCGATGCCGTCACGGCCGGCTCGATCAACGGCGAAGGCGCACTCGTCGTCGAAACCACCGCGATCGGCGCGGAAACGACGCTCGCACGCATCATCCGCCTCGTCGAATCCGCGCAGGCCGAGAAGGCGCCGATCCAGCGGCTCGTCGATCGTGTCAGCGAAGTGTTCGTGCCGGCGATCCTCGGCATCGCACTGCTGACGCTGGTCGGCTGGCTGATCGCCGGCGCCGGGACCGAAACCGCGATCCTCAACGCGGTCGCGGTGCTCGTCATCGCATGCCCGTGCGCGCTCGGCCTCGCGACACCCGCCGCGATCATGGCCGGCACGGGCGTCGCAGCCCGGCACGGCGTGCTGATCAAGGACGCTCAGGCGCTCGAACTCGCACAGCGCGCCACCGTGATCGCGTTCGACAAAACCGGCACGCTGACCGAAGGCAAGCCGTCCGTGACGGCGTTCGAAGCCGTCGGCATGCCACGCGACGAAGCGCTCGCGCTCGCGGCGGCGGTGCAGCGTCAGAGCGACCATCCGCTCGCACGCGCCGTGGTTGCCGCGCACGAGGCCGGCGTGGCCGCGCACGACGCTGCAGCGCCGTCGGCCGCTGCAGTCGCCGCAGCCGATGCGCGCGCGGTGGCCGGACGCGGCGTGGAAGCGCGCGTCGGCGGGCAGTTGCTCGCGCTCGGCAGCACGCGCTGGCGCGACGAGCTCGGCTTGGCAGTGCCGCCGGCACTCGACGCTCGCGCGGCGGAGCTCGAACGCGCGGGCAACACGATTTCGTGGCTGATGCGCGCCGATGCGCCGCGCGCGCTGCTCGCGCTGATCGCGTTCGGCGACACCGTGAAGCCGGGCGCGCGCGACGCGATCGCGGCGCTGTCGGCGCGCGGCGTCGCGAGCGTGCTCGTGACGGGCGACAACCGCGGCAGCGCGGCGGCCGTCGCGGCGTCGCTCGGCATCGGCGAAGTACATGCGCAGGTGCTGCCCGACGACAAGGCGCGCGTCGTCGCCGAACTGAAGCGCACGCACGGCGGAATCGTCGCGATGGTCGGCGACGGGATCAATGATGCGCCCGCGCTCGCCGCGGCCGATGTCGGCATCGCGATGGCGACCGGCACGGACGTCGCGATGCACACGGCCGGCATTACGCTGATGCGTGGTGATCCGGCGCTCGTCGCCGACGCGATCGACATCTCCAAACGCACGTACCGGAAGATCCAGCAGAACCTGTTCTGGGCGTTCGTCTACAACCTGGTCGGCGTGCCGCTCGCGGCGCTGGGCTTGCTGAACCCGGTGATCGCAGGCGCGGCGATGGCGTTTTCCAGCGTCAGCGTCGTGACCAACGCGTTGCTGTTGCGGAGATGGAAAGGCCGCGCGCGCTGATGCGTGCAGGTGGCGCGTGCCGGACGGCCGTTTGGCGTTTGGCGTTTGGCGTTTGGCGTTTGGCGTTTGGCGTTTGGCGTTTGGCGTTCGGCGTTCGGCGTTCGGCGTTCGGCGTTCGGCGTTCGGCGTTCGGCGTTCGGCGTTCGGCGTTCGGCGTTCGGCGTTCGGCGTTCGGCGTTCGGCGTTCGGCGTTCGGCGAACAGGAAGGATCGGGAAGGTGGCCGGTGTTGCCCGTCAGCGGTGTGTCGAGTCGATCGCGCGTGACGACGCGGCGCCGACCAGCGAATTCAGCCCGGGATAACCGGCTTGATCAACGTCGTCGTGATCGGCGCGAAGCCGCACGCACGATACAGCGCACGGGCCGCCGTGTTGTGATTGAACACCGACAGCCCGATCTCGGTGATGCCGTACCGGCGCGCCTCGGCGTCGAGCGCTTCGAGCGCGCGCGTGGCCCAGCCCTGGCGGCGCCGGGCCGGGACGATGTCGAGATCGTAGATGAACAACGTGCGGTTCGGCCCTTCGGGCACGATCGCGTACCAGAGGTCGCCCACCGCGTCGCCGGTGGCGCCGTCGATGAGCATGACGAGTATCTGGCCGGATGTCCGCAGGCCGTCCGGCAACAGCGTGTCGAAACAGGCGCGCGCACGATCGGCCGCGTCTTCGACAGCATTTTGTCCGGATGAAACGAGATCGCGCGCGTAGCCGTCGATGGCTCGCGTGCGGTACGCGTGGAATTCGCCGGCCGTCATCGACCGCATCTGGAGCATGGTCCGGTCGCCGTGAACACAATCGGACTTCCAGTGTAGCGGGACGGTCGCACCGACGCGCGATGCGGCGGCGGAAAGCGGGCGGACAGGTGCGGCAGGCGCCGCGCCGAATCAGCGAATCAGCGAATCAGCGAATCAGCGAATCAGCGAATCAGCGAATCAGCGAATCAGCGACGATACAGGACGATCGGCGCGAGATGCGCACGGCGCACGCGCTCGGCTTCGGCACGACGTGCAGCGTACGAGTATTCCGCGTCGAGCGGCAGGTGCGGCGACATGAACAGGTCGTCGATCTTTTGCAGCAGGGCAAGGATGAAGCTCATGTGAGACTCCTGACAGATGTGGCTAGGGTTTTCCCTTAGATTGACTGCATTCTAAGGGTTTTCCCTGAATTCTGCCAGCGCACCGCATCAGTTTGCCGCACACGCGCCGCCGCCGATCACAGGCGCGGAACGGCGATCCTTGCCCCGTCGGGCTTCCAGGATAGGGCCGGAACGATCAGCGCGTGCGGCGGGCACGCTTCGCGACGGCCGCCTCGCGGTTCGCATTGCGCTGAAGCCGGTCGACCTGCGACAGCAGCGCTTCGTGGTGCTCCTCGAGCGTCATCAGCGTCGCCTGCTGCGTCGACAGATCGGCCGCGAGGCGATCGATCCGCTGTTGCTTGGTTGCCGCGTCCTGCTTCAGGTGCGCGATCTGCCGCGTTTGCAGCATCAGCGCGACGAGCCCCGCCAGCACGACGACGGCCAGCGCCAGCAGCAGGCGGTTGACGCGGCGCATCTCGCGATCGGCCGTGCGCGTCAGACCGTCCACATCGGACTGCAGCACCGCGAGCCGATCCGTCAGCGGGCGCAGGTGCGTGTCCGGATCGAAGGCCGGCACAGCCGGTTGCGCGCGTTCCGCCGACGGCTTGGTCACGAAGGACGCGGCGGAAGCCACGGGCTGTGCGACAGGCGACGGTGAGGCGTCGGCAGGGGCAGCGTCACAGGTGTTCGCGGTGTTCGCCGCCTCGACCGGCAGTACCGGCGTCTGCGGCTCGACCGTCGAAACAGCGTCCGGCGTCGGGTTCGATCCGGCCGCTTCCAGCGGCGTGTCGACGCTCGCCGCAACCGGCACGGAGTGCACCGCCGTCGCTTCGCTCGCACCGGCGGCCGCCCGGCGTTTGCCGCCCGACGACGACGCGCGGCGCTCCTTCACGGCGTCGCCGGAAGATCGTCCTCCGCGGGACTTGACGGCCGCGGCTTCGACAACAGGCTTCGCGACTTCGCTATCGGCCGCTTGCAGTTCGGACGTCTTCGCCGAAGCGGCGTCGGCCGCTTGCCGCTCGGTTGCCGACACCGTAGCGCCATCGACCGCAGGCACATCGGCTAGCTTGATTGCGGCACCATCGGCAGCAGGCACATCGCCGGCGTTCGAGGCATCGCCGTCTTCAGGCGCCGAAACGCCGTCGGCTGCCACCGCGACATCCGGCCTTACCGGGCTCTCAGCTTCCGCATGCCCCGCCGCACTCGCGGCCTCCGGCGCGCTGAACCCGTCCAGCGCCGCTTGCCGCCCCGCGGCCACGTCATCGGCGACACCCGCCGCCGTCTCGGCTTCCGCAACCGCTTCGTCGCGCGCGGCGGCCGGCATACGCTCACCCGGCTCAAGCACCGGATCGCCGAACAGGTCGAACGTCCGTTCGTCCCGCGACGCATCGCCGGCCGGCGCGCTACCGGACCGCGCCGTCGCCCTCGCGGACGTACTGCTCGCGGCAGCAGCCGAGCGCTGTCGGGCACGGGCCGATGAACGGTTGGAACGGGAGGGGGAGCGAGGCGTGGAAACGAATTCGGTCACGTCTGCCAAATCATTGTCCGAGAACATCAATCGATAGCCCAATTATCTTCAAACAAATCAATAATTTGCATAACAAATTCGCCCACTATGCTCTCACGCCATCCAGCGCTATCCATTGATTCCCGATGGGCTGCATGATGGGCTGAAAACCGATGCTAACCGACAAACAAGCCAAAGCGCTCAAACCGGCCGACAAACCCGCCCTCGACGGGAAAGTGACTGGACGGCTGCCAACCCCGACCAGGTCTTCGCCCAGTGCGTGCGCGATCCGGTCGATCTCACTACTCCCGGGGCACCGCGCATCCGGGGCACGCTGGACGGTCCGTGACCCACACGCCAGTTGCGCTCTACCGAACCCTGCCACCAGCAGAGGCTCGCCACATCCCGCAGCAAATCGAATGCCACCAGCACGCCCAAACACGCCAGTTGGCTCAACATGGTCGAGATCGAAATCGGCGTGCTGCAAAGCCAATGTCTGAATCGCCGCACCGGCTGCCGCGACCGGCTGATCACGGAGATCGCGGCTTGGAAGCAACTGCGGCACGCCATCGGCGCTCGCATCAACTCGATGTTCTCTACCGAAACGGCCCGGAAAAAATTGGCCAAAACCCAACCAGTATCGGCCTTTGATAAACCGTCATAACCTCGGTGCGAAGGTACTGGTGCTGTCGCCGCTGCCCTGACGTTCGAGAAAGCCGCTCGCCAATTTCATGAAAGCCAATTTCATGAAGAACCGAAACCAGGCTGGAAAAGCGAGAAGCATGCAATCCAATAGATCAGCAGTCTGGAAACTGATGTCTTTCCCAAGCCAGGCAATCGCAAGCTCGATGCAATTCGCCGTGATGACTGTGCTGACATCCTGCGCCCAATCCGGCTGACGAAGACTGCTACAGCCAGCCGCACGCGTCGACGTATGCAGCAGTCAGCAGTGGGCCTGGACACACGGCCACATCGCAGCGAACCCTGTCACGGTCGTCGAACGGAGCTTGCTCCATTTCCATTCAACGCATATACATATGATTGCGCTCGAACGTTTCACCTGATTCGCACCGTCGCATTGATTTCGGAATCCGCATCATCCGCAAAATATATTATTCAAACCAGCATTACCGTTTCTGCATCACGATATTCGACGAATTATCCCTCTCGGTGTTTTGATTCAATAAATAATCTGCAGTGGATATTGACAGCGACGCGGCACCGCTATCCCCGCGAAACTGATACGCAGGCATGCATCGATTTCGTCGCTTCCTGCGCGCAACGATTCACGGATTCCACGTACTGCCTCGCCGGTCAACTTGATGCTCCTTTTGATAACAATTTCGGGTAATGCAATAAAAACTGAAAAGGATCTGAATATGTTCCATCGACACCAGCTCGGATGTGCATGCTGCAGCCCCCATTTGTTGGCGGGCGCCCTTGGACAAAACGAGAGCGCATGGCAGGAACTGCTCAAGGAATTGAGCCAGCTTGAAGCGCAAAGCACGCCCGAGGCCGTCATCTTTCACGGCGGGCACATCTACCCGGACCCGGAGGATTGCAACACGCGCGTCGAAGCGCTGGGTATCGCCGAGCACAAGGTCATCGCCACCGGTGCGCTCGACGAGGTGCGCCGACGCATGCGGGACAGCTACCCCGAGGCACGCGAGCAGGGGCTCGAACCCGATCAGACCTTGCTTCCCGGCTTGATCGAACCGCACGCACATCTGCTGCCCAGCGCGGTTTTCCTTACCCCGCCCTGGCACGACCTGTCACCGTTCGACGGTCAAAAACTGAATCTCGCCTATAGCGCCGAGGCTATCCGTGACAAGCTCACGGGATTGGCGCGCGACGCGCAGGACAAGGGGGAAAAGTGGGTATGCGGCAGCGGCGTCGACCCGTCGCTGATGCGCGATTGGGTGGATATCGACCGTGACTGGCTGGATGGGATCAGCAAGGACGTGTGCCTGTTCCTGATCAATGCCTCCGGGCATCTCGGTTATGCCAACGGCGCCGCGTTGCAGGCCGCCGGCCTCGAAGCCGATTTCCCCAAGGGTGTGCTGACCGAATCGAAAGTCACCCAGATGACGAACACCGTCCCGCGCCCGCAGCCTGCCGATCTGCTGATCGCCATGCGGAAGGTGATGTCGACTGCGAACCAGCACGGCATTACCACCCTGTTCGACGCCGGCGTGGGGATGGGTCTGGGGTTCTATGAAGTCGTCCTGTTGCAGGCGTTGGCGAGCACGCCATGGATGACGGTTCGCATGGGCGGGGCGTTGTTCGGCAATAACGACCTCTGGCCGTTGTGGCTCAACCAATTCAAACCGCAACTGAACAGCCCGCCCGAGTCGTTGTTTACCATCCGCGCAATGAAACTGATTGCCGACGGCTCCAACCAAGGCTTGTCCGGCTTGCAAAGGACGCCATACAAATGCTGCGCCGAGCACAGCGTTCCCGGCGTCGGGCCGAATGGTCTTTTCAACTTCACGCCGATCGAATCGCTGGCGCAGATCATGCAGCAGGTCGATGCGGCGGGATGGCCGATCATGGTCCATGCGAACGGCGATGAGGGGATCGCCAATGTATTGGCCGCATACCAGCTGGTGCTGAGCAAGGTTCCCGAGCCCGTTTCGTGTCCGCCCGGGCCGGAAGCGAAACGGGAGCCGTTGCGCCATCGGCTCGAGCATGCGTCGCTGCTGGACGACGACGATCTCCGCACGATGAAGCGGCTGGACATCTCGCCCAGTTTCCTGATCGGCCACGTGGGCTATTGGGGACGCGCATTCCGGAACACCATTCTGGGTGAAGAACGCGCGCAAAAGCTCGATCGATGCAAGTCGGCGCTGCGCGAGGGCCTGCGTGTCAGCCTGCACAGCGATCACTTCGTCTCTCCGCTAGGGCCGTTGCGCTATATGGATCAGGCAATGTGGCGGGTAATGGAAGCCGACCCGGAGCTTGCGGTACTCAACGAAGCCGAATGCCTGAGCGCGCCCGAGGCGCTGCGCGCGGTGACCATCGACGCGGCATGGCAATGCCACCTCGATGATCAGGTCGGTTCCCTGAAAGAGGGAAAACAGGCCGACCTCGTGATTCTGCAACACGATCCCCTGCACGTTAAGCCGACCGATCCTTATCAACTGCGCGAAATCGACGTGCACGAAACATGGGTCAGCGGGCGCAAGGTTTACGCAGCCCCCAAGCCGGCGGAAAACAAATAGGCGGTCGCGCCCTGTGCGCGGCCCGAAGCGAAGCGGCATTCGTATCCCTCTCACTGGACAAGGAGAAGCACGATGACCTTCAAGATTCTCAGTTGCGACGGCGGCGGTATTCGCGGGTTGATCACCGCCCTGCTCATCCAGGACCTCGACAAGCGAAGCCAGATCATCGCGAAAGCGGACGGCTTTGCCGGCACGTCCACGGGCGGCCTGATCGCCCTGGGGCTCGCGCGTGGCGCACCCATTGCGGAGATCGTCGACATCTACCGCACGCAGGGCTCGGCGATCTTCAAGGAAAACGGCGCGTGGTTGACGCAACAGCAAGCGCCCGAGCAGGGCGCCGAGCTGGCCGGACCGGGCCTGTTCGCGTGCCAGTATGTCAACACCGGGCTTCAGCAGATCGCCAGGAAGCTGCTCGGCACCGGCAAGCTGGCCGATCTGTCCCGCTTCGTCGTGGTCAACTCGGCGCGCTTGTGGGATCCGTCCGCGAAAAGCTGGGCGCCCTGCACATTCTCCAATGGCAGCAAGAACCCCTATCGGGACATCCGCATGCTCGACGCCGCGCTTGCGACATCGGCCGCGCCGTCCTATTTCCCGCCGTACGAAGTCAACGGCCTCGGCTACTTCGCCGACGGCGGCGTGTTCGCGAACAATCCTTCCGTGGCCGCCATTGCCGAAGCGTTGGGCAACGGGCAGGCAGGCAACCTGAACGATGTTCGCCTGCTGTCCCTCGGCACCGGGATGAGCCCGCAAGGCATTGCGCCGGATGCGATCGGCACCCCGTTGAACTGGGGCGTCTCGAAGTGGCTGTGGCCGGCCACTAGCGAGAACGTTCCAGCCGCGGCGTTGCTCGGGCTGACGATGGACACCACGGCGGCGATTGCCGCACGCCAGGTCGAACAGATACTGAACAGCGGCTATCAGCGCGGAAATTTCCTGCTCGGACAACCCATCGGTTTGGACGAGTGGGAAAAGGTGCCGGAGATGGAGAAGGAAACCCGGGCGTACATGAATTCCACCGCGTGGCAACACGTTTGCGATTGGGTGGAGACGAACTGGCGCTGATCGCGCGTGATCACCGGCCGTCGCTCGCGACGGGTGACGGCCGGTGTCACCGACGCCGGCACTGCTCGACACGCACTTCAACCGAATCCCCGGGCACCGTCAGCCGCGTGCGGCCGGACAATGCGTCCGCGGGCGGGCTGCCATTGGGGGTCAACGGCCGCAATGCCGCCCATCACCGATCATGAGATCGCCTGGGCGGCTGAACTGATTATTGATTGACGGGCCTGGCGAGCCCCCCCAAAAACCATCGCAATCCATTGAATTTACGTGAATTTCCGTCAAATCACGGCGAAGATCATGGAAATCGGATCACGGGGCCCGCGAGCGCGGAACCGGATGTCGAACGGAATCGGTGGCCGGCCATTGGCGCACGCGCCGCAACCGATTCAGCCTACTCGTCGCCCGACAGCCCGTTCCCCTCTTCGAAACGCGTGACGCCCCGCAACGCGCGCAGTTTGTCGCAGATCGCCCGGTATTCGAGTTCCGACACCCGCGCGAGCGCGATGCGCACCTCGTCGTGCTCGCCCGTGTCGTCGGCACGCTGCAAGATGAACTGCTTCACGCGCGCGCTGTCGGGGCCGAGCGCCGCGTGCAGCGAATCGAACGTCAGCGCGCCGCTCACGACCGTCAGCGCGAGCTGGCGCCGCTGGCGTACCGTGAAGTAGCGCCGCTCCAGCGGCTTGATGCCGGCCAGGATGATCAGGATGATGATCGTCGCCGAAATCGACGCGACATAGAGCCCGCCGCCCACCGCGAGGCCGATCGCGGCGACCGACCACAGGCTCGCGGCGGTCGTCAGCCCGCGCACGATCTCGCCGCGCAGCAGGATCGAGCCCGCGCCGAGGAAACCGATGCCCGACACGACTTGCGCGGCGATCCGCGACGGATCGAGCACGATGTGCTCGCTGCTGCCGAGCACGTCGGCGAAACCGAACGCCGACACGATCATGATCAGCGTCGAGCCGACGCACACGAGCATGTGCGTGCGCAGGCCGGCCGCCCACGACAGGCGCTCGCGCTCGAAGCCGATGACGCTGCCGAGCGCCGCCGCGAGAACGAGCCGCATCACGAGTTCCAGGTTGCTGAGCATCGGTTTTATCTCCTTTTTTTGTGCCGTCCGCGCGGAATGTTTTATCCTTGGCCCCGGCCGCGCCGATCCTCCGGGTCGCGCCGACACGTTCAGATCCAAGCGCTCAACCCCGTCATGTCCGTTTCCGACTCCGCTTCCGCCCAGGCCGCCCAGCTGCGCCACCATTTCGCGCACATCGTCTTGCCGATCTGGCGGGGTTCAGGCTTCGACCACACGTTGCAGCTGCCGTTCGAGGCCGTCGACCCGGCCACCCACGCGCCGCTGCCCGTCACCCGTTATCGCGCAATGGCCTGCGCGCGGCAACTGTTCGTGTTCGCGCAGGCCGGCGACGCCGCGCACGCAGCCACGCTGTTCGACGCGCTGTGCAGCCGCTTCCGCGACGCGCGCCATGGCGGCTGGATCTACAGCGTCGACGCGCAGGGCGCGCCGCTCGATACCACCAAGGATCTCTATACGCACGCGTTCATCGTGTTCGCGTGCGCCGCGTGGCATGCGGCGTCGGGCGACGCCGCCGCGCGCACGGTGGCCGAGGACACCGCCGCGCTGATCCAGGACCGCTTCGCGCCGCGCCGCGGCGACGCGCTGCTCGATGCGGCGCGCCACGCCGATTTCTCGTCGTCCGGCAGCGGCGCGCTGCAGAATCCGCTGATGCACCTGACCGAAGCGTGGCTCGCGGCCGCCGACGCATTCGGCGACGCGGCGTTCGACGATGCGCTCGCGCGCACCGCGCAGGCCGTCGAGCGCACCTTCGTCGACACGGCGACCGGCTGCGTCGCCGAGCTGCCTCTCGGGGCGGCCGACAACCGTTTCGAGCCCGGCCATCAATTCGAGTGGTTCTATCTGGTCGACGCGGCCGGCGCCCGGCTCGCGCAGACCGGGCTCCCCGGCGCGCTGTCGCGCGCATTCGCGTTCGCGGAGCAATACGGCGTCGATGCGCGGACGGGCGGCGTCTGCGCGGCGCTCGACGCGCAAGGCGCGTGCATCGACGGCACGCAGCGGATCTGGGCGCAGACCGAGTACCTGCGCGCGCTCGCGACGCACGGCGGCACGCCGGCCTCGGCGCCGCTCGCGCAGCAGATCGAGCGCTTCGCCGCGCGCTTCCTGCATCCGCGCGGCTGGTTCGAGTGCAAGACGGCGGACGGGCAGGTGTCGCGCGCCGACCTGCCGTCGACGACGCCCTACCATCTCGCGACCGCCTACGCGGCGCTGCCGGCCGGTTCGTAACCCGCGTCGGCGAACGACGGCGCCGCGCGTTCGCCGCGTGCGGCGCGCGCATCGCCGAGTTCGAACACCGACACCGCCTGCATCAGGTGCGCGGTCTGGTCGTTCAGCGACGCGGCCGCCGCCGCGACTTCCTCCACCAGCGCCGCGTTCTGCTGCGTCAGCTGATCCATCTGCGTGACGGCCTGGTTCACCTGCTCGATCCCGACGCTCTGCTCGACCGACGCCGCGGTGATCTCGGACATCGTCTGCACGACGCGCGTGATCGACGCCGACACCGTCCGCATCGCGTCACCGGCGCGCTCGACGAGTTCCGCGCCGCCGTTGATCTGCGCGACCGAATCCTCGATCAGCGCCTTGATCTCCTTCGCCGATTGCGCGCTGCGCTGCGCGAGCGAACGCACTTCGCCCGCGACGACCGCGAAGCCGCGCCCCTGTTCGCCGGCCCGCGCGGCCTCGACCGCCGCGTTCAGCGCGAGGATGTTGGTCTGGAATGCGATACCGTCGATCACCGAGATGATCTCCGCGATCCGCCCCGAGCTCTGCGCGATGCCGCGCATCCGGTCGATCACGCTGTCGACCACGCCGCCGCCGTGACCCGTCGCTTCGAGCGCCGCGTCGGCCAGCGCGCTGGCCGCGCGTGCGCTGTCGGTGTTCTGCCGGACGGTCGCGGTCAATTCCTCCATGCTCGCGGCCGTTTCCTCGAGCGACGCGGCCTGCGTGCCCGTGCGCGCCGACAGGTCGGCGTTGCCGCCCGCGATCTCGCCCGCGCCGAGGTGGATCGCATCGGACGCGTGGCGCACCGTGCGCACGGTGCCCGCGATGCTCGTCTGCATCGTGGCGAGGCCGCGCAGCATCCGGTCGATCTCGAACACGCCGCCCGCCCGCACGGCTTCGTCGAGCCGGCCCTGCGCGATCCGCTCGAAGTGGCGGCCCGCTTCATCCAGCGGCGCGACGACCGCGCGCCGCGCGGCTGCGTAGATCGCCGCGCTCGCCGCGAGCATCGCCACCAGCAGCGCGATGCCGACCGACTTGAACCAGAGCATGCCGCCGTCGATCGTGTCGAGCGCCGTGCGGCTCGATGCGCTGCCGTATTCGGCGAAGCGGTGCAGTTCGGCGATGTAGGCGTCCTGGATGCCTTGCGTCGGCTGGTCGAGGAACGCCTGGATGTTGTCGGCGTCGAGGAACTGCACGAGTTCGCCGAGCGCGCCGCGCAGCGCGCGATAGCGCTCGGCGAGCGCCGCAACGCGCGCGCGGTTCGTGTCGTCGACCGGCTGCGCGGCCGTCAGCGCGGCGAACGCCTTGTCTGCTTCGGCAAGCGAAGCGCCGGCATGGCGGATGATGTCCTCCGGCTTCGGGCCGCCGCGCACCATCCGCGTGCCGGCGCGCGACAGGTTGATGCGTGCGTCGAGCAGGTGCTCGGTCGCCTGGTTGGCCGCGTTGACCTGCGAGATCGCGACGTTCGACAGATCGTCGACGCCGCTGCGCGTCGATGCGAGCGCCCAGAAGCCGAGCGCTTCGATCGCGAACAGGAAGAGGCAAAACACGGTCAACACGCCGAGCAGACCCGACGCGAGCTTGATTTTTCCGAACATGGGGAGATTCCTGGAGAGCGGACGATGAGGCAATGCCCCGGCATTAGCGGCATTTCTTCGTCGGACTTTAGGAGCGGGTGCTCAAGTGCGGCCGGCGCGGTGCGGCCAGCAACGCGGGCCCGTGACGCGCATCGCTCGCGCACTTCCGCCGAATCGCCCGCAAACAAGGGCAACTCCCGCGTTCGACGCAATAATCGCGTCGCATCGCGCCGGCAATTGCAGGTAACGCGGACGAATTTCCTTGCTTATCCGCAGCCCCCTTCCTAGAGTTCAGCGCAAGCGGGCACTCATTTCGAGGAAAGTCGATGACCGACATCACGGACCACGCGCGCGGCGCATTGCGTGCGCAACCGTTCAGCATGCTGCTGGGCACGGAGCTGATGCATATCGGCGACAACGAGGTGTCGCTGTGCCTGCACGTGCGCGACGAACTGCGGCAGCAGCACGGGTTCGTGCACGGCGGCGTCATCAGCTATCTCGCCGACAACGCGCTGACGTTCGCCGGCGCGCTCGTGCTCGGCCCGCGCGTGATCACGGCCGAATACAAGATCAACTACCTGCGGCCGGCCGTGAACGGCACGCTCGTCGCCCGCGCGAAGCTCGTCTACGCAGGCCGGCAACAGGCGACCTGCCAGTGTCATGTGTTCGTCATCGACGGCGATCACGAGCGGCTCGTCGCGATCGCGCAAGGCACGATCAACCGCGTCGGCGACGGCAAGGTGCCGGATATGCCGGAGGAAACGGCCTGAGCGGCCGCCCGGCCCGAGGTCAATGAGAGAAGACCGAACACGCAGCGCGTGTCGCGCTAGCGCTTCATCGCAGCGAGATAGACCGCATCGTGCTCGCGACGCCCCACCGCGACAACCAGCACGACGACCTCCGCCTCGCGCACTTCGTACACGAGGCGATAGCCGACACTGCGCAGCTTGATCTTGTAGCGGTCCGGATGACCGTGCAGCTTCGCCGATGGAATGCGAGGATTCTCGAGCCGTTCGGCGAGCCTGGCCTTGAACTGATCACGAACGGTGCGATCGAGCCTCTTCCACTCCTTCAACGCAGCTTCGAGAAAGGCGAGCTCAAAGGTCATTCAGCTTGACCTTGACAGCTTTCTCCTTGGCGCGCGAGTCGGCCAGCGCGTTGTCTTCGATATCTTCGAGACGTTCGACCATCGCCTCCCATGTCTTCGCCGGGATGCAATAGAACGCGGGTTCGTTGTGATTCAGAATCGCGACCGGGAAGCCCTCTCCCGCCGCCACGGTTCCCATCGGGTTCCGCTTCAACTCCGAGACGCTCGCCGTCACGCTGGCCAGGATGGTGTGGGGCATGTCCGCTCCTTCTTCGATCGAATTTCTATTGTACTTTATTTAGCACCATATTCAGTATGATTTCGGGTGCTATGCAGGCGATACCGAATTCGCTCTCGAGCCGTGAAGTTCGACACACCTACTCAGCCCCACCGCCCGCCAACGGCAGGAACCGCGGCGCCACGCGCGCCCGCACGTTGCCGTTCTCGTCGGTACGGTAGATCCCGCGCGCCGCGTTGTGCGGATGCCGCGCCGCGTCGGCCACGCTCAATACCGGTGCGAAACACGCGTCGGTGCCCTCCAGCAGCGCGCGCCAGTGCGCGGACGGCTGCTGCGCGAACACGTCGGCGAAACGCGCCTTCAGCGCGGGCCAGTGCGCGCGGTCGTACTGCGACGCCGGATCGACGTCGGTGAGCCCGAGCCGTTCGACCAGCAGCGCATAGAACGGCGGTTCGAGCGCGCCGATCGTCACGCATTCGCCGTCTGCGCAGCGATACACGTCGTAGAACGGCGCGTCGTGAAAGAGGCTCGGCTGCGCGCCGTCGAGTTGCCCGTTCGCACGCGCCCATAGCGCAAGCGAACCGAGCATCGACACGATGTCGACGATCGCGCCGTCGACCACGCGCCCTGGCCCGCCGCCGCGCACGTCGAACAGCGCGCAGACGATCCCGAACGCGAGCCCGAGCGCGCCGCCCGCATCGCCGACGACGGTCGGCGGCAGGCCCGGCCGGCCGTCGTTCGGCGCCGATAGCGACAGCAGCCCCGTCAGCGCGACGTAGTTCAGGTCGTGCCCGGCCGCGGCCGCGAGCGCGCCGTGCTGGCCCCAGCCGGTCATCCGCCCGTACACGAGCGTCGGGTTGCGGCGCGCGCAATCTTCGGGCCCGAGGCCGAGCCGCTCCATCACGCCGGGCCGTAGCCCCTCGATCAGCGCGTCGGTCTGCGCGATCAGTTCGAGCGCCGCGTCGCGGCCGGCAGGCGCCTTCAGGTCGAGTTCGACGACCGTCTTGCCTTCGCGCAGCAGGTCGCCGTCGCGGCCCCGCAGCGCGTCCGGCGCGCTCGTGCGGCCGGACGGGCGCGCGATCAGCGTGGTCCGCGCGCCCATCCCGGCGAGCATCCAGCCCGCGAGCGGGCCGGGGCCGAGACCTTCGAATTCGACGATGTGGATGCCGGAAAGCGGCGCCTCAAGCGACATGCGATTCTCCTGTCGACCCGCGTTAGCGCTTCAGCGCTTACGCGGGTCCCATGGCGTGGCTGGATGGAGTTAGCGCTTCAGCGCTTACTCCATCCCCACGGCGGTCGACCCGCGTTAGCGCGTTAGCGCGTGCTTCGCAGGGATCGGGGTAACCAGCGCGCATACCGGTTGGCACGCCGGAACCGGCACGCGTCAGAACGCGTCGCCCGGCACCCGCACCCAGCCTTCCATCAGCACGCGTGCGCTGCGGCTCATGATCGCCTTCGTGACGGTCCACTCGCCGTTCTCCTGCTGCTGCGCTTCCGCGCCGACGCGCAGCGTGCCCGACGGATGCCCGAAGCGCACCGCGTTGCGTTCGCCGCCGCCCGCCGCCAGATTGACGAGCGTGCCGGGGATCGCCGCGGCCGTGCCGATCGCGACCGCCGCCGTGCCCATCATCGCGTGGTGCAGCTTGCCCATCGACATCGCGCGCACCAGCAGGTCGACGTCGCCCGCACTCACGCGCTTGCCGCTCGATGCGACGTAATCGGCCGGCTTCGCGACGAACGCGATCTTCGGCGTGTGCTGCCGCGTCGCGATTTCGTCGAGCGTATCGATCAACCCCATGCGCAGCGCGCCGTGCGCGCGGATCGTCTCGAACTTCTCGAGCGCCTTCGCGTCGCCGTTGATCGCGTCCTGCAGCTCGGTGCCCGTGTAGCCGATCGCCTCCGCCTCGACGAAGATCGTCGGGATCCCCGCATTGATCATCGTCGCCTTCAGTGTGCCGACGCCCGGCACCGCGAGATCGTCGACGAGGTTGCCGGTCGGGAACATCGACCCGCCCGCGCCGTCTTCCTCGGCAGCCGGGTCCATGAATTCGAGCTGCACTTCGGCGGCCGGGAACGTGACGCCGTCCAGCTCGAAGTCGCCCGTCTCCTGCACCGCGCCGTTCGTGACCGGCACATGCGCGACGATCGTCTTGCCGATGTTCGCCTGCCAGATCCGCACGGTCGCGACACCGTCGCGCGGCACGCGCGCCGGATCGACGAGCCCGCCGCCGATCGCGAACGGGCCGACCGCCGCCGACAGGTTGCCGCAGTTGCCGGTCCAGTCGACGAACGCCTTGTCGATCGCGACCTGACCGAACAGGTAGTCGACGTCGTGGCCGGGCCGCGTGCTCTTCGACACGATCACCGTCTTGCTGGTGGACGACGTCGCGCCGCCCATCCCGTCGATCTGCTTGCCGTACGGATCGGGGCTGCCGATCACGCGCAGCAGCAGCGCGTCGCGCGCGGCGCCCGGCGCCTGCGCCGCATCGGGCAGGTCCTGCAGCCGGAAGAACACGCCCTTGCTGGTGCCGCCGCGGATATAGGTCGCGGGAATCCTGATTTGAGGAATGTGAGCCATGTCTGTGTTCTCGATGTAACCCTGTCAGGCCGCCTGCGACGATTCGAGGAAGTCCTGCGCGAAGCGCTGCAGCACGCCGCCGGCTTCGTAGATCGACACTTCCTCGGCCGTATCGAGCCGGCACGTCATCGGCACCTCGACGCGCTCGCCGTTCCTGCGGTGAATCACGAGCGTCAGGTCCGCACGCGGCGTGCGCTCGCCGATCACGTCGAAGGTCTCGGTGCCGTCGATGCCGAGCGTCGTCCGGTTCGTGCCGGGCTTGAACTCGAGCGGCAGCACGCCCATCCCGATCAGGTTCGTGCGGTGGATCCGCTCGAACCCTTCGGCGGCGATCGCCTCGACGCCCGCGAGCCGCACGCCCTTCGCGGCCCAGTCGCGCGACGAGCCCTGGCCGTAGTCGGCGCCGGCGACAACGATCAGCGGCTGCTTGCGATTCATGTACGTCTCGATCGCTTCCCACATCCGCATGACCGTGCCTTCCGGCTCGACGCGCGCGAGCGAGCCCTTCTTCACCGCGCCGTCGACGACCGCCATCTCGTTGATCAGCGTCGGGTTCGCGAAGGTTGCGCGCTGCGCGGTCAGGTGGTCGCCCCGGTGCGTCGCGTACGAGTTGAAGTCCTCTTCCGGCAGGCCCATCTTCGCGAGGTATTCGCCGGCCGCGCTGTCCAGCAGGATCGCGTTCGACGGCGACAGGTGGTCGGTCGTGATGTTGTCGCCGAGCACCGCGAGCGGGCGCATCCCCTGCAGCGTGCGTTCGCCGGCCAGCGCGCCTTCCCAGTACGGCGGACGGCGGATATACGTGCTCTGCGCGCGCCAGTCGTACAGCGGCGCCGCGCGCTCGCCCGCATCGGCGCTACGCGCGAACATCGGCTCGTAGACCTTGCGGAACTGCTCGGGCTTCACGCTCGACGCGACGATCGCATCGATCTCGTCGTCGGTGGGCCAGATGTCCTTCAGCGTGACCGGCTTGCCGTCCTGGTCGTGGCCGAGCACGTCCTTCTCGATGTCGAAGCGGATCGTGCCGGCGATCGCATACGCGACGACGAGCGGCGGCGACGCGAGGAACGCCTGCTTCGCATACGGGTGGATGCGGCCGTCGAAGTTGCGGTTGCCGGACAGCACGGCCGTCGCGTACAGGTCGCGATCGACGATCTCCTGCTGGATCTTCGGGTCGAGCGCGCCCGACATCCCGTTGCAGGTCGTGCACGCGAACGCGACGATGCCGAAGCCGAGTTTTTCGAGTTCCGGCAGCAGGTTCGCTTCTTCCAGGTACAGCTCGACCGCCTTCGAGCCCGGCGCAAGCGAGCTCTTCACCCACGGCTTGCGCACGAGGCCGCGCGCGTTCGCGTTGCGCGCGAGCAAGGCTGCCGCGATCACGTTGCGCGGGTTGCTGGTGTTCGTGCAGCTCGTGATCGCGGCGATGATCACCGCGCCGTCGGGCATCTCGCCCGCCTTTTCTTCCCACTGGCCGGCGATCCCGCGCGCGGCGAGATCGGACGTCGGCAGCCGCTTGTGCGGGTTCGACGGGCCGGCCATGTTGCGCACGACGCTCGACAGGTCGAACGTCAGCGTGCGCTCGTATTGCGCATCGTTCAGCGTATCGGCCCACAGGCCCGCCGTCTTCGCATAGGTCTCGACGAGCTTCACCTGCTCGTCGCTGCGGCCGGTGAGGCGCAGGTAGTCGGTCGTCTGGCCGTCGATGAAGAACATCGCGGCCGTCGCGCCGTATTCGGGCGCCATGTTCGAGATCGTCGCGCGATCGCCGAGCGTGAGGCTCGCCGCGCCCGCACCGCGGAATTCCAGGTACGCGCCGACCACCTTTTCCTTGCGCAGGAACTCGGTCAGCGCGAGCACGATGTCGGTCGCGGTGATGCCGGGCTGGCGCTTGCCGGTCAGCTCGACGCCGACGATGTCGGGCAGGCGCATCCACGACGCGCGGCCGAGCATCACGTTCTCGGCTTCGAGCCCGCCGACGCCGATCGCGATCACGCCGAGCGCGTCGACGTGCGGCGTGTGGCTGTCGGTGCCGACGCAGGTATCCGGATACGCGACGCCGTCCTGCGCCTGGATCACCGGCGACATTTTCTCGAGGTTGATCTGGTGCATGATGCCGTTGCCCGGCGGGATCACGTCGACGTTCTCGAACGCCTTCTTCGTCCACTCGATGAAGTGGAAGCGATCCTCGTTGCGGCGATCCTCGATCGCGCGGTTCTTCGCGAACGCGTCCGGATCGAAGCCGCCGCATTCGACGGCGAGCGAGTGATCGACGATCAACTGCACGGGCACGACCGGGTTCACTTTCGCCGGGTCGCCGCCGCCGTCCGCGATCGCGTCGCGCAGGCCGGCGAGATCGACGAGCGCCGTCTGCCCGAGGATGTCGTGACACACCACGCGCGCCGGGAACCACGGGAAGTCGCGTTCGCGCTTGCGCTCGATGATCTGCTTCAGCGACTCGGCGAGGAGCGCCGGATCGCAGCGGCGCACGAGGTTTTCGGCGAGCACGCGCGACGTGTACGGCAGCGTGTCGTAGGCGCCGGGCGCGATCGCTTCGACCGCGGCGCGTGCGTCGAAATAGTCCAGCGACGTGCCGGGCAGGGGTTTGCGGTTGGCGGTATTCATCATGTGGGGGGCAAACTGGGTAGGACGTTCAGCGCGCGGCGGCCGTGCATCCGACATGCATCGGCCATCGCGCGCTGCTGGCGATCAACGCTTCTCGATCGGCACGAACTGCAGGTCTTCCGGGCCCGTGTAGTTCGCGCTCGGGCGGATGATCTTGTTGTCGATGCGCTGCTCCATGATGTGTGCGCTCCAGCCCGACGTGCGCGAGATCACGAACAGCGGCGTGAACATCGCGGTCGGCACGCCCATCATGTGATACGACACCGCGCTGAACCAGTCGAGGTTCGGGAACATCTTCTTCGCGTCCCACATCACCGACTCGAGGCGCTCGGCTATGTTGTACAGCTTCGTGTCGCCCGCTTCCTTCGACAGCTTGTGCGCGACGCCCTTGATCACCTTGTTGCGCGGATCGGAGATCGTGTAGACCGGGTGGCCGAAGCCGATCACGACTTCCTTGTTCTCGACGCGGCGGCGGATGTCGGCTTCGGCGTCGTCCGGCGAGCTGTAGCGGCTCTGGATTTCATACGCGACTTCGTTCGCGCCGCCGTGCTTCGGCCCGCGCAGCGCGCCGATCGCGCCGGTGATCGCCGAGTAGATGTCCGAGCCCGTGCCCGCGATCACGCGGCCGGTGAACGTCGACGCGTTGAATTCGTGCTCCGCGTACAGGATCAGCGACGTGTGCATCGCCTCGACCCACGACTTCGACGGCGTCTTGCCGTGCAGCAGGTGCAGGAAGTGGCCGCCGATCGAATCGTCGTCGGTTTCCGTCTCGATGCGCTTGCCGTTGTGCGAGAAGTGATACCAGTACAGCAGCATCGAGCCGAGCGATGCCATCAGGCGGTCGGCGATATCGCGCGCGCCCGGCAGGTTGTGGTCGTCCTTCTCCGGCAGCACGGTGCCGAGCACCGACACGCCCGTGCGCATCACGTCCATCGGGTGCGCGGACGCCGGGATCTGCTCGAGCGCCGCCTTCAGCGCGCTCGGCAGGCCGCGCAGCGCGCGCAGCTTGGTCTTGTACGCGGCCAGTTCGGTCAGGTTCGGCAGCGTGCCGTGCACGAGCAGGTGCGCGATTTCCTCGAATTCGCACGATTCGGCGACGTCGAGAATGTCGTAGCCGCGGTAGTGCAGGTCGTTGCCGGTCTTGCCGACCGTGCACAGCGCCGTGTTGCCGGCCGTCACGCCCGACAGCGCCACCGACTTCTTCGGCTTGAATGCGCCTGCGGCGGCCGGTGCTGCTGCGTCTTTCGTCTCGCTCATGTTTCCGTTCTCCAATATGTAGGTGTCGACCGGACTTGGCGCTTTAGCGCTTAGTCCGGTCCCATGCAGAGCTGTCGACCGGACTTGGCGCTTTAGCGCTTAGTCCGGTCCCATGCAGAGCTGTCGACCGGACTTGGCGCTTTGGCGCTTAGTCCGGTCCCATGCAGAGCGTCCCGGGAATCGTGTCCCGGCGCGCGGGCCGCGTTACTTCTTGCCCTGCGCGAACAGCTCGTCGAGCTTGCGTTCGTATTCGTGATAGCCGAGGAAGTCGTACAGCTCGGCGCGCGTCTGCATCGTCGGCACGGCTGCCTTCTGCGTGCCGTCGCGGCGCAGCGTCTCGTAGAAGTTCAGCGCGGCCTTGTTCATCGCGCGATACGCGCCGCAGCAGTACAGCGCGATGTCGACGTTCGCCTCGCGCAGTTCGTCGAGCGTGAACAGCGGCGTCGAGCCGAACTCGGTCAGGTTCGCGAGGATCGGCACCTTCACGGCCGCCTTGAAACGGCGATAGTCGTCGAGCGTCTTCATCGCTTCCGGGAAGATCATGTCCGCGCCGGCTTCGACGTACGCGACCGCGCGCTCGATCGCCGAATCGATCCCTTCGGCGGCGGCCGCATCGGTGCGCGCCATGATCACGAACTGCTCGTCGGTACGCGCATCGACTGCGGCCTTGATGCGGTCGACCATTTCCTCGGTCGGCACGACTTCCTTGCCCGGACGGTGGCCGCAACGCTTCTGGCCGACCTGGTCTTCCATGTGCACGGCCGCGACGCCGGCCTTGATGAACGAGCGGACCGTGCGCGCGATGTTGAATGCGCCGCCCCAGCCCGTATCGATGTCGACGAGCAGCGGCAGGTCGGTTGCGTTGGTGATCCGGTTCGCGTCGATCAGCACGTCTTCCATCGTGCTGATGCCGAGGTCGGGGATCCCGAGCGAATTCGCGGCGACGCCGCCGCCCGACAGGTACACGGCCTTGAAGCCGACGGCCTGCGCCATCTTGGCTGCGTATGCGGTGATCGCGCCGACCACCTGCAGCGGCTGCTCGGCCGCGACTGCCGCGCGGAATTTCGCGCCGGCGCTCTGAAGATGCGTGTTGCTCATGAACGGCCTCCTGAAGGAATGCCCGATAACAGCAAGGACCGGGCCAGCTCGCGAAACGTCGCTAACCCACTGATTCTTAAGCACCCGGCGCAGGCGACGCAGCGCCCGGCGATTTCAATTCGGCAATTTCGTGTTTCAAAAATGAAATCCCGCGCGCATAATCGATCGCCATGGACCTCTCCTCGACCAAGCCTGCCGGCCCGGCCGATCGCGCGGCACGCCCGCGCATCTGGGCGATGGGCATCAGCCGCCTGCGCGAACTCTTTCGCGAGATCGCCGGCGAATTCGACGAACGCGCCGACGTGCGCATCGTGACGCGCGCGTATGAGGATGCGCTCAGCGCGATCGCCGAGGCCGGCGCCGCGCGGCCCGACGTGATCGTCGCGGCCGGCTCGAACGGCGCCTTCCTGAAGACGCGTGCACAGGTGCCGGTCGTGGTCGTGTCGCCGACCGGCTTCGATGTGATGCAGGCGCTCGCGCGCGCCCGGCGCGACGCGTCGCGGATCGCGCTCGTCAGCGCCGGAGAAACGCCGCCCGAAGTGCGCCGCTTCGTCGCCGCGTACGGCCTCGACGTGCAGTTTGCGTCATATCAGTCCGCGCAGGAAGCGGAAGCCTGCGTGCACGACCTGCGCGACCGCGGCATCGAGACGATCGTCGGCCCCGGCCTCGTTACCGACCTCGCGGCCAGCGTCGGCATGGGCGCGGTGTTCCTGTATTCGCATGCGTCGGTGCGCAAGGCCGTCGATACGGCGCTCGAAGTCGCGTATGCGACGCACGCCGAGGCGTTCCGCCGCCAGCGGCTCGATAACCTGCTGCAACACCTGCGCGACGGCGTGGTCGCGCTCGACGCGCGTGGCCGCGTCGAGGCGATCAACGAGCGGCTCGCGTCGGCGCTCGGGGTCGAACCCGCGGCGGCCGTCGGCCGCGCGCTCGTCGACCTGCGGCCCGAGCTGCGCACGCTGCGCGGCGAGGACGGCGACGCGCTCGCGACCGTGCGCGGCGTGCGCTACGTCGTGCATCGCGGGCCGCTCGTCGATCGCGGCGTGACGTCGGGCAGCGTGCTGACGTTCCAGGAATCGCGCGCGGTCGAACGGCTCGACCGCGCATTGCGTTCGCAGCCGACCACGCAGCAGTTCGCGGCGCGCTATGCGCTCGACGACGTGATCGGCGCATCGGCGCCGATGGCGCGCGTGCGCGACCTCGTGCGCCGCTACGCGAAATCCGACGCGACCGTGCTCGTGCTCGGCGAAAGCGGCACCGGCAAGGAAATGATCGCGCAAAGCCTGCACGCGCTGTCCGCGCGGCGCAGCTACCCGTTCGTCGCGGTCAATTGCGGCGCGTTTCCGGAAGCGCTGCTCGAGAGCGAGCTGTTCGGCTATGAGGAGGGCGCGTTCACCGGCGCGCGGCGCGGCGGCAAGACCGGCCTGTTCGAGGCCGCGCACCGCGGCACGCTGTTTCTCGACGAGATCGGCGAGATGCCGCCGTCGCTGCAGAGCCGGCTGCTGCGCGTGCTGCAGGAGCGCGAGGTGATCCGCCTCGGCTCGACCGAGCCGATCCGCATCGACGTGCGCGTGATCGCCGCGACGCACCGCCCGCTGCTCGCGGCCGTCGAGGCCGGCACGTTCCGCGCGGATCTCTATTACCGGCTCAACATCCTGAACGTCGGCCTGCCGCCGCTGCGCGAGCGCGCGGCCGACATCCCCGCGCTCGCGGCGACGCTGCTCGTGCAGGCCGCGCGGCGCGAGCCGCGCCTCGCGGAGCGCCTGCGCGACGCAGGCGATGCCGCGCGCGTGCTCGGCGCGACGCAGGCAACGCTCGCGCGCTACCGGTGGCCCGGCAACGTGCGGGAACTGCAGAACGTGATCGAGCGCATCGCGGTGGAACTCGCCGAGGAAGCCGATGAAAACGATCCCGCCGCCGCGTGCGCCGCGCTCGATCCCGACGCGCTGCAGGCGATCGCGCCCGAGCTGTTCGCGGCGTCGCCCGACGCAGCCGATACCGACGATACGCAGACGCTGCACGCGCGCCGCCGCCGCGCGGAAGCCGACGAGATCCGCGCGGTGCTCGACGCGTGCGGCGGCGACCGCGACCGCGCATGCGCGATGCTCGGCATCAGCAAGACGACGCTGTGGCGGAAGTTGTCGGCGAAATAGGCAGGTTCGGGTTCGACACGCCCGTATGCGCGTGCCTGAACGGGCTTGTCAGTCGGCCTTGTGATAGTGGCGGTATGCCTTCGCGCGATTGCCGCATGACGACATCGAGCACCAGCGGCGACTGCCGTTCTTGCTGTCGTCGATGAACAGCCACTGGCATGCATCGTTCGCGCACCGCTTGACCTTCGCGAGCCGCGCGCCGCCGAGCAGGTCGATCGCCGACCACAGCACCGGGCTCAGCAACCCCGCGAGCGTTGCGCCCGCTTCCCCGATCCGCCACGCATAACCGCCGTCGACGCGCGCCAGCGCGACGCGCGGCGACGCCTCCGCCAGGAAGCCTCCGAGCAGCGCGAGATCGTCGGCCTGCGGCTCGCGCCGCTCGGCCTGCGCATGAAAGAGCCGATACAGCGCCTCGCGCAACGCGAGCGCACGCGCCAGCATCGCCGGCTCGTCCCCCGTCTCCTTCTCTTGTGCGCGGCACGCGTCGGCCAGGCCGGCCGGCACGCCCGCCTGCTCGCGGCACCACGCGAACAGGTCGTCCAGCGTGCCGAAGGTTTCGGTCGGCGGGTCGCTGCCACGCCAGTACAGCGTGTTCGCGAAATCGATGCTCAGGGTTTCGGGCGGCGTCGGAATCAGGCAGTCCATCGTGACGGAAGGTTGCGTTTTGCTCATGACGCAATCGTATCTAACCACCATGCCGGTTGACAAGCGTCCGGACGCTTTCTAACATAACCGGCATGGTAGTTATAAACAGGTTTGCCGCTCTGACGTCCCCTGTTCAGTTCATGGAGCCACAGGTGATCGATCGATTTTCCTGCGACGTTGTCCACACCAACCGCAGCCGCAGGTTCTACGACAACACGCTCGGCGCGCTTCGCTACAAGCGGCTGGCTTGGTGGTTGTAAACAGGTTTGCTGCTCTGACGTTCCCCCTTCAGTTCAAGGAGCCACAGATGATCGATCACCTTTCCTTTGGCGTTGCCCACATCGGCCGCAGCCGCGCGTTCTACGACAGCACGCTCGGCGCGCTCGGCTACAAGCGGCTGTATAGCGACGACGGATCCATCGGGTACGGCACGACCGAACCGAAGCTGTGGTTGCAGCACGCTGCCCGCCCGGTCGCCGCCGATCCCGAATCGGGGCTGCACCTGTCGTTCAAGGCCGCGTCGCCCGTCGAGGTCGACGCGTTCTACCGCGCCGCGCTCGAGCACGGCGGCCAGGACAACGGCGGGCCCGGCAAGCGCGAGCACTACGGCCCCGGCTACTACGCGGCGTTCGTCGTCGATCCCGACGGGTATCGGCTGGAAGCGCATTGCGAACTCGACAACGTCGTGTGATCGCGCCCGCGTCAACCGCGTACAAACGGCAAGGGCCCGATTCCGCGTCGCGCGGAATCGGGCCCCTGGTTTTGATACGTTGGTTTCGGCGTCCGGTTTCCGGCGACCGCCTGCAGCGGTCGCTCAACGGAATCGACGCTCGTGCGGTTACTGTGCGCCGCGCGTGTGCTGCAACTGCTCGCCGAGCCCGTCGATCCCCAGGCGCACCATCTGGCCGGCCTTCAGGAAAATGGGCAACGGCTTGATGCCCATGCCGACGCCCGGCGGCGTGCCGGTCGTGATCACGTCGCCCGGCTGCAGCGTCATGCAGGTCGACAGATAGGCAATCAACTGCGCGACGGTGAACACCATCGTGCGCGTGTTGCCGTTCTGATAACGATGGCCGTCGACTTCGAGCCACAGGTCGAGACGCTGCGGATCGGGCACTTCGTCGCGCGTGACGAGCCACGGACCGATCGGGCCGAACGTGTCGAAACCCTTGCCCTTGTCCCACTGGCCGCCGCGCTCGATCTGCCACTCGCGCTCGGACACATCGTTGACGACGCAATAGCCCGCGACGTAATCGAGCGCACTTGCTTCGTCGACGTCCTTGCACCGCGCGCCGATCACGACGCCCAGTTCGACTTCCCAGTCGGTCTTGACCGAACCCTTCGGGATGTCGATGCCGTCGTTCGGGCCGCAGATCGAACTCGTCCACTTGCCGAACACGACCGGTTCCTTCGGCACCGGCATGCCGGCTTCGGCCGCGTGATCGGCATAGTTCAGGCCGATGCCGATGAACTTGCCGACGTGCCCGACGCACGCGCCGATGCGCGGCTCGCCGGACACGAGCGGCAGCGTCGCCGGATCGATCGCGCGCAGCCGCGCGAGACCCGCGTCGGACAGCACATCGCCGGCAAGATCCGGCACGTGCGCGGACAGGTCGCGAATCCGGCCGGCCGTGTCGAGCATACCGGGCTTTTCCTGGCCGGATGGGCCATAGCGAAGCAGTTTCATCGTGGTCAACCTCTGTTGTCGGATGGGACAGGATACCGGCGACGCGGCCATTCGCGGCCGCACGCCGGACTGATTGTCGATCGTCGATTGCGCGCGTCGGCGCCGCATCCGGCATGCCGCCGACGCGCGAGGGTCGCGCGGGCGCAGCGATCGCGGCGCCGCACGGAAGCACGGCGCGCATCGAACGGGCGGCCGCCGGTCTGCGCATCGGCGACGACGGCCCGGCACCCGCGACGCGTGCCGGCCGATGCCGGCCGACTTCACGCGCGGCCGCACCGTCGCTGGCCCGCAAGCCTTTGTACCATCGGCCGCGCGCCGTGAAATGACGCGCGACGGATACCGACTATTGGTGCGCCCGCAGACGCTGCGGCGCAACATCGGACGCACCCGCGCAGCGCGATCCGCCGCGCATGCCGGCATCGCCTGCCATCGGGGCATGAATACTGGCTATTCGGGGTGCCCCTGTCATCTGAAACGTTTGCCAATCCGTTCTTGTCCGGTAATGATCGGTAAAAAGACGCTGAATTGCACACTGTTTGTTTATTGCTAAGCTCGTACGAATGGCTTTCATCGCCATACGCGGGCCCGACTTATGCGCGTGCAGAACCGGCCAGCGTGCGTCGCCAACCGATCGACGGTAATCCCCAACCCCACACCCAAAATGCAGACAACCAACGACCCGCTTCCCGGCAGCGACGCACGGGAATCGATGGCCGCCATCGACCGCTATCGCGCACCCGCGCTCGACAAGGGCCTCGACATACTCGAACTCCTGTCCGAGCAGAAAGAAGGACTCACCCGCACCGAAATCACGAAGGAACTCGGCCGCAACGCGAGCGAAATCTACCGGATGCTCGAACGCCTCGTCGCGCGCCGCTACGTGATGCGCTCGACCGGCGGCGACCGCTACACGCTCAGCCTCAAGCTGTTCGCGCTCGCGCACCGGCATCCGCCGATGAGCCGGCTGATTGCCGAGGCATTGCCGCCCATGCAGCGCTTCGCCGATGCCGCCGAACAGTCCTGCCACTTGTCCGTCTACGATCGCGGCAACCTGCTCGTGATCGCGCAGGTCGACGGGCCCGGCCCGTGGGGCGTGTCGGTCCGGCTCGGCTCGCGTGTCGGGCTGGCCGATACGGCGTCGGGGCGCGTGATGCTGTCGTTCCAGGGCCTCGAGCAGCGCGCGCACATGCTGGCCGAGCATCGCAAGGTCAAGGGTGAAGCGCCGCTGAACGAGCAGGAACTCACGTATGCGTGCCAGTCCATCCGGCAGGATGGCTACCTGCGTCAGGACAGCCGCCAGGCGTACGGCGTGACCGACCTGACCGCGCCGATCCTCGGGCCGTCCGGCCATGCGATCGCGGTGCTGACCTGCCCGTACATGCGCCGGATCGACGCGCACGCGGCGCCGTCCGTCGATGTCGTCGCAGAAGGGCTGCGCGACACGACCGCCCATCTGTCGATGGGCCGCACCGAGACCTGCTGACGCGCGAGTTCGACGAAGCGCACCGGGGCCGGCGCAGTAGCGCCGGCCCGGTCGCACGCGACACCTGTGCAGTGCGCGATGCGCGATGCCATATCGTGCGCTCACGACGCTACGCTAGAATAGCGGCCCTCTCAAAAACTACGGCGGCCGGTTGTCACGGTTGTCGTGTCCGATGGATGTCATGGCCAAACTTCTGAACGATCAAGAATTCCAGCGTTTCTCCGAACTTCAGCAGAAGCAGGCAAGCTTCACGATCACGCCCGAAGAGGCGGACGAGCTGCGCGATATCGTCGCGCGCGCGCAGAAGAAGCGCGACGATCGTACCGCCGCGATGCAGGCGATCGAGAACTACATCGAGCAGTTCGACATCACGCCCGACGAACTCTTCTCGCCCGAGCAGATCGGCGATGCGGCCCGCACCTACGGGCTCATCACCGCGACCAAGAAGGAACGCACGCTGCCGCCGTCGATCACGTTCAACGGCAAGCCGTACCAGTGGACCAAGACGCTTCCGGACGACGTGCGCGGCGCGCTGTTCGAAGCATTCACGTCCGGCGAGTCGGTCAAGCGCTTCATCGCGATGCCGAAGGACACCGCGCGTTGCGCGCTGACGATCGCCCGCCTCGAGCGCGAAACCGGCGCCGTCTATGCCGATCCGCACCTCGAGGAACTCGCGGTTTCGCGCGACCAGGTGAACGACGCGGCGTCGAAACTCGCTGCCTGAATCTGAGCGCGGGCACGGTTCATGCGTGCCCGCACCCGTGTGTGGCGCCGGCATTGGCCGGCGCCGCGCTCGCGGGAGCCGTGCGCCCGCATGCTCCCGAAAAGTCTCACCTTGGTGTCCCGCAAGCGCTCACCAGCACCTCCCGAAAAAGCTCACCCAAGGCTCCTGGAGACCCTCACCAAAGTCTCCCGAATGTCCTCACCGAGGCCTCCCGCAGACCCTCACCAACGCGTCCCGGAAAGGCTCACCAGCGCCTCCCGCAGGCGCTCACCGGCCGCTCCCGGGAAGGCTCACCGAACGCTCCCGTATCGGCTCACCACGCTTCCCCGGAAAAGCTCACTCGCGGCTCCCGAAAAGTCTCACCTTTGTGGTGATTCCGAATCGGCGAGGCCGGAATGCGGTTGCGAATGCACGTGAACACACCGCGTGAAACGGCCGTGCGGAGCGGATAGCGCGGCACGCAACAAGCGCCTCCTGAAGCTATGCGGGCATCGATATCGCCAAAGCGAACGGCCCCGATACGTCTGGGCGCTTCGTACTAGAGACCGGCTTGAATGCTTTGCACCCCTGAATGAACGGATGCGCAACGCGGCGAAGGCTTGGCGCGATCGACCGCATACAATGGCGCCGCGCTTCACGCGGCAGGCAGACGCTACTGCTGCAACTTCATCCTGAAGCCCACTACGCCGGGCTCCTCCGTCGTCGACACCGCAAAACCGCACGACTTCGCGAGCGAGATCATCGCCGAGTTCTCGCGCAGCGCCTCGCCGATCATCCAAGCGGTTCCACGTGAACGTGCGTAGTCGATGATGCGGGTCATCATCAGCCGGCCGAGCCCCTTGCCCTTCTGATCGGGCCGCACCGCGATCGCGAACTCCGCCGTCTCGTTGTCGGGATCGGCGACCGCGCGCGCGACCGCGAGCGTATGGTCACGCCCCGACATATCGGTGAATGACACGATGAACGCCATCTCACGGTCGTAGTCGATCTGCGTCATGCGCGCCACCTGCGAATGATCGAAGCTGCGCACCGCGCCGAAGAAACGCATTCGCAGATCGTCCGGCGTCATCGCGCCGAGCAGTTCGTTATGCGCGGCCTCGTCTTCCGGACGGATCGGACGGATCGTCACCGTCTCGCCGCGCCACTCGAGCGTCTGCTCGAGGTGGCGTGGATACGGCATGATCGCAAGCCGGCTGCGCCCCGTCGCCAGCGTGATGCGCGGCGCGATCACCTGTGCGCGGTCGGACAACACGCGCAGCGTGACGGACATCGCGACGACTTCGCGCACGTCGCAGACGACCTGTGACAGCGCCGTCAACGCATCGAGCGTCGGCTCGACGGGCGTGCTGCGCGCATACGGCGAGCGTTCCATCACCGCGCGGGCGAGCACGGTGTTCAGCGGCGGCAGGCCGTAGACGACGAACGGCGCCGACACGCCGTCCGCAGGCGGCACGGCATAGCGAAACACCGGCCCGAAGTTCGAATCGTCGTACATGTCGACCGTGACATCGACGACTTTCGCGCCGGCCGGCTCGCCTGCCTGCTCGCCCTGCAGGCCGAAATGGGACAGCCAGCGCAGCGCGGCGTCGCCGGCCAGTTCATGCTGGCCGGCTTCGACCATCCGGCGCGCGTCGGCCTGTGCGGACGCAACGCACTCGGCGGGCTGCAGTGGCGTGCCCTCGGGCGTCTGCATCAGCAGTTGCCGCCCGAGGCTGTAGTCGACGAGACGCGCATACGCGCGCGCGAGCCGCTGCGGCGTTGTGTGCACGGGAATGCCGTTCGCGTGCAGCGCATCGCGCGTCGCCGCGTCGACCGCACCGAAGAAACACGCGAGGATGCCGCGATGCGCGTGCTGTCGCGATTCGATCAGCGTGCGTGCGACCAAATCGGCCGGCGCGCTGTGGGACGTCGAATGGACGACGAACAGTGTGCCTGTTTGCGGGAACGGCGCGAGCGCCTTGATCGCCGCGGCGAAGTGCTCCGGGCGCGCATCGTCGCCCAGCGTCAGCGGATTGCCGGGCGCAGTCAGGTGCGGCAGCGCGGCCGATACGGCGGACGTTGCCGCCGGCGACCAGTCGGCCAGCCCGACGCGCACCTCCGCGACCGCATCGACCGCGAGTTTCGCGACGCCCGCGTCGCTCGTCACGAGCGTCGCCGCGCCGCGCGCCGAGACACGGCCGACGCCGAGGGTCTCGATCTCGTCGAGCAGATCGTCGAGCGCATCGACGCGCACCATCCCCGCGCGCTGGAACGCCGCCGTATAGAGTGCATCGCCGGGATCGGCGCGCCCGGTGCGCAACGCGAGCACCGGCTTGTTGCGTGCGGCCGCGCGCGCGGCCGACATGAACTTGCGCGCCGCGCGCACGGTATCGAGTTCGAGCAGGATCGCGCGCGTGCCGGGATCGCTCGCAAGATAATCGAGCACGTCGCCCGCATCGACGTCGGACTCGCTGCCGAGCGCGACGACATGCGAAAAGCCGAGGCCCCGCGCATCGGCCCAGCCGAGCACCGCGTTCGTCAACGCGTTCGATTGCGACACCCATGCGACGCCGCCCGAGCGCGCCGTATAGGCCGGTGCGCCGAAATGCGCATGCCGCGCGGGCGACAGCACACCGAGGCTGCCGGGCCCGACGATACGGAGCACGAACGGCTTTGCCGCCTTCAGCGTGCGATCGAGCGCGGTGAGATCGGCGTCCGTGCGCGCCTCACCGACGATCACCGCGACGCGCGTGCCGAGCTCGCCGAGCTTGCGCACGATGCCGGCCCAGGTCGCGGGCGGCGTGCAGATCACGGCTACCGACGGCGGCGCGGGCAGCCGATCGACGTCGGAGACGACCGTATGCCCGTTCAGCTCGCGGTATTTCGGATTGACGGGCCACACGGGCCCGTCGAACGCGCCGTCGAGCACGCGCGACCACACCATCGCGCCGATACTGCCCGCGCGCGACGACGCGCCGACGACCGCAACGGACTTGGGCTGGAACAACGCATCGAGATGGCGAACGGTCACATCGGCTCCCTGCGGTAACGAAAGACGACCCGAGCGGCATACGGCACGGACGGGCCGTGCGCCGCTCGACGCGAACCCCAAGCATAGGCGAAGCGCATGCGGCTGCCTATATGCCGAACGGCCGACTACCCGACGAACGTCAACGCTCGCACCATGGACCTGCAATACAGGCGCGGCCCGACATCGCAGCATGCCGCAAGCAACGCGGCGCGACGCTGCCGCCGCTTCCTCAAAGGTGAGGATTTACAGGAGCCATGGTGAGTATCTTCGGGAATTGCACGACACAACGCGCAAGCGCGCGAAAGGTGATGGGAATCCGCGGCGCATCTGCACCTCGGAAATCGCGAATGCCAATGCGCATGCACTGCGCAATTGCACGGTTGTTTACCGCAATTGACCGCGATAGTCAGCCGAATCGCGGCGAATTCGCAAAACGGGATCCGTTAATCGCGCGGCATTGCACTTCCATTCGTCAACGGGAATTGCACGGCAGCGGCACAAAAACAAAACGGTGCGGCGGCCGCGTGGCCGCTCGCACCGTCAGTCAACGCACGAAAGGTGAGGCTTTTCGGGAGTCAGTCCTTGATCAGGAAACGTGCGCGGTTCTTGCCGAGCCACACCGGCGCCCGCCCGCGGCCACTCCAGGTTTCGCCCGTCTTCGGGTTCAGGTATTTCGGCGGCAACGTACGCTTCGGCTTCGCGGTAGCCGCGGCAGCCCCCACCGGACGAAAACCGAGCTCTTCCGGCGTAATGTCGTATTCGTCGATTTTCGCGCGGATATCGGCAATCGCGTCGGCAATCGCCTTTTCGCGTTCCTTGTCGATCTTTTGCTGAAGCCGTTCGAGCTGCGCGGTCAGTTGCCTGTAGGTCGCCATATGGATGGGACTCCGTGAGTGTTATTCGTGAAAAATAGGTGACTCTAAGCAAACAGAAAAGCGCTTCGCCCGATCGTGGTCTCCTCAGCCGGTCATGTCGGGATCAATAACCGCTTTTCTTCTTGCATGCGAAGAGAAGGTTTCGCGAGGCGTCATCAGTCGATTGCTGGATCACTTCGAAATCCCCGTTGCAGATGGCCCGGGCATTGTCCGTGCAGTTGCTCCAGCCGCTGCCGGTGCATTGCACTTGCGTGGTCGGACGCCCGTCCGACGTGAACAGCGGCGCGCTGCCACCGCACCCGCCGAGCGCTGCAACCAGAGCCACCAATCCGGCCGCCCGAGGCCACCGACCGACCGACGCAAGCATGTGTTTCATTGTTCTTCCCGTCAACCATTTTTTGAATGTCGCGAGTATGCCATGCGTGGCCCTTCCGTCGTCAGTTCGGCGCGCGGCCAGGTTGCCCGCGCGCCTTGTACGGCAAGCTCCGGCGCGGATCGTCGGTGATGCGAACGAACACCTGCTCGACGTCCGGAAGCGCCTCGAGTTCGCGTTGCAACGCCTGGCGATCGAACGCCGTATCCGCGCATCCTTCGACATAGATAAAACGCCGCTGCACGGTGATCCACAGGCTCGTACCGTGCAGGCGATCGGTGCCAGCGAAGTGCGCCTTTGCGGCATCGCCGATCTCCGCGTCATACATATACGAGTTCGGTTTCGTGCAGCGGTGGGCGAGCCAGCAGGTCGTCCCGCGTTCGGCGCGGTAATGCGCGTCGTCCGTCATCTCGGCGCGGGTCATCCATGGGCCGAGCGGCAACGGGCATTCGGCCACGTCCTGCGACAGCGCAATGAACGGATCGTTGTACCAGTTGCGCCGCGCCTCGGGCGCGTTCGCGTCGCCGGACTGCGCGAACGCGGCGGTCGCCAGCAACATGGTCACGCACCCTGCGATGCCGATCCGCGTCATCGTGATCTCCTGTTCGATGCTTCACGTCCGACCGCATCGGCATCGCCGATCGGCCTACCGGTCGATACCCAACGCCGCCAGCTTCTTGTACAGCGTCGCGCGGCCGATCCCGATACGCGCGGCCGCTTCCACGACCTTGCCGTCACAGGCCGCCAGCGCGTCGGTCAGGAACTGACGCTCCCACGCCGCCAATGCATCGGCATACGAAGCGACCGGCACACCGGATGCACCGGTCGCGTCGCCCGCGCCCCGCTCGACCGGTGCCGCGGCAATCCTCGGCGTCGAGGTCGCGCCGTCCGTCGATACGCGCACCGGCCCGAGGAACGGCGCAAGTGCGCGCGCATCGATCACCGAACGGTCCGACAGCATCAGCGCGCGTTCGAGCGTATTGCGCAACTCGCGCACGTTGCCCGGCCACGGATATGCGCACAGCATCCGCAGCGCATCGTCGGTCAGCTCGCAATGCGCGGCACGCCCGTGCTGGGCGGCCAGTTCCTCGAGCGTCGCATAGACGAGCGCCGCGATGTCCGACGCCCGCTCGCGCAGCGGCGGCGCGTGGATCGTCAGCACGTTGAGACGGTAATAGAGATCCGCGCGAAAACGTCCGGCTTCGACGAGCGCCGGCAGGTCGGCCGACGTCGCGGCGATGATCCGGACGTCCGCGCGCACGATCCGGTTCGAGCCGACCGGCTCGAACTCCTTGTCCTGCAGCACGCGCAGCAGCTTGCCCTGCAACGGCAGCGGCATGTCGCCGATCTCGTCGAGAAACAGCGTGCCGCGATCGGCCAGCTCGAACTTGCCGATGCGCCCCTTGCGGTCGGCGCCCGTGTACGCGCCGGGCGCCGCGCCGAAGAATTCGGTTTCGAGCAGCGTGTCGGGAATCGCGGCAACGTTGACGGTCACGAGCGGCTGGAGCGCACGCGCCGACGCCGCGTGGATCGCATGCGCGAGCAGTTCCTTGCCGGTGCCCGTCTCGCCGAGCAGCAGCACTGGCGAATCGACCTGCGCGGCCCGCCGCGCCTGGCGCTTGGTTTCGAGGCTCGCGGCACTCGTGCCGACGAAGCTCGCGAACGTGTATTTCGCGCGGCGCGCCTGCGCGAGCGAACGCTGCGTCGCGATCAGTTGCTGCTGAAGCTGCGCGTAGCGGGAAAAGATCGGCGTAAGTGTCTTCAACTGGTCGAACAGCGCGAAACCGATCGCGCCGACCGTCTCGCCGGCCTCGTTCTTCAGCGGCAGGCGCGTGACGACGAGCGGCTCGCGGCCCGTCTCCATGATGTCGAGCAGGATCGGCTGCCCGGTCGACACGACCTCGCGCATCAGGCTGTTCGGAATCACGGCCTCGCAGTCGAGGCCGACGGCCTGCTGCGGATCGGCGAAACCGAAGCGCGCCGCGTAACGCTCGTTCATCCACACGACGCGCGCGTCGCGATCGACGACCACCGTGCCCGCGCTCGAATCCTCGAAGGTCCGGAACAGCGACTCGGCGGCACGCCGCAGCACGTCTCCGTAGTTGACGGGCAAGCGGGCCCAGTCATTCATCATCGTGTCTTCGTCTCCGTGTATTTTCGGCCGGATGTCTCCGGAACGAGACGGATTATCTCATTCCGGAGACACGCCACAATGCGTTGTCCGGGAAAGCCCTGCCCGATTTTGCGGGCTGGCCGGATGGCCATATCGTCTCCGGATCGAGACGTTTTCTGTAGAATCGTCAGACATGGACCGGCGCGGCCCCGCCGGTCTCCGGCGGACCCACGTCCGGCGGCGCAATCCGGCCGATGGCACGAAACCTGCACGAACCTGAGCCGGTCCGCGACACGTCGCGCGATCGAACAACTATCAAAGCCATTAGGAGACTCCCCTTGTCTTTCGTGATCGTCCTCGCCGCGCTGGCGTTCCTGATGTACGCCGCGTATCGCGGCTACAGCGTGATCCTGTTCGCGCCGATCGCCGCACTCGGCGCGGTGCTCCTGACCGAACCCGCCGCCGTCGCACCGGTCTTCTCCGGCATCTTCATGGAGAAGATGGTCGGCTTCGTCAAACTGTATTTCCCGGTATTCATGCTCGGCGCAGTGTTCGGCAAGGTGATCGAACTGTCCGGGTTCTCCGAGTCGATCGTCCATGCGGCGATCCGCTACATCGGCCGCTCGCGCGCGAATGCGGTGATCGTCGCGGTGTGCGCGCTGCTCACCTATGGCGGCGTGTCGCTGTTCGTCGTGGTGTTCGCGGTCTATCCGTTCGCGGCCGAACTCTATCGCCAGAGCAACATTCCGAAGCGGCTGATGCCCGGCGCGATCGCGCTCGGCGCGTTCTCGTTCACGATGGATTCGCTGCCCGGCACGCCGCAGATCCAGAACATCATCCCGACCACGTTCTTCAAGACCACCGCGTGGGCCGCACCGGCACTCGGCACGATCGGCTCGCTGTTCATCGTCGCCGTCGGCCTCTCTTATCTGGAATGGCGCCGCCGCTCGGCGATGGCGAAGGGCGAAGGCTACGGCACGTCGCTCGTCAACGAGCCGGAGCGCGTCGAGGCAACGTCGCTGCCGCACCCGGCGCTCGCGATCCTGCCGCTGATCCTCGTCGGCGTGTCGAACTTCCTGTTCACGAAGCTGATCCCGCAGTGGTACGGCGCCGCGTCGTACACGGTCGCACCGGACGTGCTGCCGGGCGTGCACACGCCGGTGACGACGTCGATCAAGACCGTCGTCGCGATCTGGTCAGTCGAGGCCGCGCTGCTGCTCGGCATCGTGCTGGTCGTGCTGACCGCGTTCAATCGGGTCAGCGACCGCTTCGCGGCCGGCTCGAAAGCCGCCGTCGGCGGCGCACTGCTCGCCGCGATGAACACCGCGTCGGAATACGGCTTCGGCGGCGTGATCGCCGCGCTGCCGGGCTTCCTCGTCGTCGGCGATGCGCTGAAAAGCATCCCGAACCCGCTCGTCAACGCGGCCGTGTCGGTCAGCTCGCTCGCCGGCATTACCGGCTCGGCGTCGGGCGGCATGAGCATCGCCCTCGCCGCGATGTCGGACCTGTTCATCAAGGGTGCGCAGGCAGCCAACATTCCGATGGACGTGCTGCACCGGATCGTCGCAATGGCGAGCGGCGGCATGGACACGCTGCCGCACAACGGCGCGGTCATCACGCTGCTCGCGGTCACGGGCCTGACGCACCGCGAGTCGTATCGCGACATCTTCGCGGTCACCGTCATCAAGACGCTCGCGGTGTTCTTCGTGATCGCCGTGTATTACACGACGGGGCTCGTGTAACGCGGAAGCGCCGGCCCGCCGCGCTTCGCGTGAAGGTCGATCGGGCATGCTCGATCGACCTTCACGAAACCGGCTCGCGAGAGCCGGCCACCGCCGCGGCGGCCCCGCCTGTCGGCGCAATCCGCGCAACCCGCCCGGCCCGCTCGCGCCATCGCACGACAGGCCCCGCATCATCGACGCAATCCGGCCCACCTACAGCGCGGCATTGGCCGACACGCAAACGGTGCCGCTCCCGGCCGTCACCCGATAGGTTTCCTTCCTCGCCGCATCGCCGAATCCGCAGAAGATGTCGATGTGCTTGCCCTTGATTCCGCCGCCCGTATCGGCGGCAGTCAAGATTCGGTCGCACCACGGTGCAGGCGCCGTCGGAATGCGAAGCACCGTACCAAGCTGAATCGCGTGAACGTCGACCGCCACGCAGCCGATTTCCAGATGCCCGTCGCGCGCATCCTTCGCGAAATCGGATTTCACCCAGTGGCCGCCCGACCAGCCGAGAAACCAGCCGTGTCGCGTTTCACCCCATCCCTCCATCCTGCAGGCGTCGAGGAATTTGGCGGGAAACGAATCCTCGCCCCATCCCGTCACTGAAGCAGGGCTGGCAGGGTCCTGGAAATCCGCTTCCGCCGGCAGGTAATAGCCCGTGATGCTCCACCCCGTCGTGCAGAAAAGCCGGGCAGGTCAATGATGTCGTTCGCCATCTCCATTCCCTTGTCGCGTCGTCAAACCGGAACCTAGTTCGAAAAATCCAGATAGCCATTCGGCCCTGCGGGGTCCGGCGCTTCGAGTGCGCCGGTCAAGAAGTTCTGTGTCGCAGCAACAGACGGATTGCTCGCGGAATATTGCTCGAGGGCGAGATAGGCCGACGCGAAGGCAATTCGCATCGCCGCACGCGAACTGATGGCCTTGATGGCCGTTCCGAGGGTCTGGTTGTCGCCGACCGAAATCTTGCCGAAGATGCCGAGCGATACGCCGAAACCGCCGGCGCTCTGCGCGATCAGCCCGTTCTCGAGTTGCGCGACATCACCCGCTCCCTTTGCGACATATCCGAGAACCTTCGCGTTCTTCGCGGTCACGCCGCAGCCGGCGGATATGTCCTTATAGGCGGCGACCTTCGAAACGAGTGCCGTCGGTTCCGCATCGCTGCCCCCCGGGTAGTAGGTCACGGTGCTGGCGCCATTCGCCGTCGACGTGACGCCGAACACCGGCGTCGTATCGACAAGATCGGCCAGGTATTCGACGAGCACCGTCAGCGCACCCGATATGTCCGCATCGGAAACGGTGATCGAAAGATCGATACCCTGCGCACCGCCCAGGTCAGGCAATTTCAATGCGGGTTTCGATATCTTCTGCCCGAAGCGATCGATAAACTTCCCGTCGTAATACGCCGAGAAATAGGCGGCAAATACGTTATCGTGTTTCGAATCTGCACTTTCCACGGGAGCGCGAAGCATCGGCCGCAATAGGGCGCGACTGATCCTGGCGGAAAAATCCTTCAATTCCCCGAGGCTGACCTTCAGGTTCGGCGAATAGGCCTGCACCTCCGCCACTTGCTTGTCGGCGCCGTTGATGCCGGCCGCAAACGCGAGCGAAGTCTGTGCCGCCGCCACCGATTTGATCATTGCCGACCGGAATGCGATGTAGACCGGATCGCCACGGATCACCGCCGGAACCCGCGCGTCGGCGCCCGCTTCGATCGCCGTCCTGAACGCATCGAACGTCTTCGCCGATTCGCGCGGAAGGCTACGCGAAAGTCCGCCGTCGGGCGTTGCCGCCTGCAATTGCTGAACCGTTCGACCCGTCGTCTGCGCAACGGCCGCCTGCGGCAACACATAGGCGAATTCGGCGTCCCGGCGCAGCACTTCGACGAAAGTGGACCGGTATATCTGCAAAGCCTGTCGTGGCGGCGCATCCGTCGCGGGCACGATCGGCGGCAACATCCCGCCGAAATCGAGCGACGTGCACCCCGCGAAGACAACCGTACCGGCAATGCATGACCGCAGCCAGATTGCTTTCTTGTTCACGATGAATCCCCGTTGTGCTTCTTTTGAACGTGAACAGCAATTTCAGATTGCTTGAGCTTAGGAGGTCGCCGATAAAAGTCAATTGTCATCGCCAGCGAACGCACGTCGCGTTTCTGCCCATCCGTTACCTCACGCATACGGCACAAACGGCACGACAACACACCAACACGTGATTTCGCGTATCGACGTGATTGATGGAAAACCCGGTCATCCGGCGTGCGGAATACCCCCCGGGTATTCCGTCTGGCATTTTCGTTGCCGCTCTTTTATATTGGCGCAAGACGAAGAAGCGTCATGCCGCACGCCATAGAAAATTGCAACGATCGAGCTTTCGAACAATAAGAAACCGGGGCATATCGTGTACAAAAACGAAACCAGGCAGCGCGCCGGGGAAGAGCGCTCTGTACGCAACGTTCGTCGTGCCGACACGCAAAACCTGACACGTCGGTCGACGCCCCTCAATGCATGGGCGGCGCCATTCCGGCGGATGCGGGGCCTGATCGCGGGCTTCGCCGCACTGGCACTGGCAGGATGCGCCACCTTGCCCGCGCCGCCATCGGGAAACAACCTTGCGGGTTACTATGGTTCGGGCACACCGGAGCTGACGATCGATAATCAATCCAGCCAGCAACCGGCGCTTTATCCGGTCCTGTACGGAACCAATCGAAAGCCGGTTTACGGGCCGGCGAACAAAGTACCGACCACCTACTCCGGAGAACGCGATCGGGAATTGCATTACGGTCGCGTATTCGTTTCCATTCCGAAACATCATCGCATCGGCTCGCAAGGCTCGTGGTGGGGAACCATGACCGGAACCGATCCGCTGCTCAAGATCGAGAAGATCGACGAAATGGCGGACCGCGACGCGTTCCTCTCGCTGGCCCGCCGGGCGCTGGGCCCGGTCACCGGGCCGCAGGACGGCTATGTCGTCGTCTACGTCCACGGGTACAACAATCCGTTCGACGATGCAGCAATACGCGCGGCCCAATTGGGCGCGGATCTCGACGTCCCGCCCAATCACATGATGCTGTTTTCCTGGCCGGCGCTGCACGATCCATTGAAATACACCGTCGATGAAGCAACGGTCGACGCCAGCGAGATATTTCTCAGGCAATTCCTGATCGACATTGCTGCTCGCGTCGCGCAGGGCCGCAAGATTCACCTGATCGCTCACAGCATGGGCAATCGCGCACTCCTTCGCGTCGTCCACGCGCTCGCGACGGACCCCGCTACCTCATCCATCAAGTTCGGCCAGATCATACTGGCCGCTGCCGACGTCGATCGGGAATTGTTCGGCGCACTCGGCGACAGCTACGTCAAGTCGTCGGACCGGACGACGGTCTATCTATCCCCGTACGATTTCGCCGTCGGCCTCTCGTCCAACGTCGTCCACGACTATCCCCGCGTCGGCTGCGGCGACAAGCCCCAGGTCGTCGTCCCTGGGATTGCCAACGTGGTGTCCACGCTGCCGGACGATTTTCCGTCGCACGGCTATTTCGGCGACACGTCCCTCATCCTGGCGGACATCAAGAACCTGCTCCTCAGAAACACGCCCGCGCGCTCAGGCACCGGCTGGGCGCGCTTCCCGACCTACTGGCAGGTCGGCAACGCGCCTGTCGCGTCACGCGTCGTCTGCACCACGCGCAACACCTTGACTGTCTCGCCGTGAACCGTCGCTGACCGCACGAATGCGGGCGGGATTGCACCCGGATCTTCATTCGATCCGGGCGCGCTCGTTTGCGCTCTTCTGCGGTCGCCCGGCCTCCCGCGACCGGCACGGCTTCACCTCGCGCCAATCCTCCCGATCGACATGCCGCAGCCCGCCCATTGTTGCCCGCAACAAAACACTGCGTTGGGCGCGATCGCATTTTTCGCACGTCCGCCCCGGCCTACACTGGGTCCAACGTAGCCCGGCGCTTCGACGAACGAAGCGCGGCGAATCACCGGAATCCTGGAGGTCCCGATCATGAAGCGTCTGATCCAAGCCGTTGCCATTGCCCTGGTCGTATCGGCCCCGCTCGCCGCGCAAGCGCAGTCGAATCAGCCGCTGACACGCGCGCAGGTCCGCGCCGAAGTGAAGGCGCTGAAGCAGGCCGGCTTCCAGTCGAGCGACTGGTTTTATCCGGCCAGCATCGTTTCCGCCGAAGCGAAGATTGCCCGTCAGCACGACGCCGGCTACGGCAGCGATCGCGGCGCGTCGTCGGAGTCGGGCCAGTAATCCGTCGTCCGGCGCGCTCGACGATGCCTACGTGCGCCGTTACGCCTTCACGGGCTGGATCAGCTTCGCGCACGCCGCTGCCTGCGGATCGCCCGCGGGCAGCTTCCCGCAGACACCGTCGAACTGCTTCACGACCGACCGGACCGACGCATCGTGCGCGCCGCCGCTGCGCCAGCGGTTCAATTGCGTGACGACCTTTGTCAACGCGCGCAGGTTCGCACCGTAGAACGCGTCCCGGGTCTTGTCGGCCTGCGCGAGCACGCTTGCGGCAATCCCTTCGATGCGCGCCGAATCGTCCGGCGCCAGTTCAACCGCATTCGCAAAATAGGTCGCGCCCCAGCGCAGCTTCGTCGCCGGCCCGCTCGCCGAGTCGTATGCCTTGCGATACCAGTCGAGTGCCGCGGTCTTGTCGCCGCGCGCCTTCGCATTCGCGGCCAGTCCCGACATGAAGTAGTACGGCGTTGACGAACGCGGCAGCTCGGCCTTCAGCAATGCATCCGACTCGTCGTACAGCCCCGCGTCGGTCAGCGTGTCCGCGCCTTCGCTGACGAGCGCCTGCCGTTCATACGCATTCGCGGCGCCCTGCACCGACGCGGCAATCTGCTTGCGCGCGGTGTCGGCCAGCGCCGGCGCAGCGAGCGGTGCGCCCTTGCGCGCGTCGCCGCGCGCGAGCAGCACGCGGCCGTGCAGCGCCATCAGCCGGTCGATCGACGACAGCGTGGTGTCGGTCGACAGGCGCGCGAGCGCCGTGTCGTACGCGCCGCGCAATGTCGCGCGCTGCGCGTCGTCGCCGCCGAGATACGCGACCACGCGTGCGGGCGCCGCGACCAGCACGTCCGAATCGGCCCGCGACAGCGCGGAATCGCGCAGCACCGTGCGCAGCGAATCGGCGAGCGCCGCCTTGTCGAGCGCGCCGGCCTGCGCCGGATCATCCGACGCGGCGACCACCGCCGACTTCAGCGCGAAGCGCGCCGATTCGGCCTTCGCACCCGCCGCCCGCGCGCGTTGCGCGAGCGACTGCAGCGTCTCGGCGACACGATCGGCCGGCACCGGCAGCGCGCCGTCGGTATCCCACGAATAATCGGCCAGCAGGCGCCATTCGTCCGGCGTCAGCGATGCGCCGTTCTTCAGCGCAGTTGCGAGCGTCTGCCGCACCGGATGCGCGGCCGTCATCCCGAGCGACAGCGCCTGCATGTAGCGGTCGAGATCGGCCTCGCCCGGCAGCCGCGTCACTTCGGTGCCGTCGGGGCGGAACAGGATCATCGTCGGATAGCCGTGCACCTTGAAACGCTCGCCGAGCTTCTGCGCGCTTTCGGTATCGCCGTCGAGATACACGGGCACGAAGAACGACGAGCGGGTCTTGAATGCCTGCTGGCTGAAGATCGTCGACTTCACCTGGTTGCACGACGGGCACCACACCGCGCCCCAGTAGAGCAGCAGCGGCTTGCCGGTGCGCTTCGCCAGCGCGAAGGCGGCATCGACATCGCCGTGCTGCCACGCGATGCCGGGCGGCAGATGCGCGCCTTCGAGCGACGCGCTCGACACGGGGGTGCCCGCAGGTGCGGCAGCGGCAAACGCCGCACCCGCGGCGGCGAACAGACAGGCGGCAGTCAGATTCCGGAGAGCGGTTTTCATCGAAGCGGGTTCCGTTGAAAGAGACGGTTGCGGGAAGGTGTGTCACGCGAAACGATGACCATGAAGCGTTGTTCACGAAACGAAGAAGCGTACCGACGTGTGGCAAGACGCAGGCCGGAATGCGGCGGCGCATGGCGCGCGCAACGACGCAAAAAGCGGACGCCGGCCGAAGCGACCGGCAAATCGATCAACGATACGACCAGCGCAGCCCGCGGGAAACGAACAAAATCTCGAATGAATATGACGCGCGACACTGCAGAAGCGCGTTCCGTCACGCGTGCGCCGATCGCCCGTTCACGCCCGGCCCTTGATCCGCGCCATGTGATACACGGCCTCGTGCACGCCGTCGCGCAATGCATAGCCCGGCGATTCGCCTTCGATCCGGAAACCGTGCTTCTCGTAGAGCGCGATTGCCGCGCGGTTGTCGGTGAACACGGTCAACTCGAGACGCGTGATGTTCAGCCAGTTTTCCGCGAGATCGATCGCGGCCGCGAGCAGCCGGTGGCCGACGCCGCGCCCGTGATGGGCCGCATCGACCATCATGCCGAGCCCCGCCGCATGGCGCCGGCGCGGATTCGGCTCGACCTGCAGGCCGAGATGGCCGACCACCGCGCCGTCGATTTCGGCGACGAGGCTCACGCCGCGCTCGTGCACGTTTTCGAGCCGCTTCTGCCATTTCTCGAGCGACGGAAACGGATGCTGCAACGTATTCATGTACACCGCGGGATGGGCGGCGATCTGCCGGATCGCGTCGACGTCGTGCGTCTCGCTGTGCCGGATCTTGATGTCGGTCATGGGTGGGCCGGTCCGAAAAGTCGCACCTGCGGTGCGGACTGCGCACATGCGCAGCAACTTTTCGAGCTTATCCGATTTCACGCATTTGAAACATGGGCGTCACGTCGTCGCGCGATGCCGTTGCATCCGCAACGACACGCAATCACGCTGCCGGCCGCGATTCGGAAAAATATGACCGATTCCGCTTGCGGCGATCGGCAATTCCTTACCCCCTTCCGTCATGCATCGCGCCCGAACCAATCGTTGCGAACACAACGTCACGCGCGCGACATGCGATGTCATTTCTTCATCACGTCGACGTCATGCCGTCTCCCTGGACTGGGTGCCGCCCAGTCCGGCATGCGTCGGCCCGGTGTGTGCCGACGTCCTGGCCCGCGCGTGCCGATGTGGATCGTGTCGCTGTGGAGCCGCGGCGGCTGGGTCAACTCGCAGGTGTTCGACCATACGTCGACGCTGCTCTTCCTCGAGAAGCGCTTCGGCGTCGCGGAGCCGCAGATCAGCGCGTACCGCCGCGCGGTGTGCGGCGACCTGACGAGCGCGTTCAACTTCCGCTCGCCGAACCACGAACCGCTGCCGACGCTCGCGGGCCATACGACGAAAAACCAGGTCGACGCGCTGAGCGCCGCGCAGCAAACCGCGCCGAAGATCGTGCCGCCGGCCGCGCCGGCGCTGCCTGCGCAGGCCACCGGCGTGCGCCCGTCGCGCGCGTTGCCGTACGAGCTGCATACGAGCGCGCGGACCGATGCCGGCACCGGCACGGTCACGCTGAAGTTCGCGAACACGGGCCGCGCCGCCGCCGTGTTTCACGTCTACGACAAGCTGCATCTCGACCGCCTGCCGCGGCGCTATGTCGTCGAGCCGGGCAAGACGCTGCACGGCGACTGGGCCGCGCGCGCCGACAACGCCGGTAAATATGACCTGTGGGTGCTCGGCCCGAACGGCTATCACCGCCGCTTCACCGGCGACCTGAGCCGCCTGGCCGGTGCGCGCGCGCCGCATCCGGAAGTTCGCGTCGGCTATGCGGGCGCGAGCGGCAACCTCCACCTGCGGCTGCGCAACGACGGCGGCGGCACGGTGCGCTTCACGGTGAAATCGAACCAGGTTTACGGGCCGCTGTCCGGCCGCGGCGCGAACGGCGATCGCGGTCATGGCCACGGCAACGAGGACGGCAACAGCCAAGGTCACCATTACGGCAATGGCAACGGCACGGGCACCACGTGGACCGTCACGGTGCGTGCCGGCGACCAGTCCGAACTGCACTGGAAGCTCGACTCGACCGGCCATTGGTACGACTTCATCGTCACCGCGGACAGCGACGCGAGCTTCTCGCGCCGCGTGGCCGGCCGTGTCGAAACGGGCCGCCACTCGGTCAGCGATCCGGCAATGGGGTTGGCCGACCGCTTCTGACGCTGCTGCGGCGACGCGCGTTGCACCGCGTGTCGCCGCCCGCGCCGGCGCGGCCGCGAAAGCCGGTCGGGCGCCGGCCGCGGCCGCGCCCGATCCGGCTGAAACGCCCGCCTGGCGCGGGTCAAACATCAGAGGGATCGGTGGTTCAGCCCTCATTTCGCCCCACGAAAATGCTCCGTGTTGCGGCCCGTTCGCGTTAAACTGCGACAAGCTGTATTCAACAAAGACATCTTTGCCGCTACGGCATCCACGACACGAGGATAGGTTCGATGCGCACAACCGGCTCATCCGGGGCAATGACCCTGCTCACCGAACACGACCCGGCCGACGGCCGCGAACTGCGGTCGCTCCGGCTCGAAGCAACCGGCGACGGCAAGAGCGTGCTGCTGATCGAGATCGACGAACGCAAGCCCGGCATCCACCGCGAGGTTCGCTACGAGATCACGCCGGCCGAACTGATCGCGGCGATCCGCTCGCACGGCGCCGAGCTGCCCGGCGAAAACCACGGCGCCGCGTCGCTCGCCCGCACGTCCTCCTGATTTCGACCGGTGAGCCCGCGCGCAGCGCGCCGGCTCACCGGTATCCCCCTGCCGCCGTCAGGCGCTTTCCGTCATTCCCGCCGCTGTCTTGAAAATGGCCGATAATCGGCCCATCTGCGTTTCCTGCCCACGCATTTCCTTTTCGGCCAAGCCGTCATGCTCCGTGACCTCGTCGCCCAATACGGGCCGCTTCTCGTCTTCGCCAACGTGCTCGCGGCGGCCGTCGGCCTGCCGGTGCCCGCGATGCCGACGCTCGTACTGTTCGGCGCGATGTCCGCGATGCATCCGGAGATGATCGGCTCGCAACTGGTGACGGTGGTGGCGCTGTCGGTGCTCGGCGCGCTGATCGGCGACACCGTCTGGTACGTCGCCGGGCGGCGTTACGGCGGCACGACGCTGAAGACGATCTGCCGGCTGTCGCTGTCGCGCGATACCTGCGTGAGAAAGACCGAGCGCTTCTTCGGCCGCTACGGCGTGCGCGTGCTCGCCGTTGCACGCTTCATCCCCGGGCTGTCGCTCGTGTCGGTGCCGATGGCCGGCGCGCTCGGCACGCGCTATCGTACGTTCGCCGGTTACGACGCACTCGGCGCCGCACTGTGGACGATCGTCGGGCTGGTGGTCGGGATCGTGTTCTACCGGCAGATCGACTGGCTGTTCGCCGGCGCGAGCCACCTCGGCCACGCGGTGCTGCTGGTGATCGTCGCACTGCTGGCCGTGTACGCGGCGATCCGCTGGATGCGCCGCCGCACGCTGATCCGCCAGCTCGCCCATGCGCGGATCGGCGTCGACGAACTCGAAAATCTGCTGCGCGACGCCGCCGCGCCGGTGGTGCTCGACGTGCGCTCGCCCGAACATCGCAAGCTCGACCCGTTCTCGATTCCCGGTGCGCAGTTCGCCGACGAGCGGCAGATCGCCGACATCGTCGCGCGCTATCCGTTCTCGCAGAAGTTCGTCGTGTACTGCTCGTGCCCGAACGAAGTAACGGCCGCGCTGATGGCGAAGCGCCTGCTCGACGCAGGCTTCACCGATGCGCTCGCGCTGCGCGGCGGCCTCGACGCATGGCGCGATACGGGCCGCCAGGTCACGTCGCTCGCGGAAGAGATGCCCGCCGCGTACGATCCGGTCGCGGGGTTGCACAAGCCGGCCTGAGCGCACTGCTCGCAGGCCGGCCGCGCGATGCGGGGGACTCGGCGTCCCCCTTCGATCAGAACGCGTGCAGCGGCAGGTTCACGACCAGACGGTACTCCTTGTTCGTCGCGTCGGAGTAGTGAGTCGAACCGGTGTGCCACATCGCGATGAACGTGACCTTCGTGTCCTTCAGCTTGCCGCTCTGGAACGTGTACGACGGGATGAAGCCGAACTCGTGGTGACGGCCCTGCACCGGCGCGCCGTTGCTCCAGTAGATGCTCGACTTGGTCGGGTCGTTCGCCGCGCCCGCGCTGCCGTCCGCACCCCAGCCCGTCACGCCCCAGACCATTGCCTTGAAGCCCGGCAGGCCCGCTTCCTTGCCGTAGAACGTGTAACGCAGCTGCAGCGACTTTTCGTGCGGCGCGTTGTAGTCGACGTCCATCGAGTTGGTCAGGAAGATGCCGTTCGTTTCGTTCAGGTAGTCGAAGAACTGGTCGCCGAGCACCTGCTGGAAGCCGAGCAGCAGCTCGTGCGGGCCGTGCTGCGCGGCCACCGACAGGCTGTATGCGTTGTTGTCGATCTTGCCCTGCCGCGCGTCGCCCGTGTCGTGCGTCGAGTAGACGTTGCCGAAGCCGGTCCACTTGATCGTCTGCGGGCTGCCGATGCTGTGCTTCACCGACGCGTAGTACTGGTGCCACACGTCGTCGGCCTGGTTCGCGTACAGCGCGACTTCACCGTTCGGCGAGTAATCCCACGTGCCGCCGACGTAGGTCAGGCGATCGATGCGCGTGCCGCCGTATTGCGTCGTCAGGTTGGTGAGCGTCGTATGACCGCGCGCGTCGGTCTTCGTGAAGCTGCCGGCCTCGAGCATCACGTTCTTGAATTCATTGCTGACGATCGTCGCACCGAGGAACGTCGGCGGCAGCGCACGGTTGTCGTGCTGCTCCATGAACGGGTTGTCGACGGCCTGCAGACCGTACTTGACCACCGTGTTCGAGATGCGCGCCTTGATGTCGTAGATGCCCGGGTAGGCCCACGCGAGCTGGTTGCCGCCGCCGCCGCCCTTCGCGATGTGCACCATGCTGCCGGCGCCCTGGCCGCCGTCGAGCTTCAGTGCCGCATACAGCGACGCGTCGAAGCCGATACCGATCAGGCCGGTCGTATAGCCCGACTCGAAGTTCGCCATCGCGCCCTGGACCCATGCGTGGCGATGCGGGCCGCCCTTGCTGTCGAGCACGTCCGCATAGTTGCGGAACAGGAAGTCGAGATGGCTGTCGGCAATGAAGCCCTTCGACTTCGACTGCGCCGACGGCTCGTCGGGCGGCGTGACGGCCTGGGTCGCCTCGGCATTGATAATGGCGTTCGGGGTCGTTGCCTGCGCAACGGTCATGGCGGGTCCGGCGGCCGGTGCGGCCTGCGCGACCGTCAGCGGCGCGGGGGCCGCGTCGTCGGCGTGCGCCACGCCCGTCAGCGAGACGCCGGCGAGTGCCGGCAGTCCCCATGCAAGCAGCATCTTCGATGCCGTCCCGATCGTCTTCTGTTTTGTCATCGTCATTCTCGTCTTGTGTTGATATCGTCCACGCCGGTCGCGATCCGCTCCCGGCCCCCCGGCGCGCCCGGCTAAGGACGCGCCTGTACCCCGCGACGCGAAGATCGTTCGCGCCGCACCTGCCCCTGTTGACCAGCCTTGGTTTTGTTTGCCGCGTTACTTCAAATCACGCCGCGCCCGCACGAATGCACGCGACACGCGCCGCCGACCCCTGCCGCACTTCCGGCAGCGGCACGTCCTGCGCGCACGCGTCGATCGCGACCGGGCAGCGCGTGCGGAACGCGCAGCCGGACGGCGGGTTGAGCGGCGAGGGCATCTCGCCCGCCAGCAGCATCGGACGGCGAGCACGCTCGCGCGCCGGCTCCGGCGTCGGCGCCGCATCGAGCAGCGCCTTCGTGTACGGGTGCTGCGGCACGCCGTACACGTCATGCCGCGTGCCGAACTCCATCACGCGGCCGAGATACATCACGAGCACACGCTGGCTGATCGCCTTCACCACGGCGAGATCGTGTGCAACGAACAGATAGGACAACGACAGTTCGCGCTGCAGGTCGCGCAGCAGGTTCACGATCTGCGCCTGGATCGACACGTCGAGCGCCGAGACAGGTTCGTCGCAGATCACGAGCTTCGGCTCGCCGATCAGCGCGCGTGCAATGCCGACGCGCTGGCACTGCCCGCCCGAGAATTCGTGGGGATAACGCAGCAGGTGATGCGCGTTCAGGCCGACGCGTTCGAGCATCGAGACCACGCGGCGGCGCACTTCGGTGCGGCCGAGGCCGGCCTGATGCGTGACGAGCGGCTCGGCGACGACCTGCTCGATCGTCATGCGCGGATCGAGCGATGCGAGCGGATCCTGGAAGATCATCTGCACTTCGCGCCGCATCGCGTTGCCGCGCAGGTGATCGGGCGCAACGGCTTCGCCGCGCCATTTCACGGTGCCGGCCGTCATCGGCACGAGGCCGATCAGCGCACGCGCGAGCGTCGACTTCCCGCAGCCCGACTCGCCGACGAGCCCGACCGTCTCGCCGCGCTTCACGTCGAACGACACACCGTCGACCGCACGCAGCGTGCCCTTCGGCGACCACGGATAGCCGCCGAGCGGCACGCGGAAATGCACCTTCAGATCGTCGACGGACAGCAGCGTGTCGTCCGTCGCGCCGGCATGGCGGCGTTCATCGACGCTCATCGCAGACCTCCCGTCAGATCGGCCACGGGGCGGTGGCACGCGCGCACCGCGCCCACGGCGCCAAAGGTTTCGAGCGCGGGGCGCGCGGCGCCGCAGCGTTCTTCCGCATACGTGCAGCGCTTCGCGAATGCGCAGCCGGCCGGCGCGGTGCCGGGCATCGGCGGATTGCCGGGAATCGCGACGAGCGGCGCGTCGTCCGCGTCGGTCAGGCGCGGCAGCGCGTTGAGCAGGCCGATCGTGTACGGATGCGACGGCGCCGCGAAGATCGAATCGGCCGGCGCGTATTCGACGGTGCGGCCCGCATACATGACCATCACGTCGTCCGCGAGGCCGGCGACCACGCCCATGTCGTGCGTGATCAGCACGATCGCGGTGCCGCGCTCGCGGTTCAGCTCGCGCAGCAGGTCGATGATCTGCGCCTGCACGGTCACGTCGAGCGCGGTGGTCGGTTCGTCGGCGATCAGGATTTCGGGCTCGGACAGCAGCGCCATCGCGATCATCACGCGCTGGCGCATGCCGCCCGAGAACTCGTGCGGATACATGCGGATGCGCCGCGCCGCGTCGGGAATGCGCACCGATTCGAGCGCCTCGATCGCGCGCTTGGTCGCCGCCTTGCGCGACAGCTTGCGATGCAGCTGCAGCGTCTCGGTCATCTGCCGCTCGATCGTCAGGAACGGATTGAGCGACGTCATCGGATCCTGGAAGATCATCGCGATCCGGTCGCCGCGCACCTTGTTCAGCGCGCGCGTATCCATGTCGAGCAGGTTGTCGCCGCGATACCGCGCGGCGCCGGTCGTCGTGCCGTTGCCGGCCAGCAGGCCGAGCAGCGCCATCACGGTCTGGCTCTTGCCCGAGCCCGATTCGCCGACGATGCCGAGCGTCTTGCCGGCTTCGAGCGAGAACGACACGCCGCTCACGGCGTCGATCGGCGGCGCATCCTTGCGCGTGAAGCGCACGCCGAGGTTGTCGACTTCTAGTAGTGCACCCATTTCAGCGATCCTTCGGGTCGAGCGCGTCACGCAGGCCATCGCCGACGAAGTTCACGCAGTAGAGCGTCACGCACAGCATGACGGCCGGGGCCAGCAGCAGCCACGGCATCGATTCCAGTTTCTGCGCGCCGTCCTGGATCAGCACGCCCCAGCTCGTCATCGGCTCCTGCACGCCGAGGCCGAGGAACGACAGCACCGATTCGGTCAGCACGATGCCCGGCACCGACACGGTCGCGTACACGACGACCACGCCGAGCAGGTTCGGCACGACGTGGCGCAGCACGATCGACGTCGGCGTCACGCCGATCGCGCGTGCCGCGTCGACGAACTCGCGGCTGCGCAGCGACAGCGTCTGGCCGCGCACGACACGCGCCATGTCGATCCACGAGAACGCGCTGATGGTCAGCACGACCAGCATGAACGAGCGGCCGAACAGGGTCATCATCAGGATCGCGATCAGCAGGTACGGGATCGCGTACATCATGTCGACGATGCGCATCATCACGGAGTCGACGCGGCCACCCGCGAAGCCCGCGGTCGCGCCCCACGCGACGCCGAACAGGCCCGACACGAGCGTGCCGAGCAGGCCGACCTCGATCGACACGCGCCCGCCGATCAGCGTGCGCACGAGCAGGTCGCGGCCGAGCTCGTCGGTGCCGAACCAGTGCTGGTTCGCCCACGTCGGCGGCAGGCTGATCGAGCCCCAGTCGCTTGCAGCAGGGTCGGCCGCGAGCAACCACGGGCCGACGAAACACGTGATCGTGATCAGCGCGAGCAGCACGAGGCTGAACACGGCCGCGCGGTTGTGAAGGAAACGCGCCATCGCAAGCGCGAGCGGCGAGCGCGAACGCGGCGGCGAGTCGGTCTGCACGGGCAGGCCGACGACGGGAGTAGTCGGAGTCATCGCTGTGCCTCGCTCAATAACGGATGCGCGGATCGAGCCACGCGTACGCGAGGTCGACCAGCAGGTTGAACAGCACGGCGCAGACGGTGGTCAGCACGACGAGGCCGAGCACGAGCGTGTAGTCGCGGTTGATCGCACCGTTCACGACGAGTTGCCCGAGCCCCGGCAGCGCGAACACCGATTCGGTGACGACGGCTGCCGTGATCGACGAGATGCAGACCGTGCCGAACAGCGACACGACCGGCATCAGCGCGGGCTTCAGCGCGTGGCGCAGCACGATCGTCGAGCCCGGCAGGCCCTTCGCGCGCGCGGTGCGGATGTAGTTGCTCGACAGCGTCTCGATCATCGAGCCGCGCATCACGCGAGCGAGCAGCGACATGTTGATGAAGGTCAGCAACACGATCGGCAGCAGCCGGTACTCCCAGCCGCCGTCGCCCCAGCCGCCCGCCGGCAGCCAGCCGTTGCCGGCCGAGGTTTTCAGCAGGATCGCGAAGATCCACACGAGCACCGGGCCGAGCACGAACGGCGGCACGACGTTGCCGACGTTGCCGATCAGCATCACGATGCGGTCGATGAAGCTGTCGCGGCGCACGGCCGCGACGGTGCCGAGCAGCACGCCGAGCCCGATCGAGATCGGGATCGACACGCCGCCTACGCCGAGACTCACCGGCAGCGCCTTGCGCACGAGATCGTTCACGGACCAGTCGACATAGCGAAACGACGGACCGAGATCGCCGTGCAGCAGTGCGTCGAGATACAGCAGGTACTGCTTCCACAGCGGCTGGTCGAGGTGGTACTTCGCGTTCAGGTTCGCGAGCGTCGCCGCGGAAAGCTGCTTCTCCGTATCGAACGGACCGCCGGGTGTGAAGTGCAGCAGCAGGTAGCAGACGGTGACGACCGCGAGGATCGTCGGCACCGCCCACAACGTGCGTCTCAGTGCGTAGGCCAGCATGATCGCTCCGCTCAGTGCTTGATCAGGTACATGTCCTGCGAAGCACGCATGTCGATCACGTTCTTCAGCGAATAGCCGCCCACGTAGGGCTTCACGAGACGGTCGGCCGAGTACTGGAACAGCGGCACCATCGGCGTGTCGTTCAGCGCGAGGTCGTGTGCCTGCGTGAGCAGCGCGGTACGCGCCTTGTCGTCGAGCTTCTGGTTGCCTTCGTCGACGAGCGCGTCGGCCTGCTTGTTGCAGTAGCCGACGGTGTTCTGCGCGCTGCCGCAGCGCAGCAGGTCGAAGAACGTCATCGCGTCGTTGTAGTCGGCGAACCAGCCATCGCGCGCGATCTGCACCTTGCCGTCATGCCGCTCCTTCATCAGCACCTTGAACTCGACGTTCTCGAGCTTGGTATTGACGCCGAGCTTCGTGCGCCATTCCGACGCGGCGAACAGCGCGACCTTCTTGTGCAGGTCGTTGGTGTTGTAGGTCAGCGTGAACGCCAGCGGCTTCGCATCCGAGTAGCCGGCCTGCTTCAGCAGGTTCTTCGCCGTGTCGACGCGCTTGGCCATCGGCCACGACGCCCAGTCCGGCGTGAACGGCTGCACGCCCTTCGTGCCGTTCGGCATCAGCCCGTACATCGGCTTCTCGCCGGCCTGCGTGAGCTTCGAGGTCAGCACCTCGCGATCGAGCACCATCGACAGCGCCTGGCGCACGCGCTTGTCCTTCAGCGCCGGATCGCTGTTGTTCAGGTAGTAGTAGTACGTCGCGAGCTGCAGGCCCTGGCGCAGTTCGCCGCCGAACTGCTTGCTGACCTGCTGGAAGATCCCCGACGGAATCGAGTAGCTGTAGTCGATCTGGCCGGCCTGGTACATGCGCATCGCGGTCTCGTCGCTCTCGATCGGCAGGTACGTGACCTTGTTGATCACGACCTTCGGCGCATTCCAGTACTTCGCATCCTTCGAGATCACGATGCGGTTGTTCGGCTGCCAGTCGACCAGCTGGAACGGGCCGTTGCTGACGATGTTCCCCGGGCGCGTCCACGCGTCGCCGAGCTTCGTCACCGTGTCCTTGTTCACCGGCGCGAGCGGCACCATCGCGGTCAGCTCCGGGAAGAACGCGACCGGCACGTCGGTCGTCACCTCGAGCGTGTACGGGTCGACGGCGCGCACGCCGAGCGTCGACGGCGCGGCCTTGCCGGCGATGATGTCCTTCGAGTTCTTCACGAACTCGACGAGGATCGTGTATTTCGAGCCCGTCTTCGGATCGACGAGGCGCTGCCACGCATAGACGAAATCGGCGGCCGTCACCGGCTGGCCGTTGCTCCACTTCGCGTCGTGGCGAAGCTTGAAGATCCACGTCTGCGGCGTCTTGCGTTCCCACGACAGCGCGACGCCCGGCACGACCTGGCCGGCCGCATCGATGCGGGCAAGCCCTTCGAACAGGTCGAGCCCGATCGTGTTGCCGGTCCACGATTCGATGTGCGCAGGGTCGAGCGACTCGACCTCGGCGGGCACCTGTCGCGTCAGGTCCTGTTGAGGAGCGAGCGCGACGTTCGACGGAACGGTAACGGCGTGGGCGACGGGCGTCGTCAGGGCGAGCGCGGCCAGCACGGCCGACATGGCATGCAAGGATTTCATCGTGGCAGTCTTGAGAAAGTGAGTTCGGTGAGCGTCGCGCGGCGAATGCCGCGGCTTACGCGTGAGACGCTGACGGGTGCAGCGATTGAGGAGGCCCGTGATTCTCGTATTGCATTTTAGTATTCCTTACGTTTCTTTCGACAGGCATCCCGTCTTGGAAACGAAGGAATACCTGTGCGTTAGAACAGCCTCGGTGTACCGACCCAGACCACCACCGACTCGATCTTCGCGGTGTTGACCCAACTGTGCGGGACCGTCGACTGATAGTGCGAACTGTCGCCGGCCTGCAGGACGAACGTCTTGCCTTCCAGCGTCAGCGACACTTCCCCTTCAATCACATACAGGAACTCCTCTCCTGCATGTGTCGTCACTTCCGACCGCTTCTGCCCCGGCGGCAACCTCACGAGGATCGCCTCGAGCTGTCGCCCTTCGGATACGTTCGTCAGCCTCGCGAACAGGTTCGCCGAATCGGCAAACCCGAAGAAGCGCAACTGCTCGCCTCGGCAGACCGAGCGTTCCTCGCTCGGCGTATCCACGAAGTACTGCACCGTCACACCGAGCGCGTGCGCGATACCAGCCAGCGACGTCAATGACGGCGACGCGAGCCCGCGCTCGACTTGAGACAGAAACGGCTTCGAAATCCCCGCGGCGGTAGCGGTTTCGTCGAGCGTGCGCTTGAGTCGTTGGCGCAACGCGCGAATCTTGCTGCCCAGTACGGCGGCAGCGTCTGCGGACCGCGAGTTTTCAGTGGGGGGAACCATAGCAGGCCGAAAAGTGATCGTCAAAAAATGTTTGATGGAAAATAACTAAGTTAGATCGATATAGCTTAGTCTTCGGGTTCGCATACGTCTTCGATATCGAGCCCGGTGCACTAAACAGGGAACGAAGCGAGCGAAACGACGCGCTATCTTGCCAGACTCGCCGGCTTCACAGGCAAGCTGCAAGCGGCTCTCCGGGAATCTTCGGAGGCCCGGTCGACATGTTTACAAATAGATGACGAGACGAATGTTCCTGAAAGCTGCTGCCACATCGGGAGTTTCCCTGAGTGGCGCATACCTGACGCACCGGACCGGCGAACGTTACCATTCGCGCGCCGGTCGGGGCCACTCGCCGCCCTACCATGCGGTGTCCGACCCCGGCCCGGGCTAACCGCCCGACTGTTCCATCGCCAGCGCAAGACCTACCCGGCCCATTGTGCATCGGCGCCAGTTCGACCCCAAGACGACGCGCGATCCGTGCCGTCCGTTTCAACCGAGATTGATGATGCATTCACCTGTTTCACAAACCCGATCGTTTACGACGGTCTTCCTCATCGAAATGTGGGAGCGCTTCGGCTACTACGGCATGGCCGCGCTCCTGGTCCTCTTCATGGTCGACCGGCTCGGTTTCACCGACAGCCATGCGAACCTGACCTGGGGTGCGTTCACCGCACTCGTCTATGCGGCACCGTCGATCGGCGGCTGGATCGGCGACAAGGTGCTCGGCGCCCGTCGCACGATGATCATCGGCGCGGCCGTGCTGTGCACCGGCTACCTGATGCTCGCGGTACCGAACGACCAGCTCACGTACATGTATGCGTCGCTCGGCGTGATCGTCGTCGGCAACGGCCTGTTCAAGGCCAACGCGGCGAACCTCGTGCGCCGCATCTATGAAGGCGACGATGCGCGCATCGACAGCGCGTTCACGATCTACTACATGGCGGTCAACATCGGCTCGACGGTGTCGATGCTCGCGACGCCGTGGATCAAGGATCACTGGGGCTGGCATACCGCGTTCGCGGTCTGCTGCGGCGGCATGCTGCTCGCGATCCTCAACTTCATGCTGATGCACCGCACGCTCGCGCACGTCGGCTCGCAGCCCGACGACCAGCCGATTCGCTGGAAGCGCCTCGGCGCGGTCGCGGCAGGCGGCGTCGCGCTCGCGCTGATCACGCTGTACGTGCTGCAGCACAAGCAGCTCGCGGTCGCCAGCGTGTGGACGGCGGCGTTCGCGATCCTCGCGATCTTCGCGTACATGATCGCGAAGTCGGAGCGCTCGGAACGCGCGGGCCTGATCGCGGCGCTCGTGCTGATCGGACAGGTGATCCTGTTCTTCGTCTTCTACGTGCAGATGTCGACGTCGCTGACGCTGTTCGCGCTGCGCAACGTCGATCCGCGCTTCATCCTGTTCGACACGACGCTGTTCACGTGGAGCGCCGCGCAGTTCCAGGCGCTGAACCCGATCTGGATCATGCTGCTGAGCCCGGTGCTCGTGTGGGTCTACAACTCGGTCGCGAAGGGCGGCCGTGACCTGCCGGTCGCCGCGAAGTACGCGCTCGGCTTCGGCGCGGTCGCCGCAGGCTACCTGGTGTTCACGATCAGCGGCCGCTACGCGGTCGACGGCCGCGTGTCGTCGTGGTTCATGGTGTGGGGCTACGGCCTCTACTCGCTCGGCGAACTGCTGGTGAGCGGCCTCGGCCTCGCGATGATCGCCCGCTACGTGCCGGCGCGCATGAGCGGCTTCATGATGGGCGCGTATTTCGTCGCGACGGGCGTGTCGCAGTATCTCGGCAGCGTCGTCGCGAACTTCGCGCAGATGCCGTCGCACGAACTGCCGGCCACCGAATCGCTGCCGCTCTACCTGTCGCTGTTCGAGAAGCTCGGCTGGCTCGCCGCGATCGGCATGCTGCTCGCGCTGCTGCTGCTGCCGCTGATGAACCGCCTGTCACGCCAGCACCAACGTTGTGCGGAAGAGCGCCGCGAAGAAGCGCTGCAGGCGCAGGGCGCCGTCGCGGCCCAGTAAGTACTATCCCTTGGCGTGCGGCATGCACGCCACATTCTCCTGCCGGTTGCGCGATCGCGTCCTACACTGGTTGCAAGAAGCGCTTCAACCGAGACGCGCGACAGGCAGGGGAATACGATGAAAAGCAAGACCACGCGGATCCTGAGGATACTGTCGGACATCCGGCACGCCCAGCGCTGCACCGCGATTCGCGCCGCCCGGGCCGCAGCCGAAGTCGACGCGGTACTCGCGGAGCACGACGACCCGGCGCCGGACGAACGCGACGACGCCGAATCCGACGAAGCAACCGCCGCTCCCCGCTCCCGTATCGGCTCACCTCACTGACGCCGCGCGGCACGTTGCATGCCGCACGTGCCTCTTCCCGCGCCGCTCACGCGGCCGCACTGCGCCACCGCGCGATCCACGTTCCCGAACCGGCCACGGCCATCATCAGCCCGAGCGCGCATGCGTCGGCCACGAGGCCCACGCCGACATGCCGCAGATCGGCGCTGTGCGCGACCGGGTGCAGCAGCGAATCGATGACGAGCGAGATCGCCGCGCCCGCGACGAAGCAGATCAGCCCGCGCTGGCCGACCGCAACGACGGGCCGCACGCCCTGCGCGATCCGCGCGATCCAGCCGTAGCGCACGCAATCAGCCATCAGCCACGCGATGGCCGCGAAGCTCACGACGCGCGGCAGTGCGAGATCGCGCTTGAGCACGCCTTCGGGCAGCGGCAGCCCGGAGAACAGCTTGTAGCTCGCGCAACCGAGCACGACCGCGCACGCGACGCCGGTCGCCGCGGCGCCCCACCGCCCGAGCGCGATGTGCCGGTAGAACGGCTGGCAGCGCGCGAGCAGGCCGGCGACGAACAGCAGTTGCCATGCGAACGGGTTGAAGCTCCAGCGAAAGCCGTCGGTGTCCAGCAGCTCGGGGCCGAGCCAGCCCGCCGCCAGCCACGACGCGACGCTGAACGCGACCAGCAGCCACGGATGGCGGCGCGCGAACCGCATGAGCACCGGCGACGCGAGCGCGAACAGCACGTACATCGGCAGCACCGACGCGAGATACGGCTGGCGCTGGAACGTCAGCAATTCGGCGAGGCCCGTGAGTGGCGATGCGAGCATCACGCTGACGTCGTCGAGCGCGAGATTCGGCGCATCGATCCCGTAGTGATCGAGCACGGCCGATACGACGAGCATCAGCGTCGACGTCGCGAGAAACGCGCGGTAGATCTGCATCGCGCGGTGCACGAACCGGCGCTGCGCGGCGCGCGCGCCCTGCCGTTCGGCGATCGCGCCGTACGCGCTCGCGGTCGCGAAGCCGCCGAGGAAGACGAACACCTCGGCCGCGTCGCACAGCGCGAACGCGTGCAGCGTCACGTGCGACAGCACGCTCGCGCCGATGTGATCGACGACGATCATCAACAGCACGAGCCCGCGGAAAAAATCGACTTCGATCAGGCGGCCGCTGCGCGACGGCTGAACCGCGGCAGAAGACGGCATGCTCAACGACATGAGCGCACCTGCGCAACGGCGGCGCGACAGGCGCCGTGGAATGGATCGGGAAAGAGAAGGCGAGCGCGGTCAGCGGCGATACGCGTATGCCCGCATCGCGCCAACCCGGCCGGCCAGGCACGGGGATGACCGTTCATTGGAAAGCTGCATACGAAGGGAAGTCGGTCAGGCCAGTCTATGGCCGATCCGGGGAGACCCTAAGTAACAAAGTGCAACCGAATCTTCTGTTCGATTACAAGCGCGAGACCGGCGATATGAAGCAGGCAGTGTCGCCAGATTCACGCCAGCGCGACGCCAGTTTGCGGTCAGCATCGATGCGTTCGACCGCGGTTCGATCGTCGAGAGAAGCGCGATGCGCGGCGCGTTCCGTGCGACCACTGCACCGCAATCGGGATCGAAGCTTATCCGCGTGCGGGCAATCGCCGCATCAGCATTGTGCTGTGCCACGCGGTCAGCGCGACGGCGACCCAGATCGGCCCGTACGTCGCGAGCTTCGCGACGCTCAGCGTCTCGCCGAGCAGCAGCAGCGACACCGCGACCAGCAGCACGGGCTCGACGTAGCCGAGAATCCCGAACAGCGCCATCGGCAGCATCCGGCTCGCCTTCAGGTAGCTTGCGAGCGCGAGCGTGCTGAGCACGCCGAGCCCCGGCAGCAGCGCGGCCCACAGCACCGGATGGCTCGCGACGCGCGTTGCACTCGTCGCGACCATCGCGAACGCGATCGGGCACAACAGCACGATCTCGACCGCGAACGCGGCGAGCGAATCGGCGTTGATCCGCCGGCGCAGCACGAAATACGGCGGATAGCCGAGCGCGACGACGAGCGTCGGCCATGCGAACGCGCGCGTCGCCCACACTTCGTGCGCGACGCCGAGCGCGGCGCACGCGACCGCCGCCCACTGCAGCGGGTCGAGGCGTTCGTGATAGTAGAAGCGGCCGACGAGCACCATCGTCAGCGGCAGCAGGAAATAGCCGAGCGACACTTCGAGCATGCGGCCGTGCAGCGGCGCCCACAGGAACAGCCACAACTGCAGGCCGAGCAGCGCCGCGCTCGCGGGCAGCGCGATCAGCAAACGCCAGTCGCGCACGCTGCGCCGCGCGAGCTCGGCGAGCGCGGGCCAGCGGCCGCGCAACGCGATCAGCGCGAGCGCGCCCGGCGCGGTCCACAATACGCGCCACGCAAAGATGTCGAGCCCGGTGAGCGGCGCGAGCAGTTTCGCGTAAGCCGACATCAGCGCGAACAGCGTCGATGCCATCACCGACAACATGAGGCCGCGCCCGGCTTCCGGATACCCCGTCATGGTTGTTGCGCGCCTGTTACTGCTGCTGGAAACGCTCGAAGCGCCTTTCGGTCTGACGTTCCTCGAACGTCACCTCGGTCACGTGCGCGGCCGGCGGCCCGTGGCGCAGCCACGCGAGCATCCGGTCGATCTGCGCGCCGGGGCCCTGGATCATCGCCTCGACGCTGCCGTCCTCGAGATTCGCAACCCAGCCGCGCAGCTTCAGCGCATGCGCTTCGCGCACCGTCGCATGACGGAAACCGACGCCCTGCACGACGCCGCGCACCCGCACGTGGTAGGTCTCGATCCGTTCGTCCAGTTCATTGCGGCTCATCGCGTCGCCCTCCCGTTGCATTCAAGCCCGGCATTGTAGTCGCGTCGGCCGCTTCGCACACGCGTCCGGCGGACCGGCCGCGCGGCGCCGGAGATGCTCGGCCCGCCCAGGCGCCGGCCTTGCGTCGCCGCGCGCGCCGACCACGTACAATCTCGCCGACGCTCAACCGCCGTGCCGCTCGCGCGCGGCCCTGAAGGAAACGCATGACTGATACCTCCCGCGATCTCGTTCTCGTCACCGGCGCGTCCGGTTTCGTCGGCTCGGCCGTCGCGCGCATCGCGCAGCAGAAAGGCTTTGCGGTGCGCGTGCTGGTGCGCCCGACCAGCCCGCGCACGAACGTCGCGGATCTCGACGCCGAGATCGTCACCGGCGACATGCGCGACGAGGCGTCGATGCGCGCCGCGCTGCGCGGCGTGCGCTACCTGCTGCACGTGGCGGCCGACTACCGGCTGTGGGCCCCCGATCCCGACGAGATCGAGCGCGCGAACCTCGAAGGCGCGGTCGCGACGATGCGCGCGGCACGCGCCGAAGGCGTCGAGCGGATCGTCTACACGAGCAGCGTCGCGACGCTGAAGGTCACGAGCGCGGGCGACCCGTCCGATGAAAACCGGCCGCTCACGCCCGAGCAGGCGATCGGCGTCTACAAGCGCAGCAAGGTGCTCGCGGAACGCGCGGTCGAGCGGATGATCGCCGACGAAGGGCTGCCGGCCGTGATCGTCAACCCGTCGACGCCGATCGGCCCGCGCGACGTGAAGCCGACGCCGACCGGCCGCATCATCGTCGAGGCCGCGCTCGGCAAGATTCCCGCGTTCGTCGACACGGGGCTGAACCTCGTGCACGTCGACGACGTCGCGCACGGCCACTTCCTCGCGCTCGAGCACGGCCGGATCGGCGAGCGCTACATCCTCGGCGGCGAGAACCTGCCGCTGCAGCAGATGCTGGCCGACATCGCGCAGATGACGGGCCGCAAGGCGCCGACGCTCGCGCTGCCGCGCTGGCCGCTGTACCCGCTCGCGGTCGGCGCCGAAGCGGTCGCGAAGTTCACGAAGAAGGAGCCGTTCGTCACCGTGGACGGGCTGCGGATGTCGAAGAACAAGATGTATTTCACGTCCGCGAAGGCCGAGCGCGAGCTCGGCTACCGCGCGCGCCCGTACCGCGAAGGGCTGCGCGATGCGCTCGACTGGTTCGGCTCGGCGGGGTACCTGAAATAACACAAAGCGGCGCGCTTCGCGCCGCGTTGCGCACTTTGTTACACGTCGCGCACGGACCGGCACCGGCGCAGCGGGTAAAATCGCGGGTCTTACGCAGAGAAGACACGCATGAACCTGAACGATCAGATCGATTCGCTCAACACGGGCGTCGATCAGCTCCTCCACGATCACCACGCCGCGCAGCAGGCGGCCCGCAGCGCGGAAGCCTTCGCGCGCGCCGCCGCAGCGGAAGCCCAGGCCGCCGCGCAACGTCACGCTGCCGCGGAAACCGAAGCGCTGGCCGCCGCGCAACGCCACACGGCGGCAGCCGCCGAGGCCGAAGCCGCGCAGCAGCGCCACGCGGAAGCCACCGCCGCCGCCGAAGCCGCCGCCCACCGTCATACGGATGCCGCCGCGCAAGCCGAAGCCGCCGTGCAGCGCCATACGGAAGCTACCGCACTGACCGAAGCGCTCGCGCAACGTCACGCGGACGCCGAAGCCGCATCGCAACGGCACGCTTCGGCGATCGCCGAAGCGGAGGCCGCCGCGCAACGCCATCACGCCGCCGCGACCGAAGCCGATGCGGCCGCGCAGCGCCATGCGGCAGCGACCGCCGACGCCGAGGCCGCCGCGAAGCGTCACGCGCAAGCGACCGCCGAAGCCGAAGCGGCCACGCAGCGTCACACGGAAGCGATTGCCGAAGCCGAAGCGCTCGCGCAGCGTCATACGGAAGCGATCGCCGAAACGCAGGCCGCCGCGCAGCGTCATGCCGACGCGGCCGCCGAGGCGGAAGCCGTCACGCAGCGCCATGCCGAAGCGATCGCGCAGGCCGAAGCCGCCGCGCAACGCCACGCCGACGCCACCGCGCAGGCTGAAGCCGTCACGCAACGCCATACCGAAGCGATCGCGCAGGCCGAAGCCGCTGCGCAGCACCACGCGAAGGCCATCGCCGACGCCGAGGCGCTGGTCGAGGCCGTCGTCAAGGAAGCCGCGACGAACGCAGTTGCCGCCACGGCCGTTGCCGCCGAAGTCGTCGAACCGGCACCGGCTGGCACGCCGGCGGCGGAACCGGCCGTGATCGCATCCGCGCCGGCTGCGGCCGATGCGGCCGATGCGACGGCCGACGCAGGAACCGCTGTCGTCGCGACGGCACAAGCCGAAGTCGCAACCGCGACTGAAACCGAAGCCGCTGCCAACCCGGCCGACAAATCGACGCTGCACGTGTCGCGTCCGACGCAGAACGAACTCACGCTGACCATCAACGGCGAATCGACCACGCTGAATCCGGAGCAACTGGGTCAGTTGATCGAGGAACTCGCGCATGTGCGCGCGTCGATGCAGCCGGAGCCGCCGCCGGGCATCCCGGCCGGCTGGCGTTTCGTGACGACGAAGAACCCGATGATGGCCGTGCAGAAGCAGTCGAACGGCGACCGCCTGCTGGTCGCCCGCCACACCGGCTACGGCTGGGTGCCGTTCACGTTCTCGCCGGACGTCGTGGTCCAGATGTACATGATGCTGACCCAGCGGTAAGCGCGGACGCATCGGTCCGCCATGGGCCGAAAACGAAACAGCCCGACCGGTTCACGATCGGGCTGTTTGCTGTCCGACTGCCGGGAAGGCAGCGTCCCGGGACGCGCGCCGGCGGCGCGCGAAACGCTCAGCGCTCCACCGGCGCCTGCACGCGCGCCTTCCACTGGCCGCCCTTGCCGCGCCAGTAGCGCCACGCGGACGCGAACGTCGCACCGACGTAGAACAGCGCGACGAGCGGCAGCGCGGGCGCCCACAGCGGCGAGCGCCGGTAGTAGCGCAGCATCGGCGCATACGCGGCGCACATCGACGCCCACGCGAGCCACGCCGGCCACGCGCGCGCGCCGTACGCGAGCGCCGCGACGGGCGGCACGAGGTAGATGATCGCCATCCCGAGCAGCGTGCCCGCCAGCAGCAGCGGCGAATAGTGCAGCTGCGTGAACGCGGTGCGCGCGATCATGTTCCAGATGTCGCGCCAGCTGTCGTACGGGCGCAGCGACACGCTGCGGTCGGCCAGGTCGAGCCGGATCGGATGACGGCCGTCGCCGCGATGCTTGATCTGCGCGGCGAGGCTGCAATCGTCGATCAGCGCGCCGCGAATCGACTCGATGCCGCCCGCTTCCTCGAGCGCCGTGCGCTTCACGAGCATGCAGCCGCCAGCGGCGCCGGCCGTCCGGTTGCGCGGGTTGTTGATCCACGAGAACGGGTAGAGCTTCGCGAAGAAGAACACGAACGCCGGGATCAGCGCCTTCTCCCAGAACGAATCGCAGCGCAGCCGCACCATCAGCGACACGAGATCGCGGTGCTCGGCCTGCGCGCGCGTGACGAGCTGTGCGACCGCGTCGGGCGGGTGGCCGATGTCGGCATCCGTCAGCAGCAGGTAGTCGGCCGGCAAGCCGAGCGTCTGCACCGCGGCGATCCCCTGCGACTGCGCCCACACCTTGCCCGACCAGCCGGCCGGCAGCGGTTTCGCGGCCAGCACCGTCAGCCGGTCGGCGCGGTTGATCGCAAGCGCCGCCGCGCGGGCCGCGTCGGCGGTGCCGTCGTCGCTGTGGTCGTCGACAATGATCAGATGAAAGTCGCCCGGATAATCCTGCTCGAGCAGCGAAGTCGCCGCACGGGCGATCACGTCCGCCTCGTTGCGCGCCGGCACGACCGCGACGACGGCCGGCCAGCCGGCCTCGGCCGCCGCGCCGCGCGCGTCGGGCGGCAGCGGCCGCGCGGGCACCGCGCGCCAGAAGCCGCCGCGCGCGACGAGCAGCACGATCCAGATCATCAGCGACAGGCCGGACACCAGGAAAGCGATCGCCAGCATCATTGGCGCGCCTCCTGCCGGGCGCCGGCATTGCCAATGGGGGTCAGAAACAAAACGCCCGAAACCGCACGGGCGGCCAGGCAATACGCGTAAGAATCGACGGTCATCGAATGGCCTTGAAATGAGCGCGACGCCGGGCAGCCGGAGCGGCCGCCCACGAAACCGCGTAGTTTACTGGGTTCCGCGCGCGCCAGCGCCGACGCGGCTATCCCGCAATTGCAACAGCGCCGACACGGCACCAGAGCAAGGACTGCCCGATAGGGTTAAAATGCGCGATTAATTCGGGGTTCCGGGGCCTGGCCTGGCCGGTTCGTTCCTGCCTTCATAACTTCAAGCCGGGGCGAGCGAGCGGTGCCAGCTCCTCGAACCCCGGTGTCTGTCGTCGGAGTTCGCTTACCTATGCGAGTCATCCTTGCCCAGCCCCGCGGCTTTTGTGCGGGGGTTGTCCGTGCGATCGAGATCGTCGATCGCGCGCTGCAACAGCACGGTGCGCCGGTCTATGTGCGTCATGAGATCGTTCATAACCGGCATGTCGTCGAAAATCTGCGTAATAAAGGGGCACGATTCGTTGAGGAACTCGACGAGGTGCCTCACGGCGCTGTCGCGATCTTCAGCGCGCACGGTGTCGCCCAGACGGTCGAGCGTGATGCGGAGACGCGCGGGCTCGACGTGCTCGACGCGACCTGCCCGCTCGTCACGAAGGTGCACGTGCAGGGCCGCCAGTACGCTGCGGCGGGCCGCCGGCTGATCCTGATCGGCCACGCGGGCCACCCGGAAGTCGAGGGTACGATCGGCCAGATTCCGGCCGAGGTGATCCTCGTGCAGAGCGAAGCCGAAGTCGATACGCTGACGCTGCCCGTCGATACGCCGGTCGCGTACATCACGCAGACCACGCTGTCGGTCGACGACACGCGCGGCATCATCGAAGCGCTGCAGCGCCGGTTCACCGACCTCGTCGGCCCGGACACGCGCGACATCTGCTACGCGACGCAAAATCGCCAGGCCGCCGTGCGCGAGCTGAGCGAACAGGTTGATGTGCTGCTCGTCGTCGGCGCGACGAACAGCTCGAACTCGAACCGCCTGCGCGAGATCGGCACCGAAAGCGGTGTGCCGAGCTATCTCGTCGCCGACGGCTCGGAAGTGAAAGCCGAATGGTTCGCGGGCGTACAGACGGTCGGCCTGACCGCCGGTGCGTCGGCGCCCGAAGAGATGGTCGAGGATGTAATCGGCGCGCTGCGCGCGCTGGGGCCCGTCGATGTCGCGACGATGGCGGGCCGTGAGGAAAAAGTCGAATTCAAGCTGCCGGCGAAGCTCACGCAAGCTGTCGCCCGCGAAGTTTAAGGAGGACATCCCTTGTCTATTCCGCTGCTCCAGCAAGTCCGTGTCGGCGCGTACATCGTGCGCCAGCACCTGTCCGGCAACAAACGCTATCCGCTCGCGCTGATGCTCGAGCCGCTGTTCCGCTGCAACCTCGCGTGCAACGGCTGCGGCAAGATCGATTATCCGGATCCGATCCTGAACCAGCGCCTGTCCGTCGAGGAATGCCTGCAGGCCGTCGACGAGTGTGGCGCGCCCGTCGTGTCGATCGCCGGCGGCGAGCCGCTGCTCCACAAGGAGATGCCGGAAATCGTCAAGGGCATCATGAAACGCAAGAAATTCGTGTACCTGTGCACGAACGCGCTGCTGATGGAAAAGAAGATGGACGACTACGAGCCGAGCCCGTATTTCGTCTGGTCGGTCCACCTCGACGGCGACCAGCAGGCGCACGATCACTCGGTGTCGCAGGAAGGCGTGTACGACAAGGCCGTCGCGGCGATCAAGGAAGCGAAGCGCCGCGGCTTCCGCGTGAACATCAACTGCACGCTGTTCAACGACGCGGTGCCCGAGCGCGTGGCGAAGTTCTTCGACACGCTGGGGCCGATCGGCGTCGACGGCATCACGGTGTCGCCGGGCTACGCATACGAGCGCGCGCCGGATCAGCAGCACTTCCTGAACCGCGACAAGACGAAGAACCTGTTCCGCGAAATCCTGAAGCGCGGCGAAGGCGGCAAGCGCTGGTCGTTCAGCCAGTCGTCGCTGTTCCTCGACTTCCTGGCCGGCAACCAGACGTACAAGTGCACGCCGTGGGGCAACCCGGCGCGTACGGTGTTCGGCTGGCAGAAGCCGTGCTACCTGGTCGGCGAAGGTTACGTGAAGACCTTCAAGGAACTGATGGAAACGACCGAGTGGGACAACTACGGCGTCGGCAACTACGAGAAGTGCGCGGACTGCATGGTCCACTGCGGCTTCGAGGCTACCGCCGTGATGGACACGATCGCGCATCCGCTGAAGGCGCTGCAAGTGAGCCGCAAGGGCATCAAGACCGACGGCCCGTTCGCGCCGGACATCTCGATCGCGAAGCAGCGTCCGGCCGAGTACGTGTTCTCGCGCCACGTCGAGATCAAGCTCGAGGAAATCCAGCGCGCCGGCAAGGGCAAGCTGCAGAAGCCGGCGAAGCCGGCAACGGCGGCTTAAGCGCGTTTCGCCACGCGGGGGTCAAGCCTCCGCGCAGGCACAGCATGAATGAAGCGCCACGGAGTTCGCTCCGTGGCGCTTTTGTTTTGGGCCGCTGGATTTGCCCGCACCACGTTGCCGCGGCAGCCGCGCAATCGCCGACGTCGCGCGATTGCATCGGCCGCGCCGGTGCGGCCGGCCCTGTCTCCTCCATCCTCCCCGCGAAACCGGTTGTGGCGCTATGCGGCCAGCGATTCGGCCGCGTGCATGCGCATCTTCTCCGCCGCGCTCGCCACGAGCGCCAGCTGGCCGCTCGACGCGAACGTGCAGACGTGACGCCACAGCTCGGCAAGCCGATGCCGCGTCAGCATCGCGATGCAGGTGTCGTGCGCCGCGAGCACGCGCTCGAGCACCACGCATTCGTCGTCGCGCAACGCCCATGCACCGCTTTGCGCCGCGCGCGCCACGCCTGCATCGAGCGCACGCTCCGCGTCGACGCACAGGTCGATGTCCGCCGCGGGGCACACCGCGTCGTCGAGCGCCAGGAACACCAGATACACGCTCGTGCGCAACCGCATCAGCAGCGCCTCGTTGCCGTGCTCGCCGCGCAGCGCGACGAGCGCCATGTGGCATTTCAGCGAGATGTCGCGTGCATGCGCGGGCGGTAGCGGCAGCAGCCACTCGCGGGTCAGCGGCACGTGGCGACGGTTTTTGCGGGTGGCTTTCATGAGTCGCGCCCGCCTGCGGCAGCGTCGCTCGCCGCGAAAACCGGCGACGCGATGCGGCATGCGACAGCGCCACGGCCTGCATGGCGGTTGTGCTTCGCACGACATCGCGCGCCGTGCATGTCGTTGCGTCGCCGCGTCGCTCGCGCCACCGGCAGCCAGTGCGGTGCCGACGCGCGCACGACGTCGGCGAATCGGATCGCGCAAACCATGCTCGTCTCCTGCATCAGAACGTGTTCTCGCCCTTCAGGTAGTACGCGGTCTTCACGAAGAACGCCTTGACCGGATGGCCTGCTTGCGCGTCCCGGGCCGCGCGCGCCTCCATCGCGGCCCGCTCTTCGCGCGACCGGTCGGGCACCGGATTGCGGACACGTTCGAGCGCACGCTGCATCGCGAGCGGATAGTTCTGGTTGCCGGCCGTCGTCGCGCGATAGCCGGCGCGCGTCATCTGCATCAGTTGCGCGTCGGTTTCGGCACGCGCCGCCGACCAGCTCAGCCGTGCGGTATTCGGCAACCAGTCGGAACCAGCCGACTGCGCGAAGCTGACGGCGGGCAGCGCAACGAGTGCGCAGGAAAGAACAGCAACGGGAACGAGGGATCGCATGGTGGCCTCCAGATGGTTGTCCCCGCATCGATCGCGATCGTCGATGCGTTGAAACCATCGTATGTCGCGCCGCATTCCGCTTGAATAGCCGATTTCGCAATTGATATTTTCGGCTTTGCATTCGGCGCGCGATCTGCGTCATTCACCCATCCCGCCGAATCGGAATTTCTTTATTTCATTCAACTACCTGATCGCACTTTTCCGGGTGCCCCAAAGCACGCGCACACCGCTTTTTCAATTTCCGAAATGACGTGTTGCCTGTGCAATTGCTGCCAGCGCAAGTGCTGACAAGGCTTCCAGCGTGATATCGCACACGCGGATACCACAAGCCCGGTTTCATCGGATCAAATGATTCCTCTGATACAGGACAAATCATCGGCTTCGGATTGCCGGACCGTGACACGACGCATACGGCAAGGACGCGCGATAATCACGCATCGGCCGTTTCGCACGGCGCCTCATGCATTCCCCTTTTTTATCGAGTCCTTCCATGGCTGCCCTCGACACTACCGCCATCGACAGTTGGCACGCGCACGTCTATTTCGATGCGGCCAGCCGCGACGCGGCCTGGGCGTTTCGCCAGGTCGTCGACGAACGGTTCGGCGCGGTCATCGAACTCGGCCGCTTTCACGAACGCCTCGTCGGCCCGCATCCGGCCTGGTCGTACCAGATCGCGTTCGACGCCGCGCGATTCGACGACATCGTGCCATGGCTCGTGCTGAACCACGGGGCGCTCGATATCTTCCTGCACCCGAATACCGGCGACGACCTGCGCGACCATCGCGATTGCGCGGTGTGGATCGGGAAGTCGTATGTGCTGAATCTCGACGCGCTGGCGGGATAAGGGCCGGAGAAAAGCAGTTTTCAGCGACGGCGATGCAACCGCCGCGCGCGATCAGTCGATGTCGTTCGTGCGCGCGTTGCCGACCATCCGTTCGAGATTCGCGGTCACGCGTCCGAGCAACGCCGCAAGCTGATCGCGCTCCGCGTCGCTCAACCCGGCGAGCGCCTGCTCGCTCGCCCCGTCCATCACGGCCCGCCCCTTGGCGAGCCCCTTCGCCGCCGAATCGGTCAGCGAGATCAGCCGGCTGCGCCGGTCGTCCGGATCGGGCACGCGCAGCACGAGACCATCGCGCTCCATCCGGTTCAGCAACTGCGCCATGCTCGGCTGCTCGACCTGCGCGCGCCGCGCGAGCTCCGTCTGCGACAGCGCGCCCGCCTTCTTCAACGACACCAGCACCGGCAACTGGCTCACCGCGAATCCCAGGTCACGCAGCGGCCGGTCGACCACACGCGTGAACAGCCGGTAAGTGATGCCGATCAGCGGCAACGGATTCGTCTTCGTGTCAGCTTCGCTCATGTTGACATTCCATAGGAGGCTATGTTTTTATATAGGCACCTATGTTATCAGATCGTGAGCGAACCATGGACACGCGCTTTCGTGTTGCCATCGTCGGGGGCGGGCCCGGCGGCCTGACGCTCGCCCGCCTGCTGACGCTCGGCGGAATCGAGGCGATCGTGTACGAACGCGACACCCATCCGCTCGAGCGCCCGCAGGGCGGCACGCTGGACCTGCACGAGGAGTCGGGCCTGCTGGCGCTCGAGCAGGCCGGCCTGACCGACGCGTTCCTGGCCGTCGCCCGCTACGAGGATCAGGGTTCGCGCCTGCTCGATCGCTCGGGCCGTGTCCTGTTCGACGACGACGGCGCCGGCGGCAACCGGCCCGAGGTCGACCGGACCGCGTTGCGCGCGCTGCTGCTCGACGCATTGCCGCCGGATTGCGTGCACTGGGGCCGCACGGTGCGCGATGTCGGCATGCTGCCCGATGGGCGGGCGATGCTGGCGTTCGAGCACGGGACGGAAGGCCCGTTCGATCTCGTGGTCGGCGCCGACGGTGCGTGGTCGCGCATCCGTCCGCTGCTGTCGCCGTATCAGCCGCAGTACAGCGGCCTCACGTTCATCGAATTCGGCATCGACGACATCGATCGGCAACATCCCGCACTGTCGCGGCTCGTCGGCCGCGGCAAGATCGGCGTGCACGGAAACGGCAAGGCGATCATCGCGCAACGCAACGGGCACGCGCACGTGCGCGGCTATGCGATCTTTCGCGTGCCGCTCGACTGGGTCGCGCGGCGTTTCGACTTCGCGGCACCCGATGCGATGCGCGTCGCGCTGATCGCCGAATTCGACGGTTTCGCCGACGCCATCCACGACTTGTTCCACGCCAGCGGCGACCGGTTCGCCGAGCGGCCGATCTTCGCGCTGCCGGTCGGTCACTGCTGGGCGCATCGCCGCGGCGTCACGCTGATCGGCGACGCCGCTCACGTGATGTCGCCGTTCGGCGGCGAAGGCGTGAACAACGCGATGCGCGACGCGGCCGAACTCGCGGCCGGCCTCATCGCCGATGCCGACCGCGACGCGGCCGTCACGGCCTTCGAGCAACGGATGTTCGCGCGCGTGACCGAATCGGCGCGAGAGGCCGCCGATGCCGCCGCGACCCAGCTTTCGCACGATGCCGAGGCACTGACCCTCGCGCGGTATCACGACCTGCACACAGCTTGAGCGGCACGCGGGCCGCGCGTCGACATCCACGTTTCGAGCCGACGTGAAACGTCTCGCGGGGTCGCGCCCATACAGTGAGTTCCGTTATCGACACTTCCGGGACCCCGCCATGACTCACGCCGACGCCGATGCCCGGCGCATCCATGAAAGCTGGCACGCCGCCGTCGTCGCTCGCGACCTCGATGCGCTGATGTCGCTGTACGCGGACGACGCGGTACTCGAAACGCCGCTCGTCGTCGTCACGCTGCCCGCGCACGGCTCCGGCGTACTGCACGGCAAGGCCGCGATCGGCGAATTCTTCGCGGCCGGCCTGCGCAACCCGGGCAACCGGCTCGGACGCTGGTACCGGACCGGGCTGTTCTTCTCGAACGGCCGCCAGCTCACGTGGGAATATCCGCGCGCCACGCCGGAAGGCGACCAGGTCGATCTCGTCGAGGTGATGGATCTGCGCGACGGGTTGATCGTTCATCATCGCGTGTACTGGGGATGGGTCGGCTTTCTCGCGCTGCAGGCCGCCACGCCGGCGCCCGACCGCGCATGACGGCCGCCGCGCCGAACCGGGCCGCGGCCCGCCGCGTGCTCGCCGCGACCTGCGTGAGCTATACGCTCGTGCTGCTCGACGCGTCCATCGTCAACGTCGCGCTCACCGACATCGCGCACACGTTCGGCAGCCGCGTGGCCGGCCTGCAGTGGATCGTGAACGCGTACACGCTCGCGTTCGCCAGCCTGCTGATGACGGGCGGCACGCTCGGCGACCGGCTCGGCGACCGCACCGTCTATGTCGCGGGGCTCGCCGTATTCGTCGCCGCGTCGGCGCTGTGCGGCTTCGCGCCGAATCTCCCCGCACTCGCCATCGCCCGCGCGTTGCAAGGCGTCGGCAGCGCGCTGCTGGTGCCCTGCTCGCTCGCGCTGATCAACCGCGCATTTCCCGAACCGGCCGCGCGCGCATCGGCGATCAGCGTGTGGATGGGCTGCGGCGGCATCGCGATGGCGTCGGGCCCGCTGATCGGCGGCCTGCTGATCGACCTGTTCGGATGGCGCAGCATCTTCGTCGTGAACCTCCCGCTCGGGCTCGCCGGCATCTGGCTCGGACGCACGGTCGCGCGCGCCGCCGTCGATGTATCGCGGCATTTCGACTGGGGCGGCCAGGCGGCAGCCATCGTCGCGATCGCGGCGCTGATCGGCACGCTGATCGAAGGCCCGTCGCTCGGCTGGCGCTCGGGGCCGATCGTCGGCGGCGCGGTGACGAGCGTCGTCGCGTGGATCGCATTCATCGCGATCGAAGCACGGCGCCGCGAGCCGATGCTGCCGCTCGCGTTCTTCCGCAACCGGCTGTTCGCGGGATCGACGTTCGTGTCGATGGCGTCGGCGTTCGTGTTCTACGGCTTGCTGTTCGTGCTCAGTCTGTTCTATCGGCAGGTTCGCGGCGCAAGCCCGCTCGACACGGGGCTCGCATTCCTGCCGATGACCGCGATGGTCGCGCTCGGCGGGCTGGGTTCGGGACGGCTGGTGGCGCGCTTCGGTGCGCGTGGAACGATGTGTGCGGCGTTCGGGCTCTACGCGGCCGGTGCGCTCGGCATGACGGCCATGAGTGCGACGACGCCCGCGTGGCTCGCCGTCGCGCCGATGCTCGCGATCGGCTTCGCGTCGGGATTCATCTCGCCGGCCGCGACGTCGCCGGCGCTCGGGACGGTCGACCGGCGCCGCACCGGCGTCGCGGCGGCCGCGCTGAACGCGGCGCGGCAGACCGGGTCGGCGCTCGGTGTGGCGATCTTCGGTGCGTGCATCGCGACGCTGCAGCCGTTTCCGGCTGCGATGCGGGTGGCGCTGGGGATGGCGACCGGATTGTCGGCGCTCGCCGCGGCGGTGTGGTGGGTCGCGGCGCGGGCGGTGCCGGCCGCCAGCGAGCGGGCCGCGCCCATGCAGACCGCCGCGCGCCGATAGCGCATTTCCCGGCAGGCGCGCCCTTGGCGCGTCGTCACCTGCTCAACACGGCATTCCATTCACGCGACATACATCGCGACACTGACGAACTGGCACAGGCTGCCGGCCAGCACGAAAAGGTGCCAAATTCCGTGCCCGTGGCGGATGCGCTCGTCGTTGATGAAGAAGTAGATTCCCGCGCTGTAGATCACGCCGCCGGCCACGAGCCACGCGGTGCCCACCGGCGGCAGCGCATGGATCAGCGGGCGTACCGCGACGAGCGCCAGCCAGCCCATCAGCACGTACAGGATCATCGACAGGATGCGCGTGCGCCGACCGAGCGTCAGTTCCTGCACGATGCCCAGCACGGCGAGTCCCCAGCTCACGCCGAACAGCGACCAGCCCCACGGGCCGCGCAACGTGACCAGCGTGAACGGCGTGTAGCTGCCGGCGATCAGCAGGTAGATCGCCGAATGGTCGCATTTCTGCAGGATCGCTTTCAGGCGCGGGTTGCGCACGCTGTGGTACAGCGTCGAGATCGCATAGAGCAGGATCAGCATCGCGCCGTACACGCTGAAGCTCACCACCTTGTACGGGTCGCCTTCGAGCGCGCCCATCGTCACGAGCGCCACGAGGCCGGCCACCGACAGCACCGCGCCGACGAGATGGGAAATGCTGTTGAAACGCTCACCGACATGCACGACGTGTTCTCCTGCGGGTCCATCGGGAAAAATGAACCCTATGATACCGGCGGCCGGAGTTTGCCGTGCTGCGCGCCGGCAAACAGCGAAGCGACAGCAGTGCGATACGCGCCGCCGTACCCGCCAAATAAAAAGCGCCGCGAAATCCGTCGCGGCGCTCCTTTTCCCATCACCGAACCGTTTCACCGGCCCGGTTGGTTCAGCAACACTTCCCTGCTCCCGACCCGTACCGTGCGTTCTGACGCTCGCGGAAAAATTCCTCGTACGTCATCGGCTCGCGGTCCGGATGGGTCTCGCGCATGTGCGCGACGTAGGTGTCGTAGTCGGGCAGGCCGACCATCAGCCGCAACGCCTGCCCGAGGTAACGCCCCGCGCTGCGCAGGTCGCTGCCAAGATCGCTGAACATCGCGGCCTCCCCTTAACGTCCGCTGCCGAGCGCCTGCGCGGCCGGCATCGCTTCGTACGGTGTCTCGCGCACGGTCGGCTTCGACTCGCGGCGCGCGCGCAGCACGGCGATCACGCCGTACACCGCGATGCTCACGACGACGAAGATGAACAGCCCGGCCAGCGCCGCATCGATGTAGTCGTTGAAGATGATCCGCTTCATCTGCGCGATCGACTTCGCCGGCGCAAGCACCTTGCCTTCGTCCACCGCGGCCTGCAGCTTCGCGGCGTGCGCGAGGAAGCTGACCTTCGGGTTCGCATCGAAAATCTTCTGCCAGCCGGCCGTCAGCGTGCAGATCAGCAGCCACGCGGTCGGCACCATCGTCACCCATGCATAGCGCTCGCGCTTCATCTTGAACAGCACGACGGTGCCGAGCACCAGCGCGATCGCGGCGAGCATCTGGTTCGAGATGCCGAACAGCGGCCACAGCGTGTTGATGCCGCCGAGCGGATCGACCACGCCCTGGTACAGGAAGTAACCCCACGCGGCCACGCACAGCCCGGTAGCGACCAGGTTCGCGGGCAGCGACTCGGTGCGCTTGAGCGCCGGGTGGAACGTGCCGAGCAGATCCTGCAGCATGAAGCGGCCCGCGCGCGTGCCGGCGTCGACGGCCGTCAGGATGAACAGCGCCTCGAACAGGATCGCGAAGTGATACCAGAACGCCATCATCGCTTCGCCGCCGATCACCTGGTGCAGGATGTGCGCCATGCCGACGGCCAGGGTCGGCGCGCCGCCCGCGCGCGCGATGATCGTCGTTTCGCCGACGGCCTTCGCGGTTTGCGTGAGCATGTCGGGCGTCAGCACGAAGCCCCACTGCGTAACCGTGTTCGCGACGGCTTCCGGCGTCGAGCCGAGCACGGCGGCCGGCGCGTTCATCGCGAAGTAGATGCCCGGCTCGATCACGCACGCGGCGACCAGCGCCATGATCGCGACGAACGATTCCATCAGCATCGCGCCGTAACCGATGAAGCGCGCGTTGGTTTCGTTGTCGATCAGCTTCGGCGTCGTGCCCGACGAGATCAGCGCGTGGAAGCCCGACACCGCGCCGCACGCGATCGTGATGAACAGGAACGGGAACAGGTTGCCCGCCCACACCGGGCCCGTACCGTCGACGAACTTCGTCAGCGCGGGCATCTTCAGTTCAGGCGCGACGACCAGGATGCCGATCGCGAGACCGAGGATCGTGCCGATCTTCAGGAACGTCGACAGGTAGTCGCGCGGTGCGAGCAGCAGCCACACCGGCAGCACCGATGCGACGAAGCCGTAGCCGATCAGGATCCACGTGAGCTGCGTGCCGCTGAACGTGAACCATGCGGCGAGCGTCGGCGACGCGGCCACGTTCTGGCCGAACGCGATCGCCGCCATCAGCCCGAAGAAGCCGATGACCGACACTTCGCCGATGCGGCCCGGACGGATGTAGCGCGTATAGACGCCCATGAACAGCGCGATCGGAATCGTCGCGGCGACGGTGAACGTGCCCCACGGCGAATTGGTCAGCGCCTTCACGACGATCAGCGCGAGCACCGCGAGGATGATCACCATGATCAGGAACGCGCCGAACAGCGCGATCACGCCGGGCACCGTGCCGAGCTCCATCTTGACGAGATCGCCGAGCGAGCGGCCGTCGCGGCGCGTCGAGATGAACAGCACGATGAAGTCCTGCACCGCACCGGCGAACACCACGCCGGCCAGGATCCACAACATGCCGGGCGTGTAGCCCATCTGCGCGGCGAGCACGGGCCCGACGAGCGGCCCCGCGCCGGCGATCGCGGCGAAGTGATGGCCGAACAGCACGTACTTGTTGGTCGGCACGTAGTCGAGGCCGTCGTTGTACTTGACCGCCGGCGTCATCCGCAGCCCGTCGAGCTGCATAACCTTGCTGGCGATGAAACGGCTGTAGAAGCGATACGCGATCAGATACACGCAGACAGCGGCGATCACGATCCAGAGGGCACTGACGCGCTCGCCGTGCGCGAGTGCAATCGTTCCGAACGAGAACGCGCCGAGTAGCGCGACCGCGATCCAGAGCAGGGTACTGGAAGCCCGATTCATGGCGTCTCCTGGTCTCCAATGTGGTTTTGATGGCATGCGGCGAGGTGGCCGCACACGCGTGACGTCGATGCGTCGCGCCGCGGTCTCGCAAAGGCCGCGGCGATGGGCCGTAGTATTCCGTGCGATGGGGGCGGCTTACAAGCGGATAATTACGTATGCCTGGCTACGTAGAATTACGTAGGCACACGTTGCAGGCACGTTGCACGCGCATCGTTCGGCCGCGATTGATCGCAGTCGGCAAGCCACGTACAGTGTTCGCCTGCCTCGATTCCGGAACCGCCATGCCGATCCGATTTCAGAAGATGAACGCGAATGGCGATGACTTCGTCATCGTCGACCTGCGCGGTCAGGATCAGGATCACGCACATGCGATCGACCGCGACCTCGTCCGGCACATGGGCGACCGGCATCGCGGCATCGGCTTCAACCAGCTCGCGGTGATGTCGGACTGCGACGACGCGGCCGCTCGCGTCGCGTTCTGGAACCCCGACGGTTCGGCGCTCGATACGTGCGGCAGCGCGACGCGCGGCGTCGCGTGGAAGTTGATGCGGGAAACCGGCGCGGCGTCGGTCGTGCTGCGCACCAACCGCGGGCGCCTGCTCTGTTCGCACGATGCGCACGGGCTGATCACGGTCGAGATGGGCGGGCCGCGCGTCGGCTGGCAGGACGTGCCCGTCGCCGAAGCCGTCGACACGCTCGCCCTCCCGCTGCCCGGCGCACCGGCCGCGTGCAACATGGGCAATCCGCACTGCACGTTCTTTGTCGACGATCTCGATGCGATCGATATCGAAACGCTCGGCCCGGCGATCGAAACGCATCCGCTGTTTCCGCTGAAAACCAACGTGCATTTCGTGCAGGTCATCGGCCGCACGCATGTTCGCCTGCGCATCTGGGAGCGCGGCGGTGGCGTACCGCTCGGTTCGGGCTCGTGTTCGTGCGGCGCGGTGGTCAACGGCATCCGGCGCGGGCTGCTCGACGATGCCGTGCGAGTGACATGCGACGGCGGCGACGTCACCGTTCAATGGGACGGCACCGGCAGCGTGTTCCTGAGCGGGCCGGTCGCGTTCGGGTTCAGCGCGGTGTGGGCGGACGGGGAGCAGCCGGCGATCTGAACGCCGGCATGTGCGGCATTCGAGGCATCCTCGGCGTAGGGCGAATCTCCACATCGACTGCCACGCGATGCGCAGCCGCCTCGTCATCGATCGTCGAGGCGATTCGTTCGGCGCCATGATGCGGCGCCGGGCCTCCGACGTTCGCGCCGACTCGCGGGGCCATCGACGGCCCGCGGTTCGTCAGCCGCGGCGCTGCGCGCGCCGGGCTGCCAACCATCGACGATCAGTGCTTGTCGTCGAGCTTCTTCGGCTTCGGCGGCGACGGCACCTTTGCGTACTGGAACGCCGGCGTCGCCTTCAATGCGTCCTTCGTCGCGCCCGGCAGGTAGATGTTGCCGTTGCGCACGTCGAGCGACGCGATCGGCACCGCGACGTCGTGCGCGGCCACGCCGAGGAAACCGCCGGCCGACACGATCGCCGCCGACACCGAGCCGTCCGGCGCGACGATCAGGTCGCGCACGGTGCCGACCTTCTGGTTCTCGTCGTTGTAGACCGCCTTGCCGAGCACGCTCTTCTTCACGCTCCAGCCTTCGAGCAGCGCCTGCGATTGCTCGACGGTGACGCTGATCGGCTGCGCGCCGGCGATCTGCGCGTGCGCGCTGACGCTCGATGCGAGGACGGTTGCTGCGATGAGGGTTTTGTAGAACGCCATGCTTTTTTGCACTCCGGTGAATTGTTGTCGGTATCGGCGGCCGGCCTCGCCGCCTCCGTGCGCGACACATCGCACCGGCCCATGTTAGCGCCACTCGCGAGATGCTGCATCGAACGCGATGACGCAGCACCCGTCGCACCGCCCGCGCGATTCGCCGCGTGACGGACAACGCAGCGAATCGCGTACCTGCCGGAATTCACGCAGATAACGCGCGCCGTTGCCGCACCGCGTCCGCCAGCACATCGAGTACCGGCTCCGTCTGCGTCCAGCTCAGGCACGCATCGGTGATCGACACGCCGTACTTCAGCGGCACGCCCGGCTTCAGGTCCTGGCGTCCGGCCTCGAGATGGCTCTCGACCATCACGCCGACGATCCGGTGCTCGCCCTGCGACAGTTGCCGCGCGAGATCCTGCGCGACGTCGATCTGCCGCTCGTGCGACTTGTTCGAGTTCGCGTGCGAGCAGTCGACCATCACCTGCTCGCGCAGCCCGGCCTTGCGCAGCACCGCGCAGCACGCCTCGACATGTTCGGCATCGTAGTTCGGGCCGGTCTTGCCGCCGCGCAGGATCACGTGCGCGTCGTCGTTGCCGCGCGTCTCGAAGATCGCGGCCATCCCCATCTTCGTCATCCCCATGAACGCATGGCTCGCGGCCGCGGCGACGATCGCGTCCGACGCAACCTGCACGCCGCCGTCGGTGCCGTTCTTGAAGCCGATCGGGCAGCTCAGGCCCGATGCGAGCTGGCGATGGCTCTGGCTCTCGGTCGTGCGCGCGCCGATCGCGCCCCACGCGATCAGGTCGGCGATGTACTGCGGGCTCAGCAGGTCGAGGAATTCGGTCGAGGCCGGCAGGCCGAGCGCGTTGATGTCGAGCAGCAGTTGCCGCGCGGCGCGCAGCCCTTCGTTGATGCGGAAGCTGCCGTCGAGGCGCGGATCGTTGATGTAGCCCTTCCAGCCGACCGTCGTGCGCGGCTTCTCGAAGTAGACGCGCATCGTGATCAGCAGGTCGTCCTTCAGCGCGTCGGCGGCGGCCTTCAGGCGGCGCGCGTAGTCGAGGGCCTGGTCGTGATCGTGGATCGAGCACGGGCCGACGACGAGCAGCAGCCGGTCGTCGCGACCGTGCAGGATGTCGCCGATCGCGCGGCGCGTATCCTCGACGAGCGTCTGCGTGGCGGCCGGCACCGGCAATTCGTCGAGCAGCAGTGCCGGCGAAATCAGCGGACGCACGGCGCCGATGCGGACGTCGTCGATGCGCGTGGTGTCCTGCGTCGCGTCGGCGCTGCCTACCTCGCGATCGTGGGAAGGATTGTCGAGGTTCTGCATGGTGATTCTCCGGGGGACGTCTGGAATGATGTGCAGGCTCGATTATGGCACCCGGGAGCGACGGCAGAGGGTTGCGGCAGGGGAATGCGTGCGGCGGCGGTCGGGGCAACGCGACCGACGTCAAAAGGTGGAATGAAAAAGGGCGACCCGCGGAGGATCGCCCGGCCATTCGCCGTGTTGCCCGGCGCGCCTAGTGCAGCGTCTCGGGCGCCAGCGAATTGCTCGGCAGCAGCGCCGTCAGCCAGCAATTGCTCGGCGCGGCCTTGCCGTTGAAGCGGTCGTAGAGCCACGGCAGCATGCCGGCCACCCACGGCACGATCGCGCCCGCATGTTCGAGCGGATATTCGGTGTACACGACCGGCACGCCGCTCGAGCAGAACTTCTGCGCAAGCGCGCGCACGTCGTAGGCCATCATCACGCCATCGCCCACCTGGCTGCTGAAGGTGCCATCGAGCGCGCCTGCCGTGCCCTGGCCGATATACATCGGGATCGTCGGCGACGCGGCCAGCCCGGCATTCACCTTGTTCGCATACGTCACATACACCGGAATGCTGTTGATGTCGTTCGCGTATTGCGGCTTGAACAGCGTCGCCCAGTGCAATCCCGTGTACTTCGGCAGGATGTAGGCGAGCGACTGGTTCTGGATGTCCTTGAACACGGCGACGCCGGTGTCGCTGAGATAGGGCGTCAGGTCGAAGTTGTAGCCGCGCGCCAGCCCGGCGAGCGCGGCCGCCGCGACGCCGCCCCAGACGATGCTGCCGTCGACATAGCGCAGATTGTGCGCGGGGTCGACCAGCACGCCGCCTTCGGCCGCGCCGACGAGCCGCCTGTTGATGTCGGGCGCATAGCTCGGCGCGAGTTGCGCGGCCCAGTTCGTCGCGATCGCCCCGCCGGAATAGCCGATCATCGCGACCTTGCTCGACGGGTTCAGGCCGGTCGACGGCGTGTTGAGCGCCGCGCGGATCGAATCGAGTGTCGTCATCCCGTATTCGGGGCCCGCAGCGAAGTCCGCCGTCTGGCCTTCCGTATCGGGCACGATGATGTTGTAGCCCAGCAGCAGCAGTGTCGACAGCGGAATCGATTCCGCGCTGTAGAGCAACGTGCCGACGTTGATGACCTTGGTGACGTCGCGGTCGCCGGCGATCACCTGCGACGGTTCGTCGTACGGGTTCAGCGAATCGTAGGCCGACTGGTACGAGATGGCCTGGCCGTTGCTGACCGCGCTCCGGATCACGGACGTCACGTTGACGACGGGCTGGTTCTGCGCGTTGTTGGTGCGATACAGCAACTGCTGCGCGGTCAGCGCGGTCGGAATGCCGGCCACGTGATAGGTGACGTTGCGCGTCTTCAGCACCGTGCCCGGTGGAATCGATGCCAATGGCGTATCGCCGGTGTACGTATAGAACGGATCGGACACGGTCGGCGCGGCGGCGCCGGCCGGCGGTGCGGCGATGGCCAGCGCGGCGGACACGGTGGCCGCGGCCATCATGAAACGTGTGGAGGACATGGGTGGGGGCCCCTGGGATAACCAGCTTTCATCGAAGGAAGTTCGGCGGTGTTGCAGACCATCGTGATTGCCGCTTCAAAACCGTTTCGGTGCCATCGACTGTCTCCTGTGAATGAATCATCCGGATTGTTCTGAATATGTCGTTTTAGTAGGAGTACAAACCGGATGAATTGAAGCACAACGGGAACGCGATCGACGTGCGTTTTCCGTTGTTTGAAGGTAAACGTCTAAATCCCGATACGACGTATCGTGCCGACAGGCCGGTGTCCTGTGCCGCGTATTTCGCGGCAGTTGCGTATCGCAGCGAGCGTCTGGCCGTTTGGCCGACTGCCGGCTCGCGGCCTGAGCGCCGTACGATCACGTCTGGCCTGTCGTTCGTCGCGGGCCTGCCGACCGCCTGCCTCCGATCAATCGTTCCCTGACCCAACCGACCTGCCACAATGACCGTATCCGAACTGCTCCGCGCCATCCGCGAGCCCTACGTCGAACTGCTCGCGAAAGCGGCGGCACAACCGGCAGCGATCGTCGAACCGGCCCACCGGCAGGCCGACGGCACGCTGGCCACCGAAGGGCCGCTGGCGCTGCCGTGCCGGGCCGACATCATCCCGACCGAACGCAGATCGGCCGGCCATCCCACGATGATCGACTCGGTCACGCAACTGAATTTCGAACCGTTCGCGTTCGAACTCGATGCGGCGGCGATCTCGATCCGCCCGTTCGTGTGGGACTGGGCCGCGATCGAGGCCGACGGTCTCGACGAAAGCGCGGCGGTCGACGCGTTCAAGACGTGGTTCCTCGCGTGGTTCGATGTCGACGACGAGAACACGCCGGCCGAAGACGGGCTGCATGGCATCGTTCACTACCTGTCGGAACCGGTTCGCACGGAACAGGGGTGGCGGGTCAATGCGGATCTGGGCTCCGCGCCCGAGACGGCCGTCGAGGATCTGCTGTTCCGGCTCGTCGATGCCGGGGCGACGCGGATCAGTGTCGGTTGAAATGCCGCTTTATCTCTTGCACACCACCATCATGAAAAAAGCTCTCGCTGCGGTACTGCTCTGCATTTCATTGCCCGGCTTCGCGAAGGTTTCCACGGACGTATTCTGCTTCAAGTCGGACGGCGACAAGCCCGTGCGCTTCGAAATGCGTACCTACTATGACGACGTAGTCAAATGGTCGGGAGGCATGGTCCGGTATGCGCAATCGAAAACGGCCATCCCGTTGGTGATCGGGCACGAGGAGGAGGAAGTGCTCGCCGAGGACCGCCCGCACCAGTTCACGACGACCTGGGTCGAAGTGGTCGACGGCAAGGTCAACGGACAATACGAAATGATGTCACAGGGCGCCCGAATCTATACGATGACCTACACCAACGCGCGCACCGGCAAGAAAACCGATTTCACGTGGGCGTTCGACGTCGACGCATCCGAGAAAACGGGATGCCGCTGGTAACGCGGGCATCGTTGTCACCCACACCTCATCTCGTCGAAAGGATCGCCATGAAGCTGTCGGTTCCAATTACCCTGACGTTGCTCGCGCTTCACGCGGGCTTCGCGTGCGCCGCGCCACGCATCGTCTATCAGGGCACGCTTCAAGGGGCCGGCGAAGTCGTGATGGAACTCGACGGGCGGACGGCGGCAGACGGCACGATCTCGGGCCGCTATTTCTACACGCAGTACGGCGTCGACATTCCGCTGCATGGCAAGCCCGCACAGCTCGTCGAACCGCTCGGGCGAACGGATATTCCGGCTGACGTGCGCAACCAGTCGAGCTACAGCGATCAGGCCGATTTCGATCAGGTCGCGGCAACCTGGCGCGGTACGCAGGAGAGGGACGGCTATCGGGGACGCTGGACCGATGCACGCTCGGGCAAGACGCGCACCTTCGCGTTGCGGCGTGTCGCCGAATACGATCCCGACGCGGTTGCGCCAGGCTCCGTCGAAGCCATCACCGATCGCATCGCCGGCGGCGTAGGCAGCGGCATCGCACGCGGCGTGGACATCGACATGAAGCACGCGCCCTATGCGACGCTGAAGCTCGCCGGGCACGCGCAGCCGGTCGGCCCCGAGATCGGCGACGGTATGGTCGCCTACCGGATGTGGCGCGATCCGCGCACGCAGTTCCTGTATCCGCGACTGCGCCGCCATCCCGATCCGGCCGTCATGGCGCGAGTCAACCACCTGCTGGAGCAGCGGCAGTGGCAGATGAGCCTCGCTGCGCTCGAATGCGCGTCGACCCGCTATACCGACGACGGGCCGGCAGCCGGTTCGCTCGGCGGTTACGACGACGATCGCGTGACGGTCACGTGGTTATCGCCCTCGGCACTCGGCATCGTGGAATCGGGCAGCACGTTCTGCGGCGGTGCGCATCCGAACAACCACTATGACCCCGTGACATTCGACCTGCTGCGCGGCGCGTATCTCGACTGGAATCGCGTGATCGACGCTTTCTCGCCGGGCAAGGACGGCATACCGGAAACCAGCCCCACGCTGGCGCGCTTCATCACGCAGCTACGCGACGCGGCGAAGCCTGGCGACCGGCCGACCGATGGCGAAGGCGATTCGATCTCGTGCGCCGACGTGCTCCCCGAATATCTCGCGTTCGAGTTCGATGCACCGGGCAAGCTGTCGTTCAGCGTGTCCGGCATCGGTCACGCACTGGGCGCGTGCCTCGGGCCGCAACTCGACGCATCGTTCGCGGCGCTGACACCGATCCTGAAACCAGGCGGGGCGCGTTATCTCGTACCGGGCGTCAAGTTGCCGTAACGCGTAACGGGCGCCCCGCCCGGCACAGCGTCAGGAAGCGTCGCCCTGCGCGGCGTCGACTTCGATCCCCAGTTCGCCGGCCATCCGGTGAACCAGCGCACTCAGTCGCACCACTTCATCCGCGAGGCGCTTCTGTTCGGCCTTCAGCGCCTCGAATTCGGAAGGCGGCACGGAGTCCACGCCACCGGCATCCGCGCCCGCGAAGTCGGCAACATTCACCTCGCCGCACATCAGGTGCATCCAGCGGTTTTCGCGCGCGCCCGGCGCACGTGGCAGTCGGACGACAAGCGCCTGCGCACGCGCCGCGAGTTCGTCGAGAAACGCCTCGACCGACGAGATATCCGCGAAGCCGTGCAGCCGCGCGCTGTTCAGGCGCAGTTCGGCGGCCGTCTGCGGGCCGCGCAGCAGCAGGATCGTCAGCAGCGCGACCGCCTGGCTCGGGATGCCGAGCACGCGGTTCATGTTGTGCTCGAAACGCGGCACACGGCTGCTGCTGCCTTCCATCACGAGGCTCAGGTGCTTCAGCCCGTCGAGCGCGGTCGTGACTTCATCCTCGCTGACGTTCATCACCGGCGCGCGTGCGGTTTTCTGGTTGCAGCCCGCGGTCAGCGCATTCAGCGACAGCGGGTAGGTGTCCGGCACCGTGTGCTCTTTCTCGACCAGCACACCGAGAATGCGGGCCTCGAGAGGCGTGAGTTCGCGAAGGGCGCGTGGCGTGGGCATATCCGGCGTGGTGTTCATGGGTGGCGTCGCAGCGTGCAGCAGGTGAAGGGAAACGGTCGTGGCCCGTCCGGCATCGCGCACGGGCGAGCCATATGATAGCTCGCGACGCGCGGCCCGGCGCCGCTCGCCGTGCCGTCGCGCGCACGTGCCGCAGCCGCTTTCGTCCAACGTATCGGCCGAGCGATGCCGCGCGGCGCTGCACACGCCCGGCACTTGCGCATTCGCGCTGCACACGCACCGCGGCCTGCGGCGCATGCACGGCGGAGTCACCCCCGCGTTTGCGCGACACGCATGGCGGCGCTACGATATGCGTTCACGCGGGCATCCGCGGCGCCGCGCGCGACCGCCTCTGCACACCTCCGCACGCCAATACCACGCATCATCCGCCCAACACGCACTGCCGCCGCGCCTGCGCGCCGCTCGTCAACACCGCTCACCCTTTCATCCCTTCACCGGTTCGCCACCATGACTGCATCCTCACCCGCGCCGCACGTGCGCGCCATCGTCACCGGACACACGCGCGGTCTCGGCGCATCGCTCGCCGAACAACTGCTGCAGGAAGGCATCGCCGTGCTCGGCGTGTCGCGCAGCCGCCATCCGTCGCTCGCATCGCAAGCCGGCGACCGCTTCGCCGAAGTCGAACTCGACCTGTCCGACACGTCGGCCGTCGCGACCTGGCTGGCCGGCGACACGCTGCGCAGCTTCGTCGACGGCGCATCGATCGTGCTGCTGTTCAACAACGCGGGGATCGTCGATCCGATCGGCCCGCTCGCCGCGCAGGACCCGGCGATCGTCGCGCGCGCGGTCGGCCTGAACGTCGCGGCGCCGCTGATGCTGTCGGCCGCGCTCGCGCAGGCGGCATCCGCCCCGACCGAATGCCGGATCCTGCACCTGTCGAGCGGTGCGGCGCGCAATGCGTACGCGGGCTGGAGCATCTACTGCGCGACCAAGGCCGCGCTCGATCACCATGCTCGCGCAGTCGCGCTCGACGCGAACCGCGCGCTGCGGATCTGCAGCGTCGCGCCGGGTGTCGTCGACACCGGCATGCAGGCGACGATCCGCTCGACCAGCGAAGGCAACTTCCCGATGCGCGAAAAGTTCGACCAGTTGAAGTCGAGCGGCGCGCTCGCGACGCCCGAGGCGGCCGCACGCCAATTGATCGGTTATGCGCTGAGCGATGCGTTCGGCTCCACGCCGACGGTCGACGTGCGGGAACTGCCGGCCAGGTAAACCACGGGCCGCGAGGTCCGCCGCGCAACGCGGCCCGTCATCCCTCGAGCCGTTTCGTCCAGTCTTCGACCTGCCGCTCGGTCCGGCGCATTTCAAGCATCTTGCGCCAGCCGGGCGGCAGCACCGGGACATCACACAGCGCATCGAGCGCGGCCATGTCGAGCGTGCGCCGGTACAGCACATCGAGCACCGTCGACAGCGGCCATTGCGGATAGCGGCGCTCATGCAGCGCCAGCACGTCGCCCGGCGCGACCCAGCCTTCGTGCAGCACGCGGTAGTACCAGCCGGTCCGGCCGCTTTGCTGCACGAGCGCGGCCATCCGCGGATGATCGAAGCGCGCGTTGAGCTTCCAGCACGGCTGCCGCGACTGCGTCACCTGAAGCACGGCGCCGCCCAGCGTGAACACGTCGCCAACGCACACGTCATGCTCGGTCACGCCATGCGTCGACAGGTTCTCGCCGAACGCGCCCGCTTGTGCAAGCACGTCGCGTGCGCCGATCTGCGCGGACCACCACGCATAGTGATCGTGCGCATAGTGGTGGACCGCCTTGTCCGGCCCGCCGTGATGCCGCGCATCGGCCTGCTCGTCGCCGGCAAAGCCTAGCGCGCCCAGCCACAGGCGCGCGTCGACCGGCCGCTTGTCGATCGCGCTCGCGTGCGGCGTGCCGGCCAGCGGCCGGCTCGCGCCGACCCGCACCGCGCCGATGATGGCCGCGATCGCCGGCCGCGCTTCATCGCTCATGCCGGGACACCGTCCGGCAGTGCCGCGAGCAGGCGTTCGAGTTCGCGCGTGCGCGCATCGCCAAGCGGCAGCAGCGGCTTCCTCGGTTCGCCGGCGTCGAAGCCGCGCAGGCGCAGCCCGGCCTTCACGGTCACCGGCAGCCCGCCGTTGACGATGAACTGCAGCAGCGGCAACTGCGCATGAAAGACTGCCCGGGCGCGCGTCAGGTCACCCGCGCGCATCGCGTCGACCAGCGCGAGCGGCAACGCCGCGTTCAAATTCGGCGCGGCCGTGCACCATCCGGCCGCGCCCGCGGCCAGCGCGGCGAGCGCCATCGGATTGCTGCCGTTGTAGAACGGGATCGTCCCGTCGCTCAACTGCGCGAGTCGGTGCATCCGGCCGATGTCGCCGGTGCTCTCCTTGACCATCGTGACGTTGTCGACGGTCCGGCAGATCGTTGCAATCAGGTCGGGCGACATGTCGACGCCACTCGTCGCCGGGTTGTTGTACAGCATGATCGGAATGCCGATCGCGTCGCCGATCGCGCGGTAGTGCGCGACGATCTCGTCGTTGCCGAGCTTCCAGTACGACACCGGCAGCACCATCACCGCATCGGCGCCGGCTTGTTCGGCGATGCGCGCGCGGCGCACCGCACCCGCCGTGGTGAGTTCGGAGATGCCGACGACGGTCGGCACGCGCCGGCGCACCGCGCGGATCGACGCACTGGCAACCGCCTCCCATTCGGCGTCGGACAGGTACGCGCTCTCGCCGGTACTGCCCAGCGGGGCAATCGCCTGAACGCCGTCGGCGATCAGGCGCTCGATCAGCGCATCGAGCGTATTCAGATCGACGCCGCCGTCGGCGGAGAACGGCGTGACCGGGTAGGCAATGATGCCTTGCAGCAGGATAGACACGATGTGTATTCCTCAATGATGAGTGAACGTGACGGAAGCGATGCGCTCGTTCACGCGACGCAGTCGCGATGCGTGCGCAGTGCGCGGCGCGCGTAATAGTCGAATGTCACGGCATCGCGCTTCGGTTTCGAAATCCAGTCGTGCGCTTCCCGCGCCAGCGCCGGCGGCACCGGCTTGATCTCGCCGGCCGACATCGCGAGCAGTTGCAGCTTCGCGGCCCGCTCGATCAGCAGCGCGAGCATGCACGCTTCCTCGATCGTCTTGCCGACCACGAGCTGGCCGTGATGCGACAGCAGGATCGCGCGCTTGCTGCCGAGCGCCTTCGAGATGATCTCGCCTTCCTCGTTGCCGACCGGCACGCCGGGCCAGTCCTTCAGGAACGCGCAATCGTCGTATAGCGGGCAGGTATCCATGTGCGACACGACGAGCGGCTGCTCGAGCATCGACAGCGCCGCGACGTGCGCCGGATGCGTATGGATGATGCAGTTCACGTCCGGGCGCTCGCGATAGATCCACGTGTGGAACCGGTTGGCCGGGTTCGGAATGCCTTCGCCGTCGACGACGTCGAGATCCTCGTTGACGCGCAGCAGGTTCGCGGCCGAGATCTCGTCGAAACCGAGCCCGAGCCGCTGCGTGTAGTACGTGCCGGCGTCGCCCGCGCGGCAGGTGATCTGCCCGGCCAGGCCGGAATCGTGACCGGCGTCGAACAGGATCCGGCACGCGAGCGCGAGCTTCTGTCGCGCGGACCAGCCGCTGTCGCCCACCTCGTTTTCAAGACGCCGCTCCGCCAGCGCGACCAGCGCCGCCTTCGTCAAATTCAGCGTTTCCGCCATGTTCACCTCCTGAATGGGTCGGATGTGTCGCGTCGGCCGCAGCCGTTTTCCCGGGATCCGTGACACACGATCCATTATATGACACATAGTGTCATGCGTTACAATCGGTTTTTCGAAGGACACCTGGCGCCCCATGACGATTCGCCTGAAGCTGCTCAGAAAACAGAAGGGCTGGACGCTCGATGTGCTGGCCGACGAGACCGGCCTCACCAAGAGCTACCTGTCGAAAGTCGAGCGCGGCCTGAGCGTGCCGTCGATCGCGGTCGCGCTGAAGCTGTCGAAAGCGCTGAATGTCGACGTCGAGCAACTGTTCTCGGAAAGCAGCAATCGCGAGCTGATCACGGTCACGCGCGCCGGCGAGCGCACGGCGATGGGCGCGGCGGCCGACAGCCACGCGCACCGCTTCGAAAGCATCGCGGCCGGCGTCGCGCCGAAGAAGATGCTGCCGTTCGTCGTGCATCCGCCGCACGAATTCGTCGCGTCGACGTTCCGCGAGCACGAAGGCGAGGAATTCCTGTTCGTGCACAAGGGGCGCGTCGAAATCGAATTTCCGAACGAGACGGTGCAACTCAAGACCGGCGATTCAGTCTATTTCAACGCACTCATCCCGCACCGCACGCGCAGCCTCGGCGCCGCGCAGGCGGAGATCCTGGTCATCGTCAGTCACGACGACTAGACTCGTCACCTCTTCGCGCAAGGATCCTCCGATGGTCACAAAGGCCACCGCACCGTTCCAGCAGATCAAGACGCTCGTTCGCCAGAACGTCGAGTCGGGCGACTGGCGCCCCGGGGACCGCATTCCGTCCGAGCTCGATCTCGCCGCGCAGTTCGGCGTCGCGCGCATGACGGTCAACCGCGCGCTGCGCGAGCTGACCGAGGAGGGCGTGCTGAAGCGCATCGCGGGCGTCGGCACCTTCGTCGCCGAGGCGAAGCCGCAGTCGAACCTGCTGATGATTGCGCATATCCGCGACGAAATCCGCGCGCGCGGCCACGAATATCGCTGCCGCGTGCTGAGCCGGTCGAGCGAGCCCGCATCGTTCGACGTTGCGGCCGCGTTCGGCCTGCCGGTCAACACGCCGGTCTTTCATGTGGTGTGCGTGCACGAGGAAAACGGCCGCCCGATCCAGCTGGAAGACCGCTACGTGAACCCGGCCGCCGCGCCCGGTTTCATCGACCAGGATTTCCAGACCGAGCCGCCGTCCGAGTACCTGTACAACAACGTGTCGCACTACGAACTGGAAATCGAGCACGTCGTCGACGCGTCGTTGCCGTCCGGCGAACAGGCGCGGCTGCTCGACATGCGCGCCGACGAGCCGTGCCTCACGCTCACGCGCCGCACCTGGACGGACGGGCTGCCCGTCACGTTCGTGCATTTCCTGCATCCGGGCAACCGCTACCGGCTCGGCTCGCGCTTCAAGCCGGGCGCCGGGCGCCACCCGACCTGACCTTTCGCCACACGCCGGCACGCACAACAACGCGCAGCGGCCGTTTCGTCGGGAAACGGCCGCCGAGCTCGTTACATGTGCCGGTCAGATCGCGCCGGCCTGCCCCGCACCGCGCGACCACACGACCGGAAACAACGGGTGTTCGAGCGGCGCGCCGTCCGGCAGTTGCTCCGCGAGCCCGGGGAAATCGGGCGACGTTTTCCAGCGGCGCGGCGCGTGACGGATGTCGTCGCCGACGAAGCGGATCGAGAACGCACGCCGGCGGTTCTGCGTGCCGCCCGACGCATGCAGCGTGAGCATCCGGAAGCACACCATGTCGCCGGGCTCGAGCGCCCAATGGCGAATCGGGAACGCCGCGCGATCGGCTTCGATGTCGGGCAGGTCGGCGAGGCTGCCTTCCGGGAACCACTTCGCCTCCTTGTCCATGAACGTGCGCGGCATCAGCCACGGCCCGCGATGCGAGCCCGCGACGAACTCCAGCGTCGATTCGAGCGGCACCGGATCGACCGGAATCCACATGCTGACGTTGTCGTCGCCTTCGATGTTGTAGTACGGCTGGTCCTGGTGCCACGGCGTGCGCTGCCGCGTGCCGGGCTCCTTCACGAGCAGGTGGTCGTGATGCAGCCGCACGTGGTCCGTGCCCATCAGCGCGGCGGCCACCGACGGCGCCGGCGAGCGCACGATGAAGTCGCGGTATGCGTCGTTGTGCTGCCAGTTGCAGAAATCCTCGAAGAACCAGCCCGGATCGTCGGGCCGGCTCGCGACTTTCGCGCGCTCGCTCGGCTGCGCGAGATTCGTGTCGATGCCGGCCCGGAGCGCGGCCACTTCGTCGGGCGAAAAGATGCCCTTGATGCAGACCGCGCCTTCCTCGCGGAACGCGGCGATCAGTTCGGGCGTCACGGCTTTCGCGACGCGGTCCTGGATACTCGTCATGGTTTGCCTGTCGATTGAATGAATCACGGGGTCACGGTGCGGCGGTCAACTGCTTCGCGCCGTAGATGTCGAAGTCGAAGTATTTCGCGGCGATCTTCTGGTACGTGCCGTTCGCGCGAATCGCGACGATCGCGTCGTTCAGCCGCTTCTTCATGTCGGCGTCGCCCTTGCGCAGCCCCATCGCGACGCCGTAGCCGGTGATCCGCGCGTCGGTCACGTCGGGGCCCGCGAACGCGTAGCCCTTGCCGCGCGGCGTCTTCAGGAACGAGTAACCGGCCTGCGTCTTGTCCTGGAAGGTCGCGTCGAGGCGGCCGTTGACGAGATCCTGGTAGACCTGGTCCTGGTTCTGGTACGAGACGATCGTCACGCCCTTGGTCGCCCATTCGGCCTTCGCGTACGCCTCCTGCGTCGTGCCCTGGTCGATTCCGATGCGCTTGCCCGCGAGCGACGTCGCGGTCGGCAGCAGCTTCGAGCCGACCGGCGCGACGAGCGCGCCCGGCGACGCATACAGCTTGTTCGAGAAGTCGATCTGCTTGAGCCGCTCGTCGGTGGCCGTCATCGCGGACATGATTACGTCGAACTTGCGCGCGCGCAGCGCCGGAATCATCCCGTCGAAGCCCTGCTCGACCCACACGCACTTCGCACGCAGTTCCTCGCAGATCGCATTGCGCAGGTCGATGTCGAAACCGGCGAGCGAGCCGTCGGGCTGCTTCGCCTCGAACGGCGGATACGTGGGATCGATGCCCCAGCGAATCGTCGACGTGTCCTGCGCGAACGATACGAGCGGCGCGAACGCCAGCGCGGTAACGAGGAGCTTTGCAGTGCGGTTCATGGCGGGTCCTTGAAGGTCTCGACGCGGCGGGCGACCGCCGGCGTCCGGTGGATGGCGCCGTGCCGTGATGCCGGCGCGGCGCGGTGCGCGAAAGACGGGGACTTCGATGAAACTGCGATGCAGTCTAGACCGCTCAATTTCTGAGCGCAAGCGACGGAAACGGGGGTGAGGGGGATTGAGGCCGAGCGGAGGCGGGAAGGAAGGATTAGGGCTTGAATTCTGGCTGTTTTTCGGGGGTTTCGGGTGTTTACCCTGTGCGACGCATGCCTGCCACAGAGCGTGCTTCTACCGATATCGGCAGGATGGCGATGTCTATACAGGCGTGCAACGCGAAGTCTTGTCCGATACGGTTTTGGCTGTATTGATGATGCGACCTATACCGGGCTGAAGATTCTCAGAGACGAAAACTTGCCTTGAGATGTAAGATATAACTTACATTCAAGATCGCTTAAGCAGCGTCGGGAGGTCGGCATGCAGCTCTATGAAATCGGCCAGGCCGTTGCAAAACGAAGGTCGGAGCTCGACCTCACGCAGGCCCAGCTTGCGAGGCTCGCCGGATTGTCCCGCCTCACCGTGAACCAGCTCGAAGCCGGCAAGGTCAAGAATCTCGGCATCAACAAGCTGATCCCGTTGCTCAGCGTGCTCGGCATCGAACTCCTGGCACTCCCGCGGCAGGCGCAAAATGGTCTCTACAAGGCCGTCGTGAGCGCGAACGTCAGCTACAAGGGCGAATTGACCGAACGACTGCTGGCCGATGCGTTGACCACCGGACACATTCCGGAAGGATACGAATCGCAATTCTCCGTCATCCTCGACGAGGTGCCGCTGCCTGTCGTCGTGAAGGCGGCAGAGGAAGCTGCGGAGCGCTCGGGCACACCGCTTCGGACTATCTGGAAAAACCTTGCCGCATGGTCGAAGGATCTCCATCTGTATCGGGAGGTATGGACATGACCGCACCATCCGCGTTACCCGACGGCCCGTGGCAGGGCCTTTTCCGTCACGCGCTGACACTGGTCGACGAGATACGAAAACACGGCAAGTCGAATCCGTTCTGGACGTTCGGCGGCGGCACGGTTCTCATGCTGCGCCACGGCCATCGCGTCAGCAAGGACGTCGACATCTTCGTACCCGACCCGCAGTATCTCGGGTACGTGAATCCCCGCATCAGCGACGCCGCATCCGACATCACGGCGGACTACGAGGAACACGCCGGTTTCGTGAAACTGGTGCTGCCCGACGGCGAAATTGACTTCGTGGTCTCCCGAAATCTAATGTCGCCCGGTTACGACGAATGGATGCTGATGGATCACGTCGTCAAGGTCGAGACTTCCGCGGAAATCGTCGCCAAGAAAATGTGGCACCGTGGCGATCGCCCGACCGCGCGGGACCTGTTCGATCTGTGTCTGGTCATCGAGCGGGAACCGGAGAGCCTGATGGATGCCGGTGCATTTCTCGTTCGGCATCGCGATACGTTTTTGCGCCTGCTCAAAGAGCATCGTACCTTCGTACAGCCGCGCTTCGACGACATCCGGACACTCGGCTACACGCCGTCGTTCGACTACTGCGTGAAACTGGCCGACGCGTTTCTCGGGCAGCTTCCCGGTAGCCCCCCCGAACGCAAGTCGCGCCCCCGCTGAAACCTACCGCGCCCCCACCAGCACCCGCTCGATCGCCGCATACCCGCGCCCGCGCAACGCCGCGCCAGGTCCGGCGAAACCGCGATTGCCCGTAGCGCCCGGCCATGTTAAAAATCGTCGCACGCATTTGGAAATGAAATGTTCGAATCCGAAAAAGTGCAGAAATGAATAGACCCCTGTTCGACCTCGACCTGCTGCGCGCCCTCGTGATGGTCGCCGACTGCGGCAGCTTCACGACGGCCTCCGCGCGTCTGCACTCGACGCAATCGACGGTCAGCCAGAAGGTGCGCCGGCTCGAGGAAATCGCCGGACATCGGCTGCTCGACCGCGGCACGCGCGACGTGCGGCCGACCGACGCGGGCGTGACGGTGCTCAGCTATGCGCGGCGCATGCTCGCGCTGAACGACGAGATGCTGGAAGCGCTGTCGGGCGCGACGGTCGCACTGACGATCCGGCTCGGCGTGCCGGACGATTTCGCGGCGGGCCGCACGACCCATGCGCTCGCCGCGTTCAATCGCGAGCATCCGCAGGTCAAGCTCGAAGTGATGTGCGGGCTGAGCCGCGACATCAGCGCCGCATACGATCGCGGCGAGCTCGACCTCGTATTGATCAAGCAGCGGCGCGACAGCCGCGAGGCCGTCGTGCGCTGGCCCGAGAAGCTGCGCTGGATCGACAGCGCGAAGCATCCGTCGATCGATCTCGACCCGGTGCCGATCGTCGTGTTTCCGCCGCGCGGGCTCTATCGCGACGACATGATCAAGGCGATCGAGGAGCGCGGCCGCCGCTGGCGGATCAGCTTCACGACGTCGAGCCTGAGCGGCATCCAGGCCGCCGTCGCCGACGGGCTCGGCATCAGCGTGCTACCCGCGCGCGTGGTGACGGACGAGCACACCGTGCTGACCGCGAAGCAGGGTTTCGCGCCGATCGAGCACATGGACATCGCGATCCTGCATCGGCCGACGGCCGATCCGATGGTCAGCGCGCTGACGAAGACGCTCGCGGCGATGCTGGAGCACGAGGAATAGTCGAGCGGCGGGGTTCGTTCAGGAAGAAAGAAAGGAGCTGTCCACCCCGGATCACTCAGAACATCGTGTTCCCGTTCGCGGCCTGCTCGGGCACCGGCTGGTTGACGTCCCAGTGCTCGACGATCTTGCCGTTCTCCAGCCGGAAGATGTCCACGATCGCACTGCCGCGCGTGCCGGGTTCGCGCACCGCGTGCACGTGCAGGATCACGTAGTCGCCGTCGACGAACGAGCGTTTGATCTCGCTGTGCGACTGCGGATACTTGTCGCGCAGGAACGCGACGAACTTGCGGAAGCCGTCGCGGCCGTCGGCTGCATTCGGGTTGTGCTGCACGTAGCGCTCGCCGACATACGCGAGCGCGGCATCCGCGTCTTTCTCGTTCAGGCCTTTTTCGTAGAAGGCGAGCACCGTCCGCCGATTGGCTTCCTGCTGCGCGTCGTTCGGGCCGGCCGCCACCGCATGCGCGGCGGTCACGGCGAACAGGGCCGCCGCCATCCATCGTGCGGCCCGTGCCGCTGTCGTGCGTCGCATCGTCGTCTCCCGGAAAATCCGGCTGAAAACCGGATCATACCGGGGACGACACGGCGCTCAGACCAGCGCGCCGTTGCGCGCGACGATCTTCCCCGACGACACAACGAGACGCCGCACCGGCCGCGCGACGACCGCCTCGGCGAACGTCAGCGCATCGACGAGCACGACGTCCGCGCGGCTGCCCGGCTGCAGCCCGTAGTCGGCGAAACCGCAACCGCGCGCGCCGCTGTGCGTCACGCAGTCGAGCGCGACTTCGAGCGCATCGTCGCGGCGGAAATCGTTGCGCATGCCGATCAGCATCGCGCGTTCGAGCATGTCGGGCGAACCGTACGGCGTCCACGTGTCGCGCACGCCATCGTTGCCGCCGATGACGGTCACGCCCGCCGCGCGGCACGCGGCCACCGGCGGCACGGGCACCGCCGCCGGCGCGGTCGTGACGATCGCGACGCCGAGTTCGGCCATCCGCGCGAGCAGCGCATCACGCTCGCGTTCGGCGATATCGCCGAGACAGAACCCGTGGCTGATCGTGACCTTCCCGTGCATGCCGTGCGCGGCCGTGCGCTGCAGGATCAGATCGAGCGAGTACGCGCCCATCGACGCGCGTTCGTGCAGGTGGATGTCGAGCCCGCGGCCGTGGCGCTCGGCGATCGCGAACAGCACGTCCACCGCCTCGACCGGATCGCCTTCGATCGCGCACGGGTCGAGCCCGCCGAGCAGATCGGCGCCGGCGCCGAGCGCGTCGGACAGCAGCGCGTCGGTACCCGGCCGCTTGAGCACGCCCGATTGCGGAAACGCGACGATCTGGATTTCAACCTGCCCGCGCAGCGTCTCGCGCGTGGCGAGCACGCCGTGCAGGTGCCGCAACCCGGCTTCGGTATCGACGTCGACGTGCGTGCGGATGCGCGTCGTGCCGGCTGCGAGGAACGCGCGTGCGAGCGCGAGCGATGCGGCGCCCGCGTCATGGCCGCTCGTCGCGCGATAGTGCCGTTCGTTCTCGATGCGGTCGACGAGGCGCGGCCCGACCTGGTTGCGATACCACGGCATCCCCCAGTGCGTCTTGTCGAGGTGTGTGTGGCCTTCGACGAGGCCAGGCAGCGCGAGCGCGCCCGCGCCGTCCTCGATCGCGCAGCCGGCAGGCGCGTCGAGCGACGGGCCGACGCGCGCGATGCGATCGTCTTCGATGAGGATGTCGAGCGCAGCGTCGGCGCTCGTGCGGACATTGCGGATCAGCAGGTTCGTCATGTCGGTTCCGGTGTGGTCGGTCAGTGCGAAGCGGGCACGGCGCGTGCGCGGTGCCCGCGGTCAGGTCGGTCAGCGCGTGAAGTGCAGCGACGGGGCGAACGGCGCGCCCGTATCGCTTTCGCCGCGGCGGAACACCCAGCGTTCGGCCGGCACGCCCGCGACGGCCGCCGCCGCATTCGGCGCGCGCACCGCGACGAACGTCGCGTCGCAGCCGACCGCGATTCCGTAGTTCTCCTTGCCGATCGCGCACGCGCCGGCGTGCGTCGCCATGTCGAGCGCGATGCCGAGCGCTTCGTCGGTGTAGAAGCCCGACCGATAGCCGACCATCATCGCGCGCTGCAGCATGTCGCCGTTGCCGTACGGCCACCACGCGTCGCGGATGTTGTCGTTGCCCGCGAACACGTGCACGCCCGCGTCGCGCAACCGCCGCACCGGCGGAAACGCGCAGTCGCCCGGCGCGTTCGTCAGGATCGACACGCCGGCTTCGGCCAGCGCCACCGCCGTGCGTTGAACGTTGTCGTAGCCGACTTCGCCGAGCGCATACGCATGGCTCACGTTCACACGCCCGCCGAGCCCCGCCGCGCGCGTGCGCGCCGCGATCCGCAGCAGTTGCGCGATGCCGGTTTCGCCCGGTTCGTGCAGGTGGATGTCGAGCTTCGCGCCGCGCTTCTCGGCGATGCCGAACACGATGTCGAGCTGGCCGTCCGCATCGCCGTCGAGCGTCGTCGGGTCGATCCCGCCGACCACGTCCGCGCCTTCGCGTACTGCCGCGTCCAGAATGTCGGCGGTGCCCGGGCACGACACGACGCCGGCCTGCGGAAACGCGACGAGTTCGATGTCGACGATCCCGCGCCATTGCTCGCGCGCGGCCATCACGGCCTGCAGGTTCGACAGGCCAGTCGTCGCATCGACGTCGACGTGGCTGCGCATCGCGACCGTGCCGAATGCGGCGGCCTGCGCGATCAGCGCGTTCGCGCGCTCGACGATCGGCGGCGCGGCCGCGAGCTGGCGCTTCTCGACCGCGAGCCGCTCGCGCAGCGAGCCGACCGGTTCGTGCGGCACCCAGCGATCGCCGACGAAACTCTTGTCGAGGTGGATGTGGCCATCGACGAAGCCGGGCAGCACGACGCGGCCGTCGAGGTCGATCGTCTCCGTGCCGGGCGCAGCAGCGCAATCGGCGCCGATCGCGATGAAGCGGCCGTCACGGACGACGAGGTTGATGGGTTGGCCGCCGGCGTCGACGGCATTGATGAAGATACGATCGGTCATGGCTCGGAAGGTGGGGCAGTCGCTGCGCGACACCGGCGCGGACAGGGGAAGGAACCGCAGCCGGCGCGGCGCGACCGTTGGCAGGGAATCCGGCCACGATATCGGACGCCGCCGCCCGAGGCCAATTAAATGTCGCGATGCCGCGCATTCGATTTCGCGATGTGCGGCGCAAACGCCAAGCCGGCGAGGTGCGGCAGCGGGGTCCGATCTCGTCGGCGACGGCCCGCATGCCAATGGCCCGTCGGGCGACGTCGCGGAAGCCGAGGTTTCAGGCGCCGGAATCGACACGCCGACCGCCTCGGAAGACACGCCGCCGGACCGCTATCGATGCGCGTCATCGAAGCTGCCGAACGGGCGCCGGCGCCCTTGCCGGCCCTCGCTTCAGCGCCCCGCCCGACCGGCGATTTGCGCGGCAACAGACTTTACACGTTGTTACCCGGCCGCACCGGACACGCATTCGGCCATTCCTTATACTCACGCCGAGTTCGCCACCCGTCCGGGAATCCGTCGGCGAACACGTTGCCGATGCAGGAACCATCATGATGCGCATGCCTTCCACGAAGACCGTTCTGTTCGCCTCGCTCGTCGCCGTGGCGGCGCTTCCGCTGACCGCCTGCGTCGCGCCGGGTTATTACGGCGCGCAGCCGGGCTATCCGCAGCAGCAATACGCGACGCCCGGCTACGCGCAGCCCGCGTATTCGCAACCGGGCTACGTACAGCAGCAACCGTACGATCAATACGGCAACCAGCCGCAATACGGGTCGCAGCCGTATGACCAGTACGGCAATCAGCAACAGCAATACGGCAACCAGTACGGCAACGGCTACGGCACGCAGTACGGCACAGTCGCGAACATCCAGCCGGTCAACGGCTCGGTCGGCCCGTCGGGCGTCGCCGGCACCGTCGTCGGCGCACTGATCGGCGGCGTGCTCGGCAACCAGGTCGGTCGCGGTCACGGCCGCGAAGCGGCCACCGTGATCGGTGCGCTCGGCGGCGCGGTCGCGGGCAACCAGATCGGCCAGCAGATGGGTGCGGCGCAAGCGCCGAGCAGCTACCGGATCGACGTGCAGGTCAGCGACGGCTCGACGCGTTCGTTCGACGTGCAGTCGCCGGGCAACCTGCGGCCGGGCGACCGCGTGCAGATCAACGGCAATCAGTTGTCGCGGTATTGATGCCGATTCGGTGTGCCTGACCTGAGCGGGCGCACCTCGCGCGTTTGATGTCGTGTGACGGTTCGGCGCGATGGCGCGCGTGCTTCACGTCATCCTCATCCTTCGTGCCAGCGCGGCGCGCATGACGCGCCGCCGGTACTTCCGCAGTCCCTGCACCTTCGCGTCAGCCTCCAGCGCGACGCATCGCACTGCCGTTCCACCGCTCGCCTGCACGAACCGACCGCGTCGCAGTCACACGCGCTCCGCACCGAGCGCGATGCGCGTCGACCGCGCGACGCGATCTGACGACCAAGGCGCGGCCGGGATGCACGGCACATCGAACGCCGCCACGTGCCATCCGGATTCCGATTAGCATAGGCACGATGCATCCCGCGGCCGCAGCAGCACGCGCCGGCATGCACAGCCCCCAACCGGAACGCCCCTCGATGACGATCACGACCCGCCTGCTCGACGCGGCCGACGCCGCCCGTTTCCAGACCCTCCGCCTGCGTGCGGTCGACACCGCGCCTACCTCCTTCCTGCCGACACTCGACGAAGAATCGCAGGTGCCCGTCGACGAATTCGCGACGCGCATCACGCCGACTCACGAGCGCGCCGTGTTCGGCGCGTTCGACGGCGACACACTCGTCGGCATCACCGGCGTGCGCCGCGATGCGCGCGTGAAGATCGCGCACAAGGCGACGATCTGGGGCGTGTTCGTCGATCCCGCGTATCGCGGGCGCGGCATCGCGCAAGTGCTGCTCGAAAGAGCGACCGCGCATGCGGCGCACGCGTGGCAGTGCACGCAACTGATGCTGTGCGTGAACGAAGTCAACGGCACCGCGGAGCGGCTGTATGCGTCGCAGGGGTTCGTCCGGTTCGGCACCGAACCGCGCTCGCTGTTCGTCGACGGGCGGTTCTATGACGAACACTACATGGTCAAGACGCTGGCGTAACGCGGCGAAGCGGCGGGGACAAGCAGCGCAGCGCGAACGCTGATACGCCGCACCGCTCGCAATCTGCGCTCGCTTTCGAGCGCGGGCAACTGTGCGTCACGCACGCGCATCGACCGGCGCACGCACGCGCACCCGCTCGCTCGCACCATCATCGCCTGTCGGTGATCGTCGTGTTGACGATCTGCCCGGCGATCGTCACGTTCGTCAGCGTCAGCGCGTTCACGTTGAACGCGTAGATCGGCCCCGGCGACGTGACCGTCGGCGTGCCCGACGCGACCGGCGTGCCGAAGTCGCAGTTGCTGATCGTCACGCCGGAAATCGGCTGCACGGCCGGCACAGGCGGCGTGCCGTTGTAGTCGAACGCGACCGGCCCCTGCGCGACGATCGCCTGGAAGCACGACGCGGTCACGCCGTTCAGCGTCACGTTGCTCGCTTTCACGTCCGAGATCGTCACGTTCTGCACGACCGGCGCGCGCGTGCGCACCGCATCGTTCGCCGGCTGGTAATCGCAGTCGAACGTGACGATGCCGCCCTGCGCGGCCGACGGGTTGCCGGCCGACGGCGTGACGACGCCGAGCGGCACGCTCGCATTGACCGGGCTGCCCGCGAGCAACGCGCTGCCGTAGCCGCCGCCCTTCAGCGTCACGCCGTTCGGCAGCGTGACGCCCTTCACGTGGAAGTCCTTCACGTAGCCGCCGCGATTCATGTTGGTCTTCACGCGAATCGCGATGTTCAGCGGGTTGGTCTGCCAGTTCGCGTTCAGCATCGACAGGTTCGTCGCATAGATCTGCTCGACGCCGCCGCCCATCTCGCTGCCGAGCGTGATGCCGCCATGCCCGCTGTTCATCGTGCAGTTGCGGATCAGGTGCCGCTTTGCCGGCCCGTATTCGGTGTCGCGATCCTTGCCGGACTTGATCGCGATGCAATCGTCGCCGGTGTTGAACGTGCAGTCCTCGCACAGCACGTCGGTGCACGCGTCCGGATCGAAGCCGTCGTTGTTCGGGCCGATGCTGTTCGTCGTCACGCCGCGAATCACGACATGGCGGCTCCCGGTCGGATGGTGCTGCCAGAACGGCGTGTTCTGCGTCTGGTAATTCGCCATCAGCACGTTCGTGCAGCCGATGAATTCGACCATGCATGGCCGCAGATAGTGGCCGAGGCCGAAGATGCGCTTCTCGACCGGCACGCCGGCCTCGGATAGCGCGGGCAGGTAGTTCTGGTCCTGCTGCCATGGCGTGACCGGCGACGTGAGCAGCGCGTAGAGCGCGTCGGGAATCGCGGGCGCGACGATCCGCAGGTCGACGTTGTTCGGATTCGCATACGCCTGGCTCGGCACCCCCGCGGCTGCGCCGTACGCACCCGACGAACCCTTGAACGTCCACCAGCAGACGCTGCCGGCCCCGCTGCCGGAGAACGGCGTCATCGCCTGCCCGTTGAGCACCGACGTCGGGCCCTCGCCCGTCAGCGCGATATTCGTCGCGTTGCGCGCGTAGACGGGTGCGCCGTAGTTCAGGCAATCGTTCGCCTGCCAGCGGCTGTAGTACAGCCGGCCATTCGTGCCGCAATCGACCGGGCCATCCTTCGCGTAGTCGGCCGGGTTCGGGCTGAAGTAGATCGTGCAGTTCGCGCTCAGGTGGAAGGTCACGTTGCTCTGCAACACGATCGGCCCCGCGCAGTACCAGTTGCCGGACGGCACGACCACGCGCCCGCCGCCTTCGCGGCGGCACGCATCGATCGCCGCGAGAAACGCCGGGCGCGAATCGAACGCGCCAGGCGCGGTCGTCAGTTCGGAACCCGGGCTCACCGGCGATTTCGCGACGTTCGTGTACGGCGACGTCTGCGCGACCGTCGCGCACGGGCGCGCGCCGTAGTGCGTCACGTCGAAGTCGCGCCCGCGCAGTGCAAGCCGCGACACGTGCGCGAGCGACGCGGCGATGCGCGCCGCCGCGCCATGCTCGCCCCAGACGAGATCGACGGCCGACGCATTGGACATGTGGCCTCCCGCAAACGCCCGGGTTGCCGCGAGCGGTCCGCCGAGCACGGCGCCGCCGGCGAGTGCGCCGGTCCAGCCGATGAATGCGCGGCGCGACACCGGCTTCGACGATGGCGCTCGGACAGACGAAGACGAACGGCGGCTGTTTGCGGCCATGGGCACTCCTTCAGTGTATGGGGTATCGACGCGCCCGGCGGCGGATCGTTATTTATACGTCGTCGTACTACATCGAGCAGTCTAAATGCGATCGAAGCCAGACACGTATTTGTCGTTTACCCTGTTTTTACTGAATCAATTCGTCGAATGTGTGCGCACACTCACATCAACGAATGCTTTTTTAGAGATATGTTGTCGTACATTTATGCGCACAAACTTCAACTGAAATATCCAGGGCAACGACGCTCGCCGGGGCAGCGTCCCGACTCGCCATCCGCCGCGACCGCTCCCGCCGCCGGCTCGCGTCCTGTCGACACGGCCGGTTCGAACATCGGCACCCGTCCGCCGCCGACCCGCGTCGGTAATTCCGCCCCTGTTCAGCTCCCCGCTGCCCGCGCTATCGTTTCCCCATCTTCACAGCCCCGGAGCCCCACTTGCCTTCCCGTCACGGAGTCGACCTCATCCGCGCCCGCGCATTGTTCGATCGCGAGCGCCGTGCGTTCACCGAAGCCATGCCGGCGTCCCGCGCGCTGTCCGCGGAAGCGTCCGAGCACCTGCTGTTCGGCGTGCCGTTGCACTGGATGCAGGACTGGTCGACGCCGTTCTCGCTGGTCGTGAAGGAAGCGCGCGGCGCGACGTTCACGGACGTCGACGGCCATCGCTACGTGGATTTCTGCCTCGGCGATACCGGCGCGATGTTCGGCCATGCGCCCGAACCGGTCGCCCGCGCGCTCGTCGAGCAGGCCACGCGCGGCTACACGACGATGCTGCCGAGCGAGGACGCCGCGTGGGTGTCGCGCGAGCTCGCGCGCCGCTTCCGGCTGCCGGTCTGGCAGTTCGCGCTGAGCGCGAGCGACGCGAACCGCTTCGTGCTGCGCTGGGCGCGCGCGGCCACCGGCCGCAACACGATCGTCGTGTTCAACGGCTGCTATCACGGCACGGTCGACGACGTGTTCGTCGATCTCGTCGACGGCCGCCCCGTGCAGCGCGACAGCCTGCTCGGGCAGTCGTACGACCTGCTCGCGAACACGCGCGTCGTCGAATTCAACGACCTGGACGCGCTCGAAGCGGCGCTGAGGAACGGCGATGTCGCATGCGTGCTCGCCGAGCCCGCGATGACGAACATCGGGATGGTGCTGCCCGACCCGGGCTTCTGGGATGCGGCGCGCGAACTGACGCGCCGCTACGGCACGCTGCTCGTGATCGACGAAACGCACACGATCAGCAGCGGCCCGGGCGGCTACGCGGTCGCGCACGATCTCGAACCGGACATGCTGGTGGTCGGCAAGCCGATCGCAGGCGGCGTACCGTGCGCGGTGTACGGCTTCAGCGCGGAATTCGCGGAACGCGCGAAACAGGCGAAGCTGAACGCGCCGCCCGGCCATTCGGGCATCGGCACGACGCTCACCGCGAACATGCTCGCGATGCATGCGATGCGCGCGACGCTGGCCGAAGTCGCAACCGACGCCGCGTATGCGCACATGTTCGAACTCGCCGCGCGGCTGGCCGCCGGACTCGAACAGGCAATCGCGAAACACGGGCTGCCATGGTGCGTGACGCGCATCGGCGCGCGCACCGAATTCCAGTTCGCGCCCGAGCCGCCGCGCAACGGCACGCTCGCCGGCGCGCAACTCGACAGCGAGCTAGAACACATCGTGCACCTGTACCTGCTGAATCGCGGCGTGCTAATCACGCCGTTCCACAACATGATGCTCGTGTGCCCGCAGACGACGAGCGACGATGTCGACAAACTCGTCGCGCAGTTCGACGCGTGCCTAAGCGAGCTGGTGTGACGTGATGCAACCGCGTCCGGCTCGCCAGTACGCGCGAGCCGGACGCATGCCCGATGCGTCATGCATCACGGCGAGCGATGAGCGATGAGCGACATCCCGCATCCGGCGCGCCTGCCGGCTTAACGCGCTACTTCGGCCGATCCGTCGGATCGACCTGCGCGCCGGGCACGCTTTCGGCACGCGCGCTCGACTCAAGCTCGCGCGTGAGCGCCGCATGCGCTTCGCCACCGGACGCCTGCACGGAAGCCCCGCCGTCGAGCGCCGGCAGGATGTAGCCGTTCACCATCCGGCGGAACAGCTTCACGTTCTCCGCGTCGCGCAAGCCGCCTTCCACCGGCAGCACGCCCGTCATCACGACCACCGCATTGCGCTTCGGCAGCACCGTGATGAATTGCCCCTTGAAGCCCATCGCGTCGAACTCGGGTTCGCTCTCGACGATGTTGTTGATCCACCAGTAGTAGCCGAAATGCGGCGACACGCGCGGCGTCGTCATCTGCGCGACCCACGCTTGCGGGACGACCTGCCGCCCCTGCCAGCGGCCGCCGTCGAGCACGAGCATGCCGATCTTCGCCATGTCGATCGCGCGCAGCCGCAAGCCCCAGCCGGCCGACACGAGCCCCGTGCGGTCGGCGCGCTCCCAGGCGGCGCGCTTCATGTCCAGCGGGCCGAACAGATGCGTCTGCGCATAGCGCTCGACCGGCTCGCCGGCGGCCGCGCTCAAGATTGCCGATGCGAGGATCGGGTTGACGTCGGTGTACTCGAACGCGGTGCCGGGCGCGGCCTTCGGCGCCGCCGAAGCGGCAAGCTTCAGCCGGTCCGGCGCGGTGTAGTAGATCGGATCGTCCTTCGGGCTGAAGTCGTAGTGCAGGCCGCTCGACATCGACAGCACGTGTTTCAGCGCGATATTGCGCTTGTCGGCGAGCGCGCCGGCGAGATCGGGCCGCCACGCGGCGAGCCGCGCGGCCACCGGGGCGTCGGGATGCACGGCGCCGCGGTCGACCAGGATGCCCGCGACGAGCGACGTCACGGCCTTCGTGACCGAATACAGCTCGTAGGTCGCGTCGCGCGACGCGTTCGCGCCGTAGCGCTCGAAGATCAGCTTGCCGTCCTTCACGACGAGCAGGCTGTACACGTCGAGCTTCTGTTCGCGGATCCAGCGCGACAGGTCGACGAGCTTGCGCGAATCGACGCCGACATCCTCAGGCGTGGCGGCCTCGATGCCCGTTTCGTGCAGCAGCGGCAGCGCGTCGGCCGCCTGCGCCGCCGATAGCGCGGGCGCAAGCGCGCCGCCACCGATCAGCAACGTCGCGAGCCGCGCGAGCAGCCGGCGAACCAGAGGCGCCGCGCGCGACGCGGGCCCGCACGCATCGGGCCGCGCGGCCCGGCTGGCGATCATGTTTGCAATCCTCATCAAATTTCCGGCGCGTCGTTGAACGCGGCGGCCGTGCCGGGCACGCCCTTCGTCTGCCGGCTGCGCGCCAGCTCGTCGCGCAGCGCCTGCGTCGTGTCCGCGCGCTCGACCGGCGGCTGTGCCGGCGTGAGCGCGGGCAGGATGTAGTCGTTGACCATCCGGCGATAGAGGTTCAGGTAGGTCGCATCGCGCAGGCCGCCGTCGGTCGGCAGCAGGCTCGTCATCACGACCACCGCGCGCTGCGCGGGCAGCACCGTGATGAACTGCCCCTTGAAGCCCATCGCACCGAATTCCGGCGTGCCGTGCTCGACCACGTGGCTGATCCAGCAGTAGTAACCGTAATCGGCCGCGGCCGGCGACGGTGCGGTCATCTGCCCGACCCAGCCGGCCGGCACCACCTGCTTGCCGTTCCACTGGCCGCGGTCGAGCAGCAGCATGCCGAGCTTCGCCATGTCGACGGCACGCAACCTCAGGCCCCAGCCGCCGGCCACCGCGCCCGTGCCGTCGGCGCCGCTCCAGCGGTAATGCGCGAAGCCGAGCGGTTCGAACAGCCGCTTGCGCGCGAATTCGTCCTCCCGCTCGCGCGCGGCGATCGACACGGCCGTGCCGACCAGCACCGGGTTCACGTCGATGTAGTCGAAATGCGTGCCGGGCGGCTGCGCCGCGCGGCTCGTCACCGCGACGCGCAGCCGGTCGGGCGCATCGTAGTAGAGCGGATCGATGCCTTCGCGCGTCGTGTAGCGCAGCCCGCTCGACATCGACATCAGGTGCCGCAGCTCGATGTCCTGCTTGTCCGCGAGTTCGCTCGCGAGATCGGGCCGCGCGGCCGCGATCAGCGGCGCGACCTTCGTCGACGGGCCGAGCTTGCCTTCGCCGTCGAGGATGCCGGCGAGCAACGCGGTCACCGTCTTCGTCACCGAGTACAGCTCGTAGTTGTTGTCGCGCGTGAGGCCGTCGCCGTAGCGCTCGAACACGATCTTGCCGTCCTTCACGACGACGAGGCTGCGCACGTCCATCCGGTCGTGGCGCAGCCAGGCCGACATCCGCACGAGCGGCGCCGAATCGACGCCGACCGATTCGGGCACGACGCTCGGCATGTCCTGCGGCGCGCCGCCGGCCGCCAGTGCCGGGCCGCCGCACGAACCGGCGACGATCGCGGCGGCCGCGATGCCGCGCATTGCATGGGGAACGCTCATCCTTGCTCCTGTCGAAACCTGCGCCCGCGGTGTCGCGCGGGCCATCGCATCAATCGAGGCACGGCTTGCCGGCCGGCACGAACTGCCCGCGCCCCGGCTCGGCCGCGAGCAGGCGGCCGTCCTCGACCAGCAGTTCGCCGCGCGACAGGCAATGGCGCGGCCAGCCCGTCACTTCGATCCCTTCGTACGGCGTGTAGTCGACCGCATGATGCAGCGACGCATTCGCGATCCGCACGCGCTTGTCCGGATCCCACACGACGATGTCCGCATCGGCGCCGACCGCGATCGTCCCCTTCCTCGGATACAGCCCGTACAGCTTTGCGGGCCGCAGCGACGTCAGCTCGACGAACTGGTGCAGCGACAGCCGCCCGTGACGCACGCCGTCGAACAGCAGCGGCAGCCGCGTCTCGAGCCCGGGAATCCCGTTCGGGATATGGTCGAACGATACGGCCTGCCCGCCCGGATGCTTGCCGCACGGATCGTCGTAGTTGAACGGCGCATGGTCGGACGAGAACACCGAGAACACACCCTGCTTCAGCGCCTTCCACACGGCCTGCTGGTTCGCGGGATCGCGCGGCGGCGGGCTGCACACGCACTTCGCGCCTTCGTAGCCGTCGTGACCGGCGTGGCCGAGATCGGCGGCCGTCAGATACAGGTATTGCGGGCAGGTCTCCGCAAGGATCGGCAAACCGCGCGACTGCCCCCAGCGGATCTGCTCGATCGCCTCGGCGCCCGACACGTGCACGATCAGGATCGGCACGTCGACGAGTTCCGCGAACGCGATCGCGCGATGCGTCGCCTCGCGCTCGACCACGGCCGGCCGCGCATGCGCATGGAAATGCGGCGCGACGTGGCCGTCGCCGAGCAGCCGCTCGGTGAGCCAGCCGATGCAGTCCGAATTCTCCGCGTGCACCATCACGAGCGCGCCGTGTGCGCGCGCCACCGACAGCACGTCGAGCATCTGGCGATCGTTCAGCTTCAGGTCGTCGTAGGTCATGTACACCTTGAACGACGTGTAGCCGTTCGCGATCAGCCGCGGCAGCTCCTCGGCCAGCACGTGCGGCGTCGGATCGGCGACGATCAGGTGAAAGCCGTAGTCGACCAGCGCGCGCCCTTCCGCGCGCCGGTGATAGTCGTCGACGGCCGCCTGCAGCGACTGCCCCTTCGCCTGCGCGGCGAACGGGATCACGGTGGTCGTGCCACCGCACAGCGCCGAGCGCGTGCCGGACAGGAAATCGTCGGCCATCCGCAGCCCGTCGGGCATCGGCTGGTCGAGATGGCAGTGCGCATCGACGCCGCCCGGCATCACGAGCATCCCGCTCGCATCGAGCTCGCGCGGCGCGCGCGGCAGCCCGTGGCCGAGCATGGCCACGCGCCCCGCGCGGATGCCGATGTCGCACGAGAACCGGTCCGCCGCCGTCACGACGTCCGCGTGACGGATCACGAAATCGAGATCGTTCGACATGGTGCGCGCCTCAGATCACTTCGCTGAAGAGACGTCCCCAGCCCTTGACCTGCCGCGTGTCGTAGTCGGCGAGCTGCAGCGACTTCCACACGACGGTCGAGATCGTGTCGTAGATCGGGATGCCCGTCTCCTCCTCGAGCGCCGGCACCAGATGCGCGGCGTTCAGGTTGGTGCAGAAGATCGAGATCGCGCGCGGGCCGGCCTTCGCGACTTCGCGCACCATCCCGCCGATCTGGTCGCCCGTGACTTCGGAGAACGAGAAATTGACCTTCAGGTTCAGGTGGCGCTCGGCGATGCAGTCCAGCCCCGAGCGGCGATAGTTGTCGACGATCTTCGTCTGCACGTCGTCGAGGTACGGCGTGACGAGGCCGAACTCGTGCGCGCTCGTCTTGTTCAGGATCTCGTTGAGCGCGAGCACGGAGGTCGTCGCCGGAATGCCGGTCGCCGCTGTGATGCGCTCGCACAGCCGCTCGTCGGCCTCGAAGCCGAGCCAGCCCGACGACGTGCCGTTCCACGCGATCACGTCGACCTTCGCATCGGCGAGCAGCATCGCGGCCTGGATGATCTTGTCGTCGTCGAACTGGCCGAGCGCCTGGCCCGTCAGCGAAATCTCGGTGACCGGGAAGCGCGCGAAATGCGCGGACACGCCCGGCAGGCCGGCGACCATCGCGCTCGTCAGCGGTTCGAGCGAGGTGTTGGAGGACGGCGTCAGCATGCCGAGCAGGGTGCGTTTTTTCATGATGAGTCTCTCTACCAGTGAAAGCAGTGAATGCGGTAAATGCGGTGAAAGGGGCCGGTCAGACGGGGAGCTTGTTTTCGTAGTCGATCGCGCTGGAGCACACGAGCAGGCCGACGCCGGCCGCCGCGAACACCATCAACGCAAGGAAATAGGAGCCGGTGAACTGCACGATCGCGCCGACGAGGATCGGCACGGTGATGCCGCCGATGTTGCCGCCGAGGTTCATGAGCCCGCCGAGGAAGCCGATCTTGTTGCGCGTGCCGAGCGACGACGGGATGCACCAGTACAGCCCGCACCAGCGCAGGAAGAACAGCGTCGACGACAGCAGCGCGACGACGACGAGCGGGTTCGTCACATAGGCGACGGAGAAGATCGACACGGTGGCGATCACCGCGGCGATGCCGAACAGCGTGCGCATCACGACGTTCGGGCGGCCGCCCGCTGCTTTCCACTTGTCGGCGATCCAGCCGCCGAGCAATTCGCCGACGAAGCCGCTGAAAAAGATGATGAAGGTCGAGCCGCCCATCTGCTTGATGTCGAAGCCGTGCACCTTGTGCAGGTAGTTCGGCATCCACGTGAGCAGCCCGTAGAACACGCTGTTGAAGCACATCCAGCCGAAGAACATGCACCACACCGAGCGGTACTTGAAGAAATCGCGCGAGCGGCCCGACGCGCCGGCCGGCTCGGCCGCGAGGTCGCTCGCATGCGACGCCTCGATGTATTCGGCTTCCAGGTCGTTGACGCCCGGATGCTCACGCGGCGAATTGCGGATGTAGCGCCACGCGAGCAGACCGGCCAGCACGGTGCCGACGCCGGCCACCGCGAACGCGAGCCGCCACGAGCCGAGCACCGCGATCAGCCCGGCGATCAGCACCGCGCCCAGTGCCGCGCCGAGCGGCGCGCCGCCGTCGAGCAGCGTGGCGCCGCGGCCGCGCTCGGTCTGCGTCATCCAGATCGCGTTGAGCTTGCCGCCGGCCGGATAGATCGGCGCTTCGGCCGCGCCGAGACCGAGGCGCGTGAGCAGCAGCGACGGCGCGTTCGTGCACAGCGCGGCGATCGCCTGGAAGAAGCCCCAGAACACGGTCGCCGTCGCGATCACGATGCGCGGCTTGAACCGGTCGGCCAGCATCCCGCCCGGAATCTGCATCACCGCGTAGGTCCAGAAGAACGAACTGAGGATCAGACCCTCCATCGCAGGCCCGATATTGAACTCCTGCGAGATGTAAGGCATGGCGACGGACAGCGACGCGCGATCGACGTAGTTGATCGCGATGAGGCTCAGCATGACGATGAATATCTTCCAGCGGACAGCGGATTTGCCGACCGTCATGGCGGCGACACCGGAGGTTGAAGACATGGACGGACTCCAGGAGTGAACGAGGATGGTCAGGACGTCGCGCAACGTGGAACCGAGTATAGGATTAGAAATTTATAATTACACATGGTGTAAACACTTGGTTTTATTGAAATTGTGTTTACGCCAACAACGGCCCGGCTGACCCCGATATCGTGATAAGCTTGCACCCATCATGAGCCAGACACCCCGCAATCCCCTGCTTCTGCGCACGCGCGGCATGGCCGCGGAGATCGCCGCGCGCCTGCGCGTGATGATCGACGAGGGCGAACTGCCGCCCGGCGCGCGGATCGACGAAAAGGAACTCAGCCTCGCGTTCGACGTGTCGAAAACGCCGCTGCGCGAAGCGCTGAAGGTGCTCGTCGCGGAAGGAGCCGTCACGCATCGCCAGTACATCGGCTATCGCGTCGCGTCGATCGACGTCGACGACCTGGTCGCGACGTTCGAGCTGCTGCACGGGCTCGAGGCGATGGCGGGCGAATTGCTGCGCAAGCGTATCGGCGCGTCGACGCTCGCCGGGCTGCAGGCGAAGCACCGGCGGATGATCGAGTGCCACGAGGCCGGCAAGCGCGTCGAATATTTCCGGCTGAACCAGCAGATCCACCAGATGATCGTCGACGCGGCCGGCAACCCGGTGCTGTCGGGTATCTATGCGTCGCTGATGTCGAAGGTGCACCGCGCGCGCGGTGCCGCGAACACGGACTCGCTGCGCTGGGCCGAATCGCTGCACGAACACGAGGAAATCATGGCCGCGCTCGCCGATCCCGACCACGCAGTGCTGCCGCAGGTGCTGCGCAGCCATTCGGAGAACACCGCGCGCGAGGTGCTCGCGATCCTCGATCGCACGGGCACGGCCGACGCACCGGACAGGCGCTCGGCCGAAGCGTGACGGCTTGAGGGCTTGAGGGCTTGAGGGCTTGAGGGCTTGAGGGCTTGAGGGCGTGAGAGCGTGAGGGCCCGAAGCCCCGAACAACGCCGCTACGCGCCCCGCAACGCCCGCCGCGCCACTTCCGCGAAATAACGCGCGCCGACCGGCAGGATCTCGTCGTTGAAATCGTACGTCGCGTTATGCAGCGGCACGCCGCCGCGATCGGCCGTTTCGCCGTTGCCGATGAACACGAAATTGCCGGGCACGGCCTGCAGGAACGCCCCGAAATCCTCAGAGATCATCATCGGCTGCACGTCGGCGTTCACCGCGCCGGCGCCTGCGATATGCGCCGCGGCCTGCACGGCCGTATCGACCCATTCCAGGGAATTCACCGTCGGCGCGAACTCGTGCGTGTAGTCGAACGTGCAGGTCGCGCCGTGAGTACGGCAGATCCCTTCGCTGATCTCGCGCATCCGCGTTTCCAGCAGCGCCTGCACGTCGCGCGAATAGCTGCGCGTGTCGCCCTTGATCGTCACGGTCGACGGCAGCACGTTGCGCAGCCCGTCGGTGATGAATTCCGTACACGAGATCACGGCCTGCTGGCCCGGATCGAGATTGCGCGACACGATCGTCTGCAGCGCGAGCACGATCTGCGAGCCGATCACGATCGGATCGATGCCCATGTGCGGGCGCGCCGCATGCGTGCCGCGCCCATCGATCCGGATCACGAAATTGTCTTCGCTCGCCATGATGCCGCCCGCGCGCGTCGAGAACGTGCCCGCGCGCATGCCCGGCATGTTGTGCGCACCGAAGATCGCGTCGACCGGAAAGCGCTCGAACAGCCCGTCGGCCATCATCGCCTTCGCGCCGCGGCCATGCTCCTCGGCCGGCTGGAAGATGAAGCGCACCGTGCCGTCGAAGTCCTTCCGCTCGGCCAGCAACTGCGCGGCGCCGAGCACCATCGACATGTGGCCGTCGTGCCCGCACGCATGCATCTTGCCGGGCGTGCGCGACGCGTGTTCGCGGCCCGGCGCGTGCTCGACGATGTTCAGCGCGTCCATGTCCGCGCGGATGCCGATCGCGCGTTGGCCGGTGCCGACCGTCAGGTTCGCGACGAGCCCCGTGCCGCCGATGCCGCGATGCACGTCGAGCCCGAGCGTCGTCAGGATGCGCGCGACGTAGTCCGACGTGTTCAGCTCTTCGAAACCCGTCTCCGGATGCTGGTGCAGATACCGGCGCCAGGTCTTCAGTCGCCCCTGCAGCGTGCTTTCTTCGGTTGCGTCGACTGCATCGATTGGGTCCATTGCGCTTGCCTCGTCGGTCGTTGTGTCGTTCAGGCCGCTACCGCCGCGCGGTTCAGCCAGTCGCGCTGCCGCGCGAGCACCGCGTCGGCCGTTTCGCCGACGCAGCTCCGGTACACGGACGGCGCCGTTGCGCCTTCCGTATTGATCGCCAGCACGCGCGAGCTCGCGTCGAGCCCCGCCTGCCGCGCGCTCGCAGGGTCGCGCATCAGCACGTCCAGCCCCGCAATGCCGGCCGCGCCCGATTCGCCGGCGACGAACGGCACGTCGCGTTCGCTGCCGGCCGCGAGGCCGCGCATCGCGTGCACCGCGTCTTCATCGTCGATCAGCATGAAATGGTCGATGCACAGCTCGAGGAAATCCCATGCGAGCGGCGACGCCTCGCCGCATGCGAGCCCGGCCATCACCGAATCGACGCTGCCGGTCGCCTTCGCCGCCCGCCCCGCGAGCGCGCTCTGATACAGACAGTCGGCCTGGCGCGGCTCGACGACGATGAAATGCGGCCGCTGCGCGCCGTCGCGCTCCCACAGGTAACTCGCCACGCCCGCGGCGAGGCCGCCCACGCCGCCCTGCAGCAACACGTGCGTGAATGGCCGCCCGTCGTCTTGCGCCGCCTGCGCGGCGGCCTCGGCGGCGATCACGCCGTAACCCTGCATCACGTCGCGCGGAATCGCTTCGTAGCCGTCGTACGACGTATCCGACACGACGTACCAGCCGTTCGCCTGCGCAAGCTGCGCCGCGCAGACGACCGACTCGTCGTAGTTCCCCGCGATGCGCACGATCCGTGCGCCATATGCCGAGATCGCGCGTTCGCGCTCGGCGTCGACATTCGCGTGCAGCACGATCACGCACCCGCAGCCGATCGCGCGCGCGGCGGCGGCCAGTGCGCGGCCGTGATTGCCGTCGGTCGCGCTGATCACCGTCAGGTCGGCGAGCTGCGCTGCGTAGCGGCCGGTGACCAGCCCCTGCGGATCGAGATCGTGGGTGCGCCGCAGGCGCTTCACGAGCCGCACCAGCGCAATCGGTGCGCCGAGCGCCTTGAAGCTGCCGAGCGGCGAGCGGCACGACTCGTCCTTCACGCTGACGCTCGCGACGCCGAGCCGCGCGGCGAGGTCGGGCAACGCGCGCAGCGGCGTACGCGCGTTGCCGACGAGCGGCCAGTGGGACAGCCACGCGCCGCTTTCGTCGGCCGACGCGATGTTCATGACGCGACGCAGCGCGTTCGGATAGGCGGCGCGCGACGCGCGCGGGTTGGCGATCAGCATGGCGAGAGGCTCCGGAGCAGGACCGCGCCGGCGGCCCGTCGGGTGGTTCGGATCGGGCAAGCGCGGGTTGCGTTCGCCGTCGGTCCGAAAAATAATATTGCGCATGCCGGTCAACAAAATCGCCAAATCGGTTGCCCGGACGCAAAAATTTCTCATTCTTTCGAGGTTTCGCGCACCATCATGACGACCCCACTCGATGCGTTCGATCGCAAGCTGTTGATGGAAGTGCAGCGCGACGCGCAGACGCCGCAAAGCGAACTCGGCGCACGCGTGAATCTGTCGACCGCGGCGGTGAACCGGCGCTTGAAGCGTCTCGCGGAAAACGGTGTGATCGAGCGCTATACGGCCATCGTCGCGCAGGACAAGGTCGATCATCCGTTGACGATCGTCGTGAACGTCGAGGTCGAAAGCGAGCAGATCGACCAGCTCGACGCGATGAAGCGAACCTTCGAGCGGTGTCCGCAGATCCAGCAGTGCTACTACGTGACGGGGGAATGGGATTTCGTGCTGATCCTCGCCGTGCGCAACATGGATCAGTACAACGCGCTCACGCGCGAGCTGTTCTTCGCGAACAACAACGTGAAGCGGTTCAAGACGCTGGTGAGCATGAGCCGCGTGAAGGTCGGGCTCGAGGTGCCGGTCGAACCCGGCGAATGAGTGCCCCAATGAAACGGCCGGCGCGCAACTGCATGCGCCGGCCGCATCCCATCGACGGCACCGTCAGCGGCAACTGAAGCTCGCCGCCGAATTCACGTCGCCGGAGCCGTTGTAGCGCGCCACCTGCGGATACGGGCACAGCGGGCGCGTACGCCCCGCACCCCACGATGCGGGCACGTCCGCATTCGGCACCGCGTTCGTCGCGTCGCGCGCGGCGGCCACGATCGCGGCGGGCGCCTGCCCCTGCTCGACCCACGCGACGAGCGGCGTCAGCATATCGAACTGGTCGGCCGCCGGCCCGCCCGCACAGTGGTTCATCCCGGGCACCGGATAGAAGCGCGCGAAGCTCGACGCATCGCCGCCGTTCGCCTGCGCGACCCGCTGGTACCAGTCGGTCGTGTCGTTGGACGAGAACACCGGGTCGCCCGTGCCGTGATAGACGAGCAGCTTCGCGCCGCGCGACTTCAGCGCGGACAGGTTCGTCTCGTCGGGCGGCGTCATGAACGACCACGCGGATTGCGTGTACACGCCGTTGGTCGCGAAGATCGCCGGCGCGTCGTTGTCCATGTCGAAGCCGAGCGCGAAACCGGGCAGGTTCGCGAGCGTCGCGGCACTCTTCGGCGGCGACATGAACGTGAACGCCATCGCGACCGGATCGAGCGTGATGGAATTCGATTGCTTCCACGCGGCCCAGCCGCCGCCGGCCACGCCCGGATCGTACGGAAAGCTCGCATAGAGCGCCGTACCCGCGCTGTTGCGCGCACCCGCGAACACGTTCTCGAGCGCGGTCTTCTGCGCGGTCGTCAGGCATGCGCCGGTGCGCGTGCCGTTCGCGCAGGTCGGGATGTCCGTCTCGACGCTGAAGTGCGCCTGGCACGCGGCGACGTCCTGCACCATCCCGTCGGCCACGCCGTCGAGCGCATCGCATTTGTCGAGGATCTTCGCGCCGACGAACTGGCGCTCCGTGTCGGTGAAGCCGCTGCGGATATCCGGCAGCCCGTTCGACCCGGTCGCCGACGCGATCTTCGCGAACTGCTGCGCGCCGTACATCTCGCCGATCGCCGCCTTCGGCAAATGGAAGCCCGGATCGCCGGCGATGATCCCGTCGTAGTCGGCCGGGTTGCGCACCGCCGTGACCATCGCGTGACGGCCGCCGTTCGAGCAGCCGCCGAAGTAGCTGCGGTCGGGCACCTTTCCGTAGGCGAGACGGATCACCTGCTTCGCCATCGGCGTCAGCGCATCGACGGCGCCGTAGCCATAGTCGAGCCGCGCCTGCGGATCGACGCCGAACAGCGGGTTCTGCGCGCCGCTGTGCCCGGAATCCGAGCTGATCACCGCGAAGCCCTGGTTCAGCGCATCGGTCAGCGGCCCGCCGCCGCCGATCTCGCCGGTCGCGGTCACGACGTTACCGTCGAGCCCGCCGTTCGCCTGGTAGAAAAAGCGGCCGTTCCATGCCTTCGGCAGGCGCATCTCGAAGCCGATCGCATAGGTTTTGCCATCGACCGCGCTCACGCGCTCGTTCATCTTCCCTGCGATCACGCAGTGCTCGGCGATCGGCTTGCCGGCCACCGTCAGTGCGCCGGCGGCCGCGGTCGTTACCGACGTGAACGACGTGTTCGCATACGCGAGCTTCGCCGCGAGCGCGTCGCAGGTCTGCGCCATCGCGGCCGGCGTCGCGGCGCTCAGGTGCGTGGGCGCGGAGTTGACCGAATCGTCGCCGCCGCAACCGGCGAGCATCGCCGCGGACAGCGGTGCAATGCAGAGGAATACGGATTTTCTGTTCAAGATATCTCCCGTTCGTCAGGTTGCCGGATCAGAACAAGTGCTTGACGCCGACCATCGCACCGAGCTGCCCCATCCCCGCGCCGGGCGTCGTGCCGGGGCCGCCGCCGCTGACCGCGTAGCGCGCGTGCGCGCTGTTCCACAGATACGAGCTTTGCGCGTAAACCGACGTGCGCTTCGTCAGCAGGTAGGTCGCGCGCAGCGTCGCCATCGTCGCGCGCGTGTCGTGCGCGCTGTTGACGATCCGGTAGCCTTCGCCGTCGACGATGAAGTCCGGCTTGACCGCATACGACGCACCGACGAAGAACAGGTCGGAATGCGCGCCGGGCGCAGCCGGCGAACCGGTCGACACGCGCCGCCCGATCCAGCCCGCGCCGATCCGCGCACCCGCGGCCTGCGCGTACGCGCTCACGTGCACGCGCGCGTCCTTGCCCCCGCTGCTGGTGAAGGGCACCGGCGCGACGCCGTCGAAGAAGTTCGCGGCCGCGCCGGTGCCGCCGCGCTGCTCCTCGTACGACGCCGCCGCACCGAAATACGCGCTGTCGTACTTGAGCATCGCCGACCAGTTGCGGCATTCGACCGCGTGGCCCGGCACCTGCCCCGCGCACGTGCCCTGCCCCGGCGAGTTGCCGGTGCCCGCGCCGTCGCGGCCGAACGAATAGGCGGCGCCGAGCGTCACGCCGCGATAGGTGCCGAGGTAGGTCACCGCGTTGTCGGCGCGGCCGTTCGGCACGTACGCGTCGAACGAGCCGAGCCCGTAGATGTCGGGGCCGATGATGTCCGCGCCCTGCAGCGCGAGGTAGGTCATCGTGTACTGGCGGCCGAACGCGAGCGTGCCGAAGCCGCCCTTCAGCCCGACGAACGCCTGCCGGCCGAACAGCCGGCCGCCCTGGCCGAGATCGCCGCCGCGCACGTTGAAGCCGCTTTCGAGCACGAACACGGCCTGGTAGCCGCCGCCGAGATCCTCGCTGCCGCGCAGGCCCCAGCGCGACGGCATCTCGCCGGTCACGCCCGGCATCCGCACCACGTGGTCGCCGGCCGCGTTCGCGTGCGACACGTATTCGACGCCGGTGTCGATGATCCCGTACAGCGTCACGCTCGACTGCGCGTGCACGCTCGTCGCGGCCAGCGCGCATGCGCCGGCCGCCAGCAAGGCTTTGGTGTGCTTCATGGTTAGTGTCTCCAGACCTGCGTCGATATCGCGCTCTGCCGGCGCTCGTGGGTGAAAGTAAAGAAACTCAGTCGTGTGCCTGCGGCCTGCGGATCAGCACCAGCGCCGCGATGGCAGCGACCAGCGTGACGGGGATGCTCGCGCCGATCACGACCGACGCGCTGCGGCCCATCGCGAGCAGTTGGGCGGCCGCGAGCGGGCCGACCACGGAGCCGAGCCGGCCCACCGCGACCGCCGAGCCGACGCCGGTGCCGCGCATCGCGGTCGGGTAGTACATCGCGGCCAGCGCATACAGCACCGACTGGCCGCCGACCACGAACATCCCGGCCGCGAACGCCGCGGCGGACAGCCATACGAGCCCGGGCGCGATCGCGAGCGCGGCGAGCGACAGCACGATCCCCGCATACATGCCGCCGACGACGCGCGACGGCCGCATCCGGTCCATCGACATGCCGATGCCGAGCACGCCGAGGCCGCTGCCGATGTTGAAGAAGATCTGCACGATCCCGGCCTGGCTGCGCGCGAGCCCCTTCGCCGCCATCAGCGACGGCAGCCAGTTCAGCAGGAAATACAGCACGATCAGCGTGCAGAAATAGCTGAGCCAGAGCGCGAGCGTGGTGCCCGTGCGCGCGCCGCCGAACAGCGTCTGTCCGACACCCGGGCGTGCGGCGCCCGACGCGCTGACGTCGAGGAACGCGCGCGATTCCGGCAGCAGCGCGAGCAGCAGCGGGGCGAGCAGCAGCGGCCCGATGCCGCCGACGTAGAAGATGTGTCGCCACTCGGTGTCGCCGGCCAGCAGCACGCCGATCAACGATGCGATCACGCCGCCGAACGGAATGCCGCAGTACATCACCGCGACCGCGCTGCTGCGCGAGCGCGCGTCGGCCGCTTCGGACGACAGCGCGATCAGGTTCGGCATCGCACCGCCGAGGCCGAGGCCGGTCAGCGCGCGCACGACCACCAGCATCGCGAAGCTCGACACCTGCGCGGTCGCGATCGACAGCAGCCCGAACAAGCAGACCGACGCGATCAGCACATGCTTGCGGCCGATCCGGTCGGCGAGCCAGCCGCCGAGCATCGCGCCCGGCAGCAGGCCGAACGTGCCTGCGCTGAACGCGAGCCCCATCTGCGAAACCGTGAGCCCGAACTCGTGAGCCATGCGCGGCGCGGCGACGCCGACCGACTGCAGGTCGAGCCCCTCGAGCAGCGCGATCGCGAAACACAGGCCGAGCGTCGTCGCGACGGCCGGCCTCTCGGCAACGGAAGTGTCCATGTCGTCTCCAAACCTTGTACTGCGCGTCATGCCGGGACGCATGCGCGGTGTCTTTGCCGTGATCGGACCGTGCTTCAGAAATTATCAGGTAGCCTGATTCACTGTCCGAAATAAAATCCGCGCGACCAGCCGGTCGTGCGGACCGTCATCCCATCGAAGGACGGGACGATTTAATAACAGGTAACCTGATATTTCAAGTGTGTGACGCGCCGGTGTTAACCCGCAACGCGCGCGGAAGCCGGCCGGGCAAGGCCGGGCGGAACGACGAATGAAGCGAAAACGCGGCTCAGTCGCGCAGGTTGCGCACGAACAGCTCGAGCGTGCGCTGGACCTGCGCCGCGTCGGCGGCGGTGAGGTCGTCGCCGAGCATCCGGCGCTCGAGCGGCCGCAGCACCCGTTCGCATTCGCGCAGGATCGCCGAACCTTCGTCGGTCAGGCGCAGCAGGATCACGCGGCCATGATTCGGATCGGCCTCGCGTGTGACGAAGCCGCGGGCCGCCATCGCGATCATCACCTCGTTCGCGGATTGCGGCGTGATGAACGAGCGCACCGCGAGCTGCGCATTGGACAGCGCGCCGCGCGCCTCGAGCACCGACAGCGCCGTGTATTGCGCGAGCGTCACGCCGAGCGGTGCGAGCGCATCACTCATCTGGCGGCGCAGCAGCCGATCGAGATTGCCGATCAGGTAGGTCAGCCGCTGTTGGGCACGCATGGGCGGCTTCGCCTCGGTGGCACGGGCAGCGCGTTTCGCGCCGGCCGGTTTGGCGGGTGTCGAACTCATGAAGGTGTCGGGAGGAATATCGCGGGCCATCTTACCTCACGCGGCCCGCATGGCGGACAGGCTCGCATCGCCCGAATCGCGGTGGCTGGCGCGCTGTATACAACACAAGCCCGACTCGGCAGTTTCGATCGTGGTTTACCCGTTGATTTGCACGATTCAGCTTGAACGCACGGCAGCGATGTATACAATTTTATCAAGTAACCTGATAACCCCGCACGCCAGCACCGGCAATGCGGCACTGCCCCCGATATCCGCCATGACCGACCTCGACGCTCCGACTTCCGATACCCGCGCCGCTTCCCCGTCGCAAACGGTCCGCACGCTGCTCGGCCTGCGCGAGCTCATCGTCGGCGGAGAACTCGCGCCCGGCGCACGCATTTCCGAACTGTGGGTCGTCGAGCGGCTCGGCGTATCGCGCACGCCGGTTCGGGCGGCGCTGATCCGGCTCCAGGAGGAAGGGCTGATCGAGCCGATCGCGACCGGCGGGTTTGCGGTGCGCGCGTTTTCGGCGCGCGAGATCGGCGACGCGATCGAACTGCGCGGCACGCTCGAAGGGCTCGCCGCGCGGTTCGCGGCCGAACGTGGCGTGCCGCCGTCGATGCTGCGCGACCTGCGCGCGTGCGCCGACGAGATCGACGTCCTGCTCGCCGGCCCGCTGACCGACGACACGTTCTCGCGCTACGTCGACGCGAATGCCCGCTTTCACCGGCTGCTCGCGGCCGCGGCCGGCAGCGACGTCGTCGCGCGGCAGATCGACAAGGTCGCGACGTTGCCGTTCGCGTCCGCGAGCGCGTTCGTCGTCGTGCAGTCGCTCGATCCGCGCGCGCACGAAACGCTGATCGTCGCGCAGGCCCAGCATCGCGCGGTGCTCGACGCGATCGAACGTCGCCAGGGCGCGCGCGCGGAAGCGCTGATGCGCGAACACGCGCAGATCGCGCACGACAACCTGCGGCGCGTGCTCGACAGCCAGCGCGCGATGACGAAGCTCAAGGGCGGCAACCTGATTCGCCGCGACGCCGGCTGACCGGCGCGCGGCACCTTCGCGCGGCGCACGACGCGCCGCTCATCCGACGATAGACACGGCGTGTGCACACGCCATGGAGGAGACGCATGTTCCTGAAAAACGCGTGGTATGTGGCCTGCACGCCGGACGAATTCGCCGGCAAGCCGCTGGGGCGGCAGATTTGCGGCGAACGCATGGTGTTCTTTCGCGACGCGGACGGCGCGGTCGCCGCGCTCGAGGATTTCTGCCCGCACCGCGGCGCGCCGCTGTCGCTCGGCACCGTGCGCGACGGCCGGCTCGTGTGCGGCTATCACGGGCTGACGATGGGCGCGGACGGCAAGTGCACGAGCATGCCGTGCCAGCGCGTCGGCGGCATTCCGGCGATCCGCCGCTATCCGGCCGTCGAGCGGCACGGCTTCGTGTGGGTGTGGCCGGGCGACCCGGCTGAGGCCGATCCGGCGACGATTCACCGGCTGCACTGGGCCGACGATCCGGGCTGGGCGTATGGCGGCGGTCTCTATCGCATCGACTGCGATTACCGGCTGATGATCGACAACCTGATGGACCTCACGCACGAGACCTACGTGCATGCATCGAGCATCGGGCAGCCGGAGATCGAGGAAGCGCCGCCCGCGACGAAGGTGAACGGCGACACGGTCACGACCAGCCGCTTCATGGAAGGCATCATGCCGCCACCGTTCTGGGCCGCCGCGCTGCGCGGCAACGGGCTCGCCGACGACGTGCGCTGCGATCGCTGGCAGATCTGCCATTTCACGCCGCCGAGCCACGTGATGATCGAGGTGGGCGTCGCGCATGCGGGCAAGGGTGGCTATCACGCCGACCCGCGCGACAAGGTGTCGAGCATCGTCGTCGATTTCATCACGCCGGAAACCGAGACGTCGATCTGGTACTTCTGGGGGATGGCGCGCAGCTTCGCGGTGGACGACCGCGCGTTGACGGAGACGATCCGCAACGGACAGGGCGCGATCTTCGCCGAGGATCTCGACATGCTCGAAGCGCAGCAGCGCAACCTGCTGCGCTGGCCGGACCGGCCACTGCTGAAGCTGAACATCGACGCGGGCGGCGTGCAGTCGCGACGCGTGCTCGACCGGCTGATCGACCAGGAGCGCGCCGCCGCGCTGCCGTGCTGACCGCGTGCCGCACCGCCGCCGCATCGCGGTGTGGCATGCCTACCTCACCATTCCCCATGAAAGTCACACTCATCCGCAAGCTTCCCGTCGCGACCGACATCTGCGCGTTCGAACTCGCGCCGGCAGACGGCACACCGCTGCCACCGTTTACGGCCGGCGCGCATATCGACGTCCACGTCGGCGGCTTCGTCCGCCAGTATTCGCTGTGCAACAGCCCGTCGGAGGCGGGCGTCTACCGGCTCGGCGTGCTGCGCGAGCCCGCGTCGCGCGGCGGCTCGCTCGCGATGCACGCATGCGAGCCCGGCGCGACGCTCGACATCGGCGCGCCGCGCAACCACTTCCCGCTCGACCCGCGGGCCGCGCACACCGTGCTGCTCGCCGGCGGCATCGGAATCACGCCGCTGCTCAGCATGGCCGCGCACCTGATCGAGACCGGCCAGTCGTTCGAGCTGCATTACTGCGCGCGCGAGCCGGCGCGCGCCGCGTTCCTCGACCGGCTCGACACGCCCGGGCTCAAGGCCCGCACGCGGCTCTGGTTCGACGACGCGCCGGACGGCCGGCGCATCGATTTCGCGCACGTGCTCGCGAGGCCGGATGCGCGCACGCACCTGTACGTGTGTGGCCCCGGCGGGTTCATCGGCGCCGTGCTCGCGGCGGCCGCGCAAGCCGGCTGGGATCCGGCGAATGTGCATCGGGAGTATTTCGGTGCGGCGGGCATAGGTGCGGCTGGCTCAGGCTCGACCGGCGTTGATGCCGCGGCTGCCCCGTGCGAAGACGGAGGCGACCACGCGTTCCAGGTATCGCTCGCGCAATCGGGCCGCGTCGTCGACGTGCCGGCCGGCACGACGATCGTCGACGCGCTGCGCGGCTGCGGAATCGAGGTGCCGGTATCGTGCGAGCAGGGCGTGTGCGGCACCTGCCTCACGCGCGTGCTGTCCGGCACGCCCGATCATCGCGACGTCTACCTGACCGACGACGAACGCGCGGCCAACGATCAGATGCTGCCATGCTGTTCGCGTGCGGTCACGCCGCTGCTGGTGCTGGATCTGTGAAAGTGCGTGCGGCGCGGTAGACGCGCCGCAGCGCGCGCGCCTTACGCGCCGCGCGCCGCGCCGGCAACGATCACGCCCGCATCGGCTGCGTCATACGCATACATCGCTTCGATCACTGCCGCGCGCTGCGTCAGCACCGCGCGCTGGTTGATCGAACCCTTGTCGGTGATTTCGCCGAGATCGAGCGACGGCGGCGTATCGAGCAGGCACAGCCGCGTGATGAACGTCGCGCTGCCGGTCGCGTCGCGGTTCAACCGCTGCAACAGGTCCGCAAAGAACGCGCGCACGGCCGGCGTCTGCAGCACGGCGCGCACGTCGGCGTCCGGCCCCGCGCCCGCGAGGCGGCGGCAATCGTCGACGCGCGGAAAGATCATCGCGCCGACATCGTCGCGGTTCATCCCGGTCACGACCGCGTCCTGCACGTACGGCGCGCCGTTCGACACGATCCGCGCGCGCATCGGCCCGACGCTCACGAAGGTCCCCGTCGAGAGCTTGAAATCCTCGGCGATCCGGCCATCGAACATCAGCCCGATCTCCGGACGCTGCGGGTCGACGAAGCGCACCGCGTCGCCGCTGCGGTAATAGCCTTCGTCGTCGAACACCTCGCGCGCGTCGTCGCGGCCTGCGCGCCAGTAGCCGGCCATTACGTTCGGCCCGCGAAAACGCGCCTCGAGCTTGCCGTCGACCGGCACCAGCTTCGCGTCGCAGCCGGGCGCGGGCAGGCCGATATAGCCGGCGCCCGACATCGGCCCGGTGGTGAACATGCACGACGGCGCGGCCTCGGTCATCCCGAGGCCCGCCATGATCCGGATGCGCTCGCCGCAGTGCGCGAGCGTCACGCGTTCGAGCCGGTCCCACGCGGCCTGCGACAGCCCCGCGCCCGCGAAGAAATACATCTTCACGCGCGAGAAGAAGGTCGCGCGCAGCGTCGCGTCCGTTTCGAGCGCGGCGGTCAGCTCTTCCCAGCCTTTCGGCACGTTGAAGTACACCGTCGGCGCGATCTCGCGCAGGTTGCGCAGCGTCTCGTCGAACTTGCCGGCGACCGGCTTGCCGTCGTCGATGTACAGCGTGCCGCCGTTGTACAGCGCAATCCCCACGTTGTGGCTGCCGCCGAACGTGTGATTCCACGGCAGCCAGTCGACCAGCACCGGCGGCTCGATGCCGAATTGCGGAAACGTTTCGAGCAGCATCTGCTGATTGCTGCACAGCATCCGGTGCGTGGTCGGCACCGCCTTCGGCAGCCGCGTCGAACCGGACGTAAAGAGGAACTTGGCGATCGTATCGCCCGTGATCGCCTCGTGCGCGGCGTCGACGCTGCCCGGCGCGGTGTCGAGCAGCGACGCGAAGCGCGTGACGCCGTGCATCCCGTCCGCCGCCGACACGACCACGCGCTCGACGTCGGGCGGCACCGTCGCATCGAGCGCGGCGCGGAACGCATTGCCGTCCGCGGCAAACACGAGCCCCGGCGTCAGCAGCGCCAGCGCATGGCGGAGCTTGCCGTAGTCGCTCGACACGAGCGAATACGCGGGCGACAGCGGCGCATACGGAATGCCGGCCCACAACGCGCCGAACGCGACCTGCAGGTGTTCGAGATCGTTGCCGGACAGGATCGCGACCGGCCGCTCGGCCGACAGCCCGCGATCGAGCAGCGCCTGGCCGATCGCGCGTGCGCGTTCGAGCATCTGCGCATAGCTGATGCCGATCCATGCGCCGTCGGGGCCGCGCCGCGCGACGAGCCAGCGGTCCGGGTGCGCCTGCGCACCGCTGACGAGCCGGTCGGTCAGCCGGCGCGGGTATGCGCCGAGCGCGGTCGATGCGCGCAGGGTCCAGCAGCCGTCGCGTTGCGCGATGTCGAGCGGTGCCGCGCCGATCGCGACGGGGCGGTAGCCGGCGGGGGCCGGCTGCGCGGCGGCGATGCCGCGCAGTTGGGTCGGATCCGCATCCAAGGTCTGTCTCCAGTCGGTTCCGCCGGCGCGTTCGCGGCGCGCGGCGGAAACTTCATTGTGTCGTTGTGTGTGCCGCGGCGCGGCGGCCCGCTCAGATCGGGTAGTGGCGCGGCGCGGTCTGCACGGTGATCCAGCGCAGGTCGGTGAATTCGGCGATCGACGCCTTGCTGCCGAACCGGCCGTAGCCGCTCGCCTTCACGCCGCCGAACGGCATCTGCGCCTCGTCGTGCACGGTCGGGCCGTTGATGTGGCAGATGCCCGACTCGATCCGTTTCGCGACCTGCATCGCGCGCGCGATGTCGCGGCTGAACACCGCGGCCGACAGCCCGTATTCGCTGTCGTTCGCGGCCGCAAGCGCCGCTTCGTCGCCGTCGACGCGCTGCACGGTCACGACCGGCCCGAACGATTCGTCCGCGTAGAGCTTCATGTCGCGCGTGACGCCGTCGACGATCGTCGGCTGCATCACCGCGCCGTCGACTTCGCAGCCGAGCGGCAACGCCGCGCCGTGCGCACGCGCGTCGGCGACCAGCGCCGCGATGCGCTGCGCGGCCGCCGCGCTTTCCAGCGTGCCGAGCACGACGCCCGGTGCGGCCGGGTTGCCGGCCTTCAGCGTACGCGCCTTCGCAACCAGCCGCTCGACGAACGCATCGGCGACTTTTCGGTCGACGATCACGCGCTCGGTCGACATGCAGATCTGGCCCTGGTTGAAGAACGCGCCGAACGCGACCGCGTCGACCGCCGCATCGAGATCCGCGTCGTCGAGCACGAGCACCGGCGCCTTGCCGCCGAGTTCGAGCAGCGCCGGCTTCAGGTGCTGCGCGGCGAGCGTCGCGACGATCCGGCCGACGCGCGTCGACCCGGTGAAGTTGACGCGCCGCACCGCCGGGTTCGCGATCAGCCGTTCGACGATCGCGGGTGCGTCCTGCGGCGCATGCGTGATCACGTTGACGACGCCGTCGCCGAGCCCCGCGTCATGCAGCACGCTGCCGATCAGCCGGTGCACGCCCGGGCACCCCTCGGACGCCTTCAGCACGACCGTGTTGCCGCACGCGAGCGGCATCGCGAGCGCGCGGGTCGCGAGGATCACCGGCGCGTTCCACGGCGCGATGCCGAGCACGACGCCGCACGGCTGGCGCACGGCCATCGCGAGGCTGCCCGGTACGTCGGACGGGATCACCGCGCCGTCGATCTGCGTCGTCATCGCGGCGGCCTCGCGCAGCATGTTCGCCGCGAGCATCACGTTGAAGCCGTACCAGTTCGCCATCGCGCCGGTTTCAGCGCGGCCGATTTCGATGAATTCGCCGGCGCGCGCGTCCATCCGGTCGGCCGCCGCGAGCAGCCGCCGGCGGCGTTCGGTCGGCGCGAGCGCCGCCCACGCGGGAAACGCGCGCGCGGCCGCCGCGACCGCGGCATCCGCATCGGCGAGCGTCGCCGCGGCGGCGCGCGACGCCACCTGTCCCGTCGCCGGATCGATCCGGTCGAACGTGCCGCCATCCGACGCGCCGCGCGACACGCCGTCGATCAACAAACTCACTTCGTGCATTTCGCTGTCTCCGCTCAGTCCGGTTGCGTGCCGCGTCGCGCGTCAGCGCTTGTACGCCTGCAGGCCCGGCTTGATGCTCTTGTCGTCGAGGAACTGCTTGAGGCCCTGCTCGCGGCCGCCTTCCGGATCGCGATAGTTCGCCTGGTCGAGCTTCGCGTACAGGTAATCCTCGTTCTGCTCCCACGTCAGTTCGCGGCAGCGCTTGAAGCCGTGCTTCGCATTGCGGATCACGACCGGATTCTTGTCGAGCAGCTTCGCGGCGAGCGCGAGCACTTCGTCGCGCAGTTGTGCACGCGGCACGCTCTTGTTGACGAGCCCCATCTTCGCGGCCTGCTGCCCGGTGAAGGTATCGCCGGTCATGATGTAGTACAGCGCCTCGCGATGCCCGACCGTGTCCGCCATCGCCTTGCTGACGAGGTTGCCCGGCGGGATGCCCCAGTTGATCTCCGACAGGCCGAACACGGCTTCGTCGGCCGCGATCGCGAGATCGCACGCGACGAGCGGCGAGAAACCGCCGCCGAAACACCAGCCGTTGACCATCGCGATCGTCGGCTTCGAATACATGCGCAGCAGTTGCCACTGCCAGCGGCTCGCGTCGCGGCGGATCTTTTCCTGCAGGATCTCCGGGCCCGCGTCCACTTCGCGGAAATACTCCTTCAAATCCATCCCGGCCGTCCATGCATCACCCTCGCCGGTCAGCACGAGCACCTGCGCTTCGGCGTCGAGCTCGACCGCTTCCAGCACGTCGATCATCTCCGTATTCAGCGTCGGGCTCATCGCGTTGCGCTTGTCCGGGCGGTTCAGCGACACCCAGGCGATCCCGCCCTCGACAGCGACCTTCACCGTTTTCCAGCGACCTTCGTAACTCATCTTCGTTCTCCAATGACAGTGCCGCCCTGCGCGACTCGACGCCAATTTACTATCAGGTAACCTGATATGTAAAGTAGAATGGAAGCGGCTCGGGACAAACCCCTAAACGGGCACGAACGCGCGGCTTCGCGCCGCGCGGCGCCTGCCCTTCACGACATGAGGAGACACGCTTGGACGTCCGCAACCTGATCGCCATCGACACGCACGTGCATGCCGAAGTGTCGTGCTGCCAGCCGCCCGACCTGTTCGCGAAGGCATTCGACGACGCGGCCGACAAGTACTTCGGCACGGTGCTGAAGCAGGGCCGCCGGCCGACGATTCCGGAGACGATCGCGTACTACCGCGAGCGCCGCATCGGCTTCGTGATGTTCACCGTCGACTGCGAGACGAACATCGGCCGGCGCCGCATTCCGAACGAGGAGATCGCGCAGTTCGCGCAGGACAACGCCGACGTCATGATCGCGTTCGCGAGCATCGATCCGCACAAAGGCCGCTTCGGTGCGCGCGAAGCGCGCCGCCTGATCGAGGAACACGGCGTGAAGGGTTTCAAGTTCCACCCGACGATGCAAGGGTGCTTTCCGAACGACCGGCTTGCGTATCCGATCTACGAGGTAATCGCCGAACACGGGCTGCCGGCCGTGTTCCACAGTGGCCATTCGGGGATGGGATCGGGCATGCGCGGCGGCGGCGGGCTGCGTCTGAAGTACTCCGAACCGATCCATCTCGACGACGTCGCGGCCGACTTTCCGGACATGAAGATCGTGATCGCGCACCCGTCGTGGCCGTGGCAGGAGCAGGCGCTGTCGATCGCGCTGCACAAGCCGAACGTCTACATCGATCTGTCGGGATGGTCGCCGAAGTATTTCTCGCCGGAACTGGTCAAGTATGCGAACACGCTACTCAGGCACAAGGTGCTGTTCGCGTCGGATTTTCCGCTGATCCAGCCGGATCGCTGGCTGGAGGATTTCCACGGCGCCGGGTTTCGGCCCGACGTGCACCCGCTGATCCTGAAGGACAACGCGGTTGCGTTGCTGGGACTGGGACTGGGGCTCGACGCGCCGCGCGAGTGACGCGCCGAGTGGTGAATGCGCCGATTGCGGCGTGGCGGCCGGCGCAGTCGTGCGACGATGCCGCGTCCGCCGGCCGCGCCGTGGCGTTCAGGTTGCGCGCTTCGGCATGAACCGCGCGGTCGGCAGCCCCGCATGCCGCGTCTGCGCGACGAACACGCCGCCCGCATGCGCATCGCTTGCCAGCACGTCGTCGCTCAGCCCGACGCGCGCGCTCGTCACGTACAGGCGGCCTTCGCCGTCGAGCGCCGCGCAGCTCGGCTGCGCGGTCGGCACGTCGACGCGCGCCGTCTCGACGCCGTCAGGCCCGTAACGCACCACCCGCCGTCCGCCCCACTGCGCGTTCCACAGGCCGCCGTCGCGATCGATCGTCGAGCCGTCCGGGTCGCCGTCCGGGTCGGTCAGGCGCGCGAACGGCCGCACATTCGCGACGTCGCCACCCGCACGGTAATCGCAGACGAAAATCTCGCGCACGAGCGAATCGCAGAAATACATCTTCGAACCGTCCGGCGCGAACGCGATGCTGTTCGCGATCGCCGCCGCCGGCAGCGCGAGCCGTTCGAGCGTCAGATCCGGATTGAGCCGGTAGAACCCGCTGACCGCGCGCGGCGGCTCGCTGCCCTCGTCCTTCATCCCGAACACGAACGCGCCGAACGGATCGCAGCGCCCGTCGTTCAGTCGGGTCGACAGCTCGGGCTCGACGTCGACGATCCGCGTGAACGCGCCGCTGCGCAGGTCGAAGAACGCGAGATGGGTCGCGAGCCCGACGAGCAGCACGTCCGGATCGCCGGTCAGCGCGAAACACGCGAGCCGCTCGGGCATCGCCCACGACGTCAGGTCGGAACCGTCCGCGCGGCATCGCCACAACTGCGCGCCTTCGATGTCCGTCCAGTACAGCGCGTGCGTCGTATCGCACCACGTCGCGCCTTCGCCGAGCGTGCTGCGGCTGTCGGCCAGCAGCGTCGCCGACGCGGCCGGATGATTCTGTTGCATGCCGTCTCCCGATATCTGTCGCGAATATCCGTCGCGTTAGCGGGCGGCGCGCTGCCGGTCAGATCTTCATCGCGCGCCGCTGGTTGCGACGATACTGGTCGAACAGCACCGCGAGCAACAGAATTCCGCCGCGTATCAGATATTGGTAAAACGTCGGTACGTTCAGCAGGCTCATCGCATCCTGCACCGCGCCCATGATCAGCACGCCAACCAGCACGCCGGAGATCGTCGCGACGCCGCCCGTCAGCGACACGCCGCCGAGCACGCACGCGGAGATCACGCCGAGCTCGAGGCCGACCGACGTCTTCGGATCGCCGAGGCTCATCCGCGACGCAAGCATCACGCCAGCGAAGCCCGTCACGAGCCCCTGCAGGACGAACACCGTGATCTTGATGCGCATCACCGGCAACCCCGCAAGCAGCGCGGCCTCGCCGTTGCCGCCTACGGCGAGCACGTTCTTGCCGAACACCGTCTTGCGCAGCAGGAAGCCGAACACGACGAAGCCGATGATGTTGCTCCAGATCGGATACGAGATGCCCAGGAACGAGCCGGCCCCGAGTTCGAAGAAGCGTTCCTCGGAGATCATCACCGCGTCGCCGTTCGACGTGATGAACGCGAGCCCGCGCACGACTTCCATCATCGCGAGCGTGACGATCAGCGAATTGATCCGGTAGCGCGCGATCAGCACGCCGTTGACGAGCCCGACCGCACCGCCCGCGAGCACGCCGGCCGCGGTGCCGAACAGCACGCTGTGCGTCGCGGTGATCAGCGTCGACGCGACGACGCCCGAGAACGCGACGATCGACGCGACCGACAGGTCGACCTCGCCGAGCGCGAGCACGAACATCATCGTCACCGCGATCGAGCCGATCAGCGTGACCGACAGCAGCAGACCCTGAATGTTGCGCGGCGTGAGGAAGTCCGGCACGGTCAGCGACAGCGTCGCGAACAGCACGAGAAACACCATCACGATGCCGGAGCGGTTGATCAGTTGCCACACGCCGCCGCGCGCTCGCGCGGGCGCGGCAGCGGCATCGGGGGATGGAGAACTACGTTGGGGTTGCATTGCCTGGCTCATGTCTCTTTCTTTCCGGTTGAACAGCAAGCCGCTAGCGCGGCAGCGCGAGCTTGATCAGCGCGTCGGGCGTCGCCTGCGCCTTCTCCACTTCGCCCGCGATCCGTCCTTCCTTCATCACGATGATCCGGTCCGACACGCCGATCACTTCGGCCAGATCGCTCGACACGAGGATCACCGTGCGGCCCGCTTCCGCGAGTTCGTAGAACAGGTTGTAGATTTCCGCGCGCGCGCCGACGTCGATGCCGCGCGTCGGCTCGTCCATCAGGAACACGTCGATGCGTTCGGCGAGCCAGCGCGCCAGCACGACCTTCTGCTGGTTGCCGCCGGACAACGCGCCGATCGGCGTGTCGCCGTCGCGGGTCTTGATCGCGAGCCGCTCGATGTAGCGTTGCGCGAGCTCGCGCTCGCGTCGCGTGTCGAGCAGCATGCGCGCCGGGCTGAAATGCCGGCGCGCACTGATGTTCAGGTTGTCGGCCACCGACGCGATCGCGACGATGCCTTCCTGCTTGCGGTCTTCCGGGCACAGCGCGATGCCGGCGCGCACCGCGTCGCGCGGGCTGGCAAACGCGACACGCCGCCCGCCCAGCTCGACGTGCCCGGCGCTCGGGCGCACCGCGCCGTACAGCAGCTTCATCAGTTCCGAGCGGCCCGCGCCGACGAGCCCGAAGAAGCCGACGATCTCGCCGCGCCGCGCGGTAAACGACACGGGCTCGGACAGCCCGGGCCCCGCCAGCCCCTTCGCCTCGATCAGCACGTCGCCGGCCGCGCGCGGCCGGTAGCCGTACACATCCTCGATCGAGCGGCCGACCATGCAGCCGATCAGCCGGTCGCGGTCGAGATCGGCGACCGAATCGAACGTGTCGATCCGGCGGCCGTCGCGAAACACGGTCACGCGGTCGCACAGTTCGTAGACCTCTTCCATCCGGTGCGTGACGTAGATGATCGCGCGGCCTTCCGCGCGCAGCGCGCGGATGATCCGGAACAGCTGCGTGGTCTCGCGCGCGGACAGCGAGCTCGTCGGTTCGTCGAACGCGATCACGCGCGCGTCGCGCATCAGCGCCTTGCCGATCTCGATCATCTGGCGCTGGCCGATCGACAAATACTTCACCGGAATGCCCGGATCGATGTGCTCGCCGAGCCGCTCCAGCGCATCGAGCGCACGCGCGGCGAGCGTGCGCTCGTCGACCACGCCGAGCCGGCTCGGCAACTGCCCGAGCATCAGGTTCTCGGCAACCGTCAGCTCGGGCACCAGATGCAGCTCCTGGTAGATGATCGCGATGCCGGCCTCGAGCGCGGCGCGCGTCGACGCGAAGCGCTGCACCGTGCCGTTCAGCGTCAGCGTGCCGGCCTGCGGCTGGTTCACGCCGGACAGCACCTTCAGCAGCGTCGATTTCCCCGCGCCGTTCTCGCCCATCAGCCCGTGCACTTCGCCCGCCCGCACCGACAGCGACACGGCGTCGAGCGCGCGCACGCCCGGGAACGTCACCGTGATGCCGTCGAGCGCGAGCAGCGGGGCGTCCTGCGGCGGTGCGCCTGCCGCAGCGTCGTTGCTGCGGGACACGGCCGTCATCGTCTGCGTCGTCATCGCGTTTTCGCCTCGCACCGCTCAGATGCCGAGCTCGGCGCGCACGGCCTGCCAGTTCGCGCGCGTCATCAGCTTGCCGCTCGTCTGCGTGTCGGCCGCCGGCGTCTTGCCGTTGCGGATCCAGTCGACGAGGTTCTGCGTGCTGTCCTTGCCGTGGTTCGTCGAGCTGACCGCGATCGTCCCGTAGAAGCCGGTCGGCTCCTTCTTCTGGAACTCGGCGAACGCTTCGCCCGCACCGTTGATGCCGACGCCGATCACGTCGGCCGACGGGATGTGCAGCTGTTCGGTCGCGCGCACCGCGCCGAGCACGGTTTCCTCGTTCAGTGCGTAGACCACCCATTTCTTCACGTTCGGATGCCGTGCGAGCACCGGCGCGGCCGCGCTGAAGCCGCCTTCGTCGTCGGTCGTCTTCTGCGGCGCGTCGAAGATGTTCTCCTTGCGGAAGCCGTTCGCGAGCAGCGCCTGTGTCGCGCCGTCGGTGCGCAGCTTCGCGGTCGGCAGCTCGTTGTTGGTGATCCGCAGCGCGCCGACTTCCTCGGGCTTCCAGCCGCGCCGCTTCATCTCGTCGGAGATCGCCTGGCCGACCTGGTTGCCGATCTTGGTCGCCGACATCCCGAGGTGCGGCACGTTCGCGAGCGGCTTGCCGGTCGAATCGACGAGCTGGTCGTCGACGGTCACGAACTTCATGTTGTAGCGCTTCGCGCGCGCGGAGATCGCCGGGCCGAGGCGCACGTCGGGCGCGCAGATCACGAAGCCCTGTGCGCCCTGCGAGCCGAGGTTGTCGATCGCGGCCAGCACCTTCTCGCCGTCGGGCGTGCCGATCTTCACGACCGAGAAATTCTCCTTCTGGCCGAGCGCGGATGCCGCGTTCTGCTCGTTGATGAACCACGCCTGCTCGGGCATCTTCACCAGGAAGCCGATCTTCAGCGGCGCGTCGGCGCGCGCGGCGCCCTGCATGCCGAGCGGCGCGATGCAAAGCGCGGCCAGCAGCGCACGCAGGGGGTGTCGGCGAATCGTGTGAGTCGTGCGGGTCATGCGGTGTCTCCTAGTATCGACTTGGGTCTTCATCATTCATCGTGCGCGGTCGCGGCGAAGCGCGCCGGCACATTCAGCGGCCGAACGCGTCGGTCTGCACGCGCCGGCCGAACAGAAACGCATCGGCGACGAGCCGCAGCGGCCGCACGTCGACGTCGCTTTCGCCGCGCGCGATCAGCGCGCGGAAGTGAGCATACAGTGCCGGATACTCGCGTTCGGGGCCGATCTCGACCGGCTCGCCGTTGATCGACAATTGCGCGCCGCCGCGGCTGATCGCGAGCACGCCGTCGGCCGTGTCGACCGCGATCTCCCATTGCTCGACCGGGCCGTGCCGCCAGTCGAATTCCGCGCGCACGGGCACGCCGTCGGTATCCGCGCAATCGAGTTCGGCCGCGATCGGCGTCTGTACGTCGCTCGGCACGAACAGCGTCGCCTCGCGCAGCACGAGCTCGCGCGGCAGGATCCGCGTGACGATCGACAGCGCATTGATGCCCGGATCGAACACGCCGAGGCCGCCCGGCTCCCAGATCCACTGCTGCCCCGGATGCCAGCGCCGCACGTCCTCCTTCCAGCGCACCTGCACCGCGCGGATCGCGCGCGTCGCGAGCCATGCGCGTGCGGGCTCCACCGCGCTCGCGCAGCGCGAATGCCAGGTCGCGAACAGCGTGAGGCCGCGCGCGTGCGCGAGCGCCTCCAGCGCGGCCACTTCGCCGAGCGTCGCGCCCGGCGGCTTCTCGAGCATCACGTGCTTGCCGGCTTCGAGCGCGGCGCGCGCCTGAGCGTAGCGCACTTGCGGCGGCGCGCACAGCGACACCGCGTCGAGCTCACGCTCGGCGGCCAGCAGCGCGCGGAGATCCTGATAGTTGCGCACGCCGGCGACTTCCGCGTGGCGGCTCGCGCACGCAGTCAGCGCGATGCCCGGTTCGGCGGCAATCGCCGGAAGATGCTGGTCGCGTGCGATCTTGCCGATCCCGACGACGCCCAGCGAAACCTGCTTGGTCATGGTGCGTTCCTCCTTTGCGAATCGCTCAGTGCGCCCAGCGCAGCACGAGCGGATCGAGCCGGCGCGCGATCGCGAGCAGTTCCGCGCGCGTGTCCGGATGCAGTTCCGGCATCGGATGCCGCGGCCGCTCGCACGCGATCACGCCGCCTTCGCGCATCAGCGCCTTCGCGGTGAGGATCCCGGACTGGCGGTTCTCGTGATTGATCAGCGGCAGCCATGCCTGGTAGCGCGCGTACGCGTCGTCGTGGCGCCCTTCGCGCCATGCTTCGAGGATCGGCCGGATGCCGTCCGGAAACGCGCCGCCCGTCATTGCGCCGGTCGCGCCCGCATGGAGGTCGGCGAGCAGCGTGATCGCCTCCTCGCCGTCCCACGGCCCCTCGATCGCATCGCCGCCGAGCCGGATCAGCTCGCGCAGCTTGTTCGCCGCACCGGGCGTCTCGATCTTGAAGTACGCAACCTGCCCGATCTCCCGTGCCATCCGCGCGAGGAACGGCGCCGACAGCGCGGTGCCGCTCGCGGGCGCGTCCTGGATCATGATCGGGATCTCGATCGCGTCGGACACGCGTGCATAGAAATCGAAGATCTGCGCTTCGGGCACGCGGAACGTCGCGCCGTGATACGGCGGCATCGCCATCACCATCGCCGCGCCGAGCTGCTGCGCGCGCAGGCTGCGCGCCGCGCATACCTGCGTGCTGTAGTGCGACGTCGTGACGATCACCGGCACGCGGCCCGCCACGTGTTCGAGGATCGTGCGCGTGAGCACGTCGCGCTCGTCGTCGGTGATCGCGAACTGCTCGGAGAAGTTCGCGAGGATGCACAGCCCGTCCGAACCCGCGTCGATCATGAAATCGACTGCGCGTTTCTGGCTCGCGAGGTCTAGCTCGCCGGTGTCGGTAAACGTCGTCGGGACGACGGGGAAGATGCCGCGATAGCGCGGCGTGCTGCTCGATGTCATGGTTCGGTCCTGCGTCGGTCGAATCGGCGTTCAGCCGGGAAACAATGCGTTCAGGATTCGCGGGCGAGCGCGCCCGCGGCCGGCTGCGGCGCGCGCAGCGTCGCGCGGACCACGAACGTGATCAGCACCGCGAACAGCAGCGTCGCCGCGAGGAAATACAAACCGGCCGCGAGGCTGCCGGTCGCCTGCTTGATCAGGCCGATGCCGTACGGCCCGACATAACCGCCGAGATTCGCGAGCGAATTGATCGCGGCAATGCCGACCGCCGCGCTCGTCCCGGTCAGGAACTCGCCGGGCAGCGCCCATACGACGGCCTGGATCGAGTAAAGCGAGAACGCCGTGAGGCAGATGAACAGGAACTGCAGCGCGGGCTGCCGCGCCCATGCGCTCGCGGCCATCGTCAGCGCCGCGGCAGCCGACACGACGACGATGTGCCAGTAGCGTTCGCGCGTGCGATCCGAGTGACGCGGCACGACCAGCAGCCCGACCACCGCGAACAGGTACGGCACGGCGGACAGCAGGCCGGTGGCCGCGTCGCCCACGCCGAACGCGTGAATGATCGTCGGCAGCCACAGCGACAGCCCGTAGATGCACAGCGGGAACGGCAGGAACAGCGCCGCGAGCAGCAGCACGCGCCGGTCGGCCAGCGTGGCGAGCGGATTGCGGTGCGCGTCGGGGCGATACGTGTCGCGATCGGCGGCGAGCTGGCGCGCGATCCAGTGCCGCTCGTCATCGTTCAGCCAGCGCGCGCGGTCCGGCGATTCGGGCAGCAGCCGCAGCGTCGGCCACACGAGCAGCACGGCCGGCAGGCCGCTGACGACGAACAGCGTCTGCCAGTTCGACAGCCCGAACAGCCCGTGCGTCGACAGCAGCCAACCCGCGAGCGGCCCCGTCACGATGCCGGCGATCGGCTGCGCGAGCACGAGCAGCCCGATCACGCGCGCGCGGCCGCGCATCGGAAACCACTGCGTGAGGAAATACAGGATGCCCGGATACAGGCCGGCTTCGGCCGCGCCGAGCAGGAAGCGCAGCACGTAGAAGCTGGTCGGCCCCTGCACGAGCGCCATCGCCATCGTGATCACGCCCCACGTCGCGAGAATCCGTGCGAACCACACACGCGCGCCGAAGCGGCCGAGCGCGAGATTGCTCGGCACCTCGCACAGGAAATAGCCGATGAAGAACAGGCCCGCGCCGAGCCCGTACGCGGCGTCGCTCAGGCCGACGGCCGCGTTCATGTGCAGCTTCGCGAAGCCGACGACCGTGCGGTCGACATAGGCCACCACGTAGATCAACGCGAGAAACGGCACCAGCCTGCGCGTGAGCGTGCGCATCAACTGCCGTTCGTCGACGGCGGCCGACGGGCCGGATTGAGCCGCGGCCGGTGTCGCGGACGGGTGCTGCGTCGTCGTCATCGTGTCTCCATGGGTGGGCCGCGCCGGCGTCGTCGCCGGTCTGCCCTGCTTCACCTGTGCCGCGTTGCGCGCACGCCAATCAATGCGAGTGGCTCGGCACGTCCGCGCCGCGCATGCCGACCAGGAAGTCGAGGTCGCACCCCTCGTCGGCCTGCAGCACGTGATCGATGTACAGCCGCGCGTAGCCGCCCTTGCCGAGCTGGCCGGCCACGCCCGGCGCCGCGGTCGGATCGACATCCGACAGGCGGCGCTGCAGTTCGTCATCCGCGATGTCGAGATGCAGCGTGCCGGCCTCGCAGTCGAGCTCGATCCAGTCGCCGTTGCGCACCGCCGCGAGCGGCCCGCCGGCGGCGGCCTCCGGCGCGACGTGCAGCACGACCGTGCCGTACGCGGTGCCGCTCATCCGCGCGTCGGAAATCCGCACCATGTCCTTCACGCCCTGGCGCAGCAGCTTCGGCGGCAGCCCCATGTTGCCCACCTCGGCCATCCCCGGATAACCGCGCGGCCCGCAGTTCTTCAGCACGAGCACGGAGCTCGCGTCGACGTCGAGCGCTTCGTCGTTGATCGTGGCCTTGTAGTGTTCGAGGTTCTCGAACACCACCGCGCGGCCGCGATGCTTCAGCAGCTCGGGGCTCGCCGCCGACGGCTTCAGCACCGCGCCGCGCGGCGCGAGATTGCCGCGCAGGATGCGGATGCTGCCGTCCGCGATCAGCGGCCGGTCGAGCGGACGGATCACCTCGTCGTCGTAGTTCGGCGCTTCGCGCACGTTGTCCCACAGCGATTTGCCGTTGACCGTCAATGCGTCGGGGTTCGGCAGCAGCCCGCCTTCGCCGAGCCGGCGCAGCACGGCCGGCAGGCCGCCCGCGTAATAGAACTCTTCCATCAGGAAGCGGCCCGACGGCATCAGGTCGACGATCGTCGGCGTGTCGCGGCCGATGCGCATCCAGTCCTCGAGTTCGAGCGGCACGCCGATGCGGCCCGCGATCGCCTTCAGGTGAATCACCGCGTTCGTCGAGCCGCCGATCGCCGCGTTCGCGCGGATCGCGTTCTCGAACGCGGCGCGCGTCAGCACCTTCGACAGCACGAGCCCTTCGAGCGCCATCTCGACGATGCGGATGCCCGACATGTGCGCGAGCACGTAGCGGCGCGAATCGACGGCCGGAATCGCCGCGTTGTGCGGCAGCGTGACGCCGAGCGCCTCGGCCATGCATGCCATCGTCGACGCGGTGCCCATCGTGTTGCAGGTGCCGGCCGAGCGCGACATGCCGGCTTCGGCCGACAGGAAGTGGTGCAGGTCGATCTCGCCGGCCTTCAGCGCTTCGTGCAGCTGCCACACGGCCGTGCCCGAACCGATGTTCTTGCCTTCGAGCTTGCCGTTCAGCATCGGCCCGCCCGACACGACGATCGCCGGCACGTCGCAGCTCGCCGCGCCCATCAGCAGCGCGGGCGTCGTCTTGTCGCAGCCGGCGAGCAGCACGACCGCGTCGATCGGATTGCCGCGGATCGCCTCCTCGACGTCCATCGACGCGAGGTTGCGCGTGAGCATCGCGGACGGCCGCAGGTTCGATTCGCCGTTCGAGAACACCGGGAACTCGACCGGGAAACCGCCCGCTTCGGAGATCCCGCGCTTCACGTGCTCGGCGAGCTTGCGGAAGTGCGCGTTGCACGGCGTCAGTTCAGACCACGTGTTGCAGATGCCGATGACCGGCCGGCCGTCGAACGCGTGATCGGGGATGCCCTGGTTCTTCATCCAGCTCCGGTACATGAAGCCGTTCTTGTCGTTCGTGCCGAACCATTGGGTGGAGCGCAGCCTGGGTTTTGTTGCCGACATCGTCAGTCCTGTGGTGACGGGATACCGGCGCAGTCTAGGCAGAATTTTGATAACTCGCTAATGACGTTTTAGGCGATTACGATATCGATTCCGATATCGATATAAACCCGTACGATGACTGACGCCAGCCCATGGGGAAACCGCAGCCGCCTGAAAACCCGCCAGCTCCTGCTGGTCGTCGCGCTCGCCGACGAAGGCAGCATTCATCGCGCGGCGGCCGCGCTGAACATGACGCAGCCGGCCGCATCGAAGCTGCTGCGCGAACTCGAGGAATCGATCGGCGCGGTGCTGTTCGAGCGCCTGCCGCGCGGGATGCGGCCGACGCTGTACGGCGACGCGCTGATCCGCCACGCGCGCGCGGCGCTCGGCAGTCTCGACCAGGCACACGAGGAACTGGCGGCGCTGAAGGCCGGCCATCTCGGGCATGTGGCGGTGGGCGCGATCACGTCGCCGGGCCTGCGGCTCGTGCCGCCGGCCGTCGCCGCCGTGAAGGGCACGCATGCGGGCCTGCACGTGTCGGTCGGGATCGACACCAGCAACGTGCTGCTCGAACACCTTGCGCAGGACAAGATCGACATCGTGCTCGGCCGGCTCTCCGCCGAACACGACAAGCTGCGCCTGCGCTACGAGCCCCTGACCGGCGAAACGGTGGCCGCGGTGGTGCGGCCCGGCCATCCGCTGCTCGCGCAGGCGCCGCTGGCGCTCGCCGACGTGCAGCGCGCCGCGTGGGTCGTGCCGCCGGCCGGCAGCGTGCTGCGCCATCGCTTCGAGCTCGTGTTCCAGCGCGCGAGCCTCGCGCCGCCGGCGAACCTCGTCGAGACGGCCGCGCTGCTGTTCATCACCCAACTGCTCGAACAGAGCGACATGATCGCGGTGCTGGCCGAGGACGTCGCGCGCTACTACGCGCGACACGGGATCGTCACGGTGCTGCCGCTGGAGATGGATTGCCGGATGGACGATTTCGGGATCATCACGCGCACCGACCGGCTGCATTCGCCGGCGGTCACGGTGATGGCCGATGCGATCCGGGCGGCGGCGCGCGAGGTTTACGGCGTCGTGCTGTGACGCGGCGGGGGGTGAGGCCCGCCCGCGTTGATTGCTTCGAGCACGAAGTGCGGCGCCACGCGTGCATTTCTTGAGTAGCAGAACAGCTTCATCTTGCTTTCCGTTGCCGACGCGTCACGCGGCGGCGAACTCGATCACCGGTTCGCAGCGGATCGGGAAATTGACCGAGTTCGCGATATAGCACTTCGCGTGCGCATCATGATGCAGGTGTTCCGCCCGCTCGAGATCGTCGCCGGCCTGGATGCTCACGTGCGGGCGCAGCACGATCTCGGTGAAGCGTCCCTGCTCGGGACTGTCGAGCATCGTCCCTTCCGCGTTGTCGACATACGCGAGCACGCGGATACCGGCCTCGGAACACAGATGCAGATACCAGAGCTTGTGGCACGCCGATGCCGACGCCAGCAGCAGGTCCTCCGGGTTCCAGCGCGATGCGTCGCCGCGGAACGCCGCGTCCGACGAACCGGGAATGTCCGGCTTCGAGCCGGCGCGGATCACATGATCGCGGCCGTACTCGCGATACCCCGACGTGCCGGTGCCGCGGTTGCCCGTCCACTGCACTGCGACGCGATACTTGTGTTCGCCTGATGCCATCTCGCTCTCCATTGATGTCGGTTGCGTCGACCGGGCCGGATTTCATTTTACGGAGCCCGCCTGTGGCCGCCATTGTGGCACCGGATTCTCGTTTGGTATACCATTATTCCAAAGTGAAGTAAGGAACACGCAGGCATGGAAGCCAAACTCGACTCCACGGCGGACGCGGTGGCCGCATCGCTGCGGGACATGATCATCAATGGCGAACTGGAAGCCGGCGAACGGCTCGTCGAGCGCGACCTGGCCGACCGCTTCGGCATCAGCCGGATTCCGATGCGCGAAGCGATCCAGCGGCTGGAACGCGAAGGATTGCTGGATATCTTCAGGAATCGCGGCGCCGTCGTGCGCATGCTGAGCGCGCCGGACGTGCAGGAAATCTACGATCTGCGCGCGCTGCTCGAAGGCGATGCGATCTACCGGAGCGTAAAGCGGCTCGACGACGAGACGCTCGCGCGCGCCGAACTCGTTCATCGCCTGCTCGGCGACGCGGCGGTGCCGCGCCGGCAGGGCGAACTGAACCGCGAATTCCACGCGCTGCTGTATTCGTGCTGCGGCAACGCGCGGCAGTTGAAGACGATCGGCGAGCTGCGCAGCCAGGTCGAACGCTACGAGCGCCTGCAGGCCACGCTGCTCGCAGATACGCCGTCGTTCCAGGTCGAGCACGAGGAGATCCTGCAGGCGTGCCGCGAACGCAACGCGCGCGCGGCCCGTTCGATGACGGTCGCGCATCTCGAATCGGCCAGAAGCATCGTGATGCGGCTCGTCGAAGGCGGTTGAGGCCGGCGCTGCGTTTGCCGGTTTCCACACCGCACGCGGCTCCGCGCCGGGCCGCGCCGATTGCGTCGGCGAACTCGATGTTCCCGGCGCCGCCACGCGCGGTGTCTTCTTCCTTCTACCGCGTCGCGCTCCCGCTCGATACGCGGCCTGTCGTACCGCGCACCACCAGCCGCGGCAGCGACGCAGTCCGCACGCGCGACGCATCGTCGCTCCGGCCACCCGCCTCGCGCAACGCGTTGAGCAGTTCGACCGCGAGGCCGGCAGCCTCGCCGGTCGGGATCGCGACGGTCGTCAGCGTGGGCCGCGTGTCGCTTGCCAGATGGATGTCGGTAATGCCGACGATCGACAGGTCGTCGGGCACGCGCCTGCCGCGATCGGCCGCCGCATGCATCGCGCCGATCGCGGGCAGGTCGTTGGTGGCGACCAGCGCGGTCAGCTGCGGATGCGCGTCGAGCAGCCGGCCCGCCGCGCGCACGCCGCCTTCGATCGAATCGTGCTCGGCCGCGACGATCGACGCGTCGAGCCCCGCTTCGCGCATCACGTCGACGAAGCCGTCGTAACGCGGCGCCTGCACACCGCTCGCCGACCCGCCGACGATCAAGCCGATGCGCTCGTGCCCGAGTTCAATCAGATGCCGCGTCGCGATCCGCCCCGCCTCGCGAAAATCGATGGCCACGCACGGCAATCCGTCGGGCGGCGCCTCGGGCCGCTCCCACAGGCACAGCACGACCGGCACGCCGCGTCGCGCGACGTCGAGCAGATCCGGCAGGTGCAGGTTCGCGTTGGTCACGAGAATGCCCTCGGACACCGTGCCGGCAATCTGGTCGAGATAAGCGCGCCCCTGCAGCGGATCTTCGTTCGTATTGCAGACGATCAGGAACTGCCCGTTGCGGCGCACCGCGCGTTCGACCGCCAGCGCGAACTCCGGATAGAACGGGTTCGCGATGCTCGACACCATCAGCGCGACCGTCGGCGCGCGCCCTTCCGCCAGCGCCCGGGCAGCAAGATGCGGCCGATACCCGAGCGCCTGCACGGCTTCCAGCACCCGCGCGCGCGTGGCTTCGCCGACCCGGCCGCGGTCGCGCAGCACGTTCGATACCGTCGCGGCCGTCACGCCGGCGCGGCGCGCAACTTCATCCAGTGTCGCCATGGTTTGCCCACTATATGAGACGTCGATCCAGTATTTGCTTCGTTCATCGAAGCGGCGCACTATCGCCGCACACCTTGCCGCCCGACCATCGGGCGCGACTCGGCCGCGATCGCGTCGCCTCTTTTTTTGATCGCGGTGATTAAGCGCTTAATCAGACATGATGGCGCATTAAAACATGGAGCGGAGACAATGGCGAGCATCTCGATGCGACGCGTGCAGAAAGCCTATGGCGATCACGCGCCGGTCATTCGCGACGTCGATCTGGAGATCGGCGCGCACGAGTTCTGCGTGTTCCTCGGGCCGTCCGGATGCGGCAAGTCGACGCTGCTGCGCATGATCGCCGGGCTCGAGGACTTGAGCGCGGGCGAGCTGTCGATCGACGGCCGCCGCGTCGACGACGTGCCGGCCGCCGAGCGCGGCGTCGCGATGGTGTTCCAGAGCTACGCGCTGTTTCCGCACATGACGGTCTACGAGAACATGGCGTTCGGGCTGAAGCTCGCGCGCGTGCCGAAAGCCGAGATCGACCGGAAGGTGCGCGATGCGGCACGCATCCTGCAGCTCGATACGCTGCTCGACCGCAAGCCGAAGGCGCTGTCGGGCGGCCAGCGGCAGCGCGTCGCGATCGGCCGCGCGATCGTGCGCGAGCCCGGCGTGTTCCTGTTCGACGAACCGCTGTCGAATCTCGACGCGGCGCTGCGCGGCCAGACCCGCATCGAGATCGCGCGGCTGCACCGGCAGTTCGAACGCGCGAGCGTCGTCTACGTGACGCACGACCAGACCGAAGCGATGACGCTCGCCGACAGGATCGTGCTGCTGCACGCCGGCGCGGATACCGCGCAGCACGGCAGCATCGCGCAGGTCGGCGCACCGCTCGACCTCTACCACCATCCGGCCAGCCGCTTCGTCGCCGGCTTCATCGGCTCGCCGCGCATGAACTTCCTGCCGGCCGTCGTCACCGCATCCGATGCCCGCCGCACGACCGTCACGGTCGCGCCTTCCGGCGAAACCTTCACGCTGCCGCGCGACGGCTCCGCGCTCGGTGCCGGCGCAACCGTGACGCTCGGCATTCGCCCCGAGCACCTGACGCTCGGCGCCGCGCACGACGCGACGACGCTCGTGCGCGACGTCGCGCTCGTCGAGCGCCTGGGCGAACAGACCTACGTGCACCTCGACCAGCCCGGCGGCGTGCCGCTGATCGCGAAGGTGCCCGGCGACGCGCAGGTGCGCAGCGGCGAACGCGTGCACGTGCATGCGCCGGCCGCGGCCTGCCATCTGTTCACCGAAGACGGCCGCGCGGTGCCCGCGTGCGCCGACGTCCACGTTCATCACTACGCTTAAGGATCGCGTATGCGCCTCGGAGTCTGCTATTACCCGGAACACTGGCCGGAATCGATGTGGGCGAACGACGCCCGCCGGATGAAAGCGCTCGGCATCGAGCAGGTGCGGATCGCCGAATTCGCCTGGAGCCGCATCGAGCCGTCGCCGGGCGAATACGACTGGGGCTGGCTCGACCGCGCGGTCGACGTGCTCGGCGCGGCCGGCCTCGAGATCGTGATGTGCACGCCGACCGCGACGCCGCCGAAATGGCTGGTCGACCGTCATCCCGACATCCTCGCGATCGGCGCCGACGGCCGGCCGCGCGCGTTCGGTTCGCGCCGCCACTACGATTTCTCGTCGCCGACCTATCTCGAAGCGTCGCGCCAGATCTGCACCGCGGTCGCCGAACGCTACGGCCGCCATCCGGCCGTGCGCTACTGGCAGACCGACAACGAGCTGGGTTGCCACCAGACCGTCGTCAGCTACTCGCCGGCCGCGCTCGTGCGCTTTCGTGGATGGCTGAAGGCACGCTACGGCACGATCGACGCGCTGAACCGCGCGTGGGGCACCGTGTTCTGGAGCATGGAGTATCGCCACTTCGACGAAGTCGACGCACCCGTCGGCACCGTGACCGAGGCCCATCCGTCGCATCGCCTCGACTACCGGCGCTTCGCGTCCGACGAGGTCGCGCGCTATCACCGGATGCAGGTCGACGTGATCCGCGCGCACTCGCCGGGCCGGCCCGTCGCGCACAACTTCATGCAGCTGTTCACCGAGTTCGACCATTACGAGGTGGCGCGCGACCTCGACATCGCGACGTGGGACAGCTATCCGCTCGGCGCGCTCGAGGAGCAATGGTTCGCGCCCGACGTGAAGGCGCGCTGGCTGCGCACCGGCCATCCCGATTTCGCGTCGTTCAATCACGACGTGTATCGCGGCATGTCGAAGCTGCCGTTCTGGGTGATGGAGCAGCAGCCGGGGCCCGTGAACTGGGCGCACTGGAACCCCGCGCCGCTGCCGGGCATGGTGCGCCTGTGGAGCTGGGAGGCGTTCGCGCACGGCGCCGGCTGCGTGTCGTACTTCCGCTGGCGGCAGGCGCCGTTCGCGCAGGAGCAGATGCATGCGGGCCTGCACACGCCGGACGACAAGCTCGACGAAGGCGGCCGCGAGGCGCAACGCGTCGCGCGCGAGATCGCGGCCGTGCACGACGCTGGCGCGGATGCGGACGATCCGGTGCGTGCGCCCGTCGCGCTGATCTACGACTACGAAGCGAAGTGGCTGTTCGAGGTGCAGCCGCAAGGCGCCGATTTCCACTACCCGCGTTTCGCATTCGAGTACTACTCGGCACTGCGTTCGCTCGGCCTCGACGTCGACGTGGTCTCCGTGCATGCGCCGCTCGACGGCTATCGGCTCGTGGTCGTGCCGCCGCTGCCGATCGTGCCGGACGATTTCGCGGCACGGCTCGCCGCATCGGGCGCACATGCCGTGTTCGGGCCGCGCACCGGCTCGAAGACCGTCGACCTGCAGATTCCGCCGGCGCTGCCGCCCGGCCCGCTCGCGTCGATCCTGCCGATCCGCGTGTGGCGCGTCGAATCGCTGCGGCCGAACGTGACCGAGCGGATCGACGGCACGCTGCGCGACGGCTCGCCGCTCGCGGGCGATGCGCGCCACTGGCGCGACTTGGTCGAGCTTCACGACGACACGCGCAGCGTCGTGCGCGCACGCTTCGCCGACGGTCATCCGGCCTGCGTGTCGCATGGCGTGCTGCACTATTGGGCCGCACTGTTCGACGACGCGACCACCGCGCAACTGTTCGCCGATGTCGCGGCCGAAGCGGGCCTCGCACCGACGCCGCTCGGCGACGGCGTGCGCGTGAGCCGGCGCGGCGGCCTGACCTACGTATTCAACTATGGCGACACGCCGCACACGATCGACGCGGTGCCGCCGTCGGCAATCGTGCTCGGCGCCGCGCAGGTCGAGCCGCAAGGCGTCGCCGTGTACCGAAGCCGTTCGTAGCACCCGCCACCGGCGCCGCGACGCGCCGGTCACGCACAACGACACACAGGAATGGAGACAACCATGACACATCGCCCCCTTCGCGCCGCCGCCCGGCTCGCAACGGCCGCCGCCATCGCGTTCGCTTCGTTCGGCGCCGCCGCGCCGGCGAGCGCCGGCACGCTGACGATCAACATCGCGTTCAAAGGCGCCAGCCAGCGCGCGGTCTGGCAATCGACGCTCGACGCGTTCCACAAGGCGCACCCCGACATCGACGTGAAGGCGACCTTCGTCGACGAGGAAGCGTACAAGGTGCAGCTCCCCGCGTGGCTCACGACCGTCGCGCCCGACGTCGTGAACTGGCATGCGGGCGAGCGGATGGCGTATTACGCGAGGCGCGGGCTGTTCGAGGACCTGAGCGGCGACTGGACCAAGAACGGCTGGGGCGCGATGTATGCATCGACGCGCGACGCATCGTCGTATAACGGCAAGCAGTACGCGGCGCCGACCGTCTATTACTCGTGGGGGCTGTTCTACCGCAAGGACCTGTTCCGCAAGGTCGGCATCGCCGACGAGCCGAAGACGTGGGACCAGTTTCTCGATGCGTGCAAGAAGCTGAAGGCGGCCGGCATCACGCCGGTCGCGGTCGGCGGCCGCGACGCGTGGACGCTCGCCGGCTGGTTCGACTACCTCGACCTGCGCGTGAACGGCAACGCGTTCCACCAGCAGCTGATGGCCGGCGACGTGCCGTACACCGACCCGCGCGTGAAGAAGGTCTACACGACGTGGAAATCGCTGATCGATGCCGGCTACTTCATCGACAACGCGCTGTCCTACGATCTCGACGGCGCGCAGCCGTTCCTGTTCCAGGGCAAGGCCGCGATGATGCTGATGGGCACCTTCATCGCCGCCGGTTTCCCGGCGAACATGAAACAGGAAATGGGCTACTACCGCTTCCCGATCATCGACCCGAAGGTGCCGACCGCCGAGGACGGCCCGGTCGAATCGCTGCATATCCCGACGAAGGCGAAGAACAAGGCCGACGCGCACACGTTCCTCGCGTTCGTGCAGACCCCCGAAATGGGCGCGAAGCTCGCGGAAGGCCTCGGCTCGCTGTCGGCCAACAGCAAGTCGCCCGAGCCGGCCGACCCGATCTCGCGCATCGGCTTCCGGATCCTCGCCGACACGCGCGGCGGTGTCGCGCAGTTCTACGACCGCGACATGACGAAGGAAATGGCCGACGAAGGGATGAAGGGCATGCAGCAGTTCCTGGCCGATCCCGCGCAGCTCGATACGGTGCTCGCGCAGCTCGAACAGACCCGCAAGCGGATCTACAAGAAGTGACCGCGTGACCCAGCCGGCGGCCCTGCGCCGCCGCGTCAGTACAGGAGGCTTGCCGTGTCCAGTCCGATCACGTCCACCCCGCCCGCCGGCGCCGCGCCGCCGCCGCGCGGCGCACCCGCCGCCGCGTTGCCCGCGCGCCGCCCTTCGCCCGCCGTGCGGCGGCAACGGCGCGCCGCGTGGCTCTTTCTCGCGCCCGCATGCGCAATGGTTGCCGTCTATGTGATCTGGCCGATCCTGTCGACGCTGTGGCTGAGCCTGTACAACTGGGACGGGATGACCGAGCGCAGCTTCGTCGGGCTCGCGAACTACGTCGAACTGCTGCACGCGCCGACGTTCTACACCGCGCTGCGCAACAACGTGATCTGGCTCGCGCTGTTCATGCTCGCGCCGCCGCTCGGCCTCGCGCTCGCGCTGTACCTGAACCAGGCGGTCGGCGGCATCCGGCTCGTGAAATCGCTGTTCTTCGCGCCGTTCGTGCTGTCCGGCGTGGTCGTCGGCCTGATCTTCTCGTGGTTCTACGATCCGACGTTCGGGCTGCTCGCGCTGCTCGCCGGGCACGGCATCCCGGTGCTCGGCGACGCGCGCTATGCGACGCTCGGCATCGTATTCGCCGCGCTGTGGCCGCAAACGGCGTACTGCATGATCCTGTACCTGACCGGCCTCACGTCGGTCAACCCGGAACAGATCGAAGCGGCGCGGATGGAAGGCGCGCGCGGCTTCGCGCTGCTGTGGCACGTCGTGCTGCCGCAACTGCGGCCGACCACCTTCATGGCGATCGTCGTCACGGTGATCGGCGCGCTGCGCAGCTTCGACCTGATCTCGGTGATGACGAGCGGCGGCCCGTTCGAGAGTTCGACCGTGCTTGCGTATTACATGTACGACCAGGCGATCAAGTACTACCGGCTCGGCTATTCCGCGTCGATCGCGGTCGTGCTGTTCGCGATCATGCTCGTCTACATCGTGTTCCAGTTGCGCCGCATGCTGCGCAACGAGCAATAACCTGACCGGTGACCCTCATGTTTCCGACGCCCGTTGCCCAATGGAAGCCCGTCTCGCGCCGGCTGTACAAGCTGTCGCTGCCCGTCGCGCTGCTGATCTGGCTGCTGCCGATGATCGCGGTGTTCGTCACGTCGGTGCGCTCGACCGAGGAACTGGTCGAAGGGCACTACTGGGGCTGGCCGCGGCACTTCGCGATGGTCGAGAACTATCGCGACGCGCTGACGACGTCGCCGATGCTGCATTACTTCTGGAACAGCGTGCAGATCACCGTGCCGTCCGTGCTCGGCTCGATCGCGCTCGCGGCGATGGCCGGCTTCGCGCTCGCGACCTACCGGTTTCGCGGCAACGCCGCGCTGTTCGGCACGTTCGTCGCCGGCAACTTCGTGCCGGTGCAGGTGCTGATGATCCCGGTGCGCGACCTGTCGCTCCGGCTCGGCGTGTTCAATACCGTCGAGGCGCTGATCCTGTTCCATGTCGCGTTCCAGACCGGCTTCTGCACGCTGTTCCTGCGCAACTTCATCAAGCAGCTGCCGTTCGAGCTGATCGAGGCCGCGCGCATCGAGGGCGCGGGCGAATGGACGGTGTTCTGGCGGATCGTGCTGCCGCTGATCCGGCCCGCGCTCGCGGCGCTCGCGATCCTCGTGTTCACGTTCGTGTGGAACGACTACTTCTGGGCGCTGTGTCTCACGCAAGGCGACGAAGCCGCGCCGATCACGGCGGGCGTCGCAGCGCTGAAGGGGCAATGGACGACGTCGTGGAATCTCGTATCGGCCGGCTCGATCCTCGCCGCGCTGCCGTCGGTCGCGATGTTCTTCGCGATGCAGAAACATTTCGTCGCGGGGCTCACGTTCGGCGCGACGAAAGGCTGAACGCGCGCCGCCAGCACACTCGCATCTCCCCCTCCGCATCGTGAGGTTGCCCGCTTCGGCGGGCTTTTTTTCATGCGGCGCGGAATTCCATGGGTGACGCTGATCGCCCCTGACGAAACGCTCGGGTCACTCAAACGCGGCCGGTCGAAATGCTGGCTGGCTAGCTGGCGCCGGCATCCGGCGATGCGAGCAGCGTGTGCGACGCAGACATCGATCCGCCCGTCGACGACACGGGCCGGCTCAGCCCTGTTCGTCTCCGGACGGCTCCCATGCGATCACCAGTTGCAGCAGCCCCGGAAATCGCGAATCCAGATCCTCGGTACGCACGCGGCTGCGTCGCTCGAGCCCATATTGACGCTGGCGAATCACGCCCGCTTCACGCAGCGCCTTGAAGTGATGGGTCAATGACGATTTCGCACGATTGAAACTGAACCAGCTGCACGGGTGGTCGTACGCCTCGGATTCCAGCAACAGCCGGCGGACGATCGTCAGGCGCAACGGGTCGGCCAGTGCGCCGAATATCGCGTCCAGGCGCAAATCGGACACTGCCGGTTCCGGCAGCGGATCGGGAAGGTTCGCCGGGACTGCGGCGGCCAGGTCGGGGTGGGTCGTGCGTTTCATGTTCACGACTATATCACTGTACGAGTTTTTTCGAACTAAGCTATAGTACGAAAAAACTCGTACAAGGAAGGTCGTCGTGTCCGACACTGCCGCAGTGCAATCCAGCCGCGCGTCCGCGCACATTTCCCCCGCCATGTGGCGCGCCGCATGGACGGTCACCTCCGTGTTCATGCTGTCCAATTCCCCGACGCCGCTGTATGTGGTCTGGCAGCGCACGCTCGGTTTTTCATCCGGCACCTTGACGGTCATCTTTGCCCTTTACATCCTTGGGCTACTGGGCACGCTGTCGGTGGCCGGACAGCTATCGGATCGTTACGGCCGCAAGCCGGTTCTTCTGCCGGGGATCCTGGTGGCGCTGGTCGCATGTGCGTTGTTCGCCAGCGCAACGTCCATCGCAACGCTTGCCGTCGCGCGACTGCTGACGGGTATCTCGGTCGGTGTCATCGTGTCGGCAGGAATGGCGTCCGTGGCAGACCTCGGCGGCGGTGAGCGTCGACGTCAGGCAGCGCTGCTCGCATCGGTAGCGATGGTTCTCGGCGCGGGCCTCGGGCCGTTGCTGGCCGGCGGTGCTGCGCAAACGGTCGCGCATCCGGTCGCGCTGGTGTTCGGTATCGAGTTCCTCGTGCTGCTGAGTGCGCTCGTCATTGCGTGGCGGTTGCCCCTTGGCCGACCGGCAAGGACAACCGGCAATGTCGCGCGTCTGCATTTGCCGTCGGTCCCGGCGATGAATCGACGGCACGTCGCGGCCGGCATCGGCGTGTTCGGGCCCGGCATTACGGCAACATCGTTCGTGCTTGCGTTGGGGCCTTCGTTACTCGCCCGTCTGCTCGAGGTTCGCAGCCCGTTGCTCGCCGGCGGCATGGCATGCACGATGTTTCTCGCTGCAACGGGCGTTCAGTTCGCCGTGCGGCAGTGGTCGGTACGTGCGTTGTTCATGGCAGGTACGGTGGCGACCGTGCTGTCGATGGGTGCACTGTGTGGCGCGGTGCATATGCTGTCGGCACCCGTTCTGGTGGCCGCTGCGCTGTTCGCGGGGGTCGCGCAGGGCCTTGGGCAGCTGGGCGGCTTGACGCTCATCGGCCTGCATGTGCCGGACACGCGCAGGGCCGAAGCCATTGCCGTCATGAATATCGGCGGATATCTGCCGGCGGGGCTGCTGCCCGTCATGACCGGCTACGCGATCGACTTCTTTGGTCTGGCGGCCGGTGCCACTGCATTTGCCATCGCACTGGCGCTGATTGCGCTCGGGGCCGGTGGCATGGTGTTTCGATCGTTGAAACTCGGCGGCGATTGATGGTGGACGCGCGTCATTCCGTGGGTGTCGCCGAACGACCCGTCCCCGCCATGGGAAACGCCGGACCGCAATCGACAACTTTCGCGTGTTCAACGGTCGAATGGCTGGCCGGTAGCGGCCGGCGCGCAGGCTCAGCGTCTTTCGAGTCCCCGCTCTCGGCTCGCTACGCGGCAATCACGCGGTTTCGCCCCTGATGCTTGGCCTCGTACAAGCGCTCGTCTGCCTTGCGCAGAATCGCGTCGATCGTCTCCCCGTCACGGCCAAACTCCGATATGCCGACGCTCACCGTGACCTCGATCGGTTTGCCATCGCCATTCTCGAATGGCGTGCCGGCAATCGCTGCGCGAATGCGCTCGCCGACCAAGCAGGCAGTATCCAGAGCGGCCTGCGGCAACAAGACCATGAATTCTTCGCCGCCCACCCGCGCCACGCCGTCGTACGGGCGGATCGCGTCGAGGCATTTCTTGACGAAGCGTTGCAGGACCTGGTCGCCCGTCTGATGCCCGTAGCTATCGTTGACTGCCTTGAAGTGGTCGAGGTCGAGTGCAAGCAGCGAGAACGGTGCGCCGTTACGTCTCGCGCGGGCAATTTCCGCCTCAACGCGTTCGATGAAGCGCCGCCGGTTGGCCGCGCCGGTCAACGGATCGGTTGCGGCCATGTATTCGAGTTTCTCGTTGGTTCGCTGCAACTCCTGCAACGCACGTTCCGTGCGGGCCATCGCTTCGCGCAAGCGGGCAAACAGCTCTTCCTGGCTATAGATGGTCGAGAACGAGCGCGTTGTGTGAAATGCTTGCACGACACCGTAACTCAGCAGGAAAAAACCCCCGGCGAAGATCACATGCGCGAGCCACCACATATGGTTCCACGGGCGGCCGAGGATGAACGCAAGCGACGCGAGCGCGAACGACGAAACCGAGATGCCGTAGATCAGCATGAGCGGGGTGCGGATGCGCCGCACCACCAGCGCGATGACGTTGAGGGTCGAAAAGGCGAGTGCACCGCCTTCCATCGACAGGCGAACCCACGGATTGCCGGCAAATGGCGAGTACGCGACCCAGGCCACCAGCACATCGATCAGCACGAACAGGCCGACCCAGGTCGCCCACGCCCGACGATCGACGCGGAACGCCTCGCTGTCCGCCGACCGACTGTACGAGAGCTGTCCTACAAAGATCAAAATGGACATGACGAGGCGCGAGGCCGGTCCATACAACAGGAACAGCCAGATATTGTGGTGCGCCATGCCGGTGAAGGCACCATGCAATGTGTAGATCAGCGAAAAGCCCAGAAAGCCGAGCGTCAGCCAACGCAACAGCGGCTCTCCCGACAAGCGATAACAACGCCAGCACACGTAGGTGACGAACACGCCTTCGAGCGTCGCGGCTGCGATCGCCAACTCGTGGAATGCGTGATTCTCGAATTTCAGCGAGGGGTTCTGAAAGCAATAGAAGTACGCGATCAGAAATGCCGGCACCAAGGCGAAGCCGGCGAGCAGCAGCCTGGCGTAGACCCTGGTGATGAACTGAATGGCGGCGGCCGGCTCGTTTGCGGATGCGGCGATGCTCATCGTCTCCCCCCGGATTTCGTCGGATCAAACCAGTATATGCATAGCGATTTGCATTTGATACTGGTCAGGCACCATAGAATCGCGTGCAGTAAATAGATCGTCGAATTGAATCGAAACCGGTTCTTACGAACGTAATCCGAGCGTTGCGGATGAAGGGAATGGTCAGAGACGCAACGTTCGTCTTCGCCAATCGAACGTCTGTTTACAGGACGGGCCGGATGTCGGCGCGGTCAGGCGGCGCGATTGGCGAGTGACGCTTCGTGCGCCGGCCGCCGCCCCTTTGCCCGCGTTCCCCGCCACTCCGCGCAGCACCCGTTTTTCGTGCGGCCGCCACTACACGCTGCCCGACTCCCCGTCGCGCAATCGCGCATCCACTGCGCCGATGTTCTTCTCGTGCGCGACCAGCATCAGCGACAGCGCGTGGTGGATGTCCGGATCCGCGAGCGTCGGCAGCAGCGTCTGCAACTTGCGGACGACCCAGCGCTGGCCGCGGTTCAGGAACGCCATGCGCTCCGCCAGATCGTCGATCGCCATCGCCTTTTCGTAGAACGCGCCGGTCGCGCGCGTCGGCGTCACATCGAGCGACCGGATCGCGTCGACGAGCACGCCGCACCAGTGCGCTTCGTCCTGGCGGATATGTGCGATCAGCCGATGCAGTTCGGGATCATCCGTCACGTCGGCCGCCGTCTCGGAAGCGACACGCGCGCCCGCGCGCTCAGCCTCCAGCAGTTCGTCTAGCGCCGCCAGCAGCGCGGTGCGGCGTTCATGGGGAATCGGGACGGCGCGGGCGTCGGGCCCGTCACCACGCGTCGGAATGGACATGCGGCATCCTCCTTTCAGGATCGGCGGCGCGTCACGCTCAACGGCTCGAAACGCGTGTTGCGCGGATGTGCGCAGGTCATGACGACATGCACATCGAATGGATCACACTGTGACATATTCGATTGTGGCGCCGCATCGGCAGCGCACTTTGCTTGATTCACATCATCGCGCGAACGATCCGGCACCCGCTCACGTCCACCCTTCGAGCCGCAACGTCGAGCGCACGAGCCGCTCGACGCGCTGGCCGATGCGACGCACCGCCGCGTCGCGGTCCACTGCCCGTGCACGCTGCAGCACGCGCAGCGCCTCGGCGGCGCGGTCGAACGCATCCTGACGCGGCTCGGCTTCGATCTGACGAATGTCGCCGATGGCCATCCGTGCTGCGGCTCGGCCGGCACCGATTCGCTGACGCAGCCCGAACTCGCGACGACACTGCGCGACCACCCGCTCGATGCGCTCGAAGCCGCGCGGCGGAACCTGATTGTCACGGCGAACGTCGGCTGCCAGACTCACGTGAACGGCGCGGGCCGCACGCCCGTGCGCCACTGGATCGAACTCGTCGACAACCACCTCGTCAATTGACCGCGGATTCCGGAGGAACGCCATGCAAACGAAACCCGAACTCGAACTCGCCGATGCCGACCGCATGCTCGCCGCCGCCCGCGCGGAAGCGGAGCGCCATGGCTGGGCCGTGTCGATCGCCGTCGTCGACGACGGCGGCCATCTGCTCGCGTTCGCACGGCTGAACGGCGCATCGCCGGCCAGCGCGACTATCGCGCAGGACAAGGCGCGCGCCGCGGCGCTCGGCCGTCGCGAGACGAAGGCGTATGAGGATATGATCAACGGTGGCCGCACCGCGTTTCTCAGCGTGCCGCTGACGGGGTTGCTCGAAGGCGGCGTGCCGGTCACGGTCGGCGGCCGGATTGCGGGCGCGATCGGTGTGTCTGGCGTAAAGTCCGAACAGGACGCGCAGATCGCCCGCGCCGGCACACAAAGCGTCGCGACATAACCAGCCAAGCCGCGCGCGCGCATTTTTCCCCGGGAGGATTAACGATGATCGACCAAGCAGGACTGCAAGTCGCGCCAGCGCTGAGCCAGTTCATTGAAAACGAAGCGCTGCCGGGCACCGGCGTCGACAAGGCCGCGTTCTGGAGCGGGTTCTCGGCCCTGGTGCACGACCTGGCGCCGCGCAACCGCGAGCTGCTCGCGGAACGCGACCGCCTGCAGCAGGAACTCGACACCTGGCACCGTGCCCACCCCGGCCCCGTACGCGACCACGCCGCGTATCGCGCATTCCTCGAAAAGATCGGCTACCTTGTGCCGGTCCCGTCGAGCGTCGCGGCAGCCACCGCGAACGTCGACAGCGAGATCGCCACGCAGGCTGGCCCGCAGCTCGTCGTGCCGCTGTCGAACGCGCGCTACGCGCTGAACGCCGCGAACGCCCGCTGGGGCAGCCTGTACGACGCGCTGTACGGCACCGACGCACTGCCTGAAGACGGCGGCGCCGAACGCACCGCGACCTACAACCCGACGCGCGGCCAGCGCGTGATCGACTACGCGCGCAACGTGCTCGACAACGCGGCGCCGCTCGCGAGCGGCTCGCACCGCGACGCGCTGCGCTACCGCGTGCAGGACGGCCAGCTCGCCGTCGAAACCGGCAAGGGTGTCGTGCATCTCGCGCAGCCGGCGCTGTTCGTCGGCTACCAGGGCGCGGCCGACGCACCGTCCGCGATCCTGCTGAAACACAACGGCCTGCACCTCGAGATCCAGATCGATGCGTCGACGCCGATCGGCCGTGCCGATCTCGCGAACGTGAAGGACGTCGTGCTCGAAGCCGCGGTCAGCACGATCATCGATTGCGAGGATTCGGTCGCGGCGGTCGACGCCGACGACAAGGTCCAGCTCTACCGCAACTGGCTCGGCCTGATGCAGGGCACGCTGGTCGAGGAAGTCGCGAAGGGCGGCAAGTCCTTCACGCGCCGCCTGAACGCCGACCGCGAGTACACGACGCCCGACGGCGGCACGCTGTCGCTGCACGGCCGCTCGCTGCTGTTCGTGCGCAACGTCGGCCACCTGATGACCAACGGCGCGGTGCTCGACCGCGACGGCAACGAGATTCCGGAAGGGATCCTCGACGGCGTCGTCACGACGCTGTGCGCGCTGCACGACCTGAACGCGAAGCGCAACTCGCGCACGGGTTCGATCTACATCGTGAAGCCGAAGATGCACGGCCCGGTCGAAGTCGCGTTCGCCGATACGCTGTTCGCGCGCATCGAGGATCTGTTCGGCCTGCCGCGCAACACGCTGAAGATGGGCATCATGGACGAGGAGCGCCGCACCAGCGTGAACCTCGCCGCGTGCATCGCGGCGGCGGCCGCGCGGGTCGCGTTCATCAACACCGGCTTCCTCGACCGCACCGGCGACGAGATGCACACCGCGATGGAAGCAGGCCCGATGATCCGCAAGGGCGACATGAAGTCGTCGGCCTGGATCACGTCGTACGAGCGCAACAACGTGCTCGCGGGCCTGTCGGCCGGCCTGCGCGGCCGCGCGCAGATCGGCAAGGGCATGTGGGCGATGCCGGACCTGATGCACGCGATGCTCGAGCAGAAGATCGCGCATCCGCGCGCGGGTGCGAACACCGCGTGGGTACCGTCGCCGACCGCCGCGACGCTGCACGCGCTGCACTACCACCTCGTCGACGTGCAGGCCGTCCAGCAGGAACTCGAAAAGACGCCGTACGCGAGCGAGCGCGACGCGCTGCTCGAAGGCCTGCTGACCGTGCCGGTCGTCGAACGCGCCGAATGGAGCGAAGACGAAATCCTGAGCGAGGTCGAGAACAACGCGCAGGGCATCCTCGGCTACGTGGTGCGCTGGGTCGAACAGGGCGTCGGCTGCTCGAAGGTGCCGGACATCCACGATGTCGGCCTGATGGAAGACCGCGCGACGCTGCGCATTTCGAGCCAGCACATCGCGAACTGGCTGCGCCACGGCGTGATCACCGAGGCCTTCGTGCTCGACGTGTTCAAGCGGATGGCGCGCGTCGTCGACCAGCAGAACGCCGGCGACCCAAACTATCGCCCGATGGCGCCCGGCTACGACCAGTCGACCGCGTTCAAGGCCGCGTGCGCGCTCGCGCTGCAGGGCACGTCGCAACCGAGCGGCTATACCGAGCCGCTGCTGCACCGGTTCCGGCTCGCGTACAAGGCGCAACAGCACGGCGCCTGAGCATGCGCATGCGGGCCCGCCCCGCATGCCGGCTCGACGAAACGGGCGGCCTTCATGGCCGCCCGTTTTCATTTTTACGTTCGCGCGGCCGTTGAAACCGTATGCTGAAACCGATAATCGGCACATATCGCGCGCTTTCAAGTTTCGCCTGCGCCTGCCGTTAATCCGCCCGAATCGGCGGCCGTACGCGGCGCGCGTGCACCCGCCATGCGGCAAAGCCTTGCGCAGTAACGCTCCGCCCAATATTTGCAAGCCCGGGATTTCACTGTAATTTGATCCGGATCAACGGGTCGCAACATTTTCCGCGCGCGCGAATGCGCGCGTTATACTCCGTTGAATCCGCGCCGCCCGATTCGTCGGATCATCGAATCGCGGCAGATGTCGCCGATGAATGCACGATTTACCGGTATATCTGGCCGCGAATATCGATAATCGGTGCCCGTTTTCTCCGCCGGGCGGGAAGACGGCGCCGGAAGGGCCGCGCACCGGATCGCCGCCGACACGTCATACGAACAATCGCATCGGCCCGCCGCCTGGCGACGATGCCCATCGATCCACGGACCATGGCAGAAACCGACTACGCAATGCCCAGCGAATCCGGCCGGACAAGCCGTGTCGCCGCTCATTTGCGCCGGTTCCTGCTGCCGCACCTGATCTTCTATACGGGGCTGCTGATCGCGCTGATCCTGCTGCTCCTGTGCGGGATCGTGCTGTACGAAGGCCGCATCGACGCGCGCGACCGCTCGCGCACGATGCAGCAGAACCTCGCGCTGATGGGGTCGTGGGACATCGAGCGCAACATCGAGATCTATTCGCTGTCGCTGCAAGCCGTCGTCGAAGGCGAGAACGACCCGGCGGTCGTCGCGCTGCCGATGTCGCTGCGCCGCCAGGTGCTGTTCGACCGCGCGACGACGGCCAAGTACCTCGGCGGCATCTACGTGCTCGACGCAAAGGGCGACATCGCGGTCGACGGCATGAGCGACGTGCCGCGCAAGGCCAACTTCGGCAACGAGCCGTATTTCACCATCCACCGCGACCACCCCGATATCGGCCTGTACGTCAGCAACCCGTACCATTCGCGGCTGCGCGGCGGCTCGCCCAGCATCGCGCTCAGCCGGCGGATCACGAAGCCCGACGGGTCGTTCGGCGGCGTCGCGGTGATGTCGATCCGGCTCGAATATTTCCAGAACCTGTTCTCGCGCCTGTCGCTCGGCGATCGCGGCTCGATCGCGCTGATCAACACGAGCGGCCTGATGCTCGCGCGCGAACCGTACGACCCGAAGATCGTCGGCCGCGACATCAGCCGCGCCAGCACGTTCCGGCATTTCATGACCGCCAGCGAAGGCAGCTTCGCCGACACCGCGTCGATCGACGGCGTGCGACGCCTGTACGTGTTCCGGCACCTCGATCACCTGCCGCTCATCATCATGGTCGCGCGGTCGGAAGCGGACACCTATGCCGCGTGGTACGACCGCGCGATTCCGATCGGCTCCGCGATGGGCGCGCTCGCGATCGGCTTCGTCGGCCTGTCGCTGCTGCTCGACGTGCAGCTGCGCAAGCGCCATCGTGCGGAAACCGAGCTGCAGGCGCTCGCGCGCACCGACGGCCTCACGGGCCTCGACAACCGCCGGATGCTCGACGTCACGCTCGCGCGCGAATGGCGCCGCGCCGCGCGCTCGCAGCATGCGCTGTCGCTGCTGTTCATCGACGTCGATTACTTCAAGCGCTACAACGATACGCAGGGCCACCAGGCCGGCGACGACGCGCTCGCCGCGGTCGGCCATTGCATCGCCGGCTGCCTGCGCCGCCCGGCCGACTATGCGGCGCGCTATGGCGGCGAGGAGTTCGTCGTGGTGCTGCCCGACGTCGACACCGACGGCGCGGTGACGATCGCCGAGACGATCCGCACGGGCATCCTCGACCTCGGCATCCGGCACGACGCCGGCACGGCCGGCCGCCTGACGGTGAGCGTCGGCGTGACGACGAACTATCCCGAACACGACGACGACATGCAGGCCGCGCTGAAGCTCGCCGACGATGCGCTGTATCGCGCGAAGGAAGGCGGGCGCAACCGCATCGTCGTACTGACGCCCGCGCGCTCCGACGATCTCGAGTCGCGGCGGGCCTGAGCGCCCGGGCACCTGAGCGGCCGGGCGGCGGGGCGGCGGAGCGGTCGCAGCCCCCCGTGTGCAAAATCGCCGACAATGTCGGCTCGACACGCCGCCGCGCGGCTGACGCGCCCGGCCGGCCCGCACCTGGCCGGCCGCACCTAGCCGGCCGCACCGGTTCCCGGCCGCTTCGCACCACCATGAGACTCAAGGCAAAGATCTTCCTTCTGGCCATCGTGCCGTTCCTGCTCGCGATCGCCGGCATCGGCTTCGGCGTGCGCCAGCAGGCGACGTCGCTCGCGCGCACGCAGCACGCGACGATTCAGGCCGCGTACCTGTCGAGCAAGGAAGTCGAGCTGAAGCACTACGTCGAGCTCGCGACGAGCGCGATCATGCCGCTCTACGATGCGAGCGGCCGCAATGCGCGCGACGACGCGCTGCTGCGCACGCAGGCGCTCGCGATGCTGCAGAAGATGGATTTCGGGCCCGACGGTTATTTCTTCGTATACGACCTGCACGGCAATGCGCTGATGCATCCGCGCGAGCCCGAACGCGTCGGTCACAACTTCTGGTCGATGCGCGACCCGCAGGGTGCGCTGACGATCCAGCAGCTGATCGGCGCGGCATCGCACGGCGGCGGCTACGTGCGCTACGCATGGCAGCGGCCGTCGACGGGCCGCGTCGCGCCGAAGCTCGGCTACGTGGTCGCGCTCGAACGCTGGGGCTGGATGGTCGGCACGGGCATCTATCTCGACGACGTCGACACCGCGCTGCAGCGCATCGACGCGCGCGCGTCCGCGAACATCGAGCGCACGATGAGCTGGCTCACCGCGATCGCGCTCACGGGCGCGGCGGCGATCGCCGTGTGCGCGCTGGTGCTGAACGTCAGCGAGTCTCGCAGCGCCGACGCGAAGCTCAAGCTGCTCGCGCAGCGCGTCGTCGAATCGCAGGAGCAGGAGCGCGCGCGGCTGTCGCGCGAACTGCACGACGGGATCAGCCAGATGATGGTGTCCGCGAAGCTGATGCTCGAATCCGCGCTCGCGCGTTTCGAACGCGGCGCGTCGCGCGTGCCCGAGGCCGAACAGGCGCTCGTGTCGGGCGTCGGGCGGCTCGGCGACACGCTGCGCGAAGTGCGGCGCATCTCGCATGCGCTGCGTCCGTCGATGCTCGACGATCTCGGTCTCGCGGCCGCGCTCGAGCAGCTCGTCCGCGAGCTCGGCGCCGAAAGCGGCATCGACATCGGCTATACGCAGGTCGCGCACAGCGGCACGCGGCCGCTGCCCGAGGCTGTCAACACCGCGCTGTTCCGGATCGCACAGGAGGCGCTCAGCAACATCGTGCATCATGCGCAGGCGACGCGCGCGGCCGTCACGCTCGACGTCGGCGCGTTATCCGTCACGCTGACCATCGCCGACAACGGCTGCGGCTTCGACGCCGAACGCTCGCAGGCCGACGCGCGCCGCGGCATCGGCCTGCGCAACATGCGCGAGCGCCTCGACGCGCTCGGCGGCATGCTGACGATCTCGTCGCAGGTCGGCCACACGATCGTCGCCGCACGTGTGCCGCTGCGCGGCACCACGTGACGACGCACCCCATAACAGGAGACCTTTCGCATGAGCGCCCCCGACACTGCCCGGCCCGCCGCCCGATTGCTGCTCGTCGACGATCACCCGCTCGTGCGCGACGGCTTGCGGATGCGGCTCGAAGCAGCCGACCTGTCCGTGGTCGGCGAGGCCGGCAACGCCGACGAGGCGCTCGCGCTCGCCGCGTCGCTCGAACCCGATCTCGCACTGATGGACGTCGGCATGAACGGGATGAACGGCATCGCGCTCTCGGGCGTGTTCCACGAGCGTTTTCCCGGCATCCGCGTGCTGATGCTGTCGATGCACGACAACATCGAATACGTGACGCAGGCCGTGCGTGCCGGCGCGAGCGGTTACCTGCTGAAGGATTCGCCCGCGAGCGAGATCGTCCGCGCGATCGGCGCGGTACTGGCCGGGCAGACGTTCTTCAGCGAAGGGCTCGCCGCGCGGATGATCCATGCGAGCGCGACCGCGTCGCCGCTCGATCGGCTGACGCCGCGCGAACGCGACATCCTCGACGCGCTGGCCGAAGGGTTGTCGAGCAAGCAGATCGCGCAGCAGACGGGGCTGTCGGTGCGCACGGTGGAAACGCACCGGCTCAATTTGAAGCGCAAGCTCGAGATCGAAGGGCAGGCCGAACTGATCAAGTTCGCGGTCGAGCATCGGCGGCGGTAGGCACGCCCGGCGCGGCGATCCGCTGCGGAAGACGCGACCAGCCGGCCTGCACGCCGCATCGTTCCAGCTGCGAAGACGTCACGCACGACGCCGTCGTCCGCGATTGCCTGCGGATGCTCGGCGCCGGCGAATAATGCGCGACGGGCGGGTGCCGCACGCGCGGCCCGCAACGAAAAAGGGCGCCCGAGAGCGCCCTTCATGCATCCAGACTGCGGGCCGCGCAGCGGCCGTCAATTCGTCCGCGAATTGTGCTTCTGCAGATACGCGATCAGCCCGGCGATCCCGCCCGACGCGAGCTGGCTCTTGAACTGGCCCTGGTAGACCTGGATCAGCCACGCGCCCGACATGTCGATGTCGTAGATCTTCCAGTCGTTGCCGACCTTGCCGAGACGATAGCCGACCGACTGGCTGTCGCCCGGCGTCGTCACCGTCGACTGCACGAGCGCGTCGGCGCCCGACGCGCCGCCGGCCTTGAACGAGAACTTCGCGTCCTGACCGCCGAGCTGCGCGAGCGACGCGGCATAGGTGCGCGTCATCAGCAGCTTGAACTGCTTGTACAGCTCCTGTTGCTGGTCCGGCGTCGCCTGCTTCCACGCGTCGCCGACGGCGATGCGGGTCGTGCGCTCGAAGTTGGTCGCGGGCAGGAAGCGCTGCTCGACGACCTGCGTGACCTTCGCCATGTCACCGCCGCGGGCGGCCGGATCGGCCTTCATCGCGGTGACGGTGCCCTCGACCGCATTGCGGACGATATCGACCGGCGCGCTCTGCGCGAAAGCGGAAACCGACACGGCGGCGGCCGCGACGAAAGCAAACAGATGACGTTTCATACGGATATCGATATCGCACTCAATGGGAAAAAACGACCGGCTCTTTGCATCGGCCGGTGGGGCAAAGTATACCGGGGCTGACGCCCGGTTGCCGCGCCGTGACCGACTGTTACCTTTCAGCTTCATTTGTCACAGGCGCGGGCGACGGCGCGGCGAGGCAGCGCGGCGCCGATTATGTAAACATACCCTTACAAAACAGCCGGCCACCGGCATCGATTCCGCCGCCGCGAACAAATCTCCTTCCCGCCCCGAAACCCGCAACGTCACGTCCGTCGCCACGCCGCGCCGGTATACTTGGCTACTTTGCCCTTGCCAGCCGCTTCCCACCGCCACATGGTGACATCTCTCATCGTCCGACTCGTTGCGTGGTCGGTGCGCCGTCCCGTCTGGGTCGTCGTCCTGTCGCTCGTCATCGCTGCCCTCAGCGGTGTCTACGTCGCGCAGCATTTCAAGATCAACACCGACATCAGCAAGCTCGTCGATGCGGAACCGCAATGGGCCGCGCTCGGCCAGGCCGTCGACAAAGCGTTCCCGCAACGCAGCGGCACGATCCTCGCGGTCGTCGAAGCGCCCGCGCCCGAGTTCGCGAATGCCGCCGCGCATGCGCTGACCGAAGCGCTGCAGAAGCAGGCCGAAGCCGGCCGCATCGGCCAGGTCGCCGAGCCCGGCGGCGGGCCGTTCTTCGAGCACAACGGGTTGCTGTTCCTGTCGCCGCAGGAAGTCTCCGATACGACGTCGCAGCTCGCGAGCGCGCGCCCGCTCGTCAACGAACTCGCGAAGAACCCGAGCCTGACCGGGCTCGCGACGACGCTGGCCACCACGCTCGGCCAGCCGCTCCTGACCGGCCAGGTGAAACTGCCCGCGATGGCGAAGCTGCTCGCGCGCAGCGCCGCGACGGTCGACGACGTGCTGGCCGGCAAGCCGGCGGCGTTCTCGTGGCGCGCGCTGGTCGACAGCGACGCCGCGCGGCAGCCCGCGCGCGCGTTCGTCACCGTGCAGCCCGTGGTCAACTACGGCGCGCTGAAGGCCGGTGCGGAAACCAGCCAGGTGATCCGCGACGCTGCCCGTTCGCTCGACCTGGAGAAGCGTTACGGCGCGGCCGTGCGCCTGACCGGCGAACAGCCGCTCGCCGACGACGAATTCGCATCGGTCGAGGACGGCGCGGCGCTCAACGGCGCGCTCACGCTGCTCGCCGTGCTCGTCATCCTGTGGCTTGCGCTGCGCTCGAAGCGGATGATCGGCTCGGTACTCGTCACGCTGTTCGTCGGCCTCGTCGTGACCGCCGCGCTCGGCCTCGCGATGGTCGGCTCGCTGAACATGATCTCGGTCGCGTTCATGGTGCTGTTCGTCGGCCTCGGCGTCGACTTCTCGATCCAGTACGGCGTGAAGTACCGCGAGGAACGCTTCCGCGATCCGCGCATCGATCATGCGCTGATCGGCGCCGCGCACTCGATGGGCATGCCGCTCGCGCTGGCCACCGCGGCCGTCGCGGCAAGCTTCTTCTCGTTCATCCCCACCGCCTATCGCGGCGTGTCCGAGCTCGGCCTGATCGCGGGCGTCGGGATGTTCGTCGCCCTGCTGACCACGCTCACGCTGCTGCCCGCGCTGCTGCGCCTGTTCGCGCCGCCCGGCGAATCGAAGACGCCGGGCTTCCCGTGGCTCGCGCCGGTCGACGATTTCCTCGATCGTCATCGCAAGCCGATCCTGATCGGCACGCTCGTGGTCGTGATCGGCGCGCTGCCGCTGCTCGCGTTCCTGCGCTTCGACTTCAACCCGCTGCACCTGAAGGATCCGCACAGCGAATCGATGGCGACGCTGCTCGCGCTGAAGGATTCGCCCGAAGCAGCCGTCAACGACGTCACGCTGCTCGCACCGTCGCTCGCCGACGCCGACGCGGCCGCGAAGCGCCTCGACGCGCTGCCCGAAGTCGGCCGCACGACCACCCTGTCGACCTTCATCCCCGCCGACCAGCCGGCCAAGCGCGCGGCGATCGCCGCGGCCGCGAGCGACCTGCTGCCCGCGCTGACGCAGCCGGCCGCGCCGCCCGCGACCGACGCGCAGCGCGTCGCCGCGCTCAAGCGCGTGTCGGACCTGCTCGGCTACGCGGCGGAAGATCACCCGGGCCCGGGCGCGGCCGCCGCGCAACACCTGTCCGCGTCGCTCGCGAAGCTTGCCGCCGCCGACAGCGCGACGCGCGACCGCGCCGAGCGCGCGTTCTCCGATACGCTGCGCATGGCGCTCAGCCAGCTCGCGGCGCTGCTCCAGCCGCAGGACATCACGCGCGAATCGCTGCCGCCGCAACTCGTGCGCGACTGGGTCGCGCCGGACGGCCACGCGCTCGTGCAGATCTCGCCGAAGGTGCCGAAGGGCGTCGACCCGAACGACGACACGATGCTGCGCCGTTTCGCGCAGACCGTGAAGGCCGCGGAACCGGGCACGACCGGCGGGCCGATCTCGATCCTGCATTCGGCCGACACGATCATCAACGCGTTCCTGCACGCGGCGCTGTGGTCGATCATTTCGATCACGATCCTGCTGTGGCTCACGCTGCGCCGCTTCGGCGACGTGCTGCGCACGCTGGTGCCGCTGCTCGTGTCGGGCGTCGTGACGCTCGAGATGTGCGTCGTGCTCGGCATGCCGCTCAACTTCGCGAACATCATCGCGCTGCCGCTGATGCTCGGCGTCGGCGTCGCGTTCAAGGTGTATTTCGTGATGGCGTGGCGCGCGGGGCAGACGGGGTTGCTGCAATCGAGCCTCACGCACGCGGTGCTGTTCAGCGCCGCGACGACGGCGACCGCATTCGGCAGCCTGTGGCTGTCGCACCACCCGGGCACGTCGAGCATGGGCAAGCTGCTCGCGCTGGCACTGACCTGCACGCTGATCGGCGCCGTGATGTTCCAGCCCGTCCTGATGGGCAAACCGCGCGTCAAACGCGCCAAGAACCAATCGCAAGGAATCAATGAATAAGGTGCGAATCATTGCGGCGACCGTCGCCGCCAGCGCAATGCTGACCGGCTGCGCGACGGGACCGAACCGCAATCCGAACGACCCGCTCGAGCCGATGAACCGGACGATGTACAAGATCAACGACGCGGTCGATTCGAACATCGCGGTGCCGATCGCGAAGGGTTACCAGAAAATCACGCCGACGCCCGTGCGCACCGCGATCAGCAACTTCTTCTCGAACCTCGGCGATCTCGGCAACATGGCGAACAACCTGCTGCAGTTGCGCATCACCGATGCGACGCAGGATCTGATGCGCGTGGCGATGAACTCGCTGTTCGGCGTCGCCGGCCTGATCGACATCGCGACGCCGGCCGGGCTGCCGAAGCATCACCAGGATTTCGGCCTGACGCTCGCGCGCTGGGGCGTGCCGTCCGGCCCGTACCTCGTGCTGCCCGTGTTCGGGCCGAGCACGGTCCGCGACGGCGTCGGCCGCGCGGTGGACGTGCGCTTCAACCTGCTCAACTACATCGAGCCGGCCGCGCGCAATCCGATGTACATCGCGCAATTCATCAGCGCGCGCTCGGACCTGCTCGGCGCGACCGACCTGCTGAAGCAGGCCGCGCTCGATCCGTATTCGTTCGTGCGCGACGCGTACCTGCAGCAGCGCAAGTCGCTGACGTATCGCAGCCAGTCGTCGTCGACCGCGGTGCCGAACTACAGCGAGCCGGGCGAATCGGGCGCCGTGCCGGCCGCGACGCCGGCCGTGCCGGGGCTGCCGAACTACGAGGATCCGGGCGAGTCGGGCGGCGCATCGGGTACCACGCCGAACAACGCACCGGCCGCGCCGGGATTGCCGCAGTACGACGATCCGGGTGCGGACAATGCGATGCCCGCGAGTGCGCCTGCCGCGGCACCGGCAGCGGCACCGGCATCGTCGGGCCCGGCGACGGTGCCGGCCGCTGACGGTACACCGGCCGCGCCGGCGATGCCCGCGAGCAGTCCGGCCGCGCAGTAACGCCACAACGGCGACCGCCGCAAAAACAAAGAGCGCTGCATGATGCAGCGCTCTTTTTTTGTCCACGGGAAACGGGAAACCGGGAAGTGGAGGGGGAGAAACGCGGCGCGTGCCGCTCAGACGATCCGCATCGCGCCCGTACGCTCGAATGCGTGCCGTGCCTGGATCAGCGTCGTGCGCGCCGCGCGCGCATCGCTCGCGACCTGCAGCAGCGGGCCGAGCTGCGACGGCTGCTTCAGCAATTCGCGCAGGATCGGCAGGATCGCCGTGCTGCCGTCGTCGCGCAGGCCGGCCGTTGCCGCGCGCGGCAGCGTGCGCCACGCCGGATCGACGATCGCGCGGCACACCGCGAACGGCACGCCGCGCGCAGCCGCGAAGGCCGCCGCGATGTGCGACTCCATGTCGACGGCGAGCGCGCCCTTCGCATGGTGCAGCGATGCCTTTTCCTGTTCGCTGACGACCGGCGCACCGACCGCCGCGATCGTGCCGCGCGTGACGCGCGCCCACACCGGCGTGTCGTGCAGCGCCGCGACGAGCCGCGCGCTCCACCCCGTATCGGTCTCGACACGGCCGAACGGCCCGTCGATCGCGGTCGCGATCACGAGCGCGCCGGGCGCCAGATCGGGCGCGAGGCCGCCCGCCGTGCCGAAGCTCACGATGCCCGCGCAACCGCGCGCGGTCGCGTCGGCCAGCGCGCGCTCGAGCCGGTCGGCCCGCGCGGCGAATACGGCCTCGACGCCGTCGCCGCGTGCGATGCGCGCCTCGAACGCCATCCCCGTCACCGCGATGACGGGCGATGCGCCGTTGTGCCGTGACGTGCCCACGCGTTACATCCCGACCGTGACGCGCGTCGCGTTGTCGCGCTTCAGGTTGCGGTAGCGCGCGAGCGCCCACAGCGGGAAGAACTTGCGATAGCCGTGATAGCGCAGGTAGAACACGCGCGGGAAGCCCGTCGCCGTGAAGCGCGTCTCGTCCCACAGACCCTCTTCGTTCTGCTCGGCGATCAGGTAGTCGACGCCGCGCGCAACGGCCGGGTTGTTCACCTCGCCGGCCGCCATCAGGCCGAGCAGCGCCCAGGCCGTCTGCGACGCCGTGCTCGGCGCCTGCTCGAAGCCGCGGTAGTTCAGCTTGTAGCTGTCGCCGTCCTCGCCCCAGCCGCCGTCCTTGTTCTGGATCGACAGCAACCACTGCGCGCCGCGCTTCACGCGCGGATCTTCTGGCCCGAGGCCGGCCGCGTTCAGCGAGCACAACGCCGTCCACGTGCCGTACACGTAGTTCATCCCCCAGCGGCCGTACCAGCTGCCGTCCGGCTCCTGCTCCTTCAGCATGTAGTCGAGCGCGCGACGGGTCGGCTCGCTGTTCGCGGCCGTCTCGCCGAGCTGCGACAGCATCGACAGGCACCGGCCCGACACGTCGGACGTCGGCGGATCGAGCAGCGCGCCGTGATCGGAGAACGGGATGTTGTTCAGGTAGTACTGCGTGTTTTCCGGCTCGAACGCGCCCCAGCCGCCGTCGCTGCTCTGCATGCCGACGACCCATTCGCGTGCGCGCGCCATCGAATCGCGGTACGCGTCCGACTGCCTGAGCTTCTGCGCGCGGTCCATCGCCATCACGACCACGGCCGTATCGTCGACGTCCGGGTAGTGCGCGTTCGCGTACTGGAACGCCCAGCCGCCGGGCCGCACGTTCGGGCGGCGCGAGATCCAGTCGCCGCGCACGTCGAGAATCTGCAGCGGGCGCAGCCAGTCGAGGCCGCGCAGCACGGCGTCCTCGGCGCGCGCATCGCCGGTTTCGAGCAGCGCGTGCGCCGCGAGCGACGTGTCCCACACCGGCGACAGGCACGGCTGGCAATACGCTTCGTCCTCCTGCACGACGAGCAGCTTCTCGAGCGCCTTGCGCGCGATCGCGCGGTTCGGATGATCTTCCGCGTAGCCGAGCACGTCGTACATCATCACCGCGTTGGCCATCGCCGGATAGATCGCGCCGAGGCCGTCCTCGCCGTTCAGGCGCTCGTCGACGAACGAGACGGCCTGGCGGATCGCGCGTTCGCGCGTATAGCTCGGGAACAGGCCGTCGACCGCGCGCAGCGCATGGTCGACCACGCGGAAGAACGCGAACCAGCCGGCGCTCTGGTGCCCCTGGCGCGGCAGCAGCCCGGCGTTGACGGGCGGATCGATGAACAGCTCGTCGATGCGCACGCCGCGCGGGTTCTTCGCGAGCGGGCGCTTCGCGTTCAGCACGAGCAGCGGCACGATCACGGTACGCGCCCAGTACGACACCTTCGACAGGTGGAACGGGAACCACTGCGGCAGCAGCATGATCTCGACCGGCATCATCGGCACCGCGCGCCACGGAATCGCGCCGTACAGCGCGAGCTGGATACGCGTGAACACGTTCGACATCTCGGCGCCGCCCATCGCGTGGATCGCCCGGCGCGCGCGCTGCATGTGCTCGGCGTTCTCGTCGTCGCCGATCACCTTCAGCGCGAAATACGCCTTCACGCTCGCGCTGATGTTCGGCGCGCCGTCGGTGAACAGCGGCCAGCCGCCATCGGCTTGCTGGATGCGGCGCAGATACCGGCCGATCTTCTGTTCGAGCTCGAGGTTCGGCGTCTCGCCGAGATAGTGGACGAGCAGCACGTATTCGGCGGGAATCGTCGAATCGGCTTCGAGTTCGTAGACCCAGTGTCCGTCCGCCTTCTGCGCGGCCAGCAGCGCGTCGGTCGCACGTGCGACGGCCGCGTCGACGCCGGCTGGCACGGTGCCGGCGGACAGGGTAGCCATTTCGGTGAGATCGTTCATCGGTCCCTCTCTCTTATTGTGTCTGGAGCACGTCCGCGGCCAGTTGGCCGGAACGGATCGCGCCCTCGATCGTGGCGGGCAAGCCGGTGGCAATCCAGTCGCCCGCCAGCACAAGATTGGTCCAGCGCGTACGCACGGCCGGACGTTTCATTTCCTGCGACGGCACCGCCGCAAAGCCCGCGCGCGGCTCGACGACGAGCTGCCACGCAGGGATGGTTTCCGGGTTCGCGCCCGTCACGCGCGCGACGTCTTCCCAGATTCGCTGCGCAAGCACGTCGCGCGGCGTGTCGAGCCAGCGGCCCGCATCGCGGATCGTCGCCGCGAGCTGGCCGCCGCCGGCGCGCACCGCATCGACGGTGCCATTGACGACGGTCGTCTGCAGCGGGCTGCCGGCTTGCGGCTCGACCGCGAAATACGCGGTCACGACCGCGCTGAAGGTATCCGGCGCGGTGAGTTCGGGTACCAGCGGCAACGCGACCTCGGGCGGCACGGCCAGCACGACCGCGTCGCCCGGCGCGAGATCGATGCGCCCGCCGCCGATCGCGACCGCGTCGACCGCATTGCCGTGCGCGCCGAACTCGAACGCGTCGAGCCGCGAGTTCAGCCGGATCTGCGCGCCGCCGTACTGCAGCATGCGCAGCGCCGGTTCGACGAATGCGCTGCCGAGCCCGTGGCGCGCGACGAGCGGACGGCAACCGGGGCCGCCCGCGGCAAACATGCTGCACAGCACCGTGCGCGCGAGTTCGGCACTCGCGTGGCGCGGCTCGACGTTCAGCACCCCGAGCCAATACGGCCGCAGCCAACGATCCCACAGCACGCCGTCGCATCGCATCGTCTGTGCGAGTGAACGGCCCATGCGCGCAAATGCGAGCGGGGCGAGCGCGAGGTAGTCGAGCGGCGTCGTGCCCGGCGCGCGCGACGCGGCATCGAACAGCCACGACGGCCAGTGCCCGTTGCCGAAACGCAGCGTCCAGCGCTGCTGCGACGCGACGTCGACGACCGGACATTCAGGCAGCGCGGGCCCGACCAGTTGATCGGCCGCGCCGGTCGCGCGCAGGTAGCGCTGCGTGGCCGCCTGCCCCGCGAAGACCGCATGCAGCCCGCTGTCGAGCGTCGTGTTCAGCGTCCCGTCGAACCATGACCGGCAGCGGCCGCCCGCATGCGCGTGCGCGTCGTGCAGCACGATGTGCCGCCCGCGGCGTTGCAGCTCGACCGCGGCCGACAGGCCCGCGAGTCCGGCACCGATCACGTGGACGGTTCTGGGCATCGACTCGGTCGACTCAGAACAGCGCGTAGCGCGCGGCGATCATCAGCATGCGCGCTTTCGGCTTGCGCAGCGGGGCGCGCGGGGCGGCAAAGCCGCGTGCGACCGCGGCTTCGAGAATGCAGCGATACGCGCCCGACATGATGCGCGGCGCCTTCACCTGCGCACGCGGGCAGGTATCCATCACCGCGTCGGCCTCGCGGAAGTGCTCGAGCGCGCGCTCGACGAGCGTCGCGCACACGCGCGGCAGCGCCGGATCGCGCACGATCGTCGCCGGATCGGTGATCGCGATGCCTTCGCGCGCAAGCAGCTCGCGCGGCAGGTAGCAGCGGTTGATCGCCGCGTCGTCGTCGATGTCGCGCAGGATGTTGGTCAGTTGCAGCGCGCGGCCAAGGTGATGCGACAGCTTGATCCCTTCGGCTTCCGGCATCCCGAATATCCTCACCGACAGCCGGCCGGCCGCGCTCGCCACGCGATCGCAGAAGAGGTCGAGCGTCGGCTCGTCGGGCGCGCAGATGTCTTCTACCGCGTCCATCGCCATCCCGTCGATCATCGCGTGGAAGTCGTCGCGCTGCAGGTTGAATGCGCGGATCTCGCGATCGAGCGCGGCCAGATGGCGCGGCGGGCGACCCGCGAAGCACGCGTCGATGTCGGCGCGCCAGCGATCGAGGCCCGCGTTGCGCTCGGCGCGCGGCAGGTCGCTGTCGGCGATATCGTCGACCGCGCGGCAGAACGCATAGACCTGGAACATCGCATCGCGCTGCACCGCCGGCAGGATGCGCATCGCAAGATAGAAAGAACTGCCCGATGTGACGGCAGCGGCGTCGGTTTCTTGTTCGTCCACGACGGAATTGGAAACGGCCAAGACAAGCTCCACGGAGACACCCACGCGGGGCGATTGAAGAAGCCATGCCCGGCTGGGATGGTCAGGGTGTCAAATGCGTGCGAGATATGCGAACGATCGACGCAGACAGGCACAAATTACCGGCCGGATGCCGGAATTGGGCGAAAGTATAGCAATCTTTGAAGTTCGATGGCGGACACGCGCCACGCCCGGCGGGGCGCCGGGAGCCGCCGGCAGGCCGGCGCGGCCGGCCTCGGCGTGAACAGGCGCCGGCGTGAACAGGCGCCGGCGGCTCGTCAGCCGTAAACGATGTCGCGCTGCAGGTCGAGCGCAATCAGCCCCATTTCGCGGGTGAGCTGCAGCATCGAGCGGCGTTCGAGGCGCGAACCCATGAAGCTCGTCACGCGGCCGTCGGGCTCCGCGGTGAACTGGAACACCGCGCCGCCCGTGCCGAACCACGCGCCCGGCACGTCGGGCGACTCGTGCCAGTCGATCTGCTCGAACACGCGCGCGATGCCCGCGCGCACCAGGTCGCCCGGGCCGATCGGCGGCGCGATCTCGCCCAGATCGTCGAGCGAATAGGGGCCAGGTTTATTCGGCCTCCGATAGAAGAGATAGTCGACGTTCATGGGGCGCAATCACGGGCAAAGCAACAAATTAGCGCGCTTCGGCTCAAATGCATATCGGATCCGGACGAAATGTGGCCTGCGCGAGACAAGAGGGACGGATCGCAGCCCGCCGCGCAATCGTGCCGTGCGTTCGCGCTTGGATGCGCACGGGTTCGTCTAAGATGACACCTTTCTCGAAAAAACACGAACGCCATGGAGACGACCGTAACCGCCCCCCCGCAGTCCGACCATCCTGTCTTCGTCCTCGTGCACGGCGCCTGGCACGGCGCGTGGTGCTACGCGCACGTCGCGGCCGCGCTGGCCGCGCGCGGCTACCTGTCGATCGCGCGCGACCTGCCCGCGCACGGCATCAACGCCCGCTTTCCCGCGTCCTATCTCGAACGGCCGCTCGACAAGGACGCGTTCGGCGCCGAGCCGTCGCCGGTCGCGAACACGACGCTCGACGATTACGCGTCGCAGGTGATGCAGGCCGTCGACGACGCGTATGCGCTCGGCCGCGGCAAGGTGGTGCTGGTCGGGCACAGCATGGGCGGCCTCGCGATCACGGCGGCCGCCGAACGCGCGCCGGAAAAGATCGCGAAGATCGTCTATCTCGCGGCATTCATGCCGGCCTCGGGCGTGCCGGGCCTCGACTACGTGCGCGCGCCCGAGAACAGCGGCGAGATGCTCGGCCCGCTGATGCTCGCGAGCCCGCGCGTGGCCGGTGCGCTGCGCATCGATCCGCGCAGCGGCGACGCCGCATATCGCGAGACGATGAAGCGCGCGCTGTACGACGACGTGCCGCAGGCCGACTTCGAGGCCGTCGCGAACCTGATGACCTGCGACGTGCCGGCCGCGCCGTTCGCGACCGCGATCCCGACGACCGCCGCGCGCTGGGGCGCGATCGACCGTCACTACATCAAGTGCCTGCAGGACCGCGTGATCCTGCCCGCGCTGCAGCAGCGCTTCATCGACGAAGCCGACGTGTTCGCGCCCGGCAATCCGACCCACGTGCACCAGCTCGACAGCAGCCATTCGCCGTTCGTGTCGCAGCCGGCCGTGCTGGCGGGCGTGCTGGCCGGCATCGCGAAAAGCTGAACGCGGCACGCGCGGCGTGCAGCCGCTGCGCGCGCTGCGGGGCGGGCGCGCCTACGCGTAGGCAACCGAGCGGTCGCGCCCGAGCCGCTTCGCGCGATAGAGCGCGGCGTCGGCCTCGTTGACGAGCACGTCGCTGGTCGGCGCGCCCGTCTTCGCGCACGCGCCGCCGACGCTCGCCGTCACCGGCACGCTGACGCCCTCCGCATCGACCGGCACGCTGCCGATCGCGTCGCGCACCTTGTCGGCCACCAGCATCGCCTCGTCGAGATTCGTGCACGGCAGCAGCAGCGCGAATTCCTCGCCGCCGAAACGGCCGAACGTATCCTGCGCACGCACGATCGACGCGACGCGGCGCGCCGTCTCGCGCAGCACGGCGTCGCCGGCCGCATGTCCGAAGCGGTCGTTGATCGTCTTGAAGTGGTCGAGGTCGAACAGCAGCACCGACATGTCGCCTCCGTAGCGCTGCCAGCGCGCGAATTCGTCGCCGAGCCGCACTTCGAAGAAACGCCGGTTCGCGATGCCGGTCAGGCCGTCGCGATTCGCGTGTTCGCGCAGCTTCGCGACCGCTTCCTCGCGCTCGCGCTGCATCACGCTCACATGCGTGACGTCCGAGATCGTCACGCACACGGCCTCGACATCGCGGCCGCGCGTGAGCGGCATGAACGTACAGTCCTGCTGCATGTAGTCGATGCCGCCGGTAATCGGCCGGTCGTGCTCGAAGCGGAACAGGTAGGGCCGCTGCTCCCACGAGCTGAACGCGAAGCTGCCGAGCTGGAACACGCTCTCGACCTTGCGCGACAGCCACGCGCGCGGCAGGTCCGGAAAGCAGTCGAACAGGTTGCGGCCGATCACGTCGGCGGCCGGGATGCCGCTGTGGTCCTGCATGAAGCGATTCCACATCAGCACGGTCATCGATCGGTCGAGCACGAACAGGCCGAAGCCCACCCGCTCGATCACGAGGTCGCTCAGCGACGGCGCGGCGGCCGTCATAGCGCGGACAGCAACGCGTCGAGCGCGTCGCCCATCAGCCGGATCGAATCCTCGGCCATCAGCATCACGAAGTGGGCACGGAATGTGTGGTCCTCGAGCCCGAAGTTCACCTCGAGCAGCAGCGCGACGCTCCACGCGAGCACGTTCGGCTGGAATACGTCGTCGAACGACACGTTCGCGCCGAGCAGCCCCGGCGGAAAGAACACGGGTTTGCGACCGAGCTCGTCGAGGATCGACGCGACGCATGCGCCCATCAGCACGTTCGCGACGTCGAACACGAGTTCGTCCGGCGTCGCCATCCCGCCGGACACGCCTTCGCCGAACGTGCGGTCGACGATCGACATGAGCCGCGCGACGCCCGCGCTGCGGCACAGGACGATCGCCTCGCCCTTGATGTCCGAACGGAAGCCCTGGCGCACGGCGGTCACGTTGTCGTGAATGCCCGTCATCTCGCGCAGCGCGTCGCCCGCGTCGGCCGCTTTCACGACGCGCACACGCGGCACCGACAGTTCGATGAAGCGCCCGAGCAATAACGCAAGCCGCGCGGCGGCGCGGCCCATTGCAAGGTTGGCGATCTCCTGCAACGCGTCGCGTTGCTCCGCCGTGAACACCGATTCAGGCATACAACCCATACTCCTTGAGAATGGGCAGCAATGCCTCCGACGTCACGGGCTTGGCAACGAATGCGATCGCGCCCAATTCACGCACGCGTGCTTGCGCCTGCGGCTGGATATCGGCGGATACCACGATCACGAACGTGTTCAGATCTTCGTGGCGCAGTGTTTCCAGTACCTGATATCCGCTCATGTCGGGCATCGTCAGGTCCAGAAACATCACGGAAGCTTTGCCGTCACGATAGAGCGCCAGGGCCTCGCGACCATTCGCTGCGTACGCGACGTCAACGTCCCAGTCTCCCGGCAACGCCTTTGTCAGAAGTTTGCGAGCGAGCAGCGAATCGTCGGCAATTACAATTGGCAAAGGCATGGAGCGAAGCGGTATACGGAATGGTCTCTCTCGCGTTAACGACCGCGCGGCGCGCTTCTTGAGGCGCCATGCGTTTCGGGCGCGGGCAACCGCCTTGCGGCCGCGCGCGGGCGCCGCGAGCAGGTGCGCGCGACGCACCGCGCGGCGAACGCCGGCGGGCGCATATATCTGTCATAGGGAAAGCAAGGCGCGATTCTCTGAGTAAACCGGAGGCGATGCAACTCGCCATATTCACCATTTCGAACAGAATCGGTCCGATCGCGCGTCATTCCGAAAACAGCCACGACCATTTTCGAGATAAGTACGCAAAATTTTTCCTTGTGTACGTTTGCGCTGCCGGATTCGTCGCGTTTTCAATCTGACAGTCTCCTCCTGTCGGAATCGACAGGATCGTGCGCGTACGGGGCCGCGCGGCGGGCCCTCGCAACTCGTTTATGATGGCAGGCACCTCTGCTTCACCCTCTGCTTCGATGACGTCCGACCGGCCTGCCGACTCCCACGATCCCGCCTCCACGCCCGCCGACGACTGGCAGGACGACGGCAACTATGCGTCCGGCGCGCCCGAGCACGATTTCGCGGTCCGCCGCGTCACGCTGATCGTGCTGCTCGTCGCGGCGATCGTGCTGCCGTGCATCTACGTGGTGGTGATGGCGTACAACGACCTGAAGGCGCGCGAGGCCGCCGCGAGCGACGTGACGATGCGCACGGTGCGGGTCGCCGAAGAGCACGCGCTCAAGGTGTTCGACCTGAGCGAAACGCTCGATGCACGCATCGTCGATCTCGTACAGGACATGGACGACGCGACCGTGCGCAACAGGGAATCCGACATCCACGAAGCGCTGAACACGATCGGCGGCGGCTATCCGCAGGTGGCCGCCGTGTCGATCTTCGGCGCGAGCGGGATGCTGCTCGCCAACAGCCTCTACTATCCGGCGCCCTATGCGTCGATCGCGAACCGCGACGACTTCGCCGGCATCCGCGACGGCAAGGTCATCGAACACATCTCGCGGCTGATGATGGGCCCGCTCAAGCTCGAGAACATTCCCGTGTTCAACACGGGCGTCGCGCGGCGCCATAGCGACGGTTCGTTCGCCGGGATGGTGTCGATCGCACTGAAATCGTCGTATTTCAACGCGTTCTACCGCGACCTGCTCGGCGGCGCGAGCACGCCGATGACGATGGCGCTCGCGCGCTCGGACGGCGCGGTGATCGCGTCGTATCCGCCGCCGCCGTCGCTCGCGCACACCGATCGCGCAGCCACGTTCGGCGATGGGCGCAACGATCCGCGTGCGGGCGTCGTGCGCGTGCGCCACGACGGCGCGAGCAGCGAGATCGTCGCGTACCGCCAGGTCGGCAGCTATCCCGTCTACGTGACGTGTGCGTATCGCACGTCGGCGATCTGGCATGAATGGTACGAACACCTGAGCGTGCTGTTCATCTCGATGTTCGCGCCGTCGATCGCGCTGTGGTCCGTGATCTGGCTGTCGCTCAAGCGGCTGAAAGCGGAAGAGGAGGCGTGGGATCGCTGGCAGGCCGAAGCGTCGATGCGCCGCTCGATCGAATCGGCGTACCGGCAGTCGCGCAAGATGCAGGCGCTCGGCAACCTCGTCGGCAGCGTCGCGCACGACTTCAACAACCTGCTGATGATCATCTCGAGCAACGTGCAGATCGCGCGGCGGCGCGGGGTTCAGCATCTCGACAAGGAACTCGGCGCGATCGAACGCGCGCTGAAGAACGGGCAATCGCTCACGCGCCAGCTCCTCGGCGTCGCGCGCAAGCAGCCGCTGCACAACGAGACGATCGACGTCGGGCAATGGGTCGGCACGTGCCGCGAACTGCTGAAGACGTCGCTCGGTTCGAAATCGTCGCTGGTCGTCGCGATCGAGCCCGGCGTCTGGCCGATCCGCGTCGACGTCGCGGAGCTCGAGCTCGCGGTGATCAACCTCGCGGTCAACGCGCGCGACGCGATGGCGGTCGGCGGCCGCTTCACGGTCGGCGCGCGCAACGTGACGCTGCGCCGCGAGGACGGCTTTCCGCTGACCGGCGATTTCGTGCAGATCTCGCTCGACGACACCGGCTCGGGCATGGCGCCCGACGTGCTCGCGCGCGCGTTCGAACCGCTGTTCACGACGAAGGCGCAGGGCATGGGGACGGGGCTCGGGCTGCCGCAGGTGTTCGCGTTCTGCGAACGCTCGGGCGGCCTCGCGACGATCGACAGCGCGGTCGGCGCCGGCACGTCGGTGCGCCTCTACCTGCCGCGCGCGCGCGCCGAGGACGTCGTCGCGCGGCCGCAGGCCGTCGTGCACGACACGGGCGCGCTCGCGGGGCTGCACGTGCTGCTCGTCGAGGACAACGGCGAAGTCGCGGCCGGCACCGAAGCGCTGCTGTCGCTGCTCGGGCACCGCGTGACCTATGCGCCCACCGCCGACGACGCGTTGCGCCTGATCGAAGGCGCGGCCGCGAACGACGCGTTCGACCTCGTGATTTCGGATATCCACATGCCGGGCCGCCTGAACGGCATCGACCTCGCCGAAGCGGTCGAGAAGCGGCCGGGAAAGCTGCCCGTGATTCTCGTCACGGGTTACGCGGAGGAGCTCGACCGCACGCGCACCGTCAACGTCCGCGTGCTGTCGAAGCCGTTCGACATCGCACTGCTCGACGAGATCCTGCTGAGCATCCGTGAAGCGCGCGACGCACGGCACGCCGGCGCGTGACCCACTGCGTGCGGGCCGGCGCCGGCGGCATGAACGGCCGCGGCGATCAGGCCGACTTCAGCAGGCGCACCCAGCCCGCGTAGCGATCGACGAAGCCCTGCAGGAACTTGCGGGTGTCCTCGCTGACGATCTGGCCCTGCTCGTCGATGCGAGCCGGATCGTGCTTGATGAACATCTCGGGCTGCCCGAGCGTCTTCACGTCGAGGTACGCCAGCACGTTGCGCAGGTGCTGCTGGGCGAGCGCCGTGCCCGTCGCGCCCGGCGACGTGCCGAGCACCGCGCCCGGCTTGCCCGACCACGAGTTGGCACCCCACGGCCGCGAACCCCAGTCGAGCGCATTCTTCAGCACGCCCGGCATCGACCGGTTGTACTCGGGCGTGACGAACAGCAGCGCGTCGGCGGCTTCGATCGACTGCTTGAAGCGCTTCGCGACGTCCGGGAAATCCGCGTCGTAGTCCTGGCTGTACAGCGGCAGCTCGCCGATCTCGACGAACTCGAACGAAAAATCGGCGGGGGCGAGCGAGATCACGGCGTGCGCGAGCGCGCGGTTCGACGAAGCGCGGCGCAGGCTGCCGACGACGACCGCAATACGATAGGACATGGCATTCTCCTTCCGGTGAGTGAGGAATCGGATCGATTGCTTCCGAACAGGCGACAAAGGTCTGTTTATAGGCAAGCCAGCCCGTGAACCGCCCCACGGGGCCGTCCGGCCGACTTTCCACAAGGTTTTCCACAGAAACTGTGGATAACTCGACCGTTATGTTCTGATGTTACAAACTGCCCGCCGCACGACGCCGTCGGCACGCGATACGGGTTTCGGCAAGCATAGCGCAGCGCGCCGGCCGGTTTCGTGAATTCGTGACGGAACATACGTTGCAGGCCGGCACTGCGCCCAGTAAGCTGCTCGCACCGCGATGTGCCCGCCCGGTGGTGCAAGCGCGATCGCCTCGAGACACTGCTACCCAGACATGCCGTCCGCGTACGACGACCCCGTTTATCTCGCGCAACTGCGGCGCGACCTGCTGCGCTTCGCGCGACTCCAGCTCCGCGATGCCGACGCGGCCGAAGACGCCGTGCAGGAAGCGCTGACCGCCGCGTGGTCGCACGCAGGCGATTTCGCGGGGCTGTCGGCCCACAAGACCTGGGTGTTCGGCATCCTGCGCAACAAGCTGATCGACGTGCTGCGTGCGCGGCAACGGACGGTGAGCCTGTCTGCGCTCGACGCCGAGCTCGACGGCGAATCCGTGCTCGATCGCGAGCTGTTCAAGGAAAACGGGCACTGGGCTCCGCATGCGAAGCCGCGACCGTGGCCGCGCCCCGAAACGCTGTTGCAGCAACAGCAGTTCTGGACGCTGTTCCAGGCCTGCCTCGATCACCTTCCGGAGCAGATCGGGCGCGTGTTCATGATGCGCGAATTCCTCGATGTCGAGATCATGGATATCTGCAGCGAATTGACGCTGACGACGAATCATTGCAGCGTGCTGCTGTATCGGGCGCGCACGCGCCTGCGAACCTGCCTGAGCGAAAAAGGACTGACGACCGAAGATGCTGCCGGGGAAATGTACTGACGTGACGCGACTGCTGTCGGATGCGCTCGACCGGCATCTGACCTTGCATGAGCGCCTGCAGGTGCGCGTGCACCTGCCGACCTGCAGTGGCTGCAGAGCCTATCGCGGGCAGATTGCGCTGCTGCGAACGGCCGCGAAAGCGGCGGCGGGGCGGGAACCGGGTGATGACGACACGTCGTCCGGGGTAGGCTAGCCCCGGCCCGTGTTGCCGCTATCGTCCGGGCCGCGGGTCGCAGTGGCGCAACGCGCAACTGTGGTGCCCGGCGATCGCACCGGCTTCGACTGCCGGTGTCGACTGCCGGTGTCGATTGCCGGTGTCGATTGCCGGTGTCGATTGCCGGTGTCGATTGCCGGTGTCGATTGCCGGTGTCGATTGCCGGTGTCGATTGCCGGTGTCGATTGCCGGTGTCGATTGCCGGTGTCGATTGCCGGTGTCGATTGCCGGTGTCGATTGCCGGTGTCGATTGCCGGTGTCGATTGCCGGTGTCGATTGCCGGTGTCGATTGCCGGTGTCGATTGCCGGTGTCGATTGCCGGTGTCGATTGCCGGTGTCGATTGCCGGTGTCGATTGCCGGTGTCGACTGCCGGTGTGGTCGCCGGGCTGAAGCAATAAGAAAAATACGCCGGGCAAGAATTATTCGAACAGCGCTTGCACCGCTTCGGGCGGCCGACCGATGGCCGCCTTCCCTCGATAGATGACGATCGGACGCTGCAGCAAAACCGGATGAGCGGCAATCGCCTCGTAGGCTTGCGCATCGGTCAGGTCCGCGCGGGCCAGATCCAGCGTCTTGTACGGTTCCTCGCCGTCGCGCAGCATGTCGCGAACCGGGCGGCCGAGCTGCCGATGCAGCGCTTCCAGTTCCTCGACCGTCGGCGGCGTCTTCAGGTACTCGACGACGTTCACCGGCGTGCCGGTAGTGTTCAGCGTCTCGACCAACGCAAGCGTCTCGCGCGACTTCGAGCATCGGGGGTTGTGGTAGATCGTGATCATCATTCGGGCCTGGATGGGAGAGGGCTGTATTGTAGCCAGTCTGCATCGGGGGTTTCGGCGCAGGCGGTAGTGGGGTAGCGGTGCGCGGATTCGATGCTTTGGCGACGCTGATTGGCGAGAAGACGCCGCCCGCGACACGGGTCTCGGGAAAGACGATGCATCGGGGATGTGCTTCAAAGAGCTCACGTGTTTATGCGCATAAAGTCGTGCGGCCTGCTATCTCGAGGCAAGGATATGGATTCGCAAGCCTGCGCATCGTGATGTGTGTTTCGGGTGGCCAAGGGCGCAGGCGATCGCGTGGTACGTCGATTGGTTTATGCGCATAAAGCCTGCGATCGCTCGACAGGGTACAGGGCGACTCATCGCGCCGACGAGCATCGACAGCCATGGCACCGAAGCGAACGTTGCGTCGATGTGCTGTTCTGTCAGGGCATCCCGGCTTGCCGAATTGATGCGAGTAGGCACGTGATCGCTAGGTACTCGCCATCCATCGACCGCGGTTTATGCGCATAAACGTAGCGGCTCGACATGGCGTGATGCCGATGCACATCGCCTCCATGGCACACTTCCCGCACTGCGTATCTGACCAAGGCGGACAAGATCACGCCCGCGCTCGGGAGTACCTCGCTGTCCTGCCGCACGGTTGGCCTCCCCGGTCGTCGCAGAGTTTATGCGCACAAACTCACCTGCTCGCAGACACGACCACCCACCACCGTCACGCGAAAGGGCAGCGCACTTCGATCTCGGCAGCACCCACTGCGCGTACCGACGACGCGCGTCGTGATGACACAACCATCGTGTGGCTCGCCAACGTCCGCAGACATCACCCACGCCACCGATCACGCCACCGATCGCCGCCGGTCTGTTTATGCGCATAAACCGATAGCCCGAATGGCTAACGCGTAGTTGTCGAACGACAATTTCATTGAAATATAAATATCGTCCTGTAGAATTCCAACGACCAAAATAGGAGTGAAAATTGGCCGCGGAAATCATTGCAGTCACTCAACAAAAAGGTGGCGTCGGCAAAAGCACGATTGCCATGCACCTCGGCGCCGCGTTCCATGAAAAAGGGAAGCGCATCCTCGTCATCGACGCAGACCGTCAAAACACACTGGTTCACTGGTCGAGCGCATCCGGCGACAGCGACACCGGCATCCCGTTTCCGGTCGTCAACCTCGCCGAAGCCGACGGCCAGATCCATCGCGAGATCAAGAAGTTCATCAACGACTACGACATCATCGTCGTCGACTGCCCGCCGTCGATCACCGAGAAGGTATCCGGCGTTGTCCTGCTGGCCGCATCGATTGCCGTGATCCCGACTTCGTCGTCGCCGGCCGATTACTGGTCGAGCGTCGGGCTGGTCAAGCTGATCCAGCAGGCACAGGTCATGAACGAAGACCTTCGCGCGGTATTCCTGCTGAACAAGACCGAAGAGAAGCGCATGCTGACCCGCGAGCTCAAGCGCGCGCTCGAAGAGCTCGGCTTCCCGCTGCTGAAGACGCAGATCCCGACCCGGGAAGCGTACAAGCAGGCGATGGCGCTCGGTCAGACCGTGCTGCAGATGAACGATCGTGGCGGCAAGCTCGCCGCCGCCGAAATTCGCGCATGTGCCGACGAAATCGTCGCCATGCTGCCCTGACTTTATGCGCACAAAGGAGTCACATGAAACCTTCCCAATTTGCAAAAGGATTCCAAGCGCGCCCGGATATCACGACGAGCGAGAAGCGCACGGCACTCGACCGGCTCAATGCGATTGACGGCATCGTCAAGTCCGAGACGCCCGCCGCCGTACCGACCAAATCCGCGAAAAAAGACATCGCGCCGCCGCCCGCTCCCGAGCTCACGCTCGATCCGTCGATCGACGAATCGACGCAATATCGCGCGTGGCGTCTCGAGAACCGCTATGCACCGGGGCAGGTGATCGAGTTGTCGCTGAAGGCGATCAAGCATAGCCCGTTCAACCCGCGGCACTTCTATCTGAAGTCGTCGATTGCCGAACTCGCGGTCAACCTCGCGAAGCAGGGGCAGCAGCAAGCGATCCACGTGATTCCGGATTACGACAATCCGGGCACGTATTTCGTCAGCGACGGCGGCCGTCGCGTGCGGGCGCTGAAGGAAGCGAACAAGGAATCGGTCAAGGCGATCGTGATCGACGTGCCGATCGGCATCCAGAGCTACAAGCTCGGCTACGACCTGAACGTCCAGCGCGATTCGCAGACGGTGTTCGACAACGCCGTCGTGTGGCGCCGCTTCCTCGACGACAAACATTTCCAGAGCCAGAAGGAGCTCTCCGAGCATCTCGGCCTCGACGAGTCGACGGTGGCCGTCGCGCTGTCGATCGGCAAGTTGCCGGAAGCGATCATGCAGGAAATGGTCGCGCGTCCCGATCGCTTCGGTTCGAACATGGCGTATCAGGTCGGCCGCTATCACAATGCGCGCGGCACCGAGGCCACGCTGCGGCTGATCAACAAGATCGTGTCGGACGATCTCAGCACGCGCCAGGTGTCGGACATCGTCAAGGGCCGTGTCGCTGCGCAGGAGACGCCGAAGGCCGCGGGCCGTCAGCGCTACGCGCAGCGTCTCGAGATCAAGCTCGGCGGCAAGTCGGTCGGCGACCTGAAGTCGTATGGCGAAGACCGCATCGAATTGCGCCTGCGCGGCCTCCCGAAGGACAAGCGCGACGCGATCCTCAAGCAGCTCGAGCGGATGCTGTTGTCGGAGTGATGGAAGCGGCCGGCAGGGCCTGATGAGGACGCCGGGCCCGCCCGGCTGAGCGGGCGGCCGGCGGCGGCCCGTCAGCGGGCCTGAGCGGGCCTCAGGCGGCCCGCGACTGATTCAGCGTGAACGACAGCAGGTCGCCATCCGTCGGCTCGCCCCAGGTCTTCTGGGCCAGCCAGTCGAAAAAGGCCGTCTCGGCCAGCTTGGAATCGAGGCCGCGCTTGCGCCAGTCGTCGCGCAGATGCGAGCCCATCGTCGGCAGCGCCTCCGACTCGAACGACTCGCGCGCCACTTCGCGCTCGGCGTCGCCCTGCTCCTCGTACAGCACCTTCGCTTCCTTGCGGCGGAACGCCGCGAACTCGCTCAGCAGGCGTGCCTTCAGATCTTCCGGCTGCGCCGCTGCGACCTTCGCGGACGGCGTGCCGGCAGGCAGCGCATCGACCGACTCGACCGGCGGCGCATAACCCTTCTTCAGCGCATCCTTGAACAGCGCGGGCGCGCTGCGCACCGGCGGCAGCGTCGTGCTGCGCATCCGCTGCTCGGTCATCTGCAGGGCGGCGCGAATCCGGTTCTCCTCGCTGTCCGCATAGAGCGTCTGCGCTTCCTTCAGCGGGATCCCGAGTTTCACCATCCGGTCGACCAGCGTGCTGTCGAACACGTTCGGGTGTTCGTCGAGCGCCAGCATCGGCTGCTTGCGCTCGGTCACGCGGAACTGGATCTCCGCAACCCGGCGCCCTTCACGGTGCTCGATCAGCTCGACGAAGATATTGGTGACCGCGTTGACTTCCGCGATTGCGGGACGCAGATAGTCGCGCTTGAAGTACTTGTACTCGCGCTTCGCCTCGTCGCCGGCTTCCGTGTCGGGCGTGCCCGACAGGATCGGCCGCCACCATTCCCACGGCTCGCGCATCGTCAGGTGGCTCGGGTTCGTCAGATAGCGCACGCAGATCTCGTACAGCGCGAGGCCGGCGCTGCTGCGCAACTGGCTCTGGAACTGCAGGCTCAGACGCGCATACTGGACCGGGTCGAGCAGCTTCTTCTTGATCTTCGGCGCGAACGAGAATTCGACCCACACGCGGCGGGTCGTCGGATCCTCGAGAATTTCCGCGTCGGCGATCAGCGTCGAGATCCCCCACTTGCGGCCCGGCTTCTGGCTCGACGTCCCGGTGCTCCATTCGACCTGCACCGACACCATGCGGCGCAGGTGCTCCTTCACCAGTGCGGTGTCGTTCGAATCGAAGGCGGAGTTTGCGACGATATCCGACAGCAGCGCGCGATACGTATCGCCCGAGTCGTCGGCCTGCTGCGCGACCGCCAGCAGGACATTGAACAGCTTGCGGGTCAGCAGCGTGATCTTGCCGCTCTTCGGCTGAATTGCGATCGCCTCGACGGCCTTGCGCAATTCGGCTGAACTGGCACTCACCACATCCACATCGGTTTTCTTGGCGCGCTTCGTCGTGGCCATACGTCGGGTCGGAGGAGAAGTTTTCCGGAAGGATAGCGCCTGCGGTGATGTGCGTCCAGAACGACATGCTCACCATAGCCGGTGAAGTGCGCATGCAAATCGGCACTCACCCCAACCGCTCCCGAAAACGCTCACCGGTCCGGAATTGCAGCGTTCCGGACTCGTCCAGACGTGCCGCGGGATGCGCCGATTCACAGAATTTCGCCTGTGCATGACACGTGCGAAACTCGCTCCCGTATCGGCTCACCTTTCGATTTGTCGTAATTTTGCGACTGCCTGGCTGTGAGTTCGCCACAGGGTCGCGATCGCACCTCACAGTGCATCCCCGATCGCGCCGCATCGGGCTGTATGCATGTACAGGCGCGGCTCGCCGCGAGATCGGGATCGCATCCGGCACCCGGAAACGCGCCTTCGAAACCGGCCCGCGCCGCCCGATCGGACCTGCTTTGCCGGCTCGGGCGCGCATTGTACAGCGCACAAACCGTGTCGGGTCCCGAAAATACTCACCTTGAGCACAGTGTATTCTTTCGTCTCGATGCCGCCGAATGTCCGGCACACGAGGGATTGGCTACCAGAGCCTCCCGAAAACACTCACCTCATTGAAAAAATGCCGCACACCAACGGGCTCGTGAACGACTCCCGAAAAGCCTCACCGTAACTGTCGCGGTATCAAAAAACCCAATGCCTTCCGATACTTATGCACAGAAGGCATTTGGCTGTGCCCGGTAGACATCCCCCGAAAAACCTCACCTTTCGACGAAAATCCTTCATACGACAACCGTATGTAGGCTCCCGAAAAATCTCACCTGTCCCAAAAAGGGGCACAGCAAAAACGAGATTTCTTCCAGTCCTGGCGGGCTTTTCGGCGAATCCGGCCGCTCACGGGCCCCGAAAAGCCTCACCTGTGACCATTTTTCGAGCAAATACCGTTCCCGAAAATACTCACCTGTGGCCACGATCACAGCCTGTGATCCATGCCCCGAAAAAGCTCACCTTAGCGAGATCGGGGCAGGAAAACCCGGATTTCCCTCCCGAAAAGCCTCACCTTTAGTGCATCACAGGCCCCGGAAAGCACTTTTGCTGTGCAAAATGGCGTTCGCTTCCCGGAAATCCTCACACCAAATTCCCGTGGAGTCCCGTGAAACCTCACCTTTCGCCAAAACTGCCTAAAAGATGGGCAGAATCGGGGCGCGAAGAAGGTCCCGCAAATTCTCACCTATGTCTGCACAGGCAGAAAACTGTGCAGTCAGGCACAGCGCGGGTTCTGTGGCTGTGAGGCCCCGAAAAACCTCACCTTTGGGAAATCTCGTGTTTCACTGTGATCCCGAATCCGCTCACGACCTTTCCTGCAACGGCTCACGCAGCTCCCTGAACCCAATCACGTCAGCTCCCGCAGACAATCACCTTGGCTCCCGTAAAACTTCACCTTGCCGGCCGGAAAGCCTTGCTGCATAAGGCTGTGCCGTGGCGTTAACGTTTTTAACTAAGGGTTCAAGGGTGTTTACTTCTAATACTCTCAAGACATTGGCTGACGAGTTTTCCACAGATACCCCAACCCCTGAACACCCACAGGGAATAGGATCGTCCGTCATGTGAAACAAATGCCGATTTTCGGGGTTTGCTGGAAAACGCTTGCATTACAAAGACTTGGCTGACTTTCTTCGCTTTGTTTCACGCAATTCTGGACCACGTTCGTCCGGAAAGGCTCACAGGCCCGATTTCTGTGCAGAGCGACGTAAATTCGCAACGTCGACCCGAAACAGGTATCAAAAGATACGTATTTCGTTATGATTGCCACATTTCAATGTCTGTGAGCTCTGCCATGACCCTGGACGAAATGCGCCAAGTCATTCGGGACGAACTGGAATCGCTGCGTGCAAGCGGTGCGCGGCGTCAGGATTTGTCATTGCATGCATGCAAGCGTCTATTCTTCGATCTTGGCATCCGGCCGTCGGCCGCCAACGTCCGCGATCTCACCCAAACCGGCAGCGCCAGCGATATCCCGAAAGACATCGACCATTTCTGGGAACGCATCCGTTCTGCATCCAAGATCAGGCTCGACGGTGCGGCAATTCCGAAGGCCGTCGAGGAAAAGGCCGGTGCGCTTCTCGGCGCACTCTATGAAGAAGCGTTGAAAGCGGCGCGCGACAGTCTCGATGGCGATCGCGAGCAGGTTCGCGCCGGCATGGCCGACGCCGAACAGCGGTTGCGCGATGCAACCGTCCGCCATGAGACGCTCGAAAGCGCACTCGCGCGCGGTGAAGCTCGAAACGAGCAATTGCAGGCGCGCGTGACCGAACTCGAGGTTCAGCTCGCGTCGCAGACGACGCACGGTTCGGCAAGTGAAGCGACGTTGCTCACCACAGTTGCCCGACTGGAGAAGGAACTGGCCGCCGCGGCCGGCCGCGTCGACGCCGAACAGGCGCAAAACGCCACGTTGCGCGACCGCATCGATGCGCTTCAGGCCGAATTGCAGCAGCGCACCGAGCACTACGCACAGCAAATCAAGGATGCGGTGGCCGAAGCCGAACGCCGCGTGAAGCCGATGCTGGTCGAGCTCGACTCGCTGCGCAGCATGGCGTCGACCTACCAGAGCGGTTTGCGTGACGTCCAGCGCAAGGAATTCGATTTCCTTCAGCAGCTGAGCTCGGCCAAGGCACGCGCCGACCGGCTCGAAGAACAGTTGCGCAGCCAGAGCGATGAACTGGCACGTGCGACGCGCGACATGAGTTCGTTGCGCGCGAGCCGCGGAATGAATCCGGAAATTGCCGCGCTGATCCGGCGGCTGGCTGATGCCGGGCAACTGGACTCGGATGCGTTTGCAGCGATCGGGACCTCGCTGGATGAGGAGATTCCGGTGCCGGCTCAGTGCCCGCGTTGCGACGGGGAACCGGAGTTGTCGCACGGCGAAGAGGGTTTTGAAGTGGCGTGCCCGGAATGTGAGCATGCGTCGGGCGCGTGGCCGTCCCGGTTCGAAGCCATCGCGCGCTTTGCGCACACCTGACCCGAAGATCGGCCGCACCTGCACAGGTGAGACGATCCGGGACGCTTGAGGTGAGGTTTTTCGGGAGCTGTGAAACGGTGAGGCTGCGCCACGCAAGGCTGCTCACGGATCGTGTCGCGTGAACAGCCGTTTTCCGATCAGTGAGTTTCGTCGCTGTCGGATGCGTCACCGTTGCTGTCGGTGAGGCCGTCGCGCCAGTTTTTCCATGCGCGATGCAGGCGGTTCGACGAGATCGGCCGCATGAAGCCCAGCCATTTGCCGACCCGCTCGGGCGGCACGTCGTTTTCGAACAGTTCGGCCGCGTAGGTATTGCGCAGCGTCTGCGGGCTCGCGCGCGCGGTGCGCGACGACGTGAGCCCGGCCGATTCGACGATCGCGTCGATGGCGCGCAGCATCGTCGCCTTGTGCATCGGCCGCCCGGCATGCGATGCCGGGAATACGAGCTCGCCAGGAATGTCCTGGCGCTTGCGTTCCGTGAGCCACGCTTCGAGCAGCGCGATCGCGAACGAGGCCAGATGGGTTTCGCGCGCGTGATTCGGGTGCGCCGACTGGATCTGCAGCGACGTTCCGCTGGTATCGATGCAACTAATCGTAAGCGCACGCGCTTCGCCGGTTTTGATCCCGGCGCCGAGAAACGCGGCCACGAGTGCGCGGTCGCGCCGCTCTTTCCAGTACGCGGAACGGGATACGCCGATTGGTGAAAACAGATACGCGAGCAATGTCGCGCGTTCGGCCGGCGTCAGGAAACCGGTCGGCTCGTTGTCGCGTGCCTTGCGCCAGTTCGCTTCGCCATCCTGAGCAATGAAACGGGCCGGATTGGTCGATGCGTACTCGGTGCGCCGGATATGGTCGAGCACGCGCTCGATCAGCCGCAGATAGCGCATTCGCTGGGTTTTCCGGATCGGCAACTCGCCGACGAAGTTCGCAATCGTTGCCGTATCGACTGTTGCCAGATTTTTCTGATGCGCGCGCATCCACGTGAGAAACGCGCCCCATTGCGCTCGATAGACGTCGGCCGACGAGCGGCGATAGTCCTGCATGGCCAGCCATGCGTCGAATGCGGCTTCGGGCGACACGATCCAGTCGGATGCACCGCGGTCGAACAGATCCTTTTCTTCCGGGCGTGCAGGAGTGTCGGGAGATGCGGGAAGGGACATGTTATTTATTCCGTTAGTTGCGTATATGGTAGCCCTTTCCGCAACGTGTCGGGCAGCAAGAGGCTGAACAGGCCGCCATGCGCGGCGGTTTGGGGTTTGCAGTCAGTCGCCCCACGCCTTGGACGGGCGGTGAGCGCGCTCGAGAGGCGCGGTGCCGTGCGACGTTGCCGCCGCTTCATACGCGAGAACCGCGAACGAAAAGACGGCGGGCAGCGCGTTCGAGCGCCCGAAGTCGATCGGATCGTCCGTTTCGGGAAACGTCATGTCCGACGGCCGTTCGAACAATTGACGCATGCCGGCCTCGTGCCGGCTGGCAAAGCCGAGATCGGCGAGCGCCTCGGCTTCGATCGCGTGCAGCAGGCGCCACGTCAGCGGGACGCACTGACGGATGTAGCGCCCGGCAATATGGCGAACGATCAGCTCGAGGTCGTGCGCAGCAGCCTTGAAGCTGAGCGCGGCCAAATCTTGTTCTTCTGTCATCGCAGGCTCCTGTCGACCGGAGCGGGCGCCTCGGTGCGCCGGCTCCGGCCCATGCATGGCGGAATGTCCGTATACTGTACAAACATACAGTACTTTCCGCAACTGGCCCTTTGGCCAGCTATACGCGCCGTCAGCGATGTATCACGATCAGCAGTGCTCGCGCTTCGGCCTTGCCGGGATTGCGGATCGCATGCGGCTCGTCGGCCGGGTAGCGTGCCGTGTCGCCGGCCTTCAGGCGCCGGCTGGCCGCCGCGGCTTCGATCTCCATCGCGCCTTGCAGCACGGTGAGGTGCTCGCGCGTGCCGGGTTCGTGCGCGTTCGATACGAGTGCGCCGCCGCCCGGCAGCGTCAGCTCGTACCACTCGAACTTGCCGGCGAGGTCGATCGGGCCCCATACACGGAGCTGGTACCGGCCGTCGTGGCCGGCGAGCGTCGGAATGTCGTGCGGGCCGTCTACACGGATCGTCTCCGGCGCCTTCGGCTGCGAGAACAGCTCGTCGAGCGTGATGCCGAGCGCGTTCGTCAGCCGCCAGGCGACGGCGATCGTCGGGTTGGCCTTGTCGCGCTCGATCTCGGAGAGCATCGATTTCGATACGCCGGCCGCACGCGACAGGTCGTCGAGCGTCAGCTTGCGCTCGTTGCGCAGCCGCTGGATCTGCTCGCCGACGCGCGGCGGCGTGGCGGCCGGCGGTTGCGGTGCGGCGCTGGCAGGCGTGCGCCGCGATCCGGAGGAACTTGCCATTTGGATTCCGTTCGCTTAGAGTTGTTCGGTATTTCGAATTCTAGTTCGGAATATCGGATAAATGCGGTCAACCGAACGACCGACTATAACAGTAGCAGGCCGTTGCGCCGCCGCCACGAGCGGCGCGTTGCGGAATGCGAATCCCTGTCAGGAGCTTTGCGATGCGTGATGCTTTTCTCGCCCAGGTGCGCGGGACGCTCGACCAGATCCGCGCGGACGGTTTTTACAAGACCGAGCGCGAGATCGCGAGTCCCCAGGCGGCGGCCGTGCGGCTCGCCGGAGGTGCCGGCGTGCTCAATTTCTGCGCGAACAACTATCTGGGTCTGGCGAACGATCCGCGCCTGATCGACGCGGCGAAGGCCGGCCTCGACCAGGACGGCTTCGGCATGGCATCGGTGCGCTTCATCTGCGGCACGCAAACCGTGCACAAGCAACTGGAAAGCGCGCTGGCCGCGTTTCTCGGCACCGAGGACAGCATCCTCTACTCGAGCTGCTTCGACGCGAACGGCGGGCTGTTCGAGACGCTGCTCGACGAGAACGACGCGGTGATCAGCGACGAGCTGAACCACGCGAGCATCATCGACGGCATCCGCCTGTGCAAGGCGAAGCGCTTTCGCTACCGGAACAACGACTTGTCCGACCTCGAGGCGAAGCTCAAGGAAGCCGATGCGGCGGGCGCGCGCCACAAGCTGATCGCGACCGACGGCGTGTTCTCGATGGACGGCATCATTGCCGACCTGAAAGGCATCTGCGATCTCGCCGATCGTTACGGTGCGCTCGTGATGGTCGACGATTCGCATGCGGTCGGCTTCATCGGCGCGCACGGCCGCGGCACGCCCGAGCATTGCGGCGTCGAAGGCCGCGTCGACATCATCACGGGCACGCTCGGCAAGGCGCTCGGCGGCGCATCGGGCGGTTATGTCGCCGCGCGCCGCGAGGTCGTCGAACTGCTGCGCCAGCGCTCGCGCCCGTATCTGTTCTCGAACACGCTCACGCCGAGCATCGCCGCGGCATCGCTGAAAGTGCTGGAACTGCTCGGCAGCGACGAAGGCGCGAAGCTGCGCGAGCGCGTGCGCGAGAACGGCGCGCGATTCCGCGAGCAGATGACCGAAGCGGGCTTCACGCTCGTGCCCGGCGCGCATCCGATCATCCCGGTGATGCTCGGCGACGCGCAGCTCGCGACGAACATGGCCGACAAGCTGCTCGCCGAAGGCGTCTACGTGATCGGCTTCTCGTTCCCCGTCGTGCCGCGCGGCCGCGCGCGTATCCGCACGCAGATGAGCGCCGCGCATACGCCCGAACAGATCGACCAGACGGTCGCCGCGTTCGTGCGCGTCGGCAAGTCGCTCGGCATCGTTTGACGGAGGCACGACCATGAAAGCACTGGCAAAGCTCGAACGCGGCCCCGGCCTCACGCTCACGCGCGTGAAGCGTCCCGAAGTCGGCCACAACGACGTGCTGATCAAGATCCGCCGCACGGCGATCTGCGGCACCGACATCCATATCTGGAAGTGGGACGACTGGGCGCAGAAGACGATTCCCGTGCCGATGCACGTCGGTCACGAATATGTCGGCGAGATCGTCGAGATGGGGCAGGAAGTGCGCGGTTTCGCGATCGGCGATCGCGTGTCCGGCGAAGGCCACATCACGTGCGGCTTCTGTCGCAACTGTCGCGCGGGGCGCCGGCATCTGTGCCGCAACACGGTCGGCGTCGGCGTGAACCGCGAAGGCGCGTTCGCCGAGTATCTGGCGATTCCGGCGTTCAACGCGTTCAAGATCCCGCCCGAGATCTCCGACGATCTCGCGTCGATCTTCGATCCGTTCGGTAACGCGACGCACACGGCGCTGTCGTTCAACCTCGTCGGCGAAGATGTGCTGATCACCGGCGCGGGCCCGATCGGCATCATGGCCGTCGCGATCGCGAAGCACGTCGGCGCGCGCAACGTCGTCATCACCGACATCAACGACTACCGGCTGGAACTCGCGCGCAAGATGGGCGCGACGCGCGCGGTCAACGTCGCACGCGAGTCGCTGCGCGACGTGATGGCCGACCTGCACATGACCGAAGGTTTCGACGTCGGTCTCGAGATGTCGGGCGTGCCGAGCGCGTTCACGAGCATGCTCGAGGCGATGAACCATGGCGGCAAGGTCGCGCTGCTCGGCATCCCGCCCGCGCAGACGGCGATCGACTGGAACCAGGTGATCTTCAAGGGGCTCGAGATCAAGGGTATCTACGGCCGCGAGATGTTCGAGACCTGGTACAAGATGGTCGCGATGCTGCAGAGCGGCCTCGACCTGTCGCCGATCATCACGCATCGCTTTGCGGCCGACGATTACGAGAAAGGCTTCGCCGCGATGCTGTCCGGCGAAAGCGGCAAGGTGATTCTCGACTGGACGGCCTGAGTGCCGAAGGGGCAGCGCGGCTTGTCGGTCGCCTGCCCCGCTTTCGTTTGCGGGTGCGTCGTCGAGATCGGAACGCACGAATCCGGGCTTGAGGTGAGATTATTCGGGAGCTGTGTTTGCGCGCCGAATCGCGACGCGATCGCACATCGGTGATTTGCAATCGCAAGTTCGCTTCACCTGTCAGCCCTCGTCTCGCTTCCCCCCATCACGCCATTCGGCGCCTGTTCTGCCTCTTTCGCACGCTTCCCTGCTTCGCTTGTCGAGCAATCGCTCGCTACACATCGTATGCAATGCCGTGCCGAACCAGGGCGTCAACCGTGAGCCGGTGAACCTCGTCACGACTCACTCATACGCCAGGCACTCTGCGTTGAGCGGTGCGCAGACCGCTACTTGTTCTGTTCACCCTTCACCCATCGCGGTTCGAGCTGGAGATTCAACACGACCAGCCAGCGCTTCGGGCACTGCGGGGCAACATCGATCAGATCGCCGTGCGTGCCGGAAACCGTGACGAACCCGTGCTGCGCCGCGTACCGATAGGCGCGCAACGCATCGGCTTGCAGCCAGAAACTGACGAGTGCGCAGGTCACGAAGCGGAACAGCAGCAACGTCGCGGCTTCGGGCACGAAGCCGGCTGCGACCAGCACACCTTCGAACGCGAACGTCAGCGCATGCGCGACCGCGATCGTGACGATCGTCAGCTTCATCGCGCCGCGCAGCCGCAGCGCCGCACGCACGCGTGCCTGCCTGACGGCAAGCTGCGCGCGATCGTCATCGCCATCGTGCTTCGGCACGTCGTGTTTCATGACGCCGCACCGGCTTGCCGCGCAACGTCGATCTGCGCCGTGTCGCAGGCAAGCATGTGGTCGTCCGCGACGCCGACGGATTTGCACAGGATCGCGCTGTCGTAGGTGTGTCCCGGGAAGCGCATCACGTCGACCGGTTGAAATCCTTCGCGACGATAAAAATCGATGAGCCGGACCGCCGCGTACGGCGCGTCGAGTGCGAGGTGCGTCGCGCCGCGCGCGGCCGCCCGCCGTTGCGCGAACGCGAGCAGCGAGCGGCCGATGCCGCGTTCCTGCCAGACGGGATCGACGGCCAGCTGGCCGAGTGTCGCGACGCGCCGGCTGCGATACGGATCGCAGCGCGAATCGGGATCGTGCGAATGCATCGTCATCGTCGCGACCAGATGCGCGTTGCCGAGCGCGACGAAGCACTCGCCGGTGAGTACGCGTTCGCGCGTCGCCGATGCCGGCTGGTCGACGCACGGGCAGTTGAAGCCCAGCGCGCCGAGCGGCGCGAAGGCGCGATGCAGCAGCGCGGTCAGCGTGTCGTACGAATCGCTGCGCGGATCGAAGCGCCGCACCACGACGCGGCCGTCGAGCCGCTTGGCATAAGCCGCATAGGCGCGCGCGGGGCGCGCGGATTCCGGTCGCTGCATGATGTCCTTTCGCCCAGACAGGGTGACCGAAGTGTAGTGAGCGTCGCGTATCCGCTTCAAGAAAAAATGTCGTAAACGCGGCGGGCCTCGCTGCGCGGCGGCCGCGCGGTCAGGCCGCGATTCAGCCCTTTCACCGATATGGACATTTCACACAGGAGTTGACGAGGGAGAACGATCGTTCTACCGTAAACGCATGAACACACCACACGACACTTCCGGCGAACCGGGCGTTCGCGACCGGCTGCTCGACGCGGCCGAAGCGCTGATTTATTCGGGCGGCATCCACGCAACGGGTGTCGACGCGATCGTGAAGCGGTCCGGCGCGGCACGAAAGAGCTTTTATTCGCAGTTCGAATCGAAGGAGGCGCTGGTGGTTGCCGCGCTCGAACGCCGCGACGAGCGCTGGATGCGCTGGTTCGTCGACGCAACCCATGCGCGCGGCAAGGCGCCGCGCGCGCAGTTGCTCGGCATGTTCGACGTGCTGCGCGACTGGTTCGGGCAGCCCGACTTTCATGGCTGCGCTTTCCTGAACGCGTCGGGTGAGATTCCCGACGCCGACGATCCCGTGCGCGTCGTCGCGCGTATGCACAAGGCGCGTCTGCTGGCATTCGTGCGCGAGCGGTTCGATGCGTATGCCGACGAAACGGGAATCGAGCGCCGCGGGCTTGCGCGCATTGCGCGTCAGTGGCTCGTGCTGATCGACGGCGCGATCGGCGTAGCGCTCGTCAGCGGCGATGCAAACGCCGCGCGCGATGCACGCGCGACAGCCGAACTGCTGCTCGACACCGTTTCGCGGTAGTCGGTGCAGCGAATCCGAACCGGCCGCGGGCGTCCGCGGCCAGAACCCTGAACAGGAGCAACTCATGTCAGCTTCCCCCGAAGTCCGTCCGCCCGTTCCGCCTTTTACGCTCGAATCGGCGCGCCAGAAGGTGCGCGCCGCCGAGGATGGGTGGAATACGCGCGACCCGCAGCGCGTGTCGCTCGCCTATACGCCGCAAAGCCAATGGCGCAATCGCGCCGAATTCGTGACCGGCCGCGACGAGATCGTCGGGCTGCTGCAGCGGAAATGGACGCGCGAACTCGACTACCGGCTGATCAAGGAGCTGTGGGCGTTCGGCGGCAATCGCATCGCAGTGCGCTTTGCGTATGAATGGCATGACGATGCAGGCAACTGGTTCCGTTCGTACGGCAACGAAAACTGGGAGTTCGATGAAAACGGCCTGATGGCACATCGTCACGCGTGCATCAACGACCTGCCGATTCGCGAGGAAGATCGTCTTTATCACTGGCCGCTCGGCCGCCGTCCCGACGATCATCCGGGGCTGTCCGATCTCGGGCTGTGACGTTGTCGCCGCGCCTGTTCAGCGGATCGGCGAACGCATCACCTGAGTCCTAAGGTGAGGAAATTCGGGAGGCGGTGCGCTGAAGGTGAGGTTTTTCGGGACCAGGTGGAATGTCGCGTCGGTCTGTGTGCTTTGCGCAGATCGATGCGGCATCGCCCCGGGTAAAGCGGACATGTCGCTCGCGTCGATATCACCTGATGCACGTATCGACACGCGACGGTGTGCTTCACCACGCGATGCATCTCACCGATCGAACCGGTTCGACAATCTGTTGGCAATCGGTGTGCGTGAACGTGATGTGCAACTCACCGATCGAATCGATTTCAACCTGAGTCAGCGCAAGCAGTGCGCGTGGTGGTGTGTCGTTGCTCACCGCTCGACGTCACCACGCACGCATCGGAATCCGTACGGGTGCGCAACAGCATCGTGTGTTGCTCACCGCCGCCTGATTCGTGAAGTCGTTTCCCGGCGCAATCGCTCGCGCCGGGCCTGATCGTCAGCCTGCAATCCGTGCGGCGATCGCCTCGCCCACTTCCTGCGTCCCCGCGTTGCCGCCGAGATCGCGCGTATGCGGCCCGGCGCGCAGCACGTCCTCGATCGCGGCGACGATCGCATCGTGCGCTTCGCGTTCGCGGCCCGCGCCGTTGCCGAGGAAGTCGAGCATCATTGCTGCCGACCAGATCATCGCGACCGGATTCGCGATGTATTGCCCCGCGATGTCGGGCGCGGAGCCGTGCACGGGTTCGAACAGCGACGGAAAGGTGCGGTCGGGGTTCAGGTTCGCCGACGGCGCGATGCCGATCGTGCCCGTACAGGCCGGCCCGAGATCCGACAGGATGTCGCCGAACAGGTTCGATGCGACGACGACGTCGAAGCGGTCCGGCTGCAGCACGAAGCGCGCGCACAGGATGTCGATGTGCTGCTTGTCGACGGCGATTTCGGGATAGCGTTCGGCCATCTCGGCCGCGCGCGCGTCCCACCACGGCATGCTGATCGCGATGCCGTTGCTCTTCGTCGCGACGGTGAGACGCTTCGCGCGCCGCTGCGCGAGCTCGAGCGCGAATTTCAGCACGCGCTCGGTGCCGTGACGCGTGAAGATCGACTGCTGCATCACGACTTCGCGGTCGGTTCCTTCGAACATCGTGCCGCCGACCGACGAATATTCGCCTTCGGTGTTCTCGCGCACGATCATGAAATCGATGTCGCCCGGGCGGCGACCGGCGAGCGGCGACGGCACGCCGTCGAACAGGCGCGCGGGCCGCAGGTTGATGTACTGGTCGAACTCGCGGCGGAATTTCAGCAGCGAGCCCCACAGCGAAATGTGATCGGGCACCGTTGCGGGCCAGCCGACCGCGCCGAACAGGATCGCGTCCATGCCCGACAGTTGCGCCTTCCAGTCGTCCGGCATCATCTTGCCGTGCTGCGCGTAGTAGTCGCAGCTCGCCCAGTCGATCTGTACGAAGTCGAAGCGAATGCCGAAGCGCGCGGTCACGGCGTCGAGCGCGCGCAGGCCCTCGGGCATCACTTCACGGCCGATGCCGTCGCCGGGGATCACGGCAATCCTGTAAGTCCTGTCGGTCATGCAAAGCTCCTTGGCTGGTCGGCCTGCTGCCGGGGATGCAGTGGCCCGTCACGCCATTCTATTTATTTCCATTCGGATTAGAATCGTGCGAAAGGTTAATCGACTTTCCACGAATCGTGAACAAATCACCGAACCTCGACGACCTGCGCGTGTTCAGCCTGGTCGTCCGCCTGACGAGCTTCAGCGCGGCCGCCGAGCAGCTTGCGGTGTCGCCCGCCTATGTCAGCAAGCGCATTGCGCTGCTCGAGGCGCAGCTCGGCACACGCCTGCTGCACCGGTCGACGCGCCGCGTGACGGTCACGGAAGCCGGCGAACGCGTGTTCGCGCGCGCCGAGAAGATTCTCGACGACGTCGATCATCTCGTCGAGGACGTGTCGACGACGCGCACGGTGCCGCGCGGCACGCTGCGCATGTCGAGCAGCTTCGGCTTCGGCCGGCACGTCGTCGCGCCGGCGCTGCTCGACTTCTCGGCACGCTATCCGCAACTGAACGTGCGGCTCGATCTGTTCGACCGGCTCGTCGACGTCGCGGGCGAAGGCTACGACCTCGACGTGCGCATCGGCGACGAAATCTCCGATCACCTGATCGCGCGCCGCCTCGCCGCGAACTACCGCGTGCTGTGCGCGTCGCCCGACTATCTCGCACGACGCGGCACGCCGCGTTCGCTCGCGGATCTCGCGTCGCACGACTGTCTCGCGATCAAGGAGCGCGATCACCCGTTCGGTGTCTGGCGGCTGAACGTGCGCGGCGAAACGGCCACGGTGAAGGTTGGCGGCGCACTGTCGACGAACCACGGCGAGGTGGCCGTGCAATGGGCGCTGGCCGGGCGCGGGATCGTGTTGCGCTCGATCTGGGAAGCCGGGCCGCTGATCGAACGCGGCGCGTTGTGCCGCGTGCTGCCGGACGCGATCCAGCCCGCGAACATCTGGGCGGTTTATCCGGAACGCGTCGCGGCGTCGGCGAAAGTGCGCGTGTGCGTGGATTTTCTGGTGGAGACGCTGGCCGGCCTGAATGCCGCAGCGGGTGACGATACGGCCTGAGAACGGCCAAAGGTGAGCTTTTACGGGAAGATGAACCGCGCGTGACCGGCCAGGCGCGCAAAGTCGAAACGTGAGACGCGCGACGTCGTGCCAATCACCATTGAACTTGCGCGACGACGGCGCCGATCTGTTCGCTTGTCACAGCCGGTTGTCCTTCGCCAGCGTCAGCACGCGCGCCCAGCGCTGCGCATCGCGCTTGTCCGTCATCGGCAGCTTCCATTCGCTGCGCACCGCGTCGCGCACGCGCACGACGAGATGCCAGCGGCCGCCGATCGGCGCGGCCTGGCAGCCGTCGAGCTGCGACAGCGTATAACGACCGTCCGCGCCGTCGTGCGACAGCCACAGCAGCCCTTGCGTCGCGGACACACGCAACTCGCCCCATGCGCGATGCACGATGTGCGTCCAGCCTTCTTCCCGGGTATTCGGTGCGATGTCGCGGCGGCGCTTGATCCACCACGCGACCAGCGCGCTCAGGATCGCGGCGGCGAGCACGGCGGCCGCGATCGCGACCGGCTGCCCGAACTGCGCGGCGATGACGTGAAACAGGTGAACCGCGCCCCATCCCAATGCGATGAGCGCGAACAGTGCGATGAAAATCGGCATGTCGAATCGGAGAAGAGGACGGACCGGCGCACGCATCGCGCCGGTCCGTCGCACCCGGCATCACCGGCGGCGGTGAATGTCGTGCGTCACGAAGCCCGCGTCGTTGTTGGGCAGCGCGAGGCCGTCCTTCACTGCGAGCGTCTTGCGGATGTCGTCGAGCCCTGCGGACCAGTGGTCGCGCATCGTCGACAGACCGAACTGATAGTCCTTGTAGTGATGCTCGTACGCCTTCTGCTGATAGATCAGGTGCTGGATGTTGTACTTCTTCCCGCTCGACATCGCGTCGGCCTCGACGCACCACGGGTCGTTCTTGCGCTGCTCTTCCGGCACCTGCTCGAGCACGTGGCGCAGCACGTTGCGGTAGCGCTGTTCGCGCTGCAGCGTATCGGTGACGAAACGCGTGCGGCTCGAATACTGCACGTCCTTCGTGCGTTCGGCGACGTCGGCCATCGTGCGCGGCAGCGGCCCGCGCGCGCTCCACAGATCGACCTGGAACGCGAGCGTGTCGCGGCGCGGCCGTGAGCGGAGCACTTCCATCAGCGGCGTGTTCGACACGACGCCGCCGTCCCAGTAATACTCGCCGTCGATCTCGACCGGCGGGAACGCGGGCGGCAGCGCACCGGACGCCATGAAATGCTCGGGCGCGAGACGGATGCGCGAGTTGTCGAAGTACACGAAGTTGCCGGTGCCGACGTTGACCGCGCCGACCGAAATGCGCGTCTCGCCCGAATTGATCCGGTCGAAGTCGCACAGTTTCAGCAGCGTCGTGCGCAGCGCCGACGTGTCGTACCAGCTGATCTTTTCCGGATGGTCCGACACGCCCGGCAGCGGCGGCGGGAAGCGCGGCGAGAAGAAGCCCTGCTGGCCCTGCATCATCGCGCTTGCAGCCTGCGACGCGGTGAAGAACGTGCGGATCTGGTCGATGCTGTTGAACAGCGCGAATTCGAACGCGGCCGGAATCGCCGGAAAGAACGCCGGCTGGCAGATCGTTTCCCAGAACTCGCGCAGCCGCTCGACGCGATGCTCGGGCGCATTGCCGGCGATCAGCGCGGTGTTGAGCGCGCCGATCGAGATGCCCGCGATCCAGTCGAGCGGAATGCCCGCCTCGTGCAGCCCTTCGAACACGCCGGCCTGATACGCGCCGAGCGCGCCGCCGCCCTGCAGGACGAGCGCGATCGTTTCGTACGGCAATGACCGCGCGGCGGTCGGCGCGCCGGCTTCGTGCAGGTCTGTCTCATCGACGGCCTGCTTTTCTGTTCGGGCGTGCGGTTTCATCAGTTGCTCCGAGAAATCCCGCCATCGATGGCGGAGAGGAAAGGCATGCCGTCGACAGACGGCGCGCCATCGTTTGAATGACCGGTATGATTCTTGTCTGCCGCTACCGGGTTCCGATGCGAACGTGCATCGCCAGGTGTGGGAATCGCCTCCCTTTAGGGAGGCGAGGACGTTACTGCATGAACCAGCCGTGGCTGACGACGAACGACTGGCCCGTCAGCGCAGCGCTCGGGAACGCCGACAGGAACAGCACCGTCTGCGCGACGTCCTGCACCGTCGTGAACACGCCGTCGACCGTGTTGCCGAGCATCACCTTCTTCACCACTTCCTCTTCACTGATCCCGAGCTCCTTCGCCTGCTCCGGAATCTGCTTGTCGACCAGTGGCGTGCGCACGAAGCCCGGACACACGACGTGCGAGCGCACGTTGTGCTTCGCGCCTTCCTTCGCGAGCACCCGTGCGAGGCCGAGCAGCCCGTGCTTGGCCGTCACGTACGCGGACTTCAGCGGCGACGCTTCGTGCGAGTGCACCGAACCCATGTAGATCACGACGCCGCCGCGATCGTCCTTGTACATGTGCTTGAGCGCGGCCTTCGTCGTCAGGAACGCGCCGTCGACGTGGATTGCCTGCATCTTCTTCCAGTCGGAGAACGCGTAGTTCTCGATCGGGTTGACGATCTGGATGCCCGCGTTCGACACGAGGATGTCGACCGAGCCGAACGTTTCGGCGACCTTGTCGATGCCGCTGTTCACGGCTTCCTCGTTCGTCACGTCCATCGCGACGCCGATCGCCTTGCCGCCTGCCTTGTTGATCTCGTCGGCGACCGCATTTGCGCCGTCCTGGTTCAGGTCGGCGATCGCGACGGCCGCGCCCGCTTTCGCGAGCTCGAGTGCGATTTCCTTGCCGATGCCGCTCGCGGCGCCCGTGACGACTGCGGTCTTGCCATTCAGGTTGCTCATTTCGAATTCCCGTGGTGAAAGGTTTGACAGGGAGAAAGGACTGCGGACGTGTTACTGAGCCAGGTAATCGTAGACGACTTCGCCGAGGCCGAGCGTCAAATCTGCGACGAGGTGCCGGGCTTCGACGATCTCGAGCACGGGCAGGTCGGCTACCGGCGCGAGCGCGTGCGGCGCCAGCTCGAGCGATGCGGGGCCCGTCCACGCGCCCTTCATCTTGATGTCCTGCAAGTAGTAGCGCACGAGTTCGCACACGCGTGCGGTGCCGTCGACGTGCGGAATGATCTTCAGCAGGAAATTGGGGCCGGCGAGGCGCTTGGTCTGCTCGGCGATGTCGAGTTCCTTGTGCTTGTAGCCCATCGTGCCGGTCGCGACGCGCACCTTGCCGTAGTCGAGCGTGCCGAGGAGGTGATCGGTGTTCACGTGCAGCGTGGGCGATGCGAGCTTCTTCGGGAAGCCCCACAGCTCGCGGCCGCCGGCGATCGGCGGGTGATCGTCGAGATACATCGCGAGCGTGTAGCCGCCCGGCTGGCCGTTGTATTCGACGGGAATCACCTGGCCGCTTTCGGTGTAGTCGCCGAACCCGGTCGAATCGGCCATGCGGATGAATTCGTAATGCACGAGCGGCTCGGTGACCTGCAGCGGCTCGGGGACAATTTCGCGGAGACGGTCCGGATCGGTGCGATACGTGATGATCAGAAACTCACGGTCGACGAAACGGTACGGGCCCATCGGGAAGGCAGGGCTGGTCAACGGCATCGCAAACGCTTTCGATCGGACATCGCTGGGTTTCATGCGGACTCCTTGTTGTTGATCGCTTCGTGGATGAGTGCTCGTAATCGTATGCCTGTGCGTTGCCGTTGTGCGATGCCGCATCTGGAATTAATTGTTGCCGATTTCGAGGAATTTACCGCGTAAATATTGAGACGAACGACGCAAACGGCCTGGATGGCGCCCGGCGCCCCGAGGTTCGCACGCGTCGATGACGCCACGATGTGAAAAAGGTGAGTCTTTACGGGATGTCAGGTGAGCCTTTCCGGGAAACGGTCGCGCTGGAATATGACAATTTCGTGAACTTGTGTTGCACTGCAGGCTCTAAGTGCGTTCGCCGCGGCGGTCGCGCCCTGCCCGCAGGCCAGCCGCATTAAGCATCGCTTAAGCGGGCGCGCCCTAGCATCGTTCCTGTCCGACCGGGTAACCGGTCGAATCTTTACGTCCCACGCAACCGGATTCATGCAGAACCTCAATCTCGCCCTTTTTTCCGCCCTCAACGCCGGGCATGCGCCGCAGCCGGGCGTGGCCCGCCTTGCCGTCTTCGCCGCCGACTGGCTCGTCTATGCGCTGCCCGCGATGCTGCTGCTGACCTGGATCTTCGGCACGCGCCCGACGCGGCGCCAGGCGATCGAAGCCGGCGTCGGCGTCTGCGTGGCGATCGCGCTCGCGCAGGTGCTCGGACATGTCTGGTTCTCGCCGCGGCCGTTCATGGCCGGCGTCGGTACGCAACTGATTCCGCACGCGCCGGACAGCTCGTTTCCGAGCGATCACATGACGTTCGCATGGAGCATGGCGGTCGGCCTGATGCTCGGCGGCACGACCCGGCTCACCGGGTTCGTGATGGCTGCGATGGCCGTGGCGATTGCGTGGGGGCGTATCTATGCGGGCGTGCACTGGCCGTTCGACATGGCGGGCGGCGTGCTGGTCGGCACGGCCGGCGCACTGGCCGCGCACCTGTACGGGCAACGCGTGACCGCGCTGCTCGAACGATTCGGCGATTCGGTGCACGCGGTCGTGATGGGGCGCCGGCACGCGCCTTAAGCGGAAGGAAGCCGGGCAGGACGCCGTCAGCCGGGAGAGCCGGGCGTGCGGGCCGATTCGGCCGACGTGGACGGGCCGCCACCCGCATCGTGCAGTTCGGGCGTATCGGCCGGGTGCTGCGCGGCGTCGCGCTCAAGGGCGCTTTCCTTCAGGATCGCGCACATCGCGACGAACAGCGCGAGTACGACCGCGGCGAGGCCGCAATAGCCGGCGATCTTCAGGTTGCGAAGGAAAGGCGAAGCGTGGCTTTCTTTTGTCATGACCGGGCGCTCCTGGGCGGGCTGCGGCGGCTGTCGCCCGACAGCGGCGTCGCAAACATACATATATACCAGCCGCGATCTCGATGCCAAGCCCGTCGGTGCGCAGGCGCCACGGTTGCATCACCTGTCCCCCGCCGGCGGGGTGCCCGTCAGCCGGGTATCAGTCAGCCGGATGCCCGTCGCCGGATGCCCGTACGCATCAATCTTCCAGCGTTTCGTGCACGGCCGCCGCGCCGCGCTTCCAGTAGGCCGCCGCGCGGATGCGCGACTTGTCGACACCGCGCTCGCCGGTCAGGTGCTGACGCACCGCGCGCATCGACAGCGCTTCGCCGGCCGCCCACACGTAGCCGTCGCCGGACGGCGGCAGCGGCAGGTCGCGAACCGCCTTCAGCAGCACGTCGCCGTCCGCCGCGTCGGCTTCCGCGCGGAAGCGCCAGATTTCATGCACGTCGGCGCGCGTATCGAACGCGATCTGCGCGGTGCGATCCGCGACTTCCAGCACGACCGCCGCGCGCGCACCGGCCGGCAGTTCCTCGAGACGCCGTGCGACTGCCGGCAGTGCCGTATCGTCGCCGATCAGCAGATGCCAGTCGAAACCGGTCGGGACGACGAACGAACCGCGCGGCCCGCCGATACCCAGCCATTGGCCGACACGTGCCTGCGCAGCCCACTGCGATGCGGGGCCCGGATGGTTCAGCACGAATTCCAGATCCAGTTCGCATGCGGCGCGGTCGAAGCGGCGCGGCGTGAAGTCGCGCGCGACCGGCTTCGGTTCGCCTTCGGGAAACTCGGGGCCGTTCGCGCCGAGCGTCGGCATCGCGGGCCGTTCGGCGCCGGGCGGCGGGAAAAACACCTTCACGTGATCATCGAACGACGCGGATTCGAAATCCGCGAGATCGGGGCCGCCGAGCGTGACGCGCAGCAGATGCGGCGTCACGGCATGCACGCGCAGGACCTGCAGCAGGCGGAACTTGAGGGTATGGCGCACGCGCGTCACGGTGCGCTCGGATGTGTTCTGCATCAATCCGTTCTCCTTGGGTTTGACGGGGCGGCGCGGATTACGCGCCGGTGCCGCCTTCGATTTCGGCCGTCGCGCGGCGCATGATGGCCGCGATGCGGCGCTGTTCGTCGGGGCCGGCTGCGCTCTTGTGCAGCAGCGCCCGCTTGAGCGCGACGCGCGCCTCGACGAACTCCGGCAGCCAGCCGGCTTGCGATTCGTCCTGCGCATCGTTGCCCGCCGATTCCCCGGCGAACGCGCGGCGCATGAATTCCATCTTGCGGGCGAGGTGCGTGAGGCGCGCGAACAGCGTGTCGACGCGTTCGCGCTGTGCGTCGAGATGCGCGCGGCCGGCGTCGGTCAGCGCATAGCGCTTGCGGTTGCCTTCCGCCTGCGATACGACGAAGCCGACTTCTTCGAGATATGTGAGCGCCGGATACACCATGCCGGGGCTCGGGCTGTAGAAACCGTTCGAACGCGTGTCGAGCGCCTTGATCAGCTCGTAGCCGTGGCTCGGCTGCTCGGCGACCAGCGCGAGCAGCAGCAGTTGGAGATCGTCGGAGCTGAACTGGCGGCCGCGCGGCATGCCGTCGTCGCCGAAATCGCCAAAGCCGCCGCGCCCGCCACGGCCGCCGAACGGGCCGCCACCGAACGGATCGTGGCCGCGACGGTGTCGGCCGATCGCGTACCAGAGACCGGCGAACCAGTCAGGGCGGGCATGCTCACCATGACCGTCACATCGGGCATGGCCGCGGGAGGGGTTGTGTCGCATGATCGTGTCCTATATGTCGTAAAACATATCTAAAGATATATATCGAAAGATAGGTCGTCAAGGGGATTTATGTGGGGTGCGATGGGGCGGATGGCGGCCGGTTGCCTGCGATGAGGATTCCTGTCGATGCGTTCCATCAACCTCTTTGGCGAGTCGATCGGACGGGCGGACGTTCGCCGCAAGGTCTGATTTCGCCATTGCTGCGAAGCCATGCCGCCCCGCATTCACCTTCCGATGACATTGCGAGAAACGCTCCATAGCGCAACGACCTGTCGGAATTAATGAGGCAATGCTGATTATAAAAATGCCGACGGTAATTATTTGAATTATCGAAATGGTTTAATTTATTATCGGTTTGCCAAACAAAATATCCGCGGCGGCAAAGGTACTTAAATCCGCCCCGTCATTCAATGTGATCTGACTCAGGCAACGCACGTCAGCCATGGCCCGCACGCCGATGAAGATTTTCGACCCTTTATTTGCACCCCGAAAATCCGTCGTAAATGTAAAGCATTGCAATATAAAACACCGGTTTGTGTATTCCGGTTGCGGCGCATGATTTTATTTGGCAGGATTTTCAACAAGTTGCTCGATTTTAAAACAACAAAACGGTCGATAATTCAATCGATCGAAATAACACATGCCGGATGAGCAACGATTCGAAAGGAAGCTGACGAGAAAACAGGTAACGAGGCGGCGAACAGTCGACATTGTTCGCAATCATTGAATCAATCGCTCGCCCGGCAGCGCCGATGCGTCACTCGGGCGATCCGGGCGAATCCGATGCGGGGCGGCCATGGCGATACTCAAGAACGATTCCTCCGGCGAAGCGTGCCTGCTCCGCGCGTATCACGTGTTCGGCCGCGATGCCGCGCGCTGCGACACGGTCATCCGGGATGCGTCGGTGTCCCGTGTTCATGCCCATATCCGCTGGATCGGCGGGCTTTGGGAGCTCCACGATCACAGCAGCAACGGTACGTCGGTGTCGGGCGTGCGGTTGCGCGACGGCGAGCACGCGGTGCTGCAAGCAGGCGACGTGATCCGGTTCGGCAGGGCGGGCACCGCGCCGTGGCGGGTCGATGCGCTCGACGATCCGGCCGATACGCTGTGGCCGATACGAGGCGCCGCGCATCCGATCGTGCTCGCGCCGCGCCAGATCCTGGCCGCACGCGCCGCGCAGCCGATCACGATCGTCCGGTCGCCGGCCGGCGAATGGCTGTGCGACGACACGTTGCCGCCGCGCGCGCTCCATGACGGCGATGAAGTCTCGACCGGCGACGTCACGTGGCGCCTGGCGCTCGTGCGCGACGGCTCGACGATGATGCTCGCCGCGCCCGCCGATCCGGCCGCGCCGGCGCAACTGCTCGAATTCTTCGTCAGCCTGGACGAAGAGCACGTGCGCATGCTGCTGCATGTTCGCGGCGGCGTGGTCGACCTCGGCGAGCGCGCCCATCATTACAGTCTCGTCACGCTCGCCCGGGCGCGCTCGGCCGACATGCAGGCCGGCTACGACGCCGCCACGCAAGGCTGGATCGAACTCGAGCGGCTGGCGCGCATGCTCGGCATCGACACGTCACATGTCAACGTGCAGATTCACCGTGCCCGGAGCCAGTTCGCGGCCCTGCCGGGGCTGGACGCGAGCCAGCTCGTCGAGCGTCGGCGCGGCAGCGTCAGGTTCGGCGATTTTCCGTTCCGCGTCATGCGCGGCGAGCATCTCGAATGCCAGTCGGTGCCGGGCGTCCAGCCGCGTATCGGCGTGCATCGTCCGGCGCCGGACCCGGTCGTCCATTGCTCGTGAACACGCGAGAACCGGCCGTGTTGCCGATCGCGTCCCGCGCGCCCGTCGTGCAGGAAGCACTTGAACCCCGGCAGCCCGCCGCGCCTTTCGCCGAACTTGCCGGCAAGTGGCATTACCGGCTCGGCGCGCTGCTCGGCGAAGGCGGCAATGGCGTGGTGTTTCGCGCGACCTGCGGCGAAACGGGACAAGACGTCGCGATCAAGCTGATGCGGGATGACGCCACGCGGACCGCGACGGAGCGCATGCGCCAGCGTGCGCGCTTTCAGCATGAGACGAGCCTGTGCGAGGCGCTGCGGCACCCGAACATCGTGGCGTTGCTGGACAAGGGGGAAGCACCCGACGGCCGTCTGTTCGCCGTATTCGAGCTGGTGCAGGGCCGGACCTTGCGCGACCGGCTCGCGGCTCAGGGGCCGCTGTCGGCCGTCGACACGGGCCGGCTGATGACGGAGGTGCTCGACGGGCTCGCGGCCGCGCATCGGCGGGGCATCGTGCATCGGGACCTGAAGCCGCAGAACATCGCGATCACGATGGCCGATGACGGGCCGCACGCGAAGCTCCTCGATTTCGGCATCGGCGCGTTGTTGCCCGGCACGGAAGACATCGCGCGCCAGACCTCGACGCTGGCGACCGAGGTGCTCGGCTCGCCGCCCTATTGCGCGCCCGAGCAATTGCGCAACGAGCCGCCGACGCCCAGAAGCGACCTGTATGCGTGGGGACTGGTCGTGATCGAATGCCTGACGGGCGATGTCGTCATGCGCGGCGCGAGCGTGGCCGACATTCTCTATCAGCAGCTCAGTCCGGTGGATGTCGCGCTTCCTCCGTCGATCGCGTCGCATCCGCTCGGCTCGGTATTGCGGCGCGCGCTGAGCAAGAATCCGGAACAGCGCGCCGCGTCGGCCGACGCACTCGCGGCGACGTTTCGCACGCTCAACTTCGCCGCGCTCGTCGGCCAGTTCGATGCCGGCCGCGCAAGCGGGCAGACGCGTCCGCGCCCGTTCGCACCGTACGGCGAGACGATCGCAACGGCTGGCGGGTACCGGCAGATCACCACGCTGTGCTGTTGCGTGACGATTACCGGAACGGGCCGGCAACGCCACGCCGGAACCGAGCACGGCGGCTTGCTCGACGGCTACGAGGAGCAATGGCTGACGAAGTGCGCCGACATCGCCGTCGGTTATGGCGCGCAGGTCGACGGACGGCTCGGCGACACGTTGCTGTTCCATTTCGGCCTGCGCGGCGACATCGACCGGCCGGCGCGCCGCGCGGCGCGCGCGGCACTCGACATGGTGCGGGTGGCCGAGCGCGCACGGCTGCCGGCGGCGGCCGGCGGCCACGCCGGTGGCGAAAGCTGGCGCGTCGAAGTGGCCGCCGCGATTCACGTCGGGCAAGTTCTCACCCATGCGTCGCGCATGTCGGGCGTATCGACGCCCGCGGCGGCGGCGCGGCTGCTGCGGCTTGCCGGGCCCGGGCAGATCCTGATCAGTGACGATGCGCGGCTCGCGCTCGAACGGCATGCCGACTACCGGCCGACCTCGTTGCGGCTGGCGCGGGCAGGCGTCGTGCCGCAGCCGGTCCATGAATTGCTCGGCGAACGTCGCGCCGATACGCCGTTCGATTCGCTCGATGCCGGCATGCGGGCGCCGCTGGTCGGCCGCGCGCGCGAACTCGACGCGCTGTTGCGCGCGTGGCAGGAGACGCTCGCACGACATCGCCGCGCGATGCGCGGCGAGCCTGCGCCGCGCGGCGTGCCAAGGCTCGTCGTCGGCGACGCGGGAATCGGCAAGTCGCGCCTCGTGCACGAGTTGTGCGAGGCCGTCCGGATCCAGGGCCACGCCTTCGCGCATTGCGGGTGCCTGCCCGAGCGGGAGAATCATGCGCTGTTTCCGATCCTGCGATTCATCGGCGCGCATTGGCATATCGACGCCGACAGCCCGGCCGGTTTCGCGCTCGCGGCGATCGACGCCATGATCGCGCCGCTCGAATGCGATCATGCGGCGGCCCGTGTCGCGCTCGCGACCTGGCTGGGGCTACCCTGCGAAGCGAAGGGGTTTCTGTGGTCGAGTGCGCGCGAACAACACGCGCTGTTCGACGTTCTCGAGCAACTGATCGTGTCGCTCGGTAACGGCGCTCCGGTACTGCTCGTCGTCGAGGACGTCCAGTGGATCGATCGCTCGACCGAGGACTTTCTTGCGTACCTGCAGCGCTCGCCGCGCGCAGCGGCGCTCGGCATCGTGTTCACGTCGCGCCCCGACAAGCTCGGGCGCTGGCGCGGCGCGACCGAACGCCTGGTGCTGCGCCGCTTGCCGCGCGACGACGCGCAGCGCCTGATATCGGCGTGTCTGGGCCAGGGCGCGCTCGATCCGGCCTGGCTCGACCAGCTCGCCCATCGCACGGCGGGCATCCCGCTGTTCATCGAGGCCATCGTGCGCGAGCTGACGATGAGCGGCATGGACGGCTCGCTCGCGGGGCTGCGCGACACGGACCCTTATCCGCTTCCGCTCAGCCTCGGCGGCATGCTCGGGCTCGCGTTCGACCGGATCGACGACGCGCGCGACACCGCGCAGCTCGCCGCGACCATCGGGCTCGAGGTGGATGCGCAATTGCTCGCCGACGCATCGCCGCATGATCGGGCCACGCTCGACGCGCATCTGCGGCTGCTGCTCGAAGAGCGGATCGTGTACGCGCAACATCGGCGCGATCGCGTGTTCTATTCGTTTCGCCACGCGCTGATTCGCGATGCGGCCTATGAATCGATGCCGCCCGCCGTGCGGCGCGGCAACCATGCACGCGTCGGCCGCGCGCTGGTCGCGGAAGCCGATCGCGGCGCCGGTGCGCATGCGTTCGGCGTCGCCGGGCACTTCGCGCGCGCGGGTGCCTTCGCCGATGCGATCGCCCACGGCACCGACGCGGCGCGCCGCGCGCTCGAACGCTCCCGGTACGACGATGCGATCCGCTACGGGCAGGCCGTGTTCGACTGGCTCGGCCATGCCGACTACGCGCAACGCGAGCACGACAGCGCGCGCATCCGCGCCACGTTGACGCACGCGACGATGGCACGGTTCGGCTGGGCTGATCCGCAGGTGCGCGAGCATGCGGAGCAACTGTTGCGGCAGATGCAGACGCTCGACGACCCGGCGCTCGAGATCAGCGCGCTATGGACGCTGTCGACCTACTACCACGTCGCCGGCGATCGCTCCACCGTGCGGGGGATCGGCATGCGGCTCGACGCGCTCGCGACCGAGCGCGGCGATGCCGGCGTCCAGGTCGCGGCGGACGCGATGCGCGGCATGAGCCTGTGGGTCGACGGCGACTATACGCGCGCCCGCGCCGCGTTCGACGCCGTGCTGGCCGGCTACGACGTGCGGCGCGACGCGGACCATCGGCGCCTCCTGGGGCTCGATACGCGCGCGTGGACGATGGCGTCGCTCGCAAGCGTGCGCTGGTGCATGGACGACGATCCGCAGGCCGCGCTCGCGTTGGCGCGCGACGCGGTGTATTGCGCGACCTGCCTCGACCATTTGCCGACGCTCGGCGTCACGATGATGTACCTCGCGCGCATGCACCAGCTGGCGGGCGATCGCGACGCGGCCCGCACGCTGTCGGAAGCGATTCTCCGTCTGTCGGAGGTGCATCGGCTGCGCGCGGTCGGGCACTACGCCGCGATCATTCATGCGTGGGCGCAAGGGGATCGCGCGGGCGTCGTCGCGCATCTCGATGCGCAGCGGCAGTCGGGCGGCCTGCTCGGGCTGACCTACTACGCGTCGCTGCTTGCCGAGCTGGATGCCGAGCGCGGCGACTACCCCGCCGCACTCGCGCAGATCGAGCAGTGCCTCGCATGGTGCGAGTCGACCGGCGAGCGGTATTACGAAGCACAGCTGCTGCTGAAGAAGTGCGAGTACTTGCGCCAGGCCGACCCGCGATGCGGCGGCGTGGCCGCGCTGGCCGCGTGCCGGCGCGCATGCGAAGTTGCAACGACGGCGGGCATGGGCCGCATTGCCAGGCTCGCCGGAGCGATGTTGCAGTCGTTGCCGTAAGTCGTTCCATTCGTCAATCAGGAGAACATACCGATGAGCAAGGATCTTCGATTACCGACGTACGAACAGTTTCTCGAATACCGGGCAACCGTTATCCGGGCGATCGCCCTCGCGTGGCATTCCAAAGCGTTTCTCGACGAACTCGAGGCCGATCCGATCCACGCGTTGCGCGAGCATTTCGACTATCACTTTCCGTTCGATCTCGACCTGAAGGTGCAGACCAAGTCGTCGGCCTGGACACCGGGCGTCAACGGTGACTGGACGGCCGGCCAGAAAAACAAGCTCACGTTGTTTCTGCCGCCCGCGCCGGCGAACGAGAAGCACTTCGCGCAGGCGCTGGCCGCCTACAACGCGAACCACATCACCATCATGGAATGACTTCAGGGAAACCGACATGGCAAAGGAAAACGCTAATCCGACGCTCGAATCGATGCTGGAGTTTCAGAAGGTCTATCTGCGTGCGATCGCGCTTTCATGGCGAAACCCGGACTTCAAGGACGAGCTGCTGAAGAAGCCGCTCGATACGCTCGCGAAATACTTCGGTTACCAGTGTCCGTGGATCATCGACATCGAGGTCGTCGAACCACCGGACGGCGATCATGGCTGGAGGGACAACGGGAAGGACGGCGGGAGCTGGCACCTGCCGCGCAACGTGATGACGGTCGGCATACCGGAACAGCCGTTGAGCCGGGACGAAGAGGCCGTTGCACTCGCGGCGTACAGCGACGCCGGGTCGACTTACCTGTTCACCTGCTGCTGATCCGGCGCGGTCGCGCCGCGCACAGTCGCGCGGCGCGACCGCGATGTTTGCTTACCCGCTGCACGGAACCAGACGATGCTTGATGACTTTTCGCGCGTGTTGCGCTTCAAACCGCATTTGCTCGTGCTCGATGCGGGACCCGAGACGCTGTTCGTCGTCGACGAGTTCAAACGCGCGATGCTGTCCGGCGCGCTCTTCGTGCAGATCGCCGCCTGTTTGCGGGCGCGGATGACGATCGCCGAGATCGTGGCATCGCTCGCCGGCAGTTTCGGAGAATGGGACGTGCTCGCGCGGCTCGATCACCTGATGCAGCGCGGGTACCTGCGTGCCGACTCGCCGCACGACGATGATGCGGCGCGCGGCTTCTTCGAGCGCGCCGGACTCGACGGCGACGCGGCTTGTGCGCACGTCGTTCAACTGCGTGTTGCGGTCGAGGCGTTCGGCGTCGACGATGCCGCGCTCAGGCGCGCGTTCGACACGGCCGGCATCGAAGTCGTGCCGGACACCGAATTGACCGTCGCGATCACCGATACGCACGACCGCGACGATCTCGCCGCGTGCGCCGCCCGCACGGCGGCGCGTGGCGGGGCATTGCTCGTCGTGGCGGCCAGTGGCGTGCAGACGCTGATCGGACCGTTGCTGGCCGGCGGCGGCGCGTTGGCCGACGCGCCGTGCATCGAATGCGTGCGCTACTGGATTCGCATCAACCGGCCGGTCGAGGCGCTGCTTGCACGCCATCACGGCAGCGACGCGACGCGTCTGCCGCCGGTCGCCTCGCGCGCCGGGGCCGCCGCCGCGGCGGCGTTGGTGGCGGCGACGGTCGAGCAGATCGCGGTCAACCGCACGGCGTCGGAACGGCTGCAAACGCATATCGTGGCGCAGCGCATCGACACGCTGGCCGCCGAGCGGCACCGCGTGCTGAAGCGTCCGCAATGCCCGTGCTGCGGCAATCCCGCGTGGATGCGCGAGCAGGCGGCGCGGGCGCCGCGTCTCGCCGATCATGCGCCGTTGGCGCGCGCCGACGGCGGCTACCGTACCGCCGATCCGCAACAGGTGTTCGAGCGTTATGCCCATCTGATATCGCCGGTCAGCGGCGCGATCGCGTATCTGCACCCGATGCCGAAGCGACACGCGGGCCTGCGCAAGGTCTATGCGTCGGGCTTTCTCGTGTGCCCGGCTGCGGTACCGGCCAGCAACCGGTTCGACAGGATCTGCTCCGGCAAAGGCCGCACCGACGATCAAGCCCGTGTGAGCGCGCTATGCGAGGCGCTCGAACGATACAGCAGCGTGTATCAAGGCGACGAGGCGACGCTGACCGGAAGCATGGAAAGCCTGCTCGCCGATCCGGCATGCGACGCCGTACCGATTCACGTGAACGATCTTCAGCAGTTCAGCGAACGGCAATTCGACGCGCGCGATGCGATCAACGCATTGACCCGCGATGTCCGAAAGCAGGTGCCGCCGCGTTTCGCGGCGCACGACGTCATCGACTGGACGCCGGCTTGGTCGCTCGCGACCGGCAGGCGCCACCTCGTGCCGCTGAGCTACTGCTATGCGGAAACGCCCGACAGTGCGCAGGCGCACGCCGCATGCGTGCACAATCCCAACGGCTGCGCCGCGGGATCGACCGTCGACGAGGCGATCTTGCAAGGCATGCTCGAATTGATCGAACGCGATGCGGTCGCGATCTGGTGGTACAACCGGATCCCGCGCCCCGGCATCGATCTCGCGAGTTTCGACGATCCGTATTTCGATGCACTCGTGCACGAATACGCGACATTCGGGTGGCGTTTGTGGGCGCTCGACATCACCACCGATCTCGGCGTGCCGACCGTGGCCGCGCTGGCGGAAAATCCGCAGGACGGGCGCTTCTCGATCGGCTTCGGCTGCCATCCGGACGGCCGAATCGCGGTGCTGCGCGCGCTGACCGAAGTCAACCAGTTGCTCGACGTCGCAGCGGAGGCCCCGCACCCGTGGGATCGCGACAAACTGTCGGCAACCGGATTCCTGTATCCGGCGACCGGCGTGCGCGGCACGACGCGCGCGACGTGGCAGCCGATCGACGCTGCGTCGTTGCCGGCGGCGCTCGCGTTTTGCGTCGGGCGCATCGCGGCGGCCGGCATCGACGTGCTCGTCGTCGACAAGACGCGGCCCGACATCGGCTTGTCCGTGGTGCAGGTCATCGCGCCGGGGCTGTGCCATTTCTGGCCGCGTTTTGGCGCGCGACGGCTTTATTCGGTTCCGGTGGAACTGGGATGGCGCGCGCAGCCGTGCGGCGAACAGGAACTGAATCCGGCGCTGCTGTTTCTGTGAATTGACCGGTTGTCCGTTCATGGCGGCGGGATGGATTCGCCAGCGGAAAGCGGCGGGCGGGCCGATTCCGCCCGCCCGGTGCTGCCGGGCGCCTCGCGCCGATCACGTCGCGGCCGTGTCGAGGCGCCGGTTCGAGATCACCCGTTGTTGGTGGTGATGTAAGCATCCCAGGTGACGTAGCCCTTCAGTTGCGCGCGCCGGTCGTAAACGGCGGCGACGAACGCATAGGTCTCTTGGCCGGGCCTGCATACGGTGGCTTGCACCCAGTAGTCCGCGCGCTGCTCTGCTTTCACACTGTTGTTGTCGGGCCAGCCCTGTACCGGGTAAGGCTCGGTGACGTTCTCGGTGTGGTACGAAACATCGTTCAGAAGGTCGCCGGTGATCGCATTGAGGCGATACAGGAAGCACGTGTAGCTTTCCGTGTACGTCAGGGATACGGTGCGCCAGTAAATCACGTCGCCGACGTTGGCCTTGAGCAGCAAGTTGCTGCCGGCCTCGCCCTGGTACACACCTTGCACGGAGCCTTGGCCATAGCCGTGCGCCGCATCCGCCAGCGGAGTGATCATGTAGACGGAGTCGGGGTCGTTCCCGAGCGAAGTTGCCTGATACGGCTCCGTGCCGAGCGCGTTGTTGTTCTTTTTCAGGATCTCCTCGACATCGAACGCAATCAGGACGTCGATGATTTTGTAGCTATCCAGGCGATGAGACATGGCAGTTCCTTTCACGTTTTGTCGTTGAAGAACACGCTGCTGAATGACGACGCCCGTGACGCCGGCATCTCTCCCATCCTGCGAAGCAGCGCCAGCGGAGAAATCGGCCGGGCGGAAGAGTATCGACAGCGTACGAGGGATTGATCCGCGAGTCGATTACACGTAGTTACAGTGCACGAGCTTGTTTGGTCGGCGCTTCGGTGTCGTGCCGTCGCCGTGTCATGACCCGGCCATGCATGACATGGACCGAATGGATTCGTTGCGTTAGCTGCGGTTGCCCGAACGCCTTCCGAGCCGATACGCGGGCGGGCGACCGGTACGCGTGCGACGACGAAGGCGGCAGGCCGTGCCGGCGCCGCGCCTTCGTCGTCAGGCGATCCGGCCGCGGGATCACCGACAGGATTCACCGTGGGCCGGAACCTAGAACCGCGTACTGAACCCGATCCGCGCGATCGACTGCAGCGTGCCGCTCGACGCGCCGTTCGCGTCCATCACGCCGTTGATCTGCGCGTTGCTGCCGTGGTTCGCGCGCTGATGCACGCCCGCCACGTACACCATCGTGCGCTTCGACAGCCAGTACTGAACGGCGGCCAGGATCTGATGCGCATGCGCGTTGTCCAGCGTGTCGTTGCCCTTCATGTACGTGTACGACGCGCCGACCACCCACGCAGGCGACGGATGCCACGCCGCACCGGCTTCCGCCGACCACACGCCCGCGCCGTTCTGCGCGTTGCGCACGGTCGTGACGAGCGCCTTCCCCGTGACCGTGCCGAGCGTGTAGTGCACGCCCGCGCCCCAGTTGCGCACGCTGGTCGGCGGCAGCCCCGCCGACGCGCCGTATTTCTGGTTCGTATAGGCCGCGCCCGCGCCGAACGGGCCGTTGTCGTAGCTCGCGCCGACGCTGACCGTGTTGTTCGCGCCGACCGACCCCGCAACGTTGCCGAAACCGTACAGCGCGCCGAAGGTCAGGCCCGCCAGCGACGGGCTCGTGTACTTGACGGCGTTCGCGACGCGATTGCTGCCCGCGACGCGATCCCAGTCGAACGCACCGGTCGGGTTGTTCGGCAGCGCGAGCGTGTCGAACGGCCCGTTGCGGAAGCCGTACAGGCCGACGAGATCCTGCGCGATCTCGTTGCCGCTGGCGGCGAGCGCATCGACCATGAACTCGTACTGGTTGCCGAGCGTGAGCTTGCCGTAGCGGTCGTGTTCCAGCCCGACGTAGGCCTGCCGCGCGAACAACCCGCCGCCGATGATCGAACCGTTGCCGAGCGAATACTGGTTCACGAGCCGGAAGATCGCGCGCGTGCCCGCGCCGAGATCCTCCTTGCCTTCGAATCCGAGCAGGTTCGGAAAGAAGATGTTGTCGTCGAATTTCGCGTTCCCGTGGCCGCCTTCGTTGCTGACGTAACTGAGGCCGGCGTCCATCAATCCGAACATCGTCACGCTGCTCTGCGCGAACGCCGCCGCCGGGATCGCACAGGCCGCGAGTGCCAGAAGGGTCTTTTTCATCATCTCCAATGTGCTCCTCACATGTTTCCGATCGGGTCGGATATTTTTGATTGGACTACTGATTGATATGAATAAACCTGAGCCGGAACGATCCCGATTCAGGTGCAACCGAAGGGGACCGGGGCACGCACCGCGCATCGGGAGCGACTGCCTGCCCGCCGACACACCGTGCGCCGTGCGCTAGACCGTCGAATACCTGCCGTCCACCGGCACGACCGCACCGGTGACGAACGACGCGCCGGGCGAGCACAGGAACAGGATCACGTTCGCGACCTCGTCGGCGGTGCCCCAGCGCCCGAGCGGGGTGCGATCGAGGATCTGCCGCGACGCGTGCGCGTCGGCCATCAGCCCGCTGCTGAGCGGCGTGTCGATCCAGCCGGGCGCGACCGCATTCACGCGGATGCCGCGATCGGCCCACGCCTGCGCGAGCGAACGCGTGAGCTGCGCGATGCCGCCCTTGCTCGCGCTGTACGCGGGCCGGTCCTTGCTGCCGAAGTACGTGTACATCGACGCGACGTTGACGATACTGCCGCCGTGCGCGGACAGCGCCGGCAACGCGGCGTCGGATGCGCGCATCACCGATGTCAGGTTCACGTTCAGCACGAGCTCGAACTGGTCCATCCGGTATTCGTCCGCGTGCCGGCTGATGCCGACGCCGTTGACGAGCACGTCGAGCCTCGGCAGCGCGGCGATCGTGCGCGTCAGCGCGTCGCTGTCGGTCACGTTCAGCTCCATGCACCGGACGCGCGGATGCACGGGCGCATGCGGGCCGCCGACGTCGAGCCCGAGCGCGATGACCGACGCGCCCGCTTCCGCGAAGTGCCAGGCGGTGCTCGCACCGATGCCCGACGTGCCGCCCGTCACGACGACGGTCTTGCCTTCAAACGCCCACCGGTGACTCATGTTCGACACTCCCGATGATGTGTGCGCGGCGGGCGGACCGCTGCGCAGGGGAAACCAGGATCTTGATCTGCGTGCGATCGGCGAGCAGCGCGTCGAAGCCGTCGGCGACGGCGTCCTCGAGCGACACGGTGCGCGTGACGATCGACGTGAGGTCGAGCGCGCCCGACGCGACGATGCGCAGCAGGTCTTCGTATGCATGCCGGTAGCCGACGCTCGCCGTGAAGGTCAGTTCGTCGTTGACCGCGCGGAACGCATCGAAGCCTGCGTGCGGCATCAGGCCGACCATCACGACGCGGCCACCCTTGCGCAGCGCCTGCATCGCCGCTTCGAACGTGGCGGGCAAACCGGCCGCCTCGAAGCTTGCATCGACGCCGAGCCCGCCCGACGCCTCGCGGATCGCGTCGCGCAGTACGGACGCGTCGAGCGTGCGCGCGTTGAACGTGTGCGTCGCGCCGAAGCGCGCGGCGGCCGCGAGGCGCTCGGGCGACACGTCGACCGCGACGATGGTCGTCGCACCCTGCAGCTTCGCGAGCTGGATCAGCAGCAGGCCGATCGGCCCGAGCCCGAATACCGCGCAGGTGTCGCCGAGCCGGAGTTCGGCGCGGCGCAGCGCATGCAGCGCGACGGCGGCGGGTTCCATCACGGCGGCCTGTTCGAGACTCACGCCGTCAGGCAGCCGATACAGCATGTAGGCCGGCACGACCGAGAAGTCGGCCATCCCGCCGTCGCCCATCAGGCCCGCGAAGCCCATCGACACGCACAGGTTGTACGACCCCGCGCGGCAGTACGCGCATTGGCGGCAGCGATATTCCGGCTCGACGGCGACGCAGTCGCCCGGGTTCAGCGTCGTCACGCCTTCGCCGACTTCGACGACGGTGCCGCAGAACTCGTGGCCGAGCGTCAGCGGCGCGGTGCGGCCGGACAGCGGATGCGGCGCGTCGACCGGAATCGCGTGCGGGCCGTCCGCGTATTCGTGCAGGTCGCTGCCGCAGATCCCGCAATACGCGACCGCGATGCGTACCTCGCCCGGGCCGACGCGCGGCGTGTCGATTTCCACGAGACGCACGTCGCGCGGGCCATGCCATTGAAGTGCGCGCATCTCAGCGTCCTCCGAGGTTCTGCGTATCGAGACGGTTCGCGGCGGCGCCGGCGAGCGCGCGCTTGCGCAGCACGGCGGGTGCGGTTTCGACGAGGCCGAACGACAGCACGCACGCGAGGATCGCGCCGGTTGCCGACGTCCACATCGCGAACTGCAGGCCGTACTTGTCCGCCGCGAAGCCGGCGACGGTCGGCGCGACGAAGCCGCCGATCAGCTCGCCGGCGCCCATGATCAGCCCGAGCGCGCTGGCGATCGAGCGGGGCGGCACCGTTTCGGCCGGGATCGTCGCCATGAACAGCGTGAAACAGCCGAGGCCCGTGTAGGTCGCGAGCACGAGCGCGCAGAGCGCCCCCAGCGAGTTCGCGTGAATCATCGCGACGGGGCAAGCGGCGGCGATCAGCGCGAACACGATCATCGTCGGCTTGCGGCCGATCCGGTCGGAGATCGCGGGCACCGCGAAACCCCAGAACACCCACGCGGCGCCGAGGCAGGTCATTACGACGCCCATGTCGGCGGGGGACAGGTGGCGGCTGTCGACGAGGAACACCGGCGCGAACGAGATGATCACGATGAACCACGTGAGGAAGAAGCAGCTGATCAGCACGCAGAGCAGGATGTTGCGTTCCTTCAGCAGCGCCCAGCGGCTGATTGCCGTACCGCCCGCCGCCAGCGTGCCGACGGCGTCGGCCTGCGCATGCCGTGCGCCGCCGGGCGGCATTTCGCGCACCCAGCGCCAGATGCAGAACGCGATCAGGAAGCCCGGAATGCACGACACGTAGAACGCGTGGCGCCAGCCGTATGCGGTCGCGATCCCGATCACGACCGGCGGGCCGATCATCGCGCCGAGCAGGCCGGCGGCCGAGCCCTGCAGCAGGCCCATGTTCAGCCCGCGGCGGCTCGGCGTCGAACTCTCGACCATCAGCGATTGCGACAGCGGCAGCACGGGGCCTTCGGCGATGCCCATCAGCGCGCGGAACGCGATCAGGCTCGCGAAGCCGCCGACGAGCCCCGACAGCGCCGAGCACACGGAAAAGCCGAGCACGGCCGCGATCAGCAGCGGCTTGCGCGTGCCGCGCGCGTCGGACCACGCGCCGGTCGCGGCGCCCGACAGGGCCCACGTGAGCGCGAGCGCGGACGACACCATGCCGAGCTGCGCATTCGTCAGGTGCAGTTCGGCGGACATGAACGGGAACAGGAACGACAGCGCCAGGCGGTCGAAGAAGACGAAGCCGAACGTCATGAACAGGATCAGCAGCAGCCTGTTCTCGTACGTCCATGCAAGCTTGGGGGAAGGGTGGGATGTCATGGCGGGCCTCGTCGCGCGTCAGCGGAACAGCTTCTCGATCGCCTGCGCGCCGAGGCCGACCTTCTCGTAGTGGGCCTTGCACATCGCGATGTACGAATGCACGTCGAAATAGCCGTCGGGGTTGCCTTGTTCGTCGAGCCAGATCAGCGGCCCCTTGACGATGAAGAACGCGCGCATCGGCTCGGGGTGATCGAACGCGACGAGCGTGTGGCCTTCGCCCGGCGTCTCGTACACGAAATCGCCCTTCGTCGCGGTCCATTCGTGTTCCAGGTAGCCCCATTTGCCGGACAACGTGTAAGCGAACACCTCGTGCGGGTGATAGTGCCGGTTCACGAGCCCCGCTTCCTTCGCCATCAGGATGTCGCACCATTTGTTCTGCGACGGCGAGATCCACAGCGGCCGCGACGAAACCGTTTCGGTGAACGGAACGTAATAACGTTCGTCGTCGGTGGCCGCGTTCGCGATGTAGGCTTCCGGCAGCGCATCGGGCTTGAACGGATTGGCAATCGGCGGGATGTTTTGCCAGAATTCGGCTACGGCTTGGTCGACCACGGCTTGTCTCCTTGTGTTTGGGTGTCGTGGGCTCGACTTTAGCCAGCCGGTGCGCGCCGCTCTTGACTGGGCTGGACGAATTGCTTGATCGGGCCGGACATCGCACCGCACGACGTTTAAACGATCCATCCCCCAATTCCGCAATGCATGCCGCTCCGTACGACGGGCGCCAGCAGGAGGCGACGTGACGAATTCGACCGTTTTTTCACGCACGCGAGGCTCGACGGCCGACGTGCCGGTGCGCGACCGGATGGCGTACTGGGATGCGTTCAATGCCGCAACGCTGGTCGGCCTGCGTTGTTCGTCGCTGTCACCGGCCGGGCTCGACGTGGAGAAGACCGACATCGCGCTGCCGGGCCTCGGCCTTGCCGACATCAGCGGCCAGGATCACGTGATCGAGCGCAGCCCCGCTTTGGTGCGCCAGTTGCCGAAGGAATCGTTGTTCGCGTGCCAGATCCTGAGCGGGCGCGCGTATTTCATCCAGCGCGACCGGTGCCTGCTCGCGGAAGCCGGCGATGTCGTCGTCTACGACACGCGCGTGCCTTATCTGTTCGGATTCCTGACGCCGATGCGGCAACTGCTGATCGATATCCCGATCACGACGTTCGACGATCGGCTCGATGCGGAACTGGCCGCGCTGCCGCTGCGGATCGCGCCGAAACCGGGCGCGGGCGCGATGCTCGGCGCGACGCTGAGGACGAGCGTCGAGCGCTTCATGAAGGATCCGGTCGAGCGCGATGCCGCGCGATTCGCCGAGCACACGCGCACGCTGATCGCGGAACTCATCGACGCGGAAGTGAACGGCGCGGGCGCATCGCGCGCGTCGCTGTCGTACCTGCTGACGGCGAAGCAGTACATCGCGACGCATCTCGGCGAGCCGGAGCTCGGGCCGCAGGCGGTGGCCGACGCGGTCGGGCTGTCGCTGCGTCATCTCGGCCGGCTTTTTGCGGCCGAAGGCGAGTCGATCACGCAGCACATCTGGTCGGAACGGTTGTCGCACGCGTATCGCGAACTGACGGATGCGCGGCTGCGCAAGACGAGCGTCGGCGAGATCGCGTTTCGCTGGGGGTTCTCGAGCCAGGCGCACTTCAGCCGTGCGATTCGTGAACGCTACGGTGCGTCGCCGATGGCGCTGCGCGATGCGGCGCGCGCGGCCGGGTACTGATACCGGCAGTCGATGCAGATGGAGCGGCGGCGCGTGTCTCACGCGCCGTTTTTGTTTTCAGTGCAGTGCGGTGCAGCGCACTGGCGCCGCGTCACTCCGCCAGCATGAATTCGGCGCAACGCTCCGCGATCATGATCGTCGGCGCGTTCGTGTTGCCGGACACGATGCGCGGCATCACCGACGCATCGCAGATCCGCAATCCGTCGACGCCTTGCACCGCGAGGCGCGGCGTGACGACCGCGTGCGCGTCGTTGCCCATGCGGCAGGTGCCGGCCGGATGATAGACGGTTTTCGCGCGGCGCCGCACGTAGTCGGCGAGTGCCGCCTCGGTCAGCGTCTCGGCTTCGCGAACGATGCGCGCGAGCGACGGTGCACGGATGATCCGCCGGGCGAGCGCGACGCCGCGCACGAGGCCGTCGACGTCGGCCGGGTCGGACAGCGCGCCGCTGTCGAACCGGATCGGCGCGGCCGGATCGTTGCCGCGCAGTTGCACGGAGCCGCGCGAGCGCGGCCTGAGCAGGCACGGGTTGATCGACAGGCCGTGGCCGGGCAGCGGCGCGCGATCGACGTCGCCGACGAGCGTCGGCAGCACGTGGAACTGGATGTCCGGCCGGCCGCTGCCCGTCGTATCGACGAACGCGCCGGATTCGACGACGTTCGACGTCAGCAGGCCGGTGCGGCACAGCATCCACTGCAGCCCGTGCCGCAACGCTTTCAGCCCGCGATCCTCGCCGAGCAGGCTGATCGGCGCGTGGCTATGGCCGTAGATCGATACTTCGAGGTGGTCCTGGTAGTTCGCGCCGACGTCGGGGCTATCGTGCAGCACGTCGATGCCGTGCGCGTGCAGGTGCGCGCCGGGCCCGATGCCCGACAGCATCAGCAGTTTCGGCGTGCTCAGCGCGCCGGCCGCGAGCACGACGTCGGCGCGCGCGGCGGCCGAACCCGTCGCGCCGCTTTCGGTTCGCCATTCGACGCCGGTCGCGCGCCGGCCGTCGAACCGGATGCGCGTCACGCGGCAGCCGGTCAGCACGCGCAGGTTCGGGTGGCGGATCGCGTCGGCGAGATAGGTGGCCGCGGTGCTGCCGCGCTGCCCGTCGAAGATCGTCGTGTGATAGAAGCCCGCGCCGTGCTGCGCGGCGCCGTTGAAGTCGTCGTTGTACGCGATGCCGGCTTCCTGCGCGGCCTTCACGAACGCGAGGCTCAACGGATGACGGAAGCGCGTGTCGCCGACCTTCAACGGCCCGTCGGTACCGTGGAACGGCTCGGAGAGCCGCAGGTGCGATTCGGCGCGCTTGAACACGGGCAGCACGTCGTCCCAGCCCCAGCCCGTGCAGCCGAGCGCGGCCCAGTCGTCGTAGTCGTCGCGCGTGCCGCGCACGTACAGCATCGCGTTGACCGAACTGCCGCCGCCGAGCGTGCGGCCCTGCGGCACGTAGGTCTTGCGTCCCGCCGCGCCGGGCTGTGGCTCGCTTTCGAACGTGACCGTGCGCCGCGTGCCGAGCACACGGATGAACGTCGCCGGAATCCGGATGAACAGGCTGTCGTCCTTCGGGCCGTCCTCGAGCAGCAGCACGCGCCTGCCGGCCTTCACCAGCCGATGCGCGACCGTGCAGCCGGCCGAACCGCCGCCGACGACGATATGGTCGTACGTCTCCATCCCGCTTCTTCTCCTTGCTGTCGGGCGGCAGAACGTGTGCCGCCGCGGAAGAAGCCAGCTTAGCGACCGCTTTGCGGCCCCATTTGACCGGGATGGACGCCGTGCTTGCCTCGCAAGGACACGGCGGCGGGTGTTGCGGCGTCAGGTTATCGCGCGTCGGCCGGCGCGCGCGTGTCGCTCGGCGTCTCGCCGAAGCGTGCGCGATAGCTGCGGCTGAAGTGCGCGCTGTTGTTGAAGCCCCAGCGGAACGCGATTTCGCTGACCGTCAGGTGCTTCAGCGACCGGTCGCGCAGATCGGCGCGGCAGCGTTCGAGCCGCCGCGCGAGGATGTAGCGCGTGAGCGGCATTCCTTCGATCTCGAACACGCGCGCGAGCTGGCGCGGCGACAGGTTGATGGCGCGGCTCACCGACTGGCTGTCGAGATCGTCGTCGGCGAGATGGCTGTCGATGAACGCCTTCGCGCGCGACAGCGTGTGCACGGTCGACTTCGTCGGCGACGCATCGCCGTCGCGCAGCCGCAGCATCGATTGCACGAGCTCGAGTATCGCGGCGGCGCGTCGTTCGCGCGCGTCCGGCGCCGGTTCCTGAGGCGCGGCGAGCAGCGCGTACACCTGCCGCACGGCCCACGACGTCACGCCGTCGTCGCGATCGATCTTGACGAGGCTGCGGTAGCGCCACGGCCCGACGCGCGCCTCGAACACGTCGCGCGGCACGTCGAGTACGGTCATCGCCATGTCGGCGGGAAAGCCGTGGCCGTACGGCACCGATGTGTCGTAGAGGACGATATCGCCCGGCGCGTGCTGCATGCAGTCGACGTCCTGGAACGTATAGCCTTGCCCTTCGTGCATCAGGCAGATGAACACGGCGTCGCGCTGGTCGGCGTGGATGTTGTGCGGCGTGCGCACCACCGCGTGCCGGTTCGCGACGATGTCGCATGCGCTGAACAGCCCGAGATCGCGCTTGCGCAGCGACGCGTCGATGCCTTCGGACGATTTTCCGCTGCATTCGATCCGCACGAGCGTGCGGGCGACATGGTCGACCCAGAAGTCGACGCGCTCGGCGCCGCGAACGGCGCGCGTCGAGATCGTGACGATCCCGGTGCTGGTGTCCGGCATGACGTTCTCCCAATGACCGCCCGAGCGGCGCAGTCTCGGGCACGTCGAATGCCGCGGTCAATCCGTGAAAGACCGGGGCCGGTGCGCGACGCGCTTGCAGCGGGGCGTTGCGGCCGGATGCACGAACGATGTCCGGTTGAGTCAACGGAAGCGGCCGCGTGGGTCAAAACGCGAGCGCGATTGTCGGCTAGGGCCTGTTCACGCTGATAACGGGCCAGCCCCACGAATGATTTTTTCCAAACAGGGGAACGTGCGTTGCCGGCCGCATTGCGGTGTCGCGCGTCGCTTGTTTGGCTCGGCCAAACGGCGCTCCTTGCTTCTTGCACGCGCCCCGAAGGAAGTCCCCTTGGGGGACGACCGGCAAGGCACGTTCGCAAGCCCGTTATTAGCGTGAACAGGCCCTAAGCGGCGCGCGTATCGCGACGCGCTGCCGACAGGTGCCGCCGGCTCACTTCGACGAAGACGACGGCAGCCCGAGCGAAACGTCTTCGTTGTATCCCATCTTGTTGTCGCGGAGTTCGACGCTCACGTGGCCGGCGCGCTGTGCGTCGGTGACGTTCGTGTAAATTCCCGCTTCCGCTTCCGCTTCCGCTTCCGCTTCCGCTTCCGCTTCCGCTTCCGCTTCCGCTTCCGCTTCCGCTTCCGCTTCCGCTTCCGCTTCCGCTTCCGCTTCCGCTTCCGCTTCCGCTTCCGCTTCCGCTTCCGCTTCCGCTTCCGCTTCCGCTTCCGCTTCCGCTTCCGCTTCCGCTTCCGCTTCCGCTTCCGCTTCCGCTTCCGCTTCCGCTTCCGCTTCCGCTTCCGCTTCCGCTTCCGCTTCCGCTTCCGCTTCCGCTTCCGCTTCCGCTTCCGCTTCCGCTTCCGCTTCCGCTTCCGCTTCCGCTTCCGCTTCCGCATCCCGCGTCCGCGTCCGCGTCCGCGCCCGCATCCCGCGTCCCGCGTCCCGCGTCCGCGCCCGCATCCACATCCGCATCCGCATCGGCGACTGCGGCGATAGCTGGACGCACTTGACGCAGGCCGATCGCGGAATCGCGAGACTGCGCGATTCCGCCCGCCGGCCTGCCACCGACGACTTCAGGTCGCGCTGGCCTCGTCGATCTGGCGGATGTCGTCCTGATCGAGCTGAACGCGGATCGCTTCGCCGAGCAATTCGAGTTGCGTGAGCGACGTTGCGCTTGCGATCGGCGCGGTGATCGACGGCCGCGCGATCTGCCAAGCGAGCGCAATCGCGGCCGGCTGCGTGCCGTGCTTGGCCGACACGGCGTCGAGCGCCGCAAGAATGCGCAGGCCGCGTTCGTCGAGATAGCCGGCGACGCGATCGCCGCGCACGCTCTTCTTCAGGTCGGCCTCGCTGCGGTACTTGCCCGACAGGAAGCCGCTCGCGAGCGCGTAGTAGTTGACGACGCCGAGCTTCAGATCGCGCACGACCGGCTCGAGATCGCGTTCGTATTCCGCGCGGTCGATCAGGTTGTATTCGGGCTGGATGACCTGATAGGCGGGCAGGCCGTTGCGCTTGCTGATGTCGGCGGCTTCGCGCAACCGCGCACCACTGTAGTTCGATGCGCCGATGATGCGCACCTTGCCCGCATCGATCAGCGTCTGGTACGCGCCGAGCGTTTCCTCGAGCGGGGCCGTATCGGCGAGGTCGCGGTGCGAGAAATACAGGTCGATGTAATCGGTCTGCAGGCGGCGCAGCGAATCGTCGGCGGCCTTCAGGATGTTGTCCTTCGTCAGGCCCGCGCGTGCCGAGAGCAGGCCGACCTTGGTCGCGATCACGACCTGTTCGCGCTTGCCGGAACGCTTGAGCCACTTGCCGATGATCGTTTCCGATTCGCCGCCGCTGTTGCCGGGCGCCCAGGCCGAATAGACGTCGGCCGTGTCGATGAAGTTGATGCCGGTGTCGGCAAGCGCGTCGAGCAGCGAAAACGATGCGTTCTCGTCGACGGTCCAGCCGAAGACGTTGCCGCCGAAGGCGAGCGGCGAAACCTGGATGCTGGACGTGCCGAGGGTGCGTAGTGCCATGTTCTGCTCCGATATCGGTGGGGTGACGGGATTGAACTGCGCGATTGGCCAGGTCGAGCGCGACGAGACGACGGGGTGCGCGGTGCGGTTGCGCCGTTGTCGCAGGACACCGGACATTCTCGCCGATCGATTCGATTCGTGCAGGCGGCGCGCTGACGCGATGGTGGACGGCCTGCGACAGATGACGGACGCATCGTCCGTCAAGTGCGCGGTCCGTACAGCTGCGTTGGATCTGGAACTGAATTTCGCGGCGGCGATGCGCTGCGGGAAGCGGGATACCGTGTCGGCGGAAGCGGAAGCGGAAGCGGAAGCGGAAGCGGAAGCGGAAGCCGAAGCCGAAGCCGAAGCCGAAGCCGAAGCCGAAGCCGAAGCCGAAGCCGAAGCCGAAGCCGAAGCCGAAGCCGAAGCCGAAGCCGAAGCCGAAGCCGAAGCGGGAGCGGGAGCGGGAGCGGGAGTGAGGGAGTGAGGGAGGAAGGGAGGAAGGGAGGAAGGGAGGAAGGGAGGAAGGGAGGAAGGGAGGAAGGGAGGAAGGGAGGAAGGGAGGAAGGGAGGAAGGGAGGAAGGGAGGAAGGGAGGAAGGGAGGAAGGGAGGAAGGGAGGAAGGGAGGAAGGAAGGAAGGAAGGGAGGAAGGAAGGGCGGAAGGGCGGGATGCCCCGACGTTGCGCCGGAGCGGATCGGCAGACGGGCGGCACACAGCCGCCCGTGCGCTGGCGAGTCGGTCAGCGCAACTGCACCGCCGCGAGAAACAGCACCATGCTGCCGATCGCGCCGTCCAGCACGCGCCACGCGACGGCCTTGCGGAACCACGGCGCGAGCAATCGCGCACCGTAACCGAGCCCGAGGAACCACACGAAGCTGACCGTCATCGCGCCGATCGCGAACGCGAGCCGCGCGCCTTCCGGCTCGCGCGCGCCGGCCGTGCCGATCAGCAGGAACGTGTCGAGATACACGTGCGGGTTGAGCCATGTGAACGCGAGCGTCATCAGCACGATCGCGAGCCCGCTCTGCGGCGGCGGCGCGACCGCGTCGCCGCGCACGTCGAGCGTTTCGTGGCCCGGCTTGAACGCGCGGCGCAGCGCGTTGATGCCGAACCATGCGAGATACGCGAGGCCGACGTACAGCACCGCATGGACGAAAGTCGGATAACGCTCGACGAGCACCGATGCGCCGCCGACCCCCGCGCCGATCAGGATCATGTCGGACAGCGCGCACAGCAGCACGATCTTGCCGACATGCGAGCGCATGATGCCTTGCCGGAGCACGAACGCGTTTTGCGCGCCGATAGTGACGATGAGCGACGCGCACAGTGCGGCGCCGTGGGAAAAAGCGAGCCAGTTCATGATGGGTGACAGCAGTAGACGCAGTAGACGGATGAATCGGGTAGCGCTAGTCTGCGATCAGCATGAAAATAAGAGAAGCTAATTCACCTAATGCGGATTAAGGAAATCTAATGCTCGACTACGCTCTGCTCGATGCGCTCGCGGCGGTGATCCGGTACGGCTCGTTCGAGCGCGCGGCCAAGGAGCTGAACGTCACGCCGTCGGCCGTGTCGCAGCGCGTGAAACTGCTGGAGGAACGCGTCGGCAGCGTGCTCGTCAAGCGCGGGCAGCCGTGCGTCGCGACGACGTCAGGTGCGCTGCTGTGCCGGCATACCGAGCGCGTGCAACTGCTCGAGGCCGAACTGGGCGGCCGGATGCCGGCGCTACCGGGCCAGATCGCGGGCGCATGGCCGATGTTGCGCGTGGCCGTCAACGACGACAGCGTCGCGACGTGGTTCATCGATGCGGTGGGGCCGTTCTGTACGGAGCGCGAAACGTTGCTCGACCTCGTGATCGACGACCAGGACTACACGGCGGCGCGCATCCGCGACGGCAGCGTGCAGGGTGCCGTGACCGCGCAGGCCGAGCCGATCCAGGGATGCCGGTCGGAGCGGCTCGGGCGTATCCGCTATCGCGCGGTGTGCTCGCCGGCATTTTACGAACGCTATTTCGCCGCCGGCATTACACGCGATGCGCTGCGTCGCGCGCCGTGCGTGATGTTCAATCCGAAGGACGGGCTGCAGGCGCGTTTCATCCGGCGCGTGACGCGGGCGGATCTCGATCCGCCGCAGCACTGGATACCGCACGTCGCAGGCTATCTGCGCGCATGCGAAACGGGGTTGGGATGGGGGATGTGCCCGGACCGGATGGTCGACCGCCAACTGGCGGCCGGTGAGCTGGTCGACATGTCGCGCGGGCGAACCGTCGATATCGATCTTTACTGGCAGAGCTGGCGCCTGTCGATCGGCTGGCTCGACGATTTCAGCGCGGCGCTGAAGGCGCGCGCCGCGCTGTTTCTCGATTGATCGGTAACGTCATGCGGGTGGCGCACGAGATACGCGCGCCGGGCGGGATCAGACGTGATGCAGGCCGTCGAAGTCGACGATCTGCACGTGGCGACCCTGCATTTCGATCAGGCCGCGCTTCTGGAATTTGGACAGCGTGCGGCTGACGGTTTCGAGCGTCATGCCGAGGTAGCTGCCGATGTCTTCGCGCGTCATCCGCAGGTTGAATTCCGACGGCGAGTAACCGCGCTTCAGGTAGCGCGACGACACGTCGAGCAGGAACGCGGCGACACGCTCTTCGGCATTCAGCGAACCGAGCAGCATCGTCTGCGACGTTTCGCGCACGATCTGTTCGCTCATCAGCTTGTGCATGCGCAACTGCATCGAGCCGGCTTCCGAGCACAGCGTCTTCAGCGCGCTGTACGGAATCACGCAGACGGAGCTGTCTTCGAGCGCGACCGCGGTGCGCGGATGCGTGTCGTCGCAGATGCCGTCGAGGCCGAGCGCTTCGCCCGCGAGATGCAGGCCCGTAACTTGTTCGCGGCCATCATGGCGCGTGGCGACGGTTTTCAGCGAACCCGAGCGCACCGCGTACAGATTGTCGAATGCGTCGCCTTCGCGGAACAGCGCTTCGCCGCGCTTGACGGGGCGAGCCGCGCAGATGACCGACTCGAGGCGACTGAGTGCTTCGGGCGCCAGGCCCTGCGGCATGCACAGGTGCCGCATTGCGCATGACGAGCAGTGCGCGGCCTGGCGAGGAGCCCAGCTGCCGGCATGCGGCGTGGCGGCGGGACGTGTGGCGACGGGCGTCAGCATGATCGTTTACTCCGGCGTTGAATCGACGGAATCATTGTCCCACCGCAAGTTGCCGCTGTCGGGTGACAAAACGTCGCGACCGGCCGCGCATGCCGAACGCCGTTCAGGCGGCTTGTTCGTCCACGTTGGCGGCGGCCGGAATCAGCAGCACGGGCAGCGTCGCGTGCCGCACGCACTGTTCGGCGATGCTGCCGAGCACGAGACGGCGGAACCCGCGGCGGCCGTGCGTGCCGAGCACGAGCAGATCCGCGCCGAACGCCTTCGCGCCTTCGAGGATCAGCGACGACACATCGACGAGCGACGTCGCTTCGGTCAGCCGCGTCTCGCCCTTCACGCCCGCTGCCTGCATCAGCTTCGTGAAATCCTTCGCGAGCTCGTTGCCTTGCGCGACGAGCTGATCGCGCAGTACGGACGGATCGTAGCCCGGCACGTTGTAGTAGATCGCGGCGTTCTCGACGACGTAGAACGGTTGCAGCTCGGCGCCGTGCGCTTTCGCGAGCGCCAGCGCCGCATCGAACGCATGGCGGGACGTGTCGCTGCCGTCGACGGCAACCAGAATACGCTTGTACATAGTGTCTCCGAGTGGCGGGTTGAAACGAAGTCGGCCGGATGGCCGATCAGTCCGAGCAATGCTGCGAGGCAGAGTAAACCAATGGCGGGGACTTTGCAGTGCGGTGCCCGTCGCACCGCGCGGGCGCGACGCTTCCGACGCTGTGGTGCACGGCCATGCTCGCGATGCATGCCGCGCTGCGCGACGCGTGTCGCATGGCTGCGTCGTATCCGTCGTTCGCGTGGTCGCCGGGCGGTTCGAGACAGCCGGCTCCGGCATGATGACGGGTGAAGACCGCAGCGCCGCCGGGAACGGATGCGCGGGCATCGGAATCGCGCATTGCACCGGCGCACGCATCGCGGCGCGTGCATGCCGCACCGACACGGTGCGCCATGCCGCGCCGATGAACTGAACGCATCGTCATTCAATCGCAACCGCGCCGTTTCGACATGATTTCGATCAACGCATGTGCGTCACTGCGATTCGCGGCATGCATGCAACTGCCGATGCCGGTGCGCGGAATCGTTCGCTTGAGCACCCGTCGCGTGCACCAATCCGCCGGCATCGGTTGTCGACCGACGTCGGTCCGCAAACGAACGATCGATTCAAACGCCGTGCCGGTTACCTCGGCACGGCCGTCAGTTCGATCACGCGTTCCGGCCGCCGTCCGTGACCGGGCCAGTACGCGCTGCCGTACATCCGGTGGACGGGACCGAACTGCGCATCGCTCGCGGGCGACGGCGCGGCGAAGCCTTTCTCGATCACCGCGTAGCCCGCGCGCAGCGCGAACGCCGGATGGTTGCCGCCGTGGCGGCTGTCGAAACCGGCGATGCCGTCGCCGGCTTCGGGCATCGAATTGACGAGCGACGCGTTGCTGCCCGTGATCTGGTCGGGCGAGATCGGCCCGCCGCCGGCGAGAAGCCACGCCTCGCGGTTCTTGCCGTCGGTATCGACGGTGCTGTCGTGGGTTTCGTCGTTGTCGAGCTCGACGCTGTGCGGATGCAAATGACCTGTTCGACCGGATGATTCCATCGCGGCTCTCCTGACGGCGAAGCGGTCCGGATCGAAGCAAATCCCGTTCCGGGCATGACGGGAAAAGGCGCGCGGGCGATCGCCGCGGTCGTGTGACGCGCACTGATTTGTCATGATTTATTTCAGCTAGAAGACGCGTTTTCTACAGAGTATGATTCTTTTCCTGCGAAGCGGCGACAGGGGGATGCGATCTCGCCGCCTTTGCCCGCGACGGGCGCCGCAGCACCCTTAAAGACGGGTAGTGAACAACAAACAAGGGACTAGAGGTGGCGGATTCATGCAAGCGACTACTGCCTTCACGCACCGCGGTTATCTGTTGAATTGCGCGCCCGCACGCGCCAGTGACGGTTCGTTCAAACCCTACGTCGTGATCTCCCGATCGAGCGACGGGGAACTCGTTGCGAACCGTTTTTTCCCGACCGAACTCCAGTTCAACGACGAAGGCGCCGCGATCGCGCACGCGCGCGACTGGGCCGTGCGCTGGATCGACGCGAGCAGCATCACGATGTGACGCCGCCGCGCTCAGGCGCGTCGGCCGTCCGGCCGATCCCCGGTGTGCCGCTCCCGGACAAAAAACGCGGTAATCTTGTGGAACCCGTCACTTTATTAGCGGCCGTGCGACCGAGCGCGGCCGCCTGCATTGGCATATGTCGACATCACCCGCCCGTCAGTGGGGCCTCGAAGAAATCGTTGCCGGCTTGCGCGAGTCGCGCGAGGAACTCCATCGCACGCGCCATCCGCGCGGCATCCGCGAACTGCCGTCCCGCGACGCGATCTGCAAGATTGTGACCGGCCTGCGTGCGTCGATGTTTCCGACGCATTACGGTGCGCCGGATCTCACCGACGAAAGCGTCGATTACTACGTCGGCCACACGCTCGAAAGCACGCTGCGCATCCTGTCCGAACAGGTTCGTCGCGCGCTGCCGTTCCTGCCCGAATATGCGGACACGCCGTTCGCCGAGCTCGACGAGCGCGCGTTCGAGATCGCGCGCGAATTCGGCCGGCAGTTGCCGGCGGTCCGCGCGCTGCTCGTCAGCGACATCCAGGCCGCGTACGCGGGCGATCCGGCCGCGCAGCACATCACCGAAATCCTGCTGTGCTATCCCGGCGTGCTGGCGATGATGCACCATCGGCTCGCACACGCGCTGCACCAGCTCGGCGTGCCGCTGCTCGCACGTTTCATCAATGAAATCGCGCACTCGGCCACCGGCATCGACATCCACCCCGGTGCCCGGATCGGCCCGAGCTTCTTCATCGACCACGGCACCGGTGTCGTGATCGGCGAGACGGCGATCATCGGCGAGCGTGTGCGCTTGTACCAGGCCGTCACGCTCGGCGCGAAGAGCTTCCCGGCCGATGGCGAAGGCGCGCTGGTCAAGGGCAACGCACGGCACCCGATCGTCGAGGACGATGTGGTGATCTACGCGGGTGCGACGATTCTCGGCCGCGTGACGATCGGGCGCGGCTCGGTGATCGGCGGCAACGTGTGGCTTACGCACAGCGTGCCGCCCGGCACGAGCGTCGCGCAGAGCAAGGCCCGCGAAGGCGGCAGCGCCGAGAAACCGTAACGCGGCGCGCGGCCGCCGGCCGCCGCCGCGGGTGCGTGTCAGTGCTTGCCGGCGGGCGAGCGGTGCTTGTACAGCACGTCCTGGTCGACGCGGATCAGGTTCTGCCCGGCATCGACGACAAAATCCACGCCGTTGTATGCATTGCCCGTCAGCAGCAGGATCGCGCTCGCGACGTCGTCGGGGCCCGCGATGCGCGCGAGCGGCGTCGATGCACGGCTCGCATGTTCGAAGTCGGCCTGCGTCTGGTCGTCGCTCGGCAGCATCAGCCCCGGGAACACCGCATTCACGCGCAGCACCGGCGCGGACGACAGCGCGAGCATCTGCGTGAGGTTGCCGAGCGCGGCCTTCGCGACCGTGTAGCTGAAATGGTCGCGGTGAAAGTTTTCCTTGATCTTCTGGTCGACCACATTCACGACGACACCCTGCGTGCCGGCGGCGCGCGCCCGTTCGTAGAACGCGCGCGTGAGCAGGATCGGCGCGCGGCAGTTGACGGCCCACGCCTGGTCGAACGCCGCGAGATCGAAGCTCGGGAAATGGTCCTGCCAGAACACCGACGCGTTGTTGACGAGCACGTCGAGGCGCCCGAAGCGCGCATATACCTGGTCGATCAGCGCGGTGATCTGCGCGGCATCCGACAGGTCGGCTTGCAGCGCGATCGAATCGTGCCCGCGTTCGGCGATCGCGCGGGCCGCTGCCTGTGCGGCATCGGCCGAACGGTCGTAGTGCACCGCGGTGCGATAGCCGTGCGCGGCGAAATACTCGGCGAACGCGCGCCCGGCCCGGCGCGCGGCGCCGGTCACGAGCACGACGGGCGCGTGCGCCGTTTGCTTCGTCGACTCCATTACGTATTCGTCAGGTTGACTGAAGAAGGATTGGCGACGATCGACAGGAATTCGCGGCGCGTCGACGGATCGGTGCGGAACGTGCCGAGCATGCGCGACGTGACCATCTCGACGCCCGGCTTGTGCACGCCGCGCGTCGAGATGCACTGGTGCGCGGCTTCGAGGATCACGCCGACGCCCTTCGGCTGCAGCACGTCGAACAGCGTATCGGCGATCTGCACGGTCATCTTTTCCTGGATCTGCAGGCGCTTCGCGAACGCGTCGACGAGGCGCGCGAGCTTCGAGATGCCGACGACGCGATGGTTCGGCAGATACGCGACGTGCGCGCGGCCGATGATCGGCACCATGTGGTGCTCGCAGTAGCTCTCGAAGCGGATGTCCTTCAGCACGATCATCTCGTCGTAGCCGTCGACTTCGCTGAACGTGCGCGCGAGGATGTCGCGCGGCTCCACCGCATAACCGGCGAAGAACTGTTCGTACGCGCGCACCACCCGTGCGGGCGTATCGAGCAGGCCTTCGCGTGCCGGATCGTCGCCGGCCCAGCGCAACAGCACGCGGACGGCGTCTTCTGCTTCTTTACGGCTCGGCCGGGATGCGGCCGGCTCGGGCCGCGCGGATTTTTTACCCATGTACAGGCTCCATCGAATGCGGCCGCCCGAGGCGGCCGGAATCCGGCCATTGTTTCATGCTTTCGCGGGTCGTGTGTGCCAGCGCGAACAGGCCCTGGCGTTCACTTCGGCCATTCGTCCTGCTCGTCGTTGAACAGCGACGCGACCACGCCGCGCAGCCACGCGGTGCGCGGATCGTTGTGGTATTTGCGATGCCAGTGCTGCTTCAGGTCGAAGCGCGGCAGCGCGAGCGGCGGCTCGACGGGCACGATGAACGCGTGCTCGGCCGCATACGCATAGCCGATCGCATGCGGCACCGTCGCGATCAGGTCGGTGCGGCTCAGGATGAACGGCAGGCTCATGAAGTGCGGCGTCTCGAGCACCGCGCGGCGCTGCATGCGCTGCTTCGCGAGATATTTCTCGAGCACTTCCTGGCTGCGCCCTTCGGCACGCACCACCGCGTGTCCGCACGCGAGGAACTGCTCGACCGTAAAGGGCGGCGCCTGTTCGAGCGGATGGCCGCGCCGCATCAGGCAGACGAACCGGTGCGTGAACAACCGCTGCTGGAAGAAGTTGTTGCCGTCGAGATCGGGGAAGTAGCCGACCGCGAGATCGATCGACCCGGCTTCGAGGCCGCGGCCGACTTCATCGTGCGCGAGCGATACCGAGCGCAGGTTCGCGTGCGGCGCGCGCGTCGCGAACGCCTGCAGCAGCTTCGGCAGGAACACGATCTCGCCGACGTCCGACAGCGCGATCGAGAACGTATGCGTGCTCGCGGCCGGGTCGAAGTCGTGCGGCGCGACGAGGCCGCGCTCGATCTGCGCGAGCGCGTCGCGTGCGGCCGGCAGCAGCGCGAGTGCGCGCGGCGTCGGCTCCATCCCGCGCGACGTGCGCACGAACAGCGGATCGCCGAAATACTCGCGCAGCCGGCCGAGCGCCGTGCTCACGCGCGGCTGGCTCACGCCGAGCAGGTCGCCGGCGCGGCTGACGTTGCGCGTGTCGTCGAGCGCGACGAGGTAGGGAATGAGGTTCAGATCGAGCGAATCCATCATCGGGCCGATATCTTGAAAACGTATACAACATATCTCCTGAATCGCGTTGCCGCATAGTCGGGAAAGCGCTCAAATGTGTTCCATTACTCGAACCAATGTTCAGGAGACGAACAATGCGCACCCAAGTCGCGATCATCGGCGCCGGTCCGTCCGGCCTTCTGCTTTCCCATCTGCTGCGCCTGCAAGGCGTCGATTCCATCCTCGTCGAAGCGCGTTCGCGCGAATACTGCGAGAACCGCATCCGTGCCGGCGTGCTGGAGCAGGGCACGGTCGATACGCTGAACGACGCCGGCCTCGGCGACCGGATGCGCCGCGAAGGGCTCGAGCATCACGGCATCGAGCTGCTGTTCTCCGGGCAGCGCCATCGCATCGACCTGTCCGAATTGACCGGCGGGCGCGCGATCACCGTCTACAGCCAGCATGAAGTCGTGCGCGACCTGATCGCGGCGGGCGTCGAGCATGGCCACCCGATGCATTTCGAAGTCAGCGACGTCGCGCTGCACGACGTCGAAGGCGAACACCCGTTCGTCACGTTCAAGCATGCGGACGGCCGCGCGGACCGCATCGACTGCGACTACATCGCCGGTTGCGACGGCTTCCACGGCATCGCGCGCCAGACGATCCCGGCCGAGCGGCTGAACACGTTCGAGCGCGTCTACCCGTTCGCGTGGCTCGGCATCCTCGCCGATGCGGCGCCGTCGCTCGACGAACTCGTCTATGCGCATCACGACAACGGCTTCGCGCTGTTCTCGATGCGTTCGCCGACGGTCACGCGCCTGTACCTGCAGTGCAAGCCCGACGAGGACCTCGCCGAATGGTCCGATGCGCGGATCTGGGACGAACTGCACACGCGCTTCTCGAACGACACGGGCTGGACGCCGACCGAGGGCCGGATCACGCAGAAGAGCGTGACGCCGATGCGCAGCTTCGTGTCGGAGACGATGCAGCACGGCCGGCTGTTCCTCGCCGGCGACGCCGCGCACATCGTGCCGCCGACCGGCGCGAAGGGGATGAACCTCGCGGTTGCCGACGTCCGCGCGCTGTCCCGTGCGCTCGGTGCGCGCTACCGGACGGGCGATGCGACGCCGCTCGACACGTATTCGGCGACCTGCCTCGAACGCGTGTGGCGCGCCGAGCACTTCTCGTACTTCATGACGAACATGCTGCACGCGTCGCCGGAGGATTCGCCGTTCGTCAATCGCCTGAAGTTTGCCGAACTGAAATACGTGACGCGCTCGCGGGCCGCGGCGCAGTCGCTCGCCGAAAACTACGTCGGGCTGCCGTTCGACGACGCAGCGGCCCCCGAGGCAACCCGCCTTGACAACGCACTGTGCACGACTCTATGATCGGCCATCGTTCGCTAATCGAATCTACGTTCGAATAGCGAACAAATACCGGGATCGAGATCGGCCCCGGCGCGGCACGCGGCACACGCGTGTCCCCTCGACAGGCCGCGCATCGTGCCGCGGGTTCGTATCAGGAAGAGACATGGTCAACAAGATTTTCGAATCGCTTCAGTCGGCGGTTGCCGACGTCCACGATGGCGCGACAATCATGATCGGCGGCTTTGGCACGGCCGGCATGCCGTCCGAGCTGATCGACGCGTTGATCGAACAGGGCGCGCGCGACCTGACGATCGTCAACAACAATGCGGGCAACGGCGAGACGGGCCTGGCGGCGCTGCTCAAGGCGAAACAGGTGCGCAAGATCATCTGCTCGTTCCCGCGCCAGAGCGACTCGCAGGTGTTCGACGGGCTGTACCGCGCGGGCGAGATCGAGCTGGAACTCGTGCCGCAGGGCAACCTCGCGGAGCGCATCCGCGCGGCGGGCGCCGGCATCGGCGGTTTCTTCACGCCGACGGGTTTTGGCACCAAGCTCGCGGAAGGCAAGGAAACGCGCGTGATCGACGGCAAGCAGTATGTGTTCGAAACGCCGATTCACGCCGATTTCGCGTTCGTGAAGGCGTACAAGGGCGATCGCTGGGGCAACCTCGTGTATCGCAAGACCGCGCGCAACTTCGGGCCGATCATGGCCAGCGCCGCGAAGGTCGCGATCGTGCAGGTGTCGGAAGTCGTGCCGCTCGGCGCGCTGAACCCGGAACACATCGTGACGCCGGGCATTTTCGTTCAGCGCATCGTCGAGGTACCGCAGGCCGCTCATGCGGCCGAGCTGGCCGCCGAACACGCTGCATCGCAAGCCGCTTAAGGGAGATATCCAGATGAAACGACTGACCCGCGATGAAATGGCCAAGCGCGTCGCCCAGGACATCCCCGAAGGCGCGTACGTGAACCTCGGCATCGGCGTGCCGACGCTGGTGGCGAACCACCTCGACCCGAGCAAGGAAATCTTCCTGCACAGCGAGAACGGCCTGCTCGGCATGGGCCCCGCGCCCGCGCCCGGCGCAGAAGACGACGAACTGATCAACGCCGGCAAGCAGCACGTGACGCTGCTCACCGGCGGCGCGTATTTCCACCATGCGGATTCGTTCGCGATGATGCGCGGCGGCCACCTCGACTACTGCGTGCTCGGCGCGTTCCAGGTGTCCGCGAACGGCGATCTCGCGAACTGGCATACGGGCGCGCCCGATGCGATTCCGGCCGTCGGCGGCGCGATGGACCTCGCGATCGGCGCGAAGCAGGTGTTCGTGATGATGGAGCACCTGACGAAGCAGGGCGAAAGCAAGATCGTCGCGCAGTGCTCGTATCCGGTCACCGGCGTGCAATGCGTGAGCCGCATCTATACGGATCTCGCCGTGCTCGACGTGACGGCCGATGGCCTCGCGGTGAGCGAGATCTTCACCGACCTGTCGTTCGACGAGCTGCAGAAGCTGACCGGCGTGCCGCTGATCGACGCGACGCAAAAGGCCGCCGCCTGAACCGCAGGCGTGCCGGCGCGCGCGGTCGAGCGCACGCCGGCACGCTTGGGTGGACAATAGGCGCACGCCGTTTCCCCAATCTGATGCCATGCTCGAAGACAGCGCCCGCCTGACCTCCCTCATCTGCGGCACCGAGCCGCTCAACCGGATCTGGTCGCCGCACGCGACGATCCAGCGGATGCTCGACGTCGAGGCCGCGCTCGCGCGCGCGCTTGCCGCGCAGCAGGTGATTCCCGCCGCCGCGGTCGCGCCGATCGAACGCGCATGCGACGCAAGCCGGCTCGATGCCGATGCACTCGCGCACGGCGCGGCGCTCGGCGGCAATCTCGCGATTCCGCTCGTCAAGCAGCTCACCGCGCAAGTGAAGGCCGACGACCCCGAGGCCGCGAAGTTCGTGCACTGGGGCGCGACGAGCCAGGACATCATCGATACCGCGACCGTCCTTCAGCTGCGCGACACGCTCGACGTGCTCGAGCCGATGCTCGACGAAGCGTGCGCATCGCTCGCGGCGCTCGCACGCACGCATCGCGCGACGCCGATGATCGGCCGCACCTGGCTGCAGCAGGCGCTGCCGATCACGCTCGGTCTGAAATTCGCCCAATGGCTCGATGCACTGCTGCGCCATCGCGCGCGCTTCGCTGAATTGCGCGAGCGCGTGCTGGTGCTGCAGTTCGGCGGCGCCGCAGGCACGCTCGCGAGCCTGCGCGAGCACGCGCGTGGCGTCACGGCCGCGCTCGCGGCCGACCTGAAGCTTGCCGTGCCGGCCGTGCCGTGGCATACGCAGCGCGACCGCATCGCGGAAGCCGCGTCTTGCTTCGGGATGCTGACGGGTACGCTCGGCAAGATCGCGCGCGACGTGTCGCTGCAGATGCAGACCGAAGTCGGCGAGCTCGGCGAACCGGCCGCCGCCGGCAAGGGCGGCTCGTCGACGATGCCGCACAAGCGCAACCCGGTCGGCTGCGCGGCCGTGCTGACTGCCGCCGTCCGCGCGCCGAACCTCGTCGCGACCGTGTTCGCGGGGATGGTCCAGGAGCACGAGCGCGCACTTGGCGGCTGGCAGGCCGAATGGGATGCGTTGCCCGACCTCGCGCGGCTGACGGGCGGCGCGCTCGCGCAGATCGCGCAGATCGTCGCGGGCCTCGACGTCAACACCGAACGCCTTGCCGCGAACCTCGACCTGACGCACGGGCTGATCCTCGGCGAAGCCGTGATGCTCGCGCTCGGCGACCGGATCGGCCGGCTCGATGCGCACCACGTCGTCGAGCATGCGTCGAAGGAAGCCGTGCGCACCGGCGCGCCGCTGTTCGACGTGCTCGCCGCCGATGCGACCGTGTCGGCCCACCTGTCGCGCGACGCGCTCGCGCGGCTGCTCGATCCCGCACATTACGTCGGCGAGGCGCAGGCCTACGTCGACGCCGTGCTCGCGCTGCATGCGGGCGCGACCCAACCAGGAGAACATTGATGCCTTTCGCCACTGTCAACGGCGTGAAACTGCATTACCGGATCGACCGTGCCGCGCGCGACGACGCGCCATGGCTCGTCTTCTCGAACTCGCTCGGCGCCGACCTGCAGATGTGGGCGCCGCAGATCCGTCCGCTCACGCAGCACTTCAACATCCTGCGCTACGACACGCGCGGCCACGGCCATTCCGACGCGCCGGCCGGTTCGTACACGATCGAGCAGCTTGCCGGCGACGTGATCGGCCTGCTCGACCACGTCGGCATCGCGCGCGCACATTTCTGCGGGATCTCGATGGGCGGGCTGACGGGCGCCGCGCTGGCCGCGCGCTACCCGTCGCGCATCGTTCGCGCGGTGCTGTCGAACACCGCCGCGAAGATCGGCTCGCCGGAAGTGTGGGCGCCGCGTGCGCAGAAGGCGCGCGCCGAAGGGATGGCCGCGCTCGCCGACGCCGTGCTGCCGCGCTGGTTCACCGATGCGTTCGTCGAACGCGAGCCGCGCCTGTTCGATGCGATCCGCGACACCTTCGTGCATACCGACAAGGACGGCTACGCGGCGAACTGCGACGCGCTGAACGCGGCCGACCTGCGCGAAGAGGTGAAAGGCATCGCGCTGCCGGTGCTCGTCGTGACCGGCGCGAAGGACATGTCGACGCCGCCCGACCAGGGCCGCGCACTGGCTGCCGCGATTCCCGGTGCGCTTCACGTCGAATTCGACGCCGCGCATATTTCGAACATCGAGTGCACCGGCGGCTTCAACCGCGCGCTGCTCGATTTCCTGACCGCGTGAGGCCACTGCGATGGACGACCAGGAACGTTATGAAGCAGGGATGAAGGTGCGTCGCGCGGTGCTCGGCGACGCGCACGTTGACCGTTCGCTCGAGAACCGCACCGAGGTGACCGACGAATTCCAGAACCTGATCACGCGCTATGCATGGGGCGAGATCTGGACGCGCGACGGCCTGCCGCGCCATACGCGCAGCCTGCTGACCATCGCGATGATGGTGGCGCTGAACCGCGGCGAGGAACTGGCGCTGCATCTGCGCGCCGCGCGCAACAACGGCGTGACGCGCGACGAGATCAAGGAAGTGCTGCTGCAGACCGCGATCTATTGCGGCGTGCCGGCTGCGAATTCCGCGTTCCATCTCGCGGACAAGATCTTCAAGGAACAGGACGAGGCCGCGTAAGACGGCCAGTCAGGTGCGGCCGGCTGAGGGCGGCCGCAACCGATCGCGTGGCCCGCTGTCGCAAGCGGGCCGTCGACGACGGGATCGATGAACGCGCCGGCAGAGCATCGGCGCGCGGCACACCGGATGGCCGGTGGGCGAACAAAGGAAGGGCACGGCAACCATGCCGTATTGCTCATATATATCAAGGAGACTCGCGATGAATCGCGCACCCGTGGTCGATGTCCAGACCTTCATCAACGAGCAGCCGTTCGGCGGCTTTCAGTGGCTCGTGTTCCTCATGTGTTTCGTGATCGTGCTGCTCGACGGTTTCGATACGGCCGCGATCGGCTTCATCGCGCCGTCGCTGCTCGGCGAATGGAACCTGACCAAGCCCGATCTCGCGCCCGTGCTGAGCGCCGCGCTGTTCGGCCTCGCGTGCGGCGCACTCGTGTCCGGCCCGCTGTCCGACCGGCTCGGGCGCCGCTCGCTGCTGCTCGGCTCGGTATTCCTGTTCGGCGTCGCGTGTTTCGTGTCCGCGTTCTCGACGACCATCGGACACCTGACGATCCTGCGTTTCATCACCGGCGTCGGGCTCGGCGCGGCGATGCCGAACGCGGTCACGATGATGGGCGAATTCTGTCCGGACAAGCGCCGCGCGACCGTGATCAACCTGATGTTTTGCGGCTTCCCGCTCGGTGCCGCATTCGGCGGTTTCCTGGCCGCGTGGATGATTCCGCATTTCGGCTGGCGCAGCGTGCTGATGCTCGGCGGCGTGACGCCGCTGCTGCTCGGCGTGCTGTTGCTGCTGAAGATGCCGGAATCGGTGCGCTTCATGGTCGCGAGCGGCCAGGCGGTCGACAAGATCCGCGCAACGCTCGCACGCATCTCGCGCGACGCGCTGAATGCCGGCGCGTTCGCGATGACCGAATCCGCGCCGCAGACGGGCAGCAAGGGCCTCGGCGTCGTGCTGTCGCGTTCGTACATCGTCGGCTCCGTGATGCTGTGGATCGCGTACTTCATGGGCCTCGTGATCTTCTACGCGTCGATCAACTGGATGCCGATCCTGCTGAAGGATGCCGGCCTGACGCCGAAGAGCGCGACGCTGATCTCGGCGCTGTTCCCGCTCGGCGGCGTGGGCGCCGTGCTGTGCGGCGTGCTGATGGACCGCTTCAACGCGAACCGCGTGATCGCCGTGTGCTATGCGCTGACGGCGGTGAGCGTGTATGCGATCGGGCAGGCGGCCGGCAACGTCGGGCTGCTCGTGCTGGTCGTGTTCGTGGCCGGCGTGCTGATGAACACCGCGCAATCGTCGATGCCGGCGCTTGCCGCCGCGTTCTATCCGACCGAGGGGCGCGGCACGGGTGTCGCGTGGATGCTCGGCGTCGGCCGCTTCGGCGGGATCGCGGGGTCGTTCCTCGTCGCCGAACTGACGCGCCGGCACTTCACGTTCGCGGGCGTGTTCGCGACGATCGCCGTCGCGGGCGTGCTCGCGTGCGTCGCGTTGCTGATCAAGCAGATGGCCCGGCCGCACGGCGTCGCGCAGCCGGCGGGCAAGATCGAGTCGCTCGGGCATTGAGCGAAGCGTGGGCCGGTGCGATGCGCCGGCCCACCGTAAGCGGCACCCTTCGTGCCGCTATTCCTCCGCGTCGTGTTCCTTGACGAAGTTGCGCAGATACGCGAGCAGCGCGGCCTCCCGGCCGCGATGATCGGCGAGGTTCGCCGCACCCATCTCTTCCTCGTCGCCGAACAGCGTGGGCGGCGCGCAGTAAGTGCCGACTTCGATGTTGTCGCGCAGCACGCGGATGTCGTGCGTGAGCGGGTGATACTCGGCGATCCAGTGCATCCCCTCGATGTGCTCGCCCGTCCTCAGGATTGGCTTCATTGGCTTGTCTCCCGGCAGCAGCGGCGCGACCGCGAAGCGGCTGCGCGCGCCCGTACCGAAAGGGTACGCCTGCATCACATGAATCTCAACGGGCGCGCTGTGAGCGCTCACTGCGGCAGCAGGTGCGCGATCAGCGGATACAGCGACAGAATCAGCAGCACGGCCATCGTCACGTTGAAGATGCGCAATGCGCGGCGGTTCGACAGGAAGCGGCGCAGGCCGAGGCCGAACGCGGCCCACAGGCAGATGCACGGGAAGCCGATCAGGATGAACACGACGGCCATCCACGCGGCGTTCATCCCGTAGTCGGCGGACAGGCGCACCGTCGTCGCGGCGGTCAGCACCATCATCCAGGCTTTCGGGTTGACCCACTGGAACGCGGCGGCTTCGATGAACGTCATCGGCCGCGGCTTGGCGCCGTGCGCCTTCACTTCGCCCGACGTGCCGATGCGCCATGCGAGGTACAGCAGGTACGCGACGCTTGCGGCTTCGAGGATCGTGTACAGCAGCGGCAGGCGCTTGAACGCTTCGCCGAGGCCGAAGCCGACGCTGAGCATCAGGATCGCGACGCCGATGCTGATGCCGAACAGGTGCGGCATCGTGCGGCGGAATCCGAAATTCACGCCGGATGCGAGCAGCATCGTGTTATTGGGGCCGGGCGTGATCGACGTGACGAGCGCGAACAGCATGCCGGCGGGCAGCGCGCTCAGGGTGAGGAATTCCATCGCGGATTCTCCATTCGGTTCGAGACTGGGATGGAGATCAGTTTAGCGACGGTTGGCGGTACAGTACCGGTACAGTTGGTTTGACGATTGCCGGTACGGGAGGAGGGCATGGGGCGGTTTGCTGGTTCCCGGTCTTGATGACCAACAGTACTGAACCGGCGGCGATCCACAGAAGCCGGCCTCATCGAGATACAACAGCCGAACGGCATGTTCCCGTACGGCCTGCTGGACGACGCAGCAGCGCCCGGATACGCCAGTAGCCGTAGGTCGGCAGGTGCGCCACATGCCAGTGTCGTCATCCGGCGATGGAAGAAGACATGCGCCCGCGCGGTTGCATTGGAATGGTCGCGCTCTGATGACTACGACTTGCGCTCGACGCATGTACCGATGCTGGCAGTCGAAACCAGAACCACGCCGGCGAGTTGCAGTAACGACAACCTTTGCTCCAGCACCAGCCATGCGATGACGCCCGATATGGCCGGCTCAAGACTCATCAGAATCCCGAAGGTTCGCGCGTTGAGCCGGCGGAGCGTGGACATTTCAATCGCATAGGGAATCAGCGGAAACAGCAGCGCGATGCCGGCGGTTTGCACGAGGTCCACAAACGTCACGTGGTTCCACTGCGGCGCGATGCTAATACATAGCGATACCAGCGACGCAACGCTGAGTGACAGCGACAGTCCTTCGATGCCGTTCGTCCGTGTTGCGACGCTGCGTGTCAGCAAAATATAGACGGACCAGCAGCCGGCTGCCGCAAATGCGAGAGCGAAGCCCGCTATGTCATGTGCATGCGAGTTGCCGGATGCGAAGCAGGCAATCCCCGCGATCGCGACGAAAGCGCAAATGAGATCCTTGATACTGCGCGACGTGACCAACGCGACGCCAAGCGGACCACAAAACTCGATCGTCGTCACAATCGCAATGGGCAATCGAGCGACGGCCTCAAAATAGCAGATCGCCATCCCGCCCGTCGCGATACCGAGTGATAGTACGCGTTTCAGGTACGCACCCGAAAGCGACGCGGCTGATGGACGCGCGATCAGCAGCAGGATCAGCGCTGCCCAGGTGAGCCGCAGGCCAGCCACTGCGCCACCGCTCAAGTGAGCGGTCATCGGAACGGACAACGCGACGCCGATCTGGGTGAAGACAATCGACGCGATAGGCCAAAGTGCCGGCGGCGCTACTGCGAGAACTCTGGAATTGGAGAAAGAGTTTGTACTGTCGTTTTGCACTACGTCACCGGTTAATGTCATCTGCTCGATCGATTGGTTCGCACACGGCGTCAGGAAGGCTGTAGGTCGAGAATCCGTTTCGAACGTGATAGCGCCTCGACATCCGTCATGAACTGATACGCATCGGAACAGAACTGGAGAAAACCGGCCTTTGAGCGACTGATGTGGTGCGCGGTTTCGCTGACGATTTACACGAGCGCGATGCTCGCCTCCGCGTGCTCGTCCTCCCGACGCCCGAAACGTATCGTTACTGCCGCCATGAAGCCGATTGGCCGTTGCTCATCTTGACGATCGGCTGGCCTGAGGTGTTCACCAGCGCGATATTTGATCTCCAACCGCCAGCTATGTCGGAGTGCAAGTGTCGACGGATTCAATGCAATCGTGATGCCCGAGAGAGCCGGCACCACTATGCCGGCCCGGAGCACCAATCGTATAACCACGGCCCATCTATTGCGACAGTGCGGCCAGTCCCGACGCCGCATCGTTAATTTGCTTTTGCAACTGCAAAATCTTGAGTTGCACCTCCAGCATGTCGCGCTGACTGTTGAGTGCGTTGAGTTTAGTGTCCGCCGCAGATGCTTGCCCACTTGCCAGAGCGTGTAGTTGCTGAAGGTCGTGCAGCGTCTTGAGATTGTCAGCAACAATCGATGCGTTAGCATCTGCGCGGTCTTTGTCTAGCGAGATTTGAGTTTTGGCAGCATCGACTTTGTCTTGCTGGCGGCTCTTCGCGAAGCTGAGGTACGACTGAGCAGTGTCGCTTGCGGCCTTGGCGGCAGAGTCGGCCTGCGACTGCGAAGAGAACGACATCTGGTTCGGTGTGCCGTTGGAGTTGAAGGTGATCTTGAGCAAATTATCGGCAAACGGCCCGTTTCTCAGGTTGAGTGATGCAAGCTGACCGTACTGAGGTACCTGAGTCAACTGGTCGACGAGCGTGTCAACCGGGTGCTCGGTGTTGTCGGTTGTATAGACGTTCAGACGGGACGTTACAGGGAGTCGATAGACGACGCCCGCGTTGCCTTCGAAGGCCCCAGCCTTGGCAATCCCGCCAGCGATCGGTTTCACTTCCACCAATACCTTGGGCAAATTTACGCAATCGAGTTGATCACTCTTGACACAGGGCTTCACGGCTGGCTCGAACAAACCGTTGATTTTCGAGAACTGCAGCGTTGCGATTCCTGAAGGCTGCGCCGCTGTGGGGGTGAAGGAATACACCTGCTCGATGGCCACCTTGGTTTTTGCGTCCGCCGCCTTCTTGCTTGCCTCGTCTACGGATGTTCCGGTGTAGGCCTTTACTTTGCGCTGGGCAGCGGCTGTGGCCTTGGCTGCAGTATTCAATTCTGCAGTCGCTGCATTGTATTGTGCGGCGGTGCCGTACTGCTTGTAGAACTCCTGCTCGTCCTTGCGTACTTTCTGCAGAGCGTCCAGCTCATCGAAGGCGTCTTGGGCGGCCTTGAGCTTCTTTGCATCATCGTTAGCTTTTCGTACCCCGATCAACGCGTCGTCATAGCTTTTTCTGGCTTCGTTGAACGTGTCACAAAGGTTCTGCGTAACCTTTTCCTTATTGCGTTCTGCGTCATTGAGCACATGGATGTTCTTCAGCAACCGCAGCGTGAAGAGGCTGTTGGGTGAACCAGAAGCCGAAAGCGGCAGTTCTCGGGCTACAGCGATCTGTGGAAACGCAACCGCTTCAGCCACAGTGAAAGCGGTCTTCGCGACGTTGGCGATGATGGGCCCGGTCTGATCAGTCATGGCCGAGTTGACGGACGTCAGCACGCCGCTGTCGGAAAGGTTGACGTCAAGTTTGCTAGTCTTGGTGAGTGCTGCCAGCTGCGCGTAATCGAGGACGTACGTCTGGGTTTCGTCGCCGACCAGTGCTTCTGAAACGGTTGTGGTGACCTTGGTATCCAATTGGACCTGGCCGTTTACAGATGAGCACTTCAGCAGTTCGTATGTCGTAGTAACGTCAAACTGCTTTTTCGGTAATCGATACACTAGTCCGCTGACTGGACCCGAACCAGTGGGATTGCTTACCAGCGCGGTCGTACACCCCGACAACAGCAATAAAGCCCCAACCCCGAACGCTCGCCAATCGGTCTGCATGATGATCCCCATTTTTATTGTGGTCTGCTGTAAATTGGGCTACTTCGAAAACCGGATCCGGTGAAGATAACGGCGACGCGTGCCTCTACTACTACCGGCAAACATTCAATTGCAATTTTCTTCTGAAGGTAAGTATGTGCTTGACTGCTGTCTCTTGGCGATTTTCAAAGAGAACACTCGAATGCCTTCGTTACCAATGCTAGTGAATCCTTCCGGAAAGCGGTGGAAGGCCACCGCAGTCCCTCTTCCAGAACGGGACTATATCTGGGCTTGAGTCGAGATCTATCGACTGGGACATCACCCAATTCTTATGGGGCTAACGACTACGCGGCTTGCCCCAAGTTACGGTGACGCTGCAGGCTGATGTGGTTCCACAATTTATCGGTGGCCGCGCTGCTTTTATCCAAACATCGGTACAAGCGAACCTCGAGTTCGGTGATCCAGGTGCCAGATCCGGCTTGGACGATCGAACCGTCGGCAAGCTCGCGGGAAATGCAGCTTTCGGGAAGCCAGCCGACTCCATTCCCAGCCACGACCATCGCCTTCAGTGCCTCCGACATGTGGGTCTCGAACGTTCGACGAAGCGAATAAGGCTCAGTCGCATCCATCAGCAGCATCTCGACGACATTGCCCAGGAATGCTCCTGACGAATAGGCCATGAATGGGAGCGGCTCGTTCGTGCGGCCGGGGAGCATGTAAATCGGCTTCCCGTGTTCGTCCGGCGCCGAGACCGGCAGGATTCGTTCGACGCTCAGTGTCAGGAATGGGAAATGGTTCGGGTCGAGCAGGATCGGCAACTGCGGATGATGGTAGGCGATCAACAGGTCGCAGCCGCCGTCCACCAGTTCCTGGATCCCCTCCGGCACATTGACGGCGAGCACCTTCGCCTTGAGCTGCCCCAACTCGAGGCTCAGTTGCTTCAGACAGTTTGGAATGAATGTGAACACGAGCGTATGGGCAACCGCGAACCGAACGACTGCGGCATCGTTGGCCAGCGGTTCGTGTCCATTTGCGAGCGTTCTTGCCGCATAAATGCTGCGAAGAATATCTGCGGCAAGGCTGCGGAACATCCATCCGGTCGATGTCAGTCGGACAGGACTGACGCTTCGGTCGATGAGCTTTGCACCCAGCCAGCTTTCGAGAGCGCTGATTCGTCGGCTGAACGCCGACTGCGTGAGATGACGAGTGCGTGCGGCGAGAGAGAAACTACGCGTATCCGCGAGGCTCAAGAAATCTTCCAGCCATTTTGCTTCCATGATGATGGCCTCGTTGTGGGATACGCAAAATTATCCTACGTACCATTGGTGCACAATCGGAAATACCCGAAGAATTCGGCCGTAACCGTTGCTATTTTCGACGCGCCTTATTCCGATTGCGCATGAGGCTCACGCATCCGAAAAATGGCTGCCTACCCTTCGTTTAATCGGTTGACCACGACACGGAGGAGAACGAAGATGGCGGACCAATCAATGCGAATCGAGCACGATTTGCTGGGCGACTACCATGTCCCGGCGGACGCGTATTACGGGGTGCACACACTGCGCGCCGTTGAGAACTTTCCGATCACCGGCACGCCAATCTCGATCTATCCAGATCTCATCAACGCGCTCGCCTTCATCAAGCAGGCGGCGGCGATTTCGAACCACGAACTCGGGCTCCTCGATCAGCAGCGCTGCAGCGTGATTGTCGACGTATGTGAAGAGTTGCGTACGGGTGCGTTGCACGATCAATTCGTGGTCGACGTGATCCAAGGTGGTGCAGGCACGTCGACAAACATGAATGCCAACGAGGTGATCGCAAACCGTGCACTCGAGCTACTCGGACATCAGAAAGGCGAATACCAGCATCTGCATCCGAACGATCACGTCAACATCGGGCAGAGCACGAACGACGTGTATCCGTCGGCATTGCGGATTGCGACCTATTTTGGCATTTACGGTCTGATCGAGGCGATGGAAGTGTTGCGCGAGGCATTCGCTGCAAAAGCGGATGAGTTCGTTGACGTGCTAAAAATGGGGCGCACTCAGCTTCAGGATGCCGTGCCCATGACGCTCGGTCAGGAATTCAGCACCTATGCGGTGATGTTGGCAGAGGACCAGGAGCGTCTGCGCGAAGCGGCGTTACTGATTCGCGAGATCAACATGGGCGCGACCGCGATTGGAACGGGCATTACCGCCCACCCGGACTATGCACCCCTCGTTGTGCGCCATCTCGGGCGTCTCACTGGCATCGATCTCGTCGCGGCGCCGAACCTTATCGAGGCAACGCAGGACTGCGGGTCGTTCGTCCAGCTGTCCGGCGTGCTCAAGCGTGTCGCAGTGAAGCTCTCGAAGATCTGCAACGATTTGCGGCTGCTGTCGAGCGGGCCACGCGCGGGCTTGGGCGAGATTAACCTGCCGCCGATGCAAGCGGGGTCGAGCATCATGCCGGGCAAAGTCAACCCCGTGATTCCAGAGGTCGTCAATCAGGTTGCGTTTGAGATCATTGGAAACGATCTCACGGTCACCTTTGCGGCCGAGGCGGGGCAACTCCAGCTCAACGCGTTCGAACCGATCATCGCGCACAGCCTGTTCAAGAGCGTCACGCATCTCCGACGCGCGTGCTATACGCTTGCAGATCGTTGCGTGAAGGGAATTACCGCAAACAAAGAGCGGCTGCGCGAGACGGTCGAGAACTCAATCGGCATCGTGACTGCGCTGAACCCGTATATCGGCTATTCCAATGCGACTGCGGTCGCGCAGGAGGCGCACGCAACCGGGGGCAGTGTCGCGGCGATCGTGCTGCAGCGCGGATTGCTGAGTCAGGCGCAACTGGATGAAATCCTGAGGCCGGAGGTCCTGACGCGGCCCGCGCCGCTTCCCGATGCACGAACATAACGGCCGTAACGGTGAAGTCGACGGGGCCAAACCGTAGTCACGCCGAGAACCTGCCACGCGTAACAACAGAGTCACTGTGAGACCTCGATCGCCATGTTGACGGCTATCTTCACTGGCTATGCTCGCGATGCTGCGGTGGCGGGTTCGGCGGAAGCGAAGGCGATTGTAGCGACCGCCTTCCGAGGCGCGGAGCGAACTCCTGTTACCGATTGATGCAGCCGGGCAGAAACGCACCGCCGCGTTCTCCTTAAGCGACCCTCATGCAAGACAGGATCGACGCCGTCCGTCAACGGTGATGGACGGCCTTCCCCAGACGGCGGGATGCTGCCGTCGTCTCGGGAGCTAACCTTTGCAATATATAGAGGATAACTATGCAACTTGCTCATCGTTTGAATAGTGTTCGACGCCGTTTGGTCGCGATTCTGCTGCTGACCGGCTGCGCGGTGCTGGCGACTGGCGCACAGGCGCAAAGTGACGGTGCGGGCACCGTGCGTTCCGGAGCGGACTTGCCGCACGTGTTGATACTTGCGACTGGTGGAACCATCGCGGGAACCGGGGCGACGAGCACGACGACCGTTGGCTACACGGCCGCAAAAGTTGGTGTCGAGCAACTCATTGATGCCGTCCCGGCACTCAGGACTGTCGCCAACGTGACCGGCGAGCAGGTGTTCCAGGTGGCCAGCGAAAACATGACGAATACGCTCTGGCTAAAGCTTGCAAAACGGGTGAACGAACTGCTGGCTCGTCGTGATGTCGATGGCATCGTGATTACCCACGGCACCGACACGCTCGAGGAGACCGCCTACTTCCTCGATCTCGTCGTCAAGAGCAACAAGCCGGTCGTATTGGTGGGGGCCATGAGACCGTCGACCGCGATTTCGGCGGATGGCCCGATCAACTTGTACAACGCAGTGATCCTCGCCGGCAGCAAGGCGGCGGCTGGCAAGGGCGTGCTTGTCGCAATGAACGACCAGTTTTATGCCGCTCGCGAAGTGACGAAAGCAAATACGTCGACAGTCGATACTTTCCGTTCGTCTGACCTCGGTGCACTCGGTTATATGCAGGACAGCCGACCGCACTTCTATCGGGTTCCGATCCGGCTGCACACGGTCGATACCCCATTTGACGTGTCCAAGCTCGACGCGCTGCCGAAGGTCGACATTGCGTACGGCTACGAAAACGTCGGTCGGACTGCTGTCGATGCATTCGTTGCGTCGGGTGACAAGGGCATTGTCTACGCCGGCGTCGGCGACGGCAGTCTGCATCAGGACGTGAAGCCGGCGCTCGTCGATGCACGCAAGCAGAACGTCGTGATCGTTCGTGGCTCCCGTGTCGGAAACGGCATCGTCGCGCGCAATGGCGAGGCGAACGACGATCAGCTGGACTTCGTCGTCAGCGATACGTTGAATCCGCAGAAGGCCCGGATTCTGTTGATGCTCGCGCTGACGCGCACCAGCGATACGCGAGAGATTCAGAAAATGTTCCAGACGTATTGATGGACGGCGCACGCAGCAGGCATTAACCGACAACGCGTTACGCGAAGGAGATGGGTATGCCGTATCGCATCGAGCATGACACGATGGGGAAGATCGCGGTTCCGGCCGAAGTCTACTGGGGTGCTCAGACTGAGCGTTCCCGCCAGAACTTCACGATCGGCGGTCAGTTGATGCCGCGAGAGCTGATTCGCGCCTTCGCTATCGTCAAGAAAGCTGCGGCCCTGACTAACCGCGAGGCCGGAGTGCTTTCCGACGACGCATGCTCGCTCATCGCGTCCGTATGCGACGAAATTCTTGCCGGTCAGCTATATGACCAGTTTCCGCTGGTGGTGTGGCAGACCGGTTCGGGTACGCAGACGAACATGAACGTCAATGAGGTGATCGCAAACCGGGCGCATGTACTGCGTGGCGGCAACCTGACGGACGAAAAGAAGCTGCTGCACCCGAACGACGACGTGAACCGTTCCCAGTCGTCGAACGATTCGTTTCCTACGGCGATGCATATTGCCGCGTACACGCTCATCGTCGAGCACCTGCTGCCGCGCGTCGGGACATTGTGCGACACACTGGCGCGGAAATCCGAAGAGACGATGCATGTGGTGAAGATAGGACGCACGCATCTGATGGATGCCACGCCGATCACCTTGGGGCAGGAACTTTCGGGGTTCTGCTCGCAATTGGATCACGGCCTGCGTGCCGTTCGGCATACGCTTGAACACCTCTCGGAACTTGCGTTGGGTGGAACAGCCGTGGGGACCGGCTTGAATACGCCGCGGGGTTTTGCCGATCGGGTTGCGGCGCACATCGCGAACCTGACCGGGCATCCGTTCCGCAGTGCCGAGAACAAGTTCGAGGCGCTGGCCGCACACGATGCGATGGTCGAGACGTCCGGCGCGTTGAAGACGCTGGCGGTGAGTCTGATGAAAATCGCCAACGATATCCGGCTGCTCGCGTCCGGCCCGCGCTGCGGCATCGGGGAGATTCTTATCCCCGAAAACGAACCTGGTTCGTCGATCATGCCCGGAAAAGTGAATCCGACTCAGGCGGAAGCGTTGTCGATGGTTTGCGCGCAAGTCATTGGAAACGATGTTGCGATCAACGTTGCCGGTATGAGCGGCCACTTTCAGCTCAATGTGTTCAAGCCGGTGATTATCTTCAACCTGATCAATTCGGTGCAACTGCTTGGCGATGCGTGTGACTCGTTCAACCGTCATTGTGCAGTCGGTATCGAGCCGAACCTGCCTGTGATTCAGCGCAACCTCGAGAATTCACTGATGCTCGTCACCGCGTTGAATCCGCACATCGGCTATGAGAATGCGGCGCGTGTCGCGAAGACAGCCCATTCGCGAGGCGTGACACTGCGTGAGGCAGCGTCGAGTCTCGGGCTGGTTTCCGACGAACAGTTTTCCGACTGGGTTAGACCTGATCGGATGGTTGGCCGCGAAGAGTAGTCGGACAGCCGACCCCTGATAGTGCGCGTTCCTGGACGGAATGTGATCCATTCATAAACAAAGGACTGCAAAATGACAACAAAGGGTGATAACGATCCCGCAGAAACTTCGGATTGGCTGGATGCGCTGCGTGCCGTTAGTGCGCATCGTGGAAGCGAACGCACCAACTATCTCGTCACCAGTCTGGTGGAGCAGGCGAGGCGCGAGGGCATTTACGTACCGCAGTCTCTGACAACCCCGTACTGCAATACGATTGCCCCGCAGCAAGAGACGCCCAATCCCGGGGACCTCGGTATCGAGGAGCGCCTGCGCTCGATCATCCGTTGGAACGCGTTGGCGATCATCCTGCGCGCGAACAAGGATTCGTCCGAGCTCGGCGGTCATATCGCGAGCTTCCAGTCAGCCGAAACGCTTTATGACATTGGCTTCGGACATTTCTGGCATGCGCCGGGCAACGGACATGGCGGCGATCTCGTCTACATCCAGGGGCACAGTTCGCCGGGCATCTATGCGCGCGCGTACGTCGAGGGACGGCTCAGCGAAGAGCAACTGCTCAACTATCGGCAGGAGACCGGCGGCATTGGCCTGCCGTCCTATCCGCACCCGTGGCTCATGCCGGATTTCTGGCAATTCCCGACGGTATCGATGGGACTCGGGCCGCTGATGGCCATCTATCAGGCGCGCTTCTTGAAGTACCTCCAGGGAAGAGGTCTTGCCGACACCGCGCCGCGAAAGGTTTGGGCGTTCATGGGTGACGGCGAGATGGACGAACCGGAGTCGCTGGGCGCGATATCGCTCGCGGGCCGGGAGAAGCTCGACAACCTCGTGTTCGTTATCAACTGCAATCTGCAGCGGCTCGATGGGCCCGTGCGCGGTAACGGCAAGATCGTTCAGGAACTCGAGAGCGTTTTCCGCGGTGCCGGCTGGAAGGTGATCAAGGTGCTGTGGGGCGGCGGGTGGGACCGATTGCTCGCGAAGGACAGCAGCGGCAAGCTGCTCGAGCTGATGGAAGAGTGCGTCGACGGCGAGTACCAGGATTTCAAGAGCAAAAGCGGCGCCTATGTGCGAGAGCATTTCTTCGGCCGCTACGAAGAGACGCGTGCGCTGGTTGCGGACATGACCGACGATGAGATCTGGGCACTCTCGCGCGGTGGCCACGATCCGGCGAAGGTGTATGCGGCCTATGCGGAGGCGGTGAAGTGCACCGGCCAGCCGACCCTGATCCTTGCGAAAACCGTGAAAGGCTACGGGATGGGCGAATCTGGCGAGGGCCAGATGATCGCCCACCAAGCGAAGAAAATGACGCAGGACGCATTGCGCGGCTTTCGTGATCGCTTCCGTATCCCGTTGACGGACGAACAGCTGGCCGACGTCCCGTTCATTCGTCCCGCTGATGACAGTCCCGAGATGCGTTACCTCCAAGAGCGACGCGCCGCACTCGGCGGTTACCTGCCGCAGCGGCGTCGCAAATCATCGTCACTCCCAATCCCGCCGCTTGAGACGTTCGAGCGGCTACTGAAAGACACCGGCGAGCGCGAGATCTCGACGACGATGGCTTTCGTTCAGATGCTCGGTACGTTGGTGCGTGACAAGACGATCGGAAAGCACGTCGTGCCTATCGTCCCGGACGAATCGCGTACGTTCGGCATGGAGGGGATGTTCAGGCAACTCGGAATCTGGTCATCGACGGGGCAGCTTTACAAGCCGCAGGACGCCGATCAGCTGATGTACTACCGGGAATCGTCCGACGGCCAGGTGCTGCAGGAAGGGATCAACGAAGGCGGTGCGATGTCGAGCTGGATCGTTGCCTCGACATCGTATAGCACGAATGATGTGCCGATGATCCCGTTCTACATCTACTACTCGATGTTTGGCTTGCAGCGGGTCGGTGATCTCGCATGGCTCGCGGGCGACATCCGTGCTCGCGGCTTCCTGCTCGGCGGGACGGCAGGACGCACGACGCTGAATGGCGAGGGTCTACAGCACGAGGACGGACACAGCCACCTGATTGCCGGCACGATTCCCAATTGCGTATCGTACGACCCCACCTTTGCGTACGAGGTCGTCACGATCGTCCGCGAAGGGATGCGGCGCATGGTCGAGGCGCAGGAAGACGTCTTCTATTACGTGACGCTGATGAATGAGAACTACGCGCACCCGGCGATGCCGGAAGGCAGCGAAGAGGGGATTCTCAAGGGCCTGTATCTGCTGCGTGACGGTGGCAAGGCCGAGCGGAAGGGTCACAAGGTGCAGTTGATGGGGAGCGGCACCATTCTGCGCGAGGTGATGGCTGCTGCGGATTTGCTACACACCGATTTCAAGATTGCTGCGGACGTCTGGAGTGCGACGAGCTTCAACGAGTTGCGCCGCGACGGCATGGATGTCGAGCGCTGGAACAGACTGCATCCCGCTGCGGAGCCCCGCGCGAGCCATGTCGAGCAGTGCCTGAGCGGGCATGACGGCCCTGTCGTCGCCGCGACAGACTACATGCGCAACTATGCGGACCAGATCCGTTCGTCGGTCCAGGCAGCCGGACGTCGCTACACCGTACTCGGCACCGATGGTTTTGGACGCAGCGACTACCGCCGCAAGCTACGTCGATTCTTTGAGGTCGATCGCTGGCACATCGCGATCGCGGCGCTCAACGCACTGGCGGAAGAAGGTGTGATCAAGGCATCGGTTGTAGCGGAAGCCATTGCGAAGTACGGCATCGACACCGAGGCTGCGGCACCCTGGACGGTATGAGGAGACAACAAAATGAGCGAAGCGATTGAAATCAGGGTGCCCGATATTGGCGACTTCAAGGACGTACCGATCATCGATATCCATGTCAAGGCGGGCGACGCCGTCAAGGCCGAGGATCCGTTGATTACGCTTGAGTCGGATAAAGCGACGATGGAGGTGCCCGCGCCGTTCGAAGGAATCGTGCACACACTAAAGGTGCAACTCGGTGACCGCGTCAGTGAGGGCAGCATCATTTTGTTGGCCGGTGCGAACGGCGTGGCGCCAGCGTCGGCCAAGCCGAGCGTAGCGCCGCCACCGGCGCCGGCGACTGCGCCGGCTGGCGCGGCCGACGTGCGCGTGCCGGATATAGGCGACTTCACCGACGTGCCGGTGATCGAGATTCATGTACGGCCGGGTGATACGGTGAAGGCGGAAGATCCGCTGATTACGGTGGAATCCGACAAGGCGACGATGGACGTGCCCGCTCCGCTTTCGGGTGTCGTCAGCGAGGTGAAGGTTTAGCTTGGTGACAAGGTGAGCGAGGGGACGGTAATCCTGACGCTCAGCACCGGCAATGGCGTCGCCGCTGCGCCTGCCGGCGCGCCAGCCCAGGAGGCAGTTGTCGCGGCCTCCGCGCCACCGAAACCCTCGGCTAGCGGCACCATCGACGAGCAGGCGTTTGCGCTCGCGTATGCCGGGCCAGCCGCGCGCAAGCTTGCGCGGGAGCTCGGCGTGGATCTCGGCAAAGTCCGCGGCAGTGGCAATCACGGTCGCATCGTCAGCGCGGATATCGAGGCGTTCGCGAAGGGCGGAGCAGCGACGGCCGCAGCGCAGCCGGCAACGTCCTCAGGCGATACCACCGGCAGTCGAGGCAGCGGTCTCGACCTGTTGCCTTGGCCGAACGTCGACTTCGCGAAATTCGGCCCAGTTTCCCGTAAGGACCTTTCGCGCATCAAGAAGATCTCCGCCGCGAACCTGCATCGAAACTGGGTGGTCATTCCGCATGTCACTACCCAGGACGAAGCGGATATCACGGATCTGGAACAGTTCCGCGTGTCGATGAACCGGGAACTCGAGAAGTCTGGCGTCAAGCTGAGCCTGTTGCCGTTCATGATGAAGGCCGCCGTCGCAGCGCTGAAGAAATTCCCGGAATTCAATGCAAGTCTGGATGGAGATGCACTGATTCTGAAGGACTACTGGCATATCGGATTTGCCGCCGATACGCCAAACGGCCTGATGGTGCCGGTGATTCGAGACGTCGACAGGAAGAGCATCCCGGAAATCGGTAAGGAGATGAGCGAACTGGCAAAGTTGGCACGGGACGGAAAGCTGAAGCCAGACCAGATGCAAGGTGGCACTTTCACGATTTCGTCGCTGGGTGGCATCGGAGGAACGTACTTCACACCCATCATCAACGCGCCTGAGGTCGCAATCATGGGCGTTTGCAAATCGTTCTGGAAGCAGGTGTCGGCGGATGGAAAACAATACGAGTCCAAGCTGATCCTGCCGTTGTCGCTGTCGTGGGATCACCGGGTGATTGACGGCGCGGCCGCCGCGCGCTTCACGGTTCTTTTTGCCAGCGTGCTCGCCGACCTGCGGCGAACCATGTTCTGATTCGAGGTTGAAATGACACAACGTGTAGAAGTCAAGGTTCCCGACATCGGCGACTTCAAGGATGTCGCCGTGATTGAGGTGTTGGTCAAACCGGGCGAGATCATTGCGGTCAATACCGGGCTGATCATGGTCGAATCCGACAAGGCTTCGATGGAGATTCCGTCGAGTCACGCGGGCGTCGTGAAGGAGCTGACGGTCAAGATGGGCGACAAGGTCAGCGAAGGGACCGTCATTCTGATGCTTGAGGCGACCGGAAGCAAAACGGCTTCGGAGCAGCCCACGGCGTCTTTCCCTGCGCCGTCGTCGACGGAGTCGGTGCAATCGCAGGCAGCGCTCCCGAACGCAGCCCACTTCAGTGGCAACGCCGATATCGAATGCGACATGCTCGTTCTGGGCGCCGGCCCGGGCGGCTACTCCGCTGCATTTCGCGCGGCCGACCTCGGAATGAAGACGGTACTCGTCGAGCGCTTTCCAACGCTCGGGGGCGTGTGCCTGAACGTCGGCTGTATTCCGTCGAAAGCACTGCTGCATACGGCCGGCGTGATGACCGAGGTATCTCGGCTCGCCGATCACGGTATCCGATACGGCAAACCCGAGATCGATATCGATGCGCTGCGTTCGTTCAAAGACGGCGTGATTCACAAGCTCACCGGCGGATTGGCCGGAATGGCAAAGGCACGCAAGGTCGAGGTGATTCACGGTACGGGCGGATTCCGCGACCCGCATCACCTGGAGGTCGCATTGCCGGAGGGTGGCAGGAAGATCATCCGGTTCGCCAAGGCGATCATTGCGGCTGGCAGCGAGGCGGTGAAGCTGCCGTTCATGCCGGACGACGAACGTGTGGTGGACTCGACAGGCGCGCTGAAGCTCAACCGGATTCCGAGGCGGATGCTGGTGGTGGGCGGTGGCATCATCGGCCTGGAGATGGCGACTGTTTATTCGTCGCTCGGCGCGCGCATCGATATCGTCGAGATGCTCGATGGCTTGATGGCTGGCGCCGACCGCGACCTCGTCAAGGTATGGGAAAAATTCAATAGCGACAGCTTCGCGCATGTGATGCTGAAAACGCGCACGACAAAGGCGGAAGCACGGCCTGACGGCATCTACGTGAGCTTCGAAGGCGATAAGGCGCCGCCAGAACCGCAGTGCTACGACATGGTGCTGGTGTCCGTCGGGCGAAGCCCGAACGGCCGGAAGATCTGCGCGGAGAATGCGGGGGTCGCAGTCACCGAGCGCGGATTTATCGAAGTCGATCGCCAGATGCGCACAAATGTGCCGCACATCTTCGCGATCGGTGACATCGTCGGCCAGCCGATGCTCGCGCACAAGGCGGTCCATGAAGGGCACGTCGCGGCAGAAGCCGCGCACGGCGAAACCACGCATTTCGATGCGCGGCAAATTCCGTCGGTGGCCTATACCGATCCTGAGGTCGCATGGGCAGGCAAAACGGAAGAGCAATGCAAGGCCGAAGGTATCAAGTATGCGAAAGCAGTGTTCCCGTGGGTTGCGTCGGGACGTGCGATCGCCAACGGCCGCGACGAGGGCTTTACCAAGCTGCTGTTCGACGAAGCGACGCACCGCTTGATTGGCGGAGGCATTGTCGGCACGCATGCGGGTGACTTGATCGGCGAAGTTTGTCTCGCGATCGAGCTGGGATGCGAGCCCGCCGACATCGGCAAAACGATCCATCCTCATCCCACGCTGGGCGAATCTGTCGGTATGGCAGCGGAGGTATTCGAAGGCGTCTGCACGGATCTGCCGCCGGTAAAGAAAAAATAGGGTTGGCACGGCGAATCGGAACCCGTCAGGGTCCGGTTCGCCACGGACGCCTGTCACGGTGTGTGTCCCATTGGCCACCGCTCTACAATTATTCGTATAACTAAATGTCTGGCGCCTCGCATATGCGGTGGCCTGGCTTTGCAACGGAGATATTTCCATGGCAGACGAACTGCGCGACGCCGCACTCGACTATCACCGCTATCCGGTTCCCGGCAAGATCTCGGTCACCCCGACCAAGCCAATGGCGACACAGCGAGATCTCGCGCTGGCGTACTCACCGGGCGTCGCCGAGGCGTGCATGGCGATTTTTAACGATCCGCAGGAGGCGGGGAATCTGACCGCGCGCAGGAATCTCGTTGCCGTTGTCACCAACGGGACTGCCGTGCTCGGACTGGGCAATATCGGTCCGCTGGCCGGCAAGCCGGTGATGGAGGGCAAGGGCTGTCTGTTCAAGAAGTTTGCCGGCATCGACGTGTTCGACATTGAACTCGCGGAAAACGACCCGGACGCGCTGATCGATACGATCGCCCGCATGGAGCCTACCTTCGGCGGTATCAACCTCGAGGACATCAAGGCGCCCGAGTGCTTCTATATCGAGTCGAAGTTGCGGGAACGAATGAAGATCCCGGTCTTTCACGATGATCAGCACGGTACCGCGATCGTCGCGGCTGCCGCGTTGCTCAATGCACTCAAATGCGTCGGCAAGAAGATCGAAGAGGTCAAGCTGGTGGCGTCCGGAGCAGGGGCTGCTGCGCTTGCGTGCCTGGATCTGGCAGTCAGTCTCGGCCTGCGGCGTGAGAACGTGTTTGTCTGCGATGCGACTGGTGTCGTCTATATCGGACGGACCGAGGGCATGGATCCGAACAAGGCGCGCTACGCGCGCGGCACGGACGCACGCAAGATGGCGGAGGTGATCCCCGGCGCCGATATCTTCCTTGGACTGTCCGCGGGCGGCGTGCTCACGCAGGACATGGTTGCGACAATGGCGCCGAATCCGATCATTCTCGCAATGGCGAACCCGACGCCGGAGATCATGCCCGAAGTGGCGCTGGCAGTCCGCCCTGACGCGATCATCGGGACGGGGCGATCCGATTATCCGAACCAGGTCAACAACGTTCTGTGCTTCCCGTTCATCTTCCGCGGTGCACTCGACTCGGGCGCCACGACGATCAACGAGGAAATGAAGCTGGCGGCGGTGCACGCGATTGCAGAGCTGGCGCACGCCGAGATTCCCGAGAGCGTTGCACAGGCGTACGGTGCACATGGATTGCGCTTCGGGCCGCAATACCTGATCCCGAAGCCGTTCGATCCGCGCCTGATCGAAGTGGTTGCGCCGGCGGTCGCCAAGGCTGCGGCAGACAGCGGCGTTGCCCAGGAGCCGATCGCCGATCTCAGCGCGTATCGGCAGCAACTGAGTCAGTTCGTCTATCGATCGAGCAGCGCAATGCAGCCGGTGTTTGCGGCCGCGAAGCGTTCGCCGAAGAAAGTGATTTACGCGGAAGGGGAAGACGAACGCGTGCTGCGTGCCGCGCAAGTTGCGATCGACGAGGGCCTCGCGCGTCCGTTACTCGTCGGACGGCCCGATGTAATCATGGAAGAAATCGTCAGATTCGATCTTAGGTTGTCGCCGGGTGAGAACTGCGATCTCGTGAATCCGCTCGATCCTGAAGTCTATGTAGACTCCGCGGAAGCCTACTACGAGATGCGGCGCCGTGACGGCGTGTCGCGTTCGCTGGCGCTCGCGCGGATGCGCAGCCAGAGCACGCTGCTGGCTGCGATGTTGCTGCGCACGGGGCGCGCGGATGCCATGTTGTGCGGAACGGTCGGTCGTTATACGGAGCACCTGTCTGCGGTACAGGAAGTAATCGGGACACGAGAAGGTGTGAGCACGCTCGCCGCGATGCAGATGCTGATGCTGCCGGAGCGCCAACTGTTCATCTGCGACACGCACGTCAATCGCGATCCGAATTCCGAGCAAATCGCCGAGATCGCGCTGCTGGCCGCGGAAGAGGTGCGCCGCTTTGGCGTCATCCCGTCCGTGGCATTGTTGTCCCACTCCAATTTCGGTTCATCGGACGCGCCATCTGCACGGAAGATGCGCGATGCGCTGAGGATGGTTCGAGCGCGAGATCCCAGACTCGCGATCGAAGGGGAAATGCAGGGTGACGCGGCACTGTCGCGCGCCGTCCTGGACGGTGAATTTCCCGAATCGCATCTCGACGGCACGGCCAACGTACTTGTGATGCCGAATGTGGACGCCGCGAATATCTCATACAACCTGCTCCGCGTCGCGGCTGGCCACGGTATCACCGTCGGGGGGATTCTCCTTGGGGCTGCCCGTCCCGCGCATATTCTCACGCCGGCGTCGACCGTGCGCCGCATCGTTAACATGACGGCGCTGGCCGTCGTCGACGCAGCATCGGAACGCGTGGGCGCCTGACCGGAGGGCATGCAATGGACATCCGCAATCCAGCGGTGCCCGCCGCCGAAGGGCAGCGTGGCGATGCCAAAACACGGCGGATTCCGATCCAGCCTGTTCCGCCGGAGGCACAGATCAAGCCCTCATGGCTGCGTGTGCCTTTGCCCGTCGGTCCTGCGTTTCGTGAGGTCAAGCGCTTGCTGCGTGAGGGCGACCTGCACACTGTTTGCGAGGAGGCGGCGTGCCCGAACATCGGTGAATGCTTCAGTCGCGGCACGGCCACGTTCATGGTGCTGGGTGACCTCTGTACGCGCCGTTGCCCATTCTGCGACGTCGCGCATGGTCGGCCGCGTCCGCCGGATCCGGAAGAGCCGGACCGGCTTGCCGAGGCAGTGGCGCGACTCAGGCTGTCGTACGTCGTTGTGACGAGCGTCGATCGCGACGATCTGCGCGACGGAGGAGCAGCGCACTTTGCGGCATGCATCCGTGCGATCCGCAACCAGTCGCCCGAGACGCAAATCGAAGTGCTGGTGCCGGATTTCCGCGGGCGTCTTGAGCTGGCGATCGAGCGGTTGGTGGCTGATCCGCCTGATGTGCTGAACCACAACCTCGAAACGGTGCCTCGCCTGTACCGGGCGGTACGACCAGGCGCGGACTATGCACACTCGCTGAGGCTTCTTGCCGAATTCAAGCGGGGGCGCAGCGACGTGATGACGAAGTCCGGGTTGATGCTGGGGCTAGGCGAGACGGATGCGGAGGTGCACGACGTCATGCGCGACCTGCGTGCACATCACGTGGACATGCTGACGATCGGGCAATACCTTCAGCCGCGCGCAGGCAACCTGCCGGTGCTTCGTTACGTCGAGCCAGCGCAGTTCGATGCGTTTCGGCAGCACGCGCAGCACCTCGGGTTCACGCACGCTGCGTGCGGGCCGCTGGTGCGTTCGAGTTACCACGCTGACAATCAAGCCCACGCGGCAGGACTGTGACGATCATGAACAGTGCACGCCAGAAACCGCATCGTATTGTCATCGTCGGCGGTGGTGCTGGCGGTCTCGAGCTGGCCACGCGCCTTGGCAGGAAGTATGGCAGGGGGCGCGCTGCAGAGATCACGCTCGTAGATCGTCATCGCACGCACGTCTGGAAGCCAAAACTGCACGAGATCGCGTCCGGAAGCATGGACACGAGTGCGCACGAAGTCGACTACTTGGCGCATTCGCATCGACACGGTTTCCGGTATCGCATCGGCGAAATGGTGGGACTCGACCGAGAACGGCGCGAGATTCACGTGGCGCCGTTCATCGACGACGAGGGAAAGAACGTTACGCAGGCTCGGGTCTTCGGGTACGACACGCTGATCATTGCGATCGGGAGCCGGACGAATGACTTCGGGACCCCGGGTGTACAGGCGCATACGGTGAGGCTCGAATCGCAAAGCGATGCGAAAAGGTTTCATGCTCGGATGGTCAACGCCTGTATTCGCGCTCACACCCAAGCGGCACCACTCAGGCCAGAGCAACTTCATGTCGCGATCATCGGCGCGGGCGCCACCGGCGTTGAACTCGCGGCGGAGCTTCATCGCACGACGCGTGAGGTGGTTGCATATGGACTGGATCGAATCGATCCCGACAAGGACATCAAAGTCAGCCTCATCGAAGCTGCTGATCGCGTGCTGCCTGCCCTATCGCCGCGGCTTTCGCAGGCAACCGAGCGGTTGCTCGACAAACTGGGCGTGGAGGTACACACAAGTGCACGCGTGGCGGAAGTCAGCGGTGACTGCGTGTGTCTCGCGGACGGACGAATGTTGGCGGCGGAACTCGTCGTCTGGGCTGCCGGTGTCAAGGCGCCAGACTTCCTGAGTAACCTCGCCGGTCTCGAATCGAACCGCATCAACCAATTGGTCGTCGGCGCCACGCTTCAGACAACGCGGGATCCGGACATCTTTGCGTTCGGTGACTGTGCCGCATGCCCATGTAGTGGCACTGACGGTAATGTGCCGCCGCGCGCTCAGGCGGCTCACCAGCAGGCAGCGCATCTGGTGACGCAGATGAAGCTGAAGTTGGCGGGCAAGCCGCTGCGCGACTATCGGTACCGCGACTTTGGTTCGCTCGTGTCGCTCGGCAAGTTCAGCACCGTCGGCAACATGATGGGTGGCCCAATGGGAGGCAGTCTCATGATCGAGGGCATGCTTGCGCGCGTCATGTACGAATCGCTCTACAAGATGCATGAGTTGGCGCTGCATGGGTGGCCCAAGGTGATCGTTGACACACTGGCGAGATTGCTCACGCGCCGCGGCGGTCAGCACGTGAAATTACATTGAGCCGGCGTGACATCCGATTGCAAGAGAACAAATATGGAAACCAACCATCCTGACCCAAGCGCTTGGTGGCGCGATCTGATGCGCTTGTGGACGCTCGACACACCCGCAGACGATGCAGCGCGAGCCTGGCGAAATGCGTGCGAGGCGTTTGCTCCGTGGCAGCTCAACGGCCTTCCTGAGTTGGGAGCGCTTTGGGCAGCGCCAAACGTGTTGAATGAGATGGCCGTTCGTGCGACCGAGGATCGACGCTTCAGCGACGACGCGTGGAAGAAGGACCCGCGTTATATCGCGCTGGCGCAGCACTATTTGGCGCAATGCGAGGGGTTCGACAAAGCCCTGTCCGCAATGCCTGTGGACGATCGCACCAAGGGCCGGTGGCGCTACATGTTGCGTCAGATACTCGATGCCGTTAGTCCGGCAAACTACCTTGTGACGAACCCGGAGGCACTTCAGACGGCGCTGGATACGAGAGGAGCGAGTCTGATCGAAGGGTTGCGTCTATTCCTCGAGGATCTCGCGAAAGGCGCGGTCACGATGTCGGACGACAGCGCGTTTTCGGTCGGTGTCGATCTCGCTGTCACGCCAGGAAGCGTGGTATTCGAGAACGAGGTGATGCAGCTGATTCAGTATGCGCCGACGTCAGCGTCGGTTCGCGAGCGTCCGTTGCTGATCGTGCCGCCCTGCATCAACAAGTATTACATCCTCGATCTTCAGCCCGAGAATTCACTGGTCGCCTACGCGGTGCGCGAGGGCCAGACCGTGTTCCTGGTGTCGTGGCGCAACATCGACGCCACATGCGGACAACTGCAATGGGACGATTACATCGAACGAGGCGTATTGCGAGCGCTCGATGTTGCACGCGATATCAGTGGAGCCGACAAGGTCAACACGTTGGGATTCTGTATCGGCGGGACGCTGCTCGCGTGTGCGCTCGCGGTGTCTGCGGCGCGTGGTGAGTCCCGCGCGGCAAGCGTGACGCTGCTGACGACGTTGCTCGACTTCTTCGATGCAGGGGAGATCGGCTTGCTCGTGACTGAGGCAATGGTTGCGGCACGCGAGATGACGATTGGCCGGGGCGGCGTGTTGCGAGGCGTTGAGCTTGCGAACGTATTTGCATCGCTGCGTGCGAACGATCTGATCTGGCCTTATGTCGTGAGCGGCTATCTGAACGGGAGACGCCCGGCCGCATTCGATCTCCTGTTCTGGAATTCGGATCACACCAATCTTCCGGGACCGATGTATTGCTGGTACCTGCGCAATGCTTACCTCGAGAACCGCTTGCGCGTGCCGGGCGGAACGGTTCAGTGCGGGCAACCCGTCGATTTCGCCAGCATAGACATCCCGGCATTCGTGTTCGCGTCTCGAGACGATCACATCGTGCCCTGGAAAGGCGCGTACGCCAGTACACGGCTGCTTGGCGGATCGACGAGATTCGTGCTCGGCGCGAGCGGGCATATCGCCGGTGTCGTGAATCCCCCCGCAAAGCGTAAGCGTCATCATTGGGCCGGCGAGATCCGCGCGGACCCGGATGCGTGGCTTACAGGTGCGGTGCGCCAAGAGGGAAGTTGGTGGCCGGAGTGGATGGAGTGGCTGCACACGCATGGGGGCGCGAATGTCGAGCCGCCACCACACGCCGGCAACGACTGCTTTCCGGTGATGGAACCCGCACCGGGGCGATTCGCGGTGGCGAAGGCCATCTAGAACAAGTAGATCGATTTCTAGTGGAGGTAGAGATGGAAGACGTAGTCATTGTTGGCGCTGCCCGCACGGCGGTTGGGAAGTTCGGCGGCTCGCTCGCTTCGGTGGCGGCGCCGGACCTCGGTGCAGTCGTGATCAAAGCGTTGCTCGAGCGATCGGGTGTCACGGCAGATCAGGTCGACGAGGTGATTCTGGGGCAGGTGCTGACGGCAGGCGGTGGGCAGAATCCTGCGCGGCAGGCCGTTATCAAGGCGGGTATGCCACATGGGGTCCCCGCATTCGTCGTGGGAAAGGTCTGCGGCTCGGGATTGAAGGCCACCCATCTGGCCGCACAGGCGATCCGCTGCGGCGATTCCGGGATCATCGTTGCAGGCGGGCAGGAGAACATGAGTGCGTCGCCTCACGTGCTTCTGCGTTCACGCGAAGGGTGCCGCATGGGCGATTGGAAGTTGACCGATACGATGGTTCATGACGGTCTGTGGGATGTCTACAACCAGTACCACATGGGTATCACGGCAGAGAACGTCGCACAGGAGTACAGCATTTCGCGCGAAGCGCAGGATGAGTTCGCCGCTGCGTCACAACAGAAAGCCGAGGCTGCTCAACTCGCCGGCAAGTTCGTCGCCGAGATCGTGCCGGTTGAGGTTGCATCGAAAAAGGGCGTCGTGGTGTTCGACCGCGACGAGTTCATCAAGCCTGGTACGACCGCAGAAGCTCTGGGCAGTCTAAAGCCCGCGTTCTCGAAAACCGGAAGCGTAACCGCCGGTAACGCTTCCGGTTTGAACGACGGTGCGGCCGCAGTGCTGATGATGTCCGCAACGAAGGCACGCGAGCTCGGTCTCAAGCCGATGGCGCGGATCGCGGCCTATGCGTCTGCGGGTCTTGACCCGAGCATGATGGGTATGGGGCCTGTTCCCGCGTCGAAGCGTTGCCTCGAAAAAGCCGGCTGGAACGTGCAGGACGTGGATCTTCTCGAGATCAATGAGGCCTTTGCAGCACAAGCATGTGCTGTAAACAAGGAGATGGGCTGGGACACCAGCAGGATCAATGTGAACGGTGGTGCGATCGCCATTGGTCACCCGATTGGTGCATCCGGTGCGCGCATTCTGGTCACGTTACTTCACGAAATGATTCGGCGAGACGTTCGCCGCGGGCTGGCATCGCTGTGCATTGGCGGCGGTATGGGTGTGGCGCTCGCCATCGAGCGTTGAGCGCACTTTCAATAACGACTGGAGATACAAATGAGTGAGCAACGCGTGGTACTGGTGACGGGCGGCATGGGTGGGCTCGGCGAAACCATCTCGACGAAGATGGCGGATGCCGGCTATCGGGTGGTCGTAACGTATTCGCCTGGCAACACGTCGCATGAGGAATGGGTCGCACGCATGAAGGAGCGCGGTTACGACATCGTCGCCGTCGCATGCGATGTTGCGGATCTCGATTCGTGCAGCGGTGCGGTGGCGGAGGTGCAGGCGCAGGTCGGTGCGGTCGACGTGCTTGTGAACAACGCGGGTATCACGCGCGACATGACCTTCAAGAAGATGGACAAGGTCAATTGGGACGCCGTGATGCGAACCAATCTCGACAGCCTGTTCAACATGACCAAGCAGGTAGTCGACGGGATGGTCGAGCGTGGCTGGGGCCGCGTCATCAACGTGTCGTCGGTGAATGGCTCAAAAGGCGCATTCGGCCAGACCAACTATTCGGCGGCCAAGGCGGGTGTCCACGGATTCACGAAAGCACTCGCACAGGAGGTGGCGAAGAAAGGCGTGACGGTGAACACGATCTCGCCGGGATACATCGGAACGAAGATGGTGACGGCGATCCCCGAGGAGGTGTTGAGCTCGAAGATTCTGCCGCAAATTCCGGTTGGTCGCCTCGGCAAGCCGGAGGAAGTCGCAGGTCTGATTATCTATCTCGCATCCGAGGAAGCGGCATTCGTAACCGGCGCCAACATTGCGATTAACGGCGGCCAGCACATGCAGTAAGTCGACATGCGTACGGAGAGGAAATGGATATCTTGAAGACGGATCATGACGCCCTCATCCGGCAGTTCGCGGAAGCCAGCGCTGCCCAAGGGGAAGCATTACAAGAGGCGGTGCGCGATGCGATGTTGAGGGCATTGCAGGGGCGGGAGCTGACGCTCAAAAGCACGATCGATACGCTGCAGGCGGTAGTTGCAGCGGCGTCAGCAGGTGTTGCGCAGAACCCGAGCGGTGCCCTTGGCCGCGTGCAGCTTCTGGCCGAGGCCGTGGAGGGGATGGACGCGGCAATGGTTCGGATCATCGATGTGCATCGCCGTACGCTGCAGCATCTATTTGAACAGGGGGCAGATCTGCGCACGCCGCAGATCCGCGATGCTGTCGAACAGGTCGAGGGTCTCGAGTCTGCCTTCTTTGCGGCGATGGATCGCGCGGCCGAAGCGTCGGCGCCGCCGATGCATGGACCGTGGGTCGACGCGATTCGCGCATTCAGGCAGGCCGGAACGTCGTCGGGACCGAGCGCGAAGACCGCGGTCGAGCAGCTGATGTCGCAGACGAAACAAGCAGCGGCTGACGGCCGCGCGCTTGGGCAGCATGCGACGCAGGCGATTCTGGATCACTACGCGACGCTCGCGAGCGGTGTCTTGATGGGTATGTGCGAAGCGATGTCGAGCGCCGCGTACCTTGCTCCGTCCCCTGACGGAGAGTGACACGGCAGCTTGACTGACTGGCTTTCACCTGCACGCGGGCATATTTGGAACATGCTTGCCCGCATTCCCCGAGTTGCACCCCCTGGGAGAACACTGTTGAGCATCGATCCCGAAGTCGTCAGCCTCTCGCGGGTGCAGTTCGGTATCACCGCGTTGTATCACTTCCTGTTTGTACCGTTGACGCTCGGGCTTTCATGGTTGCTGTTCATCATGGAAGCGTTGCATGTCATGACGGGCAAGATCATCTATAGGGATATGACGCAATTCTGGGGGAAGCTTTTCGCCATCAATTTCGCGATGGGCATCGCGACGGGCGTCACGCTCGAATTTCAGTTCGGCACCAACTGGGCGTACTACTCGCACTACGTAGGTGACGTATTCGGCGTATCGCTTGCTGTCGAAGGATTGATGGCCTTTTTTCTCGAATCTACGTTCGTCGGTTTGTTCTTCTTCGGCTGGGATCGGCTCGGGCGCGTACAACATCTGGCGGTGACATTCCTTGTTGCGGTCGGGTCGAATCTTTCTGCGCTGTGGATTCTTGTCGCAAACGGTTGGATGCAGAATCCGGTCGGCGCTGCGTTCAATCCTGAAACGTTTCGCATGGAGATGACGAGTCTCACCGAGGTGATCTTCAATCCTGTCGCGCAGGTCAAGTTCGTCCATACGGTGGCTGCCGGCTACGTCACAGCGGCAACGTTTGTGCTCGGTACTAGTGCCTGGTATCTGCTGAAAGGGCGCGACGTCGCGTTCGCGATACGGTCGTTTGCGATCGCCGCTGCGTTCGGATTGGCGTCGGTGCTGTCGGTGATCGTGCTGGGCGACGAGTCAGGGTACACGACGGGCGAGGTGCAGAAGGTCAAGCTCGCGGCGATCGAGGCGGAATGGGAGACTCAGCCGGCACCGGCTCCATTCATGTTGTTTGGCATTCCGAATGAGGCGCGCGAAACGTCCGATTATGCAATCTACGTCCCTTGGCTGTTGGGGTTGATAGCCACGCGCTCCGTCGATACGCCGGTGATCGGTATCCGTGAACTTCGCGCCGACGCAGTGAAGCGAATTCGGCGCGGGCAGCAGGCGTACGCTGCGTTGCAAGAAATCCGGAACGGAAGTCGCAATGCAGCCGCGCTGGAGGCCTGGCGTCGATATGAGAACGATCTCGGCTTTGGACTCTTGCTGAAAAAATACACGTCAAGCGTTGTCGATGCGACGGACGCTCAGATCGACTCTGCGGCTCGGGATACCATTCCGCGCGTCGCGCCGATGTTCTGGGCATTCCGCTGCATGGCTGGGCTCGGGCTCTGGCTGCTCATTCTGTTCGGATGCGCGTTCTATTTTCTTGCACGCCGCAACGTCGCGCCGCAGCGATGGCTGATGAGGCTCGCGCTCTGGTCGATTCCGATACCGTGGATTGCGGCTGAATTCGGTTGGTTCGTTGCGGAATATGGGCGGCAGCCGTGGACCATCAGCGGTGTGTTGCCGACGTTCCTGAGTGCATCGAGCGCCTCACGTGGCGACCTGTATTTCAGCCTCGGCGGACTCGCCTGCATCTATACGTTGCTGCTCGGTATTGAGCTCTTTCTGATGTTCAAGTATGCCCGCAGGGGGCCAAGCAGTCTCGGATCGGGGCGCTATCACTTTGAGGCTCAAACGGCCGCGATGGAGAAAGGGAGGGCTCATGTTGGCGCCTGATACATTGCAGCTGACCTGGTGGATTCTGATCGTGGTCCTGTTCTGCGCTTTCGTAGTAACGGACGGGTTCGATTTTGGCGCGTTGATACTGCTTCCATGGGTCGCGAAGTCCGACGAACGGCGCCGCGTTGTGCTTAATGCGATCGGACCGACATGGGAGGGAAACCAGACCTGGCTCATCTGCGCGATCGGCGCGACGTTTGCTGCGTGGCCGCTGGTATACGGCGTGACCTTCTCGGGTCTCTACGTGCCGATGATGCTCGCGCTTTTTTCGCTCTTTGCGAGACCTGTCGGATTCGACTATCGGAGTAAGCTGAAAAGTCGATGGTGGCGAGTTACCTGGGATAGCGTGTTGTGTGGTGGCGGATTCATATCGGCTTCCTTGTTCGGCCTGGTAGCCGGCAACCTTTTTGTTGGGCTACCGTTCACGCTCGATCAAGACTACCGTCTCGACTGCCATGTGACGCTATTCGACTTACTCCACGCATTTCCGGTTACCGTTGCCTTGGCAACCGTTGCGATGTGCATGATGCACGGTGGTGCGTACGTGCAAAGGCGTGTCGATTCAACATTCTCTATCGAGATAGGCCGATGGACAACGGGCGCGGCGCTCGCATTCGCGGTGCTCTTCGCCTCCTGCGCGCTATGGGTTGCCACAACCTTGCCTGGCCTACACGTCTCGTCATTGTTGATGCCCGCAGCGACGCAAAACGAGAACTACCTGTCATCGCAGTTCGTCGCAGGCGGTTGGGCACGGAACTTCGTACGTTACCCGTGGTTAGCGGCCTTGCCGGTATCGGCGTGGTCGTGTTCCGTCGCGACCGCGATTCTTAGTCGGTCACAACATTGGATTGCCGCCTTTTGTGCGAGTTCGATAGCAGTGCTATCTGTCGTCGGCAGCGTGGCTGTCGCGTTATTTCCCGTGTTGGTCGCATCGTCGGAGAATCCGGCGGCAAGCCTTACCGTATGGAACGCTACGTCGAGCCCGAGAACGCTGCAGGTCATGCTGTTCGTAGCGGTGATATTCGTGCCGCTGATCGTGCTTTACACGAACTATGTCTATCGCACGCTTCGCGGAAAGATCACCGTGGAAATGATTCGAGATCAATCAACGAAACTGTACTGACAGTACTGTAGGGGCTACTCATGTGGTATTTCACCTGGATGCTCGGATTGGGAGTGGCTCTCGCGTTTGGCGTCGTTAACGCCTTGTGGCTCGAGTCTTCTTATGCGTTCGGCGAACTTGATGAAGCGGCCACGCGTGAGCGATTCGAGTCGCGAGCCGCACTCGATGAATAATCGCCGTGCGCGATTTTTCACATGCGCCATATGCGAATCGTCACGCTCGGGCAAAATCCGGATGTTTCCATTGGCACTGCGAAATTCGTCTATCGGTGTGCCAGCAACGCATAGAAATCAGGAGGATCAATGCTTTATCAACTGTATGAGTCTCACCGGGCGATACTGAACCCGCTCACGGCCTGGGCCCAGGCTGCCTCCAAGTCGTTCGCCAATCCGTCCAGCCCGTTCTCCCTGACACCCGGCGCGACACGGATGGCCGCCGCGTGTGAACTCCTTTACCGGATCGGTAAAGACTACGAGAAACCTGATTTCAACATTCATCAGATCGTCAAGGACGGCCACAACATCCCGATCGTCGAGCAGACGATCGTCGAGAAGCCGTTCTGCCGGCTGCTGCGTTTCAAGCGCTATTCGGACGACGCCGACGCCGTCACGCAACTGAAGGACGAGCCGATCGTGCTGGTCTGCGCGCCGCTGTCGGGCCACCACTCGACGCTGCTGCGCGACACGGTGCGCACGCTGCTGCAGGATCACAAGGTCTACATCACCGACTGGATCGACGCGCGGATGGTGCCGGTCGAGACCGGCCCGTTCCACCTGCACGACTACATCGCGTACATCCAGGAATTCATCCGTCACATCGGCGCGCGCAACCTGCACGTGATCTCGGTGTGTCAGCCGACGGTGCCGGTGCTCGCGGCGATCTCGCTGATGGCGAGCCGCGGCGAGGATACGCCGCTCACGATGACGATGATGGGCGGCCCGATCGACGCGCGCCGCAGCCCGACGTCGGTGAACTCGCTCGCGACGCAGCACTCGACCGCGTGGTTCGAGAACAACGTGATCCATACAGTGCCCGCGAGCTATCCGGGCGAAGGCCGCCAAGTTTATCCGGGCTTCCTGCAGCACACGGGCTTCGTCGCGATGAACCCGGAACGACACGCGCAATCGCACTGGGATTTCTACCAGAGCCTGCTGCGCGGCGACGAGGACGACGCTGAAGCGCACCGAAAATTCTACGACGAATATAACGCGGTACTCGACATCGCCGCCGAGTACTACCTCGAGACGATCCGCGTCGTGTTTCAGGAGTTCCGGCTGGCCGAGGGCACGTGGGATGTCGAAGGCGAACGCGTGCGTCCGCAGGACATCGAGCACACCGCGCTGATGACGATCGAGGGCGAGTTCGACGACATCTCGGGCAGCGGCCAGACGCACGTCGCGCACGAGCTGTGCACGGGTATCCGGCAAGATCAGCGCCGCAGCCTGACCGCCGAGAAGTGCGGTCACTACGGGATCTTCTCGGGTCGCCGCTGGCGCACGGTCGTCTATCCGCAACTGCGCGACTTCATCCGAGAACACGGGAGAGCATCAGCGGCTCCGTAAGTAGTCGAAGGAACCGTGCGACAAATTCGACGTTGCGTTGGTACTGCATGTTGCCTATCGGTGGGGCGAGCTTGGCTTGGCGGCTGTCGACTGATTCCGGTTGGTGGTGGCAAGCGCGGTAGACGTCGGTCAACGGTCAACCAAACCGAGCAACACCGGATGGTTGAAGTGCGACTACGCGAGCTCCATCCCGATGTCGAACGTGTTCTCGGAGATCATCCGCAACGTCAGCCGCAACATGCCCAAGGTGGAACTGATGTTACGGGAGGTGTCGACTGCTGGTCCGGGTCAGCAAGTTTGCGACGGCCCGATGGACATCGGGTTCGGTTGGTCCGTGCCGAAAGCGCCCGGCGAGTGCATCCAGTCGCTCGTCTTGCCGCGCGAGCCGCTTGTCGCCGCGGTACCCGTGCAGAGCGTGTATGCGGGTCACGCGACAATCACGTTCGCCGAGCTCGCAGCGGAGCGCTTCGTCACGTTCCGCCAGGACATGGTCCCGCGCTGAACGCGGCGTTAGAAGATCTTTGCGAAAAAGCGGGTATCGAGCCGCGGTTGGGCCAGACCGCGGCGCAGATCACGACGTTGGTGTCACTAGTGGCAGCGGAGCGAGGGCTCGCGATCGTGCCCGGATTCACGTCTACGTTACAGCGCTCGGGTGTTGCGTATGTGCCGCTGGCCGACCCCTGCGTGCTCGAACAGACTGTGTTGTGGAGCAAGCCATTCTCGTCGGCCTGTGTCGAGCGATTCGTCGGACTTGCTCGGGCGCTTGCATCAGGTTGGGCGTTGGCCTGGCCGCTGTTAATCTGGCAGCCGGCGTCAGCGGTCCAGCCCCTTCTGCACATACCAGGACAGTGGGAGCGTCAGCAGCAGGATCGCCGCGAGCGCGATCAACGCGCTCGGCACACCCGCGACGTCGCCGATACGACCGAACAGCACGGGCGACAACGCGCCGGCGCCGATCGTGGCCGTATAGAACATCGCGAATGCCTGTTCGCGTTTGCCGGCGTCGACCAGGTCCGGTACGGTTCCGTACAGTACCGACGATGTCCCGTTCAGCGCGAGCCCAAGCAGCGGTAGCATCGCCATCATCGCGACGAGAGGAAAGAAGACTGCCAGCAGGATGAGCAGCGATGTCGAGGATTCTGTCAGCCATACGGTCTTCATCATCCCGATTCGCGCGCCCAGATAGCCGCACAGCAGCTTCCCGAACGCGCCGCCGATGAACAGCAGCGCCAGCGCAAGGCCGGTGCCGGCCGAGCCGGCGCCCTTGCTTTTCAACAGAAACGGCAGGAACGTCAGAAAACCCATACGCACCGCGCTGTCCAGTGTGCCGGTCGCAAGCAGCGCGCGTAGGCTGGAGGCGGAGTGGCCATCGACAGCGGCCGCCGGCGTTTTCGTCCGCTTCGTGAGCGCTGCGCGGTCCGACGGAATCAGCCACGCCATCAAGCCCGCGACCGCGATGCCGACTGCGCCGAGTAGCGTCACGCCGGTACGCCAGGTGACGACCGTCAACAACAGTCCGATCAGCCCGGGAATCAATGTCTTTCCGATGTCGCCGGAAAAGTTGTACTGCGACAGCGCTTCTTTGACGCCACCTCCAGCCTCGTATGCGTCGGTGACCATCGACGACGCGAGTGGGTGCTGCGTGCTCGCACCGAGTCCGCCGAGCACCAGCGCGAGCATCAGCAATGGTAGCCCGCCGGCGCGGCCGGCGATCAGATATGCGACACCGGCGAGTGCGGTGCCTCCGACCAGCGCGCGCTTGCGTCCAAAGCGCAGGGCGGCGCGGCTCGCGAGCAGTTGGAAGCCGGCCATCACACCGGAATAGGCTCCACGCAGCATCCCGATCTGTGCGTAATTGATCCCAAACTGTGCCTGCCAGATCGGCAGTAGCACGTAGATGACGTCCGTCAGACCGTCGTGCACCGCATGCGCTCCGCAGGCGGCCGCGAGGGATCCGCGGCGCGCGGGGGAATTGGAGACATGCGGACGCGGGAGAGAGATTTCGTCTTTCAGATCGCTCATGGTTGTTCTTGTTCGAAAGACTGGAAGTCGATTATTTAAACAAAATGTGATCGACATGCCTAGGGATATTGATGTGCGTTCACGTCGAAAATACCGGGTAAAGGGTTCTCGACACTTGTATACCGAATGCGAACGCGTCGCTCACGGCAATGCCGAGCGATGCGCCACGCGTATGCGGAACACCAGACATTTTGTAATTATCGCGTTGTATCCCCAAAAAGTAGGGCGCGTTTCAAGATGTTTTCTGTCTCCGTCGCATGCGCGATCTGGGACAGAGTAAGTCGAAATTTGCATAGCGTTAGTGAGCGAAATTGCGGCTGCGTACGGGTCGGGTTGATGGTGTCATTCTCCATTGTCGGTATGCGATAGCAACGATGCGCGATGTAATGCACCGTCGCGCGACTGCAGGCACCAGTGGGTACGGATCGCGATAGGGTTCGAACGAAATCACGCAAGCATAAGAGGATGCAATCATGGCATCGATTCCCGAGCCGTTATCAAACGGCGAGAACACCAAGCAGAACTGGCTCGAATCGCACGAAGCCGGCGATCACAAGACTCTCGGCAACCGGCAAGTTCAGATGATCGCGATCGGCGGCGCGATTGGCACCGGTCTGTTTCTCGGTGCCGGCGCTCGCCTGCAAGCCGTTGGTCCATCGCTTGCGATCGTCTACCTGGTGTGCGGTGCGTTCTCGTTCTTGATTCTGCGCGCGCTCGGTGAACTTGTGATGCACAGGCCCACTAGCGGGAGTTTCGTGTCGTACGCACGCGAGTTTCTCGGCGAGAAAGCGTTCTTTGTTGCGGGCTGGATGTACTTCCTGAACCGGGCGATGGCGGGCATCGTCGATATCACGGCGGTCGCGCTCGATCGGTAGGGTCTGGCTCAGTTGTTGGCCCGCCCCGACGGCGCGAATCGATGATGAATCGACAGCGGCTCGCGAGAAGTCGATCTGGTCTGCTGCTTGCAGCTTCGCGAGCAGCAACCCATGCAAGCGATCCCATACGCCCGCAACCTGCCAATCGCGGATCCGTCGTCAGCAAGTCACGCCCGAACCGCAGCCCATCTCGGCGGGCGGGCCGCGCCAGCGCAGTCCTGTCTTGAGAACGAACAGGATGTCGGTCACCGCGGCGTGATTCGAAACAGGCAAGCGGCCTGGGTTCTTCTCGCGCCGCGGCTTGGGTGGCGGCAGTAACGACTGACGTTTTGGTTAATTTGACATCGGATGTAGATCAGTCACAACGGACCGGAATACTAGCCGCCCGCGCTCGCCGGGCGGCGCGATTTCACTGAGCGCGAACCGCAGCGAGCGCCTCATTCAGCGTCCGGCTCGGCCGCATCACGGCATCGAGCTTGTCGAAGTCGGGCTTGTAATAGCCGCCAATGTCGGCCGGGTTGCCTTGCACGGCCGACAGCTCCGCAAGGATCGTCTGCTCGTCGTCGGCCAACTGCTTCGCGAGCGGCGCGAACTGCGCGGCCAGCGCGGCGGCGTCCGTCTGTGCCGCCAGTTCCTGCGCCCAGTACATCGCAAGGTAGAATTGGCTGCCACGGTTGTCCAGTTCACCGGTCTTCGGGCTCGGGCTCTTGTTGTTGTCGAGCAACCTGCCGGTGGCCGCATCCAGCGTCTTCGCGAGAATCTTGGCCTTCTCGTTGCCTGTCTTGATGCCCAGCTCTTCGAGCGACACGGCGAGCGCGAGGAATTCGCCGAGCGAGTCCCAGCGCAGATGGTTTTCTTCCACGAGCTGCTTAACGTGCTTGGGCGCCGAGCCGCCCGCGCCGGTCTCGTACATGCCGCCGCCCGCCATCAGCGGAACGATCGACAGCATCTTCGCGCTCGTGCCCAGTTCCATGATCGGGAACAGGTCCGTCAGGTAGTCGCGCAGGATGTTGCCCGTGACCGAGATAGTATCGAGCCCGCGCACGACGCGCTCGAGCGTGTAACGCATCGCGCGCACCTGCGACATGATCTGGATGTCGAGGCCCGTGGTGTCGTAATCCTTGAGGTAGGTCTCGACTTTCTTGATGAGCTCGAACTCGTGCGGACGATACGAGTCGAGCCAGAACACGGCGGGCGTGCCCGAGTTGCGCACGCGCGTGACGGCGAGCTTGACCCAGTCGCGGATCGCCGTGTCCTTCACCTGGCACATGCGCCAGATGTCACCTTCCTCGACGTTCTGCGTGAGCAGCAACTCGCCCGTCGCGAGATCGACGATGCGCGCCTCGCCGTCTTCGGGCACTTCGAAGGTCTTGTCGTGCGAGCCGTATTCCTCGGCCTTCTGCGCCATCAGGCCGACGTTCGGCACGGTGCCCATCGTGACCGGATCGAAGTTGCCGTTGGTCTTGCAGAAGTTGATCATCTCCTGATAGATCCGTGCGAACGTGCTCTCCGGAATCACCGCCTTGGTATCCTTCGGACGGCCATCGGCACCCCACATCTTGCCGCCGAGGCGGATCATCGCCGGCATCGATGCGTCGACGATCACGTCGTTTGGCGCGTGCAGGTTCGAGATGCCCTTTGCCGAGTCGACCATCGCCAGTTCCGGACGGTGCTCATGGCAGGCGTGCAGATCGCGGATGACTTCCTCGCGCTTCGATTCCGGCAGCGAATCCAGCTTCTCGTAGAGGTTCGCAAGGCCGTTGTTGACGTTCACGCCCAGCTCGTCGAACAGCTTGCCGTGCTTCGCGAACGCGTCCTTGTAGAAGATTTTCACGGCGTGGCCGAAGACGATCGGGTGCGAAACCTTCATCATCGTCGCCTTCACGTGCAGCGACAGCATCATGCCGCTCTTGCGCGCATCTTCCATCTGGTCTTCGTAAAACGCGAGCAGCGCCTTCTTGCTCATGAACATGCTGTCGATGATTTCGCCGTCCTGCAGCGCGACTTTCTGCTTCAGCACGATGGTCTTGCCGCTCCGGGTGACGAGTTCCATCTTGACGTCGCGCGCGCGGTCGAGCGTCATCGACTTTTCGCCGTGGTAAAAGTCGCCGTGCCGCATGTGCGCGACGTGCGTGCGTGACGCCATGCTCCACTCGCCCATGCTGTGTGGATGCTTGCGGGCGTAGTTTTTCACCGCAGCGGGCGCGCGGCGGTCCGAGTTCCCTTCGCGCAGCACGGGGTTCACGGCGCTGCCGAGGCACTTCGAGTAGCGCTGGCGGATCACCTGCTCTTCGTCGGTCTTCGGATCTTCCGGATAGTCCGGCACGTTGTAGCCCTTGGCCTGCAGTTCCTTGATCGCGCTCACCAACTGCGGCACCGATGCACTGATATTGGGCAGCTTGATGATGTTGGTGTCGGGAAGTTGAGTCAGCCTGCCCAGTTCCGCGAGGTTGTCGGGCACCCGCTGCGCGTCGGTCAGGAACTCCGGAAACTCGCCCAGGATGCGCCCGGCGACCGAAATGTCGCTGGTCTCGACCTGAATGCCCGCCGGTCCGGTGAAGGTCCGGATGATGGGCAGGAATGCGCTGGTCGCGAGCAGCGGGGCCTCGTCGGTGAGGGTGTAGATGATCGTCGGTTGCTGGGTCGTCATTGCTGGGCTCTGGGCAGACGGTTGAAAGGCATCCCGCACGCGTCATCGGCGCGGGAGCGGAAACGTTGATCAAGGATCGGGCAACACTGAGACAGAATCGATGCGCGGAGCGCACAGCAATGCCGGGCCGGTGTCCACGAAAGCGGAACGCGATGGTGAACACTGCCGTCTGCCGCGCAGACCAGATAGCACGAGCTGATTCTGCCTGATTTTCGCGGGTGCGGAAATGCAAGTGGGTTGTTCTGCGCTACTGAGGGGCTGCGTGGATGCCGCCTGCGGGAGTTTGGGGGGAGAGTCGGTCGGCCCGGCGATTGGTCAGACGATCAGCGTCCGCTGATGCTGTGATTTTCGTGACGCCGTCTTTGAGGGCGGAAGCCTGCGCAATGCGATCTTGCGAGACACACGGTTTGACGGTGGGGATTTGCGCTCGGTTGACCTAAGCGGATTGAGGCTTGTCGACGTGATGCAGAATTTCAAGGGGGCACTCTTGTCGGTGGAGCAGGCCGCAATGTTGGTCGGAGTATGTGGGATCTGCGTTCAATAATCCCTCTCATCTCTCCGCATCGACTGGGTGATGGCGTTAATTGCGAATTCGCTTGAGTATCAGGGCCCGTACCTTGCTTGCCAGGTGACGAGAAGCGGTCGCGCGCCGGAAAGGAAAAACGGATAATGCATCTCTGTCTCCGGCAAGGTTGTGCAGCGCATCAGGATAACGTGCCGATGAAGTCCAGGCTCCCGGCCTGCCACATCGGGGTCGTCGCCATGCTTGCCTCCTGCCACTGGTGCAGGTTGTCGACGAAATGGCAGCGCAGATGACGCACGAACAACGCGATTTCGTTCAACTGCAACTGAAAAAATTTCACGATGCGTATTCCACCGCTCAAGTCCATCATCGCGTTCGAGAGTGTCGCGAGAACCAAAAGCGTCAATCGCGCGGCGGAAGAACTGGGCCTGACGGCTTCGGCAGTGAGCCATCAGCTCAGCAATCTCGAGTCAATTATCGGCCAGCCGCTGTTCCAGCGATCGGGGCGCGGCCTCGTGCTGACGCCAGCCGGCGAGCGCTACCTTGCCGACGTAACCGGGTCGCTCGCCGATCTGAGTCGCGCGACGGAGCGCGCATCGAGCCGCACGGAGGTCGACATCTTGCGCGTCCATTCGAGCCCGAGCTTCGGGCTCATGTGGCTGCTGCCGAGGCTCTCTTCGTTTCAGGAAGCAAACGGCGATCTCCAGCTCAATCTCGCGTGTTCATATGAAAATGTGTCGTTTTCAAACGGCTATTACGATATCGACATCCGGCATGGCTACGGCAACTGGGACAATCTGGAAGTGAAAACGGTGCGTGGCGAATTCATTGCGCCGCTTGCTTCGCCTGCCTATCTGGAGCGCCACCCCGTCAACTCGCCGGAAGATCTGCTGGCGCATCGTCTGATCTATTCGGAGACGCCGCTCGTCCAGTGGAAACAGTGGTTCGGCAGGACAGGGGTATCCGGCACGCAGAAGACCTTCGACTTTTCCTTCGACCGCTCGTACATGTCGATCGAAACCGCGGCGCTCGGCCTCGGCATCGCGCTCGAGAGCCTCACGCTCGCGTCGGTGAAAATCCGGGACGGCTTGCTGGTGCCGGTTTTCGATGAGACGTACGCCGTTGAAGTCGGCGCGCATCATCTGGTTTACCCGAGGCAAAACGCCGACCTGCCGCGCGTCGAACGGTTTCTCGCGTGGATCGAGCGCGAGGCGGCGGCCACCTGAATTTTTCTCAGCCATTGCTGAACGTTTCCGCGTTGATGCCGCTGACCTGTACACCGACACTACAGGCACACATCAACACCCAGGAGACAAGCAATGCTGCTCGACAACAAGGTCATCGTGGTGACGGGCGCTGCATCGCCCCGCGGTATCGGCAAGGCGACTGCAAAGGCGCTCGCCGCACAGGGCGCGCGGGTCGTCATCCTCGATCTGCGCCAGGAAGACGCGCAAGCCGCCGCCGCCGATCTCGGCCCTGACCATCTCGGCCTCGCCTGCGACGTCACCGACAAGGACGCCTGTGTCGCCGCGGCACGCGCAACGCTCGAACGATACGGCCGCATCGACGGCCTCATCAACAACGCGGGCATCACGCAGCCGGTCCGCACGCTCGACATCGGCGGCAAGGATTTCGACGCGATCGTCGACGTCAATCTACGCGGCACCCTCTATATGTCGCAGGCCGTGATTCCGGCCATGAAGGATCAACACGGCGGCAGCATCGTCTGCATGTCGTCCGTTTCCGCGCAACGCGGCGGCGGCATCTTCGGGGGTCCTCACTACAGCGCGGCCAAGGCGGGCGTGCTCGGCCTCGCCAAAGCAATGGCACGCGAATTCGGCGCGGATCGTATTCGCGTCAATTCCATCACGCCGGGCCTGATCCAGACCGACATCACCGGCGACAAACTGACGCCCGAGATGCGCGCCGACATCATCAAGGGCATTCCGCTCGGCCGGCTCGGCGATGCCGCCGATGTCGCGAACGCCTGCCTCTTCCTGGTCAGCGATCTCTCGACCTACCTGACTGGCATCACCCTCGATGTGAACGGCGGCATGCTGATTCACTGACGACCGCGCCGCGCTCGCGCGGCATCCCCAAAAGCACCCGGGACGAACCCGGGGCTGTGTCAGGAGACAGACACATGAAATCCAGATACACCACGCCGCCCGTGCCGGGCGATGTGATCCCGCGCGACGACTCGCCGACATTCGAGACCAAAACCTACGCGAAGGTCAGCCGCCGACTGATTCCCTTTCTGATGCTGTGCTACCTGGGCGCCTATCTCGATCGCGTCAACGTAGGGTTTGCGAAGCTGCAGATGCTGAACGACCTGCGCTTCAGCGAGACCGTCTATGGCATGGGCGCGGGCATCTTCTTTCTCGGCTACTTCCTGTTCGAAGTACCGAGCAATCTCATTCTTCACAAGGTCGGTGCGCGCAAGTGGCTTGCGCGGATCATGCTCACTTGGGCGGTTATCTCCGCGAGCTTCGTGTTCGTCAAATCTCCAACCGTCTTCTACTTGCTGCGGTTTCTGCTCGGCGTGGCCGAAGCGGGATTCGCGCCCGGCGTGATCCTGTACCTGACCTATTGGTATCCCTCCGCGCGCCGCGCGAAAGCGTTGTCGCTGTTCTTCATGGCGATTCCGCTGGCCGGCATCATCGGCGGGCCGCTGTCGGGCTGGATCATGCATTCGCTGCAGGGCGCGATGTCGATGGCGGGATGGAAGTGGCTGTTCCTGCTCGAAGCCGTGCCGTCGCTTGTGCTCGGCGTCGCGATCCTGCTGTACCTCGATGACAGCATCGCGAAGGCAACGTGGCTCACCGACTCCGAAAAGGCGCTGCTCGCCCGCAATGTTGCTGGCGACAACGCGCACAAGACGGCGCATCTGTCGATCAGGGCGTTCATCGGCGACCGCCGCCTGTGGCTGATGGCCGCGATCTACTTCTGCGTCGTGCTCGGTCAGTACGGCCTGACGTTCTGGTTGCCGACCATCATCCGCAAAGCCGGTGTGTCGGATCCGCTGTGGGTCGGCGTTTTCACCGCGATTCCGTACCTGTGCGCCATCGTCGCGTTGCCGCTGATCGGCATGAGCGCAGACCGCCGTCGCGAACGCCGCTTCCACCTTGCCATTCCGATGCTGATCGCCGCCGCGGGCTTCGCGACCTTGCCTGCGCTGGGCAGCGTCGCCGCATCGATCATCTGCCTGAGCATTGCTGCCGCCGGCATCCTCGCATCGTCGTCGCAATTCTGGGCGCTGCCAACGTCGCTGCTTGGCGGCGTATCCGCAGCGGCGGGCATCGCGGCCGTCAACTGTTTCGCGAATCTGGCCGGATTCTTCTCACCGGCCATCGTCGGCTGGCTCAACGATCTGACCGGCAAGTCGACAGCGGGTCTCGTCTTCATCTCGGTGGCGGTGACGCTCGGTGCCGCGCTCGTGTTCCTCGTTCCGGCCAAGTCCGTCAACCGCTGACGTTTTCAGGATTCTTTCGCTATCAAAGGAGCAGTACATGGACACCGAAATCACAGCCGGGAACGTTTCGCTCGCCGAGCGCGCGTACCGGATCAGGAGAAACGCGCTGCTGATGGGCGAAGTACAGGGCCAGGGCTATATCGGCCAGGCGCTCGACATCGCAGACGTACTGGCCGTGGCGTACTTCGGCGCCATGCGTTACCGCCCGCAGGATCCGGAATGGGAAGAGCGTGACCGCTTCCTTCTGTCGAACGGGCACTACGCGATTGCGCTGTATGCGGCGCTCTTCGAAGCCGGCATTCTGCCCGCCGAAGAACTCGAAACGTACGGCAGCGACGACAGCCGCCTGCCCATGTCCGGCATGGCGAGCTACACGCCCGGCATGGAAATGTCGGGAGGCTCGCTCGGCCACGGCCTGACGATTGCCGTGGGCCGCTGTCTCGGGCTCAAGCGCAAGGGATCGAGCGCGTTCGTCTACACGCTCTTCTCCGACGGCGAACTCGACGAAGGCGCGATCTGGGAAGGCATCATGTCCGCCGCACACTGGAAGCTCGACAACCTGATCGCGATGGTCGACGTGAACAACCAGCAGGCCGATGGCCCGTCGACGCAAATCATGGCGTTCGAGCCGCTCGTCGAGAAACTCGAGGCATTCGGCTGGTACACGCAGCGCGTGAACGGCAACGACATCGATGCCGTCAAGCGCGCGTTCGACAACGCTCGCAATCACGACCAGCCCCGGCCGCGCATCATCATCTGCGATACGAAGATGGGCTGCGGCGTGCCGTTCCTCGAGGAACGCGAAAAGAACCATTTCATCCGCGTCGATGCGCACGAGTGGCAACTCGCGCTCGAAGCACTCGAAGCAGGGAGAACAGCATGAGCACCGTCGAGAAGAAGCCGCGCCTGAAAACGTCCGCGATGATCGCGTCGATCGCGGGAGAGGGCCAGGTTACGCGTTCCGCACCGTTCGGCCACGCGCTGGCCGAACTCGCGCGCACGAAGACCAACGTGATCGGCATGACAGCAGACCTCGGCAAATACACCGACCTGCACATATTCGCGAAGGAATTCCCCGAGCGCTATTACCAGATGGGCATGGCCGAACAGTTGCTGATGGGCGCCGCGGCAGGCTTTGCGCATGAAGGCGCACAGCCGTTCGTGACAACCTATGCGGTGTTCGCTACGCGCCGCGCCTACGACTTCATCCATCAGGCGATCGCGGAGGACAACCTCGACGTGAAAATTGTGGCGGCACTGCCGGGGCTCACGACAGGTTATGGCCCGAGTCACCAGGCTGCCGAGGATCTTGCGCTGATGCGCGCGATGCCGAACATGACGGTGATCGATCCGTGCGACGCGCTCGATATCGAGCAGATGGTACCCGCCATCGCCGCGCACAAGGGCCCTGTCTATGCGCGTCTGTTGCGCGGCAACGTGCCCGCCGTACTCGATGAATATGACTATAAGTTCGAACTCGGCAAGGCAAAGCTGCTGCGCGACGGCAACGAGGTCCTGCTGATTTCATCCGGGATCATGACGATGCGCTCGCTCGAAGTCGCGAGGGCGCTGGAAGCGGACAACATCGGTGTCGCCGTGCTGCACGTGCCGACGATCAAGCCGCTCGATACGGCAACGATCCTGCGCGAAGCGCAGCGCACGGGCCGCATGGTAATCGTCGCTGAGAACCATACGGTGATCGGCGGGCTCGGCGAGGCCGTTGCGCGCACGCTGCTCGGCGCGGGCGTGACACCGCCGTTCCGGCAAATCGCCCTGCCCGACGCGTTTCTCGATGCGGGCGCGCTGCCGACGCTGCACGACCGCTATGGCATTTCGACGGGGACGATGGCCACGTCTATCAAAACGTGGCTCGCGTGACGGACCAAGTGGCCGGCTAAGATCCAACCCATTCTGAGACTCAGGTCTCGCGACAGCTTACGCAAGGACGGCCGCTTTCCGATGGAGAGCAGCCGTTTACTGGCGATGCAACGGCCGCTTGTGGCGTACGTCGTGAAAAGGCGACGCTTTCCCGCGGGTCGAGCGACCGCTCCACAGGGCACGTGCACGTCAGCATCAGCGACAAAGATGCTGAAGGTCTCGCCTATTGCGTCGATATTGACGCGCACCCACAAAGGGACATTCTAGGGGCGTCCCCCAACGCTACGCGCCGTCCCGTTCGATGAGCGTAAAGCCCACGTCGACCGAACGATGCACATCGCTGCCACGCTCGATGCAGTCGATCAGCAGCGACGCGGCAAGCTTGCCGATGCTCGTGCCGTCGATGCGCACGTTTGTGAGCGCGGGTGCAGTGTCGCGAGCGAAGTCCGGGTCGCCGTAACCAACCACGCGCAGTTGTGCTAGCACGAGGTGAGCTGGCCTCTTGAGGTCAAGCGTTCCCGGAGCGGATCGGTAGACAGAACAGATGGGGTTGTCATCTCCTGTATCCCGATGCCACGAATGGCATCAGGTTAGTCGAAATACGCATGCCTCTTGTCGGCGAAAAATCGGTGGCGTACGGTATCTCGCAGGCGTCACTAGTCGATGCGCACCAGGTATTCCAGATGATCTCTGATCCAGTAGAACGATGATTCGAGGGGCATGTCACGCGAGCTGCGGCGTTCATCGCGGCATTGAATGCGAGCGTGAGATCGTCGAACCGGTGTCCACACGTGACATGAAATCAGTAAGCAATCGATAGAAGGGAGATGGCGATGTCTACGTTGGCTAGCTTGCAAGGCGCAGCAGAAAGGGATGTGAAGGGGGCTGACAGCGAAGCTGTCGGTGGTCAAGCAGGCGGTGAAGAGAGCGTGCGTGATGCGATCGGTGATCGACTCAAGCAGGTCAGGAAAAAGGCAGCGGACGCCCAGGTGATTGTCGTCGAGAAGGGTAAAAAGACGGCTCGTGTGGCAAACGAGTATGTGCACGATCGCCCTTGGACGTCGGCGGCAACTGCCCTGGGGGTTGGCGTGCTGATCGGTTTGTTGATCGGCCGGCGATGATTGAGTTCGCGTCATTGTGACCAGTGCGTCGTTCAAGAATCGTCGTTCGATCGAGCATCTTGTGCAGATGCGCCGCACGGGACACCTAGGCGCGGATTTCTGAACACCGAGGCTTCGTCACTTGGGCATGTGTGCCTAGGTGACGGGCAAATTCTGTTCGCGGAAGCTCGCCGAGCCCCTTGTAATATCTCATTCTCATCCTGCTGTACTCGGCGCACCACAACTCAATCTGATCATCAGCGTCTTCCCGGTTGGTCGGGGGCCGCGTTCAGGCTGTCCAAGATTGGTTACCGGCAGCTTTGCCCAATTCAGGCAATTTGTCAGCGCTCGTTAGCGTCGATTCGGCCTTTGTCGAATCACTTGTCCCTCCTTTCCGTGCAGCCAACTCAACAATTTTTGGCTGACGTCAAAGGTTGTACGTGTCGGCGGCACGTGAGGTTCCCGGTAGTCGGCTCACTCCGGGTTCTGAGTAGATCCACACATTCTTTGGCGGACGTTGATTCTCTCATTGGGAAGAATCAGAAAGCGTGGCTGCGCCGTGAGTCGGCAAGTCGAACGCTGCGCGATGGAGCGGAACGTCGTTAGGCAATCCGCTGCCATTTGCGTCCGCAGCGCCGCGTGCGAATTTGTCCAACGAAAGCGAGCCGGTTCCGATCTCATGGACGACATATCAGTCGGTAACCGGCATCCTCGCGTCGGTCTGACTCTGCTCCATCACAATTTGCTCAACACGATGGCGCAAGCGTTTCATCGTGTGTGTTCGTTGTATCGAAAAGTCTGTTGAATTTCCGCACGCTCCATCGCACTTTTTTGGAGGTGATCATTGGTGGCTGATGCTTTTTTTCGATTGCGTCAGTCGAAAAATGCATCAGCGTTGCACGACTGAAATTGGCTGCATACCTTTCACATCCCGGCACGATTCACGGTTCGATAAATCTACTAAAAAAATTAGTGAATTGATTCATCAAAATTAGTTAACCGTCGATCGTTGGTAAGCGGTTGCAAGTATGTTTGTGAACGAACTGATAGGTATGACCATGGATCTCGACCGGTGTGACGAAGATCGGCGTTGTAGGTGGAGGTGTCGTCTACACGGCAAATCTCATGCACACGCAGCGGATTGAACGCTAGCGCTCCGCAGAGCTGACACATCGTTTTCGCCAAGAGAGGCCAGGTGGTGTTGGCATTCGCTATTGCGGAAGCCGTTTCTGGTTGCCGGTTGGTCCTATTTCAATAAATTCCGATTTTATTCAGCAAGCTGCGATGGCCCGAAGAAGTATTTCGCCGGCCTGTTTTGCATCAATCGTTGAGAGTAGTCATGAAGTCAAATTTCGGTATCGCGGGTGTACAAATGGCGGTCTCGGCATTCGAAAGCAATGTCGAGGTGATGGGCAATTATCTGCGCCACATCAGAACGCGCTTCCCCTGGGTGCGGATGGTGATGTTCTCGGAGTTGGCGCCACTCGGTCCAAAGCACGACAGAGCCGAGCCGATACCCGGGCCTGCGGTAGCGCGCCTCTCGGAGCTCGCGCGTGAGACTGGCTTGTGGCTTATCCCTGGCTCGTTGTTCGAGCGCGTCGAAGGACCAGATGGTGCGGTGGTCTACAACACGACACCGGTGATCGACCCGAGCGGAGAAGTTATCGCTTGCTTTCGCAAGCTGTTTCCGTTCCGTCCATATGAGCGCGGCGTTGAGGGCGGCACCGAGTTTTGCGTATTCGATGTTCCAGACGCGGGGCGGATCGGCGTGTCGATCTGCTACGACATGTGGTTCCCGGAGACCACGCGCACGCTGGCCGCGATGGGAGCTGAGGTCATCTTGCATCCGACGATGACGGATACGATCGACCGAGACGTCGAGCTCGCGATCGCGCGCGCGTCTGCGGCACAGAACCAGGTGTATTTCTTCGACATCAATGGCGTCGGTGATGGTGGCGTCGGACGATCGATCGTTTGTGACCCGTCTGGCTATGTCCTGCATCAGGCCGACGGCGGCACTGAAATCATTCCAATCGCGGTCGATTTCGAACGCGTGCGCCGCGAACGTGAATGCGGTTTGCGAAACCTCGGCCAGCCGCTGAAGAGTTTCCGCGACCGCAACTGCGACTTCCCGGTGTACCGGAAAGAGAGTCATGACTTTCCGTACCTCGGTACGTTGGGACCGTTGACGAAACCCGACTAAGCAAATCGGCGCACCCGGCCGTGTGGTGGGTACAAAGCCGGGCGATCCGCTCGCACACAAAAATTGAGCCAAGGAGAAGGAGACATGACAGCAGAGCAACCGTTGTCCCAGCACTGCGCGTCGCTCGGCCGCCATCGCAGCGTGTGGGAAGGGCGTGCCGACGGGTGGATCAATCTGGTCGACGACCTGAGCCGTCTCGCGATCCTGCCAGCGGATGATCCGGAGCGCGCGCTGCGTATGCAGAACGTGCGGCGAACAGTCGAGCTGTTGACGCCGATCGAAAGTTACTGGGCATTCCCGGGCGGCCGGGTGTTCGGTGAGTTGCGCCACTGGATCGAGCGCGAGGAGATGGTCCGCGCACATCAGGCGGCGCGCCGTATTCACCGTGTGCTGGCCGCGCGCACATATCGTCACGACGCGAACACGCTAGACAGTGACAACGAGCTTCCTTCACAGATCGAGACCGACAGCGAACGCCAGGCGCAACTCACGCGTCCTTATTTTGAAGTTCTAATCGTCGACGAAATGTCAGCGAGCGAGGAGGAGGCGTTGCGCCGCCGCGTTCAGCGAAAGCGTAGCCCGGACGACGATTTTATCTTCGACATCGTCGTCGTGCCGAGCTTCGAGGACGCGCTGATCGCAACACTCGTAAATTTTAATCTGCAGGCTGTTGTCATAAGGCATGGGTTCCCATTCCGCTCGGTCAACCACAACGACATGCTGCGCCGCTTTCTTGATGGCCTCGATGAGAACATCGAGGCGATGCCTGAGTTTGAGCGCGGGCCATTGCTCGGCCGTCGAATTGCGCAGATCCGTCCAGAGCTCGACTTGTATCTCGTGACCGACGTGAGTGTCGAGGACATTGCGGCGCGTGTCGGTGAAGTTTTCAAGCGGATCTTCTTCGGCGAGGAAGATCACATTGAGCTGTACAGCTCGATCATGAAAGGTGTCAGCGAACGCCACAAGACGCCTTTCTTCAATGCACTGCGCGACTACGCGAAGCAGCCGACGGGAGTGTTCCATGCGTTGCCGCTCGCGCGCGGAAAGGCAATCATGAACAGCAACTGGATCGGCGATTTGGCCCAGTTCTACGGGATGAACCTGTTCATGGCCGAGACTTCCGCGACGTCTGGCGGGCTTGACTCGTTGCTCGATCCGGTCGGCCCACTGAAGCTCGCGCAGGAGTATGCGGCGCGCGCGTTCGGGGCCCGCCGCACTTACTTCGCGACCAACGGCACGTCGACCTGCAACAAGATCGTCGTCCAGGCGCTCGTACGCCCGGACGATATCGTGCTCGTTGACCGAAACTGTCACAAGTCGCACCACTACGGACTAGTGCTCGCGGGTGCACAGGTCACGTACCTCGACTCGTATCCGCTCGACGTGTATTCAATGTATGGCGCGGTGCCGATCCGACACATCAAGGAGACGCTGCTTTCCTTCCGCCGCGCGGGCACGCTCGACCGGGTACGGATGGTTCTGCTCACCAACTGTACGTTCGACGGAATCGTGTACGACGTCGAACGCGTGATGATGGAGTGTCTCGCGATCAAGCCGGATCTCGTGTTCTTGTGGGACGAGGCATGGTTTGCGTTCGCGCGCTGTCATCCGATCTATCGGCAACGAACTGCGATGGCGAGCGCCGCAAAGCTCGCCGACAAGTTCAGTGACCCGGAGTACGCGAAAAGCTATGAGGAGTTCGCGCTTTCGATTGACTGGAGCGACGATGCGCAGCTTCTCGACACACGCCTGTTGCCCGACCCAACGCGCGCGCGGGTGCGTGTTTACGCGACGCATTCGACTCACAAGACGCTCACTGCATTACGCCAGGGCTCGATGATCCACGTGTGGGATCAGGATTTCAAGGACAAGGCCGAAGAGTCGTTCCACGAAGCCTACATGACCCACACTTCAACATCGCCGAACTACCAGATTCTCGCGTCGTTGGACGTCGGCCGTCGTCAGGTCGAGCTTGAGGGCTATGAGTTGATCCAGCGTCAGCTCGAGCTCGCAATGAGTTTGCGGGAACAGGTTAAGCAGCATCCGCTGTTGAGCCGCTACTTCCGCTTTTTGCGCGTCTCCGATGTAGTGCCGCCGGCCTATCGCGACTCTGGTGTCAATAGCTACTACGATGACGAGACTGGCTGGAACAACCTCGAGACAGCCTGGCGAACCGACGAGTTCGTGCTCGACCCAACACGTGCGACGCTCGTGATCGGTGCAACCGGGATGGACGGCGACACGTTCAAGAACAAGGAGTTGATGGACAAGTACGGTATCCAGATCAACAAGACTTCGCGCAATACCGTCCTTTTCATGACGAATATCGGCTCAACTCGCTCGGCCATTGCATACCTGATTGAGGTACTGGTAAAGATCGCGCGCGACGTCGACGCACGCGTGTCCGATATGAGCACGATCGAGCGCCGGACCCATGAAAAGCGCGTGCGGTCGCTGACGCTCGAACAACCGCCGCTGCCCGATTTCTCGAGCTTCCACTTCGCGTTCCGCGGTCGCAGCATCGAAAGCCGCGCAGAGACGCGCGATGGCGACATTCGCAGTGCGTTCTTCCTGTCGTACGACGATGCGAACTGCGAGTACATCGACATGAATGAGGCAGCACGCGCGATCGCCGCCGGCCGTGAGCTTGTGTCCGCACTGTTCGTGATCCCCTATCCGCCGGGCTTCCCGATCCTCGTGCCAGGCCAGGTGATTAGTGCCGGGATCCTCCAGTTCATGGCGGCACTCGATGTGCGCGAGATCCACGGCTTCCGTCCAGAGTTGGGCTTCCGGATCTTCAGTCAGGACGCTCTTGATCGCGCGGTACAGGGCACCGCTTCGCGCGTCGCTATCGCGCTGTCGGACCGAGTGGCGCAGAGGCCGTCGAGCGACGCGCCCGCGGACACCGAGGTAGAGCAGATCGCCGGATTCACCACTGTCAAAGACGACGTATCCAGGAGCCAAAATTGAGCGATAAAGTTAAGAGCGTTTCCGATCTGTTGCTGATGTTCCACCGCAATGAGCGACCGATCTACTTCATTAGCGCGACCAACTTCAACCTGCTTGGCATCGACAGGTGGGTGAACCGCTTTATGTACATCAACTACATCGACTGCTTCGATGGGCGTCATCCGAACGTGTTTGTCCCGACTGAGTCACCGCACGACGAGTTTCAGTCGATTGAAGACATCAACAACTATCTTTTGTCTCACAAGGAAGTGATCGACCTGGTCGAGCGTCGCGGCGGCCGGCCGGTCGCGACATTCCTCATGTTTGACGAGAAGACGGAAGCCCTCGCGAAAGAAATCGGCATGGATGTCTGGTTCCCGCCGGCCGCGCTTCGCACCCGATGTGACAACAAGATGGAAACCGTTCGGATCGGAAACAAGGCCGGTGTCTACTCCGTACCGAATGCGCTCGAGAAGGTCGACAGTTACGCTCATCTGATGCAGATTGCGGAGCGCAATGGACTCGGCCGGGATCTTGTCGTGCAGTCCGCATTTGGCGACTCCGGACATACGACGTTCTTCATTGCGTCCGAAGACGATTTCAATAAGCACAAGGATGAAATCGTCAACGACCCCGAAGTCAAGATCATGAAGCGAATCAATTGCCGCGGGGCCACACTTGAAGCATGCGCAACGCAGTCCGGGACCCTCGTCGGGCCACTGCTGACCGAGGTAGTCGGCGCGCGGGAGTTGACGCCATACAAGGGGGGCTGGTGCGGCAATGAGGTGTTCCCGGGTGCATTCACGGAGGAGGTGCGCGCAAAGGCGCGCGCGATGGCCGAGAAGTTCGGCGATCAGTTGCTGAACGAAGGCTATCGCGGCTATTTCGACCTCGATTTCCTGATCGACATCGATTCCGGCGAGGTCTATCTGGGCGAACTGAATCCGCGCATTTGCGGCGCGAGCCCGATGACGAATCATGCAGCGTTCGCGTACGCGGACGCACCGCTCTTCCTTTTCCACCTGCTCGAGTTCTCAGGAGTGCCATTTGACCTGAACGTGAAGGAGATCAACGAGCGCTGGGCGCAGGCACACTTTATCGATTCGTGGTCGCAGGTCGTGCTGAAATACACGGACGACAACGTCGACCAGGTCACACACGCGCCGGCAACCGGAATTTACCGGATGGCCGACGACGGCAGCGTTTCGTATCATCGATTCGACTACCACCGGCGTGCGATCGACACGGAGCGCGAGGCATTCTTCATGCGAATTACAGGTCCTGGCGACTATCGCTACGAGGGAGCGGATCTTGGAATCTTGATCACGCGTGGGCGATCGATGGACGACAACTTCAGGCTCAACATTCGCGCACGTGACTGGGTGCGCGGACTGAAGCAGTACTACGCGGGTAAGCCGATTGTGGCTTCGCAACCTGAGGCGGTGCCCGCACCCGGCTCGTTCAAGATTCTCTGAGGGTCACCATGCCGATCAGTCTACAGTTCCAGGCCGTCGCCGAGGATGTTCCCGGCGAGAAGTGGCGCGCCCTGTTCGAACGAGCCTGGCCGAGCTACCGTGCCTGGTTTCTTCGAAGTGGCGTGGCCGGCCGCCCGAGCTACCTCGAATCCCGACGTGCTCTGCGCACGCATATGCCTGAACTCGTGCCAACGTGGGAGCGTCTCGTTGAGCTCATCGGCGGCGGTGACGTTGAGGCGCGTTTCCTGTCCCTGTGGTGTCCGCCGCCGTATATCGCGGGTTGCTCGCAGGCGGTTTGGATCGATCCCGGCGGCCACGAGGAGCCGATGCTGCTGCGCAACTATGACTTCGCACCTGCGTTGCTCGAAGGAAATTGGCTCGCGACACGTTGGGTCGGCTCGCGAGTTGCGGCGATGGGTGACTGCTTGTGGGGCGCGCTCGACGGGATGAACGACAACGGGCTTGCGGCGTCGCTGTCGTTCGGCGGGCGCACAGTGTCCGGAACCGGTTTCGGAATTCCGCTGGTGCTGCGGTACGTGCTGGAAACTGCGAGGACGACCGCTGAAGCGGTGGCGATACTTCAACGTGTGCCGGTACATATGAGTTACAGCGTCACGCTACTCGACTCCAAGGCGGACTGGGCGACGGTGTTTGTCAATCCAGACCGACCGACCGAGGTTACGCGTCGCCATGCCGTGACCAACTTCCAGAACTCGGTCGAATGGCCGGAGCATGCGCGGGCGACTCGCTCGCGTGATCGGCTCGCCGCTCTTCAGCTTCAAATTGTTCAGCCTGGCCCAGCACAGCAGGCGATCAACGTCATGCTGCAAGAACCACTGTATCAAAACGCATGGCAGCGGGGATACGGAACCCTTTACTCGGCAGTCTATCGACCCATGTCACGAAGAGCCGAGCTGTTGTGGCCGGAAGAATGCTGGGATCAGTCCTTGCATTCTTTCGAAGAAGGGAGCCGGCAGGTAATTCTTCAAGATCGCGATCGGCTTTGAAAGCGGAATAAGGGTGGATGTGCCGAACGCCTCGCGCGTCGGTGGTTCATCACTCAACACAGATTTGGAGCACGGAGACATTAAGATGAGAAAGAAGAAATCTTCAGCGGTATGGATTCTGATCGCGATGTTGATCGGCATTGCGATTGGCTACATGATCTATACGGAGTTTCCCGATAAGAAGGTGTCAACGGAAATCGCCGGCTACATTTCACTCGTGTCCGATGTCTTTCTGCGGCTGATCAAGATGATTATCGGCCCGCTCGTATTCTCGACGCTCGTCGTTGGGATCGCCCATATGGGGGACGCGTCGTCGGTCGGGCGGGTTTTCGTGAAGGCGTTCGCCTGGTTCATCACGGCATCGGTAACGTCGTTGTTGCTTGGCCTTCTGATGTCGAACCTGCTCCAGCCCGGCCTGAACCTTGGCTTGCCATTGCCCGACATCGGCGCGTCGGTAAACCTCGCGACGTCGAAGTTCACACTTAAGGATTTCGTCGGGCATATGGTGCCGCGCTCGTTTGCCGAAGCGCTGGCAAACAACGAGATCCTCCAGATCGTCGTGTTCTCGATGTTTTTCGGTGTCGCACTCGCTGCGCTCGGAGAGAAGGCAAAGGTTCTTGTCGCTGCAATCGACCAGCTTTCGCATGCGATGCTGAAGATCACCGGCTACGTGATGAAGCTCGCTCCGCTCGCAGTATTTGCTGCAATGGCTTCGACCGTCGCAGTGAACGGGTTGTCGATCCTGTTGAAGTTTGCGGTGTTCATGGGTGATTTCTACCTTAGCCTCTTCTTGTTGTGGGGGCTCCTCACGTTTGCGGGCTTCGTTTTCCTTGGGCCGCGCGTACTGAAGCTGCTCGCACTGATCAAGGAGGCTTTCATGCTGTCGTTCGCGACTGCAAGTTCGGAGGCCGCATATCCGAAGATTCTCGATGCACTTGACCGCTTCGGTGTTAATCGGAAGATTTCGAGCTTCGTGATGCCGATGGGATACTCGTTTAACCTCGACGGCTCGATGATGTACTGCACGTTTGCGACCCTCTTTATCGCGCAGGCGTACAACATTCATCTGTCGCTTGGCACGCAGATCACGATGCTGCTCGTACTGATGCTGACATCGAAGGGGATGGCCGGGGTGCCGCGCGCGTCACTCGTCGTCATTGCCGCAACGCTGACCCAGTTCCAGCTGCCGGAGGCAGGTCTCTTGCTTATCCTCGGCGTCGATACGTTCCTCGACATGGGCCGCTCGGCGACTAACGCCGTAGGTAACTCGATTGCGAGCGCGGTTGTCGCAAAGTGGGAGGGCGCACTGTTGTCGGAGAGCGATGCAAAGGTGAATGCGGCACGTCTTGATGCCGAGGTCAAGGCGACGCTTGCACAACCTGCTGACGCGTGACAGGAGCTGCGTGATGACGATTCATGGGTTCCGGACGGCTCTCGTCGTCGCTGGCCTATTCGCCGCGTCCGCAGCGGCGAATGCACAGGATGCGGCCGACCTATCTTCGGCGGCGCCACCGGTCACGTTATCGGGAACGCTTGAGAAGGTGCGCGATAGCGGAACGATCGCGCTTGGCTACCGCGATTCGTCGGTGCCGTTCTCGTTCCTCAACACACGCAACGAGCCGATTGGTTATTCGATCGAGTTGTGCAAAGCGCTCGTGTCCGCGATCGAGGATTCGATCAACAGGAGCGTGTCCATTCGCTGGGTGCCGGTCACTGCTGACAACCGGATCGATCAAGTTGTCAACGGTCAGGTCGACCTCGAATGCGGATCCACGACGAGAAGCCTGGAGCGTCAGAAGCGCGTCGCGTTTTCGCCGATCATCTACGTTTCCGGCACGAAGGTGATGGTGAAGGCGGGGGCGCCGATCCGCTCGTTCCGCGACCTCGCGGGTAAGAAGGTCGCAGTGACAGCCGGCACGACCAACGAGAAGACGCTGCGCGATCTCGACCAGAAATTCAACCTTGGGATGCAGTTGCTGGTGGTACGTGAACACAAGGAAGGTTTCGAAGCGGTCGCGAGCGGGCAAGTGGATGCGTTTGCAACCGACGAAGCGTTGCTTTACGGCTTGATCGCACAGGATGCGGGCAGGCACGGGAAATTCCAAGTCGTTGGCGACTATCTTTCTTATGAACCGTATGGAATTATGTTCCGGCGTGGTGACCCACTGCTCGCGCAGGTCGTAAAGACCACATTCGAGGAACTGGCAGCGGACGGAGAGATCGAGCGTCAGTACAAGCGCTGGTTCCTTCGGAAACTGCCGACCGGGACGAGTTTGAACCTACCAATGAGTACGCATCTGAGGATAATTATTCAAACGATGGGTGCGAAGACGGAGTGAGTGGCGATCTTGGCGTCAGCGACCCGGTGCCATCGGGTGCCGGGTCGTTTCGGACGTGCGAGTGGCCGAAAGTTCGGGTAGCGCAGACGGGTTGTGGTGCCGGGCTTGTATCATCGGTCGAGGTTGGCCAAGAAAGTTTCCAATTGATCCGGGTCGATGATGCGTGCGCGTGTCCGAAATACACCACGCATCGAGCGGGCATTTGAAGAGGTGGGGCAGGCAACATACCGCGGAACAACGTCCAGTCCAATATGCCCCGCTCCCTGTTTTCCGTCGCCGAACATAGGTCAGCTTTGACCTGCGAGTAACCGTTATTCGGCTGACCTACAACGTGTGTTCCCCGCCTTACCCAGCTGCACCTGCCTCAAGCGAAACGACATACCGAAGCAAGTCGTCAACGCGTCCTTCCGGCACTAATTGTTCAGCAGTCTTGTAGTCGAAGATCGGCAACGGCTCATTTCGATACCAGAAGAGTGCGCACTGTACATCCCCGGCGATATCGTTCGCGGCTCGGATAATCCGGATGGCATCCCGAAGGTACTTTTGCACGCTTTCGGAGCCCGCCAGGCGGCTCACGGTATTGCGATGGACATGGGCAAACCGTTCGAGCGTTTGCATATCGATATGCAAGGTGGCTGCGAAGCGTCGTGCCGAAACGATCGGCGCGGCGCTCTCCGGGTCCCTCAAGGACGCCGGAACTGGTCGAAGCCGTTGGGCGGTGTTGAACCGCAGGCGACGTCAGGATTCCTAACAGATTGCTGGATGCGCACTATTTGCATATTTAGAGCTCATCTTGATTGGCGTCGTCGGATGCTGATACGCACTTCTACGACGATACCTGTCGTCGACGTTCCGTCGAGACACTCGGACGGGACGGCCATAATCCCGAAGACGACTTTCCGGAGAATTTCCGTGCCAAAAGACACCTTTTCTGCGACGAGCAACATGCAGTTGTCTCAGAACAGATGTCCAAGTCCTTGATTTTTCTCGCGCGCGGGCCAAAGACAATTTTTCTGAGAGTCCACTGCATTTGTCGTCTCTCGGAAAAGATGCCCGCAGTCTCAATATGTTGTCTTTGAATAAAACGCGACATTTTACGAACCAAAGATGTGATCTGCTTCATCCTGTGGTGAATCGTGGGTCAATATTTTGCCGAAGAGGTTTTCGGCGCAATGTTCGATCGGCGACGTCATATCTTTGTCGCCCCGTTGGGAGCGCTCGACCACCACTTCACTTCGGATACGTGCGCAAGACCCTGACATATAGCCGAGATTGACCCTGTTTAGAGATTCGATGTACTCGCCGTTCCAAAGCGTCGACGTATGGCGGGATCGTATTCGAAACGGCTGCCCGGGGTCCCGATATGTTGTTTTTGAAGAAAAAGTAACATCACACTGATTTGCATTCGGACGTACTGCCTATCTTCTCCCTGAATGGACTGACATTCTCACTTCTTGGCGACGTAAATTTTGCGAGATTCGTTACTTTTCTACTTCTTGCTATCGAGACGATCAAGATGGAGCGGTGTTGGATGCCGGTCCCATCGAGCTAATAAAGCGTCGCTCTGAGACTTATGCGCGCGAAACACGGACTCATCGGCGTTACCTGCTGCAATAACGCACCGTAACGCTCTCGCCTCGACATGGGCGATCAACAGCATCACCCGTGCTATCGTTGGCTACGGTATGCTTCATACGTTCGCTTCACTCATGCCTGAAGGCGTTGGCTCACCGCTGACATTGATCTCGCGACTCCGGGTGTGACAGTTCCTGGTCACAATCGAGTTTGGTTTGACGGGCGTCTCATGTTTTTGCGGGTTTGAATAAATAAACTGAATTGCATTTCACCAAACAAGCGTCATTTTTTGGGGATGGCAGGTGATAAAATGAAAAGCGCTTTTGTGGTAATGGCAATGTGGTCGATGACCTGGTGTAACAGTGGGTATTGCTACAATTTAACAATATCGGGGAATATCAGTAATTTTACCGACCCCGAGGCCAAGGAATATGTGTTTACGGAAGCCGACCTGATGCGACTTCCTGTCACGACGATCCGAACGTCCACGGCTTGGACGCCAGCCAGTCTGTTTGAAGGTGTTTCGGTACTGGATATTTTGAAGAAAGTCGGCGGCAAGGGAACATATATCACTGCATACACGCTGGACGACTATTATGGAGATATTCCAATATCGGATTTTGAGAAGTATGGTGCTATCCTTGCCTACAAAATGAATGGCAAATATCTTCCCATAGAGAATTTCGGGCCATTCTTTATTGTTTATCCTAGAGATACGGGTGGAGGGGAGTTGAGTGGTCCGCTGTACAGTACACGATTCATCTGGCAAATATACAAAATCGTCGTGAAATGAAATTGGACAAATTGCCGCGTGCGAGCGGCGTGTACGGCTACTTTCTGGTGCTGACGCTCCTGATGTTGGCGGCAATGTCGTCGGCCGTCTATTGCTACAACAACCTGTTCTCCGAGCGAAATTTCCTCTCGCTCGTCGGGACGCAGGAAAATTACGCATCATCCACAGCACAGTTCGAATCCCGTCTTGCCGACTTTGAATTACTTCTCGACAGGAAGGATTGGGGTTGCCTGAGCCAGTGCAAGGATGTGCAGACGGAATTCAAGATTCTTGAGTCAAAGTTCTTTGTTCTATCGAATCACTCGGAATCTACCCGGTTGCTTTATGCGGAACCGGGCTACGCGGAACAGGTGGACCGGATTCGGGCGTTGTTCTCGGACGTAGAGCAAATTCTGGCCCGGCCCAAGGTCCCTTCGGTGCAACTGGAGGCGGCGGCACTGAAGATACGGCGGGTACGGCTCGAGGCGCGGAACCTGTCGACGCTCGCCGCGCATGCCGAGGCGAAGCAACGCGATCGCACCTATCAGATGTTCCTGCTGAATCGCAAGATTATCCTGATCGGTGTATCGATCATTATCATGTCGGCCGCGATTATCGGACTCGTCACTATCTTCAACATCAGGCAGCAAATGAAGACGATCCGGCAACAAGCGCGTGCGCTGGACGCGGAGCGTCGGGCGACTGCTGCTGCGGGCGAGGCGATTCGGGCCAAGAACGCGTTCCTGGGCGCGATTGGCCACGAACTCAGAACACCGCTGCAGAGCATCATGTCCGCGATCGATGTGATTGCCGGATCGAGGATCGGACTCGAGCATACCGACACCATCAAGCGCCTTGAGCTTGCCGTAGATCAGATCGAGTCGCAGATGCGCGATCTTGCGGACTATGCCCGGCTCGACAGCGGAAAGCTCGAATTGCGAAACAGCGATTTCGAACTTGAACCGATCCTTCGTGCAACGGCCTCCGAGGCGGTCGCGTTGATTGGCAAGAAGCCAGTCAGGCTGATCTGCGAAAGTCAGGGGCTGGATGGCGTCTATCTGCATTCGGATGCGGTCAGGATCCGGCAGATCATGACGAACCTGCTGTCGAACGCGATCAAGAACACCAGGGATGGGGACGTCAAGCTGTCGTGCGAGCTACAGTCTGCCGGAAGCGCCGGACGTCTGATTCTGAAGGTTGAGGATACTGGCGCCGGCATCCCCGCGGACAAGCTTGAGTATATTTTTCAGCCATTCACACAGATCGGTCAGCGACAGTCGAACATTCATGACGGCGCGGGCATGGGACTGTCCGTCGTGAAGGGGCTGGTCGATCTGTTCGGTGGCGAGATTCGCGTGAAGAGCGAAGTTGGCCGAGGCAGTGCATTCACAGTGAACCTGCCCGTGAAAGTGTCCCGTGGCGACAATGCGTTGATACCGGTGCCGGGCCGACAGGAATCGCCTGAACCGTCTACGTTCGCGTCGCCTCCCCACGTGCTGGTTGTCGACGACAATCCTTCGGCACTCAGGGCGTTCGCGTCGCTACTGGATCAGATCGGCTGTACGCACGAGGCATGCGAGTCGGCGGAACGAGGGATACAGAAGCTCATGAGGCGCCCGTACGACGCGCTCATGCTCGACTTGAACATGCCTGAGCGCGATGGCCTCTCGGTCGTACGTGAACTACGTCTGACACGCGGCCCGAACCACCGGATTCCGGTAATCGGCGTCAGTGCGCACGCGCCCGAGTTGCTGACGAAGGAACAGGCGGCATTGTTCGATGACTATCTGATGAAGCCGGTCCGCCGGGAGGTACTGTTGCGCACGCTGGTGCGTCTGACATCCGTCAGCGATTGAAGTAGCGATCGAATGCAGCCTTGATGACCGATAGCCTGATCGGTTTTTCATAGGGCCCGAGGATGTCGAAGGTTCGCATTGCGCGAGCGATTTGCGACTCACGCTCCGAGGTGTTGAGTTGTCCGGTCAGTACAAGAATGGGAGCATCGGGATTCTCGGATTGCCTTATCTTCGTCATGCAGCTCTCCGAGGTGTCCTGACCGATGATCCAGTCCACGACGAAACCGTCGAACATCTGATCGCGGACCGCATCGTTGAAGGACTGGATATCGTAATAGGCCTGCGTGTTGAATCCCTGATTGCGCAAGTACTTGGATAGCTCGTCGGCAGCCTCGGCCGAGTCGTCGAGAATCGCGATGCTTAAGCGGCGGATCTCCTCGACAGTTGGCCTGATCGTGATCAGGCGCACGCTGTGCAGTTGACCTTCAGGTGCATTGTCTGCTGTATGGATGAACCAACGACCGTCGGTTTCCAGTGCGACCAGATCGCCGCGCTGGTCCGCAGACAAGGCCAGGCCGATATGCGCTTGGCACGGGATCGCTGTGTTACCGATAACGAGCGACGCGGCGGTTGGGTCTCCCTCCACGGGGGCGGAGTCTGCTTGAGACTCGCCAAACAGTTGGCCGACGTCCTCGCCGAACTCCGCGGTAATCTGATTAACCTGGTGAATCGCCCAGGGGCTCTGGCCTTTCAGCTTTCGATGAGCCTGCGAGAAACTCAGGTTCAGGATCCGACTGATGGTGCCAGCGTGTTGACGTCTGCCGATGCCGTTCTTTGTGAGAATTTCCCTGATCCGTTGGGCGATCAGAGTCGCGCTGACGTCGTGTTCGGAACTTTCCATTTTCAATAGTGGATGATGAGTCGAGGCGTGCCGGTGTTACGGGCCGCCCGGCAGAGGGGCGCCGCAGGCTGGCAGTGTGAACGTTGCGATCCACGCTAAGTATTACACGCATGACCGGCCTGCGGGGACCCTGTCAAAAGCACAAAACATTGCGTTTCATGCCATAACGTCCCTGCTCGCTCCTCTCTTCTCGCTAATATTGCATAGCATGTGAGGTTATTTTCTATAAAAAGCGCTTGACACGCGATTCCCGCTGTCTAAAATGCCTTTCCATGCGATGTTTGTGTTGCGCGAGATGCCATGTTTTTGGGCGCCCCGCATCCTCATCGCTTTCGATGTGTGTCAAGTAACAGTCGTGTCGCCCCAAATCGCGCCCTGCATCCGTGCGATCGAAGGTATCCAATACGACCTGCATCCTGTTTCACCAAGCGTCTCGTAGTCCCTGAAAGAAGCATCGGCCAACCATGCAGATGCTCGACACAAGCAGATAATCAGGATAGCTAATGACAATCGATCGGTATCCCACCGGTTTCAGAGTAACCGTCTACGCAGGATCGTCGTTTGGCGCCAGTCCGGCGTTCTCCCGCGAGGCGGAGCGGTTCATTACGGACGTGGTGTCGTCAGGCGCGGAGATTGTGTATGGCGGCGGAAAGGTCGGCTTGATGGGCGTGGTGGCCAAGGCGGCACTGACCGCCGGGGGCAAGGTCACGGGTGTCATCCCGCGAGCGCTGACCAGCGCGGAGATTTCCCATACATCATTGAGCACCCTGCACATTGTCGATTCGATGGCAACACGCAAGAAGCTGATGGAGGATCTGGGCAACTGCTTCGTCGCGCTGCCCGGTGGCATCGGAACGATCGAAGAAACCATCGAGGTTCTGTCGAACCTGATCCTTGGAAATCACAAGAAGCCGATCTTCCTGCTGAACGTCAACCACTATTGGGATCGTCTGCTGGATCTGGTCGCCCATGTCGTGGAGGCAGGATTTGCCAATGCGCTTGAAGGAAAGCTCTTGATGCGGATCAACAGCAACGCAGAGCTGTTGGTCGGGCTGAAGCAATGGAGTCCACCGCTTCCCCGTTGGGGTGAGAGCTGATTGCTGTTGCAGTTCCGTTTGTAGAAGTCGGGAAGTCGAAATTTAACCATTCAAAAATAATCATGGAAAATTTACTTCTGAAAACCAATCCGAGGGCCGACGTCCATCATGGATTCACCAACATCTACGGCGACACTGTCGATGATCTGGTGAGGCAAGGCATTCGCAACATTGTCCAGGAAGGGCGGCCCATCAAGTCGCGGGCCGGAGACGCGACCCAGGCTTACGGCGTCAACTACGTCCTGAACAATCCGCGCAATCGCGTCCATTCGCTTCGCAACGGGGCAAAGAAGTACTTTTGTCGCGAGCTGATTGCATACTTCAGCGGCAGCCTCAAGGCAGAGAGCGGCCTGGCCAATGCATCGAAATTCTGGATGACCCTGACGGACAAGGATGGCAACGTCAACTCGAACTACGGCTATTACGTATTCTACGAGCCCGTCGAGAAATACGGTAACCAGTACAACTGGATCGTCAGCATGCTCACTGCGAACCAGGATTCCCGCCGCGCGATCATCAACATCAACCAGAACTATCACAAATCGGACACAAAGGACTTTCCTTGCACGATCGGGATGCAGTTTTTCATTCGAGAAAATCATCTGTATTGCGAAACGATTTCACGGAGCACGGACGTCATTACCGGTTTGCCGTATGACATGGGCTTCTTCTCGTTCATACACGAGCTGATCTACAGCGATCTCGTGTCGCGCGGCTGCAATCAGCTCAAACTGGGATCGACGATCATGAAGACCACGTTTACCCAGATCTACGACCATACGATGTCGAAAGCCAAAGACGCGATCGACGGGCGCGGCGAATCCGAGGCAATGCCGCTGATCCTTTCTGCCAGCGAAACGCTTGACGACATCTACAAGGGATCGGCGAAGACGGACATCATGAAATGGATCTACGACAATGCCGAATGAAACAACAGTGATCGCGATTGCATCGGAGAACGCGGCGAAGATCAACGCACTTCGCGGCGTGGCGGACGCGGTTTTCGGATCGCACCGAATTGTCGCCATCGCAGCAGAATCCGGCGTGTCCGAAACGCCAGCCAGCGATGTCGAGGCAATCCGGGGATGTACGAACCGACTTGCCGCAATGCAGTCATCGTGCAAGGAAGCCGTCGACTATTGGGTCGCGCTCGAAGGGCTGGTCGAACGGTCCGCATTCGGTGACTTCGTCTACGGTTGGGCCGCGGTTCTCAAGACAGGGCGGACGCGACCAACCTATGGATGCAGCGGAAAAGTCATGCTTCCGACCGGGCTGATCGACGCCATGCCTGCCGGTGCTCGATTGTCGACGTACGTGAAGGATACGCTGGACGCGGACGGCGATAGCTGGATCGATGTGCTCGGAACAAATGGATTCCTCACGCGCGGACTCTATGATCGGACCATGGAGTTCGAGACTGCCATACGCTGTGCGCTCGGTTCGTCTCTGCATATCGACAATGCGGAGCGTGTGTTGCCATGAGCGATGATGTTCTGTACGCAAACATCGAATACTTCGAACCCGAAACCTGCGGGCTCGTGAAGGCCGACATCCTCATCGGCGAAGGCGTGATCCGTGACATCTATCCCGCAGGGGAGGGACCGCGCACCGGAAACCAGGTGATCGACGGTGCGGGCTGCCTGATGTTTCCCGGATTGGTCAATGCACATCTGCATCCGAGCAAGGAACTCTACGGTGACCTGCACGATTTTTCGCCGATCCAGGTCGTGCTGGACACCGTACATAAAAACAACGCGCTCGAGAGCGAGCAAACTCAACGGACGTCGGCACTGTACAGCATCCTGCGTAATGTGCGGGCGGGAGTGACGAGCTTTGGGATCTTTACGAGCCGCTTCGAGACCGATGCGTACGCTTGCGAGGCAGTGGGGGTACGCGCGTCGATTCAGTTCTGCCAGAGTGACCAGTGGCTGGGCACCGGTAGCAAGCCGGCCGCATATGGAATCGACGAAATCCTGAGCAGATACGAGCGGTCCGTTGCAGGGTACGAATCTTCGCGGATCCACTTATCGCCTGCGACCGCCTCCGAGTTGTCTGCAAGCGATGACCTCGTGCGACAGTTGCATGCGCTCGCGAAGCGCTCTGGCAAGAAGTTCGCCATGCACATCCACGAAGGGCCCACACAGGTCGCATCGTTCAGGGAGGCGCGCGGCACCAGCGCGCTTCACCATCTCGAATCGCTGGGTGTGCTGGACGAACACGCCACACTGGTACATGCCAGTAGTGTCGACGACTCCGACATCGAGATCTTGCGGCGGTCGAGAGCGAACCTGATTCATTGCCCGATCAGCAACAGCTTTGTCGGTGCAGGCCGGATGCCGGTCAGGAAATTTCTTGATGGCCAGCACGTCGGACTCGGGACCGACGCTGCGATGGTGAATCCGGAAAACCGCCTGACGAATGACGCGATGTTCTGCCTGTACCACCATGGCGTACACGACTTGACGGAAAAGCCGGGCGCGCGGGACGTGTTCCGGATGTTGACGGTATCGGGTGCGGAAGCGATTGGCCTGCGGCGCCTTGGCGCAATCCGCGCTGGCTGGCTGGCCGATTTCCTGATCTACCGGCGCGCGCGGCTGCGCGAAGCGTATAGCGACACGCCGATCGGTAATCTCCGATTGCTGCGGAACGAAAGTCCGGATGAAGTTTTCGTTGGCGGAACGAAGATTTTCGCCGATGGCACTTTCTTATGCTGCGACGGCGACGCATGGCAGGCAGGGTTCGCGACACTCAAAGAAGGAATCACGGCATGAAGAAGATCGCATTTTTGTTTTCCGGTCGGGGTTCCCTGATCCGGTCGGTCATGAAAGGCGTCGATCGTGCATCCGTGCCGGCGGAAATCGCACTGGTGATCACCAATAACAAGGATTTTCCAGCCACCGGCGGGACGCTGATCGATCGCTTCGACGTCACGCGAATCCTGCACTCCGAATTCGCCGACCGCGAACTGTTCGAAGCGGCTATCGCGCATCAACTCGACGCGCACGCTGTCGATCTGATCGTCCTGGGAGGATTCCGCCGGATATTCTCGCCGGCTTTCGTCAACAAGTACGGGACCCGGACGATCAATACGCATCCCTCGATTCTTCCCGCGTTTCCCGGTGACAAGGCGCAGCGGCGCGCACTCGAAGCCGGCGTGAAGGTGACAGGCGCGACGGTGCATTTCATCAACGACGAGGTCGACGCGGGGCCGATCATCGATCAGGGCGTCGTGCATATCTCGGCGGGTATGACCGAGCCGGAGCTGAAGGACGAAATAATCAAGGTCGAGGAAGTCATCATTGCGGACGCGGTGAAAAATATTCTCGACGAGCGGATTGCTGTCGAGAACGGAATCGTGAGGGTCATTCAATGAAAGATAACGAAAAATCCGGAAACTTCGCGGCGGCGGTGGTCGTTGCGTTGATTCTATTCGTGGCGATTGTCAGCCTGGGTACGTCGCTTGCAATCTTGCCCATTTACGTGAACAAAGTGCTGGGCCTGTCGCCGTACTTCGTCGGCGCAGTCGTCGCAGCAGAGTCGGTGTCGACGCTGCTGTCGCGCGCCTATGCCGGTCGCTTCTCCGATACGCGCGGTCCGAAGACCGGGATGATCCGCGGTCTGCTGCTGATGTTCGTTGCCGGGGTGCTGTGCATCGCAGTGATCGGGGCAGGCGAGCCCGGTCGCTACCTCGCATTCGCCGTCGTGTTCGGCAGCCGGATTCTGATGGGTATCGGCGAGAGTCTGATCTTCACTTGCAGCGGAACCTGGCCCATCGGATTGGTGGGACGTGAGCACGCCGGCAAGATCATGTCCTGGGTGGGTATTGCGATGTTCCTGGGGCTCGCGATCGGCAATTACCTGGGCGTGTGGTCATATCAGGCCGCTGGATTGCTGGTCGGCGCCGCCGTGATGACGGTGCTACCGCTACTCGGAACCTTCGTCGTATGGTTCATCAAGGAAGTCAGCGTACACGACGATCACAGCCACCTTCCGCTCAGCTATGCGATAAAGCGCATCTGGAAGGCAGGGGCGGGTTTTGCACTGGCCAACGTTGGATATGCGTCGGTCACGTCGTTTCTGGCGTTGTTTTTTCTTGGAAACGGATGGAACGCCTATGCGGCTATCGCGCTCGCCCTGTTCGGAGTCGGCTACGTCTCCGCCCGGTTGTTGTTGGGATGGCGGGCGGATTCATCCGGGTTGAACACGGTGATCATTTCGCTGATTGTCGAGGCGATCGGACTGCTGTTGCTCGCCTATGCAAAGACCCCGGTTCAAGCCTCCGTCGGCTCTTTCCTCGCGGGCTTCGGGTTGTCGATGGTCTATCCGCTGCTGGCACTGCCGGCGATCAAGAGCCTCCCGGAAAAGAACATCGGACTGGCACTGAGTACTTACGAATCCTGCTTCGATATCGGTATCCTGATGGCCGGCGCTGCAGGCGGCGTGATTGCCTCGCATCTGGGTTATCCGTCGATCTTTCTCTTTGCATTCGTCTGCGCGCTGCTGTCGATCGTGTGCGCGTACCTTGCCTATCTACAGTTGTTCAGCGAAGTCAGGGCTGCAGCATGACGACGCGCTGACTTCGAAGGCCGGAGGTGAATGGCATCTCCGGCTAAAGAGGCGATGTAGTGCAGCAGGTCTTCGGTGCGTCCTTCTGATACGCGTTGTTCGGCTGTCTTGTCGTCGAATGCGGGCAAGGCTCATTGCGATACCAGAAGCGCGCGCTCTGCATATCGATATGCAGGACGGCAGCGAACCGTCGCGCCGGGATGACAGGCGCGATGGTTTCTGGGTCTCGCAAGGACGCCATGAACTGATCGAAGCTGCCGGGTGGCGCCGAGTCGCGGATGGCGTCAGGATCCATCATGGCCTGCGATGTGCACGCTATTTGCACATTCGGAGCACATATCGATTCGAGGCTCGTCAGAATCCTGGTTGATGGAGTCGGAACCGGGGCTTGATCGAGCAGCCGGCCGTCGAACGGCTTGCCAATGAGTTTGGGTTGGGCCGTTCATGTCGTCATCATGAACGGCAACAGAGAAAGTGTGTCAGGCCGACGGGTAATTAAACGGTCTGCCGGGATATGACTTACAAGATTATTTAGAAATAGAATTAAAAAGGTGATCAATAAATACCCGCACTTTCGGCGGGAGGTGCCTGTTCGGAAGATACAGTAACCAGGCAGTGCCACTATACGGCGTCACGAGTTCCCAGTCTGGAAATAACTGAACGACTTCATTGCGCTCCAACGCCGAGCGTGCGGTGAAATGCGGTAGGAATCCGATTCCGGCCCCCTCTTTCACCGCCTCGATCATGGCTTCGCTGTGGTTGACAATAAATCTTCCCCTGACCGTAACGAATCTCTCCTCTCCGTCCTGACGAAAGCACCAACGATTGTCCGAAAGCGTGTCGCCAAAGAAAAGGCAGCTATGTGTCGACAGATCATCAGGTGCAAACGGATAACCATGCTCGGAAAGATAGGTTTTCGATGCGCAAAGCACATACTGAACCGGAGAAAGCGGTTTGGCGACAAGGTTTGGTGGCGGAGTATGGTCGATACGAATAACAAAATCGACCGCATCGTCGATCAGGTCGACACTGTGATCGGTGAGTAGCAATTGCACGTCCACATCCGGATGCTCCTTCAGAAATGACGTTACATGCGGACTCACTACGATCTTGCCATATGTCATCGGCGCGCTAGCGCGCACCAGGCCATGAGGCTTTTCGATGAATTGGCCTGCAATGTCGGATACCGATTCAGCTGCCGACAGCATGTTCTCGCATGCTCGATAGACCCGCTCGCCGATTTCGCTCAGTTGCAGTTTCCGAGTGGTGCGTACGAGAAGCCGTACGCCGAGCTCCGATTCCAACCGGGAGATCTGGCGGCTTACGGCTGATGGCGTCTGGCCGAGAGACCGTGCGGCGGCGGAGAAGCTCCGAAGCTCGACGACACGGACGAACGTGGCCAAAAAAGGAAGGCGGCCGATGACCTCATTTGTGCGCATGGGGAATAGATCCTGTTCCGTAGCACGGGATTATCACATTTATTGTCTTGCAACATACTGAGAACGAGGACAAGAAACGAGCAAATTTGGAAATAGTGATGACCGATTTCGTGCAGGCAGTTGTTAATCCAATCGTAGACGAGCAACGAAAAAGCAGGTTGGTAGAAAAGATCTCAAATATCTTCGACTCGCTGCACTCTGATTTCGCACTGGATAACCTTTACCGTGCTTCGCACCTGAGCCTGACGGCGAGCGAAAACTATCCGAGCAGATTCGTGCGTACCCTGGGGGCAGGAATGCAAGGCGGATTCTATGAATTCGCTCCGCCCTACGCGGCGAATCCTGGGGAATGGTACTTCCCCGACTCGGGGGCACAAGGCTCACTGGTCGAAAAACTGGCTTCGCTCGGTAAGCAGTTGTTTGAAGCAAATTCGTTTGATTGGCGACCCAACGGGGGATCCGCAGCCGAGCAGGCCGTTCTGCTCGGTACGTGTGCTCGCGGCGATGGGTTCGTTCACTTCGCGCATAAAGACGGCGGACACTTCGCGCTGGAAGAACTGGCTCAGAAGATCGGCGTATCGATCTTTCATTTGCCTATCGAAGAGAAGAGCCTCCTGATCGACGTAAATCGGTTGGCCACGCTGATTAAAGATAATCCGCACATCAAGCTCGTCATACTTGATCAGTCGTTCAAGCTTCGCTGGCAACCTTTGTTGCAGATCCGGCAGGCACTGCCGGAGTCAGTTGTGCTCAGTTATGACGCAAGCCACGATGGCGGATTGATTATCGGCGAATGTCTGCCCCAACCGCTGCTGTTTGGTGCCGATATCGTGCATGGCAACACACACAAGACCATTCCGGGGCCACAGAAGGGATACATCGCATTCAAGAATGTCGATCACCCGGCGATGAAACATGTGTCCGACTGGGTGTGCCCGCATCTGCAAAGCAACTCGCATGCGGAACTGATTGCGCCGATGTATATCGCGTTGGTCGAGATGTCGCTTTACGGACGCGCTTATGCTGAACAGGTGATTAAAAACGCGAAGGCGCTTGCGCATGCCCTCCACGCTGAAGGCGCGCGCGTATCCGGTGAATCCTTCGGTTTTACCGAAACCCACCAGGTGCATGTCGTTGTGGGCGCCGAGCGCAAAGCGCTCGAGCTGGTGACCGGGACGCTCGCAATGGCAGGTATTCGCTGCAACAACATCGAGATACCGGGCGCGAACGGTTTGTTCGGACTTCGTCTGGGTGTACAAGCGCTGACACGTCGTGGCATCAAGGAGCACGGTATGGCGGAAGTGGCGCGCTTTCTCGTGCGGCTGATCCTCAAGAACGAGTCGCCGACGGCGATCCGCAACGAAATTGCCTCCTTTCTCGAAAGCTATCCGATCAATACTCTTCACTATTCACTTGATGCGCACTACTACACGCCGTCCGGGATCAAGCTGATGGAAGAGGTCACCGCATGACGACGTACAACTCGGGTAAGCCCGCCTATGCGATCTTCGACCATGTGACGTGGCGCGATAGCCTGTTGCGAGAGAAATTCGCCGCCGGAGGCTTGACGCCCGTGCGTAGCCCTTCCGGTCATGCGCGAGACATTCTCGGGGTCACGCCGGAGCAGTACGCAGCTTTGGTCGTGATGGATGGCGTGAACCGGCGCGGTATCGCGGGATACACGTGGATGATGCAGAAAGTGGCCGAGCTGCGCGAGCTATCGCCGACGGTCGGAGTCGTGTTCGTGAACGAGACGACGTATCCGTTACGTGCGCAGGCGATGCCGTACATGACCTGGGTGGTGGGGCGAAACGACGTCGATCTTGACTCCATCCTGCAGGTTGTCGCGTTCCAGAAATCGGAAACCAGCGCGGCTTACCGGGACGGTGGCTTTCCGTTGTCCGCGTCAGTGCATCGCGAACCCGCGTCAGACGCAGGCGAGATCGCACCGGCCTGGACTGAGACCGTGCCGAATTACAACCTCAAGCATCTGTCGATGCTGGTTCCGCTTGCGCTCGCGTCGCGCGAGCGGAACGGCACGTTGTATTGCGAAATTTCGCCCCAAGAGGCACTAACTTATTGTCGAGTGCCTTATCAGCGCGATACGAGAAAGATGGTGATGGTCGCGCTCGACGCCGTGCGCGCGGCAGTTTCGCAGGTTAATCGCAAGTTGGGCAGCAAGCTTCTGCTGCATCTCGATCATTGCGACGACCTGCAGATTATCGATCACGCGGCCAGCATAGGTTTCGATTCGATCATGGCGGACGGGTCGGCTCGCTCGCTCGAGCAGAACATCGCGTTCGTCAGGAAGGCGAAATCGATTACGTCGCGCTATCCGGTTTCGCTCGAAGGCGAAGTCGGACACATCGACGGACATGGCCCACGGCGATGGAACCGCACGCGCCCAGACGATCTCGTGCGTTTTCTCGAGGAGACCGGGGTTGACTATGTCGGCGTGCACGTCGGCCAGTTCCACGGATTCAGCTATGACTATCAGCGCAGTCGCGCCCACCATGCGGCGATTTACGCGGCGCGCGAATCCGCCAATGCAAACGACTGGCCGGCCTTCATTCACGCGTGCCAGGAACTGGACGAGGCGCTGGATCAGCTCGGCATCACTCGCACGAGCGAAGAACGCAGGATCCTGGCGCACTGCGCGACTCTGGCGCTCGATGGAGGTTCGACCGCCCCTGCCAGTGTCGCCGGACTGCTCGGTATGGTCGGAAGCAATGAACCATTTCGCATCCAACCGCTGCTGTCGGAACTCGAGGCGCGTTGGTTGCAACGCCGTGTCTCCGATGTGCAGCGACGCAACGCGCTCTGGCGAGAAATCTTCCAAGGTGCCGACCAGGAAAAACGCACAGGCTACGCGCGTGTGGATTGGGACCTGCTGAGCGGTCTGTCGGGCATTGCGGCTCGCAATGCGTCCGCACTGGTCATTCATGGCGGATCGTCGATTCACGATGACGATCTGCGCCTGCTCGGCCACGATGGCGTCGCCCGCGTCAATTTCGGTACGCAAATCTTCGCCGACTACCTGACCCATCTCGCTGCGGAACACGCGGTCGACGCGTCGCAACAGCTCGCATCGCACCTCGGCACATTGACGTTCCTCGACGAGTACGCGGGACAGTGGGAACGCTGGCTCAATCGGCCGCCCGCCGGCATCGTCGCGTTTTCGGAACGAATCATCGCGAAACACCTGAGCCTGTTCGCGCCGAGCAGCGCGTCCGTATCGTCCGTCGCATCTCTCGCATTGACCGACTAACCGATGAAACACGAAGCCAAACTCGCGATGGTTGTCTTCATATGGGGTGTCAACTATCTGGTGATCCCGTATGGCGTCGGCGCCATGGGATCCGGACCGTTCACGCTGATGCGATTCGCGATCACGCTGCCGATCCTGTTCATGCTGATGGCGTGGCGACGCGATTTCCGGATCGACCGTGGCGACTGGGGCCGCATCGCGTTGATCGGCATTGCCGGGACCACCGGCTACCAGGCCGCCTTCGCGGCGGCGGTGGACCTGACCACGACGACGAACGCCGCGATCCTTTTTTCGTTGTCTCCCATATTCTCAGTGATCCTCAATTATATGACGGGGCGAGAGAAGCCGACCGTCGTGAACTGGCTCGGCCTCGCGATCGCATTTATCGGCGGCGCGGTGATGGTGCTAAGCGACGGCCAGGGGATCAGCGTGGAATCGAAACACCTGACAGGCGACGCGCTGATGCTGCTGGCCGCGATCCTGTGGGCGGTGACGGCGTTCCTGTCCGAGGACTGCCTGAAGAAATACGGCGGATTGAAGACGACCGCATGGAGTCTTCCGTCCGGCGTGGCAGGGCTCATTGTGTTCTCAGGTTCCGCGTATGCGCGTCTCGATCTGGCTGGTGTTCCGGCATCCGCATGGTGGTCGCTCGCATTCGCGATCCTGGGCGCGACCGTGATCGGCGTGGTGATGTTCTACGACGCGTTGCCTCATCTCGGCACCAGGCAGGTCATGAGCTCGATGTACCTGATTCCGGCCATCGCGATCGTGAGTTCATGCGTGCTGACGCGATCGTGGCTGACCGGCGCGGAACTGGCCGGCATCGCGTTGGCGCTGTTCGGGGTGACGCTGGCGAAGCGGAAGACGGGCGATACGCTGCCGATGAGCGTCGCGCCGGAGCCGGTCGAGGTGCTTGGATCGTCGTCGCGGGGACAACGCAATGTTTGATTACCTGACCGGCCTGCTGACGGAGAAGGGCGCGACGTTTCGCGTGATCGAGCATCCGCCGGAAGGCAATTCGCAGCGGGTCGCGGAGGTGCGCGGCACCACGGTTTCACAGGGCGCCAAGGCAATGGTTTGCCGGATCCGCGGTGCGGACTTTCACGTGATCGCCGTCGTGCCGGGGGATCGCCGGGTCGATCTGAAGAAAGTCGCGTCGGCCGTCGGCTTTTCCCGCGCGCGCTTCATGGCGGCCGACGAGACCGTCGACATGACGGGTTGCGCGGTCGGCGCGATTCCACCGTTCCCGGTCCGACCGGACATGCGCGTGATCGTCGACCCCGAGTTGTTGGGCCGCCACGAGGACATCGCGTTCAATGCCGGTCGCCTGGATGCGTCGATCGTGTTGGCCACGAGCGACTACCTTCGCATTGTCGAGCCACAGGTTGCGTCGATCTGCGAATAGACGTGGACGGCGAGACATCCGCTGACGGCCGCCGGTCGCACGCGGATGGGCACGGCCGCGATGATTTTCTCTGACAAAGTGGGAGGCTGCATGGGAATCAGCGATCTGTCCCTGGCGCTGTTGGTGACCGCGCTTTGGGGCATCAATTTTTCGGTGATCAAGATCGGACTGGGTTCGTTCGATCCGTTCCTGCTTGCCGCGCTGCGCTTCATTTTCTGTGCGCTGCCGTGGGTATTCGTATTCAGGCGTCCGAACGTGCCGTTCAAGTACGTGTTCTGGTACGGGTTGGTGCTGGGTGCGTTGCAGTTCGGCCTGCTGTTCCTGGGTATTCGAGAAGGGCTGACCGCCGGTCTTGCGTCGGTGGTCCTGCAGCTTCAGGTGTTCTTCACGATCTGCTTCGGCGCGATCGCGCTGCACGAACGGGTCAAGGCGCGGCAACTGGCCGGCATGGCGCTCGCGTTCGCCGGCGTCGTCGCGATCGCGAAGATCGGTGGCGGTGCGAGCAATCTGCTCGCCGTGTCGCTCGTCGTGGCTGCGGCCGCTTCGTGGGGCGTCGCGAACATCATCGTCAAGAAATCCGGTGCGACCGACATGCTCGGCTTCATGGTGTGGTCGAGCCTCATCCCGCCGCTGCCGCTGCTCGCAATCGCGCTGGCCGTGAATGGACCTGCCCACGTTGTCAGCGATCTGCGACACATCGGCTGGAGCGGCCTCGGTGCGGTGCTGTACCTCGTGTATCCGACCACGCTGTTCGGCTATTCGGTGTGGAACTACCTGTTACGCAAGCACAAGACGTCGCTGGTCGCACCGCTCACGCTGCTCGTGCCGATCTTCGGGATGCTGAGCTCGATGGTGATCTTCCACGAGGCGCTGACGGCGACGAAGGTGGTGGCCATCGTGCTCGTGATCGCGGGCTTGCTGATCAACATGTTCGGCATGCCGTTGCGCAAGCAGGCGGCGGTCAATGCCGCTGCGCAGACGACGTCGCGATGAGGTGGCGATGCTGACCGGCCAGTGCTTGTGCGGCGCGGTGCGCTATCGCGTGTCCACGATGCCGTCGCGCGTCAGTTACTGCCATTGCAGCCAATGTCGCCGCTTCACGGGCGCACCCGTGTTCGCCGCGGCGCTGGTGCCGCGCGACGCGCTCGACGTCGACGGTGCGACCCGGACGTTTCGGTCGTCGCTGCATGGCGTGCGTCACTTCTGCAGTACGTGCGGATCGAGTCTCTTCTTCGAATTCGATACGAGACCGGATCGCATCGAGATTCTCGTCGGCACGCTCGACGACGCATCGAACGTGATACCGACGTTTCACGGTTTCGACGCGGAGCGAATCGCGTGGTTCGACGTGCGGGACGACCTGCCGCGTCATGCGGCGATGCCGTGATGTTTGTCGACACAAAAACCCACCACCTCACAGGAGAGGTTTACATGCCGTCCAGTTCGTCGTTCAACACGTATAGCAAGTTGCTGAATCCGGAATTCCGCACCCGGATCGACGCGATGCTCGCGCAGTTCGAGGCCGCGTTCTACGAGAAAATCGAGAAGGCGGGGGACATGCTGGAGCCCGACGCGTTCGACCTCGGCATGTACAAGCGGCACAACGTCGAGACGATCCTGCGCATCGCGCTCAAACGCGCGGTCGACCCGCTTGTCGCGAACTACTGGGCGTCGCGCGATCCGCAGCTTTGCAAGGAGTGGGGGCTGTACGGCGCCGAGGAAGGCCGGCACGACCGGATGTTCGCGCGCGACCTGCATGAAGTCGGGATGACCGACGAGGAGATCTACACGACCCGGCCGACGTTCGCGACCGAACTCCTGAACGGCTACTTCTATTACACGATGGCGACGGAAGGTCCGCTGGCGTCGATGGTCAGCGGCTTCTATCTGGAGTTCGTCGCGGGCCGTACGCAACCCGATTGGCTCGACAGCGTCGAGGTACATCTCGGCAAGGAACTGACGAAGGGCGCGCGGCGCCATCTGCAGCAGGACCTCGAGGACGATCACGTCAACATGGTCTGGAACATGATCATGCGCACGATCAAGACGCCGGTGGACGAAGCGCGCTTCGTCGAGCACCTCGTCAAGATCAACGCGTTGTTCGTGTCGTATTTCGTCGAGGTCGCGCGCAGCGTGCGTGTGCCGGCGCCGAATCCGCTCGAGGCTGCGATGACGGCGCCGGTGGCGGCGATCGGCGTTGCAGCCGAAAGCGGCGCGCTCGCGTGATCCGTATCCCGTTCGCGCCGCGCGCGATCCGTCGCCGCGGCGCACTCGCCCTGATCCGCCAGTCCACTGCATGAGGTCCCGATGAAATTCGAATGGCCGTCGTCTTTGTCGCGACAGGACATGAATGAGCTGGTCGACTTGATGAATACGGTGTCGACGCGCGAGACGACGCTCGGATTCTTCGAGCCGATCTCGGCGTCAACCGGTCTCACGATGATGGAGGCGCTCGACGCTGACATCCGTGTGCGCGCCGTTGACTTGCTGATCGCGCGCGAGCAGCCGGGCGGCCGGATCACCGGCATGCTGGTTCTTGCGCGTCAGGCGCTGCCGGCGCGGCGGCACATCGTCGAGATGAAGCGCTGCGTGATCGAACCCGCGTATCGCGGCCGATTCCTGCTCGACGGGTGGCGGCTCGCTCTCGAGCGCGTGCGCGAGATGGGCTGCGACATGATCGTCATCGACGTGCGTAGCGACGGCAAGGCCGAGCAGCTCTGGCGTCGTCTCGGCTTCGTCGAGTACGGTCGGCTCGACGACTACGCGCGCGTGAACGGCCGCGTGATCACCGGCTATTTCCTGCGCGCGTACGTGGACGACGTGATCGCGCACCAGCAGCGCACGAACACATTCTGGCACCGCCGCGAAACGGCGGCCCGCGACGAGCCCGAGCTCGCGATCGCGTCCGGCCAGCAGGACGACGCATGACGCCGGGACGCCGCAGCGCGCTGGCGTCGCTCGGCGCCATGTGCGTGCAGGGCACGTGGGCCGCATATGCGAACCATGCGTTCGGGCCCTGGATCGCCGGTCGCGCGGCCGTGGTGCAGGGTATCTGCAGCTTCGGGATGACCTATGCGGTCACGCGGCTGATCGAGTGGTCGGTCGTGCGGTTCCGCACCGACGCGCCGACGCTGCGCGCCGCGAAGACCATCGTGCTCGCAATCGGCGGGATGCTGGGCGTGCAAGTGCTCGCGCACTGGCTGGCCGGCACGCCGCACATCGCCGTGACGATCGCGCCGGCGGCATCGCTCGGCGCGATCTATTGCACGGTCTACACGATCGGCCGCGTGAAGCTTGACGAATGGCCGGCCGGCGGCAGTGCAGGGGAATCAACCATGAACGACGGCGCGGCAGCAAACGCGACCGTGGCCGTCACCCACCTATCCGACAGGAATGCATGACATGGCAGGCAACATCGCTGTACTGACGAACGATCTCCAGTACGAACTGGTCAACAAGAACCCTGAGCGCATTCGCGCGGTGGCCGACGCGAAGGACGATTTCTGCCGCTTTCTCGACGGCATGCGCGCGCGCGGCTGCGAGATCGTGCACCTGCAGCTCATCAATAGGGAGGACGACAAGAATGCCGAGCGCTACAACGGCTATCTGCCGGTGACGAAAGGCAGCGAAGGCGCGCAGATCATTGCCGATTTCCTTGCCGAATCGGATCTGGTCGTCGAGAAGAACAAGGACAGCGGCTTCTATGAGACCGATCTTCACGAGATGCTCCAGGCGCGCGGCGTCGACACTGTGGTCGTGACCGGTATGCAGACGCAGATCTGCGTGCAAACCACGGCGGCGGATGCGTTTTTCCGTGGCTACAACATCTGGGTGCCGTCCGACTGCGTCGTGTCCGCGCAGGAAGCGGACAAGAATCGGGCGCTGGAATGGCTCGACGGCTACTGCGCGACCGTGACCGATTCGGCCGACGTGCTCCGCACGATCGACGAATTTGGCCACCTGCCGCGCAAGGTCATCAAGACGCCGTGACGTACGTGCCCGCCGGGCGCCGTGCCGCGCACGCGGCCGGCGGGCGAATGCAGGCACTCCAAATCATTCGGTCGAACGAATCCATGAATATCAATGATCTTTCTCGTTCCACGGTCGTGCTGGACCATGGCACGGGCGCCAAACTCAGCCGCGAACTGGTGGAGATGATCGTCTCGGTGCTGGGCGATACCTATGTCGGCGAGATGGAGGACAGCGCGCTGCTCGACGTCGACAGCGGGCGCCTGGCGATGACGACCGACTCGTTCGTCGTCAATCCGCCATTGTTCGGCAACGGCGACATCGGCAAGATTGCGGTGTGCGGCACCGTCAACGACCTGGCCGTGGTGGGGGCGACGCCGAAGTACCTGTCGCTCGCGCTGATACTCGAGGCGGGCTTGCCGTTCGGCACGCTCGTGCGAGTGCTGGAATCGATTCGCGACACGGCGCGCGAAGCAAACGTCAAGATCGTCGCGGGCGATACGAAGGTCGTCGGCAAGGGCGAGGCCGACCAGATCTTCATCAATACGACGGGCGTCGGCTTCGTCGGGCGCGCGCCGTTGCGCATGAAACAGGTACGGCCGGGCGATCGTGTGATCCTGAGCGGCTGGATCGGCAATCACACGATCCATCTGCTGTCGATTCGAGAAGGGCTCGGCTTCGAGACGCGCGTACTGAGCGATTGCGCGCCGCTCAACGGCATGCTGGCCGAACTGTTCGACGCGATGCCGGAGGGCGCGTTGCGCTCGGTGCGCGACGTCACGCGAGGCGGCTTGTCCGCCGTGATGCACGAATACGCGTCCGCGCTCGACGCGACGCTCGAAATTCGCGCAGCCGATCTGCCGATCCAGGCGGAGACCGTGATGGCAGCCGACATGCTCGGCATCGATCCGATCAACATGGCGAACGAAGGCTGCCTGTGCCTGTTCGTCGCGCCGGAACAGGTCGAGCAGGTGCTGACGGTGCTGCGCGGACATCCGTACGGCAGGCACGCGGTCGAAATCGGCGAGGTGCGCGATACGGGCAATCGCGCTGTCGTCATGCGCGAGCGCAATGGTGAGCTGCGCACGATCGAAGAGCTCGCCGGCGCCGAACTGCCGCGCCTATGCTGACCGGAGGCGCAACCGCCGTCGCGCCACGCGCGGATCATGCCGGCGCGTGCGACGTGATCCGTTGGCGCATGCGCGTCACCGGCGTGGTGCAGGGTGTCGGATTCAGGCCGTTCGTTTATCGGATCGCGACGTCGCGCGCCTTGCGCGGCTGGGTGCTGAACGATGCCGACGGCGTCCTGATCGAGGTGGAAGGCGCCGCGTACGTGCTGGCCGATTTCGACGCGGCGCTGCGATCGAACTTGCCGCCGCTCGCGCGATTGACGTCGCTGCGCTCGCACGGCGTCGCGCCGCTGCTCGACGAGACGGAACGCTTCGTGATCCGGCACAGCGAGCAGAGCGGCAGCCATCTCGCGCAATTGCCGGCGGATTCGCACGTGTGCGACGCCTGCCTGCGCGAAATGTCGGACCCCGCCGATCGCCGCTATCGCTATCCATTCATCAACTGCACGAATTGCGGGCCGCGCTTCTCGCTGATCGATGCGATTCCGTACGATCGCGACAACACGACCATGCGCGCGTTCACGATGTGCGAGTCGTGCGAGGCGGAGTACCGCGACCCGTCCGACCGCCGCTATCACGCGCAGCCGAACGCATGTCCGGTGTGCGGGCCGCGGGTCGAGTTGTACGACGCGCAGCGGATGCTGTCGGCCGGCGACGCCGCGCTGCGCGCGACGATCGACGCATTGCGTGCGGGCCTGACGGTCGCCGTCAAGAGTGTCGGCGGATTCCATCTCGTGGCGGACGCGCGCAATCCAGACGCGGTCGCGCGGCTGCGCGAACGCAAGCGACGCCGCTCGAAGCCGTTCGCGCTGATGATGCCGACGGTCGACGCGGTGCGGCGCCGAACCGAATGCAGCGAACTCGAGGCGCAATGGCTGACGTCGCCCGGGCGGCCGATCGTGCTGCTGCGCAAGCGGGACGGCGGCGATCTGGCGGAGAACGTCGCGCCGCGCAATCCGAACCTGGGCGTGATGTTGCCGTCGGCGCCGCTGCATTACCTGCTGTTGTCCGATCCCGACATGCCGGCGCTGGTGATGACGAGCGGAAACGTGTCCGGATTTCCGATCGCGTATCGCAACGAGGAAGCGCTCGCCCGCCTGTTCGAGGTATGCGATCGCGTGCTGCTGAATGATCGCGATATCGCGATTCGGATCGACGACTCGGTGATCCGCTGCTCGAGCCACCCGCAGCTGCCGGCGCCGCAGGTCAGTTTCCTGCGGCGCGCACGCGGCTTCGCACCATACGCGATCGAGGTCGGCCGGACCATGGCGCCGGTCGTGGCCTACGGCGCGGAGCTGAAGACGACGGTCGCGCTGGCCGATCGCGAGCGGATCTACGTGAGCCAGCATATCGGCGATCTCGGCAACGAAGACACATTCCGTTCGCATCAGACGATCGCGTCGCACCTGGCCGACCTGTATCGCGTGTCGCCGGCCGTCGCCGCGTGCGATATGCATCCGTCGTTCCGCTCGACCCGGCTCGCGTCGGACACGCATGCGTCGCATCGGCAGATACAGCATCACCATGCGCACATGGCCGCGTGTCTCGCCGACAACGGACTCGACGGGCCGGCGATCGGCGTGATTCTCGACGGCGCGGGCTACGGCCCCGACGGCACGATCTGGGGCGGCGAGTTTCTCGTCGGCGATGCGCTCGACGTGCGGCGCGCGGGGCACTTGCGCTACCTGTCGCTGCTCGGCGGCGACAAGGCGGTGCACGAACCCGTGCGCACGGCGCTTGCGCTCGCGCTCGAATCGTTCGACGGCGATACGGGCGTGATGGCACGCGTGCCCGCGTTCGCGGCGCTGGGCGGCGAAGCGCGGCACGTGTACGCGACGATGTGGCGCAACGGCCTCAACGTGACGCGCACGTCCAGCATGGGGCGCTTGTTTGACGGCGTGGCGGCGCTCGCGGGCGTCTGTTCGCGGGCGGAATACGAAGCGCACGGGCCGATTGAATTCGAGGGGCTGCTCGCGCGCGATCTCGCGATGAGCGAGCCGTACCGCCCTGATGCGTTCGACACGCCCGCCGACGCACCCGTCGAGCTGGACTACCGGCCGATCGTGCGGCAGGTCGTGGCGGACGTGGCCGGCGGCGTCGATCCGGCCGCGATCAGCCGGCGCTTTCATTCGACGATCGTGCAGGCGATCGCATCGCTCTGCGAACGGCTGCGCAGCCGCCATGCGCTCGACACGGTCGTGCTGAGCGGCGGCGTGTTCTTGAACGAATTCGTGCTGGTGAACGCGCTGGTCGAGCTCCGGCGCAGGGGTTTCGATGTGCATGCGCATCGCGACGTGCCGACCAACGACGGCGGCATTGCAGTCGGGCAGGCGGTCGTGGCGAGCGCGAGAATGGCGGCGGAACGCCGGTCAGTCGATTGAATAACGCTGTTTCTGGGATGACGCAGATGAATGCACCGCACACTGAATTACCCGATCGACCTGACATGTTCGAGTTCGTCCGGCAACGCGAGTCGAGCGCGCGCACCTATGCGAACGCACTGGGCCGCGTATTCGTGAAAGGCCGGGGCGTGCACGTGGTTGACAGCGATGGAAACGAATATCTCGACTGCCTGTCGTGCGCGGGCACGCTGGCACTGGGCCACAATCACCCGTATGTCCGCGACCAGGTCATCGATTTTCTGCAATCGGACCAGTTGCTCCAGGCGCTCGACATCACGACGCCCGCGAAGAGCCGCTTCATCGAAGCGCTGTTCGACGCGCTGCCCGACGCGTTCGCGCGGCATGCCCGCATCCAGTTTTGCGGGCCGTCCGGCGCGGATGCGACCGAGGCCGTCGTCAAGTTGATGAAGACGGCCACCGGGCGGCGCTCGATCCTGGCGTTTCACGGCGGCTATCACGGCATGACCGCGGGCGCGCTGGCGCTGACGGGCAACCTGACGGCGAAGGCAGAGGTCGCGTCGCTGATGCCGGACGTGCACTTCCTGCCGTATCCGTATGCGTATCGCTGCCCGTTCGGCACCGACGGCTCGGACACGGAAGCGCTGTCGCTCGCCTACATCGAGCGCGTGCTGAGCGATCCCGAGAGCGGCATCGTCGCGCCGGCCGCGATCGTCGTCGAGGCCGTGCAGGGCGAAGGCGGGGTGATTCCCGCGCCGGCCTCGTGGCTGCGCGGGCTGCGCGAGCTCACCGAACGTTTCGGCATCCCGCTCGTGATCGACGAGATCCAGACAGGATTCGGCCGTACCGGCACGATGTTCGCATTCGAGCACGCGGGCATCGTGCCTGACGCGATCCTGATCTCGAAGGCAATCGGCGGTGGGTTCCCGCTGTCCGCGGTGCTGTATCACGAGCGTTACGACGGCTGGAAAGCCGGCGCGCACGCGGGCACATTTCGCGGCAACCAGATCGCAATGGCCGCCGGCACCGCACTGCTCGAGGTGATGCGCGACGACGATATCGCGGGCCGCGTGCAGGAGCAGGGCCGGCAGCTCGAACTCGGCTTGCGCGAGCTGGCGAGCCGCTTTCCGGGTTTCGGCGACGTTCGCGGGCGTGGGCTGATGTGGGGCGTCGAGATCGTCGATCCGGACGGGCCGCCGGATCGCTCGGGGCGCCGGCCGGCCGACGGCGACACGACGCGCCGGCTGAAGCGGGCGTGCCTGGCGCGCGGGTTGATCGTCGAATCGGGCGGCCGTTTCGGTGCCGTGCTGCGCATGCTGCCGCCGCTGACGATCTCTGCGGACGAGATCGGCGAATTGCTTGCGAAGCTCGGGGCCGCCTGCGTGGACGTGTGGCCATCCGGGCAACCGGGTGCGGCGGATCGAGAGGCCGCATCCATGCTCGCCGAAGCGGAGTAACGTCAGAGCTGCGTCGTCGGCCGGCGCAGGTTTGCGCGGCCGGATGCCGCGGCGTCATTCTTTCCAGGAGCAGAACACCTTGCTGTATCGCGTCTTCCGTTGGTCGTTGCTGATCGTCGTCCTGCTGATTGCGGCGGGCGCGGGTGGGGTCGCCCTGTATGGCCGGGCGTCGCTGCCGGCGCTGGACGGCACCGTCATCGCTGGCGGGCCGGCCGGGGTCGGCGCGCGCGTCGAGATCGCGCGCGACACGCACGGCATTCCGCATATCGTCGCGGCAACCGACGGCGACGCGTATTTTGCGCTGGGTTTCGTCCATGCGCAGGATCGGCTCTGGCAACTCGACATGAACCGGCGCATCGCGTCGGGAACGCTGGCCGAGGTCCTCGGCGCGCGCGCGCTGCCGGTCGACACCTTCATGCGCACGCTCGGCGTGCGGCGCAATGCCGAGCGCATCGTCCGCCATCTGTCGCCCGACGGCCGTTTCGCGCTGGAGCGCTATGCGGCGGGAATCAACTTCTATCTGCAAACGCGGCGCGGGGCGCTGCCGGTCGAGTACCTGATGACCGGCGCGCCGGCGCCCGCACCGTGGACGCCGGCCGATTCCGCCGCGTGGCTGTCGGTCCTCGCGTGGGACCTGAGCGGCAACATGGCAATGCAGATCGAGCGCATGCGGCTCGCGCAGAAGCTGCCGATCGAGCAGATCCACCAACTGATCACGACGTCGCCCGAGGATTCGACCCGGATGGCGACGACCGACTACGTGCCGCTGTACCGCAACCTGTCGACGCTCGCGGAGTCGGCCGTCGGTGCGCTCGCCGCGGCGCCGTCGCGGCGTGTCGAGGGTATCGGCTCGAACAACTGGGTGATCGCGGGCAGCCGCTCGGCCAGCGGCAAACCGATGCTCGCGAACGACCCGCACCTGACGCTGTCGACGCCGGGCCTGTTCTATTTGGCCCATCTGAAGTCGGATCGCCTGAATGTGGCCGGTGGTACGGTGCCCGGATTGCCGCTGGTGCTGATCGGCCACAACGAACGCATCGCTTGGGGGCTGACCAATACTGGCACGAGCGTCGAAGACCTCTTCATCGAGCAGGTGAATCCGGCGAAACGCGACCAATACCGTACGCCGGCCGGCTGGGCGCCGTTCTCCACGCGCACCGAGATCATCCGCGTGAAGGGGCAGGCGCCGGTGCGCTGGACCGTGCGTGAAACGCGCCACGGCCCCGTCGTCAGCGACGTCTCCGCAAAGGCGCGGGACGCGCTTCGCCAGTCCGACCAGTACGTGCTCGCACTGCAATGGACGGCCCTGATGCCGGACGACACCACGATGGAAGCGGGCATCGGCTTCGATCACGCGGGCAACTGGGACGCGTTTCTCGATGCCGCGTCGAAGTTCGGCGTGCCCCAGCAGAACGTCGTCTATGCGGATCGGGACGGCAACATCGGCTTCATTGCGCCCGGACGCGTGCCGCTGCGCGCGCGCGACAACGATCTGATGACCGAGGTGCCGGCGCCGGGATGGGTGGCCCGTTACGACTGGAACGGATTCGTTCCGTTCGCGGAATTGCCGCGGGCGTTCAACCCGCCGGAAGGTCGCATCGTGACGGCCAACAACCGGATCGTGCCGAACGGCTATCCGCATTTCCTGACCGGCGAGTGGGTGATGCCTTACCGGTACAGGCGAATCACCGCGCTGCTCGACGCACGGGACAAACACACGCTGGACAGCTTTGAAGCGATCCAGGCCGACGTTCACTCGCTGTCACAGGACGATCTGCTCGGGCTGCTGATCGCGCAGGCGGGGCCGCAAGCCGATCCGGACGCCGCGCAGGCGCTGGCCTGGCTCAGTGCGTGGGATCGCGAAGCGCGTGCAGACCGGGCCGAGCCGCTGATCGCGAACGCATGGGAACGTGCGGTCACGCAGGCGATCTTCGAGCCGCGCTCCGGTCATGAGTTGTTCAAGGCGTACTGGGCGCAGCGCAACCTGCACCAGGCGCTGCTGAATGCGTTGCGCGATCCTGCGATTGGCGCAGCATGGTGCCCCGTGGGGGCGGGTACGCAGGCCGCGCATCCGTGCGCCGCGCAGGTCGGTGCGTCGCTGCGGACCGCGTTGCGCGAGCTGACGCAGCGCTACGGCCGCGACATGCGTGCGTGGCGCTGGGGCGACGCCCACGCTGCGGTCGCGCCGCACCGGCCGTTCCATCAGGTGCCGTGGCTCGCGCGCTGGTTCGACGTGCGGGTGCCGGTGGGCGGCGACATGATGACGGTCAACGTCGGCGGCAACGATTTCAGCGATGAGGTCGCGCCATATCAGACGAAGATGGCCGCGGCGATGCGGATGGTAGTGGACATGGCCGACCCCGATGCTGCGCGCTTCGCGATGCCGGCGGGCCAGTCGGGCAACCGCTTTTCGACGTGGTACGCGGACATGATGCCGTTATGGGCAAGCGGTCGCTACGTCACGATTCCGACCGATATCAGCGGCATACGCCAGTGCGACTGCAAGCGATTGATGCTCGATCCGTCGCGCGAGTGAGGTCTCAAATGTGTAGCAGGCAAGGGTAACCCATCGAGACGTCGATACAGTCGTCTCTCATCTCTCAGGAAATCTCGGATGAATCAGAAGAACGCGAATGAAGTGTGCAAACAGGTGCTGGTCGGGGCAACGGCGCTTCTTTTTGCTGCTGCTGCGGCGGATGCAATGGCCGACCAGGTCGTGAAGATCGGCAGCGTCGAACCGACGACGGGCGGCATCTCGCACCTCGGCAAGGACAACGAGAACGGTGCGCGCCTCGCGGTCGAGGAAATCAACGCGAAGGGGCTCACGATCGGCGGCAAGAAGGTCACGCTGCAGCTCGACGCGCAGGATGACGCGGCCGACCCGCGCCAGGCCACGCAGGTCGCGCAGAAGCTCGTCGACGACAAGGTCGTCGCCGTCATCGGCCACCTGAACTCGGGCACGTCGATCCCGGCGTCGAAGATCTACAGCGATGCGGGCATCGTGCAGATATCGCCGTCGGCCACGAACCCGACCTACACGCAGCAAGGCTTCAAGACGACCTACCGCGTCGTCGCGACCGACGCGCAGCAGGGCCCGGCGCTCGCAAGCTACGCGCAGTCGAAGGGCGTGAAGAGCGTGGCGGTGATCGACGATTCGACCGCTTACGGCCAGGGTCTCGCGAACGAGTTCGAGAAGAAGGCGAAAGCGCTCGGCCTGAAGGTGCTGTCGCACGACGCGACCAACGACAAGGCGGTCGACTTCCGCGCGATTCTGACGAAGGTCAAGGGCGAGAACCCCGACGCGATCATGTACGGCGGCATGGACGCCACCGGCGGCCCGCTCGCGAAGCAGGCGAAGCAGCTCGGCCTGCGCGCGAGGATCCTGTCCGGCGACGGCGTGTGCACCGACTCGCTGGCCGAACTGGCCGGCCCGGCGGCCGACAACGTGCTGTGCTCGCAAGCCGGCGCCGCGCTCGAGAAGATGCCGGGCGGCGCGGCGTTCGTCGCGAAGTACGAGAAGCGCTTCAACCAGGGCATCAAGTTCGATGCGCCGTTCGCGTACGACGCGGTCTACATCGCCGTCGACGCGATGAAGCGCGCGAACTCGACGGATCCGGCGAAGATCCTCGCGGCGATGCCGGCGACGAAGTACGACGGCGTGATCGGCACGACGACGTTCGACGCGAAGGGCGACCTGACGCACGGGATCATCTCGATCTACGGCTACAAGGGTGGCAAGAAGTCCTTCCTCGACCAGGTCAAGATGTAACCCGCCAGCGCGCCGGCACGACGGGAACGCCACCCGTCGGCGCCGGCGCCGCGCGGGCCGATTTCTGAATCACGGAGACGAAGCAACATGTGTGCAATGGCGTATACCGAATTTCAGCAGGAGTTGAGAAAAGCGCAACTGACGTCGCGCGAGTTCGCCCGTCTGATCCGGATGAACGAAAGCTCGATCACGAACTATTCGAGCAAGGGCACGGTGCCCTCCCACCTCGCGGTCATCGCAAAGCTGATCGGTGCGCTGGCCGCGCACGAGATCGATTTTCGCGAACTCATCGCTCAAACCACGATTGAGCCAAAGAGACCGCGCGGCTGCCGCACGATTCTTCGAAAAAGCGGATCGTGAGCCACTCATGCGGCCTGCCGATGCCGATGATCGGAACCCAGACGTAGACGGGCAACCTTTTCAAGGACGACATTTCCGAGAATTCCCGTGCGCAAGGACACGTTCTTCGAGACGAGCGCCATGCAGTTGTCTCAAAAAAGTGTCCGGGTCCTTGATTTCTCCAGGGGCCAGAGCCCTCTTTTCTGAGAGCCCGCAGTCGTGACGCTGGGGACGGCGCAAACGGTGCTGCCGTGAAGCGGCAGGTCGGCATCCGGGCCGGTACGTTAGCGGACGGACTGCGCGCGATTCACCGCCCATCATGAACCGACGTCCCGAATTTCATCGGGATGTCAGCGCATGGGCTTCCGTGCGTCGTGCCGGATTGGACGGCGCCGCGGCAACCCGAGGAGATGATCATGAGAAAGCTACATTCCGTGGCAGTCGAGATGGCGATTGTCACCATGACGATTGTCGTACTGGCGGGTTGCGGCGGTATGTCTCGCCGCGGAACGGATACCGTGATCGGGGCGGGTGTCGGCGGCGTTGCCGGCGCGGCCCTGACGGGCGGCAGTGCGTTGGGCACGGTGGGCGGCGCGGCCGTCGGCGGCGTTATCGGCAATCAGGTCGGAAAATAGGCCGGCCGAAGGGTAGGGAATCGGCACGCGCACTCGCCGTCACGGTGAAGCGCGCGCGGATACCTGCGTGGCGCGGAGTGCGACCGGTATGTCGGCATTTCTCCTGAACGGCGAAGCTGAGGCTGTCCTGGTGGCAGCTTGCGTGGGTCGTGTTCGCGCTCACGCATGTCACGCCTCATCGGCGTGACGGTGTACCTGCACCGCTGTCAGTGCGCACCGGGCGCTGGATCTGCACCCGGGCGTCAGCCACTTCTTCCGGTTCTGGCTGTGGTTGACGACCGGCATGCTGACCTTGCAGTGGGTTGGCGTGCATCGCATGCATCACGCGAGAAGCGAGACGCCGGAAGATCCGCATAGCCCGCGAACCCGAGGCCTCGCGACCGTGCTGCTGCGCGGCGCGGAACTGTACCGGGCGGAAGTGCGGAACGAGGAAACGCTGCGCCGATATGGATGGGGTACGCCGAACGACTGGCTCGAACGCCACGTTTGTGCCCGCTATCCGAAGCTCGGCGTCGGGCTGCTGGCCGTGATCGATGTCGGGCTGTTCGGGCTGCCTGGCGTAGCGGCGTGGGCGATCCAGATGATGTGGATTCGGTTCTGGGCCAGCGGCGTGATCAACGGTTGTGGTCACTTCAGCGGCTATCGGAATTTCGCGACGTCCGGTGCGAGCACCAACCTCTTCCCGCTGGGCATCCGCGCCTGCTCCCGAACAAGGCTGTGGTCGACGACGCAACGCTGCAAGCGGTCATCCGCAACCGGCATGCGGTGATCGCCACCTATGCACGCATGCTCGAAACCGCCTGCCGGCGGGCGCTGCGCCGCATCAAGGACATGAGCCTCGACGACAAGTGATTTGCTCCTCACAGAGCAGCCGTTGGCGCCGAAGGATTCAAGGGCGCCGATGCCTTGACAAAAAACCGGCAGGAATCTGTAGTGCGCGTGCTCGATACGGGCTGCGAAAAAAAACATCGGATGCCGAATTATGCTTCGATGCGGAAAAGTCACGGGGTTGCGGTGCAGGATCCACTACGGGGCCGGAAGAACCCGCTTCCAAATAGTCGATACCGTACAGACCAACGTGTGTCGTCAGGTTCACGATGAACTCAACACCGAGGAGGCCGCCATGTGCATCCCACTTTCACCCGAGGTCGTCGAGACCCTCAAATCGCTTGATCGAATTCCGGATTCCCAAGCCGAAATTCCACGCGCCATAGCCAATGAACTATTGACTCACGGGCTTGCATACGAGTCGCGCACCGGCGGCTCGATCAATATGACGGCCGCAGGCCGGCTGTGGCTGAATCGGTGCGCGGAATAGCGCGCACGCACTGACCGGGCGGGACCGGAGTTTTGTCCTGTACAACGATCCATGGACCCATGAGGCGATGATGAAAATCCAAACTACACGATGGTTTGCGCTGGACCAATACGCGCCTGTTCGCGACGGATGGTATGAAGTGCGAATGGTGAGCGGCGACACGGCGTTTGCGAAGTTCGGCGACGGCGACTGGACCGAAAAGCCGATGCTCACTTTTACGCGCTGGCGGGGCTTGTGCTCCGATCCGGCCAAGTCGGGCGACCAGGAGACGATTGCCGCGGATGCGACCGCAGCGAAAGGTGTCCGCGATGCGTGGGACGCGTTCTTTCCCGGCGTGGGAGACGAGCAGCACAAGCCACTTGCCGCCGCGCACGGCGACCACACCCGACGCATGGCGAGATCGTGACCGTCAGTCGGGAAACGGGTATCGCCGGATGTTGCATGCACGCGCTGTCAACATCCGGTAAATCCGCGTCACGTTTGCGCGATCGTGCTGCGCTACGGAACCGTTCGCGCGAACGCCCTACGGCCGCCGCTTGATTTGCTCTTTCGCGTCACCGAATGACGCCTGTGTCTTTCCGACGACCTGCTCGACCTTGCCCCGCATTCTGGTCGATCGATTTCCCATGACCCTGCCGACCATTTCCTTCAGTTTGCCTTTCGCTTCCACGATGCGGCCTCTCACCTGATCCCTGTTCATCACACTGCTCCTTGACATTGGTGGCCTGTTCTGCCGGTACGAAACCTGGAACCATCGAGGCCTCGTATCGGGTGCTTTAGCACTGAACAATCAGGATGCCGGAACACACATTGCGCGCAATTGCGACGGAAGTCGGTACGATGCCGTACGCGAATCGGCGCAGGCGCGATCGCCGCGAAGAGAGGTGTGCAGTCTGTCTGTTTTTGCATGCTTGGTACGCTTTCGTACCGCATTCGCATTCGCCTGTGTGTAGCGTCAGGGATATCCGCGAACCCCTTGGGGCGAACCGCACAGCGACGAACACTTCCATGGTGTACGCCGGGATCGATCCTTGCTATCGGAGTCGCGGTCCAGGGGGCACGACGACCGATACATCCGACGCCAGTGGCCGGATCGACAAACGCCACATCATCGACGCAGGCGCCGACTCGACCGTTGCGCGCCCTTACACGACCGCCAAAGGCTCGCGTGTCACCCGGCTCAAGTCGCTGTAACGAGGGCGGAGGCGGGGAGGGCGGCTTTGCGTTGTATTCATGTGTTGTTTTCAATCTTGCGGAGGGCGTATGCACATCGTCACGAGCGCGGGCCCACTGGTTTCGCTGATCGCAGGCATTCTGATTCTCGTCGTGCCCCGTCTGTTGAACTACATCGTTGCGATCTACCTGATCGTCATCGGATTGCTCGGGCTGCTCGGCGGACATATCCACTGAACCGGCCCTCGACGAAATGGCAGGCGACGACCCTCGCAGGCAGCACCTGCGATCATCGATTCGCCACCGTCGCCAGGTCGGCACGGCGGGACCGCGAAACATCCTCCGGATCTTAGTCGTCAGGATCACGAAGCAATGAGGATCGCGACGTCGATGGGCTGCCGGGCGAACGAGGCAGCCGGAATCGGCCCGGTAGCGTAGCGATACGCGGGATGCGCGGGCTCAGTCTGTCCGATGCCGGACGGTTTGCCTGCGCCTGTCGGCGCTGCGACCGTGCCCGATTCCCGATTCCCGATTCCCGATTCCCGATTCCCGATGTCCGGCGTTACGCGTAGGCCCCCGATCGTGCCCAGCGGAATTTTCAGATCGGGCCTATGCTGGCGTCGTGACCGGCGGCATTCCACGCTGGCGGTCGTCCGCACGCGGCGAGTCGAATCCGGGTCCGCCTGGTCCGACAATCAGCTCCATGGAGGCGGCTATGCGCAACAGGTATCGAGAGCAGCATACGAACGGCGGCAAGAGCGAACGCAATGTCGACGAGGCGGTCGAGGGGACGTTCCCCGCCAGCGATCCTCCGTCGATAGGCGGTGTCACCAGGATGATTTCCCGCCCGGCCCATCGAAAGCATCACCGGAAGTCGTCGCACCTCAAGCACCGTTAGCGCCGGTTGCGCCGGTTGCGCGGCGCGGGTCGGCGCGTTGCACAGACGACGGCGACGAAGACGAACGGAATGGCCCGAGACGCGACGGCCTTGCCGCCCGCAAGTCGGGAATGCGCTTCTACCGATTCGATCGTCGCGTTGACGACGATGCGCCCGCACAAGGCATCGTGTGGCGTGAAGTCCGGTTCGCAATCGCGAATGCGCTGTCGATGGTCGACAGCATTCGGACATGACGGATGACAGCGCTCTATGCCGTCTTCATCAGGCGGGCCCTGCCGTAACTGGGTGTCGGCTTCCAATGTGACCGGGATCCAACGAGTCGTCGCCGGTATCCGGCGATATCGATGAACGCGGCGGTATCGGACAGCGCGACGGTGGGCCGATATTCCCGGTGTGTCCAGGTACGGAACCGTACCGACTTCCGATGCCGGTGCGCGCAGCGTTTTCCCGTGCGTTGCGTGCCGTCGTCAATGTCGAGACCGTGCACGAAATGGATATTCCCGGATCTTGTCCAAGGAGGACATCATGAGGATGCTCCACACCCCCAGTCGATCTCGGGATGATGGCAACGGGGGCAGGCTTGTCGGACGCGACGCAGGCGATGAACCCGGTCGTATGGTCACGACCGCGGATGTCCTGAAGGGCAGCAAGATCATCGCGTCGGACGGTGAGGATATTGGATACGTCTTCGACATCGTGCTCGATTTGCACCACGGCAGAATTGCGTACGCAGTTGCTTCCAGCGGAGGAACGGGCGAGATGCTTTGCGCCATTCCGTGGAGTGCGATGAAATACGATACCGGCGACAAATGTTTCCATCTGGATGTGACCGGCGCGCATGTCAAAGGCACCCCGGGCTTCGACGACGACCATTGGCCGGTGATGACGCAATCGCAGTGGGGAATGTCGCTTCACCAGTACTACAACCGCACGCCGTACTGGGTAGCCTGACGGTAGCTGAGCCGTCGCGTCGATAGCGGCAAGGTGTCGATCGTCCGCTTCCACGCCTTCGCAGGCATCAAGGGCATCTGCCGTGAAGGCCGGTACGATGCGCGCAGTGGCGGCTAGAGCCGCTTCAGATCGGGAAGCAGGCGATCGAATTCGCGTTTGACCACGCTGTAGCATTCGCACACGCGCTTTTCGAGCCCCGGCCGGTCCAGCACCTCGATATGGCCGTAGTTGTAGCGGATCAGAGCCGCGTCCTGCAGTTTTAGCGCCGCTTCCGTCACGCCCGATCTGCGTACGCCCAGCATGTTGGCGATCAGCTCCTGCGTCATGCGCAGCTGGTTCGAAGGCAGGCGGTCGAGGCTGAGCAGCAGCCAGCGACACAGTTGCTGATCGATCGAGTGATGCCGGTTGCACACTGCAGTCTGCGCCATCTGCGTGATGAGCGCCTGGGTATAGCGCAGCAACAGGCGCTGCATCGCGTTGCCGCGCCGGAATTCTTCTTTCAGGATGCTCGCGTCGAGCCGGTAGGCTTGCCCCGCGCTTTGCACGACGGCGCGACTCGGCGTCGTTTCGCCGCCCATGAACAGCGACACGCCGATCATGCCTTCATGGCCGACGATCGCGATTTCAGCGGACGAGCCATCCTCCATCACATACAGCAGCGACACGATCGACGTGGTCGGAAAATAGACGTGATGAAGCTGGCCGCCCGACTCGTACAGCACTTTTCCCAACGGCATGTCGACGAGCGTCAGGTGTGCGGCGAGGTGGGCGCGCTCATTGTCCGGCAGCGCGGCAAGCAGGTGATTTTCGGTAATGGGCGGGTTGTCCTGCATGCGTGGCTCCTGCGCTCGCGCCCGGCTGACGATGGAAAATCCGGCCGATGTGGGTGCAGCGGGAATCGGTGTGAGGGGTCAACCGTCATCTCTTGCCGATCCGACGACCGGACGGAAGGGGGGTGCAATGTGTCCCTTTTCTCGATGAGTTCGGGATACCGTTCGAATGCGAATCTACGTTCAAAAATTATAGTGTCGGCACATATCCCATCAAGGTACGCACAATCGCGCGCGCTCGATATGGAACCGATATTTCACGGAACAAGTTACGGGAAATCGCGGTCGCCAGGCCGCCATGGCGTCGATCGCGCAGTGGGGCGCCGATCCCATATCTTGCAGACCCGCAACGTACGCTCAGGACAACCCGTCACACGTGTTGCGTATGGGCGTCCGCATGTTTCGCCTGCCCGGTGCTGCCGCGCATTTCCTGTTCCAGAAGCGATTTCGCAGCTTGCCACGCTCGCCCCGCAGACGCCGAATCGTTGAACGCTCTTGCTTCGACTGTCGCACCGTCCAGCAGCATCATATAAACGGCGGCCAGCCGTTTTGCCGTTTCGGGAGATACGAGCTCCGCGAGCAGTTCGGCGATCCATTCGACCATCTTGCGGCGATAGCGGATCGCGACATCCGAGATGGGCGCATACGCCGTTCCGAATTCGGCCAGTGCGCGCTCGAACAGGCAGCCGGCGAACGCCGGCGTATTGAACCACGCTTCGTACCAGTCGAAGATCGTCTTGACCCGCTCGACCGGATCGACGACGTGCTGCAGTTGCGTGTCGATACTGCCTACGATCAGGTCGTAACGCTGGACCAGCACTTCCCGGATCAGTTCGTCCTTGCTCGGAAAATGCCGATAGAGCGTCATTCGGGCGACGCGGGAATCGTCGATGATCCAGTCGACACCGACCGGATGAAACCCGTGCTTCGAGAACAGTTCGGTAGCTTTGTCTACCACCAACTGGCGTTTGCTGGCTCTCACGAACAATTCCCTCCTTGATCCTTCCGACTGCGTAGACCGACTATTTTAGCATCGTACCGATCGGTCACATCCGGCCTTGCCACCGGCCTCCCGGACCCGGCGGGCCCACATGATGCGCGTTCGCAAGTTGTCTTGACTATGATATAGACCGATATGTATCATTTGAAAACAGAAAATGACGATCGATGATGCGTGCTTTAAAAAACCAGGAGCGCCGGCCATCGATTCACCGCTCGACGGTGCCGCAGCGGGCACGGTGGCGGAGTTGAACGAATGCCGGGGCGGCGCGCTATGCCTCTCGCCGGCTTCTGACGGTGCAGTGGTGATGCAAGACGAAAAGAGAACCTGAGAGAGCCTTGGGCTACGTGTCGGCGCTGGCGGATGGTGTTCGCCGCGTCGCGCGCAAGCCGGTGCATGCTCGCGGGGCGGGATCGCGCGAAGCAGTCGGCGCGAATAAAACTTGAGGGAAGTACCAAAATGTACCGCCGTTTACTCGCACCAGGGCTGCTGTTGCTATTGGCCGCGTGCGCGCAGGATCCGTCCGTGACCGGCAACACGGTGCGGATCTGCGACGACACCGGCTGTTCCTATCGTCCTAAAGATCAGGTCTCCTACCCAAAGAAGGACGATGCGGAAGATCGCGAAGACCCGCGCATCGCCGCACTGAAGCAGGCCGCGAAGGCCCAGCCGAAGGCGGCCTACGATCTCGGCCTGCGTTATTTCCGCGGCGACGGCGTGCGCCAGGACAGCTACCAGGCACTCAAGTGGATGCGCGACGCCGCCGAGCGCGGCGACCTGCGGGCGCAGAAGGCGCTCGGCAGTTTCTACCTGTTCGGCCTCGAGGAGATGGGCTCCGATCCGCGCGAAGCGGACAAGTGGCTGTCGATCGCGGCCGGCCGCGGCGACAAGGAATCGAAGAAGCTGCTCGAGCTCGCGCGCAAGGCCAAGAAAGAAGACGAAGAAGACTGGAAATGGCGCACGCAATGGCGTGACGTCTATTACGGCTACTGGTACTCGGGCTATCCGTACTACGGCGTCTGGAATCAGACGGACTGGTACTACTGACCGGGCCGGAAGCAACGGGGCGGCAGCGGGGAGACCACCATCGCGCCATGCCCGGGGGGCTTACGAAGGTCGCACGAACCCATAAGCCGAACAACGACTCTATCGATCGATAACGACATGAAGACCACTCTTTCCCATCGTCTTACTCAAGGTGCGCTGGTCGCAGCGCTTGGCGCGTCCGTCGCGGGGTGCGGCGGCGTGGTGACGCCCGGCGGTCAGAACGCCGGCGTGACGGGCGCCGCGGCAGGCGGCACGAGCGCGGGCGCCGATTCGGGGCTGCAGCGCTGCGCGTCGCCGCTCGGCACGATCGCCGTGGACGACGGCCGCAACGCCGACTGGTGGGGCCCGTTCGGCAGCGCGACCAAGATGACGACGATCGACCCGTTGCTGCGCCTGGCGGTCCAGCAGTCGAACTGCTTCGTGATCACGTCGATCGGCAACCAGAAGAGCGACGCGCGGCTGTCGCGCATCACGCAGCTGCAGCGCGGCTCGGGCGAATACCGCGCGGGCTCGAAGCAGCAGAAGGGCCAGCGTGTCGCGGCCGACTACTACATGGAACCGCAGATCGTCATCAACGATTCGCCGATCGGCGGCATCGGCAGCATGATCGGCGGGCTGATCGGCAACGGCGCGGTGGCGGCGGTGGCCGGCCATCTGCAGATGAAGGCGTCGGTCGTGACGTTGACGCTGTTCGACGTGCGCTCGGCGGTGCAGATCGCGGCGTCGGAAGGCAGCTCGACGGCGACCAACTACGGCGCGGCGCTGGGCGGCTTCGGCGGCGGCGTGGGCGGCGCGCTTGCGGGCTTCTCGTCGACGCCGGAAGGCAAGGCGACGGTCGTCGCGTTCATCGACGCGTACAACAAGATGGTCGTCGCACTGCGCAGCTACAAGGCGCAGGACGTCAAGGGCGGCCTCGGCCGCGGTGGCCAGCTTCAGGTCAACTGACGTCCCCGGGCCGGCGGTGCGCCGCCGGCCGATTCCCGGTATGTGAATGTCCGTGCGCGCGGCGTGATCCGCGCGCACCGGCTTCGTTCTTCCTGTTCGTTTCGAGGTGTTCCCGATGAAAGCCATTGCATTGATCGCATTGACCTGTCTGGCACTGACCGCTTGCGGCGGCGACGACAATTCCTCGCCCGCATCGTCCGGCGGTGGAGCGGGCACGAGCAACAACGGCGGAAGCGGCGGCACTGGCGGCACGGGTTCCGGCGGTACGGGAAGCGGCGGCAGCGGCGGTTCGGGTGGCTCGGGCGGCAGCACGCTGACGCTGCGCTACGACGCCCAGCCGACCGCGGCGGATCAGGCGAGCTTCCTGACGCTGCTCAACAGCGAAGGCGCGAAGGGCTATCGCTATCTGGGCGACTACTTCTACAACGCGACCAACGGCGGTTCGCGCTCGATCTTCGTGAGCGACGGCACCGCGCAGACCTACACGTACCAATTGCAGTCGACGCCGGCCGACATGACGGGCTTCGTCAACCAGGCCAACACGCAAGGCGCGAGCGGGTATCGTTTCGAAGGGCCGCTCACGTACGGCTATCTCTATCGCAAGGACGGCGGCTCGTCGGCCACCTACACGTACGCGACGACGGGCCTGCCGGCCGACACGAACGCGTTCCTCGCGCAGGCGAACGGCCAGGGCCAGTCGGGCTACTGGTTCCTGGGCCCGATGATGGTCGGATCGGCGCAGGCAAACGTGTACATGAAGAACAACGCGTCGAACGCGACCTATACGTACGATGCGCTGGTGCCGACGACGAACGTCAGCGACTTCATCGCGCAGGCCAACAGTGAGGGCGCGAAGGGCTATCGCGCAAAAGGCGGGCTGCTGTTCGGCAGCACGATCTCGTGGGTCTACGTGAAGGACCAGACGCAGTCGCCGACCTTCACGTACCAGTCGGCCGCGATCCAGTCGACCGGCGCCGGCTTCGTCCAGCAGTCAAACACTTACGGCGCGCAGGGCTCCGCGTATCTGGGCGATCTCGCGCTCGGCACGACGACCCCGGTGATGGCGTCGTTCTATTTCAAGCCGACGAACTGCACGGGGTTCCTGTGCACGACGCTGAATCCGCTCACGCAGAACTGAGCGGGCGCCTCCGGCGCGGCAGCGTCGCACGGGTCGTTCGCTGCTGAATGGCCGGCACTTGCCGAATCGAGTGCCTCAGGTGCGCCACGTCGTCCGTGGACGCATCTTTTGCCGCCGGCTTGCCGGCGGTATTTCGTTTACGCGTGCGGCAGATGCCAGCCATAGCGTACCGCGGCGAGCCGCAGGGCAAGGCAGGCGGCACCCGCACCCACAGCGGCAACGACAGGCGGCAATCCTGCTCGACGGCCGGCGACGACGAGCGCTCCGCCGACGAACGCCGCGCTCGCGTATATGTCAGACACCAGCACCGTCGGCACGCGCGCGAGCAGCAGGTCGCGCACGACGCCACCGCCGACGCCCGTCACGACGCCCATCAACGCCGCGATGAATGGGCCGATCCCGTATTCGACCGCTTTCTGCGTGCCGGCGACCGCAAACAACGCGAGCCCTGCCGCGTCGAGCGCGACGAGGACCAGGCCGGGAATGCCAAGGACTTGCGCGTGAAACACGAAGGTGACTAGCCCCATCGTGAACGCGAGCGCGGGATAGCGCCAGTCGCGGATTGCATTCGGTGGCGCTGCACCGATCAACAGGTCCCGGATTACGCCGCCACCGAGCGCGACGGTGAACGCGATGACCATCACGCCGAGCAGATCGAGGCCGCCGCGCATGGCGGCGACCGCGCCTTCGACGGCGAACACGGCCGTGCCAGCCAGATCGGCTGCCAGAACGAGTTTTGTTGTCGTTTTCATCGAGCGCAGAAGAGGAGAACCCGCGCATGCGCGCGGACGTTGCATGAAAATGGCGAAACACGCGGCACCGGTTTCCGGGTTCAGGCCATTGGCGACGCGATCCGGTGGTTACGACGCGTTTCCCGACACCGAACCGGACCTTGGAGTATCGGCAGCGGTGAAACGAATCCTACGCGAATCGAATCCGGAACTCGACGCGACTTGGCCTCTTGAGCCGCAGGTTGATCCGATGGTGATTGTATGTGCGGCGTGCGCAGGCTTCGCAACGCGAGATGGAGTGGACTACGTAGTAAGCCGCTATGGGTTTGTGACGATGCGCGTGCCGGATGGTGACGCAATCGCACTGCGTTCTGAACTGCCACGCGAATCCTGAGCGTCAATCGCGAGATTGCTGGCGAGCAGTCGGCAGAAACCGGCCAAAGGCCGGTTTTTTTGTCCGCCGTACCGGAAAATCGGCCGGACCCGAAGCGAAGTTGGCGGCCTCCATCGACCGCCGGACCAGGGAAAAGCCGATTCGTTTTCCTGAGGGACAGGAGCCGTGCCGGACGCTGGTTTCCGTGAATGCATCACCTACAATGTAATGATGGTCGCGACCTTGCAAGGAGGCTGCCATGACTCAGTCGATGATTAGCTTTGTGGTTGGCCTGGCGGTCGTATTGGCCATCGTGGTCATGCTGGCGGTACGTTACCTGCGCGACCACAAGGGTGAAGGGATGGTTCAGTGGCTCGATGCACATCACATGGGCTGGATGCACCACAAGCATTGACGGCCTGATCGACGATGCGGGTCCGATCCCGCGCTACAGGCACCGGACGGTTGTGCGCCGCGCTGAACAAGCCGCCGCGCACGCTGCGCTTCGCTTGGGCCGCGGGTCCGGGAACAACGCTGGCCGGCTGCTGCCATGTCGGGGTGGATGACAGTAGTGTGGCTTGGGCGGAATCGTGCCGTTCACGGCCCTGGCGCGAGATAGCGCTTGCATGGCCGGGATATAGGGCGCATTCTCGTGAGGTTCGATGTGCGCGATCGGTGGTTTTGCTTCGACGCCTTACGTTTCCCCCCTGTCCGCACGGCTCCGCAGAACGCTCACCACCACGATCCCGCGCGCAAACGTCGAAGCTGCGAACTTCGCGCGTCAACCCGGCCTTCCCGTGAGGCTCGATCCGGCAGTTCAGTGCGCAACAGAGGCCGTCGGCGGCAAGCCCGCGGGTAGTCCCCGTCCGTGCGTCCTGAAGGGCGCACGACGACGATATTCGGTCACCGCGACGGTTCTGACATTTGAAATTCATTTTTCGGGAACCGGCATGCCCAAGCAAACCGAACGGAAGTCTGCCACGCCCGTCAGGCAAAACGATTACGTCGACGCGCAAAAGTCTCGCGCCCAGGCACTGAAGCGCGCGGACGCCGAACGTGCCGAGAAGCGACGCGAAAATGACGCCCGCATCAATGTCAACGCGAGCAAGTGGCGTTATATCTGTCAGGAGGATTAGATGGGGAACAGTGACGCGACAATCAACTTTCCTAATCCCAGCCGCACCTATGACATGTCCAGACACTGCGTGTGCTTCTGGGGCTACGACAATTCTTCTCGCGAGATTACCTTTCTGGTCGACGATGCGATGCTGGCGAAGCTGAACGCCGACATGGATTCCAGTGAGCCCGCATTGCTTGCGGCCTTCGACCGCAACCGCGACCGGATTCTGGGACTCGCCAGGGACCTTTACAAGGGCGGTCCCCAGAACAGGTACACGATTTCGTGAGACGGGGCGCAGTGTGCGCACACACTCGACGTGCGCCTTCCTGCTGACCTGCGCGGGCCGTGAGTAGCCGTCCGCGGGCGTCGGGGCCGCCGATCGTTCGGGCGGCTCGGTCAGGCGGGCAGGTGGCTGTGTTCCGGCAATCGCCTACCGACGACCCTCGCGGAACACAAGGACTCGCACCTCGGCGAATTCGACGTTGAACGCGCGCACCGGATTCCACGACGTGATGACGGCCGCGCTCCAACGTCGAGCCATCCGGTTTTGTACAGTCGCGTGTGCAGGTATTCCGGGTCTGAGGTGGACATGGATCGGTCAACGCATGCGCTGCTCGATTATCACGAACGCAGCAAGCACCGTCTCGACTTCTACGCGCCTGGCCCCGGGAGGCTCGACTGGGCAACCCAGCCGGACCCGTTCCGGGTGTTTCACGGCGCACCGCGCGTCGATCTGCCGTTGGCCGCGGACACGCTGGCCACGCGCTACAACGCATTGCGTTGCGGCAGCCTGCCGCCCGCGCGCGCCTTCGATCTTTCCAGTCTGGCAATCCTGTTCGAACTCTCGCTCGGCTTGTCGGGGTGGAAATCCTATGGCGCCGAGCGGTGGGCACTGCGCTGCAATCCCTCGAGCGGAAATCTGCATCCGACCGAAGGCTATCTTCTGTGTCCGGCCCTGCCCGGCTTGTCTGCAGGCGTCTACCACTACCTGAGCCGGGATCATGCGCTGGAACATCGCGCTGCGGTGGATGACGCGCAATGGACCGAGGCGTTTTCGGAAAGCGGTGTCCTGGTCGGCCTTAGCTCGATCCACTGGCGCGAAGCGTGGAAATACGGCATGCGCGCGTGGCGCTACTGCCAACAGGATTGCGGCCATGTCATCGCTGCGATGAGTTACGCAGCAGCTGCGCTCGGCTGGCAGACGCGGTTGATGGAGGCGGCCGCGGATGACGAAGTGGCCGCCTTGCTTGGAGTGGATCGCAGCGAAGACTTCAGTGAGGCGGAAACGGAGGCGCCGGATCTTTTGCTGTGGATTGGCAACCCGGACGCGCGACCCGATCTCGAGAGGATGCGGATCGCTTTGGACAACGCACAGTGGCACGGGCGCGCCAATCGGCTGAGTTCGGGACATGTGGCGTGGCCGGACATCGATTCGATTCATCGCGCCACACACAAGCCCCGTACGCGCGAATCACCGTCGCGGAACCCCGAGCCGTGCCCGGCGCCGGCGACGCCAGCACGCGATCTCGGCTTCGCCCGGATCGCCAGACAGCGTCGCAGCGCCGTGAGTTTCGATGGCACGACGCGCATCGACGACGCGGCCTTTTTCAGCATGCTGACTTGCCTGCTGGCACGTCCCGGCACGCCGCCGTGGAATGCGCTGACGTCTCCTCCTGCAGTGCATGCGGCGCTGTTGGTGCATCGCGTCGACGGCCTGGAGCCAGGCCTCTATATGCTCGCAAGAACCCCGGGCGCACTGCCGGATCTCAAGCGATCCCTGCGCCCGGAATGGTTGTGGGAAAAGACCGGGCCGGACGACTTGCCGCTCTATCTTCTACTGCCTTACGATCTGCGCGCGGCGGCAAGGTTGATCTGCTGCCACCAGGATATCGGCGCCGATTCCTGCTTTGCGCTCGGGATGATCGCGAGATTCGAAATCGCGTTGAAGCAACCATGGCGTTATCGCCATCTGTTCTGGGAATGCGGGATGCTTGGCCACGCGCTCTATCTCGAAGCAGAAGCCGCCGGCGTGCGCGCGACGGGAATCGGCTGCTTTTTCGATGATGAAATGCACGCATTGCTCGGCGCGAAGGATCAGGTCTGGCAATCCCTGTATCACTTCACCGTCGGTGGCGCGGTGGACGATCCACGTCTGTCGGCATTTCCGCCGTACGAGGTTCAGCCTTGACGGACAGCTCGCGCATGTCGTTGCCGGCTTCCGCGTGACCGGTCCGGATTCGACCGCATCCGTGCAATTTCACCCGGAGTGCTAGGATGATTGGACACATGCGGAAGTCATCATGGACGATTTCACATTCACTACCGAAACGCACGTCGCACGCATTCGTGTGATGGAATCCGCGCGTGGTGTGTACCGAGGCTATGTGTATCTGCGCCGCACCAATGAGGGGCCGAACGACGATCCCCCATACGAGACCGATTCCGATCGGGAGCAGTACGATCTCGCGCTCGAAGACGCCAAGATCCTCGCGCAACGTCTGCTTCGCGAGTTCGAGTCTTGAGCCGATGACGCTTCGTGGCGTCGATTCGCGTTGGGTAGGGGCGGCAATCACGGCAGGAGCGACCTATGTCGGCGCAGCCCTCTCCGATTGACAATCATCTGCTCGCAGCCTTGCCGCCAGAAGGTCTCGCGCATATTTCGCCGCAGCTCGTGCTGGTCGACATGCCGTTGGGCAAGGTGCTGTACGAGTCGGGCGGTGCGCTCAGTCATGTCTATTTTCCGACGACATCCATCGTCTCGCTGTTGTACGTGATGGAGGACGGTTCGTCGGCCGAGATTGCCATCGTCGGCAACGACGGGTTGATCGGCATCGCGCTGTTCATGGGCGGCGAAACGACCCCGAGCCGCGCGATCGTCCAGAGCGCCGGACACGCTTACCGACTCGATGCACGCATCCTGAAAGACGAGTTCCGTCGAGGTGGTCCGATGCAGCGGCTCTTGCTGCGCTACACCCAGGCGCTCATCACTCAGATGGCGCAAACCGCCGTATGCAATCGCCATCACTCGATCGATCAGCAGCTGTGCCGCTGGCTCCTGCTCAGTCTCGACCGGCTGCCATCGAGCGAACTGAAGATGACGCAGGAGTTGATCGCCAACATGCTCGGCGTCCGGCGATCGGGCGTGACGGAGGCTGCGCTGAAACTTCAGGATGCCGGATTGATCCGGTACAACTACGGGCACATCGAGGTACTGGATCGCGCCGGGCTCGAGAAGCGTGTGTGCGAATGCTACGGCGTGGTCAGGCGAGAATTCGACCGCTTGCTTCCGGATTTGAAACGCCTTTAGAACCGGCACCGAGGCCACGCGGCTGGTCGTGCCGTCAGGTCCGTACGGCAGCGTACCGACTGCCGACGCCCGCGGGCGCACGGTGTCATATGACGCACAGACTGCAGATCGGCCGCGGACTTCATGGAGATGGGTACGCCGTGATGGACGTGGCCCGTTGCGATCCATATCGCTTGCACCGCTGTCGCCCGACTCGGGCGGCGCGAGCCCATCCATGATGAAAGGCGGTTTCTTGACGGAGCCTGTTGATGAACGATTACCCGAAACGAGAAAAAAATCCGGAGGACGGGCAGCAGGAGCAGGCGGACGCACGTGCGACCGACGATGGCATGCCCGTGGTTCATCCGGGGCGGCAAAGACGCCATACCTTTTCGTGGAAAGCCGTCACACCCAAGCAGCGTATTTCCGATGCAAGGAAACGTCTGGGCATGGGTTTTCTGTCGAACCATTAGCATAGGCGTAGCAACACTCCTCGAACTCAAACAGAACGTGGAGCTGCCTCGGCAAGGCGGAACTCGAAGCCGGCCAAACGCCGGCTTGTTACTTTGGGCTGCCGTTGCCCGAATGCATGCCGCTCGTGCGAGTGCCGTCGCTACGATCAGACCTGCTCCCTGAGGTAGCGGATGCATTTCATGCGTAGACTCGCCCCACCCGCGAGCGTGCCTCGTGGAGGCGGCGTCGCGTCTTTCGCCGCACCAGGTAGCGGCCCTGAAAATGCGGCGTTGTCGACCGGGCGGACTGACTTTGCGATCTGAAGCGACGCATGGCCAATCCAGACCCGATCGCGCCACTCGCATTTCGCGCGATGGACGATCAGCCACCCTTGCAGCGATTCGACGAGCTGAAACGGCGACAGCCACGCGCGAGTCTGCCTTTGGGTGACGAGTTGCAGGACAACAAGGAAATAGAGCAAATCAACGTACTTGGTCGGGACGCGCATAGTCCATCTTCTGGTTGTCGATGCTCGCGAGCGTGCCGGCGTCGGCTCATCCCTGGATGCTGAGCGCCTTCTCGATCGCGGCAATCAGTTTGAACGCATCGTCCCGCCCGATCAGAAAACCGCGGCTGGTGTACTCGCAACCGAACGCATAGAAGCTCGGCAGCAGCGTCACCATGTCTTTCTGCCGATCGAAATCGACTTCGCATTTCGTCAGCGGGAAAAACGGCGGCTCGTCGCCCGGCATCTTGTACACGGTGTGCTCCCTAGTACATTTTGCGGGGCGGCAACATGCGCTTCGCCCGCAGGCGCTGCCTGGAAACGGCGCTGGCCTTTTTCCGCTTGCGTTCCGTCGTGGGTTTTTCGTAGCTGGTGCGACTGCGCAACTCGCGAATCAGCCCGGTTTTCTCGATGGTGCGCCGGAAGCGCCGCAGTGCGACGTCGATCGGTTCGTTGACCTTGAGTGTGACTGTTGTCATGTAGATCCTGTTTGGGAGCGTTTGAACGGAAAACTAGCCGAGTCGTGTCATGACGGCGCTCGCTATCTCGTCGGACTCGAATTCCGAATATCCGGCTCCGATCGAGAGTGCGCGTACCGCCACGAACATTTGCAGCTCTTGCTGGTGGCTCAGTGCCGAGTCGGCGATTCTGGCGGGCATGACGGCGTCGGTCCGGGTGACCTCACGCCGTCTGATCAAGCCAAGTAGTTCGTCGATGATCATTGTGTCCTCCAGAATGCCGCCACATTGCGTTGCCGTGACGAGCCGCGTCAGAGCGCGCCGGAAAAGAAACCCTGCGTTTCGCGATTGTCGTCGATCATGTTCTCGGCATAGCGCAGAGAAGCACGACGCGCGTCACCGGCGCTGTCGAACGGAGCGTTGTCGCGCAATCTGAACGTCTGGCTCTGCGTCAGCGTGTCGTCGGTGCCGCGCAAGCAAATCTTGACTGCCGCATCGAACCCGGCATCGTAGTTGTGCGGGCAACCATCCAGCACCGGCACGTGAGGGTAAATCAGTGGATAAATCTCGAATCCACGGTAGACATGCATGCTCATGGCAAACTCCTGGCGTTCGGCCACGGCGAATCGCATGGACGAACACATCCGGCTGGTATCGCCGTTACAGGGCGTGCCGGCGGGTGAAAGGGACAACGTTGCAGCGCAGGGGAGGGGCGATGCAGCAAGGGGGTAGAGGGAGGGGTGAGCAGTCAGACGGCAAGTGATCGCCCGAATAAACCCATCATACGCGCATCGATTGTCGGGCGTTCAACTTATTCCAGACTGCGCGCTTCGACGCATCACGCCGAGATCACGTTGCACGGCAGCGGCGGCCGCCTCTTCGTCACGCTGCGATTGGTTCGTCCGCTACTACGGAGCAGGCGGGCGCTTCTTCGGGGGCGATTTCGCGATGGCGGGAGCCTTGGGCGGCACCCAGTTCAATGCCGTGCCGAGCCTGGGCAGCGTCAGGGCAGGTTTGGTACGCGAAGGCGTCTTGTTACTGTTACTGCTAGCTTGACTTCTGGTCATGCGGGTTCTCCTGCTGCGCCGCTTGCGCGATTCGGTGAACGGGAATCGTCCGATCACGCACGCGCGGCTGGACACGCGCGCTGCGAGGGCGCTGGGCATCGGCATACGCGCACGCTCGACGTCCGGATGCGACACGGATAACCCGGTCGAGCTTGCATCGGGACGCGTGGCGTCCGCGATGGAGGCGCGTATGCGCAGGAAGCGGCAGCGACGTGCCGCTTCGCGAACGGAACTGACGGCTTATGCGGATTACAGCGGGGTGATGTTCGACGCCTGCAGGCCTTTGGGGCCGCTCTTCGTTTCGTAGCTGACTTTCTGGCCTTCGGCGAGCGTCTTGAAGCCGTCGCCGCGAATTTCGGAGAAGTGCGCGAACAGATCGTCACCACCTGCGTCAGGCGTGATGAAGCCGAAGCCCTTGCTGTCGTTGAACCACTTGACGGTACCGGTATCCATATTAGATCTCCTGAAAATGGACGAGCGTATGCGCCCTGAATGGACGCGGGAAAAAATAATCAAGGAGGGAGAGGACAACGAATACCGCAGGCCGCGGTCAATGATGGGCAGCAATCGCGCTTCTTGAATACTTCAGCGACTGACAGTACGCCTCGGCAACGAGGGTGTCAAGCGCTTTCGGCCGAGGGGCAGAACAAGCGGCTGCCCAAAAAAATCAGCATTCCGTAAAAGTGACCGAAAAATCTCCGCGCGCGGCCCTTCGTCGATCATGACCGTACGCGGCCCCTGCGGCAACGTCAGAGGGTTGCCAGCAAATGCAACTGATGCTCGGTTTCGGTTCCGGTGATCAACGTAAAGAACCCTGTTTCCCGACGCTCGATCACTGAAAGGCCCTCTGCGTCGGAGAAGATGTTCCACGCGACGTCGTCGACATGCGCGAACCTTCCGCGAGTCCGTGCGAACGCCCGCAACAGCGGGCTCGCTTCGCGGCGGAGCACCAGGCGATCGGCATTCAACACATAGGGTGGCCAGCCGGCACGCAGGACGAGGTAGTGTGGAACGGAACTGCGGTCGATTTTCATGGGCGGCGCGGTTTCTTCAGAGGGGCTTGCGTTAGGCGGTCCAACTCGTGTCGACGCGATCCCCGAGCGCTGCCTGCTTCGAAGTCGACGACGCTGCATGATGCCAACCATGAGAATCGGCTCCGATGCGCGGCCGGGTGCCCGGACGATGCCGCCCCCCGAATGCCGAACTGTCTTCCGGAACCGGCGGTAAGGCTAGCCCCACTATACGCGCTGTCGCTGCGACTCACAGGTCGCTACGGTACGAAGGCAGGCTCTGGCGACAGGAATGCGCCGGATATTTCGCTATACAAATTTATGGAACGGCGTAGCATCGAACCATCGGATGACCCATTGCCGATTCCAGCGCCTTGCTCAGCATGCCCCCCGAATGCGATCGGGCCTCTCGCCATAACCGATCGTCCGGGCACCATCGATAGTGCTGACGCTCCCCTCTTGTCCCATCGCTCGAGAGTGGCTCCGAAGGTATTCCGGAGCAACGTGCTTCCATCTCCACTTGCGGGTTGCACTTCATTCGCCGGTCTATCCGTGACCATCGCCGCGAGGCCGATGCGGATGCTTTCCTGATGTCCGACGCTTTTTCGTGCTGCTCCCGCGACAGCCTGCTCGCGGTAACCCGACAGGGAGGAGCCATGCTCTTCAATTTGACACGATTCCGGATCGATCCGACACCCCGCAGGGCGGATGGAGAGTACATCGCGCATGCGAGGATCATCACGATTCTGCTGGACGGAGGTGAGCGGGAAGTACATGCCAGCGGTGATCTGGCTGGCTTCGATGTGCGCGATGATGCGGTTGCATACGCGACAAAATGGGCCGAAGGATGGCTGACTGCCCAATTTGGTTGAGGGCAACGGGTCACTCGTCCGAAGTGTTCGCCGCAGGATCGAACCGCAATGCGCAAGAGGCTGGTTTTGTCAGCAAGCGAGGTCGAAGCGATCGCGCTGCGACCGCTTTGTGCCCGGCGCTACCCGCGCTTGCGCGCACGCCAACGCGCGCACTTGAACAGCAACCGAAACGCACCGACACCGCCTGCCACCGGAATTCGCGGCAACAGAAACGGATCGTCGGACGCATCGGCGCAACCGCGTCGGGTCGTCGTCGCGTTGCCGTACCCGGCGGCGGCGACCTGATCGCGGACGCGCGCATCCAGATCGCCGTACGGATAGCAGAACGATTCGACGCGACGGCCGCCCAACGCTTCGAGCCGCCGCTTCGATTCGGCTACCTGAACGCCCGACACGTGCGCCGGCACGCGCGACAGCGGGACGTGATCGAGCGTGTGCGAGCCGATTTCATGGCCGTGATCGCGCCACGCGAGCATGTCCTCGAACGTCATCAGCGGCGAGCGCGCGGTATCGGCACCCGCATCCCAGTCGTTCTCGCCGCCGAACCGGCCGGCGACGAAATAGCAGGTCGCGGTGAACCCGAGTTCGTCCAGCACCGGCATCGCGTGCGTGAGCACGTTGAGAAAGCCGTCATCGAACGAAATGCCGAAGACCTTCCCGCTGCGCTCGCCGCGCAGATACGGCTGCAGTTCGCGCACGCTCAGGCCGCGGTAGCCGAGCCGCCTGAACAGCGTCATCTGGCGGCGGAATGCGTCGGGCGCAACGCTCAGGCTGCGCAGCCGGTCGGTCGGCGGCGGCAGCGGGCGTATCTGGTGATACATCAGGATCGGATGGCGTGTGGCGGACAGAAGCATCGGCGGATCGTGACAACGCAGGGTTACGCGGCCTTGCGGAAAATCCGCAGGGTCTTGAAGCTGCCGACCTCGGTGAAATCGGCCTCCGCCGCCCATTGCTCGATGATCGATTCGGCCTTCCGGTACGCCGACGAGCCCTTGTAGAACAACAGGTGACCTTCGCGTGCGGTATGGCGTGCGAACAGGTCGAGCACTTCCGCGTCGGTCTGCGCGCCGTAGCGGCTGTTCGTCTCGTCGCGGAATTCGCACAGGTGGAACAGCGTGACGACGTCGAACGACGGCAGCAGGTCCGAGTTGCTGGTATAGATGTCGCCGAAATAGGCCAGGTAGGTCTTGCTCACCTCCGGTTGCCGCGTGACGAGATCGACATACGACTTGTATTCCTTCGGCGATGCCGTCACGCCGAAGACCGTGTTGTTCAGGTGCGGCCGCGCGCATTCCACGCCGACATGGTGGTGGCCGCCAGTGCCGAAGTGGAAGATGCGGATGCCGTTGAGGCGAACGGATTCCAGCCACTCGACGAAGTGCACGTCGCACGGGCACTCCTGCGTCCGCAGGTCCCAATACTTCTTCCAGATATTCATGGTCATTACATGGACCTCAAGGATGTCACCCAACGATACGGGTTGTGTCGAACCGATTTCTGATAGACGGACAAAGTCGCATCGACGAATCTGTCGAACGAGAACTCGCGCTTGCCTTTCAGCCGCGCGCTGCGTCCCATCGCGCGGACGCAGCCGGGCTCGCGCACGATCGCGCGCAGGATCTCCTCGATCGCTTCGGGCTCGCGCGGCGGCACGACCCATCCGTCCACGCCCGGCTCGACGTTCTCGGGCAGCCCGCCCACGCGTGTCACGATCGCGGGGCAGCCCAGCGACATCGCTTCGCGGCACGCGTACGACAGGCTCTCGTGGTACGACAGCACGAACGACACGTCGATGATCGAGAACGGCGTGCAGACGTCGTCGAGCCGTCCGGTGAACGCCGTGCGCGACGTCATGCCGTGCCACGCGATCTGCTCGCGCTGCGCGCCGGACGGCTCCGCGCCGACCAGCAGCACGCGAAACCGCTCGCGCTCGTGTTCGGGCAAGCGGCCCAGCGCCGCGATCAGATCCATCCAGCCTTTTTCCGGCGCGGTGCCGGCGCTGCTGCCCAGCACGATCGCGTCCGCGCCGGACGGCCCGAACAGCGCGACCTTGCGGCGGCGGATCTCGTCGCTCGCCAGGCGTTCCGCGGCCTGCCTGCGCACGCCGTGCTTGACGACCGTGACGTTCCCGTACGGCGACCGGAGCGCGAGCATGCTCGCCACGTAGTCGCTGACCGCGATGGTGTGGTCCGTTGCCAACCGTGCGCGCAGCAGGTTGCCGAAGCTGTCGGCGCGATACGTGTTGTGCTTGGTGAGCACGACTGCGGGCCGATACCGGCATCCGAGCAGCGCCAGCATCACCTGCCGGTGATCGGCGGACCCGTTGACATGAATGACGTCGAAGCGCTCGGCGACGATCCGCTGGCGCAGCCGGACAAGCTCCTGGCACAACCGGTTCCAGCGCGGTTTGAATTCCATGTCGAAGATGGCCACGTCGGGGCTGCCCTTCAACAGTCGCGACAGGCGGCTTCCCTCCGGCGACGCGACCGTCACGCGGTGGTGCCGGCTCATTGCGGCGGCGAGATCGCGGACGTAGGTATCCTGACCGCCGCCATAGTCGCCGTGGAAGTTGGTGTACAGAATGTTCATCACGATACCGATTTCCCCGTTCATTCATTGGGAGGACTGCTTATCAAGCGAACGACTTGCTGTGTCTGGAACAATGAAATGACTCGAACGCGGTTCCGCATGCCCGACTCGCGATCGCGCATCGCCGCTCGGGTGTAACGGCAACGCGAATTATTTCGGAATATTACATAGAGGTTACGCGCGGTAGTGTCGAGGTCTGCGCATCTTTGTGAGAATGTGTCGCGATCGTCTTCCTGTGTCGGCGTCGGTCGGCTCGGGCGGCCTGTCCGTCGAGATCGCAGCGCTCGACGGCCGCTCGCGCCGTTCGGCCGGATCGCGACAAAACCCGCCTTTTCGGCGCCGAATGGACGCAGATCAACCCTCTCTGCTTTCAGATTTGAAAGCATTCGCGCCATTTGCGTTAGAATGCCCCCCCTGTCCGCCCTGGCGACGCCAGAAGCGGACCTGTCGCACGCATGGCGACGTGGGTTCCGATTCGCAGCCGGACGCGAATGATTTTCCAGCCGTTAGAAGCACACGCTCTGTAATTTGGATTGCTAATGAAGAAGAGACACAACATCACCAAGTACATCGTCGTCGCGATGATTCTTGGTATCGCAGTGGGTTACGCGTGCCATAGCGCGTTTCCCGACCCGAAGATGGCCAAGGAAGTCGCCGGCTACGTGTCGTTGCTGTCCGACGTGTTCCTGCGATTGATCAAGATGATCATCGCGCCGCTGGTATTCGCGACGCTGACCGTCGGCATTGCGCAGATGGGCGACGGCAGCGCGGTGGGCCGCGTGGGCGTCAAGGCGTTCGGCTGGTTCTTCATCGCGTCGTTCACGTCGTTGCTGCTCGGCCTGCTGACCGCGACGATCCTGCAGCCGGGCAGCCACCTGAGCCTGCCGTTGCCGGCGTCCGATGCGGCCCTCAACCTGAAGACGGGCGCATTCACGCTGAAGGATTTCGTGGTTCACCTGGTGCCGAAGTCGATCGCCGAGGCGATGGCGAACAACGAAATCCTGCAGATCGTCGTGTTCTCGATCTTCTTCGGCACCGCGCTGTCCGCGCTCGGTGAATCGGGCAAGCGCCTGACCGGCGTGATCGACGATCTCGCGCAGGTGATGCTGAAGGTGACGGGCGCGGTGATGTGGTTTGCGCCGGTCGCGGTGTTCGCGGCGCTGGCGTCGACGATCACGACCGAAGGGCTCGGCATCCTGCTCACGTTCGCGAAGTTCATGGCGAGCTTCTATCTGGCGCTGGCGCTGCTGTGGGGCGTGCTGACGCTCGCCGGCGTGGCGTTCCTCGGCAAGCGCACGTTCACGCTGATCCGGCTGATCCGCGAGCCGTTCCTGCTGTCGTTCGCGACGGCGAGCTCCGAGGCCGCGTATCCGAAGCTGCTGGACGCGCTCGACCGCTTCGGCGTGAACCGCAAGATCTCGAGCTTCGTGCTGCCGATCGGGTATTCGTTCAACCTCGACGGCTCGATGATGTACTGCACGTTCGCGGTGCTGTTCATCGCGCAGGTGTACGGCATCCATCTGCCGCTGGGCACGCAGATCACGATGCTGCTGATGCTGATGGTGACGTCGAAGGGGATGGCGGGCGTGCCGCGCGCGTCGCTGGTCGTGATCGCGGCGACGCTCAACCAGTTCAACATGCCCGAGGCGGGGCTGCTGCTGATCATGGGCGTCGACATGTTCCTCGACATGGGGCGCTCGGCCACCAACGCCGTCGGCAACTCGATCGCGGCTGCCGTGGTCGCGAAGTGGGAAGGGCAGCTCGACGCGCCGCGCGACGACGTCGATCCGGACGGTGGGCGCGTCACGCAGGTGAAGGTGCCGGAGACGTCGGCATCGGCATGATGCGCGGCAACGCGGCGGTCGCGGCGCGTTGCTGGCTCCGCGGTCAATGACTATCGCCGGCCTGGATTCGAAACGGATTCAGGCCGGCGATTTGTTTTGGGGTAACGATTCCGCATTGCATGCGGTCGCTATTCCCCGATTCTCCGGAAACCGCATTCGCAGTTTCAATCTGTCGTCGTCGAACAAGCGGCGATATTCCCGCAGGCGCACCGCCTGATCCCTCCGATTTCCCCCATTCCCGTTCGAGCGCGCAAGTGAAAATTCACTGCCGCACAGCCGCGCACGCCGTCGGGGTGCCTGATTGCCGCGGGCAATGCGATCGAAGCCGATCCGGCGAAAAGCGCGACTGCACGAGCGGTTCGCAATTTTTTTCGATTTATATAACGCTATTCTCGCGCTGCTCATTATCGAAGGCATGCCGCACGTAATACCGACTGCGCCGGATGATTCGGTGGAAGAATTGACGCATCGCGGATTTCAAGCCATCTGCCCGGCCGACCCCTCATGTGAATGTTTGCCCCAGTCAGGAGAGCATCAGTCATGGTTGCTGGAAAACGTATTCAGGCTGCGCTTCTTGCCGCAGCGATCGCCGCGATCGCGCCGGCCGCTCACGCAGGCAACACCACCGACTGGCTGGCGAACACGTACGGCACGCTCGCGGCCCACGTCGGCAACGTCGCGCGTTCGATGTGGGTCACGCCCGAAGGCGTCATCTACACGGCGTCGATGTGGGACGAAGACGAAGGCGGTGTCGCGATCTACCAGAACGGCAAGAGCGTCGGCTCGATGGGCACGCATTCGGAATTCCAGGGCAGCGCGATCACGGGCAACGCGACGTCGCTGTTCGTCGCGCTGCAGCCCGGCAAAACTTACGGCAGCGGCGCGGTCGGGCGCTACAACCGCGCCACGAAGTATCGCGACCGCGTGATCCAGATCAGCGCGGCGACCAACCAGCCGCGCATTGACGTCGTCACCGGGCTCGCGACGGCCGGCTCGCTGCTCTATGCGAGCGACTTCTACGGCAATCGCGTGCGCGTGTTTACCATCGACGGCGTCTGGCAGCGGGACATCAACGTGTCGGGGCCGGGCGCGCTCGCGGTGGATGGCGCGGGCAACGTGTGGGTCGCGCAGAAGAGCGCGGGCTCGGTCGTCGGCTTCAGCCCGGCCGGCGCGCTGCTGAACACGATCCGGATGCCGGCCGGGTCGCAGCCGTCGGCGCTGGTTTTCGATGCGGCGGCCGGGCAGCTGATGGTGGGCGATGAAGGCCCCGACCAGAACATCAAGCGCTATACGGTGACGGGCCGGCCCGCGCTGGCCGGCACGTTCGGCGTGCGCGGCGGTTATCTCGACACGACGACGGGCATCAAGGGGCAGGTCGGCGCGCAACGCTTCACGCGCATCGCCGGGGTCGGCAAGGACAGCGCCGGCAATCTGTATGTGCTCAACAACCCGTGGGGCGGCAGCTGGGACCTCGGCCGCAACGGCGCCACCGACATTCATGCGTACAGCAGCGCCGGCAGCCTGCGCTGGACGCTGCAGTCGCTGAACTTCGAAGGCATCGCCGCGCCGGACCCGGTCACGGACGGCGCGCTGTTTTATGGCGGCACGCACGTGTACAGCGGCAGCGCGGGCGGCACGTTCGTCGCGAACACCGTCGATCCGTTCGCGTACCCGTCGGATCCGCGCATCAACATGAGCGACACGCAGCGCGACGAGCATTTCGGGCTGCTCACGTCCGTCGGCGCGAACCGGATCCTCGTCGCGGCGGGGCAGAACCCGCCTGTCTTCTACTTCTTCCATTTCAACGCGGCGAACGGCTATATCGCGATTCCGGACGGATCGATTCCGGGCCCCGCGTTCAACACGACGCAGCGCGTCACGAGCGGGTTCAGCCTCGACAGCAAGGGCGGCGTGTGGGCCGGCCTCGACAAGACCGGCGCGATCTACCACTACCCGCTGACCGGTTTCGACGCGAGCGGCAAGCCGTCATGGGGGCCGGGCGTCGCGACCCGCGTTCCCGCCAGCATCCAGCCGCTGACGCGCCTCGTCTATCTTGCGGACAGCGACACGATGGTGCTCGCGCAGGGCGCGGTCGGGACCAACGACTGGACGTCGATCGGCACGCGCATCGAGGTGTATCACGGCTGGAGCGCGGGCAACACGACGAAGCCGGATCCGGTGATCACGCTGCCGCACAGCGGCGCGAAATCGATCGACGCGGCCGGCAACCACCTGTTCGTCGGCTACTGGTTCAGCAGCAGCGGGCCGCTCTGGCCGAACGTCGACGCGTTCAACCTCACCACCGGTAACCTCGACACCACGCTGGTCAACGCGAGCCCCGCGACCGTGGATACCAGCAGCGCGATCGATGCGATGTACAGCATTCGCGCGTACCGCCGATCGAACGGCGAGTACGTGGTGATGAAGAACAACGTGAAGGGGAACAGCATCACCGTGTATCGATGGACGCCTTGACGGCGGTGCGGCCGGTGCCGGTGAAGCATGCCTGTCGCCGCTTCGACCGGCGGCCGGGCCCGCGAAGCAACGATCGTATTCGACGTTTCCGATGAACGGCGCGCGCAACGCGCACCTCGCCGCCTTCGGCGGTCGTCCCCAACCTTCCGACGCGTCAACGCGGTTCCGTGCACAATGACAGCGGCACGGGCGGAGGCTGCCTGTGCTCGCGATGATGAACCTGAATGAATGAACGGTTGCACCGGCGTATTGCAGCGGCGGCGAACCTGCGCGGCAGCCCATGCCGCGTTCTTTGAGCACGAAGCGACGAAACGATGAAGATGAAAACGACACCGAACCGCCTGTTGCTGATTGCCGTGCTGGCCGGCGCGCTGAGCGGTCCTGTCCACGCACAGACGGCGGCTGCGTCGCAGCCGTCCGGCGCGACGGCAACCGTCGCGACCGTCAACGGCACGGCGATCACGCAGGCGGACGTCGATGCGGTGCTGCGTGCGTCGGGGCAGCCCGACTCGCCGCAGATCCGCGACGCGATCAAGCAGCAACTGATCACGCGCGTGCTGGTTCAGCAGGCCGCCGAGAAGGCGAACTACGCGGACAAGCCCGAGGTCAAGGCGGCGATGCAGCAGGCGAAGGCGGCTGCCGAGGTGCAACTGTACGTGCGCGACAACCTGAAGCCCGAGCCGGTGACCGACGAACAGGTCAAGGCGCGCTACGACGCACTCGTCGCGGCGCTCGGCAAGAACGAGTACAAGCCGAGGGTGATCGTCGTCAAGGATCCGGCGACGGCGGCGACCGTGCTGAGCGAGCTGAAGTCGGGCAAGTCGTTCGACGGGCTGGCGCGCCAGTACAGCATGGCGCCAAGCCGCGATGCCGGCGGCGAGCTGCCGTGGGTGAGTTTCAATACGCCGGCGGCGGAAGGCAAGACGGCCGGATTGCCGCTGCCGATCGCGCAGGCGCTCGAGAAATTGACGGTCGGCGCCGCGACGAAGGATTCGATTCCGGTCGATGGCGTGCGGGCCATCGTGAAGCTGGATGCGAAGCGGCCGACGCAGGTGCCGGGCTTCGAGACTGCGAAGCCGGTGCTTCAGCAGCAACTGCAGGCGATTGCGGTCGAGAAGGCGAGCGCGCAAATGATGAGCACGCTGCTGAAGGACGCGAAGATCACGCAGTAAGTCGGCGGCGAAACGGCGGGCGCTACGCGCGCCAGATCATGCTCGCGCTCGTTTCCGTTTCCGACTCGATGCGAAAGCCGAGCCGTTCGTAGAGCCGCCGCGCCGGGTTGCCGTGCAGCACGCTGAGCGATACCGGCACGTTCGCGTGTGCCGCGTCGCTCAGCAATGCGCGCAGCACGGCCTCGCCGATGCCCTGGCCCTGGTGCGCGGGGAGGATCTGGATCTGATGGACGTGCCATTCGCCGGCGGTGCGCGCCACCTTCAACAAGCCGATGGCGGTGGCGCCTTCGCAGACGATCATCGCGTCGTCGAAATGCGCGCGGATGCGCCGGTCGTGCGCTTCATCGTCGGTCGGTGCGCCGACGCGTTGCAGATGCCCGGTCATCGTGAGCCGGCGGAGGGTCAGCAGGAAGGGGAGGTCCTCCAGGGACGCAGGACGCAGATCGATCGCCGGTTTCATGATGGATGACGGGTTGCGTTGGGAGCCTGGCCTTCGACGCGGATCAAAGGCCGGGCAACTGAATCTGCAGGCCGGCCGGGCGATGTTCGAGGACATCCGTGACCTCGTATTCGGTTTTTGCGCCGTCCGAAGTTTGCCACTGCTGCATTCGGACATTGCAGACGAGCACGTCCCCCTTGCTGAAGCTGATCTGGCTGTTGTTCACGCGCGACAGGAAGCGGGTATCCGTGATCGCCGCGTGAATCGTCGATGAGCCGTCGTACAGTCGCCACGTGTTGTCGTCCTTGAACGCGAGCGACACGATCGAGAACGCCATCTTTCGATGCTCGTCGAGCAGGAGCGCATCGGCTTGTTCCGGCGCGAGAAACCACGCGATCTCGTTGCGGGTGACCGTCTCGATGACTTCCGTATCGGTGCCGGCCGCGAACATCACGATGCCTTCACGCGCGAGCGGCGCCAGGACTTGTGCGGTCGCGTTGCGAACGCGAACGTCGCGCAGCAGGGTGAGGACGGGCAGGTCGATCTCGAGCGCGTCGCCGTCGACGTGCAGCACCGCGGTGTGGTCGTGCATCCGCACTTGCCGGATCTCGCGCCCGCGCAGCCATTTGAGAGCGGCGAAGAGCCCCTTCCTTGCCCGGGGCGCGGCGATGCCGAGCGCGGTGAGGATCGTGACCGCATTGGCGAGCGCCGTGCTTTCGTTGCCGCTCAGCATGTCGCGCATGCGGCCGAGCAGCGATGTCGCGAGCGTGAAGTCGATGCCGAAGCTGCCGGTCTTGAAGCTGCCGCGCACGTTCACCTGCGGCCGAACCTGATCGCCGCACAGCGCGCGGGTCGACGCGTCGAGCAAATCGCCGATTGCAAGCAGCGCGGGTGCAAGTTCGCGCACGTCCATCTCGGACGATTCGAGCGCGGGCCCGTCGTACGTGACGCGAAATCGGCTCATGGCATCAAAGGGGCCGATATCGGCCGGGCCGGTACGGTTTCCATTGCATGTGGTCATACGGAATGGTGGCTGGAGACGTGGACGATACCTGAAACGAACGCTTTCGGATGCCTTTCATGTCAGGCGTGATCGACCGGCTGCGCGCGATTTTGGCCGTCCGGCCAAGACAACATGCGGACGTGTCGTGATAGCGCCCGGCAAACAACGAACTTTTCCGATACTTTCGCGGTCACAATCGCCAGCTTGCGGGCGCGCCGGCGCCCCGAACGCGCGTCCGGCTCCCGGTATTCCACCGCCGAACCCGTCCGCATATCATGCGCACATCGCGTACGTGCCGGCCAGAGGCGCGTCGCCGCTTCCGAGCGGCGGCGCGCTCGCCCGCACGGCGCAGCACACAGGAATCCTCGATGGACACCAAACGTTCCCGCCCGGGGCTCGTCGCGGCGCTGCTCTGGGCGGCGCTGTACCTCGCGACCGGCTACATCTCGCACGAGTTCAACGGCCCCGTCCGGCTGACGGGCTATATCTGGCTGCCGGCCGGCGTGACGGTCGGCGCGTTCATGCTGCGGCCGCTGCGCGAATGGCTGACGCTGGCCGGCGCGTTCCTCGTCGGGCAGCTCGCACTGACGGCGATCGAACACGGCAGCCTGGTCAATGCGATGCTGTTCACGGTCGACGAAGTCGGTGCGGCCGCGCTCGCGGTGTGGCTCGTTCAGCGCGTGCGCTTCTCGCTCGAAGGGCTGTACTTCCTGCGCTCGGTGATCGTCGCCGGGCTGATCGCGGGCGTCGTCGGCGCGATCGGCGGCGCGGCGTGGTACGCGATGCTCAAGGACGCGTCGTTCTTCGACGTGTGGTTCGTGTGGGCCGCATCCGATTTCGTCGGCGTGCTGCTGGTCACGCCGGTGCTCGCGTCGTGGTCGCGCTTTCGCGCGCACCGTTCGGGCGATCACGAACGCTTCGACCTGATGCTCGGCGTCGTCGCGTTCGTGCTGCTCGCGATCGTCGCGCTGGTGATCTTCGACGGCGACACGTCGCAGAAATTCGGCACGGGTGCCGGCTTCGCGTTCACCTATATCCCGCTGTTCCTGACCGTCGCGGTGACGCTGCTGCTCGGCGGCCGCGCGGGATCGTCGTCGGTGCTGGTGTTCGCGCTGATCGTGATCGAGCAGACCGCGCAGGGCGACGGCCCGTTCGCGTCGCTCCACGAGCACTACGGCAGCGCGCTGCTCGAGGCGCAGCTCTATCTGGCGGTCGCGTCGCTGCTGGTGCTCGCGGTGAGCACGCTGAAGACGACGCGCGAACGCGTGCACGAGCATGCGGCGGTGCTGCAGAACAACATGGAGCTCGCGCTCGCGAGCGCCGGCCAGATCGCGTACGTGCTCGATCCGGCCTCGGGGCGGATCGACTGGAGCGGCGACGTCGAGCGCGTGTTCGGCGTCGGCGTCGATGCCGCGCAGATCGCGAGCGTGCCACTTGTGCTCGAACGCGTGCAGCCGGGCGATCGCGCCGCGCTGAGCGACTACTGGGATGCTGAGATCGCGGGCGAGGATCGCGCGTCGCTGTCGCTGCGCATCGTGCAGCGCGACGGCGGCACGCAGACGATCACCGATCACGGCGCGCCGCTGCTCGATTCGAACGTCGACGTGACGGTGGTCGCGGGCGTCTGGCAGATCGAGCGCGTGTGGCCGGCGGACGAATGAGCGGACACGCGTCATGACAGGTCGCACGGGCGTCCTGCTGATCCACGGGCTCGGCGGCACGCAATACGATCTCGGTTCGCTGCACAAGGCGATGCGGCGCGCGGGCGGCGACACGCACATGATCACGCTGCCGGGGCACGGCACGCGCCCCGAGGATCTGGTCGGCGTGCGTGCGGAGGCGTGGCTCGACGCGGTGATCGAGCAGTATCGCGCGCTGGAACGCGAGTACGACACGCTGCATGTCGCGGGCATGTGCATGGGCGCGCTGGTCGCGCTGCTGCTGTGCCACCGCGTGCAGCATGCGCGCGGCCGGCTCGCGTTGCTGGCCACGCCGGTGTTCATCGACGGCTGGTCGACGCCGTGGTACCGGTCGCTGCGGCACGTGCTGTATCGCGTGCCGGGAATTGCCGAACGGATGCGCGTCGAGGAAGGCGAGCCGTTCGGCATCAAGAACGCGACGATCCGCGCGATCGTGAAGAAGAAGTTCGAGCGGCAGGACAGTTTCCACTATCCGTGGGTGCCGCTCGCGTGCGTGCGGCAGGTGGACCGGATGCGCGACTGGGCGCTGGATGCCGCGGCCGGCACGCGATGCCCGACGCTCGTCGTGCATGCGCGCGAGGACGAACTGACGAGCCTGCGCTCGGCCGATTTCCTGCTGGAGACGATGCCCGACGCGCGCGGGATCGTGCTGGAGAACAGCTACCACATGATCTGCGCGGACAACGATCGCGACGATGTCGCGCGGCACGTGCTCGCGTTCTTCGGGTTCGATCCGGGGCATGCGGTAAGCCCGGCGATGGCGCGCAGGATGGGGCGGCTGGAGACGTGACGATGGGGCGCCGGAATGTTGCCGGCGCCGGGAACCGATGACGGCTTATGCCACTTCCGGCCGACGCGCGATTCGCTCCCGAATCTCCGGCGATGCCAGGCACGTGGCAACCGCTTCGTAGCCAGGCGCACCCGGGTAGGGCGCGACGCGCGAAGGCGGGCTGTGATTGGCCGGGCACAGGATGATGGTTTCGTTCGTGCCGACAGCCGACAGATCTAGGATCGCCGACGAGCGCGTCAGAACGAACAGCGGCCGCATCCCGGCGGTCGCGCGCTCGCGCAGATGGGCGATCAACGCCTGCTGCGTGGGCCGGTCGAGATCCTGTTCGATCATGTCGACAACCAGCGCGCGCGGGCCTTCCGCTTCGAGACTGACGAGCAGTGCGGTCAACGCCGCCGACGGCGTCGCGCCGTTGCCGGCAAGCGTGGCCGATGCGCGATCGACGCGCGACTTCAATTCAGGATCGACGCGCAACGCATCGCGTGCAGCAGCGCCATCGTTGTCCAGCCGATCGAGGCCCACGAACACGGCGCCGGGCAGCGCGTCGGCCAGCCGACGCGCCAGCCGCGTCTTGCCGCTTCCCAGCGAGCCGATGATGTAGTTCAACGGCCGGATATCGCGACACTCGAACCACTCTCCGCCCCACGGCCACGGCAGGCTGAACGCGACGCCGGTGCCGATATCGTCGAGCAGCCGTGTCAGTTCGCCGTCGGCCGGCATCCGGCCGCGCGCCAGGCCGGCGCGGATCGCACGCACCCTGTCGACCTTGCACACGAGATCCTGAATGCCGTGGTCGAGCGTGGCTTCGTGAGCCGCCAGCGCGTCGTCGAGGCTGCGCGCGTCACCGTCCAGCACGCTCGCCACCTGCGCGAGGCTCAGGCCGAGCGCACGCAGCGCCGCGATGTCGGCCGCGCGTGCGAGGTCGTCCGGGCCGTACGCGCGGTATCCGGCCGGCGTTCGTTCCGGCGTGACGAGGCCGTGCTGTTCATACAGCCGCAGTGCCTTGATCGATACGCCGAGCCGCGCGGCGGCCGCCGATGCGTTCAAACGGGGCGTGGATGTGCGCATCCGTCACCTCTCTCTGCTGTCGATGGGTTGCGCTCAGCATAAAGGCGATCCCAAGGGCCGGGTCAAGCACGATTTCTCGCGAAGGGTCGAGTACGCGACCGCGCTGCCACTTGGTCGGCGGCCGTGGCCGGGCGATGCCCGATCGACGGGATGGGGAAAGGCGCGGAAAGCAGCGTTATCCGCGAGCCGGCCGGGATGGCGCGTCGAGCGCAATCCGGTAAACGCGGATCGCGTTGTCATGCCAGATCGCGCGGCGTGCCGCGTCGTCGAGGTTCGTCATCGCGCGGGCGAACGTGCGCAGCAGCGCGGGATAGGACACGCGCAGGCCGGCCACCGGGAAGTTGCTGGCGAACAGGCAGCGTTCCCAGCCGAAGATCGCGATCGTGTCGCGAATGATCCGCGCGTTGTCCGCGTCGTTCCATGCGGCGTCGCGCAAGCCGAGTTCGGAAATCTTCACGACCACGCGCGGCGATGCCGCGAGCGCTTCCATGCCGCGGCGCCAGCGCGCGAGCCCTGCGTCCGAGCGATCCCACGGCAGCCCGGCGTGTTCGAGCACGACGTCGACAGCGGGTGCGTCGGCGAGCAGCGCGGCCGCGTCGCCGAGATGCCAGAACGGCACGCGCAGATCCCAGCACAGGCCGTGCGCGGCGACGCGTTCCAGCGCGGCCGGCCAGCGCGGATCGTGCAGCGTGCCGGGCCCGTCGACGGGCGCATCCGGCGACGATGCGGTGCGCGGCTTGAAGCGCACGCCGCGCACGCGCGGCCACGCGGCCTGTTCGGCGAGCCGTTCGTCCGCATCGCCGGCCAGCAGGTCGACCCACGCGACGACTGCCGACGGCAGCCCGTGCGCCGCCGCGACCTCGTGCAGCCAGCGCGTTTCCGCCAGCGCTTCGTCGCGTGCGCGTTCGGCCTCGACATGCACGCTGGCGACAATCGGCGCGCGTTGCGCCGCGTGCCGGAAATCGTCCACGCCGAAATCGCGGCACAGCGCCGCGTAATCGCCGAACATGAAGCGCGACGGATCGTAGTGCGTCTGCAGCCACGGATAGTGCGCACCCGCATCGAGCCGCCACAGGTGGTGATGCGCATCGACGAGCGCGTCCGGCATGCCGTCGGGCGGCGATCCTTCGGGCGGCGCTCCGTCGCGCATGTCAGCGTGCTCCCGCGAGCACGTACGACGCATCGGGCTCGCGCAGCGTCGCCAGCGCACCGACGAAACGCCAGGTATCGAGATCGAGTTCGCGCACGTAGTCGTCCTGGAACGACACGTAGGCGACGCGCCGTGACGGATGGAACGACAGCGCGGTCGGGTTCGCGGGCAGCGCGATGCGTTCGATCTCCTCGAGCTGGCGTGCATCGAACACGGAGATCGATCGTTCGCCCGAATTGGTCAGCAGCAGCAGGTCGCGGCCGTCCGGCGCGCTCGTCCGGTAGATGCGGTTCGGATCGCTGCGCGTCTTCACGCGGCGGCCGCAGGTCATCGTTTCCGTGTCGATCTCGACCAGCGTGTCGTCGCCGCGATTCGCGACGAACAGCGTGCGCTCGTCGGCCGACAGCGCATTGCCTTCCGGGCGCGGGCCGGGCATCACCGCGCGCGGCGCGACCGTCGCGTCGCGCGGATGGAACTGCGTGACCGTGTTCGACAGCAAGTGCACGCCGTACGCGCGGCTCGCGTCGCGCGTCAGCGTCACGAGGTGCGTCTTCACGCCGCCGGACGGCACGGCCATGTTCGGCACCGGCTGCCGGGTCGGCTCGTCGAACACGAGCAGCATGTCGTGCGCCTCGCTCATCGCGTACAACCGGCCGTCGCGGTCGCTCGCCATGCCGTGCGGCCGGTAGTACGGCCACAGGTCGAGCATGCGCGTATGCGTGCGTTCGACGAGGTCGATCTCGGCGATCCGGTGGTCGCCTTCATGGCCGCGCGTCCACGCGGTCTCGATCCCGAAGATGCCGACGTACGCGTAGCGGTTGTTCGCGTCGACGGTGAACTCGTGCGGGAAGTTCGGCAGCACGATGTGCTTGAGCGCGGCTTTCGTGTCGAGGTCGTAGAAACTGAAGGTATGGGCGCATTTCTGCACCAGCAGCAGGATGTCGTTCATGGTGTCTCCGTCATTTCGTTCGCGGGGCTGCATGTCAGGTATCAGGGTTCAGTCCTCGCAGCGCTTCGGCAGCGTCAGCGCGAGCAGGCCGGCCACCGCGAGCGTGACCGCGAGGCTGAGCACGCCGGCCGCCGCGCTCACGTGCTGGGTCAGCACGCCGACCGCATACGGGCCGCAGAACCCGCCGAGATTGCCGAGTGCATTGATCAGGCCGCGCGCGCTGCCGGCCGTCTCGACGCTGCAGAGCTTCGGCGGAATCGCCCAGAACACGCCGGCGGCCGCCTGCAGGAAGAAGCCGCAGCCGATCAGGAACGTGAACGACACGGCCATCGACGCATGCGTGAGCACCGACAGCGCGAGGCACGCAGCGAAGCCGACGAGCGGCAGCAGCACGAACAGGCGGCGCTTGCCGGTTCGGTCAGACAAATACGACGTGACGAACATCCCGATCACCATCGCGACATACGGCAGCATCGCGAGCAGGCCGACCTTTCCCATCCCGCCGTGCGTGAGGTTTTTCAGCAGCGTCGGCAGCCACATCGTATAGCCGTAGATGCCGACCTGGTAGCAGAAGTTGATCGCGATGAGCAGCCAGATCGTCGGGTTGCGCAGTATCTCGCCGAACGAGGCGGCGGCCGGCGCGCCGGCCGCGCGCTTGCGTTCCTGCTCGTCGCGCAGCGCGTCGAGGATGTACGCCTTCTCGCGCGGCGACACCCAGCGCGCGGTTTCCGGGCCGTCGTCGGCGAACATCATCCACGCGACCAGGCACAGCAGCGACAGCGCGCCCGCGCTGAAGAACAGGTGACGCCAGTCGTACGCGGCGAGGATGAGGCCGGACAGCGGCGCGGTGATCATGCCGGCGAGCGGCACGAACATGATGACCATCGCATTCGCGCGGCCGCGTTCGCGGTCGGGGAACCAGTGGCTGACCATCGTGAGCACGACGGGCAGCATGCCGCCCTCGGCCACCCCGAGCAGGAAGCGCAGCGCCAGCAGCTGCCAGGTATGCGTGACGAGCCCGGTCAGCACCGACAGCACGGCCCAGCTCACGAGCGACCACCCGATGAATGTCTTGCCGCTGCCGAGTGCCGCGCGCCGGCCGCCGGGAATCTGCAGGAACAGGTAGCCGAAGAAGAATATGCCGCCGGCGAGGCCGGCCATCGTCGCGTCCATGCCGAGCTCGGCGTTCATCCCGCCGGGCATCGCGAACGCGATGTTCACGCGATCCATGTAGGAAATGATGCACGCGAGCAGCAGCGGCGGAATCACGCGCAGCCAGCGGCGGCGCGGAATGGCTTCGCCGGCTTCGTATGCCGGGGTGGCCGGGGTCAACAGGGTCATGGTGTCTCCATCCAGTTTGGGTAGTCGGCCGCGGCGGCCTTCTGATGAGCCGCTGTCCTGCCGTGGCGAGCCGGCGGGTGCCGGCCGCCGGCGCGCAACGCCTGCGCGTCGCGCGTGCATTCGATGTCTAGCGTCCCCAGCGCAACACGAGCGGGTCGAGCCGGCGCGCGACGTCGAGCAACCCGGCACGCACCTGCGGATGCAATTCCGGCCACGGCGCGCGCGGCCGGTCGCACGCGATCACGCCGCCTTCCCGCATCAGCGCCTTCGCGGTCAGGAAGCCCGACTGACGGTTCTCGTAGTTGATCAGCGGCAGCCAGCGCGCGTACTGCTCGCACGCTTCATCGCGGCGCCCGGCGAAATACGCGTCGGTGATCCGGCGAATCCCGTCCGGATACCCGCCGCCCGTCATCGCGCCGGTCGCACCGGCATCGAGATCGGCGAGCAGCGTGATGCCTTCCTCGCCGTCCCACGGCCCCTCGATCGCGTTGCCGCCGAGCGCGATCAGCTCGCGCAGCTTCGACGCGGCGCCGGCCGTCTCGATCTTGAAGTACGACACGGCATCGATCTCGCGCGCCAGCGTCGCGAGGAACGACGCGGTGAGCGCGACGCCGCTGGCCGGCGCGTCCTGGATCATCAGCGGAATGCGGAGCCCGTCGGCCGCTTCGGCGAAGAACGCGCGAACCTGCGCTTCGGGCACGCGGAACGTCGCGCCGTGGTACGGCGGCATCACCATCACCATCGCCGCACCGAGTGCCTGGGCGTGCCGGTTGCGCTCCGCGCAGATCCGCGCGCTGAAGTGCGACGTCGTGACGATCACCGGCACGCGGCCCGCGACGTGCTCGAGCGTGGTGCGCGTGATCAGGTCGCGTTCGTCGTCGCCGAGCGCGAATTGCTCGGAGTAGTTCGCGTGGATGCAGAGACCCTGCGAACCGGCATCGATCATGAAGTCGAGGCAGCGGCGCTGGCCGTCGAGATCGAGTGCGCCGTGCGCGTCGAAGATCGTCGGCGCGACCGGAAAGACGCCCTGGTAGCGTGCGTTCATGGCCGGCCTCACTCGACGATGTCGAACTGGTCGAGGAATTCGGTCTTCAGCGTGAGACCGAGGCCCGGCACGTCGTCGCGCAGTTGCAGGAAGCCGTTTTCGGCCACCGGCTCGCCGTCGAAGATGTAATAGAACAGCTCGTTGCCGACCTCGACGTCGAACATCGGGAAGTATTCGCTCATCGGCGACGCGAGCGTGCTCATCGTCAGGTGATAGTTGTGCATCTGGCCCGCATGCGGAATCACCGGCACGCTGTACGCCTCGCACAGCGCGTTGATCTTGTGCGCCATCGTGATCCCGCCGACGCGGTTCGTGTCGTACTGCACGACCGACACGGCCTTGCGGTCGAGCAGCTGCTTGAAGCCGTACAGCGAGAACTCGTGCTCGCCGCCGGAGATCGGAATGCGCGTCAGCTGGTTCAGCTCCGCGTAGCCGTCGATGTCGTCGGCGATCACCGGTTCCTCGAGCCAGCGCGGCTGGTATTTCTCGAGCTTCGGCAGGATGCGCTTCGCGTACTCGAGGTTCCAGCCCATGTAGCACTCGAGCATCAGGTCGTTGTCGTAGCCGATCACCTCGCGGATCGCCGCGACCGACTTCAGGTTCTCGACCACCCCCTGCTGCCCATGCGCGGGCCCGTAGCCGAAGCGCATCTTGAACGCGCGGAAGCCTTCCTTCAGATACTGCTGCGCCTCGTCCTGCATCGCCTTCAGGTCGGTGCGGTAGAGCTTCGAGTAGTAGCAGGGAATCTTTTCCTTGGTGCGGCCGCCGAGCAGCTTGAACACCGGCTTGCCGACGCTCTTGCCGAGGATGTCCCAGATCGCGATGTCGACCGCCGAGATCGCCGCCATGCCGATGCCCTTGCGGCCCCACGCGTGGGTGGCGCGATACATCCGCTGGTTCAGGTATTCGTAGTCCCACGGATCATGGCCGATCACGAGCGGCGCGAGGTACTGGTCGATGATGACCTTCGCGACGTGCGGCGCGAGCGCGACGTTGCCGAGGCCGACGATGCCGTCGTCGGTCTCGACTTCGACGACCGTCCACGAATGGAAGCGGAACGTGCTCATCGTTTCCTGCGGCGCGTACAGCAGGTCCATCGCGTTTGAACAAAAGTTGCCTTGCGGCGGGACGGTCTTGCCTTTCCATTGGAATACGCGGGCGCGCACGGAACGGATCTTCATGATGGTGTCTCCAGGATTCGGTGTTGTCGTGTGTAAAGGGCGTGCGAGCATCACGCCGAAACAGCGGGGGTGCGGCGCGCGGCGCCCATCCGGCATGCGATCTGCAGCGCCTGCCAGGTGGCGCCGACGTCGGCCGTGCCGCGGCCCGCGATGTCGTACGCGGTGCCGTGCGCGGGCGTCGTGATCGGCACGGGCAGCCCGCCCTGCACGGTCACGCCGCGCGAGAAGCCGAGCAGCTTGATCGCGATCTGCCCCTGGTCGTGGTACATCGTGACGATCGCCTGGTAGTCGCCGGCCTGCGCCTTCAGGAAGATCGTGTCGGCGGGGAACGGGCCGTGGAACGGCGCGTCGGTCGGCCAGTCGCGCGACTGCAGCCGGCGCACCGCGGGCTCGATGATGTCGACTTCCTCGCGGCCGCAACTGCCGCCGTCGCCGCCGTGCGGGTTGAAGGCGGCGATCGCCACCTTCGGCGCGGCGACGCCGTTCGCGAGCAGCGACCGGTAGATCAGTTCGGATGCCTGTTCGATCCGCTCGATGCTCAGGCAGCCCGCCGCGTCCTTCAGCGGAATATGCGACGAGATGCGCGCCGTCCACAGTTCGCCGAGCGTGTTGAATTCGCAGAAATAGCCGGTCACGCCGAGCGCTTCGGCGAAGTGGTGCAGTTCGTCGTCGTGGCGGAGCCCGCCGAGCTTCATCGCGTACTTGTTCAGCGGAGCGAAGCAGATCGCGTCGATGTCGCCGGCGAGCGCGGCGTCGAGACACCGGTCGAGCACGGCGAGCGTCGAGCGGCCGCCGGCCGCGCCGGCCTGGCCGACCGTGACCTGCGCGGGATCGACCGTCTCGACTTCGACGAACGCGGCGCGCGCGGTCGACGGCCGGCCGCGCGCCGCGGCCAGCGAAGCGACGGGTTCGACATCGACCTGCACGCCGGCGACGCGCTGGCCGGCTTCCCACAGCCAGCGATCGCCGATCAGCACGAGATTCGCGCGGGCCGTGGCGTCGGGCCGCGCGAGCAGTTTCGCGATCAGTTCGGCGCCGATGCCGGCGGGGTCGCCGAGCGTCAGCGCGACGACGGGCAGGGGGGCGGCGGTCGAGGGGGTGTTCATGCGGCGTCTCCGGTGGCGGCGCGTGGCCGTTCGTGTATGGGGTTGATGCTAGGTAGACGGAATGAGTCGGTAAATTGAAAACTCTTGATGAATCGATAACCTGGAGTAATCAAAGATGGGCTCGATCGACAGACGAGACTCGACCCCGCAGTTGCTGAACCGGCTGCGCATGCGGCAGATCGCGCTGTTGCTGGCGGTGGACGAATGCTCGACGCTGCGCGCGGCGGCCGAGCAGATGGGCCTGACGCAGCCGGCCGCGACGAAGATGCTCGCCGAACTGGAGAGCGCGCTCGGCCAGCGGCTGTTCGATCGCATCGGGCGCGGGCTCGTGCTGAATCCGGCCGGCGAGCGCGTGCTCGGTTATTTCCGCGGGATCCGCGGCAGCATGGAGGCGCTGAACCGCGAGCTCGGCGAACTGCAGCTCGGCAGCGCGGGGCGGCTGGCGATCGGCAGCATCATGGCGGCGTCGCCGGGGCGGCTTACCGAGGCGCTGGTGCAGCTGAAGGCGCGTTATCCATTGCTTGCGATCGACATCGCGGTGGACACGAGCGACCGGTTGATGCCGCAGCTTCGCGAAGGCGTGCTCGAAGTGGTGATCGGACGCAACGTCGGGACCGATTGCGACTTTCGCGTGGTCGACGATGAGGCGCTCGCGATCATCGCGGGCCGCGACCATCCGCTCGCAGGCGCCGGGCCGGTCGGGTTCGATGCGCTGCTCGATTACACGTGGATCCTGCAGCCGGCCGGCAGCCCGGCGCGCGAGGTCGTCGAGCGCGAGTTTCATGCGCGTCACCAGCCGATGCCGCGCGGGCTGGTCGAAACGGGCTCGATCCTGACCACGATGAACCTCGTCGACCGTTCGACGATGCTCGGCGTGATTCCGCTGACGGTCGCGCAGCGCAACGCGGAGCACGGTCTTGTCGCGATCATCGACTACGCGCTCGATCAGAGGCTGCCGTCGTACGGCAGCATCGTGCGGCGCGACCGGCCGCTGAGCATCCCCGCGCAGCAGTTTCTCGCGCTGTTTCACCGGGAGGGTGGCGAGGAGGATGACGGCGCTTGACGGAGCGGTTTGCCGGCTGTGCCGATCACGCGTCGCGGAACGCGGCGATGCGTGATGGCGGCATGAGCGCGACAGGCGAAGCCGTGGCGAGCCGCTTCAGCGCGCCGACGGCGCGGCGGGTGCCTCGGCGAGTGTCGGCATCGATTCCGACAGCGTGCGGTCCGGGCGAATCCGCAGCGCGGCGACGATGCCGATCAGCAGCATCGCGACCGAACCCACGAACGGCAGCGTCCAGCTGCCGGTGCGGTCGACGAGATAGCCGAACAGGATCGGCGACAGGATCCCCGCGATCGCGGAACCGGCGTTCATCATCCCGCTCGCGATGCCGGCGTGGGTCGGCGCGATGTCGCTCGGCACGGCCCAGATCGGCCCGATCGTCAGTTCGAGGCACAGGAACGACCCCGACAGGCACAGCGCGACGCCGGCGGTCGAGTGCACGAACGCGAGCGGCAGCAGGCAGACGAGCGCGCCGGCGAAGCTCGCGACGATCACGCTCTGGCGCGACAGCGCGAGGTTGCCGGTCTTCCGGTAGATCCGGTCGCAGAGCCAGCCGCCGAGCGTGTCGCCGACCACGCCCGCGAAGAACACGCCGGACGCGAACAGCGCGGTCGATTTCAGGTTCAGGCCCTGGCCGTTCAGGAAGAACGTCGGCAGCCACGTGAAGAACAGCCACGCGGTCCAGCCGTAGCAGAAGTAGACGAAGATCGTCGGCGCCATCCGGCGGAACAGCGGCCCCCACGGCGTTGGGCCGGACGGCGGCGCGGGGCGGGCGGCGCCGCGTGCGTGGCCGTCGTCGTCGCCGAGCGGATGTTCGCGGAAGCCGACGATCCACCAAACGAGCCACACCAGCGTCACCGCGCCGATCACGAAGAACGCGGCGCGCCACGACAGCCACGTCATCAGCGCGGCGACGATCGGCGGCGTGACCGCGTTGCCGAGCCGCGAGAACGAATGCGTGAAGCCTTGCACGACGCCGCGCCGTTCGCGCGGGAACCAGTGCGTGATCGCGCGGGCCTGGGCGGGCAGCGTCGCGCCTTCGCCGATGCCGAGCAGCAGGCGCGCGGCGAACAGGAGCGTGAGACTGTGCACGAGCCCCGTCGTGAAGGTCGACACGACCCAGATCAGCCCGCAGCCGATCAGCGTGATGCGGGCGCCGAACCGGTCGGCGATCCAGCCGCCGCCGATCTGGCAGATTGCATATGAATACGCGAATGCGGAGAATGCGACGCCGAGCTCGGTGTTCGACAGGCCGAGCTCGGCCTTGATCGCGCCGGCCGCCGTCGCGAGGTTGACGCGGTCGACGTAGAGGATGAACGAAAGCGCGCACAGCAGCCACAGCGTGTGGCGCCGTTGACGAGGGTCGTTGGGCATGTGTCTCACTCCATTCTCGTGCGCGGCGTTGCAATGACGCCGCGTTCACTGGCGGGGCCAGCATCGCGCGGCGGCGGAGACACTGTCTAATGAATCTTTGGGATCAATCGATAACCTGAGGTATTCATTCGTATTTCGGTCGGGCGCGGGCAACGTAGCGTCGGTGGCGCAACGGAACTCCACAGGTGAGACATTGACGGACATCGAAGAACTTTCGCTCCACCGGGAGAGCCGCTTCTGGCAGCTGTCGCTGGTGAAATGGTGGATCCAGGGGCACGGTCGCGACGGTTATTCGTTCCGTCTGCTGCTGGTCCCGCTCGTGATCGTGTTCGTGCTCGAATTCGTCTGCGTGACGTTCGATGCGCTGTACAGCGGCATCGTCGTCAGCGCGGTCGCGACGCTGTTCCTCGGCATCGCCGGGTTCCACGGCGCGCAGCGCGAATGGCTCGTGACGTCCGCGGCCGCGCGCGCACTCGTGAAGGCGCGCATGAAGAAGGCGGCCGAGCGGTTCTCGTCGCTCGGCGTGGGCGCGACCGTGCTCGCGATCTTCGTCGCGGCAACGTCGCTGTCGCTCGTGATGTCGGGCCAGCCGATGCTCGACAGCGTGTCGAAGGACGCCGTGTCGATCTTCATCGCGCTGGTGTTCCTGCCGGTGTACGTGTCCGGCGCGGTGCGCAAGCTGGCGATCGCGCGGATCGAGGAACTCGAGGCGCTGCGCAACTCGACCGTCGGCACGAAGCTGAAATTCGACCGGGCCGGCGCCGTGCGCGCGGTGGTGGTGCAGGGCGCGGCCGGGAAAGGGACGGTGTCCGTGACGGAGTACACGGTGCTCGGGTTCAGCCCGCCGCTCGAACACGTCGGGCGCGAACCGCGCGTGTGATCGCGGGAACGCGGCGCCGGCGCAGGCCCGTTATGGGCCGGAACAGGCCCTAAGCCGGAAACCGCTCGCTCTCGGGTGCCGGCACGAGGTTGTCGGGCCACTTCACCTCGAACCGCGTGCCGCCGACGCCCGTCGGCACGCAGATCGCCTCGCCGTGGTGCGCATGCGCGATCGCTGCGACGACGGCGAGCCCGAGGCCGGTGCCGCCGGGCTGTGTATCGTCGACGCGCCTGAATGCCTTGAACACGTGCGGCGCGAAATCGGCCGGGATGCCGGGGCCGTCGTCTTCGACGCGCAGCCGGCACATCCCGTGTTCGATGCGCGTCTGGATCCGGATCGAGCCCGGCACCGCGTGGCGGCGCGCATTTTCCAGCAGCGCCAGCAGCGCCTGGCGGATGCGAACCGGGTCGCAGCACATGCGCCGCGCGTCGAGATCGAGCATCGGATGCTGGCCGGCGGCCTGCAGCGCGTGTGCGAACACGTCGACCACGGCGCGCACGTCGGCGGCGAGATCGGTGTCGCGGATTTCGATGCTCAGGTGGCCGCTATCGGCGAGGCTGACCACGCGCAGATCCTCGATCAGCCGCGTTAACCCTTCGACCTGCGCGAGCAGGCTGCGATAGAGCGCTTCGCTGGGCGTGAACACGCCTTCGGCGAGCCCCTGAAGCCGCCCGCGCAGGATAGTGACGGGCGTGCGCAGTTCATGCGCGATCGCGGCATTCCAGAATGTCTGCTCGTCGGTCACGCGCTGCAGCTCGCTTGCGAGCGCGTTGAAATTGTCGGCGAGCCGCGCGGCTTCGTGCAGCGAGCGGTCGCCGGCGACGGCGCGCGCGCCGAGATCGCCGCGCGCGACGCGGCGGATGCCGTCCGTCACCGAATTCAGCGGCACGAGGATGCGCCGCGACAGGTTGACCGCAACGATGACGGAGATCACGAGACCGACCAGCGCGGTCGAAACGATCCACAGCCACTCCGGCCCGGTCGGGAACCAGCCCGTCTGCTTGAAATCGTCCGGCCAGTAGGTGTACAGCACGTAGTAGAACGCGTAGGCCGTCACGACGACCAGCAGCGTGACGCCGAACGCGATCGCGCCCATCGTCAGCGCGATCTGGCGGCTCAGTCCGTCGAGTTTCAATCTCCGCTCCACAGCTTGTAGCCGACGCCGCGCACGCTCACCGGCACGCCCGCGACACCGAGATCGTCGAGTTTCTTGCGCAGCTTGCTGACGTGGCTGTCGACGGTGCGCTCCAGCGCATCGCCTTCCGGCAGGCAGGTGGCCATCAGCTCGGCGCGGCTGAACACGCGGCGCGGCGCGCGCGCGAGCTGCGCGAGCAGCTTGAATTCGGTGAGCGTCAGCACGAGCGTGTGCCGTGTGCTGCCGATCTCGACCGTCGCTTCGTGGCGTTCGAGATCGATCTCGAACGGCGCGGCACGCAGCACGCGCTGTTCTTCCTGGCGCGAGCCGGCCATCGACCGGCGCAGCACGGCCTGTGCGCGCGCAACGACTTCGGCGGGATTGAACGGCTTGACCACGTAGTCGTCGGCGCCGATGCGCAGCCCGGTCAGCTTGTCGATGTCCTGGTCGAGCGCGGTCAGCATGATGACCGGCGTATCGCCGCGATGGCGGATCTCGGCGAGCACCTTCCAGCCGTCGACGTGCGGCATCTGCACGTCGAGCAGCACGAGGTCGGGCTTGAGCGACAGGTGGAGTTCGAGCGCACGGCGGCCGTCGGCGGCGTGCACGGTGCGCAGGCCGCTGCGCGCGAAATAGGCGATCAGGATCTCGGCGATCTCGGGTTCGTCCTCGGCGACGAGGACGAGCGCCTGGGCGCCCTGGCCGGCGGGGAAAGGGAATTCGGGCATTGCCACTGCTTGGCGTCCATTGGGCTGCTTGATGGAATCCGGATACTACCGCACCCGCACTACCATCGAATGGCCGTGGATTGCCGTACGCGCCTGCCGGGCTTGTACGGAAAAGCGCGTGGACGAACGTGCCATATTCGGCGGCCGCGCGGCGCTTTGCCCTGCGCGATCAGCCGCAGGACGCAGCCCCGCCGTCGTCCGGCCACAGCAACGCCTGCGCCGCCACCACATGGACGCCGTTGAAGGTGACTGCAGGCGACCCGTACAGACGGTAGCCGAGCGCCAGCGCTTCCGATACGCGGTGGCAGAACACGGCATCGTCCTTGCCGGTCAGCAAGCGATAGCGCGGCAGGTCGTTCGGCGGGGAAGAGGGCATGATGGGTCGGGCTCCGGGCAAGCTTCGGGTCGGTTGCGCAGTATAAGTCGCGCGCGCCGACCCCGGGTCGACGGGCCACTCTGCGAAATTCACATCGCGAATGACAACCGATTCACTAAATAAATTTTAAAAATAATCGCCCGCTGGCTATGCTGAATCCTTCTGATCTGGCGGGCATGCGATGGCTGAACTCTTTCTGGTACGGCACGGGCAGGCGTCGTTCGGCACCGACGACTACGACCGGCTTTCCGCGGCTGGCGAGCAGCAGGGCGTCTGGCTCGGCGAATATTTCGCGCGGCAGGGCCTGGCGTTCGACCGCGTGATCTGCGGCACGCTGCACCGCCACGCGCAGACGGTCGACGCGATCCTGCGCGGGATGGGCCGCGCAGGCGTGCCGGTCGACCGCCATCCGGGCCTGAACGAATACGACTTCCACGGGCTGTTCGCGGCGGCCGCCGGCGACTATCCGGAGATCGCGCGGCTCGCGGCCGGATCGATGAAGGAACATTTCCGTGCGCTCCGGCAGGTGCTGCAGCTGTGGTCCGAGGACAAGCTCGGCGATGCGGCTCCCGAGACCTGGGCGCATTTCCAGCAGCGCGTCGCCGACGCGCGCGCAGCGATCCGCCACGGTGGCGGCCAGCGCGTGCTCGCGGTGAGCTCCGGCGGCCCGATCGCGGTCACCGTGCAGCAGGTGCTCGCGGCGCCGCCGTCGAGCGCGATCGCGCTGAACCTGCAGATCCGCAACAGCAGTCTTTCGCAGTTTTTCTTCAACGCCGACGCGTTTCACCTCGCGTCGTTCAACGGCATCCCGCATCTGGAGGATCCCGAACGACACGCGCTGCGAACCTATGGCTGACCCACGAACGATCGCGACGATGACGAACCCTTCCCAGCAACTCGACACTGCCCGCCTCACGCGCTATCTCGAAGCGCACGTCCCGGGCTTCGAAGGCCCGGTCGACACGGAGAAGTTTGCCGGCGGCCAGTCGAACCCGACCTTCCTGCTGCACGCGAAGAGCGGCCGCTACGTGCTGCGTCGCCAGCCGCCGGGCGAACTGCTGAAATCCGCGCACGCGGTCGACCGCGAATTCCGCGTGCTGACTGCGCTGTCGGGCACCGCGGTGCCGGTCGCGCGGCCGTATCACCTGTGCGTCGACCGCGACGTGATCGGCAGCATGTTCTACGTGATGAGCTTCGAGGACGGCCGGATCTTCTGGGATCCCGCGCTGCCGGAACTGCCGAAGGCCGATCGCGCGGCGTGCTACGACGCGCTGCTGCAGACGATGGCCGCGTTGCACGACGTCGATGTCGACGCGGTGGGCCTCGCCGACTACGGCCGCCCCGGCAACTACTTCGAACGCCAGATCGGCGTGTGGACGAAGCAGTATCGCGCGGCCGAAACCGGGCGCCTCGACGCGATGGAGACGCTGATCGACTGGCTGCCGAAAGCATGCCCCGAGGACACGGGCCGGCCGGCGCTGGTGCACGGCGATTTCCGGATCGACAACCTGATGTTCGCGCGCGACGGCTATCGCGTGCAGGCCGTGCTCGACTGGGAACTGTCGACGCTCGGCAACCCGCTCGCCGATCTCGCGTATTTCTGCATGTGCCTGCGGCTGCCGTCCGGCGGGCAGGTGCGCGGGATCGCGGGCCTGGATCGCGCCGAACTCGGCGTACCGGACGAAGCGGCGATCGTCGCGCGCTATTGCGAATTGCGCGGGATCGAGCCGATCCGCGACTGGCATTTCTACCTCGCGTTCAGTTTCTTCCGCCTCGCGGCAATCGCGCAGGGCGTGAAGGCGCGCGCGCTGCAGGGCAATGCGTCGAGCGAGCAAGCGCTGCGCGTCGGCGAAATGGCCGGCCGGCTGGCCGAATTGGCCGTGAGCGTGATCGACGCGCATCGCTGAAATCGCTGACATCGCCGGGATCGCAGAGCGGCGACACGACAAACCATCAATGGAGGAGCACAACGACATGGCAACGAATCTGTTCGACCTGACCGGCAAGATCGCACTGGTGACGGGCGCGAGCCGCGGCATCGGCGAGGAAATCGCGAAGCTGCTCGCAGAGCAGGGCGCGCATGTGATCGTGTCGAGCCGCAAGCTCGACGATTGCCAGGCCGTGGCCGACGCGATCGTCGCGGCGGGCGGCAGAGCCGAAGCGCTGGCCTGCCACGTCGGGCGGCTGGACGATATCGCCGCGACGTTCGAGCATATCCGCGGCAAGCACGGGCGGCTCGACATCCTCGTGAACAACGCGGCCGCGAACCCGTATTTCGGGCACATCCTCGATACCGATCTCGCCGCGTACGAGAAGACCGTCGACGTGAACATCCGCGGCTACTTCTTCATGTCGGTCGAGGCCGGCAAGCTGATGAAGACGCACGGCGGCGGCGCGATCGTCAACACGGCGTCGGTGAACGCGCTGCAGCCGGGCGATCGCCAGGGCATCTACTCGATCACGAAGGCGGCGGTCGTCAACATGACGAAGGCGTTCGCGAAGGAATGCGGGCCGCTCGGCATCCGCGTGAATGCGCTGCTGCCGGGCCTGACGAAGACGAAGTTCGCGGGCGCGCTGTTCGCCGACCAGGACATCTACGAGACCTGGATGGCGAAGATCCCGCTGCGCCGCCATGCGGAACCGCGCGAGATGGCCGGCACCGTGCTGTATCTCGTGTCGGACGCGGCGAGCTACACGAACGGCGAATGCATCGTCGTCGACGGCGGCCTGACGATCTGAGCGCACGATGAAAATCGACAGCTACGCCGGGCAGGCCGTGATGATCACCGGCGCCGCGAGCGGCTTCGGCGCGTTGCTCGCGAGCGAGCTGGCCGCGATGGGCGCGCGGCTGGCGCTCGGCGACCTGAACGAGGCAGCGCTCGAACGCGTGGCCGCGCCGCTGCGCGCGGCCGGCGCCGACGTGATCGCGCAGCGCTGCGACGTGCGCGTCGAAGTCGACGTCGCGGCGCTGGTGCATGAGGCCGCCGCGCGCTTCGGGCGGCTCGACGTCGGCATCAACAACGCGGGCATCGCACCGCCGATGAAGGCGCTGATCGACACCGACGAAGCCGATCTCGACCTGAGCTTCGCGGTGAACGCGAAGGGCGTGTTCTTCGGGATGAAGCACCAGATCCGCCAGATGCTCGCGCAGCGCGAAGGCGTGATCCTGAACGTCGCGTCGATGGCCGGGCTCGGCGGCGCGCCGAAGCTGGCCGCGTACGCGGCGTCGAAGCATGCGGTGGTCGGGCTCACGAAGACGGCCGCGCTCGAATACGCGCGCCACGGCATTCGCGTGAACGCGGTGTGCCCGTTCTACAGCACGACGCCGATGGTTACCGACAGCGATATCGGCGACCGCCAGGATTTTCTCGCGCAGGGCTCGCCGATGAAGCGGCTCGGCCGGCCCGACGAAATCGTCGCGACGATGCTGACGCTGTGCGCGAAGGAAAACACTTATCTGACCGGGCAGGCCGTCGCCGTCGACGGCGGTGTCTCGGCCTTCTGACCGAACCGAACACGAAAATCTCGAGGAGTCGATCATGGACTTTGGCTACACCCCGAAAGTGGAAGAACTGCGCGAGCGCGTCAGCGCGTTCATGGACGCGCACATCGTGCCGCGCATCCGCCAATGGAACGACGAAGTGCATGCGGGCCAGTATCCCGTGTCGTTCATGGAGGAACTGAAGGAACGCGCGAAGGCGGAAGGGCTGTGGAACCTGTTCCTGCCGCACCTGAAGGACGACGAGCCCGGCACGGGCCTGACGAACCTCGAATACGCGCCGCTCGCCGAGATCATGGGGCGCGTGAGCTGGGCGTCGGAGGTGTTCAACTGCAATGCGCCGGACACGGGCAACATGGAGCTGCTGCACATGTTCGCGACGCCCGAGCAGCGCGAACAGTGGCTGCTGCCGCTGCTGCGCGGCGAGATCCGCTCGGCGTTCGCGATGACGGAGCCCGACGTGGCGTCGTCGGATGCGACGAACATCACGACGCGCATCGAGCGCGCGGGCGACGAGTACGTGATCAACGGCCGCAAGTGGTTCATCACGAACGCCGCGCATCCGAACTGCAAGATCTTCATCGTGATGGGCAAGACCGATCCCGATGCCGAGTCGCACCAGCAGCAGAGCATGATCCTCGTGCCGCGCGACACGCCGGGCGTGACGATCGTGCGCAACATCACGGTGGTCAATCACCACGCGCCGGAAGGGCACTGCGAGATCACGTTCGACAACGTGCGCGTGCCGGCGCGCAACCTGCTCGGCGCGGAAGGCAGCGGCTTCGCGCTCGCGCAGGCACGCCTCGGGCCGGGCCGCATCCACCACTGCATGCGTTCGATCGGCGCGGCCGAGCTCGCGCTGGAGCTGATGGTCGACCGCGCGCAGTCGCGCGTCGCGTTCGGCAAGCCGCTGAACCGGCACGGCACGGTCGGCGAATGGATCGCGCGCTCGCGCATCGAGATCGACCAGGCGCGCCTGCTGGTGCTGAAGGCCGCGTGGATGATCGACAAGGTCGGCGCGAAGGCCGCGCGCAAGGAAATCTCGATGATCAAGGCGCTCGTGCCGACCGTCTATACGGACGTCTGCGACCGCGCGATGCAGGTGTTCGGCGCGGCGGGGTTGAGCCCCGATACGCCGCTCGCCGACCTGTGGACCTGGGGCCGCGCGCTGCGCTTCGCCGATGGCCCGGACGAGGTGCACCTGCAGGCGATCGCACGGATGGAGATCAAGGACGGCGAGCCGGGCTCGACGGCGCCGTACCTGACGCCGCCGCTGCGCGCTTGAGCGGTTCCCGGAGCCGGCATGGACGAGCGAGAGGCGCCCGCCGTAAGATGCCGGCAAGGAGATTCGGCGATGCGCCTTTCGAAGATTGATCTGAACCTGTTCGTCGTATTCGAGGCGATCTACAACAAGCGCAACCTGACGCGGGCGGCCGAGGTGCTGAACCTCACGCAGCCGGCCGTCAGCAATGCGCTGGCGCGGCTGCGCAAGACGCTGAACGATCCGCTGTTCGTCAGCACGCCGGCCGGGATGATGCCGACGCCGATGGCCGAGAACATCGTCGGCCGCGTGCGCGAGGCGCTGCAACTGCTCGATTCGAGCGCGCACGAAGGCGACGTGTTCGATCCCGCATCGTCGGCGCGCGTGTTCCGGCTCAGCATGAGCGACCTGACCGAAGCGCTGCTGCTGCCCGCGCTCGGCGAACTGCTGCAACGGGAAGCGCCCGGCATGCACGTGCGCAGCTATACGATGGACCGCCGCGAAGTGGCGACCGCGCTCGCGAACGGCTCCGTCGACATCGCGATCGACGCGCCGCTGATCGGCGATCCGCATCTGCACCAGGCGCTGCTCGTGCGCGACCGCTACGCGTGCATGATCCGCGACGATCACCCGTTCAAGGGCAACACGCTGACCATGGACGACTACCTGTCGATGGGGCATATCCACGTGTCGAGCCGCCGCAAGGGCAGCGGGCACGTCGACGCGGAACTGACGCGTCTCGGGCTGCGCCGCACTATCCAGATGCGCGTGCAGCACTACATGGTCGCGCCGCTGATCGCGATGCGCGGCGATCTCGCGCTGACCGCGCCGCTGCGGCTGCTGCAGCGCTATCCGGCGCGCATCCTCGAACTGCCGTTCGAGATGCCGGGCCTCGAATACTTCTGCTACTGGCATCGCAGCGCCGATCAGGATCAGGGCAGCCAGTGGCTGCGCGAGCAGTTGATGACGCTGATGGGCGGGATGGGCGAGCCGCAGTGATGCAGGCTGGCTGTGCCTCCGCGGCACGCGCGCTTCGATATCGCGATCGACTGCGCAACGCCCGCGTCGGCACGCGCGCCACATGCACGGCCTGCGTCTGCGAACCGTCGTTGCGCCGCCCCGGCGCACGGGCTCAGAATGCGGTGCGCAGGCCGAGCCCGGCCGAATCGCCGTTTCCGTATCCGCTCGCGCGGTCGCGCATGAACGCGACGTAGACGTCGGTCCGTTTCGACAGCCGGTAGTCGTAGCCGAGCGCCCAGGTCGTTCGCGACGGGCGGTCGCGGCCGTGGCTTTTCGCGGCCATGACCGACGCGAGCAGCGTGCCGAAGCCGACCGGCACCGCCGCGCCCACCTGCCCGCTGTGCGTGCCGAGCCCGCCGCCGTCGATCGCGTCGTGCGCGTACTGGTAGAACGCGGTGAGCTTCACGAACTTCAGGTCGTAGCCGACGCCGGCCAGCACGGCGTCCTGCTGCGTGAAGCCGGCGACGGAAGCGTTCAGGTCGCCCGGAGTCCGGTCGTATTTCGCTTGCTGGAACGCGAGCGTCGCGCTGAATGCGCGCTGCCGGTCGTAGGTGACGCTGCCGCCCCACTGGTTCGCGCCGGTGTGACCGGGTTCGTTGCCCGTCGCATAGATCAGGCTCGCCTGCAGCGCGTGTTCGGCGGGCGTCGAAACCAGCACCGAATTGCTCCAGCCGTTGTCGCCGACGAGGCCCTGCGCCGAGACGCCCTTGTACATCTGGTTCAGCGCAGGCGAAAAACCGAACGACGTCGAGAACGGGTTGAAGCGCACGACGGAGATGTAATACGGCGTCGTGTTGCGTCCCGCGCGCAGCACGCCGTACGGTGTGGAGACGCCAACATACGCGTTGCGCCCGAAGAACGTATCGCCGCCGAAGCGGCCGACGCCGCCGTTCGACGGGCGCATGAACGCTTCGAGCGCGAACTGCAGTGCGTAGCCGCCGCCGAGATCCTCGCGGCCGCCGACGCCCCAGAAGCTTGTCGTGAAGCCACCCGAATTCATCGCGTATGCGCGCGGCTTGCCGAGGCTCTTTTGCGTGCCGACATAGACGTCCGCCAGCCCGTACAGCGATACCGACGACTGGGCCGAGACGTCGTTGGCGATTCCGCGGGCGACCAGCGATGCACCGAGGGTCGACAGCAGCCGCCGGCTCGCCGCCGGTGCGAACCGGCGTTGTCGCCGGTTGGTGTTCCGGATTGAATGAATAGGCATACTGATCGAATAACGTAGAGGAAGCGGAGCCGCGGGAACGGCTGACGGCAGGCGCCACGCCCGGCCGTCAGCCGCCGGGAACGTCAGAACACGTGCCGGATACCCGCGCGCCCGACCGCCTGCTTCTGGTTGCCCGACGGATTGAAGCCCGCGATCTGCGCGACCGGTGCATCGCCTGCCGCCTTCTGGAACGCCCCCATCACATAGACGGTCGTGCGCTTGGACAGCGCGTATTCGACGCTCAGGTTGAACTGGTGATACTTCGGCTCCGCGTTCGTCGCATGGTCGCGGCCCGTCGTGTACGTGTAGCCGGTGCCGACCGTCACCGCGGGCGTCGGCGTGACGAGCGCCGACAGCTCGTAGTTCTGGAACGTCGCGTCGTGCCCCGCGCTGCCCTGCTGGAAGTTCGTGTTCGTGAAGTCGGCCAGCACCTTCAGCCACTGCACGACCTGGTACGACGCGCCGACGCCGAACACCTTCTGCGCACGCGCCGCGTCGAGGTAGTTGCCGTAGATCGCGTTCGTGAAGCCCGGATAGTTCTGGTAGCCCTGCGTCGACACGCCCGGGTTGTTGATCCGCAGATAGCCGACGCCGAAGCCGACCGGCCCCGCCGCGTAGCTCGCGCCGACGCTGAACGTCGCGTTGTCGGAGAAGCGGCCCGGCTGCCCGCCGAACGCGTAGAGGCCGCCGAACGTGACGCCCGCGATCGTCGGGCTGCGGTACTTGACCGCATTCGAGATCGGGAAGCCGTTGTCGGTGTTGTCCATGTCGTTCGGGTGAGCGAAGTAATAGCCGCCGATATTGCCGTTCAGCGTGAACGGCTCGACGTAGTCGACGATCGAATCCCACTGGCGGCCGAGCGTGAGCGTGCCGAGCCTCGCATCGTTCAAGCCGACATAAGCGTTGCGCGAGAACGCGAGCCCGCTGCCGAGGCGCCCGGAATTGAGGTCGAAGCCGCTTTCGAGCCGGAAGATCGCGCTCAGCCCGCCGCCGAGATCCTCGGTGCCGCGTACGCCCCAACGGCTGCCGGCTGTCACGCCCGATGCGAGCTGCACGAGATGCTTGCCCTGCACGTTCGATACGTAGTCGACGCCGTCCTCGACGATGCCGTACAGCGTGACGCTGCTTTGCGCGTGGGCGGTGGCGGCCGCGGCGAGCGGCAGCGCGAACAGGAGTTTTTTCATGGTGGTGTTCCGGTGCGGTGTGGGTGAAAGACGGCGAACGGTGCGGCGGTCCGGTTTCTTGCGGACGTGCGTTCCCCGCGCCGCGATCGGACGACGATCGCGGCGGCGGGAAAACGGTGAAACGAAGGGAGTGTGTTGTGCCGCTGTCGCTCAGTCGCGATACGCGCGCAGCAGCGTATCGGCGGCCCGGAAGTCGGGCGCGAGCGGGCGGTCGCGCTCGAGGAACGCGACCTTCGTGCGCAGCGCACGGTACAGCGGCTGCGTGGCCGGCGCGAGCGTGAACGACGGCTGCTTGCGCTGGCGCAGGTCGATCGCCTGCGCGGCTTCGACGAGTTCGAGGCCGAGCAGCGTGTAGCTCGCATCGATCTGCTTCTGCACGCGCTGTACGACTTCAGGCGCATTCGTCGCGATGTCCTCGATGCCGCCGGCGACGGGCAGATAGTCGAGCGACACTGGCATCGCGAGCGACTTCACCGTCATCGCGAGCGCGGTCGGCGGCTTCTCCATCGCGCCGAACGCGTGCACGGTTTCCTCGGTGCCGAGGAAGCGGGCGAGGCCGGTGAGGTGCGGGTCGTTCAGCTTGACGATGCGCTGCGCGGACGCGAGCGCGTTGTGGCCAAGCGCGAGCCCGAGCTGTTCGAACGCGAGCACCCACGGCAGCGGCTCGAAGTTCGCGCTCGGCAGCACCGCGCCGCCGCCGTCGACATAACCAGCCGCATCCTGCGCGCGGTTCGACTTCGGCGTGACGCCGACCGCGACGCCCGGATTGTCGTCGCTCGAATTGAGCTGGACCTGCAGCAACGCGCGCGCCTCGTCGTAGGTGCGGTCCTCGTCGCCGAGCAGGTAGACGCCGGAACGGAAGCTGAGCGGATCCTGCAGCGGCCGGTCCGGGTCCTTGTTCCACAGGCTGCTGCCCGCGAGCAGCGTGCGCAGCGCCGCGCCGGCGCGCAGCGTGGCCGGGAACGGCCGCAACGCCAGCGTGTCCTCGCGGAACGGCGACACGTTGCCGTTCAGCCCCTGCAGGCTCAGTGCGAACACGAGCTTCGACACCTGCGCAAGACGCGCCATGTCGGTGAGCGCCAGCGCCGCCATGCCGGCCGAATACGCGTTGGAACTGAGGATCGCGAGCGCGTCCTTGCCGTACGGACGGATCGTCGCGATGCCGGCCGACTTCAGCGCGTCGACGGCGGCGAGCTTGCGGCCCTGGTAGTACACGTCGCCTTCGCCGAGCATCGCGAGGCCGACGTGGCTCAGGATCGTGATGTCGGCCTCGCCGATCGAGCCGTCCGCCGGCATCGCCGGCGTGACGCCGCGATTGAGGAACTGCGCATACGCGTCGACGATCGCCGGTTGCACGCCGGCGCCGCCGTCGAGCATCGCGTTCAGGCGCGCGGCCATCGCGGCGCGGGCGACGCGCACGCTCATGTCAGGGCCGACGCTGCCCGAGTGTGCGTGGATCAGCCCGATGTTGAAGCGTGTCGACGCGTCGATGACCTCCTGGCTCAGCTTGCCGTGCGCGTCGACCATCTCGCGGTCCTTGTTGAGGCCGACGCCGACCGTCAGCCCGTAGATCTGCTGGCCGGCCGCGGCGGCCTTCAGCAGCACGTCGTGCGCGGCGACGACCCGCTGGCGGCCGGCCGGTGCGATCGACACGGCTTCGCCGTCGGCGATGCGTGCGATCGATTCGGGCGTGACGGATCGGCCGTCGAGCGTGATGTCCGCGAAGGCCGGGACGGCGGAGAAAAGCGCGAGCGCGATCGCGCTCCGCATGAGGAGGCGTTGCATGAAGTAGTTCTCCGAATTCAGTCGTGACGTGACGTGGAAGACAGCGCGGCGATCGACGCGAGCGCGATGACGCTCGCGACCATCACATACCAGGCAGGCGCGAACGGGTTGCCGGACCGTTGCGTGAGCCACGCGAGGATCGCGGGCGCGAAGCCGCCGAAGATCGTCGTGGCGATGTTGTAGGACAGCGACATGCCGGTCGCGCGCACGCGGGTCGGGAACAGCTCCGACAGCGCGGCCGGCGCGACGCCGGTGAAGATCGCGACCATCACGCAGAACGCGCTCTGCACCGTGATCAGCGCGGCGAGCGTGTGCACGTCGGCGAGCCAGCGCAGCAGCGGATACACCGACACGAGCATCAGCACCGCGCCGGCCGTGAGCACCGTGCGCCGGCCGAAGCGATCCGACCAGCTGCCTGCACACACGCAGGTGACGGCCATCAGGCAGTTGCCGACCAGCGACGCGATGAACGCGTCGCGCCCGTCGAAGTGCAGCGCGCGCTGCACGTGCGTCGGCATGTAGATCACCAGCGCATACACGCAGACGGCCCACAACACCGAGAACCCGGTGCCGACCATGAGCGCACGTGGATAGTCGCGCACGACCTGCAGCAACGGCGTCTTGCGCTCGGCCGGCGCGCGCGCGGCACGCGCCATCTCCGCGCGGAAATGCGGCGTTTCGTCGAGCGTCTTGCGCAGCCACAGGCCGACCGGCGCGATCGCGAGACCGAGGATGAACGGAATCCGCCAGCCCCAGTCGCCGATCTGTTCGCGCGACAGCGTGAGCGTCACGCCGGTGGCGACCAGCGCGCCGAGGATGTTCGACGCGGCCATGCTCGCTTGCAGCCACGACGCGTAGCGGCCCTTGCGGTCCGCCGGTGCGTGCTCGATCAGGAACGCCGCCGCGCCGCCTACTTCGCCGCCGGCCGAGAAGCCTTGCAGCAGGCGGCCGCACAGGATCAGCAGCGGCGCGCCGACGCCGATCGCGGTGAACGGCGGCGCGAACGCGATGATGGCGGTGCCGGCCGCCATCACGAGGATGGTCAGCGTGAGTGCGGCCTTGCGGCCCGCCCGATCGCCATACACGCCGATCGCGAGCGCGCCGAGCGGCCGCGCGATGAAGCCGATCCCGAACGCCATGAACGCCTCGACCAGCTCGGTGCCCGTGTCGCCGCGATGGAAGAAGTTCTGCGCGATATACACGGCAAAGAACGCGTAGACGGAAAAGTCGTACCACTCCAGCGCGTTGCCGATCGAGGCCGCGGCGATCGCGCGCCCGGCGCTCGTTGCGGGGGGCGACACGGCCGTGGCCGTGTCGAGGGGAACCGCGGTTTGCTTCACTTCGATCTCCTGTCGTCGTGCGGGACGGAATTACAGCCGGATATGCGGAATCTGCTTGCGCTGCGCTTCGTCGAGCGCTTCTTCGTAGCCGGCGTCCGCATAGCGGATCACCCCGAGCGCGGTGTCGTTGGTCATCGACAGCGTCAGCCGCTCGTTCGCCGCCGCGCTGCCGTCGGCGACCACGGTGATGCCCGCGCTCGTCATGTAGCCGCTGTAGCCGCCGCCACCCGAATGGATCGCGACGAGATCGGCCATCGACGAACAGCTCATCATCGCGTTCAGCAGCGGCCAGTCGGCCACCGCGTCGGAGCCGTCGCGCAGGTTCTCGGTCATGATGTTCGGGTGCGCCATCGCGCCGGCGTCGAGGTGGTCGCGCGTGAACGCGACCGGCCCGGCCAGCACGCCGTCGCGCACCATCGCGTTGACCGCGAGCGCGAGCCGCGTGCGCTCGCCGTGGCCGAGCCACGCGATCCGCGCGGGCAAGCCTTCGAACGGCACGCATTCGCGCGCGCGCTGGATCCAGTTCGTGACGATCCGGTTGTCCGGGAAGTGTGCGAGCAGGTAGTCGTCGATGATGCGGATGTCGTTCGGGTCGTTCGACAGCGCGATCCAGCGGAACGGGCCGATCGCGCGGCAGAACAGCGGGCGCAGGAACGCCTCGGTGAACACCGGGATCTCGAACGCGCGCGCCACGCCGCCGTCCTTCGCATGCGTGCGGATCAGGTTGCCGTTGTCGAACACGATCGCGCCGCGATCCTTGAAGCCGAGCATCGCGTCGACGTGTCGTACGATCGACGCGCGGCTCGCGTCCATCAGCTGCGTGCGGTCGCTGTCGCGCAGCGCGCGCACTTCGTCGAGCGTGAAGCCGGACGGCACGTAGCCGTACACGAGATCGTGCGCGGCCGTCTGGTCGGTGACGATGTCGGGCACGACGCCGCGCGCGAGAATCGCCGGGAACACGTCGGCCGCGTTGCCGAGCAGGCCGACCGAGATCGGCTCGCGCCGCGCCTGCGCGTCGCGGATCAGCGCGAGCGCCTCGTCGAGATCGCGCGCCTGCCGTTCGAGAAAACCGATCTGCAGCCGCTTGTCGATGCGCGTCTGGTCGATCTCGACGACGAGCGTCGCCGCGTTCGCCATCCTGCCCGCGAGCGGTTGCGCGCCGCCCATGCCGCCGAGGCCGGCCGTCAGGATGAAGCGCCCGCGCAGGTCGTTGTCGAAATGGCGCTCGGCGATCCGCGAGAAGATTTCATACGTGCCCTGGATCACGCCCTGCGAGCCGATGTACTGCCAGTCGCCGGCCGTCAGGCCGCCCCAGCAGATCAGGTTGCGCCGTTCCAGTTCGTAGAAGTGCTCGGCTTTCGCCCACTGGCCGATCAGGTTGCAGTTCGCCATCACGACGAGCGGCGCGCTCGCATGCGTGCGCAGCAGTGCGACGGGCTTGCCGGACTGGACGACGAGCGTGTGGTCCTCGTCCATCGTCTTCAGCGTGCGTACGATCGCGTCGTGCGACGGCCAGTCGCGCGCCGCGCGGCCCAGCGCCGCGTAGACGATCAATTGTTCGGGGTCCTCGCCGACGGCGAGTACGTTCTCGAGCAGGCGCAGCAGCGCTTCCTGGCGCCAGCCCTTGCAGCGCAGCGTGTTGCCGGACGTGACTTCGAAGGTGCGGGTCATGGTGTCGTCCTCCGGTCAGCGGGCGAGCGCGTAGTCGGCGATCGAGATGCCGAGCGCCGCTTCGACCGGCGGGTAGACCGCAGGATCGAACACCGACGACGACAGCGGAATGTGCGCCTTCGCGACCCGCAGCACGTGGATCTCCATCCCTTCCTTCAACTGCCCGGCGCTGACGGGGCGGCCTTGCGCATCGAGCGTCGTGATCACGTCCGGGTAGGTCGCGATGCGCTCGCCGTGCGCGTCGTCCACCGCCATGTGCTCGTTCATCACATGAATGACCGCGCGCTGCGCGCCGCTGCCGAGATAGACGAGGCCGACGTCGAACGCGTCGCGCGTGTATTCGAGCGTATTGCGCTCGACCTTGCCGCTCGCGATGATCTCGCCGTGCGTGGCCGCGCAGATCGCATCGATCACCGCGCTGCCGCCGCGCCGCTCGGCATCGATGATCGCCTCGCCGAGCGCGAGCGCGCGGCTGATGCCGCCGAGCGCCGCATGCTGGCGCACGTACGACGCGCGAATCGGATTGCGGCAGCTCGCGATGAAGCCGCCGGCCATGTCGGCCGCCTTGCGCAGCACCGGCGACACTCTCGCGGTCGCGCCGCGCACGACCACTTCCATGTACGCATGCTGGGCGCGGTTGCCGCCGGCCGCGGCCTGGATCATCGGCGTCGTGCTCGATGCGAGACCGAGCGAGCCCATGTCGCCGGTCGGATGCGCGCGGATGTCGCCCACCGCGTCGACCACCTTGGTGCCGAGCAGCGCCGACGGCAGCCACGCGTTCAGCGTGCTCGACATGCCGTTCTGCCCGATGATGAGCCCCGCGAGCGGTGCGCCGAGCGCATCCTGCACGAGCTGCGCGGCCTTCACGTAGTCGGCGCCGAGCATTTGCCAGTCGGTGAGGCCGCCCGGCGCGCCGATCGCGGCGGCCGTGGCGATCCACGCGTCGTCCGGCAATTCGTCGATGGCCACCAGTTCGGGGCGGCCGATCGTGACCGCGAGCGTGCCGAGTTCACGGCCGTGATCGGCCCAGCCGCCGCCGCCGCATGCGAAAACCGAGCCGCCCTTGACGGCGGCTTCGACGTCCTTCGAAGACAGAATGCGTCCCATGTGTCGTTTGTCCTGAGAGAGGAAAAGGGCTGTACGCGCCAGGCCGAAAGCCTTGTGTGGCGGTACTGTCCAAACGATTCTAGGGACGCCGAATATTGAGCGTTATTGCTATTTTATGGAGACTTCATAACGCGATGTTAAGGCTAGGGTAATCCCGCGATGGCGCGTTAACAGCCAGATTCATGCGTCCGCGGAAAGCGCGTGCAGCGTGTCGATGAACTCGTGCGCGAGGCGCGACAGCGGTGCGAGCACGGGGTGCAGCACGCTGACCGGCGCGGCGATGGTCGGCACGATCGGCTTCACGACGATCTGCGGCCACACGGGCCCCGCGACCGTCAGCTCGTCGATCAGCGCGATGCCGGTGCCGGCCTGCGCGAGCGCGCACGCGACGTGCGCCTGCTGCACTTCGATCTTGACCTGCGGCACCAGGCCTTCGTCGCTGAACAGCCGCCGCACCAGTTGCCCGAGCGGAATGTCGCTGCCATAGCCGATCAGCGGCTGGTTCGCGAGATCGCGCACGGCCAGCGTCTTGCGCCGCGCGAACGGGTGCGACGCGGGCACGGCCGCGACCATCCGGTTCTCGTACAGGAGCTGGCTCTCGACGTTCGGGTGCGTGTCTTCCAGGAACGCGATGCCGAGCTCGACCTGCTGCGTGAGCACGGCCTGCAGCAGCACGCTCGGGATCATCGTGTGCAGGATGATGCGCACGTCGGGAAAGCGCGCGTAGAACGCGGCGATCGCGCGCGGCAGCAGCGATTGCCCGAGATTGGGGCTGCACGCGATGCGCAGGTGGCCCATCCGGTTCTCGATCAGGTCTTCCGCGATTTCGTTGACGCGCTGCACGCCCTGGTACACCGCATTCACTTCGACGAACAGCCGCTGCGCTTCCGGCGTCGGATAGAGCCGCCCCTTGATGCGCTCGAACAGCGCGAGGCCGAGCCGCTGCTCGGCATACGAAATGAGCCGCGACACGGCCGGCTGCGACACGTGCAGCAGCTTCGCGGCGCCGCTGATCGAGCCGGTCAGCATGATGGCGCGAAACACCTCGATCTGGCGCAGGTTCAGACGCACAGCCTTAACTCCATGTTATGTGGGGGCGATAAATCGGCATGAGACATTCTGGCAGAGCGCTGCCTAAACTGCTCGTGATCAAAAAAGCAGGAGGCAGAGATGAGCGAATTCGAGCAGGTGGTGCGCGGCCGGTTGGTCGACGCGCGCGAGGTGGTCGACGATGGCTGGCTCGCGATCCGGAACGGGCGGATCGCTGCGCGCGGCACGGGCGTGCCACCGGCGGCGCGCGACACGATCGATGCGCGCGGGCAGTGGGTGCTGCCGGGCGTCGTCGACGGGCAGGTGCATGCGGCCAGCCAGGCGAACCAGGAAGGGCTCGGCCATGCGTCGCGCGCGGCCGCCGCGGGCGGCGTGACGGTGATGGTCGACATGCCGTACGACGATCCGGAACCGGTCGCGTCGCGCGCGCAGCTCGACCGCAAGATCGCGGAGGCCGAGCGCGATTGCCACGTCGACGTCGCGCTGTACGGCACGCTCAACGCGAAGCACGGCCTCGAAGCAGCGGCCGGGCTGATCGACGGCGGCGTGTGCGCGTTCAAGTTCTCGACGTTCGAGGCGACGCCCGGCCGGTTCCCGCGCGTCGAGGAGGACGTGCTGTACGACGCGTTCCGGCTGATCGCGCCGTCGGGCCTCGCGTGCGGCGTGCACAACCAGATGCAGGACCTGACGCGCAAGAACATCACGCGGATGATCGAAGCCGGCGACACGGGCTGGGACGCGTTCCTGCGCGCGCATCCGCCGCTGATCGAGAACCTCGCGACCGCGCTGATCTACGAGATCGGCGCGGAGACGGGCGCCCGCGCGCACGCGGTGCACGTGTCGACGTCGCGCGGCTTCGAGCTGTGCAACATGTACCGGCACGCCGGCCATCGTGCGAGCATCGAAACCTGCGTGCAGTACCTGATGCTCGACCACGAAACGCATACGAAACGCTTCGGCGCGAAGACGAAGCACTACCCGCCGATCCGGCCGCGCGCGGAGCAGGCACTGCTGTGGACGCATATCGCGCGCGGCGAGTGCACGTTCGTGTCGTCGGATCACGTGAGCTGGGGGCTCGAACGCAAGGGCGATCCGAACGTGTTCCGCAACGCGTCGGGCGGCCCGGGGCTCGAAACGCTGCTGCCGGCGTTCTGGACCGGCTGCGAGCAGCATGGCGTCGCGCCGACGCGGGTGGCCGAACTGCTCGCGACGAACCCGGCGCGGCATTTCCTGCTCGACGATCGCAAGGGGTCGCTCGACGTCGGCGCCGACGCGGATTTCGTGATCCTGACGCCGGAGCGCTACGCGTTCGATCCGTCGCACAGCCTGTCGGCCGTGCAGTGGAGCGCGTTCGAAGGCATGGAATTCACGGTGCGCATCGCCGCCACCTACTGCCGCGGCGCGCTCGTGTACGACGGCGCCCGCATCGTCAATCCGGCAGGCTCGGGCCGCTTCCTGAAGCCGCACGGCAGCCGGTCGATCGCCACGCAACAGGAGCAAGCATGAATCCGACGAATTTTCCGCCGCTGAACGCCGAGCGCCTGAACGCGCGTGTCGAGCAACTGGCGCGCTTCACGCGGCCCGACGTCCCGTGGACGCGCCGCGCATTCTCGCCGTTGTTTACGGAAGCGCGCGCATGGCTCGCCGAACAGTTCGCCGAAGCCGGGCTTGCGGTGTCGATGGATGCGGGCGGCAACCTGATCGGCCGCCGCGAAGGCAGCGGCCGCCGCACCAAGCCGCTCGTCACGGGGTCGCATTGCGACACGGTCGTCGGCGGCGGCCGCTTCGACGGGATCATCGGCGTGCTGGCCGGCATCGAGGTTGCGCATACGCTGAACGAGCAGGGGATCGTGCTCGACCATCCGTTCGAGGTGATCGACTTCCTGTCCGAGGAGCCGAGCGACTACGGCATTTCGTGCGTCGGCAGCCGCGCCATGTCGGGCGTGCTCGATGCGGGCATGCTGCGCGCGACGAACGCCGAAGGCGAGACGCTCGCCGCAGCATTGCGGCGTATCGGCGGCAACCCGGACGCGCTGAGCGAACCGCTGCGCGCACCAGGCAGCACGGCCGCATTCGTCGAACTGCATATCGAACAGGGGCCCGTGCTGGAAACGCGCGGTTTGCCGATCGGTGTCGTGACCAACATCGTCGGCATCCGGCGCGTGCTGATCACCGTGACCGGGCAGCCCGACCATGCGGGCACGACGCCGATGGACATCCGCCGCGACGCGCTCGTCGGCGCGGCGCACCTGATCGAGGCTGCGCATGCGCGCGCGTCGGCGCTGTCGGGCAATCCGCACTACGTGGTCGCGACGATCGGGCGGATTGCGATGACGCCGAACGTGCCGAACGCGGTACCCGGGCATGTCGAGCTGATGCTGGAAGTACGCAGCGACAGCGATGCGGTGCTCGACGACTTCCCCGAGGCGCTGCTGGCCGGTGCGGCCGCGCGGCTCGACACATTGCGGTTGAGCGCGCGCGCGGAGCACGTGAGCCGCGCGCGGCCGACCGACTGTCAGCCGCTCGTGATGGACGCGGTCGAGCAGGCGGCCACCCAGCTCGGTTATCCGAGCATGCGGTTGCCGAGCGGCGCGGGGCACGATGCCGTGTATGTCGCGCCGACCGGCCCGATCGGGATGATCTTCATTCCGTGCCTGGGCGGTCGCAGCCACTGCCCGGAGGAGTGGATCGAGCCGCAGCAGTTGCTCGACGGCACGCGCGTGCTGTACCAGACGCTCGTCGCGCTCGATCGCTCGCTGGCGGGCGCCGCGTAACGGCCGCTGCGTGGTGCGCCACGCGCGGCGCCGTTACATCACCGCCCGCTGCCCCTCTCTCGGCCCGTGCCCGGTCCAGCGCTTGAACGCGCGCCGGAAGTTGTGCGCGTCGCTGAACCCGACTTCGTGCGCGACGTCCTCGATCGACAGCCGCGGGTTGCTCAGCAGCGTGAACGCGCGTTTCCTGCGGATGGTGTCGATCACCGTCTGGTACGACACGCCCTGATCGGCCAGCCGCCGTCGCAGCGTGCGCTCGCTCATGCACAGTTGCGCGGCGATCGCGGCGAGCGTCGGCGTATGCCGCAGGTCGCGCCGCATGATCCGTTCGATCGATTCGAGGAAGTCGGTGCCCTCGGGTTCGGGCGGCAGCGCGCCTTGCAGGAATTCGAGCACCTGGCGATGCGCGAGCGGATCGTGCGTCGCGATCGCGCGGTTGCCGAGCGACGCGTCGCACGACAGCAGGTTCTGCTCCTGCTCGAAGCGCACCGGGCACGGGAACACGCGTGCGTACTGCTCTGCGTAAGCCGGCGGCGGGTAGCTGAGATCGATGACCTTCGGCTGGAATGCCGGGCCGACCAGCGAGCGGCCGATCTTCATGAAGCTGCCGAACGCTTCCTCGACGAGGAACGCCTCGATGTCCGGTTCGAGGAACACGTTGGTCGCACGGATCGACAGCGTGCGCGCGTCCGACACCAGCTCGAAGCGCATCAGCGGCCCCGTATGGCGCTGCAGCTCGAGGCCGACCGTGATCGCGTCCTTCAGCGTGGGGCTTGTCAGCATCGCGTAGCCGACCAGCCCGATCGACGCGATCGTCTCGCTCGTCCCGAGTTCGAGGCCGAGCGCACGCCCCGGCGCCATCTCGAGCGCACGCCGGATCATCGTGCTCGCCTGGCGCAGCGAAATCCGGCACGACGGATTCGACAGGTCCGCGACGTCGAAGCCGAGCCCGAGGCACAGCCGCACGGGATCGATGCCCAGTTCCTTGCTTGTCTCCGCGAGGCACCGCAGTAAATGCACCGGCAGATTCGCCGTCGTATAACGGGCGGTATCGTCCATGGATGCTCCCTCTTTTTTTCCACGGATTGTACTCGTCCCGCCCGGCCGGGGTGCCGCCCCGGCCGTGATCGGCCACATGCCACGCGGCCCCGCTTCAGAAGTAGTGGCGCAGGCCGATCGTCGCGCCGAGCTGCGTGGTGCTCGTGCTCGGCGCCTGCCCGTTGATGCCGACGAGCTGCGCGCCGATCAGCCCGCCGCGATAGATCGCGTAATCGACTTCCGCGTAGAGCATGCTGCGCTTCGACAGGTTGTAGCCGGCGATCACCTGGAACTGCCGCGCGCGGCCGTCGAAGTCCGACGTGTAGCCGGATTGCGTGGTCCACCATGCGTTGACGGCGGCGGTGAACGCCGGCGTGAAGCGGTAGGTCAGCCCCGCGAGCACCATCTTGCGGCGGCGGAACCCGCCGGGCACCGTCGGATCGACCACCTGCGCGGGCGAGATGATGCCGAGCGCCGCGAGATCGGTCGGGCTGAACGGGCCGTTCTCGAACGACGTGAAGTCGTTGTCGCGCGCGTTCTCGATGTAGCCGGCGTTGACGGTCGCGTTGCCGAGCGTCACCGAGCCGCCGCCGCCGTAGACGTCGAACTTGCCGTGCGTGACGTCGTCCCAGCTGCGCATGAATGACGCGCCGACCGTGAACGGCCCCTTGTCCGGCGCGTATGCGACGGCCGCGCCGAGCTGGCTGCCGAGCACGCCGCCGCCCGCGTGCCCGCCCGGCGCGTATTGCGCGAGCAGGTACAGGCTGCCGAGCTGCGCGCCGTACTGGATCATGTTGCTGGTGCGCGCGGCCGCGAGCATCGTCTGCTCCGGCTTGAACAGGTTGAAGTACGGGTCCTGCGGGCCGGCCCACAGGTTCGATCCGTAGGTCAGCGACACCATCTCGAACGGCACGTTGTACTGACGGCCGAGCGAGAGCTGGCCGAGCGACGTCGAGGTCAGCCCCACGTACGCGACCTGGAAGAAGTTCGGCGAGCCGGCCGGCACGATGCTGCCGCTGTTCGGGCCGAAGTGGCTCTCGACGTTGAATTGCGCGGACAGCCCGCCGCCCAGGTCCTCGTTGCCTTTGAGGCCCCAGTAGCTTTCGGTCAGGCCGCCGCCGTCGGCCATCGAGATCTTGCGGCCCGTCGATACCGGCGTGCCGTCGGCGCCGTAGGACACGCCGTGCGTTTCGTAGCGGATGCCCGCGTCGATCACGCCGTACAGCGTCACGTTGCCTTGCGCGTGCGCGCCGGCACCGGCCAGGACCATCATCGCGCAGCACGCCGCGCGAATGCCATCGGGACGATTCATTCGGGACTCCACATTTCTGCATGGAACAGGGGACCGGCGGCATCGCACCGCCGGACACGACTGTAGAAAGCCAAATTTGCGCGGGCCAAGGCCGCGGCGGCCAATCTCGTGGTGCGTCGCGGCCACCGCATGACGCAGTGCGGTCAGGGCGACGCGCGGGCCACCGCGCCGGGCGCTGCACGGCGCAGCGCGATGCGCACGAACGGCGCGGCAGCCAGCACGGCCACGCACAGCACATGCGCGACATGCGTGCCGCCGAAGCGGTCGAGCAGCGCGCCGGACAGCGCGGTGCCGATACCGGCCGCGAAGAACGTGACGACCAGCGTGCGCGCGACGAGCGAGCCGTCCGGGTCGACGTCGGACAGCATGCCGGTGAGGAACGGCACGATCACGAAGAATGCGCTGTTCAGCACGAACTGGCTCAGGAAGTACGCGCTGCCGCCGTGCGCGCCGAAGAACCATTCGATCGATCCGACCATCGCGAGCTGCGCGGCCCAGATCAGCCCGAGGCGGTGCTTGTGGCTGGCCGGATGCGACGGAATCGCCGCGCCGACGAAACCCAGCAGCGACGACACCGACAGCAGCACGCCGATCGTCGTCGGCGACAGCCCGGCGCGTTCGCCGACGAAGCCCGCGATCGCCCACTGCGACGCCTGCACGCCGTAGACCAGCGCGGTCACGACCCAGATCGCGATGACCGGCCGCCACGGCAGCGCGTGGCTGCGCGCGCGGGCCGGCGACTGTGCGCTCGCGAACGCGTCGATGCCGCGGATCGCAGGCGCCAGCACCGCGACGACGGCAGCCAGCAGCGCGAACACCCAGCGCCCGAGCCATGCGGCCGGCAGCGCGGAGATCAGCACGAGGATGCCGCCGTTGATGCCGCCCGCGAGCAGGTTGATTTGCCCCCACAGGCGGTCGGTCGACGCGCGCTGCGACACGCCGGACGCGACGACGACGAACAGCATCCCTTCGAACAACCCCGTCATCCCGCGCGCGGCGGCTGCCGACGCGATGCCGGGCGCGACCGCGCTCAACACCTGGCCGGCGATCGTGCCGGCCACGCCGGCCAGCGTGAACGGCCGCGCGGCGCGCGCGATCCGGTGCGACAGCAGCGCGCAACTGATCGCGATGCCGAGGATCTCCGCGCTGACGAGCGCGGTCGCCGTGCCTTCGTCGAGCCGGAAGCGCGTCATCACGGCCGCGACGAGGAACGGCGACAGGATCAGGCCGTTGGTGGCGGCCGCGAACGCGAGCGCGAGGCGGACGACCGCGCCGGCCGACGGATCGGGGCGCGACTGCGCGGCCGTGCGCAGCGTGGCGGTGGTCATGAGGCCTCCTGGTTGGATCGCGGCCGATCTTGCGCGACGCGCGCCGGTTCGTGCATCGGGTGTGTCCCCCGGCGAACCGGCGCGGCGGGCGCGGGCGCGGATGCGGTTGCGTGCTGCGGCAGGCCGAACAGCGTGCGCAGGTACGGCGTCAGGAAGCGGCCGTGCGGGTCCATCCGTTCGCGCAGCGCGAGGAAATCGTCCCAGTGCGGATAGGATGCCGCGAGTTCGGCGGCTTTCAGTGCATGCACCTTGCCCCAGTGCGGCCGCCCGCCGTGATTGCGGCAGATCGCCTGCACGCCCGAGAAGTACGCGTCGAACGGCATCCCGCGATACTGGTGCACCGAGATGCGCACGCTGTCGCGCCCGTAGTCGGGGCTCAGCCAGATGTCGTCGCCGCGCACCCAGCGGTATTCGATCGGGAACATCAGCGGGAAACTGCGGCGCGCGATGAACGCGCGGATTTCGCGCAGCGCGTCGGCGCCGCGTTCGGCCGGCACCGACCATTCCATTTCGTTGAAGCGCACGCGACGCACCGTCGACAGCATCGCGTAGCTCGTGTCCACGTGCCGGGCGGCCGACACGGTCGACGCGCACAGCCGGCTCAGCGCCGGGCACAGCGACGGCACGCGCCGGCCGAGCCCGCACAGTGCGCCGAACACCGTGTTCTCGAGGAACGATTCGGATGCGCGGCTCGCCCAGTGCACGGCATCGGCCGGCTCGTCGGTCATGTCCCACGCCTTGGTCAGCACGGTGTCCGTATGCGGGAACCAGTAGAACTCGAACGAGCGGTGCCGCGCGATCAGCGCCTCCGCTTGCGCGAGGCAGTCGTCGAGCTGCATGACGCCGCGCTCGAGGCGCAGCCGGAACGCGGGTACGAGGCGCAGGCCGATCTCGGTCAGCACACCGAGTGCGCCGAGCCCGATCCGGCCGCCCGCGAACAGTTCGGGATGCGTATCGGCCGTCGCGCGGATCTCGCTGCCGTCCGCGCACATGAACGTGAGGCTGTCGATCTGCGTCGACAGGTTGCCGAGCGTGATGCCGGTGCCGTGCGTGCCGGTGCTGGTCGCGCCGGCGATCGACTGCACGTTGATGTCGCCGAGGTTCTCCATCGCGAGGCCGTGCGCGGCGAGCGCGGGGCCCAGTGCCCACAGCCGCGTGCCGGCATGGACGCGTGCGACGCGCCGGTCGCGATCGACGTCGATCACGCCCTGCATCGCGTCGAGCGACAGGATCACGTCGTCGGTCTGTACGAGCGGCGAGAACGAGTGACCGGCGCCGGCCGCGCGTACGGTCGCGCCGGCCGCGGCCGCATCGCGCAGCACGGCCGCGAGCCCGGCGCGCGACGCAGGCGTCGACACGGTTGCATCAGGACTGCAGACATATCCCGACCAGTTGCGCCACATGGCGTTGTCTCCGTGGTTGTCGTTTGAATGGTTTGGATGGTTTGAACGATGGGCCGCGTAGCCTGCTAGAAAAAGCTCTTGCCTTCGCCGCGATAGGTGGGCGCCTCGCCGACCACGCGGCCGCCGCGGATCAGCAGCAGCGTGTTGAAGCGCTCGCACAGTTCGCCGGCCTTCGCATGACGGAACAGGATCGGCTCGCCGATCGCCGGCGCGACGCCTTGCGGTACGCGCACGGGTGTCTGCACCTCGCCCGCGCCTTCGTTGCCGATCAGCGTGCAGCCGGCCGGCAGCCACGGCCGCGGCAGGCGGCTCTTGCCGGCCGGACCGGACGCGATGTAGCCGCCGCCCGAGCAGGTCACGATGCCCGGCTGCGGGATCCGCACGACCGGCAGTGCGAAGCCGGCGGCCGGTTGCGCGTGAAACGCCGCGTAGTGATCGAACAGTGCGGGCGCGTAAAGGCCGGAGCCGGCCGCGAGTTCGGTGACCGACGCGTCGCCGAGCGTGCTCTCGAAGCTGCCGGTGCCGCCGCCGTTCACGAAGCGCAGCGTGTGGCCGGCCGCGATGAGCGCCTGTACGGCCGCGTGGCGGCGCGCGTTGATCTCGCGCGCCGAGCGCCGTTTCAGATGGCGCACCAGCGCGTTGCGTGCGCCGCTGCCCGGTTCGGTGTCCGCGACGCCGGCGATCTGTCCTTCGTAACCCATCAACCCGTCGAGCCGGACGTGCTGCCGCTCGCCGATGCGGTTCGCGAGCGCGAGCGCGCCGGCCGCGTTGCGCACCGGCGAACGGTACATGCCGAAGTACAGGCCCGGGTATGCCGACGACATGTCGAGGTCGATCGCGACCGGGATCGTCACGCGTTCCTCGTGTGCGATGCGGTCGATCGCATCGACCTGCGCGCCGTCGTCGACCATCAGCGTGATCGAGCGGCCTTGCCGGAGTTGCGCGGCCACCGCGCGCAGGTCGTCGGGCTCGACGGTCGGATACGCGACGACGATGTCGTCGAAGCCGCCCGCCGCGAGCCACGCGGCTTCCGCAGCCGAATAGCACAGCAGCCCCTGCATGAAAGGGCCGGCGGCCAGCACCGCGCCGATCAGCTCGCGCGAGCGTACCGACTTCGTCGCGAGCCGGATCGGCAGGCCGCGCGCGCGGCGCTTCAGGTCGGCGAGATTGGCGTCGAGGCAATCGAGATCGACGAAGGCGGCGGGAAGCCGGCGGCCCGCGAGTGCGTCGCGGTAGGTCGGATAGTCGTGGACGGCGGCGGGCGCGCGATGCGGGAGGTCGGCACGGCTCATGGAACGGGCTCGGTTGGGTCGGGTAGGTCGCACCGAACGTTCGGCGCGGATCGGAATTCAGCATAGGGCTGGCCAAAATGCCGACCAAGCGCTCAGCGGGTCGTTCGACGGGTCCGATCCGGCCATCCGTATCGGCCACGCGGATGACGTGCCGCCGTGCGCCGCGCGGCTGGACCGAGGTTTGCTTGGTGTCGCAACGCGCATGGCGCGTGTCGGCGCGAACCGCCGCCGGACGGGCGTCGCGCGGGAGATCGCGGGTAGCCGAAGGCGGCAATGAAAGGCGTTTCAAACGTTTTGCCGGGCAGCGCCGATGCGCGCAGGTTTAGTGCCTGCGTTCTAGAGCCGCTTTTGACGGCGTGCCGGATTCGACCTAGAACCTACTCGCGGATGCACCGGCGAAGAACGGCATGACGTGACGAGGAGGCGGCGTGAAGAACAACAGGACACTCTGGCGGCGCACGGGCGCGATCGCGGCGATCGGCGTGGCCGTCGCGATCTGGCGATACGAAGCGGCGACACCGGCCGAGGCCGCGTCGTCCGGCACGCCGGGCGCGGCGGCGAGCACGCAGTCCGTCGCGGCCGATGCGTTCGGAACCGGTGCCGCGATGCCCGGCCCCGAGGAGCGGCGGCTCGACGTCGACGCGTTGCGCCGCAGCCTCGCGGAGCGCCCCGACGCGGACGCAGAAGTGCAGCGCATCGTCGCGTTCGCGCGCTTCCGCGACGAAGTCGCCGCGTACGGCGATCGCCGCAACAGCCTGCCGCAAGCCGAGCGCACCGCGCTCGCGCGCCGGATTCTCGACGAATTGCCCGACCATGTCGCGCGCAACGAGATCGTGCCCGTGCAGGCCGAAGCGCTCAGCGCGGCGCTGCTGACCGATACCGAAGCCGATCCCGCGACGCGCGGTGCGGCGATCCGGTCGATGCGCGCGCAATGGGATGCGTATGCGCAGCAGACGGTCGGCCCGTCGCCGGCGCAGGACCCGCGTTATCTCGCGTACGAGCAGCAGAGCCGCGACGTGATCCGGCAGGTTCAGGCGAGCATTGCCGATCCCGACCGGCAACAGACCGTCATCGCGCAGCGCCTGCAGGCGCTGCGCGTCCAGTTGTTCGACGGCGCTTCACCGTCCGGTGCGCACTGAGCGCCGAATCCGCGACGCCGGGACGATGCCCGGCGGCCGCGTCATGTCCATCGACAAGGAGGGGAGATGTCACCAGCACGAAGCTTGCTGCGCGTCGCCGTCGCCACGCTGCTCGGTTGCGCCGCACTGAACGGCCACGCCGCCGATACGACGATGCCGGACCCGTCGATTCCCTATTATTCGTGGTACGAAGTGACGTTGCCGGAGAGTACCGGCGCGTCGTGCGGCAACGGCACGCCGATGCGCTTCTACGTCAATCGCGCGCAGTCGGACAACCTGCTGTACATGATGGAGCCGGGCGGCGCGTGCTGGAACTACGGCACCTGCACGCAGACGTCGACCGGCGCCGAAGCCGGCCTCGGCGGCTTCAATCCGGACGGCATCCCGCACAACTACATGAACGGCACCGCGAACGAGAGCCTGCTCTCGTCGTTCCTGTCGCCGCTGCTGACGCGCATGGATCTCGCGCACATTCTGGTCGGCGAGCCGAAGGTCGAGACGCAGCAGTGGACACAGGTTTTCGTTCCCTATTGCACCGGAGATATCCACATGGGCAGCGCGGTGCGCAACTACACGTCGCCGACGGGCGACTGGCGCATCCAGCACTACAGCGGACTGAAGAATATCCAGGCCGTCGCGCAATGGCTGACGTCGCACGGCTTCGGCAAGCCGAACCGGCTGCTCGTGTACGGGATGAGCGCCGGCGGCTACGGCACGCTCGCGAACTACGCGACGCTGCGCAACACGCTGCAGCCGCAGGCGCACAGCTCGCTGCTCGACGATGCCGGCACGGTATTCAACACGCCGTTCGATGCGGATGCGGCCGCGCATCCGTCGGTCGGCCTGTACGACAAGGTGCGCACCGAGTGGGGGATGACGGGGCCCGACGGGATGATCACCGTGAACAGTCGGCTGACCAGCCGCTTCGATCCCGGCAACATGGGGAGCGCGTACGCGGCGCTGTCGGCGACTTATCCGCATGACCGCTTCGGCTTTTCGAGCTACCAGCGCGACAAGATCATCGCTGCGTATCACTATCGCGCGTTCGTGCCGGCCGTGATCGCGGCGCCGGATGACGCGACGAAGGATACGCTGTCGCTCGCGATGTTCGCGACGGAGCTGGACGGGCTGAAGCAGACGCTGAATCCGCTGCCGAACTTCGGCTACTTCATGCCGTGGGCGCGCAACGACTTCATCGACAATCATCAGGTGACGGCGGTCAGCTTCACCGGGTCGGGGATCCACGAGAACGGCACCGACGCGGATATCGGCACGTTCGTCGACAACCTGCTGAACCAGCAGGACCCGGCCGATACGCCGGTGATGAAGGCGTTCCGCACGCAGCAGTGGTCAGACTTCACGTTCTCGACGTTTCTCGCGTGGATCGACAGCGTGTTCAACCTGACCGGCGAGGCGGGGCCGATCTCGGGGCACCGGGCGTAACGCGATTCGCGTGAACGGGTGACGGCGGCGCGGCGTGCCGCCGTTCCGTCGGGCCGGATACGCGCTCGCCGTTCTGCGGGCAGAGCGTGGGCGCGCTTAGAACGGATCGTCGTCGAAGCGGGAGGATGCCTGCCGGCGCTTCATGTCTTTCAGCCAGTCCCTGACCTTTTCCGGATCGTCGAACTCGCGCAGCGCCAAGGTCAGGTCGTGGTTGCTGCGCTGCATGCCGGTTATGTCGCGCGTGAGCATGCGGACGACGGTATCGGGCGCCAGCTTGACGGACGACGCGATGCCGTAAGTCCGCCGGAAACCGGTCTCGACGTGCAGGATCTCCTGATCCAGCTCGCGGATCTGTTCCTCCAGGATGCCGTTGTAGCGCGCAAGCCGATCTTCGCCGAGGCCGTCGATCGCGCGCCGGTCGATCTGTTCGATCTCCAGTTGCAGTTCCAGCAGTTGCAGGAGATTGCCCTTTGCATAAGCGTGGTTGACCCGCTGCATCAGCACGGTCTTGCGTTCCTGTTCCTGCGGATCGGTTTCGCGATCGGGATGCAGCACGCTCGCGAGCTTGCGATAGACCTCGCGGATCGACTTGCTCGATTCGGCCTGCTCGGCTTCACGTTTGGCCGCCAAGGCCGATTGTCGGGGTGCTTTCTTGCGTTTCGCGCGCTGCGCCTCGCGGGCAGCGTGGTCGGCCATGTCCCGCTCGAACTGTTCGTCCAGTTCGGCTTGCACGCGCTCCATGAGTTCGTCGGGCGACAGCGTGTCGAGATCGTCCGCCGGTTCAACACCGGGCATCGACTCTGGTTCCGGCTTCATCTGCTCGCGATCGGCCGCTGCGGTGCTGTCGTGGCCGGATGCGCTGTGCCGGTTGTAGATGACTTTCAACTGCGCATCGTCGCTGACGTCGAGCAGGTCGCGAGCCATATCCGCGATCAGCCCGGACAGGGTGCGTTGCTCGGCCTTGCTCAATCCTTTCTGCAGGAAGGCGTCGTCGAGCCGATGGAGCAATCCGATCCGCAACGCCGTCGACGCCTGTTCGAGCGGCAATAGCCCGTCGACGAATTTTTTCTGGAAGACCGGCATGACGGCTTCCCACGCACCGAGACGTTCGCGCCGCTGTTCGATTTGCTTGACGAGCGTATTGAACGTCTTCTGGGCTTTCGACAGGCTGGCTGTCTCGTGGCTGGGCGCGATGACGACCGCGGCTCCGCGACGTGCGGTCATGATTGATGTCCTCCGGCCGCGGCAGGAGGCGCAGCAGGCCGGTATTTTAGCCGGACGGGCGCTTCCCCGAAACGACCGGCAGCGCGTTATTGCTTCACCGTCGCAACCGCCGGCGTGCCCGAATCCGTGCCCGCTGCGCCGGTCGACCCGTAGGCCGCTTCGGCACTCTTGCGTTCGGCGAGGCGCTTGGCGGCCAGGCGTTCCTGCGCGGCGACGATGTCGCCCGGATAGTTGTCGCCGTCGCCGGCGATCGGCTCGTAGCCGACCGATTCGAGATCGAGCAGTTCCTGGCGTACTTGTGCGCGCGTGAGCGTCGAGTGCGACGACTGCGCGTACGACGCGGCCGGTGTGGCGAGAAGAGCGGTGGCGGTGGCGGCGACAGCGGCGATGGTGACGATGATGGATTTCACGGTTTCCTCAGACGGTTTCGTTGCGGTTCGGCACGAATTCGCCTGGCTGAACCGACGAGACAAGTTTAGGAACCCGGACCGGCCGGATAAATGGCGATTCCTGACGAGCTGTGTTCCAGAATGCGTCAGAGTGAGGGATGCGTGGGGAACGCGACGGCGATTGACGTCACGCGGGGGAGAGGTTTCGGTGACTGCGCGGCGGCGTGCGCGGCGCGTCATCGTGCCGTCAGTCGCCGAACAACTGCCCCTGCCCGGAGATGACGCGTTCGAAATCGTCGCGCAGGAACGGCAGGATCGCATCGGCGACGGGCTGCAACTGGCGGCTCAGGTAGAACGCGTAGTCGATCGGCGAGCGCATCGTTTCGAGCGGCTCGGGGCCGGCCGTCGTCATCACGTAGCTGATCCAGCCGCCGCGCTGGTACTGCAGCGGCCGGCCTTGCGCCTGGTTGAACTCGTCGGCGATCCGCGCCGCGCGCACATGCGGCGGCACGTTGCGCTCATACTCGCGCAGCGGCCGGCGCACGCGCTTGCGATAGACGAGCTGGTCGTCGAATTCGCCGGCGAGTGTGCGTTGCACGGTGTCGCGAATGAAATCCTGATACGGCTCGCGCCGGAACACGCGCCGGTACAGCTCGCGCTGGAACTGCTGCGCGAGCGGCGTCCAGTCGGTGCGCACCGTTTCGAGCCCCTTGAAGACGAGGTCCTCGCCGCCGTCGGCCGTCGCCGCGAGGCCCGCGTAGCGCTTCTTGCTGCCTTCTTCCGCGCCGCGCACGGTCGGCATCAGGAATCGCCGGTAATGCCGCTCGTACTGCAGCTCCAGCGCGCTGTCGAGCCCGAAGCGGTCGCGCAGGTGCGCCTGCCACCAGCGGTTCACGTGCTCGACGAGCGCGCGGCCCTTGCGCCCGGCTTCGTCGTCGTCGTGCGCGCGACCGAGCCACACGAACGTCGAATCGGTATCGCCGTAGATCACTTCGTAACCCTGAGCTTCGATCAGCTCGCGCGTGCGGTGCATGATCTCGTGGCCGCGCATCGTGATCGACGACGCGAGTCGCGGGTCGAAGAAGCGGCAGCCCGTCGAGCCGAGCACGCCGTAGAACGAATTCATGATGATCTTCAGCGCCTGCGACAACGGCGCGTTGCGCTGCCGCTTCGCGTCGTCGCGGCCTTCCCACACGCGGCGCACGACATCGGGCAGGCAGTGCGCGGTGCGCGAGAAGCGCGCGCCGAGAAAACCGGGCACCGATGCGTCGTCGCCGGGGTTCGCGAGCCCTTCGATCAGCCCGACGGGGTCGATCAGGAACGTGCGGATGATCGACGGATAGAGGCTCTTGTAGTCGAACACGAGCACGGAGTCGTACAGCCCGGGGCGCGAATCCATCACGAAGCCGCCGGGGCTGTTCTGTCCCGTCACGTCGCCGAGGTTCGGCGCGACATAGCCGAGCCGGTGCATGCGCGGCAGGTACAGGTGTGTGAACGCCGCGACCGAGCCGCCGGTGCGATCGGCCGCGAGCCCCGTGACGCTCGCGCGTTCGAGCGCGAAGGACAGCAGGTCGGCCTTGTCGAAGATGCGCGTGACGAGTTCGCAGTCCTTCAGGTTGTAGCGCGCGAGCGCCGGCTTGTCGTGGTCGAAGCGGCGCTGGATCTCGTCCATCCGCTGGTACGGGTTGTCGATCGACTTGCCTTCGCCGAGCAGCGCTTGCGACACGTATTCGAGGCTGAACGATGGGAACGTCCACGTCGCCGATTTCAGCATGTCGATGCCGTCGAGGATCAGGCGGCCGGCCGCGCCCGCGAAGAAGTGGTCGGGCTGCTGGCCGTGCGCGCGCCAGTCGAGCACGCTGCCGCCGCGCCCGAGCTTCAGCGGCACGCCGTATTGCTCCGCGTGCGCATGCAGGATGCGCAGGTCGAACTGCACGAGGTTCCAGCCGATCACCGCGTCGGGATCGTGTTCGTCGAACCAGTCGTTGAGCCGCGCGAGCATCGCGGGCCGGTTGTCGCAGTAGTCGAGGCGGAAGTCGACGGCGCCCGCGTCGGCATCGCCGTTCGGCGGCCCGAGCATGTAGACCTGCCGTTGCCCGCAGCCTTCGAGCGCGATCGAATACAGCTCGCCGTGCACGCTGGTTTCGATGTCGAGCGACACGCAGCGCAGCGCCGGGCGATAGCCGGTCGCGGGTTTCAGCTCGCCGCCGGTCAGCGTGTTGTCGTTGCCGGGCTGGCCGCGAAACTGTACGCATGCGGTGATGAAGCGCTCCATCGCGTAGCGGTCGGGCGGCTGTACGTCGGCTTCGTAGACGTCGATGCCGGCGGCGGCCAGGCGCTTCTGGAGCCCGGACAGATGGCGATAGCGCCGGCAATAGAGGCCGACGACCGGGCGCTGGCGGAAGTCGCGCAGCGCGAGCGGGCGCAACTCGGCATCGCGCTCGCCGGCCAGCTCGCGTTCGGCGAGCGCCTGCTGTTCGGCCGGGATGAACGCGACGGCTTCCTGCGGGCGCAACCGCACGCGGCGCGGACCGTGCTCGGTTGCCAGCCAGAACTCGATCTCGATACCGGATGCGGTGTCCCGCCAGTGGCGGGTGAGGATGAAACCCTGCTCGAACGCCGTCAAAACGCTTGCTCGTCGTGGATGCCCAGGCGGCGGATTTTAGCGCTTGGGCGGGGTCCGTGCCGATGGCGGCTGCGAGCGAAATGGGGGCGGACTCGCCGGCGCGTGCGTCGAATGACTATCGCCGCGCGTCACGTTCGCGCATCCGCCATGTGCTTCGTCACGCGCCAGGTCGTGCGCGCCGCATCCTCTGGCCGCGACAGCCATCGCTTCGCGACGATCGCGTGGTGCTTCTGCGCGACGTAGGCATCCACAGCGAGTTCGAGCGACTCGTCGTGGCGCCGTTCGAGCGTCGCGGACGCACCTGAACCGTCGGCTAATTCGATCACGGTGGATTGAGGTTCCGTGATTCGGCCCGTGTCGTCGATTGCTACGACGCTGCCGGGATAGAGGTGCGAATGGCTGGCGCGCAGCAGAAGGGCAGTCGGCATGAAGGCGTTCCGGAAAGGGTGGGCTTGCGGCCTTGAGACGCGAGCCACCTGCCACCTGCCACCTGCCGCCTGCCGGAAGGATACGCACCGGCTCCGGAATGCGTTGACCCGGTACCCGCTCGCCCCGTCACTCCTTCGGCAGCAAATACGCTTGCCGCGCGAACAGCCGCCAACCGTTCGGATGCCGCTTCCACACCTGCAGCACGCCGATATGCGCGGTGCTTGTCTTGCCGTCCGGCAGGTTGTTCACCGAATCGAACGTATGGCGCACCCATGCGCTGTCGCCGTTCACCGTCACCGTCTGGCCCGACAGCGTGATCGACTGGAACGCGTGCGTGCCGTCGAGCGTCTTCAGGAACGCGGCACGGTCCTGCAACAGGCCGGACGAGTGGCCGTAGGTGAGATCGTCCTCGATGAGCGTGCGCAGCGCGGCGCCGTTGCTGTCGAGCATCGCGACGCGCAGGCGCTCGACCGCATGCGCGACGCGCTCGGCATCGGAATCGGCGGCGTGAGCGGCGGCGCTGCCGGCAAGCAGCGCGGCAACGGTGACGAAACGGGCAGCGGCGCCGAAGCGCTGGAGAAATGACATGGCGAACGGGTGTCCGGTGACGGGAGAGGGGCGCGACGTCAACAGCGCATCACACATGCCCTTCATGCTCGATCGGGCTTCCGTGTGCGGGCCGTGCGGCCATCAACGGCAGCGACGCACCGCTTGCCCGCGCCGCCCGCCGCGCCCACATCGCCGTCAGAATCGGCACGAGAATCGCCGTAACGAGGCAAGCAGTCGCAACGATCGCCGTCGCGGCCGGCACCATCGGTTTGAACTTCGGAATCATCTCGCCGATGATCGCGGGGTTCGCGACCGCGGCGCCGGCTGTCGACGACGCGGCGAGCCCGGCCGTGCCGTTGCCGCCGCCGATAAATTTATCCGCAAAGATCAGCGGCACCCCTGTCACGACGATCACCGCAAGCCCGAGCGCGAAGCCCGGCAGCCCGCTTTTCGCGATCACGTTGAGATCGATGCCGTTGCCGAGCGCGAAGCCGAAGAACGGGATCAGCGGATGCACGCAGCGCCCGAACAGCTCGCGCAGGTCCGCATCGAGGTTGCCGAGCGTGAAGCCGATCAGGAACGGCAGCACCGCGCCGACGAACAGCCGCGTCTCGAACACCGCGACGCCGGCCGCGCCGAGGATCAGCATGCTGACGAGCGGCCCCGATTCGATCGACATCAGCACGAACGCGCCGGCTTCCTCCTTGCTGCCGTACTGCTGCATCACGGCCGCATAGAGGCCGCCGTTGGTCATGTCCATCGACGTCGTGATCGCGAGCAGCGACAGGCCCGCGAACAGGCCCGTCCGGATGCCGTCGTCGGGGATGAATCGCGCGGCGATCAACGTCGCGAGCCACGCGACCAGGATCTTCGTCGCGAGCAGCGTGCCCGATTTGCGCAACACGACGCCGGTCGCGCCCATGCAGAAGAACCAAACGGCGAGGATCGGCACCGTGCCCGCGATCAGGCCGTTGGTGAACGAGCCGAAATACTTCCCGGCGTTCGGGGCGAACGTATGCACGCACGCGCCGAGCAGCATCGGGACCAGCATGAGCCCGCCAGGAATGCGGTCGATGGCCTGTTTCAGCTTCACGTCTCCTCCGTGGACGTCGATGCGTCCCGTTGTCGAATGATGTCTGCTGACTGACTATAGAGCACGATTTGGAACGATGGTCCGTTTTTATTGTTCTGCCTGGTAGTCGTATACCCGTAACTTCCTAAATTGATGATAAGAAAGGCATTAATTGCGCCATGGTGCGATGCGAAAAATCCGGTCCATCGTTCCGAATCTGAAAAATATGTGCTTCAATTCATCGTATGACCATCGGCCGCACAGGCGTCGGCCGGCGCAGCGACGAAATCCTCGGCCGGATCCCGGCCGGCCGCTGGGGCGTGCCCGACGATCTCGCGGGTGCGGCCGTGTTCCTCGCGTCGCGCGCGTCGGACTACGTGCACGGCCACACGCTCGCCGTCGACGGCGGGTGGCTCGTGCGCTGACCGTGTCGCGCGGCGGACACGTTATGCTCTCCCGATTCGCATCTCATGGATTCACGGACATGACAGCAACGCCCAGGCAGCACAAGCGCGATCACGCGAACCTGGAACCGGGGGCCGGCCATCCGGGGGGCGGCCATCCGGGGGGCGGCCATCCGCGGGCCGGCCATCCGGGGGCCGGCCATCCGGTGGCCGACCCGTCGGCGGGCGGCGCCGCGGAGAAGGCCGATTCGGTCGCGGCCGTCGGGAAGGTCTTCACGATCCTCGCGGCACTCGGCGATCGTCGCGAGATCGGCATCAGCGAGCTGTCGCAGCAGCTCGGCATGTCGAAGACGACGGTCCATCGCTTCCTGCAGACGCTCAAGACGCTCGGTTATGTCGCGCAGGAAGGCGAGACCGACCGTTACCGGCTGACGATCCGGCTGTTCGAGCTCGGCAGCAAGGCGCTGGAGAGCGTGGACCTCGTGCGCGAGGCCGATCTCGAGATGCGCCGCATCGGGCAACTGACGCGCGAAGCCGTGCATCTCGGCGCGTTCGACGAGGACGCGATCATCTACATCCACAAGATCGACGCCGAATACGGGCTGCGCATGCAGTCGCGGATCGGCCGGCGCAATCCGCTCTACAGCACGGCGATCGGCAAGGTGCTGCTCGCGTGGATGTCGCCCGACGAAGCGCGCGCGGTGCTGGCCGGCATCGAGTTCAGGAAGTCGACCGCGAAGACGCTGTCGTCGGCGGACGCGGTGATGAGCATCCTGCCGCACGTGCGGCAGCAGGGCTACGGCGAGGACAACGAAGAGCAGGAAGACGGCCTGATGTGTCTTGCCGTGCCCGTGTTCGACCGTTTCGGCCGCGTGGTCGCGGGGCTGTCGATTTCGTTTCCGACGATGCGCTGCGGCGCGGATACGAAGGCACATTACATCGCACTGCTGATGGAGTCCGGGCGGGCCGTTTCGGAACGGCTCGGGTATCGCCCGGAAGCGGCCGGCATCGAGCCGGCGGCGGTCGCGCCGGATTGAGCGTTCGGGGTGCGCGCAAGATGGTCGCACACCTAGGCGACGATGCCGCTATGCCCATGCGCAATCGCGCCTCAGGTTCTCCGCCCGCTGCGGCCACTGATACAGGTAGCCTTGCGCATACTGAATCCCGATCGCCTCCAGTGCGGAATGCTCTGCTTCCGTCTCCACGCCTTCGGCGATGATCTTCAGGCCGTAGTAATGCGCGACGGCGGCGATACCCTCGATCAGCCCTGCGCCGCCATCGCTCAGTCGGGCGATGAACTGGCGATCGATCTTCACGTAGTCGAACGGAAAACGCGACAGCATGTCGAGATTGCTGTGATTGGTGCCGAAATCGTCGATCGCGAACTTCGCGCCTTTCGACCTGAGTGCATGGAATATCGTGGTGGTCCGCGCATTCTTTTCGAGCAGGATGCGCTCGGTGACTTCGAGCACCAGCGTAAAGCCGGGCGGCAGCGAGCGGATTGCTTCGTCGACGACGGACACGAACTGCGCGCGTTCGAGATCCTTCGGCGAGACGTTCACGGCGATGCGCAGCGGCACGGACGGCGTCAGCGCGGTCAGTTCGGACACGGCCGTCCGCAGCACGAATTCGGTCACCTTCGGCAGGATCGTGCTCGATTCAACCTGCGGGATGAACACGGCCGGACTGATTGACCCCCATTTCGGATGGTTCCAGCGCAGCAGTGCCTCGACGCCGACCGTCCTGCACGTCTGGACATCGACGATCGGCTGGTACACGACATGGAACTCGTTGCGCTTGAGCGCGAGACGAACGGCCTTCAGCAATAGCCGTTGCGGCGCCATCGCCAGCAGGTAGGCGGCTATCACGAGGCCATCCGCGAGCAGCACGATCGTCATGCAGATCAGCCGATAGTGGTGCCGGACCTGCGACGCGTAGTGCGTCGACGCGGCGACCGACACCGTGAACGGCCAGCGGTGCGAGGCGATCGCGCTGCCGCCCTCGGGGCCCGGCGCCGATTCCGGCGTGAACGTCCCGTGCTCGTCGAGACGGCCCGAACCTTTGACCGACAGCGCGGCGGTTTCCACGCCGGATCGGGCGCTGTGCGCGAGCGCGTCGGCCAGGTAGTCGCCCTCGATCACGTAGAGGACGCCCGCGCCGCGCGCGGTGGCGCGAAACACGGCCAGCACCGGAATGCCATGCTGAAACGGCGTCTGGCGCAGCAGCGTGACGATCGTCGATCCTGGCTCCGGCTTCTGCCCGCGCGTGTACGCGTCGAGCGGCACATCGATCGCGCCGAGCGCCGACGAGCATGTGACGCGGCCGTCGTTCACCAGCCCGACGGCACGCAGGTAGCGCAAGCGAGTGGCCACTTCGGCCAGCGACCGGAATATCGTCGTGCATCGCCGCCCGACGAGCGCGGTCAGCTCGTCCGCCTGTCGCAGTCGAGCACCGTCGAGGATGTGGTCCACCGATGCGACGATGTCGTCCGCGACGACGCTTTCATGCGTGGTGACGGCATCGCGCGCATAGCGATCGGCGAGCATCATCGCGAATGCGGGCACGAGTACGCAAACGATTACCGCTGCGAAAAAAACAACCCGCGACCACGCGCCGCTGCGCTGGAAAACTGGCTTCGAGGCTGGCGTGAGCACCGACATTCCCGCGGTTGCCTTTGGTGTTGTTCGCATGGTGACGCAAGTCGAACCGGTCGACGAGTAAACGGCGCGCGTGCGTCATGCCTGATCCGGCAATACGGCGCGCGCCATATCGCGATGCTAATCGATTCGACGGTCGCGCGGGTTACGGGCGGCAGCACCGTCGCGATCGGCCATTCATCCCGGGGCTACCTGCATAACATGTGCCTGTTGCGCATGTATATTGACGTAGCACACCGAAAAAAACCCCGGCCGCAGGGTCGTGCGGCCGGGACGAAAGACACCTTCTCTTGGCACGAGGATGGTGCGCGGCAAGTATAAGATGCGGCGCGCGATTGCGAAATATTGTTATTTAACAATTGGTGCAGTTTTGTGATTGCATCTCGACAAGAGATATTTTCGCGAGACACCGTTTTCGGTGATTTGCTGTGTCGCTACGACGCAATCACAGGAAGGCACGGACCGCTGTCGAAAGGTAAACGACAGAAATGGCTCGCGCTGCAGGGGCTGAAGGGGGCTGCCGTTGAATGATCGATGCGGCGCCGGCGCGTCGCACCGGCCGCGATTCAGAAATCGTTGCGCATCTTGTGAAGCAGGTCGCCGGGCGACTGGTGCGTGTCGACCGCGGTGAGCACATCGGTCAGGAACCACGGCAGGTTCAGTTGCGTATCGGAATCGCCGACGCACACGCGGATCGGCGGCGCCTTTGACGGGGAGCGGGCGTCATGCGTGGCGTCCCGGGAAGGGACGCAATTTTTCGCATGCGCTTGAACTGGAACCGGCGCATCGGCGCCGGATGACGGTGCGCCGGCGGCGGCCGGCAAGCTGACGGCGGCAAGCAGGGTCAGTACAGCGAAAGCGGCAACGCGTTTCATGGGAGTCTCCGGCGATGCTCGTTCGACCGCGCGGGCGGACGCGAGTTCGTCGACTTGCGGCGCGACGTGTTCGCACCGCGGCCGGTCCCGCAGCGGCCGAAGCACCTGTGGATGTCGCCCGAGTGGGCGCGGCCGGGGCACCGGCCGATCCATACATGGCGTGTCGAGCGCAAGGGGGGAGGTTCGGATCGGCGTGGTAATCCAAACGTCAAGAATCGTTTGGATCACGGTCGGACGCTTGCGATGCGGAATGCGCTCATTTATTGTGCCGCCTCGACAACCCCGACACGGGGTGTCAAGCCAGATCGCAAGGAGCACCCGTCATTACCGCATCGAATCGTCGCACGCATGTTCGTGCATTTCTCGTGGCGTCGCTCGCCTATCTCAATCTTGCGCATCCTGCGTCAGCGGCATACACGGAGGCGTGGATGAGCGACCGCGACGTGAAGGAGTACGCGCGGCAGGTCAAGCATCCGACCGTGGCGGCGGCGAGCAGCTCGACGGCCGCGAAGCAGGTTCGGCAACCCGTTCGCTCACGCCCGACCGGTCCGGTCGCCGCGCATGCCGACGCGAAGCCTGCTGCAACGGCGCACCCGGCTGCCGCCACGGGCCGGAAGCTTCAGGATGCGGAGCGCGCCGATCCGAAGCCGAAAGCCGTCACGAACCCGCAGGGGAGCACGGGCGCTACGCACGGGCACGGCGGTGCGGCCTTGAAGCATTGAAGCATTGAAGCCACGACGAGTGTCGAACCGTCGACGCGCTCGGCGCTAATCGCAGCATTCGACGGTTGAGGAGAATATCGTGTCGCTGATGGACCGCCTGTTGTCACGCGGCGTGCAGAACACCTCGTCGCGCAGGCGAGTAATCGTGCGTGTCTGGCTCGACGAGCAGGGGCGTGTCCGCGATCTCAAGGTCCGGCGCAGTTGTGGCGATCCCGCTCTCGACGAGAAGGCGCTCCACGCGATTGCGGTGATGCGCTTCCCTGGCGGTCACCTCGGCTCCGGCGGGAAATCCGCCAAGCGCTGGCACGATCTCGATTATCCGGTGGACTGACGGCGCGCCACGCCACGGCTTCTTGCCGAAGACGCGGGTGCGCCGCTGCACATCACCGATACCCGTAACACTGCTTCAGCCCCGCATAGTCGTAGAAGTGGCTGCCCGGCGCGATCTTCGCGCCGTCGCACGCGGCCTGGAAATCCGTCTCGCGCTCGTTGTACAGCATCTTCACGACGAGCCGCGATCCGTTGCGATAAACATCCCATTGCATGTTCGCGGCCATCGGCGACACCTGGTCGCCGCGCCACGGGTTGTTCGCATACGTGTAGGTCTGCGCCTGCGGCGTCGGCACGAACACGTTCTTCAGGTTCATGATCGACGCGAACGGAATCACGATCTCCGCATGCGTGAAGCGCAGCTTCGCGGCGCGGGTCAGGTCGCCGCGCGCGATCGCATCGACTTCACCGAAGAAGTCGTCCTGCAGCACTTTCGCCATCCGGTACGTGACGGGGGTCGCTTCCTGGATGCCGGGCCCCTTCTGGTAGTAGTCCTCGGCATCCTGCAGATACGCGAGATACTGCGCCTGCTCCGCGCCGATGTATTTCTCCATCGTGACGCCGCCGGTTTCCGCCGTCATCGCGGGCGCGACCTGCAGCAGGTTGTACAGCACGTTCACCGCATCGACGGCCGTCGCGATCTTCGTCTTGCCGTCGCCCTTCAGCGTGTTGGTGAACTTGCCGTCCGCCGACGTGAACGCATAGGTCCCCGTGTTCGCGAACGTGTAGCCGTCGGTGCCGAGCTTCGCGATGAACGCCGGCGACACGAGCGCGGACAGCACCGTTTGCGCGACGTCGGCCGCCTGCGGTGCGGCCTTGATCGCCTTCAGCGTCGCGGCCACCGTCGTGTCGTTCGCGTAGGCCTGATAGGCCTGGCTTGCCTGATAGGTTGCGTAGTACGGATCGCTCGTGTCGGTCACGAGATCCGTGGCCGGTTTCAGCGAGTGGAAATACAGCAGGAAGCGGTTGGTGCCGGCCGGCTGCGCGGCCGGTGCGTTCGCCGGATAGCCGGACGGCGCGGCCGGCAGCGTGATCGCGGCGGCCAGCGCCGGTTGCGCGGCAACGAGCGCGGCGGAGAAATACGTCGAACTGTCGACCGCGCGATCCTGGCCCGAGTTGACGACGACGATTTGCCGGTTGCCCGCCGAGAACAGCGCGGGCAGCCGCTGCGCGAGACGCGCGGCGAGCTGCTGGTGTTCGCGGATGCCGGTTTGCGTGAGGTTGCCGTATCCGGGTGTCGAGATGCCCGACACACCGTAACCGAGCAGCGCATTGGCCTTCATCATCGCGTATGTGTCGCCCTTCAGCTGCGCGCCGAGCGCGGTCAGCGCGCCGTCGGCCTCGGCCTTGACCAGCATCGCGTAGATCGCGCCGTCGTACTTGAAGCCGGACAGCCCGCGCGAGCCGTGGCGTGCGACGAGTTCGGTATAGACAGGCGCGTAGCCGGCGGGCGGCGCTTCGTACGTCGCGGCGTCCTGCTGCGGACGGTACGGCGTCTTCGTCTGGTAGTAGGTCGCGGGAGCCGGTGTTGGTGTTGGTGTCGGCTGTGGCTGCGGCTGCGGCTGCGGCTGCGGCGCGGGCGTCGAGCCGCTGTTGTCGGCCGACGTGGCGGGCGGTGTCGAGGTTTCCCCGCCGCAGGCAGCAAGCAGCAGGCAGGCGATCGCGAGGGCGGCGGCGGTGTGGGTCGGGTGTGTCATCGTGGCGTGCAACGGGCGGGACGATGCGGTATCGCGTCGTCCCGTTTCCGGGAGGGATGGGTCAAGCCCGGAAGTGTTGCAAGCGACTTTGACAGCAGAATGTCAGGATTCGGTCGGGCAATCGTCGGAATGCGGCCCGATCGACGATGGCCGGCCGCTGCCGGCCCGCGTGCCGGCGTTCAGTGCAGGCCGGCCGATGCGATCGAGCGCACCGTATCGGTGATGTTCACGCAGCGCGACAGGCCGAAATGCTCGGCTTCGCGGCGTTCCGGTTCGCTGCTCGCAATCGCCACCGCCCGTTCGGGCGGCACGCCGAGCGCTTGCAGCGCAACGTCGAAAGGATGCTGGTTTGATCGGGAGTCCTGCTGATTGGCGTCCGTGACGACGACCGAGAAGCGGTCGAGGTTCGCGCGGCCGAACTGGCCTTCGAACATGTCGCTGAGCCGGGCGGCCGGCAGCGTCGTGACGAGACCGAGCCGATATCCTTCTTCCGACGCACGGTCGAGCCACTGGATGATCGCATCGCGCTGATGGCGCGATTCGTGCGAATCCGGTGTTGCTTCGATCTGCGCGAATGCAGCGTCGAGACGGGTGACGATGGCTTCGATGACCACGGTGATTCCTCTTCAGAAACGTGATGATCCGTTCGCCGACGGGAATGCCACACACCTTAGCGTCGATCCGGAAAACGCGACCAATTAATATTCTTGTCAGACTCATACGATTCGACTAATGAATCGGGCTGTGAGCCAGCGTGGGCGCGGGATGCGTGTCGCGCAGTGTTTTCTGCACGACACGCATCGTATCGACGGTCTGCAATGTGATGCACCAAACTCGCGCACGTTGCGCATGCAACGGTCATATGCATATGAAAAAACGGCGTATCGGGCGATGCACGCCCGATATGCCGTCTTGCGATGCCGCGTGTCGGCTGTCGATCAGTGCAGCTTGATCGACGGCTGGTTGCGGCTTTGCAGCCAGTGGCTCAGCGACTGGAACAGCGCGCGCTTCACGCCGTACAGGCTGAACAGGTGCTTGCGGTACAGGAACTTGTACAGGCCGATCGCGGCGAGCCCGTCGACGATCAGCGAACGCGAACGCACGCCGAGGTCGGCCTGGTACACGGCGCCGGTGTGCCCGAGCGACACGACGGTGCCTGCATCGCGGAACGTGAAGCCGGCCACCGGCTTGCCGGCGACGCGGCGCGCGAACGCATGAACCAGATACACGGCCTGCTGGTGCGCGACCTGCGCGCGCGGCGGCAGGAAGCCGCTCGCCCCGGCCGACGGGCACGCGGCGCAATCGCCGAACGCGTACACGTGCGGATCGTCGGGCGTCTGCAGCGTATCGGTCACGATCACCTGGTTCGACCGGTTGAGCGCGATGTCGCCGATTTCCCGCAGGATCGCGGGCCCCGCGACGCCGGCCGCCCAGATCGTGATGTCGCTCGCGAGCCGTTCGCCCGTCGCAGTCGTCACGGCATCGGCGCTCACTTCCGCGACGCGCGTATCGGTCAGCACGTCGACGTTCAGCGTGCGAAGCTGCGCATGCATCTTCGCGGACAGCCGCGCGTCGAGCGCCGGCAGGATGCGCGGGCCGCCTTCGATCAGCCGGATGTGCACGTCGCGCGCGGACACCAGCGCCTTGAAGCGGTATGTCGTCAGTTGCTGGATCGCGTGCCGCAGCGCGGCGGCCAGCTCGACGCCCGTCGCGCCCGCACCGATCACGTTGATGCAGATCGGCGCCGCGCGCCGCGCGGGCTGCTGCTCGGCCAGGTGATTCGCCTTCGTGCAGGCCGCGAGAAACTTGCGGCGGAAATCCTCGGCCTGGTCGAGGTTTTCGAGCGGCAGCGCATGGCGTGCCGCGCCCGGCACGTTGAAGAAGTTCGTCACGCTGCCGACCGCCAGCACGAGATCGTCATAACCGAGTTCGCGGTGCGGCAGGATTTCCGTGCCGTCCGCGTCCTGCACGGCCGCGATCGTCGCCGTGCGTGCGGCGCGGTCGACCTGCTGCAGCGCGCCCTGCACGAAGCGGAAGCCGTGGCGCTTGGCCTGCGCCGCGTATTCGATCGTGTGGGAAGCCGGGTCGCGATGGCCCGATGCGGCCTCGTGCAGCAGCGGCTTCCAGAAGTGCGTCGGGTAGCGGTCGACGAGCACGACTTCGGCTTGCCCGCGGCGTCCGACCGTATCGCCGAGACGCGTGGCGAGCTGCAAGCCGCCGGCGCCGCCGCCGACGATCACGATGCGCGGCATGCGCGGCGCGCGGTCCGTTGCAAGGTTGGGCGTGGTGTTGTCCATGTTGGGCTCCCGCTGATGACGATTCGGATGACATTGCTCAAGAACCGACGATATAGTTTCGAACCCACTCGAACAATTTAATGTTTATAAGCGACTCATATGTATTCACTTATAGGAAAGACCGCGACGTTCCGGCAGCTGAAGGCGCTGGACATGATTGCGCGGCTCGGCAGCGTGTCGCGCGCGGCCGAGGAGCTGAACCTGACGCAGCCGGCCGTGTCGCTGCAGGTTCGCCTGCTCGAGGAGGCCGTGGGCGCCGCGTTGCTGCAGCGGGTGGGGCGCGGCGTGCAGCTGACCGCGGCCGGCGAGATCGTGTCGCGTTATGCGCGCGAGATCCTGCATCTGTGGAGCGAGGCCGGCGACGAAGTGGCAGCGCTGACGGGCGATCTCGGCGGCACGCTGCGGATCGGCGCGATCACGACGGCCGAGTATCTGATCCCGCCACTGCTCGTCAAATTCACCGCGACGCGCCCGCATGTGAAGACGTATTTCAAGGTCGGTAATCGCGACGACATCATCCGCATGCTCGCGACGCATGAAATCGATCTCGCGGTGATGGGCAGCGCGCCGAAGGAGCTGCGCACGCATGCGGTCGAGTTCGCGAAGCATCCGATGGTGTTCGTCGCGGCGCCCGGCCATCCGCTGATGCAGCGCAAGCGCGTCGCGCTGAAGGATCTCGAATCCGCGCACCTGCTGGTGCGCGAACGCGGCGCGGGCACGCGCTCGACCGTCGAGAGCCTGTTCAAGACCGCCGGCTACCGCTTCCATGTGGGGTCCGAATTGTCGAGCAACGAGGCGATCAAGCAGATGGCCGAAGCGGGGCTCGGCATCGCGTTCCTGTCGTTGCACGCGTGTGCACTCGAACTGCGCGCGGGGCTGCTCGGGCAACTGCCGTTCCCCGGCAACCCGATCGAGCGCGAATGGTATGTGGTCACGCTCGCCGACCGGCGGATTTCGCAGGTGACGGGGCTGTTTCGCGATTTCCTGATCAAGCAGGGCGCGCCGGTGATCGACGGCGCGACGGTGGCGCCGCACGAGCGGCGGCGCAAGTAGGTGGGTGACGTTGGCCGGGCGATCAGCCGAGCCCGAAATCGTCGTTGCTGTCGGGAATCGACGCGAGCAGCCGTTCGAGCCGATACCAGCCGACGATGCGCAGGCACCACGCGGCGATGGCGATCCGGTCGTTGCGGGCGTCGGGGCGGGACGGAAGGCGGGCGGCGCGGGACGGCGAGCGGGCGATGAGCGCCGCGCATTGCGGGCAGTAATGGGGCATGACGGTCTCCGTAGGTGTCGGATGGGGCGATCGTAAGCGTCGCGGTGCCCGTCGGCGCTCATGTAAGGATCGGTTTGAGCAGAAACGGATGATCTTTTCCGTCGGTCCGGGTGCGGCTCCCGCAGGCCCGGCACGCCGGCGGAAAACGCGTCACAATGCGCGTTCGATACACGATCTGGTGGAGCCAAGCCATGAGCGACCCGATTCTCGCCCCGCCGCCCGACAACGGCGTGCCGGTCAGCCTGCGTTCCAGCCGCGGGCTCGGCTGGCGGGGCTTCGGCGCGGCGCTGCTCGACATTCGCGCCGGCACGTACCGGATTCTGGCGGCCGATCATCACCGCATCGGCGTACATATCGGCGGGCCTGTTCGAGCGGACTGCGTGTGCGACGGCGAGCGCGTGTCGCGCATCCAGGCGCATGGCGACGTCGACGTGATTCCGGCCGGCCTGCCGGGCCAGTGGACCGACAGCGCCGACTGCCGGATCCTGCACATCATGCTCAGCGACACGTTCGTGCGACGCACCTTCGAGCATCTGGAGCTGAAGCCGTCGCAGGCGCAGATCCGCCGCCGGCTGCAGGTGCGCGACCCGCGCATGCAGCACATCGCGTGGGCGATGGCCGCCGAGCTCGAAGCGGACGACGCGTCGGACCCGCTCTATGCGGAAAGCCTGTGCACGGCGCTCGTCGCGCGGCTGGTCGACAGCCAGCCGGCGTTCCGCGAGCGCCAGCGTACGCTCGCGCCGAAGGCGGCGGCGCGCGTGATCGACTATGTCGAAGCGAACCTCGACCAGCGCCTGACGCTTGCCGAACTCGCGGCGCTCGTATCGATCAGCGTGCCGCATTTCAAGGTGCTGTTCCGCGAAACGCTCGGGATGCCCGTGCACCAGTACGTCGTGCGGCGCCGGGTCGAGCGTGCGAAGGCGCTGCTGCTCGAAGGCCGGCTCAGCATCAGCCAGATCGCGCTCGAAGCCGGTTTCGCACACCAGAGCCACATGGCGAACTGGATGAACCGCGTGCTCGGCGCGACGCCGATGGAGATTGCGAGAGCGGGGGCGGGAGGCGGGCTGCGGCTGGCTTACGACGGCGACGGAAGTCAGGCATAACGAAGCCGTTGGGCGTAGGCAAGGTGTTGTTCTGGATGCTCCAGCTTGACCAGCAACACCGGGTTATGGCCCCGGGGTAATTGTCCAACTGCCTGTTGGACGATTGCCGCGTCCGGCCAGGCGTCGGCGAAAGCGCGCATGGACATCAGGTCGGTGCGGGAAGATCCCTTCATACCCGGAAAGGTGGTCTCGAGGGCGAGCGCCAACCGCTCGATGACCTTGCCCCCTAATCCGTCATCCTTTCCTGTCCGAATCATCCCTCCGTGCGCGCCGTCCCGGCCGCACATGCCGACAATCACCCCACCTTCATCCCCCAGGAGCAGATCGTGTTCGTGATCTTCGGTGCATCAGGCAACGTCGGCCTGTCGACCGTAACAACCTTGCGCAACGCAGGCCATCCCGTGCGCGCGGTGCTGCGCGACGCACGCCATCGTGAACGTTTCGCGCAGCTCGGCTGCGACGTGGCGATCGCGGCGCTGACGGACGAGCACGCAATCGCGTCGGCGATCGACGGCGCGCAGGCCGTGCAGATGCTGTGCCCGGTGCCCGTCGCCGACCCCGATCCGGCCGCGACGATGGCGCGGACGATCGACGTCGCGACCGCCGCGCTCGCCGCGAACCCGCCGCCGGCGCTGCTCGCGCTGTCGGACTACGGCGCGGAGCGCGACGGCAATACGGGCATCACGCGTCTCTTTCATGACTTCGAGGAACGGCTGAAGACGATCCCGACGCAACTGACGCTGCTGCGGTCGGCCGAGCATCTGCAGAACTGGACGCGGGTCCTGCCGGTCGCGCTCGGGACCGGCGTGCTGCCGAGCTTTCATCATCCGGTGGCCAAGGTGTTTCCGACGGTTTGGGCGCCCGATGTGGGTGTTGTCGCGGCGCGGCTGTTGCTCGATGCGCCCGAACGCGGCAACGGGCCGCGCATCGTCAGCATCGAAGGGCCGCGGCGGGTGAGCGTGACGGCGATCGCGGATACGCTCGGCGCGGCAGCCGGCCGCGCGGTCGTCGCGCATGAACTGCCGCGCGACACCTGGCATGCGACGCTGCTGCGCGCGGGCCTCAGCGAACGCCATGCGCAACTGATCGTCGATCTGTACGACGTGCACAACGCCGGGCAGATCGATGTCGAGGCCGGCGTGTCGGAGCGGCTTTACGGCACGACGACGCTGGTGGATGCGCTCGCGCAACTGGTGCGCCAGCACGCGCGATGATCGACGCGGCGGCGAGCGGTGTGCACGATGGGCACAACGTGCATTACGCTTGCCGCCGCACCTTGTTCAGCACCGCATACGAAAGCGACCCGATCACGATCCCCCAGAACGCGGAGCCGAGGCCGAGCCACGTCATCCCCGATGCGGTTGCGAGGAACGTGATCAGCGACGCTTCGCGGTGGTTCTCGTCCTCGAAGATCCCGTGCACGTTTGCGCCGATCGCGCCGATCAGTGCGAGCCCCGCGAGGATCGCGACGAACGCCTTCGGCAACGCGAAGAACACCGTGACGATCGTGCCCGCGAAGAGCCCGCCGATCAGGTAGATTGCGCCGTTCGCGAGCCCCGCGACATAACGCCGGTCCGGATCCTCGTGCGCGTCCTTGCCCGTGCAGAGCGCCGCGGTGATCGCCGCGACGACGATCGTGATCCCGCCGAAGCACGCGACGACGAGCGACATCACGCTGGTCGCCGTGATGATCGGGCGCGCGCTCGTGTGATAGCCGGACACGCGCAGGATCGTCATCCCCGGCAGGAACTGGCCGGTGAGGCTGACGACGACGAGCGGCAGTGCGAGGCTGAGCGTCGTGCCGAGCGTCCATTCGGGCGCGATGAAGATCGGCCGCGCGATGCTCGGCGACACGTTGCCGAGATGCGTCATGCCGAGCAGCGTCGCGAGCGCGGCGCCGGTGAGCAGCACGAGCACGATGCTGTAGCGCGGCAGCAGGCGCTTGAAGATCACGTAGGCCGCGATCATCCCGAACGCGAGCGCCGGCTGCTCGGACGCGGCGGCGAACGCATGCGTGCCGAACGGCAGCAGGATGCCGGCCATCATCCCGCACGCGATGCCGCGCGGAATATGGCGCACGAGCCGGTCGAAATAGCCGGTCACACCGATCAGCAGGATGATCAGCGCGGCCGTGATGTACGCGCCGACGGCCTGGTTGAGCGTCAGTTGCGGAAACAGGCCGACGAGCAGCGCGGTGCCGGGCGCCGACCACGCGGTGACGATCGGCACTTTCAGCTTCCAGCTCGCGAACAGGCCCGATACGCCCGCGCCGATCGAGATCGCCCAGACCCACGACGACACCATCGCGTTCGACGCGTGGGCTGCCTGCGCGGCCTGGAAGAAGATCGCGAGCGGGCCCGCGTAGGAAATCAGGACCGCGAGAAAGCCGGCGGTGATTGCGGAAACGGACCAGTCGTTGCCGATCGCGCGGATCGCGCCGGGCGGGGAGTTCGATTGCATCGTCGTCGGAGAGTGCGGCGCCCTACCAGGGGCAGAGCCGGGGTGAATGGCTTGTTTTGGGAACCCCGGATGACCCGCCATTCTGGACATTGCCGACGCGATTGGCAATTCGCCGACGAGTCTCTTGGTTGTCGGCATTTCGTAAGGAATCCGCGCCGATGCGGGCGGGTCGGCATGCCGTGCGGCCTTGCGCCTGCATCGTCGAACCGGGTGGCTTCACGACGAAGCGCGGCTCCGTCGAACGTTACGTGCTGATCTGCAGCACCTTGTCGACCACCGCCACCTTCACCCCGCCACCCGTCGACAGCGACGCCGTGCCCTGGTCGAACGGATGCACGGGCGCGTCGGTCGGCGTCCACGCATGGCGCGCCAGCAATTCGCGATATCCGCCGCGGATCACGAAGCCGCCGCATTTCTCCGCATACGCGTCGCGACGCATCCGGTACGCGCGCGGCAGGTCGTACCACGGCAGCTTCGGCAGGTCGTGATGGACGAGGTGGTAGTTGTTGTTCAGGTACAGCAGCCGCATCGCGAAGCCGGCTTCGTTGATCGCGATGCGCGCCTTCGGGTGTCGCGCGGCGCGGTGCTCGTACAGCGAGCGGATCATCGCGAGCGACAGCGCAGGCCACGTGACCGCGAGCAGGTAATACCACCACGGCACGCCGATCGCCCATTGCAGCCACGCGAGCAGCGCCACGACGCACACGGAATGCGTCGCCCACATCGGCAAGTAGCGAAACTCGCCGCGCCGGAGCGCGGCGAACGCATCGGCGAACATCGCGGCGACGCCCAGCGGCGGCCCGACGACGATCCGCCCGACGAACGTCTTGCGCGCGACCGTCAGCGCGCGACGCCAGCGCGGCAGCGCCGCCCAGCGGGCGCGCGACACGTAGTTCGTTTCGGGATCGACGCCCGGCACGGTCAGGTCTTCGTCGCGATGATGGTCGAGATGGGTGTCGCGATACAGCGTGTATGGATACCAGACCGTCAGCGGCGGATAACCGAGCAGCTTGTTCACGAACGCGGAACGCGTCGGATGGCCGTGCAGCAGTTCATGCTGCAGCGACAGGTGCCACGCGCCGAGCAGGATCAACGGCGGCGTCGCTGCCGCAAGCGACAAGTGCTGCGCGCGCACGAGCAGCAGCACCGCGAGCCAGCCGCCATAGATCGCGGCGATCAGCAGCCAGGTCGGCCATTCGGTGCGGGCGGTGAAGCGTGCATCGAGCGCCGCAATCGCGCGCGCGTGGTCGACGTCGAAGTATTCGGCCATGGTTTTGTGATGGAGCGAGCCGGACGCGGTGCACCGGCCGGGACAACGACGAGCAAAAACGGAAAACGGAGGCGAGCGCCGCTCAATCCGGCGCGAGTCGCGCGGCGGCCGGCGCGAATGCGCGGCCGGCCTGGCCGAGCACGTCGTACACCGCGACCGCAAGCAGCGCGACGACGATCCCGCCCTGCAGCACGAACGCGGTGTTCGACGTCTGCAGGCCCGCGATGATCACGTCGCCGAGCCCTTTCGCGGCGACCGTCGAACCGATCGTCGCGGTGCCGAGGTTGATCACGACCGCGAGCCGGATGCCGTTCAGGATCACCGGGAACGCGAGCGGTAGCTCGACCGCGAACAGTTGCTGGCGCGCGCTCATGCCCATCCCGCGCGCGGCGTCGAGCGTCGCGGCCGGAATGTCGCGCAGCCCGGCGATCGTGCTTTCGAACACGGGCAGCAGCCCGTACAGCACGAGTGCGATCAGCACCGGCTTCACGCCGAAACCGACGGCCGGCACCGCGAGCGCGAGCACCGCGACGGGCGGGAAGGTCTGCCCGATGTTGACGATGCTGCGCGCGATCGGCAGGAAGTCCGCGCCTGCCGGCCGCGTGACGAAGATGCCGGCGACCAGCGCGACGATCGCGCCGACGGCACTGGACACCGCGACGATCGAGAGATGGGCAAGCGTCAGGTCGAGCAGGCTCGCACGGTCGTAGAGCGCCGGCGCGCCGTTGTCGGCGAACGGCGCGAACAGCGGCGCGAGCCATTCGCTGCGCAACAGCAGCACGAGCAGCGCGGCGAGCACGGCGGCGCGCGCGGCGCCGGAAGCGAATGCGGCGGCCCTCATCGCGGCTGCCTTGCGCGCGCGACGATCGCGGGCAGCGAGATCCGGCCGCGCACGACGCCGTCCGAGCCGGCGACCGGCAACGCGTCGACGCCGCGCCACAGCAGCTCGGCGATCGCATCGCGCAGCGACGCGGCACCGGATAGCGGCGCACCGTCGGCCGTGCCGGGCTCGACGACCTCGTCGACGCGGGTCAGCGCGAGCAGCCGCAGCGGCCGGTCGTCGCCCGCGACGAGCTGTTCGACGAAACCGGGCGCGGGCCGCGCGAGGATGTCGGCGGGCGATGCCGCCTGCAGTACTCGGCCGCGATCCATCACGACGATCGTATCGCCGAGCTTCAGCGCTTCTTCCATGTCGTGCGTAACGAAGACGATCGTGATGCCGAGCCGGCGCTGCAGCGCGAGCAGGTCGTCCTGCGCCTTGCCGCGAATGATCGGGTCGAGCGCGCCGAACGGCTCGTCCATCAGCAGGATGCCGGGTTCGGCCGCGAGCGCGCGCGCGACGCCGACGCGCTGCTGCTGCCCGCCCGACAGTTCGTGCGGCAGCTTGCCCGCATAGGCGGCCGGATCGAGCTCGAACAGTGCGAGCAGTTCGCGTACCCGCGCGTCGATGTGATCGGCCGGCCAGCCGAGCAGGCGCGGCACGGTCGCGATGTTGCGCGCGACGCTCCAGTGCGGGAACAGGCCGTGCCCCTGGATCGCATAACCGATGCCGCGCCGCAGTTGTTCCGGGGGGAGGGTTGCCGTATCGACGCCGTCGATGCGGATCGTGCCGCTGGTGGGCGCGATCAGCCGGTTGATCATCCGCAGCAGCGTCGACTTGCCGCTGCCCGACGCGCCGACCAGTGCGGCGATCGTGCCGCGGCGAATCGACAGCGTGACGTTGTCGACGGCGGTTTGTTCGCCGAAGCGGCGGCTCACGTGTTCGATCTCGATCATGCGCGGCGTCCTTTTGCGAGTGCGGTGGCGGCGTCGAACACGACGGCGGCCGCGAGCGCCAGCGCGATCGTCGGGATCGCGCCAAGCAGCACGAGGTCGGTCGCCGACTGCCCGATGCCCTGGAAGATGAAGGTGCCGAAGCCGCCGCCGCCGATCAGCGCGGCGACCGCGGCGAGGCCGATGTTCTGCACGAGCACGATCCGCACGCCGCTCAGGATCACCGGCAGCGCGAGCGGCAGCTCGACCTGGAACAGCCGCTGCGCGCGCGTCATGCCCATCGCGGCCGCGGCCTCGACGGCCTGCGGCGGAATCTGCCGCAGCCCGACCACGACGCTCGATGCGATCGGCAGCAGCGAATACAGGAACAGCGCAAGCGCGGCCGGCGCAGCGCCGATTCCGCGTATGCCGAGCGCGGCCGCGAGCGGCACGTGTGCTGCAAGCAGGCCGAGCGGCACCATCAGCAGCCCGTACATCGCGATGCTCGGAATCGTCTGCACGATATTGAGAACCGGCAGCAGCACGCCGCGCAGCGTGACCGAGCGCGCGGACGCGACGCCGAGCGGCACGCCGGCCGCGATCGCGGCGGCGACCGAGCCGCCGACGAGCACGGCGTGCCGGCCCGCTTCCTGCCAGAACGTGTCGGCGCGCGCCGCGTATTCCTGCATCACGGAGAGACCGTCCCACCACCCGGCGTGCAGCAGCGCGGCGAGCACGGCGAAGGCGGCGGCCAGCGCGGCGAGGCGTTTGACCGGGCCGAGCGCGAGCCGTGCGGACGCATCGACGACGAGCGCCGCGTACGCGAAGAACAGCAGCCACGCGCCGGTCGCGGGCGACACGCGTGCGAGCGGATTGTCGTCGGTGACGAGATGGGCCGGCACATGGCCGACGAGCGCGCCGAGGCCGAGAAGCAGCACTGCGCCCGCAACGAAACGCGGCGCCGGCCGGCCGCGCAGCAGCGCGAACAGTGCGCTCGCCGCGCCGGCCGCGTACAGCGTGACGGCTTGCCAGTGCGGGAAGATGTCGGCCAGCGCGAGATCGTGCCCGGCGACGATCCGGTTTGCGCGGAACGTGACGAACGGCGCGAACGCGAGCGCGGCCGCGATCGTGCCGGCGATCAGCACGCCGACGCGGTCGACGCGTGGCGCGCGCACGTTCGCGGCGTCGGCGCTCGAGCCGGTGTCCGCCGGCTGGCCGGCCGCTGCGTGCGCGCCGGCGATCATTTGACGAAACCCTTCGACTTCAGATAGCCGGCGGCGACGGCCGACGCGGGTTCGCCATTCAACTGGATGCGGCTGTTGAGCGTCTGCAGCGTCTTCAGGTCGAGGCTCGCGAACACCGGCTTCAGGTAGTCGGCGATCTGCGGATGCGCTTTCAGCACCGCTTCGCGGATCACGGGCGCCGGCGCGTAGACGGGCTGCACGTGCTTTGCATCGTCGAGCACGACGAGGCCGGACGATGCGATGCCGCCGTCGGTGCCGTAGACCATCGCGGCGTTGACGCCGTCGGTCTGGTTCGCCGCGGCCTTGATCGTCGCGGCCGTGTCGCCGCCCGACAGCACGAGCAACTGATCCTGCTTCAGCTTGAAGCCGTACGCCTTCTCGAACGACGGCAGCGCGGACGCGCTGTTCACGAACTCGGCCGACGCCGCGAGCTTCACCTTGCCGCCGTTGCCGGCCCATTTGCCGAAGTCGTCGAACGTCTTCAGCCCGTTCGCCTTCGCGACCGTGCCGAGCACCGCGACGCCCCACGTGTTGTTGGCCGGCGCGGGCGTGAGCCAGACGAGATGGTTGGCCGCGTAGTCGAGCTGCTTCGCGGTGTCGTAGCCTTTTGCGGCGTCCTTCCAGACCGGATCGTCGGCCTTGTTGAAGAAGAACGCGGCGTTGCCGGTGTATTCGGGATAGATGTCGATCTCGCCGGTCGTCAGCGCCTTGCGCACGATCGGCGTGGTGCCGAGCCCGATCTTGTCGGTGACGGGGAGGCCGTGCGACTTCAGCACCTGGGAAATCAGGTTGCCGAGCAGGTTGCCTTCGGTGTCGATTTTCGATGCGACCGTGATCGACGGCGCGGCGCAGACGGCGGCCGAAGCGGTCACGGCGAAGGTGGCGACGCCGAGGCGGCGGATCGATCGGAGGAATGTCATGGGGACCGGGGCTCCAGCGTGTTGTCGAGGCTTGCCGAATGCCGCGCCGCGTGGCGTGTCGTGCGCGCGGCTTCGGGGCGCCCGTCGCGCGGGTGACGCGACGGACACACGCTGCGAAACGGCAGACCCGGTGCGCCGGCCGCGTTGCGACGTGCGGGCGAACCGCAGGCGGCTCGCGACGATTCGGAAGGAACGCGAACTTTACCGAACCGATGCCGGACGGCCAATCAATCGATTCGCATTTGCTTATCGCGGTGGCTCACAAGCCCGCCGGCCGGCGTCCGACGAGGCGCGACCGGGAAATCTCTGGAATCGAATTCTCGATTCGTTCGTTGGCGCGCGCCGGTCGCATCGATATAGTCCCGCATTCCCCGCAGACGGTTCGCATCTCTGAACAAATAGAACGGAACATCCCGATGAAGAAACTCCTGTTCGCGCTGCCGCTCGCCGCGGCCGCTACCGCCCACGCGCAAAGCAGCGTCACGCTGTACGGCATCGTCGAGGACGGCGTCGACTACGTATCGAACGTGCAGGGCAAGCATCTCGTGCAGCTCGCATCGGGCGTGACGGCCGGCAGCCGCTGGGGCGTGCGCGGCACCGAGGATCTCGGCGGCGGGCTGAGCGCGATCTTCCGGCTCGAAAGCGGCTTCGACCTCAATTCCGGCCGCCTCGGCAGCGGGCTCGCGTTCTCGCGCAACGCTTATGTCGGCCTGAACGATGCGAGGCTCGGCACGCTCACGCTTGGCCGCCAGTGGGATTCGATCGTCGACTACGTCGAGCCGTTCACGCTGAACGGCAATATCGGCGGCTATTACTTCGCTCACCCGAACGACATGGACAACACCGACAACGGCTTCCCGATCTCGAACGCGGTCAAGTACCGCAGCCCGACGATCGCGGGCGTCACGTTCGGCGGCCTCTACGCGTTCGGCGGGCAGCCGGGCCGCTTCTCCGACAACGCGACGTTCAGCGTCGGCGCGAGCTACGCGGCGGGGCCGGTCGGCTTCGGCATCGGCTACCTGCGGATCAACAACCCGGGTGTGTCGACGCAGGGCTACCAGAACTATCCGGGTTTCACGAACGCGATCTACGGCAACTACCTCGATGCGGCGCGTGCGCAGAAGGTGTTCGGCGTCGGCGCGTCGTACCAGGTCGTGCAGTGGCTGAAGGTGCTGGCCGACTTCACGAACACGAACTTCCAGCAAGGCAGCGCGGGGCACGACGCGACGTTCCAGAACTACGAGCTGTCGGCGCTCGTCACGCCGACGCCCGCGGTGACGGTCGGCACCGGCTACACGTACACGACGGGCCGCGACCATGCGACGAACGCGGAGCCGAAGTATCACCAGTTCAACCTGAGCGTCGAATACGCGCTGTCCAAGCGCACGAGCGTCTATGTGATGGGGGCGTTCCAGAAGGCGGCAGGCGATGCGCCGGTCGCGCAGATCGCGGGCTTCAATCCGTCGAGCAACCAGAAACAGGCGGTCGGGCGCGCGGGTATCCGGCACGTGTTCTGACGTTTCGATCGTAGAATGCGCGCATGAGCCAATGGATCGCAGCACTGCCGATGTACAACGTGACGCCGCGCCACGCCGCGCTGTGGCGCGCGCTGCTGCGCGACGCGCTCGATGCGTTCGCGAACGCGGGCGGGCCGGCCGGCGTCGTGCTTCCCGACGAACCGTTCGACGACCTGCCCGCGCTGTGGCTGCGCGACGATCTGCTGCTGTCGCAGACCTGCGGCTATCCGTACCGGATGCTCGGGTTGCGCGATACGGTGCATCTGGTCGCGACGCCCGTATTCGATGCCGAAGGCTGCAATGGCGCGCGCTACCGCAGCGTGCTGGTCGTGTCGGCACGCGTGCATGCGGGCGGCGCGACGACGCTCGCCGCCTGTCGCGGGCTGCGGGCCGCATTCAACGGCGGGGATTCGCACAGCGGAATGAACGCGTTACGGCATGCGGTCGCGCCGCATGCGCACGACGGAAGATTCTTCGGATCGGTCACGCCGTTCGGCTCGCACCTGAACGCGCTGCGTGCGCTGGCATCAGGCGAAGCCGATTGCGCGGCGATCGACTGCGTGACGTTCGCGTATGTGCGCGATGCGCTGCCCGAATTGCTGAAGGAGATCCGGATCATCGGCACGACGGCATCCGCGCCGGGATTGCCGTTCATCGCATCGCGGACGCTGGAGGAAACGCAGGTCGCCGCATTGCAGGATGCGCTCGATCGCGCGGTCGCGGCCGATGCGGAACGCTCGCGCGTGCTGAGACTGAAGGGATTCGAACGGCTGTCGCCGGACGACTACGACACGATTGCGCGGTTTGCGCGGGAGGCCGCCGCGCACGGGTATCCGGAACTGGCGTGAGGTGCGGGTAGTGCAGGGCGGCGCGCAACGGCGAGACCGTCCGCGCCGCTTCCCGTCACTCTTCGTCCATCAACCGGACCTTGACCCGCTTGCCCTTGATCTTCCCCGCATTGAGCTTGCGCAGCGCGTCGTGCGCGACGCCGCGCTCGATCGCGACATAGGTCGAGAACTCGGTCACGTTGATCTTGCCGATCTGCTTGCCGTCGAACCCGGCATCGCCGGTCAGCGCGCCGAGCACGTCGCCCGGGCGGATCTTGTCCTTGCGTCCGCCGAGGATCTGCAGCGTTTCCATCGGCGGCGTCAGCACGCCGTCGTCGGCCGGCTTCAGCTCGGCGAGCGGATGCCATTCGACGTCGCGCTTCTGCGCCTGCTCGATCCCGCCGACGCGGCCCATCTCGTCCATGCTCGCGAGGCTCAGCGCCCAGCCGTCCTGATCGGCGCGGCCGGTGCGGCCGATGCGGTGCACGTGCACTTCGGGGTCGGGCGTCACGTCGACGTTGATCACCGCTTCGAGTTGCGCGATGTCGAGCCCGCGCGCGGCGACGTCGGTCGCCACCAGCACCGAGCAGCTGCGGTTCGCGAACTGGATCAGCACCTGGTCGCGTTCGCGCTGGTCGAGCTCGCCGTGCAGCGCGAGCGCGTGGAAGCCCTGCGCATGCAGCACGTCGAGCAGGTCGCGGCACTGCTGCTTCGTGTTGCAGAACGCGATCGTGCTGACGGGCCGGTAGTGGTTCAGCAACTGGCCGACCGCGTGCAGCCGCTCGTTCTCCGTCACTTCATAGAAGCGCTGGCGGATCTTGCTGTTGTCGTGGCGCTCTTCGAGCTTCACTTCCTTCGGATTGCGCAGGAACTGCTGGCTCAGCTTCACGATGCCGTCCGGATAGGTCGCGGAGAACAGCAGCGTCTGGCGCGTCGTCGGGCACATCCGCGCGACCTTCGCGATGTCGTCGAAGAAGCCCATGTCGAGCATCCGGTCGGCTTCGTCGAGCACGAGCGTGTTCAGCGCGTCGAGCTTCAGGTTGCCGCGATCGAGGTGATCCATGATGCGGCCCGGCGTGCCGACGACGATATGCGCGCCGTGCTCGAGGCTCTGCGCCTGCGGGCGCATCGGCGTGCCGCCGCACAGCGTCAGCACCTTCACGTTTTCCTCGGCGCGCGCGAGGCGGCGCACTTCCTGCGCAACCTGGTCGGCGAGCTCGCGCGTCGGGCACAGGATCATCGCCTGCACGTCGAAGCGGCGCGCGTCGAGGCGCGACAGCAGCGCGAGCGAGAACGCGGCGGTCTTGCCGCTGCCCGTCTTCGCCTGCGCGATCAGGTCCTGGCCGGCCAGCGCGATCGGCAGGCTCGCGGCCTGGATCGGCGTCATGTCGACATAGCCGAGCTGCGCGAGGTTGGCGAGCGTGGCGGGCGTCAGCGGCAGCGCGCTGAAGGGCGTGGCGGTCGATTGGGTCATGTCAGGAGAGGTCTCCGAGGTAAGGGCGGCCTTCCATCTGTTCGTAGACGACGTTCCCTTCATCGTCTTCGAAGCGTTCGAGATAGTTGCGCGCGCCGCACAGCGGGCAGCGGAACAGCAGCCCCTGGCCTTCGTCCTTGATGACGACGTCGGACGTTTCCCACTGCGTGCCGCAGCTCTGGTTTCGGCAAGTAAACACGGTCTTTCTCCAGCTGAATTCGGTTGGTGGCGCGCCCGGGCGGGCGCGGCAACGGGTGTGCGGCGCTCGCGCGGATCGGGCGCGGGCCGCACCGGCGGTCGCGTGGACTGCGTCGATGCGGAGGGTGGATCGGATGGCGACGGCGTCGCGCGTGCCCGCAATTCTAGCGGATGCGGGCGACCGGCGCGGGGGATCGGCGCGGGCGATCGACAGTGGGCGACGGCTGCGGGCGACCGGCGTGGGCGACCGACAGTGGACGACGGCCGTGGGCGACCGGCGTGGGCGACCGGCGTGGGCGACCGGCGTGGGCGACCGACGCGGGCGTCGCCTCCGGCACGCGCCATGAAAAATGGCCGTCCCGGAGGGCGGCCATGTCGTGCGGCGCAACGGCGCCGCGCAGCGGTCGTGCGCGTTACAGCGCCATGTCGGCCGACGCCTTGGCCGGGCGAGCCGGCGCGGTGCCGGTCGCCTGCGACGGCACGCTGACGTCGATCTTCGGCGGCGGCGAGAGCTGCAGCACGTCGCTCGTATAGGTCCATTCCTCGACGACCTTAGCCGGGCTGTCGTTCAGCTTCGTGCCGTAGCTCGGCACGATCTGGCGGATCTTCTGCTGCCACTCGGGCGTCGCGACCTTGTCCTTGAACACCTTCTTCATCAGGTTCAGCATGATCGGCGCGGCCGTCGATGCACCCGGCGACGCGCCGAGCAGGCCCGCGATGCTGCCGTCCTGCGAGCTGACGATCTCGGTGCCGAGCTTCAGCACGCCGCCCTTCACCGGGTCGCGCTTGATGATCTGCACGCGCTGGCCGGCCTGCCACAGGCGCCAGTCTTCCTTCTTCGCGTTCGGGAAGTATTCCTTCAGCGCGTTGAAGCGGTCGTCGTCGGACAGCATCAGCTGGCCCGCGAGGTACTGCACGAGCGGGAATTCGTCGACTCCCACGCGCATCATCGGCGCGACGTTGTGCGTGTTGGTGCTTGTGAGCAGGTCGAAATACGAGCCGTTCTTCAGGAACTTGGTCGAGAACGTCGCGAACGGCCCGAACAGGATGATCTTCTTGCCGTCGATGATCCGCGTGTCGAGGTGCGGCACCGACATCGGCGGCGAGCCGACCGACGCCTTGCCGTACGCCTTCGCGAGATGCTGCTTCACGACGTCGGGATTGTCGGTCACGAGGAACGAGCCGCCGACCGGGAACGCGCCGTAATCCTTCGCCTCGGGGATGCCCGACGCCTGCAGCAGGTGCAGCGCACCGCCGCCCGCGCCGATGAACACGAACTTCGCGTCGACGGATTGCGGCGGTTCATCCGAATGCAGCTTGACCCACGACACGTGCCACGTGCCGTCGGCGTTGCGCGAGATCTCGCGCACTTCGCTCGACAGCGACAGCGTGAAGTTCGGCTGCGTCTTCAGGTAGCCGACGAACTGGCGCGTGATCTCGCCGAAGTTCACGTCGGTGCCGATCGGCGTCCAGGTGGCGGCAACCTTCTGCTTGCGGTCGCGGCCTTCCATCATCAGCGGCACCCACTGCTTGATCTGGTCGTAGTCTTCCGAATACTGCATGCCGCGGAACAGCGGGCTCGCCTGCAGCGCTTCGTAGCGCTTCTTCAGGAAGCGGACGTTGTCGTCGCCCCACACGAAGCTCATGTGCGGCGTCGAGTTGATGAACGAATGCGGGTTCTTCAATACGCCCTGCTTGACCTGCCACGCCCAGAACTGGCGCGAGATCTGGAACGACTCGTTGATCTCGACGGCCTTCGAGATGTCGATCTTGCCGTCCGCCTTTTCCGGCGTGTAGTTCAGTTCGGCGAGCGCCGAGTGGCCGGTGCCCGCGTTGTTCCAGCCGTTCGAGCTTTCCAGCGCGACGCCGTCGAGGCGCTCGACCATCGTCATCGACCAGTCAGGCTGAAGCTCGTGCAGCCAGACGCCGAGCGTCGAGCTCATGATGCCGCCGCCCACCAGCAGGACGTCGACCTTCTTCGTATCGGCCGCGTGCGCGGACGACGCGGCGACGCACAGCGCGAGCGCCGACAGTATTACCCGTAACGTTTTGATCACAGCAGATCCCTTTCTCAACTTGGATGCATCGGTTTGCCATGCCGCCCGACGAGCGTTTCGATCGCGCCGATACGCGCATCCGGAGATCCGGATCGCGAATCGGGAATTCCGGATCGACGCTGCTCGCCGTCGCATTTGCGCACGCGAAACCGTTGAGGAGGACACCTTCGGATCGGCTTCTTGCGGGCGGGCAATCCCCTGCTTCGCGGTGGCGCGCAACGCGCCCGGGCCCCTGCGGCAAGCCTGCGCGGACGACGCTTCAGGCTGCGTGGAAAGAGGCCGCGCGCGACGCGTGTGGCGGGGGCGGGGTGGCAAGGGGCGCGTAATATAACCGAAGTCGATTGCCGTGTCGCACGCGAAAAATGTCCTTGTTTTTGTGGGGTTTTTCGCGTGTCCGGGTTTCCGGAATCGGGGTGTGCCGTGCCGGAAAACCGGCGGGAATTTGACGGCGCGGCGCGCGCGATTGGCGCGCCGTGTGCCGATGTGAAACGTCGGAATGTCGTATTGCGCGATGCACGGAAGCAATGCGCGAGCGATCGCGCAACGCGTCGCGCCGGCACATCATTGCGTCGCGGCATTGCGCCGCGATCCGCCTACTTCGCCGAATTGTTCCTGCAGAACTGCTCGTACGCTTGCGCCGAATTCGCGAAGCCCTTTTGCTTCGCGAGTTCCCACGGGCGCTCGCATTGCTGCGTCTGTTCGCACCATGCGTAGCCGGCCGAGCCGATGCAGCCGTGCGCATCGCGATCGCCGCCGACCATCGGCGGTGCGGACGGCGCCGGCGAACCGGCAGGCGCGGACGATTGCGCCGCACAGGCGCTCAATGCGAACGCGCATGCAAGCGCGGCGGCAACCGAGACGGAGGGGGTGAAACGCTTCATAGGGTAGTGCTCCATGGGGTGAGGGTCGGGAACGGAATGACGGTTCGCAGGTTCATCGCGCCGTTCACGCGTCCGGCACCGGCACGCGCGACGAGAACTTCACCTCGCGCAACGCGAGGCTCGACTGGATTGACGACACGCCGGCCTGCTTTCTCAGCACGCGTTCGACGAATTCCGCATAGGCGTCGAGATCGGCCGCGACGACCTGCAGGATGTAGTCGGCCGCGCCGGTGATCTTGTGGCACGACGTCACTTCGTCGTGCCGCCGCATCACATCCTCGAAGTGATCCGAATCCTGGCCCGAGTGCATGTTGAACGTCACCTGCACGAACGCGAACACGTTCATCCCGAGCGCGCGCCGGTCGAGGTTCGCCTGGTAGCCGGTGATCACGCGTTCGTCCTCGAGCCGCTTGCGGCGGCGCCAGCACGGCGTGACGCTCAGCGACAGCTTTTCGCCGAGCGTCGCGTTCGACAGCGCGCCGTCTTCCTGCAGCAGGCGGAGCATCGCGCGGTCGACGCCGTCCAGTTCAACCGAGGCGCGATTTTTGCTCATATCCGTGGTTCCGTAGACAGTTTTCTCAAAATTGTACGAAACGGCAATGTGAATAGCAAAGTTATTGCCGGTCGGTGTCAATAGACTGTTTCCACCCTCTCACTGCCATCACTGCAACGGTCAACCATGCTCACGGTCTACAGCAGCGATCACCACCTGCATCGCGGCGTCGAACTGAAGGACGGCGCGATCACCGAGTCGTTCGAAAACCCCCTTCGCGCCGAAACGGTGCTCGCGCAGGTCCGCGCGGCCGGCCTGGGCGACGTGATCGCGCCGCGTGCGTTCGATCGCGCCAGCTATGCCGGCGCGCACAGCGCGCGCTACGTCGATTTCCTCGCCGGCGCATGGGACGAATGGGCCGCGACCGGCCGCACCTGCCAGGCGCTGCCGCTCGTGTGGCCGGTGCGCGCGATGTCGGCGGCCGCGACGCTGCCCGACTTCATCGACGGCAAGCTCGGCTTCTTCGCGATGGACGCCGGCGCGCCGATCAACGCGGGCACGTGGGACGCGGTGAGCGCGAGCGCGAATTCGGCGCTCACCGGCGCCGACCTGCTGTCGAACGGCGGTGCGTGCGCGGCGTTCGCGCTGTGCCGCCCGCCCGGCCACCATGCGGGCCGCGAGTACATGGGCGGCTATTGCTACCTGAACAACGCGGCGATCGCGGCGCAGCACGGTATCGCAAGCGGTGCCGCGCGCGTCGCGGTGCTCGACGTCGATTTCCATCACGGCAACGGCACGCAGGACATCTTCTACGAACGCGCGGACGTGCTGTTCGCGTCGATCCACGGCGAGCCGTCGGTGTCGTATCCGTACTTCTCCGGCTACGCGGACGAGCGCGGCGCGGGCGCGGGCGAAGGCTTCAACCTGAACCTGCCGCTGCCGAAGGGCACGCAGTGGGACACCTACGCGACGGCGCTCGGCCATGCGGCGGACGCGATCGTTGCGCATGCACCCGACCTGCTCGTCGTGTCGCTCGGCGTCGACACGTTCGAGCACGATCCGATCAGCCATTTCCGGCTGCGCTCGCCCGACTACCTGCGCATCGGCGAGGCGCTCGCGCGCCTGAACCTGCCGACGCTGTTCGTGATGGAAGGCGGCTACATGGTCGACGAGATCGGCATCAACGCGGTGAACGTGCTGCTGGGTTTCGAAGGGCGCGCGTGAGCGCGTTGTTTTGCCTTCAACGAACGACGTATCCAAACACAGACGAAGAGCGACAAGGAAGGAGACAGCCATGAATCGACATCACAAGACGGCATTCGCTACCGCGGCTGCATTGGCGAGCGCACTGTCGGCGTTCCCGGTGCACGCGGATGAAGTCGTGCGCATCGGGCACGTCGCGCCGCTGACCGGCGCGATCGCGCATCTCGGCAAGGACAGCGAAAACGGCGCGCGGCTCGCCGTCGAGGAAATCAACGCGAAGGGGCTCGCGATCGGCGGCAGGACGGTCACGCTGCAGCTCGACGCGCAGGACGACGCGGGCGATCCGCGCACCGCGACGCAGGTTGCGCAGCGGCTCGTCGACGACAAGGTCGTCGGTGTCGTCGGCCATCACAACTCGGGCACGTCGATCCCGGCGTCGCGCGTCTATCGCGACGGCGGCGTCGTGCAGATCTCGCAGGCCGCGACCAACCCGACGTACACGCAACAAGGCTTCAAGACGACCTATCGCGTCGTCGCGACCGATGCGCAGCAGGGGCCGGCGCTTGCGATGTACGCGGCAAGGAACATGGGTATCAAGACGGTGGCCGTGGTCGACGATTCGACCGCATACGGGCAGGGCCTCGCGACCGAGTTCGAGAAGGCCGCGAAGGCGGCCGGCATGAAGGTCGTGTCGCGCGACGCGACGAACGACAAGGCGATCGACTTCCGCGCGATCCTCACGAAGATCAAGGGCGCGAACCCGGACGCGATCATGTACGGCGGGATGGACGCGACGGGTGGCCCGCTCGCGAAGCAGGCGCGCCAGCTCGGCATGCGCGCGAAGATCCTCGCAGGCGACGGCGTGTGTTCGACCGACTTGCCGAAGCTCGCGGGCCCGGCGTCGGACAACGTCGTGTGCTCCGAGGCCGGCATCGCGCTCGAGAAAATGCCGGGCGGCGCGGCGTTCGCGAAGCGCTACGAAGCGCGTTACCACCAGCCGATGCAGGTGTATGCGCCGTTCTCGTACGACGCGGTATACATCATCGTCGACGCGATGAAGCGCGCGAATTCGACCGACCCGGCGAAGGTGCTGGCCGCGATGCCGGCCACCGACTATCGCGGCGTGATCGGCGAAACCAGCTTCACGCCGCAGGGCGACCTGAAGCACGGCGCGATCTCGGTGTTCACATACAAGAGCGGCAAGAAGGCGCTGCTCGATATCGTGAAGATGTGACGGCGAAGCCGGGGCGCGCCGCGCGTGATGCGCGGTTGCGCGCCCCGATGTCGTTACGCGTTACGACGCCCGTACGCGCACGCTGTCCTCACGACGTTCCGCGTCGTGCACGATGTGCAGCTCGCGCGTGCGGATCGGCAGCGCGCAGTCCGCATCGGCGAGCACCTTGCGCACCTGGCGCGCGAGGCGCCAGCGCATTGCCCAGAACGTGTCGGTATGCGTCCACACGCGCATGTTCGCGACGGCCGTGCTGTCGTCGAAGCGCATCACCATCACGTCCGGCGCGGGATCCTGCAGCACGTCGGGATCGGCGGCGGCCAGCGCGCGCAGCGCGTCGAGCGCGCGATCGATATCGTCATGCACGGACACTTCCACTTCGAGATCGAGGCGGCGCGTCGGATTGCGCGTGTAGTTGCGGATCGAGCTGCCCCACAGCGCGCTGTTCGGCACGAATTCGCAGATGCCGTCCGGCTTCGTCAGCCGCGTCATGAACAGGCCAACCTCGTCGACGGTGCCCGCGACGCCGGTGCCGCCGTCGATATAGTCGCCGACCTTGAACGGCCGCAGCAGCAGGAGCATGATGCCGGCCGCGATGTTCTGCATCGTGCCCTGCAGTGCGAGCGCGATCGCGAGGCCGGCCGCGCCGAGCACCGCGACGATGCTCGCGGTTTCGACGCCGAGCTGCGACAGCGCGCCGACGATCGCGACGATGCGGATGCCCCACACGGCGACGTCGCAGAGAATCGGCCGCAGCGTGTCGTCGACGCGCTCCTTGTTCGAGAGCAGCCGGTTCAGCCAGTTGCCGATGCGTTTCGACAGCCACCAGCCCGCGACGAGCAGCGCAAGGCCCGCGCACAGCTTGATGGAAAGGGTGGACAAGGCGTTCCACAGGAACGTCCAGCGTTCCGGATGTAGTTGATCGAGAAACATGACGGGATACCGGGTTGAATGCACATGGCGCAACGCATCGCGCGCCCGCCGTTGTCGGACCGGCATGCGCTCGCGCGGGCAGCCCTCGACTGTACACGCCACGCGATGTTTCGCGCGAATGCATGGGGTCGGGCTGCCGATGCTATCGGACGGTGAAATCCGGAATTCGTTCGAGTACTAAGCGGCGTTTCAAAAAAATAAGACTCGTCTCATTTTGTCGTTTCAAGCATGCCGGTACACTCGGTTTCGAGTTGCCGGATCGCGACGATAGTCCCTCCGCGATACCCGGTCCTTTCCCGATTTTTCATCGATAGCGAGTGACGACGTCATGCGGTTGGACCTGCGTTTCCGTCTCGCACGCGAACAAGGTCAATCCGCCCGACGCGGTGTCCGCTGTTTCCCGATTCGCCGCGTGCTGCTGCGCGGTGTCATCGCGGCGGCCTGTGCGGCCGGTACACAGGGTGCGACAGCGCAGGCGTTTCACGACGCCGCGCCGTTCACGCCCGTGATGGCGGAAACGGCAGACCTTGTCGACGTGCCTTTTTTCAGTTCCGCCCGGACGACGTGGGGCGGCTTGCGGGCATCGTCGGCAGCGCCGCTCGACGTCGCGTACGCATTGCATGCGTCGAACGTGCCGACAGGTGCCGATCGCGACGATCCCGTTGCCCGCTTCGGCGCATGCGTGGCTTACCGCGTGCTCTGCGACGCGGCGCGCGGTGCGATCGAACGTGGATATGCAACGCGGTTCGCCTACGGCATTGCATCGCCGTTGCCGTCGATGGGTGCGCAGCCGGCATTCGGGCGGGGCTCCGTCGATCTGGCATCCGCCGAGCCGTTCATGCTCGCCGAGCCGGATCGCGGTACGCGCGCCGGTGCGATTACCGGCAGCCTGCGGGCGTCGCTGGCGCGCGCCGACCTGCCGGCCGGCGTCGCGGCGCAGGTCATCCGTTTGCTGGCCGGGCGCATCGACCCGAAGCAGCGCGGCGAGGCAGGCGATACCTTCCGCGTCGCATTCGAACCCGACGTCGGCGCGACACGGCAGGGCGGCGTGCGCGTGACGGCGCTCGACATCCGCTTTCGCGGCCAGCAGGTCGCGGGCGTGTGGTTTGCGCCCGACGCGGGTTCGCCGGGTGCGTACTACGACCTCGACGGCATGCCGCTCGCCGGCGCGCGGTTCGCGATGCCGGTCGCCGTGACGCGGATCAGCTCGCAGTTCGGCGCGCGCGTGCATCCGGTGACCGGCGCGCGCCACGTGCATTCGGGCGTCGATCTGGCTGCGCCGGCGGGCCGTGCCGTCCATGCGTCGGAGCGCGGTGTCGTGACGTTCATCGGCACCGAGCCGCGCGGCTACGGCAAGTATGTGGTGATTCGTCATGACGGCGGTTATGCGTCGTACTACGCGCACCTGTCGGCGTTCGAGCCGACGCTGCGAACCGGCGCGCGCGTCGCTCGCGGTCAACGGGTCGGCGCGGTCGGCAGCACCGGGACGGCGACCGGCCCGCATTTGCACTTCGAGGTCCGGCGGCATGACCGTCTCGTCGATCCGGTCGCGCTGGTGCAGGCAGCCGAAGCGGCGACGCTGAAGGGCGAGCGGCGTGTGGCGTTCAACCGCTTGGCTCATGCCGCGCGTACGCAGTTGGCCGCGGCTATGTGGTCGCAGCCGGTCGCAATGTCGACGGCTGCCGCATCGCATGCCGGCTGACCGCTGACCGGACGCCGGTCACGCCGGCCGGCATCGTTGCAGGCGCGCATCGACGGCAGGGCAGATCGGCGCGGGGCTCGTCGCGCAGTTGACGAAGCGCGGCAGCGTGTATGCGACGGTCAGCTACCTGACGAACAACGGCGGCGAGCATCAGCGCACGATTACCGGGAATGCGGGCGCGCGGTGGGCGTGGTGATGACGCGTTGACCGATCGGCCGCGGCGTGTGTCGTCGCGGCCGATCGGTTCGTTGCGCAGCCCGGATTCATCACGAGATCCGTTCTCGCGTCGGCGAATCCGCGCACAGATCGATCACTGCGCGCTTTCGATCGGCAACCAGATTTCGAGCACCCCGGTGCCGGTAACCGGATCGTAGTCCCCGCTGTAACGCTCGAACTCGGGCGCGTCCACCGCGTTGAACCCCGACGTCGGCAGCCAGCCGTTCCAGATGCTGTAGAAGGTCTGGTGAAGCGTGGAGATGTGTCCGCTGTGTTCGAAGACCGCATAACGTTGCGGTTCGAGTTCGACGCAACGAAATGGAGCCGGCAACCGGTCGCGACTCCTGACCTCCACGCCCGCGATGTATTCGAAGCTGCCATCCGCATCCGGGTTGCAGCACACGCCATACGTCACGTCGCCGACCTGGCCGGGGATGTTGCCGATGTACGGGATAAAGGCTTGCCAGAGCGCCGGAATCCCTTCATTGGTTTCGAAGGTATAGCGGCTGCTCATGCCCGCGATCAGCTGCCTTTCGGCGACTTCGAAGCGTGATGGTGCAACGGCGATGATTTTCAGCTCTTTCATGCGAAGCGGCTCCACAAGAGACAATCCGTCGAGAGTGCGCCGTGCCCGCACTTCTTCCGGCGTGACGCCGAACAGATCGCGGAAGGCGCGCGTGAACGCCTCATGGGAGCCATATCCGGCATCGAGTGCCACGTGAAGGATGTCCGGCGCGCCTTGCGCCAATGCCCGCGCCGCACGCGTCAGCCGCCTCGACCGGACATAGCGCATCACCGGCCAGCCGGTATTCATCGAGAACAGGCGCGAAAAACCGAAGCGCGTCATGTCGCAATCGGCGGAGATCCTGTCGAGTGTCAGTTCCCTGTCCAGTTCGGTTTCGATAAACCAGAGTGCTTGTCCAACCGGGTTCATGGTGTGCCAATGAGGGTGTCGGGCGGACTATATGGTATCGGTGGCGGGCGCATTTGATCGTTCTTGCGGCACGCGGCCTGGCCTGGCGGGGGCTCAAAAGCAAATCGCCACGCCGGGCGGCGTGGCGATGGTCGGCAGGATCGCGCTGCTTAACCGAGCGGCCAGTTCAGGACGGCGATGCCGTCGTTGTAGTCGCCGTCCGCACCGTCTTCCGACCCGACCAGCCCGAAGTAGGTCTTCTTGAAGATGTCGACCTGACGCGAGCCGATCTTCGACGGCTTGCCGTTCGCCGTCACGACCACGCGCACCTTCCCCTTGCCCGAATTCAGCACTTGCGTGTTCAGGTTCGCGTCCTGCGTGCCGGCGCCCTGGAATGTCGCGGCCGGTTTCGGATTGTCGTCGACGAAGACCTCGATCGTCTGCTGGGCGGACGAGTTAACGAGCGCCGTCACGCCGAACGCGATGTTCGGCGGCAGGTTGAAGACCCCGTCGCGTTCGCCGCCTGCGTTCGTCACGGGGTCCGGCTGCGCGGGTTGCGGTTGCGCCGTCGCTTTCGCGAAGTACGTGACCACGGCGCCGATGCCGAACCTGGCGGCTGCGCCCGGCAGCACGCCGGGCGCGCCGGCCCACGTCACCGTGCAGGCGACCACCTGCCCCGTTGCATCGGTCTTGACCTTGTTCTGCCAGTTGCTGATGTCGAAGCTGTACGGCACGGTGGAGAGGTCGACGAACACGTCGTATTGCGGCAGTTTCTCCACGAGTTGCGCGGTCATGAACTGACGCATCCTGTCCAGCACCGCCTGGTCGCCGCCGGCCTGCACGGCGAGCGCGTCGTTGCCGGCGAGTTGCAGAAGTGCATACAGGTCGTCATGGGTAAAGGGTTGTGACATGTCGTCCTCGTCGGAATGAAAGGTCTCGCGTCGCGCGGCCGACGAACCGGTTTCGCCGTTTCGCGCGCGGAGCAAAACGTGGGGCAGCCGTGACTGCCCGAACGATTCGCAAGGTGGTTGGCGTCGTCGCCATTGTGATATCGGCAGCGGCGCGCAACGCATGCCGGGCGCCGGATCACCGATCGCGTCGGCGTTCAGCCGTTCAGCCGATCGGCCATTGCAGCACGACGATGCCGTCGTTGTAGTCGCTGTCGTGGCCGTCTTCCGACACGACGATCCCGAAGTTGACCGTGTACGGCGAGCCGTCCGATTTCTTGCCGTTGATCGGCGCGAGGCGCGCGTCGGTGGCCGACGGCTTGCCGTTCACCGACACTTCGAAACGGATCTTGCCGTTGCCGGAATTCAGCGTGACTTCGCGCGTGCCGTCGCGCGTGGTCAGCTTGTGATAAGCGGCGGGTTCCTTGCTGTCGCCGATAAACAGCTTGATGTGCTGTTGTTCAGCGGCATTCGCGAAGAAAATCGCGCGGAAATCGGTATTCGGCGGAATCGAAAATTCGCCGGCGCGATTGGATGACGTTTGAGAATCGGCCATGCTTTCCTCCTGAAGAACAGTGGTGAGGCGTCTCGCCGCGTTGTGCAAACGTTTGCCGTTTGAAACGCGGTTCGGCAAGCATGTCGAAAAATAAATAAAAAAATATTCATCCGAGAATGGTAATTGTTCAGTAAATCGAAAATCGAGGTTAATCGATTTAATGAGATGCGTTTAATCGAGCGTGTTTTTATATATTCCGGAAATTATGCCGACGCACGTGCCGTTTTTCTGAATAGTGCGCGGTCGCACGGGCGGATCGGGAGAGACGGGGCAATCAGGCTTCGGGGCGGACGCTCGGTGTTCGCATATGGCAGCGTTCGTTTCAACATCAGCATCGCTGTCATGGCCACGCCCACCGGCCACCACCGAACACCCACGCCGAAGCCCGATTGCAAAGGGAAGGCGTGCGGCGACCGGCGAAGAGGATGGACCGACTCACTCCGAACATGAATAGGACGTCACCGGCGCCGCACCCACGACGCATATCGACGGGGCAGGTCGCAGCCTATCGGACAAGGCTGATTCCGCAGGCGACTCGGCCACAAGATTCACGCGCGCGCCGTTGACAGCCCCCACCGCCCTGTGATCTGATTCCGGCCATGCAAGCCGCCCAGCCCCTCTTCTCGCTACGACTACTAGCCCGCTTCTCCGGGCTGGGTCTGCGGCTGCGCGCTTTCCATCTGCTTCTTTCCTGAAGCGCGAGATTTCCCCCGCATCACCGACCTGGCCCCGGTTGTCGACCGGCGCCTGAGTTCGTCTTTCCTCCGTATCGCTCCGCTCCGTCCCGGTCGCTCAACCGCCAAGGCTGTCGTTTGCCGTACCGCTTTGCCGTTGTGCCGTTTCATCGCTGCGCGCGCAGCCGGCCTCCGCTGCTGATGGCCGCCGCGCCGCGGTTTCCCGATAAACAGACCGAGGACCGAACACCATGATGCTGAAGAACCCCGCGACGAAGTACCGACCGTTTACGCCTGTCAACCTGCCGAACCGCACGTGGCCGACGCGCACGATCACGCACCCGCCGATCTGGATGAGCACCGACCTGCGCGACGGCAACCAGGCGCTGTTCGAACCGATGGACGCGACGCGCAAGATGCGGATGTTCAAGACGCTCGTCGCGATCGGTTTCAAGGAGATCGAGGTCGCGTTCCCGTCGGCGTCCGAAACCGATTTCAACTTCGTCCGTGAACTGATCGAAGGCGGCCACATTCCCGACGACGTGACGATCGAGGTGCTGACGCAGGCGCGCGACGACCTGATCGAGCGCACGTTCGAATCGCTGCGCGGCGCGAAGCGCGCGATCGTGCACCTGTACAACGCGACCGCGCCGGAATTCCGCAAGATCGTGTTCGGCCTCGACCGCGACGGCGTGAAGCAACTCGCGGTGAACGCAGCGCGCACGATCAAGCGCTGCGCCGATGCGGCGACCGATACGCAGTTCACGCTGCAATACAGCCCCGAAACCTTTACGGCGACCGAACTCGACTTCGCGAAGGAAGTCTGCGACGCCGTGTTCGACGTGTGGCAGCCGACGCCCGAGCGCAAGTCGATCGTGAACCTGCCGGCGACCGTCGAAATCGGCACGCCGAACTTCTATGCGGACCAGATCGAATGGATGCACAGCAACCTCGCGCGACGCGATTCGCTGATCCTGTCCGTGCATCCGCACAACGACCGCGGCACCGCGGTCGCGGCGGCGGAGCTCGCGGTGATGGCCGGTGCGGACCGGATCGAGGGCTGCCTGTTCGGCAACGGCGAGCGCACCGGCAACGTCGATCTCGTGACGCTCGCGCTGAACCTGTACACGCAGGGCGTCGATCCGGGCCTCGATTTCTCGCAGATCAACGAAGTCGCGCGCACGTCCGAGGAATGCACGCAGTTGCCGATCCATCCGCGTCATCCGTACGTCGGCGACCTCGTGTTCACCGCGTTCTCCGGCTCGCACCAGGACGCGATCAAGAAGGGCTTCGCGGTGCAGCGCGCCGATGCCGTGTGGGAAATGCCGTATCTGCCGATCGATCCGAGCGACCTCGGCCGCACGTACGATTCGATCATTCGCGTGAACAGCCAGTCGGGCAAGGGCGGCATCGCGTACCTGCTCGAACAGGGGTATGGCATCGCGCTGCCGCGTCGCCTGCAGGTCGACTTCAGCGCGGCCGTGCAGCGCCTGACCGACGACAGCGGGCACGAGGTGACGAGTGCGCAGATCTGGTCGCTGTTCCAGCAGGAATACGTGGAGGGCGACGCACCGCTGCGTTATGTCGGCCATGAGCTGATCGAACGCGACGGTCGCGAAACGATCGTGCTGACTGCCGACGTGCACGGCGAGCGCCGCGTGCTGCGCGGCGAAGGCAACGGCCCGCTCGACGCGCTGATGCACGCGCTGCGCACGCCGCTGCGGATCCAGCACTACGAGGAACGCGCGTTGTCGCAGGGCGCCGATGCGAAGGCGATCGCGATCGCGGAACTGGCCGGCTCGGGCGTGCGCGGCAGCGCGTTCGGCGTGGGCGTCGACGCGAACCTGACGACCGCGTCGATTCGCGCGGTGATCAGCGGCGTCAACCGCGCGTATGCGCGGGCGGACGAAGCGGCGCAGGAGACGTTTTTCGACGTGCAGCACGCGGTGAAGGCTGTCGCGTAAGCGGTGCGGTGATGGGGGCGGGCCTGACAACCCTGGCAGGTGATGACTTCCTGCAACGGGCGTATCGTGCAAGCGGCGCGCGCGGGGCCATTTTCCCGCGCCCATCACCATGAGGAATGCGTCATGTCGAAGCTCGATGCCCTGCGGGGCGACATCAAGGGGCAGGCCCAGGAAGCGGATCGCCACAACCTGGTTCGGCCGGATGCGAACGGTGCACTGTGGGCGCGCGGCCTGACGACGAAGCGGGTCGCCGACCTGTTCCGGACGCTGCCGGGTTTGCCGGGGCACTGGATGCAGTTGCAGAACGAGGTCAATGCAGGGAATCGCTACTTCTATGGCGGCATCCAGAACGGCAGCGTGACGACCGACGAAGGGAAGGCGCTGATCCGCTGGATCGCCGATGCGGTCGTGAGTGCCGCCGGGAAGGCCTCGTTCGATTTTCCGCTGCAGCAACTGCGCTTCACCGCCGACATGGGCTGGCTCAAGCTGCAGCGCGTGTCGGGGCGCGTGATGGTGTTCTCGCGGCCGTGAGTCGTGAGCTGTGAGCCGTGCGTCGGGCCCGATGCTGACCGCCCGGGAGCGCATCGGGAAGTGCATCGGAAGGCGCGCGACGCGTAGTTGAAGGCTGGGCTGTCGTCGGGCGAAGGGTTCGTCCGCTGGCGCAGTCGTTGTGTTTGTCCCCGTTCGTTGGCCACCGCTTCATCCCGAGGTGGCTTTTCTGAATTCGATATTTCGACTATTATCGAAAAATGGAAACGAACCAGACCATCGCCGCCCTTGCGGCGCTCGCGCACGAATCCCGGCTCGCCGTCTTCCGCGCGCTCGTGCAGGCGGGGCCGCAGGGCCTGCCTGCCGGGCAGATCGCCACGCTGCTGGATGTGCCCCCTTCATCGCTCTCCTTTCATCTGAAAGAACTGACCCATGCAGCGCTCGTCACGAGCCGGCAGGAGGGCCGCTTCGTCATCTATTGCGCGAACTTCGCGACGATGAACGGCTTGCTGGCCTATCTCACGGAGAACTGCTGTGGCGGCAATCCGTGCTCGCCGATGTCGGCCTGTTCGACATCCGGCAAGCAACCTTCCTGAAGCGCCTTCGCGTACCTCGCCCATGACCACGAACGTCCTGATCCTCTGTACCCACAACTCCGCGCGCAGCGTGCTCGCGGAGGGCATGCTCAATCATTGGGCCGCGAAGCTCGGCAAGGACGTGCGCGCGTACAGCGCCGGCAGCGCACCGAGTGGCCGGCTCAATCCGTTTGCGCTGGAAGCGTTGACGAACGCCGGTGTCGACGTCGGCGGCTACAGCAGCAAGAGCTGGGACGAATTCGTCGGCGACAACGTGCCTGAAATGCGCGTCGTCATCACGGTGTGCGACAGCGCGGCCGCGGAGACGTGCCCGTACTGGCCCGGCAGCCCCGTCAAAGTGCATTGGGGCTATGCCGATCCGTCGAACGCCGAGGGCGGCGACGAAGGCAAGCGGCTCGCGTTCGAACTCACGCGTCAGGCGATCGGTTATCGGATGTTGCAGTTGCTGGCGCTGCCGCTCGATCGCATGAGCAACGCCGAACTCCAGGCGGCTCTGACCGATATCTCGCGAAACTGAGTATTCACGCGGCGGCCGGGCGAATCCACCTGCCGCCAGCGACCTCAAGACCGATACCCGTCCAATGAACACGTCCAACGTCGCCCCGCCGGAGCAGGCCGTCGCAAAGCCTTCCATCAACTTCTTCGAACGCTATCTGACCGTCTGGGTCGCGCTGTGCATCGTCGCCGGCATCGCGCTCGGCCAGGCGCTGCCCGGCCTGTTCCAGCAGATCGGCCGGATGGAATACGCGCAGGTCAATCTGCCGGTCGGATTGCTGATCTGGGTGATGATCATCCCGATGCTCGTCAAGGTCGACTTCGGCGCATTGCACGAAGTGCGTCAACACGTGAAAGGCATCGGCGTCACGCTCATCGTGAACTGGCTCGTCAAGCCGTTTTCGATGGCGTTCCTCGGCTGGCTGTTCATCCGGCATCTGTTTGCGCCGATGCTGCCGGCCGAGCAACTCGACAGCTACATCGCCGGCCTGATCCTTTTGGCCGCCGCGCCGTGCACGGCGATGGTGTTCGTGTGGAGCCGGCTGACGGGCGGCGACCCGCTGTTCACGCTGTCGCAGGTCGCGCTGAACGACAGCGTCATGGTGATCGCGTTCGCGCCGCTGGTCGGCCTGCTGCTGGGAATGTCGGCGATTACGGTGCCGTGGGCGACGCTGCTCACGTCGGTCGTGCTCTACATCGTCATCCCGGTGATCCTCGCGCAGCTCTGGCGCAAGCGGCTGCTCGCGAACGGTCAGGCCGCATTCGACGCTGCGATGGCGAAGATCGGCCCGTGGTCGATCGCCGCATTGCTGGCCACGCTCGTGCTGCTGTTCGCGTTTCAGGGTGAGGCGATCCTGAAGCAGCCGCTGGTGATCGCGCTGCTCGCGGTGCCGATCCTGATCCAGGTGTTTTTAAACTCTGCGCTCGCTTACTGGCTCAATCGCGCGGTGGGCGAGAAGCACAACATCGCGTGCCCGTCGGCACTGATCGGTGCGTCCAATTTCTTCGAGCTGGCCGTCGCGGCGGCGATCAGCCTGTTCGGTTTTCATTCGGGCGCTGCGCTGGCTACCGTCGTCGGCGTGCTGATCGAAGTGCCGGTCATGTTGCTGGTGGTGCGCATCGTGAATCGGTCGAAAGGCTGGTACGAACGCGCTTGAGCAAGCGGGTGAACTCATTCGCATGACCACGACTGACACCACGATTCATCGCAATCACACGGAACACAAGCATGTCTGACTACCTGAGCGATCTACCGCAACTCGACGTGGAACTGTTCCGCGTGCCGGATATCAGCCAGTTGCAGCCGGCGTCACCATCGACCCATCCGCCACGGTTCCTGCTTTTGTACGGCTCGCTGCGCGAGCGCTCGTTCAGCCGGCTGCTGATCGAGGAAGCCGCGCGGCTGCTCACCGCGATGGGCGCCGAGGTACGCGTGTTCAATCCGAGCGGCCTGCCGCTGCCGGACGATGCGCCCGAGCGTCACCCGAAGGTCGTCGAGTTGCGCGAACTGGTGCAGTGGTCGGAAGGCATGGTGTGGTGCTCGCCGGAGCGGCACGGCGCGATGACCGGCATCATGAAAGCGCAGATCGACTGGATTCCGCTATCGATGGGCGCCGTTCGGCCGACGCAGGGCAAGACGCTCGCCGTGATGCAGGTCAGCGGCGGCTCGCAATCGTTCAATGCGGTGAACCAGATGCGCGTGCTCGGACGCTGGATGCGCATGCTGACCATCCCGAACCAGTCGTCGGTGGCGAAGGCGTTCGCGGAATTCGACGAAGCAGGGCGGATGAAGCCGTCGGCCTATTTCGATCGTGTGGTGGATGTGCTGGAAGAACTGGTCAAGTTCACGTTGCTGACGCGGGATATCGGCCCCTATCTGGTCGATCGGTATAGCGAGCGGAAGGAAAGCGCGGAGGAACTGTCGAGGCGCGTGAATCAGCGGAGTATCTGACGTGCCATGGTGCGGAGGGCATGACGGTCCGCAACTTACTTTGCAACCGTGATGCCTGCCGCATGTGTGCGCCGCGCAGGCCGCACCACGATTTCCACATGCTGATCCAGCGACACCAGCGCCTCCATCAGTCGTTCCAGCGAAATGTTCTGGAGCTTATAGCGGCGCACCTGGGATACTTTCGGCTGCGTCATGCCCGTGAGAGCGGCCGTCTCGGCCTGGGTCAGGCCGCGCTTGTCGATTAACTGGTTGAGCTTGAGCGCGAGTTCGGCCTTGGCCGACAGTTCCTCCGCATCGTCGAATTCCAGGTCCACCAGCACATTGTCGGTGCCTTGCGGATGGTCATGGCGCTTCATTTTCAATCTCCCGTTCGCCCATAGCGGGCGAGTACTGCCTTCAGCCGCCTCTCGATCAGTTCCACATCCGGCCGCGGCGTGGCAATACCGGACATGGATTTCTTCTGGAATGCATGGAGTACGTGCACCGCATCGCCTATTTGCACGGTATAGACTGCCCGGAAGGCGTCGCCCAGGTGGCTCTCTATCAGTTCGTATACCCCAGAGCCCAGCCCTTTCCAAGGCTTGGCTGAATCCGGCGTGCCGCCCAACTGGACGATGAACAGTGCCACGCCCATGTCTTTCTGTACGTCGACGGGGAACGACTTGAAATCCTTTTTCGACGATCCCTCCCAGTACAGCAGCTTCCGTTTCTGATGCATCGATTATATCCGTTCGGGTATTAACCGCAAGTGCCTGCATGGTCGCGATCGCGTTGCGACCATGCAGGCAGATCGGGCGGTCTCGGCATCCGTCGACGTACCGCACCGCATCTTGCGCGGCACATCGACGATACGAATCAGCGCCCGTGATCAGCGCGAACGGACGTCAGCTTCTTCCATTCCGGCCGGATGCCGGCGGCGCCTCAAACCCGTCTCCGTATCCACCATGGGGAATTCCGGGCGCCCCTTGAGATCGCGATAGGTCTCTTCCATCGGCGTGATCACCAGCCGCCGCTCCGCTACTTCGATCCGCACGCGCTGTGCGGGTTCGAAGCCCGCCGTTTCGATCCAGCGGCCCGACAACTTGATCCACGGATACAGAGGCGGCGGCTTTTTCGGGCGATGCTTGTTGCGGAGAATCGACTTGATCGTCCGGTATCGGTAAGACTCCTGAATCGTCACGAAACGATCGGGGAAAAGGGCGGGTGCGCTATCATTCGCGTCAGCCATGACTAACTCCGGTGTTGAGTTGGTTGTGGTCAGCGGGTCGTGGGTGTTCTAGCACTCACGGCCCGCGCTCGTTTACACGTCGAAATCGGACCAACATCCTTCGCATGACGAATAACCATTCGCGAAGATTCTGTCGTCCGCACGCGCAAACGCATCTCCACTGTAGGGGAATTCGCGGCCGCACAGGGACCCGTTATGTGCGTTTCAACCAACGTTAGCCATTCGGTCTGGTTTTGTATGCATATCGGCCAGGGCGCCAAAAAAACGCCGCCAATGTGTCATGCGCGACAACGCTGTAAAACGTTCTGATGGGACATTCCTGAATTGATCAGGATGACTGTACGATGCACCGCGCCGTAAAATCGGCTCAGTCCGTTTCATTGATCGGACTGGTTCCATTGGGATGGCTCCGCGATCGCGATACCCTTCGGATACCGGATCTGAACGGCGTCCTGCGTGCCGTTACCCGTCTGCCATTCCCGTTCGAGCGACCGCGCGTTGTGCCGCCATGGTGTTTCACCCGGCCCCAGCCGCGTGCCGGATTTTCAGTTCGACGGATCGCGACATTCCCCACACCGTCGAACTCGCCGGCGCGATCGTCTTCGGTTTCGCACTGCTGCTCACCTTCCTCGCGAAGCGCTTCGAAGTGCTCGCGCATCGTCATCCGCGTGATGTGGGCCTGTTCCCCCTCAACGACTGAAGCGTGTATTCACCGTGTCCTTGAGCCGCGCGGCGGTGATCTCCCCCATATGCGACTCGACCAGCTTGCCTTTTTCATCGAAGAACAGCGTCGTCGGCAGCCCGCGCGAACCGTAGGTCCGCATCGCGCCGAGCGAGCGATCGAGCAGCACGTGGTCGAAGCGCAGCCCTTCGCGTTCCAGAAACGCGCGCACGGTCTGCACATCCTCGCCTTGATTGATCATCAGGAAACTGATGCCCGGGTAATCCTGTTGCGCCTGCGCCAGGATCGGCATTTCGCGCTGGCATGGCGGGCACCAGGTCGCCCACAGGTTCACGACGACAGGCTTGCCCGCGTAGCTGTTCGGTGCGACGGGCGTCGCGTCGAGCGTCTCCACGTGCAGCGCGGACAACGGTGCCGCCGTGCGGTCGAACGTCGCCAGCACGCCCTGCGCCGCACCCCATGCCAGCATGCCGGCGGCGATGCCGGCCAGCGCCGGGCGAGCCAGCCCCGGCAGGCGGCGCGACCGCCAGCCGATATAGGCGAGCGCGACCGGCAACCCGATCCACCACGTAAAGCCGCCGTCGCCGAGCGCGACGATGGATTTCGGCGCAGCGAAATAGTCGGGCCACCAGCGTGCGATATAGCCGACGCGCGCGGCGATTAACCCGATCAGCAGCGCGTCGAGCAGCAGGCTCGCGGAAGTCTTGTGCTGGCCGGTGGGGCGGTTGCGCTGCGCGAAGCGCGCGACGATCCATGCGATCAGGGCGGCGACGGCCACGGCCACGACCCTGACGGAAAAGGGGCCGATGCTCAGCATGAGAAAGCGTTCATTGTCGTTAATCGAATGAGGAATGCGTTGATGATGGGCGGTCGGGCGTGCGCTGCGTTGCCCCGGCGATCGCATCGTCGCGTTGCTTCGATGTGCATGCGCCGCAATGCGGACAGACCGCCCCTCCGGCGTCGCTGGACGATGCCTGCTGCGCCCGTCCGCGTTCGAGCGCGGACGCGACGAGTTCGGCACCCATGATACCGGTCGGGAACGCGATGATGCCGTAACCGAGCAGGATCGCGCACGACGTGATCAGCCGGCCGAGCGGCGTGTGCGGCGTCAGGTCTCCGTAACCGGTCGTGCTCATCGTCACGGCGGCCCAGTACACGCCGACCGGAATGCTCGTGATGCCATTCTCGGGGCCTTCGACGAGAAAAATCACCGTGCCGAGGATCACGACGATCACGAACATCCCGCCGATGAACACGAAGATCTTGCGGCGTGCGCGCGTGAGCGCGCGGATCAGCATCTGGCCTTCCTCGAGATAGATCGCGAGCCCGAGGATGCGGAACACGCGCAGCAGCCTGAGCAGGCGCACGTCGATCAGCGCATGCAGGCCGGGGAAGAAAAACGCGAGATAGGTCGGCAGGATCGACACGAGATCGACGATGCCGAAGAAGCTGCGCGCATACGCGGCGGGCTTGCGCGCGGTGAACAGGCGCACCGCGTATTCAGCGGTGAACAGCAGCGTAAACGCCCATTCGGCCGCGTACAGCGCGTTGCCGTATTGCGCGTGCAGTTCCTGCACGCTGTCGATCATCACGACGAAGACGCTCGCGACGATCAGCGCGAGCACCGCGATGTCGAGGCCGCGGAGAAAACGGGGGCGACGGATCGCGTCGCGGATTGCGGCGCGCATCGTCTGGACGAGGGGTTCGGTCGAGAGGTTCACGGCCCGGAGTTTACGAGCGGCCCGATGCCAATCCAATCGGACATGTCCGAATTACCGGTGCGACTGCTTGCGCCCGCAAATCAGACCAGGCTGATTCCCTGATGCGGGGCACTCGTCAACAATGGATCTACCGGACGGCGTGGTAGCCGGACGGCGTCTCCGTCTGAACACGGTAGACCTCTCCTTTACGGCTGCTTCAGGGCGGCCGTTTTTTTGCCGCCTTGCGTACGACGCCGACGGCCGACGCGACAAAGGCACGGAGGAGCGCATGTCGAATCGGAATGCGGCAATCGAAGCGGCGAATCCGCTTGATTTCGGCTATGTCGCGTGCATCAGTGCGGTGGGCGACGGTGCGTGGCTGTTGCTGACGGGCATGCGCGAGCAAGCGTCGACCCGATGCAAATCGTTGCGCTCGAAACCTGCGTCGCGGCCGTTGGATGAGCGCGGCGGTTACTGCCCGACGGGCCGTGAATCCGAACGAGGAGAAGCGGTGGGGCAGGCGCGGGAGACAGGCATCCGCTGCCGTGACGCCAATCATTTGCGTGCGATCACTGGCCGTTGCCGGCCGCCGCGCCGCCGAGCCTGTAGGCCGTGAAGAATTCGTACCACGGCGAACCTTCCGCAATTGGCACCCCGAGCGCCGACGTACGTCGCCTCAGCGCACCGAACACGTCGTTGATGCGGGCCGTCTGCGCGGCATCATTGAACGGATAAGGCCGCGACCGTCCCGCTGCAAACGCGCCATACGCGATCGCGAGCAGGCGTGCGCTGTCGTCGGTGCCCGCGATCGCCGCGTCGATCGCTTCGACGAAACGCGGCCGATCCGCGTCGCGCGACCCGGACAGACACAGGAACACGATGGCCGACAGTTCGTGCAGGTCTTTCACCTGCAGCAGGCCCGGCAGCCGCGCGAGGATCCGTTCGACCAGCTCTTCACGCAGCGCATCGCCGAAGTCGAGCACGGCGCTCATCGGATTCGTGTCCGCTTTCAGGCGATCGAGCGCAGGCGATGTGTCCGACGCACCGTCCGGCAACGATGACGGCGCGGATCGCAATGCGTCGGCCACCTGCTGCGTCCATTCCGGAAAAATCATCCTGACCGCTCCGAACTGCTCGCCGCCTTCGGCCGCCGGATTCCAGCGATAAACGATCGTGCCGCCGCGAATGAACGGCGAATACAGGTGCTCGGGCGTTTGCGGCAGCGGCCGCCGGTTGATCGGCAGCCACGCGAGCGTCAGCCAGTCGTAGCGGCCGGTCGCGGGCACCGACGGGGTCGAACTCGCGACGACCTGCCACGTGCCGCGATTCGCATAACGACGGCGTGCGTCGGGCACCGGGACGGTCCGGCCTTTCGCGGTGTCGAAATACGTCGTGCCGGTCACGTTCGCGCCGCTGTCCGCGGCCGGCGTGATGATCGAGATGACCCACGACGAACCGTCCGCCGAACGGTAGTCGGACGGCTTCAGCGTGGCGACGTCGTGAACCATGCGCGTTTCCGCCGCGACGGGGCTCGGGGGGAGATTGGCGGGAGCGGCGACGATACTCGGCATGGGCTTTCCTCGGAATCGGGTGCGACTCGTCGAACGGGGACGACGCACGGCGGCGCGGGTTGTTTTCTGTAACTGTAGAACTTCGCCGCCGGAAACGGAAAGCGCCGGGTATGGCGCAACCCGGTCACGCGAACCGCGGCCCGACCACGCCGATACGGACCCATTGAAGCAATGGGCGCGCGTAGCGCTGTTTTTGTGGATCAAGGCGCGGCCGGGCGGGTTGAGACAAGCGCGGGAGGCCGGACGTGTTCCTGTCGGCTGAACCTGCGCGGGCATCAGTTTTCCTTGCCGTGATTTGCGAGCAATTCCGAGCGGCCGATCACCTCTCTCGCGTTATCGGCCCGATCCGCGTCCGAGAAACCGGCGGCCTCGATGACCGGCGTGAGCGCTTTGAGCGCCACTTGAGGCTTGGCGCTGCGGAGCGACCCCATGCCTTCGTTCCATGCATGCAGCATCTGCTTCGCGATCCAGTGCCACCGCGTCTCATTTTTCGCCGCTTCGACGATGTCTTTTCCAGTTGATACGGCGGAGTCGCACAGTGCTTCGACCATTTCGCGATATTGCTTCGGCGGAATGCCGAGACGCGTGTTGCAAAAGCGTTCCAGCGTCTTGCCGGGTGCCCACGTTTTGCGACCTTCGATGCTCATCCCGGGAGGATTGTTCGCAAAGCGCGGATAGGCCTCCGTGGTGACAATGTCGTAGGCAGGCGTGTAGACGACGTCGTCGATGTTCGAGTAGAGGAGGGCGATGTTCTTGGCGTGGCAGTCCGCGTTGCGCACGACATAGTTGGTGATCAGTTGCCAGCCGAGTTGCTCGGCCTCGCGTCTCCAATGGGCGGCGCTGATATAAGGCTTCGTTGCGTTGAGGACCTGTTCGGTCGACGGGCGGTATTTCTCATGCGGAGGCAGGCCAAGCAGGCTGCAAGCGTCTTCCACGCCAAACGTCGGGTTGCCTTGCTCGTCGACGTCGAACCGGTCGACGACGAGCACGCGGCCATCGTCCGACATCGTGGTCCTGGCTACCCGGGCGACGCCGAGTTTTGCCAGCACCTGCATCGAGTAATGCTCGTTGAAACCTAGGTAGGGCGTTTGCTCGTCGGATCCCTTGATGACGTGTCGGCTCGTACGGAGTGTTGGCTTGCCGACCGGTGCCGGAGCAGGCGAGCGTTCAGGCGCAAGGAATTTGGGCACGGCCCCTGAAATTGCCGCGCGAGCGTAATACCGTACAAGTTCCGCAAAGCGGGCGGTTGTGATGTCCTCGTGCAGCAGGCGCTTCAGGTCGAGCGGGTCGAGTTCGCCGCCTGGCGCGCCGTCTTCGGGGGCGACGGTTACCCGGCCGATACCGGCGCCGCCGATGATGGCCAGAAGCGAAAGGTCCGTTCCATCGAGATAGGGGCCGAACTCTTCGCGAATCACCTGAAAGAGAAAACCTTCCGGCAAGTTCTGCCGGAAGAAGGGATGCAAGTCGCGAGGCCAGACCCAGGGATCTTCGCGAACGGGCATGGTCAGGCTCGCAAAATCCTCGGCGGTCGTGCCCGCGGTGTAACGCAGCGCATAGTCGTCCGCCTGGCGATAGAGATGCGCAACGAGTCTGCCTTTGACGTAGACGTGAAGGCGCATGTCACGAATCTCCCATCGTGCGTTGCTCAGTCAGTATGTCGTCCAGTGTGCGTCCATGTCCGCGCTTGACCGCTCGCAGGTCGTAACCGGCTGCCTCAAGGAGGCGAACGAGCGCAGATACGCTCATGTCGCCTCGTGCAAGCGTTTCCATGCGGGCGAGCGTCGTACGCGCGACACCGGCGCGCTCGGCCAGCTCTTGCTGTGAAAGACCTGCCGCGCGGCGGCCCTCTTTCAGCATCTCTCCAACGTCGGCCAGTGTTGTCATTTGTAGCCCCAGGGCATCAGAAATTGCCAGATTGATTCTGATTGTAGCCCTTCTGCTACAAAATGGCATGGTTGGTTTGTAGCCCTGGGGATACGAAAACTGGCGGAGACGAAGATTTTGTGGCCCCAGGGCTACCAAGACTGCCGAGGTGACCGTTTCCGGGATTGAGCATGGCATTCAATCGTGCGGGGCAATTCCGGAGGCGACGCTTGCCCACGTTTCGCCGTTTGGCGCATTGAAGCAATGGTCGCGTGTGCCGCCGTTTCCGTGGATCAAGGCGCAACCGCCGGGTTGAGCACCCAACCCACCGCGCTCACCGCGTCAGCTCTTTCCTGTAAACCACGCCCCCCGTTTTTCCCGCGACGGTGTCGTACAACCGCATCGCCGTGTGATTCGTTTCATGCGTCTGCCAGTACACGCGTTCGGCGCGATGCTGGCGCGCGGCGTCGTACACGGCCTCGATCAGTGCGCGGCCGACGCCCTTGCCGCGTTCGCTGTCGAGCGTGAACAGATCCTGCAGATAGCAGGTCGGCCCGGCATGCGTCGTGCTGCGGTGATACAGGAAATGCACGAGCCCGACCAGCTTGCCGCCGCGCTCCGCGACGAAGGCATGCACGGGTTCGTAGCCGTCGAAGAAGCGCGACCACGTGAGCGTCGTGACTTGCAGCGGCAGCGCGGTGTCGCCGAAGCGGCCGTAGAAGCGGTTATAGCCGTCCCACAGCGGCAGCCAGTTGTCGTAGTCGTCTTCCCGGACCGCGCGTACGGTCAGGCCGGCGTCGGTAGCGTTCATGTGCGCGAACCTTTCGATGAGGGTTGGACGTGTTGCCGGCTTGGCCGACAACGACGCAGGCATCAACGATAGGAAGTTCGGGGCGCGATGGGTAGGCCCATGACGGTCGCGGTTTCTGGTGCCACGATGGACGAGTGCGTCGCGGCGTGCCCGCGTTGCGCCGCTTGGGCGCCATCGCGCCTGCTTCCGTCGCGCCGGACTGCGCCGCCGCCTACCCGCGCATTGGCGGATTGAGCCGCGCGAACGCCTGTTGCCGGCGGTACGGGAAGTACGGATACGGCGCTTCCACCGCGCTCGCCGCGTCGAGCTTCGCGACCTGCGCATCGGTCAGCGACCAACCGACCGCGCCGAGGTTCTGGCGCAACTGTTCCTCGTTGCGCGCGCCGACGATCACCGACGACACGGTCGGCCGCTGCAGCAGCCAGTTCAGCGCGATCTGGGGCACGGTCTTGCCGGTTTCCTCCGCGATCGCGTCGAGTGCATCGACCACGTCGTACAGGCGTGCGTCGTCGACCGGCGGCCCGTAGCTGGCCGTTTCATGCAGGCGGCTGCCTGCGGGCAGCGGCGCGTTGCGGCGGATCTTGCCGGTGAGCCGGCCCCAGCCGAGCGGGCTCCACACCAGCGCGCCGAGCCCCTGGTCGGCGCCGAGCGGCATCAGGTCCCACTCGTAGTCGCGGCCGACGAGCGAGTAGTAGACCTGGTTCGCCACGTAGCGCGACCAGCCGTGCCGGTCGGACGCCGCGAGCGATTTCATGATCTGCCAGCCGGCGAAGTTCGACACGCCGATGTAGCGCAGCTTGCCCGCGCGCACGAGATCGTCCAGCGTCGACATCACTTCCTCGACCGGCGTGCCTGCGTCGAACGCGTGCAATTGCAGCAGGTCGATGTAGTCGGTGTCGAGGCGGCGCAATGCGTCGTCGACGGCGCGCACGAGCCGCGCGCGCGACGTGCCCGCATCGTTCGGGCCGTCGCCGGTCGGCAGGCCCGTCTTCGTCGAGATCAGCACCTGGTCGCGGCGCCCGTTGATCGCGGCGCCGAGCACGCGTTCGGATGCGCCGTCCGAATACACGTCGGCCGTGTCGAACAGGTTGACGCCCGCTTCCAGGCAGATGTCGACCAGGCGGCGCGCTTCGTCGACGCCCGTGTTGCCCCATGCGCCGAACAACGGGCCGGTGCCGCCGAACGTGCCGGCGCCGAAGCTCAGGACGGGAACCTTGAGGCCGGAGCGGCCGAGCATACGGTATTCCATGTGCGTTTCCTTTGAATGGTCGAAGCCCGGCGCGTGCCGGACGGGCGCGCATCGGCGGAATCACACTGTATCGCTTGCGGATATTTCAGATAATTGGGCAGACTTCGAAAATATCCTTCGGAGAGAGCGAATAATGCTGCTCGATAACCTCGCGCTGTTCCTGCGCATCGTGGAGAAGGGCGGGCTGGCTGCGGCGGGCCGCGAGGCCGGCCTGTCGCCGGCCACGGTGTCCGAGCGGCTGGCGGCGCTCGAGCGCCACTACGGTGCGGCGCTGCTCACGCGCACGACGCGCGCGATCAGCCTGACCGACGAGGGCCGCACGGTCGTCGCCGGCGCGCGGCGCCTGCTGGCCGAGGCCGACGAACTCGAAAGCCGCGTGCGCGTCGGCGCGCAGACGCTGTCGGGGCCCGTGCGCCTGAGCGCGCCGGCCGATCTCGGGCGCGAGCGCGTCGTGCCCGTCGTCGACGCGTTCCTGGCTGAACATCCGGGCGTCACGGTCGACCTGCATCTCGGCGACGGCTACGTCGATCTTGTCGGGCAGGGGCTCGATTTCGCGATCCGTCGCGGCACGCTCGCGGACAGTTCGCTGCGCAGCCGTTCGCTCGGCCGAGCACGGCGCGTGGTGTGCGCGTCGCCCGCATATCTCGCCGCGCGCGGCACGCCACGGCATCCGGACGATCTCGCCGCGCACGACTGCATCGTGATGCGTTTCGGGCCCGACCTGTATGCCGAATGGCCGTTCAGCATCGACGGCGAATTGAAGCGCGTGATGGTGCGTGGCCGGCGCGTCGCCAACGATGGCGCGCTCGTGCGCGCGTGGTGCGTCGCGGGGCATGGTGTCGCGCTGAAGTCGCTGGTCGACGTCGAACGGGATCTGGCGTCCGGCGCGCTCGTCGAGGTCCTGCACGCGTTCTCGCCGGGCGACGTCGATTTGCAGATCGTCTATCCGGGCAGCGCCGTGCAGCCGCGGCGCGTGCGCGCGCTGATCGAGCGGCTGGCGCAGGCGCTGGCGGGCGCGTAAAGGCGCGTTGCTCACGTTGCCAGCCGGACGTTGTGACAGCCGTCTTGATGCAATCGCATCGAATGCCGACGTCGTGATCCCGAACGCGACACGACAGCGTGAAATCGGACTTCGAACAGATTGCCTACGTTTCGTCATTTAGCTAATATACGAAACGTTAAACGCAGCTCTCACTCCCCATGGACGACGTCACCCGCATCAGCGCACTGGCCAACGAAAGCCGTCTGGCCGTGATGCGCTGGCTCAAGCAGCCGCGCAAGCATTTCCCGCCGCAGCCGCACGGCGATTTCGACGAACTCGGCGTGTGCTGCACGTACATCACCGAGAAGCTCGGCATCGCGCCGGCCACGACCACGCGCCACATGCGCATCCTCGCGGATGCCGGGCTCGTGCAGGCGACCCGCGTCGGCAAGTTCACGTACTACAAGCGGATCGACGGCGCGCTGCAGCAGCTCGGCCGCGATCTCTCGCAACTCTGATTCGATTGATTCCCACCGAGGCAACCGACATGGACGAACTTGAATTGCTGGCCGACGCCGACCGGCGCGCGCATGCGTATCTCGCAGCGACGAACGAACGGCGCGCGTTTCCCGACGCGGCCGCGCTGGGCGGCCTCGCCGCGTTCGACGAGCCGCTGCCCGATGCGGGCCGCCCGGCCGACGACACGCTGCGCCTGCTCGATGAAAAAGGCTCGCCTGCCACCGTCGCGTCGAACGGCCCGAACTACTTCGGCTTCGTGATCGGCGCGGCGTTGCCGCCGGCCGCCGCCGCCGAACGGCTGATGCTCGCGTGGGATCAGTGCGCGTCGTCGTACGCGAATTCGCCGGTGGCCGCGACGCTCGAGCGCCAGGCCGCGCGCTGGGTCGTCGACGCGCTTGCGTTGCCCGAAGGCAGCGCGGTCGGTTTCGGCACGAGCGCGACGGCGTGCACGCTCGTTGCGCTGGTGGCCGCGCGGCGCGCGCTGCTCGCGCGCAAGGGCTGGGACGTCGACGAGGACGGCCTGATCGGTGCGCCCGAGGTGAAGGTCGTGATCTCCGAGCTCGCGCACATCACGGTGAAGAAGGCGCTGCGCGTGCTCGGCTTCGGGCTGAAGCGTCTCGTCGTCGCGCCGGTCGATGTACACGGTCGCATCGACCCGGCGCAGTTGCCGCCGCTCGACGACATGACGATCCTCTGCTTGCAGGCAGGCGAAGTGAACACCGGCGAATTCGATCCGTTCGCGGCGCTGATTCCGCGCGCGAAGGCGGCCGGCGCATGGGTGCACGTGGACGGCGCGTTCGGCCTGTGGGCGCGTGCGTCGTCGAAACGCGCGCTGACGGACGGCATCGACGACGCGGATAGCTGGACCACCGACGGCCACAAGTGGCTCAACACGCCGTACGACGGCGCGATGGTGATTTGCCGCGACGCGGACGCGCTCGCGACCGCGATGAACAGCGATGCCGTCTACCTGAGCGGCGCGAAGGACGCGCAGAAGAACCTGAACCTCGAGTTCTCGCGGCGCGCGCGCGGCATTCCCGTGTGGGCCGCGCTGCGCTCGCTCGGCCGCGCCGGCGTGGCCACGATGGTCGAGCGGCATTGCGCGCAGGCGGCGCGTGTCGCGGACGGCCTGCGCGCCGCCGGCTACGACGTGCTGAACCGTGTCGTGCTGAACCAGGTGCTCGTGCGCGCGGGCACGGATGACGAAACCGTCGCGATCCGCGAGGCCGCGCAGGATTCGGGCGACGTGTGGTTCGGCGCGACTGTATGGCAGGGGAGGCCGGCGTTTCGTATCAGCGTGTCGTCATGGCGCACGGAAGACGCGCACATCGATCGGCTTGTCGCGCTGCTGACTGAACTGCGCGGCACGCCCGTGCGCTGAAGGGTGGCGGGGGCGAACCGGTGTCGCGATGCGATGCCGTGTCTCCACGCGGCCGGAAATATCGGACAATGCCGGAGCGCGCTCATGCGCCGCATCGCCCGCCGGCCGGTTGCCCGTTCGCCGGCCCGGGTGACGCGTCCAAACGATGCAGTCACGCTAACGAGAGCCCCCCATGTCGACCATCCCTCCCCGGGAATTGCTGAAGGCCGCCGATATCGCGAAGATGGAACCGACGCGCGCCGTGCATTCGCTGAATCCCAATGCCGTCCGCCTTAAAAGACAGCTGAGTGACCTGACTGGCCTGACGCAGTTCGGCGTCCACCTGCTGACGCTGATGCCTGGTCACGAATCGGCCGAGTATCACCGTCACCTGTACGAAGAAGAATGCGTGTACGTGCTGTCCGGCACGGGCACGGTCACGATCGGCGAACGCCAGTACGACGTCGGGCCCGGCGATTTCCTCGGCTTCGCGCGCGGCGGCGAAGCGCACACGCTGCAGAACACCGGCGACGCGTCGCTTGAATTGATCGTCATGGGCCAGCGTCTCGAACACGACGTGTGCGAATACCCGAGAATCGGCAAGCGGCTGTACGTGGCCGGCGAGCTCGAGGATTTTGTCGATCTGCCGAAGCAGCCATAACCCGGCTCGGATTATCTAAACATCGCGTAAAAATCGGTATAACGGAAATTTGTTTAGATAAACAAAATAAAAATTCGTAAAAACACGGGGTAGAGAAATCACGTTTATTTGGGCACGCTTGTGCCCATTGTTCGTTCCTGGGCGCCGGTATTTCGACATGCCGGCGCGTATTTTTTCCAGGCAACCGAATGCGGAAATAAATACATGCGCCCGGGATTTTCGACCGATTGACCGGGCAGGCGACAAGTCACGAAAAGATTCCTGGTTGAAAGCTCAGTAGTTCGAAACAACAGCTTGATTCAAGAACGATACGGAGACAGGCGATGTCGAGGAACTGGGGGTTGGGAACGGCGCTGCTGGCGCTGTGCGTTGCCGTGACGTCGTGCGGCGGCGATGGCGATTCACCGTCGGCAGCGGCTGCAAACCTGTCGGCCGCTGCGCAAGGGCAGGGCAATGAAAACGGCAACGGCGGCGGCAACGACAACAGCAACGGTAACGAGAACGGCAACGCAGCGTCGAAGAAGAACGCCGACATCCGCGTCGTCCAGTACGTCGATCCGTTGATCGGCACCGACTACGCCACCGACCAGCCGGCCGATCCGGTCGGCTCGGGTCTGGGCGGCGGCACGTTCCCGGGGCCGACGGTGCCGTTCGGGATGATGCAATGGAGCCCGATGACGCCGACCGCGCAATACGACTCGCGCAAAGGCGACGGTTCCGGCTTCTCCGGCGGCTACTGGTACGGCGATACGTCGATCAACGCATTCAGCATCCTGCACCTGAGCGGTACCGGCTGCTGGGCGAACGGCGGTTACCTGAACGTGATGCCGCAGCTTGCGCCCGGCGACGCCGGCACGCCGGCCAGCTTCAGCCACGCAAACGAAACCGCGCAGGCCGGCTATTACGGCGTCACGCTCGGCAACGGCATCGAGGCTGAATTGACGACCACGTTACGCACCGGCTTCGCACGCTTCACGTATCCGGCGCTCGCGCAGGGCCAGCAGGCGACCATCGCGATCGATCCGACCGTACAGAACAACCGCTCGCAGGGCACGACGGCCGATACGGTGAAGCAGGTCGGCGATCGCGCGCTGTCCGGGACGATCGCGGGCAGCGGCTTCTGCTGGGCCGGGCACGCGGTGCCGCTGTACTACTACGCGGAGTTCAGCCAGCCGTTCGCGGCGAAGCCGTCGCTGGCCGCCAACCGTCCGATCGCCGTCACGTTCGCGGTCGACAAACAGCACCCGGCCGTGATGATGAAGCTCGGCATCTCGTTCGTCAGCGAAGCGAATGCGAAGGCGAACCTCGACGCGGAAAACCCGGGCAGCGATGCGCACGGCCGCGCCGGATGGCATTTCGACAAGGTGCGAAACGCGGCGAGCGCCGCATGGAGCGCGCGCCTGAACGCGATCCAGGTGCAGGGCGGCAGCGACGCCGACAAGACGAAGTTCTACACCGCGCTGTATCACGCGTCGCTGCATCCGAACGTGTTCAACGACGTGAACGGCCAGTATCCGGACTTCTATGCGTCGAACGGCACATCGACCGCGCCGACGCGTCAGGTCGACAAGGGCCGCACGATGTACGCGAACTTCTCCGGCTGGGACATCGACCGCTCGTTCATCCAGTTGCAGGCATTGCTCGATCCGGTGCGCACCAGCGACATCGTGCAATCGCTCGTGCTCGATGCGACCGCGTGCGGCGCGTTCCCGCGCTGGGCGTACTTCAACACGGAGACGGCCGTGATGCCCGGCGATGCGGGCTCGATCATCGCCGCGAACGCGTATGCGTTCGGCGCGACGAATTTCGATACGCAGCGCGCGTTGTCGATCATGAAGAGCAGCACGGCGCCGGGCGCCGCGTGCGCCGGCACGCCGGTGATGGGCAGCCGCGCGGATTACGACCGGCTCGGCTACGTGCCGTCGTCGGGCAACGGCGACAACCAGACCGCGTCGAACACGCTCGAATACGCGCTGCGCGATTTCGCGGTGTCGCGCTTTGCGACGGCGCTCGGCGATTCGGCGACGGCCGGCGCGCTGCTGAAGTCGAGCGGCAACTGGCGGAACCTGTTCGACAAGAACGCGATCCAGCCGAAGACGTCGGCGGGCGCGTGGGTCACCGACGGCTCGGGCTTCATGGAGGGCAACTCGGAGCAGTACACGTGGTACGTGCCGCACGATCTCGCCGGCGTGGTCGCGCAGGCCGGCGGCGCCGCGTCGGTCGTCAACCGGCTCGACACCTTCTTCACGCACCTGAACATCGGCACCGTGCAGCCGTATTTCTACGTCGGCAACGAAGTGACGATGGCCGTGCCGTGGGTCTATGCGTGGGCCGGCGCGCCGTCGCATACGCAGCGCGTGCTGCACGCGTCGCTCGCGAACGAGTTCGGCACCGGCGCGGCGGGGCTGCCCGGCAACGACGATCTCGGCGCGATCTCGGGCTGGTACGTGTGGGCCGCGCTGGGTCTCTACCCGGTCGTGCCGGGCGTGAGCGGCGTCGCGGTATCGAGCCCGCAGTTCGAGAAGATCGACGTGCGTGTCGGGCAGAGGGACGGCAGCTACCGCCTGCTGCGGATCGCCGCGCCGGGCGCGGGCTCGGCCGATACCGCGTCGTTCTACGTGAAGTCGCTGCGACTGAACGGCGCGTCTTGGCCGGCCGCATGGCTGCCGCTCGACAAGATCGCGAAGGGCGGCACGCTGTCGTATTCGATGACGGCGGACGCGAGCGCCGCGACGTGGGGCACCGATGCGTCGGCGATGCCGTCGTTCCCGCAGGCGGCCGGCGCGCCGTAAGTCGCGAACGGCGAAACACAACCGGTACATGTTGCAGACGGAGGAAGTTCAACGAGCGGTTCTGGCGAACAGGGTCGACGCAGAGAGAGAGGGAGGGACGAACGAATGAAGCTACGTCATGTGGTGGGTATCGGGTGCCTTGCCGTGTTGTCGGGTTGCGGGGGCGATCAGGCTTCGACGGATGCGAGCGTGCTTGCGCAGATGTCGAACCCGGCCGGATCGGGATCGTCGCAGGGCGACCAGAACGATCAAGGCGACCGGAACGATCAGGGCGAGCACGCGGATGCGCGCGGAAGGTCGATCCTGCGCAGCGTCGATCCGATGATCGGCACCGCGAATCTCGACATCAATGCGGACTGGAGCAGCGGCGTGCGCGGTCACGGCCATGTGTACCCGGGTGCGACCGTGCCGTTCGGGATGGTGCAGCTCGGGCCGGACACGACCGGCGGCGCGCATACGCTGCCGTGGAACTGGGATCGCACGTCGGGCTATCAGTACGACGATCCGTTGATCACCGGCTTCACGCATACGCACCTGTCGGGTATCGGCATCGGCTCGGGCGGCGAAGTGCGGTTCCTGCCGACGCTCGCGCCGGTCGACAAGGCGACGCTGGCGAAGGTCGCCGCCGATTCGTCGATCACCTACAACGCATCGTTCAGCCACGACGACGAAAGTGCGAGCCCCGGCTACTACCGCGTGCGGATGTCGCCGCAGGGCACCGGCAACACGCCGTGGAACGTGCAGGGCGCGAAGATCCTCGCGGAGATGACGGCGACCACGCATGCGGGCGTGCACCGCTACACGTATTTCCCGAGCGCGGCCGCGCAGAAGCGCAGCATGATCGTGAGCATCGACAACCCGATCGGCGGCTCGACCGCCAGCGGCAAGATCCAGGTCATCGACGCGCAGACGATCGCCGGCTGGGAGATCACGAACAACTGGGCGAACAACAAGCCGACGTATTTCGTCGCGCGTTTCTCGAAGCCGTTCGATACGAAGAACGTCACGTTCAGCGCGGACGGCTTCAACGCGTATCTGACGTTCGCGGCCGACGGGAACGATGGCGGCGGCGCGGTCACGGTTAAGGTCGGCATCTCGCCGTCGAGCATCGCGGATGCGCAGGCCAATCTCGCGTCGGAAGTCGGCGCGAAGTCGTTCGACCAGGTGCGCGGGGCGGCCGAGCGCGTGTGGAGCGCCGCGCTCGACCGGATCCGGATCAAGGGCGGCAGCGCTGACCAGCGGACGATGTTCTACACGTCGCTGTATCGCACGATGCTCGCGCCGACCGTCTACAACAATGCGGACGGCAGCTACGTCGGCATGGATTCGACCAACGACGGCACGACGTCGCCGCCGACGACGAGCAAGCACGCGAATCCGGGCTTCGACTATGCGTCGACGTTCTCGCTGTGGGACACCTTCCGCGCCGAATCGCCGTTGATGACGCTGGTGCAGCCGGAGCGCGTCGACGGCTGGGTCAAGTCGCTGCTGACGCAGTTCAAGCAGAACGGCAAGGGCGAGCTGCCGGTGTGGCCGCTCGCGCAAACGGAAACCTTCACGATGGCTGGCCACCCGTCGATCCCGATGATCGCGGATGCGTATCTGAAGCATCTGACGAGCGCAGGCATCGACGACATCTGGATCGCGTTGACGACCACGCAAAGCGCGAGCGCGCACGGCTTCGACCAGTATCGTCAGAGCGGCTACGTGTTCGCCGGCGACAACGCATCCGTGTCGACGACGCAGGACTATTCGTTCGACGACTGGGCGACGGCCGCGGTCGGCAAGGCGGCCGGCAAGAGCGCGGCCGACTACCGGCCGTACCTGCAACGCAGCCAGAACTACCGGAACGTGTTCAACCCGGTGCCGAACAATGGCTGGAAGTTTGCGCAGCCGAAGGATGCGCAGGGCAACTGGGTGCCCGGCTTCGATCCGACGGCTGCCGAGAAGACGGACTTCTCCGAATCGAATTCGTGGATCGATACGTGGAACATCTTCCACGACTTCCCGGGGCTCGTTGCGCTGCTCGGCGGGAAAAGCCAGTTCATCGCGCAACTCGACCGGACGTTCGATCCGGCCAATCCGCTGACCTTCCTCAATAACCAGGGCTTTCCGGACCTGACCGGGCGCAGCGGCCAGTTCTTTGCCGGTAACGAACCGGCGAACCACCTGCCGTACCTGTACGACGTCGCGGGCATGCCGTCGAAGACGCAGGATCGCGTGCGCACGGTGATGGACGACATGTACTCGCTGACGCTGACGGCGGGCGACCGTGCATTGCTGAGCGGCGACAGCCTGAAGGCCGCGCTGGCCGATCCGCGGCGGGTGCGGAACGCGGCGATTCCCGGCAATGACGATTGCGGCCAGCTTTCCGCGTGGTACGTGCTGTCCGCGCTCGGCATCTATTCGCTGAACCCGGTGGGCGGCGTGTTTTACCTCGGCACGCCGCTGTTCGAGGAAGCGTCGGTCGATATCCCGGTTGCGTCGGGAGGCGGGGCAAGCGGGCCGTTGAAGTTCGGCGGGTCGCGGCGCTTCAAGGTGACCGCGCATACGGCCGGTGGCGGTGCGCCTTCGGCAGTCAATCGCTACGTTCAATCGGTCAGCCTGAACGGCGCGCCGCTGCATCGGCCGTACATCACGTACGACGAGATGAAGGCCGGCGGCAGGCTCGACTTCGTGATGGGTTCGACGCCGAACGATGCGTGGGTCAGCCAGTGGAACGGGCAGGATCCGAACAGCGCGCTCGCGCCGTCGCTGGCGGTGGCCGGCAAGTAGCGGCTGGCAACGGCAGGCAGCAGCAAGCGGCCCGCTTCGACGCGGGCCGCATCCGATTACGCCGTAGCGCCGGTCTCGACCGCGAGGCCGGCCGCCTTCCACTCCGGAAACCCGTCTTCCAGCCGCGCGGCCTTGAAACCGCGTGCGCGCAATGCGGCGACGGCCTCGAACGCGAACACGCAGTAAGGGCCACGGCAATACGCGACGATCTCCGTGTCGGCCGGCAGCTCGCCGATGCGCGCTTCGAGGTCGCTCAACGGCATGTTCACCGCACCGGGCAGGTGCCCGAGCGCGAATTCGTCGTGCGGGCGCACGTCCAGCAGCATGACGAGCCCGTCGGCCAGCCGCGTCGCCAGTTCGTCGCGCGACACCGGCTCCAGCGCGTCGCGCGCGTGGAAGTAATCGCCGAGCACTTGGTTGACCTCGGCGACGTTGCGCTCGCCCACGCGGCCGAGCGCCTTCATCAGCACGACGACCTCGCTGTCGCCGGCGAGGCGATACACGATGTGCTTGCCGCGCCGCTCGGTATCGACGACGCGCGCGCGCCGCAGGATCTGCAGGTGCCGCGACGTGTTCGCGAACGTCATCCCCGACAGCGTCGTCAGCTCTTCGACCGACCGCTCGCGTTGCGCGAGGTGCTCCAGCAATTCGAGCCGGTTCGGGTGGCCGATCGCCTGCGCGACCTCGGCGAGGCTCGCATAGATCGCTTGCTTGGGTCCCGTGCTTGACACGTGGCCTCTCCTTGGTCAATCATTCATCAAATTGATTGAATGTTACCGCATCCGCGGGCCCACGGCAATCCGATGATCCTGAGACCATTCCTGCCTCCCGATACGGGACGCATTTCATACCGGTTCGGTTGCGGCGGCAAGGCGGCCGGCGCGGTCGTCGATCCGGTCGACTTGCCCGACGACTCCCTGCGCGCGGCCAACGCGGGGCGCCGCGTGACGGGAGGCTGATGCGATGGCGAATCTGGCGGTGGCGCGCGGCGGGCGCGCGATCAGGCTCGGCCTGCGCGAGAACTGGCGGCAGTTTTCGCTGCTCGTGCTGGTCAACGCATTCGTCGGCGGGATGGTCGGCATCGAGCGCACGGTCGTGCCGCTGATCGGCTCGGAGCAGTTCCATCTCGAATCGACCGCACTGATCACGTCGTTCATCGTCAGCTTCGGGCTGGTCAAGGCGTTCGCGAATCTCGTGTCGGGCCAGCTCGCCGACACGTGGGGGCGCAAGCGCGTGCTGGTCGCCGGCTGGCTGCTCGGCCTGCCCGTGCCGTTCATGATCATCGCGGCGCCGGACTGGAAGTGGGTGGTCGCCGCGAACGTGCTGCTCGGGCTGAGCCAGGGGTTCGCGTGGTCGATGACGGTGATCATGAAGGTCGACCTCGTCGGGCCGAAGAGCCGCGGGCTCGCGGTCGGCCTGAACGAATTCGCCGGCTATTTCGCGGTGGGCGTGACCGCGTTCCTGACCGGTTATCTCGCGAGCCGCTACGGGCTGCGGCCGATGCCGATCTATCTCGGCGTGTTCTACGCAATCGCGGGCCTGCTGCTGTCGATCCTCGTCGTGCGCGATACGCGCGCGCATGTGCGGCTCGAAAGCGGCGGGCCGGCCGGCGCATCCGGGCTGTCGTTCCACGACGTATTCATGCTGACGTCGTTTCGCGACCGCAACCTGTTCGCGGCGTCGCAGGCCGGCATGATCAACAACCTCAACGACGGGATGAGTTGGGGCATCTTCCCGCTGTTCTTCACGACGCTCGGGCTCGGCATCGAGCGGATCGGCATCCTGAAGGCCGTGTATCCGGTCGTGTGGGGAAGCTGTCAGATCGTCACCGGCCCGCTGAGCGACCGATGGGGGCGCAAGGGGCTGATCGTCGCCGGGATGTGGGTGCAGGCGGCCGGGCTCGCGCTGACCGCGCTGACGGGGCAGTTCCGCTGGTGGCTCGTCGCGAGCGTGCTGCTCGGCCTCGGCACGGCGATGGTCTACCCGAGCCTGATCGCGGCCGTGTCCGATGCGTCCGAGCCCGGCTGGCGCGCGCGTTCGCTGAGCGTGTACCGGTTCTGGCGCGATCTCGGTTATGCGATCGGCGCGCTGTCGGCCGGCCTGATGGCCGACCGCTTCGGCTTCACCGCGGCGATCCTCGCGGTGGCCGCCGTCACGTTTGCGTCCGGCTGCGTCGTCGCGCTTATGATGCGGGAACGCCACTGACAGGGTTCCCCGATATGGACGCGCCGCTCCCGCCGCTGCATGCCCCGATTTCCGAAACCGCACCTGAAACCGAAGCTGCCGACGAGCCGCGCGCGTCGCGCCTGCATCGGCCCGTCGCGCTCGTCACCGGCTCAACGTCGGGCATCGGCGCGGCCATCGCGCGCCGCCTGACGGCGGACGGCTATGCGGTGATCCTGCATTCCCGCAGTTCGGCCGACACCGGACGCGCGATGGCGCGCGAACTTGGCGCCGCCTATGTGCAGGCCGATCTCGCCGACGATGCCGAGCGCGTGCGGCTGATCCGCGACGCGCTCGCCGTGCACGGGCGGCTCGACGTGCTCGTCAACAATGCGGGGAGCAGCCGCGTGATTCCGCATGAGGATCTCGCAGCAGCGACGCCCGACGTGTGGCACGAGATGCACGAGATCAACGTGATCGCGCCGTTCCGGCTCGTCGCCGAGGCGCAGCCCGCGCTGCTCGAAGCGGCGTCGCGCGGCCGGGCCGGTTGCGTCGTGAATGTCAGCTCGCATGCGGGCGTGCGGCCGAAGGGCGCGTCGATTCCGTATGCGGCGGCGAAGGCTGCGCTCAATCACACGACGCGGCTGCTGGCGCGCACGCTTGCGCCGGCGATTCGCGTCAATGCGGTGGCACCGGGGCTGGTCGATACGCCGCTGACTGCCGACTGGACCGAAGCGCAGCAACTCTGGCGCGAGCGCGCGCCGATGCGCCGCGCGGCGACGCCGGACGATATCGCGCAGACGGTCGCGATGCTCGTCGCGTCGGATTACGTGACGGGCGAGATCGTGATGCTCGACGGGGGATTGAACCTGACGTGACGCAGTGCGGGCGACCACGCGCGCGACGTTGCGCGCCGACGCGACCGGGCAACCGGGCCGCCTCGCGCAGGCGTCACGCGCAAGCGCCGAAGCCGCTGTCTGGCTAACGCGACCAACGCGACCAACGCGACCAACGCGGCCAACGCGGCCAACACGGCCAACACGGCCAACGCGGCCAACACGGCCAACACGGCCAACACGGCCAACACGGCCAACACGGCCAACACGGCCAACACGGCCAACCCGGCCAACCGGACCAACCCGATCAGCCGAGATTCGACCGCAGCCGCGCGAGCGCGCCGTCGTGCGTGCGCTCGAACTTCAACGGAGTGACGGCCACATACCCTTCGCCGAGCGCGACCGTTTCCGAATCCGCATCGTCCTCTCGCGGCGCGCGCGCGAGCTTCAGCCAGTGATAGTCGATCTCGCGCGGGTCGCGCCCCGACACGATCTCGACACCCTGCAGCGTGCCGGTGCCCTGGTTCGTCACCTTCAGTCCGAGCACGTCCTGCGCGGGGCGGGCGGGGAAACTCACGTTGAGGCACGCGTCGCTGTCCCAGCCGGCGGCGACCAGCCTGCGTATGACGTCGGGCGCATGCGCGAGCGCCGTATTCCACGGCACCGCGTTGCGATCGGTGAACGCCTGGCTCAGCGCGATGGCCGGCACGCCGACCAGCATGCTCGTCATCGCCGCGCCGACCGTGCCGGAAAACACCGTTTCGGTGCCGAGATTCGCGCCGCGATTCACGCCGGACAGTACGACGTCGGGCCGCGCGTCCTTCATCAGGTGGCTGACCGCGATCGCGACGCAATCGCCGGGCGTGCCGCGCACCGCGAAGCGGCGTTCGCCCTTGCGATGCACGCGCAGCGGTTCGTGCAGGCTCAGCGAATGCGACGTGCCGCTCTGGTCTTCCGCCGGCGCGACGATCCACACTTCGCGCGCCAGTTGCGTGGCGACCTGTTCGAGCACGTCAAGGCCGGGGGCGTCGAATCCGTCGTCGTTGGTCAGCAGGACGCGGTCGAAAAGCGGGCGGGTTTCTTGCATCGGGGCGATCCTCGCGGAGATGGGCGATGGGAGGGAAGTGCAGCGTGGCGCAAGCCACAAGGCTAGCATCCCGGCGAGAGAATCGTCGTGTCGTGTCGCCGGCGCGGATGCGAAAACGGGCGCATTGCGCGCCCGTTCGTCGAGTGGTGCCGCGTACGCGGCGGGTCGGAACCCGGGGCCTGTTCGCGCTGATAGCGGGCTTGCGAACGTGCGTTGCCGGTCGTCCCCTTGGGGGACAAGCGAGGATCGATGCCGCAATACGGCCAGCCCAAGCCCGCAAGCAGCGGGAACCGGCTCTATCCGAGCAAGTGCCGCAGCAGCCCCGCGGACACGACGCCGACGATGACGGTCGGCAGGATCGACAGGCGCGTCGCCGCGAGCAGCGTGACGGCGAGCGCGAGCAGGTCGGCCGGGCGCGTCGACACGAAGGCCGGCGCGATCACCGAAATCAGCACGCAGCCGGGCACGTTCTCCATCACCGATGCCATCCGTGGGCTGAGCGTGCGGTTGCGCAGCAGTACGTAGCCGAGGATGCGCGACAGGTAGGTCGTCGACGCCATCAGCACGATCGTCGCGACGGTGCTGAAATCCGGAAGCTCAGGCATCGCGCGGCTCCCACAGCAGCGCGGCGATCAGCCCGGCGCATGCACCGGCCGCGACGTACCACGCGCCGGGCACGGCCAGGTGCGTGGCCGCCGCGACGACGAGGCTCACGAACCACGGGCGGCTCGCGCGCATCCCCTTCCACATCCCGCGCAGCAGCACCAGAAACACGGCCGTGAACGCCATGTCGAAGCCGTACTGCTCGACGTTGCCGATCGTCGGGCCGACCGCGGCGCCGAGCGTGGTCATCGAGATCCACGTCAGGTAGAGCCCGACACAGATGCCCGCGTAATAGGGCACGCTGAGGTGCGTGGCCGAGCGCGAGCGCGCGTCGGCGAGCGACATCGCCCAGCTCTCGTCGCACATGAAGAACAGCGCGACGAACGCGCGGCGGCGCGGCAGGCGCCGGATATACGGCTCGAACGCCGCGCCCATCAGGATGTGGCGCGAATTCACGAGGAACGACATCGCGACGATCAGCGCGATGTGCGGCGGCGAGGTCCACAGATGAATCGCCGCGAATTCGGACCCGCCGCCGAAATTCAGGCCCGTCATCATCGGCACCTCGAACAGGCTCAACCCTTTTTGCGCGGCCTGCGCGCCCAGCACCAGCGCGAACGGCACGAAACCCAGCATGACGGGCAGCGCCGCGCGCAATCCGCGGCCCATCTCGGCGACATAGGCGGGCTTGTCGCGAAGCCCGGACGACGTTGAAACGCTACTGCTCATTACTCCTCCTTCGGGGGAGGAATTGTCTGCTTTTTTGACTCGAATCGGGTTGCGTTGTGGCCATAACTTTCGGAGAATTTGGCATTGAACGCGTGATTTGTGATTTTTTTGGAATCGGATGCCAAATGAAACTGGATGCCATCGACCGCCGGATCCTGAGCGCGCTCCAGCGCGACGGCCGGATGCAGAACGTCGAGCTTGCACACGAGGTCGGGCTGTCGCCGTCGCCGTGTCTGCGACGCGTGCGGCTTCTCGAGGAAGCCGGCGTGATCGAGAAATACGTGGCCGTGCTGAATCCTGCGAAGGTCGGCAAGGGGCTGACGATCTTCACGCGCGTGTGGCTGAAGGGGCAGGACGCGGAATCCGTGAACCGTTTCGCCGATGCCGTCCAGCAGATGCCTGAAGTCGTCGAATGCCACCTGATGGCGGGCGACTGCGATTTCCTGCTGCGCGTCGTCGCGGCCGACATCGACGACTACCGGCGCTTCCAGATGGAAACCCTCACGCGCATTCCCGGCGTGCTGAGCGTGAAGACCGACATTCCGATGCAGAAGGTCAAGCTCACGTCGGCGCTTCCGACCTAGCGCCGAGCGAGTGCGAGGCGATGACTCGACGAACGGTCACGGCTCGGTGACAATCGCCCGGTAATCTGGCGAGTCACGCCGCTTCGAACGTATTGCTCGCGCTGCCGCGCGACGTTCGATGCGCAAGCAACTAACGGTCAGTGTCGACGCGATCGGGCAGGCGCCGCGCGCACCGAATCGTGCGCCGGCGCGGATGCGTTTCTTCTTGTCGGGCCATTCATGCAGCCATTCAATAATCCGTGGAATTCGCTGGAAATCGTCAAGCTCGTGCTCGGCGTGCTGACGCCGTTGTCGGTGGCCTGTCTCGGCTGGCTCGTCGCGCGCCGGCTGAAGCGGCTCGAACTCGTGCAGTGGACCAACCAGCGGCTGATCGAGAAGCGGCTCGCGCTGTACGACGCGGTCGCGCCGCAGCTCAATGCGCTGCTGTGCTTCTACACGTGGATCGGCTACTGGAAGGACATTTCGCCGGACGACGTGATCCGCGCGAAGCGCGAACTCGACCGCACGTTTCACATCTACCGCTACCTGTTCGACGACGATGTGTACGACGCGTATCACACATATATTCACGCGCTGTTCGACATGCACACGGGGCCGGGCCGCGACGCGCGGATTCGTTCGCTGATCCAGGCGCCCGACGGCGACCGCAGCGTGCACGGCTCGTATGAATGGAAGCCGGCGTGGTCCGATCGTTTCGCGACCGCGAATGTCGTGCCAAAGGACGACGTGCTGCGGTATTACACGCAACTGATGGAGCGGCTGCGCGTGGCGCTGGGCGCGACGCGCTGACCGTTCGGCATCGCGCCGCGCGCCTCACGCCTCATGCCGGTATCGAAATCCGACACCCGGCGGCACGGATTCTCACCCTCACGTTCGCGGCGGATGCGCGGCGCGGCTGCGGCTGACATGCTGTCCCGCATGTTCACTTGCGCGAGGTCCTCATGTCCGTCGATACCGGTTGCCAGCCGCTGATGAGCCGCCCGTTCGGCGTCGGCCGGCGGCGTCTCTTTACCGTCGATTCTGCCGATTCTGTCGATACGCATGAAGTGTCGTTGCCGGCCGAAGCGGAGATCGGCGACATCGTGTTCATCCGCGTGACCGTGAGGCCGTTTCTCGAAGTGGCGAGCGCGACGCGGTCGTGGACGAATCACGTCGGGATCGTCGTCGGCCGGCGCGGTGTCGAGCCGCTGGTCGCGGAGAGCACGTTTCCGCTGTCGCGCGTCACGACGATGTCGCGGTTTCTCGCACGCTCCGATCGCGGCGCATGCGTGATCGCGCGCCTGAAGCAGCCGCTCGATGCCGCGCAGCGGCGCCGGCTCGTCGATGCGGCGATGCGCCGGGTCGGCGTGATTTACGACACGGGTTTCAATCTCGCGTCGCGCCGGCAGTTCTGCTCGCGTTTCGTGCGGGAAGTCGTGCGTGACGCGACGCGGATCGCGCTCGGCGACGTCGAGACCTTCGACATGCTGTTGCGCAGGAATCCAGATCATCCGCTCGGCTTCTGGAAGATCTGGTACTTCGGCCGGATTCCATGGCAGCGCCGCACGGTGACGCCGGCAAGCTTGATGGATAGCCGGGAACTGCGCGTGGTGGTGGATACGCGCGATCGTGCCGACGATGCGTGCGCGGGCGGGGATTAGGTGGGATGCGGGGCAGGTGGGCCGTCAGTTGCTCGCGTAACCGACGGCCGATTCAACCCTGTGCGGGCGTTGGTGCGACTCAGGCGAACGAGATCACGAGTTTCTTGCCGCACGCGGCGGCGTACTTGCGCAGCGTATCGATCGACGGCGAGTGCTGGCCCGTCGCGAGCGCGCGTTCGAGCCGCGTGACGGCGGGCGCCTTGGTGCCCATGCGCTCCGCCACATCGGCTTGCGAAAGACCGGCGGCTCGCCGGGCGGCCAGCATCGCGTCGAGCAGCGCGAATTCCTCGCGGTTCAGCCGGTCGTATTCGGCGCGTACCGTCGGATCGGCCAACGCGCGTTCGCGCAGTGCCTTATAGGTTGCCATATCGAATCTCCTTCAACCGACGGCGCGCGGTGTCCAGTGCTTTCTGCGGCGTTTTCTGTGTCTTCTTCACGAAGCAGTGAAGCATGACGATCCGCCGGTTGACGACCGCGCAGTAAAACACACGGGCGATACCTTCGAGGCCCTTCAAGCGCATTTCATACAAACCGTCACCCATCGGCCTGGTGTGAGGTTCGCCCAGGTTCGGGCCGTACTGCTCCATGCGATCGGCGAGAGCGAAGAACCTGGCGGTCAGTGTCTTGGGTAACGCAAACACGCCTGCTTCGACCTGCTCGCTGAAGAAATGGATTTCATACGCGACGGTTCGCATAGTAACAAATATGTTATTTCCTTGCAAGAAGGAGCGCCGTCGTATGCGTCGTGAGGGCGGCTCGCCGGATGCACGGAAGCAGCGGAGAAACGTCCGTGCGCTTCTCCGCTGCTTCGTTGCTGATGTGCGAGCCAGATTGTTGGCATGTGGCCTGAATTCGGCCAGTTATCCGAATGGATATCGGGCCTGCCCGTGCGTCCCGGGAGGACGCCGGATCAGTTCCGTCCCGCCACCGCGAGCCGTGCGGCGAGTCCGACGAACACCGTGCCGAGCAGGTACTGCGGCAGCTTCGACGGGCGGCGACGCGTGCCGATCCGCTGGCTCAGCCGGCTCGCCGAGAGAATCACCGCGCCGTTCACGACGAGCCCGATCAGGTTGAGCACTGTCGCGAGCACGAGAATCTGCACGGCGATCGAACCATGCCCGGGTCGCACGAACTGCGGGAACAGTGCGAGCACGAACAGCGCCATCTTCGGATTCAGCAGGTTCGTCGTCAGGCCCTGACGGAAGATCGCGACGGTCGAGTGCCGGCGCTGCGACGCGACGGGCGATAGCGAGGTTGCGTCGGAACGGAACGTCTTCCACGCGAGATAGAGCAGATAGGCGGCGCCGGCGAAACGCACGATGTCGTACGCGATCGGCACCGCGAGAAAGAGCTGCGACAGCCCGAGCGCGGCGGCGAGCGCATGACAGTAAGTGCCGGCCTGAATGCCGGCGAGCGTCGCGAAGCCCGCGCGCCGGCCCTGGCTCACGCTGCGGGACGCGATCAGCAGCATGTCGGGGCCCGGCGTGGCGGTCAGCGCGAGACACGCGCCGGAGAACAGCGCGAGCGTGGAGAGGTCGATCATGGGAGTCCCTTTAGTCGGAGCGACGTAAAAGGGAGGTCAGTTTAGGAGGGCGTGCGAAGCCGGTCAATCGTGCGGATTGACGATGATCGGGCGCCAAGGCGAAGCCGATCGCCAACTCACGAGTGCCCTGCCTTCGGCACGACGATGCGGCCAGCCGCAGAATCGACGGCGCGCAGGTACGGCGTCATGCGCGCACGACGGGAGCACCGGTCAGGGCTTGCGGCACGCGACCTGATAGTCGATCACGGTGTTTTCCGACGGCTTGTCCGGCTCGCCGCCTGCCGTCGTCACGCCGAGCACGCCGGCCGCGTTCCGGTACCGCAGCGCGCAATATCCCATGCCGGTGCCCGAGCAGGCTTCGGCTTCGATGATGCCGTGTTTCGCGAGCCTCGCGGCGCCGTCCGTCGGGTCCGGCTTCTCGTGCGGACGCAGCGGCTGCCAGCCATGCGCGATCAGGATCTTGCGCGCCGCGTCGAGCGGCTTGCCGTAGACGTTGGGCACCGCGGCGCGGCCGTGGCAGTACGTGTGTTCGGCGGCGACGCGGGTCAGGCGCAAGGTGCCGTTCTCGTCGCGCAACTCGGCGACCGGCGGCGCGGGCCCGTCGCCGCCCCAGAGCAGCAGCGCGCCGCTTTCCAGCGAATCCACCGGGCCGAGTTGCCAGCCGGAGGCGCGCGAGGTATAGCCGAGCGCGACAAGCGTCGTGCCGTCGAACACGCCGATGTTGCTGTTGCGCGCGAAACAGATCGCACTCGTGCCGGGCTTGAATCCGCTCGCGAACGTGACGACCGTGTAGCGGCCGAGCGGCGCTTCGGACGTCACGATCCAGTCGCGCTTCGCGACGTCGCGGCCGGCCGCGGTGGTTGCCTTGACGCGGTAGCGCGCGCAGAACGCGTCGAGCGCGCCGTCTTCCGGCGAGCGCGGCAGCGCAGAGAGCGGCACCAGCGATGCGCCGGCGATCTCCGACGCGGTGTGCAGCGGCTCGGCCGATGCCGTGCCATTGAGCGCGACGCACGCGAGTGCGGCGCTCGATGCGATGCGGCGGATGAAAGGCAGGGCAAGGAAGCGGCGCACGTGAACGTCTCCGGATAACAGGAACATGCGCGCCCGACGGGCGCGGTCGCGATGATCGTGCGTTTCGCCGCCGCTGTCACGCACGTGCGTTCCGATGTCCGCGATGCATCGTCCGCCACGTCGGTGCGACGACTCGCCCCGATGCGGCACGTTCTCGAAGACGGCCTGCGCGTGTGCGGCGGACATGCCGCGTTGGAAGTCGATCGACAGCGGGGGGCGGTCGTGTCCGGTTCGACGAGCGGCGTAGACGCAGGCTTCGCCGGCGCATCGGCCGGCTGCGCGCCTGCGTGCGCCGGTGACTCAGCCCTTCGCGACGACGTCGATCTGCAGCGCTTCGCCGCCGGCGACGATCGCCAGCAGCAGGTCGACGTTCGGATGCGCGCCGGGGCGGTTGCGCGCGTCGGCCGTGTGCTCGGCGAACACCGCGAGGCCGTGCTCGGCGGCGTTGGCGTCGAGCGTGCCGAATGCCTGCTTCAGGTAGTTGTACACCGCGAGCGAGCCCTGCTTGCCCGGCTGATTCTCGATGGTCGCGACCACGTCGCCGTTCGCGCCGACGAGATCGATGCGCGCGACGCCGTCGATGGCCGGCAGTTGCGCGAGGTTGTCCTTGAATACTGGGGTCGGTTGAATCACTGAAAACACTCCGTCGGTTCGGTCATGGGCCAAAGAGCGTGGCCGGCCGTATCTTATCCGATCGGCATCGGCGCGCCGGCCGGCACGCCCGCATCGCGCGAGCGCTCGATGTCGGGGCTGCGATACGCGCGCTCGGGAATCTCGGCGAGCCGCGACGCATGCACCTGCCGTGGCTCCAGGCCATAGAATTTCTGAAAACTCATGATCAGCGGCGACCATTTGTCCGGATCGATGCGGTCCGGATGGCCATCCATCAGCAGCGCGGGATGCACGTGCACGCGCTGGATGCGCACCTCGAACACCGTGATCTTCCCGCGCAGGTCGGGTGTTTCGTCGGCGAGGCCGTGCGTGGCCGCGACGACCGCTTCCAGGTGAATCGGGCACTCGAGCGCGCGCGGCGGCGACACGGTCTGCGATGCCGTCTCCGTCAGGCCCGCCGTGCCGAACTTGTCCGGCTCGTACACATAGCCGCGCGCCAGCTTCGATTCGGGAACGGGATGCGTGCCCGTCGTGCGCGCGATCCGGTCGACCGCAGGCGCCTGCGAGGACGACGGCAGGTTCAGCACGCATTCGCCGGTGCGCAGCAGGTTGCGGGTGGTCTGCGAGCTGGCGGCGATGCCGATCACGCCGCGCCAGCCGAGCCAGAACGCGGACGAGATCGGCGCGAGATTGGCCGTGCCGTTCGGGTTCAGCGTGCTGACCAGCACGACGGGCGTGCCGAAATAGAGGATGTTCGGTTCGGTGACGCGATGCGGAGCGTTCATGGTCGGAGCCTTCGCTTTGTTGAGGGATCAGTTCGCATGCTGATCCTGTCGCGGCCGCACGGCGCTCCGATTCTTGTCGTGTCATCCGGATGGCAGCGGCGCGATGGAGGAACGGGAATTGCGCGTCATGCGCAGGTGGTGCCCGGAAGGCGGCGGGCTATCGCGATGGACGGCTTCCGCGTCCGCGTGCGCCGGCATCGCGCCGGCTTTTCCGCTACAGTAGGGCATCGCCGACCGCACCCGCCGACCCGGCGCGGTCACGTTCCAGAATTGCACACGAGGGCCCCGATGCACACCCCGCAACGCTATTCCGAAGAGGCGCCCACGCGCGCGGAAGTCGACGCACTCGCAGGTGCGACCGTCATCGAATTCGGCGCGAACTGGTGCGGCATCTGCGCGGGCGCGCAACCTGCGATCGTGGCGTCGTTCGCCGCGCATCCCGCCGTGCGCCACCTGAAGATCGAGGACGGGCCGGGCCGCCCGCTCGGCCGCTCGTTCCGCGTCAAGCTGTGGCCGACGCTGGTGTTCCTGCGCGACGGCGTCGAAGTCGCGCGCGTCGTGCGCCCCGCCGATGCGAAGCAGATCGAAGCCGACGGCTTCGCCGCGCTGGCCTGACGTCATCGCCATGCAACAGGCCATCACGCATATCGAAGTCGACACGCGCGGCAGCGGCCTCGTCGAATTCACATCGCAGGTGCGCGCGTTCGTCGATCAGCAGACGATCCGCACGGGCCTGCTCACCGTGTTCTGCCGCCATACGTCGGCATCGCTGCTGATCCAGGAGAACGCCGATCCGTCGGTGCGGCGCGATCTCGAACGCTACTTCGCGGCGCTCGCGCCCGAGGACGACACGCGCTACGAACACGACACCGAAGGCCCCGACGACATGCCGGCGCACCTGCGCACGGCGCTCACGCAGGTGCAGCTGTCGATCCCGGTCGAGCATGGACGCATGGTGCTCGGCACCTGGCAGGGGATCTACCTGTTCGAGCATCGACGCGGCGCGCATCGGCGCGACATCGTGCTGCATCTGATCGGCGAATAAACCGGAACGTGAGCGGGAACGCGTGATGCAGCGCCGGCGCGCGATGTCGCGCGTTTGCACGCGGCGCACCGATTCAGGCGAGCAGCTTTTCGACCAGGGCGCCGAGTTCGCGCAGGTGCACGGGCTTCGGCAGGAACTCGTCGAACACCTGCTTGTTCTCGCGCAGCGCGGTCGATTCATACGCGCTGACGCCGAGGATCGCCGGATGGCGGCCGTCGTCATCCGGCTGAGCGACGGCGCGAATGCGCCGCGCGACCTCGAAACCGCTCAGGTCCGGCAGTTCGAGATCCAGCATCACGATGTCGTAGCGACCCGTGCCGAAGCGCGCGACACCTTCCTGGCCGGTGCTGCACAGATCGGCATCGATGCCGAGCGCCGACAGCATTGCGCCAAGCGTTTCGCGCGCGTTGTCGTTGTCGTCGACGACCAGCGCGCGCCGGTCGCGATGCATGGCGGCTGCCGACAACGCGGGCGCTTCGCCGGCGGCCTCGACGAAGTCGGGCACTTCGACAGGGAGTGTCACGACGAATTCGCTGCCTTCTCCGACCACGCTGCGCACGTCCACATGCCCGCGCAACGTCGTGACGATTTCGCGTACGACGGCGAGCCCCATGCCGATCCCGTCCACGTGCAGCCCGACCGCGTCGTTCGCGCGATAGAACGGCTCGAAGATCTTCGGCAGGTGCTGCTTCGCGATGCCGGTGCCCGTGTCGCGCACGGCGAGCTTCAATTGCTGGCCTGCCGGCGCGTCGGCGAGCATGATCGATACCTTGATCGACCCGCCGAGCGTGTATTTGACGGAATTCTCGATCAGGTTCGACAGCACCTGTCGCAACAGCTTGCGATCCGAGCGGATCGCGAGATCGTGCGGCGCGACTTGCTGCGTGACCGCGATCCGCTTGGCCGCGATCTTCTCGCGCAGCGGCTCGATGACTTCGGCGAGCAGCGATGCCATGCCGACGGTTTCCAGTTCGGCGAGCCGCTTCGTCGAGCGCAGCTTGATGTAGTCGGTCAGATCCTTGACGAGCGCTTCGAGCGACAGCGCGGAATTCTGCAGCCGCCGGATCGTCTTCAGGTTTGCGTCGGATTGCGGACGCGCGAGCAGGATCTCGATCGACCCGCAGATCGCCTGCAGCGGCGTGCGCAGCTCATGGCTGACCATCCCGAGGAATGCGTTCTTCGCCTCGATCATCTCGAACGCGCGATCGGACGCCTTGCGCTCCGCGTCGAGTGCCGCGTCCTGCCGTTCGAGCAGGTCGTCGCGCGTGCGCATCGTATAGAACAGCAGCAGGAACAGCGCACACAGGATCACGCCGAGCACGATGCCGAGGATCAGGATCGCGCGTTGCTTTTCCTTCAACTGATGGAACGTGAAATCGCGCTGCGCCATCTCGATCGCGCGGAAGTAGTTCGCGAGGCCGTTGACCTTCGGCCAGTACGCATTGACCTCGTCGATTACCTGCTGCGCGTGCTTCGGCGCGCCGCGCAGCAACGGCACGTCGCGCTTCAGGCGCGCCATGAATTCACCGAGCGCGTCGATCTCGTTGCGCGCGCGCGGAATGCGCAGCCAGTATCGGGATACCTCGGACGGCCGCTGCAGGAACCCGAACGACACCGACAGGCTGTCGAGCTGCATCTGCACGTGATCGAAGTCGTCGTCCTCGTGCGTCGCGTACAGGATCAGTTGCCGGTCGAACCGCGTATAGGCGTTCCGGTATTGCGCGGCCGTCCAGAACACGCCTTCGCGCGGCCCTTCGAGCACGCCCTCGTTGACCGATGCCGCCAGGAGGTCCCACAGCAGGAACGCCCACGCGGCGAATCCCATGATCCACAGCGACCCGAGGACCAGGATGATTTTTCTGCTTTTCCGCCGCCGCCGCGTCATGTCACTTCACGGTCAGGCCGATGATCTGCCACGCGAACTTGGCTTCGCCGAGCGGCGTCTTCAGCTCGTCGGGATACTGATCGCGCGGATACATGATCCACAGCGGGCCGTAGTTGTCGTTGCCGAGCACCTTGCCGTTCATCGTTCGCGCGAGGATCACGCCGTATCGGTCGGCGTCGGACACGGGGATCGTGAACGTGTATTCGTCGATGCAGCGGAATTCGATCTGCGTGCCGTGCGCGCCGACGGCCTTCAGCACGTCGGACAGGCGCGGGCCGGTGAAGGTCGCCTTCGGCGTCCAGCTCGTCGACGTGACGATCGTATGCTGCGGCAGCGCCATCAGCGCCTGCTCGGAAAACACGTACGCCGTCTTGCCCTGCTGGTTGCTCTTGTCGATCTTGCCGTCGACGGTGAACGTAAACGACGAAGCGGCCCAGGCCGCGGCAGCCATGCCGAGCAGGCAGGCCGTCAACAGGCTCTTGGTCCAGATGGTCGCAACTCGCATGTCTTTCCCTTGGTCGTGTAGTCGTGATGTTTCGTCGTGGTCTCAGCTCGCGGCGGCCACGGCGGGCAGCGCGATCTTCAGTTCGCGCGCCACTTCGGCGAACAGGATCGGCAGGCGCACCGGCTTTTCCTCGCAGCGCGCGTTGTAGTGCGACACGATGTGCGCGATTTCGTCCTCGCTGGCTTCCCCGGTCGAGATCTTGCCGGTCAACAGGAAGATCGGCGCGCCGCTGTTCTCGCTCGAACGGATGCCGCGCACGAGCTCGGCGGCGGTCTGGTCGCCGAGCATCCAGTCGAGGATGTAGCCGTCGAAATCCTCGACTTCCAGCGCCTTGCGGAACGTGGCGCCGTCGAAATACGGGATCGCGTTCACGCCTTTTTCGATGAAGTATTCACATACCGTTTCGGCGACGTCCCGCGAATCGTCGACCACGGCGATCCGCGCCGCGTACACGTTCGGCTGGCTCGAGCGCAGCTCGACGACATCGACCGGATACGTGCGCCCTTCGCGCGCGTGTTGACGCTCGGTGACGATCCATTCGCCTTGCCACTGCAGCGCGACGAAATCCGTTTCGATCTGGCTGCTGGCCTTCGTCGAGATCGCGGCACGGCAGCGAAAGCGTCGCGACTCGATCACGAGCGTCGCGTCGACCATCTCGGCGGCGGCCGGCTGAGCGCCCTTGTCGTCGAGCAGGATCGCGGGCGGCACGCTGAAGTGCGTCGCGATGTCCTGCAACTGCGACAGGTTCCACGGGATCAGGCCTTTCATCTTGCGCGTGACGACCGAGAAACTGAGGCCGAGCACATTCGCGATCGTCGTGTTGTGACTTCGCGGCGGAATGCCGTTCCGGTTCAGGAGGTCGCGCACCTTGTTGGCGGTGATCAGATCGACGTTGGCCTGCTCGCTGTTGGACATCTCGATGGGGTCTCCAGGGGGTTTTGGCGAGGAAGAGCATATCAAAAGTGACGCATCACGCAAACTTTGAAAACGCGAAGGACCTTGACATGCCGTTTTTCTCCATTATTATTGCTCACCACGTCACTATTGTTTGTCGCGTCATGTTTGGAGACCGATGTTGGCAGCAGCCGGCACAGCGAAAAGCGACGGCAATGACGCAGTGACTGAACGATTCGAAGAGAGAACCTGAGAGAGCCTTGGGCTGCGTGTCGGCGTCGGCGGATTGTATCCGCTGCGCCGCGCGCGACCGGGTGTGAGGCGAGCTCGCGGGGGGGAAAAGCTCGAAGAATTGCGGCGCAAATAAAACTTGAGGAAAGTACCAAAATGTACCGCCGTTTACTCGCACCAGGGCTGCTGTTGCTATTGGCCGCGTGCGCGCAGGATCCGTCCGTGACCGGCAACACGGTGCGGATCTGCGACGACACCGGCTGTTCCTATCGTCCTAAAGATCAGGTCTCCTACCAAAAGAAGGACGATGCGGAAGATCGCGAAGACCCGCGCATCGCCGCACTGAAGCAGGCCGCGAAGGCCCAGCCGAAGGCGGCCTACGATCTCGGCCTGCGTTATTTCCGCGGCGACGGCGTGCGCCAGGACAGCTACCAGGCACTCAAGTGGATGCGCGACGCCGCCGAGCGCGGCGACCTGCGGGCGCAGAAGGCGCTCGGCAGTTTCTACCTGTTCGGCCTTGAGGAGATGGGCTCCGATCCGCGCGAAGCGGACAAGTGGCTGTCGATCGCGGCCGGCCGCGGCGACAAGGAATCGAAGAAGCTGCTCGAGCTCGCGCGCAAGGCGAAGAAAGAAGACGAAGAAGACTGGAAATGGCGCACGCAATGGCGTGACGTCTATTACGGCTACTGGTACTCGGGCTATCCGTACTACGGCGTCTGGAATCAGACGGACTGGTACTACTGACCGGGCCGGAAGCAACGGGGCGGCAGCGGGGAGACCACCATCGCGCCATGCCCGGGGGGCTTACGAAGGTCGCACGAACCCATAAGCCGAACAACGACTCTATCGATCGATAACGACATGAAGACCACTCTTTCCCATCGTCTTACTCAAGGTGCGCTGGTCGCAGCGCTTGGCGCGTCCGTCGCGGGGTGCGGCGGCGTGGTGACGCCCGGCGGTCAGAACGCCGGCGTGACGGGCGCCGCGGCAGGCGGCACGAGCGCGGGCGCCGATTCGGGGCTGCAGCGCTGCGCGTCGCCGCTCGGCACGATCGCCGTGGACGACGGCCGCAACGCCGACTGGTGGGGCCCGTTCGGCAGCGCGACCAAGATGACGACGATCGACCCGCTGCTGCGCCTGGCGGTCCAGCAGTCGAACTGCTTCGTGATCACGTCGATCGGCAACCAGAAGAGCGACGCGCGGCTGTCGCGCATCACGCAGCTGCAGCGCGGCTCGGGCGAATACCGCGCGGGTTCGAAGCAGCAGAAGGGCCAGCGTGTCGCGGCCGACTACTACATGGAACCGCAGATCGTCATCAACGATTCGCCGATCGGCGGCATCGGCAGCATGATCGGCGGGCTGATCGGCAACGGCGCGGTGGCGGCGGTGGCCGGCCATCTGCAGACGAAGGCGTCGGTCGTGACGTTGACGCTGTTCGACGTGCGCTCGGCGGTGCAGATCGCGGCGTCGGAAGGCAGCTCGACGGCGACCAACTACGGCGCGGCGCTGGGCGGCTTCGGCGGCGGCGTGGGCGGCGCGCTTGCGGGCTTCTCGTCGACGCCGGAAGGCAAGGCGACGGTCGTCGCGTTCATCGACGCGTACAACAAGATGGTTGTCGCACTGCGCAGCTACAAGGCGCAGGACGTCAAGGGCGGCCTCGGCCGCGGTGGCCAGTTGCAGGTCAACTGACGTCCCCGGGCCGGCGGTGCGCCGCCGGCCGAATCCCGGTATGTGAATGTCCGTGCGCGTGGTGCCATCCGCGTGCACCGGCTTCGTCCAGCCGTCGAACGATGTTGGCGCGCAGGGCTCCGCGTATCCGGGCGATCTCGCGCTCGGCACGACGACCCCGGTGATGGCGTCGCTCTATTTCAAGCCGGCCAACTGCACGGGTTTCCTGTGCACGACGCTGAATCCGCTCACGCAGAACTGAACCGGCTGTCGTTCGCCGGTTGCCCAAGTGCCTCGCCGCCTGTGCGGCGTTTCCGCGGGGGCACGCCGATTCCGGGCTCGCCCCCGCTTTTTTCCTCGCTCCTTTCCGCTCCCGGCTGCGCGTCGCGTGTTTCGGCTCGCGGCCGGGACGTGTCGTATTGCGGCCCTTTCCGGCATCGAATCTAGGTCAAGTTCTAAATGTAGATTCATTGAAACTTGACTTGTACGAAACGGTTCATTCGGGGTGGACGCTCGCATACGCGTTTGGCATCGTCGGAATTCATTCCATCTTTTCACTGGTGAGTTCCGGCACGGATCTCGCGATCCGAAGCGGCATTGTTCGAGGTCGCGATCCACGTCGCGCGTCATGCCGCAGAGTTCGCTTCAATCCCTCCGCCGCTATCTGAGCATTTCCGTGTTTGGTGGCGGCATCGTCGTTACGGTCCTGGTCCTGATCGCTTGCGGTCTCGGGATGGTGGCGATCGTCTCGGGCCATGTCGAGGGCGAACGGCGCAACTACCTGAACGGGCTGGAGCAAACGCTCAACGAGATCCAGGTGAGCGAGACCTCGTTCCGCAACGGCGTCGCGAATGCGCAGTTGATCTGGCGCGAGGCCGATAGCGCACCTGCATCGGTCGTCGATGCATTCTTCGGCGACGACCAGCGCGTCGCGATCCGGCCGCATCCGTCGCTCGTGCTCGGCGTGCCCGGGCAAACCGGCGACCGCGCCGAGGTGGCGCGCTACCTGTCGCTGTCGGTGCTGCTGTCGCGCATCTGCGCGGCGAGCTCGATCAATCGCGGGCGCACGCTGGAGGGCTACCACTACAGCACGCGCACGGGCATGTTCGGGCTGGTGCCGAACCGGAACCGCGACGATCCCGCGCTGGTTTCGCCCGACGATCGCGCACGCGTGCTGGACGCGCTGCGGATCGATTTCGAGCGCGCGTATCCGGGTGCCGTCGATGCCCGTCCGCACGTGCGCTGGCTGGCGCCGTTCACCGATCCCGTATCGGGGCAGACGCGCATCCGGATCGCCGCCGAGGCGCACGACAACGGCAAAACGTTTGCCGTGCTCGTCACCGAATATCCACCCGATTACCTGCTGTCGTGGTTGGCCGACTATCGTCCCGACGGCGCGTTCACCATCACGACGGCCGATGGCCGGCTCGTCGCGATGGACCCCGCCGCCGGCGGCGCCGGCCGCGAGGCGCGCCTGCTGGAACTGGCCTCGTGGCGTGGCGGCGGGCCGTCAGGTGCGCCGGTGTTCCGCGACGGCTTCCTGCTGTTTCACAGCACGCTCGAATCGACGGGCTGGACTTTCACGTATGCGTTGTCGTGGGCCGACGTCGCGGCCGGCGTCGCGCGTTCGGCCGGCACGCTGGCGGCGGCGACGCTGCTGACGCTCGCCGTCATGTGGGGGTTGCTGCTGCGTTTTTACCGGCGCGAGTTCGCGCCGCTCTACGCGCGCTCGCAGCGCGTGTTCGACAGCGAGGCGCTGTGCCGCAGCGTGATCGAGATGTCGCCGATCGGGCTCGGGCTGATCGCGCGCGATGACGGGCACTTCCTGCTCGCGAGTCCCGCGCTGACGGAAATGGTCGCGCGGCTCGGCGGCGACTATCACGCGCTGTCGAATCAGGTGGCTGCCGCGTGGCAGGCGCATGTCGCGAGCGGCGACGCGAGCACTGTGCTGCACGACGATCTCGTGCTGAGCGGCGACGAGGCCGCTCACCTGCATTTCGAATTCCTCGCATGCGGCGCACGTTACCAGGGCGCGGACGTGCTGATTGCCGCGGTCGCCGACACGACCGCGAAGCGGCAGCTCATGCAGACGCTCGAAGAGGCCGTGCGCGCGGCCGATTCGGCCAACACCGCGAAATCGTCATTCCTCGCGGCGACGAGCCACGAGATCCGCACGCCGCTCAACGTGATCCTCGGCAACCTCGAACTGCTCGAGCGCTCGGCGCTCGATGCGGTACAGCACGGCCGGGTCGACACGCTGCGCACGTCGGCGACGAGCCTGCTCGCGCTGGTCAACGACATTCTCGATTTCTCGAAGATCGAGGCCGGCGCGATGCAGGTCGAGTCGATCGAATTCGATGTGATCGCGACGGTCGCGCGCGAGTTGAGCGCGTTCGCGCCGATCGCGAAGGCAAAGGGGGTGCAACTGTTCTGCGAGGTCGACGCATCCGGCACGCAGCGGATGCGCGGCGATCCGACACGGCTCGCGCAGGTGCTCGGCAATCTGCTGAATAACGCGATCAAGTTTACGGACGCGGGCCGCGTGACCGTGCGTGTCGCCGTCGTCGCCGTCGTCGCCGGCGGCCACGAGGCGCCGGCGTTGTCGATCGCGATCGAGGATACCGGGATCGGCATTGCCGCCGGGCATCGGCACAAGCTGTTCAAGGCGTTCTCGCAGGTGGATACGTCGATCATGCGGCGCTATGGCGGCACGGGGCTCGGGCTCGCGCTGTGCGACCGGCTCGTCACGGCGATGGGCGGCCGCATCGATGTGGCGAGCGAGCCGGGCGTCGGCAGTTGCTTCACGATTCGATTGCCGCTCGGCACGGACATCGCCGCACCCGGCCGGCCGCGCAGTGCGCACGCATGTGCGCTGACGCTCGTCGCCACGCATCCCGAGTGGCGCGAATTCGCGTTGCCGCATCTGCGTGCGTGGGGATTCGACGTCGATGTGTACGACAGCCCGTCGAGCCTGCCGGGTGACCTGGCGGGCCCGGTCGTGCTGTTTGGCGATCTCGACACCTGGTCGCACGTGGAACTGGGCAGCCTGCGCGGCTGTGCGCCGCTGATTCTCGCCACGCGCGACGGCCCGCTCGAGCCGCATCGCGCGGGCGGTACGGTGCGCGTATCGAGTTATTCGCTTGGCGGCCTGCGCGCCGCGCTGACGTGCTGCGAATCGTGTCCCCGCGAAAGTGCGATCGCCCCTCCATCCGCCGGCGAGCCGTCGCATGTCGATATGTGCGGCCAGCGGCGCACCGGGCCCGTGCGGCTGCAGCCGTTCGTCTCCCGTGCATTGCGCGTGCTGGTCGCCAACGACGAAGCCATTGACGGGTCGATTTTCCGCGAGCAACTGCATGTGCTCGGCTGCACGGTGGCCGAGGTCGGGTCCGGGCACGCGGCGCTCGAATCGCTGGCCGGCGGAGGCTGGGATGTGCTGCTGATCGGCGCCGACCTGCCCGACCTGCGCGCGCACGAACTCGCGGAAGCCGCGCGCGTCCGAGGTGTCACGTGCGACGTGCTGGTCATCACGTCGCACGTGACGCCGGATGGCATGCGCCGCTACACGGCGGCGGGCGTGCGGCGTGTCCTGACGAAACCCGTGACGCTCACGCACCTGCGCGGCGCGCTCGCGCCCGCGTGGCAGCGGTGCGGCGCGGCTCGGGGAAGCGCGGCGAGCGGGCCGGTCGATCGCGAAGCATCATTGCATGGCAAGTAACCGACAACAGCGAACGCGGTAACGCATGTTCGAGATAACAGAGGCAGAGTGCCGGCGCTCGTCGGACGGCACATTTCAAAATCACACTGAGGGGGAAGGCCGTGCGTCACTTGGGGAAGATATTCGCACTGTTGCTCGATTTCGCGACGCTGTCCGAGCGGTCGCGTAAGGAATTTCTGACGATGATGAACGAGTACCTGCTGATGTCGCCGGCCCAGAGGCGGCGTGCGATCAACGAATGGAAAATGCGACAGGAAGGCGGGCGGCATGACGACTCCGGCGAATCGGTGCACCGTTAGCGCGCGGCGTCGGGCGGGCGCGCGTCGAGATAGTTCGGCGTTAGCGTATCGGGTCGCACCGCGTACGACATTACGCGGGTAGGCGCTCGGTTCAGGTCGACCGTCCGTACCGGCCACCGCGGTCGCAGACGGTCGGGCAGTACGGCCGATTGCCTCGGCAGCCTGGTCGATCCAGCGATCCGGAGATTCTGAGATTCGGCGAGCCGCAGGCGTCGAAGCGTGCCCGTTTCCGGCGCGCAAGGTGTGCCGAGCGGCGCGCGGGCGGCCCGACCGGCTGACGAAGCCGGATTTATCTTAAAATTGAGTCACTATTGTCCGGTGCGACAAATGCGGCCGACCGTCGACTGACGGCGCGAGCGTGCTCCCGTCGCGGCAGGAACCGGATGCATGACTGAAAGCCTCGGGGAGAAACAGGAACATGGACGAATTCTCAGTGCGCGTAATGGTGGCGGACGATCATCCGGCCTCGGCGCTCGGGATGTCGCAGGCGCTGCAAGGGAACAGCACGATCAAGCTCGCGGGCACTGTTTCGAACTCGACGGATCTGGTAGCGGCGCTCGACGCCCAGCCGAGCGATGTGCTCGTGCTCGACTACGTGATGCCCGGCGGCAAGTACGGTGACGGTCTCGTGCTGCTGTCGTTCCTTCAGCGTCGTTTTCCCGCGCTGCACATCGTGACGATCACGATGATCGACAACCCGAGCGTGCTGCGCGCGATCCAGAAGCAGGGCGTGAGCTGCATCCTCAGCAAGTCGGACGCGATTTCGCACCTGATCGGCGCCGTGCATGCGGCCTATGTCGGCGCGAACTACATGTCGCCGTTCGTCAAGCAACTGCTCCAGGACGGCGATTCCGTGCCTGTCGCGCGTGCGCTGACCACGCGCGAGATCGAGGTGGTCCGGCTGTTCGGCGCGGGTTATACGGTGGGCGAGATCGCCGTCCAGTTGCATCGCAGCAAACAGACCATCAGTTCTCAAAAATCGAGCGCGATGAAGAAGCTGGGGATCGTCCGCGACGCGGACCTGATCCGGTACGCGGACGAGGGCAATGTGCAGGATCCGCCCGTTTCGGGCGGGCCCGCCGCACGTGACTGACCCAAGCACGCGACGCCGCACGGGCTACGGGCGGGTGTGCTGCGCGGGCGGCACGGCGCCGATTCCGGTCCTGCGTGCATGCTCGACGTGTGACAGTTGCTCCTGCGACAAGCTGTCGCCAGCGCGGGCGAGTGCCGGCTCGCGTCCGATGACAGTGAAACCACGGCGAATCGTATGCCCGACACATTGAAAAGGCTGGCCGAGCAGGCCGCTGCCGTTGGCCGCAAGCCGTTCGACCCGGGGCGGGTCCGGCGCCAGCAACACGCGCTGCTGTACGGTGGCGGCGTGGTAACCACGGTGTTTATCCTGCTGTGCGCGCTGTTCGTCGTGCGGCTGGCCGTCGGCGACTACATCGGCCAGATGCGCTCGTCGTTCCTGCGGGAAGCGGCGCAAATGTACGGCGAGTTGCAGGTGACGAAGGTGTTGTCGGTACGTCTTGCCGACAGCGTGACCGAGGCTAGCCGGTCCCCGGACGTCGCGCCGCCGGCCGTCGCGCAGCGGTTCATCGACAACGGCGGCAGGCTGATCTTGCCCAATCGGTTCGGACAACCCGGCGTTGCCGTGTTCGCCGATATCGCGTCGGGGCAGCCGCCCGGCGCGTACCTGCGCTATATCGGCGCGCTCTACCGGCTGGGCAGATACGTATCCGCACCGTCGCCGCTGACGATTGCACCGAAATTCACCGCTTACCTGATGGGCGTCGACGGCGACTATCTGATGCTGCTCGGCGCCGAACTGGCCGGACGGGCGCCGGCGCGACTGGCCGGGGCGGATCTGAAGGCGCTGATGCGCCGGCTCGAGCCGGATAATACCGGCGGCGGCGTCATCATCGAGACGCGAGACGATCCGTTGCTCGGCAGGCCAGTGACCCGTTTCGTACAACAGCTACGCAACGTGGACGGAAAACCGTTCGCCTGGCTCATCTTCAACGGTGGTCCCGAACTCGACCGGGCCATGGCGCCGCGGACACCTGACGAGGAGAACGTGCTCGTCGACACGAGCGGGCATATCGTGTTCGGACGGCCGCACGACGACGCGCTCGTCCCGCGCACGCTGCAACGCGTGCTGAATCGAAGCCCCATCCCGATCATCCCGCACCGCATCGGCGGTCGGTTCGTGCTGGGCGACCGCCTGGCCGGCTCCGACCTCGTGCTGATCAAGAGCTACACGTGGCAAAGCGTGGCGATCGCCATTGCCGCGCGCATCGGCATTACGAGCGTCCTCGCGCTGTTAGGCATCGCGGTGTTGTGGACCGGGGTCGTGATGTTCGACCGGCGCGTGCTGCGGCCCGCCAATCGGCGCGCGGTGCGGCTGATCGAAAGCGAAGCGCTCAACCGGACGCTGATTCGCACGGCCCCGGCCGGGCTGGCGCTGCTGTCGCTTGCGGACGGCAGCGTGATCGTGCGCAACGACGCGATGGCCGGCTATGAGCGGCCCGAATCGGGGCCGCCGCTCGGCAGGCGGTTGTGGCAGGTCTATCGCGACGAGGTGCGTGACGACAGTGCGCTCAAGCTCGTCACGCACGAGTTCGCGATCGAACGCGCGGAACACGGGACTGCGTATCTCGACGCGCACATGGTGCGCGCCAAGTACCGCGGCATCGACGTGTTGCTGTGCACGTTGATCGACATCACCGCGCGTAAGGAAGTGGAGGAGACGCTGCGCGAAGCGCGCGAGGCGGCCGAGCAGGCGAACAAGGCCAAGTCGACGTTTCTCGCGACGATGAGCCACGAGATCCGCACGCCGCTCAATGCGATCATCGGCAACCTCGAGCTGATGGCGCGCGCGTCGCTGCCGTCGGCGGAGCGGCGGCGACTGAATACGGTCGCGTCGTCGTCGGACACGTTGCTGCGCGTGATCAACGACGTGCTTGACCTGTCGAAGGCCGAGTCGAACCAGATGGTGCTCGAGAGCATCCCGTTCGATTTGCGTCGCATGCTGGACGACGTGACCGCGATGTTCCGGCCGCTTGCAGAGGCGAAGAATCTCGAACTCGCGTGCCGTATCGCGCCGGAGCTGGCCGACGGCTACGTGGGCGACCCGACACGGCTGCGCCAACTGGTGTCGAACCTCGTCAGCAACGCGATCAAGTTCACGAAGCGCGGCGGCGTGACGGTGGAAGCGCGGCCCGCGCCGGCCGGGCGGCGTGTCGAGATCGTCGTCCGCGATACGGGCATCGGCATTCCCGAAGACGGTATGCCGACGCTGTTCGACGTCTATGTCCAGACCGATGCATCTGTTTATCGCCGCTTCGGCGGCACGGGGCTCGGGTTGCCGCTGTGCAAGCGCATCGTGACACTGATGGGCGGTGAACTGAGTGTCGACAGTCGCCTTGGCGAAGGCACGACATTTACCGCCGAGTTGCCACTGCCCGAAGCCGCGCAGGGTTGGTGTATCGACATGCCGGAACTGCCGGCGTTTTCGGACGCGGTACGCGGCTATGGATCGGTATCCGAAGCAGATGACGTGTCCCGTTCGACGGCGACAACCGAAATGGCCGCGCTGGCCCGGGAGAACGACGAGGAGCCGCTGCGCGTGCTCGTCGCCGAGGATCATCCGGCGAGTCGCGCATTGCTGCGCGACCAGCTCGATGCGCTGCATTACGACGCGACGATCGTTACCAACGGCGTGGAGGCGATGCGGGCGTTCTTCGAGCATCCGTACGACGTTGTGCTGACGGATCTCGGCATGCCGGAGCTCGACGGTTTCGCACTGGCGAATTTCCTGCGGGAGCAGGGTGCGACGGTGCCGGTGATCGCGATGACCGCGCATGCGACCGATGAGGATCGCCAGCGCTGCGAACGGGCCGGCGCGGTGGAGGTCGTGTTGAAACCGTTGTCGATTGCTACGCTCGAGGCGGTATTGCGGCGGCATGGTGGGCGACGGGCGGTGGCGGGCGGTGATGCACATGCGCCGGTGCATGACGGGCCGCCAGGCGTGACCGACGAGATGCGGCGGACGTTACGCGCGGCGACGCTGCATTCGCTGGCGGTGATCGAAGCTGCGATGACGGAAAACAAGATCGACTCGATCAAGGTCGAACTGCATTCGATGCGGGGCGGGTTCGCGATGGCGGGTGATGGAGACACGCGCGATGCTTGTGCGGAGATGGAGGCCGTTGTAGGCGAGGGCGGTGTGGGTGCCCTCAGCGCGCGGTGGCCAGGTTTTCGGGATGAGATCGGATTGGCAGTGCAGCGACTGGTTCAGCCGCGGATGTGATACGGGCGTGCGCAGGTAGCATAGTCCATTGCGAACTGCCTGGCACGCCGCCAAACTGTTTGCCGTCGGCAATGCGACCGACAGCAAACAGGCGGGGAAAACCGGTGTATCGACAGGTTGCGTGTGCTCGCTTGCGATACACCGCGGCGGCGGGGGAGATGAGCGGTAGCATGGATGCTTCTACCGCGTGATGCGCGAACGGTGGCCGGCGTGGCTCGAGACCCCGCACGAAGCCGGATTACTGATAACTCATCGTGAACGTTGCAATCGCGTCGGCGGTGCCACCCTTGAGTTTGGCGCCTGTCCTGACGTAACGCGCAGTGAGCGGAATCTCGACCTCTGTGTTGCCGGTTTCCGTAACGAACCATTGATTCTGGGTACCCGTCGCGCTCGAATCGGGGCCATACGAGACAGTCGTCGTGCCATTCTTGATCTGGACGCCCACGCCCTCTGCGGTCGAATTGCTCGTCAGATTCAGAATATTGCTCCGATTGGCAGATTTGGTCGCGTCGGTCAACGTGATGTACATCCGTGTCTTCGCCGTGCCCGTGCCGCCGGAGCATTTCAGGCCGATCTTGAACGATCTTTCCGGCCCGCCAGCGGTGTCGGTCATGCTCACCTCGCCGAACGGAATGTTGACCGTTTTCGTCGTGACCGCGCAGGTTGGCACGGTGGGCTTGATCTGGATCGAGCCGCCGATTTTGTATATTGCATACGTAAATGTCAATTTTTGAGGTCCGTATTGCGTTATCCAGGATCTTGCAAGTTCTCCGGTAAGCGAGCCACCCGCGGTGACCCGTCCGGTTTTGACAAGTTCGACCAAGAGTCTCGTGTTGGGGGCGACGAAACCCAAGGTGGTACTGAGGCCCGGAAATGTCCATGGCCACCAGTTGGTGAGGCCTTGTGAAAATCTCATCCGGACACCGATACCTTGCACGGACGTTGGCAACGTGTTGTAAGTTGGGTCGGCTGTTGCGCCACCGTATCGGCCATGCGTGAAACTTTCGAAAAAATTCTTGCACCGGACTTCGGCGTTCGAGTCGCCAATAAACTCCACTTCCTGTGATGCGATGACGGTGCCGTTCGGTGTTTCGGGATCGAAACTGGGCGCATTGTAGGCGGAAAGTGTGAATTCGCGGGGTTCCGTAGATCCGCCGGATGAACTGCCCCTTGGGTAGATTTTGCAGTCATCTGTCCAATCTGCCGCCAGTGCCGTACCGTGGTAGAGCATCGGCAAGAGCACTACCGCCAAACTGATCGAGAGTTCTTTTAAGTTCATGTTGCGTATCCATTTTCGATTGAATGGGTGCCGCTGGCACGGGAGGCGAACGACGAAAGTGTTTCGTGCGGCGGGCTGACTCGGTCATTGCTCGACTCGTGTTACGGCACACACGTCGTCTTGGATGCGATTCGTCTCGGTGCCACTTAGCCCCCTGCCATGCGGCAGCTCATTGAGACACGCTCATAGGCGCGTGCCTTGTCCTTCGGCGGCAGCACATAGTTGCCTTCACACGTACCTTCGCTCCAGCGAATGGACAGGCGCCCCTGATCCTGTACACCGAACACGAGCACGCGCGAATCGCTGTCGACCATGCCGAGCATCTTCCCGTCTGCGCTGTACGCGGTTGCGCCGAACGGCACCTTGCCGCCGTTTGCCGTCTTCACGTCGAACTGGATCCGGCGCCCGGTTTCCGCATCGAAACGCGCGGTCACGATCGCGCCTCGTGTGGGCACGACCGACTTCGAGTTGTCGATCAGTTCGGTATCGAAGCCGAGGCTTTCCGTATCGACGTTGAGCCAGTTGTAGCGATACGGCTGTACGTACGGCAGGACCGCATAACCGCGCCGATCGGTGCTGATGCTCGTCGACGCCGAGAAACGCGCGCCGCGCACGCCCGGAACCTCGGCGATTGCAAAGGTTTCGCCGACGGTCTGGCCGAGCGTGATGCCGCCGCGGTGCGCGACGATCGAACCCGATGCGCCGACGTCCACGTGCTTGCCGTGACCGGACTGGTTGTAGTTCGAGCTCAGCTTGACCAGCGGCGTGTCCCATCCGAGGCTCGCGCCGCCGGAACCGCCGGCATCCTTTGCATAATTGCCCTGAACCGAATAATTGACCGTGTTCTGGTCGTTCAGGAAGCCGCTGACGCCCGCCTGGACGTTCACGTCGCCGCCGGTCGACGCGACCGTATTCGCGAACGCGCGATGCGAGCGTGCGCCGCCGCCGAGCGGAATGCTGATCGATGCGGTGAACTGTGTATCGGAGCGCCCGAATGGCCCGGTATCCTGCGTACGCGCGACCGCAACGCTGTAGCTGAGGTTCTTCAGCGCGCCGCTGTAGCCGAGCTGGATATTGCGGCTCGAGCCGCCGCGGTTCCAGTAGCTCGTTTCGCCGATGCTCGCGTATACCGACCCGTTACTGCCGAGCGACTGGTTGATGTTCAGGTCGATGCGGCTCTTCTGGCGCTGCAGGCCGGTGCCCTGAATGCGGTCGAGATCGTCGACGTGCTGGCTGAGCGTGCGATACCCGTCGGTCGAGTAGCGATAGCCGACCATCGTGAGCGTCGTGTCGGTTGCCGTCAGCGTTTTCGAATACAGGAACCGGAAGCTCTGGCCGCTTGCCTTGCGCCCCGGCGCATTCGACTGGCTGTGCGTGACGTCGAACGACACGCCGCCGAGCGGCGAGTTGTAGCCGACGCCGAGTGCGATCGCGGCATAACGCTCGGCGCCGATGAGGCCGCCGTAGCCGGTCAGGTTGTCCGACACGCCGTAGACCACCGAGCCTTGCGCGAACTTGGGCCGCGATTGGCCGTAGCCGCGATACTGACCCGCGGAGAACGCGTAGCGCATCGTGCCGCGGCGGATCATCACCGGCAGGTATGAATACGACTGCCGGTAGGTGCGCACGCTACCGTCGGATTCGATGATCCGGACCTCGAGGTCGCCGTTCGAGCCGCTCGGGTAGATGTCGCGCAGTTCGAACGCCCCCGGCGTGACGGAAGTCGAGTAAATCACGTAGCCGTTCTGGCGAATCTCCACGACGGCGTTGCTCTGCGCGATGCCGCGCACGACCGGTGCATAGCCGACCTCGTTGTCCGGCAGCATCCCCGTATCGGAACTCACCTGAACGCCAAGGAAGCGCACGCTGTCGAAGATCTCGCTGGACGAATACACTTCGCCCATCGCCAGCCGGCCCTTGATGCGCTGCAGATCGCGCTCGACATAGGTGCGGTTGGCGGTGAAGCTCGATGCCGTGCCGCGGCGCCCCGTCAGCGACGACTCGTTGCGGAACCGCCATGCGCCGACGTTGAGGCCGTTGCGCAAGCCGAGGTAGTAGTAGTCGCTGCGATACCCGGAGTCGGTATCGTGGCTGAAGGTCGCCTGGTAGTTGGTGTAGGCCGCGGTGACGCCCTCGTTCCAGTGCGACGGGTCGACGTAGCCGCGCGACTGGCCCGGCACGTAGGCTTGCGGAATACTCACGTTGAGCGTCAGCATGCCGACGTCGAAATCAGACGACGCGCCTTCGACGAGATCGGCGAGGTTCACCTGCGCGTCGTCCGCAAGGCCGGATTCCAGCTTGTGTTCGCGCTCGAGGCGATTCGTGTCCACGCCGAGCGACTTGAGCAGCCCGTACGTGATGACCGGCTTGACTTCGCCCGAAGCGTTAGCCGTAAAGACGACGGATGCGCGCTTCGCGCTCCGCTGGTTCAGCGACACGTCGACGTCGTACGTTCCCGGCGGAACCGCGCTGCCTTGCTCGAAGTACTTGAGTTCGACAGGCGCTTCGCCCTTCTTCAGGAACATGTCGTTGAACTCTGCAGCCTCGACGGCGGCAGGCATGGCGATCGCACCGAGCGCCATCAGGCAGTACGCTCCCTGGCAAGCCGCTGCAATTTTCTTTACGGTTGTATTCATGCCTTGTTCGCGTGCGTTTCCCACCTGCCGATGTGTCAGGAATGCGCGCCCTCTAGTAAGTTAGTAGACCGGAATATGCGTGATACTTGATCGAGGCGGCGACGTGCTTCAGCCCGGTTACTTCGAGATAACCGCTTCGGTGCTGACGGTCGCGCCGAAATCGTTGATCGAATCGAATTCGACTTTCGCGTCTGCCGCGACCGACCGACTCGAGAAATCCTTGACGGCGACGCGTTGCGTCGATTTCGGTGCAACCATTTCCGGGGCAACCGTGTAGGCGTTCGAGCCGATATGGAGGCTTGCCCGCACGATGGACACGAAGTAAGGCGAGTCGTTGACGATCTCCATGGCCGGTTTGCCGTCGTTGCCTGCCCAGTGCCACTTCAACTGGCCGGGTGCCTCTTCGGGTTTGCCGGGAAGATCGGCGGGTCGATAGAAGAGCTTGATGCGCTGCCGAACCGCAATCTGCAGCGAGTTGTCATCCTTCGGTTTCTGCGGAATTTCCTGCACGTTGAGCCAGAAGACCGATTCGCGATCGGCCGCCAGGCCCTCGCCCGAGTAGAAGATGCGCAGCATTTGCTGCTTGTTGCCGCCGAGGCGGCTGAGGGATGGCGTGATGGCGAATGGAAGATCACTGCGCGCGTTGTTCGGCGCTTCCAGCCACGACTGGATCATTACGTCGTCTTTCGCCTGGTTTTTGACGAGGATGGACGCTTCCTTGCTTTTCGCGGTGTAGACCACCCGGGTGCTGGACAGTGAAATGCCGGCATGGGAGGGAGCGGAAAAGGACAGCAGAGAGCTGGCCGCGACCAGCCCGGCAATGAGCTTTTTTTTCATGTCGGAATCTGAATCTGGGCGTGGCAGCGAGATGGCATGAATTGCCATCCTGCTGCCTGGTTGGAACGATTTACTCGTACGTGAGCGTGAAGGGCAGCGTGCCGTTCGCGGTACCTGCGTCGATCGTCTCGCCGTTCGCGACGTAGCCGGCGCGCATGTTCAGCGATGCGGTGTAGACCGTTTCCGCGCCGGTGCCAGTCTTGACCAGCGGTGCATCGAACGTTTCGTTGGCCGCCAGGTCCAGCAGTTTGTTGTCGGCGTTATAGATGCCGATGCCGACGCCCTTGGCCGTGCCCGTCGTCTTGAGCAGCTTGTTGTTCTTCGCATCGGTGCCCGAACCGGCCAGCGGATCGAACTTCACCTTGACCGTGGTCAGATCCGTTGCGGTGTTGCCGCAATCGAGGTTCAGGTTGATCGCCGTGCCGGCCGCGATGCCGTTGCCCGCGGTGCCGCCGAGTGCGTCGGCGCTGACGGTGCCGAGGTTGACCGCGATGTTCTGGTCGCCCTTTTCACCCGTCACCGTGGAGCCTGCGCCGCCCGCGATCGAGCACGAGGCTGCCGTGATCTTGCCGGTGAAGTTGAGCGTACCGTCAGCCGCCATGGCCGAGCCGGCTGCGAACATGCTTGCGAATGCTGCCAGTGCGAGAATTTTCTTATTGAAAGCCACGATTTTCTCCATTCGAGATTGAGGTGAATTAACTCTTGGAAGAGTCAGGAGAAATTTTATCGAGGCCACAAAAATTCTCTTATAGGACGAGTACGAATGAAATTTCCCGTATCAATTGATTCGTACGATTTCGCGCTTTTTCGCTGAAGATGCCGCGCGTGGCGGTGAATGATTAAAGGGATTTGACATTGGTGGCGTGGTCGGATGGTAATCGTCAGATGAATCGTGCGAGAGAGCGATCATGCGAACCGATCTGCGCCTCCCGGTTTCCCGGAATCGCTTCGATCGAGTGACCTTGGCCGAGTGAATTCATGACGAATCGGCGCGGAATCGTGAAATCAAGCGTTCGCGGCACGCGGTCGTTGATGATTCGGAGCACCGGGGGCGAGTCATGCCCGGAAGCGAGTCGTATCCGAACGGCAAGCAGGAAGGGCGATGTTGTTGACCGGCGGTAACCGCGCGACGCGCCGTTTGCGAGCCGCTCGACCAAACGGAAACTCAATTGCCTGAATGTTGTTCATGTCCGGCGCGAACAACATTCAAGCCCCCTGTGGTCGTCAGACATTTCATGTATCGCGCGACCAATGAGGGCGTAAGCAAAGTTCCGGACGTTCCCGATTGTGCGACATGTGATTGGTGCAGGGTCCGCAATACGAAGGAATCGGGGTCAAACCTCAATGCAACGTCATTCCGTCGCGAAAAAGCTTCGGCTTGATCCTCGATGCAGTTGGTGTGTCGGATACACCGGCACGTCGTTCGGGTGTTCGCTGACAAACTTACCAAAGCACCGTGTAGATGCCTCCGGAGGCCCTACCGGTAGACGACGATTCGTCAATGGCCCCGGTGTTCTGGCCAACTGGACCGAGACAGACGGTGCCCGTTCGGTGTCGCTTCGAAGAATGCGACAGCACGAAGCCTTGACTGCTGACTCAGCAACGTGTGAGTCATACAAGAAATAGCAAGTCTCATCGCGAATAGTACAAGAACGATTAAAAATTCCCTTCATTTTGGACGTGTCTCATTTAATGGATGAAGCCGCAATGGCAGTATCAACGCATCCAAGGCTCTGGTTGGTGATTTTCTCAGAGAATCGTTATCTGAAATTTGATCGCCATCTGATGACGTGGTGCTTCTGGTGCGATCGAATTAACAAATGATGACGTAAGAAATCAATGAGGCGTTATGAGTTCGTTTGATCATGCGCAGTACGGCCCGGTCCTTCGGAAGAAGGCTCTCCGCGGTCAACTGCCCGATATTGGCTTGCTAGTCGTCACCGCTGTCGTGGCGGAGTACTGGATCGGAAGTTCGTCGAACTTCCTGTTCGATCATCTGCTGATCGCGCTTTCGGTGCTGTTCGCGTTGTTCCTGTTTCCGCTCATCGGAATCGTCGCCGGGCGGATGAGCGGTGTTTCGTGGCGTGCCATCGGAGTGTCGCTCGTTGGGCTGGCGATTGTTCAGAGTGCCGCGCTGGGCGTCATGTATGCGCTCGACCAAGCGTACTGGCCGATCCCGGACTGGGTCGCCAGCTGGTTCGTTATGTCGGCGATGGGGCTGGCCGCGTTACGCGCATTCCGGATGTGGCGCAGCAACCGCATGAAGCCGTCGCATGCGATGCGCGATGCCATCGCGATCATCGGACATGGCTGGCTCTGCGGGGCGCTGGCAAATCGCGTCATCCCATCGCCGTTTAGCGTGGCTGCGGTCTTCGATACGTCCGGTACCTCCACGCTCGACACGGGTGATGTGATGGTTCATCGCGAACTGACGCATTTCGTCGAATGCGTGCGTTGCGAAGGTATCAGCGAAATCTGGATCGTCCTGCCACTGAAGGATGCGGATCACATCAGCGATTTCGTCAACGCGTTTCGCAACGATCTCGTCGATATCCGTTTCGTGCCGGACCTGACGGGCGTGGCACCGTTCGAGTCGCGTCGCACGAATCTTTCGGACATGCCCGCGCTGGATCTCGTCGCGTCCCCGTTGTCGACGCGGGCGCGCGTTGGCAAGGCGGTGTTCGACCGCATCTTTGCCGGTCTTGCGCTGATGGGGATCGCCCCGCTGATGGCCGCGATCGCCCTCGCGGTCAAGCTGTCGTCACCTGGCCCGGTGCTGTTTCGGCAGAAGCGCATGGGGGCGTACGGCCGCATTTTCACGATCTACAAATTCCGGACGATGTACGTGAACGACGTAAAGCCGTCGGACGAGGTGCGCCAGGCGACTCGCGGCGATGCGCGCGTTACCCGCGTCGGCGCATTGCTGAGACGGACAAGTCTCGACGAGTTGCCGCAATTCCTCAATGTGCTGAAGGGCGACATGTCGGTGGTCGGCCCGAGGCCGCACGCGGTCGAGCACGACGTTGTCTACAGGGATCTGGTGGACGGCTATATCCACCGCTATCGCGTGAAACCGGGCATCACCGGCTGGGCGCAGGTCAACGGGTTACGTGGTGAAACGGATCGCGTCGAAAAGATGCAGAAGCGGGTCGAGCACGATCTTTATTACCTGAACAACTGGTCGTTTGCGATGGACATGCGGATCGTGGCGGCGACCGTTCTTTACGGGTTCACGCATCGCAACGCGTATTGAATGACGCGTCGATGTACGCGGTCTGGACAACGGAAATGGAAACAGGAAAACGACCCGGTTCACGGGCGCGGCGCTTGCGATCGGCGATCGCGGTCTTGCCCATCGTACTGCTGTCAGCTTGCGCGGTCGAGCCGGGCATGCATATGAATCTCGCGCACGATGCGTCGCAGGATGGCGATATCGCGACGCAGGCATATGAAGGCGGCTTGACGGTGTCGATGCATCGCATCGTTGCGGGGTCGCTCAGCCAGCTGCAAGACGGGCCCGCTTCGCGTGAAGCGACCCCGTCGGTACCGATCGGGCCGATCGACGGCCAACTGATCGCGGCCCAGCGGCACGAGGCACGCATGCAGGACGAACACGCGCGCGCGGCGCTCTTTGCTGCGCCGGCGCCATACGCGATCGACGCGGGCGACGTGCTGCAGATCACCGTGTGGGATCACCCCGAACTGGCTGCGGCGCAGGGCAACCCGGGCACGCAACAGGTGCGGGCTGCCGATCCGCCGGCGGGCTTCGTCGTCGATCAGGCCGGCAACCTGGCTTTTCCGTACGTGGGCGAACTGCATGTCGCCGGCATGAGTACGACGGAGATTCAGTCCGCGCTTCGCGCGCGGCTGTCGAAGTGGTTCGTCGCGCCGCAGCTGACGGTGCGCGTCGCGTCGTATCGCGCGAATCGTATTTACATCGACGGCGAAGTCCACGCGCCGGGCGCACAAGCGCTCAACGACACGCCGATGACACTGCTCGAAGCTGTCACGCGTGCGGGCGGCTTCACGGCCGATGCCGATCAGAGCCGCATGATGCTCGTGCGCGACGGCGCCGCCTATCCGGTCGACCTGCCGGGCCTGATTCGCGAGCGCGTCGATCCGTCGCGCATCGTGCTGCGCAACGGCGACCTGCTGCAGGTCGGCGCGCGCGACCAGTTCGGCGCGTACGTGATGGGCGAAGTCAACAAGCCGACGACGGCGCTGCCGCTGCGCAACGGCCGCCTCACGCTGGCCGACGCGCTGTCGCAGGCCGGCAGCGTGAACCAGGGTACGGCCGATCCGAAGCAAACCTACGTGATTCGCGCCGGCGCGAACCAGCAGGCGCAGGTGTTCCATCTGGATGGCACCTCGCCGGTGTCGATGGTGCTCGCCAACGAATTCGAGCTGCAGCCGCGCGACGTCGTGTACGTCGACAGCACGAAGCTTGCGCGCTTCGGCCGCGTGCTCGCGCAACTGCTGCCGGCCATCAACGCGGGCCTGACGGCCGCGATCGTCACGAAATGATGAAGCGAATCCTGGTGGTGTGCACCGGCAACGTATGCCGCAGCCCGGCCGCGCAGGCGCTGCTCGCGCACGCGTTGCCCGGCCGCTCGATCGCGTCGGCAGGCACCGCGGCGATCGGCGGGATGGCGGTCGACCCGGTGATGAACGCGCTGTTTGCCGAGCGTGGTTTCGACCTGTCGGCGCATCGGGCCCGACACATCGATGATCGGGCTTCCCGATGGGCCGATCTGATCCTCGTCATGGAGGCTGCGCATCGGCACCTGATCGAGCGGACTTACCCGATGACGCGCGGCCGTGTGTATCGCCTGACCGAGCGCTACCAGACCGACGTTCCGGATCCGTACCGCCGAAGCCGCCACGTCTACGACTACGCGACAAAGCTGATCGAGCTCGGCGTTGCCCATTGGGCTGCGCGGATCGCCACCTTCGAACCCAACCTGCAACAGCATCCGGATACCGGTGCGGATGCGCCGGAACACTTGCAGTGAGCCTCAAATGAACGCATCGAACCCACGCCAACCCCATTTACGCGACGCCGATGAGCTCGACGTGCGCGGCATTCTCGATGTGCTGATCCGGCATGCAGGCCGCATCGTCGCGGTCACGATGGCGTGTGCCGCGCTCGGCGCCGGCTATGCGTTCGTCGTGAAGCCGGTCTACAAGGCAGATATTGCCGTGCAGGTCGAAAGCGGCGGCTCGGACCTGCGCAGCATGGCGGGAGGCGGGCTGGTCGGCGGCCTCGGCGCACTGTTCGACGTGAAGTCGACCGACGACGGCGAGATGGAGATCCTGCGCTCGCGGCTCGTGACCGAACCGGTCGTCGACGGGCAGCATCTGCACATCGAAGCGCGTCCGCGCCGCGTGCCCGTGATCGGCCCCGCCGTCGCGCGCTTCAATCGCGGGCTGTCGACGCCCGGCCTGTTCGGGTTCGGCGGGTTCGTTTGGGGTAACGAGCGCATCGGTGTTCCGCAATTCGACGTGCCGCGCGGCTTCCAGGAGCATACGTTCGTCGTTACGTCGCTTGGCGACAGGCGTTATCGCCTGTCCGGCGGCGATCTCGATCGCGATGCGGAAGGCGCGATCGGCGAGCCGCTGCGCGTGAAGACGGCCGCCGGCGACGTGACGCTGAAGGTGACCGGCATCGAAGCCGAAGTGGGCGCGCAGTTCGTCGTGAGGGCCGACTCGAGGCAGGTCGTGCTCGCCGAACTGCAGAAGAAACTGACGATAGCGAACCGCGGCAAGGATCAGTCCGGCGTGATCGGCGTGTCGTACGAAAGCCACGATCCGGTGCGCGCTGCCGCCGTGCTGAACGCGCTCGCCGACAACTACGTGCGGCAGAACGCGAATCGCAAGGCGGCTACCGCCGAGAAGTCGCTGGCGTTCCTGAGCGACCAGGTCCCGACCGTGGAGCATCAGTTGCGGACTGCAGAGGATCGTCTCAATTCATACCAGGCCCGCCATGAAATCGTGGACCTGACCGAGCAGGCGAAGGCGATGCTGACGCAATCAACCGCCGCACAGATGTCGTTGTTCGAACTCGAACAAAAGCGGCTGGCGCTGGCATCGACGATGACGCAGGTTCACCCGGAACTCGCGGCGGTCGACCGGCAGATCGCCGCCGCCAAGGCGCAGATCGGGACGATCAACGACACGATCCGGCGTTTGCCCGACGCGCAGCAGAACGTCGTGCGCCTGCGCCGGGACGTGACCGTGCAAACGGAGATCTATGTCGGCTTGCTGAACAGCATCCAGCAGCTTCGTCTGGCGACCGCGAGCAAGATCGGCAACGTGCGCGTGATCGATCGCGCGATCGCGCCGGACGAGCCCGTGCGGCCGAAGCCGGCGCTGGTCACGGCGATTGCCGCACTGGTGGGGCTCGTGCTCGGCACGTGCGCCGTCGTCGGCCGCGCGGTGCTGTTCGGCGGCGCGACCGATCCCGCGGAGATCGAGCGCGACACGAACCTGAACGTGATGGCGACGATTCCTCACAGCGTCGTGCAACGCCGATTCTCGCAGCGCGCCGCTGCCGTAGACGGAGCGACGATCCTGGCGCTGGCGCGACCGAACGAACCCGCGGTCGAGGCGCTGCGGAGCCTGTGCACGGCGCTGCGGTTCCAGTTGATGGACCGGCCCGAGGGTAACCGTGTGCTGATCACGGGACCGTCCGCGGGTATCGGGAAATCGTTCGTGTCGGCCAACCTGGCCACGCTGCTCGGACAGTCGGGCACGCGCGTGCTGCTGATCGACGGCGACCTGCGTCGCGGCGAGCTGGCCAAGCGCTTCGGCATGCGGTCGGATATCGGCCTGTCGACCGTTCTTCGCGGTGACGTAGCCGCTGCCGACGCCATCGTGCGCGACGTCGCGCCGAACGTCGATCTGCTGCCGACCGGGCCGCGCGCCGACCGGCCGGTCGAACTGCTGACGTCAGGTCGTCTCGCGGCGTTGCTGACGCACGTTGCACGTGATTACGACGTCGTGCTCCTCGACGCGCCGCCGCTGCTGCCGGTGACGGACGCCGTCGTCCTGGCCGCGCATGCGGACACGATCCTGCTTGCGGCACGCGCCGGCGTGACGACCTCGGACGAACTGCTCGAATCGGCGAAGCGGATCGAACGCGTCGGCGCGCGCGCGACCGCTGTCGTGTTCAACGGCTTCCGGCCGGGGCTGCGCTCCGCTCGGTACGGCGACTACGGCGCGTACGGGTATGGCAACGCCGATTCGCAAACCGCTGCGGATCGCGCGTGATCCGCCGACGGAGATTCCGATGACCCATCACCACGAAAACATCCTCGTTACGTTCGGCACCCGCCCGGAAGCCATCAAGATGGCGCCGCTCGTCCACGCGTTGCGGGCCCGCGAAGGCGTGCACTGCGGCGTCTGCGTGACGGCCCAGCATCGCCAGATGCTCGACCAGGTGCTCGACCTGTTCGGCATCGTGCCGGATTTCGATCTCGACCTGATGCGCGCCGGGCAGACGCTCGGCAGCCTGACCGGGCACATCCTCAATGCGCTCGACCCGGTGCTGGAATCGTTCCGGCCCGATCTCGTGCTCGTGCACGGCGATACGACCACGACGCTCGGCGCGACGCTCGCGGCGTACTACCGGCGCATTCCGGTCGGTCACGTGGAAGCCGGGCTGCGCACCGGCAACCTGTATTCGCCGTGGCCGGAAGAGGCGAACCGGAAGGTGACGGGCGCGCTCGCGCTGCATCACTTCGCGCCCACCGAAACCTCACGGGCCAACCTGCTGGCCGAAGGCGTCGAAGCCGACCGCGTGCACGTGACCGGCAACACCGTGATCGACGCATTGCTGACGATCACCAAGCGTCTCGAGCACGACCGAGCGCTGGTGCAGCAGATGCGCGCGCGGTTTCCGTTCGTCGACGACGAGCGGCGCATGATCCTCGTGACCGGCCATCGCCGCGAGAACTTCGGCCGCGGGTTCGAGCAGATGTGCGAAGCGATCGCGACCATCGCGAAGCGCTATCCGGAGTGCCGCATCGTCTACCCGATGCACCTGAATCCGAACGTGCGCGAACCCGTCACGCGGCTGCTCGGCGACATCGGTAACGTCGTGCTGATCGAGCCGCAGGAGTACTTGCCGTTCGTCTATCTGATGAGCCGCGCGTGGCTGATCCTGACCGATTCCGGCGGAATCCAGGAAGAGGCACCGTCGCTCGGCAAGCCGGTGCTCGTGATGCGCGACACCACCGAGCGGCCGGAAGCCGTCGCGGCCGGCACGGTGCGGCTGGTCGGCACCGAAGTCGAGCGGCTGGTCGGCGCGGTGGTCGAGCTGTGGGAAGACGGCCGCGCCTATCGCGCGATGAGTCGCGCGCACAACCCGTATGGCGACGGCCGCGCGAGCGAGCGGATTGCGGATCTACTGGTCTCGCCGCCGATCTTGACGCAGGGGCCGACATACCTGGCCGGCTCGCCCTGCTGAATCCCCCGACGTCTGGAGAACCTCATTCATGTCATTCGAAACCGTTTCCGTCATCGGGCTGGGCTACATCGGCCTGCCCACCGCGGCGGCCTTTGCCGCGCGCCGTAAAAGCGTGATCGGCGTCGACGTGTCGCAGCATGCGGTCGACACGATCAATCGCGGCGAGATCCATATCGTCGAACCCGAACTGGACATGCTCGTACATGCCGCCGTGACGCAAGGCTACCTGCGCGCGACGGCAACGCCCGAGCCGGCCGATGCGTTCCTGATCGCGGTGCCGACACCGTTTGCCGATGGCAACAAGCCGGACCTGACCTATATCGAGGCCGCATGCCGGTCGATCGCGCCGGTGCTGAAAAAGGGCGACCTGGTGGTGCTGGAGTCGACTTCGCCGGTCGGCGCGACCGAAAAAATTGCCGAGTGGCTCGCGGCGCAACGCCCGGACCTGAGCTTTCCTCAACAGGCCGGCGAGCGCTCGGACATCCGTATCGCGCATTGCCCCGAGCGCGTGCTGCCGGGTCATGTCGTGCGCGAACTCGTGGAGAACGACCGCGTGATCGGCGGAATGACGCGCAAATGCGGCACGCGTGCGCAGGAGCTGTACGAGGTGTTCGTGCGCGGCGAGTGCATCCTGACCGATGCGCGCACTGCCGAAATGTGCAAGCTGACCGAGAACGCGTTTCGCGACGTGAACATCGCGTTCGCGAACGAGTTGTCGGTGATTTGCGACCAGCTGGGCATCAACGTATGGGAACTGATTCGGCTGGCGAACCGTCATCCGCGCGTCAGCGTGCTGCAGCCGGGGCCGGGCGTGGGTGGCCATTGCATCGCGGTCGATCCGTGGTTCATCGTCGATTCCGCGCCGGAGCACGCGCGTTTGATCCGCACCGCGCGCAACGTGAACGACGACAAGCCGCATTTCGTCTACGAGCGCGTGCGGCAGGCGGCGAGCCGGTTCCGCGAGCCGGTGATCGCGTGTCTCGGGCTTGCGTTCAAGGCGGATATCGACGATCTGCGCGAGAGCCCGGCGATGGAGATCGTCGAAGCGCTGGCAGAGAGCGCCTGCGCGGCGCTGCTGGTCGTCGAACCCAACATCGTCGCGTTGCCGGCATCGCTGGAAGCAAAGACCCGACTGTGCGATCTGAACACGGCGCTGGCCGAAGCCGACGTGATCGTGATTCTCGTCGATCACGCACCGTTCCGGCGCATGGACCCGGTGCGGCTGCAGACCAAGGTCGTGATCGACACGCGCGGCGTGCTGGCGCGCGGGTAACGGACGGGCGCGCGAAAGTCATGCGGAGGTATGCCGACGCCAAAAAGCTGCTGGGCCGTGTCGAGGCGCTAGTCTGTACCGGCGCGCCCGGCCTCTATTGCGTGCTGACATTCTGGCTCGTCCAGCGAATCTATTCGCTGGACGAGCTCGGGCATGCGGCGTCCAACCTGTCGATCGCACAGATCATCGGCTTCTTCACGGCGATCGGCTGGGCGACGCTGATCCTGGTACGCGTACCGGCGACCGACGGGAAGCAGGCGGCGCGTGGCGTGTTCTACACGCTGGTGTCGATGGCGGGATGGACCGCCGTGGCCGCCACGGTCGCATGCGTGCTGGTGTCCGCTACCGGCCTCGCCGCGTTCGATCTTGGCGGCGTGGTCGCGCTGATGTGGGGCTGGACCGTGTATCAGCTCGCGCGACATTTCTTCGTGTCGTACCGCCGCTACCGGATCACGATCGCGTTCGACTGCCTGCTGATCGCGGGCTCGTGCGTGATGCTGTGGGTCGGCGCGCGCTATGGCTATTCCGCGTCGCTGTGCCTGGCCGTTGTGCTGGTCGTGGTGGCGGCCGCGATGTTCGCCGCGATCGGCACGCCCGATCGTCGCACGTTCTCGATGCGCATCGACGTGACGGGGCTGCAGTTCGGGCTGACCAATTTCCTGTCCGGCGGCATCGCGCTGGTGACCGTACCGGCGGCGAAGGCGATGTGCGGCGCGTCGTTCGCGGGGATGCTGTCGTTGTTTTCTTCGGTGACCGCGATCGGCAACCTGCTGCCGCGCGCCATTTCGATCGCGCAGTTGCCGGACCTCGTGAAGCGGAAGAAGGACAAGGCACCGCTCGACGCGACACTGGGCGCGATGCGGCGCGATATCGACCTGTCGAATCTGGTCGTGCTTGTCGTGAACGTGGCGATGGTGGGGGGGCTGACCTACCGCTACGGGCTCGACGGAAACGGCGTGTACACGGTGCTCGCGGGCGGTGTGCTGCTGTCGATCCAGTGCGCGGCCGGCGTGCTTGGCGTCGTCGGCAGCAACGTGATGATGGCGTTCGAGCAGAGCGCGGCGACCGCGCGGATCAACATCGGCACGTCGGCGCTGTTCGTTGTGCTGTTCGGTGGTTGCGTCGCCATCGGCGGCGAAACCGGATTCTTCTGCATGCTGGTGTCCGCAGTGGCCGTGACGCTGATCCGGAACACGATCGTCGTGCTGCATGCACGGCGGGTATGCGCGACCTATGCGGAATCGATCAGGGCGTTGGACGTTGCCGATATGCAAGCGATGCCGGCGGCGGCAGGAGCGCGTCCATGAATGCGGTCGCCCGATTTCCGGCGATCGTGCCGCATCGTCGATCGAGCGTAGCCGACCTGGGCGCCGGACTGCTGGCGCTCGCTTACTTCGTCTTCTGCGTCAGCGATACGCTGCTCACGCTCGACGACGAGCGTTCGCAGATCGTAAAGATGAGCGCGTTCGGCCTCGTGTTCGCGGCGATCCTGCTGCGTCCGCGCTTTCACCGACTGGCCGTCGTCGTGCTCCCCATCGCCGTTTCGCTCTTCATCGGGATGCTGTTGTCGTTCAACGTCCATGCCGGGATCGAGGAACTCGTCCGCTTCCTCTTTCCGGTCGCGATCACGGTGGCAATCTTCCCGTACCGCGACCGGCTCGACGTGCTGGTCAGGACGTTCATCGGCGTGGTCGTGAGCAACGACTTGTTCCAGCTGTATTTCTACGTGTCGTATGCGATCGGGTTGCCGCTGTTCATGCCGGTGCGGATCGATTCGGGATTGTTCCTGCGTGCGCAGGGGTGGATGGGGTTCTTTTCGGAGTTCAGCTTTATCAATCTCTGCGCGTTTCTGCTGTGCCGCTGGTACTGGTCCGGCCGTCGCGCGGCGATCGCGTCGTGGGGGTTTCTGTTCTTCGCGTTGCTCGGCTTCTCGTTCAAGCTGTTCGCGGTACTGGCGCTCTATCCGTTCGTGAGGAACGTCAGGGATGTGCGCGCGTGGCTGGCTGCTGCCGGCATCGCGAGCATGATGCTCGTGCTGATGTCGGTGGGCGTGCTGGATTCGCTGTTGAAGGTCGGCATGGCGAAGATCCTGTTCTACGTCGTCGCGGGCAATTCGGCGCGGGCCGAATCCTATCGCGTGATGTTCGAGTCGATCCGCAACGGCAATCTGCTCGGCGAAGGGCTGGGCAGCTTCGGCGGCCCGGCATCGGTGAAGTTCTCGTCGCCGCTCTATCAGCTCTATCACTTCGACTGGTACGGGCTCGGCGGGCTGTTGAAGACCACCGACACGTTCTACCCGCACCTGTTCGTCGAGATGGGCGCGTTCGGCGCGCTCGCGTGGCTGGTGTTCGTGCTGGGGTACGGACAAGGGCGGCGCAAGCCGGCCGTCTGGTTCTATATCGTCGGCGCATTCTGCTTCGACAACATCTTCTCGATGGCATTTGTGTCGCCGTCTTACGTATTTTCCGCGCTGCTGGCGATGTATGCATTCTCGTGGGGGCGGCCGCGCGTCGGCCCGGCGCATCGCGGCGGGGCGGTGGAGGTTCGCTCATGAAAATTCTCGTCGTTACGAACATGTATCTCGGCAGCAACCGCGCGAGCCCCTGGCAAGGCGTGTTCGTGACCGAGCAGGTCGAGGCGCTGCGGCGTTCCGGCGGCTGCACGGTCGATGTGCTCGTCGTCGAGGGGTATCGCGACAAGCGTGAATACCTGCGCTCGATCGGGCAGGTCTGGAAGGCCGCTCGTGCGGGCCGGTACGACGTCGTGCATTACCACTTCGGCCTGAGCGCGTGTTCCGCACCGCTGGTCCGGCTGTTCACGAAAGCGCGGGTTGTCATCACGTTCCACGGCACGGATATCCTGGGTCCGCTCTGGATGCGCGCGGTGTCGAAATCGATGGCCTGCTTCGCGCATGCGTGCATCGGCGTGAGTGCGGAAATTTCATCGCGTCTGGTCCGGCTGCGCCGCCGCTGCGTGACGATTCCGTGCGCTGTCGATGAGGCGGTCTTCGCTGCGGATCGCGACGATGCGCTCATGAAATCAGCCGTGCCGATCGTTGTCTTCCCGTCGTCGCCGAAGCGTCCGGAGAAAAACTATCCGCTGTTTTCGCTGGTACTGCGGCAGCTTGCGGAACAGCACGGCATCCGGGTGCAGGAGCGGCATATCGACGGTCTCGATCGCGGCGAGGTGCGCGACCTGCTGGCGCGTGCCGCGTGCCTGCTGATGACGTCGACCCGGGAAGGGTCGCCGCAATCGGTCAAGGAAGCGATGGCGCTCGATCTGCCGGTCGTATCGGTCGATGTCGGCAACGTGCGGCAACTGCTCGACGGCGTGTCGCCGGGCATGGTGGTGTTCGACCACGACGCGGGCCGTCTCACGAACGGGCTTGCCGACGTGTTGAAGGCCGGCGCGCGATCCAACGGGCGCGAGAAGCTTGCTGCGCTCGGTTGCTTCTCCGCCGATGTGTCGGCGAAGTTGAAGGAACTGTACGCGTTGCTGCACCGGCCGTCGCGATTTGCCGACGATAGTCCGGATGTCAAAAAAAACGATGGCGAGGCCTTGCAATGAACCGCGCTGAAATCTTTTCATGCCCGATCCATCTGATGTCGATGAACGAGACGGTCGACTGGATCGGCGCGAGAGTCGAGAAACGGCAATTCACGCAGCACGTCGTCGTCAACGTCGCAAAGATCGTCAACCTGCAGCGCGATGCGGAACTCGCCGCGTCGGTCCGCGAATGCGACATCGTCAACGTCGACGGCATGGGCGTCGTCTGGGGCGCGCGGCTGCTCGGCATCCCGGTGCCGGAGCGCGTCGCGGGCGTGGATCTGTTCGATCGGCTGCTGGCGCTGGCCGAAGCGAAAGGGTTGCCGGTCTATCTGCTCGGCGCGACGCCGGAGGTCGTCGAGCGGGTCGTCGAGTTGACGGCGGCACGCTATCCGCGGCTGCCGGTCGCCGGATATCACCACGGCTATTTCTGGGACGACGAACATGCGATCGTGGACGACATTCGTCGGTCGGGCGCGCGGCTGCTGTTCGTCGCGATCACGTCGCCGCGCAAGGAAAACTTCATCAATCGCTGGAAATCGCAGTTGGGCGTCGATTTCGTGATGGGCGTGGGCGGGGCGTTCGACGTGGTGGCGGGGAAAGTGAGGCGGGCGCCGCTGTGGATGCAGCGCAGTGGGCTGGAGTGGGCGTTTCGCGTGATCCAGGAGCCGGGGCGGATGTGGAAACGCTATCTGTCGACCAACAGCCGCTTCCTGGTGATGCTGACGCGCGCGTATGTGTCGCGGTTGTTTCGGCGAAACGGAGAGCGGAATGCGCGGTAGATTCTTCGTTGCCGTATGCGTGCTCGTCGCATCGGGTTGCCATGCGGGCCCGGACGGCGGCAAGCATGACGATGCGCGCGTTTATCGGTCGGACTGGGTGCGCGGCATCGATTCGCGGCTTCGTTTGCAGGAGCCGGTGGTGCAGAACATCACCACCGGCGAAGTTTCCGGTATTGACGGCACGCTGTTGAGGGTGACGATGAACCGCTCGCAGGACTTCAGCAGCGTGGCGAGCGGCACGCCACGTTCCGAGATCAGCTTCTCGCCGGTGTTTCGCTTCGTCAACGGTCGCGACTACGAGGTGCGTTGGTCGACGGTCATTCCCGCCGGCTACCGGTTCGATTCCAGACAGCCGGAACTCATTGCACAGTTGCATCAAGGCGGCAGCGACGGATCACCGCCGTTTGCGTTGCTGCTGAATAATGGGAAGTACGAAGTCGATGTGCGCGGCGCGCCGGGCATGCCGAGCCGATCCATTGCGTTCGGCGACCCGTCGGCGGATCGCGGGAAACGGGTCTGGTGGGTGCTGCGGTATCGACCGGACGATCAAGGCGTCGACGCGCTGACCGATGTTTTCCGGAACGGCGAACGCGTCGTGCATGTTACGGGCGTACCGAACGCGTATCCGAACGATCGCGACGCTTACTTCAAGCTCGGCCTCTACAAATGGTGGTGGAAGACCCGCCCGTCCGATGTGACCGAGCGAACGATGTATTACGGCGACATCGAGATGAAGGCACTGGGCGAGACGGCCCGATGAGCGGAGCCGAACCGGGCGGATGCCGTGCCGGTTCGACGGAGGCGTGACGCCGGTGCGCGCCGCACCTCCACCCGGCCCGCATCACCCCTGCCGGAAAATCTCCGCGTAAGCGCTCAACGCCGGCACGCCGCCCAGGTGCGCATACAGCACCTTCGACCCGGGCTCGAATTCCCCCTTGCGCACCTTGTCGATCATCCCGTGCATCGATTTCCCTTCATAGACGGGATCGGTCAGCACGCCTTCGAGCCGCGCGCAAAGCCGAATCGCTTCGAGCGTGCCGTCGTTCGGCAGCCCGTATTCGGGGCCCGCGTAGCGCTTGTCGAGCACGACGTCCGCATCGGTAATCGTGCGCCCGAGTTCGACCAGTTCGGCCGTATGCCGCGCGATCCGCGTGATCTGTTCGCGCGTCTGCTCCGGCTTCGCCGACGCGTCGATCCCGATCACGCGATCCGCGCGCCCATCGGCCGCGAAGCCGACGACCATGCCGGCCTGCGTGCTGCCCGTCACCGAGCACACGACGATGTAGTCGAACTTGAAACCGAGCTCGGCCTCCTGCTGCCGCACTTCCTCGGCGAAGCCGACGAAGCCGAGCCCGCCGAGCGGATGCTCGGAGCAGCCGGCCGGAACCGGATACGGCTTGCCGCCCGCCTGCCGCACGCTCTCCATCGCTTCTTCCCAGCTACGGCGGATGCCGATGTCGAAACCGTCGGCCACGAGCCGCACGTCGGCGCCCATCATGCGCGACAGCTGGATGTTGCCGACGCGGTCGTACACGGGGTCTTCATAGTTGACCCAGTGCTCCTGCACGAGCACGCATTTCATCCCGAGATGCGCGGCAACGGCCGCGACCTGACGCGTCTGGTTCGACTGGACGCCGCCGATCGACACGAGCGTGTCCGCGCCCTGCGCGAGCGCATCGGGGATGAGGTATTCGAGCTTGCGCGTCTTGTTGCCGCCGAACGCGAGGCCGCTGTTGCAGTCCTCGCGCTTCGCATACAACTCGACCTTGCCGCCGAGGTGCGCGCTCAGGCGCTTGAGCGGCTGGATGGGCGTGGGGCCGAACGTCAGCGGATAACGGGGGAAGCGTTGCAGGTTCATCGACTCTTGTCTCCGGAAAGGCGGGGTTGGCGCAGGCATCGGTGCGCTCGGGAAGAGCCGGCACGCCGTCTCCCGATGGAAAAATGATAGGCAAGCACGCGAGAAATGAGCTTGCGAAATAAATATCGTCGGCCTACGTTGATGAAGTGGAAAGCGCCATTGGCGCAATACAAGTTCTTTGAAACGGAGGAAGACGCAATGAAATTAGGCAGCCGATCGATGATGGCACCCGATGCCGCGCCCGCGCTCGATCGCATCGATCGCGCGATCCTCAGGCAGCTTCAACAGGACGCGTCGATCTCGAACGTGAGCCTCGCCGCGAAGGTGAAGCTGAGCGCGCCGGCGTGCCTGCGGCGCGTCGAGCGGCTCAAGGAGATGGGGATGATTCGCGGGATCGTCGCGCTGCTCGACCCGAAGCCGCTCGGGGCCGGCATGCTCGTCGTGATCGGCTTCGTGCTTGACCGCTCGACGCCGGAGGCGTTCGCTGCGTTCGAGAAGGCCGCGCAGAAGGTGTCGGGATGTGTCGAATGCCACGTCGTGACCGGCGAGTTCGACTATTTCATGCTGGTGCGCACACGCGACAACGAGAGCTTCAACCGGCTGCATGCTGAACAACTGCTCTACCTGCCTGGCGTTCGGCAGGTGCGGTCGTTCATGGTGCTCAAGGAAATTCTGTCGACGCACGCGTTGCCGGTGTAGCGGAGCGTGCGTGGCGAGTGGCCGGCCGGGCGCGCTGCGTCAGCGGCGCGTCGGCGGAAACGGTGCGTGTTGGTGGCGCTGCCTGACAGGGCAGCGCATCGTGGCGGAAATGACTTGCGTGCCTAGCGCTGCCAAGGCGCCGTGCCGGGCTGCGGCACAGTCTTGCCGAGCCGTTCGCGCGCGGTGCGTACGATCGATGCATCGAGCTCGCCATCATCGGCCAGCGCCTTCAGCGCCGCGAGCACGATGCTCGCGCGGTCGACCTCGAAGAACGCACGCAGCGCATCGCGCGTGTCGCTGCGGCCGAACCCGTCGGTGCCCAGCGTCACGTAGCGGCGTGGCAGGTACGCACGGATCAGTTCCGGCACAGCGCGCACATAGTCGGTCGCGGCGATCACGGGCCCGCGCGTTGCGGCGAGCGCGGCGGTCACGTACGGCGTTGCGTCGGCATCGTCACCCAGTCGCGTGCGCCGCTCGGCTTCCATCCCGTCACGTTGCAGTTCGGTGAAGCTCGTGACGCTCCACACGGCCGCATCGATTCCCCAGTCGTCCTTCAGCATCCGCTGCGCGGCGAGCACTTCGCCGAGGATCGCGCCCGAGCCGAGCAATTGCACGCGTGCCGTCGCGTTCGAACCGGACGGCAGCCGGTGCATGCCCTTCAGGATGCCTTCGCGCCGCGCGGCCGGATCGTCGTCGGGCATCGACGGCTGCGCATAGTTCTCGTTCATGACGGTCACGTAATAGAACACGTCGCGCTGCTGCTCGACCATCTCGCGCATGCCCGCATCGACGATCGTCGCGACTTCGTATGCGAACGCCGGATCGTACGCGCGGCAGTTCGGGATCGTCGACGCGGCGAGGTGGCTGCTGCCGTCCTGGTGCTGCAACCCCTCGCCGCCGAGCGTCGTGCGCCCGGACGTCGCACCGATCAGGAAACCGCGCGAGCGCTGGTCGGCGGCGGCCCAGATCAGGTCGCCGATGCGCTGGAAGCCGAACATCGAGTAGTAGATGTAGAACGGCAGCATCGGCAGGTCGTGCACGCTGTACGACGTCGCGGCGGCGATCCACGACGAGATCGCGCCCGCTTCCGAAATGCCTTCCTCGAGGATCTGGCCGCGCGTGTCCTCGCGGTAGTAGAGCATCGAGCCGAGGTCTTCCGGCTCGTAGCGCTGGCCGAGCGGCGAGTAGATGCCGACCTGCCGGAACAGGCTGGCCATGCCGAACGTGCGCGCTTCGTCGGCCACGATCGGCACGACGCGCGAGCCGAGGTCGCGATCCTTGATCAACGCGGCGAGCATGCGCACGAGCGCCATCGTCGTCGACATCTCGCGGCCGGCCGCGTCCAGCGCGAATGCTCCCCAGGCCGGCATCGAAGGGACGGTCAGCCCCTTCGATGCCGCTATCCGCCTTCTGGGCAGATAGCCTCCCAGGGCAGCCCGGCGGGCATGCAGGTAACGCATTTCCGGGCTGTCTTCCGCTGGCTTGTAAAACTTCAACTGTTCGACGTCGCTGTCCGACAGCGGCAACCGGAAGCGGTCGCGGAACGCCTTCAGATCGTCGACGTCGAGCTTCTTCTGCTGATGGGTCGTCATCCGGCCCTGGCCGGCCGTGCCCATCCCGTACCCCTTCATCGTCTTCGCGAGGATCACGGTCGGCTGGCCGCGGTGCGCGAGCGCGCTCGCATACGCGGCGTGCAGCTTGCGCGCGTCGTGGCCGCCGCGGCGCAGGCGGTCGATCTCCGCATCGGTGAGTTGCGCGGCGAGCGCTTCGAGCGCAGGGTCCTGGCTGAAAAAGCGCGCGCGGTTGTATGCGCCGTCGTTCGCGGAGAAGGTCTGGAACTGCCCGTCGACCGTATTGGCGAACGCGCGCGCGAGTGCGCCGGCGTGGTCGCGCGCGAACAGCGGATCCCAGTCGGACCCCCACAGCACCTTGATCGTGTTCCAGCCGGCGCCCGCGAACTGCGCTTCGAGTTCGTCGATCACGCGGCCGTTGCCGCGTACCGGGCCGTCGAGCCGCTGCAGGTTGCAGTTGATCACGAACACGAGGTTGTCGAGCCCCTCGCGTGCGGCGAGCGACAGCGCGCCGAGCGATTCGGGTTCGTCCATCTCGCCGTCGCCGAAGAAGCCCCACACGGTGCGGCCCGCGGTGTTCGCGAGGCCGCGATGCTGCAGGTAGCGCATGAAGCGCGCCTGGTAGATCGCGTTGATCGGGCCGATGCCCATCGAGCCGGTCGGGAACTGCCAGAAATCGGGCATCAGCCACGGATGCGGATACGAGCACAGGCCCGGGCCGGCGATTTCGCGGCGGTAATGCTTCAGGTGGTCCTCGGTGAGGAAGCCTTCGAGATACGCGCGCGCATAGACGCCCGGCGACGAATGCGGCTGGAAGTACACGAGATCGCCGCCGGCCGTGCCGGGTGCGTCGCCGGTCGCGGGCGACGCCGCGCGGAAGAAGTGGTTGAAGCCGGTTTCGAACAGGTCGGACGCCGATGCATAGCTCGCGATGTGGCCGCCGAGTTCGCCGTACGCGCGGTTCGCGCGCACGACCATCGCGAGCGCGTTCCAGCGCAACGCGGCGGACAGCCGTTCCTCCAGGTCGAGGTCGCCCGGATACGGCGGCTGCTCGGTGAGCGGAATCGTGTTCAGGTAGCGCGTGACGGGTGTGCGCGGCGACGCGAGGCCGGTCGCGCGCGCATGCTCGGCGAGCCGGTCGAACAGGTATTGCGCGCGGTCGCGGCCGACGTGCGCGACCACCGCGTCGAGCGCCTCGAGCCATTCGGCGGTTTCTTCCGGGTCCGCATCGACGCGCGCGAGGGCCGCGCGCTGCGCGTGTTCGATACCGTTCGACAGATCCGTCATGAGAGTCTCCCGCGCGCCGGCGGCGGCACGCATCAATGGGACTCATGCTACGCGCCGATCCCCAGAATATGCGTCTGATTTCATTGGGAATTTGCCGCCGGATAGTGTAAATATTCCGGAATCGTCGCGAGCAAAGGAATATTCAGACCATGAGCACCTCCCCCAAGCGGCTCGACCGCATCGACATCGGCATCCTGAACCAGCTTCAGCAGAACGCGCGGATCACGAACGCGGAACTGGCGCGCGCGGTGAACCTGTCGACGACGCCGTGCTTCAACCGCGTGCGTGCGCTGGAGAAGCTCGGGCTGTTCCGGCAGCAGGTCACGCTGCTCGATCCCGAGCCGCTCGGGCTGCGGATCAACGTGTTCATCCAGGTCAGCCTCGAGAAGCAGGTCGAGGACGCGCTGCAGCGTTTCGAGGAGGCGATCTCGCAGCGGCCCGAGGTGATGGAGTGCTATTTGATGTCGGGCGATGCCGACTACCTGCTGCGCGTCGTGATGCCCGACATGCGCACGCTCGAGCGCTTCATCATCGAGCGGCTCACAACGATTCCGGGTGTGTCGAACATCCGCTCGAGCTTCGCGCTGAAGCAGGTGCGCTACAAGACCGCGTTGCCGCTGCCGGCGGCGGGGCTGACGCTCGTCGATCCGGACGAGTCGGCGTCGGACTGGAGCTGAGCGCGGCGCCTGCCAGCCGGTCCGTTCGCCGACGCGACGGTGACGAAACGATGACACCCGCCGCGCTGCGCGGCGACGGATCGAACCGGTCGCGTGCCTGCGTCTCGTACGGCAGTCAGCCCGCCTGCGTCGTCGCGACGCGGCGCGAATCAATCGCGTATGCTCGTCCGATCGGTGCCGGCTGCGAACGTACGGCCGGTTCATGCATGTCTCGATCAATCGACGAGTGAGGGCATCATGGCTAGACAGACGATGGCGGAATACCTGGCGAAGACGCTCGCGGCAGCGGGCGTCGAGCGTATCTGGGGCGTGACGGGCGACAGCCTGAACGGGCTGTCGTTCAGCCTGGCCCAGATCGGGTCGATTCGCTGGATGCACACGCGGCACGAGGAAAGCGCCGCGTTCGCAGCCGGCGCGGATGCCGCGTCGACCGGGCGGCTCGCGGTGTGCGCAGGCAGTTGCGGCCCCGGCAACCTGCACCTGATCAACGGGCTGTACGACTGCCACCGCAATCACCAGCCAGTGCTCGCGATCGCCGCGCACATCCCGTCGACCGAAATCGGGCTCGGCTACTTCCAGGAAACCCATCCGCAGGAACTGTTCCGCGAGTGCAGCCACTTCGCGGAGCTCGTGACCAATGCGTCGCAGTTCCCGCGCGTGCTCGCGCGCGCGATGCGCACTGCGATCGAGGAGCGCGGCGTCGCGGTGATCGTGCTGCCGGGCGACATCGCACTCGGCGACGGCCCGGAAGAGGCGCCGGCGTGGAGCGAATCGGCGCCGCCGTCGATCCTGCCGGCCGATGCCGATCTCGACCGGCTCGCGGCATTGCTCGATGCGTCCGACGCGGTCACGCTGCTGTGCGGCAGCGGCACGCAGGGCGCGCACGACGAAGTGGTCGCGCTGGCCGATACGCTCGGCGCGCCGGTCGTGCATGCGCTGCGCGGCAAGCAGTTCGTCGAATGGGATAACCCGTTCGACGTCGGGATGACGGGGCTGATCGGCTTCAGCTCCGGCTATCACGCGATGGAATCGTGCGACACGCTGCTGATGCTCGGCACGGATTTCCCGTACCGGCCGTTCTATCCGTCGAACGCGAAGGTCGCGCAGATCGACTGGAAGGGCTCGCAGCTCGGCCACCGCGCGCCGCTCGCGCTCGGCCTCGTCGGCACCGTGAAGGAAACGATCGCCGCGCTGTTGCCGCGGCTGACGCGCAAGACGCAGCGGCGCTTCCTCGAGAATGCGCTGAAGCATTACGCCGCCGCGCGCAAGGGGCTCGACGATCTCGCGGTGGCCGAGCCGCCGGGCCGTGCGATCCATCCGCAATACCTGACGAAGATCGTCGACGAAGTCGCGGCCGACGACGCGATCTTCACGGCCGACGTCGGCACGCCGACGCTGTGGGCCGCGCGCTACCTGACGATGAACGGCAAGCGGCAACTGCATGGCTCGTTCAATCACGGATCGATGGCGAACGCGATGCCGCAGGCGCTCGGCGCGCAGGGCGCGCATCCGGGGCGGCAGGTGGTGTCGCTGTCCGGCGACGGCGGGCTGTCGATGCTGCTCGGCGATCTGCTGAGCGCGCGCCAGCTCAACCTGCCGATCAAGATCGTCGTGTACAACAACAGCCTGCTCGGCTTCGTGTCGATGGAGCTGAAGGCGGCCGGTTATCTCGATACCAACGTCGACCTGAGCCCGACCGATTTCGCGGCGATCGCGAAGGGCGCGGGCATCTTCAGCGTGCGCGTCGAGCATTCGGAAAACGTCGAGCAGGCATTGCGCACGGCGTTCGCGCACGACGGGCCGGCGGTGGTCGACGTCGTCACGTCGAAGTACGAACTCGCGATGCCGCCGAAGATCGAGCTCGCGCATGCGAAGGGCTTCAGCCTGTTCATGCTGCGCGCGATCTTGAGCGGGCGTGGCGACGAGATCGTCGAGCTGGCGCGAACCAACCTGCGGTGAGGCGGTGCCGCGCGCGACGCGGCGTGCCGTCGTTCCCGATCGGTTACGCTGCTTCGTTCCCGTCGGCGGAGCACTCACGGATGCGGCGGCGCGGGCTATTAGGGACAATCTTCACGTCGCCTTAAGATTGCATTTCCTAGAATCGATTTGATCGTCGCTCTTCCTGCGACGGACCGATTCGTCCAGGAGGATGCACGTGAAAGAGCCCCGTGTCGCCGTAGCCCTGTTCCATGAAGTCATCGGCACGTCGAAGCCGACGGCGCAACCGCTCAAGGCCGGCCAATGATCTGGCCAAACGCGTGGCGTGTCTCGGCACTGTTCGTGCGCGAGTGGGTCGGCCGCCCGGCCGCGGTGGGGGCGTTGTGCCCGAGTTCGCGGCATCTGGCGCGCGAGATGGCCGACGCGGTGCCGGACGGCGGCGGGCTGGTCGTCGAACTCGGCGGCGGCACCGGTGCGATCACCGCGGCGTTGCTCGAACGCGGCGTCGCGCCACGGCGCCTCGTCGTGGTCGAGCGATCGCCGGCGTTCGTGCAGCACCTGCGGCGACGCTTTCCGGATGTGTCGATCGTGTGGGGCGATGCGCGGCAGCTCGAACGGCTGCTGCCGCCCGCCGCGCGGGTCGATGCGATCGTGTCGTGCCTGCCGTTGCGCACGCTGCCGCGCGAGGACGTGACGGCCATCGTCGATCAATGCCGTCGCGTGCTGTCGGCCGACGGCGTGATGATCCAATTCACGTACGACTTGCGCTCGCCCCGCCGTCATCCGTTGGGCGATTCGGCATTTGTTGCCTGCGGCAGCCGTATCGTCTGGGCAAATATTCCGCCTGCGCGCATCGTGACCGTACGCAGCACCGCCGCCGACCACGCCGATTGACGCGGCCGCGCGCAGGGCGCCCGGACACGGCGCCGCGCCGGTTGCTTTCATAAGTCATACCGATCCTTCCAATTCCCATTCATATTGCCGTCACATCAGGTTCCTACCATCGCCTTTCATTTCGAAAGCATCAACACCGGGGGGAACCGGCAACATGAATCGAATCAAAATGGCGGCGCTGCTGTGTGCCGGCGCCTTTGCGCTTGCCGGATGCAACAGCGACGACGGCCCGACCAGCTCGACGCCTGCACCCGTGCAGGCGGCGGCGCGCAACGTGATCTTTTTCCTCGGCGACGGCATGGGGATGACGACGCTGACGGCCGCGCGCATCTATGCGGTCGGTGAAGACGGCGCGCTCACGCTCGACACGCTGCCCGAATCCGCTTTCGTGAAGACCTATTCCAACGATGCGCAGGTGACGGACAGCGCGCCGTCGATGTCGGCGTACATGACCGGCGTCAAGACCAACAACGAAGTGATTTCGATGTCGCCCGACACGAAGGCGATCGAGCCGAGCGCCGGCCTCACCGGCAACTGCGGCGCGAACAACGGCAAATCGGTGTCGACGCTGCTCGAGATCGCGAAGGCGAAGGGGATGGCCACCGGTGTCGTGACGACCACGCGCGTCACGCACGCGACGCCCGCCGCGACGTATGCGCACGTGTGCCATCGCGATGCCGAGAACGACATCGCGGCCCAGCTCGTGCCGGGCGGCGCGGGCTACAACGGCGCGCTCGGCGACGGCGTCGACGTGGTGCTCGGCGGCGGCACGCAATTCTTCGTACCGAAGGACGGCGGCGGCAAGCGCACCGACGGCCGCAACCTGGTCAACGAACTGAAGGCGAAGGGCTACGCGTTCGCGCAGAACCGCGACGACCTGCTGGCCGCCGATGCGACGAAGAGCGGGAAGCTGGTCGGCCTGTTTTCGTCGAGCCACATGAGCTACGACCTCGATCGCGGCGCGACGAAGGAACCGAGCTTGTCCGACATGGCGACGCGCGCGCTCGACGTACTGCAGAACAACCCGAACGGCTATTTCCTGATGGTCGAGGGCGGCCGGATCGATCACGCGCTGCACGACACCAATGCGAAGCGCGCGCTGCAGGACACGGTCGCGTTCGACAACGCGATCAAGGCGACGCTCGACAAGGTGCGCAAGACCGATCCCGACCTGAAGAACACGCTGATCGTCGTCACCGCCGATCACGATCACACGCTGGTGCTGAACGGTTATGCGGCGCGCACCGGCAAGACCGAAGCGGGCAAGCCCGGCGTGCTGGGCGTGCTGCGCAGCTACCAGACGGGCGCGGTCGCGAAGGACGCGGACGGCGCGCCGTACACGATCATCGGCTTCGGCAACGGCGAGAACCGCGTGCAGGGCAGCCGCGCGGGCACCGCGCTCACCGATGCGGTGACGGGCGCCGACGACTATCGCCAGGAAGCGGTCGTGCGGACGGACAAGGGCAGCGAGACGCATGGCGGCACGGATGTGTTCCTCGGTGCGATCGGCCGCGGCGCGGATGCATTCCACGGCGTGATCGAGAACAACAAGGTCTTCGAGCTGGTGCGCAACGCGGTGCAGCTTTGAGCGCCGACCACACGGGTACAGGGGAATACAGGATGTCGACCATCAAGTGCATCGCGGCGGCGTTGGCCGTCGTGGGTTTCGCATGCGGCCCGGCGCACGCCGCCGGCCAGGCGAAGAACGTGATTTTCTTTCTCGGCGACGGCATGGGGCCGACGACCGTGACGGCGAGCCGGATCTACAAGGTCGGCGAGTCGGGGCAACTGACGATGGAGAAGCTGGCCCGCACCGCGCGCGTCAAGACCTTCTCGAACGACGCGCAGACCACCGACAGCGCACCGTCGATGGCCGCGTACATGACCGGCGTGAAGATGAACAACGAAGTGCTGTCGATGTCGTCCGACACGCGCGCGGTCGCGCCGGGCAGCGACGTCAACGGCAACAAGACCGTCAACAACTGCGCGCCGGGCAACGGCCAGCCGGTCGCGACGCTGCTGGAACTGGCGAAGGCGCGTGGTAAGGCAGTTGGTGCGATCACGACGACCGAGCTCACGCATGCGACACCCGCCGCGACCTATTCGCACATCTGCCATCGCGATGCGCAGTTCGACATCGCCGCGCAGGCGGCGCCGGGCGGTGCCGGCTACAACGCGGCGCTCGGCGACGGCGTCGACGTGCTGATGGGCGGCGGCCGCAATCACTGGACGCCGTTCGATCCGGTAGCGAACAAGCGCGGGCGCGCGGACGGGCGCAACCTGCTCGACGAGATGAAGACGAAGGGCTACACGGTCGTGGCCACGAAGGACCAGCTCGCGCAGGCCGGCAACGGCAAGCTGGTCGGTCTATTCAGTTCGACTAGCCATCTCGAATACGAGCTGGATCGCGTCGCGGGCAAGGGCGAAGGGCCGACGCAGCCGAGCCTCGCGGACATGACGTCGAAGGCGATCGACGTGCTGTCGAAGAACTCGAACGGCTATTTCCTGATGGTCGAAGGCGGCCGGATCGATCACGCGCTGCACGGCACCAACGCGAAGCGCGCGCTCGAGGATACGGCGGCATTCGACGAAGCGATCCGCGTCGCGCTGTCGAAGGTCGACCTGTCGAATACGCTGATCGTTGTGACGGCCGACCACGACCACACGATGACGATCAACGGTTATTCGAAGCGCGGCAATCCGATTCTCGACATCAGCCGCAACTATCGCGACGGCCAGCCGAGCAAGGATGCCGACGGCAATACCTATACGACGTTGGTGTTCGGCAATGGCGCGAACCGGCCGAACGTGCGCGCGTCGGTCGATTCGGCCACGGCGATGAACGACGCGTACCTGCAGGAAGTCGGCGTGCGGATGGGCAGCGCGGGCTCGGAGACGCACGGCGGCGGCGACGTGATGCTGTTTGCCGACGGTGCGGATGCGAAGGCGTTCAAGGGCACGATCGACAACACGAAGGTGTTCGGTCTCGTGCGATCGGCGTTCGGTTTCTGAGGCCGGTGACTTCATGATGAACGGAAACCTCCGATGAAACGCCACTTCCTCTGCGCGCTCGCGTGCGGGCTGGCCGCGCTCCCGGCCTTCGCGGCGGCGGACCTCGACGCCGTGCTGCTGCACGAAAGCCGCACGGTGACGGCCGACGGCGTGACGCGCACGACGATGTACCGCGAACGGATGGTTCGGCGCGACGGGCACGTGTGGGTCGAGCGCGTGCTGCCCGTCGCAGCGGCGGGCGGCGGGCATGGCGACGATCACGACCATGACCACGACGTTGGCCGTGTGCGTCCGGATCAGCAGCGCACCGGTGTGCAGCCGGCCGCCGCCCATGCCGGACACAAGCATTTCAACTTTCAGGCAGCGGCGCGACACGTCACCTACGACGGCAAGACGGCGCGCATCGAGTATGTGGACGCGGCGAACCGGACGGTCGTCAGCGTGCCGCCGGCCGAGTACGAAACCACGGGCTTCGACGGCTCGTGGGACAACGCGTACTACGTCACGCCGCCGTCGCAACTGAAGCGGCTCGGAGTGGCGAAGCCCGGTGATGCGCGCGGCACCCGCTGGTACGAGCAGGCGGTCGAGTCGCCCGGTGCGCGCGGCGTGAACCGGATCCTGTGGAGCGAACGGCTGCAGGCGCCGCTGTCGGTCGAATACCGGAGCGCCGACGGCCGCGTCGTGCGCAAGCTGACGCTGACGCAGGCACCGGACGCGCGGCGTGAGCCGTTGCCGTGGCAGGCGCTCGCCGGCTATGCGCACAAGGAATACGCGGACTACCTGGATTGACCGATGCGCGACCGATGACGCGGTCGCGCGGTCGATCGACGTTTCGTAAGCGGGGCTTGCGGTCAGGCCGGCCGGTATCGTCGTGCGATACGGCCGGGCCCTGGCCGGTTTTTTTCTGTCCCGCCGCCGCCCGGCAGGGATTGCCGACGACGCGCTAGAAGCGCGCGCCGTCCGGCACGCGCGCGGCGGGCCGCGACGCGATTCGTTTGATGAAGCGGTCGAGCGGCGTCGCATAGCCGCGCGCGATGACCGCGCTCAAGCCGGCCGACAGCACCAGATACGCGACGAGCAACGCCAGCTTGCCGTCACCATGCGTGGCAGACGGCGGCCAGAATGTGCGCAGTGCGCCGAGCACGATCAGGTGGAACAGATACAGCTCGTAGCTGAGCCGGCCGCTCCAGCGCAGCGGCGCGAGCACGCGGCCGTGCGTGCGTTCGCGTTCGGCATGCGCACCGATCAGCAGCACGCCGGTGCCGAGCGCCATCGCGGATACCCCGATCACATGGCTTTCCGCGATCGGCCACGCGAGATAGAGCGCAGTCATCGCCGCTGAGGCGAGCCATTGCACCGGCGCTGCCGCGAGCACCTGCCAGCGCGCGCGTTCGGCGAGCAACGCTGTGCAGCAGCCGATGGCGATGCCGTCGAAACACGCGAAGTACGCGTAGAGGAACCCGCCTTCGTCACCCGGATGCGCGAAGCGGTACACGGGGCCGATCGCGGCAATCAGCAGCCAGAACGCGAACAGTCGCGAGTCGCGGCGCAAGGCGATGCACAGCAGCGGAAACGACAGGTAGAACACCTCCTCGACCGACAGCGACCACAGCACGCCGAGCGCATAGTTGATCCATCCGTACGTGCCGATCAGCACGTTCATCCAGAACGTGAGCGACGCGAGATTCACGAGCCAGAACGACACGGCGATGCCCTGCGGCGCATGGTTCGTGAAGATCGGCACGCCGGCCGCCGCGAGGCCGTTGACGAGCGCGAGCAGCAGGAGCAGGCACGGGACGATGCGCGCAACGCGCGACACGTAGAACGCGCGCACGTCGAGCGCGCCGAGGCTGCCCCGGCGGCGGCGCGCATTCGACGTGATCAGGTAGCCCGAGATCGCGAAGAACATCGTCACGCCATAGTTGCCGTTGCGCACGATCGCATGGACGGTATCCCAGCCGAGCACGCGCGCGAGCGCCGTGTCGCGCAGCGGATACGCGATGTTGAAGTGATGCAGCAGGACGAGCAGGATCGACACGCCGCGCAGCAGGTCGATTCGCGCACTGCGCGGGCCGGTGCTCATTGCGGCCGGGCTGGCGGTGCAGGCGAACTGCACGCGGTGCCGATGCTTCAAGTGACACTCCTTCGAAGGGGGCGGCACACAGTGTATCGGCGGATCGCGGACTGTCGACCTGTCACGGTTGACGGGGCAGGCTAGCGGCTTCGATCGATTCGGGCGGGCCGGGCACGCGCTGCCGCATCCACGAAAAACCCCGCCGGCAGGCTTGCGCTTGCGGGCGGGCAAAGACACCCCGGCAGACCGGCGCGGGTGTCGCGTGAAGAACGGAGAACCGGGTTGCGTCAGAACTTGTGGCGCAGCGCGAGCCGCACGGCGACCTGGTTCGACGTCGACGACGGCGCGTCGGTGCCGGGGATGAATGCCTGGTCGAGGATCGAGTTGGTCTTGTCGCCGGCGATGTGCTGGTACGCGGCCTGCACGTACACGTCGGTGCGCTTCGACAGGTTGTAGTCGGCCATCAGCCCGACCGAGTGGATCTTCGGCTTCGCGTTGCCGGTCGACGCGTCGTACTTCTCGAGCGACAGCACATACTGCGCGCCGACCATGAACGCCGGCGTGATCTGGTACGAACCGTTCACCTCGAAGTTCTGATACTTGATCGCGCTGACCGTCGCCCCCGGCGCGATGATCGCGCCCGGCGTGCCGAGGTAGCCGTTGCCGGTCGGGTTCTTGTAGTTCGAATTCGTGTACGCGAAGCCGACCGTCGCGGGCCCGAACGTGTAGTTGATGCCCGCGCCGAACACGCGCATGCGCTCGGCGATGTAGCTCGCGTCGTTCGCGGTGATCGCGCCGGCCGAGCCGTTGCCCGGATGGTTCGCCTGCAGGTATGCGGCGCCGATTAGCAGCCCGTTGTTCTGGTATTGCGCGCCGAAGCTGTATGCGCGGTTGTCCGAGAAGCTCGTGCTGTTGCTGAAGCTGTACGCGCCGCCGAACTGGAAGCCGCCGAAGTTCGGGCTCGCGTACTTCACCGTGTTGTCGAGGCGGAACGAGTTGTCGGTGTTGTCGTTGTCGAACGGGTGCGCGAGCAGGTAGCCGCCCCAGTTGCCGTTCGCGGTGGTCGGCGCGAGATAGTCGACCACCGAGTCGTACTGGCGGCCGAACGTCAGCGTGCCGTACTGTGCCTGGCTCAGGCCGACGTATGCCTGGCGGCCGAACATGCGGCCGCCCTGGTTGAGCCGGCCGCTGTTCACGTCGAAGCCGTTCTCGAGCTGGAAGATCGCCTTCATGCCGCCGCCGAGATCCTCGCTGCCCTTCAGGCCCCAGCGGCTGCCTTGCGCGTAGCCGCTTGCCATTTCGTAGACGTGGCCGGTGCCGACGTTGTTCGTGTAGTTCAGGCCTTCGTCGATCACGCCGTACAGCGTGACGCTGCTTTGTGCGAACGCGGGGGACGCGAAGGCGGTCGTTACGGCGAGCGCCGTCAGGGTCTTTTTCATTGAGATCTCCGGGGTATTCAGCTTGTATCGGTTGTCGTGAGCGCGTCCGGCGAGGCGCGTCCCGTCATCCGGGGCGACCCGGCGCAGCACGCGCGGCGCCGGAAACGCGCAAAGCGCGGCGGCGCGGCGACCGGCCGTGTCGGGTCGTGTCTCCTCCGATTGACACCGCGCATTCTTCCGAAGCCGAAACGGAATCGAAAGCGAGTAATTTCGATGGATGGGATCGGGATCGCCAATGGGGGCGCGACGAGCGGTTTCGGCAGCCGGAACGGCGTGCGCGCAGCCATGGTTCAGGGCCGGCCGGGCAGCCGCCGAACGGGGTCGCGACGCAGCCCGCGTCGGGTCATCAACGGCCTCGGTAAATCGGCCGCGAGGCCCGTCCGGCGGGCCTGACGGGGCGCCCGACGATCGATTGGCGCTGCCGATTGCAGTGATCGGAATTACTCGTTTCCCTAAACAAATTGGCGGTTGAAACATGCAGGCTGACCGGACGTGGAGGGATTCACGATTCGCCGGTCGCCGCGCATGCCGCGACGCACAAACAACAGATTCGATTTGGAGACGACCCACCATGCAGATTCGACGACTGAAAACGGTCCTTCTCGCCGCCGCGGCGATCCTGTCCGCGCCCGTGGCCCATGCGGCCGGCGGCGCGTGCGCCGACGGCAAGACGGTCCATTTCGCGGGCATCACGTGGGAGAGCGGGTCGTTCGCGACCGAAGTGCTGCGGCAGATCATGGAGAAGGGCTACGGCTGCAAGACGGACGTCGTGCCGGGCAGCACGGCCGCGACGGAAACGGCGCTCGCGCGCAACGACCTGCAGATCTGGGCCGAGCAGTGGACGGGCCGCAGCGAGATCACCGCGAAGGCCGTCGCGTCGGGCGCCGTGAAGCTGATCGGCGACACGCTGCCGGGCGGCACGACGGAAGGCTGGTTCGTGCCCGAATACGTGGTGAAGGGCGATGCTGCGCGCAACATCAAGCCGGTCGCGCCGGGGCTCGCGTCGATCGACGATCTGCCGAAGTACAAGCAGGTGTTCGCCGACGAGGAGGAACCGGACAAGGGCCGCTTCCTGAACTGCCCGACGGGCTGGGACTGCGAGCGCGTGAACTCGCGCCTGTTGCGCGTGCTGAAGCTCGACCAGTCGTATACGAACTTCCATCCGGGCACGGGCGCGGCGCTCGACGCGGCGATCGCGTCCGCGTACCAGCGCGGCGCGCCGATCGTGTTCTATTACTGGGGCCCGGCCGCGCTGATGGCGAAATACAAGTTCGCCGCGCTGAAGATGCCGGCCTATAACGAAGCATGCTGGAAGACGCTGCGCGACGAGAGCAGCACGCACCAGTGCGCATCGTCGTACATGGTGTCGCGGCTGACGGTCGGCGTGTCGAAGCCGTTCGCCGATGCGAACCCCGATCTCGTCGGCGTGTTCGGCAAGGTGCGCTTCCCGATGGACTTCCTGAACCAGACGATCCTCGAGATGACGACGAAGAAGATCGACGGTGCGGCGATGGCCACGCAGTTCCTGAAGACTCGCCAGGACATGTGGAAGCAGTGGGTGCCGGCCGACGTCGCGCAGAAGATCGCCGGCAGCCTGAAGGGCGCGTAACCTGCGCGCGGCGGCAGGCCCGCGCCCGCCGCCGCCGTCACGCGCCTTTGCGGCGCGACGGAGATTCAACATGAATGGCTTCTTTCTGCACCTGTCGATCGCCGACTGGGTCAACAGCGCGCTCGAGACTTTCGTCGCGCAATACGGCGACAGCTTCCATCACTTCAGCACGATGCTGCTGCGCTACCTGCTCGTGCCGCTCGAAGGCGCGCTGCGCGTGGCGCCGCCGTGGCTCGTGCTGCTGGTCGTCGGCGCGATCGCGTGGAATGCGACGCGCCGCATCGGCCTCGGCGTGCTCTTCATGCTGCTGCTCTATGCGATCGGCTGCTTCGGCCTGTGGGACAAGCTGATGCAGACGCTCGCGCTGATGCTCGTCGCGACGGTGTTGTCGGTCGCGCTCGGCGTGCCGTTGGGCATCCTCGCGTCGCGCAGCGCGTGGCTGCGCCGGATGCTGCTGCCGGTGCTCGACGTGATGCAGACGCTGCCGAGCTTCGTGTACCTGATCCCGGTGCTGATGCTGTTCGGCCTCGGCAAGGTGCCCGCGATCCTCGCGACGATCATCTACGCGCTGCCGCCGCTGATTCGCCTGACCGATCTCGGCATCCGCCAGGTCGATCCGGACGTGACGGAAGCCGCGCGCGCGTTCGGCACGACGCGCTGGCAACTGCTCGTCAACGTGCAGTTGCCGCTGGCACGGCCGAGCATCATGGCCGGCATCAACCAGACGACGATGATGGCGCTGTCGATGGTTGTGATCGCATCGATGATCGGCTCGCGCGGGCTCGGCGAGGACGTGCTCGCGGGCATCCAGACGCTCGACGTCGGCAAGGGCACGCAGGCGGGCCTCGCGATCGTGATCCTCGCGATCGTGATCGACCGGATCAGCCAGGGCTTCGGCCAGGAGCGGCGTGCACGCCGCCGGCTTGCGCAGCAGCGCCGGCAGAAGGGCGCGTCGCGCGTGCCGTACCGGCTGCCGCGCAAGGCGCAGTCGACGGGCGTCGATTCGAATCAGGCGACGCAATCGTCGCGCGCATAGGAACGGAGGCAGACATGGCGACCATCGACGTCAAACACGTGTACAAGCTGTTCGGGCCGCAGGCCGCGCATGCGCGCGTACTCGACCTGCTGCGCGCCGGCAAGCGCAAGGCCGACGTGCTGGCCGAAACGGGCTGCAACGTCGGGCTCAACGACGTGAGCCTCGGCATCGAGTCGGGCGAGATCTTCGTGATCATGGGGCTGTCGGGTTCCGGGAAATCGACGCTCGTGCGGCACTTCAACCGGCTGATCGAGCCGACGGCCGGCGAGATCGTGATCGACGGCAGCGACGTGATCAAGCTCGACGCGCACGGGCTGCGCGAGCTGCGCCGCTACAAGGTCAGCATGGTGTTCCAGAACTTCGGGCTGCTGCCGCACCAGACCGTGCTCGACAACGCCGCGTATGCGCTGCGCACGCGCGGCGAGAAGCGGCACGACGCGGCCGACGCGGCGCGCAACTGGCTGACGAAAGTCGGGCTCGACGGGTACGGCGATCACTATCCGGACGAGTTGTCGGGCGGGATGCGGCAGCGCGTCGGGCTGGCGCGTGCGCTGGCGGCCGACACCGACGTGCTGCTGATGGACGAGGCGTTCTCCGCGCTCGATCCGCTGATCCGCACCGAGATGCAGGATCAACTGCTCGAACTGCAGGCGACGCTTTCGAAGACGATCGTGTTCATCACGCACGACCTCGACGAGGCATTGCGCATCGGCGACCGGATCGCGATCCTGCGTGACGGTACGCTCGTGCAGGTCGGGACGCCGGACGACATCCTGTCGAGGCCGGCGGACGATTATGTGCGGCGGTTCGTGGAGAAGCGGACGAGCATGAACTGAGCCGGCGCGAGAACGGCCAACGAAGCACGGGGCGCCACGCCTGCATGTTGAGCGGCAGCCGGCGGGCGCCCGCACACGGTTGAACCGCCGGCGGCGCGTGGGTTCCGTGCGGTGCATCGCAGCGGAATGTGCGTCGCCATTCCTTCGCGCCTGCCGGCCGGCATCCTCGTTCCGGCCGATAATCCGACCCGCGCACGCCAACGCTCGCCGCCAACAGGATCCAAAGAAAAAGCGTCCTATCACAGTCGAAACATTTCTGAATGGCGCTCCATGCGGGTTTTTAACGCCTTGGCGGAATGAATCCGCGCGCGTCCTTGCCGGGCGTGCGTTTGCGATCGAGATCGAATATCCGGCGCCTCGGGCATACCCGAATGCACCCCTACTTCAGCCTCAAAAGTGAAACATTCCGCGCTTGCCGGGTCCGCCTTGGGCCGATCGGGCAAGCGACTGAATACAAAGGGGAAATCCACCCACACATCACAGATGTCCCGGCGCCGTGCCGATCGACACGTTTCAGACTTGAAACATAAATCGCATGCCGGAATCGGGCGGGGCGGGCCATGTCGCATGAAGCATCCAACGGTTTCTTTGTAGTCAGGCCGCTGGCAGGACTGGCATCGCCGATGCGTGTTGTCGTCCGGATTGGTGCAGTCGGCCAAGCCGTTCCTCGTTACTTCAGGAGGATTTCATGCGCAAAACTTTATTGGCGTCAGCTGCACTCCTCGCCTTAGGATGCAGTGGCTACGCGATGGCGAATCCATGCAGCAGCGATACCAGTTCGACATGCAGCCAGAAAGCCGATGACGGATCGAACACCCTCAGCAACGCAGTCAGCTCAAGCCAGACCAGCAGCACCGGGTCCAATGCAAATGAAGTTTCGCCCGGCGCGAGTGTCTATCAGGATTCGTACAACAGCACCAAGATCGTCGCGATCAGCAAACTCGACGGGTACGTGAGCAATGTCCAGGTCTGGGGCATCGGCAACAACGCGACCAACTCGGGTAGCGCGGCAGGCGGAAGCGGCGGCCGGGGCGGCAATGGGTATGGCCGCGGCGGCACGGGAGGTAACGGCGGCGGAGGCGGCGCGGGCGGTGCCGGCGGGAGCGGCGGCAGCGCGCATAACGGCAGCGCCACGGCAGGCAACGCCAGCAATGGCAGCGCGACGGCCGGCACCGGCAACGGCGGCGGCGGCGGAGCCGGCGGTTCACCTGTCGCCAGCGGCGGGGGTGGCGGCAATGCCACTGCGAGCGGCGGCTATGGCTCCGGCAAGGGCGGCGGCGCCATCTCGGCTTCGGTCGGCGTAGGCGGCTCCGGCACGGGCAGTGGCACGGGCTGGGGCGGCGGCGCCGGCACAGCCGATCCCGGTTCCGCGTGGGCCAGGAATCATGGCAGCGGAAGCGCGTCGGCATCGGCCGGCAGCGGCACCGGCACCGGGACGGGTACCGGCAGTGGCTCGGGTAGCGGCACAGGCGGCGCAGGGTCGGCGGGTACGTCGACCGCTTCGGGCGGATCGGGCTCGGGCACCGGCGGCTCGGGTGCGGCGGCGGGCGGCAATGGCGGCGCGGCGACGGCCGCTGCGGGCAACGGCGGTGCCGGCGGTGCGGGCACGGGCGGCAGCGCGGCGAACGGTGGCGCGACGACGACGGCCAGCAACGGCAGCGCAACCGCGGGTAGCGGCGCGGTGGGCGCGATGGGCGGCGCGGGCGGCGCAGGCGGCACCGGCAACGGCGGCACCGGTAACGGCGCGGTCGGCGGCACGGGTGGCGCAGGCGGAGCCAATGCGGTCAACGCGGGGACGTTCAACATGTCCAACGCGATGGCGAGCGTCGGCCAGACCGCGGCGGGCATCATGGTCGCCAACCAGAACAGCGGCATGGCGTCGCTCGTTCAGCAGGCTGTGACCGTGCAGGCGAACCTGTCTGTAGGACGTTAGAACGGCCGGTTGGTCCTGGCGAGCCGGATGCATCGACGCGGGCGCAGGCGAGCCCGCGGCTTGCATTCCATCGCCGCTGGACAGGACTGCCGGCGAGGGCGGGATGGCCGGATGGCCGTCTCGCTCTCGTTGGCACAGGCCGGGCCGATTTCCGTCGATCGACGGTCACGCGGATTCCGCTCCCGGTGCGTCGGGTTCGAGCCGACTCGCGCAGGGACCAAGGAGACAGTCATGCGAATCCGAACGGCACTTTCGCTGGTGATATTGCCTGCGGCGCTGCTGCCGGGCCTGACGGCCCATGCCACGGCAGACGGGTCGCAAACCGTTGCGGCGGAGGCAGCCGTCGGCGTTGCGCCGGCAGCCGCCCCTTCCCCACCCGCCGCACGCGCGGATCAGGCCGATCCGGCCGCGGCCGTCGCCCCCCCTGCGACAGCTATACCTTCTGCGACCGGCGCCGCGACCGCGCAAGCGGGCAGCTTCGGCGTCGCGATGTCGCCCGACCAGCTCGACGAGCATCGGGGCGGCGATGCGCTGATCGGCCAGAACTATCTGACCGGCGCGGTGACCGACAACGTGGCGAACCGGGTGTCGACCGGCTCGAACTCGATCACCGACGGCTCGTTCGCCAATGCGAGCGGCCTGCCGACGGTCATCCAGAATACCGGCGCCAACGTGCTGATTCAGAACGCGACGGTGCTCAACGTGCGCTTCGGGAACTGAGCGATGAGACAGGTCGCCGCAGCGTGCATCGCGGCGCTCGCGTGCGCGTTATCCGGCCCGGTTGCACAGGCGGATGAGATGACGGTCGTCGATCCGGCGGGCGCCGGTTATGCGATGCACGTCACGAGTCTCAAGGAGGCGCGCTTCAAGCGCACCATCAAGCAGCAGTTCGATTTCAGCTGCGGGTCGGCTGCCGTCGCGACGCTGCTGACTTATCAGTACGACTATCCGATGACCGAGCAGACCGCCTTCGCCCAGATGTGGGAGAACGGCAATCAGGAGAAGATCCGCCGGCAGGGCTTCTCGCTGCTCGACATCCGGCGTTTTCTCGACGCGCACGGCTTCGTCGCGGACGGCTTCGAGCTGCCGTTGCAGACGCTCGCGAAGACGCACACGCCGGCGATCGTGTTGATCACCGAGCACGGCTATCACCATTTCGTGGTCGTGAAGGGGTTGCGTGACGGGCGTGTGCTCGTCGGCGATCCGGCCACCGGTACGCGGCCGATGTCGCTGGCGAGTTTCGAGCAGAAGTGGGAAGACCATGTGATTTTCGTGATCCACAACCGGCCCGAGCTGGCGGTGTTCAACGATCCGCGTGACTGGCGCGTCGCGCCCAGCGCGCCGCTCTACACCGGCATCGCCCGCGACGGCCTGTACAACGTCGTGATGCCGAAGCACGGCCCGAGCGACTTTTGAGGACCGTCATGAGACCCGAGACCAGGAAGATCGCCGGCATCGCCGCGATGGTGTGCGGCGGGGTGGCGTCCGTGAGTGCGGCGGCGATACAGGGCGACGCGCCGGCCGCGACCGTCGAGCCTGTCGCGCAGACGAGCGGCGTCGTGCCGGCATCCGGCACGAATGCGGGCGCCGACACGGCGCCTGCGGAATCGCGGGCCGGGGGCGCGCCGATCCTGCGTGCCGCGCCGCTCGCGATGGCGGAGGGCGCGGCCGGGCCGCCGGCCTCGGAACCGGGCAGCGCGCAAGAACGGAACTGGCCGGCAACCGGCGCGATCGCGCTCAGCGACGCGCGCCTCGATGCGATGCGCGGCGGCTTCGATATGCCGGGCGGCCTGAAGGTTTCGTTCGGTGTGTCGCGTGTCGCGTTCGTGAATGGCAATCTGGTCACGACGACCAACTTCAACATCCCGGACATCAGTCATATCACTGCGCAACAGGCGCAGGCGCTGGCGGCCGCGAACGCAGGCGCGCTGATCCAGGTTGGCGCCGGCAACGCCGCGCAGCCCGCCGCGCTGCCGGCGCTGACCGGCGCGGTGATCCAGAACACGTTGAGCAACCAGCAAATCCAGGCGGTGACGACGATCAACACGACCGTCAACACACTGTCGACGTTCAAGAACCTGAACGTGATGTCGACGCTGAACAATGCGCTGATCGGCGCGTTGCCGGGACGATGAAGGGGCGATGAAGGATCGGTGAGCGACCGATGAATGGCAGGTGAACGTGCAGATGAGCGGGCAACGGCACGCCGGGGCCGGCGTGCGTCGCGCGGCCCGCCTTCGGCGCCGTCCGGCGATCAGAATGCAATCGGCACGCGCAGCGTCATGACCACGTCCGGCGTGTCGCGCGTGAGGCCGGCGCCGATCGAAAGATTCAGCGTGGTCTTCGGCGACAGCCGGTACGAGTAACCGAGGAGCAGCGAGCCGAGGATCACGCGCACCGAGCTCGGTACCGTCTGGCCGTTCTGTTTCGTGGGCAGCACGATGCTCTGGTCGTAGCCGAGGCTCACCGACGCTTTCTCGTTCAGCGCGAGGCCCATGCCGACATTGAAGCCCCAGATGTCGCCGGGCTGCAGTTTGCCGATGAAGTCCTTCTGCCCGTCGCGAATCGTGAGGCTGAGATTGTCGCGGCTGAAGCTGTGCAGATAGCTCAAGTTGCCGAAGAACACCACCGGGTCCGACGGAAAGAGCCACGTGAGGCCCGGCTGGATCGCGTAGAAGCCGGAGCCCGTCGGCTGCTCGAGCGGCAGGCCGGTGCCGGTGGCATTGCCGACGCAGCGCGTGACGCAGTCGGTGACCACGTCGAACGGGCTCTTGCCGGTGGCGGTCTTGAAGCGCAGCCAGCCGATGTAATAGAACTTGTCGGGGCCGCCGGTATTGAACTGGTAGCGCAGCGTCATCTCGACGTCGCCGAGGCCCTTGCCGTGGCTGTTGAACGCGTTGTCCTGGGCGGTACCGGTGAAGATCTCGCGGCTGATCGTGTCGTTCGTCGAGTACACATAGGGGACGCGGACTTCGACTTCCATCCGGTTGGTGATCCCGTAGCGCACCGCGACCGCGCCCGTCAGCGTGGTCGTCTTGACTTCCCGTACGTCGACCAGGCCGATCAGCAGCGCCGGGATGATCGTGTAGCCGACGAGTGCGACGCGGTTCGACGACGAATAGTTGAACTGGAACGACGGCTCGACGACGAACTTGTTCTTCGGCGTCAGCACGCCGGGCTGATCGAAGATCGGCGCGACGGGCGGCGGTGCGGTGTCCGCCACCGGCGCCTGGCCGACCGGCCGGCTCGGCGGCGCGGCGGCCCCGGCCGCGGATTGCACGTTGCCGGGGGCGTTGCCTGCCGTGTCGGGTGCGCCGCCCGGGGTGCCGGTATCGGCCTGCGGCGCTGCGTCGCCGGGGCCGCCGGCGTCACCGGGGCCTGCACCGCGCCGGGCCGCGAGTTCCCGGTTGTCCAGCGCCCGGCTCAGGCGCGAGAGATTGGCTTCTTCGTCGGCCAGTTTGCGCTTGAGCGCGCTCAGTTCCTGCAGATGGTGATCGACTTCCTGGCGCAGTGCGGAAATGTTCTCCTGCGTCGACTGGGCGTCCAGCGACTGCGCCTGCGTTTGGGCCTGAAAGAGCAGCACGCTTGCATAGCTGATGGCATGGATGCAGCGAAATGGCATGCGTTTCACGGTGCGTCTCCACGATCGGGCCTGCGGTTCCCCCGGCGCACACCGACGGCAAGCCGGCGCGCGCGTGGCCCCGGATCGCTTCGCTTCGCGTCACGTCACGCGAGCGCTGAACGCGCGTCACATCGCATGTGAGCCAAAGGATGTTGCTCCGGCGCATCGATGTGCGTGATCGAACGCAATGAAACTTCGGCAGCGAGGCCGCGCGCCGACACCCGATTGTCAATGTGCACAACGTCACCACAACGTCACGTCCTGCCGGCCGAACGATGCGGCGACAGACCTCACGAGGCTAGTGCAGGCCGGCGTCGAAAGCCAACCAGACAAACCCTTGCTCGCGTATGGCGGACACGGACGACACGGCGACACCTGTTTCGCGAGGACTTCCGTCAAAACCGAATGCATGTTTCGAGCCTGTGCGTACGGGCCGCGCGGCGTGTCCATGGCGGTGTTTTCCCGTGTGCCGGCGGGCATTGTTCTGACCAGACGATGCATGGGGCCGGCCGCCGTCGCCGGAGACGCGATCGCGCGGAAATCGCGCGTTCCGTTCCCTCCGCGTGGCGCGTCGATTCCGCTGGAAACGGTTCGCGCCAGGGTTCGCGCGAGCGTCGGGCCGTCGCGTCAGTGCGGGACGGTTTCGCGGGTGCGCATCCGCGCGCCGGCGGTTTCCGCGCGTTGCGCGTCCGCCAGAATCAGGTCCGCGCCTTTCTCTGCGACCATCATCGTCGGTGCGTTGATATTGCCCGATGTGATGTTCGGGAACACCGACGCGTCGACGATCCGCAGCGCCTGCAACCCGTGCACGCGCAACGACGCATCGACGACCGACGTCGCCGCATCGGGCCCCATCGCGCACGAGCCGCACAGGTGGTAGATCGAACCCGACTGCTCGCGGAAGTACTGCAGCATCGCTTCGTCGGAGTCGACCTGCGGCCCCGGCGAGATTTCCTCGACGGTCATCGACTTCAGCGCCGGCGCGCGCATCAGCGCACGGATCACCTTGCTGCCCTGCACGGCTTCATCGAGATCCTTCTGCGTGGTCAGCGCGTTGATGCGGATCTTCGCGGCATCTTCCGCGCGGTTCGACGCGATCTCGATCGTGCCGCGGCTCGTCGGCCGGCACGGGTTGAACGCGATCAGGAATCCCGAATACGGCTCGGGCTTGATGCTCGCGCGGTCGCTCTTCGGAATCCGGTACGACAGCGGGTTGAAGTAGAGCTGCAGGTTCGGCTCGCGCGCATCGTCCGTGCCGCGGAAGAAGCCGCCGGCCTGGTTCACGCTCATCGCAAGCGGGCCGCGTTTCGTCAGCAGGTAGCGCAACCCGATCTTCATCTTGCCGAGCAGCGTGCCCATTTCGTCGTTCAGCGTCGGCCGGTTTGCCTTGAAGTAGAAGCTCACGCACAGGTGGTCCTGCAGGTTGCGGCCCACGGCCGGCAGCGCATGCACGAGCGGTACGCGCTGGCGTGCGAGCAGCGCCGGATCGCCGACGCCCGACAGTTGCAGCAGCTTCGGCGTATCGACCGCGCCGGCCGCGAGAATCACCTCGCGCGCGGCGACGAGCGTTTCGTCGCCGTTTGCGCCGGCCACGACCACGCCGGTCGCGCGCGTGCCGTCGAACGTCACGCGCCGCACCAGCACGCCCGAGCGCAGTGTGAGGTTCGCGCGGCCCAGCGCGGGCCGCAGGTACGCGAAGCTGCTCGAACAGCGTTCGCCGTTTTTCGTGTTCAGGTCGTAGATGCCCGCGCCTTCGAACTGCGCGCCGTTGAAGTCGTCGGTGCGCGGCAGGTTCAGTTGCGCGCAACCCTTCAGGAACGCGTGGACGATCGGATGCACGTTGGCCTTCATCGACGTGATGTGGATCGGCCCCGTCGAACCGTGATGCTGCGGGTCGGTCGCGCCGGCCGCGTGGGTTTCGAGCTTGCGGAAGTACGGCAGCACGTCGTCGTATGCCCAGCCCGGATTGCCGGCGTTCGCCCAGTCGTCGTAGTCGCTGCGCTGGCCGCGCACGTAGACCATCGCGTTGATCGAGCCCGATCCGCCGACCACCTTGCCGCGCGGGCAGTACAGCTTGCGCTCGGCGAGCTGCGCCTCGGGCTCGCTGTAGTACATCCAGTTGTAGCGGCGGTTGTAGTAGGTCTTCGTGAAGCCGACCGGCACCTTGAACCAGAACGACGCGTCGCGTTCACCCGCTTCGAGCAGCAGCACCGAGTGCCGGCCCGATTCGCTCAGGCGGTTCGCGAGGATGCAGCCGGCCGAGCCCGCGCCGACGATGATGTAGTCGTAAGTCATGGTCGCGTTTTTCCTGGTCAGCCTTTCGCGGGGGCGAGATCCTTCACGTCGACGGGCTTCTCGCCCATCTGCAGGTGCAGCCGCGCGCCCGTGTACGGCGTGTGACGGCGCACGACGTCCATGTCGAGCTCGATGCCGAGGCCCGGCTCGTTCGACGGGATGATGTAGCCGTCTTCCCAGCGGATCGGCGTCTTCACGACTTCGGCATGGAAACCGCCCCACGTCATGATGCTTTCCTGGATCAGGAAGTTCGGCGTGCAGGTCGCGAGCTGGATGCTCGCGGCCGCGCCGACCGGCCCGTTGTACAGGTGCGGCGCGATCTGCGCGTAGTGCACTTCGGCGAGCGTCGCGATCTTCTTCGCTTCGAGCAGGCCGCCCACGCGTGCGACATTCAACTGCAGGATCGATGCGCCGCCCGCCTGCAGCAGCTTGTGAAACTCGTACTTGGTCGTCAGGCGCTCGCCCGTCGCGATCGGAATCGACGTGTGCTTCGCGACTTCGGCGATCGCTTCTTCCTGGCCTGGCGGCACGGGTTCCTCGAACCACAGCGGGTCGTATTTCTCAAGCCGCTTCGCCAGCCGGATCGCCGACGACGGCACCATCTGCCCGTGCGTGCCGAACAGCAGGTCGGCCTTGCTGCCGACGGCCTCGCGCACGCGACGGCAGAACAGCTCGCAACGGTCGAGCACGTCGAGCGACAACTGGTGGCCCGAGTAGGCCGTGTACGGGCCGGCCGGGTCGAACTTGACGGCCGTGAAGCCGAGCTTCACGTTCTCGGCCGCGCATTCTGCCGCGAGGTCGGGATCGTCGTAGTCGTATTCGCCTTTCGCGTTCTTCGGATACAGGTACGTGTATGAGCGCAGCCGATCGTGGATCTTCCCGCCGAGCAGTTCGTATACGGGCTTGCCGGCAGCCTTGCCGATGATGTCCCAGCACGCCATCTCGAGGCCGCTGACGACACCCATCATCGTGAGGTCGGGCCGCTGCGTGAAGCCGCTCGAATAGGTCTGGCGGAACAGCCGCTCGACGTGATGCGGGTCGTGGTTCAGCAGGTAGCGGTCGAACACGTCGTCGATGATCGGGCCCATCGCCTTCGGGTGGAACGTCGCCGAATAGATCTCGCCGACACCTTCGATCCCGTCGTCGGTCTTCAGCTTCACGAAGATCCAGTACATCCCGCCGACATGCGGCGGCGGCACGGCGACGATGTGGGTTTCGAGCGAAACGATCTTCATGCGGACTCCTTGATGCGGTTGAGGCGGACTTTGAGGAACGCGGCGGCGCCAGCGCCGCAGAGCGCAATGGCCGCGATATAGCCGAAATAGAGCTGGTAGCCGTGCGCGCCCGGGTAGGTCTGCGTCACATAGCCGTTGATCAGCGGCACGAATACGTCGGGCGAATAGCCGAGCACCGAGATCAGGCCGATCGCGAGGCCCGCGCAATGCGTCGGCACCTTGCAGTCGTCGAGCAGCGACCAGTACAGGCCGCGAATCGAATAGGTGAGGATGCCGATGAACAGCACGAGCACGACGAGCATCGCCTGCGGGCTGTGCGGCGGTGCGGCGATCAGCCCGACGAGCGACAGCGCCGCGAGCACGAGCGCCCAGAACAGCACGGACACCTTCGATACGCGGTCGCCGAGGAAGCCGCCGCCGATGCCGCCGACGGGGCGCATCCACAGCTTGAGCGTCGTGATGAAGCCGGCCGCCGTCGCGCTGAGCCCGAAGTTGCCTTCGTGCAGGTACGCCGAGAAGCTGTAGGTCGCCCAGAACACCTGGTAGCCGCAGAACACGATCGCCGCGACGAGCCACAGCTCGGGAATCGCCGCGAGCGTCTTCAGGTCGGTCAGCACGTTGCCTTCGCGGCGTTTGGTGGCCGCCGCGCGATCGTTCGCGTGGGACGGATCCTTCACCAGCGCAAGCAGCACGCCGAGCGCGATACAGAAGAACGCATACAGGTGCACGACGAGCTTGAAGCCGGCTGCATCGGTGCCGCCGTGCGCCTGCGTCACGTACGCGAACAGCGTGATCGCGATCGTCGCGAGCAGCGCCTCGACGAGCCCGCGGCCGCCGTCGAGCAGCCCGAAGAAGCGGCCCTGTTCGTCGGGGCCCGCGATCATGTTCACGCGCTTGATCACGGCCGCCCAGAACGTGAGGCCGGTGGTGAGCCCCCAGCCGCCGAAGATCAGCACGAGCGTGTTGAACGACGGCCCGGTCGCATAAACGAGCCCGAGCGCGCCCGTCGCGAGCAGCGAGAAGCAGATCAGCCAGCGCGGCGACAGGCGGTCGGCGAGCCAGCCGCTCGGCAGGTAGCTGATGAGGAAAATCGTGCCGAGCGACGAGTACAGGTAACCGAGCTGCACGTCGTCGATACGGAAGAACTGCAGCATCGTCGGCTGGTACACCTGGCGCAGGTACAGCATCGGGTAGATGGCGCCCGCGGCGATCACGAGCAGCAGCAGTTGCAGGTAGCGCTGCGCGCGCGTGTCTTGCGATGCGTGCGCGTCTTGCGTGTTGTCCTGCAACGCGAGCGACGCGGCGGGCGTCGACGGTTGGGTCGGCATGATGTCTTCCTCCATCAGACTTCCTTCAAGCGGAGGTCTGCAGATTTGTTTTGTGTTCGATCGGATCGGGGGCGGCGCGCGCGGCGGTGTCGTGGCCGCGCGCGCCCGGATGCGTCAGTACTTCATGACGACGAGGCGCGTCTGCGTGAATTCGAGCATCCCGTGCTTGCCGTCGTCGCCGCCGAGGCCCGAGCGCTTCCAGCCGGCGTGGAAGCCCTGGTACGGATCGGCCGGCGTGCGGTTCACGTACAGCTCGCCCGCCTCGATCGCGTTCGCGACGGTCATCGCGGTGCGGTAGTGCTCCGTGTACAGCACCGACGACAGCCCGAACTGGTGGTCGTTCGCGAAGCCGATGGCCTCGTCGATCGTCCGGTAGCGCAGCACGGGCATGATCGGGCCGAAGGTTTCCTCCTGCACGATCTCCATGTCCTGCCGGCAGTTCGTCAGCAGCGTGGCCGGGTAGAAGAAGCCGGGGCCGTCGGGGATCGCACCGCCGGTTTCGAGTGTCGCGCCGGCCGCGACCGCGCGTTCGACCATCCCGTGGATGTGCGCGCGCGCCGATGCGCTGACGAGCGGGCCCATGTTCGACGGATCGGCCGCGCGGCTGCCGCTGCGTACCGCGCCCATCTTTTCCTTCAGCAGCGCGACGAAGCGGTCGTGCACGCTGTCGTGCACGTACACGCGCTCGATGGCCGTGCAGAGCTGGCCGCAATGCGTGGTTTTCGACGCGACGAGCGCGGCGGCCGCGCGTTCGAGGTCGGCGTCGGGCTCGATGATCGCGGGCGTCTTGCCGCCGAGTTCGAGCGACGGCTTCGCGATGTTCGCCTTGCAGTAATCGAGCACCTTGCGGCCCGCGTTCACGCTACCCGTCAGCGTGATCATCCCGACCGCCGGATGCGTGCACAGTGCCTCGGCCGTTGCATGGTCCATCGTCAGGATGTTGACGACGCCCGGCGGGAACCCGGCTTCGTCGACGGCCTTCGCGATCTCGAACGCCGACACCGGCGTGTGGTTGCTCGGCCGCACGACCACGGTGTTGCCGGCGATCAGCGCGGGCGCGACCTTGCGCAGCAGCGTGTAGACGGGATAGTTGAACGGGATCAGGCACGCGACGACGCCGATCGGCTCGCGCTGCAGGAACAGGTTCTCGTCGGGCGTGTCGCTCGGGATGATCTCGCCCTCGATCCGGCGCGCCCATTCGGCGTGGTAGCGCGTGATCTGGCCGGCGTAGACGGCTTCGTTCGATGCGTCCTCGACGCTCTTGCCGGATTCCTGCGCGAGCGCCGCGCCGATGTCGGGCGCGCGTGCGGTCAGCGCGTCGGCGAGCTTGTGCAGGTAGGTCGCGCGTTCGGCGCTCGGCAGCTTGCGCCACGCTTTTTGCGCGGCGGCCGCGGCGTCGACGGCGGCAAGCGCGTCGGCCGGCGTTGCGGCCGGCACGCGCGCGAACGGCGCTTCGGTGGCGGGATTGTGGACGACGATGGTCGCGTCGCTTTCCGGGACGACGAAACGGCCGTCGACGTAGTTGCGTTCGATGCGCATGAAGTGGCTCCTCCGATGGATGCGGGCGGATCGCTTCGAGCGGCGAAACGCGCGGCACGGGACAGGGGCCATTCTGTTCATGCGTTTAGTGCACGACAAACGACTTATTTTCGCGTTGAGCATGAGAAAAACGCACGTTACTCGACGAATCGGCCGGAATCGCCCGTCCGGCAAGGCCGGTGCGGTGGTGGCGGGACAGGGGCGGGCGGCGGCCGGGCCGGATTTTCCGATTGGTCCGACGAATGCGGACGGGCGCGGGAGCCGGCAAGGTGTCGCGTGTTGTCGGCGGCTGGGGACGGGGTCGGCGCTGGGGCCGGGGCCGAGGCCGAGGCCGGGGCCGGGGCTGGGGCTGGGGCTGAGGCTGGGGCTGGGGCTGAGGCTGAGGCTGAGGCTGGCCGGGGACGAATCGCGCGTTAGGCCAGCGGCACCTGCGGCAGCGGCGACGACGGTTCGAGGTGGCGCTTCGCGAGCCACACTTCCTGCTGCAGCCAGTCGCGGAACTGCACGATGTGCGGCAGGTTCGTCTGCTCGGGCCGCGTGACGAACCAGTACGACTGGTGGCCGTCGACGTGCACGTTGAGCACCTGCATCAGTTGCCCGGTCGCGAGCTCGCGCGCAACCATGTGGCGGTCGGCGATCGTGATCCCGAGCCCGTCGATCGCCGCGCGGATCGCATGGTCGAGCAGGTCGAATTCGTAGCCGCCGCGCGTGTCGACGTCGGCGATGCCGGCCGCCTTCAGCCAGTGTTGCCAGGTCAGGTAGCGCTGGTCGTCGGTCGCGAGCACGTGCAGCAGCGTGAAGCGGTTCAGGTCGATCGGCGCGCCTTCCTGTCGCAGCCGCGCATACAGCGCGGGCGCGCAGACGGCGATATGCTGCTCCTGCATCAGCAGCGCGTTGTCGAAGCCGTCCCATTCGCCGTCGCCGAACCGGATCGCGCAGTCGAGCACGCGCGATTCGCCGAGGCTGTCGTGAATGCGCGTCGTGAGGCTCAGCTCGAATTCGGGATGCGCGTCGCGCAGCCGGCCGAGGCGGGGCATCAGCCAGCGTGCGGCAAAGGTCGGCGGCACGTTCGCGCGCAGGCGGTTCAGATGGGTTTTTTCCTGCAGGCTGCGCACGGTCAGCTCGATCTTGTCGAACGACTGCTGCAGCGCGCGCAGCAGCACGCGGCCGGCCGCCGTCAGTTCGAGCTGGTGATGGCGGCGCTCGAGCAGCGTTTCGCCGAGCTGGCCTTCGAGCTGGCGAACCTGCCGGCTCACCGCGCTCTGCGTCACGTTGAGCAGTTCGGCCGCGCGCGTGAAGCTGCCGGTGCGGCCGGCCATCTCGAAGGCTTTCAGCGCGTTCAGCGCCGGCATCTTGCGTCTCACGGGGCAGTGTCGTGTGTGGTGCGGGATGCTTATTGTAGGCGGGCGGCCGGCGAGACGGGGACGACGAACGACGAGGCGGATGCCCGGAGCCGCGCGCACCGGACATCGGGGTTTTCACGGCCTGACGGCCGGCGCGCTTTTCTGCGATAAAGCTGCCCGCGGGATTGCCGGCGGGCCGGCCGGCAGCCGGACGAAAGAGAGGAACACACATCATGCGACGCCTGCCATCGTTGATCGCGCTGCGATTTTTCGAGGAGACCGCGCGTCACCTGAGCTTCAATCGCGCGGCGGTGTCGCTGTGCGTGACGCAAGGCGCGGTGAGCCGGCAGATCCGGCTGCTCGAGGAAGCGCTCGGTGCGCGGCTGTTCGAGCGCGATCACAAGGGCGTGCGTCTGACCGATGCGGGCCAGCGGTTGCTGCCGTTCATCGGGCAGGCGTTCGACACGATCGAGCGCGGCGTCGGTGAAATCGCCGCCGCGCGGCCGGGCGCGAAGCGGCGCCTGACGGTGTCGCTGCCGCCGACGTTCGCGACGCAGTGGTTTTCGCCGCGGCTCGGCACGCTCGCGGAGGCGTTGCCCGACGTGGAGCTGTCGATCCGCACGGAGCCGGCCGACGATTGCCATTGCCACATCCGCTTCGGGCGCGCGGCCCGGCCCGGCATGCAATCGGAACTGCTGATGATGGAGCGGCATGCGCTCGTCGGCGCGCCGCGTTATCGCGGCGATGCGCTCGATGCGCTGTTTGGCCGCTTGCCGTCGCTGCATGTGCTGCACGAAGGCAAGCGCCTGACGCTGTGGGCCGACTGGTGCGAGCAGGCAGGCGTGCCGGTGGCGCGGATCGGTGACGGCATCGAGTTTTCCACGCTCGAACAGGCGATCCGCGCGGCGCGCAAGGGCGCGGGGCTCGCGGTGGTCGACCTGAACATGATCGAGGAGGAGATCGGCGAGGGCAGCCTCGTGCGGCTGTCGCTGGTGCAGCCGATCGGGCCGTTCGGGTACTGGCTCGATGTCGAGCCGGAGAGCGTCGCGGTCGAGCATGTGGTTGCATTTGCCGCGTGGTTGAGGGAACAGGCGGGGAGGCGGGGGTAGGGGCGTGGGCGCGGCGCTGAGTCGCGGCTGATCAGGACGTGCAAACAATCGGATCCGTCCATGTTTGTCTTGCCATGCTGCCGGTCGCTGTATCTGTCAACGATCGTTACCGAGAACAGCGATCGGCACGATCGTTGGCGACTCGGGCCATGCGGTTTCTTTCCGTCGCTGCCGGTTACGAGTCGGGATCCAGCCCGAAGTGCATGAGCGTTTCACGGCGGGCCATGGCTTCTGCTTCGGCGTCCGTGAAGATCGGCAACTGGGACTTCGAGAGATCGATGCGTCCCACGTTGAAGACGGCTCGTTGCGGCGGGGATGCGGCTGCGGCGGCTGCAGCCGCCGCTCGTGCGTCGTGCTCGACGGCGGACTTGCGCATGACGCGCGCCAGGCTGTGATGGAGTTCGCGTGTGACGAATGTGTCAAGGAGTCGGCGGGCTTCCGAGAGGCGAACAGGACGATGCTCGCTCGTCGGGCGGCCACGCGTCGCCGCGGGCCGCGTAATTCGGAATCCGGTGATAGGCGTGTGCTTTGCGGTCATTCGTAAATCTCCTTTTCGATCAAGTATTCCTGCAACGTCCGTACGGACTTGCTGTGTGGCGTAACGTCGAAAGTCATCCAGCGATGTGATCCCGCTACGCGCCAGAAATCTCGCCCGAATCGCGTTGAGTAGAGCGCGCGCAGCGACCGTAACGATCCGTCGGCCAGACCGGCCGGGTCCTCTTGGAAATACTGAAACAGTGCCGCTTCGTCGCCGTGCGGAGCGGGAATGGGTGCATCGAAGCCGAAGCGCGGCCACGCGTAATATCCAAACAGCCGGCGCCCGCCTGGCTTCGGTGCGGCCTTGCGCCCGCCCGCCGCAAGTGTTCGGATCTGGACGATCCCCAACGTATCGCATGCCCGAACGATTCGCCACAACATCACCGCGCCGAGTCCGGCGATCGCTTGATCGACGAGATCGATTGTCCTGAGTTCGAGTGCGGATACGTCCGATTTTCCAACGACGGATACGCGGTTTTCGGATCGGATCAATGCAGGATGGGTCACGCTGAAAGTCAACCTGTTTGCGCTGTCGAGGTAGGCTTGAATCTCCGATCCAGCAGGTGCTCCGCACAATGAAACGAGCAGTCGGTCGGAGATGTCGCCGTTCACGCCCAGCAACGCGGAGATATCCAGATCGTTTCGTTCGACCGCGAGCCGATCGTCGAAGTACGTCGTCTCGTACGGCAGGACATGGCTGAGATCGACAAAGCGGGCGGGCATGGCGGCGGGCGAAAAGCGGAAAACCCCAGCATATCGCCGCGAATCCGGCGGGCCGAGTCCGCCGAACGGCCAGGTCGAACGCGCGGAGGCTGCCCCTGCTGCCCGCTTTACGACCAGTCGAACGTCAGCAGCGCAACGCTGCTGACCGGTTCGTAGAACAAAATAATCCAGTCGGCGCCCATCGCGCGGTACTCCCGGCCGGTCACGCCGGCGGCGAGCAGATGAATCCGGCCTTGCCATGACGGATCGACCGCCGACAGGTCGATCGACACGAGCGGATGCAGGTGACGCGCGAGCCCGGAAGCGAGCTCGGCGAAGGCGTTGGCGTCGGACGTATAGACCTTCAGGCCGGATTGTGGCGTGACGATGTCTTCAATCATGATCGTCGTTCGCACCGGGAGGGCCCGGCAACGCGACCTGAAAGCACGCGAGAACCGGATGACTGCCGACGACCGCCGGGTGCTGACGCGGCTTGCCCGGCGCGCGTCCCGTTCCGTCCATCGGCCCGATCGGCGGCGCCTGCATTCATGCCGATCCGTCTGGAGTTCATCCCTTGATAACTGTTGATAACCGGGTTACCCTGCATGCATCGAATTCAATGCCGTCGGGAGGTCGACATGATCAGTGCCGAACTGGGCCAGCAGCTGGAGGCTTACGTCGCGAAGCTGGTCGAATCGGGGCGTTACGGCTCCAAGAGCGAAGTGCTTCGGGAAGGCGTGCGCCTGATTCAGGATCGCGAGGCGCAACTGAATGCGCTGGACGCAGTCATCGCGCGCAGCCTCGCCGATGCGGAAGCAGGACGCGGCGCCGATGCGGAGGAAGTATTCGATCGCCTCGAGGCGAAGTATCGGGCACAGGCGGATCGTCAGGCGTGATCGTCCGCCTGTCGGGCTTCGCGATTGACGAACTCGAAGCGATTGCCGATTACATCGCGCGTGACAATCCGCAACGAGCCGTGACCTTCGTGCGGGAGATTCGCGACAAGTGTCTGGGCCTGGCCGGGATGCCGCTGGCGTTTCCGCTGGTGCCTCGCTTCGAGCCCCACGGCGTGCGGCACCGCGTGTACGGCAACTATCAGATCTTCTATCGGGTCGTCGGCGATCCGCCGACGCGGATCGATATTCTCCACATCCTGCACGGCGCGCGGGATTACGCATCGATTCTGTTCTGAGCGTTTCGCGATTCCCGTCTCGCCGGGAATGCAAAAAACTTGCGGCAAGAATGCAAGAACCCGGCCTCGGCCGGGTTCATTCGGATCGCATCGCATCGCCGCGGCGCATGATCAGTATGACGATGCGAAAACCCTGGGCGTGCCGACGCAGGCTGCCTACATCGTCAACGCCCCGAAGCCTCCTCGAGCGTCAGATGCTTCGTCTCCGGCGCCCATGCAATCGACACGATCATCCCCACCAGCAGCACGCCGGCCAGCGCGAACATCGTCGCGTGAAAGCCGAGCGTCGCGATGCCGACCGGCAGCAGGAACGTGCCGATCGCCGAACCGAGCCGGCTGCACGCGATCGCCAGCCCGACGCCGCACGCGCGCACCTCGGTCGGAAAGCACTCGGGCGGGAACACGCCGACGAGGTTGCTGAACGCCGACATCGTCAGCGTGAAGATCGCGAACGCGACGATCATCGCGACGGCCTCCGACGACGGCAGCACCGCCAGCGCGACGAGCGACGCGCACGTCACCGCGAACGAGCCGATCAGGAAGCCGCGCCGCGACAGCCGGATCGTCAGCCAGATGCCGATCAGCGCGCCGAGCACGAGGAAGCCGTTCAGCAGCAGATCCGCGCCGAAGCCTTCGGCGAGGCCGATCGTTTTCAGGATCGTCGGCAGGAACGTGTAGATCGCGAAATACGGAATCACGAGACACACGAAGAACGCGCAGTTGAAGACCGTCCGGCGGATCAGGTCGTGCTGGAACAATCGCGAGAAGCCTGCATTCGCATGCGGTTCGGCCGAGCCGTCGAGTATCACGTGCGGCCCGAAATGCTTCGCGACGATCGCGCGCGCTTCCTGCGCGCGGCCCTTGCCGAGCAGCCAGCGCGGCGATTCGGGTGTGCCGATTCGCAGCACCAGCACGATCAGCGCGGGCAGCGCGGCCGACGCGAGCAGCCAGCGCCATGCGTCGGGCGCGGCGTCGCTGTACGCGAGGCCGAGCACGTTCGCGGCGACATAACCGATCGTCCAGATCACGCTGAACGAACCGAGCAGCGCGCCGCGATGCTTGCGCGGCGAGAATTCGGCGAGGATCGCATGGCCGACCGTGAAGTCACCGCCCATCCCGAAACCGATCAGCACGCGCAGCACGCACAGTTCGAGCGGCGAGCTCACGAAGAACTGCGCGAACGCGGCCGCGGTGATGATTACGAAGCTCGTCAGGAAGATCTTTTGCCGGCCCATCCGGTCGGACAACCAGCCGAACACGAGGCTGCCGAAGAAGATGCCGATCAGCGCCGAGCTGCCGATCATCCCCATCCAGAACGCGTCGATCGGCATCTGCTTGCCGAGCGCCGCGAGCGCATAGCCGATCGTGCCGAGCGTGTAACCCTCGGTGAAATGCGCGCCGAACGTCAGGCCGGCGATCTTCACGTGGAAACGGTTGAGCGGCACGTCGTCGAGCGCGACGGGGCGGTGCGGTGCATCGGCGCCGCGCGACAGCGGCAACGCGCGCGCGGTGCCGGATTGAACGTTGGCTTGGGTCAAGCTGCCTCCGGATTGGGTATGCATGCGGCGCGCGGGCGTCGAACGACGTCGCGAGAGCCGTGCGGGGCGCCGCGCTGCCGGGCGGCGCGGATCGACCGCGGAGAGCGGTCAGCGGTCAGCGGCCGAGGCCGGCCATCAGCGTGTACTTGAGTTCCACGTATTCGTCGAGGCCGTACTTCGAGCCTTCGCGGCCGAGCCCCGATTGCTTGACGCCGCCGAACGGCGCGACTTCGGTCGAAATGATCCCGTCGTTGACGCCGACCATCCCGCTTTCCAGCGCACCCGACACGCGCCATGCGCGGCCGAGGTCGCGCGTGTAGAAATACGCGGACAGCCCGAACGGCGTGTCGTTGGCCGCGGCGACGGCTTCGTCCTCGGTCGTGAAGCGGAAGCAGCCGGCGACCGGGCCGAAGGTTTCCTCTTCGGCGATCAGCATGTCGGGCGTCATGCCGGTCAGCACGGTCGGCTCGTAGAACGTGCCGCCGAGCGCGTGACGCTTGCCGCCGGCGAGCACGTTCGCACCCTTCGCGGCGGCATCGGCGACGTGCCGTTCGACCTTGCCGAGCGCCGCTTCGTTGATCAGCGGCCCCTGGTCGACGTCGCCCGCGAGCGCATTGCCGACGCGCAGCGTGCGCACGGCGTCCGCGAGCTTGCGCGTGAACGCGTCGTACACGCCGTCCTGCACGAGGAAGCGGTTCACGCACACGCAGGTCTGCCCGGTGTTGCGGAACTTCGACGCGATCGCGCCAACGACCGCCGCATCGAGATCGGCATCGTCGAACACGATGAACGGCGCGTTGCCGCCGAGTTCGAGCGACAGCTTCTTCAGCGTGTCGGCCGACTGCTTCGCGAGCAGCTTGCCGACCCGCGTCGAGCCCGTGAACGACAGCTTGCGCACGACGGACGAGCTCGTCAGCGTCTCGCCGATCGCGACTGCATCGCCCGACACGACGTTGAACACGCCGGCCGGCACGCCCGCGCGCTCGGCGAGCACCGCGAGCGCGAACGCCGACAGCGGCGTTTCCTCGGACGGCTTCAGCACCATCGTGCAGCCGGCCGCGAGCGCGGGGCCCGCCTTGCGCGTGATCATCGCGAGCGGGAAGTTCCACGGCGTGATCGCCGCGACGACGCCGACCGGCTCGCGCGTGACGACGATCTGCGTGTTCGGCTTCGGGCTCGGGATCACGTCGCCGTACATGCGCTTCGCTTCTTCCGCGAACCATTCGAGAAAGCTCGCCGCGTACGCGACTTCGCCGCGCGCTTCCGCGAGCGGCTTGCCCTGTTCGCGCGTCAGCAGCTCGGCGAGCGCGTCGCGGTGTTCGAGCATCAGCTCGCCCCAGCGCTTCACGCGGGCGCCGCGCTCTTTCGCGGTCAGTGCGCGCCACGCGGGAAACGCGTGCGCGGCCGCATCGATCGCGCGCTGCGTGTCGTCGGCACCGCCTTTCGCGACCTTCGCGATCGTCTCGCCGGTCGCCGGGTTCAGCACCGGATAGGTTGCGTCGCTCGCGCCATGCGATTCGTGCCATTCGCCGCCGATGTAATGGCCGGTCCTCAGAAATTCGTTCATCTCGTGTCGTTCCCTCAGTACTTCAGTCGGCCGCGAAGCTGCCCTGCGCCGGGCGCGACTCGCGCGCGATGCGCTTGCCGGCCGTGTAGTCGTTGATCAGGTCGCACGGCGTGTAGTTGCGTTCCAGCTCGTGCAGTTCTTCGTCGGTGAGCTGCGTTTCGAGCGCGCCGAGCGCGCTGTCGAACTGCGCGACGGAATCCGCGCCCACCAGCATGCTCGCGATGCCGGGCCGGCTCAGCACCCACGCCTGCGCGATTTGCGCGGGCGGCACGCCACGCCGCTTCGCGACCTTCGCGACCGATGCGGCGATCGCGAGCGACGACGCGTCGCCGTACATCTGCGCGGTGAAGAAGTCGGTCTGGTTGCGCGTCGATTGCGGCTCGCAGGTCAGCAGGCCGCGCGCGAGCGGGCTGAACACCGACACGCCGACGCCCTGGTCGATGCAGTACGGCACCATCTCGCGCTCTTCCTCGCGATACGCGAGGTTGAGCTGCAACTGCATGTTGATCGGCTTGTCCCAGCCGTTGCGCTCGCACGCCTGCATGATCTTCGCGAACTGCCACGTGTACATCGTCGATACGCCGATGTAGCGCGCCTTGCCCGCGCGCACGATGTCGTGCAGCGCGCTCATCGTTTCCTCGACGGGCGTGTTCACGTCGAAGAAGTGCAGCATGAAGATGTCGACGTAATCCATCCCGAGCCGCTTCAGCGAGCCGTCGATGCCGTCGAGCACGTGCTTGCGCGAATGGCCGCCCGCATTCGGGTAGCTGCCCATGTCGTAGCCGACCTTGGTCGTCACGACGAGCTCCTCGCGGCGCGCGTTGCGCTTCAGGATGCGGCCGACCACTTCCTCGCCGACGCCCGTCGAATAGAAATCCGCGAGATCGATGAAGTTGACGCCGGCGTCGAGCGCGCGACGCACGATCGGCTCGCTCTGCGCTTCGTCGAAGATCCACGGCTTCCATTCGGGGGTGCCCATGTTCATCGTGCCGAGACACAGGCGGGACACCTTCAGGCCGGACTGGCCGAGGCGGACGTATTCCATGCTTCCTCCTGGTGCGGCCCTGCCGGCCGCGCGTTGTCTGTCAGTTCTTTTTCGGCGTGTAGAACGGGTTCGACACGTCGCGCGCGGCGGCGAACACGGCGTCGCGATGCGGCAGCCCTTCCATCGCGGCGACGATCGCGTTGCGGCACGCGCGGTAGTTGTTCTCGAACACGGCGTCGAGATCGTCGGTCTGCGGGTTCACCCAGTTCGCCGACACGACGACCCAGTCGTTTTCCGCTTCGGGCGGCAGCGTGCCGTTCTCGAGCGCTTCGGCCACGGCCTTCGCGATGCCGGCCTGCGATGCGCCCCACGTGGCATTACCGTGGAAGTCGCTGGCGATCTGCGCCTTGTTCACGTACAGCGTGAGCGGCTTGGTCGGCACGCCCGGCTGCGCGATCACGACGAACGGCGCATGGCCGGCCGACGGCGTCGCGAGCGCGGTCGCGAAGGCCTGCCCGGCCGGGCCGTTGCGCGGGCCGACCAGCACGTTGATGTGTGCGAGGTTGACGCCGGGGCCTTCGAAGCCTTCGCCGATGTAGAGCTGCCTGGGTTGGGATGCGGTCATTGCGGTGTCTCGTCGATGAGGTTGGTGTGAGGCGATTGTGGTGGGCCGCGCAGCGGCCGGTGAATCGATGTTTTCTGATCGGGCTATGAGTTTTCGTCGTCTCCGGGAAAGCCCTGGGCCCGGCGCGCGAACGCCCGCCGGGCGGGCCGCGGCCGCCGCCGCGACGGCATGCGGGGCGAGCTCGGCGGGCGGTTTTTCGCGTGCAGGCTCCGGGTTTGTCATACCCGGGCAGGGGTTGGAGGGCCGAGCGCATCTGGACAACAATCGGCGTACTCCGAGCCCTATCTTTCGTCTTCCCTTTTCTTTTCGAAAGCGAGTAATTCCGATGGCTGCCATTGAGAAACCTGTCGCTTCGCGCCAGCCGCCCCGAGCGGGGCACGCCCCCAAGGGGCCTTCCTTCGGGGCGGAAAGCTTGGGGCGGCCCGGCGTTTTCTCGAAGCCCGACTGGTCGAAGCTGACTTCGCTCGATCCGGAGCTGATCCGGGCATTCGTCGCCGTCGTCGAAAGCGGCGGCTTCACCGCGGCGGCCCGGCAACTGCATCGCACGCAGTCGACGATCAGCCTGCGCATCCGCACGCTCGAGGAGCGGCTCGACACGCACCTGTTCATGCGCAACAGCCGGCGGCTCGAACTGTCGCGCGACGGCGAGAATTTCCTGATCCACGCGCGGCGGATCATCCAGGTGCAGAACGACGCGATCATCGCGCTGAAGCAGACGAGCAGCGATCGCGGCGCCGTGCGCTTCGGGTTGCCCGAGGACTACGCGGAGCTGTGGCTGCCCGACCTGCTGAAGTCGTTCTATGCGCTGCGGCCGGGCGCGCGCCTGCACGTGCATTGCCGCACGTCGCTCGAACTGCTCGAACGGCTGCAGGCCGGCGAGCTCGACGTCGCGCTCGTCGTGCGGCACGGGCCGAATGCGGGCGGCCGGTTGCTCGGCCGTCACGACGTCGTGTGGGCCGCGCATCGGGATTTCGCGCTCGGCCCGCAAGCGTCGGTGCCGCTCGCGCTGTTTCCCGAGACGTGCTGCTACCGGCAGCGCGGGCTGCAGGCGCTCGCGACGGCCGAGCGGCCGTATCACGTCGTCTATACGAGCCAGAGCCCGACCGGCATCAAGATCGCGGTGAACCACGGTGCGGCCGTGACGATGATCGATCGCTGCACGCTGCCCGAGAACTGGCGCGTGCTCGACGAGACGGACGGGCTGCCGCCGCTGCCGGCGGCCGATCTCGAACTGCATCGCTCGCCCGGTATCTGCGACCCGCTGACCGACGATCTCGTGTCGCTGATCGAATCGATGGTCGACGAGCGGCGGCGCGCATCGCTCGAGGCGTTCGCGTAGCGGGGCGACAGGGGCGCGGACGAGCCTGACGCGAGGTGACCGGCTCGGTCCTGGCGTACGTCGCTCGCCGGCCACTGCCCACCGGCCACCGGCCACCGGCCACCGCCCGCCGGTAGCCCGCCGGCCGCTCTGCCCGCTGACGGCAGGCAGCGTTCCACATGCCGTTTTTTGCACCGCCGCGCCGTTTTTTTGCACGGCGTTTATGCGTCGTCTTCTAAGCTGGCCATGTGTCGAACAGCCGAGACGGCTTCCGTCCGCTCCATGACCTTCATCCATCCCGTTCCCGCCTTCGATGTCGCCGGCCGCCAGTTGCGCGCCGGCGCACGCAACAACGTCATCCCGTTCCCGCCTGCGCGCCCGCGCCTGCAGTTGCCCGTCACGCTGACGGCCGACTCCGGCGAACTCGCGCGCGCCCGCCTCGCGGCGCTGCTGCATTCGCCGCTCGGCGTGTATGTCGTCAGCGCGCGCGCCGTGCGCGACGTGATCCATGTGCACTTCGAGATCGCGCCGGAAGATCTGGACTTCACGCTGCACACGCTGATCGCGCAGCAGGCCGATGCGGTGATCGGGCCCGTCGCGCGCCGGTTGCGCGTCGGGCCGCAGGCCCGGTGAGCCGGCGAACGGTTATTGCGCGTTCGTTGCGTGTTGCTCGATCGATTCGCCGCCGGATCGCCGGTCGCGGTGCTGTCCGCCGGCCGGCGGCAGATGTTCGTGCGCCGCGTCACGCGCGGAGCCGATCCTGAATACGGAGGGTTCATGTACCTCACCGACGAAGTGCGTACCGCGCGGCCGGCAAGCCGCCGCGTGCGGACGGCGTCGCTGCCGTCGGGCCCGCAGCTTGCGCGGCAGCTCATGACGACGGTTCGCGTGGCCGAAGTGCTGCTGCATCAGGCGATCGTCGTGCCCGACGGGCATCAGTGGTCGGTCGACACCGAGCGCGTCGACGCGGCCGGCGGGCCGCTCGCGGCCTGGGAGCGTTGCGTGACGTTGCGGATCGGCAAGGTGTTCGCGCCGGCGGTCAACCCGGCCGCGCGGGTCAACGATCCCGATCAGGTCGCGATCGAGATCCGTCTCTGCCTGCCCGAGCAGGCGTATCTGGACGAGCGGCGCGTGAGCATCTTCGGCCGCCGCCACGGCAACCGGTTCGGCGCGACGCTGTCGGTCGCGTCCGGCGCACAGTGGGGCTGGCAACGTGTGGAGCATGTCGTGCCGGAACGCGCGCACGTGCGCGGCGATACGCTCGAAGCACTCGTCGATGCGGTCGCGGCGAACGTCAATGCGGCGCTGGCCGCGGCGGGGTTTGGCGCGATGCGTTGATCACGCGTCGCCGGTTTGCCCGGTCTGCCGCTGCAGATCCTCCATCAACTGCTCCGCGAGAAAGTCGCACGGCGGCCGCTTCGATTTCGTGCTGCGCGCGAGAATCAGCTCGAGTGGCGGCAGGTCGGGCAGCCCGTGCGAGCGGCCGAGCATCGACAGTTGCGCGGGAATCGCGCAGCGCGCGAGCGGCGCGACCGCGAGGCCGGCCTCGACCATGCTGAGCAGCCCGAGCAGGCTCGGGCTTTCATACGAGGTGCGGTACGGCACCTTCGCGCGTTCGAGGCTGCGGATCGCGTTCTCGCGCGCGACGCTGCCCGGCATGAACACCGCGATCGGCAGCGGCCGTTCTTCCCACACGCGCGGCCCGTTCGTCATCGCGGCCCACGCCATCGGCTCGTGGCGGATGAAGTCGCCGGTCAGCCCCTTGATGCGCGTGCCGCACACGAGATCGACGGTGCCTTCCTTGATCAGCGGCGCGAGCGCGCTGCTCGGCAGCCCCATCACCTGGATCTCGACCTTCGGGTAGGTCGCCGAGAATTTCTTCAGGACCGACGGCAGCAGCGACGACGCATAGTCGTCCGGCACGCCGATCACGACCTTGCCGGTCACTTCCGGCCGCACCACGGCCGCCCACGCCTCGTCGCGCAGCGCCAGCATTCGTCTGGCGAATCCCAGCAGCACCTCGCCCTCGCGCGTCAGCACGATGCTGCGCGGCTTGCGCACGAACAGCGGCCGCCCGATCGCGTCTTCCAGGCTCTTGATCTGCATGCTCACGGCCGACTGCGAGCGGTTCACGGCTTCGGCGGCGCGGGTCATGTTGCCCGTCTCCGCGACGGCGACGACGGTGGCCAGCACGTCGTGATCGAGCATCTTCATGGGTATCAGGAAAACTGAACGTAACGATCAGCATTATGCGTTTTTATTGTTGCTGTGTGTCTGCCATAGTGCGATCACGCGGGCGTTTTGCGCGGCACGCAGGCTTGAACAAGGAAGAGTGGTGTATCGATGATGGACCATCCGTTGCGCGCCGCACTGGCCGCGGAATTACATGCGCGGCCGTTCCTGCGGCTGGCCGAAGCCGTGTCGCTCACGCATTACGCGATCTACGCGGACGGCCAGCCCGACATCCACGAAACGCTGCTGCACGCGCTGTGCCGCGACACCGGCATAACCGCGCCGCACGAAGGCGCGACGCACTACGCGGTGCAATCGCCGTGCGGCTGGCACCTGAAGTGGGAACGTCACACCGAATTCTCGACCTTTACGTTCGTCGCGCCGCGTCGCGACACCGGCTATTTCGACGATCTCGCGATCGAGGGCATTCCGGCCGCTTGGTTCGCGCGGCTCGCCGGCATCCGCTTCGTCGCGGTGCGGATGGAGTTGCTGTCGGGCGATGCCGCGCGGCTCGTCTGCGGCGACCTGCGCCGCTGGATCGACGGGCCCGCGCTCGTCGGCAGCAACGTGCTCGGCGGCGGCAAGGTGTTCTGCGACTGGCACGTGCGCGACGACGGCTTCATGCGTTTTCTCGTCGTCGACGAGGATTTTCGCGAGGAGCAGGGCGGCCGCCTGCTGCAGCGTCTCCATGAAATCGAAACGTACCGGATGATGGCGCTGCTCGCGCTGCCCGTCGCGCGCCGGATGAGCCGCGAACTCGACGAGATCCACTCGGCACTGCATGCGCTGATGCAGCGGATGGACGTAAGCGGCGCCGACGGCGACGACGCGGCGCTGCTCGTCAAGCTCACGCATCTCGCGGTGCGGGTCGAATCGCTGTCGGGTTCGGGCGCGCGCTTCAGTGCATCGCGCGCGTACGAAAAGCTCGTGCTGGCGCGCATCCAGGAACTGCGCGAGGAGCGCATCGAAGGAATGCCGACGATCGCCGAATTCATGGAGCGGCGCTTCGCGCCGGCGATGGAGACGTGCCGCAGCGTGTGGGCGCGCCACGAGCAGATCGCCGCGCGGATCGCACGCGCGGTCGACCTGCTGCGCACGCGCGTGAACCTCGCGCAGGAAAAGGACGTGACGCGCCTGCTGGCGGGCATGGAGCGCACCGCGCGCAATCAGCTTCATCTGCAGCACGCGGTCGAAGGGCTGTCGGTGGCGGCCATTTCGTACTACGTGCTGTCGCTCGCGACGGCGGCGTTCAAGGCATTGCACGTGATGAACCTGCCGGTCGATCCGGAGCTGGCGGAAGGCCTGCTGATCGCGCCGGTGGTATTCGCGGTGATTCACATCACACGGCGCACGCGCGCGCAGCTTGCACGATCGGAGGCCGTGCATGACGACACGCCCGTTCATGCGGCGGCGTTGAAGCAGGTCAGCTAGAACATCAACGACATAGCAAAGGAGTGGAGATGACTTTTTCGCAGAAACAACCGGGTTTTTATAGCGGTTTCGATGCCTTCGACGAATCGGTATCGGATGAAGCGGGCGTGCCGGAGGAGGCGCGCGTGAGCTCGTATCAGGCTGTGCTGCAGGAGCCGATGACGTCGCTCGTCGGGAATACGCTCGATCGGCCGGACGTCGCGGCAGTGGCGATTCTCGGCTACAACTGACGCGTTTCCTCGCGTCGATTCGATTCGACGCAGGCGTTCATTTGCCGGCCGCCCTTTGGCGCGCCGGACGTGAAGCGCCTTCCCCCTTCGCTTTGCCCGCCCCCTGATCGAGCGCCAGCTCGACGAACGCGCGCGCGGCCGCGCTCCGGTACGCGCCCTTGCGCTGCAGCAACACGGCCGTGCGCCGCAGCACGGCCGGATCGAGCGCGACGGCAACGAGATCGTCGTGCCCGGTCGCGATCGTCGCGGGCAGCAGCGTCGCGAGATTCGTGCGGCGCACGATCTCGATCACCGCACCCAGCGAATTCGCCTCCATCAACACGCGCGGCCGCACGTCGTGCTCGCGGAAATAACGGTCGATCTGCGCGCGCGTCGCGAACTCGGCCGTGAGCAGCACAAGCGGCGCGTCGTGCAGCGCGCGCAGGCCGGCCTTGCGTTTGCCGGCAAGCGCGTGCCGACGGTTCACGACGAGCGCAAGCGTCTCGACCAGCAGCGTTTCCACTTCGATATCCGCCGTCTGCACTTCATCGAACGCGATGCCGACATCGAGTTCGTCGTCGACGAGCAGCGCCTCGATGCGCTCCTGCGACATCTCGCGCACCGATAGCGACACATCCGGATAGCGGCCGTGAAACGCCTCGACGAGCGGCCCGACGAGATAGCTCGTGAAAGTCGGCGTGACCGCGATCCGCAGCGAGCCGCGGCTGAGATCCTGCACGTCGTGAATGGCACGCCGGCCTTCCGCGAGATCGTGCAGCGCCTGCCGCGCATAGCGGAAATACACGTCGCCGGCGTCCGTCAATCGCGTGACACGCCCGGTGCGATCGAACAGTTGCGCGCCGAGCGTCTCCTCGAGCTGGCGGATCTGCTGCGACAGCGCGGGCTGCGACACGTGCAGCGCAGCGGCCGCGCGCGTGAAGCTGCGGTGTTCGGCGACGGCCAGGAAGTAGTTGATATGGCGCAGCAGCATGGCGGTTCCTATAAGTCGTGCTTATCCGCTGGATCATAAATCAGTCTTTTACGTTATTGGAAGTCCGGCGTAACCTGCCCTTCATCGATTTCACCCACACCGGAGGACACGCGATGAAGGACATCATCGAAGGCTTTCTGAAGTTCCAGCGCCACGCCTATCCGGAGCGCGCCGCGCTGTTTCGCGATCTCGCGCGCAGCCAGAACCCGCGTGCGCTGTTCATCTCGTGTTCGGACAGCCGGCTCGTGCCCGAACTCGTCACGCAGCGCGAACCGGGCGATCTGTTCGTGATCCGAAATGCCGGCAATATCGTGCCGTCGTACGGCCCCGAGCCTGGCGGCGTGTCGGCGTCGGTCGAATACGCGGTGGCCGCGCTGCGCGTGACCGATGTCGTGATCTGCGGGCATTCCGATTGCGGCGCGATGACCGCGATCGCGACCTGCCAGTGCATGGATCACATGCCGGCCGTCGGCCACTGGCTGCGCTACGCCGATTCGGCGCGCGTCGTGAACGAGGCGCGCACGCATCGCAGCGAACGCGAGCGGATCGACTCGATGGTGCGCGAGAACGTCGTCGCGCAACTCGCGAACCTGAAGACGCATCCTGCCGTGCGGCTCGCGCTCGAAGAAGGGCGTCTCGCGCTGCACGGCTGGGTCTACGACATCGAATCCGGCTGCATCGACGCCCATGACGGCGCGACCGGCCGGTTCGTCTCCCTGGCGGACCATCCCGACGTCCGTGCCACGCCCGCGACGCTCCCCGTCGCGGCCTGAACCGCTCCCAACCAACCACGAGGTATTGCCATGATCCAGTCCCAGCACAGTCAGACCGCCCGCCACGCGCTTGCAGAAACCGTCGTCCTCGCGAAGACGCGCAAGAACCTGTCGTTCGCGCAGCTCACCGAAGGCACGGGCCTGAGCGAAGCATTCGTCACGGCCGCGCTGCTCGGCCAGCATGCGCTGCCGGCCGACGCCGCGCGCGTCGTCGCCGACAAGCTCGGCCTCGACGACGACGCGGTGCTGCTGCTGCAGACGATTCCTCTGCGCGGCAGCATCGACGATCGCGTGCCGACCGACCCGACCATTTATCGCTTCTACGAAATGCTGCAGGTGTACGGCACGACGCTGAAGGCGCTCGTCCACGAGAAGTTCGGCGACGGCATCATCAGCGCGATCAATTTCCGGCTCGACGTGAAGAAGGTGGACGATCCCGAAGGCGGATCGCGCGCGGTGATCACGCTCGACGGCAAGTACCTGCCGACCAAGCCGTTCTGACCGTTCCGACTCAGGCGCGGCGCTGCAGCGACGGTGCCGCGCCGTTTCGCTCGACGTGCGTCGGCCGCCGGCCGGTGCACGTGCCCACCATTCCGTTTCTACGAGGACGCAGCCATGGATTTTGTGAAGCGCACGATCGATCTCGCGATGAAGAACGTGGAAGAGGGCGGCCGTCCGTTCGCGACGGTGATCGTCCGCGACGGCGAGATCGTCGCGGAGAGCCCGAACCTCGTCGCGCAGACCAGCGACCCGACCGCGCATGCCGAGATCCTCGCGGTGCGCGACGCGTGCCGCAAGCTCGGCACCGAGCACCTGACCGACTGCGAGATCTACATCCTCGCGAGCCCGTGCCCGATGTGCCTCGGCTCGCTGTACTACTGCAGCCCGAAGCGCGTGATTTACATCACGACGCGCGAGGATTACGCGCCGTTCTACCGCGACGACCGCAAGTACTTCGAGCTCGACACGTTCTATGCCGAGTATGCGAAGCCGATCGAGGAACGCCGGCTGCCGATGGTGCAGCAGAAGCATGGCGACGCGATCGGCGTCTACCGGCGCTGGAAGGAACTGAACGCGAAGTGATGTGATCCGCGCGCCGCACAGGTCGCGCGGCGCAGCCGCCCTGGTTGCTCGTTTTCCGGACCCCTTGCTCGGCGGCTTTCGTGCTGCCGGGTGTCCGCGCTGCCGCGCAGGGTGTGTCGTGCTCCCGTTTCCGCGCCTAATCGATCAGGAGTCGGTGAGCGGATTTGGGCCACCTCGATGAACCGGCGCCAGGCTTCGAACCGTGCCGCGCGTTGATCTGTACCGCCTCTTTGTCAGAATGAATCGTGTCTGAGAAAGCGGGTCATCTCCGTTACGTACTCGGCGGAGGGGGGAGAGCACGCTGGAGTGCATCGATGAGTCAAGCGACGACGCTGCATCGAAGGATACGGGAGATGTGTGTCGCGCGAGCCATAGAAAAACCGACCGGCAAGCCGGTCGGAAAAGGTTGTGGTTCCGAGGGAGATCAAGCATTGTTGGAGCAGGGCCCGAAGGAAACCGACAACAGAGGCACTGAGAAAAAATGGTGCAACACGCCGACACGGATGGCGGGCGGGTCCATGAAGGCGCCGCGGTACCTGACAAAAACAGATCAGGAATGCGATATTTCAAGACGATGAGCGCGTATCCATGAACGAGCCGCTCGGCTGAAATCAGAAAACGAGCTCGGAGATTTCGCGTTTTGCTTTCGCGATGGCGGCATTCTTCGCGTCGTCACCGAGCGCCAGTCCTTCGGCACGGACGATCGTGACGTCGGTCAGTCCGATAAATGAAAGAATGCCGGTGAGATAGCTTTCCTGGTGATCCAGCACGCGTGACGGGCTGTTGCCGGTATATTGCCCACCGCGGGAAGATGCGATGAAGACTTTCTTGCCCACGGGGAGAAGGCTTTCCGGCCCGTTCGGGCCATAACGGAATGTCTTTCCGGCCACGACGATACGGTCGATCCATGCCTTGAGCTGGGACGAAATGGAGAAGTTGTACATCGGCGACCCGATCACGATCAAATCAGCCGAGAACAGATCGTCCAGATATTGAGTGCCCAGCGCGATGTCTTCAGCCAAAGCTTCGTCGCTGTTGGTGTTTCCGTGGGATGCGGCTACGTGTTTGGAGGACAGGTGAAGCGCGGGACCTTCGTCGAGATCGCGATACGTGACACGCGTGCCGGGATGCAGTTCGATCAGGCGGTCGACGATGTCGGCGGAAAGGATGCGGCTGACCGAATGGTCGCCGAGGATGCTTGAATCAATGTGCAGTAGATTCACGATAGATAGCCCGGAGCAAGGTTGGCAGGGTTCCGATCGACCGGAGTCGATCGATCGACGCTGATACTTATCTCACATGCCGGCTTTGCGGGGTATCCACAATATATCGATGCGACCTATCTCGGAATACGATGGATTAGCCTGTGAATCCGATCGTTGTCTGCAACAAGACTGCCGACATTTTCGGGGGCATCTGATTTCTCGATGGACACCATCGAGAAATCTGCGTTGCTCATGATCCATGCGTCTGCATCAGTTGATCGAGCGGCTGGACTGTGTCGGGATCGATCTCGGCACGCTTGTCACCGGTGGACGCCTCTTCCGGTTTTCAGGAGGGCCGCTTCCTTCGCGCAATCTCGTTCGATATCCGTAACTTCAAGGGCGCGACATGCCAAGGACGGCCGCGACGAAATTCACGCACACGTCGTATCGCGTTCGATTCGGGGCGCGCCGGGCCTGTTAGCAGGGAACTTTGAGCTGTTCGAGCAGCCATCGGCCCGCTGGCCCCGGTGGCGTGTCTTTCCGGTATATCCCCAGCATCGGCATTGCATGGATGCGAGGAAACAGGATGCCGAGGCTCAATCTGACGAGGCGTCCGGCTTCGATATCGTCGCGCACCATCGCTTCCGGCATGTGCCCCCAGCCGAACCCCGCCTTCAGGAATGCGTGCTTGGCACCCAGATCGGCCAGCCGCCACGTGAGCGACGAATAGACACCGAACAATTTCCCGTCGGTCAGGGAACTGCGATCGGTCAAGACAAGTTGAACATGCTCGTCCAACTCGCAGGACTGGATCACGTGTTCGAGCCGCGAGAGCGGATGAGTCGGGGCGGCGACCGTGACCATGGGGACTTCGAGCAGATGTTCGGCGGCGACGGTCTCGGGTACGTCGGGCATCGAGCCGCTGATACCGAGTCTGCACGTGCCGTCGAGCACGGGTTGCACCACCGCGCCCAATGCTTCCACGTAGAGGCGCAGCGGCGTGTCGGGAAACGCGATGCGAAATCCGCCGACGGCGTGCGTCAACTTCGCCATCGGAAACATCACATCCACGACGACCGAGAGCTCGGGCTCCAGCCCTTCCGCGATCGCGCGTGCGTGCGACTTGAACGAATCCATGCCGCCGACCACGAGACGCGCTTGCGCGAGCAACACCCTGCCTTCTTCCGTCAGACGCGGATAGCGGCTGCTGCGGTCGAACAACTGTATGTCGAGCTGCGCTTCGAGGTTCGCGAGCGTTTGGCTGACGACCGACTGGGCGCGCCGCAGCCTTCGGCCTGCGGCCGAAAAACTGCCTTCGTCGGCTGCCGCGATAAAGGTTCTCAACTGATCGAGCGAGAGGGCGTCGAGCATGTATCTGGAAAATGGATGGATCTCATCGAAAAATATCGGCTATCCGCCCCGAGGTCAACGCTTTAATCTGCTCGCACATCAAGCGCGAGAGGACATGATGAGTTCACGTGTCGACAGCATCGAGCAACCGGCCGCCGCTCCTCGGGGGCAGCGGATCACGCTGCGCACGGCCGGCTACCGGTTGGGTTCCATCCTGAGGCTGGTCAGCCCGACGGATATCGGGCGGCGAATCAAGCCGTTTGTATTCGTCGATTACTTCGATTTCGCGCCGACACGCGACGAACTGTTCCGGATTCATCCTCACTCAGGCATTGCGACAGTCAGCATCGTGTTGAACGGCGAGGCACGATACCAGGATACGACCGGTGCATCGGGAATGATGCGGAAAGGCGACGTGGAATGGTTGCAGGCCGGGAATGGCGTCTGGCATGACGGAAGCGCCGTCGGAAACGAACGCCTCAGAGGCTATCAAGTCTGGATTGCATTGCCGCCCGATCAGGAGAACGGTCCCGCGTTCAGTCAACAAGTGCCCGCTGGATCGATTCCCGGTGTCGGCCCCGCGCGCGTGCTTTTCGGCGATTTCGCCGGCGTTCGGAGTCCCGTTGCATCGACGGAAGGCGTCACCTTGCTGCATGTCCGGTTGCGGGCCGGCAAGACCTGGCGATTTCAGCCGCCTTCGGGGCAGACCGTCGCGTGGGCGCATGCCGGATCCGGTCTGGTTACGGTCGACGGCGCTTCGCTCGGGAACGATCTGGTCGTGTTCGACGAATCCGACGACACGATCGTATTCACGGCCAGACACGACGCGGACATTCTCGTCGGCTCGGCCGTTCCTCATCCGTACGATCTCGTGGTTGGCAATTACTCCGTTCACACGTCTGCCGATGCACTCCGAAAGGGGGAGGCCGAAATCGATCGAATCGGCAGCGCTTCGGACTGGCGAGCGCGCTGAGGCAAGGGCAGTTCAAGCATTTCATATTTTTCAATTTGATTAGGATTACGTTTCATGGAAACGAAGAACTCGAATATTACGCAGGCCCTTCCGCTGGTAGGGCGTGTCTTGATCGCACTCCTCTTCCTGATCAGCGGACTGGGCAAGCTCGCGGCCCCCGGGGCGACGATCGGCTATATCGCGTCGCTCGGCCTGCCGGCGCCTGTGCTCGGCTTTTTGGGTGCACTGATTCTCGAGCTGGCCGGGGGTGTTCTGCTGGTCGTCGGCTATCGAGTTCGCCCCGTGGCAGCGTTACTCGTCGTTTATTCGGTGGCCACCGCGCTGATCTTCCACCATGCATTGAGCGATCAGAATCAGCTTTTCCACTTCTTCAAGGACGTGGCCATTGCGGGCGGGCTGCTGCAGATCGTCGCAAACGGGGCGGGCGCGTTCAGTATCGATCGACGTACTGCCAGCGGAAGCGGAAAGCTCGGGGTGTCTCGATAACGCAACCTGATGAAACGACGCCGAGATCGCATCGATATCCCGGCCAGGCGTTTGCGGCTTGAAATTCGAAGATGACGGCGAGGCAAAAACGATGAGCTCCGAAGCATATGAAAACCCGACCCCCGAGCGTGCGAGGATTGTCGTCGCGACGGCTTACGGCGGCCCCGAGCTTCTTGCCCTGCGTGAGGTTCCGGTACCGAAGGTGGGCCATGGTCAGGTGAGTGTCGCGATTCGCGCGTCAGGGGTGAATCCGATCGATTACAAACTCTATGGCGGTGGATTCGGTACCGATCCGGCAAATCTGCCGCTTCGGATCGGCGTCGAAGCGGCCGGTGTCGTGACGGCCGTGGGAGAAGGGGCCGTGGGGCCGACCGGTCCGATATCCGTGGGCGACGAGGTGCTCGTGTTTCGTGCGCCGGGCGCATATGCAACGCAGTTGGTCGTTCCTGCGTCGTCGGTGCTGGCCAAGCCCGCGAATCTACCGTGGGATCAGGCCGGCGGGTTGCTTGCCGCGGGGGCGACCGCGGTTCATGCCCTGGAGGCCGTCGCGCTTGAGGAGGGCGAGACCGTGTTGATTCACGGCGCGGCTGGCGGTGTAGGCCACCTCGCCGTGCAATTGGCCGTGGCGCGGGGCGCGACGGTGATCGGGACCGCGAGTCCCGGCAAGCACGACCTGTTGCGCGAACTCGGCGCGATCCCGGTCGCATATGGAACGGGCCTGACGGATCGAGTCAGGGCTGCAGCCCCGCAAGGCGTCGATGCGGCGGCGGATATGGTGGGATCGGACGAAGCAATCGATACGTCGCTGGAGGTCGTTCCCGATCGCTTGCGCATTGCGACGATCGCCGGGTTTGTCCGGGGACGCCTGGCGGGCGTGAAGCTGCTCGGCGGCGTTCCTGGCGCCGATCCCGGGCAGGATATCCGTTACGCGGCCCGCCTGAGGCTGGTCATTGCCGCCGCGACCGGTACGCTGCGCGTCATCGTCAGCGAGACCTTTCCACTGAATCGCGCCGCAGATGCTCATCGCGCGATCATGAGCGGGCGGACGACCGGGAAAATAGTTCTGCTCTCCTGAGCTTGCCATGAGCGGTACGCACGAGCGCATGAAGCGTGCCTCTCGCGGAATATCTTGAGGATGGAAGCGGCAATCACCGGCGATGACTTGCGGACGCGGATCGAGTCTTGTCGCCGCGATCGAAACGACTGAAAAATCGCTCTATACCTGGTCCGGGGAACCTGAGTGGATCAGATGCAAGATGGACAAAATTCAATCCGTACGTTTCTTCTTGCAGGTCGTGGAAGAAGAGAGTTTCGTGCGGGTCGCCAACCGATCAGGCGTCTCTGATGTGGCGATCAGACGCCATGTGGCTTGGCTCGAAACGCAAACAGGAGCACAACTGCTTGTTCGCAAGTCGCGAAGCGTGGCGGTTACGGAATTCGGACAGACCTACTATGCGAGAATGCGGAGCATTCTGGCGAAGCTGGACGAACTCGAGCGCTCCATATCGGAGCCTTCACTGAAACCGATCGGGACATTGCGCGTTGCGGTTTCGTCTTTCTTTTCGCTTCGGTACCTCACCTCGTGCTTGGGCGACTATCGCAACACATACCCCGACGTCTCGATCTCGCCAATCTTTCTGGATCGCCCGTTCGACCTTGTCCGCGACGGATACGATGTCGGCATTACCGACCTGTCGACGTTGTCGAATTCGAGCTTCATCGCGCGCCCCATCTGTCATGGCCCGTTGATCGCTTGCGCATCGCCCGCATACCTGGAGCGATGTGGCGAGCCGCTGCATCCCGAGCAACTGACGGGCCATTCGTATATCAAGGCATCGGGTTTGCATTCCGGTGGGCCCGGACTGAAAATCACCGGCCATGGCGGGACGGTGACGCTGGATTGCAAACCAGTGCTGGTAGTCAATAACGTGGATTTTCTGGTGCAGATGATCCTGGCCGGAACCGGCGTCAGCTTTGTTCCGCCGGCATTGATTGAGTCCGAGCTCCAAAACGGCGCGTTGAAGCCGGTGTTGACCGGATATTCGTCTCCTGCTCCCGCTATCGGCATCGTATACCCGAGTCGTCGCCACTTGCCGGCCAAGGTGAGGACATTCGTCGAGCACCTTCTGGCTACTTTCGATACATCGTCGGGTATGTGAGGCAAGTATCACGGTTGATCGATCGATTCCGGTCGACTTAAATCCGCTAACCTTGTTCCTGGCCATCTATCGTGTGTTCATCAGTCGAAAAGACTGCTTGCCACGTCGTCGATCGCCCGCTGGTGCAACAGGCGGATTTGTGGTTCTAGAATGCGATGCTCGGAGAGCGGAGGCAAGTCGGCCGGCGGGAAGTAGCCGGGCACCGAGAGGGAGTGGCAGCACTTGGTGTTGGCAATCCAGCGAGAGTTGCTTACCAATCCAGATTCACGGGCCTCGCTTAAACACGAGTGACGATTCCAATACCGACGGTAGAGAGGCTGCTAACCGGTCCAGCAGCCCAGTGCCTGAAGTGCCTTTCGATCGAGCAATTGCTTCCTCCGGCATCCTTGAAATCAGGTGTCAGATTATGCAATCGCTCGAAAACCCTCTACGGTTCCCTGCGATGAACCCACGCGGCAGATCGAGGAAATTTTGCGTTACGCCGCAGCAGAACAGCACGCGCAACGGAAAGGATAGTGGACCGAACATCAAATTCGGCCTGGTCGGGAAAATCGAAGGTCGCATTGCACGATGCGTTCGCACGGTGCTGCACGGGGCCATGATGTTGCATTCGGCCGGCGTTAGACGTCCGCCTGAAGTTACAGATAGCCCGGAATCGGCGGTGCGCCGACGAACACGGCACCCGCGCCGTCGTAGTTGCCTTCCGCAAGGAACGCATGCTGGGTGACCACCATCGAATCGCGGACCATCCGTTGTAACGGATGACTCCGATAGATCGCCAGCGTGCCGCCGAGACGATAGGCCTGCTGAACCACGTCCGCGCCGGCATACGCGATCTGCGTGGCAGACAAGCGCAGCAGGCTCACCTGTTCGGGCGTGACGGGATCGCCCGCGATGATCGAATCCCAAACTGTTTCGGTTGCATCGTAGAAGAACGCCCGCGCCGAGCGGAGTTGCGCCTCAGCCTTCGCAAGCGTAATGCGAAAGTATGCGCGATCGGCCATTTTCGGCGCGCCGGTGGTGGTCTTCTTACCGCCGGACATTTGGTTGACGACGTCGAGTGCGGCCCGCGCCAGCCCCAAGTTGACGACGGCGAGCACCTGCGCCGCGTAGGCAATCGTCGGGTAGCGATAGAGCGGCTCGTCAACGGTCGGCTCGCCGCCGCGCACGAAGGTCCACTCGTCCGGCACGAACCGGTCGGTGACGCGCAGATCATGGCTCCCGGTACCCTGCATGCCGACGACATTCCAGTTTTCGACGATTTCGATCTGCCCGGCTTCGAATACGGCCGTACGCGGCCGGCTGGAGCCGGGTGCGCCGGTGCCGATGCCGACGCCGAGCCAGTCGGCTCCCTTGCACCCGCTTGCGAATTTCCATATGCCATTGACCTGCCAGCCGCCATCGACCGGCGTTGCAGGTTGCAGCGGAAAGAGGCCTCCGGCAAACACCTGATCGGGGCCGCTCGCGTAGAGTTGTGCCTGGGTCGCGAGCGGCAATGCTGCGAGGTAGACGTTTGCAGACCCGAAGCTCGCAACCCACGCGCTCGAACCGTCGGCCACCGCGATCCGTTCGATCATGCGCAGGAAGTCCGCCGGCGGCGATGCGTCGCCACCGAAGCGTCGCGGCGTGCCCGCACGGTAGATGCCCGCTCGCTTGAGCATCGCGATCGCATCGCGAGGTACATGCGACAGGCGCTCGAATTCGTCACGGCGCAGTTCGATTTCCGCGATCACCGAGCCTAGCGGCAAACATTCGGGCATGCCAGCCGACGCCTGGATGCTGGCGGCGGAACCGGAGTGTGCTGTCGGGTCGACGGTATTCGTGGTGGCTGGCATGACTTGCGTTCTCCCTGGAAAAGGCCCGTGCGACGTGCGGATTCCGGCTTGTCAGACCGGCACGTGAATCGTTGACAAGTCTAGAAACGTCAAAACTTCGTTTCAATTGGTGTGCGGCCAGAATGCTTAGGTAGTGAGCCGGCGCCCACTAAAGAAACCTTTGGAGCGAGACCCCATTTCGACTCTAGGAGCCAATAATGACGATGCGTTAAGCTGCATTCAGACCTTTTACATGGACGTCACACTTCGTCGCCGGGCTTGAACGAATGGAAACTTCCTACGTATTCGAACTGTTGGACGCCGATCGCCTTGCACTTCTTCAATCGCTGAAGACGTGCATGATCCTGCACGACGCAAAGACCAAGGCCATTCTTTGGGCCAATGCCGCCGCATGTAATGCACTGGGTTTTACGGTGGAAGAATTGCGACCGCTCAAAGCGCCCGATATGAGCCGCAACGCGGAGAAGTACCGGCATGAGATCGGCTTGCAGTGGCTGAAGGACGCAGCGGAGAACGGCGAAAGTATTATCGAATGGTGTTATCGAGCGAAAGACGGCACGGAAATCCTCTCAGAGGCGGTAGCGACACGTGTCAAGCTGCATGATTGCGATGTGCTGATGGTTCAGTTCAGGGACATTGCCGCGGAGGAGCGGATCAAGAAGGATCTGAAGCGATTCGAGACACGTTTGAAGGAGTTCATGCATGACCTGAGCGAAGGCGTGGCGGTGCTGTCAGCAGGCGGTGAAATCAAATATCTGAGCGAGTCGTCGTGTCGGCTGCTTGGCTTGCAGGCCGATTCGTCGACGCTGATGAATTTCACCGAGTTATGCGATGGGACGTCGCGGCGGATCGTACTCGCGCAGCTCGCCGAAGCGGAGCTGCGTCACGAGCCGACTTCGTTTCGCTACCGGATTCGCAATGGTGACGGCTCGTTACGCTGGCATGACGCATTCTGTCGCCATGTCGAACTGGAAGACGATCTGAGCGGCATCCTGCTTCATTTTCGTGACGTGACGCCGCAAGTGGAGGCCGAGGAAATGCGTCGCGTAAGCGAGCGCAAGCTCGAATACCTCGCGCGCTACAACGCGATGGGCGAGATGGCTATGACGCTCTCGCACGAACTCAGCCAGCCGCTCGCTTCAGCACGTAATTTTCTCGAGGGCGGCATGATGCGGCTCAACGAATCGCCTGTTATACCGGAAGAGGTGATGTGGGGGATGGAGAGCGTGCTTAAACAGGTCGAGCGCGCGTCGATCATCATCAAGAGCGTGCGTGATTACGTGGTGAAACTCGAGCAGGTCGAGGAGGTGATCGACCTGAATGCGATCGTGCACGATGTCGAGTATTTCATCGCGCTGAAGACGCGTGAGGTCGGCGTGGCACTCGAATTCGCGCTTAGCGATCACCCGATATGGGTCCGCTGCGAAAAGATCCTGATCGGGCAGGTGATCCTCAATTTCGCCTTCAACGCGGTCGAGGCCATGCTCGACGTGCCCGAGACATCACGTTTCCTGACCATCAGGACGTGTTCCGAGCGCGGCCGGGCGCTGCTACGCGTATCCGACACTGGCGTCGGAATTGATCTCGGCCAGCATGAAAAGGTATTTGACGGTTTCTTCACGTCGAAGCTCGGGGGTAACGGCATCGGACTTTCGCTCTGCAAGAACATTGTTTCCCGCCACGGTGGCGATGTCTGGGCAGAAGCCAATCTGGGCCGCGGCACGTCCTTCTGCTTCACTCTGCCGCTGGAAGAGCGGGATGGTTGACTCGCCGTTAGCCGCGAGTCAACCGCCGCACCTCATCCATACCTGATCCACACCTCAAACGCTGATGAAAAGACGTCTGTCCGTTCCCGCTCAATTTCACCGCGCCTGCAATGTCGACGAACTCCGGCTGCTGGCGCGGCGCCGGCTGCCGAATTTCGCGTTCGAATATCTGGATGGCGGCGCGGAGGACGAGGTGACGATGCGGGCCAACCGGAGCGCATTCGAGCGCTGGCGCTTCGTGCCGAAGGCGCTCGTCGACACGCAGCGCCGGGACCTGTCGAGCACGCTGTTCGGCAAGCGCGTCGCATTGCCGTTGATCGTCGCGCCTACCGGTTTCAACGGTATCTACCACCGTCACGCGGATCTGTCGCTCGCGCGCGCTGCGGCGCAGACGGGCATCCCGTTCACGCTCAGCACGGTGTCGAACATGCGCGTCGACGAACTGGCGCGCGACGCGGGCGGTCGCGTGTGGATGCAGCTCTATATGCTGAAGGATCGCGCGGTGACCGCAGGGTTGATGCATCGCGCGGCTCAGGCGGGCTGCGACACGCTGGTGCTGACCACGGACGCAACCCATCTCGGGAATCGAGAATGGGCGCAGCGGCCGTTTCGTGCGCCGATGAAATTGAACTGGCGCAATCAGGTCGACGTACTGTGTCATCCGCGCTGGATCGGGAATGTGCTGATGCCGCACGGTGCGCCGACGTTTGCAAACCTTACCGAATATCTGCCGGCCGGTCAGCAAAGCGTGCGTAGCGGCATGGGCTATATGGCGAGCCAGATGGATGCCTCGATCACGTGGGACGAGGTGGCATGGCTGCGCGAACGCTGGACGGGCACGCTGATCGTCAAGGGCGTGTTGGATGCCGAGGATACCACCCGTGCAATTCAGGCGGGTGTAGAAGGTTTGGTCGTTACCAATCACGGTGGCCGTCAGCTCGACGGCACCGTGCCGTCGATCGACGTGCTTGCCGAGATCGTTCGCGCCTGCGCGGGACGTGCGACCGTGATCGTGGATAGCGGCTTTCGCCGCGGTACCGATGTGGTGAAGGCGCTCGCACTTGGCGCGCATGCGGTGATGATCGGCCGACCGGTGCTTTACGGTGTCGCGGCGGGGGGAGAGCAGGGTGCGCTGCATGCGCTATCCTTGCTGGCCGCTGAAATCGACCGTACGCTGGGACAGCTTGGTTGTCCCTCGATCGATGCGTTAGGGCCGCAGTTTTTGCGCGCGGCGTGATGCTCGACTGCGCGCCCACTGGGGGCAGATTGATCAGGGGAAGTGGTCTGCTGATTGTCTGCCCTTGAAGTCTAGCCACGCGGGTGTGTCGTGGCCATTGCGTGCCGCGCTTCGATCACGTCCTTGAGCAAGCTCGCAAAAGAGGTCGCACCGAGTTTCTCCTTGATGCTCGCGCGATAGACGTCGACGGTTTTTGCGCTGATACCCAGCTCACGCGCAATCAGCTTGCTCGCTTTTCCTTCGATCACGCCGTTCAGTACTTCCTGCTCACGCGGCGTAAGCGCGCGGATGCGCTGGATCATCGCCTGGAGGTGCTGATTCGCCCGATGCGTTTCGCTCGCGATCTTCATCGCGTTCTGGATGCGGTCGAGCATCCGCTGCGAGTTGTAGGGCTTCTCGACGAAATCGATCGCGCCGTTCTGCAGCGCACGTACCGACATCGGGATATCGCCATGACCTGAAACGAAAATGATCGGCAGCGAGACACCTTGACGGTTGAGTTCAGCTTGCAGATCGAAGCCGCTGACCCCAGGCATGCGCACATCCAGCACCAGGCAACCCGGCACGCTGGGATTGAATTGTTCCAGGAACTCCGCTGGGCCCTGAAAGCAGCGGGTCTGAATCTTCACCGAAGCGAGCAGCCAGGAAAGCGACGTACGCATGTCCTCGTCGTCATCGACGACGTACACAATGGGGGACTGGGTCGGTGCGTCCATATCGTGCTTCGGTTCGCTGCAATGAGAATAGCTGGCCGCCCCGAAACATGGAGCCGGTCAGCTGTGATCGTAGCAGTTCAAAAAAATTGCGGGAAACGAATCCGTGTCTAGAACATGTGCAACATGCCGATCACGACCGAGTTCGAATTCTGGCCCGGTTTGGGGGCGGCGAGCGCAGCAGGGCCGCCTGCATTGTTCAACGAGAAGGTCGCGGCATCGCCGTTGCGAACCTCGGCGGCGCCCGCATATACGATAGTGCGCTTCGACAACGGATAGTCGTAGCGGATGCCGAACGAATCGGCGTTGCCGTCGCTATTGGAGATCTTGCGATAGTGGCCGTAGCTGAGCAGTAGTTTGCCGACGCTGATCGGTACTTCGGCGCTTGCTTCGAAAAAATCCGAATGCGGATTCGCGTAGGTCGAGCCGGCCATAGTGGCGACGTCCTGGCCGCCGCGGTGCCGCGCATAAACGAAGGCCGGTTTTACGAAGCCGAAGTTGTACGACACGCCTGCAAGCGCGTAATTGCCGCCTTCCACTGGGCTACTTGCCGTGAGCGTCTTGACCGGGCTGAAGCGTTGAAGCTGATAGCCGATATCTACAGACAAATTGTTGTACACGTAGTTGATGCCGCCGCTATAGGTGTCGCCAAGCGACGCCGGGGCGCTGTTCGATGAGCCGTTGTTGCCCCTGGCCACCAGTGCACGCACGAGGAACCCGCCTATGCGCGGCGATACATAGCGCAGCGAGTTGCTCACGCGCAGTGAAGGGCCATAGACGAAATTGTCGGCGGCATTGCCCCAGCCCAGGCCAGCACCATAAGCAGGCAGCGAATACGTGACGAGAATCGTGTGAATCGGGGTGTAGTTGACGCCGGCCTGAAATGCGCCGAACGATCCTGCGAGACCGACCCATGATTCGCGGCCGAACAGTGCACCGTTCTGCCCCCCAACGCCATTAAAGGAATTGAATCCATTTTCGAGCTTGAAAATGGCACGTAGTCCTCCTCCCAGGTCCTCGACGCCCTTAAGTCCCCATGAGGTGGCGGCTATGTCGCCGCTGCCCATGTGGACCACGTGATTGGGGCCGAAGTTCGAATATTCGATCGATGTGTCGATCCGGCCATACAGGGTGACGCTCGACTGAGCAAGGACTGGCGTTGCGCACAATGTCAATGCCGAAGTGAGAATGATTCGCTTGGTCATGCTTTTAGTTCCCCTAGAGTGAAGATCAGTTACATGTCTCGTTGTTTTTTTGAAGTCGGTATCCGAAGCATTGATTCGTACTCCATATCTGTATGGGAAATGGAGTCTTTTCCCGGAGGCGGGCAATCGTGTCCTTCGAAAAAACGACCATGCCGCAGTGAGTTCGCTGGCCTGTGTAAGGCACAGGAAGGTTGGGGCGATGGGCGGGCGCTGCCGGTACCCGCTCCGGCACGCTGAAATGTCCCGACGACGAGTGCAGTCTAGGTGATCGTTTTTTTGGCGGTAAGCCAAGGAATGCACTTGTCTCAGCAGCAAAACCTTTAGGTTTGTACCGAATTCTTCACTGGCACTACCGTGTCGGCGATCGAATGCAGCACGCGTCCATTTACTACACGAACCCCGCTTCCGACTCCGTAGCTGACTAAAGATTTTCCTAGGGTGGAAGGTGGTTTTGTTGGGTTACCGTCAAAAAAGAGTTCTCTTAGACTGCCTTCACTGTTTGACGAGTCGGCGCATCCGATGCGTGCCGCTCAGCTCTGTCGGATAAGGCTATGCAACGCACCAGCGATCCCCTGAAGTCCTTTCGAGAAGCGATGGCGCATTTGTCCGCCGCCGTGAGCGTCGTTACCACCGATGGTCACGGCGGCCGGTGTGGCGTGACGGCCAGCGCCGTCTGCTCGGTCACTGATTCGCCGCCGACATTGCTGGTGTGCCTGAACCGATCAAGCGCAATGCATGACGTGTTTGCGGCTAACGGGATGTTGTGCGTCAACGTGCTGGAAGGTGAACACATCGAACTGGCCAGGCATTTCTCCGGCATGACTGGTGTTGCGATGCGTACACGCTTCGAGTGGCCGATCTGGGATCTGGGGCAGCAAGACCTGCCGGTGCTGCGCGATGCACTTGTCAGCCTTCAGGGGAGGATCGCCGAATGCAAGCAGGTGGGTTCGCATTCCGTCATGTTTGTCGAACTGGTCGACATCAAGGTTCGAAAAGATGCCGAAGCACTGGTCTACTACGGCCGACAATTTCATCGGCTGCGTTGTGTGCGCGAAACCGTCGAACCGAATTCATAGCCGATCCTCAATTAACTCACTGGTATTCGCTAACCTGTCCTCGGGAGTTTGCAATGTTGTTGAAGAAAATTTCGACGGTGGCGCTCGTCGCACTAGCCGCTGCCTGTTGGCTGCCGGCGTACGCGCAGCTCAAGATCGGTGTGGTTACTTCGTCGACGGGGCCGACGGCACTTGTCGGCATTCCACAGAAAAATTCGGTGCCGCTGTTGCCGAAGAAGATCGGCGATCTGAGCGTCGACTATATTTCGCTGGACGACGCGAGCGATCCCACTGCATCGGTGACCAACTTCAAGAAGCTCATATCCGAAAACAAGGTCGACGCGATCATTGGACCGACCGGCTCACCCAATGCGATGGGCGTGATCCAGTTCGCCGCCGAATCCGGTACGCCGATGTTGGCCCCGGTCGGCACCGCCGCGGTGGTTCTGCCGATGACCGAGCAGAAAAAGTGGGTGTTCAAGACCACGCAAAACGATGACCTGATTGCTCAGGCGCTGGTCGACTATATGGTCAGGAACAGTGTGAAGACCGTGGGTTTCATCGGCTTGAACGACCCGTATGGCGAGAACTGGTACCGGGTGTTCTCGGGTCTCGCGAAGACTCACGGGATTCAGATCACGGCGAACGAACGCTATCAGCGTGCCGATAGTTCGGTGACGGGGCAAGCGCTTAAGGTGATGGCGAGCCATCCCGATGCGGTGCTGATCGCGGCACCCGGCGGCGCCAGCGTGCTGCCGGAAGCGACGCTGTACGACCTCGGTTACAAGGGCAAGTTTTATCAGACGCACGGCGCGGCGTTGCCCGATTTTCTGAAGCTTGGCGGTCGCAAGGTCGAGGGCACGGTGCTGGCTGCGAGTCTCATGCTCGTGTTGCCCGAGATACCCGACAGTAATCCGTCGAAGAAAGTCGCAACCACCTATATCGATGCCTATCAGAAGCTGAACGGCATGAAGCCCGCCACCTTCGGCGCGAACGTCTACGATGCGGGGCTCCTGCTCGAACGTGCGGTACCGATTGCTGAAAAAAAGGCGGGGCGTCCTGGTACGCCTGCGTTTCGCAGTGCATTGCGAGACGCACTCGAGCAGACCCGCGATCTGGTTGGCACGCAGGGTGTCTACAACATGAGTTCCGCCGATCATAGCGGCTTCGACGATCGCGGCCGCGTGCTGATTACCGTCAAGAACGGCAATTGGGCGCTCATCAAATAAGTCAAAGCCAGACGTCCCGATGAACGCTCAGATAGTTTTGATCCTCGGCCAGGACGGCTTCACCAACGGTGCAATTTATGCGTTGCTGGCGTTGTCGATCCTGCTTGTATTCAGTGTCACCCGGGTGCTGTTCATCCCTCAGGGTGAATTCGTGGTCTACGGCGCGCTGACGATGGCGGCGATGCAGTCAGGCAAGCCACTACTCATCGTCTGGTTGCTGGTCGCCTTCTCGGTAGCTGAAGTTGTAGCGGACCTCGCGGAGCGCCATCGGCGCACGGGCGCGCTTCGCCTGACGGCCACGGGATGCGGGAAGCTCGCTTACGCATGTGTGCTCGCCGCCTTGGTGCATGTGTTGCCGGTGGCTCAAATGCCTGTTTCGCTGCAGGCGTTGCTGACCTTTGCGCTGATTGTGCCGCTCGGTCCGCAGTTGTATCGGCTCTTCTATCAACCTCTCGCGGGATCGTCGGTGCTTGTACTGATGATCGTGTCGATTTCGGTGCATATGGCGCTGGTGGGTTTAGGTTTGCTGATCTTCGGTCCAGAGGGCGCGCGCATCACACCGTTCATCGACGTGCCGTTGCAGCTCGGCGCCATCAACATGAGCAGCCAGGCGTTGCTAATTATTTCGACATCCGTACTTTTGATGATCGTGATGCGCCAGGCATTCGAACGCACCGTTTATGGAAAAGCGTTGCGCGCAGTCGCGTTCAACCGGATTGGTGCCCGGCTGATGGGTATTTCACCGATATTCGCCGGCAAGGCGACGTTCTTCATCGCTGCGCTAATCGGCGTGCTGTCCGGGATTCTGATCGCACCGCTTACAACGCTGTATTTCGACTCAGGCTTTCTGATCAGTCTGAAAGGCTTTGTCGGCTCGATCATCGGTGGGCTTGTCAGCTATCCGGTTGCGGCGACAGGTGCGTTTCTGGTGGGGCTGATTGAATCGTTCTCGGCATTCTGGGCCAGCCCCTACAAGGAGATCATCGTTTTTACGCTGCTCATCCCCGTGCTGATGTGGCGCTCCCTGAAGAGTCATCCTGTTGAGGAGGAAGAATGACGCCTCGCCGCATCTTCATTTGTGCGCTGGTGTTGCTGGCGGGTGTTCCGCTCGTGTTGCCGCCGTTCTACGTGACCCTGCTCAACTACATTGCGTTGTACGCACTCGTGACGCTCGGCCTCGTGCTGTTGACGGGCGTCGGCGGCATGACCAGCTTCGGGCAGGCGGCCTTTGTCGGCATCGGCGCTTACACCACCGCAGTGCTGACCGTACAGGCTGCGACGCTGCCGGCATGGATTGGCTGGCTGGGCACATCGCCATGGCTCACGCTCGTGGCGGGGTTGGTGTTGACGCTGGTGGCCGCCTGCCTGATCGGCGCGTTGACTTTACGCCTGTCGGGCCACTTCCTGCCGCTCGGGACTATCGCATGGGGCCTGAGTCTCTATTTCGCATTCGGCGCGATTGGCGGATTGGGCGGCAACGCCGGCATTGCCGATATTCCTCCGGTGACGCTGGCGGGCATCAGCCTGCGCGACGGCGCTCGCATGTACTACCTGATCTGGTTGTTCCTGCTGGCAGCGATCGTCTGTACCGGCAATCTGCTCGATTCACGTGCAGGCCGCGCGATACGGGCGCTCAAGGGCGGCACGGTAATGGCCGAAGCGATGGGGGTAAATACGGCGCGAGCGCGCATGGTGATCTTCATCATCGCCGCATTGCAGGCGAGTGCGTCCGGCTGGCTCTATGCGCATATGCAGCAGTTCGTGAACCCGGTGCCGTTCGGCATCCAGATGGGGATCGACTACGTGTTCATGGCCGTCATCGGCGGCGCGGGGCAGGTGTGGGGCGCGCTGTTGGGGGCGGGCGTATTCACCGTCGCCAGGCAGTGGTTGCAGGACATCCTGCCGAAGTTGCTCGGGGAAACCGGCAACTTCGAGATCATCGTGTTCGGCTTCGGCATGGTGTTCCTGCTGCATTACGCGCGTGGCGGCTTGTGGCCGCTGCTCGCACGCCGGCTGCCGGTGATCGGGCGAGGTGCGAGCCGCACGCGTGCCCGTGTGGATGCGAATGCCGCTGCGTTGCCGAAGCGCTCCATGCCGCCCAGGGGCGAAGTCCTGCTGGAAGTGCGCGACGTTACGCGCCGCTTTGGCGGTCTGGTGGCGAACGATGCAATCAGTCTGAGCGTGCACGCAGCGGAGATTGTCGCGTTGCTGGGGCCGAACGGTGCGGGCAAGAGCACGATGTTCAACCAGATCTCCGGCGTCGATACGCCGACCTCCGGCGAGGTGGTGTTTCGCGGCGAGCGCATCACCGGCATCGGCTCGAGAAGGATCGCCCGGCGCGGTATGAGCCGCACCTTTCAGCATGTGCGGCTGCTGAGCCGGATGAGCGTGCTCGACAACGTTGCGCTGGGTGCGCATCTGCGCGGTAGCGGTGGCGAGCTGCGCGCCGCGTTCCGGCGCGAACGGGATGAAGAGCGCAGTTTGCTGGCCGAAGCTGCGCGGCAGATCCACCGAGTTGGGCTGGGTGCCTATCTGAACGACGAAGCCGGGTCGCTGGCTCTCGGACAGCAACGCGTACTGGAAATCGCCAGGGCACTTGCGTCCGATCCGTGCCTGCTGTTGCTCGACGAGCCCGCGGCTGGCTTGCGTTATCAAGAGAAGCGCGATCTCGCCGAGTTGCTGAACAAATTGCGCGAAGAGGGACTCGCGATTCTGCTGGTCGAGCACGACATGGACTTCGTGATGAATCTGGTCGACCGCGTGGTGGTGATGGATTTTGGCAAGAAGATCGCCGAAGGTCTGCCGGCCGAGGTGCAAAAGCATCCAGCGGTACTCGAGGCCTATCTGGGCGGGGAGGAATGAATGGCTGGAGAACTGCTGGAGGTACGCAACCTGTCGGCCTCATATGGCAAGGTTCGCGCGCTGTCGGACGTCAGTCTGCGGGTGGGAGAAGGGCAGATCGTGACCGTGATTGGACCGAACGGAGCGGGCAAGACCACGCTGCTGTCAGCACTCATGGGCGTGCTGCCGTCGGACGGCGAGATTGCATTCTGCGGCCGTCATCACCCGCATGCGCTGATCGAGGACAGGGTAGCAGCTGGTATGAATCTCGTGCCCGAAAAGCGCGAGTTGTTCGCCGAAATGCCGGTGGAAGACAACCTGTTGCTAGGCGCGTTCAGCCGGATTCGCAGAGGATATCGCGACCATCCGCAGACGATGCAGGAGGTCTACGCACTATTTCCGCGCTTGCGGCAGCGTCGCAACCAGGCCGCGGGCACGCTGTCCGGCGGCGAGCGCCAGATGCTTGCGGTCGGACGCGCGTTGATGGCGCGGCCCAGGCTGCTGATGCTCGACGAACCGAGTCTGGGTCTGGCACCGCTGATCGTGCGTGAAATGTTCCGTATTGTCGCCGCATTGCGCGACCGCGGTGTGTCGATCCTGCTGATCGAGCAGAACGCGCGTGCCGCACTGAAGGTCGCGGACTACGCGTACGTGCTGGAAACCGGTGCGTTGACGATGGAAGGACCGGCGGACGAGATCGCCCGGGACTCGCGGATCGTCGACGTTTACCTGGGATTGTCTTGAGATGGATTGGACGGAAGAACAAGGTCATCGCGGCGGCATTCCGTCGAGCCCGAAGGTCTGTGTGGCGGGTGCTGGTGCGATTGGCAGCACCTTGGCGGCGCGGCTCGCCGCCAGCGGGCAGGCGGTCAGCGTGTTTGCGCGGGGCGCGACACTGGAGGCCATCAGCCGACGCGGGATCGAACTGGATGATCTGTCCGGCTCGATCCGGGTGAATGTGCCTGCGAGTGATCGAGTCGACGATTTTGGTATGCAGGACATTGTATTCGTGTGTGCGAAAGCTCACGCTCTATCGGGTTTGCTGGCGTCCATCAAGCCGATGCTCGGAAGGCAGACGCTAGTCGTTCCGGCGGTTAACGGTGTGCCGTGGTGGTATTTCGGCGGCGAGGGCGGTCGTGAACGCAGCGGCGCTGGTAGTGGCCTCGACTACGAATCGGTACAAGCCGTGGACCCGGACGGCAGTCTCGCTGCGATGCTGCCGTCACGGCAGATCCTCGGGTGTGTCGTGTATATCACCGCCGAGGTGCGCGAACCCGGGCGGGTTATCGCAACCAATCCGCGCCGGATGATTCTGGGCGAACTGGACAACCGTCCGAGCGTGCGTCTGCATCAGCTCTGCGCGCTGCTCTCGGATGCAGGCATCGAGGCGCGCGCCAGCAAGCGCATTCGCGATGACGTGTGGACCAAGCTGATTGCCAATCTCACGTCCAATCCGCTCTCCGTCGTCACAGGTGGAACCTTGCAGGACATCTATGGCGCAGCGGAGTTGCGCGAGGTGGTGGTCGACATGATGGATGAGGTGATGAGCGTGGCAGAGCGCTACGGCGCACGCATCGCACTGAATCAGGATGCGTTGCTCGTCCAGGGGGAAAAGATGGGGACATTCCGCACATCGATGCTGCAGGACTACGAGAAGGGGCAGCGTCTGGAACTGGCAGCGATCGGCGACGCAGTGCTCGAGCTTGCCGACCGGCATGGCATTCCGATGCCGACTACTCGCGCGATTCTTGCGCTCACACGCTATCGGACGGCGCAACGCGGGATTCAGTAGGTGTGCGATACAACTTTTGTTTTTTACGGGAAACAGTCATGACATACGCCATCCTTTCAGAGATGCGCAAGCCGGCTTACATCGACGATGCCGAATGGGCGCTGCGCATTCAACTGACGGAGTTCTATCATCTGGTCGATTACATGGGCTGGACGGAAATGATCTTCAACCATATCTCGGCACGCTTGCCGGGGGCAGACGCTCATTACCTGGTCAATCCTTTCGGTCTGAACTACTACGAAGTGACGCCGGAGAACCTGCTGAAGGTCGACCACGAGGGGCATCTAGTCGATCCATCACCGTATCCCGGCAATCCCGCCGGGTTCGCGTTGCATAGCGCGATACATGGCGCGCGGGAGGACGTGCATTGCATCGTTCATACGCATACGACGCCGATTTCGGCGATCGCCTTGAAGGAAGAAGGCTTTCGCTACGACGACTTCTACGGGGCACAGTTGTACGGGCGAGTGGCCTATCACACGTTCGAAGGAATCACGCTGTTTGCTGACGAGAAGACGCGTATGCTCGCGAGCCTCGGCGACAAGCATGTGCTGGTGCTACGCAATCACGGCATTGCCGTTTGCGAGAAGGATATTCCGGGCACCTTCATGCTGCTGTGGACCGCACAGCGCGCCGCCGAGATTCAATGCCAGGCTGCGGCGCTGCGCGGGGACGATGTGCCGCTGTCGGATGCCGTTAGGGAACGTTGTTCGGCGCTGGCGGCGCAACTGATCCGCAACGATCGGTTCGCGATCAAGCTGTTCGATGCGATGGTGAGGAAGATGCGGCACGGGCCACGGAGGTGAAGGCCGCGAGCGTGTTTGCCTCGCGGATCGGGACTTGGCGAGCGCTCCTCGCGCAGATTGCCGAGGCGGTTGATTGAGTCAACGACGTCGCCGTTCTATTGGTGTAGTGAATGGCGGACTTGCCACATGCCGTCCCGCGCAGCCCCGCGAGCCGACGATGCATCGGCAACTTTCAGTTTCCCCTCACATCGCCCGATGGCAGTTGCAACTCTCGCCAGTGTCGATATTTGTTGTCCGACAAGAAATCCATTGGCCTGACCCAAGCGGGGAGTGCGCAGAAATACTCCTCCGCACGGCTCGGTGGTGTCTCTGCGAATGCGATCCAACTGCATGGTCAAGACGCTTTGAGCGTGTCTTCCCGGCATCTGCCGACATCGTAAGTGAGTGACGGAAAACACGGCGCAGGATGGGCCGCCGTTTGCATCCGGCGATGCATCCGAAGTGCCCGTACCGCCCACGGATCACCGCCCCGGCGTCGCGCGCTCGACGATCATGTCGTAGAGCGCCCGTGCCGCAGGCGACAGTTGCGCGCTCTTGCGCGTGACGAGCACGAGCGTGCGCGACACCGACGGCTCGACGAGTTCGATCATGCGGATCATCGGATACGCGTTCTTCTGGATCGCGAGCTTCGGCACCACGGCGGCGCCGAGCCCTTCCGCGACGAGCCCGAGCGCGGTCGAGCTGCGCTGTACCTCGTAGAACGAATGCAGCGATACGCCGCTGGTCTTCAGCGCACCTTCGAGCAGCCCGCGATTGCCGCTCACTTCGCCGGCGAAGATCAGCGGATGAGGCTGCAGCGCCGCCCAGCGGATGCGCCGCCGCTTCGCGAGCGGATGATCGTCGCGGCAGGCGAGCACATACGGGTCATTCGTGAGCGGCACGCTGACGAGTTCGGGGTGCTGGTCGCCGGCGATGCTGATGCCGAATTCGGCTTCGCGGCGCAGCACGGCCTGCAGCACCGACGCCGATGCGTGATCGAGGATCTTCACGCGATCGTGCGGCCGGTGCCCGGAGAACGCGCGCAGGATGCGCGGCAGGTATTGCACGCCGACCGTCGGCACGCACGCGATCGTGACGTCGCCGCGCTGGCTCAGGCCCGTCTCGCGGATTTCGGTCAGCGCGTCGGACAGTTCGTTCAGCAGCCGCCGTGCCTGCGGCAGGAAGCGCTGGCCGATCTCGGTCAGCGTGGTGCGGCGCGTCGTGCGTTCGACCAGCGCGACGCCGAGAAACGACTCGAGCTTGCGCAGCCGTTGCGTGATCGCCGTCTGCGTCACATGCAGCGTGTCGGCCGCCTGCCGGAAGCTGCCGCCGTCGGCGATCGCGACGAAAGCCTGGACACCGAGCGTATCGATCTTCATCAGAAATTTGAATCAATAACGATATTAAATTCATTTTACTGAAGTGCGGCGTCAGTCGCAGAATGCGCTGCATCGACGGCCGCATGCAGCCCGCGCCCGGATGCGGCGACGCCGCCCATGCCGACCAGGAGAACCATCGTGACGACCCCACTCGATCAATACGCGAACCAGTATGTGCAATTCGAGGACGAACGCACGCGGCCGGTGCGCGACCTGCTGGCCGCCGTGCCGCGCACGCCGATCCGCACGGCGGTCGATATCGGCTGCGGGCCCGGCAATTCGACCGAAGCGCTGATCGCACGCGCACCGGATGCGACGATCCACGGGATCGATGCGTCGGCGGACATGATCGCGGCCGCGCGCAAGCGCCTGCCGGCGTTGCGTTTCGATATCGCGGATGTGGCCACATGGGACGATCCGGGCGGTTATGACCTGATCCTGTCGAACGCGGTGCTGCAATGGGTGCCCGCGCACGACACGCTGTTTCCGACGCTCGTCGGTCGGCTCGCGCCGGGCGGCCATCTCGCGGTGCAGATGCCCGACAACCTCGACGAACCGGCGCACCGGCTGATGCGCGAAGTCGCGGCGGCCGGGCCGTGGGCGGACAAGCTGAAAGGCGCGGCGCGTACCGAGCGGTTCGACGCGCGTGACTACTACGCACTGCTGTCGCCACTGTGTTCGCGCGTGGACGTGTGGCGCACGACCTACTACCACCCGCTGCGCGGCGGCGCGGACGCGGTCGTCGAATGGTTCAAGGGCAGTGCGTTGCGGCCGTTCCTCGCGGCGCTCGATGACGGCGAGCAGCATGCGTTCCTCGCGCGTTATCGCGACGCGCTCGCCGGCCCGAACGGCTATCCGGCACTGGCCGACGGCACCGTGCTGCTGCCGTTCCCGCGCCTGTTCATCGTGGCGACGCGGAAGTGATGCAGCAATGACGCGTTGTGCGACGCTGCGTCAGCGCACCGGCCGCACCGATTCCGGATCCACCGTGCGGCTTCGTGCGGTCTGCCCGTCGCGCAGGTCCTTGTACCAGAACAGCGCGACTTCCCGGTCGTTGTCGCCATCCGCGTACAGCAAGCGGTCGTGGCCGCCGAGCACGAAGCCCGTGCGTGCATACGTGCTGCAGGCCGCGACATTGTTCGCCTGCGTTTCCAGCCGCAAGAAGCCGAACCCCTGGTTGCGCGCCCATGCTTCTGCTGCGGCCAGCAGGAACTGCCCGATCCCCTGGCGGCGGCAATGGCGGTCGACGGCCAGCTCCGCGATTTCGGCCATCCCGTTCCAGCTTTCGGCAATCGCCACGAATCCGGCGAGCCGCCCGCCGGCCGTCGCGCGAAAGAGCGCCGTTTTGCCAGATGATTCGTTTGCCCAGCCGGCCGGATCGAAGCCGTAGTCCTTGCGCCGTACCGGCAGCGCGCGAAGATCGAGCAAATCCTGATATGGCGGATTCAGCTCCCATGCGATGTCGAACGAGAAGTCGCATCGTTCCAGTTCGTCGGCGGGAAGCCCGCTCGCCGGTTCGATGCTGATGTGCTCGGTTCGGTCCATGTGTCGGTGTCCTGTCTTCGGCGGGATGGCGTGGTCTTGTGCGTGACGCAATCGTCGGCGCCATCATGCACACCGGATCACGTCCGTTCCTTGTTCGTCTTTTTACACCTGCACAAATCTTCGTGCGCGAAACCGGTACGGACCGGCTGCATCCGCGGCTGCCGAACGCGGGCAAGCCGTGAACCGGACGACGCCGCACGCGTGCGCGACGTTCGCGCGCCGGCTGCGGCGCTGGTTCGACCGCCGGATTATGCTGGATTTCGATGTCGGGCCGGTGCTGGCATCGGTGCGATGCCAGCCGCCATGCGTCGTGTTTGCGCTGTCGAAGCGCACGGACGTATACGCGCGCGCGGCCTGCCGGAAGGCGTCGGGCAGCAACACGATCAACGATCGCGCGGTGCCGGCGCAGGCCGAGATCGGTTCGTCTTTGTCGTTCGTCGGCAGCGCGAGCGCGAACACGCAGTTCGTCACGCGTATCGGCCTGTGTCACACGTTCTGATCGACCGGTCGGACGGGCGTTGCCGACGCACAGCGCCCGTCGCGACGTCCGGAACCTGTACCGGCACGGCAGCGGGCGCGCCATCGGAGCGCCCGTTTCGCTGTGGATGACGGAACGCGTGGGCAACGCGCCGGCGCGGAAAGCGATATATTTGCCGCTGCATATCGATGCGACGATCGACCCCATCACCCCACATTCACCAGCACGGGAGCACCATTTTGAATTCGACGCAACGCGAAGCCGTCGGCGAGGCTTTCTCGCTCGACGCGATGCAGCATGCAAGAACCATGACGTGGCAGGCCGTCGACGCGATCGCCGCGGGTATCCGCCCCGGCATGCGCGAATCGGAGGCCAACGCGCTGGGGCTGAGCGTGCTCGAGGATCTCGGGATGGACCGGATCTGGCATCCGATTCTCGTCCGCTTCGGGGAAAACACGCTGCGCACGTTCAAGGAGCGTTCGGTGGCGGACCCCGTCCTCGCCGACGACGACATCTTCTTCATCGACCTCGGCGCCGTCTGGGCGAAGCACGAGGGCGACGCGGGCGCGACGTTCGTGTGCGGCGACGATCCGGACATGCATGCCTGCGCGCGCGCGGCGCGCATCATCTACGGCGAAGTCGAGCATCACTGGCGGACCACCGGATGCGCGGGCATCGCGCTGTACGAATTCGCGGCGCAACGCGCCGACGCGCATGGCTTCCGGCTGAACGTCGACATCAAGGGGCATCGCGTCAGCGATTTCCCGCACGCGATCTACAAGGCCGGCAATCTCGGCGATTTCGACGGCGCGCCGGCCGCCGGCCTGTGGATCCTCGAGATCCAGATCGCGCATCCGACGCGGCCGTTCGGCGCGTTCCACGAAGACCTGCTCGTGTAAGCGTGGCGCCCGGTGGCGCGCGACATGCATGCGCGCCGGCCGGGGCCCTTGGGCATTGGCGGGACCGCCGCGATCTCAGATGCTGATCGCGATCGGGCCCGCGAGCGGCGTGTAGCCGTCGTCGAACAGATACCACGCGTCGTACTGGCCCGAGGCCAGCGTGCTGTTCGCGGTCGACGAGAACAGCAGCGAGCCGGTGCTCTTGGGCAGGTACGCCCACGACTTGTAGCCTCCCTTGGTCGGCTGCGCGCCGCGCGCATAAATGCCTACCCAGTTCTTCGGGCTGTGGCGCCACGGCGGCACGACGTAGTCGAACCGCAGCGTGCCGTACGACGACCCCTGCGACGCCAGCGCCGCGACGAATGTCCCGTTCGTATTGCCGATCGCCGAATCGGTCAGCAACGTGCCGGATTGCATCTGCACGCAGCCGGCGATACGGCGCAGGAAATTCGGATCGTTCGCGTCGCGGATGCTCGCGTCGTACCAGCCGGCATCGCCGTACCACGTGACGGCCTGCGTCGCGCCGGCGGGCACGCTGACCGATTGCGCCGTATTCTTCCCGTACGCGTTGTCGACGAGCTGGAACGTCGTCGCGCTCGCGCCGGCGGAGTTGTCGAGCGTGATCTGCACGTTGCCGTTCTGCACGTCGTAGCAGAGGCTGACTTCGGCCGTCGATCCCGTGTTTCCCGACGCGCCGATGTTGCCGCGGAACGTTTGCAGGAACCCGTTCGGGCCGTAGATCGAGTAGTCGTAGCCGCCGCCCGAATTCAGCGCGAGCGAATCCGACAGGTTCGTGCACGCGCCCGTGCCGGCGCCGATCGTGTATTGCCGCGGGATCGTGCCCGTGCCGTCGACCCACGCCTGCAGATGCACGCCGGCCGCGCCGGTGTTGGTCATCGTCAGCGCGAGCGTCTTGCCGGACCGGTTGACCTTGCCCTGGACGAAGAACTCGTACGGCAGCCGGCATGCGGTGTTGCGGCCGGCCGTTTGCGCCGGGACCGCGGTCGTGGTTGGCGGTGGGATCAGCACCGTCCAGCCGTTCGGGTTCATGTTGCTGGCCGCACCGGGGATCGCCGGAATCGTCTGGTCGGGATTCGCGAAATCGAACGCCGACGTGAGATCGCCGCATACCGTGCGGCGCCACGGCGTGATGTTGGTTTCCTGCAGCCCGAAGCGCGCTTCCAGAAAGCGGTTCACCGACGTGTGATCGAAGACCTGCGAGTTGACCTTGCCACCCTTCGACCACGGCGAGATCACGAACATCGGCACGCGCGGGCCGAGCCCGATCGGCACGTCGCCGCTGGCCGAGCCGTCCGACGCGGCGCCGCCGCTGGCGACGAATTCCGCCGCGGTCGACACCGTCGACCGGCCGGTGCCTGCGTAGGCGCTCGACGGAACGGCCGGCGGCACGTGATCGAACAGGCCGTCGTTCTCGTCATACATCACCAGCAGCACCGTGCTGGCCCACACCTTCGGATTCGACGTCAGCGCATTGAGGACGTTGCTTACATACCATTCGCCGCCGCTCGCGGCCCACGACGGATGCTCGCAATACGCATACGGCGCGGCGATCCACGACACCTGCGGCAGCGTGTCGTTCGCGACGTCGGCCTGCAACTGGCTGAAGAGATTCGTATCGTATTCCTTGCCGCCGCCGGTCGGATCGATCTGCGTGCCGTTGAGCGCCGGCGCGAGCGGATCGCTGGCGCCGAGGTTCTGGTACTGCTTGAAGTTCAGGATGACGTTGTCGCCATAGTTGCCGTTCCACCAGAGATCCTTGCTGGAACCGTTGTATTCGCCGTAGCCGTGGCTGGAATCCAGCCCGTTGCCCTTGTCCTGGTAGAACTTCCACGTGACGCCGGCCGAGTTCAGTCGTTCCGGCATCGTGGTCCAGCCGGTGCCGGTCATCGTGTTCGTCGTGTACGGCGAATAGCCGGCGACGTTGCCGCAGCAGCCGGTCCACAGATACAGGCGGTTCGGGTCGGTCGGGCCGAGCATCGAGCAGTGGTAGCTGTCGCACACGGTGAAGGCGCTCGCCAGCGCGTGATAGAACGGGATGTCGTTCTGCGTGAAGTAGTACATCGTGCCGCTGGTCTTCGCCGCGACCCAGTTGTCGTAGCAGCCGTTGTTCCACGCGCTGTGCGTGCCGCCCCAGCTGTGATCGAGATCGTTGTAATAGGTGTCGCCGTTCGCGACGCCGGAGACGGGCGGCGACGGGTTGAACGGAAACACGTACGACAGCAGCGAAGGCTGGCGCCATACCGGATAGCCGCTGGAAATCACGACGGGCCGCGGATCGCCGAAGCCGCGCGCGCCGCGCAGCGTGCCGAGATAGTGGTCGAAAGACCGGTTTTCCTGCATCAGGATCACGACGTGCTTGACGTCCTGAAGCGTGCCGGTGACGGTCGCGGCCGGAATGGATTGCGCGCGCAGGATGCTCTCGGGCAGCATGCCGGTGACTGCGGTGGCGCCGGCGAGCTTCAGCGCATCGGCGAGGAACTGACGTCGTGTCGTGGATTTGTTTTGCATGATCGCTCTCTGTCTTGGATTGCCGGTCGGACTTGCCGGACGCTGCAGTTCGCCGCGCATCGCGCGGGCGGTCGCCCGGCCGAGGGGCCTGCGTCGGTCAGTGGCACGCGCTCGCGCAGTGCAGGACCGGCGCGGAGGCCGAACCCGGTGCCGATGCGCGGGCAGTGGCGACCTTGCCCGCCGCACCCGAGTCGCCGTCGCCGCAAGCGGCCAGCGTGCAAAGAAGCGCGATCATGAAAACGCCGCGCCAGTGCGGAAAGCGGCTTTCCGAGCGTGGCGGCGGGACGACATCCTTTCGATCCGATTCGAATCGGATTCCTGATTGACTCAATTGGGTGCTGCTTGCTCCTGATTTCATTTCCCCTCCGAACATGAAATGGACAGCAGAGAATATCGCCCGAATCAGAACAACTTCATGACAGGCCAACCGCGTGTGCCTGCCACCTGCGAAAGCCGTGTGTCGGGATTGGTCGCGACCGGATGCGTGACGTAGTCCAGCAGGGGCACGTCGTTGATCGAATCGCTGTAGAAGTAGGTCCGCTCGAAATCCGCCGGCGCGTAGCCGAGCGAATCCAGCCACGCGGCCGTGCGCACGATCTTCCCTTCGCGGAAACTCGGCACGCCGGTGCTGCGCCCGGTGAATTGCCCGCCGGGCGTGCCGTCGTCGGTATCGAGCTCGATGCCGAGCAGATGCTCGATCCCGAACTCGGCCGCGATCGGCCGCGTGACGAACACGTTGGTGGCCGTGACGATGCAGCAGAGATCGCCGTTCTCGCGATGCCGGTCGACCAGCGCACGCGCTTGCGGCGTGATGGCCGGCCGGATCACCTCGTCCATGAACTGCGCATGCCAGCGTTCGAGCTGCTCCCGCGAGTAGCGGGTGAGCGGCGCGAGCGTCACGGCGAGATACGCATCCATGTCGAGCGTGCCGGCCGCGTAGTGGCCGTAGTGCTCGTCGATCAGCGCCGCGTGCGCGTCGTCCTCCTGCCACCCCACCCGCGTGATGAAGCGGCTCCAGGCCTGGTCGCTGTCGAGCGGCAGCAGCGTGTGGTCGAGGTCGAACAGCGCGAGATTCTTGTGCATGGGTGGTTCCTTCGATTGCGTGCTTACGCGCCGATCAGCTTTTCGATCGCGTCTTTGGCGTTCTTCCCGTCGATGGTCGTGACGCCGTCGAGCCACTTCGACAGCACGCCGGGATTTTTCTTCGCCCATTCCTTCGCGACCGCGACCGGATCCGCGTGATTCATGATCGGCACCATCAACTGGTTCTCTTCGTCGGTCGTGAATTTCAGGTTGGTCAGCAGCCGGCCGACGTTCGGGCAGCGTTCGAGATAGCCGGGCGTGACGAGCGTATAGACCTTCGCCGACCCGTAGTTCGGGCCGAATACGCCGTCGCCGCCGTCGAGATAGGCAATCCTGTAGTTGATGTTCATCGGATGCGGCTCCCACGCAAGGAACACGATCATCCGGTGCTCCTGCACGGCACGTGTCACCTGGACGAGCATCCCGGCCTCGCTCGATTCGACCAGCTTGAAGCCACCGAGCCCGAATTCGTTCTTGTCGATCATCCGCTGGATCAACGCGTTGCCGTTGTTGCCGGCGCCGATCCCGTAGATTTTTCCGTCGAGCTGGTCGCGGAACCTGGCGATGTCGGCGAAGCTCTTGAGGCCCTTGTCCGACGCGTATTGCGGCACGGCCAGCGTGTAGCGCGCGCCGATCAGGTTGGGCTGCGGCAACTGGTGCACGGCGCCGGCATCCACGAACGGCTTCACCGTCGGCGTCATGCTCGGATCCCAGTAGCCGAGGAACGCATCGATCTGCGCCTTCTTCACGCCGGCCAGCACGATCGGCGGCGACGCGATCGTCTTGGTCGCCTCGTAGCCGAGCCCGTCGAGCAGCATCATCGCGACGCCGGTGGTGGCCGCGATGTCGCTCCAGCCGACATCGCCGAGCGTCACCTTCCTGCAGACGTCGCCCTCGGATGCGTGAACGGGGGCTGTCGCAAGCGCCGCCAGCAGTGTTGCAGCCAGCATCCATGCCTTCTTCATCATGTCGGTCTCCTAAGCAAGTGTTCCGGATCGTGTTACCTGAATGGTCTGACGATTGATCGTGTCGATCGGATGAAACAAACGAACTTGGGTCTGGCTTTGCAGTTTTTCGTACCGTATATTAGAACGCACAAAATCGCAAGATCGCACAAAAATGCAACTCGCTGCCGGCCGGTCGAGCGGGCTGGCGAAGGCCGGAAAAGTCGGGCGGCGGTCCGGAACGGCCGCGCTGCATCAATCAGATCGGTAAGGCAAAAGAAAGGAGGCCTCGAATGATCAGTCAACTCGAAATCGTTTCCCGCCTGTTGCTGGCGGCATTGCTCGGCAGCATCGTCGGCATCGAGCGTGAGCGCCTGTCGTGGGCGGCCGGGTTGCGCACGCACATGCTGGTGGCGGTGGGCGCCGCGTTGGTGATGGTCGTGTCGGCGTTCGGCTTCGCGGATATCCAGGACGCGAAGAACGTGTCGCTGGACCCGTCGCGGGTCGCCGCGCAGGTCGTGTCCGGCATCGGATTTCTCGGCGCCGGGTCGATCATGCTGCGCGGCGAGATCATCCGCGGGCTGACGACGGCGGCGAGCCTGTGGGTCGTGGCTGCAGTCGGGCTGGCCGTGGGCGGCGGCATGTACGTGGCCGCGATCGCCGCGACGGCGATCGTGCTGGCGATCCTGGCCGGGCTGAAGCCGATCGAGAAACGCTTCTTCGCCGCGCGGCAGCGCCGGGGCGTGCGCATCCTCGCGAGCCGCGGCGCCGTGAAGCTGACGTCGCTGCAGGCGATGCCCGGCATCGACCAGGCGCGCATCGTCCAGTTCATCATCGAACAGGACGACGCCGAGCCGGACGACGACCGCATCCACGTGGTGTTTTCGAAGATGACGAGCGCCGAGTTCCAGGCCGTCCGTCAATCCTTGCAGACCCTCGTCGGCATCAAAAAGATGGAGGAGAGCGCAGCATAGATCGCCGTTCGAATAACATTGACGTTCACTTCCGAGGACACCCATGTGGCAAGAAGAGCGATATCAGAGGATTCGGCTTCTGTTATCGAAGATGCAGCGCGTTTCCACCGACCGGATCATGGCCGACCTGAACGTGTCGCGGGAAACCGTGCGCCGCGATCTCGTCGACCTCGAGGCGCTGGGGGAACTGAAGCGCGTGCACGGCGGCGCGGTGCAGGTGGGCGACGAAGCGCCGATCGCCGAGCGCGCGCAGACGCACGTGAAGGCGAAGCTTGCGATCGCGCGCGCGGCGGCCCGGCTGGTCACGGGCTCGCAGACGCTGTTCATCGACGCGGGCACGACCACCACGCTGCTGGCCGAGGAACTGTCCAAGCTGTCGGGCCTCACGATCGTCACGAACTCGATCGATGTCGCGCTGAAGATGCGTTCGAGCGACCCGGCCCAGGCGAAGAACGAAACGATCCTGCTCGGCGGGATGATCGGCAGCCGCGCGGCCGCGACGGTCGGCGACGGCACGGTCGCCGAAATCTTCCGCTACCGCGCCGATCTCGCGCTGCTGTCGCCGGTCGGCGTCGATTCCGTGCGGGGCGCGACGAACTACGACCGGATGGAAACCGAAGTGGCGCGCGCGATGGTGAACAACGCGGCTGAGGTCGCAATCCTGGCCGATTTCAGCAAGCTCGGCACGAACAGCCGGATCAGCTTCTGCGAACCGGCGCGGATCGGCACACTCGTGACCGACCAGAAGGCGGAATCGGTCGGCAGCTTCAAGAGCATCAGGAAGGTCGTCAAGAACATCGTGCTGGCGTAGCGCGCGAGACGCGCGGGGTACGATCGGCCGCCGTTATGCCGTGCATGCGGCGCGCATTCTGCCGGCCGGCCGTTTCCCAGCGTAATATATCCGCCGATACAACGAAGGCGCGCCGTCCGGCGGTGCCTGCACGGAGGCGGGCGATGGAGATGGCAGGGACGGCGGCGCCTTCGGCGCATCAAACGGCGGCAGGCTCGATCGCGCTGACCGGCGCCTTCGTGCGGCCGATGACGGTGACGCTCGACGATCTGCGCCGGCATGCGAGCGCGACGGCCGAGCCGTTCGACCTGCGCTGCTTCACGACGAAACGCTTCATCCGCTCGGTCGCGCCGTATCGCGGCGCGCGGCTGAAGGACCTGCTCGACGCGGCTGGGCTGCGCAACGACGCGCCCGGCGACTTCAAGCGCATGGTGTTCGTCGCGCATGCGCACGACGGCTACGCGGTGACGTTTTCATGGCACGAGCTGTACAACACGCCCGTCGGCGAACAGGTGATCGTCGCGTTCGAATGCGGCGATGCGCCGCTGTCGATCGACGACGGCGCGCCGCTGCTGTTTTCCGGCGCCGACCTCCTGCCCGCGCCGCGTCACGTGAAGCGGCTTGCCGGCATCGTCGCGCGCGTGCTCGAGATCTGAGCGCGGCATGTGTACTGCCGGCGTTTGCCGCGCCGGCCATCGTGTATGCTTGCCCGCATCGTTCTAACGGCAGGACAACATGAAGACTTCGGCACACCCCAAGCCAGAGGTGCGGTTCAGGATGCGCATCCAGCAGGCCGATACGATCGCGCTCGGCCCGGGCAAGGTCGCGCTGCTGGAGGCCGTGCGCGAGCACGGTTCGATTTCGGCGGCGGCGCGCAGTCTGAAGATGTCGTATCGGCGCGCGTGGCTGCTGATGGACGAACTGAACCGCTCGCTGAAATCGCCGGCGACGGTGTCCGAGCATGGCGGGCAGAGCGGCGGCGGCAGCGTGCTGACGCCGGTCGGCGAGGAGATCATCCGCCTCTATCGCGGGATCGAGGAACGTGCGTACGCGACTTGCGCGGACGAGATCGCCGCGCTCACGAAAATGGTGCGCCGCTGAAGGCTTCTTCAGGTTGACGCTTGCTTAACGCACGTTCCGCTGTTTGGAAAAATCATGCGTGGGGCCCGCGCGAGCGAGTTACTAGCGGGAACAGGCGCTAACCGTGCCGCAGACAAAAGCGCGGCGTGTCGCCCGCGGCGGCGTCCGTTGCGATGACATCGCGCGCCTGCGCATCGAGCCGCCCGATCAGTTCGACGAAGCTGGCGACGCTGGCGGTCCGCAGCGGGTAGTACGCGATGTGATTGCGTTCGCAGATGCGCTTGAGCAGGTTCATCGAATCGTGGTCGATACAGTCGACCGGGAACACGACCAGGTGCGCGCCCGGTAACGCCGCGGCCAGCAGACCCTTGCGATCCTCGATGCCGCCGTCGTGCATCGTCACTTCGCCGCCTGCAGTCTCGACGATCCGCCGGATCGCGCGGTTCGACCCGGGGCGCCCGCCGACATAGACGAGGCGCGTGTGTCGAAGCATCGACAGCGTGTCCACCGTCTGTTCGGCCGGATCGTCCGTCGACGCCTGCATCGCCTGTTCGATCGCGCTCGCTTCGGCGCGCAGCGTCTTCACCATCGCCATCAGGTCGTCGAGCCGCGCGCGCATCGCGCGGGCGCTCGCCTGTTCCGCGGCGATCCGCTGTTCGGCCGCCTCGCGGCGGCTCGTATGCAGCGCGAGCCGTTCGTCGCGCGCCGCCAGCGCTTCGCGCAATTCGTGTACTTCGTCGCGCAACACGGCTTCGGCGGCCAGCGGCTGCGCGTTCTGGCGCGCGTTGATCGCATCCAGTTCCTTCAGCGCCGCGTCGCGCTGCGTGTTCATCTCGTGCAGGCGCGCCTGCTGCCGTTCGATCTTCGCGTGCAGCGCCGCATTCTCTTCCTCCAGCGCGACCAGCCGCCGGATATCGGCGCGATTGGCCGCGCCGACCAGATGAGACAGCATGTGCAGGTCGCCGAACGCGGCCTGGCGCACGCCCATCGTCGTGCGCGGATGCGTCATCAGCGCCCAGTACGCGGGCGGAATGTCGCCGCTCTTGAGCGCTTCCTTCCAGCGTGCGAGGAGTTCGTCCGCGTCCTTCGCGCTGTCGAACGCGCGTATCGCCCCGGCATAGCGTTCATCGAGCGCCTTGTGCAATGCCTTGGCTCCCGCCGTGCCGTCGATCGCGAGCTCGACGGCCGCGTGATGGATTTCGAGGTCGGTGGCGCGCTGCCGGTCGAGATCGGTGAATTTCGGCACGAGTCGGCGCAGTTCGTGCGTGGTCAGGCAGGTGCCGATGATCGAGCAGTGCAGGTTCGCGTCGAGTTCGGACAGGCGCGCGCGGCGCTTCAGCTCGGCCAGTTGCGCACGCGACGGTGCACAGCACGCGTCGACTCGCGCGCCGGTTGCCGCGGCCGGGTGGCCGCCGGACGACGGGAGGCCCGCCGTGCGGGCAAGGCGAAAGGGCGGAGCGTGCATGTTGACCTCTGTCCGGCCCTGTCGGACCGGGGACGGATGCGCGAAAGATTCGCGAAATATACCACGGAATATAACGCGCGAAATTCCGGGGAAATCACAGAGAAATGCGGGGTGGCGCGGTCAGCAGAGCGCGGTTGATCGGTCGGTGCGGGACAGTGCGGTTGGGGGCGGCATTACGGTCGAAACCGCGAACGATGCCGGCGCGTGGCACGCCATCACGTACTCGACGCACAGTCCGACCAGCAGCACGTCGACGCGCTCCAGCGCGGTGACCGCGTCGCGCATCGCGGCCGGATCGTTGCTGAACGAATCGGAAAACACGTCGTCGCGCGTGCGTTCGAGGCCGTGCGCCTGACCGATTGCACGTTCGAGCTCGGGCAGGCGCGTGAAGCGTGCGGCGCGCGCGTCGCGTTCGAGCGTCGACAGCAGTTCACGCAGACTCATCGCGGACAGCGTTTCGTCCGTGGCGGCCGAGAATAGCCGGATGAAGCGTGCGACGCTGCCGCGCAGGCGCCGAAACGCGTCGACGACGTCCGTGACCTGCTGCGCGCGCCCGTCGCTCGGCAACGGCCTGAGCGCGCTGATCTTGCAAGTCAATGCCGGCGTCTGGTCGCGTGCGGCGCGCAGCGGTGCGCGGTACGTCGGCGTGCGGGGCATGGTGTGTCTCCGGTGGTGCTGATGTCGATATATTCTATGGGATATATCGATGGCGTAGTCGATGGATGCCTGACAGGAGTCGTCGTGGTGAATGAGAAGGTTGGCGACAAGCGACGAGCGACGAGCGACGCGTGAATCGAGGTAGCGGGAGACCAATGCGGCGACAAGCGCGTTCCGACAGCGACGGGTTTCAGTTGTGTATTGATCCAGGACCGGACACCGCTGTCTACTCGAACGTAGATGCCACCGTCACCACACGTGGCCATGCCGGGTGTTTCGACCGCGCGCGACGTAATGGCGGCCAGACTGAACGTTTGGGTTCCAGTTATCGAGTCCTTGCCTTCTACGAACAGAGGAACGCCGCCGCGCAACGAAATCGATGCGCGCGATGCCGGCTTGCTTTAGCTCGCTACGGACCGGACAACAGAGGCAATTGCCGCTGACCATGGCGACGGGCCGGTGGCCGGCAAGATTCAGGCGCGTGTCATCGTGGCGGCAGGCTGGTGGCGTCCCGGATTGCTCATATCAAATCGGCGCCGCTCGATTGCTCGCCAACCCTAAGTGTGTCGCGCTGCGGTTCGACTATGCTGAAATGACTGCAGCCCGGGCTTCGCGCCGCAACGCTGCGAATCGGCGATGACGGGAGAGCACGATGACCGAGCAAAGCAACGTTCAACTGGTGCAGCAGGCGTACGCGGCATTCGGCAGGGCCGATATCGACGGCATCCTGCAGACGCTCTCCGAAAGCGTCGACTGGTTCATACCAGGGCCGACCGGCTTCATTCCGTTCGCCGGCAGAAGACATGGGCCTCAGGAGGTCGCGGCGTTCTTCGCGGCGCTTGCGTCGACGCAGACTGCGGAGCGGTTCGAGCCGCGCGAGTTCATCGCCAGCGGCAACCGGGTCGTCGTGGTCGGCGCACAACGCTGGTATGTCCACTCGACCGGGCGCACGTACGAGGACGAGTGGGTGCATCTGATCACGATCGAAAACGGCAAGATCACGGCGTTTACCGAGTATCACGATACCGAGGCGGAAGCGTCGGCACATCGACAGTGACGGCGTCGCACGCGCGCCTGCCGCCCGGGAAAACCCGCTCGAACCAGCGAGGCAGCCTCTTGCAGCGCTGGAATCCGGTGCGACTATTCCGGGGCTGCAAGAGGCAGCCCGGTTGAAACCCGGGTTCCGCGGGAGATCGTGCATCCGGTCGCCGCAGTCGTGCGTTGACATCGACACCATCGGAAGGGCGAAACCCATGCGTTGGCTGGCTGTCGCTTTCTGGCGGAACGCAGACAGGTTCTTCCGCGTTGTCCGGAACTCCGCGCAGAAAAAAAGACGACACCGCGCCGCGAGACACGGTGTCGCCAACGGCCTGAACGGCCGCACTGGTCAGTCGATCGAGCGCATCGCGTGGCGCAGTTCCTGATAGCTGCGCAGCCCCGCGACGCCGAGCTCGCGGCCGATCCCGCTGAGCCCGAAGCCACCCCAGCACACGTGCGGATAGATGAGCTGCGGCGCATTGATCCACACGAGCCCCGCGCGCACGCGCTGCTGGAACTGCTTCGCGATGCCCGCGTCGCGTGTCACGACGGTCGCGACGAGCCCGTAGCGCGTGTCGTTCGCGAGCGCGATCGCTTCGTCGTCGGTGCGAAACGACTTCACGCATGCGACGGGGCCGAACACCTCGTCGGTCCACAGCGGATTGTCGGCGCCCGGTTCGGCGATCACGACGGGCGCCATGAAGAAACCGGCGCCACTGGCATCCAAGACGCGACCGCTGAAGGCGATGCGTGCGCCCGCATCGATGCCGCGCTCCAGCATCGCTTCGACGCGTGCGCGATGCGCGGCCGAGATCAGCGGCCCCATCGCGACCTGTTCCGCGGCCGGCGGCGCGACGACGAGCGCGCGCACGGCCGTCTCGAACGCGGCCATGAAACTGCGGTACACGCTGTCGTGCACGAGAATGCGTGCGGTGGCCGAGCACATCTGGCCGGCGTTGGTGAACGCGCCGGCGACCGCGAGCGACACGGCGACGTCGAGATCGGCATCGTCGCGCACGATCAGCGACGACTTGCCGCCGAGTTCGAGCGTCACGCGCTTCATGTCCCCGGCCGCGGCCTGCATCACCTTGCGGCCGGCCGCCGTGCTGCCGGTAAACGAGATCTTGTCGATCAGCGGATGCGCGGTCAGCGCCGCGCCGACGTCGGCGCCACCGTTCACGACGTTGACGACGCCGGCCGGCACGCCGGCCTGCTCGACGATGTCGAGCAGCGCGTGCTCGGTCGGCGACGTGAGTTCGGACGGCTTCAGCACGACTGCGCAGCCGGCCGCGAGCGCGGGCGCGAGCTTCCACGCGGTCGTGACCATCGGGAAGTTCCACGGCATCACCAGCGCGGCGACGCCGACCGCGTCGTAGAAGCGTTCGGCCGTGACGGCGTCGCTTGGCAGTGCGACGGGTTCGGCCGCGAACAGCGCCGGGTCTTCGCACAGCTTCGCGTAGTACGCGAACGTCGCGGCGACGTCGCCGACGTCGGCTTCGGCTTCGAACGGCGGCTTGCCGCTCACCTGCATCTGCAGCGCGGCGAGGCGGTCGCGTTCGGCTTCGACGCGCTCGGCGATCGTCGCGAGAATACGGCCGCGCTCGGCGGGCGGCGTGTCGCGCCAGCCGGCGAATGCGTCGCGCGCGGCGCACACCGCGGCGTCGACGTGCGCGGCCGTCGCGAATTCCTGCCAGCCGATCGTGTCGCCGGTCGACGCGTTGCAGATCGGCACGCCGGCCGCGTCAGAATGCGTGCGCACGGGCTGGCCGGCGATGTGCGCCGCGGGCAGCACGAATGTGGCGGTGGAACGGGAAAGCTCGGCGGTGGACATGAGGGTCATCCTGTCGATGTCGGTCGGGTTAGCGGTAGGCGACGCCCGGCATCACGCAGAGCATCTCGAACGCGAGGTTCGCGCCGGTAAGCGCGGTGGTGCCGGTCGGATCGTATGGCGGCGCGACTTCGACGAGATCCGCGCCGACGATGTTCAGGCCTTTCATTCCGCGCACGATCTCGAGGCCCTGCTGCACGGTGAGGCCGCCGATTTCAGGCGTGCCGGTGCCGGGTGCGAACGACGGGTCGAGGCCGTCGATGTCGAAGCTGAGATACACGGGCGTGTCGCCGACGCGTTCGCGCACCTGCGCCATCAGCGGCGCGAGCGACTTGTTCCAGCATTCCTCCGCCTGCACGACGGTGAAGCCCTGCTCGCGGCACCAGTCGAAATCGTCCGCGTGGTAGCCGGTGCCGCGCAGGCCGATCTGCGTGACCTTGTCGCATTGCAGCAGGCCGTCTTCCACCGCGCGGCGGAACGGCGTGCCGTGCGCGATCTTCTCGCCGAACATCGTGTCGTTCACGTCGGCGTGCGCGTCGACGTGAACGACGGCGACCTTGCCGTACTTCCGGTGCAGCGCGCGCAGGATCGGCCATGCGATCGTGTGGTCGCCGCCGAGCGTGATGGGTCGGCAGCCGTTCGCGACGATCTCGTCATACGCTTCCTCGATGCGGCGCACCGAGTCCTTCAGGTCGTACGGGTTGGTCGCGACGTCGCCGATATCGGCGACCTGCAGCGAGTCGAACGGCGCGGCGCGCGTGGCCATGTTGTAAGGGCGCAGCAGTACGGATTCGGTGCGGATCTGGCGCGGGCCGAAACGCGAACCCGAGCGGTTCGACGTGCCGAGGTCGAGCGGCACGCCGACGAAGCACGCGTCGAGGCCGTCGGTCGTCGCGGCTTGCGGCAGCCGCATCATCGTGGCGATGCCGCCAAAGCGCGGCATCTCGTTGCCGCCCATCGGTTGGTTCAGTTCGCGGGGCATGGGGCCGTCTCCTTTTTCTGAGGTAAAGCGATCGGCCGATGGTAGAGGAGAACGCCCGCGCGAAGATTTTGAAGTCGCAACGTTTACATCGACGGGTCTCGATGCGAGTGGCGCCGGCGCATCGACGCGGCGCAACCGAAGGCGGCCGCGCGGTCAGCGGGCGATCGCGGGTGGCGCGGTGCCGTCGTGCGATCCGGCGGAAGGGAACGCGGTCGTCGCCGAACCCCACGCGGCGAGCTCGCGTTTCGTGCGCACGCCGAGCTTCGCGAACGCGCGCTTGACGTACGACTCGGCCGACGCGACGCGCACGCCGAGGATCCCGGCGGTTTCCGGCACGGTCTTGCCGGAGATCAGGTGCTTGCAGGTTTCGTATTCGCGCTTCGACAGCTTCACGCCGTCGGCCGCGATCCGCGCATCGAACTGCGCGAGCGGATGGACTTCGGGCGTGGGGTGCGCGACGCGCCGCACGGCGGTGGTCGACGCATGCAGTTCGAGCAGCGGGAACAGCACGTCGCTGATGCTGCGAAAGCGGTTCATCTCGGCGAGCGTGAACGGCGGCCGGTCGCGGCCGCGCTCCAGCGCGATCGAATGCTGCGAATAGCGGGTGCCGCGCGCGAGCACGCATTCGTGCCCGATATGCACGTCGTCGAACAGCCGCTGACGGAATTCGCCGGGCGGGATCGCCGCGATGTCGCGCACGACCAGCATCGTGCCCGTCTTGCCGCGCAGCCCCGCGAACAGCGGGTCGCTGTCGAGAAAGCGCTCGTAGTAGAGCGTCATCACGTCCGAGATGTCCGACGTCGCGGTGCCGATGCCGCTGCTGCCGATCCATTCGCATCGGTAGCCGGTGGGCATCGTGCCGTCGACGCGCGAGCGTTCGACGTGCGCGACGTCGAGCGGCACCACGTCGTTCAGCAGTTGCGTGAGGCGCGGCACGAAGTGCGGCGTGCCGACCGTCTCGATCAGCTCGCCCAGCGCCTTGAACGACACGTTGAAGCGGTCGTTGTCGCGGTGGAAGGGGTTCACGTTGAGCAGCATGCGGTTCCCCGGTAAAAGGCGGCCGGATTCTAGCGTTTGCAGCGAAAAACGTCATTAAGGGGAAACACCGGCAGGGTCCTTGCGACTTCGCGCCCCCGCAAAACATCGCTTGTCCCCCCCGGAGGGGGGCATACCGGGGCAGTGTAAATGAGTAACTTTGTCTCTGCTTTTTCAATCAAGAGACGAAAGACTCAGATGACCAAACTGATCAAGGACATCCTGCCGCTCGGCGCAGGCATCGGCGAATTCACGAAGCTCGACTTCGGGATGGACGAAAGCGACTGGCGCGCGGCCGAAGGCAAGAGCGGCAACTACATCATCGGCTGGTGGGAAGGCAAGGTCGGCTCGGTGGAGTTTCCGGAAACCGCGGCCGACGAAGCGGTATGGCTCGTCGAGGGCCGGATCGCACTGACCGACGTCGAAGGCAACCGCAAGGAATTCGCGCCGGGCCAGGGCTACCTGCTGCCGGCCGGCTTCGCGGGCCGCTGGGAGACGATCGAGGACGCGAAGAAGTTCTACGTGCTGCTCGAGAAGTCGTGATGCCTGAAACCGCCGCCGAGGTGTCGTCGTCCGTGTGACGCGAGCCCGGCGGCGGTTTCGTTTTCGCGTGTGATGGCTGGGATCATGGAAATGGAAGTCAACGAAGCAAAACAGCGCGCGCCGGTTCAGGCGCACGCATTGCGTGGCGCGCCGGTCGCACTGGGCGTCGAAGCGGCGCTCGCGCATACGAAACTGTTCCCGTACTGGCTCGACAACCCGGCCGCGCCGGCGACCGAGCCGGAACTCGTCGGCGACGTGACGGCCGACCTGCTGATCGTCGGCGGCGGCTTCACGGGGCTGTGGTCGGCCGTGCAGGCGAAGGAACAGATGCCGCACCTGAACGTGGTGCTGATCGAGGCCGGCAAGGTCGCGCACGGCGCATCGGGCCGCGCGGGCGGGATCATTTCGACGTCGGTGATGCACGGGCTGCCGAACGCGGTGCGCGTGTTCCCGAACGACATCGCACAGCTCGAGGCATTCGGCCATCACAACCTCGACGGATTCGAGGAGACGCTGAAGCGCTACGACATCGACGCCGACATCGAATGGAACGGCGAGATGACGGTCGCGGTCGATCCCGAGCACATCGCGCACCTGAAGGGCGATTACGACCTGCATCGCGAATACGGCCACAACGTCGTGCTGCTGAACCGCGACGAAACGCTCGAACAACTGAATTCGCCGCTGTTCGCGGGCGCGCTGTGGTCGCGCAACCGCAGCGGCATCGTGCATCCGGCCAAGCTCGCGTGGGGGCTGAAGCGCGCGGCGCTGTCGCTCGGCGTGAAGCTGTACGAGCACACGCCGCTGATGACCGTGACCGACGAAGGCAGCACCGTGTTCGTGACGACGCCGAAGGGCAGCGTGCGTGCGCCGCGCGTCGTGTTCGGCAGCGGCACCGCGAAGGTCGGGATTCCCGACATCAATCGCCGCGTGATGCAGGTGCGCGACCATGTGCTCGCGACCGAGCCGCTGACCGACGAGCAGCTCGCGCGGATCGGCTGGAAGAACCGCCAGGGCGTGTATGACACGCGCACGCAGCTCAACTATTTCCGCCTGACGAAGCACAACAACATCATCTTCGGCGGTCTGGTGAGCTATCACTTCGACGGCGACCCGGAACCGCACCAGGACGGCCAGCGCGAAACGTACTACCGGCTCGCGGAGGCGTTCTACCGCACGTTCCCGCAACTGAGCGACGTGCGCTTCTCGCACGCGTGGGGCGGCCCGATCGACTACTGCTCGCGCGGCTCGGTGTTCGCGAAACGCTATCTCGGCGACAAGGCCGTGTTCGTCGCCGGCTATACGGGCTTCGGCGTCGCGGCGAGCCGGTTCGGCGCGTTCATGGGGCTGAACATCCTGTTCGATCGCGACAGCCCCGAGCGCAAGCTCGACATCGCGAACCAGAGCCCCAGCTACATCCCGCCCGAGCCGATGCGCTGGGTCGCCGCGAAGATCACGTTCCATGCGTTCGACGGCGCGGATGCCGAAGGCGGCTGGAAGCGCGCGTGGATCAGCGGCCTCAAGGCAATGGGCTTCCCGATGTAAGCGACGCGGTGGCCCGGAGCCGGGCCGCCGCCATACCAAGCTCCCTCGAGGAGACGATCCGCACAGCGGACACGGAGAGAGACACCAGATGAACGCAGTGAACCTGCAGGATGAAGCGCGACAGGAAAGCGCGCTGTTCGTCGTCGTGATGCTGCTGCTCGGCATACTCGGGCCGACGGTATTTCTCGGCCTGCCCGCGATCGTCGGGCAGGTCGAACGCCATTGGGGCTTCGGCGAAGCGGCGCTCGGGCTGTCCTGCTTCGTCGAGGTGCTCGGCGAATCGACGGGCACGCTGCTCGTCGCGTTCGTGCTCGGCCGCCAGCCGGTGCGGCTCGTGCTCGCGGGCGCGGTGACGCTCGCGGCCGGCGCGAACCTCGGCACGCTCGCGACACACGGGCTCGTCGCGTATTCGGCGCTGCAGTTCATCGCGGGCGTCGGCTCGGGCGGGCTGAACGGCATCGCGCTGCGCTACCTGTCGTATTCGCGCGCGCCGGAACGCAATCTCGGGATGATGCTGATGGGGCAGGTGATGTGGAGCATGGTGCTGCTCGCCTACATCTTCCCGATGCTGAGCGGCGCATGGGGCGCGCATGGCGTGTTCGGTCTCGTCGCCTGCGTGCTCGGCATGTTCGTGCTCGCCGCGCCGCTGTTTCGCCGCGGCGAGACGCTGGCCGCGCCGACGCCGGCCGGCGTCGGCGGCAGCATCGACCGCAAGGGCGCGATGCTCGTGCTGTGTGCGCAGCTTGCGCTGTACGGCGGCGTCGGCGTCGTGTGGACCTTCCTCGAAAAGATCGGCACCGATGCGGGCCTGAGCGGCAAGTCGGTGTCGCTCGTGCTCGGTATCGCGAACGTCGCGAGCCTCGTGATCTGCGCGGCGATGCCGAAGCTCGGCGCCGGTGCGGGCCTGCGCCGCTGGACGCTCGTGAACCTCGGCGGCTGCGCGGTCGCGGCGGTGCTGCTCGCGATGCCGGCGTCGGTCGCGACGTTCACGCTCGGCGCGATCGTCTTCATCGGCTGCTGGACCGGCGGCGCGCTGCTGATCTACGCGACGATTCCGCAGTACGACCTGATCGGCAAGTCGGCCGCGCTGTCGCCGGGCTGCGTCGCGCTCGGCTACGGCGTCGGTTCGGTCGCGGGCGGCTCGCTGATCGAGCGCGCGGGCACGCAGTCGGCGCTTTTCGCGGCGATCGTGCTGTGCGCGGTGGCGTTCCTCTGCTATGTGCGGCTGCGGCCCGCGGTATTCCGCATGGAGCGCTCGCTCGCTGTGGCACCTGAATGACGGATGCGATGCGCGCCGCTGCCGATGGCGGCGCGTGTCCGGTTCGGTTCATCGGCGCAGTCGGCCGGCATGGCGCGCGATGCGCGTCGTGCGGGCCGGCCGGGCAACGCGCGTACGCGCAGCGGCTTCAGCATGTTTTCGAATACCACCGATCTCGATCTCCGGCTTATCCGGGTCTTTCTGGCCGTCGTCGACGCACGCGGCATCACGGCCGCCGAGGCGTCGCTCGGCGTGCGGCAGTCGACCATCAGCACGCAGCTGTCGGCGCTCGAAGCGCGCGTCGGCTTCAAGCTGTGCGATCGCGGGCGCGGCGGCTTTCGCCTGACGTCGAAGGGCGAACGCTTCGCGGCCACGGCGCGCACGCTCGTCGCGGCGACGTCCGAATTCGTCGCGCGCGTGCGCGACATCGACCGCAAGCTGGTCGGCACGCTGTCGATCGGCCTGATCGGCCAGGCGCCGCTCGTCGAGAACGCGCGCGTGGCCGACGCGATCGGCGCGTTCCGCAAGCGCGACCAGGCCGTCACGTTCTCGATGAAGGTCACGTCGCCGCAGGAGCTCGAGGAAAGCCTCGTCAACAACCAGCTCGATCTCGCGATCGGCTATTTCTGGCATCGCGTGCCGGGCCTGCTCTATACGCCGCTGTTCAACGAGCAGCAGGTGATCTACTGCGGGCGCGGTCATCCGCTGTTCCATGCGTCGCGGGCGGTGTCGGCGGACGACCTGCAGGCGCACGACTGGGTATGGCGCACCTACCCGGTGCCGGAGGAGCAGTATCCGCTGCCCGAGCGGCGCGTGACCGCGAGCGCGGACAGCATCGAGGCCGCGACGATCCTGATCCTGTCGGGCGGCCACCTTGGCTACCTGCCCGCGCATTACGCGGAGCCGTTCGAGCAGCGCGGGCTCGTGAAGGCCGTCGGGCGTTCGACGTTCAGCTTCGACGTGCCGCTGCATCTCGCGATGAAGCGCAGCACGAGCGACAAGCCGATCGTCGATGCGTTCTGCGAGGACCTGCTGCGCGCATTCAACATCAAGGCGGCCGCGCTGGCCGCGTAGCGCAACGCCTGCGCGTTCAGCAGTCGACGAGCACCCAGTCGAACAGCTCGCGGCGCGTGCGTACGCCGAGCTTCGCGAACGCGCGCTTCACATACGACTCGGCCGTCGACAGTTTCACGTCGAGCTGCTGTGCGGCCTCGGGCACCGAGCGTCCGCACAGCATGAGCCGGCAGATCTCGTGTTCGCGGCGCGACAACTGCACGTGCTGCCGTTCGAGGCGCGCATCGAAACCGGCCTGCGATGCGGCATTCACCGACACCGCCGCCACGCGCCGCGCCGCGCAGGTGCGCGCGTGCAGCTCGAACATCGGGAACAGCAGGTCGACCATCTGCCGGAAGTGGAACAGCTCGTCCGTGGTGAACGCGGCGCGCCCGACGGTGCGCGCGAGCCCGAGCGCGTACTGCAGGTGCGCGTTGCCGTGCACGAGCAGGCATTCCTGCGCGATGCCGGGCTCGTCGAAGATCCGGCGGCGGAATTCGCCCTGCGCGATGCCGTCGACATGGCGCTGCACGAGCAGCGTGCCGGCCTTGCCGCGCAGCGGCGCGACCAGCGGATCGATCTGGCAGTAGTCCTGGTAGTAGATGTCCATCACGCGCAGCGTATCGGCCGCGAAGCGCAGGCTGCCGCTGCCGAGCCATTCGACGACGAAACCCGACGTGCTGCCCGTATCGGCGCGCCAGCGCTCGAGGTGCACGGCGTCGGCGTCGATGCTGTCGTTGACGAACTCCGTGACTGCGCCGACGAAATCCGGCGTGCCGACCGCGCGCAGCGTCGCGCCGAGCGTGTCGGGGCGCACGCCGATCAGGTAATGGCCGCGGGCGGCCGGGTCGGGCTGGAGAAGTCGCATGGTCGGGCGAGGGCGGTCAGGGAACAGCGCGACGTTACGCGAACGACGTGCACGCGTCAGCCGGGAATTCACCGGATCGACCCCATGGATTTCGTGCGTTGTCCCCAAAACGACGACAAGACCGCGTGCACGGCAGCCGGAATTCGTCCGAGCCCCGGCGGCGGGGGGGCATACCGGCGCGAATCGTCTGCCTATAGTGAAAGCACTTCGAAAACCTGATGACCAGAAAGGACAGGCAATGCAGACTCAACCGACGCATGCCGCCGCGACGCCGGCGGATTTCGTTCTGACCAACGCGAAGATCTACACCGTCGATCCGCACAAGCCGTGGGCACAGGCCGTCGCCGTGCGCGACGGCCGGATCGTCCACGTTGGCGACACGGCAGCCGTGCAGGCTTACGTCGGCGCGCATACGAAGGTGGTCGACGCGGCCGGCCGGCTCGTGCTGCCGGGCTTCGTCGAATCGCACTGGCACTTCGAGACGACCGCGTTCGCGTTCCAGGCGTTCGTGAACTATGAGGATCCGCAGCAGGTGCTCGCCGCGCTGCGCGCGTACGTCGAGTCGCATCCGGACGAGCCGGCGATCACCGGAATGGGCTGGGTGCAGGCGACGATTCCGCCGGCGCTGCTGCGCAAGGAGACGCTCGACGCGATCTGCGCGGATCGCCCGGTGTGCCTGCTGTCGACCGATTTCCATTCGATGTGGGTGAACTCGAAGGCGCTGGAGATCGCCGGTATCGATGCGTCGACACCGCCCGTTCAGGAAGGCGCGAGCTGGTTCGAAAAGGACGCGGCGACGGGCGAGCCGACCGGCCTGATCGTCGACGGCGCCGCGTATTCGTTGCTGATGCAGCGGATCAGCGCGGCCGGCCTGCTGCCGACCGGCATCGACCTGTACCTGAAATCGATTCCGCCGTGGCAGAAGAAGCTGTGCGCGGCCGGCGTGACGACCGTGTTCGATGCGGGCTTCTTCGATGCGAGCGGCGACCAGTCGCTGCTGTACGAGACGCTGCAGACGATGGAGCGCGCCGGCGACCTGAAGCTGCGCGTGGTCGGCAGCGTCGCGGTGATCGGCGAGATCGACGATCCGGTCGGCACGCTCGTCCGGTATCGCGAGCAGTACGATTCGCCGCTCGTGAAGGCGCGCGCGCTGAAGCTGTTCCTCGACGGCACCGAGGCGAACCACACCGCGTACCTGCTCGAACCGTACGCGGACCGCCCCGACACCTGCGGCGCGCCGACGATGCCGGCCGATACGTTCAACCGCTATCTGGTCGAAGCCGATCGTGCGAACGCGAACGTGATGGTCCACTGCGTCGGCGACGCGGCCGTGCGGATGGCGCTCGACGGCTTCGACGCGGTCAACCGCACGAACCCGCCGCGCGACCGCCGCCACGTGATTACGCACGCGTTCCTCACGCACCCGGACGATATCCCGCGCTTCCGTCGCGCAGGCGTGATGGCGAACACGCAGCTGCAGTGGGGCGTGGTCGACGCGTACACCGAGCAACTGCGCGACCACTACGGCCACGAGCGCTGGAGCAACATGTACAAGTTCCGTACGTTCCTCGACGAAGGCGTGACGGTATCGATCGGCATGGACGGCCTCGCGTGCCAGTGCCGCTGCCAGCACAAGCCGCTCGAACACATCGAGTCGGGCCATACGCGCCAGCTCGCGGGCGAGCCCGATGCGCCGGTGTTCCCGGATATCGCCGAGCGCCTGAGCATTCCGCAGCTGATCGCCGCGTACACGATCCACGGCGCGTACCAGCTCGGGATGGAGCACGAGGTCGGCTCGTTGACGCCCGGCAAGCGCGCGGATCTCGTCGTGCTCGAGAACGACCTGTTCGAAGTCGGCCAGTACGACATCGGCCGCATCGACGTCGCGCTCACGATGATGGACGGCCGCATCACGCACGTGGGCGACGATTTCGGCGTGCGTGCGGGCGTGACGGCATCCTGACCGGGCGGCGGCTGACTGAGCGGTGACGGAAGCTTTCAAAGCGCTTCCGTTTTGCGTTGATCGACGCATCCGGCCGGAACCGGATGCGTCGATTGTGTGGCGTGTCCCCCTATTGGCAGGGCAGACCGACCAATTTCCTCTGGCTACATTTTTCCGGACCGAAGCACACACCCGTTCATCGCGAACGGATCACGATATCGACGGAGGAAACCATGGCAGGGGACTGGAAGCAGCATCTGAGGACGGCATGCGCGGCGCTCGCGCTGGGCGGGTTCGCGTGGGCCGGTGCGCCCGTCGCGCACGCGGCGGACGTCGTCAACGTGTACAACTGGGGCAACTCGATCGGCAAGGCGACGATCGCGAACTTCGAGAAGGCGACCGGCATCAAGGTCGTCTATCAGGAGTTCGATTCGAACGAGACGCTGCAGGCGAAGCTGCTGTCGGGCACGTCGGGCTACGACGTCGTCGTGCCGTCCGACATCTTCTGGGCGCGGCAGCTGCAGGCCGGCATCTTCCGCAAGATCGACAAGAGCCAGGTGCCGAACTACGGGCTGCTCGATCCGGAAATCATGAAGGTGCTGTCGAAGGATGATCCGGGCAACCAGTTCGGCATTCCGTGGACGTGGGGCACGGATGGCCTCGGGATGAACGTCGAGAAGGTGAAGGCCGCGCTCGGCAACGACGCGCCGCTCGACAGCTGGGCGCTGCTGTTCGATCCGAAGTACGCGCAGAAGCTGCGGAGCTGCGGCGTGTCGGTGCTCGATTCGCCGGTCGATGCGTTCGGGATGGCGCTGGTCTACCTGAAGAAGGATGCGAACACGACGAACCCGGCCGACTACCAGGCCGCGTACGAGCTGCTGAAGTCGGTGCGGCCGTACATCACGCAGTTCAATTCGAGCAGCTACATCAACGATCTCGCGGGCGGCGACATCTGCGTCGCGCTCGGCTGGTCGGGCGACGTGAACTCCGCGCGCATCGCGGCCGCTGCCGCGAAGAAGCCGTATCACATCAAGTACGTGATCCCGACCGAGGGCAGCGCGATGTGGTTCGACATGATGGCGATCCCGAAGGATGCGCCGCATCCGGACGCCGCGCTGAAGTTCGTCAACTTCGTGCTGTCGGAGAAGGAGAGCGCGAACCTGACCAACGACACGTCGTATCCGTCGGCCGTGCCGTCGTCGAAGCACCTGGTGCGCACCGAGGTGACGAGCGATCCGGCCGTGTTCCCGCCCGCCGACGTGATCCGCAAGCTGAGCCTCAGCAAGCCGGTTCCGCCTGAGCTGATGCGTCTGCAGAACCGTCTCTGGACGAAGCTGAAGACCGAGTAAGCCGGCCGCCGTTCGCCACATTCCCGCATATCTTTCGCGCGCCCCGCCGCCCAACGCGGCGGGCGGGGGCGCGCTCGTCCCGACGACACCCACCCCATGAAAATCAAACACATGACGGCGCTGTGCCTGCTCGCGTTCGAAGCAGCCTCGGCATTCGCGCACACGCCGCAGGCGACCGATGCGAGCAGGATGAAGGCGCTGCAGGCGCAGGTCACCGCGCTGCAGCAGCAGGTCAACGAACTGCGCGCGAGCATGACGGCAGCGAAGGCGCCCGGCGCCGCCACCGCCGCCACCACCGCCGCATCGGGCGGCGCGAAGATCGGCACGATCAACACGGCGGCCGCTGCCGCGCCGGCGGCCGACGCGGCGCCCGCATTCACGAACGACGACCTGCAGCAGATGCGCGAGCAGATCGCGAACGCGTCGCTGAAGGTCGACTCACTGCAGGACGCCGCGACGACCGGCCCGCTCGCGGGCCTGAGCATCACCGGCTACGTCGACCCCGTGTACCTGTTCAACCGTGCGCAGCGCACGTCAGGCTTCCAGTTCCTGAACCACGATCCGGGCGCGTACGACTACTTCAACAGCACGATCGGCGACGTCTACCTCGACATCAAGAAGACCTTCGGCGTCGGCCCGATGGCGCCGTCTGCCGAGATCGTGATCCAGCCGAACCGCGGCTTCGGCAACGTGTTCAGCAATGCGCACGGCGGCGTCGGCAACAACATCGTCACGCAGGCGCAGGTCAACGTGCCGCTCAGCACGACGCGCACCTTCGAGGTCGGGATGATGCCGAGCCTCGCGGGCTACGAGGTGCAGCCGTCGAACCAGATGCTGACGCTCACGCACGGGCTGCTGTACGACTTCAGCGAACCGGGCAACCTGGTCGGCATCGGGCTGAAGGGCTCCAACGCGGCGATGACGCGCTTCTGGCAGGTGGTGATCGGCAACGAGGTGCTGCGCACGGCCGGCGCGATCGCGAATGCGGCGAACAACACGACGAAGACCAACTGGACGCCGACGATCACCGCGCGCTTCGACAACGCGACGTCGACGGCCTTCGACTTCGGCATCTCGGGGATGCTCGGCCGGCAGTCGCTGTTCTCGCCGTGCGCGGTCGCGGGCGGCTACGGCTACCAGTGCAACGGATCGTCGCCGACCGGCCTCTACAAGTACGTGGAAGCCGACATGACCTATACGCACGACAAGACCCAGGTCAACGCGCAGGTCGACTACGGCGAACTGCAGAAGGGCGCCTGGAACGGCGGCACCGCGCGCTGGTACGGGATGTCGCTGCTCGGCCATACGAAGTGGACGACGTCGTGGGTCGGCCGCATGGGCGCGACGCTGCGCGTCGACTACCTGAACAACACGGCGAACGGCGGCGGCGGCACCAACATCCAGTACGGGCTCGCGGGCGGCAACCCATCGGTGAACGGGGCGAGCGGCTTCGGCATCGATCCGTCGTGCTTCCAGGGCTCATCGACGAACGGCACCGAGTGCAAGGGCGCGCAACGCTATGCGATCACGGCCGACCTGTTGTTCTACCCGACGCAGCAGATCACCGTGAAGGTCGAATACCGCCACGACGCGGCGAACCATCCGGTGTTCCGCAAGAGCAACGGCACGTACGCGCGCAGCAACGACCTGGCCGGGATGCAGTTCATCTACTCGTTCTGACGGCCGGCGCGCGCCGGCCGATCGGCGACGCAACACATCACGTTCCGGGCCGCGCGGGCCCGGACCTCATTCAACACAGGAGATTTGATCTTGAAGCTGCACACCTTCGTGACCGACATCACCGATCCGCGCGCGCGCGGCCGCCTGATCGGCGAACGCTTCGCGCCCGGGATCCGCGAGACGGTCGCGCTGTATCTCGCGTTCTTCCCGAAGCTCGGCATCGATCCGCAGCGCGCGCGGGAGATTGGTGAAGCGAGCCTTGCCGCGCTCGGCGCATGGTGCCCGCGCCTGGCCGCCGAAGTCGAAGCGATCGCCGATGGCGTCGACCTGCCGCGCTGGCAGCTCGCGTGCCTGAACGCGCGCACCGAGATTCTCGCCACCGCGCCCGCGTCGGCCGAAGGCGAGTGCTCGACGACCGTCTACGCGCCGGCCGGCCCGCACGCGCCGCGCACGCTGCAGACGTGGGACTGGCACGACAGCCTCGCGCCGCAGGGGCTGCTGATGCAGTTCGACACGCCGGACGGCCGCACCGTCAAGCTGTTCTCCGAATTCGGGATGCTGGCGAAGCTCGGTGTGAACAGCGCGGGGCTCGGGCTGCATTTCAACATCCTGCACCACGCGAGCGACAACGACAGTGCGGGCGTGCCCGTGCACGCGATCGCACGGCGCCTGCTCGAGGACGCGACGACGGTGCAGGAGGCGATCGAACTCGCCCGCACCGCGCGCGTGAGCGCATCGACGGTGCTGACCGTGTTCACGCGGCATGACGCGAACCCGCGCGCCGCGAGCATCGAGCTGAGCCCGTCGGGCGTGGGTGTGGTCGTGCCGCGTCCGGACGGCTGGCTGCTGCATACGAACCACTTCCTCGATCGTGCGTTGAGCGCCGGCGAATGCATGCCCGACAGCTCGACGACGCGCGAGCGCTTCGCGCACCTGAACGATGTCGTGACAGGCATGACGAGCGCCGACGTGCGCGAGCGCGCGGCCGCGATGTGCGGCGCGGCGGGCGACGAGGCCGTCGTGTGTTTCCATCCGGACCCGTTGATGCCCGACACCGAGCGCTGGGAAACGCTGCTGACCGTCGGCGTCGATACCGATGCGTGCGCGCTCGACTACGTGGCCGGCAATCCGCACGACCTCGCGCGCGATGGGTTCTTGAGGTTCTGACGCGTAGGGCGGCACGCGCGTGCCTCAACAGCTCGACCTGTTCGTGTCACTGCTGTCGCGACCGATCTATCGGAGTCCTCGGGTTGCCCGCTGGGTGCAACAAATTGCTCCCTGTCAGTCGGCTATCGCTTCCTTCGCGCTGATCCAGCCCTGCACCGCGCCGGCGTGCGGATTGCGATACCGCACCTTGAGCCACTGCGAAGGTCGAGGATGGGCGTGCAGGCGATCGACTAACCGTGCGCGCTGTCGTCGCGATAACCATTCTTGCCGACGAAGATCTCCTTCAGTGCGGCGCGCAGCGCGACCGGATCGTACTGGCCGGGTGCGAGATGGATCACGTAACGCGTTTGGCCGTCGAGACGCGCGGCGACGCCCGGTTCGATCTCGACGTCGATCGTACCGTCCGTCAGGCGCACCGACAGATCCTTGACGCGCCAGTTGATCTGGTCGCGCACCATCACTTCGATCAGCGTGTCGTCCGGAAAGCGCGACAGCGCGAAGCAATAATCCTGCTCCGCGTCGTGACAGTAGATGTTGGCGAAGCTTTCGTCGTCGTCGAGGTCGGACGTTGCCGCGCCGACGGTGGCGTGAAGTTCCATGAGCGTAGTTCCTGCGTAATGGGTTATCGGGGTGAGCGGGACGAGCGGGTTGCCGTTTCGATCGCAGCCGCGGCTGCGGGTGTCGCATCGGTATCGCACGACGCATCGGCATCGCGTGCCTTCAGCCACAGCCCGAATTCGCGCATCACGTCGACCACCGGCCGCAGCCGGTCGCCGTCCGCGGTCAGATCGTACTCGACGCGCACCGGCACTTCCGGATAGACGGTCCGCCGCACGAGCCCCGCGTCTTCGAGCGCACGCAGGTCGAGCGTCAGCATGCGCTGCGAGATGCCCGGCATGTCGCGGCGCAGGTCGCTGAAGCGCCGCGGCCCGTCGAGCAGGTACGACACCAGCAACAGCCGCCAGCGGCCGCCGAGCAGGCGCATCGCTTCTTCAACGGAACATCCTGTCGCACTCGTTTTCATCCTGCGGAACCCTGGTCGGTAAATTTTTTGTGACTACGGCACAAACGACTGCCGTCTTCCCAGCCATGCGCCGATGCGAGATATTAGCGCCCGCGTCGCGGCGAATCGATACACGGACAACCAACGAAGGAAACGCATGAAGCTTTATCACGCTCCCGGAAGCTGTTCGCAGGCGATCCGCATCGTGCTGCAAGAAGGCAACATCGACGCGGCGATCGTCAAGGTCGACGCGCGCAAGCATGTCGTCGAAGGCGGCAGCAACTACTACGACGTGACCGAACTCGGCTACGTGCCGCTGCTCGAACTCGACGACGGCACGATGTTGCGCGAAGGGCCGGTGATCGCGCAGTATCTCGCGGATCTGCGCCCGGAATCCGCGCTCGCGCCCGCCTACGGTACGCTCGCGCGCTACCGGCTGATGGAATGGCTGAACTTTCTCGGCACCGAGATCCACAAGGGCTTCGTCCCGCTGCTGTACGCGGTGCAGGCGGGGAAGTACGTTGAACCCGTGCGGCAGAAGCTCGACAGCCGGTTTGCGTGGATCGACCGCCAGCTCGACGGCAACGCGTTCGTCACGGGCGACACGTTCACCGTCGCGGATGCGTACCTGTTCGCGTTGACCGGTTGGGGCAAGGCCGACTGGATGCGCTCGGTGTACGACGCGGATATCGACCTGAGCCGGTATGCGCATCTGCGCGCGTGGTACGAGCGGGTTCGCGAGCGGCCGGCCGTGCAGGCCGTGCTCGCGGCGGACGGCCTGTTGCGGTAGCGCACAGAGACGGTCGCGGATACGGCGCGTCATCCCGTCGCGCCGCGACCGTTTTTGTGCTATCGAGGTGCCGCCACGCAGCAAAATGCCGCGCTATAATCCTCGCCATGAAACTGCTTCGAACCTTCATCCTGCTGCTGCTTTGCGCGGTGCTGCCCATCAGTGGGCTGGCAGCCAGCGGCCTGACCGGTGAATGTCCGATGCAGCACACGATGTCGATGGAAGCGGACGCGGGCATGACCATGTCCGCCGACATGAGCGATTGCGATTCGATGAAGTCGCCCTCCGCCGGCAGCGCGAAGGCCAAAGCCAAGGGCATGGCCTGCAAGATAACGGCCCAATGCCAGTTCGGCAGTCTCTATCACCCGGCCGCCCGCGCCGACGTCAGCCGCCCCGCTGCATTCGCCAGCACGATCGTCTTCCATTACACGCACTCCGTTCCGGTCCGCGACCCGAGCGGGTTGTGGCGCCCCCCACGCATTAGCTGATCCCGATCCGACCGGTTCACCGCCCAGGCGGTGAGGTTCGTCCTGTGCTCAGGACGTGGAATCCCTTTGGGTTCCGACGTTGGGGTTAAACCATGTCATTCGATTTCGGCACGCCGCGCACGCGGCGTGCGTGTCGGCGCGCGTCCGTGCTGTGGGCCGCGCTGCTGGTGGCGGGCGCCGTTCACGCGCAGCAGTCGCCATTCACGCTGGACGCCGCGCTGCAGTCCGCGACCGATCGTTCCGCTTCGATGCAGGCCGCGCAGGCGTCGGTGCGCGCGAGTTCGGAAGCCGCCGTCAAGGCCGGCCAGTTGCCGGACCCGATGCTCAAGGCCGGCATCGACAACCTGCCGGTCAACGGCGGGCAGCGCTTCACCGTCGGCCAGGACTTCATGACGATGCGCCGCATCGGCATCGAGCAGGAATGGGTGTCCGGCGACAAGCGGCGGCTGCGCACGGCGCTCGCAGACCAGATGGTCGGTCGCGAACGCGCCGGCTACCTCGTGCAACTCGCGAACGTTCGCCAGCAAACCGCCACGGCCTGGCTGAACGCCGTCTATGCAAAGCAGGCGCTCGCGCTTCAGCAGGCGCTGCTCGCGCACATGAACCATGAACTCGACGCGACGCAGGCGTCGTATCGCGGCGCGAAGGCGAGCGCGGGCGATGTCGTTCAGGCCCGCGCGATGCTCGCGCAAACGCAGGATCAGATGCTCAAGGCGCAGCAGGCGTATCGCACCGCACTCATCGCGCTTGCCCGCTGGACGGCGACTCCCGTTGCGGACGTGACGGGCACGCCACCCGCGCCCGAATCCTTCGTGTCGTCGCTGCCGCCGGACGAACTGCGTCTGTCGCAACCGGCGCTCGTTGCCGCCGCGGACGACATCGCGGTTGCCGAAGCCGACACCGCGGTCGCGAACAGCGAGCGCAGCCCGAACTGGACGTGGGAGATCGCGTACCAGCAGCGCGGCGGCGCGTATTCGAACATGGTGTCCGTCGGTGTGTCGATCCCGCTGCCGCTCAACCGCAAGAACCGCCAGAACCGCGACGTCGCCGAGAAGGCCGCGCTCGCGACGAAGGCGCGCCTGATGTACGAGGACACGCTGCGTCAGGTGCAGGCCGATATCCGCACGCAGTCCGAAACGCTGGCGACCGGCCGCGAACGCATCGCGAACCTGAGCGCAGCGCTGCTGCCCGCCGCCGATCAGCGCGTGCAGCTCGCCAGCGCCGCGTACCGGGCCGGCACGGGTTCGCTCGCGGACACGTTCGCCGCCCGGCGTGCGCAACTGGAAGCGCAGTTGCAGGTGCTCGATCTCAGGCGCGACGTGTCGCAGACCTGGGCGCAGCTCGAATATCAGGTCGTGCCGGCGACGCTGGCCGCCGCGCAGTGAAGGAGAACCTCATGACGAAGCAATCACTGGTGCGCGCGGCGCTGATGGCATTCGCCGGCGCGGCGCTGCTCGGCGCAGGCTATGTCGCGGGCGTTCGCCAGGCGGCGGGCGGCGCGGGGATGACCGCATCGGCCGCTGCGCCTGCTGTCGCCGCTGCAGGCACGACCGATCCGAACACGGGCCGCAAGGTGCTGTACTGGCACGACCCGATGGTGCCGAACCAGCACTTCGACAAACCGGGCAAATCGCCGTTCATGGACATGCAGTTGCAGCCCGTCTACGCGGACGAAGGCGGCGGTTCGTCAGGCATCCGGATCGATCCGGGCCTGCAGCAGAACCTCGGCATCCGCTACGCGACCGTACGCCGGCAGCAGACAGCCGCCGGATTCGATGCGGTGGGTACCACGCAGTTCGACGAATCGCGTGCGGACGTCGTCCAGTCGCGCGTCACCGGCTATATCGACCATCTCTATGCGCGCGCGCCGATGCAGCGCATCGCGAAGGGCACGCCGGTCGCGTCGCTGTTCGTGCCGGACTGGCTCGCGCCTCAGGAGGAATATCTCGCGCTCAAGCGCGGCGGAATGGACGGCAGCCTGCTCGATGCGTCTCGCGCGCGGATGCGGGCGCTGTCGATCCCCGACGGCATGATCGCGAACCTCGATCGCACCGGCCGCGCGCAGACGCACGTCGTGCTGAGCGCGCCGGAAACCGGCGTCGTCAGCGAGCTGAACGTGCGGGACGGCGCGATGGTCGCGCCCGGTCAGACGCTCGCGAAGATCGCCGGGTTGTCGACGCTGTGGCTGATCGTCGAGGTGCCGGAAGCGCTGGCGCTGAACGTGCAGCCGGGGATGTCGGTCGACGCGACGTTCGCGGGCGATCCGGCGCGACACTTCAGCGGACGCATCCGCGAAGTGCTGCCCGGCATCAGCACGGGCAGCCGCACGCTGCAGGCGCGCGTGGAGATCGACAACGCATCGCTGAAGCTTACGCCCGGCATGCTGATGCGCGTGCGCGTCGCCGCGAAGGAGTCGGTTTCGCGCCTGCTCGTGCCGTCCGAAGCGGTGATCGCGACCGGCAAGCGCACGATCGTCATCGTGAAGAACGGCGACGGCCGGCTTCAGCCCGTGTCCGTGACGGTGGGCAACGACGTCGGCGGCGACACGGAAGTGCTCGACGGGTTGAACGAAAGCGATACGGTCGTCGCCTCGGGGCAGTTCCTGATCGATTCGGAAGCCAGCCTGAAAAGCGTGCTGCCGAAGCTGGAGCGAGCGGCGGGAGCAAGCGCCGCGGCATCGTCCACCGCCTCAGCGGCGCCGACTTACGAAACCACCGGCAAGGTCGAGAAGGTCACGGCCGACGACATCACGTTCTCACATCAGCCCGTTCCGGCGCTCGGCTGGGGCGCGATGACGATGGCGTTCGGCAAGCCGTCGGCACAGGCGTTCCCGGGCGTGAAGCCGGGCCAGACCGTGCGTTTCGCGTTCACGCAGACCGACGACGGCTACCGGCTGACGAAGGTCGAGCCGCAGGGAGGTGAGCGATGATCGCGCGCATCATTCGCTGGTCCGTCCACAACCGCTTCCTGGTGCTGCTGGCCACCGTGCTGATCGCGGCATGGGGCGTTCATTCGCTGCGGCAGACGCCGCTCGATGCGTTGCCCGACCTGTCGGACACGCAGGTGATCGTGAAGGCGTCGTATCCGGGCAAGGCGCCGCAGATCGTCGAGGATCAGGTGACCTATCCGCTGACGACGACGCTGCTCGGTGTGCCGGGCGCAAAAACCGTCCGCGCGTACTCGTCGTTCGGCGACGCGTTCGTCTATGTGCTGTTCGACGATCGCACCGATCCGTACTGGGCGCGTTCGCGCGTGCTCGAATACCTGAGCCAGGTGCAGAGCCGGCTGCCGGCGGGCGCGACGGTGTCGCTCGGGCCGGATGCAACCGGCGTCGGCTGGGTGTACGAGTACGCGCTCGTCGACCGCACCGGCCATCACGATCTCGGGCAACTGCGCGCGCTCAACGACTGGTTCCTGAAGTTCGAGCTGAAGGCGGTGCCGGACGTATCCGAAGTCGCGAGCATCGGCGGCATGGTGCGCCAGTACCAGGTCGTGCTCGATCCCGACAAGCTGCGCGCGTACGGAATCACGCAAGCGGCGGTTGCAGACGCGCTTCGCCAGGCCAATCAGGAGTCCGGCGGTTCGGTCGTCGAGCTGGCCGAGTCGGAGTACATGGTGCGGTCGTCCGGCTACCTGCGTACGCTCGACGATTTCCGGCACGTCGTGCTGCGCACCGACGATGCGGGCACGCCGGTGCTGCTCGGCGACGTCGCGCGTATCCAGGTCGGCCCGGCGATGCGGCGCGGGATCGCGGAGCTGAACGGGCAGGGCGAGGTGACGGGCGGCGTCATCGTGATGCGCTCGGGCAAGAACGCGCTCACCACGATCGACGCGGTGAAGGCGAAGCTCGCCGACCTGAAGCGTTCGCTGCCGTCCGGTGTCGAGATCGTCACGACCTACGATCGCTCGCAACTGATCGAGCGCGCGGTGGGCAACCTGAAGGACAAGCTGATCGAGGAATTCGTGATCGTCGGCATCGTCTGCGCGGTGTTCCTGTTCCATCTGCGCAGCGCGTTCGTCGCGATCCTGTCGCTGCCGCTCGGCGTGCTGGCCGCGTTCATCGTGATGCGCTACCAGGGCGTGAACGCGAACCTGATGTCGCTCGGCGGGATCGCGATCGCGATCGGCGCGATGATCGACGCGGCGATCGTGATGATCGAGAACGCGCACAAGCATCTGGAGGCGTACGACCACGCGCATCCCGGCGAGCCGATCACGGCCGCGCGCCGCTGGGAACTCGTCGCGGCGTCGGCCGCGGAAGTCGGGCCGGCGCTGTTCTTCTCGCTGCTGATCATCACGCTGTCGTTCATTCCGGTGTTTTCGCTGGAAGGGCAGGAGGGCAAGCTGTTCGCGCCGCTGGCGTTCACGAAGACCTACACGATTGCCGCCGCCGCCGGGCTGTCGGTGACGCTGGTGCCCGTGCTGATGGGCTATCTCGTGCGCGGCCGCATTCCGCACGAGAACGCGAATCCGATCAACCGCGTGCTGATCCGCCTGTACCGGCCGCTGCTCGAAGCGACGCTGCGGCACCCGTGGTTCGCGATCGGCGTCGCGGTCGTCGCGCTCGTGCTGACGGCCGTGCCGTTGTCGCGGCTCGGCGGTGAATTCATGCCGCCGCTCGACGAAGGCGACCTGCTGTACATGCCGACCGCGCTGCCGGGCATCTCGGCCGACAAGGCGAGCGAGCTGCTGCAGCAGACCGACCGGCTGATCAAGACGGTGCCCGAGGTCGACACGGTGTTCGGCAAATCGGGGCGCGCGGATTCGGCGACCGACCCGGCGCCGCTGGAGATGTTCGAGACGACGATCCGCTTCAAGCCGCGCAGCGCGTGGCGGCCCGGCATGACGCCGGAGAAGCTCGTCGACGAACTCGATCGCACGGTGAAGGTGCCGGGCCTGTCGAACGTGTGGGTGCCGCCGATCCGCAACCGGCTCGACATGCTGTCCACCGGCATCAAGACGCCGGTCGGCGTGAAGATATCCGGGCCGGACCTGAAGGGAATCGACGCGATCGCGACGCAGGTCGAGGCGGCGGTGAAGCACGTGCCGGGCGTGACGTCCGCGCTCGCGGAACGGCTGAACGGCGGCCGCTACATCGACGTCGATATCGACCGGCTCGCCGCCGCGCGCTACGGGCTGTCGGTTGCCGATATCCAGTCGGTCGTGTCGTCGTCGGTCGGCGGCGACGATGTCGGCGAGGTGATCGCGGGGCGCGAGCGTTTCCCGATCAACATCCGCTATCCGCGCGAGATCCGCGATTCGCTCGAGAACCTGCGGCAACTGCCGGTCGTCACGGCACGCGGCGCGCAGATCCGCCTCGGCGACGTCGCGCGCATTGCGATCGCCGACGGCCCGCCGATGATCCGCAGCGAGAACGCGCGGCTGTCGGGCTACGTGTACGTCGACATCCGCGGCACGGATCTGAACACGGCGGTGCGCGCGATGCAGCAGGCGGTGGCGCAACAGGTCGCGTTGCCGCCCGGCTATTCGATCGCGTGGTCGGGGCAGTTCGAGTATCTCGAACGCGCGGCGGCGACGCTGCGCACCGTCGTGCCGGTGACGCTCGTCGTGATCTTCGTGCTGCTGTTCCTCACGTTCGGTTCGGCGGCCGACGCGCTGCTGCTGATGTCGACGGTGCCGTTCGCGCTGGTCGGCGGCTTCTGGCTCGTGTGGGGGCTCGGCCATGCGGTATCCGTCGCAACGTCGGTAGGTTTCATCGCACTCGCGGGCGTGGCTGCCGAATTCGGCGTCGTGATGCTGCTGTACCTAAAGGGCGCGCTGACGCGCCGGCTCGACGCTGGCGAACCGCTGACCGATGCGCTGCTGCTCGACGCGATTCGCGAAGGCGCGGTGCTGCGCGTGCGGCCGAAGGCGATGACGGTCGCCGTCGTGCTCGCCGGCCTCGTGCCGATCATGGTCGGGCACGGTGCCGGCTCCGAAGTCATGCAGCGCATCGCCGCGCCGATGGTCGGCGGCATGGTCACGGCGCCGTTGCTGTCGATGTTCGTCATTCCCGCCGCGTGGCTTCTGCTTCAGCGTCGTCGTGTGCGACACGCGAGCGATGCGCGGCATGTCCCCGCAGTTTCGCCTGCAGTGCCTTCCGGCATGAATGTGCCATCCACCCAAACTGGAGAACCTCGATGAAGAAATTGATTGCTACCACTGCCGCCGTTTTCGCGATCGGCGCTTTCGCAAGCCCCGCATTTGCCGCCGGCGAAATGTCCGGCATGGACATGTCCGGCATGAAGATGTCGTCCGACGGCCCGGCCGCGTCGCATGCCGCGCTGACCGATGCGGAAGTGAAGAAGGTCGATGCCGCGACCGGCAAGGTCACGCTGAAGCACGGCGCACTCGACAACGTCGGGATGCCGCCGATGACGATGGCGTTCAAGGCGAAGGACGCGGCGATGCTCAAGCAGGTCAAGGAAGGTGACAAGGTCAAGGTACGCGTTGAAGAAGTCAACGGCACGTTGACCATCGTGAAGCTCGAAAAGCGCTCTTGACGAAGCATTGACGGCCGGCGCGCAGGTTGACGTCCGCGCGCCGGCACGCGGGGGGAGCAGGCGAGGGGGCCACCATGCGAACGAATTTCGCCAACGCGTATCAGTCGGACCACGAAACAACGGGCTCGTCGGCTATGCGGCGCGCGTCGAGCTCACCGATAGCGTGTTGCGCAATGTCGACCGGAAGACGCTCGTGTTTCTGGCCAGCATCTTCGTTCTTGTTCAGGCGTTCGTCATGACGGGAATGCTGCTGTTCGTGGCGCTGCGGCGCTATGAGCTGTTCGGAACCCAATTTGCGCTCGTCGCGCTGATCGTGCCTTCGCGAATGACGCGACGAATGACGTACCGCCATATCAATGACTTCAATCAAATTTATCGAAAATACTCGCGTGACGACGGCGAAAATTGCCGTCTGAACTGGAATCAAATCAATCGGTATACCTAGAATTGGTTTCGAGTACGCGAGTAATCGCGGCTTGCGTCGACGATTCTCAGACTGCAGGTAGCAAACGCAACACCACGCATGAAGCGCTGGAACACGGTGGAGCATCGGGGCTATCGCGGTCCGTTCCGCGGGCGGACTGCCTGAGCGATTGCGCGCCGCAGCAGGTGTGACGGTGCAGAGGGGCCGCGCGTCGCCACGGAGAGGAGCAGTCATGTCTGTCCCTACGCTGGATACCGAGGTTGTGCTGGCGGCGGCCATGGTGTCGTTCGTGTGGCGCTTATATAACTTGCACACGCAACTGCAAGCGCCGGTCGACTCGCGTAGCGGCGCGGCGGGCCGGCATTCATCTCGGCACGCGCATGAGCGCAGTGTGCCGTTTGGCATCGCTGCGCCGCAATGCGCCGCACCGCGGCGGGAGCCCCGCGGCGAAGGAATCATCGCGCATGCGGGCTTGCATATTCCGCCGGCGCTGCGCCGCGCGTCGGACGCGGCAGCACGTATTCCCTGGTTCGGCAAGCGTTTGAAACCCGGTCCGGATCATCGTGAAACGGCAACGCCGATGCGTGACGCGTTCGAACACCTACCGGTCGCGATCGTCGGTTTCAACGAGCGCGATGAAATCGCTTTTGCCAATGAAAGGGCGCTGGCGCTGTTCGGGTACCGCGGCGATGCATTGACCGGCGTGTCCGGTCGGATGCTGTTTACCGGCTGTCCCGCGAGCGTCGAGTTGAATGCGCAGGTTGTGCCACACCTGCCGCCGCTGGTGCGGTCGATGCAATCAGTGGTGGCGAGACGCAGCGACGGAGCGGAATTCCCGGCGGAAGTGACGACGAGCGAATGCTGCGTCGACGGCGCGCCGACCCGGCTCGCGGTCATCGTCGATCGCAGCGAGCGGGTCGAATTGCAGCGAAGCCGGCAGGAGCTCGCGCATCTCACACGTATCTCCGCGCTCGGCGAACTGGCGGGGTCGCTCGCGCACGAACTGAACCAGCCGCTAACCGCGATCCTGAGCAACGCGCAGGCCGCACAGCACTTCCTGGAGGGGGCTTCCATCAACCTGCCCGAGGTGCGGGAGACCCTGAAGGACATCGTGGCCGACAATTGTCGCGCGGGTGAAATCATCCGAAAAATGCGCGCCCTGGTGCGTAAGGGCGATGTGGATCTGCAACCGCTCGACGTCGGCGGCGTCGTTCGGGACGTCGTGCTGCTCGTGCATAGCGATGCGATCCTGCGCCGCATCCGGACGACGCTCGACATCGAGGACGCATTGCCAGCCGTGCGTGGCGACCGCGTGCAGCTTCAGCAGGTCGTGCTCAATCTCCTGCTCAACGGATTCGACGCGGTGCAGGACGGGACTGCCGCGGATCGTGTCGTCACCGTGCGGGTGTGGTCCGAGCCCGACGGCGCGGTGCGCATCTGCGTATGCGATCGAGGGCACGGACTGACGGTCGACCAGCTCGACAGGATCTTCAAGCCGTTCTTCACGTCGAAGCCGCATGGGCTGGGATTGGGCCTGTCGATCAGCCGGACGATCATCGTTGCGCACGGCGGCCGTCTCTGGGCGGAAAACAACGCGGACCGAGGCGCGTCGTTCCATGTCGCGTTGCCGGCAGGAAGCGCCGCCGAACCGAACAGTGCATGTGCGAAACCGTGAGCGATCCCGCTTCGATCGTCTTTATCGTCGACGATGACCCTTCGGTACGGCACGCGCTGTCGCGGCTCGTCCGGTCGTCGGGCTACCGGGCCGAGTCGTTCGAGTCGGGGCGCGCGTTTCTCGGCACGGCCGACTTGACGGTCTGCCCTGCGTGCTTGCTGCTGGATCTCCAGTTGCCGGACGTGAACGGACTCGAAATCCAGCGCACATTGAATGCGGCGCTGCCGATCATTTTCATTACCGGGCACGGCGACATCGGCACGACCGTGGACGCGATGAAGGCCGGCGCGGCCGACTTCCTGCCGAAGCCCGTTTGCGGCACGGTTCTGCTTGACGCAATCGGGCGTGCGCTCGAACGTTCGGTGCAGATGGGCGAACGCCGCCGGGAACTCGCGAGCCTCCAGGCGCGCGTCGACCGCCTGACGCCGCGAGAGCGGGAGGTCATGGCGCTCGTCGTGACGGGCCGCCTGAACAAGCAGGTCGCCGACGAACTCGGCATCGCCGAAAAAACCATCAAGATTCACCGCGCACGCGTGATGGAGAAAATGGAGGCGACGTCGCTGGCGGACCTCGTGCGTCTCGCCGACAAGCTCGGCTTCGGCGCTTCGATATCCACGCGTCCACCCCGCTGAGCCTCCTGCTAGGCGCGTCGTCCGTCGCGACGCTGGACCAAAGTCTTATACCGGTTTCGCTTTTCGCCTGATAGCCTCAATCTGCGGGATCGCTGTGACGCGGTCAACGGCCGAATCCGGAATTCTCACAATGGGTAACGTCAAGCAATTCGTTGCAGTTGTCGACGACGATGAATCGGTGGGCCGGGCGATCAAGCGTCTGTTGCGATCCGTCGGCATCGGTGCGGACACGTTTCAGAGCGGCGACGATTTTCTGGACACGCTCGCGTCGATGCCTTCATACCGCCCGGCTTGCGTGATTCTCGACATACAGATGCCCGGACTTAACGGACTCGAGGTGCAGCGGCGCCTCGACGGCACGGGCGTGCCCGTCATCGTGATCACCGCCTACGACGACGTCGCCGTGCGCGAACAGGCGCTTGCGGCCGGGGCGATCGCCTATGTGCGCAAGCCGTTCAACGATGCACTGCTGATCAAGACGGTGTGCACCGCCCTGGGTATCGCGTCGCCGTCGTGACGGCGTCTCCGCGCCGGTGCCGCCGGTGCCATATGGGACCAAAGTCCCATTGTTCTTGATGAATGCGGCAACCACACTTGAATCCGACAACGTGCGGCCGATGTCATGGGCCATGGCGCGGGCTTGCACGATTGCGGGAATTCAACGGGAGTACGCATCATGATCGAATGTATTCGCAAGCTGGCCGCGATCTCGCTGCTTGCCGTGACGGCGGCCTGCTCGACCAGTCAATCGCCATCCGCATCGGGTACCTCGGCCGAGGACGCCGTCCTCGACCAGGATGCGCAGGCAGCGCTGGCGAACCTGTACGTCGCCACGCCGCAGGCGAAGGACGTAGCGGCCAAGGCCAAGGGCATTCTCGTATTTCCGAGCGTGGTGCGAGCCGGGTTCATTGCCGGCGCTTCGCACGGCACGGGCGAACTGATCGAGGGCGGCAAGGTCACCGGATACTACGCGACGACATCGGTGACTTACGGTCTTCAGGCGGGTGTCCAGACATACGGGTACGTGATGATGTTCATGTCGGACAAGGCGCTCGACAACCTCAAGACGAGCGCCGGTTTCGAAGTCGGCATGGCGCCGACCGTCGTGATCGGCGATGCCGGCGCGGCCAGAAATCTGACGACAGCCACGCTGCAGTCGGATATCTACGCGTTCATCTTCGACCAGAAGGGATTGATGGCCGGGATCGGCTTGAGAGGATCGAAGATTACCCGCCTCAATCGATGAAGCAGGCGCCTCTTGCCTGCCGCAAGCAGGCGAATGGCGGCCTGGATGGCGGTCGGAAGACCGGGTGGAAGCGAGGCTACACGAGGCTACACATGGAATTCGCGTTGCAGCGACCGAAGCCTGCACGGCCAGGCAAGCGCGAAGCGACCCGCAAGCGGCGGCGCCCTCCCTTCGCGGTGGGTCTCGTCGCATTGACGATTGCCGGCTTCGCTGTTGCGCAGCAGCCGATCTTCTATCCCGCGAAGGGGCAGAGTGCGCAAAAGCAGCAGACCGACACGGCGGAATGCCAGGTATGGGCAAAGCAGACCACGGGCGTCGATCCGGTTGCCCTCGCGCAGCGCGCCGCCTCTCCGTCCGCTCCGCAGCCGCCACAGGGCGGCATGGTGCGAGGCGCTGCGGGCGGTGCCGCCATGGGGGCCGCGATTGGTGCGATCGCGGGCGATGCCGGCAAGGGCGCGGCGATCGGCGCGATCACCGGCACTGCCGGCGGCGGCATGCGCCGGCTTCGCCGGGAACAGGCCGCTGCCCGGCAGGAGCAGGCGATGGAGAGCAGCACCGCGAGCCAGTTGTCGACGTTTACGCGTGCCGTGACCGCATGCATGAACGGGCGGGGTTACACGAGCCAATAGTCATCGGAGCCGAGCGGTGGATGCAGCCATGAACAACCTCGTACGTACGGCGCTGGTGGCAACCTTCCTGCTGGATTGCGCCGGTGCATGCGCAGGCGATTTCGATGGAAGCAAGCCGTTGCTATGCGCGACGGTCGAGGCTCACGCCTGCGATCCGGGCCTTGCTTGCGCGCGTGCGCTACCCGCGGACGTCGGTGCGCCGAGGTTCCTGTCCATCGACTTCAACAAGAAGACGATTGCCGGACCCGCGCGCAGTGCACCGATTCAATTCATGGAGCGAGACCAGAACCAGATCGCCATGCAGGGCACCGAACTCGGCTTCGCGTGGACACTCTTGCTCGACACGCGCGACGGGACGATGACTGCGACCCTTGTCAACCGCGAAGACGCCGTGGTGGTGTTCGGAGACTGCACGGCGAAGTAGCGTCGGGAATCGTCCCATGAAGCCCGTAACCCTCATTCTTTCGATGCCGCTGATCGCGGCCCTCGCCGTTTGCACGGGATGCAAGAAGCCGGCAGCGATCCCGAAGCTCGGCGCGCCTGAAGTGACGATCGTGACGGTCGCGCCGCGCGACACGCCGGTGGACTTCGAATTCACCGCGCAGACGCAGAGTTCGCACGAGGTCGAGATTCGAGCGCGGGTGGACGGATTCCTGGACAAGCGCACCTATGTCGAAGGTCAGATGGTGAAGTCCGGCCAGACGCTCTTCCAGATGGACCACAAGCCGTTCGATGCCGCGCTGCAGACCGCGAAGGGACAGCTCGCGCAACAGCAGGCGAGGCTCAACGTCGCAAAGGAAAATCTCGCGCGGGTCAGGCCGCTCGCCGCACAGAACGCGCTGAGCAAGAAGGACCTCGACGACGCAGTCGGCAACGTGCAGCAGGCCGAGGCCGCCGTGATCGCCGCGCAGGGGCAGGTGCAAACGGCGCAGCTCAACCTCGGCTACACGACGATCAAGTCGCCGATCACCGGCCTGTCGAGTTTCGCCCGGCAGCAGGACGGCAGCTACGTCACGGCCACCGCGGCGGGACTGCTCACGTACATTTACCAGCTCGACCCGATGTGGGTGAATTTCAGCATCTCCGAAAACGAGATGCTCAAGCGCCGCGATGAAATTGCGAAAGGAAAGCTGCGCTTTCCGCCGAGCGACGAATTCGTCGTGACGCTCGTGCTGGCCGACGGTACGGAGTTTCCGCAGCGCGGGCGGATCAATTTCGCGAACCCGGCATTCAGCACCGACACCGGAACGTTTCTGGTGCGCGCCGTGTTCGACAACCCGAACGGCACGTTGCGCCCCGGGCAGTTCGTGCGCGCGCGCGTGTCCGGCGCGATGCGGCCCGGTGCGGTGCTGGTGCCGCAGCGCGCTGTCCTGCAGGGGGCGAAGAGTCACTACGTGTGGGTCGTCGACAATGAATCGAAGGCGCATCAGCGCGTCGTCGAAGTCGGGGAATGGCACGGCGACGACTGGTTCGTCACCGACGGGCTGAAGGCCGGCGAGCGCGTGGTGGTCGACGGGGCGATTCGCGTGGCGCCGGATACGCCGCTGAAGATCGTTCCCGGGACGCCGCCGTCGGCCGCGAGCGGATCCGGCGTCGCCGCGGCCCAGTGACGAGGTGGCTTCGTGAACATCTCCCACTTCTGTATCGACCGGCCGATTTTCGCGTCCGTCATCTCGATCGTCATCACGCTGGGCGGCGCATTGACGATGCTCGCGCTGCCGATAGCCCAGTACCCGGACGTCACGCCGCCGCAGATCACGATTGCGGCGTCCTATCCGGGTGCGAGCGCGGACGTGGTCGCGAACAACGTGGCCGCACCGATCGAGCAGCAGGTCAACGGCGCGGACAACATGATCTACATGAACTCGTCCAGCTCGTCGACCGGCAACCTGACGATCAACGCGTTCTTCGAGATCGGCACCAACCCCGAACTCGCGCAGGTCGACGTGCAGAACCGCGTGAACCTGGCGTTGCCGCAACTGCCGCAATCGGTTCAGGCGCAGGGCGTGCAGATCCAGAAGAAATCGTCGGCGTTCATGATGGTCATCGCGATCTATTCGCCGCAGGAACGCTACGACGCGACCTATATCGCGAACTACGCGAACATCTACGTGCTCGATGCGATCAAGCGCATCGGCGGGGCCAATCAGTCCGCCATCTTCGGCACGCCCGACTATGCGATGCGCATCTGGCTGAAACCGGACCGCATGGCGCAACTGGGCATCACCGCAGCCGACGTCCAGCGCGCGGTCGCCAACCAGAACCAGCAGTTCGCGGTCGGGCGGCTCGGTCAGGCGCCGACCGGCGGCGCGGTCGAGCAGTCTTTCGCGGTGACGACCCCGGGCCGCCTCGCCGAGCCGGCCGACTTCGACAACATCATCATCCGTGCGGCGAGCCAGGGCACGGCGATCGTCCGCCTCAAGGATGTGGGGCGGGCCGCGCTGGGGCAGAAGGACTATTCGATCCGCAGCCGCTTCCAGGGCAAGCCGGCCACGATTATCGCGGTCTATCAGCAGCCGGGCGCCAACGCGCTCGATGTGTCCAAGCAGGTGCGTGCGACGCTCGCGGACATGAAGAAGTCGTTTCCGGAAGGGCTCGACTACCAGATCGCGATGGACACGACGGAATTCACGCGCGCGTCGATCACCGACGTCGTGCACACCTTCTTCGAGGCGCTCATCCTGGTCGTGATCGTCGTGTTCGTGTTCCTGCAAAGCCTGCGCGCCACCATCATCCCGGTGCTGGCGGTGCCGGTGTCGATTCTCGGCACCGCGATGGGCATGGCGCTGCTCGGCTTCTCGATCAACATGCTGACGCTGTTCGGGATGGTGCTCGCGATCGGCATCGTGGTCGACGACGCGATCGTCGTGATCGAGAACGTCGAGCGCAACATGACGGTGCACAAGCTCGACCCGAAGGCGGCCGCCAAGCGCGCGATGGACGAAGTGGCCGGACCGGTGGTGGCGATCGTGCTGGTGCTGTGCGCGGTGTTCGTGCCGGTCGCGTTTCTCGGCGGCATCACGGGGCAGCTCTACAAGCAGTTCGCGATCACGATCGCGATTTCGGTGGTGATCTCGGGTGTCGTCGCGCTGACGTTGTCGCCGGCCCTGGCCGCGCTGCTGCTCACGAGCGCGCACCACGAGAAGAAGGGCTTCTTCCGATGGTTCGAAAACGTGTTCGCGCGGCTGACGGCCGGCTACACGCGCGCGGTCAGGTTCGTCATCAAGCGCTTCGTGCTCGCGCTCGTCCTGTTCGGCGGCATGATCGTGCTGACGGTGTTGATGTTCAGGGCGATCCCGGGCGCGTTTCTGCCGCCGGAAGATCAAGGCTACCTGCTCGGCGCGATCGTCATGCCGGACGCGGCAAGCCTCGACCGCACGGGCGACGTGTCGCAGCGGGTCGCCGACTACTTCATGAAGCAGGCGGCGGTGGGCAGCGTGACGACGGTCGACGGCTTCAGCCTGCTCGACAGCCAGAACAAGAACAACGCCGGCACGTTCTTCGTCGGCCTGAAGGGCTTCGACGAGCGCTACAAGTTCGCGAACATCAGGACGCAGAACGCCCGCGCCGTGCTGGTCGATGCGTATGTGAACCTGTCCAGGATCAGGGAGGGAATCGTCATTCCCGTCAATCCGCCGTCGATTCCGGGGCTCGGTACGACGGGCGGCACCGAGGTATGGGTGCAGAGCAAGGGCGACGCGTCGATTGCGCAGTTGGCGGGTGTCGTGCAGGAATTCGTGAACAAGGCGAAAGCGCGGCCGGAGCTGTCGGGCGTGACATCGACCTTCAACGCATCGTCGCAACAGCTTCTGGTCGATGTGGATCGCGACAAGTCCGAGACGCTCGGCGTGCCGATCCAGGACGTGTACAGCGCGATGCAGACGATGTTCGGCTCGCTCTACGTGTCGCAATTCAACCGGGCGAGCCGGCTCTGGCAGGTCATCCTGCAGGCGGAGCCGTCCTACCGCCTCAAGCCGCAGGACCTGGACCAGATCTACGTGCGCAGCACGAACGGCAACATGGTGCCGCTCAAGTCCGTGGTGACCTACCGGTACGTGACGGGCCCCGACCTGATCACGCGGTTCAACAATTTCCCCGCGGTCAAGATCACGGCCAATGCAGCCCCCGGCTACAGCTCCGGCCAGGTCATCGCCGTGCTGGAAGAGCTGGCGGCACAGTTGCCGCCCGGTTACGACGTCGCGTGGAGCGGCGAGGCCTACGAGGCGCGCAAGGCGGGCGGAACGTCCGGCCTGGTGTTCGGTTTCGGTCTCGTGATGGTGTTCCTGATCCTCGCCGCGCAATACGAGAAGTGGTCGCTGCCGTTCGGCGTGCTGATGGCGGTGCCGTTCGCGATGTTCGGCGCGCTGGTCGCGATCCTGCTGCGCGGGCTCAATAACGATGTCTACTTCCAGATCGGGCTGACGATGCTGGTGGCTCTGGCCGCCAAGAACGCGATCCTGATCTTCGAGTTCGCGGTGATCAACCGCGAGGCGGGCGCATCGCCCTACGACGCGGCGCTCACCGCTTCGGAAGAGCGCTTGCGGCCGATCGTCATGACCTCGCTGGCGTTCATCCTCGGCGTCGTGCCGCTGGCGATCGCGCTCGGCGCGTCGGCGAACAGCCGCCATTCGATCGGCACGGGCGTCATCGGCGGGATGCTCGGGGCCACGGCGATCGCCGTGTTCTTCATCCCGATGTTCTATTACCTGCTCGAGGCGCTGTCGTCGCGCTCGCGCGGCAAGGCCCTGCCGCCTTCCTCGGAGGCCGGGCCCGGGTCGCCGCACACCGCGCCATCCGCACCCTGCAAGGACGACTGACATGCGACGCGCCGCGTTCTGGCGCCTCTGCGCGCCGGTCTTGTTGATGGGCCTGGGCGGATGCCTGCTCGGCCCGGACTACGTGCGACCCCAGGTCGACGCGCCGGCGTCGTTCCGGTTCGCGTCCGGCGAGGCGGCAGACGTCGCCAACAGCGCGTGGTGGGAGCAGTTCCAGGACCCGACATTGAACGCGTTGATCGCGACCGCGCTGGCGGAAAACCGCGACGTCAAGGTTGCGTCGGCGCGCGTCGACGAATTCCTCGGTCAGTTCGTCAGCACGCGCTCGGCGTTGTTTCCGCAAGTCGCCGCCGGGTTCGACGCCACGCGCCAGCGCTCGTCGCGAAGCGGCGCGATTCCGCTGCCGCCGACGGTTCCGTCGGTCTCGAACCAGTTTCAGGCGACCCTGTCCGCAACGTGGGACCTCGACCTGTTCGGCAAGGTCAGGCGCGAAACCGAAGCTGCGCGTGCCAACCTGCGTGCGAGCGAGGAAGCGCGGCGCGCGACGATCCTGACGCTCGTGGCGTCGGTCGCATCGTCGTACATCACGCTGCGCAGCCTGGACCGCCAGCTGGAGATCGCGAAAGCGACGACAGCGAGTCGCGCGGACTCCGTCAAGGTGTTTACGGCGCGCTTCAACGGGGGCGAAGTGTCGCAGATGGAGCTGGCGCAGAGCCAGTCCGAATACGAGACGACGCTTGCGACCATCCCGCAGCTCGAAACGCAGATTGCACAACAGGAGGACGCGCTGTCCGTGCTGCTCGGCCGCAATCCCGGCTCGATCGTACGCGGCCGCGCGCTCGCCGAGCTCGAGACGCCCGCGGTTCCCGCGGGGCTGCCGGCGGATCTGCTCGAACGCCGGCCCGACCTGCTGCAGGCGGAACAGAACCTGATCGCGCAGAACGCGCTGATCGGTGCAGCCCGCGCGCTGTACTTCCCGTCGATTTCGCTGACCGGGCTGTTCGGTTCGGTCAGCGCGCAGTTCTCGAATCTCTTTACCGGGCCCGCGCGCGTCTGGTCGTTTGCCGGATCGGCGACGCTGCCGATCTTCACCGGCGGCAACATTACGGGCCAGGTCCGCCAGGCAGAGGCGCGTCAGCAGGAAGCGCTCTACGCGTACCAGAAGGCGATCGAGGTCGCGTTCCAGCAGGTCGAGGACGCGCTGATCGGATCGCAGAAGTCGCGCGAGCAACTCGCCACGCAGGCGCGCCAGATCGACGCGTTGCGCACGTACGAGCGGCTCGCGCGGTTGCGCTACGAGGGCGGTTATACGAGCTATATCGAGGTGCTCGACGCGGAGCGCACGCTGTTCAATGCGGAGTTGTCGTACACGCAGACGCGCAGCGCGACGCTCACGTCGCTCGTCAATCTCTACATGGCGATGGGCGGGGGCTGGGTCGTCACGGCCGAGCGGATGACCGCACGGCCGCACGCCGCCGCCGATCGGCCCGTGGCCGGCGAGGGGCCGAGATGAACCGCGCCGGCCTGATCGTTTGCCACGAATGCGACCTGCTGCAGCGAAACGTGCCGGTGGCGCCTGGCTGCGCGCTGCGTTGCCGGCGCTGCCATGCGGAGCTTTACCGGAACCGCGAGGACAGCCTGACGCGTGCGCTGGCGTTTGCCACGGCCGCGGGCGTGCTGTTCGTCATTTCCAACCTGTACCCGATCGTAGGCCTGTCGGTTGGCGGGACGGTTGTCGAGACGACGCTGGCCGGATCCGTGCGCGTGCTGTATGCGGACGGGATCTGGCCGCTCGCCGGCCTCGTGTTCGCGACCACGATGCTGATGCCGCTCGTGCAGATTGCCGGCATGCTCTGGCTGCTGGTGCCGCTGCGGATGAACCGCGTGCCCGCGTGTGCGGCGCTCGTGTTTCGGCTCTGCCACCTCGCGGCCCCGTGGGGGATGACGGAAGTGCTGATCCTCGGCTTGCTGGTGGCGCTGGTCAAGCTGGCCCACATCGCGAGCGTCGTGACGGGCGTCGCGCTCTATTCGTTCGGCGGGCTGATGCTCGTGCTCGCCGCCGCCGGCGCTTCGTTCGATGCGCATGAACTGTGGTCGCGGATCGATGCGGCGCAGGGCCGTGGCGACGGGCGCGGCAGCGGCATGCCAATGCCGCGCGGCGCCGTTACCGCCGCCGAATGCGGCCTCGTGCTGTGCCACGATTGCGGGCAGCTCGCGCGTGCGCCGGCCGGCGAGCACGGCCTGGCCTGTCCGCGCTGCGGCGCGGCGCTGCACCTGCGCAAACCCGCGAGCGTGTCGCGCACGTGGGCGCTCCTGATCGCCGCGATGGTCCTTTACATCCCCGCGAACGTGTTGCCGGTGATGTACACGAGTTCGCTGTTCGGTGCGCAGAAGGACACCATCCTGAGCGGCGTCGTCTATCTGTGGGTGTCCGGATCGTGGCCGCTCGCGGTCGTGGTGTTTGTCGCGAGCATCGCGGTGCCGCTGCTCAAGATTCTCGCGCTCGCGTATCTGGCGTTCACGGTCCAGCGGCAGTCGCGATGGCTGCAGGAACAGCGTACGCGCATCTATCGGATGGTCGAATTCGTCGGGCGCTGGTCGATGCTCGACATCTACGTGATCACGATGCTCGTCGCGCTCGTGCAGTTCCAGGCGCTGGCGACGATCAAGGCCGGTCCTGCGGCGATCGCGTTCGGGGCGGTGGTGGTGCTGACGATGTTCGCGGCGACGACGTTCGACCCCCGCCTGATCTGGGACACAGTGGAGCAGCATCATGGGTGGCCCCGAGCAGAAGCCTGACATGCCGGACATACCGGACGCCGTCGCCACGACGCGCTCGCGCTGGCGCATGCAACTCGTGTGGCTCGTGCCGATTGTCGCGGTGCTGATCGGCGGATGGCTGGCGGTGAAGGCCGTCATCGAACAAGGCCCGACGATCACGATCACCTTCAGGACCGGAGAAGGTCTCGAAGCCGGGAAGACGAAGATCAAGTTCAAGAACGTCGATATCGGCGTCGTCAGGTCGGTGGTGCTGTCCACCGATCACAAGCGCGTGGTGGCGACCGCCGATATCTCCAAGGACGCGACGACGCTGCTGGTCGACAACACGCGCTTCTGGGTCGTGCGCCCGCGCATTGCCGGCGGCACGGTGTCGGGCCTCGGCACGCTGTTGTCCGGCTCGTTCATCGGCGCTGACGTCGGCGATGCGAAGGGCGCGCGCCGCGCGTTCACCGGCCTCGAAGCCCCGCCGGTTTTCACGAGCGACGAGCCCGGACGCGAGTTCGTGCTGAAGAGCGCGGACATGGGATCGGTCGACGTCGGCTCGCCCGTCTATTTTCGGCGGCTCCAGGTCGGACAAATCGTCACCTACGCGCTCGATCCGGACGGCAAGGGGGTGACCCTGCGCGCGTTCGTCAATGCGCCGTACGACCGGTTCGTGAACGCCGATTCGCGCTTCTGGCACGCGAGCGGCATCGACGTCGCGCTGAGCCCCGACGGCTTGCGGGTCGAAACGCAATCGCTGGTGTCGATCATGATTGGCGGCATCGCGTTCGAGACGCCCGTCGATTCGCTCGATCAGCCGGTCGCGGCATCCGACGCGCCGTTCACGCTGTTCCGCGACCGGGCGGAGGCGATGAAGCGGCACGACCGGATCGTCGAGAAGTATCTGGTGAACTTCACCGAATCGGTGCGCGGCCTGGCGGTCGGAGCGCCCGTCGATTTCCGCGGCGTGGCGGTCGGCGAAGTGACGGGAATCTATACGCGCTTCGATCGCGAAACCCGCAAGTTCAGCATTCCCGTCGAATTCAATCTTTATCCGGAGCGTTTCACGTCGCGCTACCGGACAGGCGCCAAAGGCGGGCGCCTTTCGCAGCATCCCGAGCAACTGGCGAACCTGCTTGTGGAGCGCGGGCTGCGCGCGCAGTTGAGGACCGGCAACCTGCTGACAGGGCAACTCTATGTCGCACTCGATTTCTTTCCGGAAGCGGCGAAGGCTTCGATCGACTGGGCTGCCAACCCGCCTGAACTGCCAGCGATTCCGGGATCGCTGCAATCGCTGCAGGATTCGGTGACACGCCTGATGGCGAAACTCAACGGCATGCCGCTCGACAAGATCGGCAACAACGCGCAACAGACGCTGGCGAGCGCCAACCTGCTGCTCAAGCAGCTCGATACCGTGGTGCCGCAGGCGCGCGATACGCTGGCATCGGCGCACACCGCGCTCGATTCGGCGAACAGCGCGCTGCAGCCGGGCTCGGAGCTGCAGCAGAACACCGGCGATGCGATGCGTGAGATCGCCCGTACGGCCGCGGCGTTCAGGACGCTGGCGGACTACCTCGAGCGGCATCCGGAAGCACTGGTGCGGGGCAAGACGGAGGGCCGGCCATGAAGCGCGTCCGTTCGATCAAGGCCGTCGCGCTGTTGGTCGGGCTGCTCGGCGGCTGTGGCAGTTCGCCGACAGCCCGCTTCTACACGCTGAGTCCCGACGCGACGCTTACCGGCGTGGGCACCGCTATGCCCGTGAGCGTCGTGGTCAACCCGGTGACGGTGCCGGAACTTGTCGACCGCCCGCAGATCGTCACGCGCGTTGCCGGCAACCAGGTATCGCTCGACGAGTTCGCCCGATGGGCCGAACCGCTGAAGACGGACATTGCCCGTGTCATTGCCGCCGATATCGGCCAACTGCTGGGTTCGGCTCGAGTGAATGTGTTTGATTCGGGACCGAACATGGCGCCTGCATGGCGCGTCCGTGTGGACGTCATGCGTTTCGAGTCGGCGCCGCGCGATTCGGTCACGATCGAAGCGCTGTGGGCTGTACTGCCACCGGGAAAGGCGGTGGCGATCGCGGGTCGCTCGGTCGCGCGCGAAGTCGTGCACGGGCAGGGATACGACGCGCTCATCGCCGCGCACGATCGCGCGCTTGCCGCGGTAAGCAGCGATATCGCCACGGCCATCCGGGCGAGCTTGCGTTAGCCAGGCGATTCGAAGCGAATCACGCGTACCGCTCGAGCGCCATCGCCTGCTGTCGCGGTACCCGCTCTTGCCGTCGAAGATTTCCTTCAGCGCGGCGCGCAGCGCGACGGGATGTACAACGCGGATATCGACCCGAGCCGGTATGCGAATCTGCGCGCCTGGTACGAGCGTGTGCGGATGCGCCCGGCTGTGCATACGTGCTGCAGGCCGACGCACGACCGAACGCATCCCGACGCGTTCAGCGCGCCAGCGTCAGGAACAGATATCCCGCATAACCCGCACCGTTCGCCAGCAACGCCCAGATCGCGAGCCCGCGCGTGCGGGCATTGACGCGCAGCCAGGCCGCCGCCGCGAGCGTGACGATCACGCCGGTCAGCACTTCGGGCCGCGGCTCCCACGGCGTGAGCATGATGCCGATTGCCGGCAGCAGCGTGCCCTGGAACACCATCGCGCCGGTGATGTTGCCGAACGCGAGCGTGTCCTTCTTGCGGCGGATCCACAGCACGCTGTTGACCTTCTCCGGCAGTTCCGTGGCAATCGGCACGATGATCAGCGACAGCAGCAGCGCCGATACGCCGAGCACGTGCGACACGCCTTCCACGCCGTGGATGAAGCCCTTCGCACCGCCGACCAGCAGCGCGACGCCGAGCAGCAACTGCAGCGCGATGGTCGCCAGGTTGGTCGGCAGGCCCGTGCGCGCCAGGAACATCGTGTGCGGCGCCTCGGTGCCGTGCCCGGCATCGACAAGCTGGCTCGACGCGCGGAACGTCATCACGACGTACATCACGTAGATGCCGACCAGCATCGCGGCGAGCAGCGCGCGCACGGCCCAGTTGTGATGCGGGACGAACATCGCCGCGGTGGCCAGCGAGAACGCGGCGAGGAAGTAGTTCATGTCGCGCACGAAACCCGTGCGCTCGGGCGCGATCGTGCCGCGCAGCCCGCGCGATCGGATCACGGCGAGCGTCATCAGGAAGGTGGTGAGCGTCGCGAGCATCAGCGGTGCGCCGAGAATCGCGCCGACGCCGATTTCCTCGTTCACGGCCTGGTTCGCCGTGCCGCCGGCCAGCGCGAGCAGCGGCACCATGGTTTCGGGCAGCGCGGTGCCGACGGCTGCGAACAGCGACCCCGTCACGCCTTCGGAAATCTTCAGGCGTTCGCCGAGATGTTCGAGCGCATTGGTGAAGACCTCGGCGGCCACGAGGATGACGACCAGCATGAACGCCAGTTCGAGGAACATGAAAGTCATGCGACGCCTCCGCAGGCCGGTGCGTAGCGGGCGATGAGGCGCGGGGGGAAGGCGGGGAGGAACATGGGGACTCCGTGGTCGGACGCTGACGAACCATGGCGCATCCGCCGACGTCCGACCAGGAACGACGCGATGCGCCCATGGTCTCGCCAAACCGACTCGGTCGAACGCGCCACGGCTGAAAGCCGAGTGTGTTGACGCGTTCGCTTTCCGGGGGACGGAAAGCAGGCTACTCCCCAAAGACGAGCGCAAGTCTAGCCGAGCGGATTTCTTTCGACAAGCCTTCATCTCGAAAAAATATACCCCTCTACCCTATATGGAAAACACTTTGAAGATATACTCCCCCACCCTATACAGGAGCAATCGATGAGTCACACAGTTCGCGAAAAACAGAAGCTGCTGAACCGCGTGCGCCGTATCAGGGGCCAGGTCGAAGCGATCGAGCGCGCGCTCGAAGAGGAGCGCGGCTGCAACGACGTGCTGCAGCAGATCACGAGCTGCCGGGGCGCGATGAACGGCCTGCTGGCCGTCGTGCTGGAAGACCACATCCGGTCGCACCTCGTCGATGCGGACGCGCCCGACGCGCATGAAGGCAGCGCGACCGAGCAGCTGATCGAGGTCGTCCACAGCTATTTCAAGTAAGCGGAACGAAAATGAACGAATTCAACGGCGCGGCGGCCGGCGGCAGGCACAGCCATGCATTTCTGGGCGCCGCACATGAGCAGAACGAACGGAAGACGTGGATGGTCATCGGCCTGTGCACGGCGATGATGGTGGCTGAAATCGTCGGCGGCACGCTGTTCGGGTCGCTGGCGCTCGTCGCCGACGGGCTGCACATGTCGACGCACGCGGGCGCGATGCTGATCGCCGCGCTGGCCTATACCTATGCGCGCAAGCATGCCGACGATCAGCGCTTCGTGTTCGGCACGGGCAAGCTCGGCGACCTCGCCGGGTTCACGAGCGCGATCGTGCTGGCGATGATTGCGTTGCTGATCGGCTATGAGGCGATCGCGCGTCTTCTGTCTCCCGTGCCCATTCACTTCAGCGAAGCGATTCCGATCGCGGTGCTGGGGCTCGCGGTGAACCTGGCCAGCGTGTGGTTGCTGAGCGGCGACCACCATCACGGGCATGGCCACGGTCATCATCACGGGCATGACCACGACCACGATCACGAAGATGAGCATCACGCGCATCACGCTCATGGTTCGCACGCGGCGGCCCACCGCGATCACAACATCCGGTCGGCCTACATTCACGTGATCGCCGACGCGGCCGTTTCGGTGCTGGCCATCGTCGGCCTGCTGCTTGCGCGCGCGTTCGGATGGGTCTGGATGGACCCGCTCGCGGGCATCGTCGGCGCGCTGGTGATCGCGAACTGGGCCTACGGACTGATGCGCGATACGGGCGGCATCCTGCTCGACGTCAACGTCGACCGCAAGCTGGCGGACAACGTTCGCCGCGCGATCGAGACGCTCGGCGACAAGGTCAACGATCTCCACGTCTGGCGCGTGGGCCCCGGGCATATGAGCGCGATCGTGTCGGTCGAAACCGGCGACACGGCGCGCGATGCGCGTTTCTATCACGCGCTGATCGCGCGCTTCGACGGCGTGTCGCATGTGACCGTCGAAGTGATGACGCACGCGAAGGCGGCCTGATCGTGGCAGTGAAATCGCCGTGCATCGAGCTGTGCGCGTTTGACGGTCGAACGGGTTTTTGCGTCGGCTGCCTGCGCACGCGCGACGAGGCGCGCGACTGGAAGAAGCTGACCGACCATCGCCGGCACCAGATACTGAACGACCGCTCACGCCGGCAGACGAAGATCCGGCGCGAGCCGGGGGAATAGGGCGGCACGCGTGGCACGCGCGACAGTCGATGCGTGCCGCGTGTCACGGGCCTGCAGTAGTATCGATGGCGTCCCGTGTCGGGATTCCCGAATCGAGAGCGCCCCATGCAGACCGAACCGTCGACCGGCATTCTTCGTCAGATTCCGCGCAGCGTGTGGGTGCTGGGCTGCGTCAGCCTGTTGATGGACGTGTCGTCGGAAATCATCCACAGCCTGTTGCCGATGTTCCTGATGGCGGGGCTCGGCGCGAGCGCGACCACGATCGGCGTCATCGAGGGGATCGCCGAGGCGACGTCGCCGGTCGTCAAGGTGTTCTCCGGCACGTTGAGCGACTATCTGCGCAATCGCAAGTGGCTGGCGGTTGCCGGATACGGGCTCGGCGCGCTCAGCAAGCCGCTGTTCGCCATCGCGCCGACGATCGGCGTCGTGGTGACGGCGCGGATCGTCGACCGGATCGGCAAGGGAATCCGGGGCGCGCCGCGCGATGCGCTCGTGGCCGACGTCACGCCGGTCCACCTGCGCGGCGCCGCGTACGGGCTGCGGCAGTCGCTCGACACGGTGGGGGCGTTTCTCGGGCCGCTGCTGGCCGTCGTCATCATGCTGAGGTGGCGCGACGACTTCCGCCTCGCCTTCTGGCTGGCCGTGATCCCGGGCATGCTGGCCGTCGCGCTGCTCGCGTTCGGTATCGACGAGCCGGCGCGCGCGCCGGGCGACAAGCGCATCAACCCGATCCGCCGCGACGTCGTGAAACAACTCGGCGCCCGCTACTGGTGGGTCGTCGCCGTCGGTGCCGTGTTCGCGCTGGCCCGCTTCAGCGAGGCTTTCCTGGTGCTGCGTGCGATGGGCAGCGGCGTACCCGTCGCGCTCGTTCCGCTCGTGATGGTGGCGATGAACGTCGTGTATGCGTTGTCGGCCTACCCGTTCGGCAAGCTCGCCGACACGACGAGCCACACGAAGCTGATGGTGGCCGGACTCGTGATGCTGATCGCAGCCGACCTCGTGCTCGCGCACGGCACGCACTGGGGCACCGTACTCGTCGGCGTGGCGCTGTGGGGGCTCCATATGGGGATGACGCAGGGGTTGCTCGCGACGATGGTCGCGCATGCCGCGCCGTCCGACTTGAGAGGCACGGCGTTCGGCGTTTTCAATCTGCTCGGCGGCGTCGTGACGCTCGTATCGAGCGTCGTCGCCGGCCTCCTGTGGGACAGGGTGGGCGCCGCGGCCACGTTCTACGCGGGGGCGGTGTTCAGCGCGGCGACCATCATGCTGCTCGTCTGCCTGCGCGGATCGTTCGGCGCTGCGCAGGCCCGGTGATCGCAAGCCGGCGGCGAACGGTCTAGCTGTCGGTGCCGCGCGGAAAGTAAAGCGCGAACGTCGTGCGTCCGTCGCGGCTCACGACCTCGACCTTGCCGCGATGCAGCTCCATGATCGACTTGACGATCGCGAGCCCGAGCCCCGCATTCCTTGCCGCGCCGTGCCGCGACGAATCGATGCGGTAGAAGCGCTCGAAGATCCGGTCGACTTGTTCGGGCGGAATCGCGGCGCCGCGATTCGTGACCTCGACGACCGCGTAGCCGGCTTGCGCGGACACGGCCAGCTCGATCGTCGACGCGGCTTCCGCGTGTTCGAGCGCGTTCGACGCGAGGTTGCTGACCGCGCGCCGGAACAGCGTCGCGTCCGCGACGACCGGCGCTTCGCCATGCACGTCGATGCGCACGCCGGCCTCGTCGGCCAGCGCCTGGAAATACGACGCGAGCCGGCGCAGTTCGCTGCCCGCGTCGAGTTCGGCGGTTTTCAGGTGCTGTCGTGCGTTGTCGGTGCGCGCGAGAAACAGCATGTTCTCGATCATCCGCTGCAGTCGTTCGCATTCCTCGATATTCGAATCGATCAGCGTTTCGTATTCTTCGGTCGTGCGTGCGCGCGACAGCGTGATCTGCGACGAGCTGATCATGTTGGCGAGCGGCGTGCGCATGTCGTGTGCGAGATCGGACGAGAACTGCGACAGCCGCACGAACGCGCGTTCGAGGCGGTCGAGCATCCGGTTGACCGACGTCGCGAGCTCGCGCAGTTCGACGGGGCCGCCGCGCGCATCGAGACGCGCGTTCAGGTTGTGCGCCTCGATGCGCGACGTCTGCCGGCCGAGGCTCTCGACCGGACGCAGGCCGCGCGATGCGACGGCATAACCGAGCGCGCCGACCAGCAACGCGCCGACGGCCGCCGCGAGCCAGATGTCGACGCGATAGCTTTCGAGCAGCGACTGGCGATCGGTCGCCGTGCGCGCGAGCGCGACCTGGATCGCCTCGCCGGACGGCAGCGTGTCGCGCGCATACACGCAGCGCGACGTGCCGATGCCGGGCGGCGAGCAAGTGAACGGGCCGCCGGGTCCACCGGTTCTGCCGGCCGGGTGCGGCGCCGCGATCACGGAGGCCAGCGTGTTGCCGGCGTCGTCGGTGTGCTCGACGAGCGGGCGGTTCTGCCCGTCGTAGATGCCGAGATAGACGCCCGGATGTGACAGCAGCACTTCGTGGAACACGGCCGGATCGTCGCGCAGCGCGGCTGTCGATCCGCTCGCGTGCGCGAGTTGCAGGAACTGGTTGAGCTTGCCGGAGATCTCGATGTCGTCGCGCCGCTTCAGTTCGGCGGACAGCGAACGATAGAGATACGCGCCGGTCAGCGCGAACACGAGCGCCGCGACGACGGCGAACGCGAGCGTCAGGCGCCGCAGCAGCGAATACGAAGCCGGGCTGGCGGTCACGAACGATCCTCGAGCACGTAGCCCATGCCGCGGATCGTGTGGATCAGCTTCTTGTCGTATGCGTTGTCGATCTTCGCGCGCAGCCGCTTGATCGCCGCATCGACGACGTTCGTGTCGCTGTCGAAATTCATGTCCCAGATCTGCGACGTGATGAAGGTGCGCGTCAGCACTTCGCCCTCGCGTTCCGCGAGCAGTTGCAGCAGCGCGAATTCCTGCGCGGTCAGGTCGATGCGGTTGTCGGCGCGGCGCACGCGGCGCTTGATCAGGTCGACTTCGAGATCGGCGATCTGCAGGAGGTCGCGCACGTTGCGCGGCGCGCGCCGCAGCAGCGAGCGGATGCGTGCCAGGAATTCGGCATACGCGAACGGCTTGAGCAGGTAGTCGTCGGCGCCCAGTTCGAGCCCGGCGACCTTGTCCTCGATCGCCTCGCGGGCCGTGAGCAGCAGCACCGGCGTCTGCTTCTGCGCGCGCAGCCGCCGGAGCACCTCGAAGCCGTCCATCTCCGGCAGCATCACGTCGAGCACGACGAGATCGAAATCCTCGTGCAGCGCGAGGAACAGCCCGTCCTTGCCGTTCTCCGCAATGTCGACCGTGTAGCTCGCCTCCATCAGCCCCTTCCGGAGGTACGACGCCATCTTGGGTTCGTCTTCGACTATCAGTATCCGCATGGTGAGGCAGGCTGTCCGTGATTCCAGCCGGTCAGTGTAACGCCTGAGCTTACGGTGCCGCGCGTGCGCGAAGGATGACCGCCGGATGACGGAATTTTCATGAAGTGCTTACTCGCCGTTTCGCCCGCGTTTCATGACAATCCGGTCATGTTTCGACCATGTCGTCGTCACGGCGGCGGCGATAAGCTGCAGCCGTCTTGTCTCCGGAGCGCGCCGTCGCGGCGCTGCGCCGGCCCACCCGGTCGTTGCTTGCCTGATTCCGTTTCCATGTCGTACTGGCGCAAATTCATCCTCGTCGTGCTGCTGGCGCTGAGCCTGCCGATCCAGTCGTTCGCGACCGTTTCGATGCAGTGCGCGGGCGCTGCCGTGCCGCATGGGGAAGCGGCGCCGCACACGATGCCGGTCGCGCAGGGCAGCCACGCCGAACACGACAGCCACGCCGAACACGACAGCCACGACAGCCACGACAGCCACGCAAGTCATGCGCTGTCGTGCGCCGGCTGCGTGTCCTGCTGCTTCGGCACGGGCATGTCGGGCGTGCCCTCGGTGCCGGCAGTGTCGGACGCCCGCATCGCGATCGCGTCTTATCCGCCTTCGGCGGTCGTCGTGTCGTTCCTGACCGGCGGCATCGAGCGGCCGCCTCGCCGGATGCCCGTCTAGTCCCTGCCCGCGGCCGCCCGGCCGCGACCCGCAATCCACGCTGGCGGCCCTACGCGGTCCGCCGGACGACTCACGACGAGACTTGTTCATGCGATTGATCACTGCGGCGCTGTTGAGCGCGGCGGCCCTCGTGCCGTCGCTCGCGCCTGCGCAAACCCCGTTTCCCGATCCGGCGGACGCCGCCGCGACGGTGCCGGACGTCACCGTGACGTCCGCGTTCGACGGCTACCGGCCGTATCGGGACGATGAAGGCCCGGGCTGGAAACAACTGAACCGGGACGTGATGGAACGGCCCGCGAAGGCGCGCACGACCGGCCACGCGAAGCCCGGCAACCCGGCGGGCAATGGCGGCGCCCATTCGATGCACGGAGGGTCCGCGCAATGAAGAACCTGGCGATATCGCCGCGGATCGGCGCGGCTGCGGTCGTGCTGGCGTTCCTCGCGGGCTGCACGACGTTTTCGAAGGACGGCGGCTTCGACGCCGTGTCGTCCACCGCATCGGAGCGGATCGGGAAAGACGCTGTCGTCGTCCGCACCGATGCCGACAGCGAAGCCGTCGACAAGCGGACCCGCGAACTGCTCGCGAAACCGCTGTCGATGGACGACGCGGTGCAGGTCGCGCTGCTGAACAACCGGGGCCTGCAGGCGTCGTACGCGGAGCTCGGGCTGTCGGAGGCCGACCTCGTGCAGGCCGGCCGGCTGCCGAACCCGCGTTTCTCGTTCAGCCGCACCCGCGCCGGCGACGGCGAACTGACGCTCGGCCGCACGTTTTCGGCGAACGTGTTCGCGCTGCTGACGATGCCGCTCGCGACGAACATCGAGCGCCGCCGCTTCGAGCAGACCAAGCTCGAAACGGCCGACGCGATGCTGAAGGTGGCGGCCGACGCGCGCCGTGCGTATGTCGAGGCCGTCGCCGCCGAGCAGGCCGCGAACTATGCGCAGCAGGTGCGCGAATCGGCGAGCGCGGCCGCCGAACTCGCGCAGCGCATGCGGCAGGCCGGCAACTTCAGCCGGCTCGATTACGCGCGCGAGCAGGCGTTCCATGCCGATGCGGTCGCGCAGCACGCGAAGTCGGGCCAGCAGGCCGTGGCCGCGCGCGAGAAGCTCACACGCGCGATGGGGCTGTGGGGCGAGCGCACGCAGTACGCGCTGCCCGACCGTTTGCCCGACCTGCCGAAAGCACGCCCGGACCTACCCGATCTCGAACGCTTCGCGATGAGCAACCGCCTCGACATCCAGGCCGCGAAGCTGCAGACGCAGGGCGTCGCGTCGTCGCTCGGCCTCAGCAAGGCCACGCGTTTCGTCAACGCGGTCGATCTCGGCTACGTGAACAACTACGAGACCGGCAAGGGCCACGAGCACGGCTACGAGATCAGCGTCGAGATTCCGCTGTTCGACTGGGGCGGCGCGAAGGTCGCGCGGGCCGAGGCCGTCTACATGCAGTCGGCGAACCGGCTCGCGAAGACGGCCATCGATGCGCGCTCCGAAGTACGCGAGTCGTACGCGGCGTACGTGACGAGCTACGACGTCGCGAAACACTATCGCGACGAAGTCGTGCCGCTGCGCAAGACGATCTCGGACGAACTGCTGCTGCGCTACAACGGGATGCTCGCGAGCGTGTTCGAGCTGCTGACCGATGCGCGCGAACAGGTCGGCGCAGTGAACGGCTACATCGATTCGCTGAAGGACTACTGGCTCGCGGAGACCGATCTGCAGATGGCCGTCGGCGGCCGGCTGCCGACGGCGGGCCCCGCGCCGCGCGCGGCGGCTTCCGCCGAACCCGAACCCAAAACCGACGCTGCGCCGCAGCCGGCTTCCTCACCCGCGGCGCAACCGGCGCCCGCAACGCATCCTGAAGGTCATTGACATGGTGTCCCGTCGACAATTTCTCAGCGGCTCGGGCGCCGCGCTGCTGGGCGCCGCGATGGTCAGCAAGGCCGGCGCCGCGTCGCTGCCCGAAGCGCCCACGATGGCGAAAACCGCCACGCAGCCGCCGCTCGTGCCGCCCAACGGCCGTCCGTACACGCCGGTCGCGACGCTGAACGGCTGGACGCTGCCGTGGCGGATGAAGAACGGCTGGAAGGAATTCCACCTGACGGCCGAGCCCGTCGTGCGCGAGATGGCGCCCGGCATGAACGCGAACCTGTGGGGCTATAACGGCCAGTCGCCGGGCCCGACGATCGAGGCCGTCGAAGGCGACAAGGTCCGCATCTTCGTGACCAACCGGCTGCCCGAGCACACGACGATCCACTGGCACGGGCTGCGGCTGCCGAACGGGATGGACGGCGTCGGCGGCCTCACGCAGCCGCATATCCCGCCCGGCAAGACCTTCGTCTACGAGTTCCAGCTCGAGTCGCACGGCACGTTCATGTATCACCCGCACGGCGACGAGATGGTGCAGATGGCGATGGGGATGATGGGCATGTTCATCGTGCACCCGAAGGATCGCGGCACGATGCCGGTCGATCGCGACTTCGTGTTCCTGCTCGCCGCGTACGACATCGATCCGGGCAGCTACACGCCGCGCGTGAACGAGATGACGGACTTCAACATGTGGACCTTCAACTCGCGCGTGTTCCCGGGCATCGATCCGCTGCCGGTGCGCGCGGGCGACCGCGTGCGGATTCGTTTCGGCAACCTGACGATGACGAACCATCCGATCCACCTGCACGGCTACAGCTTCGAGGTCGCCGGCACCGACGGCGGCTGGATCCCGCCGGCGGCGCGCTGGCCGGAAGTGACGGCCGATGTCGCGGTGGGCCAGATGCGCGCGATCGAGTTCACCGCCGATCGCCCGGGCGACTGGGCATTCCATTGCCACAAGTCGCATCACACGATGAATGCGATGGGCCACCAGGTGCCGAACCTGATCGGCGTGCCGCAGAAGGATCTCGCGAAAAAGATCGGCAAGCTCGTGCCGGACTACATGGCGATGGGCAGCACGGGCGGCGCGATGGGCAGCATGGAGATGCCGCTGCCCGACAACACGCTGCCGATGATGACGGGCACGGGCCCGTTCGGGCCGCTGGAGATGGGCGGCATGTTCACGGTCTGCAAGGTGCGGCAGGGGCTCGGCCGCAACGACTATCGCGATCCGGGCTGGTTCCGGCATCCGAAGGGCACCGTCGCGTACGAGTACACCGGCGAACTGCCGGACGGCTGAGCAGCGGCAGGCGGCAGCAGGCGGCGGCCGTGCCGATAAGGCCGCCGGATTCAATTCATTCACTCAGGAGTAAGCACGATGAAGAAAGGACTGGTTTCGATTGCAACGGGTTGCGCGCTGGCGTTTTCCGCCGCGTCGTACGCAGCCGGCGACATGGCCGGCATGGACATGAGCGGCGGCGCGAAGCAGGGCGCCGACGCGAAGCAGCGCATGTCGCACGGCGAGATCCGCAAGGTCGACACGGCCGCTGGCAGGCTGACGATCAAGCACGGCCCGCTGGACAACCTCGGAATGGACGCGATGACGATGGTGTTCAAGGTGAAGGACCCGGCGATGCTGTCGCAGGTGAAGGCGGGCGACAAGATCGACTTCGTCGCCGAGGACGTGGGCGGCGCGCTGACCGTCGTCGAGCTGAAGAAGCTGTGACGCCGGGCATGCACATGAAGATCACGACTCTCAGGCGGCTGGCCGCCTTCGCCGCGACCGGCGCGATCGTCGCGGTCGCGCCGGTCGCGGCATCGGCGCACGGCAAGCTGGAAAGCGCTGCGCCGGCGACAGGCAGCACGGTCGACACGGCGCCCGACACGTTGCGCCTTACGTTCAACGAAGACCTCGAACCGACGTTCAGTTCGGTGAAGGTGTCGGACGCGAACGGCAACGCCGTCACGCAGGAAAAAGCGAAGGTCGATGCGTCGAATCCGCGCGTGATGACCGTCGCGATGCCGAAGCTCGCGCCGGGCGCGTACACGGTGCAGTGGGCGGCGATGACGGCCGACGCGCATCGGACCAAAGGCACCTATACGTTCAAGGTGAAAGGGTGAACGAGGGCTTCGTCGGCCTGCTGCGGCTCGTATCGGTGGCGATCCAGAACGCCGGGTTCGCCGTAATCGTCGGCGCGCTGCTCGGCAGTCACTGGCTCGCGCGCGGCGCGTCGGCATGGCAGCACGGCATCGGGCGGCGTCTCGTCGCGACGCTGCGCATCGCGTCCGTCGTGTCGCTGCTCGCGAGCATCACCGCGTTCTGGGCGCACTGTGCGCTGATGAGCGAGGTGTCGATGCTCGAAGCCGGGCCGTCCGTCCGCGCGATGCTCGTGGGCACCGGCTTCGGCCACGCGTGGCTGGCCGGTGCCGCGTTCATGGTCGTCATCGTGCTGCTGTCATTCATCAGGCATGCGAACGACACACGCTTTCCGTTCGCGATGTGGGCCGCGCTCGCATGCGTCGCGCTTGCGCGCAGCAACGGCGGGCATCCGGTCGACGCGGGGCTGTTCAGCGTGCCGGTATGGGTCGACTGGCTGCATCTGCTCGCGATCAGCGCGTGGGTCGGGCTCGTGCTCGTGACGGCGTTCGGCGTGATGCCACGTCTTGCCGGCATGCCGGCGAGCGAACGCGTGACCGGTGCGTCGTTCGTGCAGTCGCTTTCCGATGCGTCGACGGTTGCGCTGATCGTGCTGTTCGCGACCGGCGCGTACAACGGTTGGCGCGGCGTCGATACGCCCGCCAACCTGCTTGCATCGACATACGGGCAGATCCTGCTGCTGAAGCTCGCGCTCGTGTTGACCGCGGCGGCGCTCGGCGGACACAACCGGTTCTTCGGGATGCCGAAGCTGCTGGCCGCGTTGAAGGACCCGGCCGCCACGATGCCGTCCGGCCCGTTGCGACGGTTCGGCGCGGTGTTGCGGATCGAGGCGGTCGTGCTGGGCGGCGTGCTGATGGTGGCGGCCGTGCTCGTGTCGAGTGCGCTGCCGGGGACGGTTTAGCGCAGCGGTGCGGTGCTGAAAGTCACGCAGGGGAATCGTCGCGGGCACGACGGATTTTTGTCAGACGATTCCCCGTTTTTCACGCGTGATCGTGCGGCCGGTTGCGATCGCAGAGCGATACCGGTAATTACATCTTGCTGTCTGTCTATTACCAAAAACTGTCATCGAGCGCCGCTAAGCTTTCGCCACCCTCACAACCGGGATTCCCCGTCATGCGCTCGACAATCCGCCTGTTTGCCCCGCTATTGCTTCTGCCCACGCTCGCTGGCCCGGCGATCGCCGCCACCGCCGCGCCCGTCAGCGCGAACTGCGGCGGCAGCGCGACGCCCATTGCCGATATCCAGGGGCCGGGCGCGCCGTCGCCGCTCGCCGGCCAGAACGTGTCGATCGAAGCCGTCGTCACCGCCGATTTCGGCGGCACGGACGGCTTCGGCGGCTTCTTCGTCCAGCAGGCCGACGCGCAGCGCCGCAACCAGCCGGGCGTGTCCGAAGGCCTGTTCGTCTATGCGCCGAAAGTGCGCGCGAAGGCCGGCGATCTCGTGCACGTGACGGGCAAGGTCGAGGAGAAATACGGGCAGACGCAGCTCACGCAGTCGGGCGCGATCGCGGTGTGCGCGAACGGCCTGGCCGTCACGCCCGCGACGCTCACGCTGCCGGTCGACAGCCCGAACGCGTTCGCCGCGTATGAAGGGATGCGCGTGCGCCTGCCGCAGACGCTGAACGTCACCGACAACTACGAGCTCGGCCGTTACGGCAGCGTGTTGCTCAGCAACGGCCGCCTGCGCACGCCGACGAGCGTCGTGCCGCCCGCCCAGGCGCAGACGCAGATCGACGCGAACGCGCGCAACCGCCTGGTCCTCGATGACGGTTCGAACAAGCAGAACCCCGCGACCGTGCCGTATCCGGCACCGGGCCTGTCGGCCGCGAACACGCTGCGCGCGGGCTACACGGTGCGCGACGTCGAAGGCGTGCTCGAAGTGCGTTACGGCGCCTGGCGCGTGCAGCCGCTGCCCGGCGCGGCCGTGCCGGCATTCGACGCGCGCACGAACCCGCGCACCCACGCGCCCGCGCGCGATCCGAAATCGAACCTGCGCGTCGCGTCGTTCAACGTCCTCAACTACTTCAACGGCAACGGTCTCGGCGGCGGCTTCGACGATCCGAACAACCGCGGCGCGAAGAACTATGCGGAATTCCAGCGCCAGGAAGCGAAGATCGTCAGCGCGCTGAAGGCGCTCGACGCCGACGTGATCGGCCTGATGGAAGTCCAGAACAACGGCTATGGCGAACTGAGCGCGGTGCGCCAGCTTGCCGCAAAGCTCGGCAACGACTGGCGCGTCGTCGATCCGGGCACGTCGCGCCTCGGCGGCGATGCGATCGCGGTTGCGATGATCTACGACAGCCGCAAGGTCGAACCGGTCGGCCGCTCGGCCACGCTCGCAATCGACGACAAGAACCGCCAGCCGCTCGCGCAGTCGTTCCGCCGCATCGGCGGCAGGCAGGCGCTGACGATCGCGGTGAACCACCTGAAGTCGAAGAACTGCCCGGACGCCGCGAACGACGATCTCGACCAGGGCGACGGCCAGGGCTGCTGGAACCCGACGCGCACGCGTGCGGCGGCGAAGCTGGCCGACTGGCTCGCCGGCACGCCGACGGGTGTCGCGGGCCAGGGCGTGCTGCTGATCGGCGACTTCAACAGCTACACGTATGAAGACCCGATCCGTGCGCTCGAATCGCGCGGCTACCGCAACCTCGTCGCGCGCTGGATCGGCGCGAACGCGTACAGCTACGTGTACAACGGCGAAGCCGGCTATCTCGATCACGCGCTTGCGACGCTGCCGCTCGCGTCGCACGTGAAGGCCGTGCACGAATGGCACATCAACGCGGACGAGCCGCTCGCGCTGCAGTACACGCTCGCGTACAAGTCGACGGAACAGCAGAAGACGTTCTACGCGCCGGATGCATATCGTTCGTCGGATCACGATCCGGTGCTGATCGATATCGCGCTGCCGGGCGGCGGGCGTTGATTGCGGGCTGAGTGTTTGTGACGGACGACGTGCGGCACTGCCGCACGTCGTCACGCGGGCGGCGGCGTGTGTATCGTACGCCGCTCGCACTGCGGAAAATCCGGTCGGATATCGGGTAAATAATTCCACTGCGGCCGATGAAAATTAGCGATATCGGTATTTTGTGGATGGCGAGGTGTGTATAAGCCCTCGGGATTAAAGAACGGTAGAAGTGAATCGAATCATCGAATCACATATGCATGCCGTGACGCTGCCTTAATCGATTGCCAATAATAAAAATGAAAGAAAAATCCTGTCGATCTGAAGGCTTTCAAGGCGCCGCATCCATACAGCAAAGGCTTCTGCGCTGTGCGTGAAAAGTAAAATATTCGGCGAAACATTGCCGATAAAGCGCACCTTGCACGAATAATCCCGTTTTCTTTCAAATGCCAGACACCGACCGCCGTTCGCATCATTACGGGATTTTTAATATCGGAATGATCTTTGACAACGCGGCGCAGCACCGCCTATTTTGTCGTTGTCGTAAATTTCGGTAATCAGAAAAGAAGTCCAAACTGCAGGGGGCGGTTCAAGCACGATTCTCGCCAGCAGTTTGCTGTGTCTGTATCACGTTCAGTCTCTTGAAGCAGTCCGATCCCAACCGCCTTATGCGCGAGTGGCGGGTGTTGCTGCGCGTCTCGCCGGCGAAGGCGGCCTTTGTGAAGCGGTATCCGAACCAAATCAAAGGGCAGAGATGAAACCAGACAGGAGCTGTACCGGCAGCCGCCGTGGCCGTCACGGCCGGTTGGCCGGGCTAGGTGCATTGACCGCCATGACACTGGCGCTCGCGGCATGCGGCGGCGACGATTCGTCGTCCGTCGGCGCGTCGAGCCTCGCGCAGGCGACGGCCAGCCAGCAGGCCAGCGCGCAACAATCGGCCGGCAGCCAGACGCCGGCAGCCAACCAGCCTTACGTCGACCAGGTCGCGTATTCGATGAATGCGACCGACGGCCTCGCCGCCGCGCAGGTGTCCGAGAAAGCGGCGGTCATGCATTACCAGTGGAAGTCCGGCGGCACGGCCATCAACTACACGACCACCACCGGCCACCTGACCGCGCAGGACGCGAACGGCAATGCGGAAGCGTCGATGTCGTATGTCGCGTACACCGCGCCGAGCACGAACGGCAAGCCGCGCCCCGTCACGTTCGTGTATAACGGCGGCCCCGGCTCGTCGTCGATCTGGTTGCGCCTCGGCTCGTTCGCGCCGACCCGCGTCGCCACGCCCGATCCGCTGTTCGGCAGCAACTGGCCGAACTATCCGCTCGTCGACAACGCGGAAAGCCTGATCGACACCACCGACCTCGTGTTCATCGACCCGCCGGGAACCGGCCTGTCGGAAGCCGTGTTGCCGAACACCAACCAGAAGTACTGGGGTTCCGACGCGGACGTGAACATCATGCGCGACTTCATCCAGCGCTACCTGAACGTCAACAGCCGCAGCACGTCGCCGATCTACCTGTACGGCGAATCGTACGGCACGCCGCGCACCGACATGCTGGCGCTCGCGCTCGAATCGGCCGGCGTGCACCTGACGGGCATCGTGCTGCAGTCGGCGATCCTGAACTACTTCGCGGATGCGGTGGAAGCGGTGGCGATCACGCAGTCGACGGAAGGGCTGCTGCTCGAAACCGATACCGTGGCCGGTTATCTGCCCGGTTATGCGGCGGTCGCGGCGTACTTCAACCAGGTATCGCCGGCGCCGGTGAACCAGGCTTTGTACGCACTGCAGACGGAACTGTTCACGACGCTGATCTACAACCAGCTGCAGAAGTACTCGCAGTCGTGGGTGTTGAGCCAGCTCGGCATTCCGGATGCGCTCGGCACGCCGGTGTTCCCGAGCGATGCGACGCTCCAGCTGTGGTCGATCCCGTCGAGCCTGACGCAACAGGCGCTGCGCGGCTACTTCAACGCGAACCCGTTCGGCACGAGCCTGCTGCCCGGAACGACGGTCGGCCGGTATGACGGACGCGTGTCGTTGCCGAACTCCGATCCGCGGCTGCAGAACGACGGCGACCCGTCCGACATCCTGATCTCGCAGCCGTTCACTAACGCGCTCGCGACGCAGATGCCGGACTACCTCGGCTACACCGCGCCGAACGCGACCTACCTGCCGCTGAACGACAACATCATCGGCGTATGGGACTTCACGCACGACGGCCAGCCGATGCCCGACACGATCCCCGATCTGCTCGGTGCGCTGCAGCTCAACCCGAAGCTTCGCGTGCTCGCGGAGAATGGCTTCCACGATCTCGCGACGCCGTTCTTCAACACCGAGAAGCAACTCGCGCGGCTGCAGACGGTGAAGGGCCTGAATCCGAAGCTGCAGGTGAACTTCTTCCAGGGCGGTCACATGACGTATCTGGACGATGTCGCCCGTCCGCAGATGAAGCGGGACCTGAAGACGTTCTACAAGGGCGCGCGGATTCCGACGGCGCTGACGCTGCATACGCTTCCGCCGCCGTGGCCGGACGAGAACCCGCCCAGCGTGCCGACCGGCAGCGTCCCGGGCGCGACGGCCGCGACGACGCTGGCGGCGGCCCCTTGAGCGACGGACTCCTTGTCAAAGGAACCCTCTATTCATCCATTGAATGCGAGTGATCATGTCCCTAATCAAATTGATTCGGCGTATGCCTGCGTTGATCGTCCTCGGTGCCGTGGTGAGCAGCGCCTACGCATTGCCGCCGCAGGCGGTGGCGCCGGTGAAGCTGCCGCATGGCGGGCGCGGTGTCGACGGTCCGTTCTTTCCTGCCACGCGTGCGGCGCCGGTGTTGCCGTCGACTGGCGCGACGCTGCAGCAGCAGGCGCAGCGGCGTGTCGACGCGAGGCTCGGCGCCAATACGGTGCTGAGCAACGGCGCGGCCGTGACGAAGGCGCAGGCGCAGAGCAGCGGGCTCGGTTTCGTGTCGAAGCACTTCGACGAGATCGATGCGAAGCACACGGGCCGCGTGACGATGAGCGATGTGCGGCAGTTCATCCAGCAGCGGCAGGTGCAGGCGCAGCAGGAACAGCAGGACGAGTGATGGTGCGGGCAGGGCGGCGGCCGGTGCGAGGTCGGCACCGGCCGCCGAACCGCGCCACGCGTTCAGGTTGCGTGGCGCGCGTAACGCCTGGCCGTGGCGGACGGCAACTCGCCGAACATCGCGCGATAGTCTTGCGCGAAACTGCTCAGGTGCCAGAAGCCCCATTTGGTTGCGGCAGACGTCACGGATTCGCCGAGCCGAAGCTCGCGACGCGCGTGATTCAGTCGAACGGCCCGCAGATACGCAATGGGGTTCAGGTTGAGCGCGTCGTGGAACGCATACTGCGCGGTGCGCCGGCTGATGCCGAGTTGCACGCACAGTTCGGCGATCGACAGCGGGCAGGTCGATGCGTCCTGAAGCCGCTCCTGCACGGCGTTGACCAGCGACCAGTACTTCGTCGGGCGCGCGGCCTGCGTGCCGGCCTCCGGCGCGGCCGCCGTCAATACTTCCGAGATCGCGTACAGGACAGTGCGCTCCAGCAGTTCGATCCGGTCCTGTGTCGTCACGTCTTCGACGGAGGTGCTTTTCGCCGCGGCGGCCAGCGTCCGGCGCAGCAGGTCGCGAAGATTATCCGCGACGTAGGTGGGCATCGGGATCAGCGGTGCGAGCGTGCGCGCGCGCAGGGACGCGGCGACCGTGCGCATCGCCTGCGTCGACAGCTTGTCGGGCTCGATTTCGACATTCACGAGCACGTGCCGGTCGGGCGAGTAGAACTCGAATTCCGGCAGGCTCGAGAACACGTGCAGGCTGTCGCGCCCGCTCTTCTCGCCGCACATGCGCGCATGCCCTTCCAGTTCCAGCGGCACGGCCACGGCGATCCGGTCCGGCGGCACCGCGCCCCGCTGCAGGATGACCTTGTCGAGGTCCTCGACCAGCAGCTTGATGCCGCCCAGCGACACGATCGACGACGAGCCATGAAACAGGCCGCCCGAGATCTGCGTGTAATTCAGGTTCCAGCCTTCGAACGACCGCGCCTGTTCCTCCACGTCGGTGAACGCGCAGAAAGCAACTGTTCGCACGAACAACGGGGCGCCAGAGAAATCGCTCGGGTGGGCAGACGGCGTCATCGGGGGCGGGAAGGGGCGGGCCGGGTCGAATCATTGTAGCCGCTTGATGAGCCGGTCAAAAAGCGCCGCTTCGTGGAAACCCTCGCTTGCCGAAATCCGATAGTGAAAAGCGTTTCGGCACCCTACCTTTGGCATGAATGCGACGCAGTTCACCGAGCGGTTCGGCGAGGCGGCGGGGCGGCCAGCCGCCAACCGCCAACCCGCCGAGCCATCCCCGCAACGCACCGCGGTGCCTGTCTGGAGAGACGTTGATGGAACTTCCCCGTGGCGGATTCTGGAGAAACTGGGTGGGCAATCAGTCGTGCGTGGCCGCGCACCTGGCGTCGCCGACCAGCGAGGCCGAGATCGCGGAACTGGTGCGCACCGCGACACACCAGGGCAAGCACGTCCGCTGCGCGGGGTCGGGGCACTCGTTCACGCCGGTCGTGGCGACGAGCGGCCTGCTGCTGTCGCTGCAGGACTACCAGGGCATCGTCGATGTCGATGAAGCGCGCAAGCGCGTGACGGTGAAGGCCGGCACCAAGCTCAATGCGGTGACGCGTCACCTGAAGGACATCGGCCTGTCGCTCGTCAACCAGGGCGACATCGATTCGCAGGCGATTGCCGGCGCGTTCGCCACCGGCACGCACGGCACGGGGACGACGCTGAGCAACCTGTCGTCGCAGGTCGTCGGGATGCGCATTGTGCGTCCGGACGGCTCGATCATGGAAGTGAGCGACCGGAAGGACCTCGACCTGCTCCATGCGACGCAGGTGAATATCGGCATGTTCGGCGTGGTCTCGGAAATGACGCTGCAGGTGACCGACGCGTTCTGGCTGCACGACCGCGTTTGGCGCGAGGACTTCGAAGCGTTGATGGAGCAATACGACGACCTGGCGGCGCAGCATCGGCATTTCGGCTTCTTCTGGTGTCCGACGTCCGAAAGCCGCCACCTGTACTGTCTGCCCGACACCACCAAAGTGTCGAACTCGAAGAAAGACTACGACGTGTGCGAGATCAAGGTGATGGATGTCACCGCCGAGCGCACGTTCCATGAAGGCGAGCACGAGAAGATCGCATACAGCTCCGAGGTGTATGCGATCCACTACGTGCCGAACTTCCACGAGCTCGAGTACGCGGTGCCCGCGCGACACGGAAAGGAAGCGCTGCGCCGCGTCCGCGATCTCATTCTCACGAAACACCGCGACTGCATTTTCCCGGTCGAGTACCGCTTCACGAAAGGCGACCCGGCGTGGATCAGCCCGTTCAATCACCAGGACAGCGTCACCATTTCATGCTCGGGCGGCCCGAACGGCGTCGACTACTGGCCGTTCCTGAAAGACGTCGACGACATCCTGCGTGACTACGACTCGCGTCCGCACTGGGGCAAGCTGCACTTCACGAACCGCGAAGACGTGGACCGCTGGTTTCCCAAGGCGGAAGCATTCCGCGCACTGCGCCGCAGTGTGGACCCCGAAGGCTACTTCCTCAACGATCATCTTCGGACGCTGTTCAGTTGAGCGCGCCGATCGAACCAGACAGGAGAACGAAGCATGAATGTCAAGATTGACGGCCGCCTGGCCGGCAAGGTCGCCATCGTGAGCGGCGGCGCTGGCGGATGCGGCGCGGCTGCGTCCGAACTGTTCGCCGCGCAGGGCGCGAAGGTTGCGATCGTCGACCGGGACGGTGACGCCGCCGAAGCGCTCGCGTCCAGGCTGCGCGATGCCGGCCTGCAGGCGATCGGCCTCGGCGCCGACGTGTCGAAACAGGCGGAGGTTCAGCGCGCCGTCGATGCGGCGCGGGAGCAGTACGGCAATGCGGACATCCTGTTCAATCACGCCGGGACGCTGATCGTCAAACCGTTCCTCGACATCGAAGAATCGGAATGGGACTGGCTGATGGGCGTGAACGTCAAGAGCATGTTCCTGATGACGAAGGCGGTGCTGCCGCAGATGCTCGAGAAGGGGCGTGGCAGCATCGTGTGTACGTCGTCGATTTCCGCGGTCTGCGCGACGCCGGGCGAAGTGCTGTACGACGCGACCAAGGGAGCGTGCCACATGTTCGCGCGGGCCATCGCGGTCGAGTACCGCGACCGCGGGATTCGTTGCAACGCGCTGGCGCCGGGGTTCATCCGCACGCCGCACGGGATGCGCGAACTCAAGGACCTTCAAGCGATGGGCGTCGACGCGACCGAAGCGGCGATCGCGATTCAGCAGGGCCGGTTGTGCGAGCCGTCGGAGGTCGCGGCGGCCGCGCTGTTCCTCGCGTCCGACGAGTCGAGTTTCGTCAACGGCACCCATCTGTTCGTCGACAACTGTTTTTCCGCCGTCTGATTCGATGATGCCGGGCGATATCGGGGCGAGCGAAGTTGCCGTGCCGTCCGGTGGCGACCGCGCTTTCGACGCGACACGCCACGCGATGCTAATCGTGCCGGCCAACGCGAAAGACGCTGCGCAATTCGTCGTGGTTGTGGACGTTGAGCTTGCGATAGATCTTTCGCACATGATCGACGACGGTGCTGTCGCGCAGCGCGAGGCCGCGTGCGATCGCGGTTTGCGAGTGGCCGAGGACGAGTAGCGAACAGAGCTGCCGTTGTCGTTCCGTCAGGCCGAACTCGAAGCCGAGTCGCTCGATCTCCAGTTCGTGCGGGAGGAAATGCTCGATGTAGATCACGATCGCCTGTTCGCAGTGCATCGCGCTCGCGTGCGCAAAGCGATACGCCTTGAATCGGAAGCGGCCCGCCGCATTGCGGCGTTCCATCGTCGCGGGTGCCACCGGGAGGCCGCACCAGATGCGATTGACGTTCGTCAGCAGCGGCGCAAGCCAGTTCGGAAAGCAGTCGCGACGATAGAACGCAAGCGGTTCGCCGGATGCGAGCGCCAGCATTCTGGTGCTGTCCTCGCTCTGCAGCAAGAGCTTCCCGGTGTTGTCGATGACCATGATCGCCGACTGGCTGCCTTCCGCTTCGCACAGCGGCTGATGTATCGGGCACGAAAGCGCATGCGCGATATGTCGCGCGAAGGGCGCGATGTCCCGATGATTCTTTTCCGAGAACGGGCGACCGCCGGGCGCGCGGCACAATTTCAGGCTTCCCCAGCCACGGGTGCCGTCGGTCGCCGTCAGCTCGAGACAATGCCGCATGCCGACCGGCTGCCACAGCTCCGCATACATGGCGCTCTTCAGCAGCGCGGCGTCGTAACGGGCGCTGTTTTCGAATCCGCGGCCGCGGCGCATCGCATCCGAGAACGTGACGCCGAGCACTTCCTGTTTTTCTGTGTCGTGGACTTCGGCAAAGTAGGTGGGCAGGACTTGATAGACGGTGCCGTTTTCGCTGTATACGTCCGATACGGCGTAGTGCTCGTCGGCGTAGAAGAACATGCCCCAGTCGGCGCACACGATGCGCCGCGTCGCTTCAACCACATGAGGAATGACGAGGCGCGGTTCGATGCCGAACGAACATAGTCGCCGGATGTGGCCCGCTAGCGCGACATACTTGTCGGACATGGTGCGCCCCTTGAGCTACGACGGGCTTGCACGCGAATGCGTCGCAACGCGGGCCGCGTGCACCTTGCGCATACGGTGTCCAGTTTAGGTCGGCGAATCGACGAATTCCACAATTGCCCCCTCGTCAGGGGGCGTTAAACCGGCCGGCCGATTTCTATCATTAATCCATTCCTGCTGATCGCCCCGCCCGATGCGCGGTGGCTCGAAGCGCAAGATGCGCCCGATCGCGGGCGCGCGCCGCAGGAACGTTCGATTCGCGTTGCGGCACGACGCGTAGACAAGAGCATGCGCCAGGCTGCTGCGAGGCAATATTGCACATTCGCATTCGAATGCGCTGGTCCGGGGGATGTCACAGGAGGACGCGAAGGTCGCTCGATGGAACCTCGAACGTGCGAAGCCGGCCGATGACGGGCATGACGCAGCAGAATGCTCGCGATTCGCGAGGCGCGGTGCATGCCGTTGCGGCCGATGTTGTCGCATCGGCGAGGTGCGTCGAATCGCGCGGACGTCCGGACATCGGCTCCGTCCCCGCTGGATGAGTCGCAATGTTTTTTCATATGAGGTGCCACGATGAAGACGATGTACAAGGCGGCACTGGCTGCCGTTTGCGTGTTGGGTGCGGCCGGGCTTGCCCGGGCGGACGGCGGAGCCGACCAGAGCCCCGGCACGCCCTCGGATGCAGCGATCAGCGCCACCGCAGTGGGCTCCATGCCCAGTGCCGGGTCGCAGGCGGGCGGCCCCGCGGCGATCACGCGCGCTCAGGTGAAGCAGGAACTGATTCGCGCGCAGAAGTCGGGCGAGCTCGATCGGATGAATCAGTTCTACGGCGGCGGGGAATAGGGGCGGCGTGACGAACCGGCGCGGCCGCCCGGATCATCGGCGGCCGCGTGGTCGGTGCGCCGGTTGTACGCGAAGACTGTTGCGACCGGCAGCGCAATCCTTGCGAAGATCGCGGGCATGACCATCAGGCGAGTGTTCAACGGCCCGAAGGGTTGGATTGCCGGATCAAGGTCGTTCCGCATCGATGTCGAAAAAAAACCGACTCGCGGTATCACACCGGCGAGTCGGCGATTTCAGCCCTTTTCAACGGCGCTTCAGACGGACGGATCGACGTTCGCCTCGAGTTCGCGGATGCGCTCGAGGTTCCGCGTGTCCTTCAGCACCGGCGGCCCCGCGAAGGTGTTGCGCACCCCGAAGCCGTACCAGATCACCATGAGCACCACCACGAAACCGACGAGCACGTAGAGCACCTTTTCATTCGGCGGCTGGATGCCGACATACGCGAGCACACAGGCGCCGACCAGCGCGAGCAACGCACATGGTTTGGACCAGATGCCCAGTTGGAACGGACCTTTTTCGGTCCACGTGCGGCCTTCGGCCAGCATCCCCGAGCCGATAGGCATCGCATACGAGATGAACAGGAATACGGCGCTTCCGGCACTCAGCACCGAGAACGCATCGCCGTACAGCGTGACGACGATCGCGAGCACCGCACACGTCCAGATCGCGGGGCCGGGCGTCCGGTGCGTGTGATTCACGCTGCGCAGCAGCTTCGACGCCGGCAGCCCGCCATCGCGCGCGAACGCATACACCATCCGCGACGTCGACATGATCGCGGCGAGCCCGCACACGTAGTTGATGAAGAACATCGCGAGTTCGAGACAGACACGCAAGGTCTTCGGAATCGGCGCGAGTATCGCTTCGAAAAAGCCGGTGCCCTGTTTCATGCTGGCAGTCAGGTCGGGCATCACCAGCACGAACGCGCACACCATCACGTAGCCGAAGATCGCGGACCAGAACACCGACCCGATGATGCCGCGCGGCACGTTCTTGGCCGCGTCGTGCGTCTCTTCCGACGTATGCGCGGACGCGTCGAAGCCGGTGATGGTGTAGGTCACCAGCAGCAGGCCGGACAGGAACGCGAGCGGCGTGGCCTGCTTCGGCCACGCACCGCCGTCGACACCGGTGAAATTGGTGAAGGTGACCAGCCGATGCGCATCGAATGCGACAGGCGAGTAGTAGAGCAGCGAAACGACCAGCGCGATCGTCACCACGAAGATCAGATAGCCCGACAGGTCGGTGATCTTGCTTGCGATCCTGATGCCGCGTGCGTTCAGGATCGCCTGCGAGATCGTGATGAATGCGATGAACGCCGTTTGATGCCACCAGGTCAAGCTGTCCGGACTGACGCCGAACATCGGTGCGATCAGCGTCTTGAAGAACGGATCGTAGGTGCCGAAGTTGATCGCGGCGATCACGAAGACGAGGCCGATCAGGTTGAGCCACGCCGTCATCCACCCCCACTTCTTCCCGCCGAGGATGGCGCCCCAGTGATAGAGGCCGCCCGCCGTCGGGAACGCGGACGCGATCTGCGACATCGACACGGCGACGATCAACGCGAACAGCGAACCCAACGGCCAGCCCAGGCCGATCGACGCGCCGCCGGTGGCGGAAAACGCGAGCTGAAACGCGGTAATGCCGCCCGACAGGATGCAGATCACCGAAAACGACACGGCGAAGTTCGAGAAACCGCTCATCCGTCTCGACAGTTCCTGCGCATAACCCATCTTGTGCAGGAGGCTTACGTCACTGTCGGTGCCTGAATCAGGCGCGAGTTTTGAATCCATGTTCGCTCCGTCACGAATGTCCTGCGTGGCAGGACTGTCATCGCCGCCCGGGCCTCGTGTGACGGCCCGCTCCTGGAATTCGTCGGCGGCACGCGACGCCGCGGTTGAACGGCAATCGCGTTCCGGTCCGATGCGTGAACGGTATGAAACCAAATTTCCGGTCAATATCGGATTTCGGCAATGTAGTGAAAATCCGGATGCGTGCACTGTTTGGGGGCGTGGTGCGGCGTCATGGGCAGGCCGATCCGGTGCGATGCCGGATAGACGTGCTACGGCGCGATCACGGTCATCCTGAACGGCCCGCCGTTTGCCGCCGCATGCGCGACCGCGTCGTTCGCATCGTCGAGCGCGAAGACCGTCGCGTCGAAGTGCCCGAGGTCGAGCAGCCCGCCGCGGATAAGCCCCACCATCAACGTCACGGCTTCCGTCGGGTACATCCACTTGCCGCGCAGCGTGATGTCGTTGCGCATGATCCACGGATACGGCAGCTCGAGCCCCGCGCCGCCGAGCATGCCGACGCCGCCCATCAGCACCACGCGCCCGTACGGGCGCACCGCCATCACCCCAGCGCGTACCGTCGTCGCGGGCACCGACGGCGGCATCAGGTCGATCACGCTGTCGATCGGCCCCGGCGCCGCCTGCTGCATGCGTGCGCGATCCGTGGTTTCGTCGCCGGTCAGCGCGACGGTGCGCACGCGTTCGCCGAAGCGGCGCTCGAGATCCGCGAGCGCGCGCGCATTGCGGCCGGGTGCGACCACGCACCGCGCGCCCATCGCCAGTGCCACCGCGATGCCTGCGCTGCCGAAGTTGCCGGTCGCGCCGCTGACGAGCAGGATCTCGCCCGCGCGCAGATCGGACGCGAGCAGCCCGCCGTACGGCACGAGCAACGTATTGAGCGCGCACCAGCGCGCGGCGTCGGCTGGCTGGATGTCGCCGATGCGCACCGCGTTCTCGGTCGGCACCCGCAGTCGTTCGGCGAACGGGCCGTCGTGGAAATGGCGCTGCAACTGCTTGCCGCCTTCACCGCGCGCGCTCCAGCCCTGCAGCACGATATCGGGCATCAGCGCATCGTCGCGCGAGCGCACGGTCGGATCGCAGAACACCCAGTCGCCCGGCTGCAACTTCGTCGCGTCGGGGCCGGTTTGCCGGACACGGCCGATTGCACCGCAGCCGGGCACGATCGGCAACGCGATCGGATACTGGCGCTCGCCGCTGAACACTTCCTGTGCATAGGACAGCACCGGCGTCGCGACGACATCCACGATGACCTCGCCGGTGCCGAGCACGGGGTCCGGCATCGTTTCGATCGCGAGCGGCATGCCGAGCGACTTCAGAATCGCAGCTTTCATGACTCTTCCAGAGGGTGGGGGACGCGCCGATTCTGGCAGGCTTAGAATCCGCAACAAGGCCCGGCATGAGCCCAGGATTGCCCGATACCACCCTGCACGGAGCGACCCCGATGACCGCCACCACGCGAACCCCGTTCGGCGATTTTCTGCGTTCGCGGCGCAAGAAGCTGCGACCGGATGCCGTCGGCCTGCGCGACGGCCCGCGCCGGCGCACGCCCGGACTGCGGCGCGAGGAAGTCGCGGAACTGGCGGGCATCGGCGTCGACTGGTATGTGCGGCTGGAGCAGGGGCGCGACGTCAGCCCGTCGGATGCGACGCTCGATGCACTGGCACGCGCATTGCGGCTGGACAAGGCCGAGGCCGCCCATCTGCGCGCGCTCGCGCGGCGCGACACGTCGCGTGCGTTCGTGCCGGAGCGCGTGCCGCCCACCATCGCGCGGCTCGTCGCGAATCTTCACCTGCCTGCGTACGTGACCGGGCGGCGCTGGGACATCCTCGCGTGGAATGCCGCAGCGGCCGACCTGCTTGGCTTCGATCGGCTTGCGGAAGCAGACCGCAACATCCTGGTCTACATGTTCGTCGAGCCGCACGCGCGCCGGCTCTTCGCCGAGCGTTGGGCCGACGAAGCGCGCCGCATGATCGCGCTGTTTCGCACGAACCATGATCTCCATGCGAGCGATCCGGCGTTCATTGCGCTGGTGGAGCGCCTGTGCGCGAGCAGCGACGCGTTTGCGCAATGGTGGGATGCGCACGACGTGCGCAGCGGGGCGTCGGGCCAGAAGGTGCTCGTGCATGCGCAACGTGGCACGCAGCGTTATGAATACGCGACGTTCCAGGCGAACGACGATCCCGCGTTGAAGCTGGCGATTTATACGCCGGTGAGTGGCGATGGGGGCGTCGGCGAATAGCGGCGCGCGAGCGACAGGCGTGCCGGCGGGTCATGCGCCGGCAGTCGTCGGCCGGGCGGCCGAGGCTTGATTGGCCGGCGTCACCGCCCGGCATTACATCGAAGCGCGGCTTCGTACGCGAATACGGGCGGTGAAGCGAAACCGGAAAGTGTTCCGGCTCAAGCCGTCCGCCGGCTCGACAAACGATTCCACAACATTCCCGAGCGGCTCCCGCTTCGGCAATACGCGAGCACCGGCTTCTGCAGCGAGTCGACCAACGCACCGAACGCATCGACCTCCGCGTCGCCGATGCGATCGCGCTCGACCGGCAGGTAGCGCGCTTCGAGGCCCAGTTCGCGGGCAGCCGCTGCGATTTCATCGAACGCCGGCTGATCGTCGCCTTCGCCGTCCGGGCGGTTGCAGATGACCGAGCGGAAGCCCGCATTCCGGATCGCTTTCAGATCGGCCGGCGTGATCTGCCGCGAAGCGGAAAACCCGCTCGACGCCGTTGCGCGGCATTGCTCGATCGCTTTCCGGAAACAGGCAATGGCGAAATCGACGTCCTGCTCGGTCGTAAAGCGACCGAAGCTCACGCGCACGGTGCGGCCGGCAGTCTCTGCATCGAGGCCGATCGCAGTCAGCACGTGGGACGGTGCGCCGCTGGTCGAGTTGCATGCGGACGTCGACGACACGGCGAGCGCCTCGCCGAGCATGAACGGGAAAAAGCCGGGTGCATTCACCGTCAGGCTCAACGTGTGCGGGATGCGGCGCGCAGCGGCAGCGTTCTGCGTGACGTCGCCGAGTGCGAACAGCGCATCCGTCAGGCGTGCGCCGAGCGCGGCGATCCGCACGGCTTCGCCGTCGAGTTTTTCAGCGGCCAGTTCGCACGCGACGCCCATGCCGACGATCTGATGCGTCGCAAGCGTGCCCGAGCGCAACCCGCGCTCGTGTCCGCCGCCGTGAATCTGCGGAGCGATCCGGTCGGCGATGTCGCGGCGAACGAACAGCGCGCCGATGCCCTTGGGGCCGTACACCTTGTGGGCCGACATCGACATCATGTCGATGCCGAGCGCACGCACGTCGATCGGCGTCTTGCCGAGCGCCTGCGCGGCGTCGACGTGGAGCAGCGCGCCCGCGGCGTGCACGATGCGCGCGATCGCGCCGATGTCGGTCAGCGTGCCGATCTCGTTGTTCACGAGCATCAGCGACACGAGGCCGGTGTCGGGGCCGATCGCGGCGGCGACCGCGTCGGCGGTGATTTCGCCGTCGCGCGTGGGCGTCAGGAAGCTGACCGACATGCCGCGCTTCGACAGGTTCGCCATCGTGTCGAGAATGGCCTTGTGCTCGAGGCGGCTCGTGATCAGGTGGCGTTTGTCGGTCGCGGCTTCCGCATAGCCCTTCAGCGCGAGGTTGTTCGATTCGGTGGCGCCCGACGTCCAGACGATCTCGTCGGCGTCCGCGCCGATCAGCGCGGCGACCTGCGCGCGGGCGTGCTCGACCTGTTCCCGCGCCAGCCGGCCGGCGGCGTGCGAGCTCGATGCGGGATTGCCGAAGATGCCGTCGAAGCCGAGGCAGGCCGTCATCGCTTCGATCACGCGGGGATCCGCGGGCGTCGTTGCCGCGTAGTCGAGGTAGTGCAGCGTGGTGGTATCGCTCATGTCCTTCTCTTGCTCTTTCTCTTTCGGAATGGGAGAAATGATACGGGGGACAGGAGGGAAAATGGATCCAAAATTCCTTGGGAAACCCGCCTGATATGGAATAACGTTTTCTTCTGGAGTGGAATGGGGGAAATGGTTTCTTTGCGGGCCGTGAGGGGCCGTTCGCGGCGGCCTCGATGTCTATGAGGGATTCCCCCGTGTCGCAGGCGTCAGCGCCATTCCAGCGCTGCGGCGATTCGCTCGATGCTTCCCCGCCGACACTTTCCGCCCACCGCGCCCGATTATTTGCATTTCGCGAATGGCGCGTTCGCCGGTTGTTCCATACCCGATCCGCAGCCTTGCCCCTATCGTTGTGGCGTCGGTTGACCGGATTCGATGCGTCGAACCGGAAAGGCGGCCGGCACTTCGTCGCGATTCGCGTCGCACACAAAAAACATCGGACCTGGCCCATGCGCAGGCGCTGCGGCGCGCGCAGGCAAGCCAGTCCTCGGAGACGGAAATGAAAGCAAACGAGTGGGATACCTCCTATGAGTGGAAGGCGGTGACGCTGCTGGCGCTCGGCTTCGGGCTGGTCGGCCTCGACCGCTGGCTCATCGCGCCGCTGTTCCCTTCGATCATGAAGGACCTCAACCTGACCGCGCAGGACGTCGGCAACTGCATCGGCGTGCTCGGTCTGTCGTGGGGCGTGTTCGCGGCGCTGATGGGCGGCATCTCGGACAAGATCGGCCGCAGGAAGGTGCTCATTCCCGCCATCATCGCGTTCTCGCTGTTGTCGGGTTTTTCGGGGCTCGCGGGCGGCCTGCTCGGGCTGATGGCGATTCGCGGGCTGATGGGCGTCGCGGAGGGTTCGTTCTGCCCGACGAGTTTCGCGGCGACCGCCGACGCGTCGCATCCGCGGCGGCGCGGCCTGAACCTCGGCCTGCAGCAAAGCGGCTTCGCGCTGTTCGGCCTGGCGCTGTCCCCGATCATCGCCACGCAGTTGCTCGGCTTCGTGTCGTGGCGCTGGGTCTTTGCGCTGGTGGCGATTCCCGGCCTGATCCTCGGCGCGATCATGTGCTTCGTCATCCGCGAACCGAAGGTCACGAAGGCGGTCGCGTCGGAACACGCGCCGGCTTCGCTCGGCCATGTGCTCAAGAGCCGCAACATCCTCGTCGCGATGGCCGCACTGTGCTGTGCGATGACCGGCGTCTTCGTGCTCGGCGCGCTGCTGCCGCTGTACCTGACCGATTACCTGTCGCTCGGCACGCAGAAGATGGGCCTCGTCGTGTCGGCGATCGGCTTCGGCGGCTTTCTCGGGCAGTTCGGGTTGCCCGGCCTCTCCGACCTGGTCGGCCGCCGCCTTGCGAGTATCGTCGGCTTCGCGGGAACGGCCGTGATGCTCTATATCTTCCGCGGCCTCGGCCCGCAGCCGCTCGTGTTGTTCGGGGTCCTGTTCGTCGCATCGTTCTTCACGCTCGGGCTGGTGTCGCTGCTGTCCGGCCCGGTCGCGACCGAGGCTGCGCCTGTCGGTCTCGTGTCGACGTCCATCGGTGTCGTAGTCGGCGTCGGCGAGATCTTCGGCGGCGGCATCGCGCCGGCGATGGGCGGCTACGTCGCAGCACACTTCGGTATCCAGAACATTATGTGGTTGCCGATGTGCGCGGTCGTGCTGGGTATCCTGGTCAGCATGCTGTTGAAGGAAACCGCGCCTGCCGTGCTGCAGCGTCGCGTGGTCGTGCAACCGGAGCTGGCTGCCGGAAAGCAACCGAGGTAATGCCTGAGCGGGCGCACCGGCGAACGCCGGTGTCGGTGCGCTCCGCGATTGACATCGATTCGGCGACACAGTGACGCCTTCCGCATGACACAGCCCGTTGCCCGGTGCAGGTAGACTGCCGGTTTCGCTGTCGAACAAGGGCGCGGTATGGACCGGTTTCTGAGCATCGAGGCATTCGTGAGAGTCGCGGAGGCGAGCAGCTTCGCCGAGGCCGCGCGGCAGCTTGGTGTAACGAGTTCGGTCGTGACGAACCGCATCCAGCAGCTCGAGAAGTTCGTCAATGCGCCGCTGTTCCATCGCAGCACGCGCCACGTGCGCTTGTCCGAAGTGGGCGAGGCGTTCTATCGCGAGTGCGCGGAGGTGGTGGGGCGCGTCAACGAGTTGACGGACCAGATGCGCGAGCTGCGCGCCACGCCGACCGGGCGGCTGCGCATCCAGATGCTGCCCGGTTTCGCGCTCGATCACTTCGGCGCGCCGATGGTCGAGTTCAATCGACGCTACCCGGGCATCCAGCTCGACGTGATCGTCAACGACCGCGTCGTGGACCCTGTCGAAGAAGGGTTCGACATCGCGTTCCAGATCTTTCCGCCGATTTCGGAGTCGCTGATCGAGCGACGGCTGTTCACCGTCAGGCGTCTCTTCTGCGCGTCACCCGCTTACCTGGAAGCGCATGGTGCGCCACACCATCCGCGCGATTTGCTGCAGCACACCACCGCGCTGTATTCGGGTTATCCGTCGCGCAACCGCTGGACGATGACGCGCGACGACGAGGTCGTCGAAATGGAGCTGCCGGGCATGATTCGCTCGAACTCCGTTCACCTGCTGCGCGAGTACGCGCTGACGGGCGGCGGCATCGTTTGCCTGCCCACGCTCGTGGCGAGCGACGCGCTCGTCGCGGGCCGGCTGGTGCCGATCCTGACCGACTACCAGCTCGCGCCGCTGAGCTTTGCCGCCGTTTATCCCGCAACGCAGCGACAGGCGCTGAAGGTGAAGGCATTGGTCGAATTCCTCGTCGAATACATCGGCGACGAATCCCCGTGGGATCTTCCGCTTCTGGAGCGTGGCTGGGTGCGGTGACCCGCGCGATTATTCGCGAAACGCAAATGCCGTAATCGCCATCCGTTGCCTTGTTGCTGTTGTCCGTTGCCCCTAGAGTGGAATCCAACAAGCGGTTCAACTCAGGAGACAGACATGACCGACACGGCATACCACACCGTCTTTGGCTCGCTCGACAACTACAAGAAGGGCGAGATCGAAATCACCAGCGGCAGCGCCCAGCACTACGCCTTCTCGAACGTCTTCGAGGTGGCATCGAAGTCGGCCCCTTACGAAAAGGTCGTCGCCGGCAAGAATCTCGAATACGTGATCGAAGTGCTGAGGACCGAGGGCCAGTCGCCCTGGTTCGCATGCGCGCATGACGAGTTCACGATCCAGATGGACGGCGAAGTCCGGATCGAATTCATCAAGCTCGACACGCCGCCGGCATCGGGCCGCGGCACGGTCAGTGCCGGCGCGCAACCGGTCGGCCGCAAGATGGGGTACGTCGTCCTGCGCAAGGGACATCAGGCGCTGCTGCCGGCCGGCTGTGCGTACCGCTTCGTCGCCGGCAAGCCGGGCGTCGCGCTCGTGCAGACCATCCTCGGCGAGCTGTCCGTCGAGAAGTGGGCCGAGATCTGCCTGCACTGATCCGTCCGACCGCTCACATTCGACTATCCCAGGAGACACGTTATGGCCACCCTCGAAACCCTCGACCCTTCCGCCGGCTTTGCAGCCGATCTGGTGCGAGCCACGGAAGCCGATGCCGTTACCGGCTACCGCCGCTTCCAGCTCGGCGAGTTCGCGTTCCAGCGCGACGAATATTTCGTGAAGATCAGCTGGCCCGCGAAAGGCCAGAACCGCACGCATGCGATGCCGGCGGACGCGTTCCTGCGCGCGATGATGCGCGACGTGGCGTGGGGCTTCTTCTACGGCTGGGTGAATTTCGATCACGTGTTCGGCACGCGCAATCACTACGGCAAGGTGGACATGTATGCGGGCACCTTCAACGGCATCCTGAAAGACGCCGGGGTCGACTACACCGAGACGTTCGAAACGCCGACGATCATGGCGACCTTCAAGGCGATGCTGCACGACTGGACGAACGAAGGCTTCGATCCGTTCGCGGCGCCCGAGGAAACGGGCACGGCATTCGGGCGCAAGCACGGCGACAACGGTTCGGCGATCGAGCGCACGCGGATCGCGACGCGCCGCATGCCGGGCCTCGAAGGCGATTCGCCGCTGCGCGACGAACTGCCGGTCAACCGCGCGTTTCTCGACGTCGCGCAGGACGAGCCGGAAGTGCATGCCGAGCCGGGCTTCGAAGGCGAACTGCACGCGTTCAACCTGTTCAAGTATCTGTCGCGCTCGGACGTGACGTGGAATCCGTCGGTCACGTCGGTGTGCGGGCGCAGCCTGTTCTGCCCGACCACCGAGGAATTCATCCTGCCGGTGTTCCACGGCAACGATCGCGTCGAATGGTTCCTGCAACTGTCCGACGAAATCGTGTGGGACATCGGCGACAAGAACACCGGCGCACCGCGGGCACGCGTCACGATGCGCGCCGGCGACATCTGCGCGATGCCCGCCGACATCCGGCACCAGGGCTACTCCACCAAGCGTTCGATGCTGCTGGTCTGGGAAAACGCGACGCCGGACCTGCCGCAACGCTACGAGAGCGGCGAGCTCGCGCCGTATCCGATCGCGTTCTGAGCAGCGCTTCAGCTTCAGCTTCAGCAACATACCGAGGACGATTCATGCAAACCCAACTCTTCATCGACGGGCGCTTCGTTGACGCCGTCGACCGCGGCACGATCGACGTGCTGAATCCTCACGACGGCTCCGTCATCACGAAGATCGCCGCGGCCACCGCGGCGGACGTGGACCTGGCCGTCGACGCGGCGACCCGCGCGTTCCCGAAATGGTCGGCCATGCCGGCAGCCGAACGCGGCCGGCTGCTGCTGCGCCTCGCCGATGCGATCGAGGCCCATGCGGAGGAGCTGGCGCAGCTCGAATCGCTGGACACCGGCCACCCGATTCGCGATTCGCGCGCGCTCGACGTGCCGCGCACGGCAGCCTGCTTCCGCTATTTCGGCGGCATGGCCGACAAGCTGCAAGGCTCGGTGATTCCCGTCGAAACCGGCTTCCTGAACTATGTGCAGCGCGCGCCGATCGGCGTCGTCGGTCAGATCGTGCCGTGGAATTTCCCGCTGATGTTCACGAGCTGGAAGATGGGCCCGGCACTCGCCGCCGGCAACACGGTGGTGCTCAAGCCGTCGGAAATCACGCCGCTGTCGACGTTGCGCATCGTCGAACTGATGGCCGAGGTCGGGTTTCCCGCGGGTGTCGTCAATATCGTTCCCGGCTACGGGCATACGGCCGGCCAGCGGCTCGCCGAACACCCGGGCGTCGGGAAGATCGCGTTCACGGGTTCGACGGCAACCGGCCGCCGAATCGTCGAAGCGTCGCAGGGCAACCTGAAGCGCGTCCAGCTGGAGCTGGGCGGCAAGGGCGCCAACATCGTCTTCGACGATGCCAACCTCGACGCGGCCATCAACGGCGCCGCATGGGCGATCTTTCACAACCAGGGGCAGGCGTGTATCGCGGGTTCGCGTCTCGTGCTGCACGAACGCATCGCGGACGCGTTCATCGAGCGATTCGTTGCGCTCGCATCGTCGATCCGGATCGGCAACCCGTTCGACGCCGATACCGAGATGGGCCCGCTGACGTCGAAGCAGCACCTCGAGCGCGTGCTGTCGTTCGTCGACGTCGCGCGCGAGCAGGGCGGCCGCGTGCTTACCGGCGGCAGCGTGCCGCAAGATCCGGCGCTGGCCAATGGCTACTACGTGCGCCCGACGGTCATCGAAGCCAAAAGCGCGACCGACCGCATCGCACAGGAGGAAGTGTTCGGCCCGTTCGTCACCGTGCTGCGCTTCGGCAGCGACGAGGAAGCGCTTTCCATTGCCAACGCGACGGAATACGGGCTGGGCAGCGGCCTCTGGACCCAGAACCTCTCGCGTGCACACAAGATGGCGTCGCAGATCAATGCGGGCATGTGCTGGATCAACTGCTACAAGCGCGTCAATCCGGGCAGCCCGTTCGGTGGCGTGGGCAAGTCGGGTTACGGTCGCGAGATGGGCTTCGAGGCGATGCACGACTACACTGAAGCTCGGTCAGTCTGGGTCAATGTCGACGGCAACGTGCCGCCGCACTTCAAGCGCTGAGGCTTGCATGGAACGCTTCGTCTATCAAGGTACGCCTTCCCGCGTGGTGTTCGAATGGGGGGCGCTCGCCAGGCTGCCGGACGAACTGTCGACGCTTGGCGCGCGCCGCGCGCTCATCCTGTCCACGCCCGAGCAGCGGCCGCTCGCCGACCGCGTGAAGGACGTGCTGGGCGAGCGTGCGGCCGGCGTGTGCGCACAGGCGGTCATGCACGTTCCGGTCGAAGTCGCGCGTGCAGCTCGCGAGATGGCGGCCGAACTGGGCGCGGACTGTTGCATCGCGATCGGCGGCGGCTCGACGATCGGGTTGGGCAAGGCCATTGCGCTCGAATCGTCGCTGCCGATCCTGGCCGTGCCGACGACTTACGCCGGCTCGGAGATGACGCCGATCTATGGGCTGACGGAAGGCCGGCTGAAGCGCACCGGTCGCGATGCACGCGTGCTGCCGCGTACCGTGCTCTACGACCCGTCGTTGACGTTGTCGCTGCCGCCGGGCATTTCGGCGGCGTCCGGCGTCAATGCGATGGCGCACGCCGTCGAGGCGCTCTATGCGGAAGACGCGAACCCGGTGATCAGCCTGATGGCCGAAGAATCGATTCGCGCGCTCGGCGAAGCATTGCCGGTCGTGGTGCGCGATCCGGAAGACCGAACGATGCGCAGCCGCGCGTTGTATGGCGCGTGGCTCGCGGGAACCTGCCTGGGCGCGGTCGGCATGGCGCTGCATCACAAGCTCTGTCACACGCTCGGCGGCACCTTCAACCTGCCGCATGCGCAGACGCACGCGGCGATGTTGCCGCATACCGCGCACTACAACCACGCCGCCGCGCCCGACGCGCTGCGCCGCGTCGCGCGGGCGCTGGGCGGGAACGATGCGGCTGACGCCGGCCCGCTGCTGTTCAGGTTGAACGAGGCGCTCGGCATCGCGCCGGCGCTCGCCGACATCGGGATGCCGCAAGACGGCCTCGACGAAGCGGCCGACCTCGCCTGCCGGAACCCGTATGCGAACCCGCGGCCGATCGAACGCGCGGCGATTCGCGCGTTGCTCCAGGACGCGTGGGAAGGGCGCGCGCCGCATTGAACGGCTGGATGCACAAACGGAGACAGACGTGATGAATGACCACCATGACAGCGACACGAGGCTGACCGAGCAGGTCGTCGCCAGCTTCGACGGCACGCCGAACCCGCGCTTGCGCGTGCTGATGCAGAGCCTCGTGCGGCATCTTCATGCGTTCGTACGCGAAACGGAGTTGACGGAGGCGGAGTGGATGGCGGCGATTCGCTTCCTGACCGAGACGGGGAAGATGTGCGACGACGTCGTGCGGCAGGAGTTCATCCTGTTGTCGGACACGCTCGGCGTCTCGATGCTCGTCGACGCGATCAACCATCGCTTTGCAACCGGCGCAACGGAAACCACGGTGTTCGGCCCGTTCTATATCAAGGGAATGCCCGAGCGTGCGTATGGCGAGAACATGGCGCTTACGTCGGGCGCACCGGTCGTCGTGCGCGGTCGCGTGCTGACCACCGACGGTGTTCCCGTGAAGGACGCCGTGCTCGACGTGTGGCAGACCGCGGAGAACGGCATGTATTCCGGGCAGGACACGGCGCAACCGCACGGCAACCTGCGCGGCCGCTACCGGACCGATGCCGAAGGCCGTTATGCGATCACGACGATTCTGCCGGTCAGCTATCCCATTCCGACCGACGGCCCGGTCGGCAAGATGCTCGACGCGACCGGCCGCCATCCGTGGCGGCCCGCGCATCTGCACTTCATGATCGACGCGCCGGGCTTCCGTACGCTCGTCACGCATCTTTTCGACGAGGACGACCCGTACCTGAAGTCGGATGCCGTCTTCGGCGTGAAGCCGTCGCTGATGGTCGCGTATCGCCCGCGTGCCGCGCATGACGAGCTCGCCCGCCAGATCGGCGTGAACGGCCCGTACCGCGAAGCGACGTACGACTTCGTCCTCGACCGGAGCTGATCGAATGGCTCGATTTTTCGCGGTATTTGCGACGGACCAGCCCGGTATGCGCGAGGTGCGCGACCGCGTGCGCCCGAGTCATCGGAGCTACCTGCGCGCGGCTGCGCAGCACGGCGTGTATGTGCGGCTCGGCGGCCCGACGCTGGACCCGCAGGGCGACGCGATGAACGGAACGCTGCTCGTCGTGGAGGCGGACGATATTCATGCGGTGATGCAGTTTGTCGGAAACGATCCGTATGTGAAGGAAGGGTTGTTCTCGCGCGTGGAAGTGCGTCCGTGGGACTGGAGTCTCGGAAACCCCGAGCAGAGAGTGTGAGTCATGGATGCAACGCAACTCTGCCGCTTTTCCGATGTGCCTGATGGCGGCGCGCGGGTCGTCGACGAAGCTTGCATCGGGCGTCCCGTGATCGTGGTGCGAAGAGGCGAGCAGGTGTGGGCGTACGTGAATCGTTGCCCGCATTTCTCGGTGCCGCTCGATTTCGTGCCGGGCAATGTTTCCTGCTATCGGTCGCAGGTATTGATGTGTGCCCATCACAGTGCGTTGTTCCGGTTCGATGACGGTGTCTGTATCGATGGGCCCTGCTCGGGCTCGGCGCTGGAAGCCGTGACTGTCGAGGTGGATGCCACATCTTGGGTTGTCTGTCGAGGCGCTTGATTCGAGTGTTCTGATCGGGACGGTTGGCGCCAATCCATGTGGCGTTTCTCATATTTATAACTCAGTAAAACTAATCATATTTTCGACGTTGTCATATCTGCCGGGGTGAAGGCGTTGTTTGACGAAGCATAAAGCGAGTACCCGCCACGTAGCGGGTAGCAGGCTCGCATTTCCACAAAAAGACGGAGACAAAATGAAACTCAGGTTTGGAGCAGTGGCGATTCTCGCCGTAGCGCAGGGCGCATGGGCGCAGAGCAGCGTGACGATGTTCGGTCTGATCGACTCCGGCATCTCGTATGTCAGCAACGAGGGCGGCGGAAAGAACGTCAAATTCGACGACGGCATATTCGCGCCTAACCTTTTCGGCTTCCGCGGTACGGAAGACCTCGGCGGCGGGTATCGCGCCACATTTGCGCTCGTGAACCAGTTCTCGATGGCGAACGGCGCCATCATCGGGTCCGGAGTCTTTGGACGTAATGCATACGTGGGCCTGGAGAGCGACCGGTTCGGCAGCATCACGCTGGGCAATCAGTACGACTTCATGGTCGATTCCCTCTTTTCCAAGGGGAATGCGATTGCGAGGGACATCAATGGGCTATACGGTTTCCGGAATGGCCCGTTCCAGCGTCTCGCGCTGCCGAACAATCCGACCGGTGCGTTCGATTGGGACCGCACCGCAGGCAGCAAGCCGATCGCGAATTCCGTCAAATACAGTTCGCCGATGGTCGCGGGCCTGTCCGGCGGCGTGATGTATGCGTTCGGCGGGGTGGCCGGCGCGATCGGCGCGGACAATGCCGTCAGCGCCGGGCTGAATTATGAACTGGGGCCTTTCGGGGTGGGCGCGGCCTATACGAACGAGAAGTACGGTCCGGCTCCGGGTGTGCCGTCGACGAGCGTGCGGAACTGGGGCGTCGGGATGCATTACGACTTTGGTGTCGTGACAGCGAGTGCGCTGGTGACTACCGTGCGGAATTCGTTCAACGATGCCGGGGTGTGGATGGCCGAAACGGGTGGTGTGTGGCACGTCAGGCCGGACGTCGTCCTCGGTGCGAAATACATGTACATGAAGGGGAATGAAGCGGTGAGCAACAACCATGCTCATCAGCTCAGCGTGGCGCTTCAGTACCTGTTGTCGAAACGGACGATGGTGTATGTTTCGGCTGATTATCAGCGTGCGAATAGTGGCGCGAATGCGCAGGTCAATGGCGTGCTGGATCCGAACGGGGCTTCAAGTTCGGCGAGCCAGGCGGTGGCGCGGGTGGGGTTGCATACGGTGTTTTGATTGGGGGTGGGGCGGCAGGCGGAACTTGCGTCAAGGTCCGCCCGGCACTGGACCAGTCGCGCGGCGACATGCCGACATGCGCGCCGCCGCTCGCTTCCGGTCGGTTGTTGTCGCCCGGGCAACACTGCAGTGTGCCCGTCGACCTGCTGCCGGGCCGACAATGCGCTTACGATGAGGCATGCCGGCCATCGGTGAATGTCGAGCGGTGGGTGCGTTGCCGATCATTCCACCCTATAGTGCTCGTCGTTGACCGATCTGCGAGAAAATCAGGAGTTCGCCGTGTTTCACCGGAAATCCAAGTTGGTTCGTTCGAACTTCGTGTGCGTCGTCGCGCTGACGATGATGCTGGCGCCAGTCGCGGCGCATGCAGAGGCGGAGGCTGTCGACGGCACGACGCGCATCGCGCCCGCTGTCAATCACGACACGTCACCCGCACGACCGATTGTCGGCGACGACCCGGTTGCAATTCGTGATGCCTTGAAGAAGCAGCACATCAGCCCCATCCCACCTTCGTTGAGCAACCGGGTTCGCGGCCTGGTCTCCGGCGCTGCCGAGCGGCATGGCCCGAATCCCGACCTGGCGGCCGTCGATCTGGATCGTGACGTGACGTTCGTGGTGCCGGTGCGGTACGGGCTGAGGTACCGGTCACAGCGACAGCTGTTGACGCTGGACGTCGACCTGTTCGACGCAGAGCGCGACGACCGGACGGGCATCCTGCTCAGAAAGGTCACGACGGGGCCACGAGGGCGAGGGCTCGTGATTGCACCCGAAGCGAAGGCAAAAGGGTACATCCAGCAGGTCGACATCATCGAACTCGTGTCCGGGAAAGGCAAGATGACCACGGTTCGCAGCCGCATGCAGCTTTCGCCCGCCGTGTACGCCCAAACGCATGGCGACTTCGCACTCGTTTTTTCCGGGCGCCTGGTTCGGCCTTACCTGACCGACCAAACCGAGCATGTCGATCCAAGCATCGACGAGCCGACGGACATTACGACCAGGATCTCCCGGTTGCACATGGATATCCATGCCATCTCGCTGGTGAGTCCGTCGAGCGGTGTCGTGCTGTCGAAGAAACTGCGTCTGTCGAAGTAGCGTGTTTTCCTGTACGAGGCGATGATCTTGACTGGCTTCCGGCGTGCGCTCATGCAAGCGGTATTCTCGAGCGATGAATGCGTTCCCGAGAAACCGCGGACGCTCCCGCGCCAGTTCGCGCAGACGCCGTCGAACGGCCTGATCGGCGTCTGCCGGAACCGGTTTGGTGTTCGGGGGAGCCAGCCCTCCTACTTGACGATATCGACCAGCTCCACCTCGAAGTTCAGCGTGCTATTCGGTGGAATCGGGCCGATGGTGCGATTGCCGTATGCCGTTTCCGGCGGGCAAGTGAGTTTGGCCTTTCCGCCGACGCTCAGCTTCTGCATGCCTTGGGTCCAGCACGGAATGACTCGATTGAGCGGGAACGTGGCGACGTCACCGTGCTTGGCGGAGTTGTCGAATTCCGTTCCGTCGGAAAGCGTGCCTCGATAGCGGACCTTGACTACGTCGGTTGCGGTTGGGTGTGGGCCGGTTCCCGGCTGCGTGATTTCCACTTTGATGCCCGACGGCAGTGTTTCGACGGTCCCGGCAGCGTGCGTTGTCGACGCGAAAATTGCCAGGATAGCGATTGCAAGCAACGGCTTTTTCATATGTTCTCCCTCTTTGACAATGGAAATAAACGCCTTGAGCGGTCGTCAGTCGAGGTCGTCTTCCTGCTGGCGGCAAAGGGCCACCCAATGACACGGCGCTGACAACCTCCTTCGTCGGATGAGCGCCCCGCACGGGTTCGCCGGCATCAGTATGCCGTGAAGGCCGCGCTATCCCAAGTGGCGTGTTGATACCGAGCGCCGGGTTGCCATCGGTAGCGCAGACGGAGGGGCACGGACGCACGGCAGCTACCGTAGCCTCGAAGGTCCCGGCTATTAAAATTCGTCCGGGGCTTATCGCTCTCATGGACCACATTGGGCTGCATCGGTGGTTGGGCTTGCACTCGACCGAAGAGCTCTTTGGCGATGCGGTCGACCTTGCCAAGGGGAAACTCATCCCGCATTGATGACTCATTCTTTGTCGGTGCGACTACCTGTCAGATCGAGTCCCGGCTAATACATTTAAGTAAAACTATGAGAACTTGCCACACCGTTCCGGATTCAACCGTTACCCATCACTCCACCGTCACCGACTTAGCCAGATTCCTAGGCTTATCGATATCCGTCCCTCTTGCCAACGCCGCGTGATACGCCAGCAACTGCATCGGCACCGTATGCAGAATCGGCGAAAGCGGCCCGTAGTACTCGTTGAGCCGAATCACCTCGATCCCGTCGCTCGGCACCAGCCCGCAGTCCACATCCGCAAAGACAAAAAGCCGTCCATTCCGCGCACTGACCTCATGCATGTTCGACCTGAGCTTTTCCAGCAGCATGTCATTCGGCGCCACGGCGATCACCGGCATCTCGTTACTGACGAGCGCAAGCGGCCCATGCTTCAACTCCCCGGCCGGATACGCCTCCGCGTGAATATATGAAATCTCCTTCATCTTCAGCGCACCCTCGAGCGCGATCGGATAATGCATCCCGCGCCCGAGAAACAGCATGTTGTCGCGTCGCGCGAGCAGTTCCGACCACGCCATGATCTGCGGCTCCAGCGCGAGCACTTTCGACATCGCATCGGGCAGATGCCGCAGCGCACGCAAATGCTCCTTCTCCTCGTCGTCACTCAACCGCCCGCGCACCTGCGCAAGCGACAACGTCAGCAAGAACAACGCAACAAGCTGCGTCGTGAACGCCTTCGTCGAAGCCACCCCGATCTCGATCCCCGCACGCGTCACGAACTGCAGCGCACATTCACGCATCAACGCACTTGTCGCAACGTTGCAGATCGCGAGCGTATGCACCATCCCGCGCTGCTTCGCGACATGCACGGCGCCGAGCACATCGGCCGTCTCGCCGCTCTGCGACACCGCGACAACCAGCGTGCGCGGATTCGGCACGCTGTCGCGATAACGAAACTCGCTGGCAATTTCAACACTCGCGGGCAGCTTCGCAATGCTCTCGATCCAGTATTTCGCGGTCAGCGCCGCGTGATAGCTGCCGCCGCACGCAAGCAGCAGCACCGAATCGACATCGTTGAACACGCGCCACGCACCGTCGCCGAACAGCTCGGGCATGATCGACGCGACGTCGAGCAGCGTATCGGCCACCGCCTGCGGCTGCTCGAAGATTTCCTTCTGCATGTAGTAGCGGTACGACCCGAGATCGGACGCGCCGCTATGCGCGGCGACCCGCTGCACCGCGCGCTCGACGCGCTGGCCGGCCGCATCGACGATCCAGTAGCGATGCAACTGGATATCCGCGACGTCGCCGTTCTCCAGATACGCAATGCGATCCGTAATGCCCGACAGCGCGATCGCATCGGACGCCAGGAAATTCTCGCCTTCGCCGACGCCGACCACGAGCGGCATCCCGTCGCGCGCACCGACGATCCGGTGCGGCTCGTCGCGGCACATCGCCGCGATCGCGTAGCTGCCGCGCAGCCTTGCGACCGCGCGCCGGACCGCGTCGAACAGGTCGCCGTCGTACAGGTGGTCGATCAGGTGCGCGATCGCCTCGCTGTCGGTCTGGCTCGCGAACACATAGCCGTGCGCTTGCAGTTCCGCACGTAACTGGTCGCAGTTCTCGATGATCCCGTTGTGCGACAGCGCGATGCGCGCGTTGGCGTCGCTCGGCGAGAAGTGCGGATGCGCGTTGAGTGTGACGGGGGCGCCATGCGTGGCCCAGCGCGTATGCGCAATGCCGGTGTAGCCCGACAGCGCATGCTCGGCGATCTCGCGCTGCAGGTTGGCCACGCGATCGACGCTGCGAGCGCGCGCCAGCGCACGGTCACGGTAGACCACGACGCCGCACGAATCGTAGCCGCGGTATTCGAGCCGCTTCAGGCCGTCCACAAGGTTCGGCAGGATGTCCCGCTGGGCGACCGCCCCGACAATTCCACACATATCGCGCTCCGTAAATGTCCTGTCTGGATCAGTGAGAGCGATGGTAGAACTGGTCGAATGGAATTAAATTTCAAAATAGCAAAATAAATGAAACGGACCGCAGATCGTCTATCATGTTGAAATTAAATTTCACCGCCTGACCGGAAGGAGCCGCCGATGGCCGGCATCACCCTCGACGATCTCGACCTGCGCATCCTCGCGATCCTGCAGGACGACGCGTCGGTGTCGAACCTGCAACTGGCGGAGCGCGCGCTGTCGTCGCCGCCGACCTGCATGCGCCGCGTGCGCCGGCTGACGGAAGCGGGCGTGATCCGCCGGCAGGTCGCGGTGCTCGATCCGGTCGCGATCGGCACGGCCGTCACGGCGCTGATCGAGATCAGTCTCGACCGGCAGACGGCCGAAGACTACGACGCGTTCGAAGCGTACGTCTGTGCGGAGCCGGCCGTCACGCAGTGCTACCGCGTGTCGCCGGGGCCCGATTTCGTCGTGGTGGCCGATCTGGCCGACGTCGCCGAGTACGACGAATTCGCACGGCGGCTGTTCACCGGCGCGTCGAACGTCCGCAACGTGCGGACTTTTTTCTCGACGCATCGCGCGAAATTCGAGGCGAACGCGCGGGTCGCGCATGCGATGCGCAAACGCGTGTGATCGTATCGTTCACGCTGCATCAGGCGGCGGCCGCGTCCGCCAGTTGCAGCGGCTTGCCGTACCCGAAGCAATGGGCCGGCTCGGGAAACACGCGTTGCCGCACGTCGTGCGCGTACTGACGGATCGCGTCGCGCATCACCGCATTCGCATCGGCGTAACGCTTCACGAAGCGCGGCGTGTATGCATCGAATGCGCCGATCATGTCCTCGGTCACGAGCACTTGCCCGTCGCACGCGGGCGATGCGCCGATGCCGATCGTCGGGATCGTCAGCGTTTCGGTCAGATGACGCGCAAGCGCTTCGGCAGTGCCTTCGATGACGACACTGAACGCACCGGCCCGCTCGGCCGCGCACGCGGCGTCGAACACCTGCGCGGCCGAACGCGGGTCCATCCCCTGCGCGCGGAAGCCGCCCGTTGCGTTGGCCTGCTGCGGCATCAGGCCGACATGCGCCATCACCGGAATGCCGCGCTCGGTCAGGAAGCGGATCGTGTCGGTCATCTCGCTGCCGCCTTCGAGCTTCACGGCCTGCGCGCCGGTCTCGGCGAGCAGGCGCGCGGCGGAGCGATAGGCTTGAGCGGGCGATTCCTGGAACGTCGAGAACGGCAGGTCGACGACGACGCACGCCTGCGCGGCGCCGCGTACGACGGCCGCGCCGTGTGCAATCATCATGTCGAGCGTGACGCGCAGCGTATCGGGCATCCCGTACAGCACCATGCCGACGGAGTCGCCGACGATGATCACGTCGGCCACGTCGTCGACGAGCTTCGCCATCGGCGCGGAATACGCGGTCAGCGACACGAGGCTGCCGATGCCTTTGGTCGAACGGATCGCGGTGACGGTCTTGCGGGTGGTGCGGGTATGAGCGCTCATGTGCGGAAGCCGTGTGAAAGAAGAGCCGCCACGGTAGCATCGCGCTCGTTCGTGCAATGACCTTCGGAGGACGTCTTATGTTGCTGGCGGGACAATCGGGTGCCCCTTATGCAGTAGTGCCGCCGATGGCGCGCCTGCCGAGGCCGCTGTATGTGCGTGCGTTCGGGATTCCCGGCAACGTGAGCGTCGATGCGCACAGTCATCCGTGGGCCCAGCTGATGTATGCGACGAGCGGCGTGCTCGAGGTGTCGACGCCGTCGGGCCGGCAGCTGCTGCCGCCGCACTACGCGATGTGGATTCCGCCGCACGTGCCGCATGCGGTGTCGACGCGCGATTGCGTCGCGTTCCACAGCCTGTATCTCGACGAAGCGATCGCACGCAGCGAGGCGAACGACGATTGCACGATCCTCTGCATGACGCCGCTGCTGCGCGAACTGGTGATTGCCACGGCCGAATTGCCGGTGAACTACGACGAGACGGGGCCGGACGGCGCGCTCGTGTGCCTGATCGCCGACCGCATCGCACGGATGCGGCCGGCGCCGCTGACGGTGCCGCTGCCGCGCGATCCGCGTCTGCTGAAAATCGCACGCGCGTTGCATGCGTATCCGGGCGATACGCGCAGTCTCGACGAATGGGGCCATCAAGTCGGTGCGACGCGGCGCACGCTGTCGCGGCTGTTCCGGCAGGACACGGGGCTGTCGTTTACCGAATGGCGGCAAGCCGTGCGGCTGCTCGCGTCGCTGCCGCTGCTCGATGCCGGCGAGCCGATCGGCACGGTGGCCGCGCAACTGGGCTACGACTCGACGTCGTCGTTCATCGCTCTGTTCCAGGCGAAATTCCGCGTGACGCCCGGTGCGTATGCGAAGCGTGAAGCGCGCCGGCCTGTATTGACTGCATGACGCGGCAACGCGTGCCGCACACCGTCACTCAGAACGCGAGCGCTGTTTGCACCGGATGATGGGCACCGCGCTCGAACCCGGCGCCTTCGAGCGACAGCAGCGCGCGCTTGCGGTCGATGCCGCCCGCATAACCGGTCAGGCTGCCCGACGCGCCGACCACGCGATGGCACGGCACCATGATCGATACCGGGTTTCGGCCGACCGCACCGCCTACGGCGCGCGCGGCGCTCATCGGCAACCCGACGCGTTCGGTGATGTCACCGTACGTCACGAGCTCGCCGAATGGAATCGCGAGCAGTTCCTTCCACACACGCCGCTGAAATGCGGTGCCGCGCAGGTGGATCGGCACCGAGAACGTCTCGCGCATGCCCGTGAAGTATTCGGCAATCTCTTCCGCAACCTTGCGCGCGATCGGCGAAATGACGAGCGCGTTTGCTTCCGGCGCGATCGCAAGCGACGGGAAGTATTTCTGGCCGACGAAGAACAGGCCCGTCAGCGCATCGTCCTCGATGCGCACGGCGATGTCGCCCAGCGGGCTCGGAATCAGGTGAGCGGGAGTCATCGCGATACATCTCCTTGAAGGCGCCACACATGCAGTGCGGCATACGCGCGCCACGGCGCCCAGTGCGCGGCATGCGGCGCAGATGATGGCATGCGCGTGTGTTCGGTGCGTTCGATGCGTTCGACGTGTTCGGTGCGTGCGGGAAGCAATGTATCGTCGGCAGGAAACGCATTCGGCCAGGCCAATGCACGCATCGCGACGTATTGCACCGCGCGCTCGTCGAAGCCGGGCATCGTGCGCAACGCGGCGAGCGTCGCGTCGAGCGGCGCCATCGGTTCGAGTGCGAGTATGCCGTCGGCGACCGCGCGTGCGAGCGACACGATGGCCTGCGCCGTTTCGCGCGCAATGGCGAGCGCTTCAAGCGCCGCCGGCGGCAGGGTGGCCAACGTCGCGGCAGAAGGCAGCGCGTGCGTTAGGCCCGGCGGCGCGCCTTCCAGCTTTGTACCGAAACGTTCGGCGATGCGCGCGAGTACCGCACTTGCATGCGCCGCCGCGAGCCGTTCGCCTGCGATCGCGCGTAGGGCGATTTCGAGGCCGTCGAACGCGCCGGGCACACGCAGGCCGGGCGAGCCGCTCGCGAGTTCACCGAGATGCGCGTCGATCACGTCGGGGCGGCTGTCGAGATCGAACAGCCGCCGCACGCGTGCGAGCACGGCCGGCACGACCGGCGTCAGCGCGGGCGACACGGTGACGGCCAGCGCGAACCGCTGCGGTACGTGCGCGACGGACAGCCAGCCGGTTACGCGGCCACCATCGTTTCGATTCGGCAATGCGACGACACGCGCATAACCCTGTGCATCGATCCGCTCGACACCGTCGATCTGCCGCTGCGCGAGAAAGCGCATCAGGTCGGCCCACGCGAACGGCGGCCGGTACGGCAGCGGGAACGTCATGTCGCCATCGGCGGACGCGCCGGCCCCCTTGCGAAGCCGCAGCGGATTGAGGCCATAGCGCTGCCGGAACAGATCGTTGAAGCGCCGCACGCTGCCGAACCCGGCCGTCGACGCGACGACGGCCACCGGCAGCGCGGTGTCGGTCAGCAGCCGCTTGGCCATCAGCAGCCGGTGCGTCTGCGCGAACTCGACCGGCGATACGCCGAACTGCGCGGCGAAGATCCGGCGCAGATGGCGTTCGGTCACACCGACGCGCCGCGCGAGCGCGTCGACGGAATGCGCGTTCAGGAAACCGTCCTCGATCAGCGTGGCGGCCGCGTCGGCGAGATTGCCGGACAGGTCGAGCAGCCCGTGACCGGGCGCGAGCTCGGGGCGGCAGCGCATGCACGGCCGGAAGCCGGCTTTCTCGGCGGCCGCGGCGGTCGGGTAATAGCTGCAGTTCTGCGCTTTCGGCGGCTTCACCGGGCAGACAGGGCGGCAATACACGCCCGTCGTCGCGACGCCGACGAAGAACCAGCCGTCGAAACGGCGGTTCCGCGAAAGCAGGGCGTCGTAGCAGGTGTCGGGATCGAGGCGCATGAAACGACTGTAAACCATCCCCGTCATCGATTCTGGCCGGAATCGGACATGTGGTTCGGCGGCCGTGCCCCAATTTGCGCGCTGGAAAATCCGGGAAAAACGGTTAATGCCACGCTACGAAACAGTCGTCTCTTTTGCCACGACCAATTTGAGATGACTCATCGAAATCCCCGACTGACAGCGTGCCGGCTGACGCCCTATCCTTTGAAAAACGTTTTCCAGATTAGTTGGCGATCGGCCGTGCCGCGATAGCGCGCCCCGGCCGGCCGCCCCGGCGCCGGTCGCCGATCAACGAATATCGTGCGGCGCGACGGGCGTGGCCGCGCATCGGAGACATTCATGCAATCTGCCGTCGTCGGCACGGTGCGCGCCGTCGCCAGCCGCTACCGCTGGACCGTCTGTGCGCTGCTGTTTTTCGCGACCGTCATCAACTACATGGATCGGCAGATCCTCGGCCTGCTCGCGCCGATGCTCCAGCACGACATCGGCTGGAGCCAGGTGCAGTACGGCCGCATCGTGATGGCGTTTTCCGCGTTCTATGCGCTCGGGCTGCTCGGCTTCGGGCGCATCGTCGACTGGCTCGGCACGCGCGTGTCGTACGCGGTGGCGATGCTGGTGTGGAGCATCGCCGCGATGCTGCACGCGGCGGTCGGCTCGGTAATGGGCTTCGCATTCGTGCGTGCGCTGCTCGGGATCGGCGAGGGCGGCAATTTCCCGGCCGCGATCAAGACGACGGCCGAGTGGTTCCCGCGCCGCGAACGCGCGCTCGCCACCGGCATCTTCAACTCGGGCGCAAACATCGGCGCGGTGTTCGCACCGGCGATCATCCCGGCGATCGCGGTGGCCTACGGCTGGCGCGCGGCGTTCGTGATCATCGGCGCGATCGGCATCGTGTGGCTCGCGGTGTGGCTCGTGCTCTATCGCCAGGCCGATACGCGCGCGCTCGCCGCGGAATACGACGAGCCGCGCGACGAAGCCGAAGCGCTGGATGCGGCGAACGCGAACGCCGGTGCGCCGCGCTGGGGCGAACTGATCCGCAAGCGCGAGACGTGGGCGTTCCTGATCGGCAAGTTCCTGACCGACCCGGTGTGGTGGTTCTATCTGTTCTGGCTGCCGAAGTGGCTCAACGAGTCGCGCGGGATGGACATGCAGCACATCGGCCTGCCGCTCGTCTGCATCTACGCGCTGACGACGGTCGGCAGCATCGGCGGCGGCTGGCTGTCGTCGATGCTGTTGCGCGCGGGCTGGAGCGTGAACCGCGCGCGCAAGACGGCGATGCTGATCTGCGCGTGCTGCGTGCTGCCGATCGCATTCGTGTCGCAGGTGCAGAGCCTGTGGATCGCGGTGCTGATCGTCGGGCTGGCCGCCGCCGCGCACCAGGGTTGGTCGGCGAACCTGTTCACGACGGCCTCCGACCTGTTCCCGCGTCGCGCGGTCGCGTCGGTGGTCGGCATCGGCGGGATGGCCGGTTCGATCGGTGGCGTGCTGTTCTCGGAAGTGATCGGCCAGGTGCTGCAACGCACGGGCCACTACTGGGTGCTGTTCGCGATCGGCGCGTCGGCCTACCTGATCGCGTTGGCCGTGATGCACGTGCTCACGCCGAAGATGAAGCCTGCGAAACTCGACGCTTGATCGCAGGTCGGCAAACGAACGCGCCGCTTAGTGCGGCGCGTTTGCTTTTGTGGAACGGAGGAGTGGTGCGGAGCAGGTATATCAACCGGCCGCCGCAGCCGTCGACGCACGCATGATCAACCGCGGCTCGAACGTCGAATAGCTCGCATCGGTGCGCCCCGCGAGCGCGTCGATCAGCTTCTGCATCGCGAGCTCGCCCATGTTCTCGCTCTGGATGTCGACGGTGGTCAGCGCGGGCGCCGCGTATTCGCCGTACGGCACGTTGTCGATGCCCGCGACCGATACGTCCTGCGGCAGCCTGAAGCCGAGCGACGCGGCTTCCTTCATGAAGCCGAGCGCGATCAGGTCGTTGTAGCAGATCACGGCCTGCGGGCGCTGCGGCCCGAGCATCACGCGCGAGCACGCGCGTTCGCCGGCTTCGGCGGTCGGCGCGTGCGCGTCGTGCACGTCGAGCGTGAGCCCGGCTTCGGCGAGGCAGTCGCGCGCGCCCTGGATCCGTTCGTCGTTCACGCGTGCCGTGCCGAAGCCGAGATACGCGATGCGCGTATGCCCGAGATTGAGCAGGTGGCGCGCGAGCATGTAGGTCGACAACCGGTTGTCGATGCCGACGCTCGGAATCGGCAGGCCGGGGCTGCGACGCAGCAGCACGAGCGGCTTGTTGAGATCCATCATCCAGCCGGCTTCGTCGTCGGGCATCCGCGTGCTGACGATCAGCCCGTCGACGCGCTGCGCGAGCGCCTCGATCAGCGAGCGTTCGCGCGCCTGGTTCTCTTCGGTATCGACGAGCAGCAGCGTGTAGTCGTGCTGCAGCGCGATGCGGTTCGCGCCCTTGACCACGTTCGTGAAGTGCGGGTTGCTGATATCGAGGATCACGAGGCCGATCGTGCGCGTGCGCCCGGTGATCATCGAACGCGCGAGCGGGTTCGAACGGTAGCCGAGCCGCTCGATCGCTTCCTTGAGCCGTGCCTCGACGGTCGGCGAGAAGCGCTGCGTGCCGTTCACGTACTTCGATACCGTCGCGACCGACACGCCGGCTTCCGCTGCCACGTCGCGGATCGTCGGGGAAACTTTTTTCATCGGAAGGGTAACGTTTTCGTTCGATAACGCCGGATTGTGGCAGAAAAAGCCGGCACACGGCCATGCGTCGATATCGGGAAAGTGCGGATGGCTGCGAACAGGTTCGACCATTGACGTTCGGTTGCGGTCCCGCGTATAGTTGGAAAACGTTTTCCGATTTGGGTCGAATACCGGATCGGAGTCCAGGTCAGATTCAAGGAGAAGGAGATTCGATGAACGCCTCATCCACCGGCGCGCGCAAACCGTTCGGGCGCCTGCTGCTGACGGGCGCGGCCGGCAACCTCGGCCGCCAGTTGCGCGGCGCACTCGCGGAATGGGCCGACGTCGTGCGCGTCAGCGACATCGCGGCGCTCGGCGACGCGGCCGCGCATGAAGAAACCCGTGTCGTCGATCTGGCCGACCGGCCGGCCGTGATGCAGCTCGTCGACGGCGTGGACGCGATCGTCCATCTCGGCGGCATTTCGGTCGATGCGCCGTTCGACGATCTCGTCGGCGCGAACATCACCGGCACGTACAACCTGTATGAAGCCGCGCGCAAGCACGGCGTGAAGCGCGTCGTGTTCGCGAGCTCGAACCATGCGATCGGTTTCCATCCGGTTACCGAAGTGCTCGACGCCGATTCGCCGCTGCGCCCCGACAGCCTGTACGGCGTGACGAAATGCTTCGGCGAATCGCTGTCGCGCTACTACTTCGACCGCTTCGGGATCGAAACCGTGTGCCTGCGGATCGGCTCGTCGTTCGAAGTGCCGAAGAACCCGCGCATGCTCGTGACGTTCCTCAGCTATCGCGACTTCATCGAGCTCGTGCGCTGCTCGCTGCTGACGAACCGCGTCGGCCATGCGATCGTCTACGGCGCGTCGGACAACCCGGTGAAGTGGTGGGACAACACGAAGGCCGGTTTCCTCGGCTTCCGTCCGCGCGACAGCTCCGAGCAGTTCGCGGAGCTGTTCCCGGTCGCGGCGCCGACCGCCGACTACGACGATCCCGCGCAGCGGTTCCAGGGCGGTGGTTTTGTCGTCGGGGAGCCGATGGAGCGGAAGGCGTAGGCGGCAGCGCGTTCCGAGGGGCGCTTCATTGACGACGGATTTGCGGTTGCGGTAAAAGGAAAGCCATCCGGTGCGACAGGTTCCGCCATGCGGAGCCGCAGAATGACGACACACGCCGGACGGCAGCATGCGGTGCGCGACGCTCGAGGGTACGACGTCGCGCTTCGCCGCGATCCGATCGAACAATCACAATATCGAGAGCAATGAAGAAAACCCTAGTGGCGCTGAGCCTTGTGCTGGCCATGGCGCCGGCGTTTGCCGACCTGCAGGGCGGCCTGGCCGCCTATAAGAAGAAGGACTACCAGACCGCCATTCCCGAACTGACGACCGCGGCGAACGCGGGTAACGCCGAAGCGGCTGCGCTGCTCGGCGAGTACTACCGTTACAAAGACGCCGAGCAGGCGGTGAAGTGGAGTTTCGTCGCCGCGCAGCATGGCGACGTGAAGATGCAGTACGACATGGGCGTGCGGATCGACGATATCGCGTGGAAACTGTTCCGGCACGGCGACGATCCGGCCAAGCGCTATTTCCGCGTGGCCGCGGATTGTTTCCAGCTGGCGGCCGACCGTGGTTACGCGCCCGCGCAGAGCACGCTCGGCATGTTGTACGACCAGGGGATGAAGCTGCCCCTCGACGTCGACAAAAGCGTCGTGCTGTATCGCGCGGCTGCACGCCAGGGCTATCCGCAGGGTCTCGAAAGCATGGGGACGCTGTACGAGCGGGGGCGAGGCGGCGTGCAGAAGAACCTGCTGACCGCCTACACGTTCTATCTTGCCGCGGTGAAGGCCGGGAACGGCAGTCGCGACGTCGAATTCTCGGAGGTGACGGCTCGCGAGCTCGAAGCCGTATTGTCGGCACGCGATCGCGCGCGGGCGAAGGCGACCGTCGACGCGTGGGAGCCGGGGCAGCCGCTCAACGGGATGTAACGCGGTAGCCGGGTGTGCGCACCGGCCCGCTTTGCGGGCCGATGGAGTGCAACGCGTCGCAAGCGCTGCCGGTGCCGCCGGTGTCGCAGATCACCGCAGGATGTCGGTCGCCTTGTGCCGTTCGTCGACGCCGTCGATCAGGATCAACGGGCCGCTCGCGTGCCGTGCGCGCAGCGGCTGGATCTGCCGGTACGCGTCCGACTCGTACCACGCGCGCGCCGTGTCGAGATCGGGAAACGCGATCGAGATCAGGTCGCCGCGCCACACGCCTTCGCGTACCTCCGGCCGCGCACCGTGAATCACGAAATGGCCGTCGAACGGCGCGAGCGTGCCGTCGATGCGTTCGAGGTATTCGACGATGTCGTCGCACATGTCGACGTCGTGCAGGTGGGCGATGGCGTAGGCGGGCATGGCGGGCTCCTTGGCGTGACGCGGTGCGGCGGTCGATGGAGCCATGATCGCGGCGCGGGTGTCGCGCGTCGATTACCTGCGACGTAAGCGAATCCGCACAGCCGCGCGCAAGCGTGCCGACCTGTACACCGCTCGCATGGTGCGACGGCATTCACGCGTATCTGTCGATGTCCGGCCCACTCTGAACCGGTGAAGGCTGTCGAGCAACGAGTTTCCGGAAGCTTGTTCACTGAGCGCTGAACGCGTAGTTCATTCAGCTTTGAACGATCAATGGTGCGGTTCACTTTATTCTGAACTTTCCGTGGCGAGAACCACGCGCTGCCAACGTCAGAAATAGCACAGCAGGTCGCTGTCGACCCTTCTGAGACGTTCGGCTGCTTCGAGGCGAGCGGCAGGTTCGGCCGGTGGATTCAACCGGCCGTTTGCACAGGCTTGCGTCGACGTCCGAGACGGGCCGGGTCGCGCCGATCGGTGAGCAGATGTCATTTGAACACCCATCGGCGCCCTCGCGGAATCCGGCCGTTGCGCGCTCCTACGCGAACGACAACTCAATGCGCATCGATGAACGCCAACACCGCAGCGTTAAACGCGGTTGGATTGATCCGCGGCATGGAGTGACTGGAGTTCATGATGCGCATCTGCTCTGCATGCTTCAGGCAGGGCAGGAGGTTGGCCTGGACCTGACTCATCGAGGGTGTGATCTTCTCGGAACGCAGCAGCAGAACCGGTGCTTCGATGTGCTGGGCGTCCTCACAGGTGTACGGCGCCCAGTGGTTGCCTTCGTTGTCGGGGGCAATGAAAGTCCACGCATTGTCCCGGTACCACTGCCTGGCGCTCTCCGGCATGGCATCCCAGGCGCCTGGGCCGTTGACGAATGTCGCAAAGGCGATCAGGCCGGCATCCTTGTCGCCCTGCTTGAATTTCTCGGCCATCTCGCGGTACAGCGCCCGCCGCTCTTCGCCGGCAGAAGAAGTCGAACTCGCAGGCATAAAGGCGCGCATGCCCGACGCGGGCTCGCTCAGCGAGAGACTACGGACCAGCTCAGGCGCGGCCTTGGCGACATACAGTGCCAGGGTGCCACCGCGCGAATGGCCGACCAAATGCACCGGTCCGGCCTTGAGTTGACGGATGAACGTGACCAGGTCATCGGCGTGCTGCTCCAGGCTGAACTCACCTTCACCGTTCCAAGGCTCCGGATAGAAATGCCGTAGGCTGACGGAGATAACCCGGTACTTCTGGGCAAACGGGCCCATCTGGGCGCCAAAGAAGCGGTAGTCGGATCCTGCTCCCGGGATCAGCACCACCGGGACGCCGGAGCCCTGCTCTATGTAGGCCATGTCGTAGCCATTCACAGGCATCGATTTCACGCCGGGTGGGAGGGTCCAGGTACGTGCGGTGGGCGCCGTAGCCGAGGCGGTTGGCAGTGGAGGCCGGCAAGCGGCCAGGCATAGAAACATCAAGGCCAGGAGCGTTGTTCTCATGAGACTCCTCCGTTTTGCGATGACGTGGAGGCCCCGTCTGTGTGACGGCAACCCTAGCCAAGCATAGGCGACGGCCAGCGACCTGAAAGCACGAAGAATGACCTGTGAGCGATCGGCAGGCTAATGGGGGGCCGCGGTCTGGGCGACGGGGACGCCTGAATGTCGGGATGAAGGTGTCGGCGAACGTCTCTTCATGGCCGGCAGGCGACGGCGAGATCGATGCAGCCGACCAGGTGGGATCGTGACTAGTCCTGGCGATTAGTCAGCTCGGTGCCACCGACCTGACTTGTCACACACGCTGACTCGTTCATCATTCAGCCGGACTTGCTCCTCATTTACCTTCAGCGAGGTCGAAAGATCAATGTCGAAGGCGACATTGAGCGCCTGCCTGACATGGATAGCCTCAACGGGAAGCTCCCAGGTCAGGAATAGCTGAGTGCAATCCTGGTCGGGCGGGAAGTCGTCCACATCAAAACCGCTGCTGCCGCGCCGAATGACGCCATGAGGCTGGCAGGTATCGAATATCAGAACCGAACCCCGGATCAGGGGGATTCGAAGACCCAACGACGGAAAGTGTACGTCCTGACCCTTATCCTCGCTCAGGAAGAGATTGCAGAAGGCCGCGCCGCCATACTGCTCTCCGTCGTGGTGATACCTCGCGCCGCGGCAAGCCATGAGAGCGACGTCACTGGAGGCAAGTACACCGGGCAGTCCAAGCTTGCTCGCCCAATCAGCCACTGCCTGCACGCAGTGCGAGTAGTCCGGCCAGCGCGCTCGTGCTCGTGCCAGAGGTAACGCCTCAACATCCCCAGGTTCCAGGGTCATGCGGGACGAAATCTCCCTGGCCCAATCCGCGAGCAGACGCGCCGGCGGCTCTGGCACGTCGACCGTGCCGGACAGCACGATGTCACTTACGCGCCGACTGCGGATGGCGTCGCCGCTCCAGAAATAGGAGGTGAGGACGTTTTGGGGCTGGGGTTGCAGGGAAGGGTAGCTCATTTGTCGCAGTGTAAAGCAGCTACCTTGGTCGCCGTGCCATCTCGCGCCAGCGAATGGCGCTTCCCGACCCATACCTGCCGGTTGACTAGCTTCCAGCCAGCGGCCGTTTCCGCACGCAACAACGGCCATTCACCCGTGCGGCCGATCAGCGAAATCTAGGGAATGTCACGAGCGTCTACTTGCGCGGCCTTGTGCTTTTTATCTCCAGATAATTCCGCTCGTATGCGTCTAAAAGCGCCCCAACTTGCTTATCAACGGCATCGTGCTTTTCTAGACTTCTCAGCTTTAAAAGTAGCTTGCAAATATATTTTGCCGGGAATTTCATAATAACGACATTGTGCGATTTATTTAGCTCCTTAATCCAATCAAGATCGCATATCGCCATAGCAGTCGGGTTGACGCGCGCGCTAAATTGAACGATGTCGAGAATGGCTTTAACATCGACCTGAACCTGATTACCTCGTCATCCTCAGGTGCGAATCCGAGGACATGAACGCGTTTGTCCGCCTTCCAGTGACGCTGAAGTTCTAAAAACAGGGCGCTCTTCCCTGTACCTCGTCGCCCGACGACCACCGTGCGCTCGTCAGACTCAATCAATGACCGAAAATCGGCGGTGGGAACAAATGCTGACGTGAGCATCCGCCGGTCGTTTTCGGCGGTTCCGTCTCCGAGCCGGTTCGTTTCGATCGTATTCTTTGAATTAGGGTCAGCCATTTCTGCTTCGCGTATGGACGGTATTGGGATTTGTACGTCAACCGATACTTTTCGAATAGGGCGGCATCGACTTTAGCGGCAAACAAGCTCCGCCGCCAGCTCCCGCACGCAAGCACAATCCACTACCGAACGGCAGTTTCAAGGAGTGATCCGACGTTCGAGCGTCCCAGTGTGGATGCTTCCGAACGGCCGCTCCTGGCCGAACGCGGCCGGCGCAGATCGACCCACAAGAGCCGCTCGACCGGCTTGAAAGCGGTCGCTTACGAAGTACGAGGTTGCGAGTGGCGATGCCACTCGTTAGGCTGCTGATGCTGCCATCGCCTCGGCAAGCGCGAACTTCGTGGACGAGGCATACCCTACTTCGTAGTCGCAACAACGCCCCTGCTTAAACCGGAAGCGTCTGCCCGTTTCTGCAGTCGTACCGTTAATCGACCATTCGCAGGAAGGGCTGAGATCGTCTACAGAGATATCGATGTTCCAGCACCGTTGCAACGCAAGCGCGAGGACATTGGCGCGGTTGAAAAGGTAGCGCCAATTTGCAGGGCTGGCCAGCAACAGCAACCGTAGGCGATGACGGCGTCATTCGCTTGTCGGAAATCACCTACACATGAAAGCGAAAGCGGCTACACAGTCTTCAGCAGGCGCTGACTATTAACGAGTTGTACGGTGAGCAAACTCGTCTTAGGATTGGTTGAAGGTGCATGCAGCAGCGCGACTGAGTGCCGACAACAGGATGCGCGAGAAGCAGGGTCACCCGTCGTACGAACGAACATTTGCGAACGAGTCGCCTCGGTCGCACTCCCGTGAATTTGCGTCGACGATTGGGAGGCCGGTGTAACCAATGAAGACAATTGCAAAGGCAGCGCTTGCCGAACGCAGGCGGTTTCGCAACCTGTTGCTATTCGTCGTGATCGGCTTGTCGGTCATGGGAAGCATCGTGGGCTTGGAAATGTACGGCGTATTGCAAGACGTTGCGACCGTGCGTCGGTCGACGACTGTGCTGCCCGCAGCGCGCAACCTTCTGGATGCGTTAAAAGACGCCGAAACGGGTCAACGTGGTTATCTGCTCACTGACGATCCAAAGTACCTGGAACCGTATCGCCAAGGTACAAGAAACGCAGTGACCGCATCCGAAGCGCTTCGGGGTGCACTGGCTAACGAACCTGCGGATCTGCCTTTGCTTGAACAATTGATGCATGACCGGGACGCGAAGCTGGCTGAGATGGCACAGACGATCGCACTGCGTGATGATGTAGGCCACGCTGCCGCGCTTGCCGTCATACGTACCGACGTGGGCCAACGCGTGATGGACCGTTTCCGCGCAGGCATGGCCGACCTGCTCGGCCAATGGTTCAACCTGCGAGAGGAGGCGTTCGTCGATCTCAATCGGCGCCTGACGAAGATGGGGGCGGCGTTTTCTGCTTTCGGATTGCTTGTCCTCGCTCTGCTGTTGGTGACAGCTCACCTGCAGCGCCGGTCGATGTCTGCGATCTCCTCTCACGTGGCCGCACTCGATTCCGCGTCGACCAAGGACGCACTGACCGGATTTGCCAATCGCCGCGGCTTGCTCGCCTACCTTCAAACGAAGTGCGAGTCAGCGACGATTGACGCGCGACGGGTCGGACTGATGTACATGGACCTTGATGGATTCAAATCGGTCAACGATGCACTCGGACATGCCGCCGGTGACGATGTCCTCCGTGCAGCGGGGACCACTTTCGCTAGGTGCCTTCGGCAAAACGACTGCTTGGCCAGGATCGGCGGGGATGAATTTGTCGTTGTCCTTCCCTGCATCGACTCAGACGAGGAGCTTCACAAGATTGCGAAGCGACTCGTTACAGAGGCACAGGCTCTCGGTCGAGACATGCACAGCGGGCGTTTTCCTATCAGTGTCAGCATTGGAATTGCGACGTATCCCGATCGGATCGCAGATCCGCACGATCTGCTGGCAGGTGCCGACAGCGCCATGTATGTCGCGAAGCAAGCCGGACGTTGCCGCTACCACTTTTATGAGGGCCAGCGTGCTGCTAATGTTGTGTGTCTGGATCGGGTCGTAGCCGACCGCCATATACAGGGAGAGTCCCGAGCACGGAGCACTGACACCTCAGCGGCGGGGAATTACGTTTCCTCATCCGGCGATGCTCATGAGAATCGCTGAAGAACGCCTGTTGTGTCGGACCTTTGCAGGCAGTCAAGGCAACGTTTCCCGGTCACATGAGCACTCAACCCATCGATCCACCTGCAAGCAGCGGTACCTGCGCCTTGTTTGATCAGGCGTCGATTGGAAAGCCACGCGAAGACCTACGCTTGCTTCTTTTTCAGGGACGGCCGGTGTCGACCTCAACCGCTGTCCGTGATCTCAACCGTAACGACCGCTTCCATGCGTCAGCGAGGCGCGGAAACGCTGAAGTTCTTCAACTGAGCGTTCGGCAACGGCACTCAGGCCGCCACGGACCTCGACTACATCTTGCTTCCCGATACTGTGGTGTCCGAAATCCGCAAGCAATGGAGGGCGAAAATCAAAGACGCCTCCGGTAAAGCGCTTGTGGAATGAGAGCGCCGAGCGGGATGCGATATCACCGCATGCGTCCCTTGGCGAACCGGAAACGGCCCTTCAGGAATTCTTCCCAAATTGCCGTTTGTGGCCGACCAGCGACTGTGGCCGTTGACACCGTGGGGCGTCGCGCGACAAGGCGGCACTCAGGGGATTTTCATGTCTACGCGCTGCTGAACCGCGGCATTCATCGCCTCAAAGTTCCGTTGAGTTTCCTCGATTACGTCTTTCGTCAACCGCCCAACGAGCAGTCCCGAAAAGGACTCCGTTTGCTCCAGACGGGTACCGCCAGTTACGGCCGTGAGGTGGATGCAATGTGTACCGTCGAAGACGCCGCGAATCCATACACTGCCACGCCAGCACAGGTCTTGCTCCGGATGAACGATCAGAACAGTCGGATTAAATATCATCGCATCCGGTCCAGTGCCTAGCACGATACGGATTGTCTCTCCCTCCCTGAACTCGCCGTCAACACGAGTAATGAAGGGATTCCAATCGGGATACGCGGTGCTGTTCGATACGACCTTCCAGACATCGGCAGGCGTCCGATCAATGAATGTTTCAGCATGCGCGCTAATATCTTCGTGCAGAAAAAACAGGGTTCCAATAATCCCGACGACAATGACAGCGATGCCTTTCAGTAGCAATCCCCACAAGCCCATATTTGCCTCGTAATCGGTCGAAATTACACCGCTGCAGTTTTGAACGCACAGATTGTTGACGATCTAGCCAGCGACGTCGAGTGTCTGAAGCTGGCCGAACCCGAGTCGGATGACCCGACGTCCGCGTCGCTTCCTATTGCAGGCCCGACCCAGCCGCGTGCTCGATGGCTTCGGTTGCTACGCCTGCGCCCAATCACTTTCGGCCGCCAGTGTGCGCTGCGCCGAGTTCAGCGTTACGTGAATCTCGACAGTACCAGCCTCCATCGTCATCAGCCGCGCCGCCGTCAATGCTGCTTGCGGCAAGCCGGATCGGTCTTGCGCCGCTCGCTCGATTCGCACCAGTAACTCGGCCGCCACGCTTCGAACGCGACGGCCTTGGTCGCGTTGGCGCGCGTGACGCGGACCGGATCGGCCTTCAGCGCGTCGCCGTCTTGCTCATAGTTGAAGCGCCAGTTCCGGAACACTTCGCGATGGAACACCCACGTGTGGCGCGCGACGTCATAGCGAAACGTCACGCGGTCGCGCCAGTGGTTATGGCCCGCGAATACACCCTGTTCGATCGTGAACGTACGAGGCTCGACCGTGAGTGCGTTCTCGGCGACGCCATCGAGATACGGGTCGCCCATGCCGCCTTCGTCGGCTTTCATGATGACGGTGTCGTTGCGCGCGGCCAGCCGGTAGCGCCCGTCCTTGCCCTGCAGGAAGATCAGCAGCGGACGCGGCCCAGGCTTGCGCATCGAATCGCCGGGCACGTGCGCGACGACGACGTAGCCGGTGCGGGCGCTGTCGGTCAGGCGTCCGGACGCGGCGTCCAGTGCTTCGTAACCGGCGGGAAGCTGCGCGACGATGTCGTCGGGGAGATCGGACGTGTCCGGGCAAGTGAGCGACGGCGGCGTGTCGCCGCACTGCGTGGCGTATGCATTGCCGATGCCGAATGTCAGCAGCGCGGCGACGAGGAATCCTTTGAAGCGGAGGATCGTCATGCGGATAAGGTCAGGAGATCTCGGTGCGGAAGCCGACGCATACGCGTCGACTCGTCTCGTCGCAGCGCGGGTTGATGGATCGGTGGGTGACGCAGTGTAATCAGTCTCACGCGCGCTTGCGCGTCGGCCGTGCGACGGGGGCCGGCGCCAGCGGTTCGCTGGCCTGCTCGCACAGACGGTCGAGCATGCGTTGCGCGGCGCCCGCGCAATCCTCGCCCGCCGGCTTGTTCTCGATCTCGTCGATCAGCGTCTCGAGATGACGCCGGTTCTGCGCGAGACGCTGTTCGAGCAGCGCGATTTCGTCGACCTTGTGCCGCAGCGCGACCAGCAGTTCGTCGCGCGGCCACGTGCCGAGATCGGGCGGCAGCACCGCGCGGATTTCGTCGAGCGCGAAACCCGCGCGCTGCGCGCGGTCGATGATCGCGAGCCGCGTCAGCGCTTCCGGCCCGTATTCCCGATAGCCGTTCGCCTGCCGGCGGGCCGGTTCGAGCAGGCCGCTCGCTTCGTAGAAGCGGATGCGCGACGCCGCGAGGCCGCTGGCCCGCGCCAGTTCGCCGATTTTCATGGGGGGCTCCTAAGGGGCTTGACCTTAAAGTTGACTTTAAAGTTATCGTTGGGCATCGTCAATCGAGGATGCTCTCCATGAACCTGTTTACGCCCCTGACACTGCCCAACGGGGCGGTGATCCCGAACCGGCTGGCCAAGGCCGCGATGGAAGAGAACATGGCCGATGCGGACCACGCGCCGTCCGACCCGTTGCTGCGCCTGTACCAGGCCTGGGCCGACGGCCAGGTCGGGCTGATGCTGACCGGCAACGTGATGGTGGACGGCCGAGCGATGACGGGGCCGAACGGCGTCGTGCTCGACAGCGACGCGCCGCTCGAACGCTTTCGCCGCTGGGCGCAGATCGCGCGCTCGGGTGGCGCGCAGGTGTGGATGCAGATCAACCATCCGGGGCGCCAGATGCAGGCGGCGCTCGGCCAGACGACGCTCGCGCCGTCGGCCGTGCCGCTCGAGCTCGGTGCGCTGTCGAAGCAGTTCCCGGTGCCGAAGGAAATGACGCAAGCCGATATCGCCGATGTGCAGCAGCGCTTCGTGCGCGCCGCGCAGCTCGCGGAGCAAAGCGGTTTCACCGGCGTGCAGATTCACGCGGCGCATGGCTACCTGCTGAGCCAGTTCCTGTCGCCGCTGACGAACCGCCGGCAGGACCAGTGGGGCGGCAGCATCGAAAATCGCGCGCGCCTGCTGCTCGACATCGTGCGGGCCGTGCGCGCAACGGTGTCGCCCGCGTTCGTCGTCGCGGTGAAGCTGAACTCGGCCGATTTCCAGCGCGGCGGCTTCAGCGCGGACGATGCGAGGCGCGTGGTCGAACTGCTGAATCCGCTCGACGTCGATCTCGTCGAACTGTCGGGCGGCAGCTATGAAGTGCCGGCGATGCAGGGCGAGGCGCGCGACGGGCGCACGCTTGCACGCGAAGCGTATTTCCTCGAATTCGCGCGCGACATCGCGGCCGTCGCGCGGATGCCGCTGATGGTCACCGGCGGCATCCGGCGCCGCGCGGTCGCCGAACAGGTGGTCGAAAGCGGCGTGGCGATGGTCGGCATCGCGACCGCGCTGTCGATCGATCCGAATCTGCCGCGCGACTGGCGGGCCGGCAAGGACAGCGCGCCGGTGCTGCAGCCGATCCGGTGGAAGAACAAGGCGCTGGGCGCGCTGGCCAACATGGCCGTCGTCAAGTTCCAGCTCGCGCGGCTCAGCGAAGGGCGCCGCACGAATCCGCTGGTGTCGCCGCTGCGCGCACTGGTCGGGCAGCAACTGGCCTCGCAGTGCCAGACGCGGCGCTATCGGAAGTGGATGGCGGGGCGCGCGGCGGGCACGCGAGCGTGACGGTGGTTGTTCGTGGCCGGGTGGTTGGTTGCCCGGCGGGGTGTGTGCCGGGCTGCTGAACCCGCTGATGCCGGGTATCCATGCGGTTGCGTTCAATGGCAGTCGCGGTCGACAGCCATTGCACGCAGAGTTGCCATGCATTCACGATGCAGCAACGATAACCGCGCTCGCCGACGCACACGCGCCGGCGAGCGCTCGCATCGCACCGCGCGGCATCAGAACCGGTAGTTCGCGAGCACCTCGAACCGCCGGTCGTTGCCGAGCAGATACTGCGTCTGGTTGTAGTACGCGGACTGCACGTAGCGGCGGTTGAACACGTTGTACGCACGCGCCGTGATCGTCGTGTCCTTGCGCGGCTTCCATGCGAGGCCAAGGTCGACCGTGGTGTACGACGGCATCACGAGCTGGTTCGCCGTGTCGGCAAACCGCTTGCCGACGTACTTGACGCCGGCAATGCCCGTCCAGTCCGGCGCGAAGCGCCAGCTTACCCACAGGTTCGCGAGCCGCTGCGGCACCGATACCGGTACGTTACCCGCGCGCGAGACCGTCGCGCCGCCGGACGTCTGCTGGAAGTCGTCGTATTTCGCGCGCAGGATCGACACGTTCGCGTCGACGCGCCAGTCCTTCGCGATCTCCGCGCCGACCGTCGCCTCCAGCCCGCGCGACGACTGCTGGCCGACCTGGATCGACTGGTTCGGGTTCACCGGATCGGCCGTCAACAGGTTGCTCTTCACGATCCGGTACGCGGCGAGCGTCCATTCCGCGTTGCCGCCGAGGAACGACTGCTTCACGCCGATCTCGATCTGCCGGCCGGTCGCGAGCGTGAAGTTCGCCTTCGACGCATTCAGCGACAGCAGCGAGCTGACCGGATCGGCCGCGACCGAGTACTGGCCGTACACGGCGAGACCGGGCTTCACGTCGTACACGGTGCCGATGCGCCAGCCCGTGTTCGCGAACACTTTCGTGAACGCGCCGCCGTTCACGAGATCGTCGCGGTTCACGCTCGCATGGTCGTAGCGCAGCCCGCCGATCACCGACCAGCGCGGCGTGAGCGCGAGGCGGTTCTCGGCGAACAGCGCGTACTGGTTCGACTGGCTGCGGTACTTCGGATACGTGCCGGCCGTGTTGATGAAGCTGCCCGGGTCGAAGCTGAACGGATCGACCGTCGACGTGCCGGAATACGGCGAGTTGTTGTCGTGCTGGAACGTCGTGTGGTTGAACTCGAAACCTGCCGAGAACGTGTTGCGCATCCCGAGCAGCGTGCTGCTTACGGTGGCTGTCGTCACGTTGCCGTACTGTTCCTGGTCGTGGAAGATCTCCGTGTAGCTGCTGCGCCGGACCTGCGCGGTCGACGGCAGGTACGTGTAGTACTCGGCGTCCTTCCAGTGACGGTTGCTTTTCATTCGGTAGAGCGTGGTCGTCACGTTCAGGCTGTCGCTCGGCTGCCAGTTCGCCGATACGGTTGCCCAACTGTCGCGGAACGCGATGTCGCTGTCGCCGACGTTGTAGTTCTTCTTGTCGAGCGCGCGATCGCGCGCGCCGTTCACGAGCGGTACGCCGAAATACTGCATCGGATGCTGGAAGCCCTGCGCATACGATGCCGTTACGTACAGGTCGGGCGTCACGTCGTAGCGCAGCGCGCCCGAGATCGACAGGTTGCGCGAATCGCCGCGGTCGACCCAGTTCGACGAGCGGTTGCCGCTGATGTCGAAGCGATACGACAGCTTGTCGTTGATTGCGCCGCCGCTGCCGAACGCGGCCCGCGCCGTGCCCTCGGAGCCGCCGCCGACCTGCAGTTCGTTGCGGATCGGCGTGCGGGCCGGCTTCTTCGGCACGACGTTGACGACGCCGCCGATCGCGCCTTCGCCATAGATCACCGACGCCGGGCCGCGCAGCACGTCGATATGGTCGACCGACCACGTGTCGAACGGAAACGTGACGCCGATCGCGCCGTACGGGCGCACGCCGTCGTAGAGCTGCGTGACCGACGACGCGCCGACGAAGCCGCGCGCGCCGAGCTCCGAGCCGCCGTTGCCGGGATGCGGCGATTCGCTGATACCGGCTGCGCGGCTCACCGCGTCGACGATCGAACTGTCGCCGCGCGTGTCGAGCGTCGCGCGGTCGATCTGCTCGACGCTCGCGGGCGTTTCGAGCGACGACAGCCCGAGACGGCTGCCCGTGTCGAGCGGCTGCGTCAGCGCGGCCGCCTTCGGTGCGTTGATGCGAATCGGCGCGAGCGTGGTACCGGTGCCCTTGATGTCGTTTTCCTGGGCCTGCCCGGCCGGCGCGAAAGCCGCGAGAACGGCAGCGGGCAGCATCAATCTGAACTTCATGCTTCGGAATCCTTTGATTTGGCGGAATCGCTTTGCGATCACGCTGCCGCGCGCGCCGCACGGCCGAACAGCAGGCGGTCGATCAACCAGACCGCGACGATCGTCATCCCCATCAGCGGGAATACGATGCCGAGCAGCACGAGCCCCGCGATCCAGCCGCGCATCGGCGGCGTGCCGCGTTCGCGCGACGGCGCGCCCAGCTTGGCCGCAGGGCGGCGCTTCCACCACATCACCGTGCCCGTGACGGCCATCGCGGCGAGCCCGAGCGACAGCACCGCGCAGACGATCTGGTTCGCGAGCCCGAAGTAGCGACCCATGTGCAGCGACGTGCCGTACGACACGGCTTTCGACACCGCGCCGTAGTCGTCATAGCGGATGTCCTTCAGCACTGCACCGCTGTACTGGTCGATGTAGATCGTCCGTTCCGCCTTAGGGTCGGCCGGGAAGTACGACGCGGTGAACACGCCGTCCGCGCCCGACGGCAACGCGAGCGTGTAGCCGCTCGTCACGCCGAGCCCCGCAACGATCCCGATCGCGCGTGCCAGCGGCAGCGGTGCCGGCGTCGGCGCCGACGGCGAATGCGGAACGGGCACATTGCCGACCGCCCACGGCGTTTGCGGCAACGGCAGGTCGTCCATCACCATCCCCGGCATCGACTCGTCCGATTCGTGATGATGGCCGGACGGCGCAGCGGCCTGCGCGTGCGCAGGCGCCGCGGCGGCGCCCGGGCGCGTCGAACGCACCGACGCGCCGCCCCATGCGCCCTCCGGTGCGCCGAGGTTCACGGTCGCGGCGAGCGCCTTGAAGTTCTTGCCCCACGAGCCCGACCACGGCAGTCCCGACAGGATGAATGCGACGGTGCCGGCCGCGAGCCAGATGCCCGCCGTCGCATGGATGCTCTTCCACAGCGGCCGGCCGCGCAGCGACAGGTCGGGCTGCAGCGCACGCCCGATGCGCGCCGTGCCACGCGGCCACCACAGCGCGATGCCGGTGCCGATCATCACGAACGTCCAGCATGCGGCGAGTTCCATCAGCAACTCGCCCGTCTTGCCGAGCAGCAGCTTGCGATGCAGCATCCGGTCGACCTGCATGAAGCGGCGCTCGACGCTCAGCGTGCCGAGCACGCTGCCGTCGTACGGGTTCACGTACACGCTCTCGCGGCTGCCGTCGCGAAGCCGGAATACATATTCGGCGCTGCGGTCCGGCGCTGTGGAGACCTGGACGGAAGCCAGCGTTGCTCCGGCCGGCATCGCGGTACGTGCGCGGGCGAGCAGCGTGTCCGGGTCGAGCTTCGGCGTGGCACGCGGCTCGACGACCAGCCGATGCGGATACAGAAGCGGCTCGATCTGCGGCTGGAAGCAATAAAGGGTTCCCGTGATCGCGAGGATCACGAGAAACGGCATGACGAACAGGCCGGCATAGAAATGCCAGCGCCAGAGTGTCCGGTAACCGGTGCTTGCGGAATGGGCGGGCGAGATCGTCCGCTCGATGGTGGTCGACATGGTGTCAGCTCCTCGTGATCGTCGTGATCGTCGATCGGCGAGGCCGGCGCGGGCCGGCCGCCGTCAACGCGCCACACACCGGCATGCGAGCGTCGACGTAACGGGCAACGCGGCCTGATGCGCAGGCCATGCGCAAGGCGGCGTTGCCCGCGCGACGCGGGCAGTCGGGTGAACGCTTGAATCAGGTGTGGTGAAACGAACGGCATGAAGGCCCATGCACATCGACGTGCACGAGCCGCTTGGCGGAACGTTCAGCAGAACAGCGGAGGGGCGCGGGAGGGCGGGCGATCGTCGAATATCGATCGCACGAAAGGAGGACAGTCGAGGTGAATCCGGAAACGCCGCGGCACCGCGGCGGGAAACAACAGCACCAGCAGCACGAACGACGCCAGCGCCGTGAACAGCGCGGCACCGAATGCGCAGAGGCTGTCGCCGTTTCCGGAGGACGCCGTCTTGTCGGCGTGCGCGTCATGTTTGAGCGCATCGACGAGCGCCAGCGCGTCGTTGGCCGGCGTGATCGGCGCGCCGGCATCGAAGCGGGCGGCGAGCGCGGCTACGCTGACGATCAGCGGGCCACGGCCCGAACACAGCACCACCGAGCCCGCATCCGGACCGTCCGGATCGAGCATCACGGCGCCCGACATCAGCGCGCGGGACAGCAGCGTCACGAGGAGGAAACCCCACAGTAGCTGTCGCGCGACGCCTGGCCGGAGCAGGAAGCGGCGAAGTGCGTTCATGGCGCGCGATTGTACATCGGTTAACGGGGAGGGACCGGCGCGCAGCGCTGATGAGCGGGATAAGCCGGCCAGCGAGCGGACGTGTGCGCGGGGTTGCCGCGTCGTGCGTCGCCCGGCTTCGCGATCGCAGCGACGATCGCTGCGCGCATGCGCCCGTTTCGGGAGCGCGTTCTATGGCAGGCGGGTCGTCAAGCCGCCTCGTCAAGCATGCGTCATGCCGGATACGCGTCGTCGACCTTCAGGTTCGCGAGCCGGAACAGCGTGCGCAGCGTCTGCGGATGAATGTCGCGGCGCGCGGCGAGCGACGTCAGCATGAAGTCGAGCACCTTCGCGTAGCGGAGCAGCACGAGGCAGCGCGGAAGATCGGGCGTGCGGCCGCGCATCTCTTCGGCGAGGTGGACCATTTCGGTCGACAGCGTGCGTGCCATCTCGAGTTCCATCTGCTGTTTTTCGGTCCAGTCGGGCAGCGGCTGTTCGAGCACCTTTGCGAGAAAGAGCTGGAACGCCGTGTCGGACGAATTGGGCAGCGCATCCATGAGGGGCCTCGTCGCTTGTGCGGATCGTTCGGGCGTATTCGTGGATGCGCCCGAGGTTGATGTGTGTCCGCGCGGGTCGTCGGCGCGGCTTTACCCGAACGGAATGCAGGTTCCGTACCAGCGCCGCGATCCGATTGTTGAGCAATGTTGAGCGGCGCTCCCGCGGCGGTCGGCGAGTCCCGTCGGTACTGGGTTGCGCAGACGGTCGAGGAGGATGTCGACAGGCAGGGCGCGATGGACGTCGGTCGCACGGAGCGGCTCGGCGACGCGAAATGCTTCACGGATGTAACGTAACGCCGCGACAAAACGCGCGGCACGTTTTTGCCGGCGAACGGCTGAAAGGTGCCCGCCTGCGCGTTCCGCCCGCGTCTGTCGTGCGTTCGCCGACGGGAAACGCCGGTACGGGACGACCTCTGTTGTACAGCGGAAACCGGCGGCGAATGCGCCAGTTGTTTCATAAACGAGACGGTTTTACGAACGGCGATTCGACTGGCGTGGTCATCGAACTGGCCCAGCGATTGGCCGCGCAATTGTCCATGGGCAGACGGCGCGCGTTTGCCAACAATCTCCGAACCCACCCTGCGAGATTCGACATGAGCGTCCACGCCTTCTTCTCGGCCAACCTGCTGCTGGCCTACACGGCCTATTTCATCGGTACGGCCAGCCCGGGGCCGAGCAATCTGGCGATCATGTCGGTCGCCGCGAACCACGGCCGCAAGGCGGCGCTGGCGTTTGCGCTCGGCGTCATTTCGGGGTCGATGTTCTGGGCGACGGTGGCGGCGCTCGGCGTGTCGGCCGCGTTGCTCGCGTGGTCGAAGCTGCTGGTCGCGATCAAGATCTTCGGCGGGCTGTACCTGCTGTGGCTCGCGTTCAAGTCGGGGCGCACGGCGCTGTCGGGCACGGCGGCGGCATCGCCGAACGCGGCCGGCGAGCAGCGGCTGTCGCGCTTCTACGCGCGCGGCGCGATGCTGCACCTGACCAATCCGAAAGCCATCCTCGTGTGGGTGTCGATCGTCGCGCTGTCGTCGAACGGCGCGGGCGCGTCGCACGGCGCCGTCGTGCCGGGTTGTGTCGTGATCGGGTGCCTGGTGTTCGGCGGTTATGCGCTCGTGTTCTCGATGGACGGCGCGCGCCGGCTGTACGTGCGCGGCCGGCGCGCGATGGAAGCGTGTCTTGCGGTCGTGTTCGGCGTGGCGGGGATCAGGTTGCTGGCGTCCAACGTATAGCAGTGTGCTGCTCGCTGAAACCCTCCGCCGCATCGACGTGCGGCGGAAGGCTCCCGCTTCACGATGGCTTCAGAAAATGAAGCCCGTATTGATGAACTTCGACGTGTGATCCGACACGATCGAGTCGAGCAACTGCTTGCTGCTGTCGGTCTGCTTCGCCGCGACCATCGAGCGGATCGAGAACGCGCGCAGCGCGTCGCTCACCGACAGCGTGCCTTCGGCCGAATCCTTGCGGCCCGCGAACGGGAACACGTCGGGCCCGCGCTGGCACTGGCAGTTGAGGTTCACGCGGCAAACCTGGTTCACGAGCGGATCGACGAGCGCGCCGATCTGCACCGGATCGGAACCGAAGATGCTGACCTGCTGGCCGTGATCCGACGTCGTCACGTAGTCGAGCGCGGTGTCGACGTCGTCGAACGGCGCGACCGGAATGATCGGCCCGAACTGTTCCTCGCGGTACAGCTTCATCCCTTCGGACACCGGATACACGACGGCCGGATTGAACAGCGTCTTGCTGAACTCGCCGCCCGAGTGGTTGACGACCTGCGCGCCCTTCTCCTTCGCATCGTCGATCGCGTCCGTCATGTAGGCCGTGCGATGCATGCCGGGCAGCGGCGTGATGCTGACGCTTTTCTCCCACGGCATGCCGATCTTCAGCTGTTCGAGCGCGGCGGTGAAGCGCTTCAGGAATTCGTCGACGATCGAGCGGTGCACGAGCAGCATCTTCAGCGCGGTGCAGCGCTGGCCGTTGAACGACAGCGCGCCGAGCAGGCATTCCTTCACGGTGAGGTCGAGATCGGCGTCGGGCAGCACGATCGCCGCGTTCTTCGCGTCGAGACCGAGGATCGCGCGCAGCCGGTGCGACTTCGGGTGCTGTTTCTTCAGGTGATCGGCCACCTTGCTCGACCCGATCAGCGCGAGCACGTTGATCTTGCCCGACGCGAGCATGTGCGGCACGACCACCGCGCCCGGCGCGTAGATCGTGTTGATCACGCCCTTCGGGAACGCGTCGCGGAATGCTTCGAGCAGCGGCTCGAACAGCAGCGTGCCGTACTGCGGCGGCTTGAACACCACGGTGTTGCCCATCAGCAGCGCGGGGATCAGCGTCGCGAAGGTTTCGTTCAGCGGATAGTTGTACGGGCCCATGCACAGCACGACGCCGAGCGGCGTGCGGCGGATCTGGCCGATCGTGCCTTCCGCGATCACGAAGCGCGAGTTCGCGTTGTCGAGCTCCTTCAGCGCATCGATCGTCTGCGTCATGTACGTGACGGTGCGGTCGAACTCCTTCTGCGAATCGGCGAGGCTCTTGCCGATCTCCCACATGATCAGGTTCACGACCAGCTCGCGCTGCGCGACCATCCGCTTGATGAAGTCCTGCATGCACGCGATGCGCTGCTCGACCTTCATCGTCGGCCACTCGCCGCGGCCCGAGTCGTACGCGCGCACCGCGGCGTCGAGCGCCGCGTCGCTCTCCGTTTCGCCCATCACCGGGTAGCTGCCGATCTCGACCTGCTCGACGCTGCCGTCCGCCTGCCGCACGCAAACGGGCGACAGCACGGTTTTGGTTGCACCGTCCCACGGTCGCAACTCGCCGTCGACGAGCGACACGCGCTGGTGAATCGGCGAAGCGAGCCGGAACTCGGCGGGGATGTCCTGATAGGCGGGAAACAGTTGCTGCAGGGAGGCGGAATCGGGCATGACGGTCTCGTTTGACGGGGTGTCCGGGAAGGACGGGCGATGCGAATCCTGAGCTGAGCGATCCTCGATCCTGAATCGGCATGATGACGCGCACACGACGACGCGTCACGCGGGAACATGGCCGAATCAGCGATTGGAACCAGTTCCATTAAAAAGGAACGCCGACGCGAATGCAAGAATTGCCGAATCGGCTCATGCGTATCGTAAGCATTTGGAAAGACTGTTTCCGAATGGCCGGTATAACGCGTCCGGTGCAACCGCAAACGTTTCACTCCGGCTGGATTGGGCGGATAATGGCGCGGCGCGACGAAGAAAAAAATGAAGCGAGCCTGAGAGAGCAGACGTAGTGAACAAAAGAAGAAGGTCCGCCGCGCTGCCGATGCGAGGTCGGCTGCCCGGAGCGCCGGGTCGGGGTTGCCCGGCTCGGCGCGCACCGGACCGTTGAATGCGTCCCGCCTGCTTTACTGGATCCTTCGTGATCCTCTCCAATCCCTCCGTAGTCGTTTTCCGAATCCCGTCTTCTGCCTGAGCGTTTCCGCACGATACGGCCGGTCGAATTCTTTCGTCTAGCTTACGCGTGCACGATCCAGTTACGCGAAAATGAAAGGCATTCGTCAGGAATGCAGAACGCAACGCGTCCGCACGTTGCGGGCAGGCGACACGTTAAAAATTAATCGAAAACACGAATCATTCTCGTTTATTATTTCGCACCATTACGAGCCGTGACGGGAAGTCACGGCTTTTTTCGTGCCGGTCGTGCCGGCCGGCATCCACCCGCGCCGGCCGTTCGCCCGCCGGCATGCGTGACGGGGCGATCCCCCGCGCGCGCCATCTTCCTTACGGAAAGGGCTTCGTCGGTCGATTCGCCGCGCGATTCGCGCGTCGGCCGGATGCGTTTCCGTTCGCCGTTTTTTCTTCACCCTCTACGTTCACGATGAAACTCAACACGAGCGCGTGCCATGCGCTTCTGATCGTCACGTCGCTGGCCGGCGCCCGCACTTCGTTCGCGCAGGCGAGCGACGCCGCAGCGACCTTGCCCGCGATTTCCGTCAAAGCGGCCGCCGAGCATGCGTCGTACGACGCGGGCCGGTCGCGCGCGGCGACCAAGACCGACATGTCGCTGATGGACGTGCCGCAGACGGTGAACGTCGTCCCGCACGCGGTGATCGAGGACCAGAACGCGTCGTCGATGCAGGACGCATTGCGCAACGTGCCGGGCGTCGGTTTCTCGGTCGGCGACGGCCAGCGCGACCAGATCACGATCCGCGGTTTCAACAGCATCACGGATCAGTACGTCGACGGCATTCGCGACGACGCGCTTTACTATCGCGACCTGTCGAACGTCGAGCGTATCGAGGTGCTGAAGGGGCCGGCGGCCGTGCTGTACGGGCGCGGCTCGGCGGGAGGCATCGTGAATCGCGTGCTGAAGCGGCCGGAGGCGAACCCGGTGCGCGACGTGGGCGTGACGCTCGGCACGCGCGGCGAGCGGCGTGGCGAATTCGACCTCGGCTGGAACGCGAACGACGCGGCGCGCTTCCGCATCACCGGCGCGGCCGAGAACTCGAACAGCTTTCGCGACCAGTTCCAGCTCAACCGCCAGGCGATCGCGCCGTCCGCGCAGTTCAAGCTCGACAGCGACACGGTGCTAAACGTCGAATTCGACTACCTGCATGACCGCCGCACGTCCGACCAGGGCCTGCCCGCCTATCGCGGCCGGCCGGTCGACGTGCCGATCAACACGTATTACGGCTCGGCCGACGCGGCGAGCAGCTCGTACAACGACGTCTCCGCGAAGAGCGCGACGGTGTCGCTCGATCACCGCTTCAGCGATTCGCTGTCGTTCCACGGTGCGATCCGCGCGTACGACTTCTCGCTCGAACGCAAGAACTACGTGACGTACGAGCCGATCAAGACCGCCACGCATCCGGTCGTGACGCTCGACCAGTCGACGCGCCAGCGCACCGACCACGGCATCGACGGCCTGTTCGAGCTCACGCAGAAGACGTCGCTGTTCGGCATGCGCCACGAGGTGCTGTACGGGCTGGAACTGTCGCAGCAGCAGAAGTTCGACACGATCTACAGCGTATCGAAGGTCGCCACCTACGATCTCTTCAATCCGCAGCAGGTGATCCTGCCCGGCGTGCCGACCGGCGCGCGTCCGAAGACGAACGCGTCGACCGTCGTCGGGCTCGCGGGCGTCTACGCGCAGGACCTGATCTCGCTGACCGAACACTGGAAGGTGCTCGCCGGCCTGCGCTTCGACTACCTGAACCAGATCCGCCACGACTACACGTCGTCGAACGTCAACCTCGACCGCACCGATCACGCGTGGAGCCCGCGCGTCGGCCTGATCTACGAACCGCTCGACTGGCTGACGCTGTACGGCTCGTTCAGCCAGTCGTTCTCGCCGCTCGCCGATACGCTGATCAGCTCCGGCGCGTTCGCGAACGGTGCCGCGCTCGCGCCGCAGAAGACCACCGCGTACGAAGTCGGCTCGCGTTTCGACCTCGGCGGCAAGGCGACGGCCAGCGTTGCGCTGTTCGACATGCGCCAGACGAACCAGCAGATCGGCGACCCCGCGAATCCCGGTTATGCGCTGCCGATCGGCACGCAGCACGTGCGCGGGATGGAGCTGGGCTTCACCGGCGAGATCGCGCCGAAGTGGTCGGTGTATGCGGGCTACGCGTACCTGAACGGCACGGTCGACGGTTCGCCGCAATCGACGGCGGCCGGCCTCGCGCTGTCGAGCAACACGCCGGGGCTGATGCCGCGTCACAGCGCGAACCTGTGGCTGAAGCGCGAGCTGCCGTACGGCTTCTATGCGGCGGCCGGCATGCAGTTCCAGTCGGCGCGTTACACGTCGGCCAGCGATCTCGTCACGCTGCCATCGTTCACCGTGTTCAACCTGGGTGCCGGCTATCGCAGCAAGAAGGTCGACGTGACGCTCACGCTCGACAACCTGTTCAATCGCCGTTACTTCATTGCCGCGCACGGTAACGCGGACCTGTACAACATGCCCGGCGATCCGCGTACGCTGACCGCGACGGTGAAGTGGCACATGTAACGCTCGTCACGCGCATCACGCGTGCGTTGCGCGACAATGCGGGTCATCGTCACGATGGCCCGCCTTTCACGACCCATGATCCGCCAAGCGTTTGATGTATCGAACCTGACCGGCCGCGCCCGCACGCTGTGCGCCGTGTTGTTGCTGGCGTGCGGTCCGGCCGCGGCGGGCGAGCAGCCGATCCTGGCCGATGCGGAGCCGGAATGCCATGCCGTGCATGTCGACCGCGCGATCACGCTGTCGGGTCGTTACGCAGTCGATTACGACGATGAAGCGATCGGGCCGGACGTGTGGTTCGAAGAGGACGATGCGTCGGCGAAGCGCTTGCCCGACCGCTCGCAACGCGCGGGCATGATCGTTTTCACGAACCAGGACGTTGCGCGACGCGGGCTGAGGCTGCCCGCCGCGCAGCCGCACGGCGTTTGCCTGCTCGACGGGCGCGCGACGCTCGTGATCCGCGATTTATATACCGCGTGCCCGGGGCTGGAAACGCCCGATAGCGCGCGGCTAGTGAAGGTCGTCATGGCCAGCGTGCCGGCGCGGCACGCCTGCAACGCCACCGCGCCATGACGCTGACGCAACCGCGCCGTTACTCGACGTCCTCGTCATCCTCCGCGTCGGCGTCATCCGCATCCCCCTCCGGCGCCGCATACGCGCTCGCCTGCTCGAGCAGCCAGCCGCGAAACAGCTCCAGCGGCTTGCTGTGGCTGAGCTCCGTCGGATACACGAGGTAGTACGCGGAATCGCCGACCGTTGCTGCGTCGCACGGCACGACCAGGCCGAGCTGCTGCAACTGTTCCTCGACGAAGAACTTCGGCACGAGCGCGATCCCGAGCCCGGCCGCGGCCGCGCTGATCAGCATCGTGTGCAGCTCGTAGCGCACGCCCTGCATCGTGCGGATGTCCTCGACGCCATGCGTCTCGAACCACTGCGCCCACGCGCCGGGGCGCGTCGTCGAGTGCAGCAGCGGGTAAGCGAGCAGATCCTCCACACGCTCGACGGGCCTGTCGAGCAGCGCGGGCGAGCAGATCGGCACGACTTCCTCGCCGAACAGGTAGTCGGACGACGTGCCGGGCCAGGTCGGCTTGCCGTAGTGGATCGCGGCCTCGAAGTGCGTGTCCTCGAACGAGAACAGGTCGGTGCGGCTGCCCATGTTCACGCGCACGTCGGGCGTGCGGTCGTAGAAGCTCTTGATGCGCGGGATCAGCCAGTGCGACGCGAACGTCGGCAGCACCGCGAGCTCCAGGTAGCCGCCGCCGCTGCCGTGCGCGATGATCGACAGCGTGTCGCGGTCGAGCGCTTCCAGCGCGCGCCGCACCTGCGTGCCGTACAGCTTGCCGGCGCGCGTCAGCACGACGCGCTGCTTCACGCGCGCGAACAGCCGCACGCCGAGGCTCGCCTCGAGCGTCGCGATCTGCCGCGATACCGCGCTTTCGGTCAGGAACAGCTCCTTGGCCGCGTGCGTGAAGCTCTCGTGGCGCGCGGCGGCCTCGAAAGCCACGAGCGCGCCCATGTTGGGAATCTTGAATTTACGCATGATGCTCTATTCGTCTGATGAACGGACCCGCTCGGCGCGGGCCGGCGAGCGGGATCAGGGACGGACAATAATTCCAAAAACTCATCACATCTCAATTTAATCTCGCTTTACGCCCGCCTGCAACCCTTTGAATAATGCTTGCCACGCAAGGTTGGCGCCCAATGGGCCGCCGGCCGACGAGTTGCCGGCACGTTTGCCGGCGGTCCCCCGAGACGAGAATCCTGATGCGCAATCCGAATATCGAGAGCTTGCTGACGAAGCTGCTGGGACAGGCGAAGACCGACGCCCTGTTCTCGACCCTGAACATGCCCGCCATCCTCGAAGAATGGGAAGACGGCGTCGTGACGCGCGCGGAGATCGCGCAGGCGATGAACATGGCGCTGTTCGAAGGGCTGCTCGAGCGTTCGGCGAACGGCCGCGCGTACACGGCCGACGCGATCGAAAGCGGCGGCTCGGTCTACTTCGACCACGGCGCGCTGCGCACGGTGCGCTGGCCGCACACGGGCGCGCTGCCGCCGGGCGAAGCCGCGTTCACGCGCATCCTGCGTCCGCTCGGCTTCCGCCTGAACGGCCGTTACCCGCTCGACAAGCTCGGCATGACCGGCCGCGCGTATGCGCACGAGGACGCACCGGACGAAATCGCGCAGTTCTTCGTCAGCGAACTGCATCCGGAGCGTTTCTCGAAGGAATTCCAGCAGGCCGTGACGAACGTCGTGAGCTCGTCGCGCGATCCGCTGTCGCCGGCGGCCGTTGCGCTGCTGTGGGAAGTCGAACGCGAAGGCTGGCTGTCGCTCGACGCCGCGCACGCGCTGCTGCCAGAGATCGTCGGCGCCTTCGCGCGCCAGCACGACCTGCCGAACGAACTCGACTACGAAACGCTGCTGATGGAATCGGCGGAAATGGCGTGGATCTCGACCGAAGGCAACGCGTTCAACCATGCGACCGACCGCGTCGCCGACGTGTTCAAGCTGTCCGACGACGAGAAGGCGAAAGGCCGGCCGATGAAGCCGGAAGTCGAGCGCTCGCGCTCGGGCCGCGTGTTCCAGACCGCGTATCGCGCGGATACCGTCGAGCGCGAGTTCCGCACGCGCGACGGCGGCACGGTGAAGCGCAACGTGCCGGGCTCGTTCTACGAATTCATCACGCGCAAGCGCACGTTCGACCAGGCGGCGCGCCGCTGGGTGACGGACCTGCGTTTCGACGCGGGCAACGCGCAGGGCATCTTCAAGATGACCGCGAACGCGGCGAAGTAATCGTGCGGCGAAGCGGGTGGTGATGCGGCGGCGGCATGATTGCCGCTTGCGTATCGACTCTCGGCTTTGCATGCAGCGAATCGATCGGGCGGGGCGTGCAAGCGCCTCGCCCGATTGAGTTTGGCCGCGGCCGAAGAACGACGGGGCGCCGGCCCGCCGACGCACGTGCCGCGCGCTTGTCGCGCACCGGAACTTGATGACGAATTCTCACAACATAGTTCCGATAATTCGTTTGCTGCACGGGTATTGGCTACCCACAATCCATTCACCTCTTTCGCGGTGAAAGGTTCTACAGAGACGGAACCACGGTGATCGGCAGGCCGGTTCTGCGCCTTCGTTGAATGGCGCGCTGGCAGCGGACGACTTCACCGGCACGCAGGAGGTTGCCGACGCGCGGCAGCCGCGCGTTGCATCCCGACCCACAGAACAAGGACTGCCATGACGTTCCGCATTCGTTCGCTTTCCGGCATTGCATTGACCGCCGCGATCCTCGCGTTCCAGACAGGCGCGGCCGATGCGCAGGAGACGGTCGTCAAGGTCGGCGTGGCCGGCCCGCTGACGGGCGGCGGCGCCGCATACGGCAAGGACATCGAGAACGGCGTGCGCATGGCCGTCGACGAAGCGAATGCCGCGCACACGACCGTGGGCGGCAAGGCCGTGAAGTTCGTCGTCGCGTCGCAGGACGACCAGAGCGATCCGCGCACCGGCGTGCAGGCCGCGCAGCAACTCGCCGATGCGCAGGTGGCCGTCGTGATCGGCCATTTCAATTCGGGCACGACGCTGCCCGCGTCGAAGATCTACGCGAAGGCCGGCATTCCGATGATTACGCCGTCGGCGACCAATCCCGACATCACGCGTGCCGGGCTCGGCACCGTGTACCGCGTGATCGCGACCGACACGCAGAACGCCGGCAACGCAGGGGCCTACGCGGCGAGCGTGACCAAGGCGAAGCGCATCGCGATCATCGACGATCGCACTGCGTTCGGCCAGGGCGAAGCCGACGAATTCGAGAAGTCCGTGAAGGCGAACGGCGGCACGATCGTCGCGCGCGAATTCACGAACGACAAGGCCGTCGACTTCAGCGCGCAGCTCACGAAGATCAAGAGCACGAATGCCGACCTCGTATTCTTCGGCGGCCTCGACGCGCAGGCCGCGATGCTCGTCAAGCGCATGCGCCAGCTCGGCATCCGCGCGCAGTTCCTCGCGGGCGGCGGCGTGATGAACGCGAACTTCATCAAGCTGGCCGGCAATGCGGCGGAAGGCGCGGCCGTGTGGGAATACGGGCAGCCGCTGTCGCGTCTCGCGAAGGGCAAGCTGTTCGAAACGAAATTCAAGCAGAAGTACGGCGTCGACATGCTCGCGTATGCGCCGTTCGCGTACGACGCGACGTGGATCGCAATCAACGCGATGCAGAAGGCGAACTCGACGAAGCCGGCCGATTTCAACGGCGCGCTGAAGGGCACCCGCTACGACGGCATCACCGGCACGATCGCGTTCACGGACACGGGCGACCTGAAGAACCCGAGCTCGACGCTGTACGAAGTGAAGAACGCCGCGTGGCAGCCCGTCACGACGAAATCGTCGGATTGAACGCACGCGCGCGCGGACTTTCGCGGCGATGCCGGACGTGCTGAAATACCGTGAGCGATCGGTTGCGATCGCGGCGCACGCCGGGGCGATCGCCCGGGAAGCCTGCAGACGCGACGCCGCGCGCGACGCGGCACGAACAACCAACGGGCGCGGCCGGCTGGCCGTGCCTTTTACGTGCAACTGGAGTCAGTCGTGAGTTCTCAAGTCGTCATCGTTGGCGGTGGTGTGATCGGCAGCTCGATCGCCTATTTCCTGCGCGCCACCGATCCGACGGTCGCCGTGACCGTCATCGAACGCGACCCCACCTATGCGCGATCGTCGTCGGCGCTGTCGGCCGCGTCGATTCGCCAGCAGTTCTCGACGCCGCTGTCGATCGAGATGTCGCTGTTCGGCATCGACTTCCTGCGCACGATCGGCGAACGGCTCGAAGTAGACGGCAACCGGCCGTCGATCGATCTGCACGAAGGCGGTTACCTGTTCCTGGCAACGCCGGCCGGCGATGCGACGCTGCGCGAGAACCATGCGCTGCAGATCAGCCTCGGCGCCGATATCCGGCTGATGGATCGCGATGCGCTGCGTGCGAAGTTTCCGTGGCTGAACGTCGACGATCTCGTGTCCGGCGCGTACGGCGTGAGCGGCGAAGGCTGGTTCGACGGCTACGGGCTCGTGCAGGCGCTGCGCAAGAAAGCGCAGGCGCTCGGCGCGCGGTATGTGGCGGCCGATGTGAAGTCGGTTGAACGCGATGGACGGAAGGTCACGCATGTCGTGACGGGCGACGGCGAGCGCCATGCGTGCGACACGCTCGTCAACGCGGCGGGTGCATGGGCACGCACGCTGTCGTCGATGATGGGCATCGACATCCCCGTGTATGCGCGGCGCCGCAGCATCTTCAACGTGTCGTCGCCGGCGAAGCTCACCGATTGCCCGCTGCTGATCGATCCGACGGGCGTGTATTTCCGGCCGGAAGGGCGCACGTATATCTGCGGGACGTCGCCGAGCCCGGACCGCGACCCGGACGATCTGCCGCTCGACGAAGTCGATCACGACCTGTTCGACGAGGTGATCTGGCCGACGCTCGCGAATCGCGTGCCGGAGTTCGAGGCGCTGCGCGTGGAGAACTGCTGGTCCGGGTACTACGAGTACAACGTGTTCGACCACAACGCGATCATCGGGTATCACCCGGAACTCGACAACGTCGTGTTCGCGAACGGCTATAGCGGCCACGGGCTGCAGCAGGGGCCGGCGACGGGGCGTGGCGTCAGTGAACTCATTCTGGGCGGGCGTTATGAAACGCTCGACCTGTCGTCGCTCGGCTGGGCGCGAGTGCTGGAAAACCGGCCGATCGTCGAAAAGAACGTCGTGTAGCGCGACGTAACCGCCCGCTGCAGGGGGCGGGATTCTCCTTGTGTCTCAAACCCATTGGCCCGACTTTGTCGGGCCTTTTTTCCTTATGGATTTCGGTGGAGGGGCGCTTGGCGATCGCCGCCTCGATACCGCGGTTGTGGACTGCATGTTCGATGTCACCCGGAGTCGTAACAGCGATCTGCGTAGAACCGCCCTTTCTTACCGGGCACCGCCAGCGCTAATCGTGAATGCCGACAGCAGCGTGTCGTGGCTATTCCGGACTCGGCAAGCCCAGCCGCCAGCTCAAATTCCTGCGCGCTCGCGTCTCGCAGCGCGTATGGAAGAAATCGGTCAGATAGATGCGCGGGCGGTCGAGCAGCCCGCGAAGAATCGTCCGTTCATGAAGGTCGTAAGCCCGGTCGTCAAGATCGGGGCGCTCTGCCCGGAGGTGCCGGCCGTCTTCGCGAAATCGGCTGCGAGAAGCGCCCAGCACGGCCAGGTCGATGTCGCATGCGAAACGGGTATCCAGTTCCGCGGCAATGCCCAGGTGGGTCGTCGCGAGAATCATCGCGCAGATACGGTCGCACGCGTGGATTCGCCCCTCTGCCTCGCGTCTGAACCAGTCCGCGCTACGCTGCTCGTTATCTTGCGCACCCGGAACGAAAATCGCGTCATGGAACCAGAGCGCGAGCTCGACGGCGTCCGGTTCGGGAATCGAGTCGCGCGCCAGGTCGAGATGACGCAAGCATCGCCGGACATGCACGAGCGTATGGTAATGGCGCGCCGGCTCCATATAGCATTGCGCCAGCATGCGATAGACATCCTCGGCATGTGTCCCGCCGCTGCACGACCACAACGCGACGAACCGCGCCTGCGTCCGGTTCACGTTCGCTCCTTGGCCCGGGACGGCCGCGCATGATCGCCCGATGCCGACATTACCGCGATGCGCTCAGAGAAATTCACTGCGGATGTCGATACTCGACCGCTGTCCGATGTTTCCGTAGTGATGCGCGAGCCACGCATCCGCTTCGCGTCGCCCGTAGTCATGCAGTTCGCTGAGAAATCCCCAATCCGCGTTGTACTTGCTCGATACGCTCAACGCGCACAGGGCGTCGTCGGCGCGAATGGAATGGATCAGCATTTCCTTCATCTCGCCACGTTTTATCGTGCCTTGCCGGATCAGGTCAGTGACAAACGAGATGGCTCGCATCTCGCGCATCAGCGACGAGTTGAAACTGATCTCGCTGATACGGTTGAGAATTTCCGCTGCCGTGATTGGCACGCCGCGGCGCACCAGCGGATTGATGTGCACGATCACGACGTCGCGCGTCGCGCAATTGTAGATGAGAGGATAGATGGCCGGATTACCCATGTAACCGCCATCCCAGTAGTACGCGCCATCGATCGTAACCGCCTGGAACAGTGTCGGCACGCATGCCGATGCAAGTACCGCGTCCGCACTGACATCCTCTCCGGTGAAGATGCGGATTTTCCCCGTCTCGACATTGGTTGCGCACAGGTACAACCGGATCGGACAGTGTTTGCGCAGCGCGTCGAAATCGACCTGGCTTTCGAGCACTTCGCGCAGCGGGTTCAGGTTGTTCGGATTGAACTGATAGGGCGAAAAAACGCGCAGCATCATGTCGGCGAATGCATAAAGCGGCGAATGATCGAGCCCGAAGCTGTGCGTGCCCTTCAGCCACGGCGCCCAACGCAGCGGGTTGTAGCGCTCCGCCGAGCGTGAGACTGCCTGCCAGAAGTCGTGCAGTGCCTGGCGCGCACCGTCTTCGCCCCCTTGTTGCAGCCCGTATGCGAGAACAGCGGCGTTCATCGCGCCGGCGCTGGTTGCACTGACACCCTCTATTTCGAGCCTGCTGTCGTCGAGCAGACTGTCAAGCACACCCCAGGTAAAGGCGCCGTGCATCCCGCCACCCTGCAAAGCCAGCGCGATCTGTTTGCGCGGTACATCGTTGCTGCGTCTCGTGTGCGTGATTGTCATGCCAGTCTCCCCAGCTCTCCGTGATGCGAAGGCAGGTAATGGACGGTACGTCGTCACGCGATACGTCGTCGTGCGCCGCCGGTCCATTCATCCTGCGCGCGCGTCCAACGCATCCAGCAGCGCCTTCGCCTCTCGCAGGTCGCTCGTGTCGAATCCTTCCGTGAAGCAGCGGTACACCTCGGACAGCGCCCGCTGTGCCTCCACAGTCTTCCCCTGCCGTTGCAATAGCCTCGCAAGGTCTGACGCTGCCCGCAATTCCAGCGCTCTGGCACCCTGCCGGCGCGCTCGCGCGATCGCTCGGTGAAAACAGTCTACGGCTTCGTTATCGCGTGCAGGTGCCGTGCCGTCCTTGCTTGCCTCTCCAGCCAAATAGATTCCCGTGAGCCGGCAGAGCTCGACTTCGTAGCAATGCTCGCCGGATTTCGCGACGATCGCCATCGCCTCTTCCAGCACGTCTCGTGCTGCCCGCTTATCACCCGCACGCCAGTAACTGTCGGCGAGCAACGCGAGCGCATAGGGCCGCAGGTCTGCGCCACCCGCTGCCCGCTGCGCGTCGAGGCCCAGCCGCATCTGCGCGATTCCGTCCCGGATGTTTCCTTGCTCGCTCGTCGCCCAGCCTCGCAGAATCGTTCCCCATGCGAGCCAGTAAGGCAATCCGTGCTCGGTCGATACGGCAATGACCGCATCTGCACGCTCACCGGCCAGCACCGGCTCCCTCCGCAGTTGATGCAGGTGGGCTGCGTAGGTCAGACTGAACGCGAGAGATGGCCCATAAGAAAGGCCCTGCGCGAGCGTGAGTGCTTCGGCGCTGCGTTTGAGCGCTTGTTCCGGATAGCCCTGAAACCACAAGGTCAATACGAGGTAATTGAGCGCCCGGATACCAGGATCCACCCCGTGTGCGAAGACGTGTGCCTGATGCTGCTTCGGATCGTAGATCGCACGGGCCTGTTCCAGGTTTGCGCGAGCAGCGCCGAAATCGCCCTGCAGGAAAAAGCAGGCGCCCAGCGCACCATGTGCCTCCACGAGCAAGCCTGGATCATTCGCATCCCGGGCAGTATCGAGCATCTGGTGGCTCAGATCAGTCGCGATTGCATACTCGCCGCGCACCAGATGGTGTATCCGCAAGCCCAGCTGCGTCGCAAAGCGTTGCGATGCCTCACCCGTCCGCTCGCATAACTCGAGCGCGCGCCTGTATGTCACGCCCACCTCGGTCGAACCGTACCCACGGACGTCCATCAAGACTGGCCCAAGGGAAAGCAGCAGCGTCAGTTCCCAATGCGCCTGCATGGGTGTATCCGGCAAACGCTTGAGCAGCGCAAGCGCCGCGCCGAGGTGATTCATTGCATCGGGGTGGGCAGCATGACGTAGCGCCTGCTGCGCCGCACGATGCAGATATTCGACAGCCTTGGGAATGTTTCCGCTCTGACTGTAGTGGTGCGCAAGTTCGCTGCAGTAATCGGCGATGCGTGTCGGGAACAGCACCTCGATCGCCTGCGCAGTGCGCTCGTGCAGTGTGGTACGCCGCTCCGTGAGCAACGAGCGCCCGGCCACTTCCTGAGTCAGCGCGTGTTTGAATGAGTAATTGACCTCGGGAAAGGCGGGGCGCTCGTAGATGAACTCCGCGGCTTCCAGATGGGCGAGCAGACGACGTAGTTCATCGTCCCGCGCCGGCGCTTCACTGCAGATTCGCTGGATCAGGCTGAACGGAAACTCGTGGCCTATCACTGCGAGCGCCTGCAGCAGTTCCTTTTCCTCGATGGGAAGACGATCGATCCGGGCAGCCAGCACGCCCTGCACGGTGGTGGGAATATGCAGCGTCGCCGGGGTCTCCACGATCCGATAATGCCCGGTATCGCCGAGCAGCGATTTCTCTTCGACAAGCGTCTGAACCACTTCCTCCATGAAAAACGGGTTGCCCTCCGTCTTCTCCAGAATGAGCTGCTTCAGAGGCACGAGTGTGCGATCCTCGCCGAGCAGTGCCGTAAGCAGTCCTTGCGCATCGGATGGACCAAGCGGTTCGAGACGGATCTTGCTGCAATGAACCGCGCGGTCCCACGCGGGCCGATACTCGGGCCGGTAGTTCACCAAAAGGAGCATTCGCTCGTCCGGCACGCGGTCGACCAGGTAGGTGAGGAAGGCTTCTGTCTCACGGTCCAGCCATTGCAGATCCTCGAACAGCAAATGGACCGGCTGATTCCGGCTCTCTCGCGCGAGAAGCTTCCCGATTGCGTCGAAGGTACGGTCGCGCCGGATCTGCGGATCCATCTCGACCAGTATCGTCCCGCCTTCACCGATTCCAAGCAGATAGAGGACGTATGGCACGAGGTCCTCGAAACTGCGCTCGAGCGTGAGCGCCTTGCCGATGACTTTTTCCCGGCAGCGCCGCTCGTCGTCCTGCGTCGTGATCTGGAAATAGTTCTTCAGGAGTTCGATGAGCGGCAAATTGGGAAATGCCTTGCCGTGCGAGACCGAAAATGTTTCCAGCACCAGCGCGCCACGCCGTGAACGCTCCTTGAACTCGTGGAAAAGGCGCGACTTTCCGACGCCCGCCTCACCCACGATGCCGACCACGCGCCCATGCCCGCCCCGCATTTCCTCCAGCGCGCGGTTAAGATGTTCCATTTCCGTTTCACGGCCGACAAACCGCGCGAGGCCGCGATGCGCCGCCCGCTGCAGGCGCGTGCGCAACGCCCCCAAGCCAAGCAGCTCGTATACGCACAGCGGCGCGGGAATGCCCTTGAGTTGCGTTGCCCCCAGCGCCTTGAACTCGAAATAGCCTTCGGCCAGCTTATGGGTGGACTCGCTGACGAGAATGGACGTGGGTGTGGCGATTCCCTCGATCCGCGACGCGATGTGGATCGTATGCCCGAGCGGATCGTATTCGGTGTGCAAGTCGTCGGTGCGGATGGAACGGACGACGACCTCGCCCGTATGAACGCCGACGCGAATTTGCAGAGGAATGCCTTCCTGCAGACGAATGCGGTCGCCGTGCTGCCGCATCGCCTGCTGCATGCGCAAGGCAGCGAACAGTGCTCGTTGCGCATGGTCTTCGTGGGCGATCGGTGCGCCGAACAGCGCGAGGATGCCGTCGCCGAGCGATTTCGCGACGTACCCTTCGTAGTAGTGGACCGCTTCCATCATCAACTCGACCACGGGCACGATCAAGCGATGCGCCACTTCGGGATCGAGATCGTGGATCAACGCGGTCGATCCGGCCATGTCGGCAAACAGCGCAGTAACGGTCTTGCGCTCGCCGGCGGGCTCGCCGCGCGCTGCCATGGCCGCGTGTTCGGCACGGATCCGCTCGGCCAGATGATCGGGCGTGTAATGAACGGGTGTCGGCGGCGGCTCCCGACCCGAAGGTAGAGAAAACGACGGCGCAGCGGCGGCTGGTGCCAGCGACGTCCCGCAATTGCTGCAGAAGCGAGCTGCTGGCTCGGCCGCATGTCCGCATTGCGGACAAGTGCGGGACAGCACGGCCCGACATTCCTGGCAGACCCTCGCACCGGGAGGATTCTCGGATCCGCATAGTGTGCAGCGCATAAAACCCTCTTCCTGCCAAGGGTCGACATCAAAACATTATGCGCCACTATCCGCGGGTATTCAGGCCGGCGAGCGTACCTTCGCATCGCTTCACGACTTCAGACGCCTGCGCATCCGGTTTGAACGCATCGCGGCCCTCCACGAGGCATTCATGAAGATCGCCGCCTGCGTCGTTTGCCGGCGACCGCTTCAAAATTCATTTTGTTGAGGCTTCCTATACACGGAACGTGAGACCGGTAGCGGCAGGCGATTCGCCGAGCGACGCGCAATCGGTTCGCGACGCGCCCGGCCATCGGCCGGGCCACGCCGGAACCTGGATCAGCGCCCGCTCTTCAGTTGCGCCCACAACCGGCTTTCGAGCCGCATGATGTCCGCCGGCATCGGCGACCCCAGCGTGAGCGTCTTCAGGCGTTCAGGGCCGGGATAGATCGCCGGGTTCTTCAGGATCTCGGCTTTGATCAGCGGTCGCGCGGCCGCATTGGCGTTCGGGTAGAACACCTGGTTCGTGATCGCGGCGCTCGTTTTCGGCTGCAGGATATAGTTGATCCACTGCATCGCCGCACCGGCGTGCGGCGCGTCCTTCGGCACGGCCATCAGATCGAACCAGAGCACGCCGTCGCCCGGTGGAATGACATAGCTGATCTCGTAAGCGCGATGCGCTTCGGCGGCGCGCGCCTTGGCGATCGCGACATCGCCCGACCACGCGAGCGCGAGGCAAATGTCGTTGTTCGCGAGGTCGTTGATGTACCCCGACGAATTGAACTGCGTGATGTAGGGACGAATGGTTCGATAGAGCTGGTAGACGGCCTGATAGTCGGCGGGATTCGTGCTGTTCTGATTCTTGTGCAAATAGGCAAGGCCAACGGCGAACGCATCTTCGGGCGAATCGAGCACCGACACGCCGCAATGCTTGAGCTTCGACACGTACTGCGGATTGAACAGCAGATCCCAACTGTCGAGCGGTGCGTCCTTGCCGAGGACGTCCTGGACCTTCGTCGCGTTGTAGCCGAGACCGTCGGTTCCCCACGACCAGGGCACGGCGTACTGGTTGCCCGGGTCGACGGTCGCCATCATCTTCATCAGCACCGGATCGAGATTCGCGAGGTTCGGTATCTTGCTCTTGTCGAGCTTCTGATACACGCCTGCCTGGATTTGCTTGCCCGCGTAGCCCGACGACGGAACAACGATGTCGTAGCCGGACGAACCGGCGAGCAGCTTCGCCTGCAGCGTTTCGTCGCCGTCGTAGACGTCGTAGCGCGTATGGATGCCGGTCTGCTTCTGGAAGCCGGATACGGTGTCGTCGGCGATGTTGTCCGACCAGTTGTAGACGTTCAGCTCGTCGGCGCGGGCGTGCGGGGCGGCCGTGGCGAGCCCGATCAGTGCGGCGGCGACGGCGGCCGCGATCGGCGTGATGAGGCTGGGAGCGGTCATGGTGGCTCTCGTTCGATGATGACGGGTTGCGGGAATCTGGAAGTCGATTGGATGCGCTATGCGCGTTGCGCGTCGTGGCGCCAGCCCACGCGGTCGAGCGCATGCAGCAGCCGCTCGGCGCCGAGCGCGCTCACCTGCACGCCCTGACCGTCGGCGTCGGTCGCGGCGAGGAGCGCATTGAGGATCGCTTCCTCGACGGCCTCGGCCGCGGCGACGAACAGCGGTGTCATGTAATCCGGATTGACGCTCTGCACGGTGGACAGCGGTGCGCTCAGGCGGCTGTAGTCGGCAACGGGTAATCCGCGATTACCGGTCGAGAACGCGACGAAGATGTCGCCGCTTGCGTATTCGGTGCCGCCGCCGACACGTGCGAGACCGACACCCGCACGATGCGCAACCTGCGTGCACTGGTGCGGCAGAAGCGGCGCGTCGGTCGCGAGCGCAATGACAATCGAGCCCATGCCGGGCACGCCGGCTTCGCGATTGCGGAACGGCGACGGTACGTCGCTCAGTACTTCGCCGACCGGGTAGCCGCCGACGCGAAGTTCCTCGCGGACACCGTAGTTTGCCTGCACGAGCGCACCGACCGTCCAGCCACCGTCGTCGCCGGTCAGCCGCCGCGACGCCGTGCCAATGCCGCCTTTGAATTCATGGCAGATCATGCCGGTGCCGCCGCCGACGCACCCTTCGGCAACCGGGCCGCCGCGCGCCGAGGCCAGCGCATCGCGAACGTGCGCGGCCGTCACGTGCTGGCCCCAAATGTCGTTGAGCACGCCATCGAACGTCTCGAGCACGACCGGCATGCACCAGTACTGATGCGAGCCCGCCGACGCGCGCTCCGCCTGCACCAGTGCGTCGCGCACCACGCCGACGCTGTGCGTATTCGTGAATGCAATCGGCGTAGTCAGCAGACCGGATTCGCGAATCCATTCGAGTCCGGTCGCATCGCCGTTGCCGTTGAGTACGTGGTAGCCGGCGTAGCAGGGTTCGAGCCTTGCCATGCCCGCGCGCGGCTCGATGACCGTCACGCCGGTCTGGATCGACACTGTTCCTTTTTTTTCGATCACGGTACGATGGCCGACGCGAACGCCGTCCACGTCGGTGATGCTGTTCAGCCGGCCGGGGGTGCCACGCCCGATCCGGACGCCGATGTCCCTGATGCGCATACCTGTTCTCCTGGGCACCATGACGGCGCCCTGTCGTTGAGTGCGACGGTTGAATGTCGAGGTACGGCGATGGTAGGCGGCGCAGCGCGGCACGAACATCGGTCCGGCGGGCTAGGGGTGCGGGTGCGAAACTACACCTTTGGGATTAGATGGCATGAAGCTCGACATTGCGGACCTGGCGTTCCATCAGCGGCTCGGACGCCTGATCGAACGCCTCGACGACCGGCAGTTCTGGAACGCGCTGATCGACCTGCTGCGCGGCGCGGTGCAGATCGACAACTGGGTGGCGATGGTCTTCAGCCCGACGCAGAAGCCCTGTCTGATCGCCGAGAGCGCACCCGGCGCGAAACCCGACACGCTGTTCGAGGGCTACCTGAACAGCGTGTATTTGCTGGATCCTTTTTATCAGTTCAGCCTCGGGCCGATCAGTCCCGGCGTGTATCGGATCGATGAGGTCGCGCCCGATCAGTTTCGCGAGACGGAGTACTTTCGGCGCTATTTCTCCGTGAATGTACGGGAAGACGAAATACAGTTTCTTGTGCCGCTACCGGGCGGGGAGCGTGTTTCGCTGTCGCTCGGCAGCCGGCAGCGCTTTAGTGCCGCGGATGTCGGCACGCTGTGCCTGTACGGCACCTGGATTCTGCCGCTGATGCGGCGCGCCGTGCCGTCGCCGGCCTGCGAGCGGCCCAGGACCGATCGCGCGACCGCCGAAAGCGAGCGGCGCGCGCATTTCGAGCAGGCGCTGCGCGAGCGCGCGAGCACGCGCTTGACTGCCCGGGAGATCGAGGTCGCGCTGAAGATTCTGGCGGGACATTCGAGCAAGAACATCGCGCGGTTACTGGGCATTTCGCCCGCGACGGCAAAGGTTCACCGTACCAATCTCTACCGAAAGCTCGATATTTCGTCGCAGGCTACGCTGTTCGGTCTCTTCATGGACGAAGTGCCGCAGGCAGAGTAGGAAGCGCTGACACGATGCGTTTTGAAGCCTGACTTCATTTCGTCGTCGAGTATCGGTTTGGGCATGGCCGCCTCGTTGGCGAAACAACGAGAAGGACGTTAACCGGGCGTGCGGCGGGTTGACCGCCCCCACAACGCATTGTGTCGGAGCGTGTCAGGGCATGATTGCGCGGTCTGTTCTGTCAGTTGGCCGGTGCTCGCTTGCCGGTGCTTCCCGGATGCATTTTCCGTAACACGAGGCGGCGAGGTTTAAAGCCGCGAGTGGGGCGAACCATGGATCAAGACGGTGACTTTATCGTGCGCACCATGTCGGCCGACGAGCTAGCCATGTCGGTCGAATGGGCGGCTGCGGAAGGGTGGAACCCCGGCTGGCATGACCCGCTCTGTTTCAGGGAAGCGGACCCGGCCGGTTTCTTCGTCGGCGTTTGGCGCGGTGAGCCGGTGGCATGCCTCGCCGCCGTCGCGTATGACGAGCGCTTTGGCTTCATCGGTCTTTATATCGTGAAGCCCGGGTTCCGCGGCAAAGGCTTCGGTATGCGGATCTGGCAGCACGGCATGCGTTATCTGGGAGACCGCAACGTCGGTCTCGATGGTGTCGTCGCCCAGCAGGCGAACTACAGGAAGTCCGGGTTTCGGCTCGCGTACCGCAACATTCGCTATCAGGGGCGCGTGGGCGGCATCGGGTGCGCGCATGTAGCGGCAGCGGCCGACGTGCCGTTCGAGCAGCTGCTTGCCTACGATCGCCAGTGTTTTCCCGCGGCGCGCGAGCGTTTCGTCTCGGCGTGGATCGCACAGCCGGATGCCGTTGCGCTCGCAACGGTCGACGCCGGCCGTGTCGCCGGATACGGGGTTGTGCGCCGCTGCAAGGCGGGCTGCAAGATCGGCCCGCTCTTCGCCGATGACGCAGGCGTCGCCACCGGGTTGTTTCGCGCGCTGGCGGCCAGCATGCCCGGCGAGGTCATCGTGCTCGACGTGCCGGAAACGAATCCCGCGGCCGTCGCGCTGGCGGAACGGCACGGCATGACAAGGGTCTTCGAAACCGCGCGGATGTACACGAAAGACGCACCCGCGATCGCGATCGATCGCGTGTTCGGGGTGACGTCGTTCGAGCTGGGGTGATGGGGCGGACAGGGCTGCCGCCGATGGCTGCATGTGGCAACATCGCGGTCATCCGTCCATCACGTCGGGGCGCGGGCGGGCCCCACTATCCGAGGGGGAACTCATGTTTGACCACGTCAAATTCGGAGTCAGCGATTTCGCAGCGAGCAAAGCGTTTTTCCTGAAGGCACTTGAACCGCTTGGCGTGGTAGTCGCGGGGGAGGGGGAGCCTTCGTACGGCGTCGAGCTTTGTCCGCCGGGGCCGTGGCAGCCTTCGTTGTGTCTGTTCCAGACTGCGGAGAAGCCCGCGCATCTTCACATCGCATTCAAGGCCGAGAATCGGCGGCAAGTCGACGAGTTCTATCGCGCGGCGCTGGCGGCGGGCGGGAAAGACAATGGGGCGCCGGGGTTACGGCCGCGTTATAACGCGAACTACTATGCGGCGTTCGTCATCGGGCCGGACGGGCACAATATCGAGGTGGTTTGTCAGCGGGCGGAGGAGTGATCCTGCCGGGCGAGGACCGGCGCTGCGGGATTATCTCGCGCGTGACACGTCGATAGATGGCGGCTGATGGATGTCTTCACGCTTGTCACGACGGTTGCCTTTCTCGCGATGGCGTTGCCATTCAATGTGAACCTGTTCGACGTGGCCTTGTTCGCCAATGCGATTGCAACCGTCCTCATTTACCCGGGGCCGTGTTCGCGTTGGTTTCAGCGTACGGCTTCGTAACATCGCCGCGCCGTTGCGATCGCGAATGCAGACGTGCGCGATAGCGGCGTTTGAGCACGACGTGAAGCTTCAACGGAGAGACGAGCGATGACCTCAAAAAGCGTCCGCAGAGCAACGGCAGACGATGTACCGGCGCTTACACAGATCCGGAACGACGCGCATGCGAAGAAGGTTGCGCACGGTGACTACGCGTGGGGCAAGGACGGCGACGGGTTCTCCGAGCGATGGGTGCGAAACAACGTCGCTGAAAAAGAAGTGTATGTCGTCGAACTGGATGGCGCGCCGGTCGGGACGTTTTCATTCGGTCTGGACGATGACAAACACTGGGGGCCTCAAGAGCCGATCGCCGGTTATGTCCATGGGCTGTGTGTGCGGCAAGGTTTTAACGGGCTCGGGCTCGGCAGCTTCATGCTTGATTGGTGCGCTCGCAAGGTGAGCGGATTGAACCGGCGCCTTGTTCGACTCGACTGCGCCACCGAAAACACGAAGCTCTGCGCTTACTACGAGTCGCTTGGTTTTACCCGCGCGGGAATGAAATCGGACGGCTATGTCTGGTCACTGTACGAGAAACTGGCTGACTAGTTTCGATCGGAGCGTCGACAGGTTTTTCGTACATGCCTGGCCAGATGACCGGATGTAGTCGGCTGCAATCGTCCGTTCGACAGAGGCCGCCGGATCATCGACAATCTGCGGAAATTAACGGAAGAGAGAGGAAGAGGGCATGCGCTGGATCTGCAAGACGCTCGGGGTGATCTTGAGCATTTCCGTCATCGGCATCGCCGATGCTCAGGCGACATCCAGCGAACCTGCTTTCCCGCGCTTCACCCAGACGGAAGGCAAGCATGATGCCGATGGGCTCCCGTTGTCCGGGGTGAAACTCTGCGTGCTTCCTGGTCGTGCGCCGTGCTTCGAGATGCCGCCTGCTCCTGTTTCCGGTTCTTCCAGGGAGCTATATCAGTTCGGACTGAATCCACGGTCCGAACGGTTGCCGATTGAATCGGGCGGTTCCTGGGTGTTCTTCTCGGGGATGTTCTCGGGCGGTGGCAGCGGGATGCTGGAGCGCGTAGCCGTACTGCGTTATGGCGCGAACGGAAAGATCGACAATCTGATGCCGGAAATCACCGAAACAGAGATGGCCGATCGCGCGATGTGGAAGGTGCCGGAAGTCTCGCCCTATCCGCTGTTTGTCCGGGCGGATTATGTCTGGGGCAAGGACGAGAGTCATTTCGAAAAGCACTTCTTCGAAGTGGATGCGTGGATGTTCGATCCCGCAACCAGTCAGTACAAGAAGCGGTTTTCCTACCGGACAGCCAAGCGCTACGACAGGGGCGAGGGCTCGGATCGTGTGCTGAGCGCCGAGCGCGGGGAAATCATGCGACGCCTCACCGCCAGCAAGTAGCCTACCGCAGACGCTCCGAGTCATGCCTGCTTTCGGCGGGCCTGCAACCTTATCGCCGCGCTTCCCCATACGTCTCTTTACACACCTCGCGTAGCGCGTCGACGAGCAAATCCCGCGCCGGCGAGCGCGAGTCGGCGGCGCGGGTAAACAGCGCAATCGGCGGAAGCGTCCACACCAGCGAGTAAGGCACGATCGCTACGCCTGCAATCCGCACCAGTTCCTCCGCGATATCGGCCGGCACGATCGAGACGGCTTCGTCGCTCGACGCAATCATTTCGCCGATCAGCTTGGACGAGTAACTTTCGACGACCGGAACCGGCGGCGGGATGCCGGCCGACAGAAACAGGTCGGTTACCTGTTCCCGCATCGGCGTATGCGGCGCGCCGAGAATCCAGTCGAGCGCGTGCAGCTTGTTCCAGTCCAGCGCCGTGCGAGCCAGTTTCGCGGCAAGGCGCCGGCTCGCGATCATCCGCGGCTGCTGCTGGTACAGCACTTCAAAGGAAACCTGCCCCAGATCGACCGCCGACGACGCGCGCCCGATCACGATGTCGACGCTGTGGTCCTTGAGCTGCAGCAGCAGTTGATCGCTGGTGCCTTCATGAATCGTCACGGTCAGGCGCCGCTCCATCCGCGCTTGCAGCCGCTTCAGCGCCGCCGACAGCATCTGGCCGGAGATGAACGGAATCACGCCGATGTGCAGGTGGGCCGCATGCCCGGCGGCGACGGCCTCCATCTCGCGGGCGAGGTGGTCGAGATCCTTGATCATCGCCTTCGCCCGTTCGAGCACGACCGCGCCGAGCGCGGTCGGCCGCATGCCGCGCGACGAGCGTTCGAACAGCGGCGTGCCGAACATGCTCTCCAGCTCGGACAGCGCGTTCGTCACGGCGGGCTGGCTGCTGGCCATGTGCTCCGCGACGCGCGTCAGCGACCCGTGCTGCTGGATCTGCAGCAACAGCACCAGATGCCGAATCTTCAGACGTGCGCCCAGCCGCCTGACCACGTCGTTTGCGTCAAAAGTCATTGACTGGTCATGCATTCATCATGAAAAAGTGATGGACCGATATTAAAACAGAATCATCTCCTTATGGCGGATCCCTAGAATCCCCTTCATGGATCGCGCCGGGACTGGCCTGGCGCCCGTGCCCGGACCGAAAAACATGAAACAGACAGAGACACAGCAGCAGGCAGCGTTCGACTATCACGAGTTTCCGACCCCGGGGAAGATCTCGGTCGTCGCCAGCAAGCCGCTCGTGACCCAGCGCGATCTCGCGCTGGCTTACACCCCGGGCGTAGCGGGGGTGTGCGAGGCGATCGCGGCCGATCCGCTGCAGGCGCACCGCTTCACGAGCCGCGGCAACCTGGTCGGCGTGATCACGAACGGCACCGCGGTGCTCGGTCTGGGCAACATCGGTCCGCTCGCATCGAAGCCGGTCATGGAAGGCAAGGCCGTCCTGTTCAAGAAGTTCGCCGGGATCGACGTCTTCGACATCGAGATCAACGAGACCGATCCGGACAAGCTGGTCGACATCATCGCCGGCCTCGAACCCACGTTCGGCGGCATCAATCTCGAGGACATCAAGGCGCCGGAGTGCTTCACGGTCGAGCAGAAGCTGCGCGAACGCATGAAGATTCCCGTCTTCCACGACGATCAGCACGGCACCGCCATCACCGTATCGGCCGCTTTCATCAACGGGCTGAAGGTCGTCGGGAAGTCGATCAAGGAGGTGAAGGTCGTGACGTCGGGTGCCGGTGCGGCCGCGCTGGCCTGTCTGGACCTGCTGGTCGACCTCGGGCTGCCGGTTGAAAACATCTGGGTGACCGATATCGAAGGCGTCGTCTATCGCGGCCGTACCACGCTGATGGACCCGGCAAAGTCGCGCTTTGCGCAGGAAACCGATGCGCGCAAGCTGTCCGAAGTCATCGGCGGCGCGGACGTGTTCCTGGGCCTGTCGGTCGGCGGCATTCTGAGCGCGGACATGCTGAAGCAGATGGCGGCGCGTCCGCTGATTCTCGCGCTGGCCAACCCGACGCCGGAAATCTTCCCGGAACTGGCGCATGCGACGCGCGACGATGTCGTGATCGCGACGGGGCGCTCGGACTACCCGAACCAGGTCAACAACGTCCTGTGCTTCCCGTACATTTTCCGCGGCGCACTGGACGTGGGCGCGACGACGATCACCCGCGAAATGGAAATCGCCGCTGTTCACGCGATCGCGGGGCTTGCCGAGGAGGAGCAGAACGAAGTCGTGGCGGCGGCCTATGGTGCGTACGACGTGGCGTTCGGTCCGCAATACCTGATTCCGAAGCCGTTCGATCCGCGCCTGATCGTTCGTATCGCGCCGGCCGTGGCCAAGGCGGCGATGGAGGGTGGTGTGGCGACGCGCCCCCTGGCGAACCTCGACGCGTATGTCGAGCAACTGCAGCAATTCGTCTACCACTCCGGCGCGTTCATGAAGCCGCTGTTCGCGACGGCGCGTCAGCTCGTGCGTGACGGCGGCAAGGCGCGGATCGTCTTCACCGAAGGCGAAGACGAGCGTGTGCTTCGTGCCGTGCAGGTGATCGTCGACGAGAAGCTGGCGCGTCCGATCCTGGTTGGGCGCCCGGAGGTGCTGCTTGCCCGGATCGAGCGGTTTGGTCTGCGCCTGCGACTCGGTCAGGATGTCGAAGTGACCAATCCGGAGTATGACGAACGGTTCCCGCAGTACTGGACGACGTATTGGGAACTGCGGTGCAGGGATGGTATTTCGAAGGAGATGGCGCGCGTCGAAATGCGGCGTCGCCTGACGTTGATCGGCGCGATGATGGTGCGGCTCGGCGATGCAGACGGGATGATTTGCGGGACCGTTGGCGAGTATCACAATCACCTGCGCTTCGTCGACGAAGCGATCGGCAAGAAGCCGGGTGCTTCCACGTATGCAGCGATGAATATTCTGCTGCTCGATCAGCGGACGGTGGCGCTGGTGGACACGCACGTCAACGATAATCCCGATGCGGAGCAGATCGCGGAATTCACGATTGCTGCGGCTCGGCAGATGGAATGGCTGAATCTCACGCCGAAGGCTGCGTTGCTTTCGCGGTCGAATTTTGGGTCAGGGAGTGCGGCTTCGGGTGTGAAGATGCGTCGGGCGCTGGAGATCGTTCGGGAGCAGGCGCCGGATATCGAGGCGGACGGCGAGATGCACGGCGACTGTGCGCTCGATGAAGGGCTGCGGTCGAAGCTGCTGCCGATGTCGCCGCTGAAGGGGGCTGCGAATCTGCTCGTTTGTCCGAACGTCGATGCGGGGAATATTGCGTACAACCTGCTCAAGACCGAGGCAGGGAGCAATGTGGCGGTGGGGCCGTTCCTGCTGGGCGTCAACGCACCCGTGAACATTCTCACTTCGAGCGCGACCGTGCGGCGGATCGTGAATATGGCAGCGTTGACGGTGATTGAGGCTAATCGGAGTGCTTCTGTCTGATTGATTGTGTGATGTGGGGCGGCTACGGCCGCCCCTGCGTTTGTCGGTACTCGGCCACAAACGGCCGTTCGACACAGCTTTTAGATCGTCGACAATCGGTGCAGATAAGGGCGTAGCCTTTAGCGGTTACCGTCGATCAGATCGTTCAGCAGCGCATCGAACGCGGCCTGTGCGTCTTCAAGTTCCTGCAGGGCGGCATCGAAGGTTTGCAGCGCGAACGGCGAAGGCTCGCCGCTGCCTTGCGGCGGAAATTGCTTCTGCATCGAGGCGAACGTACTCTGCACGCGCAGCGTGGCGGCCACCATGCGCTCCATCGCCTGGGTTTCTTCGGCTCGGGCCTGTTCCGGATTCATTCCACTCCCCTTGGATGGTTTTCTTGAAGACCAGATCGTACACGCTGTGTCCGTTCTTGCCGCCCTTGGCAGAACGACTCCGTTGAAGGTTCCAACGGCACGCTGCGCGAGAAGCGATTTAATCGGGAATGATTCCGCAGTCGCGCCGAGGCCAAGATACTCATCGAGCGTGGCTACAAAATCCGGCCGCAGGTCACAACGATTGGCCGCTTTGGATGAATCTGAAGGGCCGTTCAGGGTCGGCAACGGTCGTTGTTCCCCACTCGCTTGTCGCGGTGAACGCGACATTCACGTTATTTGATGCGAAGAAACATCCCCGCTTTCTCCGGAAGCACCGAAGGCTGGAAGCCATAGCGCTCATAGAACTTCGGCGTTCCATGGTCCGCCATCAGACTGACATAAGCGGTAGGTAGCGCATTCTCGTGAATGTAATCCATGAGCGCTCGCATGATCAGATCGCCCACGCCCTTCTTCTGGTGAGCCGGCAATACCGCAATATCGACGACCTCGAAGAAGCAACCACCGTCGCCGATAATCCTGCCGATCCCGACCGGGGCACTGCCCGAGTACGCTACTACGCTAAAGAGTCCGTTCTTCAACCCGATCGTCGCGGCTTGCTCCGACTTTCGGCTTAACCCGGCAGCAAGGCGGATCTCGATGTAAGTCGATACGGACGGTACTTCTTGATGGACGACGTAATCCATGTGAACCCTTCAAATTGGTCGTTTCGGCCGAGGGGCCGTGCTCGTTGAGAATCGCCGGGTCAGATTAACTCAGTTGAAGAATGGCATGCGCGTCCGCATCCAGTCTGATGTCGAGGGAGGGAAGGAGATTCTGCTTTTCCTGCCATCTCCGTTGTTGTCGTAGTAGGTGATGTCATCGCGACTGTATTCGAGTGCGTTCGGATATCAGCGGCCAAAAGCTGACCAGCGGCGGCGCCCCCCCATCCCTATACCCTTCGGCCAATCCCCCCCAACTCCCCATTTCTGAGATGCCAGCGCGACTACACTGGTCATGAAGCCTTGCTTCTCGCCCATCGGAGTTGGTCGCAGCACCCTTCGCACCGATGGTCGAAGAATCCGTCTTGCCCAACAAGACGCAGCGAAGGGGGAGAGAGAAGGGAAATCCACGGCAACAAAAAGCGCGGGCCGCATGGGCTGCAACCCATACGACCCGCTGACCACCACCAACTCACACCAGGAGTCGGAAATGGCTAACGCCTATAGTAAGTCACGTCCCAAGAAGCTCAAACGGTACCCCGAGGTTGAACTGACCCTCGACAACAAGCCCGATCTTCCCCAAGAGGGCCAGCCGTACATGCGATGGATGCGCGCCATCGACGCGCATTTCGAGATGTTCGGATTCAAACCGGGTGATCACGTCTATCTCGAGTTCAATTTCGATCTCCGAAAGGTCACCATCACGCCTGACCACAGCGCGCTGAACTGGCGAGAGCAGCCCTACGGTCAGGCTGCCCAGGAAGACGAAGCGGAATAAACAGCAAGGGCCGCTTTGCGTGGCCCTTGCGGGTGCATTGCAAGCTTTGCACGAACGCGACTGACTGCCGGGGCGCAACTGCCCCGGCCATGGCCTCGAATATTGCGATTCGCACTCACAGCCAGCTTCAACAACTGTCACGACCGCAAGGATCGTGAGGCCGCACAGCGCCCGACGAAACAATCGCCCGGATCAAACACTGGCGCGAATAAACACACTTAAAACCCCGCATTCCCCGTCCCCCGATGCCCCCCAATTAACGACCAAACCGCAAGACCTAGTGCATAGGTATCGTTTGCCGCGGCCTTACTGACTATCGACAATCGTGGCTCGAATTCGCCGCCGCGGCGCCAGAAGCATCACGGCGGCAGGCACCTGACGGCTATCTCGGCCGTCCGCGCCATCCAGCTCACGACGACATGTACGCGTTCACTTCCTCATTCCAGAATCCCGCCGGCTCGCCGATTCGCGAGTTGTTCAAGTACCTGTCCGAGCCGGGCATGATTTCCTTCGCGGGCGGCTATTCGGCCAGCGACCTGTTCGACGTCGACGGCCTGAACATGGCCGCCGAACACGGGTACGCACAGGCCATCCGCTGCCTGCAATACGGCCCGACTGCCACGTTTCGAGCGGCTTGCCGTAAATGGAATCGATCGTGTTCGGGTCAGACTGCGGAGTCAGATGCACTGGGAGACGATGCAGCATCGAGCACCGGCGGATGCGTGACCATCGACTTCAGGTCGACGTCCGATGCACGCAGCTTCGTGGCATCGGGAATCGGGCGGCGTGTTTCGTCGGACGACGCGAAGAGCGTTTCGAACGCGCGGGCCGCATCGAGCAGTGCGAGATCGCCACGGAAAGCGCCGATCATCTGCAGCCCAAACGGCATGCCCCGATGATCGACTCCGCACGGCAGCGACAACGCCGGATTCGTCGCGAGCGTCACGACGTACGTGAGCGACAGCCAGCGATAGTAGTTCTCCAGTTCGACGCCATTCACCGATTTCAGATACGGCTGCGTCCACGGGAACGGCGAGACAGGTGTCGTTGGCGAAAGAATCACGTCATAACGGTCGAACAGCGTCTGGAAGCGGCGAAACAGTCGCGTCTGGTCGCCGTGCGCACGCACGCAATCCGCAAGACCGAGGCCGATACCCATTTCATAGTTCGCGCGCGGATTCGGGCCAAGCGAATCGGGGTCGGTCTCATACGCCTTTTGAAGGCCGGCGACGAAGGCCTCCGCGCGAAGTACATCGAAGCAGCGATGCGCACCCTCGAAGTCCACTTCGATCGGCTCGCATACGGCCACCTCGCGACGGATAAACTCGATCTTGCGTCGGAACGTGGCACGGATGTCGTCGTCCACTTCGCACACGCCGAAGTCTTCCGTGTAACCGATGCGCAGTTTCGACACGTCCGTGGGCGCGCGGCCATCCATCGTCGGATTCATCGCGAATGGATAGCCGAGTGGATCGCTGCCCGACAGGCCGACCGTCGCCGCGAGTTGCAGCCACGTGTCGTCGACGGTGCGCCCCATCGGCCCAACCACTGCAATCGGCGTCCAGCCGAGCGGCTTTCGATCGCTCGGCACGAGTCCCGGCGACGTGCGCATTCCGACCACGCCGCACTTCGCTGCGGGAATGCGCAGCGAGCCGCCGGTGTCGGAACCGCTGGCCAGCGGCACCATGTCGAGCGCGAGCGCCACCGCCGAGCCGCCCGACGAACCGCCCGCGTTCAGGCGCGGATCGAACGGATTGCCCGTCGCGCCCCACACGGGATTGAAGCTGTTCGCGCCCGCGCCCATTTCCGGCACGTTGGTCTTGCCGACGACAATCGCGCCCGCCGCGCGCAGCCGACGCACCAGCGTGTTGTCGTGGGCGGGTACGTTCGCGCGATAGAGCGGCGAGCCGTAAGTGGTCAGAAGACCTTCGGTCTCTTCGAGATCCTTGATACCGATCGGCAAGCCGTGCAAGGGACCGACGGCATCGCCGCGTGCGAGCGCGATATCGGCAGCACCGGCTTCGATGCGCGCGCGTTCGAAGCTCGTCGCCGTGATGGCGTTGACATACGGATTGAGCCTTTCGATTCGCGCGATGCAGGCTTCGAGCAATTCGACGGCGGAGATTTCGCGTGCCTGCAAAAGCGAGCGCAGCGCAACGGCACTATGACGTGTGAGTTCGTAACGGTCGTTCACCGGACAGTCCTTCAAGCGACAATGCAAGAGTCCGCTCAATGTAGACGACGAGAAAAACGATCGCTAGTGATGTTTATCGAACGGTCAGTTCACTTTTGCTCAACGCGCGAGGGCGGAGACAGTTCGCCGCTGAGCCGCTCGATAAACGATTGCAGCAGAGGCGGCAACGCGCGCCGCGCGAGGGTTTGAATTTCGATGGCGCGTTCGCCGATGGCGAGTTCCGGAACGGGCAGCGCGACGAGTTCTCCGGACGCCAGGTGCGGACGCACGAAGAGTTCGCCGCTGAACGTAATGGCGTCGCTCGCGAGCACGAACCCCAGGAGTGTTTCGAGCGTTGCGCTGCGGAGCACGCTCGTGCATGCGACGCCTTCGCGGCTGCAATAGATATCGATCAGCTTGTGCAGCGTCGAATGCACACCCGGCAATGCGAGCGGATACGCAAGCAACTCACGAAACGAAACCTGTGCAGACCGCGCGAGCGGATGAGATGACGCGACGATCGCGAACACGGGAGAGGGTGCTGAAAACGCGACGTGAATATCTTTCGCCGGGCCGAAGCTGAACGTGAGGCCGACATCGCATTCGGCTTCGCGCACGCGCTGCGTGACGTCGGCGGCCGCATCGACGACGACTTCGAACGATGCGGGTGCGACGGTGCGGCGGAAGTCCGCCATCGCGCGCGGCAGGAAGGTGGAGGCGAATCCTTCCGTGCAGGCGATGCGGATCGTGCGTTCGGTTTCGCCGCGAAGCGCGTCGATTTCCAGCGAAATCTGCTCGGCGTCGAGTTGCGAGCGACGCGCGTAGGCGGCGAGCATTTCACCCGCTTTGCTCGGGACCATGCCGCGCGATTGCCGTACAAAAAGCTGCGCGCCGAGTTCGCTTTCGAGCCGCGCGATCTGGCGGCTCACGGCGGATGGCACGACGTTCAGCCGGTTGGCGGCATCGGCGATGGAGCCGGTGTTGACGACTTCGAGGAAGTAACGGACGGCGGCTTCCTGAAGAATGCGGGCGCTCATGGTGGATCGACGGGACGCGGAGTTTCCCATGATAGCGCCTGTCCGGCTGGCAAAGCGATCAGGCCTCCTCGGCGGTGACAAGGCGTGCACGGGTCTCGGGCGTCAGTCGTATCGACAGACTGGTGATGACCGCAAACGCTGTCGCCACGATCAGGAAGCCGAATACCGTGTCGTAGTTGCCCGTGATCGAAACCAGCAGGCCAATGACGGCGGGCGCGACGAATCCTGCGACCTGTCCGCCGAAATTGACCATGCCCGCACCTGTGCCGATGAGCTTGTGCGGCAGGAATTTGACCGGAAGCGCGAAGACACCCGCGAACACGAACGACTTGAAGAAGTAGACGATCGACTGATACGCGATCACGCCCGTCACCGTTTCCGCGGTGTACATCTCGTAGAGAAAGAAGCCGGAGATCGCGCAGCACGCGGCCATCAGCCACTTCTCGCGGCCGTCGAACCAGCGTGTGAGAATCCAGCCGCCCAGCGCTGTCGATACGCTCGCTGCGACGAAGGGAAGCGGCATGAGCATGCCGACTGCCTTGAGGTCGAGATGGCGCTCGGTCAGAAGATACGCGGGCATCCACGCATCGAGTCCCTTGTTGACGATGCCCATGCAGAACCATGTGAGCAGAATCTTCCACATGAGCGGCATCTTGAGGAGCGCGCGCGTTGCCGCGCCGTCGATGCGCGCGGAACGGCCAGCCGAATCGCGTTTCCGATGCGTGTCCTTCACCGCGATCAGATAGACGAGTGCGAACACGAGACCCGCGCCGCCAGCGACGAAGAACGCATGACGCCAGCCGAGATAGAGGATGAGCGGCGCGATAGTCAGTGGTGCGATGAAGCTGCCGACATAGTTGGACGACATCAGGAACGCCGACATCTTCGGGCGATCCTCCCGCGCACACGATTCGGTCACGCCCTTCACTGCAGCACCGGGATAACCGCCTTCGCCGAGACCGAAGATGAAGCGGATCGCGATCAGCGAAGCAAGCGACCACGCGAGACCGGTCATCAACGTGAACAAGGACCAGAACGCGACGGACACGACGATGACCTTTTTGCTCCCCCAGCGATCCGCTATCCATCCGCCGGGAATCTGCATGGCCGCGTAGCCGATATAGAACGTGCTCATGACGACACCCTGCACCGCAGTGCCGACATGGAACTCCTTGCCGATGGCAACGAGCGAAAGCGCGATCGCCGAGCGATCGATATAGGAGATGCAAAAGCCGAGGTAGAGCAGCGCGAATACCGCAAGGCTGGCACGCCTGCTTTTATTGGGGTCGATCATGGTGGACATCTGCCGATATAGGGAAGATCGGGCCCGCGTCGGTGATGCCGAGCAGTCCCACCGCGACTAGTCGAATTGATCGTAAGTAGCCGCAAATGGGTCGACAAGTGACATATTCAGATCGCTCCGTTCGCGAAAACGCACCTGAGAAGCGCGGCGACGGGGGGGATTGGCGGAGTTTTCCTGGCGGATGAAAGACGCCCTGCGAGTGCCTGCGGCCGGATGGGTGCGTGCGGCGGGACAATCTGGCCACCAATAAGACACGTCGGAGGAAGAACAAACCGGTCGACATGAAGAAGACGTTTGAGCGGGTCCTCCGCAACTACCCGGACCTTCCCAAACGCGGCTGGCCTGACCTGCCATGGATGCGCGCGATCGATCTGGATTTCAAGATATTTGGATTCAAACCGGGCGACCGCGTCTACCTCGACGTCAACTATGTCACCCGGAAGATCACGATCTCGCCTGACTACAGCCAGTTAGCACTGCGCGAGCTGCCGTACCACGACCCTGAACCGTAAGACATGACAAGCAGGAGCCGCTAAATACGGCTCTTGCTGGTGGGTGCGCACATCAACGACGATCCCGACTCGGAACTGATCGAGGAATTCACGACTGCTTCGCTCGCGCCTTTTTCCGATGTCGCCGCGCATGGGCGCTGCCAACCTGCTCGTTTGCCCGAACGCGGATGCGGGGAATCTCGCGTACAACCTGCTCAAGACCGAGGCGGGCCGAAATGCACCGGCGGAACCGTTCCTGCCGAACGCCAACGCACCCGTGAATACCCTCGCTTCGAACTCGACGGTGCAGCGGATCGCGAACATGGCAACATCGCCGGCGATCGACGCCGATCGCAACGCATCTACCTGATCGACCGTTCGAAGCTGGGCGGCGAGAACGCCGCAAGGCATCGCCTGGCCGGCTCCCGGTGGTCACGGGTTTCACTATTCGACCGCGTCGTGAACCAATGTTGCGGGGTATTCGATTAGGGATGCTGGACATGTCTCCCTGCGGCATCGCGTCGCAACTTCCCCTGTGTGATGCGCCGGCTTCACACCGTTCCGGAGCCATTTCTGTCGATATCATCCGATAATTGTCTTTTATTTTCGTCTAAAATCGCGCTTCTTCTTACTTTAAGATGGAAGGACGTTTTGAAAAGACTGACGAAAAACCTCTCGCGCACGGCCATTGCCGCGTGCGTTGCCTATGCAGGGCTCTTGCCCTTGTCCCAGTCGGCCCAAGCCCAGGTCGAACCCCTGAAGAATCCCGTCTACGGCGTCACGCTCGACGATCTGACGAAACTCGATGCGATCATCGCGTCGCTGCAGAACCTGCCGTACCGGCCGACCGTGCGTGTCGTGTTCGATCCGGGTACGTCGGCCGCGGACTACTATGCACCGCTGCTGCGCCTGCACGCCGTCGCATACGTGATGGGCGAGGTCTACGATTCCTACTATTTCCCGACGGATCTCGCCACGTATAAAGCGAGAACGCAGGAACTGGTGTCGCAACTGAAGAACACCGTCGACGTGTGGGAGATCGCCAACGAAATCAACGGCGAATGGCTGCGCAGCGACCCGAGCGGTACGAACTCGGTGGTCAATTCGGAAGAACAGCAGATCGGCCAGATGGTCGCCGCGGCCAACACGATCGTGAAATCGAACGGCGGCAAGACTGCGATCACGCTGTACTACAACGACGACAGCAAGGGCAACAACTGCTGGGAGAAACCCCAGGACTACTGGAAGACCTGGCCGACGACGTTCCTGTCCTCGACGGTTCGCCAGCAGGCCGACTACGCGCTGTTCAGCTACTACCCGTACCAGGATTGCCCGGGGCTGAGCCCGACGTGGAAGAACGATTTCGCGGCGCTGGAAAGCATCTTCCCGAACGCGAAGGTCGGCTTCGGCGAAATCGGTACCTCGGATACCGCCGCGCCGGCATCGGTGCAGCAGAACCTGATCAAAACCTATTACCCGATGGTCAACAGCATGGCCGACCCGCGTTTCATCGGAGGTTTCTTCTGGTGGAACTACGCCGAACAAATGGTCCCGTACACGACGAGCTCCTACTTCCAGTTGCTGCGTCAAACGATCATCACCCTCAAGTCGCCCAGCTGATTGCGCGATCCGCGCGTAAGCGTCAGCGTCGCTGGTTAGAACCACAATGTCGCGCGTACCACGAGACCACGTGCGCGTGCCGCTGACGTCAATGGAAACCGGTATTGCACCGTGACATCGAGATAGCTTGCCGGTGCGCTATACCTGCCTTCGCGAAACCAGTACCGAAACTGGATGCCGGGCCCCGCGCCGATTGCCGTCTTGTCCGGCTGGCGGTTGTCGTGATCGCCGGCCACCGCGGCATGCGGGTAGACGGTCAGCCGATCGCTGAGCGCCGTCAAACGCCAGGTGTGCCCGTAACGCAACTCCGAATAGATGATGTATCGGCCTGCCTTGATGAAGTACGCCCCTTCGACATAGGCCTGCCAGCTGCGCCAGCTCGGTTCGGTGACCCGCAGGTCGGTGCCCGCTTCCGACGAATAGCCGAGGCGCATCAGCCAGTCCGTCATCGACAGGCTGCCGACGTGGAAAAGCCGCTCGGCGGTCATTACGACGTTCTGGTCGGGTATCGGCTTGTAGCGCACCCCAACCGACCCCTGCACGGTCGGCATGCCGGTCACGTTGCCTTCTCCGTCGTATGCCGTGCCGTATCCGCGCACGAAGAACTGGAGAATGCGCCCGTTCTGGTAGCCGATCTTCGGCGGCTGCCAGTACGCCTCGATACCCGGCTGCAACACGCTGATGGTGCCTTGCGGACCGAACGCGGCCGACTGGTACGGCGCGCTCAGCACGAAGCCCCAGGTGCGCTGAAGTTGCTCGACTTCGCGCCGATAGCCGAACTTGTGCTGCGCATCGAACGTGTGTTCGTTTTCATCGGCGTCGAGACTGTGCTCGAACAGCTCGACGGACTGCTCGTTCAAGCCGATACGCTTGGCGGCATAACCTGCGTCCGCGTAGTTCATCGCGTTGCCGGCTCCGCCGTCGAAGCCCTCCTGGAACGCGTCGAGCGCCTCGCGATCCTTGTGTTCCCGCAGCAGGTCATAGGCCTGCTGCAACTTCCGTGTCGCGGTATCGTCCATCGGTATTTGTGGCGCCTGCTCGGGTTGCTGAGCCTGAGTCACGATCGACACGGCCATCTTCCGCTCGGCGTCCGTCGACGCGTCGCGGGCCGCGAGGTCCGCCACGCGGATGGCGCTTTCGCGATCGCCCGACATCAAGCTCAACTGCGCGATACGCAACTGAATCACGGCGGATTTTTCATCTGCCAGCGGCGCCAGCGCAACGCCGGCTTCATGCAGGCGATTCGCCGCGAGCGCGCTGTCGAACCATGCGAGACGCAGGTTGCGCTGTTGCTCCTTGCTCCATTTGCCCGTCTCGACGGCGGCCGAGAAATCGCTGCACGCGACGTCGTAACGCTTCTGCCGCTGCGCCAGGTAGCCATGCTCCGCCTGTACTGCCGCGCTCTTCGGAAAACGGACGCGCAGCGATCCCACGATGGCGTCCGCTTCGTCGATTTTTCCTTCTCGCTTGAATACGTCCAGGAGCAGCAATCCGAGTTGCTCGCTTCCGGGCTGAATCTTGAGGGCGCGCTGCGCATAGTCCTCCGCGCGAGGCAGGTCGCCGGTGCCGATCGCCTTGTATGCGCCGTCGGCGAGCCGATACGCTTTCGGCGTGAGCGGCTGCGTGGCGTACGCCGGGGCTTGCCAGGCCAGCGACACGGCGATCGCCAAGGCGCTCGACCGGGCGCAGCGCTTGAGGCCGACCGAGATCGGGAGTCTGGAGCGTTTCATGCCTGTTCTCCGGAAGGTCGCCTCATCGGAGATCCCTGCGACGTCGCGTCTTCGCCGTCGCGTGCCCGTGCGAGTTCGACGAAGCGCGAGTGTCGGGCGAGTTCGGCTGCGATCTCCACATCGCAGGCAATGAAATAGGCAACGTTCGTCCTGGCGCCGCGACGCACGACATCCTGTTCGTCTTGCGTGAGCGGGCGCCCGACCGCCACGTTCAGCGTTCCGTCGTCTGCGGTCGAAAACGGGACGGCCCGATACGCGTACTGCAGCTCGAATGCCAGCGAATCCGCGAAGTGGCCGACCGCCACATTGCCCAGGCTTACCCGCGGGAGTTCCGCTTGCTCGGCGATCGCGTCCGCCAGCGATTCGGTGGAGATCGCGCTGCCTTCGATCAACAGCTCGCCCAGCCGTTTGCCGCATGTCAGCTGTTTCTCGAGACTTCGCTGCAATTGCTCCAGTGAAACCACGCCCCAACCGACCAGGATCTCGCCGACCTTGAGACGCACTTTCCCGAGCTGTTCGTTCGACAGGTAGGTATGACTGGTCTTGTCCCAGGCGATGGGCTTGCCGCTGACGAGGTGGCCGATATAGATGCGCCACGCGCGGCAAACCGCGTAGAAATTGATCAGGTTGTTGACGAACATCCTCGGAATCGAGAGCAGCCCCTGGACCGGGCCGTTCAGCTTGCTGACGAAGTAGTAGCGCTGCCCGGCGCGGGCGAACAGCATGACGGTGTTCACCCACAGCAGCGGAGCCATCCAGTTGCTCGTCGTGACGAGAGAGGTGCTGACGGGAACGACGTGACCGAATTTCTGAAGGGCCGCAATCGCCAGGAAATTGATCAGTACACCGTAAGCAATCACTGAAAACAATGATGTGACGATACCCTTGCGGTCATGGAAGAACATGTAGCGGGTGCGGAAATCCCCCTTCCAGCCGAGTTGCTCCCACCCCTGAAAGGCAATGCCGAGGATCCAGCGCGCACGCTGCCGATATGCGGTGCGAAATGTTTTTGGAAAATACTCGCGCGTGGCGAGCAGGTTTCGATTGGCGGCTCTGCCATTTGCACGCTTGGCCCCTGCATCGTGCGTGATATCCGAAAGCGGAAAGCGGGCAAACGTCTCTGTCATGCCCAGGTCTCTCAGCCGGAAGCTGAAGTCGTAATCCTCGGTCAGCGAACTGGTGTTGAACGGACAGCCGTTGCGTTCCTTCATCGCCGCTTCGATGGCGCGCCTGCTGTAGCAGGATGCAACGCCGGCGCCCGGGACGATGCCGGTCAGGCGGGCTCGCGCCGGCACATCCTTCTGGTGCGTTTCGCTGAAGTCGTCCAGATAGCATCCGGCCACGAACTCGTTCCATTTCCGCGGCAACGACAGAACAGGAAGCTGGACCAGGTCGCTATCCGCAACGGCATGGCTGAGGTATTTGAGTTCGATCGGATGAATGACATCTTCGCAGTCGTGCATCACGACGCCCGCGAACTGAATACGATGCGTCGTTTCGTAACGCAGGATTGCTTCGATGATCCAGTTCAGGCAGTCCGCCTTGCAAGTCGGCCCGTCGTTCATGACCGTTGCGCGCGTCACCCGGCCCGGATACCGGCGAACCATCCGTTCGACTTCCGCCGTGGTTTCTGCGTCGTTGTGATAGGTTCCGACGAAGATGACATATCGCTGGTATTCGATGGTCGCCAATGTGTTTTCAATCATTTTGGCGATCACGTCATATTCTTTCCACGCCGGCACCATGAGTGCGAGATAGCGCTCTTCCTCGGCGCGCAGCATGCCGATATCGATAGTCTGCGTTTTTTCGTGACGCAGCATCCGCCCGATTTCGAATGACCAGTAGCAGGCGTCAAGCGTAAGGTCATCCAGTGTACTTATCAGGATGACGATCGCGGTCAAAATGGCGATAATGTCAAATGCATATAAATATGCAGTCCATATTGCGTTATCCATCATTTCCCCGAGATTTTGTATTGTGCTTGATTGTTCTCCCTGTACCGACGCAGGACGAAAATCTCTCCGTCCTCGTCGACCCCGTCACTCCCACTTCGCGGCTTGAGGCAAAATAAATCCCTTCACTCGAAAAAGACTCTGTCGGCGTTGATCTTTATCGATGCGATCACGTAATATCATTAAAAATGAAACGTGTTCAGTGGATGACTTTTGAAATGGACTTTCCTCGCTTGCTTCCGTTTCCTGCCAGTATGGATCCTGCACCATTAATGCTTGCGGTCGCTCTCGATCCAGTTTCTCGCAACGCTCCCTGCGTACCGTCGTTTCAATACACAGGTGACAAAGCAAGTCGCGCGCCATTGCCGTTCCACCCTTGACCGTCCGGGCGTCGCGGGGTGCCGCACAAGATCGGCACACCGAATCCGAGCCAAACGTTTCAGTGCTGAAACACGGGGTCGATTGATCCGATGAAACGTAATTTGCAGACCCGTTGCCAAACCCTGGCTGCCGCCATCGGGAAATCGCCACGCGATTCCAGCAATTGCTGACCGGGAAGATCGACGGCGAACCAGAAAAAATCAGCCGCTCCAGTCGCCATCACATATGCGAGCCACCCGAGTCGATTGCCGAGTCGCTATCCGCGAAGCGTTGGGAAGAAATGGTTTTCCCTGAATCGTCCGAGCAGACTCACTTGTTTGTCAGATGACAGCTTCGACAGCGGATACGTTGCACACCTGAAACGTTTTATCGCAACAATTCTGGATCGCGATGACGCGCCGATTTCAGTGTCTCGATCCCGTGCCCATTTGCGACCGATGGTACGGTTCTAGCTTGAATATAAAAACTTCCTTTCCTGGATTTTTGTCTGGCATCAGGTGCGCAGGAATAATTAAAGACATAACACCCTGATTATGAACGGCGGCACTGCCGTGCTCGTTTCGTTAACGAGATGGATTTATTTTGTATATCAAAGGATGAAAATCATGATTTCTCATCGCAATCGATATTTTCGGAGCGGATTTAGCACTGTCGGGTCACTCGTCACATTAATCTCTGCGCTTGCCTTCACCGTCGCCGTGCAGGATGCGAATGCGCAGGGGAATGGCAATTCATCTGCCGTAAAGATCAAACCGCCTCCGTTGCCGAACGGTTCCGCCCAGGCCGTGGTGAAGCCGGGTATGTCCGACGAGGAATGGGAGAAGGCATACAAGGAGACGGGGCGCCCCAAGTTCAACTTGAAATCCGTCAAGAAAGCCGGTGGCAACGTGCAACGCGACTAGGGAGAAACGGCCATGAAAAAGATCTTGCTTGTCATAGCCCTGCTTGCCGGACTCGCGCAAATGACGTTGCCGGGCACGGCGCACGCGCAGGCCACCACGGCACATACGCTCGTGCTGTACGACAACCCGGCCAACGACCCGTATTCGAAGCTTGGCCTGATGTACAGCATCATGTTGAGGAACCTGCTTGGCCATTTCAACGCGACGGTCGACCTGGTTCCGATACAGAACTACACGGCCGGAATGGTGACGAACCACGACGTCACGTTCTATATCGGCGACTACTACAACAACCCGATCCCGACGGCGTTCATGAGCGACGTGATGACCACCACGAAGACCGTGGTCTGGTTCAAGTACAACTTGTGGCAGTTGGCATGGAACACGGCGTACACCTTCAACCAGACCTTCGGGTTCAGCTTTCAAGGCATTGCCGGGTTGAACACGACGCCTTCGTCGAGCAATCCGAATCCCGGCTTCTACGACACGGTGACGTACAAGAACCTGTCGATGGTCAAGTACTACGCGTATAACGCGTCGACCGGCGCCATCAGTGCGGACCCGGATGTCGGGCTGACCCAGATCGTCGATGCCACCAAGGCGCAAGCACTCGTCACCATCAAGAACAGCAAGAGCGGCGCAACCACGCCATACATCATGCGCTCGGGCAAGTTCTGGTATTTCGCGGACATGCCGTTTTCCTACATCGGGCCGACGGATCGATACCTGGTGATATGCGACATCCTGCACGACATCCTGCAGACCAATGCCCCGGTGAATCACCGCGCTCTCGTACGTCTGGAGGATCTCGACGCGTATACCACGACGAGTTCGATGAAAAGGCTCACGGACTACCTGTACTTGAAGAGGATTCCGTTCACGATGGCCACCATTCCCGTGTATACGGATCCGAACGGCTATTACACCGGCGGCGTCCCGGAGACGATCCATCTTGCGCAGGCAACAGGCCTCAAGAGTTCGCTGAACTACGCGATCGCGCGCGGCGGCTCGATCGTGATGCACGGCCTTACGCACCAGTACGATTCGACGCCGAATCTTCTCACTGCGGTCAGCGGCAGCGACTATGAGTTCTGGTATGCGGTCCAGAACCGTCCCGTCGATGAGGATTCCATTCAATGGGCGGAAGGCAGAATGGCCGACGGCATCCTCGAGTTCACGACCAACGGCTACAAGATCGTCGGCTGGGCCGCGCCGCAGTACCAGGTGTCGCCGTTGGCAGCGGCGGCCACAGCCCTCACGTTCCCGACGACGTTCCAGCGGGCCGTCTACTACACCGCGACCAAGCCGCAACTCGGAACGGGGGCGCCCAACCAGGACTTTTCAGCCGGGCAGTTCTTCCCGTACATCATCAACTCCGATTACTACGGGCAGCGGATCATCCCGGAGAACCTGGGCAGTATCCAGTACAACATCTGCAATATCGACCCGTTCTCGTGCATCACGTACTCGTGGCAGACAATCGTCACCAATGCTCAATACGGATTGGCGGTGCGGGACGGTTTCGCGTCCTTCTTCTTCCATCCGTACTGGCTTGAACCCGATCTCGGATTACCGGCCTACCAGGACTTCCAGAGCCTGATCACCGGCATTACGAATCTCGGCTACAAGTGGGTGGACGGCACGACGGCCAAGTGACGTGAACGTGGCGGCAACCTCGTGCGACCCGCATCGAAAATGCGGGTCGCACGTTTGCGTTTGATCGGCTACGATGACGCGCAAGCATGCTTCCGGGGAGCCAGCGATGACCACGTACGCGATCCCGGCTTTGCGCAAGATCCAACAGCGTATGGGCCGGTTTCGGCTGGCAGGCCGACGGCGCCGCCGCGCTGACGCGCCGCGTTCGCCCCGGGCGGCGACGCTCGCGGCCATCGGCGCATCGATCGTCGTGGCAGCATGCAGCTGGACAGCGCACGACGTTCGCGCCGACGGCATCGTCTGGCAGGTGGACAACACGACGACGAATCCCGTCGGAAACTGGCAGATGCTCGGCGTACACGATCTGTTGATCCAATGGACCGTCGTCGACGATACCGCGTACGTTGCCAACACCCGTATCCCTACCGCGGCGCACCTTCCCGACTGGCAACGCATCGGTCGCGAGCCGTGGGCCAGAAACGTCATCCTGGGCCTGGCCGGCTACCAGGACGAAAAACGTGCGCGCACCCACCTGGCGACGCTCGCGGACCAGTCCGCGGAGGTGGTGCGCGTACCTGTCCCGCTGCATGTCGCCGGCTACTACTTCCCGGTCGAAATCGATCCGACCTGGCAGGAGGCGCCCAAGCTTGCCGAGATCCTGCAGCGGCTGCCTCGGCCGCTTTGGGTGAGCGTCTACGACCAGACCAACATCGGCGGAAAAACACTGGCTGACTGGCTCGCATCGTGGCTGCCGTCGGACGTCGGGGTGTTTTTCCAGGACGGCTGCGGGGTCTATGCCCGAGAGCCATCCGTCGCGCGTACGTACCTCGACGAGCTGACTTCACGCCTGGGCAAACGACGCGTGCGGGTCATCGCCGAGGCCTTCCGGCCAGCCGAGCATGGCGGATTCCGTTCTGCCAGCGCCGAGGAATTGAGCAAGCAGCTATTGGCTTATCGCGGCTATCAAGTCTATCTGTTCGATGGTCCCCACTATGTGTCGGACGACCTCACGCGCGCGCTCATGACACGGACGGCCAAGCCACCCGCTGCCGGTACGGAGCGCTGAGCCTGCTTCGCCCCCGGTAAACAGGGGCAGGCAAGGGCCGTGCGCGACGAAACAATCGGCTGCATTGAATTGCCGCGACAGCCCCATTTAATGACCAAACCGCAAGACCTAGTGCATAGATATCGTTTGCCGCGGCCTTAATGACTATCGACAATCGTGGCTCGAATTCGCCGCCGCGGCGCCAGAAGCATCACGGCGGCAGGCACCGGATGGCTATCCCGGCCGTCCGCGCCATCCAGCTCACGACGACATGTACGCGTTCACTCCTTCATTCCAGAATCCCGCCGGCTCGCCGATTCGCGAGTTGTTCAAGTACCTGTCCGAACCGGGGATGATTTCCTTCGCGGGCGGCTATCCGGCCAGCGACCTGTTCGACGTCGACGGCCTGAACACGGCCGCCGAACGCGCGTACGCGCAGCCCGTCCGCTGCCTGCAATACGGCCCGACCGACGGCCTTGCCGAACTGAAGCAGCAACTGATCGCGCTGATGGCGCGTCGCGGCGTCGCGTGCACACCGGCCGAACTGCTCGTCACGACCGGATCGCAGCAGGGCCTCGACCTGCTGCTGCGCGTGATGGTGTCGCCCGGCGACGTCGTGCTGACCGAACAACCGGCCTATCCGGCGACGCTGCAGGCGATGCGTCTGCAGCAGGCGCGCATCGTGACGATCCCGGTCGACGGCGAAGGCCTCGACGTCGATCGTCTCGCCGCACAGCTCGCGTCCGGCGCGATCGCCCAGCCGAAGCTGCTCTACACCGTCCCGACCTTCGCGAACCCCACCGGCGCGACGCTCACGCGCGAACGCCGGCTGAAGCTGCTGCGTCTCGCGGTGCAATACCGTTTCCTGATCATCGAGGACGATCCGTACGGCGACCTGCGCTTCGCGGGCGAAGCCGTGCCGTCGATGCTCGCGCTCGCCGGCGAAGTGGACGGCGCGCGCGACTGGATCGTGCATTTCGCGAGCCTGTCGAAGATCGTCGCGCCGGGGTTGCGCGTGGGCTGGACGATCGCGCCGGCCGAGATCGCGCGGCGCTGCGTGATCGCGAAGCAGACGGTCGACCTGTGCAGCACGCCGTGGACGCAGGCCACTGCCGCCGAATATCTGGCCGACGGCGCGCTCGAACGCCATCTGCCGCGCATCACGGCCGCGTATCAGCGCAAATGCGACGCGATGTGCGACGCGCTGCGCGACGGTTTCGGCGATGCGATCGAATTCCATCGCCCGGAAGGCGGGATGTTCGTGTGGGCACGGATCGGCGCGGTGTCGTCGGACGTGCTGCTGCAACAGGCGATCGCCAACAAGATCGTGTTCGTACCCGGCAAGGCGTTCTTCGCGGACAACGTCGACGCGGCATCGCTGCGCCTGTCGTTCGCCGCGCCGGACGTCGACGCGATCCGGGAAGGCGTCGCGCGCCTCGTGCGCGCGTATGGTGCGGCGCTGGCCGCGTGAGGAGACATGAACGTGAATATCACCGTCAACGAAACGGCATCGATGGGCGCAGCGTCAGTCGCTGGCGATAACCGGCCGGCAAAGCATCGCTCGTCGCAGATCAGCGCGGGGCCGCAGTATGTGGCCGACGTGCTCGGCCGTTTCGGCGCGGAGCCGACGACCGATGCCGGCGATGCGGCGCCGGTCGTACTCGGCTACAACTGAATGGCACGAACGCGGCGGCATTGCACGCGAGCCGTTGCCGAAGCAAACGGTTAAGCTTGCGCGATCGACACACGTCCGATCGCCGCCGCCCCTTATGTCCGACTCAGCCTCCGAATCGCTCAACGAAACGTACGACCGCCTCTGGTCCTGCCTCGAATCCGGCGTGAGCGTGCAGCGCTCGCCGTTCACGATGCTGCAGGCGGCAACGCTCGGCCTCGATGGTGCACCGAAGGTGCGTACGATCGTGCTGCGCCAGGTGAGCCGCGCCGATCGCGTGCTGTCGTTTCATACCGATGCGCGTTCGGAAAAAGTCGCGGAGCTGCGCCGCGATCCGCGCATCTCGATCGTCGCGAACGATCTCGATGCGCTCGTGCAGATTCGCGCGGAAGGCGTTGCGTCGATCTGCGACGACGACGGGCAGCGGCGCGCAATCTGGCAATCGAGCCGTCCGCATACGCTGTTGCTGTATCGCGCACCGTTGCCGCCCGGCACGCCGGTCGCCTCGCCTGAAGAAGCGCATGTCCCGGCGAGCCAGGGCACCGCGCCGACCGGCGACGGCTATGAAAACTTCTGCCTGATCCACATGACCATCAAGCGCATCGACTGGCTCGAACTCGCGCGCACCGGCCATCGTCGAGCGGCATTCGACTTGAACGAAAGCGGCTGCGAAGGCCGCTGGATTGCTCCCTGATCCGGACGCAGGCCGCTCAAGGCCGCTCGTCCGCCGCCGCCTGCCCGATCATCCAGTTTCGCATCACGGCGATCGCATCGTCGTCGCGGCGCTCGGCCGGATACACGAGATAGAACCCCACCGACAGCGGAAACGCGAAATCGAACGGCTTGCACAGCCGGCCTGCGGCGATATCGCGTTCGACCAAAGGATCGGTCGCGAGCGCAATCCCCTGGCCGGCCACGGCCGCATCGATCGCGAGCGACGTCTGGTTGAAGCGCAACCCCTTGTGCGGATCGATATCGACAGGCTCGGGCATCGCTTCAATGAACTCGGGCCACAGGTCGTGCGCATCGTGCAGCAATACGTGGCCGGCGAGCGCACGCGGTGACGCGGGCGCGGCCAGCAGCGCGGGGCTGCAAACGGCGCACACATCGAGCGGGAACAGCGCATGCGCGGCGAGATGCTTGCCGAACGGCGGCTTGCCGTAGCGGATCGCGAGATCGACGCCGTCGTGGCGGAACGTCGCGAGCTGCGGGTCGGCGATCACGCGCACGTCGTAGTCGGGATGTGCGTCGGTGAACTGCGCGAGCCGCGGGATCAGCCACTTCGATGCGAACGACGGCGTCGTGCTGATCGTCAGCGCCGCGCGCCGCTTCACGAGCTTGTCGGTTGCATCGGCGATCGCGTGCAGTGCGCGCTGCACGTCGGAGAAATACGCGGCGCCGTCGTGCGTCAGCGCGAGGCCGCGCGGCAGGCGCTCGAACAGCTTCAGGCCGAGCACGTCTTCCAGATGGCGCACCTGCTGCGCGACGGCGCCCTGCGTCACGCCGATCTCGTCGGCCGCGGCGCGGAAATTGAGGTGCCGCGCGGATACTTCGAACGCACGAAGCGCATTCAGCGGCGGCAGGCGGGAAGGGCGAGGCGGCATGGTCAGGCTGTAGAAAAACTATCGTCTGGAGGCAGAAATACTGGTTCGACAGTCGTCTGTGATGCGCCTACATTACCACCATGGCGCGCCGAATGGCGGCTGCGCGGCGGCAGGTTTCGAACGAGGAGCGGATCGTGACTGTAGAAAAAGTGGCGTTGATCACGGCGGCGGGCAAGGGCATGGGCGCGGCGATCGCGCGCGAACTGGCGGCGACGGGCTATCGCGTCGCGCTGATGTCGCCGTCGGGCAGCGCGGTGGCGCTCGGCGAGGAACTGGGCGGGTTCGGCATCCAGGGCTCGGTCACGGAAGAAGCCGATATCGACCGGCTCGTACAGGAGACGGTCGCGCGCTACGGCCGGATCGACGCGGTCGTGAACAACACCGGGCATCCGCCGAAGGGCGAGTTGCTGGCGATCACCGACGACAACTGGCACGCGGGGCTCGACCTGATCCTGCTGAACGTCGTGCGCGTGATGCGCCGCGTGACGCCGATCTTCCAGAAGCAGGGCGGCGGCGCGGTGGTCAACATCTCGAGCTTCGCGGCGGACGCGCCCGAGCAGCCGATGCCGGTGTCGTCGGCGCTGCGCGCGGCGCTGAGCGCGTGGACGCGCCTCTACGCGGAACGCTATGCGGCCGAGAACATCCGGATGAACGCGGTGCTGCCGGGCTTCATCGACAGCTGGCCGGAAACGCCGGAGATCGTCGCGCGCATTCCGGCCGGCCGTTTCGGCAAGACCGGCGAGATCGCGAAGACAGTCGCGTTCCTGCTGTCGGACGGCGCGGGCTACATCACCGGGCAGAACATTCGCGTCGACGGCGCGATCGTCAAGGCGCTCTGAGCGTCATATCGGCGAGCGGCGGCGCGGGCCGCTCGCCATTCCTTCGAGTCGTAGAACGCCGCCTGCTTCGTCTCCAGGGATCGGCTTACGTTGGTTCGTGCTGTCGGCGGAGCAGCGCGCTTTCGAGCCACGCATCGATATCGTGGTGAACCAGGTCCCGGTTTTGGTCGTTCAATATTTCATGCCGGTCGCCGGGATAGAACCGGTAGGTCAGTGCCAGATGCCCCTGGCGCATGTAACGGGCAATTAGCGACTGGATCGAAAGCGTATTTTCGCCAACCGGATCGCAGTTTCCGGCTACCACCAGAATCGGCAGGTCCGTGGGGATTCTCGATTCATGCTCAGGGATCCACAGGCTGCGGAAGCCTTCGATCACGGAGTACAGCATGCTGTTGGAAAACGGCTTGCCGCAGAGTTCGTCGTCCAGAAAGCGCTGTATCTCGACCGGGTCCGCAGTCATCCATTCGCAGCCTGTCGATGGTTGCCCGTGATGAACGAACGGTGCGTTGAATGCCTGCAGCACTTCGCCGAGGAGCATGGCGGGCTGGTTGCCGTCGTCGGAATGCGCCACGACCCTGAGCTTCGCCAGCGCGTCGTCGTCAATGCCGGGCAATGCACCCAGCGTGCCGCACAGTACCGCGCCTGCCAGAAGTGCGCCGTGGTTCTGGATGTGCGATTGCGTGAGTGCGGAGCCCATGCTGTGGCCGAATGCAATCAAGGGCAGGTCGCGAAACTGCGTCCCGATCATGCGGGATAGCTGGGCGATGTCGCTCGTCATGTCGGCCCACGCAGTGAGCCCGGCTTGCCCCAATGCAGCGACGCCGGCGGTACGGCCATGTCCGCGCAGATCAAGCGCAAAGACGGCGTAGTTTCGAGCCGCCAGATAACGGGCGAATCGATCGTAGCGGCCGCCATGTTCGCAGATCCCGTGCGTGATCTGCACGGCCGCTCGCGGTGTCCCGCTTGTCGACGGCGCCCATTTCCGGAAAAAGATCCTGGCGCCATCAACGTCCGACGAGAACGACGATTCTTCGTACCGGCAATCGGTTGAGGTAGTCATGTCGGCAACTCCGTTTCGCATGTGGGGGAGAGGCTGTCGAGCGTGCGCGTGTCTCGTGTTTTCGGAGCGACCGTGAAACGACGTCCTCACGCTCGTGCAAGCAGGAAGGCGGGTTCGCCTCGGGCGAGCATATCAGGAACGTGGGCCGGAGAAGGGTGAAGCCGGCGATTGTCGACTGTTGGTGGGGAATTGGCGGTAAATGCGGATATTTTCCGTCTTGGATCGTTGAATCTTCCATGGGTGAGCAGTTTGCCGATGCATCTGTCGACTCGCGCCCGTTCGCGTTCGACACGGGGAGTGCGGTTCACGGGCGACTACGTCGCGGTGCTCGGCGTGCCCGCGATTGCCAGGCGGTTCCGGCGGATCGGCTATGCAACCGCGCTCAACGCCCGCACAAACCGCTTGTCCGCCAGATACGCGACATTGAACCGGCAATACGCGGACGGACGATCGGCCTGCGGCGAGAACACGGCGCCCGGCGCGAGGATCACGCCGCGTTCCAGCATCGCCTGCGCGAGCTGCATCGAATCGGGCCAGCCGGGCAGCGCGGCCCACAGATACAGGCTCTGCTCGCACGGCCGGAAGACTTCCGCGCCGAGACGATCGAGCGCATTGAGCGCGGTGCCGGTCGCGCGCCGCAGCTTCTCCTGAAGATGATTCGTATGCCTGAGAAAGTGGCCGTCGCTGACGATCGCATCGAGCGTGCGCTCGCAGTATTCGGAGCTGCTGACGTGGGTCAGCATCTTCACGTCGGCGAGATCGCTCGCGAGCGCAGCGTTGCACGCGAGGAAGCCGACGCGCAGCGCAGCCGACACCGATTTCGAGAAGCTGCCGATATAGATGGTCCGGCGCAACTGGTCGAGTGTCGCGATGCGCGTGAGCGAGCGCGGCCGCAGGTCGGCCAGCGCATCGTCCTCGACGACGATCAGGTCGTGCGCGTCGGCGAGCTGCAGGATGCGGTGCGCCTTGGCCGCGCTCGTATCGGTCGCGGTCGGGTTGTGGCCGACCGATTGCGTGAAGAACAGCTTCGGCCGGTACGCGGCGATGTGTTCGGCCAGCTTCGCGACGTCGGGGCCGTCGATCTCGCGCGGCACGCCGACGATGTTCGCGCCGCTCAGCTTCAACTTGCCGAACAGCGGGTAATAACCGGGATCGTCGACGAGCACGGTGTCGCCGGGGCGCACGAAGTAGCGCAGCACGAGATCCATCGCCTGGTTCGCGCCGTGCGTGAGCACGATCTGCGCGGGCGGCGCCTCGATCTCGTAGCCGGCGAGCTTCTGTTGCAGCGACTGGCGCAGCGGCAGGTAGCCGAAGCGGCTGCCGTAGCGGAACAGCGATGCGGCGCTCGTGCGCATGATGCGCTGCTGGTACTGGTTCAGCCGCGTTTCCTCGAGCCACTCGATCGGCGGAAAGCCTTCGCCGAGGTTCAGCACGTCGGGCTTCACGTGCAACTGCTCGCGCATCAGCCACACGATGTCCATCGCGCGGTCGAGCGAACTCGGCTCGTCGATGTCGGGCGTGGCCGCCGCGCGCCGCGTGACGAAGAAGCCCGAGCCGCGGCGCGGCTCGATCAGGCCGTCGGCCGCGAGCATCTCGAACGCACTGATCACGGTGTTCTTCGAACAGCCGGACGCCTCAGCGTATTCCCTGATCGAAGGCAGCTTCGCGCCGGCCGGCAACACGCCTTCTTCGATCTGTCTGGCGAGATTGTCCGCCATCGCGCCAGACAGGCTGGCTTTTGCACGCTGTTTCATCGCAATGTTCCGTCGGGCCGGCCCACTGTCATGGGTACGGATGGGTGACTGTCTGCTCTGTCTGTACCTTTTCAATGGGTACAGCGTGACTATTATTCGGCTATCCGCTGGCCGCCGCAAGCGCGGACGGAGACACAGCGCCACCCCGAAACAGAACGACATCATGCCCATCGATTCCGCCTTGCCGAACTTCCGCTCGCTCACGCCCGAGCAACGCCTGTCCCACCTGTCCCATACCGTCGGGCTCGATGATGCCGAGCACGCGTTGCTCGCGAAGCCCGGCGCACTGCCGCTCGATACCGCGAACGGGATGATCGAGAACGTGATCGGCACGTTCGAGCTGCCGATGGCGGTCGCCGGCTACTTCCGGATCAACGATCGCGACGTGATCGTACCGATGGCCGTCGAGGAGCCGTCGATCGTTGCGGCCGCATCATATATGGCGAAGCTTTCCCGCGCGACCGGCGGCTTCCGCACGTCGAGCAGCGGGCCGTTGATGCGCGCGCAGGTACAGGTGATCGGCGTCGGCGACCCGTACCGCGTGCGGCTCGCGATCCTGCGGCACGCGGCCGAGCTGATCGCGCTCGCGAACAGCCGCGACAAGGTGCTCGTCGGCCTCGGCGGCGGCTGCCGCGACATCGAGGTCCACGTGTTCCCCGATACGCCGCGCGGTGCGATGGTGGTTGCACACCTGATCGTCGACGTGCGCGACGCAATGGGTGCGAACACGGTCAACACGATGGCCGAAACCGTCGCGACGCGCATCGAAGCGATTACAGGCGGCCAGGTACGGTTGCGGATACTGTCCAACCTCGCGGATCTGCGCCTCGCGCGCGCAGAGGTACGGTACTCGGCCGACACGCTCGCGACCGACGACTATCCGGGCGAAGCAGTGATCGATCGCGTGATCGATGCGTACGTGTTCGCGGCGACCGACCCGTACCGCGCGGCGACACACAACAAGGGCATCATGAACGGCATCGATCCGGTCGTGGTCGCGACCGGCAACGACTGGCGTGCGGTCGAAGCCGGCGCGCATGCGTACGCGAGCCGCAGCGGCCGCTATACGTCGCTGACGACGTGGGAGAAGGCCGCCAACGGCGACCTCGTCGGCACGATCGAGATGCCGATGCCGGTGGGGCTCGTCGGCGGCGCGACGAAGACGCATCCGCTCGCGCGTCTCGCGCTGAAGATCATGAACGTGACCTCCGCGCAGGAACTCGGCGAAATTGCGGTTGCGGTCGGGCTTGCGCAGAATCTCGGTGCGCTGCGCGCGCTCGCGACCGAAGGCATCCAGCGCGGCCACATGGCGCTGCATGCACGGAACATCGCCGTTGCGGCCGGCGCGACCGGTGCGGAGATCGACCGGATCGCGCAGCAAATGGTTGCGGCGAAGGACGTGCGCGCGGATTTCGCGGTCGCGTTGCTCGCGGGCGGCAGCAGCGCCTGATGCGCGGTACGCGCGCCGGATGCGGCGTGCGTGGCGTGCCGCGCCGGCGCGGCCGGCGACATATCAATCAAGGAGGAGACACATGGAACAGACCGGTTCAAGCGCCGTCGCACCCGCGCCGCATCGCGTACGGCCGTTCGCGGGCGCCGATGCGTCGGCCGCGACGCTTGTCGAAGTGTGGGGCGACACGGTGGCCACGAAGCACCTTGCATGGTCGGTCCTGCTCGGTATCGCGATCAGCCTTGGCGCGTTCGAGATTGGTCGGCTCGTGCTCGCGTCGTTCGTACACGACGTGGCGATCGCGCGGGCTTACGCGATGCTGATCGGCCTCGGCGGCTGCCTGCTGGCGGGCGCGATCTGCGCGGTGCTGTTCAAGCCGAAGCGCACGGTGATCGAACATGCGGCGGGCGGCGCCGAGCGCGACGAAGCACTCCGCCAGCTTGCCGAAGCATCGGGCGGCCTCGGGTCGACGAGCGACCTGTCGGCCAGCGCGCGCGCCGAGATGGAGGAACTCGGCCTGCTCGATCTGTTCGCTTCATACGACGCGTCGCCCGAGCGCGCACGCGCGGGAGGCCGCTGATGGACGCGCTGCTGCATGCATTGCCGGCCGCGTTCGCGATGGGGCTGCTCGGCGCGATCGTGTTCTCCGGCATCGGGCTGATCTCCGGCACCGACGAAACGACGACGATCGCGCCGCTCACGTTGCTCGTCGCGCTGCTCGGCGTGCCGCCCGCCGGCGTGTTCACGTTCTTCCTCGCGGGCGCGGTGGCCAAGCACATCACGCATTCGATCCCGACCGCGCTGCTCGGCATTCCCGGCGACACGATGGCCGCGCCGCTGCTGCAACAGGCGACGCTGCTGCGCGCGCTCGGCGTGCCGCACATCGCGCTGCGCAAGATGATCTCCGGCGCGATCGTCGCCGCGTTCGTCGCGCTGCCGCTCGCCGTGCTGTTCGCGTCGCTGCTCGCGCCGTTCGGCGCGGCGATCTCGAAGGCCGCGCCGTGGGTGTTCCTCGCGGCGGCCGTCGGCATCGCGTATTTCTCGGCGGGACGCTGGGCGTCGGTGCTGCTGCTCGTGCCGTTCGTGATGCTGGTGGTCGGGCTGCAGGCACTGACGGGCCGTTACGGCGTGAAGCTGAGCGTCAGCTACTTCCTCGGGATCGCGATCGGGCCGCTGGTCGCCGACCTGTTCTCGATCCTGTCGCCGGCCGAGCGGCGGCGCATGCGGCGCGACGGGCCGTCGACGTTCGTGCTCGCGCCCGACGTGAAAAGCTGGCGCGGCTACTTCCCGAATCCGCTGAAGGTGCTCGACCGCGAGCAGGTCGCGTGGACGGTCGGGACGGCCGCCGTGTCGAGCGCGACGTTCGTGTTCAGCCCGGTCGCGATGACGGTGCTGATGGGCGAGATCGTCGGCGCACGCGTGCGTCATGCTTACCATCGGCTGACGACCGTGATCGCCGCGCGCAACGGCGTGACCGAAGCGACCTACATCGCCGAAGCGCTGATCCCTCTGATCGCGTTCGGGCTGCCGCTGAGCCCGGTCGCGGCAGGCCCGGCCGCGCCGCTGTTCAATGCGCCGCCGCGCTTCACGGTCGACGCGGCGAGCGGGCAGATCCACAATCTTCATACGCTGATGAGCTGGCCCGAGTTCCTCGGCTACGGGCTGCTGTCGATCCTGCTGGCCGCGCTGATCGCGTATCCGCTCGCGATGCACCACGCGCACCGCGCGGCATCGTTCGTCGCGCGGAAGCTGAGCCATGAAGCGATCATCGCGACGTTTGCGGGGCTGATCGTCGTGATCGGCGTGTGGGAAGGGCAGTTGCTGGGGCTCGCCGTGATCGTGACGATCGGCCTGTTCGGCGGGATGCTGTCGCGCCTGTTCGCGTTCAACACGGGCGTGCAGTTCATGGGCTATTACGTCGCGGTGCTCAGCGTGCCTGCGATCGTCAAGCTGCTCTGACGCGCCGACGCACGGCGTCGCGTGTGCCGCGCGGCCCGCCGAAAACCGTCGTTCCACGGACGATTTTTGAATCGCTGTGTGTCGTGTTCGCACACAGATACGTTGGGATACAAAGCCTCCGGATCGTTCGGATATAAAACCGGTGAAGCGATTCACACGGCCGCGCGGTGTCATGCGCCGCCGCTGCGAACGGCGATACCGGAGCGCCTGCACGTGCCGCGGGCCCCTTACTTAGCGATCGACAATGGAGAACGAGTCATGCCTGATAACGTGAACCCCCGCCGCCGCCTGATTCTGGGGACGGCGCTTGCGGGCCTGAGCCTCGCCGACCTCGGGTTCGGCAACCTGGCGCACGCGCAGTCGGCGCCCGATGCACCGGCTGCGAAGGGTGCGGCCGGCGTTGCGTCGCTGGGCACGATCCACCAGATCGACGCGGGCGTGCTCAACGTCGGGTATGCAGACCTCGGGCCGAAGAAAGGCCCCGTCGTGTTCCTGCTGCACGGCTGGCCGTACGACATCTACAGCTACGCGGAAGTCGCGCCGCTGCTCGTCGCGGCCGGCTATCGCGTGATCGTGCCGTACCTGCGCGGCTACGGGTCGACGACGTTCCGCTCGGCCGACACGGTGCGCAACGGCCAGCAGGCGGTGACGGCCGTCGACATCGTCGCGCTGATGGATGCGCTGAAGATCGACCGCGCGGTGTTCGGCGGCTACGACTGGGGCGCGCGCACGGCCGACATCATCGCGGCGCTGTGGTCGCAGCGCGTGAAGGCGCTGGTGTCGGTGAGCGGCTACCTGATCGGCAGTCAGGAGGCGAACCGCAAGCCGCTGCCGCCGCAGGCGGAACTGCAGTGGTGGTATCAGTTCTATTTCACGACCGAGCGCGGCGAACTCGGCTACGCGGCGAACCGCGATGCGTTCAACAAGCTGATCTGGAAGCTCGCATCGCCGAAGTGGCAGTTCTCCGACGAAACCTTTGCGCGCTCGGCCGCGTCGTTCCAGAACCCCGATCATGTGGCCGTCGTGATCCACAACTATCGCTGGCGCCTCGGGCTCGCGAAGGGCGAAGCGCAATACGACGACATCGAGCGGCGTCTCGCCGCCGGGCCGGCGATTCCCGTGCCGACGATCACGATGGAAGGCGACGCGAACGGCGCGCCGCATCCGGATCCGGCCGCGTACGCGAAGAAGTTCACGGGCAAGTACCAGCACCGGACGATTACCGGCGGCATCGGCCACAACCTGCCGCAGGAAGCGCCGCAGGCGTTCGCCGACGCGATCCTGCAAGTGGAGCACCTGTGATGCGGGCGGGCGGTGGCATCCTGAGTCGCGGCATGGGCCGCGCGCTCGTCGCGGGCGCGCTGCTGGCCGGCGCGCTGTCGGCGAGTGGTCCGGCCGCGTTCGCGGAACAGCCGAACCCGGCCGCGTCGCCGATCTACGGCGTGACGATCCCGCCCGGCTACCGGAAGTGGGAAATGGTTGCGCCGGCCGAAGAGGCCGCGCCGCTCGACGAACTGCGCGTGGTGCTCGGCAACCCCGTCGCGATGCGCGCGCTCGAAAAGGCGACGCTGCCGTTTCCCGACGGCACGATCCTCGTGAAGCTCGCGTACAAGCGCAAGCAGTCCGACGAGTTCGCGCCGGCGACGGTGCCGGGCCAGGCGACGACCGTGCAGGTGATGGTGAAGGATTCGCGTCGTTATGCGTCGACGGGCGGCTGGGGTTTCGGGCGCTTCATCAACGGCGTGCCGGCCGATATCGGCCAGCATCAGACGTGCTTCGCGTGTCACCAGGCGCGTGTGAAGAACCACGATTACGTGTTCACGCGGCTTGCGCCGTGACGTGACGAGACAGGTTTGACGGAAAGGCGTGCCGCGCGAGGCACGCCTTTTTTTGTGGTGCGTGTGTGGTGCGTATGTGTTGGAGAGCACTCCGGCAGACGGGTTTGTATCGCACTGTATCTGCGGCCGTTCCGGAAAAACTGGCATGCAGAAAGCACCGGTTTCGGAAACATGCCGGATACGTGGGCGGGTTCTACTGTCGACATGCAGGAAACGTTCGATGCCAGACGTTTGCACCGAATGCCAAGTGCTCGATACCCCAACTTCCGTCAAGGAGAACACTCATGAAAGCCGCCCGAATCCTCGCTGTTGCCGTCCTCGCTGCCATCCCCGCATTGTCGTTCGCCGATACCGGCCACGGCCTGACGCGTGCCGACGTGCGCGCCGAACTCGTCCGGCTCGAGCAGGCCGGCTACAACCCGGCCCGCAGCGAACCGCATTACCCGGACGATGTCGCCGCCGCGCAGCAAGTCGCGCGTTCCGACCAGAACGGCCCGTCGAAGTCGCAGGGCGACAACGTGGCCGATGCGTCGGCACCGGCAAGCCATCGCGACGCGGCACGGGCGCGCGCGTCGCAGCGCGCCATCGACGACCTGTACGCGCATTCGTGATCCGTTGCCGCGCCTGTCGCATGCAGGCGCGGGCCGCTACCGCAGCACTTCATATGATTGATACAACAGAGAAAGGAGATTGACGATGGCCGGTTTGATGAAACGGGTTCTGGTATCCGCCGCGGTGATCGGCGGACTGTTCGGTGCGGTCGCGGCGCAGGCCGCGCCGAAGGACGACCTGAAGGGCACGAATGTCGTGCTCGTGCACGGCGCGTTCGCCGACGGGTCGAGCTGGAACCGCGTGATTCCGCTGCTCGAGGCGCGCGGGCTGCACGTGGTGTCGGTGCAGAATCCGCTGAGCTCGCTCGCCGACGATGCGGCCGCGACGAAGCGTACGATCGACGAGCAGAAGGGGCCGGTCGTGCTGGTCGGCCATTCGTGGGCCGGCGTCGTGATCAGCGACGCGGGCAACGACGACAAGGTGAAGTCGCTCGTCTACGTCGCGGCATTCGCACCCGACAACGGCCAGTCGATCGCCGACGTCACGCAAGGGCTGCCGGCACCGGCATGGGCCGGTGAACTGCGCAAGGACGCGGGCGGCTTCACGCGGCTGTCCGACAAGGCGATCGCGCAGGATTTCGCGCCGGACCTGCCGCCCGCGCAGCAGCGTATCGTTGCGGCGACCCAGGGGCCGTGGTTTGGCGGCTGCATCTCGGAGAAGGTCGCGCAGGCCGCGTGGCACGCGAAGCCGTCGACGTTCGTCGTCGCGACGCAGGACCGGATGATCGATCCGAAGCTGCAGGAAACGATGGCGAAGCGGATCGGCGCGACGGTCACGCGCGTGAACGGCAGCCATGTCGCGATGCTGAGCCAGCCGAAGGCCGTGGCCGATGCGATCATAGCAGCGGCGGAACGTGCGAAGCACGACGCGCAGTGAGCGGATGCGGCGCCACGTGATCGTTGAAGCGTGGCGCCGTGAATGATCGTGATGTCCTTCCACAAGGAGAAGTGATGACGCATCTCTGGCAACTGTCGGCAACCGAACTCGCGAAACGCGTGCGGCATCGAGAGGTGTCCGCGCGCGAAGTGGCGGATGCCGTGCTCGATCGTCTCGACGCGGTGAATCCGGCGATCAACGCGGTGATCGAACACCGGCCCGACGACGTGCGGCGGCAGGCCGATGAAGTCGACCGCGCGATCGCACGTGGCGACGATCCGGGCCCGCTCGCGGGCGTGCCCGTGACCGTGAAGATCAATGTCGACCAGGCGGATTTCGCGACGACCAACGGCACGCGCCTGCAGGAGAACCTGATCGCGCGCGCCGACAGCCCCGTGGTCGGCAACCTCAGGAAGGCCGGCGCGATCCTGCTCGGCCGCACCAATTCGCCGACGTTCGCGCTGCGCTGGTTCACGTCGAATCTCGTGCATGGCCACACGCGCAATCCGCGCAATCCGTCGCTGACGCCGGGCGGATCGAGCGGCGGCGCGGCAGCGGCCGTCGCCGCCGGGATCGGCCCGCTCGCACTCGGCACCGACATCGGCGGCTCGGTCCGCTATCCGGCCTATGCGTGCGGCGTGCACGGAATCCGGCCATCGCTCGGGCGTGTGCCGGCGTTCAACGCATCGTCGCCCGAGCGTGCGATCGGCGCGCAACTGATGTCGTCGGCGGGGCCGATCGCACGCACGATCGACGATCTCGCGCTCGCGCTGCGTGCGTTCGCCGCGCCCGACCCGCGCGATCCGTGGCACGTGCAGGTGCCGTTCGACGGGCGCGAAGTGCCGAAGCGCGCGGCGCTGTGCGTGCGTCCGGGCGGCTTGCAGGTCGTGCCCGAAGTCGAGGCCGCGTTGCGCGATGCCGCGCGCCGGCTCGTCGACGCGGGCTGGACCGTCGACGAGATCGACGATACGCCGCCGATGCGCGAGGCTGCGTTGCTGCAGGAACAGCTTTGGCTCGGCGACGGGTTCGATGCATTGTCGAACGCGGCCGCGAACGACGGCGATCCGGGCGCGGCTGCGGTGATCGCCGCCGTGAGCGGCAAGGTGCGCGACCTGCCGGCCGACGTGATCAGCCGCGCGCTCGTCCGGCGCACCACGCTGACGCGGCAGTGGCGGCAGTTTCTCGACGAGTATGCGGTCGTGCTGCTGCCCGTGTCGTCGGAACTGCCATTCCCCGACGATCTGGACCGGCAGGGGCCGGACGGGTTCGAGCGGGTGTGGGAGGCGCAGCTCACGCTGCGCGCGCTGCCCGCGATGGGGCTGCCGGGGCTGGCCGTGACGACGGCGCTCGTGAATGGCGTGCCGGTGGGCGTGCAGGTGGTCGCCGCACATCATCGCGAGGATCTGTGCTTGCTCGCGGGGCGCGACATCGAAGCGCGCGGCGTGCCGGTCGCGCCGGTCGATCCGGTGCAGTGATGGATTGACGGGCGGGCGCGTGCATCGGCGATGCCGTTCGGCATCACGCCGATGCCTGTCGCCCGCCGGTTGCCTTTCTTCGAATCATCCCTTCGAATCATCCAGGCATGCGCAGCGACGCATGCGCTCCATTTCGGATTCCATGACAACGCGCAGCATGCCGCGTTGATCGTCTCCCGCCATTCCTTTCAATGCCCTTCGATGCGTGACATCGAACGGTCACCGTCCCGCATTTCCCGACCGCAAGCGAGCCCGCGCCGATAGCGCGCCTCTGCTATTGCATTCCTCGCGCCGCTGATTAGGAAATGAATTTTTATTGGTTCTGCTTCCAGATACGCGCTCGCATAGTGGCGCTGACGGCTATAGACAGCACGCAAGCTGCACCAGCCGCATTCCCGGTGTTTTTGATCATACGAATCTGCGAAAACAAGGAAGTGTCATGACGGTTGCATTGGAAGAACGAACCGCTGCGCAGCAGGCGCTCGAAGGCGCCCGCGCGGCGGCCGCGGCGGCCGGCACGCCCTACGCGGGCGGCGTCGCGCCGGAAGCCGCGTGGGCGCTGTTCTCGGCCGGCGACGCATTGCTGGTGGACGTGCGCACCGCCGAAGAACGGAAGTTCGTCGGCCACGTGCCGGAGTCGCTGCATGTGCCGTGGGCGACCGGCACGAGCCTGACGCGCAACCCGCGCTTCGTGCGCGAACTGGAAGCGAAGACCGGCAAGGACGCGGTGGTGCTGCTCCTGTGCCGCAGCGGCAACCGGTCTGCGCAGGCGGCCGAAGCCGCGACGAAGGGCGGCTTCAAGCAGGTATTCAACGTGCTCGAAGGGTTCGAGGGCGACCTCGACGAAGGACGGCATCGCGGCGCCCACAACGGCTGGCGTTTTCGCGGCCTGCCGTGGGCGCAGGACTGATTCACGGCCGATACAGGGAGAAGTCAGCATGGCCGCATTCGATATCGACGACATCGTTCAATCGCTGCAGACCGTCCGCCGCGCATGGCGCGAGAAGCAGCGTCGCTCGCTCGAACCGGGCGGGCGCGACCTGCCGGCGCGCGAGGCGCTCGCGCAGATCGTCGGCGCGCTGAAGGGCGTGCTGTTCCCGATGCGGCTCGGGCCGCCCGACCTGCGCCAGGAGAGCGAGAACTTCCATGTGGCCCATGCGCTCGACGCGGCGCTGAACGCGCTGCTCGCACAGGTGACGCTCGAGTTGCGCTACGCGGCGCGCCAGCGCAATGCCGACGGGACGATCGACAACGTCGACGCGGTGGCTTCGACGGCCGTGCAGGCGTTCGCCGCGCGGCTGCCGGAGATTCGCCGGCTGCTCGACAGCGACGTGCTCGCTGCATTTCACGGCGATCCGGCGGCGGGCAGCGTCGACGAGGTGCTGCTGTGCTACCCGGGCATCCTCGCGATGATCCACCACCGGCTCGCGCATGAGTTGTACCGGCTTGGCTTGCCGCTGCTCGCGCGGATCATCGCCGAGCAGGCGCATGCGGAAACGGGCATCGACATTCATCCGGGCGCGCGCATCGGCGCGGGCTTCTTCATCGACCACGGCACGGGTGTCGTGATCGGCGAGACCGCGATCATCGGCGAGCGCGTACGCGTGTACCAGGCCGTCACGCTCGGCGCGAAGCGTTTCCCGCGCGATGCGGCCGGAAATCTGGAGAAAGGGCTCGCGCGCCATCCGATCGTCGAGGACGACGTGGTGATCTATGCGGGCGCGACGATCCTCGGCCGCGTGACGATCGGGCGCGGCGCGGTGATCGGCGGCAACGTGTGGCTCACGCAGGACGTGCCGGCCGGCGAGAACGTCACGCAGGCCGTGCTGCGCAGCGAAGCGACCGCCGCGCCGCGCGCGGCGGCGCGTGTCGCGTAGGAGGCGCGATGAGCGACCTCATTCATCACTTCGGCGCCAACGTGCGCAGGCTGCGCGAAGCGCGCACGTGGTCGCAGGAGCAGCTTGCCGAGCATGCGGGGCTGAACCGCTCGTATGTCGGCGAGATCGAGCGCGGCGAGGCGATCGCGTCGATCGTCACGGCCGACAAGATCGCGCGCGCGTTCGACGTGTCGATCTCGACGCTGCTGCCGGCCGCGTACGTCACCTGAGGCCGTACGGCTTCGTTTCCCTTTCGGTTGCGCGCGACATGACGGCTATAGCATGTTGAGCCGGCAGGTGCGTGCTTCCGATAATCCCCTCGCGTCATAAGCAATCCCGTTTTTCATCTTAAGAACCCGGAGCCACACATGTCGACCGTTGCAAGCGGCACGGCCGCGCTGAGCGATCACGCCGCCCGCCAACTAGCGAACGCTACCAAGACCGTCCCCCAGCTTTCCACGATCACGCCGCGCTGGCTGACCCATCTGCTGCAGTGGGTGCCGGTCGAGGCCGGCATTTATCGCCTGAACCAGGTGAAGAACCCGGAAGCCGTGCGCGCCGCATGCACGCAGCTCGAGGACGAAAGCGTGCTGCCGCAGACCTTCGTGCCTTACGAAGAGCAACCGCGCGAATACTTCCTGAACGCGGTGAGCACGGTGCTCGACGTGCATACGCGGATCTCCGATCTTTACAGCAGTCCTCACGACCAGATCAAGGAGCAGCTGCGCCTGACGATCGAGACGATCAAGGAGCTGCAGGAAAGCCAGCTGATCAACAACCCCGACTACGGGCTGCTGGCCAACGTGACCGACGAACAGCGGATCTTCCCGCTGACGGGCGCGCCGACGCCGGACGATCTCGACGAACTGCTGACGAAGGTGTGGAAGGAACCCGCGTTCTTCCTCACGCACCCGCTCGCGATCGCCGCGTTCGGCCGCGAATGCACGCGGCGCGGCGTGCCGCCGCCGACGGTCAGCCTGTTCGGTTCGCAGTTCCTCACGTGGCGCGGCATTCCGCTGATCCCGTCGGACAAGGTGCCGGTCGCGGACGGCAAGACCAAGATCCTGCTGCTGCGCGTCGGCGACAAGCGGCAGGGCGTCGTCGGCCTCTATCAGCCGGGCGTCGCGGGCGAGCAGGGGCCGGGCCTGTCGGTGCGCTTCATGGGGATCAACAACCAGGCGATCGCGTCGTACCTGATCTCGCTGTATTGCTCGCTCGCGGTCCATTCGCCGGATGCGCTGGCTGTCCTCGATGACGTCGAAATCGCCAAGTTCCATGACTATCCCGACACCTACCGTTAATCCCGGCCTGGCTGGCGGCGACGTGCACGCGCTGCCGCACGCGCCGTTGCCGGCCGGTTTGCCCGACCCCGCGACGCTGGCGCGGCTCGCGTCCGAGTTCTTCGCGACGCCGCCCGGGCAAGCCACGGCGCCCGGGCTGTCGGCGGGCAGCGGTGCGGTCGGCGGCGTGCCGTCGGCGTTGCCGGCTGCCGCGCCGATCCTCGCGTCGGTGAGCAACCCGGCACCCGGCGGCTCGCCGCTCGCGGGGCCCGGCGGCACGGGCACCGGCGTGCCGGGTCTTGCGTTGCCGCAGGGCAAGGCACCCGGCACGAACCTCGCGCCGTCCGCCCCCACGCACGTGCTGTCGCTCGGCAACCGCGTGCCCGCGCTCGCGCCGCATGCGGCCGCGCAGAACGGGCTGCCGGACAACGCCGTGTCGATCGCGCCGGCGCTCGAGCCGCGCATCGGCGGCGCGGCGCTCGGCGTGCCGCAGGGGAATGCGGCGGCATCGGAAGGCGCGGTGAAGGCAGCGCCGGCTGCGTCGCCGTACTACTTCACCGACGGCTCGCTGCAGGGCTGGCAGGCGACGCCGCAGGACATCGTCGTGCCGTCGAACGGCCTCGCGTCGCCGGAAGCGTTCGGGCTGCCGGGCGACGATGCGCTGCGCGACCTGCTCGCCGTGCATCGCGACGTGCCGGTGTCGCGCGCATCGGGCGCGGACGTGCCGCGCTACTTCATCGACGATGCGCACGCGGTCGAACCGCAAGGCCAGTTGCATCGCGGTGCGCACCCGCCGTTCGACGTGAACGCGATCCGCCGCGATTTCCCGATCCTGCAGGAGCGCGTGAACGGCAAGCAGTTGGTCTGGTTCGACAACGCGGCGACGACGCACAAGCCGCAGGCCGTGATCGACCGCCTCGCGTATTTCTATGCACACGAGAACTCGAACATCCACCGTGCCGCGCATGCGCTGGCCGGTCGCGCGACGGATGCGTACGAGCATGCGCGGGACACCGTGCGGCGCTTCATCGGCGCATCGTCGCCCGACGAGATCGTGTTCGTGCGCGGCACGACCGAGGCGATCAACCTGATCGCGAAGACGTGGGGCGCGCAGAACGTCGGCGAAGGCGACGAGATCGTCGTGTCGCATCTCGAGCATCACGCGAACATCGTGCCGTGGCAGCAGCTTGCCGCGCAGAAGGGCGCGACGCTGCGCGTGATTCCGGTCGACGACTCGGGGCAGGTGCTGCTCGACGAATACCGGAAGCTGCTCAACGATCGCACGAAGATCGTGTCCGTCACGCAGGTGTCGAACGCGCTCGGCACGGTCGTGCCGGTGAAGGAGATCGTCGAGCTTGCGCATCGCGCGGGCGCGAAGGCGCTCGTCGACGGTGCGCAGTCGATCTCGCACATGCGCGTCGACGTGCAGGCGCTCGATGCGGATTTCTTCGTGTTCTCCGGGCACAAGATCTACGGGCCGACGGGGATCGGCGTCGTGTATGGCAAGCGCGCGATCCTCGACGACATGCCGCCATGGCAGGGCGGCGGCAACATGATCGCGGACGTGACGTTCGAGCGCACGGTGTTCCAGCCGCCGCCGAACCGCTTCGAAGCCGGCACCGGCAACATCGCGGATGCGGTAGGGCTCGGTGCGGCGCTCGACTACGTGACCCGCGTCGGCATCGAGAACATCGCGCGCTACGAGCACGACCTGCTCGCGTATGCGACGAGCGTGCTCGCGCCGGTGCCGGGCGTGCGGCTCGTCGGCACCGCGCGCGACAAGGCGAGCGTGCTGTCGTTCGTGTTGAAGGGCTATGAGACCGAGGAGGTCGGGCAGGCGCTGAACGAAGAGGGCATCGCGGTGCGGTCCGGGCATCACTGCGCACAGCCGATCCTGCGGCGCTTCGGGCTCGAGGCAACGGTGCGACCGTCGCTCGCGTTCTACAACACGTGCGACGAGGTCGATGCGCTCGTTCGTGTGGTGCGGCGGCTTGCGACGCGGCGTTGACGTCGTTCGCTTGCGGCGGCCCTCATGGGTCGCCGCAAGTGCTTTCCTGTTACCCGGTCAGAACCGCACGACCTGCTTCTGCTCGACGCTGAAGCCGTCGCGCAGCACGCACGCGGAATCGGCGAAGTAGCGGCGCGTCTCCGACAGCAGGTCGGTATTGCCGCGGCGGCAGAACACCACGCCCGACCCCTCTTCGGTCAGCAGTTCGTCGATCAGCGATTCGGGTTGCCCGATATCGGCGAGATGGACGTTCTGCACACCGTGCGCGAGCGCATCGAGCGCCTCCCGTACGCAGGGCGCCGCATCGGCGGCCGGATGCTCGGTGAGCCATTGCTCGAGTTCCGTGATGCCGTACAGCCCCGCGAGTTCGCCGAGTTCGCGCAGCAGTGCGCTTTCGACCATCATCACCAGCGTGACGGCGCCCGTGCGCTGCGCGAAGAGGCTGCCCACCCGTTCCGGGCGCAGCAGGCGATCCTGGCCTGCGTCGTCGGGCGCGACCGGTATCACGACGGGCACCAGCCCGTTCCCGAGAAATGCGCTCAACGCGGCGCTGTCGCATTGCGCGACCGGGCTCGTGTTCGTGCGGTCGGATTCGGCGCCAGCGACCAGCAGGCCGCCGTCGTGGCCGTCGATGCCGATCGCCTTGGCGCCGTGACTGCCGATCAGGCGCACCAGCTCGTGGTTGACGTCGGCCATCGCGGCGCGCGCGGCCTGGACCAGTTGCGTGCCGGACGCGGCCGGCACGCCCTGGACGACGACCGGACGAATGCCGGTGAGCGCGAGCAGCGCGACATCCTGCGCGAATGCGTGGCGAGCATGCGTATCGCTCGCGGCGCCGTTATCGACGATGACGACGGTCTGCCCGTGCAGGGCCTGCATGAACGGCAGCGAGCGAGCCAGTCCGGCCACGCGCCGTGACGTAGGAGTGGGACTTTCAGGGTCTGGGAACATGGGAATCCGAAAGGATGAAGGGAGTGCCTGACGTCGCGCGGTGCGGCGTCAGTGCGTGCGTTGCATGAGCCGATGAATTTCGTCGGGCGTCCGCGCGTCGCGCGACGCCTGCCGGAACGGGCGTTCGCTGAAGCACCGCGCCGCGTCGGCGAGCAGTTCGAGGTGCGCGCGGTCGTCCTGTTTCGGCAGGACCAGCACGATGAATTCGCGCACGGGCTTGCTGTCCGGCGCGTTGAACGCGAACGGGTACAGCGCGCGAACGAACAGCGCGACGGCCGAGCCGAGCCCGTCGACGCGCGCATGCGGAATCGCGACGCCCTGGCCGAGGCCGGTCGAACCGAGCTGTTCACGCTTCGTCAGTTCGGTCCGGATCCGTTCCGCGGAAACCCCGCTACTGCGCGCGATGGTTCGCGCGGCGAGGTCGAACAACTGGACCGCGCTTTCGACCGGCACGTCGAGCAGGATGTTGTCCGGCGGACAGGCATCGGCCAGCCGGGCCGCGAGCGGCAGGCCGCCGCGTCGATGGGGAAGGTCGGGGTGGCCGCCGACGGCGGCCTGCTGCGTTTGCATGCGGATCTCTCCGTGTCGTGATGACAGGGAAATCCTAGACAAAACCGCGTAAAGACGGTGTCAGAGACGCGGGGGCCCGGTATTAAAATTTCGTATCGATTGCCGTGTGGGTTGCACCGTGCGCCCGATACGGACGTCTTCACGTGCCCGACAGGACGAACGGCAGCGTCGTCAGCAGAAAGACCGAAATGCCGACGACCGGCGCGCCGAACGCGATCGCCGCGAACGCCACGGCGGCGCTGGCCAGCACGAGCGTTCTCGACCGCCGGCGGTGCCGGTCGTGTGCCGTTGCCTTGTCTTCGCGGATGGCATCGGCCCGCGCGCCGATCACGTGTTTCCAGAACGTCCAGCCAAGCATGATTGCTCCTGTATGAAAGACGACCGAGACAGGGCGCGTGATGCGCCGTGCACGCGTGTCAGCAGCGCTTGAGCTTCAGCGCGCGCGAGATCTGCCCGGGCGTGAAGCCGCTGTTGCGCACGTAAGGCGCGCAGTCGAGCGGCGCCGTGAGCGATTCGCTGACGACGTACTGGCCGACGAAGCGGAACGCATCCGTTTCCATCTTGACGAACACCGGAATCGCATCGCGTTGCGCGGCGAGCGTCCTGCCGGCCGATCGCGCGGATGCGCTGCCGTCGCAGAGGATCACGTCGGGTGCGTGCGGGTTGAGGTCCGTGCGCAGGCAGGCAGCCACGACCTTGCCGTTCTTCGTCGGCAGGAATGCCTGTTTGCTGCCGCCGCATGCGGTGTGGATGAATTCGCGCGTGTACTGCTTGTCGATCTCGAACATGGCCGGGCTCCGGTATCGGAAATTTCCGTGAATGAAATCAGGTATGCAAAGCAATTCGACCGGATCGGCGTGCCGGATGCGGGCAGGCGATCGATCATTGACGGGGCGGCGGATCGATGGCGCGTCGTTGCGGGGAATTTGTCGCGAGCACACGCCTGAGCGCACGATGCGCGATTACCGCATCGACGTCGTATTCAAGCGTGCGCGGATCTGACTACGGCGCGCACCGTCCGCCTGTCGGCAGGACGGTGGCTCGGGAAAAGGAGACGCAGGCGTCCTGCCTGTCAGGCAGAAAAGCAACTCGGAGGGCGAGGACTTCGGATGCGCATGGTGCGTGCTCGGTGAGGGATGGCGAACACATTCTAGTGAACGCACGCACGGCCGCAAGTAAAAAGGTCGTAAAGGTGTGAGGGCGGTGCGTCAGTCGCGTCGCTCAACGCCCGGCGAGCATCCGCCCGCCGACGCCCATCAGCAGCAGGCCGGCCATCGTATCGAGCACGGCCTTGCGTCGAACCAGCAGCCGGCGCACCGACGGATGCGACGCGAGCAGCGCCATCGCGCAATACCACGCGCAAGATATCGCGATCGACAGCGCGACGACGGAGATATCGAGCCATGCCGGCGCGTGAGCCGGCACCATCAGCGCGAAGATGCTGCCGTAGAACGCGACGGATTTCGGGTTCGTCATGCTGACGACGTAGCCCTTCTTCGCGGCGTTCCAGTCGGTGGTTGTAGCCGGCGCGGAAGCGGGCAACGGCTTGCGCGCGGTCAGGATCATTTTCAGGCCGAGCCAGATCAGGTAGGTGGCGCCGGCAAGCCGCAGCGCGGTGTGCACCCACGCGACGTGGGTCACGAGCAGGCTCAGCCCGGCGATCGCGATTGCGGCCCAGGTGCCGGACGCGGCGGCCAGGCCGAGCCCCGTCATCACGCCGGCGCGGCGCGACATGACTGCGGTCGACGTGACGATCACGAAATTCGGGCCGGGGCTGGCGACGCTCAGGAGCAGGACACCGGCGAGCGGCAGAAGCGTGTTGACGGTGGTCGACATGGCGTGGAGGGCGGCGTGGCGGAGCGGGCTTTCATCTTACCCGAGCGCGGCAACCGACCTGTGCGCCGCAATATGCCGTCGATCCAAAGCAAAAACGCGTGACGACTCCCGTCGCCACGCGTTGCATGTTCCCGCAAAGCCGCGCGTTTGCCGGCGAACCGGCACGCGCGGCGCATCGTCAGAAATCGAACCCCGGCCCGCCCGCGCCCGGGCCGCCCGGCGCCGCGGCCGGTGCTGCATCCTTCGGCGCTTCGAACACGGTCGCATCGGTCGTCAGCAGCAGCCCGGCAACCGACGCCGCGTTCTGCAGCGCCGTGCGCGTGACCTTGGTTGGATCGAGCACGCCCGATTCGACGAGATCGCCGTACTCGCCCGTCTGCGCGTTGTACCCGAAGTTGCCCGAGCCTTCCGCGACCTTCGCGACGACGACGCTCGCTTCCTCGCCCGCGTTCGTGACGATCTGGCGCAGCGGTTCCTCGAGCGCGCGCAGCACGATCTTGATGCCCGCATTCTGGTCGGCGTTCACGCCCTTCAGTTCGCGGATCGCCTGACGCACGCGGATCAGCGCAACACCGCCGCCCGGCACGATGCCTTCCTCGACGGCCGCGCGTGTCGCGTGCAGCGCGTCGTCGACGCGATCCTTCTTCTCCTTCACCTCGATCTCGGTCGCACCGCCGACCTTGATCACCGCAACGCCGCCCGCAAGCTTCGCGACGCGTTCCTGCAGTTTCTCGCGGTCGTAGTCCGACGTCGCTTCGTCGATCTGCACGCGGATCTGCTTCACGCGCGCTTCGATGTTCTTCGCGTCGCCTGCGCCGTCGATCACGGTCGTGTTTTCCTTGCCGACCTCGATCCGCTTCGCCTGGCCGAGTTCGGCGAGCGTCGCTTTCTCGAGCGTCAGGCCCGTTTCCTCGGCGACGACCTGCCCGCCGGTGAGGATCGCGATGTCCTCGAGCAGTGCCTTGCGGCGATCGCCGAAACCCGGTGCCTTGACCGCGACCGTCTTCAGGATCCCGCGGATGTTGTTCACGACGAGCGTCGCGAGCGCTTCGCCTTCGACGTCCTCCGCGATGATCAGCAGCGGCCGGCCCGACTTCGCGACCTGTTCGAGCACCGGCAGCAGGTCGCGGATGTTCGAGATCTTCTTGTCGTGCAGCAGGATGTACGGGTTCTCGATCTCGGCGATCTGCTTGTCGGGATTGTTGATGAAGTACGGCGACAGGTAGCCGCGATCGAACTGCAGCCCCTCGACAACGTCGAGCTCGTCGGCGAGCGACTTGCCGTCCTCGACGGTGATCACGCCTTCCTTGCCGACGCGGTCGATCGCCTCGGCGATGCGCTGGCCGATCGATTCCTCGCCGTTCGCCGAGATCGTCGCGACCTGCGCGATTTCCTTGCTCGTGGTGGTCGGCCTGCTGATCTTCTTCAGCTCGTCGACGGCCGACGCGACGGCCTTGTCGATACCGCGCTTCAGGTCGAGCGGGTTGAGCCCGGCCGCGACGTATTTCTGGCCTTCGCGCACGATCGCCTGTGCGAGCACGGTGGCCGTGGTCGTGCCGTCGCCGGCCGCGTCGCTGGTGCGCGACGCGACTTCCTTCACGAGCTGCGCGCCGATGTTCTGCAGCTTGTCCGCGAGTTCGATTTCCTTCGCGACCGACACGCCGTCCTTCGTGACGACCGGCGCGCCGAAGCTGCGTTCGAGCACGACGTTGCGGCCCTTCGGCCCGAGCGTGACCTTCACCGCGTTCGCGAGAATGTTCACGCCTTCGGTCAGCTTCGCACGTGCGACGTCGCTGAAAATGATTTCCTTCGCTGCCATGATTGCGCTCCGTTATTGATTGACGACCGCGACGATGTCTTCCTCGCGCAGGACGAGGAATTCATTGCCGTCCACCTTGACGGCCTGGCCCGCGTACTTGCCGAACAGCACGCGTTCGCCGACCTGCAGGTCGGGCACGATGCGCTGGCCGTCCGTGTCCTTGCGGCCGGGGCCGACGGCGATCACTTCGCCCTGGTCGGGCTTTTCGGCGGCGCTGTCGGGGATCACGATGCCCGACGCGGTGGTGGTTTCCTGATCGAGTCGCTTCACGATGACGCGGTCGTGCAAGGGGCGTAGGCTCATCTTTTCGTCCTGTGCTGTTCTGTCGAAATTGGCTGGCACTCTTTGGGAGAGCGTGCTGACGAGTATAAAAATGCTCGACGGCGCGATCCAATAACGGATTCGGAAAAGCATTCGCGCGGATGCGCTATGGACGGGAGACGGGCGGGGGGAAGTCAGATCAGCAGCGATACCGTCCTGAACAGCGCAAGATCCTCCTTGCGCGCGGATCGCGCATGCTTGCGGATCACTTGCAGCAGGCAGTCGATGAAACAGCGCGCCGCGTCGCTCAGCGTGCTGCTGCGGCGCGTGACGATGCCGAGGTCGCGCGGCTCGAATGTCTCCTTCAGTTGCAACGGCCGCATCCGTTCGCCGAACGGCGGCACGGCCGCAAGTATCGTCGGGCACCACGTGCACATGTCGGCCTGCTCGAGCATCGTCTGCAACATCGCGACCGACTGCGCCCGCACGATGCGCCGTTCGTCGATCCGTGCGCCGTGGCGCGTGAACAGGTAGTCGACGAGCGCGGCTTGGCCGTCGGCCGCGAAATTCAGCACCCAGTCGTGGTCGAGCAAGTCGTGGATCGATTGTGCGCGCTCGCGCGGATGGCCGGCGCGCACCATCACCGAGGTTTCGTAGCGCAGCATCGGTTCGAACGCGAATTCCTGCGTGCCGCCCGGCTGCACGTGCCCAAGCGCGAAGTCCATGCTGCCGTCGCGCAGCAGCGGCTGCGCGACGGCCATCAGCGCTTCGTAGAGTTCGAGGCGCACGTCGGGCATCCGCTCGCGAAAACGCAGCACGGCTTCCGCGAGGAACGTCATCGTGAGCCACGGCGTGACGCCGATGCTCAGCCGGCCCTCGACGCGGCCCCGCATGCGTTCGAGATCGCTCTGCGCATGTTCGAGCTGCTTCAGCACGAGCTTCGCGTGCGTGAGCAGCGTCTTTCCGTATTCGGTGAAGCCGATGCCTTCCGGCGCACGCACGAGCAGCGGCAGGCGCTCGCTCGCCTCCAGTTCGCGCAGCGCGCGCGTGACGGCCGCCTGCGACAGCCCGAGCGTGCGCGCCGCGCCGCGGATGCTGCCGGCCTCCGCGCTCGCGACGAGCGCCTGCAACTGATGCAGCTTGATGTTGCTCATGGTGCGATACCCGACAACGAAAGGTTGTCATCATAACGAAACCGCGGCTGGTCGCCGGGTTTTTCGCTGCATACGATTCGGCCACGATCGGTCATCCAGGCGATCGACAACCGGAATGCATTCAGGAGAATCGGGGTTGGACCAGAAACATATTCATCCGGAAATTGCGGCCGTCGAGGCGGAGATGATTGCGCTGCGCCGCCGGCTGCATGCGCATCCGGAACTCGGCTTCGAGGAATACGCGACGAGCGATCTCGTGGCCGATTGCCTGACAACGTGGGGTTATCGGGTGACGCGCGGGCTCGGCGGCACGGGCGTGGTCGGCACGCTGACGCGCGGCACCGGGAAACGGCTCGGGTTGCGCGCGGACATGGATGCGCTGCCGATCCGCGAGACGACCGGGCTGCCGCATGCGAGCCGGCGCGACGGCGTGATGCACGCGTGCGGCCATGACGGCCACACGGCGATGCTGCTTGCGGCGGCCCGCTGTCTTGCCGGGCGCGCGCGCTTCGCGGGCACGTTGAACCTGATTTTCCAGCCGGCCGAAGAAGGGCTCGGCGGCGCGAAGCGGATGATCGACGACGGACTGTTCACGCAATTTCCGTGCGATGCCGTGTTCGCGATGCATAACGTGCCGGGCCTGCCGGCCGGCGTGCTCGGCTTCTGCGACGGCGCGGCGATGGCGTCGGCCGACGAGGTGCGCGTGCGCGTGATCGGGCGCGGCGGGCATGGCGCCGCGCCGCACACGACGATCGATCCGGTGGTCGTGTGCGCGTCGATCGTGATGGCGTTGCAGACGGTCGTGTCGCGCAACGTGAATCCGCAGGAACTGGCGATCGTCACGGCCGGATCGATCCATGCGGGCACCGCATCGAACGTGATCCCGCCGCATGCGGACCTCGAGCTCAGCGTGCGTGCGCTGTCGCCGGACGTGCGCGCGCTGCTGGAGCGACGCATCCGCGAGATCGTGGATGGGCAGGCCGCGAGTTACGGCGCGACGGCCGAGATCGACTATCGCTACGGCTATCCGGTGCTCGTCAATCACGCGGCGGAAACGGCGTTCGCGCGCGACGTGGCCCGCGAATGGGGCGGCGATGCGGCGCTGATTCCGCATCTGCGGCCGATCGCGGCGAGCGAGGATTTTGCATTCATGCTCGACGCGTGCCCGGGCAGCTACCTGTCGATCGGCAACGGCGACGGCGCGTCCGGCTGCGGGCTGCACAACCCGGGCTACGACTTCAACGATGCTTGCCTCGCGACGGGGGCGAGCTACTGGACTGCGCTCGCGGAGCGATATCTCGCGTGATGCGGCCGCACGATTTCGGTTCACGATTCATGATTTACACAAGGAGACGGGCAATGAAACAGTGGATGGCGGCGCTCACGATAGCGCTGGCGGCAGGATCGGTGCATGCGGGCGACTGGGCGGGCAAGGAGATCCGCCTCGCAGTCGATCCGACTTACCCGCCGCTCGAATACAAGCTGCCCGACGGCACGCTGACGGGCTTCGGGATCGACATCACGAATGCGTTGTGCGCGGAGCTGCACGCGCGCTGCGTGTGGGTCGAGTCGAGCTTCGACGGGATGATTCCGGGGCTGCTCGCGCGCAAGTTCGACGTGATCGCGTCGTCGATGACGATCACGCCGAAGCGGATGCAGCAGATCGCGTTCACGAACCGCATCTCGAACGCGCCTGCCCGGCTGATCGCACACAAGGGCTCGCCGCTGCTGCCGACGGCCGAATTGCTGAAAGGCAAGCGCGTGGGCGTCGAGCAGGGTTCCGCGCAGGCCGACTATGCGGTTGCGAACTGGCAGCCGGCCGGCGTGCAGATCGTGTCGTACCAGAATCAGGATCAGGTGTACGCCGATCTCGTGACGGGGCGGCTCGACGCGGCGTTCCAGGCATCGATCGCGGCCAGCGACGGTTTCCTGAAGAAGCCGCAGGGCAAGGACTTCATGTTCGCCGGCGCGCCGATCGACGACGCGAAGTACTTCGGGCAAGGCGACGGCCTAGGGTTGCGCAAGCAGGACAACGACCTGCGCGACGCGTTCAACCGCGCGCTCGCGACGATTCTCGCGAATGGCACGTACCAGCGGATCAACCGGAAGTATTTCGACTTCGACATCTACGGCGCGAAGTAAGCGGCAGCGCACGCAATGTGCGCGATCGACCATAAATAAATAAGGATTACGGATGAACTGGAGATCGGTTTTTGTCGCGATTCCGGCGCTGTGCGCAGCGCCCGCATTCGCGCAAGGCAGCGTCACGCTTTACGGCCTCGTCGATGCGGGCATCGACTATACGAACAACGTCGGTGGCCATGGCGCGTGGCAGATGGCGAGCGGCTTCGCGCAGGGCAGCCGCTGGGGGATGAAGGGTACCGAGGATCTGGGCGGCGGATACAGCGCGCTGTTCCAGATCGAGAGCGGCTTCAACGTGAACAGCGGCACGCTTGCGCAGGGTGGCCGCATGTTCGGGCGTCAGGTCTACGTCGGGCTCGGCAGCACGCGCTTCGGCACGCTGACGCTCGGCCGGCAATACGATTCGGTCGTCGACTATCTCGCGCCGACGACCGCGAACGGGAGCTGGGGTGTCTATCCGTTCTCGCACCCGCTCGACAACGACAACACCGGCAACACGTTCCGCACGAACAATACCGTGAAGTATGCGAGTCCGGATTTCTCCGGCTTCTCGTTCGGCGGCACGTACAGTTTCAGCAACGACACGGGCTTCGCGAACAACCGGGTATGGAGCGTCGGCGCGCAGTACGAGCAGGGCGGCTTGCTCGTCGGTGCTGCGTTCCTGAATGCGGACAAGCCCGGCGCGACGTCGGGCGGCGCGATTGCGGGTTCCGGGTCGGTCGGCGCCGATGCGAATTTTGCGTCGGCACGGCTGCGGATCTTCGGGGCGGGCATCAACTACACCGCAGGGCCCGCGACGGTCGGGTTCGCGTACACGAACAGCAACGTCACGCGGCCGACCGCGAACGTCGGCTACCTGTTCGGCGACGAAACGATCGAACCGGTGTCCGGGCCGCTTGCAGGCGGTACGGTGACGTCGATCAAGTATCAGAACGTCGAAGTGAACGGCAAGTACCAGTTCACGCCCGCGTTGTTCGTCGGCGCGCAATACGTGTACACGACGGTGCGCTACGACGCGACGACGGGCGCCGCGAAGCCGAAGATCCATTCGATCGGGCTGATGGCCGACTACACCCTGTCGAAACGCACGGATGTCTATCTGATGGGCGCGTACCAGCGGATCGCAGGCGACGCGACCGGCTCGTCGCTCGATCAGGCCTATATCCCGGGTGCGGCCGATCTGTCGTCGACATCGAAGCAGTTGATGGTGCACGCGGGGATTCGGCACAGGTTCTGATGGAACCCGCCGGAATGAAGGCGGCGGCCCGCCGCCTTCATTCATCACGACGCGACGCGAATCACGACCTTGCCGAAATGCTGCCCCGACTGCAGGTACGCATACGCTTGCGGCGCTTCGTCGAAGCCGAACACGCGATCGACTACGGGCTTGATCCGCTTCGCATCGACGAGCCGCACGACGTCGTCGAGCATTGCCCGGCTGCCGACCATGATTCCGTGCAGCCGGCGGATCCCGCCGATCAGCGACAGCAGCCCGAGTTCGGGGCCGCCGAAGCCGCTGACGCCGCCGATCACCGACACGATGCCGCCCAGCTTCGTCGCGGCGACCGAGCGCGGCAGCGTGTCGTGTCCGCCGACTTCCAGCACGAGATCCGCGCCCGCGCCGCCGGTGAGCCGCAGCACTTCGTGTTCCCACTCGGGCGTCGCGCGATAGTTGATCGTTGCGTCCGCACCGAGTGCGCGGGCGCGTTCGAGCTTCGCGTCGCTCGACGACGTGACGATCGTGCGCAGCCCCGCTGCATGCGCGAGTTGCAGCGCGACGATCGATACGCCGCCGGTGCCGAGCAGCACGACGGTCGAGCCCGGCCCCGCACCGCCGTCGGCGAACAGCGCGTTCCATGCGGTGATGCCCGCGCACGACAGCGTCGCCGCTTCGTCGTAGTCGAGATGCGCGGGGATCTCGACCAGCGCCGCTTCGTCTGACACGAAGTGCTCGGCGAGCACGCCGTCGAATTGCGCGCCGGGCGAACCCGAGACTTTCTGCGGCGTCGGCGGCCCGTCGATCCAGCGCGGGAAGTACGTGTTGATCACGCGATCGCCCGGCTTGAAGCGCGTGACGTCGCGGCCGGTTTCGACGACTTCGCCAGCGCCGTCGGCGACAGGAATCAGCGCGTCCTTGCCGATGCCGAGATAGTCGCCGCGCGCGAACATCAGGTCGCGGTAGTTCAGTCCTGCCGAATGGATCTTCACGACGACGTCGGTCGGCCCGACGGGCCGGCGTGTCGCGTCGATGCGCCGGAGCCCGGCAGTGCCGTCGCCGGGTTTGACTTGCCATGCGTGCATGTCGACTCCTTTTTGAGATGGACCGGCTTATCATAGTGTTGCGCATGGGGACGCATTGACGATATTTCGGCCAATGACTGTCGCCATGGCGGACACAAACCTGTCGTTCAACCGGAGTGGAATCGCATGGACGAGCGGCTGAGAGGCGTCGCCGAATTTGTCGACGTCGTGGAGTCGGGCAGTTTCGCGGCGGCGGCGCTGCGCCTCGGCGTCACGCGCTCGGCGATCGCGAAAGTCGTCGCGCGGCTCGAACGCCGTCTCGGCGCGCGGCTCCTGCAGCGTACGACGCGCCAGCTCAGCCTGACCGACGAAGGGCTCGTCTATTACGAGCAGTGCCGGCGGCTGCTGGCCGAACTCGGCGACACGGAGGCCGCGCTCGACGCGGGCCGCCGCGAGCCGTCCGGGCGGTTGCGGATCAGCGTGCCCGTGCTGTTCGGGCGGCAATGCGTGGCGCCCGTGATGCGGCGCCTCGTCGAGCGTCATCCGCGGCTCGAAATCGACGTGTCGTTCAGCGATCGCGTGGCCGACCTGATCAACGACGGTTTCGACATCGCGGTGCGCATCGGCGGGTTGGCCGATACGAGCACGCTCGTCGGGCGGCGGCTTGGCGTGCAGCGGATGGGCATTTGCGCATCGCCCGCGTATCTCGAACGTCATGGCCGGCCGACGGGGTGCGACGAACTCGCGTCGCACGTCGGCATCGCGTATTCGCGCGGCGGGCAGCCGACGCCGTGGCGGATCATCGGTGCGGACGGCGCCGTGCACGACCATCGCGCGGCCGGCCGCTTGCGGTTCGACGACCTGTTGGCGATCGCGGATGCGGCCGCTGCCGGCGCGGGCCTCGCATGGCTGCCGTGCTGGTTGATGGCGCCATACCTGCGCGACGGCCGCCTCGTGCTCGTGATGGACAGCAACAGCGTGTCGGGCGCCGAGGTGTTCGCGGTGCGGCCGTCGTCGCGCCACGTGCCGTCGAAGGTGCGCGTCGTCATCGATGCGCTCGTCGACGAGATTCCGCCGATGCTTGCGTCGGACGACTGAAGCGAGCAGGCGACCCGCCCAAGCGCGCACCGCATCCGGGCGGAGCGGCTGAACGACGCGAGTGTCGGCGCACCGTACGCGCTTTTTTCGGCCCGGTGCACAATCGGCGCGGAACGCGCATGCGCCGCGTGGCTGCGTACGCGTCGCGGCGCGGGCCGCACCAACCGGCCTGCATAGGGCGCGCATCGCATATTCCCGCGCCCCGTTAGCATGTGACGAATCCGACTTTGGGCGCCGCGCGCGCGACGCTAAGATCGCCGATCCCGTAGATCGAGCGTTCACGATAATGAAAAAGTCCGCGTCGCCGTTGCATGCTTTCCGTTTCCGTGTCGTCTGCGCCGCGATCGCCGGCGCGCTGTCGCTCGCATCGTGCGGCGGCGTCGACAGCGATTCGCCGCCTCCGCAGGCCGACACGACACCGCCGAAAGCCGCAAAACGCCCGAACATCCTGTACATCATGGCCGACGATCTCGGCTATTCCGACATCCATGCATTCGGCGGCGAGATCAACACGCCGAACCTCGACGCGCTCGTCGCGTCGGGCCGCATCCTGTCGAACCATCACACGGGCACCGTCTGCGCGATCACGCGCGCGATGCTCGTATCCGGCACCGATCACCATCTCGTCGGCGAAGGCACGATGGGCGTGCCGACCGACGAGCGGCGCGGGCTGCCCGGCTACGAGGGCTACCTGAACGACCGCGCGCTGTCGTTCGCACAACTGCTGAAAGACGCCGGTTATCACACGTATATCGCGGGCAAGTGGCACATCGGCTCGGGGATCGTCGGCAGCACGACGGGCAGCGGGCAGACGCCCGACCAGTGGGGCTTCGAGCGCAGCTACGTGCTGCTCGGCGGCGCGGCGACCAACCACTTCGCGCACGAGCCGGCCGGCTCGTCGAACTACACGGAAGACGGCCGTTACGTGCAGCCTGGCCAGCCCGGGCAGCCGGGCGGTGCGGGCGGTAGCCCGGCCGTGTTCTATTCGACCGATTTCTATACGCAGAAGCTGATCTCGTACATCGATTCGAACCAGCGCGACGGCAAGCCGTTCTTCGCCTATGCGGCGTATACGTCGCCGCACTGGCCGCTGCAGGTGCCCGAGCCGTGGCTGCACAAGTACGCGGGCGTGTATGACGCCGGCTACGACGCGATCCGCAACGCGCGGATCGCGCGGCAGAAAGCGCTCGGCCTGATTCCGGCCGACTTCAAGCCGTTCGACGGCCTGCCCGAAACGACGGCGGCGTCGCCCGCGACCGCGAACAACGGCACCGCGAGCGCGAAATACATCAGCGCGGTGCATTCGGCCGCGGACGGCTACAGCGACTACGGCCCCGGCAAGGTCGACAAGCTGTGGTCGAGCCTGTCGCCGGCCGAACGCAAGGCGCAGGCGCGCTACATGGAGATCTACGCGGGGATGGTCGAGAACCTCGACTACAACATCGGCCTGCTGATCCAGCACCTGAAGGACATCGGCGAATACGACAACACGTTCATCATGTTCCAGTCGGACAACGGCGCGGAAGGCTGGCCGATCGACGGGGGCGCGGACCCGACGGCGACCGATACCGCGAACGCGCAGGAGCCGATCTATTCGGCGCTCGGCACCGACAACGGCAAGCAGAACGCGCAGCGCCTGCAGTACGGGCTGCGCTGGGCCGAAGTGAGCGCGTCGCCGTTTCGGCTCACGAAGGGCTATTCGGCCGAAGGCGGCGTGTCGACGCCGACAATCGTGCGCCTGCCGGGCCAGTCGCAGCCGTTGCCGACGCTGCGCGCGTTCACGCACGTGACCGACAACACGGCGACCTTCCTCGCGGTCGCGGGCGTCACGCCGCCGTCGCAGCCGGCGCCGCCGCTCGTCAACACGCTGACGGGCGTCGACCAGAACAAGGGCAAGGTGATCTACAACAACCGCTACGTGTATCCGGTCACGGGCCAGTCGCTGCTGCCGGTGCTCACCGGTACGGCGACGGGCGAGGTGCATACGGCGCCGTTCGGCGACGAAGCATACGGCCGCGCGTACCTGCGCAGCGCCGACGGCCGCTGGAAGGCGCTGTGGACCGAGCCGCCGCTCGGGCCGCTCGACGGGCACTGGCAGCTGTACGACCTCGCGTCGGATCGCGGCGAGACGACCGACGTGTCGGCGCAGAACCCGTCGGTGATCGGCACGCTCGTCGCCCAGTGGAAGAACTACATGAGCAACGTCGGCGGCGTCGAGCCGCTGCGTCCGCGCGGTTATTACTGAGCGCCCCCGGACCTGTCGCTTCGCTCCGGGCCCCCGAGGGGATTTCCATCGGGGCGGAAAACCCGGAGCGGGCAGGCGCTTTCTTGAAAGGACGACACGATGCGGTTCCGGTTCTGGACGATCGGCGCGGCGCTTGCCGCCACGCTGTTCGCCACTGCGTTCGCGGTGGGCTATGCGAATCCGGCGGCGCCGGCGGGCGGCGCATTCGACGACGCGAATCGCGGTCGTGCGCTCGCGCCGCTTGGCTCGGAGCGGCAGTGCGAGCGCTATTCGGGGCTGCCCGCAAAGTGGCGCGACGACCCGAAGGCCGGGATGGTGCACCTGCGCGGCGGCGCGTTCGTGTTCGGCAGCACGCGCGGTTATGCGGACGAGCGTCCGGTCGGCGATGGCCGCACGCGCGTCGGCGGTTTCTGGATCGACCAGACCGACGTGACGATCGCGCAGTTCGCCGCGTTCGTGCAGGCGACCGGCTACGTGACCGAGGCCGAGCAGCAGGGCGGCGCGGCGGTGTTCCATGTGCCGACGCGCGACGAGATGAATGCGCGTGACCTCGCGTGGTGGTCGTGGGTGAAGGGGGCGTCGTGGCGTCATCCGCGCGGGCCCGGCAGCGGCGTCGACGGGCTCGGCAACCTGCCCGTCACACTCGTCACGCAGCGCGACGCGTTTGCGTATGCGCGCTGGCTCGGCCGCGATTTGCCGACCGAGGCCGAATGGGAATACGCGGGCAAGGCCGGCCGCGACGACGCATCGCTCGACGCGGCGCCGCGCGACGCGCAGGGCAAGCCGGCCGCGAACTACTGGCAAGGGGTGTTCCCGGTGCTCGATACGGCCGAGGATGGTCACGCGGGGCTCGCGCCTGTCGGCTGCTATGCGGCGAACGGCTTCCGGCTCTACGACATGATCGGCAACGCATGGGAATGGACGAAGGATGCGTACACGGGCCCGCACCAGTCGCACACCAACGGCGACACGGCGGCCGTCGCGCCGCCGACGCGCCGGCACGATACGCCGATGGTCATCAAGGGCGGCTCGTTCCTGTGTTCGCGCGACTACTGCGTGCGCTATCGCGCGTCGTCGCGCGAACAGCAAGAGGCCGATCTCGGCGCATCGCACATCGGCTTTCGCACGATCCTGAGGGATGCATCGTGACGAAGGGCATCGTTCGATTCGTCTCCGTATGGCTGCTGGCCGCGTGCGGTGTCGTGCATCAGGGATCGGCCGTTGCGACCGAATCGGCTGCGCCGGCCGTGCGCGTTGGCGTGACGCGCGGCGTGCATGCGCAGATTCTGGACCAAGTGAAGCGGGTCGCCGGTGCGCGAGGGTTGGGCGTCGACGTCGTCGAATTCGACGATGCGTCGCGCATCGACGCGGCGCTCGCCGACGGCCGGATCGACGCGGCCAGCTTCGAGGATGCGCAACAGCTTGCCGCGACGCGCGCGCAGAAGCGCTACGCGCTGACCGAAGTCGCGCCGACCGTCACGCTGCCGATGGCGCTTTATTCGCGCAAGCTGAAAAGCCTGAACGAATTGCAGCCCGGCGCGACGGTTGCAATTCCCGCCGATCCGCGCGGGATGGCGCGCGCGCTCGTGCTGCTGCAGAACGATACGCTGGTGACGCTGCGCGAGCAGGCCGGCCTGCATGCGACGCTGCGCGACGTGACCGGCAATCGGCTCGGGCTGAAACTCGTCGCGCTGCGTCGCGATCGTCTTTACGCCGCGCTCGACACCGCCGCGTTCGTCGCGATCGACAGCGACGATGCCGCCCGCGTCGGGCTGCAGCCCGCACGCGACAGCATCAGCCTCGAGGACGCGCGATCGCCGTACGCGAACGTGCTGACGGTGCGCAACGCCGATCGCGCGAAACCGTGGGTCGCGCAACTCGTCGCCGCGTATCACTCGGACGACGTCGCACGCTTCATCCTCGCGCGTTACCAGGATTCGGTGCGGCGGCCGTGGTAGGCACATACCTGCTCGCGTGCAATGCATGCGGACGCTGCTGCAACAGCGCGCCGACGCTGTCGTTGCGCGAACTGTTCCGGCATCGGCACCGCTTCGTCGGTGCGCTGACGATTCGTCGCGTGCCGAAGCGGCGAATCGGCGAACGCTGGCGAGCGGGCGGGCGCGAGCATGCTTTCGACGCGGACGATGTTGCGGACTCCGATGCGCTGGCGGACCGGTTGTTTCATCGCTTAGGCGGCGCGAATGGCGAATGGGTTGCGCTGACGCTGCAGGGCTACGACTATCCGTCGCTCGGCCGTTGTGCGGCGCTCGCCGACGACGGCCGCTGCAGCGTGCACGCGGAGAAGCCGTCGATCTGCGGCGCGGTGCCGCTCGATCCGATGCTGCCTGACCGGTTGCAGTCGCGCGTGCTCGCGGCGCGGCGCGACGAAACGGCATGGCTCGGCGCGAACTGCATCGTCGAGGCGGGGAGCGAACGGTCTGCCGCCGAATCCTCATTTCCGATTTCGCTGGTGACGGCCGGACAAATCGCGGATCGCGCGGCGCTCGACATGTACCGCGATGCGCTCGCGTTCGAGCGCGCGGTGTGGCGCGATGCCGTGTTCGCGTCGCTGGTCGGTGGCGGGCAGGACGTACGTGATGCGTTGTCGCGGCTCGCACCGGGCGGTTACCTGACCGTGTCGATCGTGCCCGTGCTGCTCGCTGTCGCGCCGGTCTCCGCGCATTGCCACGCGCTGTGCATCGATTTCATCGACGCGCAGCTCGCGTTGATCGGCGCGAACATCGAAGCGGCGCTTACGCGCCGGCACGCGGACGACCGGCCCGCGACACGAGAGTTGCGCGGTTTCGCACAGGCGCTCGAACGTGCGCGGCATGTGCTGGTCGCGATGCCGGCGCCCGCGGCCGGAGCACATGAAGACGCGCCACGCATCGATGCGTGGCTCGACGACCGGCCCGACGCCGATCCGCTCGCCGCGTAACGATCGCGGCCCGCCGCGCGTGCCTTACACTTGGCGCTCTTCCAATCGTTTCCGACGGAGCGGGCATGTACGCGTCGACCTTCATTTTTCGTGCCGGACAATACGATGACGAATTCCACCGGCTCGACCGGCAGATCGCCGACATGGCGCGCGCGGCGCCCGGCTATCTCGGCGAGGAGACGTGGGAGAACGTCGAAGCGGGGCTGATCCAGAACGTCTACTACTGGGAATCGGAGGCGGCGCTGCAGCAATTGATGCAGCATCCGGCACACCTCGAAGCGAAGGCGAAGCAGGCGCGCTGGCTCGACGGCTATCGCGTCGTGATCTCGAAGGTGCTCCGCGAATATGGCGACGGCAAGCTGACGCAGCCGCATGCGGGGCAATCGGTGTGATTGGATGTCTGATTCATTGCTTTCATATTGCGGATAAATAACGGGAGGCCGCACGCGGCGGCCCGCATTCGCATGCGGGTTGCGGCGGCATCGCGTGCAATCAATCCTTCATCAAGCATGGCTAAGGTGGCGGGGCTTCACGTCGTCAGTCCGTCCACAAAGGAGGCGCGTCCGCGTGGTCCGGCGGCCGTGCCTTCGAACGTCATCGCGACGCGCGTTCAGTCGGTACGTTGCGTTTTGCCGTCTTTGGGCTCCACTCGCGTCGTGCGTTCCCAGATCGGGAACATTGCGTTCTGGACCGACGTCTGCGCGTCGATGACCTTGCGGCGTCCGGCTGTGCCGGCCCGCGCCGTTTCAAAGCGCCTCAACCAACCGCCGCGTACTCTTCTCGCAATACTCGTGACACGCCGCCCGCGCGGCAATCGCTGCGCCGTGCACGAACCGCGGCGCGTCCGCGCGCCGCGACATCGACACCACGATCGACGGCGGCGACGGCTGCAGCGGCAGCTCGACAACCTCGCCGCTCTCGATCAGCGCATCGACGAACAGCACCGGAATCGCGGCGACGCCGAAGCCGTCGCGCACGAGCTGCACGATCACCGAGATCGACGGCGATCCGGTAATGCGCGTGTCCGACAGCGGCACGCCATGCGCATGCGCAAGGGTCCGAACGATGTCCTCCAGCGCCCGATGAGGCGCGGTGCCGCGCCCGTAGGTCAGGATCGGCTGGCGCAGCACCTGCCGCGCGAGGCCCGTGCGCGTGTTCGGCAACAGCCCCGCGCGCGCGATCCAGCGCACCGGATAGTTCGCGAGCGCGTCGCAGACGACCGACGCCTCGTCGCTGCCCTCGACGCGGATGATCAGGTCGAGCTCGCCGGCCATCAGCCGGCGCTGCAGCACGACGCTCACGTCGACGGTCAGGTCGATCTCGAGCTGCGGATAGTCGGCCGCGAGGCGGCGCATATAGTGCGGCAACCAGCTGTGCACGACCGTCTCGATCACGCCGAGCCGCAGCTTGCCGCGCAGCGCGCTTTCGCCGGACGCGGCGGCCTGCAGCTCCTGCGTCGCCTCGACCACGGCTTTCGCATAGCCGAGCAGGTACTCGCCGTTCGGCGTGAGCCGGAATTCGCGGCTGTCGCGGTCGACGAGTACCGTCTGCAATTCGTCCTCGAGCGCCTTCAGGCGCTGCGAGATCGCGGCCGGCGTCGCGTGCAGCGCGGCGGCCGTCGTGCGGAAGTTGCGCAGCTTCGCGAGCGTGACGAAGGTTTCGAGAAAACGCGTGTTCATGGCGGTCGGGCGGACGGTGGATGCGCAGTTTGCCGGTGAGGAAAAGTGAACGGGACCGGGGAAAACCCCAAGATCCGTTAAGAAATTCTATACACGAAGCGCAGAAAAACTCGTTGGCGACAAAATTTTTTCTTTTCTATTCTTCGCCGTATCCGATGACGCAACACCGTCATCCCGACGACATCCCGATCTGCCATTGAATCTCATGACGCCTTCCGAATTCCGCCAGTCCGTGCGCCACGGCGCGTTCCGCGGCCCGACCGCAGGCCACTGCGGCCCGTTCGCGCAAGCGAATCTCGCGATCCTGCCCGATGCGTACGCGCACGATTTCCTGCGCTTTTGTCAGGCGAACCCGAAAGCGTGCCCGTTGCTCGGCGTCGGCGAACCGGGCGCGTTCCGGATCGACGCGCTCGGCGAGGATCTCGACATCCGCACCGACGTGCCGAGCTACAACGTGTACCGCGACGGCCGCCTGACCGAGCGCGTCGAGTCGCTGGAAGCGCTGTGGCGCGACGATTTCGTCGTGTTCGCGATCGGCTGCTCGTTCTCGTTCGAGGACATGCTCGCCCGTGAAGGGATCGGGCTGCGCCACGTCGAGGAGGGCCGCAACGTGCCGATGTACCGCACGTCGATTCCGAACCGGCGCGCGGGGATCTTCGGCGGCCAGCTCGTCGTGTCGATGCGGCCGATGCGCGGCGCCGACGCGATCCGCGCGGTGCAGATCACGAGCCGGTTTCCGGGCGTGCACGGCGCGCCGATCCATATCGGCCACCCGCAGGAACTGGGCATCGCGGATCTGAGCGCACCCGAATTCGGCGATGCGGTGACGATCCGCGACGGCGAGCTGCCGGTGTTCTGGGCGTGCGGCGTGACACCGCAAACCGCGCTGATGGACGCGAAGCTGCCGATCGCGATCGCGCATACGCCCGGCTGCATGCTGATGACCGACATCACGAACGCGTCGCTGGCCGTGTTCTGATCCGACATCTCCGCGTCGCGGCGACGTGCGCGACGCACGCACGAAACCCGGCACACGACACACCACACGCAATTAGACGGCGCATAACGACAGGAGCACCACCATGGAAAGCAAGACCCTCGCGGCACCCGCCGCCGAGCCCGCGAGCCCCGAGCGCAGCGGCCTGTTCTCGTGGTACGCGGACGCGCAGCCGCGCGAGCGCCGCGCCTTCTGGAGCTGCAAGGTCGGCTACATGCTCGACGGGATGGACACGCAGATGCTGTCGTTCGTGATCCCGACGCTCGTCGCGACCTGGGGCATCTCGCTCGCGGATGCCGGCTTCATCGGCACGGTCACGCTGCTCGCGTCGGCGCTCGGCGGCTGGATCGCGGGCATCCTGTCCGACCGGATCGGCCGCGTGCGCACGCTGCAGCTGACGGTGCTGTGGTTCGCGGTGTTCACCGCGCTGTGCGGGCTCGCGCAGAACTATCACCAGTTGCTCGCGGCGCGCGCGCTGATGGGCTTCGGCTTCGGCGGCGAATGGACGGCCGGCGCGGTGCTGATCGGCGAAGTGATCCGAGCGCGCGATCGCGGCAAGGCGGTCGGCCTCGTGCAGTCGGGCTGGGCGATCGGCTGGGGGCTGTGCGCGCTGCTGTATGCGCTGCTGTTCTCGGTGCTGCCGGCCGAGCAGGCGTGGCGCGCGCTGTTCCTCGTCGGGCTGGCGCCCGCGCTGCTGGTCGTCGCGATCCGCCGGTACGTGAAGGAGCCGGACGTCTACGAGAAGGAGAAGGCCGCGCAGGCGAAGGTGGCCGATGCACCGCGTCTCACCGAGATCTTCGCGCCGAAGCTGATCACGACGACGCTGCGCGCGGCGCTGCTGACGACCGGCGCGCAGGGCGGCTACTACGCGATCACGACGTGGCTGCCGACCTTCCTGAAGACCGAGCGGCACCTGACGGTGATGGGCACCGGCGGCTATCTCGCGATGATCATCTTCGGCTCGTGGGTCGGCTACCTGACGAGTGCGTACCTGACCGACCGCCTCGGCCGCAAGCCGAACTTCATCCTGTTCGCGGTCGGCTCGATGGTGATTGCGTTCGCGTACACGTCGCTGAACCTGACCAACGCGTCGATGCTGTGGCTCGGCTTCCCGCTCGGTTTCTTCGCATCGGGCATCTTCTCGGGGATGGGCGCGTTCCTCACCGAACTGTTCCCGACCCGCGTGCGCGGCTCGGGCCAAGGCTTCTGCTACAACGTGGGCCGCGCGATCGGCGCACTGTTCCCGTTCCTGATCGGCGCGCTGTCAAAGCAGTACGGGCTTGGCACGAGCATCGGGATCTTCGCGGTCGCCGCGTACGGCGTGGTGATCGTCGCCGCGCTGACGCTGCCCGAGACGCGCGGCCGCGAACTCGACGCTGCGTAAGCGGCGGGGCGGCCCGCCCTTCGTTTTCTTCCCCTTTCATCGACACCGTGACACGGCGCGCGACGCGCGCCGTGCGGCGGCGCTCGTTCCGAGATTTCACGACGCATCGACCATCATGACCGACCGACACCTTTCTCCCGTTCCCTCCGACGCCGCGCGCTGGCAATTCTGGATCGACCGCGGCGGCACGTTCACCGACATCGTCGCGCGCCGGCCCGACGGCACGCTCGTCACGCACAAGCTGCTGTCGGAGAACCCCGAGCAGTATCGCGACGCAGCCGTGGCCGGCATTCGCCACCTGCTCGGCCTCGCCGACGGCGAGCCGATCAGGCCCGAGCGCGTCGACATGGTGAAAATGGGCACGACGGTCGCGACCAACGCGCTGCTCGAACGCAAGGGCGAACGCACTGCGCTCGCGACGACGCGCGGCTTTCGCGACGTGCTGCGCATCGCGTACCAGAACCGGCCGCGGCTGTTCGATCTCGACATCGTGCTGCCCGATGCGCTGTACGAGACCGTCGTCGAGATCGACGAGCGCATCGGCGCGCATGGCGACGTTGTCGTGCCGCTTGATGCGCAGGATGCCGAAGCGTCGCTGCGCCGCGTGTTCGACACCGGCGTGCGCACGCTCGCGATCGTGCTGATCCACGGTTATCGCTACACCGCGCATGAACGCGCACTCGCGGAACTCGCGCGCCGCATCGGCTTCACGCAGGTGTCGGTGTCGCACGAGGTGTCGCCGCTGATGAAGATGGTGTCGCGCGGCGATACGACCGTCGTCGACGCATACCTGTCGCCGATCCTGCGTCGTTATGTCGAGCAGGTCGCGCACGAGATGCCGGGCGTGAACCTGCAGTTCATGCAGAGCAGCGGCGGGCTGACGCGCGCCGATGCGTTCCAGGGCAAGGACGCGATCCTGTCGGGCCCGGCGGGCGGCATCGTCGGGATGGTGCGCGCGGCGCGCGCGGCCGGCTTCGGCCAGGTGATCGGCTTCGACATGGGCGGCACGTCGACCGACGTGTCGCATTACAACGGCGAGTTCGAGCGCGTGTTCGAGACGCAGGTGGCCGGCGTGCGGATGCGCGCGCCGATGATGAGCATCCACACGGTCGCCGCGGGCGGCGGCTCGGTGCTCGGCTTCGACGGCGCGCGTCTGCGCGTCGGGCCCGAATCAGCCGGCGCGAACCCGGGGCCGGCCGCGTACCGGCGCGGCGGCCCGCTGACGGTGACCGACTGCAACGTGATGCTCGGCAAGATCCAGCCCGATCATTTCCCGCGCGTGTTCGGCCCGCATGCGGACGAGCCGCTCGACCGCGGAGGCGTGGTCGCGAAGTTCGCGGCGCTCGCCGACGAGATCCACGCGGCGACCGGGCGGCGCGAGACGCCGGAAGCGCTCGCCGAAGGTTTCCTGGAAATCGCGATCGGCAGCATGGCGAACGCGATCAAGAAGATCTCCGTGCAGCGCGGGCACGACGTGTCGCGCTACGTGCTGACGACGTTCGGCGGCGCGGGCGGCCAGCACGCGTGCGGCGTGGCCGACGCGCTCGGGATGACGCAGGTGTTCGCGCATCCGCTCGCGGGCGTGCTGTCCGCGTACGGAATGGGCTTGGCCGACCAGACCGCGATGCGCGAGCGCGCGGTCGAGGCCGTGCTGTCCGATGCGTCGCTGCCGGCCTTGAACGCGGCGCTCGACCGGCTGGCCGACGAGGCCGTCGGCGCGCTGCTCGAACAGGGCGTGCCGCCGGAGCGGATCGCGACCGAGCGGCGCGTGCACCTGCGCTACCAGGGCACCGATTCGGCGCTCGACGTGCCGGCCGGCAGCGTCGACGCGATGCAGCAGGCGTTCGAGGCCGCGTACCGGCAGCGCTACGCGTTCCTGATGCCCGGCACGCCGCTCGTCGCGGAGCTGGCGTCGGTCGAGGCGATCGGCCGCTCCGACGCGCCGGTCGACATCGCGCCGCTTGTGCCGCGCCGGGACGGCGACGCCGCCGCACCGCGCGCCGATTCCGCCGTGCGCTTCTATTCCGGCGGCAAGTGGCACGACGCGTCGCTCTACGTGCGCGACACGCTGCTGGCCGGCGACGCGATCGACGGCCCGGCGATCGTCGCGGAAAAGAACGGCACGACCGTCGTCGAGCCCGGCTGGCGCGCGCGGATGACCGCGCAGGGCAACCTCGTGCTGACGCGCACGACGCCGCTGCCGACGCGCCGCTCGCTCGGCACCGACGCCGATCCGGTGCGGCTCGAGATCTTCAACAACCTGTTCATGTCGATCGCCGAGCAGATGGGGCTGCGGCTGCAGAACACCGCGTACTCGGTGAACATCAAGGAGCGGCTCGACTTCTCGTGCGCGATCTTCGACGGCGACGGCAACCTGATCGCGAACGCGCCGCACATGCCCGTGCACCTCGGCTCGATGGGCGAGAGCATCCGCACGGTGATCGAGCGCAACCGCGGCCGCATGCGCGACGGCGACGTGTTCATGCTGAACGACCCGTATCACGGCGGCACGCACCTGCCGGACGTGACGGTCATCACGCCGGTGTTCGCGGACGGCTCGGACACGCCGCTGTTCTACGTCGGCTCGCGCGGCCATCACGCGGACATCGGCGGCACGACGCCGGGCTCGATGCCGCCCGATTCGACGCATATCGACGAGGAGGGCGTGCTGATCGACAACTGGCAACTCGTGTCGGCGGGCGTGCTGCGCGATGCCGACACGCGCGCGCTGCTGGCATCGGGCCGCTACCCGGCGCGCAACGTCGAGCAGAACATGGCCGACCTGCGCGCGCAGGTTGCCGCGAACCAGAAGGGCGTCGACGAGTTGCGCCGGATGGTCGCGCAGTTCGGCCGCGACGTCGTGCTCGCGTTCATGGGGCACGTGCAGGACAACGCGGAAGAAGCGGTGCGGCGCGTGATCGGCGCGCTGCAGGACGGCGCGTACCGCTATCCGCTCGACAACGGCGCGGAGATTCGCGTCGCGATCCGCGTCGATCGTGCGGCGCCGCGCGCGGAGATTGATTTCACCGGCACGTCCGCGCAGCTCGACAACAACTTCAACGCGCCGAAAGCCGTGTGCATGGCCGCCGTGCTGTACGTATTCCGCACGCTGGTCGGCGACGACATCCCGCTGAACGCCGGCTGCCTGAAGCCGCTCACGGTGATCGTGCCCGCCCGCTCGATGCTGAACCCCGAGTATCCGGCGGCGGTCGTGTCGGGCAACGTCGAGACGTCGTCGGCGATCACCAACGCGTTGTACGGCGCGCTCGGCTGCGTCGCGTCGAGCCAGGGGACGATGAATAACTTCACGTTCGGCAACGACCAATACCAGTATTACGAGACTATCGCGGGCGGCAGCGGCGCGGGCGACGGCTTCGCGGGCGTCGGCGCGGTGCAGACGCACATGACGAACTCGCGGCTCACCGACCCGGAAGTGCTCGAATGGCGTTACCCGGTGCGGCTCGACTCGCACCGGATCCGCGCCGGCTCGGGCGGCGGCGGGCGCTGGCGCGGCGGCGACGGCGCGGTGCGGCGGATCCGCTTCCTCGAGCCGATGACCGCGTCGATCCTGTCGAACAACCGGATCCATGCGCCGTTCGGCGCGGCGGGCGGCGCAGCCGGCGCGCTCGGCCGCAACACGATCGAGCGCGCGGACGGCACGGTCGAGGCGCTCGACCATATCGGCCGCGCGCAGATGGCGCCGGGCGACGTGTTCGTCGTCGAAACGCCGGGCGGCGGCGGATACGGCGCGGCGGGCTGAGCCGCGGCACGCGCGCGGCAGCGGCGACGGCGGGCGTTCGTGCGGGGCGGCGAACGCCCGCCGCGCGTCGCGCGCGCCGGCCGCAACGGCGGCCGTACCGGTTCCACCCGCGCTGTCGGCCGGCTGCGGAATTCGACGACGCTGCGGCATCCGATAAAACACGTCGCATCGGCAGCGTCGCGATATTGCAACCGACTGTGGAATAAAGCGGCGCATTCACACCAGAACAGAAACAAATTGGCCGGATTTCGCGTCGCCGGAACACGATCCGACCCTGCCGCCGTAGTCCTGATTTTTATCGGTCCCCATATTTTTGGATTTCCCGAAACCCCTTGCGGAGCAAGGGGTTCCGCCCATCCGGCCGGCCCCGTTGCGCACCACCTCACCCGCTCTTGAGCATGCCGCCAATCATGAAAAATCCGGCTTGCCAATCGAGTCCCGATTCCTTGACACTCTTCTCTAAATGTGAGTCCCAATCCTCATCGTCATTTGATAAGATGGTTCTCATCATTCGTTAGGCAGAACCTGCGCGCTTTACGCGCGAACGCCGGGTCGCATTAGTTGGAAACAAGTACGGGACGAGGGCCGTTGTCACGGCAGTCACGGCTGCCTTGCCGGGAACGCGCGCTGCGCGGCCCGGGAGGGCGGTTGGCCAAATCGCCTCCGTCTACACTGTGCGTTTTTTCTGGATCGGGGCGTGTCCATGGATGACGAAAACGATAGCGCGGTGCTTGAGGCGCATGTCGGTACGCGCAGCCCCTGCTGGCGTCTCGGCAGCGACAGCAATGCACTCGAACTGGCCGCCGTCCGCGGCCTGACCAACGTCGCCATCGCGCTGACGGTCGAGCAGGCCGCGCGCATTCGCGCACTGACGGGCGTCACGTCGCATCTCGTGCTCGACATCACGCTGTTCGGCGAGCCGGTCAGCCTCAATCTCGTCGGCAGGAAGGTCAACACGACCGACTGGGCCGGCACGGCCTCCGCCTATTCCGATGCCGTGTCCGTCGCGGGCGATCTCGCGCACGGGCTCGCGTTCGCCGAGCAGGTCGTGTCCGAAGTGAATTCGCTCGTCGTGATCCTCGACCGCAACGGGATGGTGCAGCGCTTCAACCGCCTGTGCGAGGAAGTGACGGGCAAGCGCGAGGTCGACGTGATCGGCCGCAGCGCGTTCGAGCTGTTCATGAGCCCCGAGCAGGGCGCGCAGTCGCGCACCAACATCACGGGTTTTTTCGCGAGCAACCACTCGTACGCGGTCGAGCGCTACATCAATACGGTCAACGGGCCGCGCCTGTTCCAGTTCCGCAACAAGTTCGTGCAGAGCGGCAGCGGCGTCGAAGAGCAGTTCCTGATCTGCTCGGGCATCGACATCACCGAGGAGCGCAACGCGCAGCATCGGCTCATCGAACTCGCGAACACCGACGTGCTCACCGGGCTGCCGAACCGTCATGCGATCAGCGAGCGCATCCATGTGGCGATCGCCGACGAGAACGCCGCGGCGCGCGGCCACGTCGGCATCCTGTTCCTCGATCTCGACAACTTCAAGCGCGTCAACGATCACTACGGGCACATCACCGGCGACCGCCTGCTGCAGGACGTGTCGACGATCATCAGCGGCTGCCTGCCGTCCGGCGCGACGCTCGCGCGGCTCGGCGGCGACGAATTCCTCGTGCTGTTCGAGCAAGGCACGCGGCCGCTGCTCGAAGCGACCGCGCAGATCATCCTCGAACGGATGCGCACACCGATCCATCTCGGGCTGATGGAGGTCTACACGAGCTGCTCGATCGGCATCGCGATGCATCCGCAGCACGGCGATTCGCTCGAGACGCTGATCCGCAGCGCGGACACCGCGATGTACGTCGCGAAGGAAGAAGGCAAGCATACGTACCGCGTGTTCTCGCTGGAGATGAACCAGAAAGTCGCGAAATACATGTGGCTCGACACGAACCTGCGCAAGGCGCTCGATGAAGAGCAGTTCGTGCTGCACTACCAGCCGGTCGTCGATATCGCGACCGGCGACGTGCGCGGCGTCGAGGCGCTGATCCGCTGGCAGTCGCCCGATCGCGGGCTCGTCGCGCCGATCGAGTTCATCCGCTTCGCGGAGGAGTCGGGGCTGATCGCGCCGCTCGGGCGCTGGGTGATGCGCACCGCGGCCGCGCAGGCCGCCGCGTGGAAGGCGAAGGGGCTCGGCATCCGGATCGCGGTGAACGTGTCCGCGCGGCAGTTGCAGGACATGAATGTCGTGCACCAGTTCGCATCGATTCTCGACGGCGCGGGGCTCAAGCCCGGCCTGCTCGACATCGAACTGACCGAGAGCTGCTTCATCGAGGACGAGGATTCCGCCAACGGGCTGATGCGGCAGTTCCGCCAGCTCGGCGCGGAGATCCATCTCGACGATTTCGGCACCGGCTATTCGTCGCTGTCGCAGTTGTCGCGCCTGCCGCTCGACGCGATCAAGCTCGACCGTTCCTTCATCACGGGCATCGACCGCAATCCGCGCTCGCAGGCGCTGGTGCGCTCGGTCGTGTCGCTCGCGAAGGCGATGAATTTCGCGGTGATCGCCGAAGGCGTCGAGACGTACGCGGAAGCCGACTTCCTCAAGCAGCTCGACGTCGATCACGCGCAGGGCTACTACTACGCGCGCCCGATGCCGGCCCAGGCATTCGAGGCGTGGCTCGCGGAGACGAGAAAGCTCAGGCTGATCGCCTGAGCTTCGTTCCGGAGCAAGGGGCACCGCCGGCAGCCGGCGGCGCCCGCTACATTACACCGGGCGCAGCTTCGACACGCGCCGGTTCTGCAGCATCACCAGGCGTTCCATGTACGCGAGGTCCTTCGGCTCGATCGTGAACGCCGCATGCACCCACGCTTCCGTGATGTCCATCAGCTCCGAGCGCGACAACTGGAACACGCGCTCGCGTGCGCGCAGCATCGCGCGCACGCCGTTCAGCTTCGGCTTCATCACGTCGATGAAGGTGCGCGTCGCGAGATACGCGTCACCGGCATCGAACGTCACGTCGACCAGCCCGCGATCTTCGTACCACTCGGCCGCATGCGTTTCGCCGGTCGAGATCAGCGATTCCGCGAGGCCGCGGTCCGCCTTGCGTGCGACGAGCGAATAGCCGCCCATGCCCGGGAACAGGTTGAACGCGATCTCGGGGAACCCGAGCTTCACGCCCTTCTGCGCGAGCATGTAGTGATGCGCGAGCGCGGCTTCGAAGCCGCCGCCGAGCGCGCTGCCCTCGACCATCGCGATCGAGATCGACCCGGTGCCGAAGCCCGTGTAGATCTCGTACACGCCGTCGATGCATGAGCGCGCATAGGCCATCAGCTGGTCGCGCCGGCCGCTGCGGATCGCGTCGACGAAGAAGCTCAGGTCGCCGCCGACGTTGAACAGCTCGGGGACGAGCGAACCCGTCACCCAGAAGTCGAATGGCAGGCCCGTGTCGCGTGCGACGCGCGCGAGATGGATGATGTCGGTGACGAGTTGCTGGTTGAAGCACGGCCGCGGCTCCGATCGCAGCATCATCCACATGACGTTGCGGCCTTCTTCGTAAAAGGCAGTCAGTTGCGTGAGTTCTCCGGCTTCGTAAAACGGGCGGCACGCAGGATGGGATTGGAGTTGCATGGTATGTCCTCGTGAGTTGTGGTTTGCGTTTGAAAAACCGTCGCGTGCCAGTTCCATGCAATTGCAAGACGGCCGCATGGACCCGATCGCGCGGCATCGTCATTGTTGCGCGCGCAAACTCTGCCGCTTTGTTGAATGGGTCACCCGATTGCACGGTTGGCGATCACGAGGCAGCAGGAAAATCGGTTACACGCGATCGAATCGATGCGTGACATCCGTGCGATGCAGAAAGCCGGTTTCTCGCGGGGTTCGCGCAGGGCATGCGCGACTCGGCAGGCCGCCGACGTTGCGGCGATGGAAAGTGCGATGTGGCGTGGAGGTCGTTCCCGGTGCGTGCCGGAGCCGCGAAGACAGAAGGCTGCGCAGGTGCTTCGTGTGGGAATTTCTTTGTCGGGGACCGGCCGCGACGGCGATGCGGAGCGATCGCCGCTACAACGGAAACCGGATGGGCCGCGATCGCGTGAACACGGTGAACGCGGTGAGCGGCACCATGACGCCGTACACGGCACGGGCGATCGTGATCGGCAAGCTACAGCGCGACGTCGATTTCGTTCGTCATGCAGATCGATTGACGAAATCGCAGCGGATCGATGCGCTCGTGAGGCGCGCGTGACGTGTCGGCTGCCCGATCGTGTTCGGGCATCGGGTCGCAAGCACGGTCGGTGCCCCGGCGTGGCCCGCGCGCCCGGTGCAATCGGGCGGCATGCCGTATGCACGTCGGCTCGCACGTTCGGACGGCGGTCCGGGCAGGGTATTCACCGATCGCGGCGCGGTTCCACCGGGAATTTTCGACGTTAGAATCCCGCGCGCGTCTTATGGCGCCACGCGAAAGCGGTGCCGCGCCCATCCTCATGCCGATTCGCGTTCGCGGGAACTTGCCAGGATTGGCCCGGATCGGCCATCATTCGCTTCCGGCCGGACTGCGTCATACACCGCAGTCCGGCCTCATACCGACAGAAATGCCAGCTCGTACCGCGCGGCCGATCGAACCGGCGCGCGCGACCGGCTTGGAGGAGAACACCCATGTCAGAAAAACATCGGATCCTGGTGGTGGACGACGATCCGGACGTGCGCGCCTGGCTGAAGGGCGTGCTGGAAGAAGCCGGGTTCGAGGTCTCGGCGGTCGACAGCGCCGCGCGGATGCAGCAGCAGCTCGCGGCCGCGCCGCACGCGCTCGTGATTCTCGACCTGAAGCTGCGCGGCGAGGACGGCCTGACGGTCGCGCGCGAGCTGCGGCGCCGCTCCGACGTGTCGATCATCATGATCAGCGGGCTGGGCGACGAGACGGATCGCGTACTCGGCCTCGAGACCGCGGCCGACGATTTCGTCACGAAACCGTTCTCCGGGCGCGAACTGATCGCGCGGGTGCGCGCCCAGCTGCGGCGCACGACCGAGCTGTCGATGCCGCGCCCCGCATCGAACGGCGGCGGCCCGCGCTACTGCTTCGACGGTTGGACGATGGACCTGGCCGCGCGCACGCTGACGCACAACGGCGGCCCGTGCGCGCTGACGCAGGGCGAATTCGAGCTGCTCGCCGCGATGGTGCAGCAGCCGTCGCGCGTCTGGTCGCGCGACCAGTTGCTCGAACATACGCGCGGCTTCGGCATCGACGTGTACGACCGGACGATCGACGTGCTGATCCTGCGCCTGCGCCGCAAGATCGAGCCGAACCCCGAGCAGCCGACCTATATCCGCACGCAGCGCGGGATCGGTTATGTGTTCGCGGTGCCCGTCGTGCGCGTGTGACGCGATGCGCACGACGTTCAGGCTGATGCCGCCGTGGAGTGTCCGGGCCAAGCTGATCGCGACGTTCCTGCTGCTGTTCGGCATCACGCTCGCGGTCGTGGTGGTCGGCGTGCTCGGCATGCGCGCGAACCAGAACGCGCTCGACGAATACGAGGCAAACGTGGTGCCGGAGATTGCCCGCGCGCTCGAGTTGTCGGACAAGGTCGCGCAGCTCGCCGCGGTCGCGCCGAGCATGATGCTGACCGATTCCCCGGACCTGCTGCACAACGACACCGAGCTGCTGCGCGGGCTGCTCGGCGACATCCGGCGGCTGTCGCCGGGCTTCGGCAAGCAGCCGGGCCCCGCCGCGAAGGCGGGCGAGCAGCTCGCGGTGATCGACGATCTCGATGCGATCGACCAGGATCTCGCCCGGCTGCTGATCGTGTCGGGCCGGCAGCGGCAGCTCAAGGAGGAACTGAGTGACCTGCGTGTCGCGAACGACCGCATCGGCGACAGCATCGCGCGCGACAAGAGCGTGATCGCGCAGCGCGCGCCGACGCTGCTCGAGATCTGGGCCCGCACGGCCGGTGCGCTGCAGGCGGCGAACGCAGCGGAGCTCGGCAGCGCGGAAAGCGATAACGAGGCACTGTGGCTGCGCGTGCGCGAACGCGGCGAAGACCGCCGCCAGCCGGCGCTTGCCGACGCGCTGCAGCACCTCGACGGCGGCGCGCGCAGCGTGTTCGCGGTGCGCCGCGAGTTTCTGTCGAGCGAAGCGCAGACGGGTTATCTCGTCACGCTCCTGCGCGGCCACGCGGATCACCTGAGCGGCAAGTCGGCGCGCTACGTCGAGCGGTTGCGGCTGATCGCCAGCGAGCGCAGCGACAAGGTGCGCAAGGTCGCGGTCTCCAGCCAGTCGGGCCTGCTGCTGCTGGCCGTCGCGGGCGTCGCGGTGGCGCTGCTCGGCGTCGCATATGCGAGCCGCATCCTGCACAAGCTGCAGGCGATGACGCGCGTAATGGCGCGGCTCGCGAAAGGGATCACGTCCGACCGGATGCCGTCGACGCACCGGCCGGACGAAATCGGCGAGCTGGCGCGCGCGTTCGAAGTGTTCCGCACCAACCTGATCGAGAAGGAGCAACTGACCCAGGGGCTCGAATCGCAGCGCCGCCTGCAGGAGTCGGTGCTCAACTCGATGAACGACGGGGTGTCCGTCCACGACACGCACGGCAGCCTGATCGCGTGGAATCCGACCTTCGCGACGCTGCTCGGGATCGACCCGGGCGCGCTGCATGCGGGGCTGTCGCTCGCGACGCTGCGGCAGGCCATGCATCAGCCCGCGCGCTGGCGCCAGGTGTCGCGCGAGACCGCGACCCGCACGTCGGACGGCGCGCGCATCGCCGCGTCGGCCGAGCTGCACCTGCGCGACCAGCGGACCCTCGAATTCCACTGCCAGCCGCTTCCGGACGGCGGATGGGTGGCGGTCTGCCGCGACCTGACGAGCCGGCGCGCGGTCGAGGCGGAGCTGCGCCAGGCGCAGAAGATGGACGTGCTCGGCCAGCTGACGGGCGGCGTCGCGCACGATTTCAACAACTTCCTCGTCGCGATACTCGGCAACCTGGAGCTGCTGCTGCCGCGGCTCGACGGGCAGCAGGACGCGCAGACGATGGCCGAGCGGGCGCGCCGCGCGGCCGAGCGCGCGTCGCGGCTCACGCGGCGGCTGCTCGCGTTCGCGCGGCGCCAGCCGCTGCAGGCCGAACGCGTGTCGGTCAGGGCGATGCTCGCTGAGATGCTCGATCTCGTCGAATACTCGGCGGGTCAGCGGGTGGCCGTCGTGCTGGAGCCGGCCGCGGAGCCGATGTGGGTGAACGTCGACCGCGGCCAGCTCGAGAACGCGGTCCTCAACCTGGCGCTCAACAGCGCCGCCGCGATGCCGGGCGGCGGGACGCTGACGCTGGCCGCGCGCCGCGAACCGGCGGCCGACGGTGTCGCCGCGCCGCACGCGATCGTGCTGAGCGTCACCGACACGGGTTGCGGGATCGCGCCGGTGCTGCTCGACAAGGTGATCGAGCCGTTCTTCACGACCAAGGCGGCCGGCGAGGGGAGCGGGCTCGGGCTCAGCAGCGTCTACGGCTTCGTGCGCCAGAGCGGCGGCGATCTGCGCATCCACAGCGAGGTCGGCCAGGGGACGCGCGTCGAACTGTGGCTGCCCGAGAGCGCGCCGCCCGAACGGCGCGGCGCGCCGGCCGTCACGGCGGCCGCGCCGGTTGCCGGACCGGCCGGTGCCCGCGTGCTCGTGGTCGACGACGATCCCGAGGTGCGCGACACGGCGCTCAGCCAGTTCGCGGCGCTCGGCGCGCGGGCCGATGCGGTGGCGACCGGCGACGCGGCATTGCGCTGGCTGGCCGAGCACGGCCCCGTTACGCTCGTGCTGTCGGACATCTCGCTCGGCGCGGGCGGCAGCGGCATCGCGTTCGCGGCGCGGCTCGCCGAGCGCTGGCCGGCGCAGCGCGTGGTGCTCACGTCGGGCCTGCCGCCGGAGATTCATCAGACCCATCCCGACTGGCGCGCGGACCTGCCGTTCGTGCCGAAGCCGTTCGACCTGGCGGCGCTCGCCGCGCTGCTGGGCTGACGCGCGCCGGCGATTGTTTCGATTGTTAATGGCGCGGCGCGTTTCCGAAATTTTCGATTAACCGGACTGGAGTCTCATAGACCCACGGCACCCGGCGACGCGCTCGCGACACCGTGGCGCACGATTCGAACGATTCGAAAAAAACCGGAGACACCGAATGACGAAGCTCAAGGCAGGTTTGCTGACGATGGCGCTCGCGATGACGGCCGCCACGGCCGGCGCGGCGACGCTGCGGATCGCATGTGGCGCGGCCGGCGTCGACCAGGACATTTGCCAGGTCTCGGCGAAGCGCTGGGCCGAGAAGACCGGCAACGAGGTCGAGTTCATCAGCATGCCGAACAACTCGAGCGAGACGCTGGCGCTCTATCAGCAGCTGCTCGGCAGCGGCTCGGACAAGATCGACGTGATGCAGATCGACACGGTCTGGCCGGGCATCCTCGCGAACCACCTGATCGACCTGAAGCCGTACAGCAAGGGGCTGGAAAGCCAGTCGTTCCCGAGCATCGTCGCGAACGATACGGTGAACGGCAAGCTGGTCGCGATGCCGTGGTTCATCGATACGGGGCTGCTCTACTACCGCAAGGACCTGCTCGACAAGTACCGCGTGAAAGTGCCCGCGACGTGGGAGGAACTCGACGCCACCGCGCGCAAGGTCCAGTCGGGCGAGCGCGCCGCCGGCAACGAGAAGGTCTGGGGCTACGTGTGGCAGGGGCGCGCGTACGAAGGGCTGACCTGCGATGCGCTCGAATGGGTCAGCAGCTACAACGGCGGCACGGTGGTCGACGACAAGGGCCGCGTGACGATCGACAACCCGGGTGCGATCAAGGCGCTCGAGCAATCGGCGAAATGGGTCGGCACGATCAGCCCGAAGGCCGTGCTGAACTACGGCGAAGAGGAGGCCCGCGGCGTGTTCCAGGCCGGCAACGCCGTGTTCATGCGCAACTGGCCGTATGCCTGGGCGATCGCGAATCGCTCCGGCAGCCCGATCAAGGGCAAGGTCGGCATTGCGCCGCTGCCGAAGGGCGGCGCCGACGGCCGCCCGGCCGCCGCGCTGGGCGGATGGCAGCTCGCCGTGTCGCGCTACTCGCCGAACCCGAAACTGGCCGCCGATCTCGTGATGTACCTGGCGAGCGCGGAAGTGCAGAAGACGCGCGCGATCCAGGCGTCGTTCAACCCGACGATGCCGGCGCTCTACCGGGACAAGGACATCCTGCAGGCCAACCCGTTCATGGCCGACCTGCTGCCGACCTTCGGCACGGCGGTCGCGCGGCCGTCGACCGTGACCGGCGCGAAGTACAACCAGGTCAGCAACCAGTTCTGGAACGCCGCACACGACGTGCTCGCCGGCAGCGACACCGCAGCGGCTGCGCTCGCACGGCTCGCCGCCACGCTCAACCGGCTCGCGCCGGGCGGTACCTGGCACTGAGCGCCGCGGCGCGCGATTGATCGATCGGGCCGGCTGCCGCATGGCGCCGGCCTGACAGGAGACATCGAATGAGAACCGGAAGCATCGAGATCAGTAGCACTCCTGCATTCGTGCAGGCGCCCGCCCGGGTCCGCGCCGGGCTCGCCCACGCGCGCCGGCGCCAGGCGTGGCTGCTGGTGGCGCCTGCACTGCTCGCGCTGGCGGCGATCGCCGGCTGGCCGCTGCTGCGCACCGCGTGGTTCAGCCTGACCGACGCGCAACTGTCCGACCTGTCACAGCGCCATTTCGTCGGCCTCGACAACTATCTCGGCGCGGCGGGCGTGCTGCGCGACCCGGCCTGGTGGCAGGCCGTCGGCAATACCGTGCTGTTCGCCGTCGTATCGGTGGTGCTCGAGACGGCCGCGGGCCTCGGCGTCGCGCTGCTGCTCGACGTGCCGTCGCGGCTGCGTACGCTGCTGCGCGCGGCCGTGCTCGTGCCGTGGGCGATCCCGACCGTCGTGTCGGCGAAGATCTGGAGCTGGATGCTCAACGACCAGTTCGGGATCGTCAACGCGATGCTGATGTCGATCGGCGCGATCCATGAGCCGCTCGCGTTCACCGCCGATGCGCACCTCGTCTTCCCGACCATCGTGCTCGTCGACGTGTGGAAGACTACGCCGTTCATGGCGCTGCTGATGCTCGCCGCGTTGCAGACCGTGCCGCGCGATTGCTACGAGGCCGCGCGTGTCGACGGCGTGCCGCGCTGGCGCATGTTCCGCTCGGTGACGCTGCCGCTGATCCTGCCCGGCGTGCTGGTCGCGATGATCTTCCGCTCGCTCGACGCGTTGCGCGTGTTCGACCTGATCTACGTGATGACGTCGAACAGCCGGGTCACGAAAAGCATGTCGGTCTATGTGCGCGAACAGCTGATCGATTTCCAGCAGGTCGGGTTCGGGTCGGCGTCGGCGATGCTGCTGTTCGCCACGATCGTGCTGTTCACCATCGGCTACATGGCGGTCAGCCGCCGCCGGATGCAGGAGGCATGACATGAAGAAGCATCCGATCGACATCGCGATTCACGGGCTGCTGTCGGCACTCGTGCTGGTGATCGCGCTGTTCCCGTTCGTCTACATGATCGGCACGTCGATCAAGCACGGCGACGCGTTGTTCGATACGTCGCTGTTCCCGGCGAGCCCGTCGCTCGACAACTATCGCCAGCTGTTCCGCGACCAGCCGTTCGGCGCGTACCTGCTGAACTCGGCGCTCGTCGCGGGCGGGGCGGTCGCGCTGTCGCTCGCCGTGTCGGTGCTCGCCGCGTATGCGCTCGGCCGCGTGTCGTTCCGCGGGCGCGGGGTGCTGATGATGTGCATTCTCGGCGTGTCGATGTTTCCGCAGGTCGCGATCCTGTCGGGCCTGTTCGAGCTGGTCCGCGCGCTCGGCCTGTACGACCACCTCGGCGCGCTCGTGCTGTCCGACCTGATCTTCACGCTGCCGTTCACGATCTGGATTCTCGTCACGTTCATGCGCGAGCTGCCGCGCGAGCTGGAAGAGGCGGCGCTCGTCGACGGCGTCGGCGTGTTCACGCTGATCTTCCGGATATTCCTGCCGCTGCTGCGGCCGGCGCTGGCCGCGACGTCGCTGCTCGCGTTCGTGTCGGCATGGAACGAATTCCTGTTCGCGCTGACCTTCATGATCTCGTCGGGCCAGCGCACGGTACCCGTCGCGATCACGATGATCTCGGGCGCGAGCAGTTACGAGTTGCCATGGGGAACCATCATGGCCGCGTCGGTCATCGTCACGGTGCCGCTCGTGCTGCTGGTGCTGGTGTTTCAGCGGCATATCGTCTCCGGCCTGACTGCCGGCGCGGTCAAGGGTTGACGCGTATCGGCCCATCAGGAACAAGAGGGAAAACATGAGTCAGATCAAGTTGAGCGGTCTTCACAAGCAGTTCGGCACGGCCCCCATCCTCAGCGACGTGAATCTCACGGTCGAGCCGGGCGAGTTCTGCGTATTCATCGGCCCGTCGGGCTGCGGCAAGTCGACGTTGCTGCGGATCGTCGCCGGCCTCGAGGAACAGAGCGCGGGCGACGTGTGGATCGACGGCCGCTGCGTCAACACGTTTGCGCCTGCGCAGCGCGACATCGCGATGGTGTTCCAGAGCTATGCGCTCTATCCGCATATGTCCGTCTACGAAAACATGGCGTTCGGCCTGCGTCATCTTCGCCTGCCGAAGGACGAGATCGACCGCCGGGTGCGGCTCGCGTCCGAGTCGCTGCGCCTCGGCGAGCTGCTCGAACGCAAGCCCGGCGCACTGTCCGGCGGGCAGCGGCAGCGCGTCGCGATCGGCCGCGCGATCGTTCGCAAACCGAAAGTCTTCCTGTTCGACGAACCGCTGTCGAACCTCGATGCGGCGCTGCGCGTGAAGACCCGCGTCGAGATCGCGAAGCTGCACCGCAGTCTCGACAGCACCAGCATGATCTACGTGACGCACGACCAGGTCGAGGCGATGACGCTCGCCGACAAGATCGTGCTGCTGCGGCCGCTCGAAGGGCGCAGCGGGATCGCCAGCATCGCGCAGATCGGCACGCCGCTCGATCTGTATCACCGCCCGGCGAGCCAGTTCGTCGCCGGTTTCATCGGCTCGCCCGCGATGAACTTCCTGCCGGCAAGCGTCGCGGCGGCCGGCAGTGGCGAGGTACGCGCGCTGGCACGCGACTACCCGCTGAGCGCCAGCGTGTCCGGCGACGGCCTCGAGACGGGCGCGGGCGTGACGCTCGGGATCCGCCCCGAACACGTGCGAGTCGGCACCGGCGCCGTGACGGGCGAAGTCGCGCACGTCGAGCAGATGGGCGAACACACCTATCTGTATCTCGACACACCGCTGTGCAGCCAGCCGATCGTTGCGAAGACCGATGCCGGCGGTGCGCGGATCGGCGAACGCGTGCGCGTCGATCTGCCGGCCGGCGCGCTGCATCTGTTTCATCCGGACGGACGCGCGGCGGTACGCGCGCCGCACGAGCCTGCCGCGCCGGCGCTCGCGATTGCCTGAGCGGCGCGCGGCAAATCCAGTCACAGGTTTCAGGCGGCCACGGCGCATGGCCGCTGTCGAATTGGCGCCAAATCATCGATAAAGGATAGTCATGCTAAGCAAGAAGCTTTCAGTGATCGTGTGGAACGAGTTCGAGCACGAACGGGAAAACGCGGGCGTGCGCGCGATCTACCCGGACGGCATTCACCAGGTGATCGCCAGTGCACTCGCCGAGACGCCGGCGCTCGGCCACGGCGCGTTGCCGCTCGAGATCGGCACCGCGACGCTCGACCAGCCCGAGCACGGCCTCAGCGAAGCGCGGCTCGCCGCGTGCGACGTGCTGGTCTGGTGGGGGCACAAGGCGCACGCGAAGGTCTCCGACGAGATCGTCGAGCGCGTGCAGCGCCGCGTGCTCGAAGGGATGGGGCTGATCGTGCTGCATTCCGGGCACTTCTCGAAGATCTTCCGCCGTTTGCTCGGCACGAACTGTTCACTGAAGTGGCGCGAGGCGGCCGAGAAGGAACGGCTGTGGGTCGTCGAACCGTCGCATCCGATCGCGGCTGGGCTCGGCGAGTATTTCGAGCTGCAGAACGAGGAGATGTACGGCGAGCGTTTCGACATCCCGCAGCCGGACAGCACCGTATTCATCTCGTGGTTCGAAGGCGGCGAGGTGTTCCGCTCGGGCTGCTGCTGGGAGCGCGGCCACGGCCGGATCTTCTATTTCCGCCCCGGGCACGAAGCGTATCCGACCTATCACGACCGCAACGTGCAGCGCGTGATCGCGAACGCGGTGCAGTGGGCCGCGCCGCGCGTGAACCTCGCCGACCGCTGCCCGAACTCGCCGCCGCTCGAAACGCTCAGCGAAAAGAGCACGCAGTTCGCGCACGTCGGCATCCAGCAAACCGCGGGAGACCTCGCATGAACGACGACTACAAGGTGGAGCTGCCTGAAGCGGCGGCGATTGCGCGCGGCCGTCGCCTGCGCGTCGGCGTGATCGGGCTCGGGATCGGTCGCAAGCATATCGAAGGCTGGCGCGAGCATCCGGACGTCGACGTGGTCGCGATTGCCGACCCCGATGCGAAGCGGCTCGCGAAAGTCGGCGATGCGTTCGGCATCGACGCACGCTACGCGTCGGCCGATGCGATGCTGGCAACGGAGAAGCTGGATGTCGTCAGCGTATGCACGCCGAACAAGTTCCATCGCGAGCTGACGCTCGCCGCGTTCGACGCCGGCTGCCACGTGCTGTGCGAGAAGCCGATGGCGCTGAACGCGGACGAGGGGCGCGAGATGCTGATCGCCGCGCAGCGCGCCGGCAAGCGGCTGATGATCAATTTCTCGTACCGCTTCAGCGCGCAGTCGCGCGCACTGAAGGCGCAGGTCGATAGCGGCCTGTTCGGCGATTTCTATTTCGGGCGCACGGTCTGGCATCGCCGGCGCGGGATGCCCGGCTTCGGCGGCTGGTTCGGCACCAAGGCGCTGGCGGGCGGCGGGCCGCTGATCGATCTCGGCGTGCATCGCCTCGATCTCGCGCTGTGGCTGATGGGCTATCCGAAACCCGTGTGGGTGATGGGCAGCACCTACGATCCGATCGCGCGCGAGCTGGCGGCGCGCGCGGGCAAGACGTTCGACGTCGAGGATCTCGCGGCCGCGCTGATCCGCTTCGACAACGGCGCGACGCTCGCGCTCGAGGCGTCGTGGGCAACCAACATCCAGGAAGCGGAGCTGATGGAAACCCGCCTGCTCGGCACGCGTGCCGGGCTGCTGCAGAAGAACCTGAACGAGGGCTACACGTTCGACGCGCACGTGTTCATCGAGCAGAACGGCGCGCAGTTCGACATGCGCCTGAATCCGCCCGCGGAAGGTGCGCATTCCGCGATGTACGACTACGCGGAAGCGATCCTGTGCGACGTCCCGCATCCGGCGCCCGGTGAGGAAGGGCTGATCGTGATGGAAATTCTCGACGCGATCTATGCGAGCGCGGCCGCGGGCGAGCCGATCCGCATTCACGCGCCCGGACCGGCGGCCGTCAGCGCGCCGCCCGTGCTGGACCTCGACGTCGCGGGCTGACGTCGCCGGCTGACTTCACCCCGGGCCGGCGCGTGGATCGTCCACCGCGCCGGCCCGTCGATGGCAATACGGACGACGCAGCACACACACCTATTCGATGACGCCACGCATCGCACGCGGCGCACAAACAACGTTTGGAGACACGTTCATGATCGACGAAGCAGGCCACGCCGCGCGCGTCCCCGCACGCACCCCGTTCAGGCTCGCGCGGCTCGCCGCTGCCTTCTCGCTGGCCGTCGCATCGGCCGCGCTGCATGCGGCGCCGGATCCGGCAACGACCATCGCCGCGGACAGCGCGCCGGGTGGCCTCTCGCAGGCAACCGGCGTCGTGCCGGCCGACACGAGCCCCGCCAACGTGGCGACGCCGACGCCGTCGTCGGCCTGGAACCAACTGACGCCGTGGACGCAGTTTCACGGCTATTTTCGGGCCGGCATCGGGACCAGCGACGGTCACTCGCAGGCCTGCTTCCAGCTACCGGGCGCGCAGAGCAAATACCGGCTCGGCAACGAATGCCAGGTCTACGGCGAACTGGAGATCGACCAGACGCTGTACAAGTTCTCGAACGGCATGCAGCTGTCGGCGGTCGGCATGGCGAGCCTCGTCAACGATCTCGACCGCACACCGACCTTCAACGGCGATCACGGAAAGATCCGCCTGCCGCAGTCGTACGTGCAGCTCACGAACTTTCCGGGGCTCGACGACATGCGGATCTGGTTCGGGCGCATCTACTACCGGCGCAACGACGTCCACATGAACGACTTCTATTACTGGAACCCGAGCGGCCTCGGCGCGGGCGTCGAGAACGTGCCGATCGGCGGCGGCCTGAAGCTCAGCTATGCGCTGTTCCGCGAGGACTACATCGACCAGCCGAACTACGCGACGCGCCACGACCTGCAACTGTCCGGCGTGCATCCGAACCCCGGCGGCGAACTGCAGTTCGGGTTGTCGTACATCCCGGCTCGCGCGCCGGTGCTGAACGGGAACGGCGTGTTGCAGGACGCGCACAGCGGCTGGTCGTTCACGGTTCAGCACGTGCAGACCAACCTGCTCGGCGGCAAGAACAAGCTCGCGTTCCAGTACGGCGTCGGTCCGGGCACGGGCCTCGGCTATACGGGAACGCTGACCAACGACAACCGCTTCAAGAGCCTGCGCGTGCTCGACGCGTTCGACTGGCAGGCGACGCGCGACTTCAGCGGCCAGGTGGTCGGCATCTGGCAGCGCGACATCGCGCCGTCGGGCGGGTCGCAGACCTGGGTATCGATGGGCGTGCGGCCGGTGTATGCGTTCACGCAGCACATCAAGCTGCAGGGCGACCTCGGGCACGATCGCGTGACGCCGTCCGGCGGCCCGACGCGCACGCTGCTGAAGGCGAGCGTCGCGCTGACGCTCGCGATGGACCGCTCGTTCTGGTCGCGGCCCGAATTCCGCGTGTTCTACACGTATGCGCGCTGGAACAAGGCTGCGCAGGATGCGGCGGCGCCCGGCGATCCGCTGTCGACGACGGGCATCTTCGGCACGTCGCGCACGGGTTCGACGGTCGGCGCGCAAGTCGAATGGTGGTGGTGACGCGATGACGGAACGCTGTACGACGATATCGATGGGTGCCGATGCCGCACCGTTCTCGCGCATCGTGTTCGGGATGTGGCGGATCGGCGACTGGGCGTTGTCGGTCCGCGAGCGCCGTGCGCTGATCGAGGCGGCGCTGGAACTCGGCGTGACGAGCTTCGACCATGCGGACATCTACGGCGACTACACGGCCGAGGGCTTGTTCGGCGACGTGCTGGCCGATGCGCCGCACCTGCGCGAGCGGATGCAGATCGTCACGAAATGCGGGATCCGGCTCGTGTCCGCGCGTCGGCCCGCGCACGGTATCAAGCACTACGACACGCGGGCCGCGCATGTGGTCGCGTCGGTCGAGCAGTCGCTGCGTGCGCTGCGCACCGACCGGCTCGACCTGCTGCTGCTGCATCGTCCCGATCCGTTGATGGATGCCGACGAAGTCGCGACGACGTTTGCCGCGCTCCGGCGTGACGGAAAGGTGAGGGCATTCGGGATATCGAACTTTACGCCGGCGCAGGCTGCGTTGCTGCAAGACCGAATGGCGGCGCACGGGATGTCGCTCGCGACGAACCAGGTCGAATGCTCGCTGCTGCATCTCGCGCCGCTCGACGACGGCACGTTCGACCAGGCGCAGCGCTGGCGCTGTCCGCCGATGCTGTGGTCGCCGCTCGCGGGCGGACGCCTGTTGACGGACGCGTCGCCCGCCGCGACGCGCGTGCGCGCGACCGCGGCGCGGATCGGCGACACGCTCGGCGTGCCAGCGACGACGGTGCTGTTCGCGTGGCTGCTCGCGCTGCCGTGCCGGCCGCTGCCGATCGTCGGGTCGAGCCGGATCGCTGCGCTGCGCGAAGCGGTAGAGGCGACCCGCATCCCGCTCGAGCGCGAACACTGGTTCGAGCTGCTGGGCGCGGCGCGCGGCGTGGAGGTGCCATGACCGTTGCGTTCGACACACGATGACAATCCGGGAGAAACGATGAACGAAGCGACCCTGAACGGTCATCCGGTCGCACCGTGCGGCGCGCGCGCCGGCGAACCCCGCCTGCTGGCGGACATCGGCGGCACGCACGCGCGCTTTGCGCTGGAGACCGCGCCCGGCGGGATCGGCGACGTGCGTGTCTATCGATGCAGCGCCCATGCCGGCGTGGACGACGCGGTGCGTGCGTTCCTGCGCGACGCGGGGGGCGTGCGGGTGCGGGACGCGGCGATCGCGATCGCCAATCCCGTGGACGGCGACATCGTCAGCATGACCAATCATGACTGGCGCTTCTCGATCGATGCGACGCGCCGCGCGCTCGGATTCGACACGCTGCACGTGTTCAACGACTTTTCGGCGCTGGCGATGGCCGTGCCGCATCTGTCGGCGGGACAACGGCGGCAGGTCGGCGGCGGGCACGCGTCGCCCGCGGGTACGATCGGCGTGCTCGGCGCCGGAACGGGGCTGGGCGTCTCGGCGCTCGTGCGGGCGGGCGACGCATGGGTGCCGCTGTCCGGCGAGGGCGGACATGTGTCGTTCGCGCCCGCCGACGCACGCGAGACCGACGTGCTGCACTACGCGCGGGCGCGCTGGCCGCACGTGTCGTTCGAGCGGCTGGTCGCGGGCCCCGGCATCGCGGTGATTCACGCGGCGCTCGCCGCGCGCGACGGCTGGGACGCACCTGAGGCTGATGCGGTCGATACGGCCGCCATCATCGATCGTGCGCTCGCCGGCGATGCACGCTGCGTGGCGACCCTGGAGTGCTTCTGCGGCATGCTCGGCACGTTCGCGGGCAATCTGGCGCTGACCCTCGGCGCGACCGGCGGCATCCATATCGGCGGGGGCGTCGTGCCGCGCCTCGGTGCAATGTTCGATGGGTCGCCGTTTCGTGCCCGCTTCGAGGCGAAGGGCCGCTTTGCCGGTTATCTCGCGAGGATTCCGACCTTCGTGATCACCGCGCCGCATCCGGCCTTCGTCGGCGTGTCGCGCCTGCTCGCCCGCGCGTTGGGCGAGGTTGGCTGACGCGGTGCACCGGCTGCCGGGTCCGTGCGCAAAGGTGTGCGTTGCCGTCGGGCGTGGATCGGATGAACGCTCGCATCGGCACGCATGTGTGTCCTGTTGCATGTCGACCGGCCGCGCCGCCGCCGCACCCAACACGCACGTGTCGCAGCCGCACAGTCATGTCCGGCATGCATGCTTGTAGCGCGACTGTCTGCAAGATGTCGGCGTGTTGAAAGCAAGCCGGCTGTACGCGACGCCCACTATGGAATACGCCGACTGGAAGTTGTCCCGGAACTCATTTACTTTTAGAGCAGTGTCGCCGATGCGTCGTGCGTTCCGGAGGAGTCATGACCACATTCCAGAAAGTGTGGCAGTTGCTGGTCGGAAAGCCGCTGGACCCGCTCGATCCGCGCACGCGGCATGCGATCGCCGTGACGCCGTTGCTGGCCTGGGTCGGGCTCGGTGCCGACGGGTTGTCTTCGTCGTGCTACGGCCCGGAAGAGGCGTTCCTCGCGCTGGCGCAACACACGCCGCTCGCGCTGTTTCTCGCGCTCGCGACCGCGGCGACCGTGTTCATCATCGCGCTCGGCTACAACCAGGTGATCGAGCTGTTCCCGACGGGCGGCGGCGGCTATCGCGTCGCGACCGCGCTGCTCGGGTCGAAGCCGGGGCTCGTGTCGGGCGCTGCGCTGCTGGTCGACTACGTGCTGACCGTCGCGACCTCGCTCGCGAGCGGCGTCGACGCGTTCTTCAGCCTGCTGCCGGTGAGCGCGCAGGTGTTCAAGCTCACGACCGAGATCGTGCTGATCCTGCTGATGACGGGGCTCAACTTCCGCGGGATGCGCGAATCGATCATGGTGCTGCTGCCGATCTTCATCGGCTTCGTGATCCTGCACTTCGCGTTGATCGTGTATGGCGTCGCCGTACACGGCAGCAACCTCGCGATGATCGTGCCCGATGCCGTGCACGAGGCGCACGGGATGTCGCAGTCGCTCGGCGTGTTCGTGATGCTCGCGTTGCTGATGCGCGCGTTCTCGCTCGGCGGCGGCACCTATACGGGCCTCGAGGCCGTATCGAACAACGTGAACATGCTCGCCGATCCGCGCGTGCCGAACGGCAAGGTGACGATGTGGTACATGTCGACGTCGCTCGCGTTCACGGCCGGCGGCATCATCCTGCTGTACATGCTGTGGCATGCGCGGCCCGTCGAAGGCCAGACGCTCAACGCGGTCGTGTTCGGCAGCGTGATCGACCATCTCGGGCTCGGCTCCGCGTTCGCGCGGCATGCGTTGCTCGCGGCCGTGCTCGCGTTCGAGGCCGGGCTGCTGATGGTCGGCGCGCAGACGGGCTTTCTCGACGGCCCGGCCGTGCTGTCGAACATGGCGTCGGATTCGTGGGTGCCGCGCCATTTCCGCGACCTGTCGACGCGCCTCGTGCGGCAGAACGGCATCATCGTCGTCGGCCTGTCGAGCCTGCTGATCCTGCTGTGGACGCACGGCAGCGTCGACGTGCTCGTCGTGCTGTACAGCATCAACGTGTTTCTCACGTTCAGCATGTCGCTGCTCGGGCTGTGCACGTACTGGTGGCGCCATCGCAGCGAGCGCGGCTGGTTCAAGCATTTCTTCCTGTCCGCGCTCGGGCTGAGCGTGACGGCGACCGTGCTCGTCATCACGCTGGTCGAGAAGTTCACGGCGGGCGGCTGGCTCACGGTGCTCGTGACGAGCGCGGTGATCGCGCTGTGCTTCATGATCAACCGCCACTACGCGTACACGCGCACGCAACTCGCGAAGGAAGATGCGCTGTTCTCCGGCAAGCCGCCCGAAGTCGACGAGGCGAGCGCGCCGGGCAAGCCCGATCCGTCGCAACCGACGGCCGTGCTGCTGGTCGGCAAGCATCGCGGCGCGAGCATGCACGCGCTGCTGTGGGTCAACCGGCTGTTTCCCGGGCACTTCCGCAACGTGATCTTCCTCGCGGTCGGCGAGGTCGACGCGAAGGCATACGACGGGCACGAACATCTCGAACGGCTGCGTCACTCGATCACCGAAGCGCTCGACTACTATGTCGCGCATTGCCGCCGCAACGGCATCGCGGCCGACTACCGGATCGCGTTCGGCACGAATCCCGTAGTCGAATTCATGAACCTCGCGTCGTCGACGCTCGACGAGTACCCGAATGCCGTGTGCTTCGCGAGCAAGCTGATCTTCCGGCGCGTGAATTTCCTGACTGCGTGGCTGCACAACCAGACGCCCGTCGAGCTACAGGCGCGCCTGCATGTCGAGGGCAAGCAGATGGTGCTGTTGCCGATGAACGTCGGCTAGCTGCGGTGCGGCGGCCGGCGCGTACACGCTTGCGTGGACGTGGCGCGGCAAGCGCGTCGGCGACTGCCGGTAGCCGCCGTCAGGGCTGGTGATGCCGATGCGGGCGGTTAGGCCGCCGCAGCGGCGGATGACGGAATTTGGCCCTCAGCCGGTCGCGGCCCGGACGCTTGACGAAGAACAGCACGGCGAGCGCGACGAACGCCAGCAGCACGACGACTTCCACGATCCCGTTTTCCATGGTGCCTCCCGGTCGCGGGCGGACGATCCTTCTCCGGCGTTCGGCGTTCGAGCGGTTGCCGGCGGCCGCATGCGACGACGCTTTCATGTCTCATTGTAGGCCGGCGTGCACCGGCTTGACGCGTGCGTATGCGTCGCCCACACTGGCCGACACGGGAGTCGCGCGGTTGATCCTGTCCGCTGCGCGACCGCGCTTTCCGTGAACCGCGACGAGGTGCGATGTGGGGCGCTTTTCTGTCGGCCTGGCCGGCTGGATGCTGGTATGCGCTGCCGCGTTCGGCGCATCGAACGCTGTCGGTGCGACACCGGGCGCGGGCCCGGCGGCGGACGGACCGAACGCCGTTGCCGACGAAGCGCCCGTCACGCTCGTCAGCGATGTCCACGAATTCGTGATCGAGCATGACGGTTCGCTCGACGAGCACGACGATTCGACACTGCGCGCGAACAACGCGAACGGCATCGACGCGGTTGCGCAGCGCTACGTGTGGTTCGACAAGAATCTCGAGCAGGTCGACCTGCTCGCGGCCGAGACGATCGACCGCGACGGGCGCGCGCATCCGGTCGGCGCGGACGGCATCCGCGACGTGCAGGAGCCGCGTTCGGCCGGCGCGCCGACGTTCCAGGACGGGCTGTTGCGCACCGTCGTGTTTCCCGGCGTCGAAGCCGGGTCGAGCACGCGCGTGGCGTTCCGCAAGACGCGCACGAAGCCCGTCAATCGCGGCTACTTCGGCTACACCGTCGAGCCGTCGCGCGAACCCGTCGACAACCAGCGACTGATCTTCGACGTGCCGGCCGACATGCCGCTGTACGCGGACGCGCGCGGCTACGTCGCGCTGCCGCCGGTCACGGCGAACGGCCGCACGCGCTATGAATTCGACTACCGGCACGGCCCGTACGACCGCATCGAGAACGGCGCGGTGGGCTACCCGACCTACGGCGACCGGCTCGTCGTGTCGACGCTGCCCGACTACGCGGCGTTCGCCGCGCGCTACCGCAACGCGGCCGTCGATCCGAGCGTGGACGATCCGGCCGTCGTGCAACTCGCGCGTGCGCTCACCGCGGATGCCGCCGGTCCGCGCGACAAGGCGCGCATCCTGTACGACTGGGTGCAGGCGAACGTGCGCTATGTCGGGTTGTTCCTGGGCGAAACGGCGGCCGCGCCGCATCGCGCGACGGACATCCTGCGCAACCGCTACGGCGACTGCAAGGACCATGTCGCGCTGTTCGGCGCGCTGCTCGCGGCGGTCGGCATCCGCAGCGAACCGGTGCTGATCAATCTCGGTTCGGTGTACACGCTGCCGTCCGTGCCCGGTTACGGCGGCGGCGCGATCAATCACGCGATCACGTGGCTGCCCGATCTCGCGCTTTACGCGGATACGACGACGGCCGGCATCGCGTTCGGCTACCTGCCGCCGATCGTGATGGATCGTCCCGCGCTGCTGGTCGACACGGGCATGCTGTCGCGCACGCCGGCCACGCAGCCGCGCGGCCGCGTCGCACGGGTCGCGATCGATGCCGCGCAGCCCGGCGCCGCGCGCATTCATGCGTACATCGAGGACGACGGCTGGACGGCCGAACTCGAACGCAACCTGTTTCGCCGCGCGACGCACGACCGCATCGAGCAGCTCGCGACCGAGCGCCTGCGGCAAAGCGGCCTGCGCGGCCGCGCGCAACTGTCGACCAGCGACCGGCGCGTGACCGACGGACCGTTCGACGTGACGGTGTCGGGCACGCTCGATCATTTCGTATGGCCCGACGGCACGACCGCGTTGCCCGCGCTGTCGAGCCTCACGGGCGGCATCGCGACGCAGGTCGAGAACTGGCTGGCGGAGCCCGTGCGTACGCAGCCGTGGGGCTGCATCGGCGGCACGTTCGACGAGACCGGCCAGATCGCGCTGCCGGCCGGCGTCGTCGTGACCGACCTGCCGGCCGATGCGGCCGTGCACGACCGCTTCGTCGACTTCACGTCGCATTACGTGTTCGACGCGGCTGCGCGCGTGGTGCAGGTCACGCGGCGGATGAAGGCGGAGTTCGGCCGGCAGGTATGCACGCCCGACGAATTCACGGCGCTGCGCGGGTCGCTCGAACGCATCGAGCGCGACACGCAGGCGCAGATCGTCGTGCGCGCGAAAGGGCATTGAACGGGCAGGGGCAATGAGCGCGTCGCCGTCATCGGCCGACGCGCAGGAGCGACATCATGACGGAACGGGACTACGAGATCGCCGATCTCTCGAAGGATTTGCTGGGCCGGATCGTGCAGGGCACCGTCGCGAACGGTGCGGCCGTGGATGCCGAGCAGTGCGCGGCGCTCGCCGTGCAGTGCGCGACGGCGCTGGTCGACAAGCTTGGGGAGCGCAGCGGCTGAACGCGGAAGGACATCGCGCGCGGCGGCGGTGGCTCGGGCGACGTCGGAGTGGCGCATAGCGACCTCCGGTCAGCGTCGCACGTCAAGTGTCAGGCATGACGCTTCGACGCGCACCCTCACGCGCGGCGGCGGTGGCATGAGCGACACCGTCAAGCGAGCGGCTTCGAAGCAACGCGCAGCGGCCCCCGGTCAGCGTCGCACGTCAAACGTCAGGCATTACGCTTCGACGCGCGCCTCGCCATCCGCCCGCACCGCGCCCGGCGGTTTTCCGACCACACGCTTGAACGCGCGGCTGAACGCGGCCAGCGAACCATAGCCGAGCCGGTACGCGACGGCTTCGATCGCCTCGTGGTCGCGCGCGATCCACTGCGCGGCGAGCCGCATCCGCAGCTCGGTCAGGTAGCGCACGGGCGTCATCCCGGTCGCCGCGAGAAAGCGCTCGGCGAACACCGAGCGCGACACGCCCGCTTCGGCGGCCAGCTCCGCGACGCTCCAGTTGCGGCCCGGGTCGCGATGCAGCGCGACGATCGCGCGGCCCAGCTTCGGCTCGCGCAGCGCCTGCACCCAGCCCGTCGCGTCGCCGCATCCGCACTCGACCCAGCCGCGCACGATGAACGCCGCGACCACGTCCGCGAGCCGCGCGAGGATGCCCGCGAAGCCCGCGCGCGCCGAGCAGGATTCGCGCTCCATTGCGTCGAGCATCGGACGGATTTCCGGGTAGCGCGCGAGCAGCGTGCCGACGTGCATGAACTCGGGCATCGCGCCGACCAGCGGCTGCATGCCGCCGAGATCGAGCTCCATGCACGCGCTGAAGATCAGCGCATCGCCGGCGCCCGGCTCCGTCGTCGCGCAGGCCGCGGGCGACGTGCCGGCCGATGCCACCGATGCGACCGTATCGCAGATCTTCGCGGCTTCGAAGCCGTGGATCTCGCGGCACGGCGCATCCGGATCGGACACCAGCGCATGCATGCGCCCGTGCGGCAGCAGGATGGCGTCGCCGGCCTCGAGCCGCATTGTTGCGCCGGCTTCGTCGCGCAGCAGCACGGGCCCGCGTCCGACGAAATGGAACTGCGCGCGGCCCGGCGCGTGGCCGAAGCTCAACCCGAACGGCCGTGCGACCTGGATGCGGCGGTACTGGACGCCGCTCAGGCGCATCCCCAGCAGCAGCTCGCTGACGAGGTCGTGCACGTCGGGGACGGGGGGAAGCAGGGGCTCGGACATATCGAGATTCGGACGATCGATCAACAAGAGCGGATTGTATGTCATAGACCGTCCTGCTGCCGTTCCTTACGATACGCCGTCATCGGTATTTTCCCTATACGACAACGGAACGACGCATGAATCCCGGAATTTCCTCTGCCGCCTCGACGGCGGCCCCCCGCGAACCGGCCTGGGGCGCGGTATTCGCGATGGCGCTCGGCGTCTTCGGGCTCGTCACGGCCGAATTCCTGCCCGCGAGCCTGCTCACGCCGATGGCCGACAGCCTGGGCGTGACCGAAGGCGTGGCCGGGCAGGCCGTCACGGCCACCGCGACGGTTGCCCTCGTCACGAGCCTGCTGATCTCCGCGTTGACGCGCACGATCGACCGGCGGCGCGTATTGCTCGCGTTCTCGGTGCTGCTCGTCGCATCGAATCTGGCGGTCGCGTTCGCGCCCAACCTGACGACGCTGCTGATCGGCCGCGTCGTGCTCGGCGTCGCGCTCGGCGGCTTCTGGACGATGGCGACCGCCACCGCGATGCGGCTCGTGCCGACGGCGATGGTGCCGCGCGCGCTGTCGATCATCTTCAGCGGCGTGGCGGTCGCGACGATCGCGTCCGCGCCGATGGGCAGCTATTTCGGCCACCTGATCGGCTGGCGCAACGTGTTCCTGATCGCGGCCGTGCTCGGCGGCATCTCGTTCGTGTCGCAGGTCGTGACGCTGCCGTCGATGCCGCCGAGCGGCACGACGCGGCTGCGCACGCTGATCGACGTGCTGCGCCGGCCGACCGTCGGCCTCGGGATGTTCGCGACGATCCTCGTGTTCACCGGGCATTTCGCGTTCTTCACGTATTTGCGGCCGTTCCTCGAACAGGTCGCGGGCGTCGGCGTGAACGGGCTGTCGGCGATCCTGCTCGGCTACGGCATTGCGAACTTCGTCGGCACGTCGCTCGCGGGCCGCGTGCTCGAACACCGGCTGCGGCCGATGCTGATCGCGATGCCCGCGCTGATGGTCGTGCTCGGCATCGCGCTCGTCGCGCTCGGCCGCGCGCCGATGCTCGACGCGGTGCTCGTCGCGTTGTGGGGGATGGCGTTCGGCGGCGTGCCCGTCGCATGGTCGACGTGGGTCACGCGCACCGTGCCCGACGAGGCCGAGAGCGCGGGCGGGCTGATCGTCGCGGCGATCCAGCTCGCGATTGCGACGGGCGCGGCGGCCGGCGGCGTCGTGTTCGACGCGAACGGTGCGGCCGGCGTGTTCGTCGGCGCGGCGATCGTGCTGGCCGTCGCGGTCGCGACGATCGTGACCGGCGTGCCGAAGCGGGTCGGTGTGGCGGTGTCGTAACAGGCCGGGCGGGGCCCGCGTTTCGCGGGCTCCGCCGGCGGCCGTCGGTCCGTCAGGCCGCGTTGGTGTCCGCGATGCGGTCGAGTTCCGCGAGCGCATCGTCCGGCAGATCGAGGTCGGCCGCCGCGAGATTCTCGCGCAGATGCGCGACCGACGACGTGCCGGGAATCAGCAGGATGTTCGGCGCGCGGCGCAGCAGCCACGCCAGCGCGACCTGCATCGGCGTCGCGCCGACGCGTGCCGCCACGCCGGACAGCGTCGACGACTGCAGCGGCGAGAAGCCGCCGAGCGGAAAATACGGCACGTACGCGATGCCGTCGCGGGCAAGCGCGTCAATCAGCGCATCGTCGCTGCGATGCGCGATGTTGTAGTGGTTCTGCACGCAGACGATGTCGCAGATCCGCCGGCCTTGCGCGACCTGCGCGGGCGTCACGTTGCTCAGGCCGATGTGGCGGACAAGCCCGCGCCGCTGCAGTTCGGCGAGTGCGCTCAGCGGCGCCTCGATCGATCCTTCGGCCGGCCCGTGCGAGTCGAACATGATGCGCAGGTTGACGACGTCGAGCACATCGAGTCCGAGGTTGCGCAGGTTGTCGTGCACGGCCCGTTCGAGTTCGTCGGGCGCGAACGCGGGCAGCCACGATGCGTCGTCGCCGCGGCGCGCGCCGATCTTGGTGACGATCACGAGATCGTCGCGATACGGATGCAGGGCTTTGCGGATCAACTGGTTGGTCACGTGCGGGCCGTAGAAGTCGCTGGTGTCGATATGGTCGACGCCGGACGCGACGGCTTCGCGCAACACGCTCAATGCGGCGTCGTGGTCCTTTGGCGGGCCGAATACACCGGGCCCCGCGAGCTGCATCGCGCCGTAGCCGATTCGTTTGACGTTGCGATCGCCGAGCCTGAAGGCGGCGGTGTGCCGAATGTCGGACATGACTGTGCTCCTGTGGATCTGTCGATGAATGCGCCCAGCATAGGCATTGGCCGCCTGCGCGATAAGCCGTCATAATCCGCACGGGTTGTACGAAAAGGCGAACAATGCAAACCGATCTGGGCGATCTGAGCGCGTTCATGGCCGTGGCGCGCGCCAGCGGCTTCCGCGACGCCGCACGCATGACGGGCCTCAGCGCATCGGGGCTGAGCGAGGCCGTGCGCCGGCTGGAGGCGCAGCTCGGCGTGCGGCTGTTGCATCGCACGACGCGCAGCGTCGTGCCCACCGAAGCCGGCGAGCGCCTGCTCGCGCGTCTCGGGCCCGCGTTGACCGAAGTGGCGGCGGCGCTCGACGGTATCGGCGAATTCCGCGACAGACCGGCCGGCACGCTGAAGCTCAACGTGCCGCTCAGCGCGGCCCGGCTCGTGCTGCCCGCGATCGTGCCGCGCTTCCTCGATGCGTACCCGGAAATACGGCTGGAAGTGATCGCCGACGAAAGTTTCGTCGATGTGCTGGCGGCCGGGTGCGACGCAGGCATCCGCTACGACGAACGGCTCGAACAGGACATGATCGCGGTGCCGATCGGCCCGCGCATTCAGCGGTTTGCGACCGCGGCCGCGCCCGCCTATCTCGACCGTCATGGCCGGCCGCGGCATCCGCGCGAACTGCTCGACCATCGTTGCCTGCGCGGGCGCTTCGCCAGCGGGGCGATGCCGCCGTGGGAGTTCGAGCGCGACGGCGAGGTCGTGCGGGTCGAACCCGCCGCCGGGCCGCTGCTGGTGCAGGTCGGCGGCGCGTCGGACCTGCTGGTCGACGCGGCGATCGCCGGCACGGGCATCGTGCATCTCTTCGAAGAATGGCTGCGCCCGCATTTCGACAGCGGCGCACTCGAACGCATACTCGAACCGTGGTGGCGGCCGTTTTCAGGGCCCTTTCTGTATTACCCGGGGCGCCGTCTCGTGCCGCCGGCACTGCGCGCGTTCATCGATTTCATCAAGGCATCCTGAGCGTTGCGGGCCGGTGGCGCGCTTCGGTCGCGTCGTCGGCGGGAAACATGCACTCCATGCGCAGTTCCTGCGCAGCGGCGCTTTGCGGCGTGCCGACCGTCGTGATCAACGAGAAGTAACGCAGCACGACGCCTTCGTGCACGAAGCCGATCGGGATGACCGGCAGCGCGGGCGCGGCGGCCGGCGCCGGCGGCGTTTTCCAGTCGCGCGGCGCATCGGGAAAGGCGAGCAGGTCGTCGAGCAATCGCTGCGTCTCGTCGTCGATCACGCGGCCGACCGATTCGCGATACACGCGTTGCAGCAGGCTGCGCGACACGCTGTCCCAGTCGGCCAGAAACGGCCGCATGCCGTGCGGATCGAACATCAGGCGCAGCAGGTTGCGCGGGCCTTCGCGTGCGGCCATGTCGATGAAGCAGCCGAAAAAGCGCGGCGCCGCATCGTTGGTCATCAGCACGTTCCAGTGGCGGTCCATCACGATTGCCGGAAACGGATCGTGCTGGCGCACGACCCGCTCGAGCGCGCGGATCACGCCGTTCATTTCCTGCGCGTCCCACGGCGCTTCCGAATACATCGGCGCATAGCCGGCCGCGAGCAGCAGCGCGTTGCGCTCGCGCAGCGGCACGTCGAGCGTCTGCGCGAGCGTCAGCAGCGTGTCGCGGCCCGGCACGCTGCGCCCGCTTTCGATGAAGCTGATCTGGCGCTGCGAGATGCCCGCGTCGAGCGACAGGTCGAGCTGGCTCACGCCGCGCACATCGCGCCAGTAGCGCAACAACTGCCCCAGTTCGCGTGGCGGCGTGTTCGGATCGCGGCGGCTGGCGTTCATCGGCTGGTCCTGATCGTTCCGTGATCGACGCGAACGACTATATCGGACTCACGCGGCGTTCGCATGCCACGCGAACGCGTCGAACGGCGCTTCGAGCGTCGGGTGCGTGACGCTGCCGACGTAGTTCGTGATCGTCGATGCGGCGACCACCGCGATCACTTCGAGCAACTGTTCGGCGCTGAATCCGGCTTCGAGGAACGATTGTCGGTCGGTATCGGCAACGCGGCCGCGGGTTTCGATCAGCGTGCGCGCGATGTTCGACAGCGCGGCCAGTTTCGCGTCGCCGGGCAGGCCGCCGCGACGGATCGCGTCGACGTCGGCAGGGAGCACACCCTGTTTCAGCGCGAGCGCGGTATGGAACGCGACGGGCCATTCGCTCGCGTTCGTGACCGCGTTGGTGAGCAGCAGCGTCTGGATCTGCGGCTCCGTCAGGCTGCTGGCGTGCACGCGCTCGAACAGACCGATGAACCCGTTGATCAGCACCGGCGATGCGGCCATCGTCGCCGCGATGTTCGGGATCAGGCCGAAGGTTTGCTGAAGCTGTTGGAGTACGGGCTTCGATTCGGCAGGCGCCGAATCGATCGTATGAAGCGGATAGGCGGACATGATGTCTCCCGGGCGACGAGCGCCGCCGGAATGGCGGCGCGACACCCGAAGCGTAGGGACGGTCGTGTCGCGCGCCAATTACATCGCATGTAATCGTTCGACGCGCGTCGTGACGCCCGGCCGTCCTGCGAATCCGCTAGCCGCCTTGCTTGACCATCGCCGCCAGCGTTTTCATCGCCTGCAGATACGGATACGGTCCGTGGCTGACGCGGGCCACGCCGTATTCGGCGAGTTCGGCGAGCGTCGGCGTTTCTGCGACGCGCATCACGTTCACCGGCAGCGGCGACGCGGTCGTCAGCGCGCGAATGAGCGCAGGCGACTGAAGGCCCGGCACGAAGAGGCCGTCGGCGCCGGCCGCCGCGTAAGCGCGTGCGCGGGCCAGCGTTTCGTCGAGCAGGCGTTCGTCGTGCGAGTCGGCGGGTGCCTTGAAGAACACGTCGGTACGCGCATTGATGAAGTAGTCGGCGCCCGCGCGATCGGCCGCCTGCCGTGCCGCCGCGAGACGCGCTGCCGCTTCTTCGACGTCACGCAATTCGCCCGTCGCCGGAAAACTGTCTTCGAGATTGCAGCCGACCGCGCCGGCTTCGACGCTGAGCGCAATCGTTTCGGCGACATCTTCCAGACGCTCGCCGTACCCGCTTTCGAGATCGACGGTGACGGCCAGGTCCGTCGCACGCGCGATCCGCTCGAGCACTTCCATCACGAGCGCACGCGGCATCTGCTCGCCATCGCCGAATCCGTTCGCCGCTGCCACCGACCAGCTCCCGGTCGCCAGCGCGACCGCACCCGCGTCGGCCGCCGTGCGCGCGCTGCCGGCGTCCCACACGTTGAACAGCGCCAGCGGCTGGCCCGCGCGGTGAAGCGACCGGAAATACGCGCCTTTCTCATTGCTGCTCATGCTTGTCTCTCCTTGTGAAAACCGGATCGGTTGTCGTGCCGAACGATACTGCCACCGTATCGAGCGCCGCGAGGAAATCGCGCGCGTCGAACACTTCGCCGAGGCTGCGCACGCCGCCTGAAACGACGGCCTTGCCGGTCATCAGGCGCACGGCCGCCTCGACGATGATCGGCGCGCTGACCGCGTAGATGTCGCGCCCCGACGCCGTGACGCGATGCGTCGTGCCGCCCTGCACGACGATCGCGTCCATCGCGAACTGCTGCGCCGAGCGGCCCAGCGCATCGGTCGGCACGGGCGGCGGCGTGGCGGCATCGCGCACGTCGCGCACGTCGCGCAGCGCGAGCGTCGCGAGCCACGATTCGATCGTATCGATGCGCAGATGACGCGATAGCGTCATCACTTCGGAAAACGGCAGCAGCGTCACGTCGACGCTGCCGATCGGCGCCGGGAACGGCCACACGCGTTCGCGCGCCGTCGATGGCACCGGCGTTGGCTTGCCGTCCTTCTGGACGAGCCGCACCGCGCGATTGCGTTCGCCCGTCACGCGCGTGCCGCGCGTCGGGTGCCAGCTATCGAGGCCGGTTGCGATATCGACGCGATCGATAGGCATGCGCGGGTCGACGACGGCCGTGACCAGCAGGTCGGCCAGGCCGCCGTAGAACGCCGCGGCGGGAACGACGGTCACGCCTGCGGCGCGTGCACGGGCATCGGCCTGTTCGGCCAGCGCCAGCACCGATGGCTGTTCGGCCGTCAGGTCGAGATAGGGGATGCCGGCCCGCAGCGCGGCATCGGCCAGCGGCAGCGCGGTATCGAGGTACGGGCCCGCGCAGTTGATCACGGCATCCGCGCCGCGCAACGCGGCGTCGAGCGCGGCCATATCGTCGATTGCCGCGACGCGCGAAGGCGCAGCGTCGCTTGTGCCGCCTTCCTCGAGCCGCGCGGCATCGCGGCCGATGCGGATCGCGCCAACGCCGCGCCGGGCCAGTTCGGCGACGACAAACCGCCCGGTGTGACCCGTGGCGCCATAGACCGCAACCGTCTTTCGATCGTCCATGATCCACTCCGCTACAGAACGGTCTGTTTTATAGTACAGACCTGTAGCGTCGTCAACCTCGCGGTGCTATGATCGGTCCACTGTTGCGGTACGGGCGGCCCTGGGCGGCCGAGCTTGGATGAAAAAGGGAACGGATACACAAGGGGGCGCGCTCGATACGCGCGAGCGCATCCTGCAAACGGCCAGCGAGCTGTTCTACCGGGAAGGCACGCGCGCGGTCGGCGTGGACCTGATCGTCGCGCAGGCGGGCGTCGCGAAGACGAGCCTTTATCGTCACTTCACGACGAAGGACGACCTGATCGAGGCGTTCCTGCTGCGCGAGGACGCCGATTTCTGGGCGCATTGGGATGCGGTGGCGCAGCCGTACAAGCGCACGCCGCGCGAGGAGCTGGACGCGCAGCTTCAGTGGATCGGCGAGCGCATTGCGCGCCCCGGCTATCGCGGCTGCCCGCAGATCAACATCGCCGCCGAATATGCGGACGACAACCATCCGGCCCGCAAGGTCGCCGTCGCGCACAAGCAGGAGCTGCGGCGCCGGTTGACGGAACTGGCGAGTGCGATGCGGATCGACCAACCGGAAACCTTCGCGCTGCGGCTCGCGACCGTCATCGACGGTGCGCTGAGCAGCGGGCGTGCGCTGCACGAGCATGGGCCGGTGCACTTCCTGCAGGAATTCGCGCAACTGCTGCTGCCGAAGAAGGGCAGGAAGTAAGCCCGCCCACTGCCGCGATCCGCGCGCCCGTTCAGCCGCGCGCCGCCGGCTCCTGCGACAGCGTGCGCAACTGGCCGCGCAACAGATCGACTTCCCCTGGCGCGAATTGCCGTTCGATGTCGGCATGCGTCTGCTGCCACAGCGGAAACGCTTCGGCCAGCAGGTCGCGGCCGGCCGGCGTCAGTTCGAGCAGGCGGCTGCGCCCGTCGTCCGGATCCTGCGCGATCGTGACGAGCCCGCGCCGCTCGAGCGGCTTGAGCGCGGCGGTCAGCGTGGTGCGATCCATCGCGAGCAGCGACGCGACCGATTTCATCGGGGCCGGTTGCGGCCGGTTCAACGACATCAGCAGCGAAAACTGGCCGTTGGTGAGATCCAGCGGGCGCAGCACATCGTCGAAGATGCGCGCAAGATTGCGCGCCGCGCGCTGCATGTGCAGGCACAGGCAGCAATCGCGCACCATTAGCGTCGTTTCGAAAGGGAGCTTTTCTTTTCGTGCCATGTTGCAATTGTGTTGATATCAACCTATCTTGTCAAGGTCGAGGCGCGGCAGCCCGCCGCGCCCGTCACCGGAGGAGAAAGCATGAGTGCTCAACAGCAGTTGTATCTCGCCGTATTCCTCGGCAGCAAGGACAGCCCGGCGATGAAGGCGTGGGTCGCGCTGTCGGACCAGGAGCGGCGCGCGAAGGAAGAGGCGGGTATCGCCGCATGGAAGGCGTGGGTCGACCGCCATCGCGACGCGGTCGTCGAGCTGGGCGGGCCGCTCGGCAAGACCAAGACCGTCGACGCAGGCGGCGTGAAGGACACGGCCAACGCGATGGGCGCGTTTTCGGTCGTGCGTGCTGCTTCGCACGAAGCGGCGGCCGCGATGTTCGAAGGCCATCCGCATTTCACGATTTTCCCGGGCGAGCAGATCGACGTGATGCCGGTGCTGCCGATTCCCGGCGCGTGAACGATGCCGGTCGCAGCGCGTCGCGTTGCGTCGATGCGCGGTGGCCGGCATGCCGAAATTTTCCCGACATTCTGGATGGAGACTGGCGATGAAGCTTTACGGATTTGCCGGCACCCGCTCGCAACGCGCGCTGTGGGGGCTGAAGGAACTGGATGCGGATTTCGAATTCGTGTCGGTCAACCTGCTCGCGGGCGAGCACAAGCGGCCCGAATTCCTACGCATCAATCCGGCCGGCAAGGTGCCGGTACTGGTGGACGGCGACCGCGTGATTCCCGAGTCGGCCGCGATCGTGCTGTATCTCGCGGACAAGTACCCGGAGAAGGCGTTGCTGCCGGTCGATCCGGCGCTGCGCGCGCAGGTGTATCGGTGGGTCATGTTCGCGGTGACGGAGCTTGAACAGCCGCTGTGGCGGATCACGCGGCACACGTTCCTTTATCCGCCGGAGAAGCGCTCGCCGGCCGACATCGAACTGGCGCGCGAGGATTTCGCGACGATGGCCGCGATCCTCGACAAGCATCTCGAAGGGCGCGAGTTCATCGTCGGCGACACGCTGACGGTCGCCGATTGCGTGACGGCCTACCTGATCGACTGGGCCGGCGAATGCAATCTGATCGAACCGTTCCCGCAACTGAGTGCGTATCTCGAACGGCTGTATGCGCGGCCGAAGGCGCCGCAGCGGATTGCGGAGGCGCGCAAGGCGGCGTGACGGGCGGCGGTCGGTCATGTGCTGCATCGGCATGGCCGACCGCGATGTTTGCGCAAGGGGTAACCGGCGGACAGCCGCGTTTTACTGCGATGCAGTGTGCGGCGTGAGCGCGGCGCGCGCATGCGGTCACGATACGTTGTCGGGCCCGCCGAGCGCGCGACATAGCATCGACAGGTCGCGGAGGGTGAGGTGCGGCGTCTCGGCATGCTGCGGATCGCGCTCCACTTCCGGTTGATGGTCGCGCACCACCCATGCCGCCTGAAGCCCCGCATTCAATGCCCCGACGATATCGAGGTGGTAGTCGTCCCCGACGTGCAGCAATTCCGCCGGACGCACGTCGAGCGCCTCCGCCGCCGCATGAAATATTTCGGGTTCCGGCTTCGCGATCCCGAACGCACGCGCGCTGAGCGTTTCCCGAAAGAATTCGCCGCCGCCGGTCAGCCGGAGGTCTGCGTTGCCGTTGGTCACCGCGATCAACGGAAACCGGGCGCTCAGCCATGCCAGTGCCGGCAACGCGTCTTCATAGAACTCGACCCGGTTGCGCGCGGCATAGAAGACTTCGTACGCACGCTCGGTCAGCGCGACATCTTCGTTCGCGCGCTCCAGCGCAAGCCGGATCGATCCGAGTCTCAACGCGCGATAGTCGTTGACGAGGTCCGGGCACAAACGTTCGTATTCCTCACGTAGCTCGCCCAGCGCCTGTTGCGTGGGCAGCACGCTCGCGGTATCGGGTGCATGCTCGATCAGCCATGCGCGAAGCGCCGCTTCGGCTCGTGCGACGGACGGCCCGAACGGCCACAGGGTGTCGTCCAGGTCGAACGAGAGGGCGGATACTTTGGCGAGACGCATGGCGGTTGAAGAGGAGGAGTCGCTTACCACGGCCACGGAACGGAGATTCCGGTTCCGTTCTCGACGGCCTGCTCGTACAGGAAACGCGCAACGGTCAGGTCCTGAAGCGCGAGTCCGGTCATGTCGAATACGGTGACGTCGCTCGGCGAGCGGTCGATCGACACCGTCCCGGCGAGCAGGTCGCCGATTTCAGTGCGCGGCAGATCCGGCGCCCACTGACACTCGCCGATGCTGCGCGACTGATCGTGATCGTCGACGAAAATGCGCGCGCGTTCCAGCACGCCGGCCGGAAGTTCGCGCTTGCCCGCGGTGTCGGCGCCCACGCAAGTCAGATGGGTGCCCGGTTGAACCGCGTCCGCATCGAACAACGCACCACCGCCCGGCGTTGCCGTGATGATCACGTCGCTGTCGGCCACCGCGTCGTTCCGGTCGCGAGCGACGCGGATCGTGCATCGTTCGAGGAACGCCGATTCGAACACCGGATCCGGCTCGCCGCTGACGTTCACGTACTGCACCGTGCAGCGTTGCGGCAGCAGCCTGAGCGCGTATTCGAGCTGGACGCGCGCCTGCACACCCGTGCCGAATACGCTGATCCGCGTGCTGTCGCGGCGGGCCAGCAGTTGCAGCCCCAGGCCGCCGGCGGCTCCGGTCCGCGCGGTGGTGATCGCGTTGCCGTCCATGATGCAGAGCGGGCGGCCCGTGGCCGGATCGAACAGCGCGACGGTCGCCTGATGCGGTTCGCCGTCGCGGGTTCGGTTGCCGGGCCAGAATCCGGCCGCCTTGAACCCGAGCAGATCCTGGCTCGCGACGTCGCCCGACTTGATGCCGAATACGCCGCCGGTGTGCAGCTTCTCGCGGACCACCGGGAACACGCGTCCGGCCCTTTGGCTGTGCAGCACGAACGCTTCGCGCACCGCGGCCATCACTTGCTCGGCCTGAAGGGCGGGTTCGACGGCATCGCGGTCGAGAAGAAGGAGTCGGGCGTCTGTCGGCATGTCGGGTCGGGCTTTCCGCCGCAAGGCGAATCGGGAAGGTTTAAAGTGTGTCCAGATTTAGACAAATAGTCAATGCGTGGGCGGATGTCGTGAATGCGGGGTCGTTCACCACCCGTAGAAGCGCGGCCACGTGTGTACGGTGCCGTCTTCGCCGATAGCCTGATATTCGGGATGTTGCGCGCCGGTGGCGCACGCGTGGTTCGGCAGGATGCGCAGGCGCGTTCCGATCGGAAACCACTGCGCGATGCTCGTATCGGGCGAGCCAGCGCGCGACACGATGCCGTGCTCCTGGTTCGCTGCGCTCACGACGTAGTCGCCGAGCACTTCGCCGTCTTCCGTGCAGACCTGCCCGTAGCCGAAATCGCGGGCCTGTCGCTGCGTGCCGCGGTCGCGGCTCATCGCCATCCAGCCCGCGTCGACGATTGCCCAGCCTTTCTCTTCCTGGTGTCCGATGACGGTGGTCAGCACCGACAGCGCGATGTCGGACAGCTCGCACACGCCGATGTTGTGCATGACGAGATCGAACAGCACATACACGCCGGCGCGGACCTCGGTGACGCCGTCGAGGTTTTCCGCCGACAGCGCAGTCGGCGTCGAACCGATACTGACGACCGGGCAGGGCAACCCGGCGGCCCTGAGTCGCTGCGCGGCCCGCACGGTGCGGCTGCGCTCCTGTTCGGCGATCGCCGCCAGCGCATCCTGCGTGTCGTAGTCGTAGCTGGAGCCCGCGTGAGCGAGCACCCCGCCAAGCGCCATCCCGCCGTCGACCAGTGCGCGGCCCACGTCGATCAGCAGGTCGTCTTCGGGCGGGACGCCCGAGCGGTGGCCGTCGACGTCGACCTCGATCCAGACTTCGAAGCGCTCGCCGTGCTCGCGCCCGAATTCGGCGATTGCGTGCGCGGCCTGCAGGTTGTCGGCGACGATCTTCAGGTCGCAGCCCTGCCGGCGCAGCGCAAGCGCCTGGCTCAGCTTCGCGGGCACCATGCCGACCGCATAGACGATGTCCCGGGCACCGCCCGCGAAGAACTGCTCGGCTTCCTTGAGCGTCGACACCGTGATGCCTTGCGCGCCCGCCGCGATCTGCGCGTCGACGACGTGCCGGCATTTGGTGGTCTTGACGTGCGGCCGGAACCTGACGCCGAGTGCGTCCAGATGCGCCTGCATGCGGTCGATGTTGCGACGCATGCGGCCGACATCGATCAATGCGGCCGGGGTGTTGAGGGTTTGAATGTCCACGATGCGTTGCCTCGGAGGGTTGCCGACGCGAACACTGTAGGGCAACCGACGGTCGCCATGTTTAACGCGTGACTAATCCATCATTAAGCGTCGTTTAATCGGCCGAATCGCGCGGGCCGCGGTGCGGCTCATGCCTTGCCGCGCCACGGCGGCGGATCGAGGAACTGCCGCGCGGCTTCGAGAAAAACGCGTTGCCGCGCGGAGCGGCCGGTGCGCGACGGCAACAACGCCGTCACCGGTGCGGGCGGCAGGCTCCAGTCGGGCAGCAACCGGACGAGCTTGCCGTTCGCCAACAGCGGCGCGACGTCCCATTCCGAGCGTTCCAGATCCCGAGCCCGGCCAAGGCCCAATCGGTGATGACGGTGCCGTCATTGGAAGACAGCGCACCCGCAACGCGGATCACGGTGGACCGCCGGGACTCGCGTCGACCGTCGCCGCTTGGCGAGAAGCGCCATCGCGGGATGTCCTCGTCGTTTTCGCGCAGGCACAGGCAGTTGTATCGCGCGAGGTCGGACGGATGATTCAGTTCCTTGATGCGACGCGCGTAGCCGGGGCTTGCACACAGGAAGCGCTCGTTGGGCGCGAGCGGATAGCCGATCCACGACGACGACTTGAGGCTGCCGACGTGCACGACCACATCGGCCGCCGACGCGCTCGTCAGGGGGCTCTCGGACAGGTGGAGCGAAATTTCCAGCTTCGGATGTGCGCGTTGCACGTCGCGCACGATCCGCGCGACGTACTTGCGTCCGAAGCCGAACGGGGCGACGACGCGCAGCGTGCCTTGCACGTCGCCGTGGTCGCCCGAGATGCTGACGGGCAGCGCTTCCACGCGCTCGAGAATATCGACGGCTTCCTGGTACAGCCGTTGCCCTTCGTCGGTCAACGCGATCCCTTTCGACTGCCGCACGGCGAGCCGCGCGCTCAAGCGCGCCTCCATCCGCTGCAGGCGAATCGTGACCGCGGGCGGCGTGAGATCGAGCAGGCGCGCGGCAGCGGCCAATGAACGCGATGCGCCGATCGCGCGAACGAGTCGAAGGTCGTCGAGATCGAGCATTTCATCTCTCTTAATGCTGTCATTGCCAAGCATTAAACCGTACATCACGCGACGAATCCATCGATGCGGCTGCGGATCGCGGCAAATGCGTGCGATGACACGACCGTGTGCGAGCCCGTGTCGGGCCCGGCAGGTTGGCCTTTGTCGCGCGACGAAAGCGCAGCGCATCTCGTCACCCCCGGCTGCACGCAGTCCCGTCAAGCGTGCAGCCCGAAAATCAACGACCGGTGCGTACCGACCCCCGCCGCTACTCCCGACGCCGACGCGAACGTCGCGTTGGTCATCAGGCTCGATGCGTCGCCCGCGGCAAACACGCCGGCGACGCTCGTCTGCTTCCACGTGTCGACGCGAATCGCGGCGCCGAGCGGCCCTTCGTCGAACGCGCAACCGAGCTGCTGCGCGAGATCGCTTGCCATTACCGTGCGCGCGCCGACGAACAACGCGTCGATCGGCACGACCTGCCCATCGGCGAGCCGCAGCGCTTCGATACGCGGCGCGTCGCCCAGAATCTCGACGACCGGCGATCGCTCGATGCGCACGCCGCGCGCGTCGAGCAACACGGCTTCTTCTTCATTCGCTTCGACCACGCCCTGCGTGAACCACGTCGTCGGGCCCCAGTCCGGAATCAGGATCGCCTGATGCACGGAAAGCGGATGCGTGGCGAGCACGCCGAGCCGCTGGCCGCTCACCTCGTACCCATGGCAATACGGACAATGCAGCACGCTGACGCCCCAGCGTTCCGCGAGCCCCGCCAGCAGCGGCAGTTCATCGCGGATGCCGGTCGCGAGAATCAGCCGGTCGGCGCTCGCGCGGCGGCCGTCCGACAGCGTCACGTGGAAGCGGCCGTCGGCATCGCGCTCGGCCGTGCGCGCGTCGCCGTCGATCCGCTGCACGGTCGGATACGCGTCCAGTTGTGCGACGGCCTCAGCAACGATCCGCGCGGGCGGCTTGCCGTCCTGCCCGAAGAACCCGTGCGCGTGTTCGGCAAAGCGGTTGCGCGGCCGGCCGGCGTCGATCACGAGCACGCGGCGTCGCGCCCGCGCAAGCTGCATCGCGGCCGACAGCCCCGCAAAGCTGCCGCCGACCACGATCACTTCATGATGGTTATGCATGCATCCGCTCCTTTTCCTGAACCTGCGTGAATGACGGACGTGTCCCGATGGCGGCCAACTCATGAAACACGTGAAGTTGCATGATAGGGCGATGGTATCATTCATGCAACTTCAGAAGTTTCGAGAGAGGGGAGTACCGCCCGTGAGAACCGACAGCCGTTTGTCGCGCATGCTGCATGCGCTGATCCACATGGACCAGGCCGACGGCCCTCTGACGTCGGAGGCGATCGCGACGATGCTGGCCACGAATCCGGTCGTCGTGCGGCGCCTGCTCGGCGGTTTGCGCGACTGCGGCTACGTGCAGTCGGAGAAAGGGCATGGCGGCGGCTGGGTGCTGAGCGTCGCACTCGACGACATCACGCTGCTCGACGTCTATCGCGCGGTGGGCGAGCCGCCGCTGTTCTCCGATCTGGTGCCGGAGGACGAGCCCGAATGCCTGGTCGAACAGGCCGTCAACGCGCACCTGGCGGCGACACTGAAGGATGCCGAAGCGTCGCTGCTGGCGCGCTTCGGCGAAGTCACGCTCGGCATGCTGTCGCGCGATTTCGAAGCGAAGGCTGCGCTGCGGGGCTATACGCGCTGACGCGCCGCAGCATCCCGATCGATCACGCCTGACGTGCCATCCGGCACGATCCGGCGCGGCCAAAACCGTCGCACCGCGGCGTTCTGTCCCCCAACTTCTGCCCGGTTCGCCCGCCACAGGGCAAAATACGGGTTTTCCGCACCCGCGAGGGCGCGTCCGAATCACGCGCCGGGCGGCGGCAGTGCGCATTGCGCACGCCGCCACCGGGCGCCCAGGCAAGATTGCTCGCCGCGTCGCGAGCCCACAGGAGTCCAGACCCCATGCCCGAATCCAACCTGTCCTTCTTCGGCCGGCTGTCGCTTGCCGTCGGCACGTTCTTCTCCGTGCTCGGCAACCGCGAGTTCGCGGCCGGCGTGCTGCGCGTGCGCGACGGCGCCCCCGCACCGGTCGCGCCGGCACCCACAGCCGCGCCGGCCCCGGCGCCCGCGCCCGTGAAGGCCCCGGCGCCCGAACTGCGCGAAGCGAGCCCGCAGGCCGCGCTGCAACTGCTCGGCCTGCTGCAGCGCGATGCGCGCTTCATCGACTTCGTCGAGGAAGACATCGCCGGCTATGCGGACGCCGACATCGGCGCGGCCGCACGCCTCGTGCACGACGGCTGCCGCGCGGCGCTGCGCGAACACTTCACGATCGTGCCCGTGCGTGACGAAGCCGAAGGCAGCCGCGTGACGCTGCCGGCCGGCTTCGACGCGACGGCCGTGCGCGTGACGGGCAACGTGGTCGGCTCGGCGCCGTTCACGGGCACGGTCAGCCATCGCGGCTGGCGCGTCGCCGACGTGCGCCTGCCGAAGCTGACGGGCAGCCACGACGCATCGGTGGTCGCGCCGGCGGAGGTGGAACTGTGAGCGATCCGCGCTATTCGATCGGTATCGACCTCGGTACGACCCACTGCGCGCTGTCGTATGTCGACAGCGCCGCAAGCGACGGCGAAACAATCACGCAGCAGGTGCTGCCGATCGCGCAGCTCACCGCGCCCGGCGCGCTGGAGTCGCGCGACCTGCTGCCGTCGTTCCTCTATCTGCCGCATGAAAGCGAACTGACGCAGGGCGACCTGACGCTGCCGTGGACGGCCTCGCGCGGCTTCGCGGTCGGCGAGATGGCGCGCACCCGCGGCGCGGGCACGCCGATCCGCCTCGTGTCGAGCGCGAAGAGCTGGCTGTGCCACCCGGGCGTCGACCGCCGCGCGGCGATCCTGCCGAGCGATGCGCCGCCCGAAGTGTCGCGCGTGTCGCCGCTGGAAAGCTCGATCCGCTACCTGACGCACCTGCGCGAAGCGTGGGACCACACGCATCCCGACGCGCCGTTCGCCGACCAGGACGTGACGGTGACGATTCCCGCATCGTTCGACCCGGCCGCGCGCGAACTGACGGCTGAAGCCGCGCGTGCCGCCGGCTACTCGCGGATGACGCTGCTCGAGGAGCCGCAGGCCGCGCTGTACAGCTGGATCCAGAAGAGCGAAGGCGGCTGGCGCAAGCAGGTGCAGGTCGGCGACCTGATCCTGTGCGTCGACGTCGGCGGCGGCACGACCGACCTGTCGCTGATCGCGGTGGTCGAGCGCGACGGCAATCTCGAACTGCATCGCGTGGCGGTCGGCGAGCACATCCTGCTCGGCGGCGACAACATGGACCTCGCGCTCGCGCACGTGGTCGCGCGCAAGCTCGCGCAGCAGGGCGCGCAGGCCGATCCGTGGCAACTGCGTGCGCTCACGTACGCATGCCGCGCCGCGAAGGAAACGCTGCTGTCCGACCCGACGACCGACGCGGTGCCGCTCGTCGTGCCGAGCCGCGGCTCGAAGCTGATCGGCGGGTCGATCCGCACGGAGCTCACGCGTGCGGAACTCACGCAGACGATCCTCGAAGGCTTCTTCCCGCAGGTCGATGCGGCCGCGCGCCCCGTGAGCCGCGCGCGCGTCGGCCTGACGCAGCTCGGCCTGCCGTATGCGCAGGACGCGGGCATCACGCGCCATCTCGCGGCGTTCCTCGGCCGCCAGGTCGCGGCGCTCGACACGCTCGAAGGCGTGCAGCGCACGCTGCCGCAGGGCGCGACGTTCCTGCATCCGACGGCCGTGCTGTTCAACGGCGGCGTGTTCAAGTCGACGCTGCTCACGCAGCGCGTGCTCGATACGCTCAATAGCTGGCTCGCCGCCGAAGGCGCGCCGCCCGCGCGCCTGCTCGAAGGCGCCGATCTCGATCTGGCGGTCGCGCGCGGCGCGGCTTATTACGGCTTCGTGAAGCGCGGCCGCGGCGTGCGTATTCGCGGCGGCACGGCGCGTGCGTACTACGTCGCGATCGAATCGGCGATGCCCGCGGTGCCGGGGCTCGAACCGCCGGTGCAGGCGCTGTGCGTCGCGCCGTTCGGGATGGAGGAAGGCTCGGACGCGGCGCTGCCGCCGCAGGAGTTCGGCCTCGTCGTCGGCGAACCGGTGCAGTTCCGCTTCTTCGGCTCGTCGGTGCGCCGACAGGACCAGGTCGGCACGCTGCTCGACTACTGGTCGGCGGAAGAGCTACAGGAGCTCGAGGAAATCCAGGCCACGCTGCCCGCCGAAGGGCGCACCGTCGGCGAGGTCGTGCCGGTGAAGCTGCATGCGCGCGTGACCGAAGCCGGCACGCTCGAACTCGAGGCGATCCCGAGCGGCACGAACGAGCGCTGGAAGGTCGAGTTCGACGTGCGCGGCGCCGCCTGAGCGCGATGAAGCGCTATACGGTCGGCATCGACCTCGGCACGAGCAATACGGTCGTCGCATACGTCGAGGCCGGCTCCGACGCGATCCGCGTGTTCGACGTCGAGCAACTCGTCGGCCCCGGCGCGGTGGCCGCGCAGCCGCTGCTGCCGTCGGTGCGCTATCACCCGGCGGCGGGCGAACTCGCGGCGGATGCGTTGAGGCTGCCGTGGCAGGCGGCTGGTGCGCGCGGCGCGGCCGCCCGTTCTGACGGCGGCCGTGACGGCGGGTTAGTCGGTCGGGACAGCGGCGCCGGCGATGCACCGCCGCCCGTGATCGGCCGTTACGCGCGCACACTCGGCGCGCAGGTGCCGGGCCGGCTCGTGTCGAGCGCGAAGAGCTGGCTGTCGCACGCATCGGTCGACCGGCTCGCGGCGATCCTGCCGTGGGGCGCGGCCGACGGCGTCGACAAGGTGTCGCCGGTCGACGCGAGCGCGAGCTATCTCGCGCATGTGCGCGACGCGTGGGACGCCCGTTTTCCCGACGCACCGCTCGCGAAGCAGCACGTGATCCTGACGGTGCCCGCGTCGTTCGACGACGGCGCGCGCGCGTTGACGGTCGAGGCCGCGCGGCGTGCGAAGCTGCCCGCGCTGCGGCTGCTGGAAGAGCCGCAGGCCGCGTTCTACGACTGGTTGTACGGCCAGCGCGCGACGTTGCGCGACACGTTCGCCGACGCGCGGCGCGTGCTGATCTGCGACGTCGGCGGCGGCACGACCGACCTCACGCTCGTCGATGTCGCACGGGGCGACGACGGCGAGCCGACCTTTACGCGCGTCGGCGTCGGCAACCACCTGATGCTCGGCGGCGACAACATGGACCTCGCGCTCGCGCGCCTGGTCGAGACGCGGCTGACCGAGCCCGGCACGCGGCTGTCGGCCGCGAGCCTGTCGCAGCTCGTCGAGCGCTGCCGTGCCGCGAAGGAGCGGCTGCTCGGCGACGACGCACCGGCGTCCGTCACCGTCACGCTGCTCGGCGCGGGCAGCAAGCTCGTCGGCGGCGCGCGCTCCGCCGAGCTGACGCGGCAGGAAGTCGAACAGATCGTCGTCGACGGTTTCTTTCCGCAGGTCGCGGCCGGCGAACTGCCGCGCCGCGCGCGGGCGGCGATCGTCGAATTCGGGTTGCCGTATGCGAGCGACCCGGCCGTCACGCGGCACGTCGCCGCGTTCCTGAACCATCATGCGGAAGGCCCGCTGCCCGACACGCTGCTGCTCAACGGTGGCGTGTTCCGTGCGGGCGCGCTCGCCGGCCGTCTCGCGCAGACGCTCGGCGCGTGGCGCGGCGCGCCGCTCGACGTGCTGCACAACGCGCATCCGGACGTGGCCGTCGCGCGCGGCGCGGTGGCCTACGGGCTCGCGCGCGCCGGGCATGCGCCGCGCATCGGCGGCGGTTCCGCGCGCAGCTATTTCCTCGTACTCGACGACGGTGCCGGCGACGCAGCGGCGCGCGGCGTTTGCCTGCTGCCGCGCGGTGCGGAAGAGGGGCGCGAAATCCGGCTCGAGGATCGCACGTTCGCGCTGCAGCTCGGGCAGCCGGTACGTTTCCACCTCGTGTCGACGGTGGCCGAGACCGCGTACCGGCCCGGCGATCTCGTCGAACTCGACGGCGGAGATTTCGTGCGGCTGCCGCCGATCGCGACGGTCGTCGAGCGACAGGCGGGCAGCGATGCGCGCGAAACGCCGGTGAAGCTCACCGCGTCGCTGACCGAGGTCGGCACGCTCGAAATGCATTGCATCGCGACCGACGACGCGGCCCGCCGCTGGCGGCTCGAATTCCAGTTGCGCGGCGATGCGCCGGCGCACGGCGGCGACGATGCATCCGCGCGGCATCCGCGTCTCGACCACGCGATCGAGCTGATCGAGCGCTCGTTCGGCAGCAAGGCCGCGGACGTCACGCCGAAGGACACGCGCCGGCTTCGCGCGCAGCTCGAACAGGTGCTCGGTGCGCGCGAAGAGTGGGACGTCGCGCTCGCGCGCGAACTGTTCGACGCGTTGCTTGCGCGTGCGCGGCGGCGCCGGCGCTCGGCCGATCACGAACGCGCGTGGCTGAACCTCGCCGGTTATTGCCTGCGTCCGGGCTTCGGCCATCCGCTCGACGCATGGCGCATCGAGCAGCTGTGGCCGCTGTTCGACGACGGCATTCAATACGTGAACGACGGGCAGGTGTGGTCCGAGTGGTGGACGCTGTGGCGGCGTGTGGCCGGCGGCCTCGACGACGATGCGCAGACGCAGGTGCGCGACGCGATCGCGTTCCTCGAACCGTCCGACGACAAGCGGCGCAAGCTGCCGTTCGATCCGGGCAAGGTCGGCCCGGCCGACATGACGCGGCTGTCCGCTTCGCTCGAACGGTTGCCCGTCGAGCGCAAGGTCGAACTGGCCGAGCGCCTGATCGCGCAATTGCAGAAGCCGGCTGACCGTGCGCTATGTGCGTGGGCGCTCGGGCGCATCGGTGCGCGCCGGCCGTTCTACGGCAGCGCACACAGTGTCGTGCCTGCGGAAGTCGCCAATGGCTGGCTCGATGCGCTGTTCGCGCTCGACTGGAAGCAGGTCGAGCCGGCCGCGTTCGCGGCCGCGCAGATCGCACGGATGACGGGCGACCGTTCACGCGACCTGCCGGACGACACGCGCGACGCGGTGATCAAGCGTCTGTCGGCCGCGAATGCGTCGACGGCATGGATCGACATGGTGCGCGAAGCGATCGCGTTCGACGAAGCCGACACGGTGCGTGTGTTCGGCGAGACGCTGCCGGCCGGGTTGAAGCTGCTGGCCGGGTGAGCGGCGCGGCGGGCTCCGGCATCGTTCGGATGCCGGAGCATTTCACGGCATGCCGATTCAATACCCTTCGAATAAGCAAACGGCTGCCGTTGCATCGCATCGGCAGCCGTTTGCGCTTTGTGAACCTGCCGGTCAGATCTGCGGCGCCGTCTCGCGCGGCGATGCGGCAGCTTCCACGGCGATCGCATCCGGCGCGCTTGCGCGCCGCGCGAGATGAATCCCCGCGAGCATGCAGCGCACCGACCCGCCGGCCAGTTCGATCGTCGGCACGTCGAGCGGCAGCAGCCGCGCGGAGCGCTCGATCGTCGCGCGCTGGTCGTGCGTAAGGCAATCGAACGCACGCCGCGACAGCGCAAGCACGCGGCCGTTTCTTCCCGACAATTCCAGCGTATTGCCCGCGAAGTTCGCGATTTGCGACTGATCGAGCGCGATCACCGTGCGTCCCGTTTCGGTCAGGCGTTGCGCGATCTCGGCGCGACGCCGGCTGTCGGCGATCAGGTCGAGGCCGACCATCGCGAACGCCGTGGCGACGCTCATCATCACGTTCGTGTGATAGATCGGGCGCCCCGCGGCGTCGGCCGTATCGAAGCAGATCGGCTCGAAATTGAAGTGCGTGCAGAAGCGTTCGAGCGCGACCGGATCGGCACGGCGCGAGCGCGCGGTGTACGCGATCCGCGCGACGTGGTCGAGCACCATCGCGCCGGTGCCTTCCAGGAACACGTCGTCATATTCGAGGCCCGAATAGTCGATCACGTCCTGCACGCGATACTCGGCCTTCAGCATCTCGACGATGTCCGCGCGCCGCTCGCGGCGGCGGTTCGGGCTGTGCATCGGATACAGCGCGACGTGGCCGCCCGGATGCGTCGAGAACCAGTTGTTCGGGAACACGGAGTCGGGCGTGTCGCGCTCGCCGCGGTCGTCGAACACGTGCACGCGCACGCCCGCATCGGCGAGCGTCTGCGCAGCGGCCGTGACTTCGTCGCGTGCGGCGGCGGACACCGACGAAGTGTCGGCCGAGCCGCCGCCGGCCGTGCGCTGGAACGCGTTGTCGGCCGCGGTCTGCGGGTTCGGCAGGAAGCGGTGCGGCCGGACCATCACGACGGCGGCCGGCGCCTGGATCGATACGAGATTCATGGAAGGCAGGAGCGAAAGGCAGGGAACCGTGCGGCGTACAGGCCGCACGGCGACGACGGTCAGCGCGCGAACGCGGCGACGGCTTCGGTCACGAACGCCGCGTGACCCTGCGCGATCGCGGCCGGGTCGTCGATCAGCGCGAACAGGTTCTTCGGGTCGACGGCCGGCGGAATCAGCGCGATCTCGACGCCCGCGTTGTGTTGTTGCGCGAGTGCGTACAGATAGCGCAGCGCCGAATAATCCTCGAGCGCGAAGCCGACCGAGTCGAACACGGTGACTTCGTCCGCGTGTTCGCGGCCGGTCGTCTCGCCCTGCAGCACGCGCCACAGCTCGGTGACGGGGAAGTCGGCCGGCATCTGCTGGATCTCGCCTTCGATGCGCGACTGCGGCTCGAATTCGACGAACACGCGGCCCGCGTGCAGCACGCCCGCTTCGAGCTCGGTCTTGCCCGGGCAATCGCCGCCGACCGCGTTCAGGTGCATGCCGGGCTCGATCATGTCGGCCGTGACGATCGTCGCGTACGCCTTGTCCGCGGTGACGGTCGTCACGATGTCGGCGCCGCGCACGGCGTCGGCGGTCGACGCCGCACGCACGACGCGCAATTCGGGGTACGCGGCGAGGTTTTGCACGAGCTTGTCGGTCGCGAGCGGATCGACGTCGAACACGCGGATTTCGTCGATGCCGAGCAGAGTGTGGAACGCGATCGCCTGGAATTCGCTCTGCGCGCCGTTGCCGATCAGCGCCATCGTGCGCGAGCCGGGCCGTGCGAGCACCTGCGCGGCGAGCACCGACGTGGCGGCCGTGCGCAGCGCGGTGGTCAGCGTGAGTTCGGCGAGCAGCAGCGGGTAGCCGGTATCGACTTCGGCGAGCGCACCGAATGCCATCACCGTGTGCATCCCGCGCGCCGCGTTGACCGGGTGGCCGTTCACGTACTTGAACGCGAACAGCGACGCGTTCGCGACGGGCATCAGTTCGATCACGCCGTCGCGCGAGTGGCACGCGACGCGCGGCGACTTGTCGAAATCGGCCCACTGCAGGTAATCGGCGCGCAGCGTGTCGACGAGTTCGCGCAGGAACGTCGTGACGCCGGTCCTGGCGATCAGGCGGGCGGTGGCGGGAACGTCGAGGAAGCGAGTCATCGGTCTGTCTCCATTGTCTTTGCCGGTACGGGTGTCCTGGCATTCCGGTCGACCGGGCGGTGCTTCGGCGCGGGGATCCGGCTCCATCAAAAGCGGCAGCGCGGCGTATGCGGCCGGTCGATGGAGTCATTATTTCCGGGAGTCGAGCCAACAAAAAGACGGCAAAAGTGGCAGATTTATCGATAGACTTGGCAAATTGCCAGCCGATTCCGGCGGTTTGATAAGTTCACGCTGGTCGGAATGCGCAGCCTCCGGCACGCTGGCGGCCGGTTCAAGCTCAACAGGAAGGCCCCTTCATGATCACGCTCGACGACGTCGACCGGCAGCTCATCGCGCTGCTGCGCGACAACGCGCGACTGCCCGTCGTCGCGCTGGCGAAGGAATTGCGCGTGGCGCGCGCGACCGTGCAGAACCGGCTGACACGGCTGGAGAAAAACGGCGTGATCGTCGGTTATACGGTGCGGCTCAAGCCGGCGGCCGAACGGCACCGGATCCGCGCGCTGATGTCGATCGCGGTGCAGGGCAACCGCGGTGCCGAGGTGGTGAAGGTGCTGCGCGGGTATCCGAACGTCGCGTCGATTCACAGCACCAACGGGCGCTGGGATCTCGTCGCCGAGCTGCATGCCGATTCGCTCGAGCATTTCGATCGCGTGCTCGGCGCGATCCGGCTGATCGACGGCATCGCGAGTACCGAGACGAGCATTCTGCTGTCGACGCACAAGGCGTAACGCGGGCCGGGCCCGCGACGGGAGGTCGGCATGAAGCGGCCGCGCGTGACGGGCCGGCGCCCGTCGATCCCCGTCAGCCGAACGTGTCGACGCGCGCCCGCCAGCCGCTTCGCGAAAACGACTCCGTCAGAAACTCGACGAACGCACGCACCTTCGGTGGCGTGAGGCGGGCGTGCGTGTAGTACACGTAGATCGTGCCGGCCATTGCCGGATAGCGCGTGAGCACGCGCACGAGCCGGCCTTCGTCGAGATGCGGCAGTACATGATGCGCGCCGAGCCGCGCGAGCCCCATGCCTGCGACGGCCGCATCGCAGATGGCATCCAGATCGGTCAGCACGACGCGTCCGTCGATCGGCACCGTCACCGTTTCGCCATTCACCGTGAACGCCCAGTCGCGCACGCGGCCCGTCGTCGCCGAGCGCAACCGGATGCAATCGTGGCGCGACAGCTCGGCGAGCGTCGCCGGTTCGCCGTGCTTCGCCAGATACGCGGGGGAGGCGACCGTCAGCAACCGGATCGGCACCAGCTCGCGCGCGACGACGTTTGCGTCGTCCTCGACGCCCGAACCGATCGCGGCGTCGAAGCCTTCCTTCACCAGATCGACGTGGCGGTTCTCGAGGCTCCAGTCGAGCCGGAGATCCGGATAACGTTCGAGAAACGCCGGCATCAGCGGCAACACGTACTGGCGCCCGAACCCCGGCGCGATGCTGATGCGCAGCGTGCCGGCGGGGCGCGCGTCGCGCTCGGTCAGCGTCGCCATCGCCTGGCTCAGCGCGCTAGCCGCCGCCGACGTTTCCGCGTACAGCCTTTCGCCGGCCTCCGTCAGCGTGAGGCTGCGCGTCGTGCGGCGGAACAGCCGCGTGCCGAGGCTGCGCTCCAGTTTCGCGACATGCTTGCTGACGGCCGCAGGCGTGACGCCCAGCCGGCTGGCCGCCGCGGAGAAGCTGCCGGCTTCCACGGTCCGGAGAAAGCTTTCCAGCACACGCAGATCGTTCATGACGATTCGATCGAAAGCGTTGAAATTAATTCGACACATTATGGCCTATTCGGCATGAATGGGCGCGACTAGGATGAGATCCATCGTGTCGTGTTTCGCGGCCCGGCGGCGCATGTTCAGCAACCCGCGACGAACGCGAACGGGCGCGGAGCTGCTGGCGCGCCAGCACGGCAGCGATGGCGGCTTCGTGTGTCGAGGCGGTCGTCGCAGCCCGGCAATACGGCGCAAATTCCTTTTCGATCAGGAGATACATCATGTCCCACACCATTCTCGTGACCGGCGCGACCGGGAACATCGGGCGCGAACTCGTCGCGCAACTGAAGGCGGCCGGCGCGAATGTGATCGCCAGTTCGAACAGCGGCAGGGCGGTCGAAGGCGTCGAAACGCGTCGCGCGGATCTCGCCGACGCCGCGAGCCTGCCGCATGCGTTCGAGGGCATCGACACACTGTTCCTGCTGCTGCCGTTGCAGGCCGACATGGTGGTGCTGGCCGGCAATGCGGTCGCGGCGGCGAGGGCGGCCGGGGTCACGCATATCGTCCGCTCGTCGGGCGCGGGTGCCGATGCCGCGTCGGCGGTCGCGATCGGGCGCGTGCAAGGCGAGATCGACCGGCTCGTGATGGAGTCGGGCATCGCATACACGATCACGCGGCCCAACTGCTTCATGCAGAACTTCGTGACGTACTACGCGGGCATGGTTCGCGACGGCGCGCTGTATCTGCCGCAGGGCGACGGGAAGGTGTCGTTCGTCGACGTGCGCGACATCGCCGCCGTCAATGCGACGATCCTGCGGCACCCGGCCGGTCATGCCGGCCGGATCTACGAACTGACGGGCGGCGAAGCACTGTCGAACGCCGATGTGGTCGCGCGGATCGGCACGGCGCTCGGGCGCACTGTCGCGTATGTGCCGGTGACGGACGATGCGGCGATCGAGTCCATGCGCGCCACGGGTGCCGACGCGTGGTCGATCGATACGCTGATGAGCCTGAACCGGATGATCGCGGCCGGCGAGGCGGCGGCCGTCAGCGCCGACGTGCCGGCGCTGCTCGGCCGGGCGCCGATCGCGTTCGAGCGGTTCGTCGAGGATTACGCCGGAAGCTGGCGCTGAGCGGAGGCGACGCCGCGCAGGTGCGGCGGCCTGCGCGGCGGCACGCGCGATGCACGTCGGGTTCGCGCGTTCGGCGCCGTCGATGCATCGCACGATCGATGTGCCGGACGACATCCGGGCAGTGCATGCCGCCGGGTGCGCGTCGCCGTATCAGGCGTCGATTGCCGGCTCCGGAAACACCGGTTCGCCCAGCGTCAGCATCAACCGGTTCGCCCACGCGAAGATCGCGACCGCGTGCGACAGATCGAGAATGTCCTCATGCGTCAGCCCTTCGGCTTCGAGCACGGCGATGTCGGCTGCATCGATCGTATCGGGCCGTTCGGTCAGCGCGATCGCATAACGCACGATCGCGCGTTCGCGTGCCGTCGTGCCGGCCGTTGCCGGATCGTCGAACACCTGCTCGATCGCATCGGTGCGTTTCGCAAGCTGTGCGAAGCGCTGCGCATGAACCGACGCGCAATACACGCAGCCATTCACGCGCGACACGGCCGTGCTGGCCAGTTCGCGCTCCGCGCGCGACAGCCCGCCAGGGCCGTACATGATCGCGTTGAACACGCCCGAGCGCTGCCGCAGGATCTCGGGCAGGTGGACGAGCAGCAGGTAATAGTCGGACGTCTTCGCATGAGGGTGGCTCGCTTCGAGCACCGCAAGCTGATCGGGCGTCGCGGCATCGAGCGAGACGGTGTCGAGCCAGGCGCGCCAGCCGAGCGTGTCGGACGTGAAACCGTGGGCGGCCGTCGTCATGCGGCCTCCTTGGCGGCACGTGCCTGAAGCGCTTGCGCGGCAACCGCGACGCGCAACTGATACGCGACGAACGCGACGAGCTGCGACAGCGCGACGATCGCGGGCGTCGTGAGGCCGGCCGACTTCAGCGCGTCGAGGTCGGACGCGCGTGCGTCGACGGGCGCGTGTGTCAAAAGCCGCGCGTGAGCGAGGATCGCGCCGACGCGCGGGGCGAGCGCGTCGAACGCATCGGCATCGGCGTGCGCGATGTCCTCGGCGGTGCCGCCCGCGTCGAGCAGCCGCGTGCGATACGTCGAGGCCAATGCATGCGCGTTCGATCGCTGCGCGACATACCGCGCCGCGTGCAGTCTTTCGATCAGCGAAAGATCGGGCAACGCCGGATCGAACAGCGCGGCTTCACTCAGCCGCGTATGGAGCAGCACCTTGTCGCGCGCGCGGCGCAGCGCGGTCACCGCATCGCCGTCGCGCAGGCCGGCTACGGCGTCGATCGTATCCGGCGCGGCGGCCGGCGTGATGGATTCAGTCATCGTATCGGTTTCCCTTCGTCGTTTATGTCATCGATGAGCACGCGCTCATGCGTCGGCGTCGCGCCATTCGTCGCCTTGCAGCTCGGCGTTCGCGTACGCGACCAGCGCGTCGTAGTGACGGTCGCGGTCGGTGTCGAACAGCCGGCTCGCAATGCCGTGCGCCAGCCGTTTGGCGCCCGCGCTGATGGCCGGGATATCGCCGGACAGCTTGCCGTGGCTCAGGCTCGCCGCGTGGTTGAAGCAATGGATCTGCGTGACGGCCGGGCACGCACCGGGCTCGCGTTCCTGGAACGCGAATGCGGGGCCGAGATCGGGCGATTCGGCGAGTTCGTCGAGCCATGTGCCCGGTTCCGGTCGATAGCGATCCTTCCAGCGCCGCACGTGCGAGCCGAACGACGCGAATTCCGCGCGCGTCGTCCAGTCCGAATGAAAACCCGTTGCGAAGATCAGGAAGTCGACGGTGTAGCGCCCGCGCGGCGTCGTCACGTCGAGGCCGTCCGCACGTTCGGCGAGCGTCTCGATCGGGCTGCCCGCATGAAAATGCGCGTGCTCGTGGCGCGACACGCGCAGCACGCTGTCGCGCGGCGGCGGCGTTTGCGACGTCGACGCGTAGTGCATGAAGCGCCACTTCGTCGCATCGTCGAGATCGGCGTAGCCGTGCACGAGGCCCGGGCTGCCGATGCCGGTCAGCTTGTTGATGCGCGGAATGTCCGCGCGGCGGAAGAACAGGTCGACGCGCGCAGCGCCGGCTTCGAGCGCGGTGCCCGCATTGTCGAATGCGGATGCGCCCGCGCCGACCACGCCGACGCGCTTGCCCGCGAGCGCCACGAAATCGATCGGCTCGGACGAGTGGGCCCAGCGCGTGCGCGGTGCGCGTCGAGCGACGGGCGGCACGTACGGGCCGCCGAGTCCGTCGCGGCCGGTCGCGAGCACCACGTGCCGCGCGAGCAGCGTCTGCGCTTCGCCGTGGCCGCGCACGTCGAGCGCGAGCAGCCCGTCGTCGCGCGGGCGCAGCGCGACAAGCGTCGTGTCGTTGCGTACCTGCAGGTCGAGCACGCGCCGATACCAGCGCAGGTAGTCCATCCACTGCGTGCGCGGAATCTTGTAGAGCGCATCCCACGCGTCGCGGCCGTATTGCGCTTCGAACCACGCGCGGAACGTCAGCGCGGGCAGGCCGAGCGCGGGGCCCGCGAGCTGCTTCGGCGAGCGCAGCGTCTCCATCCGCGCGAACGTGACCCACGGGCCTTCGTAGCCGGCCGACGCGCGGTCGATCACGCACTGGTTGTCGATGCCGAGCAGGCGCAGTTCGGCGGAGGCCGCGAGCCCCGCCATGCCGCCGCCGACGATCACGACGTCGAGCACGCGCGTACCGTCGGCTTCGCGCGGCGACACCCACGACGGCGCGGGCAGGTCGAGCCAGCGCAGGTCCTGCGCGAGCCGCGCTTCGAGTGCTTCGAGTGAGTCGAGCGGCGTCGTCATGCGGCCTCCGGGCGGGTGCGGCGTGTACGTGTCGTGCGAGGCGGGCGCGGCGCTTGCTCGTTGCGCAGCCGGTCGCCGCGCAGCAGCGCGTCGTGCGCGGCGGCTTCGTGAAAGATCACGTCGTCGAGCAAGGTGCGCGTCGTGCGGTGCAGCGCGTCGAGCAGTGCATCGACGGCGGCCGTGCGCGCCTTGCCGGCCGGCGTCGCGACACCGAATGCGAACGGGATGTCGACGTCGAGCGGGCGTGCGACGACGCCGTCGACCGGCAGCGCGACGCCCGTGGCCGGATCGACGATGCCGATCCCGATGCCCGCGCGCGCGGCCATCACCGCATTCAGCGACGCATTGGTTTCGATGAACACGCGCGCATCGACGCGCGCGGCCGCGAACGCCGCATCGATCCGCTGGCGCAGCCGGTGACGGTTCGCGACCGTCACGATGCGGCGGCGCGCGAGATCGCGCAGCGCGATGCGCGGCTTCGCCGCGAGCGGGTCGCCGGCGGGCAGCACGGCGACGCATGGCGTCTGCGCGATCCAGTGCACGTCGAGCCCCGCGTGCGCCATCGGCAGCGTGACGACACCGATATCCGCCGTGCCGGCCAGCACTTCGTGCACGACGTGCTCGGCCGATTCGCTGCGCAACTGGTAGTGCGGCGCATGCGCGCCGTCGGGCAGCGCGGCGAGCGCGGCCGGCACGAGCGTGGCCGCGAGCGACGGCGTCGCCGCGATGCGCACGGGTTCGGCCGTTTCGTCGCCGAGCGCGCGTGCCCGTGCCTCGATCGCGCGCAGGCCGACCAGCGAGCGCTCGACTTCCTCGTACAGCAGGAATGCGCGCCGCGTCGGCGTCACGCGCGGGCCGTGCCGGTCGAACAGCGCGTAGCCGAGATCGGCTTCGAGTTCCTGGATCTGGCGCGTGACGGCCGGCTGCGAGCGGCCGAGCAGTTCGCCCGCGCCGGTCACGCTGCCGGCCGACATGACCGCGGAAAAAGCTTCGAGTTGATGCAGCTCCATGACGCGTTCCGATGATGCGATTTGCGCATTGTAGGAGTGCGAGCATGCGCGATTCATATAATGATTTTTGCTATCGACAGCGCGAAAACTGCGAAGCGTGCGATCGTCATGACGGTCGAGGGTGCGTGCCTGCGCATCGGCTGCGAGCGGTGCCGCGCGGGAAACGGCAATCGAATCAACGCGATGCGATGCATGCTCGCGCATCGCGCGAGACGCGACATGCGGATGGCCGTTCGCGAGCGTCATCCGCTTCGCGCCGCGCGCGATATCGATATGCGCAAAACTTCGTTGGATCGCCCTGAACCGGATGGTTACATGCCCTCACTCTTTTCGACTGACTGAAGGTGGGGGCGGCATGAACGTTTCGGGGAACGACGCACGCAGCGCATGGCGGCGCGTGCTGGGCACGGTGGCGGCGCTCGCCGCCGCATGGGGCTTGTCGGCGGGCGGCGCGCTCGCGGCGGGCGTGTCGGGCGAGCCGGTGGTGATCGGCGTGAGCGGGCCGCTGACGGGCCAGGACGCGCAATACGGCGAGCAATGGAAGCGCGGCTTCGATCTCGCGCTCGACGAGATCAACGGCAGCGGCGGCATTCACGGCCGGCCGCTCGCGATCGACTTCCAGGACAGCCGCAGCGACCCGCGCCAGGCCGTGGCGATCGCGCAGAAGTTCGTCGCCGATCCGCGCATCGCGATCGAGCTCGGCGATTTCTCGAGCGCGACGTCGATGGCCGCGTCGCCGATCTACCAGCGCGGGCAACTGATCCAGTTCGGCTTCACGAATTCGCACCCGGATTTCACGAAGGGCGGCGATTACCTGTGGAGCACCGCGCTGAGCCAGGCCGAGGAGCAGCCGTTGCTCGCGCGCTACGCGGTGAAGGAACTCGGCTTCAAGCGGATCGCGGTGCTGTATCTGAACACCGACTGGGGCCGCACCAGCAAGGACATCTTCGCGAAGGCGGTGGCCGGGCTCGGCGCGCAGGTCGTCGCGGCCGAAGGCTACCAGCCGGCAGAGAAGGATTTCCGCTCGACGCTCGTGCGGATCGGCGCGTCGAAGCCCGATTCGATCGTGCTGATCTCGTACTACGCGGACGGCGCACAGATCGTGCGGCAGGCGCGCACGTCGGGCGTCACGCTGCCGATCGCGGCGGTCGGCTCCGTGTATTCGCCGAAGTTCCTCGAGCTGGGCGGCGCGGCCGTCGAAGGCGTCTATACGGAATCGAACTTCTTCCCGGCCGAGCCGCGCCCCGAGGTGCAGGCGTTCGTGCAGCGCTATCGCGCGAAATTCCATGCCGATCCCGATTCGTTCGTTGCGCGCGCATACGACGCGCTGATCCTGTCGGCCGAGGTGCTGCGCCGCTACGGCACGACGCGCCAGGCCGCGCACGACGGTTTCGCGAAAGTGAGCGACGTGCCGAGCGTGATCTTCGGCAAGGTGCGCTTCGATCCGCAGACGCGCCGCGTCGCGGGCGCACGCACCGTGTATCTCGTCGTGAAGCAGGGGCAGTGGGCGCTGTGGGACGGCGCGAAGCCGCAGCTCGCCGCGCGCTGATTCGGCACCCGGACGCATCATGATGGCTTCCTGGCTCGACTACACGCTCAACGGCCTCATCGTCGGCAACATCTACGCGCTGCTCGCGGTCGGGCTCGCGCTGATCTTCGGCGTGTCGCACCTGATCAACTTCGCGCACGGCTCGGTCTACATGGTCGGCGCGTTCATCGGCTGGCTGTGCCTGACGCGCTTCGGGCTGCCGCTGCCGGTCGCGCTCGCGGCAGTCGTCGTCGGCTGCGGCGCGCTCGGCATCGCGATCGAGCGGATCGGGCTGCGGCCGCTGCGCCACGCGGCGCGGATCGCGCCGTTGCTCGCGACGATCGGCATCAGCTTCATCCTCGACCAGCTCGCACAGCTCGCATTCGGCGCGGACCCGCGTGCGGTGCCGACGCCGCTGCCCGACTGGCACGTGCGGATCGCCGGCGCGACGCTCGGCTCGCTCGACCTGCTGATCGCGGGCATCGGCATCGCGGCCGCCGCGCTGCTGTACGGCTTCCTGCGTTTTACGCGGCTCGGCTGGGCCGTGCGCGCGACCGCGCAGGATCGCGATGCGGCGCTGCAGATGGGCGTCGACGTCGACCGCGTGAACCAGACCGTGTTCGCGATCGCGTGCGCGCTCGGCGGCGTGAGCGGGCTGCTGGTCGGCATGTACTACAACAGCATCGATCCGGCGATGGGCTTCCAGGCGACGCTGAAGGGCGTGGTCGCGCTCCTGATCGGCGGGCTCGGCAACGTGCCCGGCGCGATCGCGGGCAGCCTGCTGCTCGGCCTCGTCGAAAGCTACGGCGTCGCGCTGTTCGGTACGAGCTATCGCGACCTGTTCGCGTTCGGGTTGCTGATCGTGTTCCTCGTATGGCGCCCGAACGGCTTGTTCAGTGCGAACCGCGCGCTGCCGCCCGAACCGATGACGGGCACCTTCCTCGCGGCCGCGAAAGCCGTGCGCGTGCCGCGCCCGGTGCTCGCCGTGCTGGTCGCGCTCGCGGCCGTACTGCCGTGGCTCGGCGCGTCGCCGTACGTGCTGCAGACGCTGACCAACGCATGGTTGTACGGCCTGCTCGCGCTGAGCCTCACGCTCGTCGCGGGCACGGTCGGGCAGATCTCGCTCGGGCACGCGGCGCTGCTCGTGATCGGCGCGTATGCGTCGGCGCTGCTGTCGTCGGATCTCGGCTGGCCGCCGGCGGTGACGATCCCGTGCGCGGGCGCGATCACGGCCGTGCTCGGCACGCTGCTCGTCTATCCGGCGTTCCGGCTGCGCGGGCACTACGTGTCGATCGCGACGCTCGGCATCGGCGAAGTGGTGAGCCTCGTGATCCTGAACTGGGACGGCCTCACGCGCGGCCCGCTCGGCATCACCGGCATCGCGCCGCTGCCGTGGGCGACGACCGCGCGCGCCGCGTACTGGTTCACGTTCGCGGTGCTCGTCGGGTTCGCACTCGTGCAGGTGCGGCTGCTGCGCTCGCATCTCGGGCGTACGCTGCGCGCCGTGCGCGAGGACGACGTGGCCGCTCGCGCGCACGGCATCGCGCCGAACCGCTACAAGGCGATCGCGTTCGCGGTCGGCGGCGTCGCGGCCGGCGTGGGCGGCGGCATTGCCGCTCACCTGTACAGCTACATCAATCACCAGACCTTCGATTCGCAGGTGTCGATCCTCGCGTTGACGATGGTGATCCTCGGCGGGCTCGGCAACGTGCTCGGCGGCATTGCCGGTGCGGTCGCGCTGATCGGGCTGCCCGAGCTGTTCCGCTGGGCGGCCGACTACCGGATGCTGATCTACGGCGTCGTGCTGCTGCTGCTCGTCCGGTTCCGGCCGCAGGGCCTGCTCGGCACGGTGTGAGGAGGAATGCGATGACCACCCCCCGACCCTTGCTCGACGTGCAGGGCCTGACGCGCCGCTTCGACGGCGTGACCGCGCTCGACGGCGCGAACCTGACGCTTGCCGACGGCGAACTGCTGAGCGTGATCGGGCCGAACGGCGCCGGCAAGTCGACGCTGTTCAACCTGATCGCGGGCGCCGACCGGCCCGATGCCGGCCGCGTGACGTTCGACGGCCGCGACATCACGGGCACGGCGCCCGAACGGCTCGCGGCGCTCGGCATCGCGCGCACGTTCCAGCACGGCCGCGTGTTCGGCAACCTGAGCGTGCTCGACAACGTGCTGATCGGCGCGCATGCGCGGCTGCGCGCGGCCCGGCCCGGCTGGCCCGCGCTCGGCGCGGCGGCCGAAGTCCTGCGCGCGCTCGTGCGGCCCGCATCGGTGCGGCGCGAGGAAGCGGCGCTGCGTGAAGAAGCGCGCACGATCGTCGCCGGGTTCGGCGAACGGCTCACGCCACGCATCGATCATCCGGCGCACAGCCTGTCGTATGCGAACCGGCGGCGCGTGGAGATCGGCCGTGCGCTCGCGCTGCATCCGCGCCTGCTGCTGCTCGACGAACCGACGGCCGGGATGAACGAGACGGAGACGGCCGAGATGCTGCAACTGATCCAGTCGCTGAAGGCGCGCGGCCTGACGATCCTGCTGATCGAGCACAAGCTCGAACTCGTGATGCGCGTGTCCGACCGCGTGATGGTGCTCGACAACGGCGTGAAGATCGCCGAAGGTGCGCCACGCGACGTGCGGCACGATCCGCGCGTGATCGAGGCGTACCTCGGCCGTCGTCATGCGGGCGGTGCTGCCGCGGAGCGCGCGACGCAGGCGGCCGCATGAACACGTTTTCCTCCGGACCCGACACGACCATGACCGACGCGCTGCTGAAACTCGAACACCTCGATACGTTCTACGGGCCGGTGCAGGTGCATTTCGACGTGAACTTCGAAGTCGGCCGCGGGCAGATCGTCAGCCTGCTCGGCGGCAATGCGAGCGGCAAGTCGACGACGATGAAGCTGATTCTCGGGCTGATGCGGCCGCGTCGCGGCGTCGTGCGCTTCGACGGCGACGACGTGACGGCGCTCGCGACGCCGCAGCGCGTGCGGCGCGGGATCGCGGCCGTGCCCGAGGCGCGGCGGCTGTTCGGCGACATGAGCGTGCGCGAGAACCTGCTGATGGGTGCGTACACACGAAGCGATCGCGCGGCGGTGGCTGAAGACTACGAGCGCGTGCTCGACCTGTTTCCGCGCGTGAGGGAGCGGCTCGCGCAGCGCGCGGGCACGCTGTCGGGTGGCGAGCAGCAGATGCTCGCAATGGCGCGCGCGCTGATGGCGCGGCCCAAGCTGATCTGCATGGACGAGCCGACGATGGGGCTGTCGCCGCTCTACGTCGACAAGGTGCTCGAACTGATCGACGCGATCAACAGGCAGGGCGTGACGGTGTTCATGGTCGAGCAGAACGCGAGTCTCGCGCTGGAGATCGCGCACTACGGGTACGTGCTGCAGACGGGGCGCGTCGTGCTCGAAGGGCCCGCGAAGGCGTTGCTCGACGACGAACGCGTGCGCGATGCGTATCTGGGCGGGGAGGCGGTGGCGGTGTAGTCGACGCGGCTCATCGGCGGCCGACGCATGATGACCTGCGGCTCATGAGTTGAAGCAGGCGCCCGATCGACCGTGCACCGGATTCCACCGCCTATACCTGCCTGACACCCATCCCCTGAGCCCGCGGAAACGTCAGCACCACCGCGAACCCGCCCGCATCCGGAAACGCGAACCCGATGCGCCCGCCGTGCGCCTTCATCACTTCCTGCACGATCGCGAGCCCGAGGCCCGACCCCGTGCGCCGCTCGTTGCCGTCCGGCGCGAGCCGCACGAACGGCTGCAACGCGGCGTCCCAGTGCTCGCGCGGAATCCCGCGGCCGTTGTCGGTGACGGTCAGCGTGACCGCGCCGTCGGCATTGCCCGCGGTCGCGACGGATACGACGATGTCGTCCGCATGACCGTGCAGCAGCGCGTTGTGCAGCACGTTCGACAGCGCTTCCTGCAGGCTGATCGCATCGCCGTCGATCCATGCAAGCGGCGCATCGCTCGCGAACGCGACCGCGACATCGCGCTCGCCCGCGAGCGGAATCGTGCGGCCGAGCACGTCCTTCGCGAGCGCGACGAGTTCGACCGGTTGCAGCGGCACGGCCTCGATGCGATGGATCACCATCGCGTGATTGAGCAACTGGCCGGTGAGGCGGCCGACGTCCGCGCTGGTCGCGCGCAGCGCGTCGAGGCGTGCCGCGTGGCGCGCGGGATCGGATTCGCCGTCGAGCAGTTCGATCTGCGCGTCGAGCCGCGCGAGCGGCGTGCGCATCTGGTGCGCGGCGTCGGCGATGAAGCGCTGCATCGCGTTGATGCGTTCGGCCAGGCGGTGTATCAATCCGTTGATCGACCCGATGATCGCGTCGATCTCGCTCGGCGTGTCGAAGGCCACCGGCCGCAGGTCGGCCGGGTCGCGCGCGGCGATGATCATGCCGATCTGCGCGAGCGGGCGCAGGCCGCGCCGGATCGCGAGGCCGCTCGCGCCGATCGCGAGCACGCTCATCAGCAGGATCAGCGTCCATACCTTGATGCTCATGTCGTTCGTAAGCTGCTGGCGCGCGTTGGTTGTCTGCGCAACGGTCACGAGCGCCCAGCCCGGCGTGCTTTCCTCGGGCATGTAGCGCGCGATCGTCGCCGTGCGGATCCGGTGCCCCTGGTAGACGGCGTTCGCGAACGCGGGGCCCTGTTTCGCGGCGGCGAGCGTCGCGGGGCTCGCGAGATCGTTGTAGCCGGCCACGACGACGCCGCGCGAATCGACGACCTTGTAGTAGACGAGGTCGTAGCGCGACAGCGTCGACAGCGCGGCCACCGGCGGATTCAGTGCGAGCACGCCGCCTTGCACGTAGAGGTTCTCCGCGACCTGGATCGACGCGCCGGCGAGCAACTGGTCGTACGCGCGTTCGGCCGCGACGCCCGCGTAGTAGCGCGCGATTGCCGCAAGCGCGAGCGCGCCGGTCGCGACGACGAGCGCGATGAACAGCAGCGTGCGCCCGAACAGCGTCTTCGGGAACCAGTCAATGCGCGGCAATCTGATACCCCATCCCGCGCGCGGTGCGGATCTCGACCGAACTGCCCTGAAGCTTCCTGCGCACGCGCGTCACGTATTGCTCGACCGCGTTCGCGGTCGGCTCGTTGCCGAAGCTGAACAGCTGGTTCAGCAATTCTTCCTTCGAGAAGATGCGCTGCGGGCGGCTCGCGAGGATTTCGAGCAGCGCGAACTCCTGGCGCGACAGCGACAGCGGCTGGCCGTCGAGTTCCGCGAGGCGGCTGCTGCGATCGATCACGAGGCCGCCGAGCGTCAGCACGTCGTTCGCGTGGCCGCTGTTGCGGCGCAGGAGCGCCTGCACCCGTGCATCGAGCTCGCGGTAGTCGAACGGCTTCACCAGATAGTCGTCGGCGCCGAGGCCGAGGCCGCTCACGCGGTCGTCGATCGCCGAGCGCGCGGTGACGAGCAGCACGGGCGTCGTGCTGCCCGACGCGCGCAGGTTGCGCAGCACCGAGAAACCGTCCATGCCGGGCAGGTTCGCATCGAGCACGACGAGGTCGAAACGCTCGACGCGCAGCAGCCCGTTCGCGGTCGCGCCGTCGGTTTCGAGATCGACCGCGTGGCCGAGCCGCGCCAGGCGGCTGCGGATCGCCGCGCCGATTTCGGCATCGTCCTCCACGACGAGAATGCGCATGGTGCCGTTTTGCAGGTGGGTGGATTAGGGGTTTTCCCGGGGCCGGGATGTCAGCATTTTCTCAGACTCGGTCGATAACCTGTGTCGAGCCGGAAGAAGCACGCAAGGACGGCATTAATACCAGAAATATTCAAGGAGACGGCAACATGCAGCAAGTCACGGGCACGACGCACGCGCGGCGCAGCATGCCGCCGGCCCCCGCGTGGCCGTTTGTCGCCCGTCGCACGGCGGCGCGCGCATGACGACGTCGCTGCGCCGCCGCGCATTGATCGCCGCCGGGCTCGGCGTGCTCGCCGCGCCGTCGTTCGTGCGTGCGAAGCCGCGCACCGTGCGGATCTCGAAAGGTTATGGCGTGCTGTACCTGCCGCTGCTCGTGATGGAGAAGCAGCGGCTGTTCGAGCGGTACGCGGCGCGGCACGGCGTGCGCGACGTCGCGGTCGACTGGGTGCTGCTCGACGGCGGCAATTCCGTGAACGACGCGATGATGGCCGGCACGCTCGATTTCGCGGGCGCCGGCGCGCCGGGTTTCATCGAGCTGTGGGCGCGGGCGCGCGGCATTCCGAATGTCGAGGTGATCGGCATCAGCGGGCTGTCGACCACGTCGCTGTCGCTGAACGCGAACCGTCCGGGCCTCACGTCGCTGCGCGACTTCACGCCGTCCGACCGGATCGCGGTGCCTGGCATCCGCACGTCGCTGTCGGCCGTCGTGCTGCAGATGGTCGCGAGCCGGCAGCTCGGCCCCGCGCATTTCGCGCAACTCGATTCGATCACCGTGAACCTGCCGCATCCGCAGGCGATGCAGGCGCTGATCCGCCGCGAGAACGGCGTCACCGCGCACTTCACGTCGCCGCCGTTCTCGACGCTCGAGTTGCGGCAGCCGGGCATCCACCGTGTCGTGAACTCGGTCGACGTGCTCGGCCCGCTGACGCTCGACGTCGTGTTCGCGCCGAAGCGGCTCGTCGATACGGAGCCCGCGCTGGCCGCCGCGTTTCTCGGCGCGCTCGACGAAGCGAACCGCCTGATCGCGCAGGACCCGCGCGCGGCCGCCGCGCTTTATGCGGCGTCGTCGGGCGTCGGCGTGTCGCACGACGACGTGATGCGGATGCTCGCCGCGCCCGACACGCGCTTCTCGGTGCGGCCGAACCAGCTGATGGACTACGTCGAATTCCTGTACCTGGCCGGCACGATCAAGGCGAAGCCGCGCACGTGGCACGAGATGTTCGCGCCGATGCTCGACGACTACCGGGCGGGTTGAGCGCTGCCGACGGCCGACCAACGACATTCATCGAAACATCCCGCGCCCGCGCCTTCGTCGCGCACGGCGCCGATTCAACCGACACGCAACCGTTTCACGTAAGGAGCCCGTAGTGAACGCTACCGAAACCCTGGACCCCGCGTCCGCCGAAGAACAGCGCATCATGTCGAGGATGGCGCGGCGCCTGCTACCCATCCTCGTCGTGATGTTCCTGATCGCGTTCATCGACCGGCAGAACGTCGGCTTCGCGAAGCTGCAGATGGTGCACAGCCTCGGGATGACGGAGGCCGCGTTCGGGCTCGCGTCGTCGCTGTTCTTCATCGGCTACCTGCTGTTCGAGGTGCCGAGCACGCTCGCGCTGCATCGCTACGGCGCACGCGTCTGGCTCGCGCGGATCATGTTGACGTGGGGCCTCATCACCGTGCTGATGGGCTTCACGACGTCGATGCCCGCGTTCTGTTCGCTGCGCTTCCTGCTCGGCATCGCCGAGGCCGGTTTCTATCCGGGCGTGATCTACTATCTGACGCTGTGGTTTCCGCAAAGCTACCGCGCGAAGGTGCTCGGCATCTTCACGCTCGGCAGCGCACTCGCGAACATGCTCGGCTCGCTGGTCGGCGGCGTGCTGCTGAGCCTGAACGGCGTGTGGGGGCTGGCGGGCTGGCAGTGGGTGTTCATCGCAACGGGTATCCCGGCCGTGATCGTCGCGATCGTCGTGTTCCGCGTGTTGCCCGCGTCGTTCCGCGAGGCACCGTTCCTCGACGAGCGCGAGAAGCAGATCGTCGCGGCCGCGCTGGAACGCGAGACGCCCGCGCAGGCCGAGCACGGTCAGCCGTGGAAGGCGCTGCTCGATCCGCGCGTGATGCTGTTCGCGGCGACTTACATGCTGATGTCGACGTCGCTGTACGGCGTCACGTACTGGCTGCCGACGCTCGTGAAATCGTTCGGCGTGTCGAGCAGCATGAACGGCTTCCTGAGCATGCTGCCGTGGGCGCTCGCGGTGCTGCTGCTGGTGTGGCTGCCGGCGAAGCTGCGTCGCGCGAAGAGCATCCTGCGCACGATCGCGATCGTCGCGGCGCTCGGCGCGCTCGGCTTCCTGCTGAGCCTCGTGCTGCCGTCGACGCCGCTGCGCTTCATCGCGCTCGTGCTCGGCGGCGCCTGCATCCCGCTGCTGTATCCGTGCTTCTGGTCGATGCCGCCGCGTTATTTCACCGGCGCGCGGGCGGCGGCGAGCGTCGCGGCGATCAACTCGATCGGCAACCTCGGCGGCTTCTTCAGCCAGAACCTGATGCCGTTCGCCGGCAAGGCGACGGGCACCGCGTTCGGGCCGATGATCGTGCCGATCGTGTGCCTCGCGCTGCTCGGGATCGGCGCGCTGGTCGCGTGGACGCGGTCGGAGCGGGGGATGGTGGCGGCGCGGGTGTGAGGGCGGGTGGCGTCACCGTATCGTCACCTGGTTCCCGACGACCTTGAAGTTGGTCGATACGTGCGCGTTGTTCGACAGCAGGTACTTGAGCGCGTCGATGTCCGGCGCGGTCGTCGAAAAGCGGTTCCCGCCGTCGAATATGAAGTCCCACGTGATGATGCCGCGGCTGTATTCGGGCATGTCCACGTGGATCTCCTTCAGCGACGCAAGCGGATACGCGCGCTCGTGCCAGTCGAACAGGTGCCGCACGTAGAGATGATCCTGCGTCACGATTTCGTAGCGTCGCAGGAACGGCATCGCAACGACGAAGAGCACGGCGGTGAGGATCAGCAACGAGCGGGCCGCGCGCCACGGGACGGCCTTCGATACGCGGCCGCGCGGCTTGGTGCGGTAGCGCTTGCAGGCGGATGGCACGATCATCAACACGCCGAACCACCAGATGATCGCGATGAACCCGAGCGGCACGTTCATGAACGGCACCGAATAGGCGCCGACGAAGCTCGTCGGAAAATCCGGGAGCCGCGCGGTCGACACGAACCCGAGCCCGATGTAGCTGCCGGCCGGATGCGGGATGAACAGGGTCGTCGTCAGCGCCTGCAGCGCGAGCAGGACGGGCCAGCACAGCAGCGACACCGCAAGCCAGCCGGCCGCGACGGCGCACAAGCCGAGTACGTAGGTGAGGAGGGTTTTCATCGTGGTGAAGGGGAGATCCGGTCGGGCGGCGCATCGGCACGTGCAGGGCGGCGACGAATTGTAGCGTCGTGCCGAGGCCGGTGCGGCTGATGTTGCCAAGGGGCGGCGGCACGCGCGCAGGACCGTGCGGCAAATGCGTCGCGATCAGCAGGCTGACGCTTTGCGTATCGTGCTGATGCGCTACCATGCGCTGCATAGGTGGCGTATGGAGCGTGCAATGAAAATGACGATGATGAATATGTTTCGCGATGGCATTGCGCGGCGACGCGTGCAGCGCGAGTTTGTCGCGCGTGGCGTGGCATCGCGCGACGAGGCGCTGCGGACCGGCGAATACATCGATGCTGCGAACGTTCAGGCAGAACTCGAGCGCATGCTGAAAGCCGCCCGGGCGGCGAAGGCAGTCGATTGAGCCTTCGAGACGGCGATATGCGCATCGCGGCGCAAGTCACGATCCTCGCCGTCCGGCGTCAACGAGAAGACGACTACCACTGACCGCGCCAACGACGCGGCGCCACCGCATTCGGCCGGACCTACCCGCGCGAAACCCCGTCCCCGGCATGCGCAACCGCCACCGGCGCGTGCGGCAGCGGAATATCCACCTCGACGGTCGTACCCTCGCCGAGCGTCGTCGTGATCTGCAGCGTGCCGCCGACGAGATACGCGCGCTCGCGCAAACCGACCAGCCCGAACGAGCCCGACTTGCGCGGCGCACCGGGATCGAATCCCGCACCGTCGTCGCGAATCGTCAGCGCGATCGCATCGTCCCTGTGCACGAGGTCGACGTCGGCATTCGACGCGGCCGCGTGCCGCGCGACGTTCGCGAGCGCTTCCTGCGCGATGCGGAACACGGCCGTCGCATACGGTTCGTCGAGCAGCAGCTCGGGCGGGTCGACGTGCAGCGCGCACGTTATCCCGTGACGGTGCCGGAAATCCTCCACGAGCCATTGCATCGCCGCGGCGAAGCCGAGATCGTCGAGCATCAGCGGGCGCAGGTCCGACGCGATGCGCCGCGTCGCGGCCACCGCCCCGCGTGCCATCGTGTGCATCGTCGCGATCTTGCGCGCAAGCATCGCGTCGTCCTGCGGCACGTGATCGATCAGCCATTCGAGATCGTTCTTCAGCGTCGCGAGCGTCTGCGCGAGTTCGTCGTGCAGCTCGCGCGCGATGCGGCGCTGCTCGGCTTCGCGCGCGGTCGCGCTGATCGCGGCGATCTCGCGCAGTTCCTCGCGTGACGCCTGCAGCGCGCGCTCCGCGCGCACGCGTTCCTCGACTTCGCGCCGCAGGTCGCGGTTCGACGCGCTCAGTTGCGCGGTGCGGGCGGCAACACGCTGTTCGAGCCGTTCGTTCGCGTCGTTCAATTGCTCGCTCTTCTGCGCGACGAGCAGATGCTGGTAGCGCGCGCCGGCCAGCGCGCGCACCGTCTGCGCATGCAGCCGGCCGTTCTCGAACAGCATCGCGGACAGCACGACGGCCGACGCGACGAGTCCGTACGCGCGGCCCGCGTAGAAGCCGAGATCGAAGCGCCCGTGATTCAGCATCGACGACAGCGCGATGTCGAACAGCCACGCAACGAGCACGGTCATCACCCACAGGTCGAGTTCCGAATGGTGGCGCCGCTGCCGCCACATCAGCATCAGCGCGAGCAGGTTCAGCCCCCAGACGACCGTGATCGCATACGTCATCGCCGCGGCCATCCGGTTGCCGTGCATGATGCGCGGCAGCAGGTCGTGGCCCGCGGTCGCGAGCACCGCGAGCGCGACCGTCGCACCGACCGCCACGGCGATGCAGAGCGCCACCGGGATCGCCGCGCGGCGCTGCGGGGCCGGGATCGGGCGTGCGCGCGATGCGGTGCGCAGCAGCGCATAGGCGGCGACCGCCAGCGGAAAGCCGCCGTGCCAGAACAGGTAGAGCCACGCGGTGGTCTGTTCGCCGGCGCCGAGCAGGCCGGTCGGCGCGAATAGCCCCGGAAAGGTCAGCATGTGCGTGCCGGCCATGAAGGCTGTAAACAGGTAGCCGCCCGCGAGCACGAGCAGCGATTTCTCGCGCAGGATCGCGTACTGGCCGAGCAGGAGGCCGGCCGTCACCATGTCGTTGACGACGATCGCCGACTGGTACACGGGGATGAACGCCCAGCCCTGCGCGAGCGGCATGCCAGCGAACGGCGCGAGCGCGGCGAAGATCACGGCCGACACGAGCACGGCCGCGAGCGCCAGCCGCCGCTCGCGCCGGCCCGGCGGCAGCGACGACATGAACAGGTGCGACGTGTCGGGATCGGCGTCGTCCGGGGGCGTGGGCGGGAAGCGGAAGGTGGCCGTCATGCGTCGTCGATGCCGGGGGCGAGATCGTGGCGCACCGCGTAGCGGACCAGCGCGGCTTCGTGCGGCAGTTCCATCTTGTCGAGGATCCGTGTCTTGTACGTGCTGACCGTCTTCGCGCTCAGCGCGAGTTCGGATGCGATCTGCGTGACGGTCTGGCCCGCGACGATGCGGTGCATCACGTCGAGCTCACGCGCGGACAGCCGTTCGTGCGGCAGCATGTCGGCCGGCGCGCGCAGCGTGCGCGCGAGGCTTTCGGCCGCCGACCGGCTCACGTAGACGCCGCCCGCCGCGACCTTGCCGACGGCCTCGACGAGCTCGGCGGTCGCGCTGTCCTTCGTCAGGTAGCCGGTTGCACCGGCCTTGAACGCGCGCGCCGCGTACTGCGCCTCGGCGTGCATCGTCAGCACGAGCGTGTGCAGCGACGGCGCGTGGCGCTTGACCAGCCGGATCAGCTCGATGCCGGTCGGCGCAGGCATCGACAGGTCGAGCAGCAGCACGTCGGCGACGGCGCGTTCGGCCAGCGCGAGCGTGGCCGAGCCGTCGCTCGCCTCGCCGACAATGTCGAAACCGCCGGCCATCTCCAGGATGTGACGCAGTCCGTCCCGCATGACTGCGTGATCGTCAGCCAGAATTACCCTGATCATCTTCTAGCGATCCTCTTCGGGATGACGCCGCGAACCCTGCCGTCCGGTTGTCGCCGCGACTGTTCTTCTGACCAATATATTCCGCCGAATCCCAAAACGATACACATCCGGGAAAGTTTCGAGATAGGCGATCTTGGACTGTGTACTGAAACGAAATAATCGACGGGAAAGAACACGGCGTGCGAGACAGGGTATTCCCTGATGCTTGCCGCGCCCGGGGCGGGCCGGCACGGTGTCACGCGAACCGCCCCGCGAACCGTCCTGATTCGGGACTAAACTGGTGCCCGATGCCACCGCGCCAATCGAGGAGCTCCGCGATGATCGACCTTGCCGATATCCTGCCGTCCGCATTGCCCGCCGCCGTCGCCTGGGCCGAAGCGGAGGCGGCGCGCGGGATCGCGCAGGGCGCGCCGCTGACGCCGGCGCAGGCCGACGACGCGCGCAAGGTGGGTGTCGCGCAGCCGGAGCGGATCCGCGTGGTGATCGTCAACCGCATGCCGTTTCCCGAAACGCCGTCGCTGGCCGCGATCACTCGCGACACGGGGCTGCTGTCGCCGGGGACGATCGGGCTCACGCTGGACCATGCGGTGTACGTGCTGCGCGGGCAAGACACGCGGCGCCTGCTGACCCACGAATTCCGTCACGTGTATCAGTACGAGGCCGCCGGATCGATCGGCGCGTTTCTCGCGCGCTATCTGCACGAGATCGCGACGGTCGGGTACCACGACGCGCCGCTCGAGGCCGACGCGCGGCAGTACGAGTTCGATTGACCGCTGACACCGACGCGACCGCGCGCACCTCGCGATGAACGTTCCCCACGCCACTGCCGGCCCGGTGTTCGCACACCGGGCCGCACCGAGTTGGAGCGAGCGATGAGCGACACGATCCACGCATGGATCGGCGCGATCGGCGCGCATCCGCTGCTCGTGCTGGCGATCGTGTTCGTAACCGCCTGCGCCGAGGCGATCGCGCTGGTCGGCACGGTCGTGCCGGCCGGGGCCGTGATGTTCGCGGCCGGCGCGCTGATCGGCGCGGGCGCGCTCGACGGGTGGACGACGATCGGCGTTGCGGCCGTCGGTGCCGTGGTCGGCGACGGGATCAGCTACGAGCTCGGGCGGCACTATCGCGGGATGATCCGCAACGCGTGGGCGCGCTTCGGCTACGCAGCCGCTTACTCGCGTGGCGAGGAGTTCGTGTTGCGCCATGGCATGAAGAGCATCGTGCTCGCGCGCTTCCTCGCGCCGGTGCGCGCGGTCGTGCCGGTCGTCGTCGGCTGCGCGACGCTGCCGCGCCGGTCGTTCTATCCGGTCAACGTGATATCGGCACTCGTGTGGGCGCCCGTGCACATCGCGCCGGGCATCGTGTTCGGCGCGTCGGCCGCGCTGGCCGCGGCGATCAGCGTGCGGGTCGCCGCGATCCTGGTGGTGGTCACCGCGCTGGTCGCGCTGGTGTGGATCGGCGTGCGTGTCGCGCTGCGGCGCGGCTGGCCGCTGCTGCGTCGCGCGCTCGTCGAAGTCGGGCAGGCCTGCGTGCGCCGCTGGCCGCGGTTCGGCGCGCGGCTGCACGACACGATCGCGCGCGTGCGCCGCCTGCCGGGCGCGGTGCCCGTGCTCGCGCTGCTGTTCGTCGGTTGCGTGTGGCTGTTCGCGGGTGTCGTGCAGGATGTCGTCGCGAACGATCCGCTGATGCACGCGGACATCGCGCTGTACGCGTTCCTGCAGAACCTGCGCACGCCGCCCGTCGATGCCGCGATGAGCGCGCTCGCGGTGCTGCACGGGCACGATACGGGGCTGATCGTCGCGGCCGCGTTTCTCGTCTGGCTGATGATTCATCGCTGCTGGCTGACAGCCGCGTGGTGGCTCGCGACGGTCGGCATCGCCGTCGTGCTCGTGCCGGCGTTCGGTGCGGGCGTGCCCGGCGCGACGCCCGCGAGCCTCCCGCCCGGCGCGCTGCACGTGCCGCTGCCCGATGCCGAAGCAGTGTTCGCGATGCTCGCGAGCAGCGGGCTCGGCTGGGTGCTGACGCGCGACCGGCCCGCGCTGTGGCGCATCCCGGTCGTGACGGCGGTCGTGCTGTGGATCGTGCTCGGCGGCTTCGCACGGCTGTATGTGGGCGACACGTGGCTGTCGGGTTTGCTCGGCGGCTGGAGCCTCGGGCTGGCGTGGTTCGCCGTGCTCGCCGGCGCCTATGCCTACTGGCGCGTGCGCGAGCATGTGCAGCCGAGGGGCGCGCTCGTCGCGGTCGTCGTGGTGCTCGCGACGGCCGGCGTATGGACGGTTCCCGCGCAATGGCAGCTCGACCGTGCGTCGCGCCCGCATGTCGGCGACGTGGTCGCGATGACCGTCGACCAGTGGATGCGCGGCGGGTGGCAGCGCGTGCCGACGCGGCGTACCGAGATCGGCGGCGATCGCGAGGAATATCTGCCGCTGCAATGGAGCGCGACGTCGGACACGCTCGATCGCCATCTCTCGCAGGCCGGCTGGCAGCGTGCGACGCCGTGGTCGCCGGCGACCGCGCTGCGCTGGCTGTCGCCGCAGGCGCCGGCCGACACGCTGCCGGTGCTGCCGCGCTACACGCACGGGGAAAGCACGCGCCGCGTGTTCGTCCGCGTCGATCCGGGCCGCCCGGAAAGCCGCCTCGTGCTGCGGCTGTGGCGTTATCCGTACGTGTTGCAGGATGCGGTCGGGATGCGGCCGTTGTGGTACGGCGCGCTGTACCGCGAGGCGCTGCACCGGCCGGCGCGGCTGATGACGATCGTGCATACGACGACGATCGACGATGCGGCGGCGATCGCGCAGGCGCTGGCGGTCGAGCCGACGATCGAGCATCCGCCGGCGGGGATGACTGCGGCGCCGGCCGAGATGCTGCTCGTGTGGATGGTCAGGCCGTGAGCGGGCCGGCGGGCGGTGTGCCGCTCACGCGTGCGCCGGCTGCGCGGGGACGACGGACAGGCGCAGGCCGACCGTCTTGAGCACCGCGAGCAGGGTTTTCAGCGTCGGGTTGCCGTTGGGCGACAGCGTGCGATACAGCGATTCGCGGCTGATGCCGGCTTCGGCCGCGACGGCGCCGAGCCCGCCGTACGCTTCCGCGACCGTGCGCAGCGCGAGCAGGCCGGCCGCGCGGTTGTCGGGATCGTCGAGCGATTCCATTGCGACGCGCAGATAGGCCACCGCGAGTTCGCGATCGGCGCCGAGTTCGGCGACTTCCGCGTCGTGGTGCGATACCGCGCCTTTGAGCTTGTTCACATTTGCCTCCGTTTCCAGTTCGACCAGTGTTCCTTTGCGCGCCTGATGTCGTCGGGTTGACTGCCCTTGTCGCCGCCGGACAGCAGCAGCACCAATGCGCCGCCGTGCCGGCCGAAGTACACGCGATAGCCGGCGCCGACATGGATGCGCAGTTCGATCACACCTTCGCCGACAGGCACGCAATCGCCGAAGTTGCCCGTCTGCACGCGGCGCAGGCGTTCGCGAATCCGTGCCTGGGCGAGTTTGTCGCGCACGGCGTTCAGCCATTCGGTGAAAGGCTCGCGACCGTCGTCGCGCTGATAGCGAAGCAGTTCGAACTTGGATAGCATTGTAACTTATAAGCTACAAGAAGGGTGAAGGAAACGAGGCGGCCATGCGGCCTGCCACGGGCGGTGTGAACGGGGTGCGAAGCACGCGTTGCCGGTCGTCGGATCGAGACGGCATGCAACGCGACGGCGCCGCGGCCGGAGCGCATGCGGTGCCTTCATGGTTCGGGGTTTCAGGCAGCGAAGCCGGCTTTCCGGACGACGATCATTCTTTCATCCGGTGCGTAGGGCGGCGATTCGGCCGAATGGCCGGTGTCGATGGCGCGATGACGAGGCACGCGCCGCGGACGGGGTGTCGGGAGGGAATGAGGGGAACTGCCAACCTGCCGGCGTCGGCGCGTTGCGCGCCTGTCATGCCGGCAGGTCTTTCCGCATTACTGCTTCGCCGCCTCGGTAGTCGCGACCTTGTCGAGTGCGGCCGGAATATACGTGTCGAGCTGCGCGGTCACCGATTCGTAGAAGTCGATCGGCTTGCCCCACGCGTCGGGCACGTCGACGTGCTTTCCGGACGCATAGTCGGCGAGCGTGAACACCTTGCCGGCCGCCGACGGATAGAGCGCGAGCACCTTCTCCTTGTGCTTGTCGGTCATCGTCAGGATCACGTCGGAATGCTTGACGTCGTTCGCATTCAGTTGCACCGCGCGGTGCGCGGACGTGTCGATGCCGCGCCGCTTCATCAGGATCACGCCGTTTTCCTCGGGCTTTTCGTCGTACGGATCCTCGTCGACCGCGCGCGAAATCACCGCGACATGCGCGTGGCGCTGCGCGATCAACTGGCCCGCGATCGCTTCGGCCATCACGCTGCGCCCGGTGTTGCCGGTGTCGACGAACGCGACCTTCTTCGGTTCGTCGGCGAATGCCGACGTCGCACACTGGATGCCGACGCAGCAGAGCAGCGCAAGCGCGTTGAGGGTGTGGCTTTTTTTCATTGATGTCTCCGCCAGGGTGGGGTGATGGCGCCGCGGCATCGCGCCGAGGCTTGCCGGAGATCATGACGGCCGTGTGCGACGGAAAAAAATAAACGACCGGTTTTTGCAAGACGATGTCGCTTCGTTGCAAGCGGGCACGGTGGCGGCGCATGCATCGTGAGGCGACGCGGCGGCGAGCGCCTGTCGAGCTTCTCGCAGGCGTTCAAGCGCTGGTATGGCGTGCCGCCGGGCGCGTATCGCAGCGGCGTGCAGCGGGACGGCAGCCGTCGATGAATCGCGGTACGATCGATTGCATTCCCGCCGACATCCCCTTCACGAGAGAACCCCGCATGATCACGCTTCGCCCGATGACCGACGACGATTTTCCGCGCTTCTGGCCGACCTACCGCGCCATCGTCGCTGCTCAGGAAACCTATGCATTCGATCCCGCGCCGACGCCCGAAGCGGCCCGCGCACTGTGGCTCGGTGCGCCGCTCTGCACGTGGATCGCCGAAGAGGACGGCGTGGTGCTCGGCTCGTACTACCTGAAGGCGAACGCGGCCGGCCCCGGCAATCACGTGTGCAACTGCGGCTACATGGTGAGCGACGCCGCGCGTGGCCGCGGCGTCGCGCGCCTGATGTGCGAGCACTCGCAGCAGGTCGCGCGCGAGCGCGGTTTCCTCGCGATGCAGTTCAACTCGGTGGTCGCGACGAACGAGGTCGCGGTCGCGCTGTGGCAGAAGCTGGGGTTCGAGATCGTCGGCCGCCTGCCGCGCGCGTACCGTCACGCTCGGCTCGGGTTCGTCGATTGCTTCGTGATGTTCAAGTGGCTCGGCGACGCGGCGGCCGCCGAAGCCTGAGTACGCCGCCGCTTCGTCAGATGGCGAACGCGCCGTCGAACACGATCCGCTCGTCGAGCGCGAGCGCGCCGCGCGCGAAGATCAGGTCGAGATGATGGCTGCCGTTTTCGCCGCCGCCGAGCCCGAGATGCAGGCCCGGATGGCGCTCCTCGAATCCCGCGTTGCGGCCGTACAACCCGCGGATCCCGAGGTTCGTGCCGATGCCGAATTCCTCGATCCGCCGGTGATTCGCGTGCCGGTCGAGATAGGTTGCGAAATCGCGCCGGAAGCCCGCGTCGTCGCTGTCGAAATCGACGATCGTGCTGTTCTCGACCCGCAGCGTCGCGAGCCGCTCGGCCACCTTGTACTTGATCGCGAACGGCACGGTGCCGAGAAACGTGCCGCTGAACACGACCGAGCCGTTCAGGTCGGTGACGTGTGTCGCGATCTCGCCGGGCACGACGTCGAGATTGCCCATGCCATCGACGCTCGTCCATTTCTGGTCCGGCGCGAGCGAGCCTGTCAGCGTGTTGCCGGCTTCGTCGATGAAGCGGATCTGCGACGAACGTGCGGCCGCGTCGATCAGCCGGCCGTTGCGTGCGGCGATGTCGTCGAGCGATTCGGCGAACGCCTCGTCGAGATGCGGGCCGTAATCCTTGAATAAAACCGACTTGCTCCAGTGCTCGACGATCGCTGGGCGGATCGCGGCGAGGAACGGCGGCCCGCTCGGCGACGGCGTCGGCAGGCACGACGAGTCGTACAGCAGCACGAACAGGTCGGCGCGATCGAGCGCGGCGGCGATGTCGGCGGGCGGGGTGGTTTCGAGGCAGAGGGTGGTCGCGTCGAGCGAATCGGGCAGGGCGGCAAACGCGCGCAACGCGACGTCGCGGTTGCGGGTGTCATGGCCGACCAGCAGTTTTCCCGACTCGCCGCGCGCAAGCTTGTCGCGCAGTGCGGGGTGAAAGCCGAGTGCGCGGTGCAGGTTCAGCATGCGTGTCTCCGGAAGCGGCGGAAGGGCCCGCGGCCCTTCCGCGAGAACGGGTGGCCCGCTCAGACCGGCCAGAGCGCGGTGCCGAACGGCACCACGGCGTCCTCGACCATCATGTCGACGGCCTCGGGGTGCGTGTCTTCCTGCATCCAGTCAAGCAATTCGATCTGCTGGGTGTCCTGCATGTCAATTCTCCTGTGGTGAACATGAGTGATTCAACATGAAAGCGCGGCATAAAACATTGCCGCCACTCGTTCAGCATTTCGTGAATGCCGGACGAGTGGCGTCGATATTAGTCTGACGATTTTGCGAATGCAATGCGTTGCACGAATTTTAGCCGGAGCGTGCTAAACAACGAGTATTTGCGATTCATGCATCGAAAAAGCCGGATAAAACGCATGATGGATTCGACGCTATTTTCCGGTGGAATGGAATCCTGATCGATGAAATACGATCGACGATTTTTTATTCGGCAAATCAATTGCCCGGATTATTGTGATTGACGTAATTCACGGAAACCGCATGCGTGATCGTCAGGCGTTCGACTCCGCCAATCGGTGGCGGCACGCAGTCGGTGTGCATGCGCGCGTTATCCGAGCAGCGCCTTGCCGATCGTTTTGGCCGGTTCGGATCGCAGCACCAGCGAAGTCGTGACCGCGCCGAAACGGGCAATCGCGTCGACGAGGGTCTCCAGCTGGCCCGGTGTCGGCACCAGCACCTTCAGCAGAAAACAATCCTCTCCGGTCAAGCGGTGGACTTCGATGACGTGCGGCATTTCGGCAAACGCGCGCAGGGCGGGTTTGATGTGTTCGTGCGTCGTTTTCAGCCGGATGATGGCCATCATGCCCAACCCCAGCGCCGCCGGATCGATCCGTGCGCCATAGCCGGCGATGATGCCGCGTTCTTCCAGCCGCTTGACCCGCTCCGAGGTGGCGGGCTGCGACAGCCCGATACGCCGGCCCACTTCCGACAGCGGCGTCCGCGCGTTTTCCTGCAGCGCTTCGAGGATCGCAAGATCCAGGCGATCCAGTGCTTCTTCCGGCATGACGGTCCTCCGGTACCGTTGATTCATCGGCATTTTGTCTCAATAACCGATGACTTGCCATTCCGCGCGCGTTGCCGGCAGGTCAGACTGCCAACTCCTGTATTCATGGAGGCGGGGATGGAACAAACGATCGTCATCGTGCCGGGCATCGGCAACTCGGGAGCGGATCATTGGCAGAGTCATTGGGAGGCGACGCTTCCCGGTGTCACGCGCATGACGCCGGCTTCATGGGACGCGCCCGACCTGACCGACTGGATTGCGGCGCTGGACGAGGCCGTCGCGAAAGCCGCGGCGCCGCCACTGGTGATTTGTCACTCCCTCGGTTGCTTGTTGTTCGCGCATTGGCATGCCGCTTCGACGCGCAGCTTGCGCGGTGCGTTTCTCGTCGCGGTGCCCGATCCGGGCGGCCCGCATTTTCCCGTCGCTGCAAAGGCGTTCGCGAATTTGCCGACCGGTGATTTCAACGGCTTGCCGGTTCTGGCGATCGCCAGTTCGGATGACCCGTACGACCCGTCGGGGAGAGGGATTGCATGGGCGAGCGCGTACGGCGCGACGCCGCTTCTGCTCGGCGCGCGTGGTCATATGAACGCGGCCGCGGGGTTGGGGGAATGGCGCGAAGGCGGTGCGTTGCTCGCGGCCTTTACTGCCGGATTGGGCGGATAGTGCACGCAAGTGGCCGGTGTGCTCCCGAGCGTGTCGTTGCCGCATGGAAGAACCGGAAGCGCGTCGCGATCGTCGCCGGATTCCGGCGCCGGCGCATGCCGTCGGGACGAGCGGTCAAGTATGATCGCTCGACGGCGCCGCCCGTTTCGGCAATCGGGATTGACGCATGCCCGGCGGCGGATTGCGCGTCGACGAAGCAGCGACTGACGTTCGCGACTCACGTCGGCGTTGCGGATGCGCGCGCCGTGGCCTCGAACGACAACGGAGACAACCTGATGCCCACAGCGCTGCAACCGGAGCGTGCCGGCCCGTCGCGGCCGGACGCCGGCGCAACCGAACCCGACCGCATGGCCGCGTGGCGGCGCGCGATCTGCCTGTCGCTCGGAAGCGCGATCGCGCTCGGCCTCGCGCGCTTTTCGTATGCGCTGCTGCTGCCGCCGATGAAGGCCGATCTCGGCTGGACGTTCGCGCAGGCCGGTGCGCTGAATACGGCAAATGCGGCGGGCTACCTGATCGGCGCGCTCGCGTTTCCGTTGTTGTCGCGGCGCTGGCGCGCGGGCACGCTGCTCGCGGCCGGCTGCGCGTTGACCGCGTTGCTGATGGCCGCGTGCGGATTCACGTCGGACATGCACGCGCTGCTCGTGCAGCGGCTCGCGACCGGCGTCGGCAGCGCGTTGATCTTCATCAGCGGCGGCGTGCTGGCCGCGCGGCTCGCGTCGGCGTCGCCGCGCGATGCGGGGCTGCTGCTCGGTCTCTATTACGGCGGCACGGGGTGGGGCATCGTCGCGTCGTCGCTGCTCGTACCGGCGACGCTCACGCATGGCACGCACGGCTGGCAGCCCGCATGGTTTGCGCTCGCGTTCGCGTGCGTGCTGTTCTCGGCGGTGGCCGTGTCGGCCGCGCGTCGGATCGAGCGCGCGCATGCGGTACAGGTTGCACCGCGCGACGGCGCGGTGCCGGCAGTCACCGCGAGCCCCGCTCGCTTCGCGCTCGCGCTGGCCGGCTACGGCCTGTTCGGCGTCGGCTATATCGGGTACATGACGTTCATCGTCGCGCTGCTGCGCGGCGCGGGGATGAGCGGCACGGTGGTCGCCGCGTTCTACGTGATGCTCGGCGTCGCGACCGTCGTGTCGGCGCGATTGTGGTCGCGGTTGCTCGACCGGATGCGCGGCGGCCAGGCGCTGGCCGTGCTCAACACGCTGCTCGGCGTCGCGACGCTGATGCCCGCGATGTTCGTGCATCCGGCCGCCGCGTTCGCATCGGGCGTGCTGTTCGGCGCGACGTTCCTGTCGGCCGTTGCATCGACGACCGCGTTCGTGCGGCACAACCTGCCGCCCGACGGCTGGGCGAAAGGAATCAGCGCGTTCACGACGGTGTTCGCGTTCGGTCAGATTGCCGGGCCGGTCGCGATCGGCTGGGTGTCGGACAGCGCCGGGCTCGCGCGCGGGCTCGTGTATTCGGCACTGACGCTGTTCGCGGGCGCCGCGCTCGCGGCCGGGCAGCGCGCGTTGCGGGCGTCCGCGTAGTCACGCGAAGATCACCGCACGCACGCCGTGCGCGACACGCGATGGAACGCGCGGCTGAAGTAGATGAGGCTGTCGCCGTCGTCGCGCACGCGGATCGACGTCGCCTCGATGAACATCACCGAATGCGAGCCGACTTCCTTCATGTCGGCGATCGTGCCCTGCAGGCTCGCGAGCGCGTCGCGCAGCACGGGCACGTCCTGCTCGCCGCGATCCCACACGGGCAGCTCGAAGCGCCCCTCCATCGGCAGATCGGTGAGCCCCGCGAAATGCCGCGCGAGCAGTTCGTGCTCGGCCGGCAGCACGTTGATGCAGACATGGCGGTTGCGCTCGAAGGTCGCGTGCATCGCGCTCGACCGGTTCAGGCACACGAGCAGCGTCGGCGGCGCGTCGGTGACGGAGCACACGGCGCTCGCGGTGATCCCGCAGCGGCCGTGCGGCCCGGCAGTGGTGATCACGTTGACGGCGGCGCCGAGGTGGGCCATCGCCTGACGGAAGGCCTTCTGCGTGTCGGTCGGTTCGACGCGTGCAGGTCGCGCGCTGGCGGGCGGGGAGATCGTGGAGGATGTGGCTGACATGGACGCTCCTGGGTCGACGAATGCGGCGATCGTGCGCGTTGCCGGTGCAGCGGTCGATCGCCGACGATGACCCAAGCGTACGTCGCGAAAATGCGGCCGACCATTCGCACGATTGACGGTGGAGATGGCGTTCTCGCCAACGCGTCTAAAGGTTCTACCTAGATGCGCGGCGCGCTGCGCGAAAAAAGCGCGATTGCGCGTTCGCGGGGCACGTAAAAGGGTGTTCAGCGGGTTTTCGGCTCGTTATGATGTGCCGCACACCCCCAGCGAACGACGCTCGCGACGAGCCGGCAACCGGCCCCCTGCGCGGCGCGTGCGATACCCATACCGATATTGAGCGAGACACCCGCGATGACGTCACCCGCACCGATCGTATACATCGTCGACGACGACAGCGGCATGCGCACGTCGCTCGCGTGGTTGCTCGAATCGGTCGGCATCGCGTCCGAAGGGTTCGCGAACGCCGCCGACTTTCTCGCGCGCTTCGACGTGAACCTGCCCGCGTGCCTGGTGCTCGACGTGCGGATGCCGGAGAAAAGCGGCTTCGACGTGCAGGCGGAACTGAATGCGCGCGGCGCGACGCTGCCGGTGATCTTCGTCAGCGGGCACGGTGACATTCCGATGTCGGTGCGTGCGCTGCAGAACGGCGCGATCGACTTCGTCGAGAAGCCGTACAACTCGCAGCAGATGCTCGAACGCGTGCAGCGCGCGCTGCGGCTCGCGCAGCAGCGGCATGCGGTCGGCCAGCGCCACCGCGAGTTGCGCCAGCGGCTCGATGCGCTGACCGCGCGCGAGAAGGAAGTGCTGCGCGGCGTGGTCGACGGCAAGGGCAGCAAGCAGATCGCGTCGGATCTGTCGATCAGCGTGAAGACCGTCGACGTGCATCGGGCGAGTATCAAGGAGAAGCTCGGTGCGACGTCGATCGCCGCGCTCGTGCGCGACGTGATGGTCGTGTGGGGCGACGACGGGGAGTCGTCGCGCTGACAACGGTCGGTATGCATGCGGACGCAGCCGCACCCGAACGTGCCCCGCGCGCGGCACCGGCCGGCACCGCGCAATCGACGCGTACCGCGCTCAGCGCATGTACAACCCGCCGTTGATATCCCAGCACGCGCCGTTCGCGAAATGCGCGTCGCCCGACGCGAGCAGCACGGCTGCGTCCGCAACGAAGCCGGCCGACCCGAGCTTGCCGCCCGGCAGATTCGCGAGCACCTGACGCAGTTTTTCCGGCGCGACGCTTTCATACACGATCGGCAAATCGAGCGGGCCCGGCGAGATCGCGTTGACGGTCACGCCCTGCGAAGCGAGATCGCGCGCGAATACCTTGGTCAGCGTCAGCGTGCCGCCTTTCGCGGCCGCGTAGTGCGCGCCCGTCGCCGAGCCGCCGTTCTGCCCGGCGAGCGATGCGATGTTGACGATGCGGCCTGCGCCGCGCGTCGCGAAGTACTGGCCGAACACCTGGCAGCCGAACAGCACGCTGCGCAGGTTCACGTCGATCACCTGGTCGAACTGCTCGGCCGTGATCTCCATTGCCGGCACGACCTTCGATGCGCCCGCGTTGTTGACGAGCACGTCGATCGCGCCCCAACGTGCGATGAGCACATCGCGCGCGGCTTCGAAATCGCGCTTCGACGTGACGTCGAGCGGCAGCGCGATCGCGCGTTCGCCGCTCGGATCAAGTGCGCGTGCATGCGCATGAATCGCATCGGCGGCGATATCGGCCAGTGCGACGCGGTAGCCGGCCGCATGGAAGCGCTCGGCGATGACGGCGCCAAGCCCGCGCGCGGCGCCGGTGACGAGGACGACTCGGTCTGACATGGTGCGTGATTCCCTGGTTCGCGAGTGCACGCTTGTTGTCGCTGCGCCCGCATCGTGATTCATGCGGCGAGCGCCGCTTCGAAATGTGCGGCGATCGCGCATACCAGTTCGTCCGCGCCCTTGCGCCCGACGATCTGCAAGCTGGCCTTCAGCGGCGAACCGGCCAGCGGCAGCGGCATGCTCAGCGCCGGATGGCCGCTCAGGTTGAACGGCCGGATCAGCGACGACATCGCGATGACCGATACGCCGTCGCGCGCCTGCTGCAGCGTGATCGGCAGCGCGGGCAGCGTCGGCAGGACCAGCACGTCGGCGTGTTCGAGCGCGGCATCGACCTGTGCGGTGAAGCGTGCGCGCACTGCTTCGGCTTCGGCGAGTGCCGCAGGCGTCATCGTCGCGGCCGTGCGCAGCCGCGCATCGAGATCGGCGCCGAGCCGGGCCGTCGCGACCAGATGGCCGAATGCGTGCGACGTTTCCGCGTTGATCACGGCGAGCCCCGCGGCGAACGCGGCCGGCATCTCGTCGAGCACGATCGCGTGCGAGCGCAGGTCCGACGCGCGTACCGCCGCATCGAGCGCGGCCGCGATCGCCGGATCGGCATCGACGATGACGTGCGCAACCGTGCAGTGCGCCGCAGCGGTTGCCGCACGCGCACGATCGAAGCCCGGCGCGATTGCGGCCATCACGGCGGCCAGCGTGCGGATATCGCGTGCGAACGGGCCGACGCAATCGAGCGTGGTGTCGACGGGTGCCACACCGCGCCGCGACACGCGGCCGAACGTCGGCTTTAGCCCGACCACGCCGCAGCACGCGGCCGGCCCGCGAATCGAGCCGCCCGTGTCGGTGCCGAGCGCCGCATCGACCGCGCCGAGCCCGACGAGCGATGCGGAGCCGCTCGACGAGCCGCCCGGAATGCGCGATGCGTCCTGCGGATTGACGGGCGTGCCCGTGTAGTCGTTGATGCCGGTCATGCCGAACGCGAGTTCGTGCATGTTCGCCTTGCCGGCGATCTGCCAGCCCGCGTCGAGCAGCAGGCGGACCACGTCCGCATGTTCCGCGGCGGGCGGCGCATCGGCGAGCGCGCGGCTTGCCGCGCGGGTCGGATGGCCGGCGATGTCGATCGTGTCCTTGATCGCGATCGTCGGGCCCGGGCCGCCGAGCGTGAAGATGTCGATGAAGCCTGTCATGGTCGGTGTCGTGAAGAAGCGGTGCGAGCGTCAGGACCGTGGCGCGGCGGCGAGCGGCCACGGGCCGTCGAGCACGCGCTCGGTGCGGAAATGGCGGATCAGCCAGGCCGAGCTGTCGGCGGCCGGCGCGAAATCGACGGTCAGCCGAGCGGCGATCAGCTCGGCCGTGCCGTCTGCGTAGCGCGACGCCTGCAGCATGATCCAGCGGCCGCGCGCGCTCGCGTTGCCGGCGCCGACCTCGATCGATTCCGACGTCAGGAAGTGCAGGTTCGCCGAGAAGTGCGGATCGGGCGGCAGATAGCGGTTCAGCATCGCGACGATCGCGGCCGTGCCTTCGAGGCGGCCGAACTTGCGCGCATACTGCGGGCCGATGCCTTCCCACACGGCGTCGGCCGTGAACAGGCCGGCGAGCGGAGGGCCGTCGCCGGCATCTTCCGGTACGTCGCACAGCGCCATGTAGCGCGTGATCGTCGCGCGCACCGCGCGCTCGGTGTCGAGCGCCGCGACACGCTGCGCGAGCGCATCGATCAGGCCGGGTGACGGGGCGGTCATCGCTTGCCTCACGACGCGGGCCGCGCGGCCGGCGGCACGGTCAGCGCGCGGCCGACCCGCGCCTCGATCTTGCCGTAGCGCCACAGGTTGTATTCGCCGACGGGCGTCGTGCGATACAGGTTGCACACGGCGACCGTCGTGTCGAAATCGGCCACATCGGCCATGATGTAGAACGTCCACGGCGCGCCGTCGGCCTGGCCGACCACGAGACGATCGTCGTCCATCACGCCGAGCACGCGCACGCCCGGCATCGCTTCGACGGCCGCGAGCATCGCGCCGTACGCCTGCCACACTTCGCCGATCTTCTCGCGCGGCAGGTCGAAGAAGTTTTGCGACACGCCGCAGCAGAACAGCACGCGCAGCGGCAGCGGATTCGAATCGGACATGTCAGGTTCTCCAGAGGAATCGGTTGCGTGCATGAGCCGGCCGGCGAGAGCGCTTCGGCATCGTCGACTTCATGCACTTTAAAAAACCCAGCTTCAGTCGACGCACGTTACAGATAGCCGGGAAACGGCGTGACGCCGGTAAACACCGCGCCGGCGCCGTCGAAGTTGCCTTCGGCGAGAAACGCGTGCTGCGTGACGACCATCGCGTCGCGCAGCAGCCGCTGCAACGGATGCGACCGGTAGATCGCCGCCGTGCCGCCGAGGCGGTACGCGCGTTCGACGACGCTCGCGCCTTCGCGCGCGATCTGCGTGGCCGCGAGCCGCAGCAGGCTGACCTGGTCGGGCGTCACCGGGTTGCCCGCGAGGATCGATTGCCAGACCGTGTCGGTCGCGTCGTAGAAGAACGCGCGTGTCGAGCGCAGTTGCGCCTCGGCTTTCGCGAGCTCGATGCGGAAATACGCGCGATCGGCGAGGCGCGGCGCGCCGGTCGTCGTCTGGCGTCCGCCCGACATCCGGTTCACGACGTCGAGCGCCGCGCGCGCGAGGCCGAGATTGACGACGGCCAGCACCTGCGCTGCATACGCGACGGTCGGATAGCGGTACAGCGGCTCGTCGACGGTCGGCTCGCCGCCGCGCACGAAGGTCCACGCTTCGGGCACGAAGCGGTCGTCGATGCGCAGGTCGTGGCTGCCGGTGCCCTGCATGCCGACCACGCTCCAGTTCTCGACGATCTCGACGTCGGCGGCGCGGAACACGGCCGTGCGCGGTTTGTTCGGTGCGGCGTCCTGCGCGCCCGGCACGGCGATGCCGACGCCGAGCCAGTCCGCGCCCTTGCAGCCGCTCGCGAATTTCCACGTGCCGTTCACGCGCCAGCCGCCCGGCGCGGGCTGCGCCGGCTGCACCGGGAACAGACCGCCCGCGAACACCTGGTCGGGGCCGCTTGCGTACAGCTCGGCCTGCGTTTCGAGCGGCAGCGCGCCGAGATAGACGTTCGCGGAACCGAAGCTCGCGACCCACGCGGCCGAACCGTCGGCGGTCGCGATCCGTTCGATCATGTCGAGGAACGCGGTCGGCGCGAGCGCATCGCCGCCGAAGCGACGCGGCGTGCCCGCGCGATAGATGCCGGCCTGCTTGAACAGCGCGATCACGTCGCGCGGCACGTGCGACAGGCGATCGAATTCTTCGCGTCGCGCGGCGACGGTCTCGATCACGGCATCGAACGGCGACAGCCGCCCGGCCGGGTCGCCCGCCACGGGCGGAGAGGTCGGCGCGGGTTCGATGGCGAGGGCGGCTTGGGGCATGGCTGTCTCCTGGGCGGATAGGGTTCGATTGCGGGGCGGCATGCGTGCTGTGTGCGTCAAAGCGATGCAGCACGACGATGCAGCCAGTCTAGAAACGCCGAAAACACGCAGCAATTGGTGCGTTGGGCCGTGCGACTGGTGACGTTCCGTGCCGGACTAAAGAAATCTTCAGATGCGATCGGCGCGCGCCGGTGCTATGTTGGGTTTCCGGCCGCGCGATGCCGCGCGCCTTCATCCGAATCCGATCATGAGTTTTCCCGACGAAGACGATTTCCACCGGCTGCTCGACGCGCTGACGACCTGCGTGCTGCTGCACGACGCGCAGACCAAGGCGATCGTGTGGGCGAATCGCGCCGCGTGCATCGCGCTCGGTTTTTCCGTCGAGGAGCTGCTGCCGTTGAAGGCGCCGGACATGACGCGTCCCGAGCCGAAGTACCGGCGCGAGATCGGCGTGAACGCGATGGACCGCGCGATCGTCGACGGGCCGCAGGTGTACGAGTGGTGCTACCGGTCGCGCACGGGCGTCGACATGCTGTCGGAGGCGATCGCCACCTACGTGCCGCTGCGCGGGCGCGATGTCGTGATGGTGCAGTTCCGCGACATCAGCGCAGAAGAAGCGATCCGCCAGCAGCTGCGCCGCTACGAGGCGCGGCTGCGCGAGTTCATGCAGGATCTCGACGAAGGCGTCGCGGTCGTGTCGCCGCACGGCGGCGCGCAGTTCATCAGCGAATCGGGGCGTCGCGTGCTCGGGCTCGCGCCCGACGAAGCGCTCGGCGAGGTGCTCGACTACTGCACCGAGGCCGATCGCGACCGGCTCGTCGCACAGTTGCGCGATGCGCCGTCGACGTGTCCGTCGGAGCCGCAGCGCTACCGGATCGTGCGGCGCGACGGCTCGACGTGCTGGCTGCGCATCACGTGCCGGCAGGTCGAGATCGAAGGCGATCTCGACGGGCTGCTCGTGCAATTCCGCGATGTCAGCGACGAAGTCGCGATCGAGGACGCGCGGCGCGCCGAGGCGCGGATGCTCGAATACGCGGGCCGCTACAACGCGATGGGCGAGATGGCGACGGTGATCGCGCACGAACTGAGCCAGCCGCTCGCGGCCGTGCGCAACTTCATCGAGGGCGCGGTGCGACGGCTGAACGGCAGCGGCGCCGTCGACGACGCGATCTGGGGGCTGCGTAGCGCGGATCGGCAGGCCGAACATGCGGCGCTGATCATCAAGAGCGTGCGCGAATTCATCGTGAAGCGCGAGACGGTCGTCGCGGTTGCGGACCTGCGCGACATCCTCGCCGATGTCGCGTATTTCATCGAGTTGCGCGCGAAGGAGGCCGGCGTGACGGTCGCGATCGTGCAGGCCGACGCGCCGCTGCCGATCCGCTGCGAACGCGTGTTGATCGGGCAGGTGATTCTCAATCTCGCGTTCAACGCGATCGAAGCGTTCGCCGGCTGCGAGCGCGTGCCGCGCACGCTGACGCTCGGCACCGCGAACGTGGCCGGGTACGCCGAGCTGCGCGCGATCGACAACGGCCCGGGCATCGCGGAAGGCGCGCACGACCGGCTGTTCGACGGCTTCTCGTCGTCGAAAGCAGGCGGCAACGGGATCGGGCTGTCGCTGTGCAAGAGCATCGTCACGCGCCACGGTGGCCGGATCGGTGCAAGCCCGGCCGATGGCGGCGGGCTCGACTGCCGCGTGACGCTGCCGCTCGCCGGTGAGCACGCGTAGCGGCTGCGACGCGTTATGGCAGGGCGACGACGCGCGGCGTGGCGAGGCCCGACGTATTGACGCCCAACGTACCGACGCCCGACCCATCGTCAGCGCCCCAGCGCCCGCGCGGTCTGGCCGCCGATGCCGAAGTCGGTGTTCGGAATGTCCTTGATGATCACGCGCGTCGCCTGCAGCGACGCGTCGAGCACATTCGCGCCGGCATCGGACAACGCGGCGATCAGCGCGCGTTTTTGTTCATCAGTGCGTCCGGCGATCAGGATCGCGACGATCACGGGCAGCGACGGCGGCGCGCCGTCCGCGGCACTGCGGCCACCGAGGCCGATGTGCGTCGCGGGCAATTCGGTGAGCAGCACGCGCACGGATTCGATCGGCGCGCCGATCGCGTCGACGGTCGCGTCGGTCAGCCGCGCGATCAGTTCGGACTTGCGGGCGTCGTCGTGGCCGGCCGGCAGGAAAACTTCGAGTGTGGGCATGGTCGTCCGGAAAGGTGAAGGTTGCCGGTTCACCGTTGCACGGGCAGCGGCGAACCGGCCACGGCTTACAGCAGGAAGCCGATCGCGCTGAGCGCTTCGGTCGAGTCGATCAGGCGCACGACTTTTTCCGCGATCCGCATCTCGCCTTCGGCGTCGACGTGCAGCTTGTGCGTGACATCGGCCGCGAACAGCGTCGCGACGCCGCGCTTGTACGCGACGACGACCTGCGCGGATTTCAGCTCGACGGTGTCGGCGCTGCCGCTTTCCAACGTGAAGCGCGAAACGGTGCGCACCGTGCGCGCCGCATCGGTCGCCGACGCCGAGTAACCGGACACCATCCGCTGCACGCGCTTCTCGCGCATGTCCTGGTCGTCGAACACGTAGTTCAGCGTCGCCGCGAAATCGATCGCGTCGGGATCGATCGGCACGACGTAGTGGCCGGCCGGATCCCACAGGTCGAGCCACGCGCGATAGTCGCGGCGGTCGAGCATCTCGGCTTCGCGCCACACGAATTCGACCGCGCGGGCGAAGGTCTGCTGCGAAAAAAGGGCGTTGCGGTCGTCCATCATTGCTGCTCCATCATCTTGCGCCATTGCTGGTAGGCCTCGCGCATGCCGGTCTCGTCGGTCGCATGCGCGGTCTTTTCGCCGTTCGCGGCGGTCGTCTCGCGGTTCAGCCCGCGATTCACGAGGATCGGCACGTCGGGGCCCGCGTGCGCGCCGCGCTGTACGCGCTCCCATGCTTCCGCGTCGTCGGGGCTGCCGAAGCCGAACGGGCCCTGGAAGTGCTCGTGGATGCGCAGCCGTTCTCGGTTCGCTTCGTCGGGGCCGCCGTCCATCGCGAGCGCGACGTGGCGGATCTCGGTTTCGTTCGCGGAGATCGGCCGCAGCACGCGGAAGAACGCCATCGACAGCGCGAGGTTCGGGAACAGGTTCAGGTTGAAGCCGACGCCCATCAGCGAGCGCACGATGCGGCGCACTTCGTCCGGCGCGTGGCGCTCGGCGAGCTTCGCGGCGAGCGGTGCGAAGCGCTCGGGCAGTGGCGCGCCGTCGTCCTCGTCGAGATCGATCAGCTCGGGCATCAGCACCGCGAGGCTGTGGCCGTTGCCGAGTCCGCGGCAGAACGCGTCCTCGCTCGTCATGAAGCTCGTGATCGCGGCGGCCGTCTCGTCGTCGATCGACTTCATCCACGACTTGTGCACGACCGGGAAGTGATAGAGGTCGGTCGTGTTCTCGAGCTGGATCTTCCAGTTGCCCTTGAACTTGAACTTGTGTTCGCCGTTTGCCTTGATCGGGTAGCCGGCGCCCTGCTTCATGAACAGGTCGATCCATGGCTTCGCGCCGCCGAGGAAATCGTCGAGCGGTTCGATGTCGTCGTTGAAGCTCGCGAAGATCAGCCCCTGGTACACGCCGACGCGCAGCTTCACGAGCGGCAGGTCGCCTTTCTCGCACACGCCTTCGTAACCGTCGCCGTACGGCAGCGCGCGCAGCGTGCCGTCGAGTGCGTACGACCAGCTGTGATACGGACACGTGAAGCCCTTCGCGTTGCCCTTGTGCGATTCGCACACGGTCGCGCCGCGATGGCGGCAGCGGTTCTGCAGCACGTTGATGTCGCCGGTCCTGTCGCGCACGACGATCACCGGCTGGCGGCCGATCGTCGTCGTGATGAAGTCGCCGGGCTGCGGCAGCTCGCTCTCGTGCGCGACCCAGATCCAGGTGCGGTAGAAGATGCGGTCGAGCTCGGCTTCGAACAGCGCCGGATCGTGATACATCGCGGGCGCGATGCGGTCGGGCTGCGCGAGACCGTGCAACGCGCGGGTGTCGATCGTCTGGTAGGGAATGTCGCTCATCGTTGTCGTGGGGAAGAGTCGCGAAATCGGGCCGCGCGGGGCGCGGTATCGAGAGATCAGTCTCGTCTTCCGCTACATATCCGTCAAATTGATCTAAAATTGGCGAGTCAATAAATACGGCAAATGATGGAGGCTACGATGACGTCGGTCGATCATCTCGATCTGAACCTGTTGCGCGTGTTCCAGGCGATCGTCGAGGAACGCAGCCTGACGAAGGCCGGCGAGCGGCTCGCGCTGTCGCAGCCGGCCGTCAGCTATTCGCTCGGCAGGCTGCGCACGCTGTTCGACGATCCGCTGTTCGTGCGCACGCGCTCGGGCATGCAGCCGACGCCGGTCGCGCTCGAACTCGCGGCCATCGTCGGCAAGGCGCTCGACATGGTGCGCGTGGCGTTGCGCTACGCGGAGCGCTTCGATCCGGCCACCAGCACGCGCACGTTCCGGCTGTCGCTGTCGGACGCCGGCGAGATGGCGTACCTGCCGGCGATCTGCCAGGCGCTGCGCGAGCGCGCGCCGCGCGCGACGCTGAGCGTGCAGCCGATGCCGGTGGAGGAGATCGAGGAAGCGCTGCGCGCGAGCCGGCTGGATTTCGCGATCGGCAACCTGCCGGAACTGATGCCGCGCACGCGCCACCAGGTGCTGTTCGAGGAAACCTACGTGTGCATGACGGGCCGCCGGCGCGGGTTGCCGGCCGGCGCGGCGCTGAATCTCGACCAGTTCGTGCGCGCCGCGCACGTCAACGTGAAATCGGTCGAGCACAGCCACCACGCGCTCGACGACGCATTGCGCGCGCAGGGCGTGGGCCGCAACATCGCGCTCGAAGTGCCGCACTTCGTCGCACTGCCGAGCGTGCTGTCGGTCACGGATCTGTACGCGACGCTGCCGAAGCGGCTCGCGCAGATCCTGAACCGCAACAACGCGTTCCGGCTTTACGCGCTGCCGGTGACGCTGCCGCCCGCGCCGGTGACGATGCACTGGCACGAGCACTTCCATGAAGACGAGGGCAACGCGTGGATGCGCGCGCTGCTGGCCGAGATCGTCGAGCGTTTCGACGACGCGTGATGGTCGGGGCGCGCGAGCGCGTCAGAGAGTTGGGTCTAGGGTTTCATAACATCGATCCGGTTGCCGCGCTTAGGTCCGCCATAGAAGATGGGCGCGTGTCGGTGTCCATAGTTCGGCCGGTGGGAGGCGGTGGCGGCTCTGCCGGAGGCTCACCCACAACACCACCTTTCCCAAAAGCCAGCAGGTTCGCCAGCGTGCCTGGAATGGCCGCGCTACCAGTCGACAAGCCTATGCCGAGTTGGGCCGCGCCTAGCGACGTATCGGCAGGCGGGCTGATGAGCTATCTGGAAGGCATTGCAGGTACGGGCTCAGGCGGCGCAGCAGGGTTTGCGGGCGGTGCATCCACGTTGCTTGGCGACGCGCAGCCGTTCGATTACATCGGAGGCGAGATCAGCGATAGCATTGAATCGCTCGCCGCCGCGACCAACAACCCGAACTTTGCGGCAAAGATGCTTGGGTACGACCGTAAGACGTTCGGGCAAATGCTGCATATCCTGAAGCCGGCAAACGGCTTAGGGCCTGCCGACAATGTCATCTTCCATGACAGCGGAGATGTCGAGTTCAAAGGCGTAATTATTGACAACATCCATGACTATGCACGCTGACTCACCTACGCCTCCCGAGAACACGCTTGCACACGCGACGTTCATCATCTCGTCGGAGGACACGCACCCGGATACGTGGACTGCATTCTTTGGCGTATTCCCGACTCGCACGATTACGCGAGGGAAGCCCTATGTGCTGCCATCCGGACGCCTCAGCACGCGGCCGGGCAAGCTCAATCTTTGGGCGTTGGAAAGCAAGGCTGTAGTGGATAGTGATCGCTTGGAGCCGCACCTGCGTTACCTGATCGATCGCCTTTCGTTGCCACGCGATGGTCTCCGGGAGCGCATCGAAAAGGCTGGCGCGCGTATGCGATTCTTCTGCTACTGGGACAACGAGACGGGTGATCGTGTTCCCTATGTGTCAGCGGACACCCGCAAGCTCATCGAATCGATCGGTGGTGTAGTTGAAATCGATGAGTATCGATAGCCGCGCCAGACGGAGTGAACAAACCGAGACGCGCGGCGCTTGAACGAAGGGTGCCGCGTGCTGGGCTCATCGGCGCAATGCGTCGGGAGATGCCGCGCGCGAACGGCTTGACCGGTCGAGAAGACCGATGTGAAACGAGGGAAGGGCTTGGTGCGGCCGGGCCGGCTTGAGAGACTCACGGACAATTTCCGTATGGCTGTACGTACATTGCGCGTATCAGACAGCCATATTGGCCGTAAGTCATTGTAGGGCGCGTCAGAGATCGAGAACCAGCACCGCCGAGCGCGCGCGCGACACGCAGCAGCAGATCACCGTGTTGCTCGCGCGTTCGGCCTTGCTGAGGCAGTGGTCGCGATGATCGGGCTCGCCGTCGATGACGGGCACCATGCAGGTGCCGCACACACCTTCGCCGCATGACGTGTCGACCTCGATGCCGATGCGCGCGAGCGCGTCGACGATCGACGTGTCCGGTGTGACGCGCACCGATTGCCCGCTGCGCTGCAGCCGCACTTCGAAGCCGTCGGCCGGGCCGGTGCTCGCGTTGGCATCTGCATGCGCATCGGCGGTGGCCGGTTCTGCCGCGAAGCGTTCGAGATGAATCGAATCCTCGGGAATGCGCGTCGCAGCAGCCGCGACGACCGCATCCATGAACGGCCCCGGGCCGCACGTATAGACATGCGCATGCGTATCGATCGATTCAACACAGCGGCCGAGTTCCATCGCGAGCGCAGCGGGCTCGACACCATAGTGGAACGTCACGTGCGACGCGAACGGTTCGGCCGACAGTTCGTCGACGAATGCCGCAAGCTCGCGGCTGCGTGCGAAGTAATGCAACCGGTAGCGCGCGCCGCGCTTGTCCAGCGCATACGCCATCGACAGCAGCGGCGTGATGCCGATGCCGGCCGCGATCAGCACGTGCTCGCTCGCGTCATCCGTCAGATGAAACAGGTTGCGCGGCGCGCCGATCGACAATTCGGCGCCGACTGTCACGTCGTCGTGCAGCGAACGCGAGCCGCCGCGCGACTGCGCTTCCTTCTTGACCGCGAACAGGTAGCTGCCGCGCTCGTCGGGGTTGCCGCACAGTGAGTACTGCCGCGTGATGCCGGACGGCGCGGTGACGTCGATATGGGCGCCCGGTTCGTACGCGTCGAACGGCTGGCCGTCGACGCGCGAAACCCGGAAACAGCGGATGTCCTGCGCCGCGTCGATCAGCGCGTCGATCCGGACCTGGTGGCGGTTCGCTTGCATGAAAAATTCCGTGGGGTAAGTGGAAGGCGGCGCGGCAGACACCGCGCCGTCATGCGATCGAGAATAGGGATGGGCATCGCATAAATCAAATCGATTAAAAAGCGATGCCTGAATCAGTGGGATGGATAATCGCCGGTCGCCGGTTGCGATCAGTGATCAGCGGTTAGCGATCAGCGATCAGCGCGCAGCGATCGCGTCGCCTGCATCGGCCGCCCGCGGCGCTTCCACCGACGCATGACCGCGTTCGCGATCGAGGCTGCGGCGATAGTGCCGGCACCCAGCGGCGAGCAGCAGCGCGGCGAGCGTGGCCGCCGCGACGTTGACGATCGACATCGAATGGCCGACCGCGGCCGGCACGCCGAACACGCGATCGGTGAACAGCGCGACGACGGTCGTGCCGATCCCAAGCGCGATCAGGTTCGACACGAGCAGGAACAGCGCGGAGATCTGCGCGCGCATCTGGTTCGGCGCGAGCGTCTGCATCGCGGCGGTCGACGTCGGCATCGGGAACGACGCGAAGAACATCGCGACGACGAGCATCGCGAGCGACGACGGCAGGTGGTCGAGCTGCGTGAACAGCGTCGCGGGGATCACCATGCAAGCGGCGCCGATCGCGCCGGCGCGCATCGGCGCATCGGCGCGGCCGCGGCGCAGCAGCCAGTCGTTGAGCCAGCCGCCGCAGAACACGCCGGCCGTGTTCGCGACCAGCAGCACGATGCCGAGCGTGTAGCCGGCTTCGACGGCGGTCATCCCGAAGCGGCGGATATAGAACGCGGGCGTCCAGCTCAGCAGGCAGTACAGCGTCATCGCGTAGAACGAGAAGCCGAGGTAGTGGCACGCGAAGGTCGCGCGGTGCGTGCCGACGAAGCGCAGCGAATCGCGCATCGACACGCGCCGCACGGCGCCCGAGCGATCCTGCGCGAGCCCCTTGCGCTGCGGGTCGCGCACGGTCGCGGCGAACAGCAGCGCGACGAACAGCCCCGGCAGCCCGACGATCAGGAACGTGACCTGCCACGCATGCACCTGCCCGACGACCGGCAGCGTGAACGCGCTCGCATGCTTGAGCAGCGCGATCACGTAGCCGCCGATCAGGAACGCGACGCCGCCGCCGATGAACGAGCCGAGCGAATACACGGCGATCGCGCGCCCGAGCTTTTCCTTCGGGAAGTAGTCGGCGAGCATCGAATATGCGCCGGGCGACAGCGCGGCCTCGCCGACGCCGACACCCATGCGCGCGACGAACATCTGCACGAAATGCTGGCTGAGCCCGCACGCGGCGGTCGCGATACTCCACAGCGCGATGCCGATCGAGATGATCCGCGGGCGCGCGTAGCGGTCGGCGAGATACGCGACGGGCAGCCCCATCACCGCATAGAACAGCGAGAACGCGAAGCCGTTCAGCAGGCTGAACTGCGTATCGGACAGGTGCAGGTCGCGCTTGATCGGTTCGATCATCAGCACGAGGACCTGGCGGTCGACGAACGAAAAGATGTACGCGAGCATGCAGATGACGACGACATACCATTCGTACGTATAGCGCTTGCCGTCGGCAGCGCGGGCCGTGAATGCGGACATGCGGATTCTCCAGGAGCGGGCGGTGGAAAAGCGCGGCAGCGGCCTTGCGGGCCGGGCGCCGTCGCGGCGCGAAAGCGTGCGGGTGACACGATCGGAGACGCAGCGTAGTCGGCCAAATTCGGCCGCCATAGCCGGAGTGACAGCCGCGCCACACGGGCATTTACCGACCCGGATAAAGAAAACACCAGTGCCGTGCGCGCGGGCCGCCGCGCAGCGCACGTACGGCGGGGCGCGCGCGCATCATGCGGCGCATCTATAAGCGATATAGATCGCATTGCGTCGACGTCCGAAATTGTCGTTCCTAGACTCGGCCCGTTTTTCATTGGCTGCGTTGGCCGCTTGCGGCGAACGCGCTTCACACCATGCGGCGCGATGCCGACAGGCGCCGGCATTTCTACGGGACGACAAAGATGAACCATCCGAACGGGCGGGCCGACCGGCTTGCCGTACCGCTTGCCACGCTGCTCGCGTGCATCGCGCTGCCTGCGTTCGCGCAATCGAGCGTGACGCTCTACGGCCGCATCGACACCGCGATCGAATACGCAAACGCCGGGCCGAACCACGTGACGCGCATGGGCAGCGGCAACCTGTTCGCGACGCAGTGGGGGCTGAAGGGCGTCGAGGATCTCGGCGGCGGTTATGCGACGATCTTCAAGCTCGAGGACGGCTTCAACGCAGCGAGCGGCGCGTTGTCGAACAGCAGCGCGCTGTTTGGCCGCGAAGCGTGGGTCGGCATCACGGGGCCGTTCGGCGGCGTGCAGTTCGGCGAGCTCTACACGATCGTGCACACGACGCTCGTCACGTACAGCCTGCCCGGCCTCGGCGCGGGGCTCGCATGGGGCAACGCGACGAACAACTTCGTCGGGCCCGCGTTCCTGCGCGTGCGCAACTCGATGCGCTACACGTCGCCGCGCTATGCGGGCTTCTTGCTGCGCGCGATGGCCGCGCGCGGCACGAACGGCGCGGCCGGGCAGCCGGCGACGCTGGGCGATACGTACGGCGCGGGCGTCAACTACGTGCACGGAGGGTTGTCGGTCGACGTCGACACCATGCAGCAGAAGTTCAGCCCGGTTGCCGCGTCGACGCTCGGCGATACGAGCCCGGCCGCAAACGGCAACTACACGGTCGGCGCGATTTCGTACGACTTCAACGTCGTGAAGGTCGCTGCGCTGTACGTGCGCCATCGCGGCGGGCCCGACGTCGCGGCCGCGATCGACAGCCAGAGCGCGTATCCGCACAGCGACATCGTGGAACTGAGCGCGACGGTGCCGATCGGGCGCGCGTCGCTGCTGCTGAGCGTCGGCCATTACCGCAAGGTCGCGGACAGCGAAGGCAATGCCGATTCGTACGGCATCCGCTTCGACTATCCGCTGTCGAAGCGCACGGTGCTGTACACGGGCGCCGCGATGGTGCGCAACGGTGCGCACGCGCGCTTCGTCGTCAACGGCGCGGCCGGCGGCGGCGTCGCGGTCGCGAAGCCGGGCGCGACCGCCAGTTCGATCGTCGCGGGCATCCTCACGTCGTTCTGATCGTCGCGGCCACGCCGGCCGGCCCGCGCCGGCGTGCGTCGTCATGCGCAGGCCGGCGGCTGCGGCGCGAGCCATGCGTCGAACGGTGCCTGCTGGCCGATATTGAACAGTTCGAGCAGCAACGCACGCAGCCAGCGATGGCCGGGGTCCGCATCGAAGCGCCGGTGCCAGTACGCGTTGACGGCCCATTCGCCGGCGCCGGCGATTTCGTACAGCACGCAAGGCTGCCGCGCCGCGAACGTGATCGCGATCGTCTCGGGCAGGATCAGCGCGTAGTCGCCGTCCTGCAGCAGCGCGGGCACCACCATGAAATCGGGCAGTGCCGCACGCACGCGCGGCATCAGCCCGTGCCGTTCGAGCAATTGCATCGACTGCGGATGCGACGTGACCGCGACGAAGCGCAGCGTGTCGGGCGCCGCGCCGTCGAGCACGAAATCGTCGGGCAGCGCGACGCGCTGCGCGGTGCGGCGCGGCATCAGCAGCACGCAGCGCTCGTGCAGCAGCGCGGTGCGCTGGAAGTGGCTCGACGCGTCGGCGAAATGCCCGAGCGCGAAATCGATGCGGCCCGATTCGAGCGCGACGTTCAACTGGCATTCGTCGACGTGCAGCGTCTCGATCACGGCGCCCGGCGCGCGCCGGTCGAATTCGGCGAGCAGCGTCGGCAGGAACGCGCTCGCCGCGAAATCGCTCATGTGCAGGCGGAACACGCGTTGCGTGCTGTCGGGCGTGAAGCGCGAGCCTTCGTCGAGCACGTCCTGCAGGATCGCGAGTGCCTTGTCGACCGATAGCGCGAGCCTCTGCGCGCGCGGCGTCGGCTCGACGCCGGTGCCGGTGCGCACGAACAGCGCGTCGCGGAACATCAGCCGCAGCCGGCCGAGCGCGTAGCTGACGGACGGCTGCGTGACGCCGAGCCGCAGCGCCGCACGGCCGACGTGCCGCTCCTCGTAGACCGCGCGAAACGTCTTCAGCAGGTTGAGATCGAGATCCTGCACGCGCAGGCCGTCGTGCGCGTCGCTGTCGTGCGGCACGGGTTCGGTGCGGGCCGGGGCCGCGGGGCGGCTGGTTGCTGGGAGCGTCATCGAATTTGCCTCGCGGTGACGGAAGGCGCGTGGCCGAAACGCCGCGCATACGCCTTCGCGAAATGGCCGAAGCCATGGATGCCGTGCGCGATCAGCACGTCGGTCACGCTGCGCGCGTCGCCGCGTTGCAGCGCCGCGTGCACGGCGGCGAGCCGACGTTCGCGCACATACGCAGCCGGCGTGGTGTGCAGGAACGCGCGGAATGCGTGTTGCAGCGTGCGCGGCGCGACGCCGGCGACGGCCGCCAGCGCGGCGAGCGCGAGCGGTTCGCCGAGATGCGCATCGACGTGCTCGCACGCGCGACGCACATGCGCCGGCAGCGGCGGCGTGCCGCGTGCGAGCGCGTCGCTGTACGAATGCGGCAGGTGCGTGAGCAGCAGCGACATCAGCCACGCGGTGAGGTCGGCGCCGAAGGTGGTCGCGGCCGTGCCGATGCCCGGCTGCGCGCCGAGCCGGCACAGGTATTCGAACGTCGGCAGCACGAGCGCGGCGCCCGCGCCGGTGCCGCCGGCCGCGAGTTCGAACTGCAGCGGCCGCGTGAGCGTCGCCTGCAGCATGTCCTGCAGCTTGCGTTCGAGCGCGCCGCGTTCGAGCCGCAGCACGAGGTTGCGGCAATCGGGGGTCGTGCTCAATCGGCTCGCGAGCGCGGGCGACGACACGGTCAGTTCGCCGGGGCCGGCGCGCGCGACGACGCTGCCGGCCTGTAGCTCGCAAGCACCGGCGAGCGTCAGCCTGAACAGGAAATGATCGGCGTCGCCGCCGAAGTCGATGCGCGTTTCGCGGCCATAGCAGAGTTCGAGCAGCGCGCCGTGATGCAGCGGCACTTCGTACAGCTCCGCGCGAAACGGATCGCGGCCGCGCGCGGCCATCCGGTGCGGCCCGAGCCGGTGCGCGACCGCGCGTTCGACTTCGTCGGGCGCCAGCAGCGTGCCGAGCCGGTTCGGCGCATGGCGGGAAAGGGCAATGTCCATTCATGGACCTCGTGTCGGATGCGTGGGCGCGGCTTCATGCGCCGCGCCGCGATTGCGTTGCGCGAACGGGCGCGCCGTTGCGCGTTTTGAAGCGACGCGGCGGCGGCGGCCGCGTAGTCTCGGAAACACTCGATCAACCGGAGACGACGATGAAGGTATGTGTACTGGGCGGCGGCCACGGCTGCCATGCGGCGGCCATCGACCTGCTCGAGAAGGGGCACGACGTGACGTGGTGGCGGCGCGATCGCGAGCCGCACGCGCGGCTGCGCGAACTCGGCACGTTGAACGTGACCGACTATCGCGGCAAGCGGCAAGTGCCGCTCGGCGATGCGCCGGGCGAGATCCGCCTGACCGACGATCTGGCAGCCGCGCTGCGCGGCGCCCGGCTCGTCGTGGTGCCGCTGCCGGCCACGTCGCACGACGCGCTCGCCGCGCAGGTCGCGCCGCTGCTCGACGACGGCCAGGTCGTGTTCCTGCCGCCCGGCACGTTCGGCAGCTTGGTGTTCGCGCGTGCGGCGGCCGATGCCGGCAACCGTTCGCGCGTCGCGTTCGCCGAGACGGGCACGCTGCCGTACCTCGTGCGCAAGCACGGCGACAACGATGTCGTGATCAGCGCGTATGCAACGCGGCTGCCGACCGGCGTGTTCCCCGCGAACGCGGCCGGCTGGGCGTTCGACGTGCTGCGCGCGGGCTATCCGTCGGTCGAGCCGGTCGAGGACGCGTTGTCCGGCGCGCTGATGAACGCGGGCCCCGTGATCCATCCGCCGCTGATCCTGATGAACGCCGGGCCGCTCGAACACTTCGACGCATGGGACATCCACAACGAAGGCACGCAGCCGGCGATCCGCCGCGTGACGAACGCGCTCGACGCCGAACGCATCGCGGTGCGCGAAGCGCTCGGCTACCGCGCGCCGCATTTCCCGCTCGCGGATCATTACGCGGCCGAAGGCGACGAGTGGATGTACGGGCGCGGCGCGCACGGCAAGCTCACCGATAGCGGCGACTGGCGCGAGCAGATCGATCTGCGCACGCATCGCTACATGCTCGAGGACACCCGGCTCGGGCTGTCCTTCATCGTGTCGTGCGGGCGCCGGGCCGGCGTGCCGACGCCGGTTGCGCAGGGGCTGCTGAGCATCGCGAGCGCGGTCGCGGGGCGCGACCTGTATGCGGAAGGCCGCACGCTGGAGCGGCTCGGGCTCGCGGCGTTGTCGACCGACGCGCTGCGTGTGCTGCTCGACGGCGGATACGCGGCATGAGCGCGGCCGCCGATGTGACGCGCGTGCATGTGCTCGGCGCGGGACGCATGGGGCAGGGGATCGCACTCGTGTTCGCGTTCGCGGGCCTCGACGTGACGCTGGTCGACTTCAAGCCGCGCGATGCGGCAGGATCGCGCGCATTCGAGGCTCGCACACGCGACGAGATCGCGCGGCCGCTGCACGCGCAGGTCGCGTTCGGCCGCATCGATGCCGCGCAGGCCGATGCCGTCGTCGCGCGCATCGCACTGGTTGCGCGGGACGGCGCGGCGGATGCGGTGCGTCGCGCGGATATCGTGTTCGAGGCGCTGCCCGAAGTGCTCGACGCGAAGGCCGACGCGCTGCGCTGGCTCGGCGAGCACGTCGATGCGCACGCAACTATCGCGTCGACGACGTCGACGTTCGTCGTCACCGAGTTGCAGCGCCATGTCGCGCATCCTGCACGGATGCTGAACGCGCACTGGCTGAACCCTGCGCTGCTGATGCCGCTCGTCGAGATCAGCCGCAGCGACGCGACGGATCAGGCCGTCGTCGACCGGCTCGCCGTGCTGCTCGAACGCGTCGGCAAGAAGCCGGTGATCTGCGGGCCGGCGCCCGGCTATATCGTGCCGCGCATCCAGGCGCTCGCAATGAACGAGGCCGCGCGGATGGTCGAAGAGGGCGTCGCGAGCGCCGAAGACATCGACACGGCGATCCGCACCGGTTTCGGCCCGCGTTTCGCGGTACTCGGGCTGCTCGAATTCATCGACTGGGGCGGTTGCGACATCCTGTACTACGCGTCGAAGTACCTGGCCGGCGAGATCGGCCCGCGCTTCGCACCGGCCGCGAGCGTCCTGCGCAACATGGAGGCCGGGCGCGACGGCGTGCGCACGGGCGCCGGGTTCCACGACTACGCGAACGTGGATGTGCCCGCGTACATGCGGCAGCGGCTCGGCGAGTTCGCACGGCTGCTCGAACACCTCGGGCTCGCGCCGGCGTTCGACGGTGCGCGGCGGGAGTGCGGCAACTAGGCGGCGCGTCGGGGCGGCGAGCGCGAGCAGCGGCACGCGCCGGGATCGGACGTGCCGGCCGCCGCCGTGTTTACCGCCCGCCGGTGCGGATCGGTCCGCTTGCGCGGAACGAAGCGTCATGGTCACGCCGTGTCGCCGCGCGTGGAGCTAGCGGGGGCAACGGGAGCGACCCTCACGATCCGCGTTTCACGCATCAAGCACAGCGTCGCGACGGTGACGAGGCCGAGCGCGACGAGGAACAGCGACACCGGCCACGACGCGTGATAGCGCGCGAGCAGCGCGGTCGCGATCAGCGGCGACATCCCGCCCGCGAAGATCGATGCGACTTCGTGCCCGAGCGCGACGCCCGAGTAGCGCACCTCGGTGCTGAACAGCTCGCCGACGAGCGCGGGCAGCGTGCCGATCATCGCGCCGTGGCTGACGGCCGTGCCGACCGTCAGCGCGAGCCACACGAGCGGCGTCGCACGTGTGTCGAGCAGCCAGAAGAACGGAAACGCGCACGCGACGAGGCTCAGCGCGCCGATCAGGTACACGGGCTTGCGGCCGATCCGGTCGGACAGCCTGCCCCACGCGAGCATCGCGCCCATCTCGACGATCATCGCGATCATCACGCCGGTCAGCATCACGCCGTTCGGGATGCCGACGTACTTGCCGTAGACGAGCGAGAACGCGAGGAAGATATAGGCGCCGCCGTTCTCGGCCACGCGCAGCCCCATCGCGAGCAGGATTTCCTTCGGGTGGCGGCGCAGGCACTCGACGATCGGCAGATGCGTGTGCGCGCCGCGCTTGCCCGCCTGCTCGAAGTCGCGGCTTTCCGGCAGATGGCGGCGGATATAGATGCCGATCGCGAAGATGGCGATGCTCGCGAGGAACGGCAGCCGCCAGCCCCAGGTGCGGAACGCGTCGTCCGGCAGCGCCTGCGCGGCGAGAAACGCGGCCGACGACAGCACGAAGCCGCCGCCCACGCCGAGCTGGCTCCACGCCGCGTAATAACCGCGCTGCTCGGGCGGCGCGTTCTCGCTGATCATCAGCACGCCGCCGCCCCATTCGCCGCCGGACGCGACGCCTTGCAGCAGGCGCAGCACGACGAGCGCGGCCGGCGCCCACAGGCCGACCTGCGCGTAGGTCGGCAACAGGCCGATCGCGAAGGTCGACGCGCCCATGATCAGCAGCGTCCATACGAGCGATGCCTTGCGCCCGTAGCGATCGCCGACGTGGCCGAACACGATCCCGCCAAGCGGCCGCGCGACGAAGCCGAGTGCGAACGCCGCGAACGCGGCGAGGCTGCCCGCGAGCGGCGACGCGCCGGGCGGAAAGAACACGTGGCCGAACACCAGCGCCGCGGCCGTGCCGTACACGAAAAAGTCATACCACTCCATCGCGTTGCCGGCGACGGAGGCGATGACGATCCGGCGCAACTGCCGGTCGGCGAGCGGCCGGGCGGCGCTCGGGGATTGCACGGTGTCGGTCGGGTACATGGCGGACTCTGAAGGGGGAGGCGGGCGCGTGCCGTCTTTGCAGCACTGTGACCCTAGGTTGTCGCCGCCGCCGGTCCCGGTCAAATCCGCAGAAAAAGGGGAGTGTCATCACTCCCGCAAATGATGGTCACGCAGCGCGCGGCCGTGCCCGCGCGCCCGGCATCCCGTCACCGCTCGATCTGGCGGTTCCAGCGCGTATCCCACTGCGCGCGGCGCGCGTTGATCGCGGCCCAGTCGACCACCGTCACCTTGCGCACCAGGTCGTCGACATTACCGAGGCTCTGCTGCATCGCGGCGGGCATCTTCGCGAGACGGTTGGTCGGGATCTGCTTGCCGGCCTCGGCGGCCTTCGTCTGCGCGGGCGCGGACAGCAGGAACTGCGCGAGCTTCTGCGCAAGCTGCGGATCGGGATTGTTCGCGACCACGCACAGGTCGACGAGCAGCAGCACCGGGCCTTCCTTCGGGTTCGCATACGCGACGGGAATGCCCTTGTCCTGCAGGTCGCCGACGCCCGTCGGCGTCAGCGGGAACAGGCCGGCTTCGCCGGTCTGCACCATCTCGGAGATCTTCGCCGAGTTCGGGATGTACTCGACGACGTTCGGCCCGACCGTGCTCGCCCACTTGCTGAAGCCGGGCTCGACGTTCTGCTCGCTGCCGCCGAGCAGCCGGTTGATCGCGAGGAAGCCGTGCAGCCCGAACGTGCTGCTCGACGCCGACTGGAACACGACCTTGCCCTTGTATTTCGGATCCGCGAAATCCATCCACGACGTCGGCGGCGCCCAGCCCTTTTCCGCGAACAGCTTCTTGTTGTATGCGATGCCGGTCATCCCGAGCTGCACGCCCGCGCCGACGTCGTCCTTCATCCTCGCGAACGGGTACAGCTCCTTCAGCACCGGCGAATCGTCGAGCTTCTGGCACACGCCGAGGCTGACCGCGCGCGCCATCACGCCGTCGTCGAGGAACGCGACATGGATCTGCGGCTTGTTGCGGTTCGCGAGCAGCTTCGCGAGCACGTCCGACGACGTGCCGGGCACGACGACGACCTTCACGTTGTTCGCCTTCTCGAAGTCGGGCAGCACCTGGCTCGTATAGGCCTTTTCCATCGGCCCGCCGTTCATGCCGATGTAGATCGTCTTCGTTTGCGCGAACGCGGGGGCGCTGGCGCCCGCGATGCAGAGTGCGGCTGCGGCCGCGATCGTACCGAGCAGTTTCATCGAGAGGTCTCCTCTTGGGGGAAAGGGGCGGTCGGCGCGGCTTGGCGGAAGAAGCGGCCGATCGAGAATGCATCGAGTGGTGTGGCGGTTTCGCCGGTCGTGACGAGATCGGCGAGCACGTCGCCGACGCCCGGCGCGAGCAGGAAACCGCCGCCGGAAAAACCGAACGCATGCAGCAGGTTCGGCGTCGTGCGGCTCGCGCCGATGATCGGGTTGTGGTCGGGCGTGCAGCCTTCGACGCCGCTCCACGTGCGGATCAGCAGCGCGTCGCGCAGCGCGGGCAGCAGCGCGCACGCGTCGCGCATCACCGCGCGCGTCGTATCGACCGACGGCTGGCCGAATTCGCCGTCGCCACGGCCGCGTCCGCCGCCGATCACGCAATTGCCGCGCGCGACCTGGCGCGCGTAGACGCCGCCGCCGTACACGCCGAGGTTGTGCGTGATGAACGGCGGCAGCGGTTCGGTCACCCACATGTTCGGGTAGATCGGCTCCATCGGCACGGCTTCGCCGAAGCGTTCGGCGATCGTATTCGCCCACGCGCCGGCCGAATTGATCAGCCACGTCGCGGTGCATGCGCGGCCGCCCGCTTGAAACTGGAAGCGCGTGCCGTCGTGCCGGACGTCGTCGACCGGCGTGTGTTCGAACACGTCCGCGCCTGCCGCGCGGGCCGCGCGCGCGAACGCGGGCGACACGACGCGCGGGTTCGCATGGCCGTCGGTCTCGCACAGCGAGCCGCCGAGCGCCGCGCGGCCGAGCCACGGATAACGACGGCGGAACGCGTCGCCGCGCATCACCTGCAGCGGCAGGCCGTGTTCGCCGGCAAGCGTCGCGTATGCGTCGAGCGCGTCGAGATCGGCGTCGCTGCGCGCGAGCCGCAAGTGACCCGACACGACGAATTCGCCGTCGATGCCGATCAGCTCGGGCAGTCGATCCCAGATGCGTCGCGCACGCAGCGCGAGCGGCAATTGCTCGGCGGGCCGGCCCTGACAGCGCACGCCGCCGTAGTTCACGCCGCTTGCCTGCGCACCGCAGTCGCGCCGCTCGAACAGCCCGACGCGCAGACCGCGCCGCGTCAGCGCAAGCGCGGCCGATGCGCCGACGAGGCCGCCGCCGACGATCGCGACGTCATAGTGACGGGAATCACTCATCGCGCGCCTCGTCGGGAATCGCCGCGACGTCGTCACCGGCGAGCGCGGCCGAGATCGGGAACGGCTTCACGGGTGGTTGCGCGCGCAACCGGCCGACGTCGGCGAGCGGGCGGCCGGTTTCGGCGGCCAGCACGAGCGCGGCCGCATTGCCGCACATGCGGCCCTGGCAGCGGCCCATCCCGACGCGCGTCAGCGCTTTCAGCCGGTTGAGTTCGGTCGCTGCGCCGCCACGGATGCAGCGGCGCAGCGTGCCCGCGTCGATCTCCTCGCAGCGGCATACGATCGTGTCGTCGGGGCAGTGTGCGATCTGCTCGACAGGCGGCGCGAATGCCGCTTCGAGGCCCGCACGGAACGCGCCGATGCGCGCGAGCGTGCGTTCGAGTGTCGCCGCATCGGGTTTGCCGGACGGCGTTGGCGATGCGATGCCCGCGTCGTCGAGCAAGGCAAGCGCCGCGCGCCGGCCCGACGCTTCGGCCGCGTCGGCACCCGCGATGCCCGCGCCGTCGCCCGCGACGTAGATGCCGGGCACCGACGTGCGGCCGGCAGTGTCGCGCTCGGGCAGCCATGCGCGGTTGACCGGATCGAAACCGAACCGGCAGCCGGCGAGATCGGCGAGCTGCGTTTCCGAACGCAGGCCGAAGCCGAGGCCGAGCGCATCGCAGTCGAGCAGGCGCGGCTGCGCATTGTCACCGGCCGCGCGCCACGCGAGCCCCGTCACATGGTGTTCGCCGAGCACGCGTTCGAGCGTGACGCCCGTTTCGATCGCGACGCCATGCGCGCGCAGCCAGCCGATGTAATAGAGCCCTTTCGCGAAGGTCGACGGTATGCGCAGCAGTGCGGGCGCGGCGGCGGCCTGGCGGCGCAGCGGGCTCGTGTCGAGCACGGCCGCGACCTGCGCGCCGGCCTTCGCATACTGATAGGCGACGAGATAAAGCAACGGCCCGGTGCCTGCGAACACGATGCGCCGGCCGATCGCGCAACCCTGCGCCTTCAGCGCGACCTGCGCGCCGCCGAGCGTATAGACGCCCGCGAGCGTCCAGCCGGGCACCGGCAACATGCGATCGGTCGCGCCGCTCGCGACGATCAGGTGCGAGAACGGCACGGTAATTTCGCGGCCGTCCTGCAGCGTATCGACGCGGCCCGCGCCGCATGCCCACGCGAGCGTGTTCGGCCGGTAGTCGACGTGCGGCAGCAGCGCGGCCATCGTCCGGTGCACGGCGTCGGCCTTCGATGCTTCGAACCCGTACAGCGCGCGTTTGGCGCGCGCGAAGCCGCCGTCGGCAGGCGGTTGACGATAAATCTGCCCGCCCCAGCGCGCGTTCTCGTCGATCACGACAGGGCGTAGCCCCGCGTCGACCAGCGCCTCGGCCGCGCGCACGCCGGCCGGCCCCGCGCCGACGATCACCGGTTGCAATGCGGCGTTCATTGCGTGTCTCCGGTCGCGGCCGGTTGAGCGGCGGTGAGAATCCGCATGCCTTCTGCGATCGGCGTCGAGCACGCGCGCACGCGTGCGCCGGCCTCGGTACGCACCCAGCAGTCCTGGCATGCGCCGATCAGGCAGAAGCCCGCGCGCGGCTGGCCGCTGAATTCGCTGACGCGCACGCGGCGCTGCGCGACGAGGATCGCGGTGAGCACGGTGTCGCCGGCGAGCGCGTGCGCGGGCCGGCCGTCGAGCGTGAACGCAACGGCGGCACGCTCGCGCTCGGCGACGCGCACGAACTGCGCGCCGTCGGCCGGGTCGCTTGGGGAACGGGAAACGGGAGTCGACATCAGTGTTGGCCAATCAGGATGCGGTTCAGGCCGTACACGCGATCGAGCAGCAGCATCGCGCCGGCGGTGATGAAGATGACGAGCGCCGACACCGACGCCATCATCGGGTCGATCGATTCGGTCGCGTACATGTACATGCGTACGGGCAACGTGATCGTCTGCGGCGATGTGACGAAGATCGACATCGTCAGCTCGTCGAAGCTGTTGATGAACGCGAGCAGCCAGCCGCCGGTGATGCCGGGCACGATCATCGGCAGCGTGATGCGGCGGAACGTCGTCCACGGGTCCGCGCCGAGCGAGCACGCGGCTTGCTCGATGCTGCGATCGAGGCCCGCGACGGACGCGAGCACGAGCCGCATCACGAACGGCGTGATGACGATCATGTGCGCGATCACGAGCCACGCGAACGAGCCGGTCGCGCCGATCAGCGCGAAGAAGCGCAGCAGCGCGATGCCGAGCACGAGGCCGGGGATCACGAGCGGCGACAGCAGCAGGCCGTTCAGGAACGCGCGGCCGGGAAACGCCGCGCGGCCGATGGCAAGGCCCGCCGGCAACGCGATCGCGAGCGACAGCGTCGCCGACGCGAACGCGAGCTTCAGGCTGTTGAAGAACGCGGTGACGAAGTCGGGATAGTCGAGGATCGCGCGGAACCAGCGCAGCGACAGCCCGTGGGTCGGCAGCGTCAGCGTTTCGTCGGGCGTGAACGCAACCAGCACGACGATCGCGAGCGGCGCGAGCACGAACAGCATCACGAGCGTGTGAAATGCGAGGGCGAAGGGGCCGTTCTTTCTCATCGGGATGCGCCTCCGAGGCTGCGCGCGTAGCGGCGTTCGAGCACGCGGTAGTAGGTGAGCATCACGACGAGGTTCGCGATCAGCAGCAGCACCGCGATCGTCGCGCCGAGCGGCCAGTTCAGCGAGCCGAGGAATTCGTCGTAGACGGCCGTGGCTGCAACCTTCAGCCGGCGTCCGCCGAGCAGGCCGGGAATCGCGAATGCGCTGGCCGACAGCCCGAACACCATCAGGCTGCCCGACAGCACGCCGGGCATGAGCTGCGGCAGCACGATGCGGCGCAGCGTCGTGAACGGCGACGCGCCGAGCGACAGCGCCGCGTGCTCGGTCTGCGGATCGAGCCGCTGCAGCGCGGTCCACACGGGAATCACCATGAACGGCAGCATCACGTGCACCAGCGCGATCACGATTGCGAAGGTCGTGTATTCGAGCTTGTAGGGCCCGAGGCCGGCGAGCCCGAGCGCCTGGTTCACGAGCCCGCTCGTGTTCAGCAGCATGCTCCAGCCGAACGCGCGCACGACCACCGACACGAGCAGCGGCGCGAGGATCGCGAGCAGGAACAGCGAGCGCCACGGGTCGCGCATTTTCGACAGCACGTACGCTTCCGGCGTGCCGATCGCCACGCAGATCGCGGTCGTCAGCGCGGCGATGCCGAACGTGCGCGCGAAGATCGTGTGGAAGTACGACGAGCCGAGCACTTCCGCGTAGTTGCCGAACTGGAACGCGGCGATCGGCCCGGTGGCCGGATCGTAGCGGTAGAACGTCAGCACGAACGTCATCGCGAGCGGCACGAGCACGAGCGCGGCGAACAATACGAACGCGGGCGCGCACATCAGCCACAGCGGCGCATGCGCGCGCCAGGTGGCGCGCATCGTGCGCCCGGTGGCGGCGCGTGCCGGCACGGCATCGGGCGCGGCCGGATGCGTGAGGCCGGCCGGTGCGCCGTCGCTGGGCAGCGGGCGGGAAGGCTGTCGCATTCAGGCCTCCCGGCGCATCACGCGCACCGCATCGCTGTGCCAGTCGATGCCGACCGGCGCGCCTTCCGCGAGCGGCTCCGCGCCTTCGTTCTGGCAGCACACGAGCACTTCGCCGAGCGCGCTGTCGACGCGGTACAGCCACTGGCTGCCGAGGAAGAAGCGGCTCGTGACGGTCGCGGCGAAGCGGCCCGCATCGGGCGCGCACAGCCGCAGCTTCTCGGGACGGATGCAGACCGAAACGGCATCGCCGACGCGCATATCGCGCTCGCGCGGCGGCAGGTGCGCGGTGCGCCCGGTTTCGGCGAGGTCGTGACCGAGGTCGATGCGGATCGCGTCGCCGTCGTGCGCGACGACGGTGCCCGGCAGCAGGTTCGCCTTGCCGATGAACTGCGACACGAAGCGGTTTTCCGGGCGCTCGTAGGCCTGGTACGGCGTGTCGATCTGCGTGACGCGGCCGGCTTCCATCACGACCACGCGATCGCTGATCGACAGCGCTTCCGATTGATCGTGCGTGACCATGATCGTCGTCGTGCCGATCTTGCGCTGGATCGCGCGCAACTCGAACTGCATGTCCTCGCGCAGCTTCGCGTCGAGGTTCGACATCGGTTCGTCGAGCAGCAGCACCGGCGGCTCGATCACGACCGCGCGCGCGATCGCGACGCGCTGCCGCTGGCCGCCCGACAGCTCGCGCGGAAAACGGTGCGCGAGCGTATCGAGGCGCACGAGCGCGAGCGCCGCGCGGATGCGTTCCGCGCGCTCGGCCTTGTCGACGCCGCGCATGTCGAGGCCGAAGCCGACGTTCTCCGCGACGCTCATGTGCGGAAACAGCGCATAACTCTGGAACACGATGCCGAGCCCGCGGCGGTTCGGCTTCAGGTGCGTGATGTCCTGCCCGTCGAGCGCGATGCGGCCGCGCGTGACGTCGACGAAGCCGGCGATCATCTGCAGCGTGGTGGTCTTGCCGCAGCCCGACGGCCCGAGCAGCGACACGAATTCGCCTTGTTCGACCGACAGGTTGACGTCGGCGACGGCGGTGAGCTCGCCGAAGGTTTTCGTCAGATCCGTAAGCGTGAGAAACGACATGAGGAGCTCCGGGTTCGCACACCGCGTAGCCGGTGCGCCGATGACGCGGACTCTAGCCAGCCATATTTCGGAGCGTCAATTTCGAATTCGGCTGAACGGGATGAATTTCAGAAAAATTCCGGTGAGCGGAACGGATTGGTGCGTCTCGCCCAAATTGTTCCGATGGATGAAGGGTGGCCGGGCCATGAAATGCCCGCGTCAATCCCGTGCACACCCGGATGCCCGCGGAATTTCGGCCGGACGACAATGGCGGCTACCGTATTCCGTTCAATGAAATTGTCGAGGAGAGCCGGCATGCAGGAACCCCTTTCGTCCGGAATGCCCGGCACGCCCGCCGCGCGCGCACCCGGCGCCGACGACGAAGCCGATCCGGCCGGCGCGCCGGGCACCGGCATGCTGCAGCGCGCGTTCGCGATCCTGCGCGCGCTCGCCGGCATGCAGCAGGACGGCGTGCGCGTCACGCATCTCGCGAAGGCCGTCGGCCTCACGCAGGGCACCGCGCACCGGATCCTGCAATCGCTGATCGCCGAAGGGATGGTCGAACAGGACGAGCAGTCGAAGCTGTACCGGCTGAGCGTCGACTTCTTCGCGCTCGCCGCGCTGGCCGGCAACCCGAGCAGCATGCGCACGCTGTGCCGCCCCGCGCTGCTGCGGCTGTGCGCAAGCCTCGGCGAAACGATCTTCCTGCTCGTGAAGAGCGGCTTCGACGCGGTGTGTCTCGACCTCTGCGAAGGGCCGTTCCCGATCCGCTCTTTTACCGGCGATATAGGGGGGCGCATCGCGCTCGGCGTCGGGCAGGGCAGCCTCGCGATCCTCGCGTTCCTGCCCGAAGCCGAACGCGAGGAAGTGATCCGCTTCAACGTGCCGCGCATCCGCGGCTACGGCGTGCTCGACGAGGTGTACCTGCGCACCGAGATCGAACGCGTGCGGCAGCTCGGCTACGCGGGCCGCAACAGCGGCGTGCTCGACGGGATGGCCGGCGTCGCGGTGCCGATCCTCGATCGCACCGGTTATCCGGTCGGCGCGCTGAGCGTCGGCACGCTCGCGTCGCGGCTCGGCGACGACCGGATGCCGATGGTCGTCGAACTGCTGCGGCGCCAGGCCGATGCGGTCGGGCCGCGCACCAACCCGTTCGATGCCGCGCTGCGGCGGCCGATGCACGGGCTATCCGGGAGTCGTTGATGCCGCACGGCATCGACCGGATCGACGACGGCATCGCGGCGTGCGTGGAGACGGGTACGGCAATCGTCCACAACCCGAGCGCGATCATGTCGATCATGCGCGAGCGCGTGAACGAAGTCGCGGAAGCCATGATCGAACGCAGCGGCTTGGGCCATCTGCCCGACGAGCCGAAGACGCGGTGGGCGCATAGCCACTACTGAGCGATCTCGCGGCGAAATCAGGTCGCTGTATGTCGATCCCGATTTCAAGTGTTGCGGCATCGGCCGCAAGCGGCGTACCGGAAATGAACGTATCCCGGTGCGACGCCCGTTTGCATTGCATGGCGTTTTTTGAGGGTTATACGACCTTTGCGCCATTCGCCTCGCGTTCCATACTTCCCGTGAACGATCAAGCCGGGGAAAGCGCACAAACGCGATCGCGTTTTGAACTTTCGGCCTGATCCATCACGACATGAAAAGGAACGGAAGATGAGGCTCAAGAACAAGTCAGCGTTGATCACGGGTGGAACCAGTGGCATCGGTCTTGCAACCGCGAAGCTGTTCATTGCGGAAGGCGCCCGGGTAGCGGTTACGGGCCGCGACGATGCCGTGTTTGAGCGCGTGAAGGCCGAGCTTGGCGAGCGCGCGGTCGTACTCAAGGGCGACGTGCGCTCGCTCAAGGACATGCGGGCGATTGCCGCCGAGGTAAAAGAGACGTTCGGCGGCCTGGATATCGTGTTCGCCAACGCTGGCTGGGCTTTCCCGTCCGCGGTCGACGACATCGACGACGAACTCTACAACGAGATCATGGACATCAACGTCAAGGGCGTGGTGTTCACGCTTCAAGCGGTGCTGCCGGACTTGCGGAAGGGTTCGTCCGTCATCCTCAATACATCGTTCGTCGCGCAGACCGGCAAGCATGGCATCTCGTTGACCGCAGCGGCGAAGGCCGCCGTGCGATCGCTTGCCCGCAGCTGGTCCTACGAGTTTCTCGACCGGAAAATCCGCTTCAACGCAATCGCGCCCGGCGCGATGGACACGCCGCTGATCACCCGGTGGGGCAGGTCCGACGAATGGGTTCGCGACCGCAAGGCCGAGTTCGCCGAAGCGATTCCGGTCGGCTACATGGGCCGGGCCGAGGATATCGCCTACGCAGCACTCTATCTCGCCAGCGACGAATCCTCCTACGTCGTCGGCACCGAACTCGTCGTCGATGGCGGGGCCTCGCAGCTTTAAACCTGCCGGTCGCGATGCCGGAGCCCTACTCGTCATTCCGGCTCATCCACATCCTGATCTCACGTCCGCCACGCCGTTCGTCGTGGCGGTTGTTCAATCTGGCCCAGCCTGGTTGCGCTCGCAGAGGGGCCGACATGCAAGGAGAAATCATCTTGACCGACAGTAGCGATAACCACGCTTCCGTAAAGCGTCTCACCAGAGCAGGTCGTTCGCGCCGCGATGTCCTCAAGCTTGGAAGCGTCGCCACGCTCGGCGCCGTCCTGGGCGGCGGAGCCTTGCTTGGACACGCCACGCCTGCGCTTGCGCAGGCAGGCAGCGACGGAGTACTTGCCCCGAATGACCCCCTCGATATCTTGATCGTCAATTACGACGGGGGGACGCTTCTCGATTTCGCCGGACCCAGCGAGATTTTCCACCGGCTGCCCAATACGAACGTTCGCTACGCGAGCCTCAATGGAGGCAACGTGACGCTCGAATTTGGCGTCGTGTATGGCAAGACCGAACGACTGGCCGATATTGAGAAGACGGACTTGATTCTCGTCCCCGGCGGGTCCGATTTGACCGCGCCGATGCGGCCGGAGTATCAGGCGCAAATCCGGCGTCTGGCACAAAGCGCCAAACACGTGACGTCGGTTTGCAACGGATCGCTCGTGCTTGCCGCAACGGGCGTTCTCAAGGGCAAGCGCAGCGCCTGTCATTGGGCCTTCGTCAACAAGTTGTCCGAATACGGCGCCATTCCCGTTCCCGATCGCTTCGTCGAAGACGACAACGGCCGCTTCATGAGCGGCGGCGGCGTGACGGCAGGCATCGACTTCGCGCTTCGCGTTGCAGCGAAACTGCGCGGTCAACAGGCCGCCGAATTCACGCAACTCGTGATCGAATATGATCCCGCTCCGCCGTTCCGCTCAGGTCATCCCAGGGAAGCACGGCCGGAAGTGGTCGCGATGGTCGACAAGAAACTGCCCGGCGCATCCAGGGGGCTCGCACGAATCCCTGGCGTTCGCTGAAACGCTTGCCGGCAATGAGTGCATGGCCGCCGATCGGCTCGATGAAGGCCGCGGCCGGCACTGCCTGTTTCCCCTGCCCATTGGCGCCGCCCTTTCCATTCAAGCTCGTTCGGAAATCACTCGATGCAACAGATCCGTATTTGTACTGCTGCGCTCGCAGCCTGCGTGTCCTTTTTCGCATTCACGGCACCGGCTACTGCCGGTGGTTCGCAACGTCCGCCCGAAGCGGCCATCAAGGCCGAAAACGCGCGCTGGGCGGATGCTTTTGCGCGAGGGGACTATGAGGCGATAGGCCGCCTCTATACCGACGACGGCACACTCTTGCCGCCCGGAGGCGACAAAGTCACCGGAAGCCGCGCGATCGCCGAGTACTTCACCAACGGGTATGCGGGATCGAAACCTGGCACCGTATCGTTCAGTCATCACGAGTTTTACGGCAATGATCGGATCGTGACGGAGGTTTCGGATGCGGAGGTCCGCGACCACGATGGAAAGCTCAAGATCCGCGCCAAGCAGATTCTCGTTTTTCTGAAGCAGGCCGGCACCTGGAAGCTGCATCGCGACATGTGGAATGACTACGCTCCCGTCAAGACCGACGGCCATTGAGCGTCCGGCGAAATGGCGCGTCACGTACCGACGCGCCGATTGCCCGTTGAACGGACGTTGACCACGCAGCGCGCTGATCAGCGGTGGTCGATCAGCGCGCTGCGTTCGATCTGCTCTCGCGTCGAATCGCTTGCGGCGGGTGCCCATGCAGTTTGATGAAGGCTCGCCGCATCCGTTCCGGATCGGTGAATCCCACCGCCAGCGCAATCTGTTCGATCGGTTCGCTGCCACTCTGCAGGCGCAGCCTCGCGGCTTCGACCCGCAAGCGCTCGACCGCCTTGGCAGGTGTTTCACCGGTTTCCCGGCGAAAAGCTCTTCCGAACTGTCGCAAACTTAATCTCGCGGCATCCGCGAGTCGTTCGACAGGCAATGCTTCCGCCAGATGTTCCCTGGCAAAATTCAGCGCGATGCGGATGCGATCCGATTCCGGCTCCATCTGCGACATGGCGGAGAATTGGGACTGCCCGCCTGGTCGACGATACGGAACGACCAACAGCCTCGAGACAGCGCGCGCAACCTCCGCGCCCATGTCGCTTTCAATCATGCCGAGCGCCAGGTCGATTCCGGAGGCGATGCCCGCCGACGTCCACACGCGGCCATCCACGATATAGATACTGTCGCCGTCGACTCTGGTGCGAGGGAAGCGCGACTGCAACAGGGCAGCGTATCGCCAGTGCGTCGCTGCTCTCAAACCGTCCAGCGAGCCGGTTTCCGCAAGCAGAAACGCGCCCGTACACACGCTTGCCACCCGTGAGGCCCGGGCGGCCAGTTTTCCGGCAGCGGCGACATTTTCCGATGTCTGCATCGGGGCGATATCGCCGCCCACGAAAACGACGGTGTCGAACGTGCGTTTTCCGATCGGCTTTGTCTCGATCGAAAGACCCGTATTGCCAGGAATCGGGCCGCCGGATTGCGAGATGACATGAAGGTCATATGGCGTATGGCCGGCAGCTGTGGCCACCTGATTAAAGGCCGACAGTGGCCCGCCAAGATCAAGCGCATCGTAGCCACGGCAAACGAAGAATCCGATTCGATGCATGACGAAGTCGTTAATTGATCACCCGGAATGGCGAATTTTACAGGGAACCCTCGAATAACGTCATTTAGCCTGAAATGAGGGAAAAACGTCGTTTACATCTCCATCGATTGCTCGTACAGCGGATAGAGATGTATTGCGCTCCCCGGAAGACGCCCGGCGCTCGATCAGTACAAACCGGCTTTTTGTCGCCGGCTGTCGGGCGGCCTCTCGCGTTCGTCGTTACTGCTTCGGCAATCGACTTCGTTCATGGCGTTGCCTGGCTTATGTGATGCCGACAAGACGCGACGAGCCGCGACGAGCCGCGGCTCGTCGCAAACGCGAAGCGCCCCGTCGTTTGCCGGCGGGGCCCGGTTGCCATGCAGCTGCGAAGGTCAGCGACGGTAGATTAACGCCGGGTCGGTCGATTCGCCGGCCTGGAAATCGTACGTGCCGACATGCCTGAATCCCGGGTGACATCAAGCCGACGCGTCGCTGCCCGCTAACCGGCGATCGTCGCGGTCGGACGCACGACGATCTCGTTCACATCCACCTCGGCCGGCTGCGCGATCGCATACGCAATTGCCGCTGCAATCGCTTCCGGTTCGAGCGCAATGCTGCGGTACTTCGTCATCGCTTCGGCGGCGACCGGGTCCGTGATCGTGTCGGCCAGTTCGGACGTGACGACACCCGGACAAATGCTCGTGACGCGCAGCTTGTCGTTCTCCTGCCGCAGGCCGTCGGAGATCGCGCGCACCGCATACTTCGTGGCGCAATAGACGGCCGCCGTCGGCGACACCCGCAACCCGCCGATCGACGACACGTTGACGATCTGGCCGAAACCCTGGCGATTCATCACCGGCAGTGCGGCCGCGATGCCATACAGCACGCCCTTGATGTTGACGTCGACCATGCGGTCCCACTCGTCGACTTTCAGCGACGCCATCGGCGAGAGCGGCATGACGCCCGCGTTGTTGACGATGACGTCGATACGTCCGTACTCGGCGAGCGCGGCGTCGACGAAGGCGACGCTGTCGTTGCGCTGCGTGACGTCGAGCGCGCGCCAGGCCGCGGTGCCGCCATGGGCGCGAATGTCGTCGGCGAGGGCGGCAAGGCGTTCGGTGCGACGCGCGCCGAGCATCAGGCGCGCACCGCGCTCGCCCAGATGGCGGGCGGTGGCCTCGCCGATTCCGCTGCTCGCGCCGGTGATCAGGATCACTTTCTGTTCGATGTTGTGGCGGGTCATTTTTTCCGTTCCTCGGGTCGGGATGAAGAACCGACAGCATCGCGCGGAAGCGGGCGCCGGCGTTATCCTGCGAGTCCGCATCTCTTGCACGATTCTCCGAGAATGCACGGGGCACGATCCGGCGCGCGATCGGGTATGCGACTCCCGAATCATGGAAAAAAATTCGTTGATCCTGCAGCCCGGCGAAAGGTGTCGGCGCTCGCCTGGCCCGGCCATCGTGACGAACCGGAATCCCGGTACGGCAATCATGCGGATGCCGATGGTTGACCGCCGACGGACATGCTAGGATTTCTCTCAAACAACTCCGGAGACTGCTATGCCGTTCATCTGCGAAAACGTTGAATGTCGTGCCGTACTGGCTCGCGGGCAGGTCAGGCCCAAGCAAGAGGACGAAGGGTGGTGCTTCTACTGCCCGGACTGCAATGCCAGGAACGCGTTGAAGGATATCGGTGTACCTGGCGGTCCGGTCGAGTTGGCTCAGCCGGAACGATCCGGCCTTCCGCACAAGGTCATCGCAACGGCCCGACCCCTGGAGGACGGCAGATACGCAGCGCAATTGCGCGTTCAGCGGGCACTCGGCGTGAAAGGAACGTACGCGGCCGAAGAGCACTGGGATCAGCTTGGCGTGTTCCCGGACCCGCAAGAGGCCGTCGCGCATGCGAAGTCTTTCGCAACGGACCTGCTGGAACGAACGGCGTAGTCGCGAGCGGTACGCCGGATTGCGCGATACCTGGCCATGCGCGGATCGGTACGGGAGGCCCACGACCGTGGGTCCGCGCGACAACCTGGTGCTGCGCGGCGCGCGCAAACGGGTACCGCATCTCGCTGCATACCCCGCCAAACCAGAGGTGACTAACCTCGCTTCATGCAGCACCACCGGCAGCGAGCTTGACGAATAGTCTGGCTGCTTCGTTGCCTTGGGACAAAGCGCGCAGTGCAAGGGCGAGCGCCAGCTGTGCGTCGTGAGTGGCCGCGCTTCGATCCTGCTCGAAGAGTTTGACGGCGTGGCGCATATGCTGCGCCGCTTGCATGTGAAGCTCGACGGCCGCCGCATGAAGTTTTGCCACGTCCGCGGCACTTGCTGCCGAGCCGGTCGATGATGGCGTTGCCGATGGCGTATTGGCACCGTGCGCGCCGGCGTCGTGTGCCTGATCGATCGCATGCAACGTGTGACCGTGAGCCATCATCGCCTGATGTGCGGCGTGGGCGAAGTCCTTGCCGTCCTCGAAATGCCGCGACGCCTCGCGGTGATAGCGCGCGGCCTGCTCGTGGTGCGACGCCGCGGCTTCCAGATGCCCTTTCTTGCTGTGCTTCGCGTTCATGCCGGCTCCAGTGCAATTTCATGACTGACTCGGATGGCGACCGATTCGAAGACACGGTGGCAGGTCGCAACGACGTTCTAATCTACACGCACTTGCGCCATGTGTGGCATTTGCGTGTCGCGAGGCATCGGCATCGCGTGCGGCCTGTTTTTGCAGCGGGTTGTTGGGGTGACCAATGCGTATTGGCCCGCGCCGACAACACATCGGCGAGGCACTCAAGTTTTTTTGGGTCGTGCGGAAAAGCGGGCGACCAGGCACAAGGTCGCCGGCCGTGCCTGTTCGGCCACGGGGTGGATCCGCAGCCAGCAACGGCCACTCGTGCGCCGATCCGGAACGTCCGCTTCTGCTTGCACGCGCGCCCATTGCACGAACGCGCAGACTGTTCGCGATGGCAAAATAGTACTATCGGTCAGGGCACGCTGTCTGAAACCTGTCGGACTGCTTGCAATTGCGTCGAACAGGAAAAAAATGCCGAGCCGGGCCACTGAATCTCCGTGCGCCCCTTCGGCGGTTTCGCACGCCAGACAGTCAAGCACCTCCCAACAACACGATGATTCCCGAAATCAGCCATCGCATTTTTGCTTTGGTCCATGAATACGCCCTTATTTGGAAGCGAGCGCAATGAACTCATCGAAATGCGATTCGAGCCGGCCTGACGTGCTGATCATCGGCGGCGGGCCCGCCGGTGCGACGGCGGCGGCCTTCCTGACGATGAAAGGACGCGACGTCGTGCTCGTGGAGAAGGAAGCCCATCCGCGCTTCCATATCGGCGAAAGCCTGCTGCCCCGTAACCTCGACATATTCGAGCGGCTCGGTGTTCTGGATCAGGTACGCGAGATCGGTGTCCATAAGCCGGGTGCAGAGTTCGTCTCGGACCGTACGGGTCGCAGCTGCGCGTTTCCGTTCGAAAACGCACTGAATCGAGACCGTACGCACGCGTGGCAAGTACGGCGTGCGGACCTCGATGCGTTGTTGTTCAGACACGCCGCCGCGTGCGGGGCCGAGTGTGTCGAGCGTACTCGTGTCACGAAAATCGAGCTGGACGATGCCGGCGGACGTCACGTCGTGTCCGCGCAAGACGAATCGGGCGCCACCCGCGAATGGTATCCGCGCTACGTGCTCGACGCTTCGGGTCGCGATACGTTTCTCGCGTCGCGGATGAAGGTCAAGACCTCGAACAAATACAACAACACGGCGGCCGTTTATGCGCATTTCACTGGCGTAGAGCGTCGTGAAGGCGAACTCGCGGGCTACATCAGCATTCATCTTGCGGAGGATGGCTGGTTCTGGCTGATCCCGCTACCCGATCACACGATGAGCATTGGCTTTGTCGGCGATCAATCGGCGTGGAAGGGGCGCAACGGAACGCCGACTGATCTGCTGACCGAGCGTATCGCTTCGAGCCCGACCGTCGCGGCTCGCACGCAAGGCGCACAGCGCGTATCGGACGTCTACAGCACGGCGAATTACAGCTATCGCGCGCGCGAGGGCAACGGTAACGGTTTTCTGATGATCGGCGATGCGTACGGATTCGTTGATCCGATGTTCTCGACAGGCGTATTGATGGCGATGACTGGCGGAGAACTCGGCGCGGAGGCCGCCCACGTCTGGCTCGACGATCCGGTGCGAGGAAAGAAGCTTGCGCAGGCAGCCAACCAGGAACTGTCGGAGGCGATGGATCGGATCAGTTGGCTGATCTATCGAGTGAACGATCCTGTCATGCGTACGCTGTTCATGGCACCGTCCAATCGCTTGTGGATGCGAGACGGCATCGTCAATCTGCTGGCAGGCAATCTCCGGGGGAGCTGGCGCGCCGCACTGCCGGTGATGTGCTTCAAGGTCGTGTATCACGTGCTCTCGGCACTGCACCGCCGTGGCGTCGAGATTGCGCTGCCGGAGATGCCCGCGCCCGGAACCTGATCGGTCTGGATACCCGGGCCCGCTCGGTAGCGACCGCTTGCCGATTGCATATCGGCCATTGCCGAAAGCATCGGCGACGGACCGCAACAGGTCGTCAAGCGGCGTCCACCACAATCGACGCAGCATTCCTTGCATCGGCGAGCCGGTTGCCGGAAACGAAGAAGGGGCGTCGCGCGCTCGTGCGCGACGCCCCTTCGCGTTTGCCTGCGGGTGCGACCGGGCGCGTTTTCAGTTGCAGATGTCGAACGAGAAATACTTGTTCGCGACTGCTACTGCTACTGCGATCGATGCATGAACCGTCGCCAGGTTCATTACTTCACCTTGAACGAATAGTCGCCGTGTGTGCGGTGTCCGTCCGACGCGACTGCGACCCAACGCACCGTGTACGTGTCGGGCGGCAGCATTGGCAGCGCGACATGTATCGACTTCCTGTCGTTCGGATCGACTTCGGCCTTGGCAGTATTCATCTGTTTGCCATTCGAATTGCTGACGTTCAGCGAACTGAACGCGGGTTCGAGGGGGCCGTCGAACTCGATCGCCACGCTTGCCGGCGCCGCCACTTCGGCGCCCGCCGACGGTGACTGATGGTGCGGAAACACATGCGCGAATGCCATCGACGCGATCGAGATACCGGTAGCGATGGCTGCTGCGCGCAAGCCGTGACGAAGTCGCTTGAGTGCTGGCATGGCTATTCCCCTTTGCCGAACAATGGCTTGCCAAGCGAGCGGGGCATCACGTCGTCCAGAAACAGGTGTGCCTGAAACAGGACGCCAACCCCCTTTCCGCTTGCCTGGTTGACCGGGATGACCGCTTCGGCGCCAAACTGGCCCCATCGGTTGACCCAGAGCAGGCCGGGATTGATGCTGCCGGTCGTATGTCCCGAACAGGGGCCGCCTGTACAGGTGCTCATCGGGAACTCGACGACCGGGATCAGGTTGCTGAACGGTGCCTTGAGCCCCACGTCCTGCACGACATTCTGCAGATACGGCAGGCTGTATTGCACGGTGACACCCCAGCTCAACGAATCCGGATCGGCGTTGTTCATCGTCAGGCGTGGACCGATGGTCCCGGTGATCGCGAGCGGCTTCAGGTACTTCAGGCTATCCGGAAAATCGCCGAATCCCTTGCCGACGTATAGCGTCGGCGTGATCGCCGAGTGTGCATCGGCGATCGACCTCGATCCGGTGCCGCCCAGTTCCGCAACCGCGCCAACGGAGGCCATCAACTCGTGTTTTTCGTTGACGTAGAAGCGGTATTTGGCACCGATCGCGAAGTTGTCGAATCCGCGGGCCGAACCGCCATTCGGCGCGTTGACGTTGACGTAGGTTCCCACCACGGACAGGGCGAAACTGGGCGTGATCAGTTTGTCCCACTCGAGCGTCGTCGTGTTGGTGTTCTGCTCGTCGCCATCGTCGGTCAGCGATTTGACATGGCCGAATTCGAGATTGACTTCGTCGCCGACACCGGGGTCGTCGACCGCCATCGTCGCCGGGAAAACCCGGTTGCCGGCGATCGCGTGCGCCGATGCAAGCGATGGAAACAGAAGCGGGATGGCGATAGTGGCCGCAGCAATGAGGGCCGCAAGCATCGGCATACTGCCGCGTGCAGGAATGAGGGTGCGCATGATTTGATCCTTGCGAGAGGCGCTAATGTGCTCGCGAGCCTGTCAAAGGACGCGCGAGGACATGGCGATGCAATGACACCTGCATCGCCGTCGGGCTGACTCGATCAGGATGAAAACGGGGGCGCACGCGGCTGGGCCGCAGTGAAGTGGAAAACGCTGTGGGGTGTCCGAAACGCTGGCGACGACGCGGGATGAATCGGCCAATCCGTCGGCACGAACCCCGAGGTCCCGCCCAGTAATGCGGGCATGTCGGCAAGCAGCCCGCAGTACGCGCATGCCTGCCAGTGGACCGCCTTCTCCGGCAGCGACACGTGATCGGGGCCCGCAACGTCCGCGCCGTTCCGCGCGGTACAGAACGCCCCGGATACAGCGTCGAACTGATGCTCGGACCAGAGGCTTTGCGATATCGTCGGCGCGAGCGCCGCCATCAGGATTGCAAGCAATCCCAGGATGCTGCCTATCCTCCTGCGAAACAGGGCTGACATGATTTTGGTGGAATCGCACGCTCGTCGGCACGTTGCGGGGAGTATGGCATAGGCACCGGACGGTCCAGATGGGGAAGTTCCCTACTTAGGTGTGGGCATCGGGAGGTGCTTCGCGCCTGTTCGGACTAGTCGCCGGCGTCTGCCTTTGCAGCGTGCGACCGGCTGCCTGGGGTCGACAAGCGACATCTGCGGCAACCCGCGAAGCACGTCCTGCATCGACGACATCGCCTGAAGCGGCCGGCGATCGTCCCGATCAGGGAATGCGGTTCAGTGAACGGCGCCGGTGATGCGCGCCATGCTGCGCCGGTAGCCGGCGGGCGAGAACGCGGCGTTCAGCGCGGCCATCGCCACGATCACGGCGATATGCATCCACCACGCGATCGCGAAGCCGCTGCCCGCGTCGCGCAGCCAGCCGATCAGCCAGGGGCTCGCCGCGACGGTCAGGAAACCGACGCCCTGCACGAAGGCCGCGAGCGCGCCCGCGAGCCGCGCGTCGGGCAGGTGGTCGAGCGTGACGATCAGGCTCATCGAGAAGAAGCCGCCGAGACCGAGGCCGGCGCACGCGACCCAGAACCACGGCGCGGCCGCGGGCAGCGTGGCGAACCCGGCGAAACCGGCCGCCTGCAGCGCGAGCGTGAGCCACAGCACGTTGCGACGGTCGGGCGAACGTTTCGCCAACATCGGCATCGCGAGCGCGCCGATCGCCTGGAACAGCGCCATCCACGCGAGCAGGTTGCCGCTCGCCTGCGGGCTCATGCCGACGCTGCGGTAGAACGCGGGCAGCCACGCGACGAGGCTCGCGTAGCCGCTGTTGCTGAGGCCGAAGAACAGCGCGAGCTGCCATGCGCGCGGAATGCGTGCGAACGCGGTGATCGGCGCCGAGGCGGCCGTCGCATGCACGGCGTCGCGCGGCGCTTTCGTGCGCCACAGCGCGAGCGTGACGAGCGCGGGCACGGCCCATACGGCGAGCGCGAGATGCCAGCCGCCGTGCGCCGCGAGCCACGGCGCCGCGACCGCGCCGAATGCGCCGCCGCCGACCAGCGCGGCCGAATAGAGGCCCATCGCGAGCGGCAGCCGGTCGACGAACCAGCGTTTCGCGAGGCCGGGCACGAGCGCCTGGACGACGGCAACCCCGGCGCCTGCGACGATCGCGGTCGCGATCAGGCCCGCGCTGCCGCCGGTCCACAGGCGCGCCGTGCAGCCGGCCGCGATCAGCGCCAGCGCGGCAGTCAACGCGCGTTTCTCACCGAAGTGCCGCGCGAGTCCGACGCCGACCCCGGCGACGACGCCCATCAGCACGAACGGCAACGTGGTCAGCAGCGCGGCCGCGCGAAAACCGAGGCCCGTGTCGGTGCGCACGACGTCGAGCACAGGGCCGAACGCGGTCAGGAACGGACGCAGGTTGAGGCCGGCCAGCACCAGCAGCGCCAGTGCGCCATAGGACACGGAAGCCGCGTGCGGGCGGTGGACGGCTTGCGCGGTGCCGGGGTCGGTCATCGGGATGCTCCAAGGGGGCCGGTGGCCCAAAGATGCGATGCCGAAAGGGTAAGCGCGCGCTACACCAGGTGAAAATTAAATATTCGACTGGGAATCAGTGCGGATTACGATGGGTCGACGCGGGATGGCGGGGACGGATGGGCGCGGCTGACGCGGCGCGGGGCCGGCCGTTGTCGCGCGTTTCGGTGGGGGCGTCGTTACGCGGCCGACGCGTGTTCCGTGCCGGCTTTTTCGCGCGCCGCAACCAGCGTCCGGACGCGTGCGCGATCGGCGGCAGTCTCCGGCGTGAAAATCACGAGCGTCAGGTCGGGCCGGCCGTTTACCGCGAACGCCGAGTATTCGAGCGCGATCCGCCCGACGGCCGGATGGCGGATCTCCTTGGTGCCTTCTTCATGTGCCCGGATATCGTGGTCGCGCCACAGCGCGTCGAACTCGGCACTGGTCGCGCGCATCTCGTCGACGAACGCCTGCACGGATTGTGTCGCGCCGCCGCGTGCGACATCGGCGCGAAATGCACCCACTGCGAATCGCGCGACCTGTTTCCAGTTCGACTGCGCATCGCGCACGCGCGGATCGACGAAGATCAGCCGCAGGATGTTGCGCCGTTCGGGCGGCAGCGTCGCGTAGTCGGTCAGCGTCGCGGCCGCCGCGTGGTTCCATGCAACGACGTCCCATGTCGCCGAGCGCACGATCGCGGGGCTCGCTTCGAGCGAATCGAGCACGTGCTGCAGGCGTGGCGTCACGCTGTCGGTCGCGTGGTAGCGCACTTCGGGCGGATGGCCGACGCCGATCAGGAACAGGTGCTCGCGTTCTGCTTCGTTCAACAGCAGCGCACTCGCGAGCCGGTCGAGCACGTCGGCCGACGGCGCGCCGCCGCGCCCCTGTTCGAGCCACGTGTACCACGCGGCGCTCACGTGCGCGCGCTGCGCGACTTCCTCACGGCGCAAACCCGGCGTGCGGCGGCGCGTGACGGGCAGGCCGAGCGCGGCCGGGTCGAGTTTCTCGCGGCGATCCCGAAGGTACGCGCCGAGCAGGTTGTCGGGTCCGTCTGCCATAGCCTGTTAGTTCGTTTACCGGTAAACCGTCACGTCTTCACCGCGAGCGGCCGTCGACAGATAGTAATCCTCCATTCCATCCGGAGGTGCTGAACATGCGTGTCTTTGTCACTGGAGCATCGGGATTCGTCGGCTCCGCCGTCGTTGCCGAACTCATTGCCGCCGGGCATTCGGTGCTCGGTCTTGCCAGGTCCGATGCGGCCGCCGCGTCGGTTGCGGCGGCCGGCGCGGATGTGCTGAGCGGGTCGCTGGAGGATCTCGACAGCCTGACGCGCGGCACCGACGCCGCCGATGCGGTGATTCACGCGGGATTCAATCACGACTTCTCGCGCTTCGCGCAGAACTGCGAACTCGACCGCCGCGCGATCGAGACGATCGGTGCGGCGCTTGCGGGCTCGGCGCGGCCACTGGTTGTCACGTCGGGCCTCGCGCTCGTCGCGCCCGGTCGCGCGGCGACCGAGGACGATCCGCACGTGGCGGTGTCGCCGAGCTATCCGCGTGCGTCCGAAGCCACTGCGGTCGCGCTCGAAGCGCGCGGCGTGCATGCGTCGGTCGTGCGCCTGCCGCCGTCCGTGCACGGCGACGGCGATCACGCGTTCGTGCCGCACCTGATCGCCGTCGCGCGGGAGAAGGGCGTATCGGCCTATCTCGGCGACGGCGACAATCGCTGGCCGGCCGTGCACCGGCTCGACGCGGCACGCGTGTACCGGCTCGCGATCGAACGCGGCGCGGCGGGCGGGCGCTATCACGCGGTCGACGATACGGGTGTGCCGTTCCGCGAGATCGCGGAGGTGATCGGCCGGCGACTGAACGTGCCGGTCGTCGCGAAATCGGCGGCGGAAGCGGGCGAGCACTTCGGCTGGTTCGCGATGTTCGCGGGGATGGATGCGCCCGCAACCAGCGAGCGTACGCGTGCATCGCTCGACTGGGCGCCGACGCAGCCGGGGTTGCTGGCCGATATCGACCGCCCGCGGTATTTCGAGGTCTGACGAGCAGGCGGGGCGTGCCGTCGTTTGCAACCGGCCCGCCCGCCGCCCGCCGTCCGTCGCTCAGACCGTGACGACGATCTTCCCGACCTGCGCGCCGGCTTCCATGTACCGATGCGCTTCGACGATGTCGTCGAACGCGAACGTGCGGTCGATCAGCGGCTTCAGCGAGCCGGTCGCGAGCCCGTCGACGATGAAGCGTTTTGCGCGTTCGAGCCGCTGCGCGTCGCCGGTGATCTCGAACAGCTCGTAGCCGCGCAGCGTCAGGTGGCGCGCGAGCAGGTCCATCACCGGCACCGGGATGTCGCGCGTGTCGAGCGCGCCGTACTGGAAGAACGTGCCGTCGGTGCGCAGCGCGCGCAGCAGGTTCGCCGCGTCGGGGCCGCCGACCGGATCGAACACGATGCGTGCGCCGATGCCGCCCGTCATCTCCGCCACCTGCTGCGGCAGATCCGCGGGACTGCCGACGATCACGTGCTTCGCGCCCGCATCGAGCAGCGCCTGGCGCTTCGCTTCGCCGCGCGTCAGCGCGATCGGCACCGCGCCGATGGCGTTCGCGACCTGGATCGCCGCCTGCCCGACACTGCTCGACGCGGCGCCGATCAGCACCGCGTCGCCGCGCTGCAGCCCGCCGAGTTCGATCAGCGCGCCGTAGGCCGTGACGAACATCATCCATGTCGCGGCCGCTTCCTCGAACGACAGGCTGTCCGGGTGCTTGACGACCGCATGCGCGGGCACGTTGACCACGTCGCCGTACATCCCGTAATCGGCGAACGAGAAGGCCGGCACGACGCTCACCGCGTCGCCCTCGGCGAACGCCGTTACGTTGCGGCCGACCGCCGCGACGACGCCCGATGCTTCATAGCCGAGCGACGCGGGAAAGCGCGGCATGATCGTGTATTCGCCGCTGCGGTACATGATTTCCGCGCGATTGAGGCCGATCGCCTTCACGCGCAACTGGATTTCGTCGGGGCCCGGCGCGGGCACGTCGACGTTGTCGATCTGCAGCACGTCGGGGCCACCGATGCGATGGAAACGAACGATACGGGACATGGATTGCTCCTTCGATGAACGGGTGTCGATGAAGGAGCACTGTAGGCGGGTGCCCGTGCCGGATAAACGCGCGGCCGATTCATTGATTGTTATCCGGCGAATAACAATCGGCTGTGTGCCGTAGCGGACCCGGTACATCGTCGAATGCTTCGTCAAGCGCATCAAACAACGTCGTCGTTTCGCGATGCGTGATGACCCGCGCATGAAATTGCTTTTTGTTTGTCGCCGCCTATATTGAGATCTGTTGTTTTCGATATGAGGAATAAAAACGATGATCACTCAATCGAACGTGCTCGGAAAATTTCAAATGCGGGCGGCCCTCGGGGGACACAGGCCGGCCGTGGTCTCGGCGCACGAAAGCGTGAGTTACGAGGCGCTGGACCGTTTGAGCGACGCGGTTGCCGGCGCATTGCAGGAACGGGGAATCAAACGCGGCGGCCTGGTGCCGATCGAGGCGGCGCGCAACGCCGACTTCATTGCCGGCATCCTCGGCATCCTGAAAGCAGGTGCGACGTATGTGCCGATCGACGACCGCTATCCGGATACCCGCAAGGACTACATTCTTCGGCAATGCAATGCCGAGCTCGTGTTGACGACCCGCGCGACGCCGCGGAACGCGACCGTCCCGTTCGCTTGCGTGGCCGACCTGTGTGCGCGGCAACCCGAGGAACAGGACGACGTGCGCGCGATGCGACATGTCGATGCGCCGGACGGCGCGATCTACGTGATCTTCACGTCCGGTTCCACCGGTGCGCCGAAAGGCGTGATGGTCGAACACGGCGCCGTGGCGGCACTCGTCGATTGGCACAATGCGCGCTTTGCGATGAACGCCGAAAGCCGGACGACGCTGATGGCCGGCCTCGGCTTCGACGTGTCGCAGTGGGAAATCTGGTCGGCCCTCTCGGCGGGCGCGACGCTGTTTCTACCGGACGACGAAACGCGCTTCGATGCCGATGCGCTGGTGGGTTTCTTCGCCCGTCACCGGATCACGCATGCGTACGTGCCCACCGTGATGGTTGCCGATGTGGTGGGTGTCGGGCAGCCTGCGGATCTGATGCTGAAATACCTGTTCACGGCCGGCGAAAAGCTTGGCCCGATCGATACCGGCGCGATTGATTACACGGTAATTGATTACTACGGTCCGACCGAGGCGACGATCTTCGCGACGTGTCAGGTTGTCCCGAGCGCGGCGCTCGGCCTTCCGGATTCGATCGGGCGGCCCATCGACGGAACGGAGATCCTGATCCTGAACGACGCTCGGGAAACGGTGACGGGCGACGACGTCGGCGAGATCTGCATTGGCGGGCGAGGACTGGCCCGCGGCTACCTGGGCAACCCGTCGTTGACTGCCGAGAAATTCCGTCCGCACCCGCAGCGTCCGGGCCAGACCATCTATCGCACCGGCGACCTCGGGCGCTGGCTGAACGATGGCTCGATCCAGTTCCTCGGGCGACTGGACGATCAGGTCAAGATCAGGGGCAATCTGGTCGAACTGAGCGAGATTCACGCCGCGCTCGTCCGATCCGGCGTGGTACGCAAGGCCGTGGTGCTGGCGCTGTCCAACGCTGCCGGAACCGGGAAGGAACTCGTCGCGTTTGTCGTGCCGCGCGATTCCGTCGCGCCGCCCGAGCATGTCGTCGATGCGCTCAAGGCAAGCGTCCGGCACATCCTGCCCGATTACATGTGGCCCGTCAGCTACGTGCTGCTGGACGACGTGCCGATCACGGTGAACGGCAAGACCGACCGAGCCGAGCTTGAACAGCGTTACCGTGCGGAGCAGCGCAACCGGACGGAGCGGGAACCGTACACCTCCGCCGAGCAGATCGTCGCAGATGCATTCGTCGCGTTGATCGGCCATGCGTCCTTCCGCAAGACCGACAATTTTTTCGACATCGGCGGAAATTCGCTGCTGACCGCGAAGCTCGCCAGGGCCTTGTCGAATGCGGCGGGAACGAAGATGCTGATCCGGGATGTCTACGAGCACCAATCGGTGGAACAGCTTGCACGCGAGATCGAGCGGCGTGTCGCGACAGTGGCGCCAGAGATCGAACGCGAGCCGGTTTATGTGCTGGCGAATGATATCCGCGTGCCGGAGCAGGCGGATTTCGGCCGCTCCTTCGACGCGGCACTGCTGGCGCATCCACGCAAGATCCTGCTGACCGGGGCCACGGGATTTGTCGGGGTCCACTTGCTGGCCGAACTGCTCGCGACGACGTCGGCGGTGGTGCATTGCCTGGTGCGTGCGGAGAACGCCGCTGCGGGGGGCGCGCGGATCGAGGAGAAACTGCGCGCCTACGAGTTGAACCCCGAGCCGGACGAGCGATCCCGCATCCACGTGTGGGCTGGCGATATCACTCAGTCGTGCTTTGGAATGAACGAGCACGACTACGCGGAACTGGCAGACGAAATCGACCTGGTTTACCACTCCGCGGGCGCGGTCAATTTCATCCAGCCCTATTCGTACATGAAGAAGATCAATGTGGACGGCATGACGGAGGTCCTCGCTTTCGCCGGGTGCCGGCGAACCAAGGCGCTGATCCTGCTGTCGACGATCTCGGTGTACAGCTGGGGGCATCGTTTCACCGGCAAGACGATGATGACCGAAGCGGACGACATCGATCAGAACCTGCCGGCGGTGCTCGAGGACATCGGCTATACGCGCAGCAAATGGGTGATGGAGAAAATGGCCGATCTGGCAGAGCAGCGCGGCCTGCCGTTGATGACCTTTCGGCTGGGATACGCGACGTTTCACAGCGTGACCGGCGTGAGCGCGGATTATCAATGGTGGGGGCGGCTGGTGAAGACGTGCATTGCGCTCGGTACCGTGCCGGACCTGCACGACCTGCGGGAAGGGCTGACGACCGTCGATTACATGACGAAGGCGCTGGCGCGGATTTCGCGTGACCCGGCAGCACTGGGGCGGAAATTCAATCTGATCAATTCGCCCGAGACCAACCTGACGCTCAGGGAATTCTTCTCGAGGCTGGAACGCTACTTCGGCATGCGGTTTCGGGTCGTGCCGTTCCGTGCATGGCTCGATGCGTGGAAATCGGATGTCGACGCACCGCTCTATCCGCTATTGAGCCTGTTCGACGACAACATTCGCGACGGCATGAGTACCGCCGAGCTCTACCAGAGCAATTACGTGTGGGACTGCCGCAATGCGATCGAATTTCTCGAGGGCAGCGGGATCGAGCAGCCGGCATTTTCCCGGGAGCAGCTGGCGCGGTACCTGGAGCGATCGCTCGGTTACCGCGTCGCGAAGTGAGGCATGCAACGCGGTCGCGTGGAAGATGCGCCCGGACTTTCGTCCGGAGCAGTCCGGCTGCAAGCGAATCGTCATCCTCGACCGCGTTCGCGCAGGTTCATGATCCGTTCTACGCCGGATAGCGGCGCGCGATCAGCTCGGTGAGCCAGTCGATGAACGCGCGCACCTTGTCGGGCAGATGCGCGCGGTTCGGGTACAGCACGGAAATCGGCTTCGGCACGGCCGGCACACCGGGCAGCAGTTCGATCAACTGGCCCGAGTCGATGCTCGGCTGCAGCGCGGGCCGCAATGCATGCACGATGCCGAGGCCGGCGAGCCCGCAGGACAGCAGCGCTTCCGAATTGTCCGTGAGGAGGCTGCTCGCGAGCTTCACGGCAACGGTTTCGCCGTGCGGGCGAAATGTCCATTCGAGCACCTTGCGATTGCGGCCGGTAAAGAAGTTGATCGCACGATGCGCGCGCAGATCGTCGAGCGTGCGCGGCAAACCGTGGCGGGAAATATAGGCGGGCGACGCGCACGTGACCATCGGCACGGCGCCGACCGTGCGCGCGACCATGCTCGAATCCTTCAGCGTACCGACCCGCACGACACAGTCGATGCCTTCGCCGATCAGGTCGGCCGGCTGGTCGCTCGCGCCGAGCACGAGCTCGATCTGCGGATAGCGTTGCTGGAAGTCGGGCAGCGCCGGAATGACGACCGTCTTCGCGAGCGCGAGCGCGATGTCGAGCCGCAGCCGGCCCTTCGGCACCGCGCGCTGCCTGGGAAACGACGCGAACGCGTCGTCGATGCTGCCGAGCAATTGCACACAGCGCGCATAGAACGCCTCGCCTTCGGCGGTCACGCTGACACGGCGCGTGCTGCGGTTCAGCAGCCGGATGCCGAGTTCCTGTTCGAGTTGCTGCACGGCTTTCGTGACGGCCGGCCGATGCAGTTGCAGCGCGTCGGCGGCCTGCGTGAAGTTGCCGCGTTCGACGATCTGTACGTAGATCTGCATCGTTTGCAGGCGGTCCATGGCGTTCCCGGGTGTCGTGGCGAGCGGCCATCTTCGCACACCGCCCGACACTCGCGCGACACCCGTTCGCGGCCGCCTGGCCATCGCGCGTCATTCGACCGGATGCAGATCCTGCAGCAGCGTCGGCACGAGTTCCGACACGGTCGGGTGGATGTGCATCGCGCGGCTGATCGTCGTGTACGGCGCGCCCGCGGCCATCACGTCGAGCATCGCGTGCACGACCTCGTCGCCCGTCACGCCGAGGATCGACGCGCCGAGGATCGCGTGGCTGTCCGCGTCGACGATCACCTTCATGAAGCCCTGGCTTTCGCCTTTTTCGACCGCGCGACCGACACGCGTCATCGGGCGCGTGCCGACGAGCAGCCTGCGGCCCGTCTGCTTCGCTTCCGCGAGCGTCATGCCGACGCGGCCGAGCGGCGGATCGATATACATCGCGTATGCCGTGATGCGGTCGGTCACCTTGCGCGGATCGTCGTCGAGCAGGTTGGCCGCGACGATCTCGTAGTCGTTGTACGCGGTGTGCGTGAACGCGCCGCGCCCGTTGCAGTCGCCGAGCGCCCAGATGCCGGGCACGTTCGTGCGCAACTGCTCGTCGACGGTGATATAGCCGCGCGCATCGGTCGCGACACCCGCGCGGTCGAGCCCGAGATCGTCGGTGTTCGGCACGCGGCCGACCGCGAGCAGCAGGTGCGAGCCCGCGACCTCGCGGCCGCCGCCTGCGCAATCGAGGCCGATCACGATGCCGTTGCCGTCGCGCCGCGCGCTCAGGCAGTTCGCGTCGAGCTGCACGTCGATCCCTTCGTTTTCGAGGATCTCGCGCACGGCTTGCGACACGTCGTCGTCCTCGCGGCGGATCAGGCGCGAGCCCTTCTCGACGATCGTGACCTTCGACCCGAAGCGGCGATACATCTGGCCGAATTCGAGCCCGACGTAGCTGCCGCCGACGATCACGAGATGCTCGGGCAGGAAGTCGACGTCCATCATCGTCGAGTTGGTCAGGTACGGCACCGAGTCGAGGCCCGGCATCGGCGGCACCTGCGCGCGTCCGCCGACGTTGATGAAGATGCGTCCCGCTTCGAGCAGTTCGTCGCCCACGCGCACCGCGTCGGCGCTCTCGAATCGCGCATGCCCCTGGAATACGGTGGTGTTCGCGAGGCCGCGCACCCATTGTTCGACGCCGTGGTTCGAGCGGCCGGAGATCTGGTCCTTGCGCGCCTTCACGGCTTTCATGTCGACGGTGACGGGGCCGCCGACCGACACACCGTATTCGCCGGCGCGCCGCGCGATCTGCGCGGCATACGCGCTCGCGATCAGTGTCTTGGTCGGGATGCAGCCGGTGTTCACGCAGGTGCCGCCGAAGCGGCCGCGTTCGACGATCGCGACTTTCAACCCGGCGGCGGACAGCCGCGCGGCGAGCGGCGGGCCGGCTTGCCCGGTGCCGATGACGATCGCATCGAAGTGTTGCGTCATGACGTCCTCCTGCGCGGGTTTTACGACGGAAGGCGTGCGGGCGAGCCGCGTGCGGCGGCCGCGCACGGTCGCGCGACGGCGAGCGCTTATGGTAGTCCTGTTGGCGTGTGGCTGCGAGCGCCTAAAGGGCGAGAAGGGCGCGAAGGGCGGGGAGGGCGAGGCGTCGGCGAGCGCGAGGGACTGGCCGTGCGTCGGTGCGCGCGGGAGGCTGCTGGCGCGACGCAATCGCTTGCGGTCCGCTCCACCGGTCGCGTCAGTCCATGCGTTGCGCCGCCGTCAGTCCTTGCGTTTCCATTGACCGAACGAGACCGGCCGGTGCGCGTCGGCGCGCGTGACGGTGACGTGGTCGGGCTTGTCGTCGAGCGGAAACGATTCGGTGACGATCTGGTTCGAAAATACCCAGCCGCGCGTGCGCGGGTCGTAGCGGAACGTCACGTAGTCGGTCCAGTGCTGCCCGCACGCGACGAAGTTCTGCACGGTGAAATAGCGGCCTTTTACCGAGAGGCCGTTAGCGGCGTCTTCGGGATCGAACGGATCGCACTGGCCGCCTTCGTTCGCGCGCAGGACGACCTGGTCGTTGCGCGCGGCGAGCCGGAACGCGTGGTCGGGCTGTTCCTCGTAGATCAGCAGCGGGCGCGGCGAAGGCTGCTCGCGCGTATCGACCGCACGATGCACGACGACGAGAAAGCTGTGCCGCCCGTTGCCGAGATCGGGCCCGGCTTGCGCGAGCAGCGGCTGGTAGCCGGGCGGCAGTTGCGTCTCGATCGACTTCGGCAGGGCGTCGGCGCGGGCGCCGGCGGGCAGTGCCGCAAGCAGCGGGAGCAGCAGGAGGGACAAGCGGAGAACGCGCATGGCGAAGTGTCCGGTCGAAAGGGGAAGGGGCTTGACGGCCGCGCAGGGTTACAGCTCGCGCCCGAGAAACTCGGTGCCCGGCACCGGATTGAATGCGACGGGCGGCGCGGGCGTGAAGCCGAGCGATGCATACAATTGCCTTGCAGCGACGAATTCGGGCAGCACGTCGAGGCACATGCGCGCATAGCCGGCCGCCTTCGCGTCGCGCAGCAGCCGTTCGACGAGCTGGCGACCGACGTTCAATCCGCGCGCTTCGGGCCGGACATACACACGCTTCATCTCGCAGGTCGCCGTGTCGATTTCGCGAAACGCCGCGCAGCCGACCACGCGATCGCCGTTCCACGCGAGCAGCAGCAACCCGCGCGGCGCCGCGTATTGGCCGGGCAGCGCGGCGATCTCGGGCTCGTAGTCCTGGAATTCGAGGCTGACGGTGGGGCTGGCGATGTACTCGCGGAAGATCGCCTCGACGACGCGGGCGTCGTCGGGATAACGGGCGGCGCGGATCTCGATCATGGGCGGCGGCGCGGGATGACGGGAAAGAGGGCCAGCATAGCAGCGCGCGGCCGCTTTCGGCCACGCGCGAAGCGTGCCAGAATCGGCGGCTCGACCGTCGGAAACGACACGCAGGCGCCGGCGAATCGGCGTCGCTGACAAGGAGACTTCGATGACTGCATCGGCTGCCGTACTCGCGATCCTGGCCGCGCTGTTTCTCGGCGCGATGATTCCGGGCCCGAGCTTCGTGCTGGTTGCCCGCAATTCGATCGGGCTGTCGCGCCGCGACGGGCTGGCCACCGCGCTCGGCATGGGCATCGGCGGCATCGTGTTCGGCGGCGTCGCGCTGGCCGGGCTCTATACGCTGCTGCAGGCCGTCGAATGGCTGTATGTGGGCCTGAAGGTCGCCGGCGGCGCGTACCTGATCTACATGGCGTCGAAGATCTGGCGCGGCGCCGACCGGCCGATCGCGATGGACGATCCGCAGGCGATGGCCGGCGGCAGCGCGCGCAAGTCGTTCTGGACGGGCCTCACGACCCAGCTCAGCAACCCGAAGACGGCGATCTGGTACGGCAGCATCTTCGCGGCGCTGCTCCCGCAGCATCCGCCGCTGTGGTGCTACCTCGCGCTGCCGCCGCTCGTGTTCGGCGTCGAATTCGGCTGGTACACGATCGTCGCGCTGTGCTTCTCGACGCGCCGGCCGCGCGAGCTCTACCTGCGTGCGAAGAAGTGGGTCGACCGCGTCGCGGCCGGCGCGATCACGCTGCTCGGGCTGCGGCTGATCCTGAACGCACCGAAAGCGGGGATCTGACCGCTTCCATTCCCGGTCTGCATCGCACGGCGGCCGACCATTCCCGTGGTCGGCCGCCGGAGCGAATCATCCGAACCGCGCACCACGCTTCCGGAAACCGCGAGTCGTCCGGAAACGCCTTCTTTTTCCTCATGACGCACCGGGCGAGGCTCCCGGCTTCCCGATCCCGGCAGCTCGCCGAGCCGCACCCGACGGCATTTCCGGCCACCCGCCACCGCCCGCGGAGCCTTGCGCGGCGGGCGTTCGCGTGTGTCGCCCGGTGCGCCGGACCGCGCCGCTTCCCCGATTCTGGCGGTCGACCTCCCGGCGACGTGTAAACTGCTGCCTTTTTTGACGGTTTGCAGCATGGTGCACGCTTCCCCGCGCCCGGCATTGAGCGGCCCGACGCTCGTCCGGCTGCTCGCGCGCCTGGCCGATGCCGACGTCGCGGAATCCCCGCAGACGCTGTCTGACCGGCTGAGCCAGTGGCTGGGCTGGACCGACGCGATCACGCTGTCGTCCGCGTTGACCGCGAGCCCGCCCGGCGTCGCGGCCGGCGTGCGCGGCCACGACGCGGAGCGCGACTGTGCGCGCGTGCGCCACGATCTCGCGCAGGCGATCACGGCCACCAACCGGCCGCGTATGCGGCGCCGGCCCGGCGATATGCCACCACCGGCCGCCGACACGGCCGATTTCGCGGACTTCCGCCAGCGTTATCTGTCCCTGCAGCAGGAGATGGAAACGGCGATCGGCCAGTTGCGCGGCCGCCTGCGGGTCGCGCTCGCCGCGCGCTCGTCCGGGATGGCGCGGCTCGCGACGCTCGACGCGATCATGGAGCGCGTGCTCGGCGCGCGCGAGCGCAGCCTGCTGTCGGCCGTGCCCGCGCTGCTCGGCACGCGCTTCGGGCGGCTGCGCGACGCGGAACGGCAGGCGCTGGCCGATGCCGAATCCGCCGCTGCATCCGACCCGGCCGGTACGGCTGACGACGGCGCGGTTGCCGACGGCGCGGCCGTCGTGGCGATCGTGCCCGGCGCATGGCTCGACACGTTTCGCGACGAGATGCAAAGCATCCTGCTCGCCGAACTCGAGGTCCGGTTTCAAACGGTAGACGGGCTGCTCGCGGCCCTTCGTACCAGCTAATCAACACGCTATGTCCAGAATTCGCATTGATCTCGTTGTCTTCGTCGCCGGTCTGCTCGCAGTGGGCTGGATCGGCGTCGGCTATGTCGCGTCGAATCCGCTGGCGTCGGCCGTCACGCTGCTGATCGGCGCGTGTTACGTCGCCGGCGCATGGGAACTGCTGCGCTACAAGCAGGCGACCGCCACGCTGTCGCGCGCGGTCGCGGGCCTGACCGAGCCGCCCGCGAAGCTCGACGCGTGGCTCGACACGCTGCCCCCGGGCCTGCGCGGCGCCGTGCGGGCACGTGTCGATGGCGCGCGCGTCGCGCTGCCGGGCCCGGCGCTCACGCCTTACCTCGTCGGCCTGCTGGTGCTGCTCGGCATGCTCGGCACGCTGCTCGGGATGGTCGTGACGCTGAAGGGCACGGGCGCCGCGCTCGAAAGCGCGACCGATCTCGATGCGATCCGCGCATCGTTGATCGCGCCGGTGAAGGGCCTCGGCTTCGCGTTCGGCACGTCGATTGCGGGCGTCGCGACGTCCGCGATGCTCGGGCTGCTGTCCGCGCTCGTGCGCCGCGAGCGGATCGACGTAGCGCAGCAGCTCGACGCGAAGATCGCGACGACGCTGCGCGTGCATTCGTCCGCGCACCAGCGCGACGAATCGTTCCGGCTGCTGCAGCGCCAGGCCGACGTGATGCCGGCGCTGGTCGACCGGCTGCAGACGATGATGATGACGCTCGAGGCGCGCAGCGTCGCGCTGCACGATCGCCAGCTCGAAAGCCAGCAGGCGTTTTTCGACCGGACCGAGCGCGCGTATGCGGGCCTCGCGTCGAACGTCGGCGACGCGCTGAAGGAAAGCGCCGCCGAAAGCGCGCGCGTGGCCGGTGCCGCGCTGCAGCCGGTCGTCGCGGCGACGATGACGGGGCTCGCGCAGGAGATGGCCGCGCTGCGCGACACCGTGACGGGCGCCGTGCAGCGCCAGCTCGACGGGTTGACGGACGGCTTCGAGAAGACCACCGGCAACGTGACGGCCGTCTGGAACCGCGCGCTCGACGAACAGCGCCGCGCGGGCGACGCGGTCGCGCAGCAACTGCAGACGACGCTCGGCCAGTTCACCGATACGTTCGCGCAGCGTTCGACGGACCTGCTCGACGGCGTCGCGACGCGTCTCGAATCGACCGAAGGCCGCCTGTCGGACGCATGGCGCGAAGCGCTGTCGCGCCAGGAGCAGGTCGGCGAGACGCTGGCCGGCCAGCACGCACGCGCGCTGGGCGAAGCCGCCGCGACGTTCGAGCGCCATTCGGGCGCGACGCTCGCTGCGATGCGCGAGTCGCACGCGGGGCTGCAGACCGAACTGGCGGCGCGCGACGAACAGCGCCTCACCGCGTGGAACGACTCGCTGGCCGCGATGGCCGCGAAGCTCGGCGACGAATGGCAGCGCGCGGGCGTGCATAGCGCGGGCCGTCAGCAGGAAATCTGCGACGCGCTCGCACAAACGACGCGCGACCTCACCACGCAGGCTTCAACTTTCGAGCAGCGTTCGAACGAACTGCTGTCGACGATCCGCGATTCGCACACGGGCCTGCAAACGCAACTGGCTGCACGCGATGAAGAACGTCTGTCTGCGTGGAACGATTCGCTGGCCGCGATGGCGACGAAGCTCGGCGACGAATGGCAACGCGCGGGCGTACACAGCGCGGGCCGTCAGCAGGAAATCTGCGACGCGCTCGCACAAACGACGCGCGACCTCACCACGCAGGCTTCAACCTTCGAGCAGCGTTCGAACGATTTGCTGTCGACGATTCGCGATTCGCATACGGGTCTGCAATCGCAACTTGCCGCACGCGACGAAGAACGTCTGTCGACGTGGAACGATTCGCTGGTCGCGATGGCCGCGAAGCTCGGCGACGAATGGCAGCGCGCGGGCGTGCATAGCGCGGGCCGTCAGCAGGAAATCTGCGATGCACTCGCACACACGACGCGTGATTTGACCGCACAGGCTTCGACGTTCGAGCAGCGTTCGAACGAACTGTTGTCGACGATCCGCGATTCGCACACGGGCCTGCAAACGCAACTGGCCGCGCGCGACGAAGAACGTCTGTCGACGTGGAACGATTCGCTGGCCGCGATGGCCGCGAAGCTCGGCGACGAATGGCAACGCGCAGGCGTACACAGCGCAGGCCGCCAGCAGGAAATCTGCGACGCACTCGCGCAAACGACGCGCGATCTCACCACGCAGGCCGCCACGTTCGAACAACGCTCGAACGATCTGCTGACGACGATCCGCGATTCGCACGCCGGCCTGCAGACGCAACTCGCGGCACGCGACGAACAGCGCCTGTCCGCATGGAACGATTCGCTTGCCGCGATGGCGGCCGCGCTGCGCGACGAATGGGCGCAGACGAGCGCGCAGGCCGCGACGCGCCAGCAGGACATCTGCGACACGCTGGCCCGCACCGCGAACGACATCACCGCGCAGGCGCAGGTGCATGCGAGCGATACGATCAACGAGATCGCGCGCCTCGTGCAGGCCGCGTCGGAAGCGCCGAAGGCCGCGGCCGACGTCGTCGCCGAGCTGCGCCAGCGCCTGTCCGACAGCATGGTGCGCGATACCGCGACGCTCGAGGAACGCAGCCGCCTGCTCGCGACACTCGAAACGCTGCTCGGCGCGGTCAATCACGCGTCGACCGAACAGCGCACCGCGATCGACGCACTCGTCAGCACGTCGGCCGACCTGCTCGATCGCGTCGGCGCGCGCTTCAACGATACCGTCGATGCCGAAACGCGCAAGCTCGATTCGGTGGCCGCGCAGGTCACCGCGGGCGCGGTCGAGGTCGCAAGCCTCGGCGATGCGTTCGGGATGGCCGTGCAGGTGTTCGGCGAGTCGAACGACAAGCTGCTGACCCATCTGCAGCGCATCGAGGCCGCGCTCGAGAAATCGCTCGCGCGCAGCGACGAGCAGCTCGAGTACTACGTCGCGCAGGCGCGCGAGGTGATCGACCTGAGCATGATGTCGCAGAAGCAGATCGTCGAAGACCTGCAGCAGCTCGCCGGCCGGCGGGCACCGGTCGGAGCGTAACGCATGCACGACGAAATCGACGGCGGCGCGCCATCCGCGCCGGTGTGGCCCGCGTTCGCCGACCTGATGTCGGTGCTGCTCGGCGCGTTCGTGCTGATCCTGGTCGGCGTGATCGGCATGCAACTGCAGCTCACGTCGAAGCTCGAGGAAGCCGTGCGTGCGCGCCAGCTCGAAGCGCAGCAGCGCAAGTCGCTCGAACAGGCGCTCGCCGGGCCGCTCGCGGCCGGCCGCGTGACGCTCGTGAACGGGCGCATCGGCATCAGCGGCAACGTGCTGTTCGCGCTGAACTCCGACCAGTTGCAGCCCGCGGGCCGCGACCTGCTGAAGACGCTGGCCGCCCCGTTGGCCGCTTACCTGAAGACGCGCGACGAGATCCTGATGATCAGCGGCTTTGCCGACGACCAGCAGGTGCATACCGGCAACCGCCAGTTCGCGGACAACTGGGAACTGTCGGCCAAGCGCGCGCTGACGGTCACGCGCGCGCTGATCGACGCCGGCGTGCCGGCGGCGTCGGTGTTCGCGGCCGCGTTCGGCTCCGAACAGCCGGTCAGCTCGAATGCGGACGATGAAGGCCGCGCGAAGAATCGCCGCGTGGAGATCGCGCCGGTGCCGCGCAAGAGCGCATCGAACGGAGGGAAGGCGAAGTGACGGAAGACGCGACGCCCGCCCGCGCGACGCTCGACGCATGGCGCGAGCAGGGCGTGGACCGGCTCGATCCCGTGCGCTTTCACCGGATCGACGCGCTCGAACGGCGCGCGGCCGTGCTCGATGGCGACGCGCGCGGATTGCTCGACGCGCGGCTGGCAGCGTTGATCGAAGGCTTCGCGGAGGTCGTCGCGCGGGCCGATGAAGCGAAGGCCGCACGTGACCATGCGGAAGCCACGGCAGGTGCACCCGGGCGCGGTGCGCTTGCGGAACTCGTCGAACGGCTTGCGCGCGATGCGCAGGCCGACCGGCGCGGACTCGATCCCGAGCTGGTCGACTACTTCCGCACGATGTGGTCGAAGGTCCGCACGGAACAGCAGTACCGCCAGTCGCTCGACCAGGTGCCGCGCAATGCGGGGCCGCTCAATTCGAACAGCCTCGTGCACCGGTCGCTGTCGACGATGCGCGAGCTGTCGCCGGAATATCTGCAGCAGTTCCTGTCGTACGTCGATGCGCTCGCGTGGCTCGAGGATCTCGCCGGCGGCGGCGCGCAGCCCGAGAAGGAAGCGCCGCGTGCGAAAACGGTGAAGAAGGGCACGCGGAGCAAGGGTCGGTAGCGCGCGACCACGCGTCGCTGCGGCAGGGGCCGGTTACATCGACACCGAGCCCGACGTCGTTGCGCTTTGATACCGGGCCGCGCTGATGAATTTCGAAAAACGTTCGCACCAGATCACGACCGACGTGTATTGCGCGGGATTCACGTCGGCGGGAAGCGGCACGACGAAATTGCCGAATGTCTTCAGGTCGCCCACGCGCGCGGCACGCGCCTTGATCGCGAGGAACGACGCCTTGGTATCGACGAATTCCGGGACGAGGTAGATCTTGTAGTCGGGCCCCGGTGCGACGTCGCCTTCGAACGCGATCGACGAATCGGTGATCGTCAGCTTGCCGACTGCCCAGTGCAGCGGATCGCTCCCCGGCAGGCCGCGTTCGAAGCGGCCGGTATGGCGTGTGTTTTCGGCGGCCACTTGCAGTTCGACGGCGCTTGCGCCCTCCGATGCCGTCAGGATCGGAAGCACGTAGATGCCCGCGGCGAATGCAACGAGACCCGTCGCGAGATGCGACGCGATCAGTATCCGGATTCTGGTTTTCATGTCGGACCCTTTGAACGAGAACAGAGGGTGGCGCATGGCCACATGCCTGTAGTCGCGCGAGCCGGCGAAATCTGACAGCGGATCGGTTTTCATCTGAGCATGCCGTTCACATCGGGCGCGACGCCCGACCGTGGCGCGGTACGGCGCGGCGACGCGACGTCGAATAAATTTCGTCGGCGTGTGTCATCTTTGCGCTCGCCGATCGACTCACTCTCCGTCGACAACGTCGTCGATGCTCAGGAGAGTTCAAATGAACAAGCTTGCTCTGTATGTTCTCGCGACGGTTGCCGCGACCGCTTCCGTTTCCGCATGGGCCGCGCCGCAGCCCACCGTGACGCGTGCGGAGGTCACGGCCGAACTGGCCGCACTGCACGCGGCCGGCTACCGTCAGACCGGCGAAGACCCGCACTATCCGGCGCGACTGGCTGAAGCGCTGACGAAGATCGGCTCGACGGGGACGTCGACGGCCGATACGAGCGGATACGGGATGGCCGCACCGGCCACGAGCGAATCGGGTCCAATGGCCGCCGACAGGCCGATCTATCGCGGACGATGATCCGGGCCGGACGTCGTGCCTGTCGACGGGCGCAACGTCCGATTATTCCGGACTGCGATGAATTGCCGGATGCGTCGCGTCAGCGCGTTGACGCGCCTTCGGCAATCACCGCGCCGAGCGCGTGCAACGCATCGGCCAGCGCCGACGCGAACGGCGGATGCGCGGCGATGCCCGCCGCATCGAGCTGGCTTCCGAGGATCGGCAGCGTGATCGACGCACGCTCGACGATGCGCGCCGACATCACCGACAGCGTTTCCCGTAAAGCCGCGTCCGCATGCGTCGCACGCGGCGACGCATTCAGCACCGCGACCGGCTTGTAGACGAACGCTTCGCATCCGACAACCCAATCCAGCGCGTTCTTCATCACGCCGGTCACGCCGTGCGCGTATTCCGGGCTCGCGATCAGCACGCCGTCGGCCGCGTTCAGGCGATCGATCAGGTCGCGCACGGCGGCGGGCGACGGGTATTCGGTATCGGGGTTGAACAACGGGAATTCGCCGAGGCGATCGAAGCGCACGATGCGCATGCCGTGCGGCGCGACGAGCGCGGCTGCATCGAGCAGCGCGGCGTTGTACGACTGCGACCGGAGGCTGCCGCACAGGGAGACGATGTCGATGCGGCGGTCGGTGTCGGTTCGGGGATCGGTGGTCATCGATGAGCGTTTGGTTGGCGCGGTGCGCTGCCGCATCGCGCGGACCGGACGGATTATCGCATTGGCGTTCGGTCGACGTGGCGCGTGCCGCCGACGCTAAGCGCGCGACGCGATCCGCGCTGCCCCGTCGAAAATCGCCGCGGAATCGCAGCGAACCGGTTCGCCATCGCTCATCCCGGCCGCCCGCGCGAATTCTGTCATTGCCCACCCGCTGCCGAGCAACAGCCGCCGCGTATGCAGCGCGCCGTGCACGTCGTCCGGAACGGTGTCGCCGAGATAACGCAGCGCGCGGCCTTCGACATCGACGAAGCCATGCCGGTAATCGTGCGCGAGCGCCGTCCACAACTGCGCGGCGCCGACCGACTGGCGCGCGCCGCTGATCAGGCACAGCCCCGCGTCGAGCCCCCAGCGATACAGCGTCGTCGCAAGGCCCTTGCGTTGCGCCGAGCCGCGCAGCCGAGTATGCGGCGCGCGCAGGTAGCGGTCGGCGTGGCGCGGGATTTCGGGAAGGCGGTTGAACACCGTGTAGCCGGCGAGCTGGCGCACGGCCGGATCTTCGACATACAGGAAGTATTCGCCGTCCGCTTCGCGGTGGCGGACGATCAGGCCGGAGCGGCCGAGCGCGACGGCCGGCAGGCCGTGCAGGCGATGGCCCGGCTGGTGGAGGCGTGCATAGAGCGTGTCGAGTTCATCGTCGATGTCGTGCTGGGAATGCTGTACGTCGATGCGCATGGCAAAGGTCGCCCGTCCCGGGCGGTTCGAGAAAGAGGTTCATCGCAGAAAGGGAAAAGGAACGGGTGCGGCCCCCGGGCTCGGCGAAGCGAGCCGGGGCCGCGAATCAGCTGGGGATGTGCTGGAAACCGGCGGCGATCGCGGCGAGGCCCGCGATGCAGAGTGCGAACAGGATCAGGACTTTGTGGATCACGCCTCTTTCCTCTTGAATGCGCGGTGGCGGCGAGCGGCATCGCGGAGACGGTGAGCGGCGGGCACGGCCCGCGCGGCCGTCGTGCGTGACGACGGTCGGGTGTCCGGGCGACGGATCGAGCGCGGACGGCCAGCACCATACGCGAGGTACAGGAGGCGGGCAATCGGACTGGCGGAGAAAAGCGACGAAAAGCGGGGAATCGCGGTGTTTCGCGACAATTGGCCGCAAGGGGTTGCGTATCGCGCGGCGCGCGCAATCGATTCGAGAGATTCATCGTCGCAATCCATCGAACTCGATAGGCATCGATGCGGTTCAACACCGAAAGGTTCGCGCTTCCGTTGCAGATTCGCGACACCGTGAACGATGCTCTGTTCCTGTTCGACACGCTGAATTCGTCAGCTAGTCAGATGACGCCAAAGTCAATAGAAAAATTCAAGTTCGGATGTTGTTCCCACGAGATCGAATGCGTTCTCGCGCTGGATGGGTGGTGTGATCTGCAGGACAGATCTTTGACCGCACTACATCGATCCGCTGCTTTCCGGTCGATTCAGTGCTGCAGCACGACGAGCGCGCGGGTGCCGGTCCTGAAAAAGATTTTCAGATTAGGATTATTAAAAAATCGAAAGACGATTATTGAATGGTTTTAAATCGTTAAAGAACCGCATCAGCCGACGCGGTTTTTAAGTCGAGCCCGACATGAATCATTTCAAGTTGAACGGATGCTGAACCGGGAGCGCTGTGCGTCTTTTCAATTCCTGACACTGTGCTGACAAGTATTTCGATAAATTACGCCACGAGAGACCAATCCATCCCGCCGTAGCCGGAGTGAAGAAGAGTCGGGGAAAACTCGGCAGCGTTGTTTTTGCGCTGTCGTCCTCTTCTACACTTTTGCACGGTGTTTCGCATCCATTCGCTTGGCGCGTAAAAACGCGTCCGCCGCACCATGAATAAAAAACAATATCGTCTGGTATTCAGTTGCGTCCGAGGCATGTTGATCGCGGTCGAAGAGACTGCCAACTCGTCGGGAAAGGTAGGCAATGGAGAAACCGTCCGGGCCGGGTGCGGCCGGCTGCGACGTGCGACGGTGAAGTTTGCGCTGCGCCACGCGGCGTTTGCGGCGCTGATTGCGACAGGGGCGACACCGCTTTGGGTGGGCGCGCAGGTAGTCGGAGCGGGGGCGAATGCCCCCAAGGTCGTGCAGACCCCGAATGGCTTGCCGCAGGTCAATATCAACAAACCCAGCGGGGCCGGCGTTTCGCTGAACACCTATTCGCAGTTCGATGTTCAGAAACCGGGCGTGATCGTGAACAACTCGCCGGTGATGACGAACACGCAGCAGGCCGGCTATATCAACGGCAATCCGAATTTTGGCGCGAACGACGCGGCCAGGATCATCATCAATCAGGTCAACAGCAACAACCCGTCGCAACTGAGGGGGTATGTCGAGATTGCCGGCCAACGTGCCGAAATGATTATTTCGAATCCGTCCGGATTGGTTGTCGACGGCGGCGGATTTATCAACACCTCGCGTGCAATCCTGACCACCGGAACCCCGAATCTGAATGCGGATGGGTCACTGGCGGGTTTCAACACGACGCGCGGCCTGATTACGGTGCAGGGCGCCGGCCTGAACGCCACCAACGTCGATCAGGTCGATCTGATCGCCCGGGCCGTACAAACCAATGCGGCCATTTACGCGAACAACCTGAACGTCATTACAGGCGCGAACCAGGTAAGCCACGATACGCTCCAGACCACGCGAATCCAGGGCGAAGGCGCCACGCCCGCCGTGGCAATCGACATCGGCCAACTGGGTGGCATGTACAGCAACCGGATTTTCCTGGTCGGCACCGAGGGCGGCGTCGGCGTCCGGAGTGCCGGGACGATCGCGGCGGATGCGATGGGCCTGACGCTGACGACGGACGGCCGGCTGGTGCAGTCGGGCAAGGTCAGCTCGCTCGGCAACGTCGCGGTATCGGCTGCAGGCGGAGTCGAGAACAGCGGTACGACTTACGGGCAGCAGTCGGTGTCGCTGAATACCGGCGCGGACGTGGTGAATACCGGTACGCTTGCCGCGCAGCACAACGTGGGCGTGAATGCGGGTTCGCTGAATTCGACGGGCCTGCTGGGCGCGGGCGTGAACAGTGACGGCGTCGCCACACAGGCGGGCGATCTGCAGGTCACGACGACGGGTCAGTTGAGCGCGAACGGCAAGAACATCGCGGGCGGTAATGTATCGGCGACAGGCTCCGCCGTGAATCTCTCGGGCAGCACGACCGCCGCGAACGGCAACCTTTCGCTGACTGCGACGAACGGTGACGTGAACCTCGCGAATGCGACGACGAGCGCCCAGGGCGCGGTCACCGCAAATGCGGCCGGCACGGTCAACAACGACCACGGCAACCTGACGAGCGGCGGCAGTACGAGCCTGACGGGCGGCAACGTATCGAATCAGGGCGGCACGGTATCGTCGCAGGGGCCGCTGTCGGTAACGGCCGCCGGGCAGATCGCCAACCAGGCCGGCGTGCTCGTGTCGGAAAGCACGATGGCGCTGCGCGGTAACGCCATCGCGAACCATCAAGGCACGATCCAGGGTGGCGGACACGCGACTGTCGATGGCAACACGATCGACAACACGGCGGGCCGCATCACGTCGCTCAATACCGACGGGCTGGAACTCACCGCGACCGGCCAACTCACGAACGTGGCCGGCACGACCGCGAATGGCGCGCAAGGCGGCGTGATCGGCGGCAACGGCGACGTGACCGTGCGAGGCGGGAATATCGCCAACCACGCGACGATCACGTCGAACACGAATCTTCAGGTTTCCGGCCAGTCGGTCGACAACAGCGGCGGCACGCTGAAGGCTGCGCAGAAGGCGGCGGTCGATGCGGGCGCGCGCCTGGTCAACAACGGCGGCACCATCGTCGGCCGGACGGCCGCACTGACCGGCACGACCCTCGACAACAGCGCCGGCAATGTACAGGCCGAGCAGGTTTCGTTGTCAGCGACCAATGTGGTGAACCACGGCGGCACGATTACGCAGACCGGCGCCGGTGCGATGGCCGTCAACGTCGCTGGCACGCTCGACAATTCGGGCGGCGGCATGCTGCAAACCAACAGCACCGACCTGATGCTCGCTCCCGCTTCGCTGGTGAACGACGGCGGCACGATCACACATGCGGGCACCGGCACGCTGACGCTCGGCAATGGATCGGGTTCGGTGTCGAACGTCGGCGGCACGATCGCCGGCAACGGACGCATCGCGGCTCAAACCGGTTCGCTGAACAATACATCGGGTTCGATCGATGCGCAGGCCGGGTTGACAGCCACGGTCGGCGGGGCGTTGAACAACACGAACGGCAGGCTGCTGTCCAACACCGACCTTGGCGTCACCGCCGGCACCTTGACGAACAACGGCGGCCAGATCGGCGCGAGCACGAACGCGTCGATCCAGGTCGAGTCGATGACGAATCAGGGTGGCGCGATCGTCGGCCCGAATCTGAGCGTGCGCGCAAACGATTCACTCGACAACAGCGGCGGCAAACTCGAAGCCAACCAGCTCGCGTTGACCACGCCGACCTTGACGAACCATGGCGGCACCATCACGCAATATGGTTCGTCGGCGATGGGCGTCGATGTGAGCGGCACGCTCGACAACTCCGCGGGCGGCGTGATCCAGACGAACAGCACCGACCTGACGCTTGCCGCTGCCCGATTGAACAATGCGGGCGGCACGATCACGCACGCCGGCACGGGCACGCTGACGCTCGCGCCGGGCAGCGGCGCGAGCGCGCTGAACAACGCTGCAGGCACCATCGTCACGAAGGGGCAAGCCTTCATCAATGCCGGTAGTTGGAACAACGCGAACGGCATCCTCGCGGCGCAGCGCGGCATCGATGCGACGATCTTGGGCGACGTGAACAACGCGCAGGGGCTGGTGCGTGCGGGAACGTCGCTGTCGTTGACGAACGGCGGCGCACTGGCGAACCAGGGCGGTCACATTCAGGCCGGCCAGCAGACGGCAGGTGATACAAGCACGCTCGCCGTTCAATCCGGCTCGATCGACAACGCCGATGGCTCGATTACCGATCTCGGCACCGGCAAGATGACCGTGCAGGGCGGCAGCCAGATCATCAACAGCCACGCGGGTGGCGTGTCGGGCATGGGGGCGATCACCGGGAACGGCGACGTGACCGTCAGCGCGTCGTCGATTTCCAATACGCAAGGCGGGCAACTGAGCGGCGCGTCGCTGCATGTCCGGGGCAATACGCTGGACAACTCCGGCGGGCAGATCGGCAACGTCACGAATTCGAACGGCGACGTGGACGTGACGACGAGCGGCGCGGTCACGAACACGGGCGGGCATATCAGCGCCACGCACGACCTGACGGTCACGGCCGCGACGCTGCGAGGGGGCGGCACATACGGCGCCGCTCACGATGCCAGCGTGAACCTGCAGGGCGATTACACGACGGGGCCCGACACGCAATTCAACGTCGGTCACGATCTCTCCTTCACGCTGCCCGGCACGTTTGCAAACAACGCGAACCTGCAGTCGGTCAACAACCTGAGCGTCAATGCAGGCAACATCGTCAACGTGGGCGTGATGATGGCAGGCGGCCTGCTGCATACGCAGTCGGGCAATCTGACCAATACCGGTTCGATCGTCGGCGGCAGCACGTCGATCAATGCGACTGGCACGGTGTCGAACCTCGGGCCGACTGCGCTGATCGGCGGTTCGGACAGCAACGGCACGCTGGAAATCCTCGCGCGCGACATCGAGAACCGCGACGACACCACGGCGACCGATTCGATGGCGACGACGGCCATCTTCGGCATGGGGAAGGTCGTGCTCGCGGGCGGCAAGGACGTCGGCGGCAACTACACGAACGCGGCGCTCATCAACAATGCGTCGGCGTTGATCCAGTCTGGCGGCGACATGGAACTGCATGCCGACAGGGTGACGAACACGCGGCGTGTGATGACCACCACCGGCTACACGAACAACGTCGATCCGGCTGTCCTTGAGAAGTACGGCATCAGCATGTCGGGCTGCGTGGCCTATTACATGGAGGCTTGCAGCGGCAAGGATGTCCACTGGGTCAACCTTTTTCGTGATCCGAACTTTCCCGATTACGATCCCGCTCCTGTCATCGCCAAACTGAAGGAACAGCCCGGTGGCGTATTCACCGTTCCGCCGAACGGCGGGCAGTGGAACAGCGGCTACCAGTACACGACCTACACGGGCGTTGCGGTCGCGAACATGATCAAGGACATCAGTCCGGCTGGGCAAATCGTGTCGGGTGGCGCGATCGATGCATCGTCATCCGGCACGGTGCAAAACTACTGGAGCAATATCGCAGCAGTGGGCGATCTGAAACTGCCCGCACGATATGACGGCGACGGGTGGGCGGCGACGGGCCAGCAGGCGCCGGGCGTGACGGTCACCTATTCGGGCCAGTATCACTACAACAACTACGACAACACCGAGCACAACTGGCAGTTGCCGTTCGGCGATGCGCCGTTTGTCGGCGGCCATCCGGGAGGCTATACCCAGGCGGCCCCGGCCGATGTCAAGAAATTCGGCTTGCCGGATTACCGGTCGACCTTGAGTTCCAACGGGACGATTTCCGGAACCGGCGTGAGCATCAACAACACGGCCGCAAACGCGTCGATTCCATCGCTTGGCCTGCTCCCCGGGCAGGCTGTGCCGGGCCTGACGATCGGCGGATTGAGCGGTAATGCCAGCGGGGCGAAATCGGGGGCGTCGACCGTGCATGGCGGCAGTACCGCCGTCGATCCGGTCGTCGCGAGCGCGACCGCGCTGAATGTGCTCAACAACCTGACGATTCCGCAGGGCGGCTTGTATCGGCCGGACACGTCGCCGAACGCGAGCTATGCGATCGAGACAAACCCGGCGTTCACGAACCGGAAGAACTTCATCTCGAGCGACTATTTCTTCGGTCAGATCGGCGTCGACCTGACGCATATTCCGAAGCGCCTGGGCGACGGGTTCTACGAGCAGCAACTGGTTCGCAATGAAGTGACGGCGCTGACCGGTCGCGCCGTGCTCGGGCCGTACACGGATCTCGAGACGATGTACCAGTCACTGATGGCCGCGGGCGCCGGCCTGTCGAAATCGCTCGATTTGGCCGTAGGCGCGAGTTTGTCGGCCGATCAGGTGTCGAAGCTGACCGGCAACGTGATCATGATGGAAACGCGCGTGGTCGACGGCCAGTCGGTGCTGGTGCCGGTCGTGTATCTCGCGCAGGCGAACCAGCAGAACGTCAATGGGCCGTTGATTACCGCGACCGACATCGATTTGAAGGACGCGGAGAACTTCAAGAACAGCGGCACGATGAAGGCGGACAAGACGCTGTCGATTCAGGGCAAGCAGATCGACAATGCGTTTGGCACGCTGCAAAGCGGCGGACTCATGTCGTTGACGACGGATGGCAATGTCGATCTGACTTCGGCCAAGGTGAAGGCTGGCAGCCTCAATTTGGATGCTGGCGGCAACCTGATTCTCGACACCGCGACGAAGACCGATACGCGGGTGAGCCGCGACGGCGCAACGAGTGTCACGACGACGCTCGGGCCGACGGCCCAGGTCGATGTGACGGGTGACGCGGCGATCAGGACGGGCGGCAACTTCCAGCAGAACGCGGGGAATCTGTCGGTCGGCGGCAATTTCGGCGCGAGTATCGGCGGCGACTGGACGCTCGGTACGCAACAGACCGGCGAACACAAGATCGTGCAGCGTGCGAATGGGGTGTCGGATACGAACCTCAACAGTGCGGTCGGCAGCACGGTCAAGGTTGGGGGTGTCTCCAATATCGGTGTCGGTGGCGATTTCACGGCGAAGGGCGCGCAGATCGATCTGCGCGGTGGTGGCACGATCGCCGCAAAAGGCAATGTGACGCTCGGCGCGGCGAGTACGACGTCGACAGTGAACGCCAACAGCTCGGGTGACGAGGGCAGCCGGAGCTACGCGGAAACCAAGCATGCGTCGGATCAAGCGCTGACTGGAACGACGCTGACGGGCGGCAATACCGTCAATCTCGTGTCGGGCAAGGACATCACGCTTTCCGGCAGCGCAATCAGCCTCGACAAGGGCAATGCGAACCTGCTGGCAGCGGGCGACGTGAATGTCGGCTCGGCGACCGAGATGCGCGAATTCAATTCGCATGAAACGCATAGCCGCAGTGGCGTGGTTAGCGGATCGAAGGTTGCGAGCGGGATCGATCAGATGGCGACCTATAGTCAGGGCAGCACGATTTCGGCGGATGGCGTCACGGTTACCAGCGGTCGGGACATCAACGTGACGGGCAGCAATATCGTCGGCACGAACGATGTGTCGCTGTCGGCGGCGCGGGACGTGAACATTAAGACCTCGCAGGACACGGTCCAGTCGTCTACCTATTACGACAAGAAGGAAACCGGCCTGATGTCGAATGGTGGCCTGTCGGTGTCGGTCGGTTCGCGTTCGAACTCGGACAAGCAGCAGTCGTCATCGGTGACGAACTACGGGAGCGCGATCGGCGCGCTGAACGGTAACCTGACCGTGAGTGCGGGCAATGATCTGCACGCGACTGGCAGCATCCTGCATGCGGGCAACGACGTGAATCTCGCTGGCAAGACTGTAAAAATCGATGCCGCGACCGATACATCCAACTTTGCAGAGCAGCAGCAGTTCCGTCAGGCCGGCGTGACGGTGGGCGTGACGAATCCGGTCATCGCGGCGGTGCAGACTGGTCGACAGATGACGAGCGCTGCGCAAAGCGTGGGCGGCGATCCGCGCTTGATCGCGCTGGCAGCCGCCACGACGGGCCTTGCGGCGAAGAACACGTATGACTCGCTGAAGCAGATGGGCGGCGATCCGGTGAAAGCCGCGACTAGCGTCGGGATCAACGTGTCGGTCGGGGCGAGCAAGAGCGACAGCCAGATGCATGCACAGTCGAGCACCGCGGTGGGGAGTACCGTGTCGGCAGGCCGCAACGTTACGATCGCTGCCGCCGGTGCCGGCAAGGACAGCAATATCGACGTGATCGGCAGCACGATTTCGGCAGGTAACAACGCGAAGTTGGCTGCCGAAGGCAATGTGAACCTGCAGGCGGCAGAAAATACCAGTAGCCAGCACAGTACGAACAGCGGGTCGAGTGCATCGGTGGGCGTGTCGTTCACCGTCGGCGACAAGACGGGGATAGCGTTCACGGCCGGCGTCGCCGGCAATCGCGGCAACGCGGACGGTGATTCGTCGACGTGGACGAATACGCATGTGACCGCAGGCAACCAGCTTGCGATTCAGTCCGGCGGTGATACGAATCTGAAAGGTGCGGTCGCGTCGGGAAAACAGGTGGTTGCCGATGTCGGCGGTAACCTGAACATCGAGAGCCTGCAGGACAAGGATCACTACGATTCGAAGCAGCAAAGCGCAGGCATATCGGCGAGCGTGTGTGTGCCGCCGCTTTGCACTGGAAAGTCGAGTGTGGCGGGCAGCGTTGGCCAGACGAAGATGAACAGCGACTACGCCAGCGTGATCGAGCAATCGGGTATCAAGGCCGGCGACGGTGGCTTCCAGGTCGACGTGAAGGGCGATACCGATCTCAAGGGTGGTGTGATCGCGAGCAGCGAGAAGGCCGTCCAGGACAACCTGAACAGTCTGACCACCGCGACGCTTACCCATAGCGACATCGAGAACCACGCATCGTACGACGCGTCCTCGATCGGGCTTTCGGGCGGTTACGGCGGCACCATCGGCAAGGATCAGAAAGGTACGGCGAATAACGTAAATCCGGTGCCGGGGACGTCGCTGCCAAAGGGGGATGGCGGTTTGCAGGTTGCACCGCCAGTAGCGCTCAGTGCTTCCGGCGATGCGAACTCCACGACGAAGAGCGGTGTCAGCGGTGGCACTCTTACGATTACCGACGGCACGAAACAGCAGCAGTTGACGGGTCAGACCGCTGCCGAAACTGTGGCGAGCATCAATCGTGACACTTCGAACACCGGAGGTGCGCTTGCACCGATCTTCGACAAAGAGAAGATACAGGCCGGGTTCGACATTACAAGCCAGTTCATCAACCAGGCAGGAACGTTTGTGGCCAATCGCGCGGCGGAAGCCGACGCAGCGAAGGCGGCCGCGAATAACCCGAAGCTGACGCCGGAACAACGTGCGGCGGCACAACAGCGCGCCGATGAACTGAACGCCAATTGGGGGCCAGGCGGCACCTATCGACAAGTAATGACAGCCTTGTCGGTGGCTGCGGGCGGCAATGTCACGGGGGGCGTGGGCCAACTCGCGCAGAACGCAACGGTTGCCTATCTGCAAGAGCTTGGTGCGAACCAAGTGAAGCAGATTGCTGACAACCTCGGTAGTGAAGAAGCGCGTGCTGCACTTCATGCGATTGTCGGCTGTGCAGGCGCTGCCGCCAGCAGCCAGAGTTGTGGGGCCGGCGCGATGGGCGCGGCGGCGAGTTCGGTGATCGGCACACTGCTCGCACCGACAGGGCGGATGTCGGCGACGGATCGGCAGGCACGGGAGAATCTGGTGACGAGCCTCGTGGCGGGAATTGCCACGGCGTCGGGGGCGAGCGCGGCGACGGCGATGGGGGCAGCGCAGATTGAAGGGGAGAATAACCAGTGGTCGATGGCGCCCGTGCCAAGCTTGCCGCCGCTCGGTGGGTATACGGGCAACACTTCAACGAAAGGCGATGGTGTGATTGCCGATCCAGCCACCGAACTTGATCCGGCGATTAAGGTAGGCACGCCGGGGTCGCAACTTGCTGGATCGAATTTGATTGACCGAATATTAGATGCACCTGCGGTCGACGTGGTTAAGGGGTTGGTTGAATACCTCATTAATTCTATCGATGGGAAAAATTCCAGCGTTCCACCGTCAATCACGGGAAGCGACGGAAAGTTGCCGGCCGGTATCGGGGGAGTTGGCACGCCAATTCCGATGCCACCGAGCAGTGACCCGAACGGAACCGCAGAGCAATTTGCAAAAGATGCGTTCAATGGGCAGACGCCAGTAAAAGTGGTCAACAACGTTACCGGGGAGGGAAGTTGGGTCGCGATCTTGCCAGACGGAACTGCGGTGACGTACCGTCCCGCTGGGCAGGCGTCATCCAAGACCGCTGGTGACACAGCGACCGTGGAAATCAACAGCTCTGCGGTTAAAGCGATCAATAGAGGCGAGATAGCGAAATTTAAATTTCCTGGGAAATGAGGTCGACATGAATACATTCTCCGAAATTGATTACCAGAAGCAACTTGTAGTATCAGGACTCGACGATTTCTCTCCTAACGGAGCGCTTTCGCAAGTCCTTGGTGGCCAGTTTGGATCAACCCCTGAGCTTTGGAGGAAAGCTGTTATCGATTTTCTCTGCATTAATGTTCGAGTGGGTATGCTGGAGTGCGTGCATCGAAAAGAAATATCGGGGGAGTCTGGTGCAATCTTGTTAAGGGAGTTGCTGGATTTTGGTGATAGAGAGAATAATTTTGATGTTGAGGTAATTTGGAATGTCTTGTATTTCAGTGCAACTCCAGAGCTTGTGGCTGTTTTAAGAAAATTTAACTTAAATGATTGGGGTTCTATCGGTGCTGGTATAAATCGTCAATTCATGGAGTATCTTAATGGTGTGTATTCCACGGTCTAGATGATTTGCAATGATGGCGCTGTGAGCGATCTCGATATTGCGAGTCGGTTCGTCAATCAGGCGATGACCTGCCGTCAGTAGTCGGGGTGGTCGTTGATTTTTTATGCAGACAATATTTATACCCAATGAATATGGAATCGTTTATTGACGGCGACGCGTCGCTCAATGCGATGGAGTGGCGCCGAACTCTTGATGCCTCAAGACGTCGTAGCGCCTTGCGCCATATTGATGGATCGGAAATTATGAATTGAGGAAATTAAAATGGATCTTGAGATTCGTAACATTTTGCCGAAGCCAACTGCCGATGCGATTGCAGAAGTCGAGGCTGTCCTCGGTGCGAAGTTGCCTCAAGAGTACTTGAATCTCATTCGTAAGATGAGTGGAGCCTATTTTGAGGGTGGTTTTTTCTAAATTCGTGAGGGCAATAACACGGGGTTGAGTAAATTTGTTCCGTTTTATAAAGTGATTTATATGAAGGCTCTCATGGAAAAATGGTTCCCGAGTATTTGTGCCAACCGTGCGTGTGTCCGGTGGTCGCTAAGTTCGCATTTCGATAAGAAAAGATGAATTCTGAAGTGTCTGTTTTTTCCAATCGAGAAATGCCGGGGGAGAAGGACCTTGCTAAGTTGGCGAACGATATTTATCAATTTATCGATATGTTGCGGCCGTTTTCCGTGGATGGTGTGACCCTTGATCCAAATAACGTTGAGGATGTTTGGATTGACCGCGATTCAATCAGGAAAATCAAGGGTGGAATAGTTTTTTGGGGCGAACCATTGGCTAACAAACCATCCAGTGCGCAGGCACAATTAGGTGACGAGAAATGAAAATAACGAAGCGTCTGGGGGTCTTGCCGTTCACGGGGAGGTATCCGGAATTTCGTGTGTGAGGCGGGTAGAGATTCAGACTCCAATGTTGAATCGTTCCGGGTAAAGCAGTGCAAACTGCGTCATCGCGCTCTTCCAATCGTGCCGGGAACCGGTCCACTTAGCCACGACGTTGCGCAGCGCCAGCCAGATCAGTTTGAGTGCGGCCTCGTCCGACGGGAAGTGGCCGCGCGCCTTGATGATCTTCCGAAGCTGCATGTGCAGTGACTCGATCGCGTTGGTCGTATATACAATTTTCCGGATGTCAGGCGCGAAGGCATAGAACGGAATCACCTGATCCCAGGCCCGGCGCCAGAGTGCGGCGATCGGGGGGTATTTCGTGCCCCAAGGGCTCGTATCGAACGCATCTAACGCCACGGCGGCGGCTTCGGCGGACGGTGCCCGGTAGACCTCCTTGAGCGCCGCTGCGACCGATTTCCTGTCTTTCCAGCTGGCGAAGTCCAGCGAGTTTCGGATCAGATGCACGATGCAGGTCTGGACCGTCGTTTCCGGGAACACCGTGTTGATCGCTTCTGGGAAGCCCTTCAGGCCGTCGACCACGGCGATCAGGATGTCCTGCACGCCGCGCAGCTTCAGGTCGTTCACCACCCGCAGCCAGAACTTGGCCCCCTCGGTCTGCTCGATCCAGAGGCCGAGCACGTCACGTGTGCCATCGCGGCGCACGCCCAGCGCCAGGTAGATCGCCTTGTTGCGCACGACGCCTTCGTCGCGGATCTTGACTCGCAAGGCATCGAAGAACACGACCGGGTACATCGGCTCAAGCGGCCGCTGCTGCCATTCGCGCACCTCGTCGATCACGGCATCGGTCACCGTGCTGATGAAGTCTGGCGACACCTCGATGCCGTACATCTCCAGCAGGAAACCCTGAATCTCCCGCACGCTCATGCCGCGTGCGTACATCGCGATGATCTTGTCGTCGAAGCCGGTGAAGCGTCGTTCGCCCTTGGCGATCAGCACCGGATCGAAGGTGCCTTCGCGGTCGCGCGGAATCTCGACGTCGAGCAGGTCATCGTCGGTCGCGATGCGCTTGCGGCTGGTGCCGTTGCGATGGTTCGTGCGGCCTACCGGCTTGGCTTCGCCCTTCTCGTAGCCCAGGTGGTGGGTCAGTTCGCCGCCCAGCGCGCGCTCGAAGATCGCCTTCTTGAGCGCGGCGAGCTGCTCGTTGATCGTCGCCCGATCCAGCGTTCCGGGTACCAGTTGCTTGATCAGTTCCGGGTCCAGGTTCAAGCCCTTGCCCGGTTCAATCGTCACTTCTTCCTTGCGTTTGCGTGGCATAAAGTGGCTCCTTGGCCGTCAGTTTATGCCTCACACACAAAGATTCGGATAGGCTCGTTCACGGTCTTGATATCAATCGGGGGGCACGCGCAGCAGGCACCCACGCCGGCAGATAAGGCCGCCGCCGCACACGCGAACGCGGAACAGGACCGACAAGCACAACAACAACGCGACGCACAGCAGCGTGACGCAACCGTGCGCGCTCCTTCCGTGCGCTCGGACGTGCCGCATGCCGAAGCGTATCCGGCGCTTCCTGCCGAAACGCCGTGCTTCCGCATCGACCGCTTTGTGCTCGACGTGCCTGCGTCATTGCCCGACGCGATGAAAACTGAAGGCGCGTCCACGCTGCCAATGGATCGATTCGCATTCGCCCGCGAATGGCTGAACCACTACACCGGCCAGTGCGTCGGCAAGCAAGGCGTCGACATGTTGGTCAAAGGGCTGTCGCAAGCGATTCTGGCGCGTGGCTACGTCACAACGCGCGTACTCGTTCCCGAACAAGACCTGTCGGCCGGCACCCTCAAACTCGCGCTGATCCCCGGCGTGATCCGCCACGTCCGCTTCGCAGACGAAAAACTGCGAGGCACATGGAAAACCGCATTCCCAACGCACGACGGCGAACTGCTAAACCTGCGCGACCTTGAACAAGGCCTTGAGCAAATGAAGCGCGTATCGAGTCAGGATGTCTCGATGCAGATCGTCCCCGGCGAACTGCCCGGCGAAAGCGACGTGGTACTCGACGTAAAGCGCAACAAGCCCTGGACCGTCGTCGCATTGATCGACAACTCCGGCACGCGCGCCACCGGCAAGTTGCAAGGCAACCTGTCGCTCGGCATCGACAACCCGTTCGGCCTGAACGACATGTTCAACGTCGGCGTCAGCCAGGATCTCGAATTCGGCGACAAGCGTCTCGGCTCGCATGGCTGGAACGGCTTCTATTCGATCCCGTGGGGCTATTGGACCGCAACGCTGTCCGCATACACGAACACCTACTACCAACAGATCGCCGGCGTGAACCAGACATTCATCGCGAGCGGCAACTCGAAAACGGTCGATTTCAAACTGGCCCGCGTACTGGCGCGCGGCCAGAACGACGTGTTCGGCGGGTATTTCCGGTTGTCGCGCCGTTTCGGGCAGAGCTTCATCGAAGACACCGAGATTTCACAGCAGCGCCGCAACAACACGATCGTCGAACTTGGCTTGACCGATCGCCACTACTTCGGCGGCGCACAGTTCGACGGTTCGCTTGCCTACCGTCAGGGTGTCGGTGGATTCGGCGCGCAGGACGACATGCTGTCGGAAGGTGGCGGCCCGACCTATCGCTTCAGGATGGCCGTGCTCGACGCGAACTTGTCGGTGCCGTTCGCGATCGGCCAGCAGCCGTTTCGTTACGTCGGCACGTTCCACGGCCAGTACACCGGAAACACGCTGAACTACATCGACGACCTGACCATCGGCAGCCGCTACACGGTACGCGGCTTCGACGGCGAAACGATGCTCGCGGCGGCGCGCGGCTTCTACTGGCGCAACGAGTTGCAAATGCCAATCGGCCAAACGGGGCAGGCGGTGTATGCGGGGCTGGACTACGGGCGCGTATGGGGGCCGCAGCCGATCGTGCTGGTCGGGACGCAACTGGCCGGTGCGGTGATCGGCGTCAAGGGCAGCGTCGGCACGCGTTTTGGCGCATATGCGTACGACTTGTTTGCGGGCACGCCGATCTACAAGCCATCCGGTTTCCCGACCGCGCGCGTCACGGTCGGGTTCCAGGTCACCGCGCAGTTTTAACAGGGAGTTTCGCGTCGTTGAGGGTGAGAAGTTGCGGAACGTCGGTGGTGTGATGTTATTTGTTAGGAATATTTAACATTTAAGGAGTGAATAATGAAGAAGCAAGTGCTTTTGGCCGGTGTGATGGGGGCGTCAGTCCTGCTGGCAGCGTGTGGCGGCGACGACGGTGGGGTTGCCAACGCGGGAAGCAGTACGTCGAACAGTAACGACGCCGGGGCGCCGACCGCCCCGTCGCCAGGGGTGTCCCAGCCATCGGTCCAAGCGGCATGCCGACCGAACGGCCGTTTCACCTATTCGGGTTCCGCGTCTCAGGTCGCGGCGAACAACGGCCAACTGGCCGTGCTGGTTGTCCCCAGTCTGCCGACGGCCTATCAGAAGAACAGAAACATCACGGCGCCGAACGCGCCCGCATCGAGTCAGGTGCAGCAGGCAAGCGGTGCGTTTACGACGCTTGCGTCGTCAGCTGCGGCAACCGACTGCCTTGGGCTCGACCACGGGGCGGTGACCGAGATTCAGAGTGTCGGCAGCGATGTGGCGATCGGGCGGTGGAATCAGGCGATGGACACGGACGGCAATACCTATTCCAGCGATCAAGGCATTCACTATGCTGTCGGTAGGCCGTTGTCGTTGTCGTTGTCCGCGACGAGCGGCACGCTCGCGTGTACGCAATTGATCGCGGACACGGTGGCGTCCGCTGACGGCGGCCAAGGTGGCACGCTTGGAGCAAGCTCGGCCACGCTCGATCTGGGGACGCGCACGCTCAACAATCTGAGCTTGTCGATCAACTGGGCGAATACGCAATCTACGCTTACGAATACACAGGCGCCGTTGAACGGTGCCTCGACGACCGGGCAGTTGTCGGTTCAGACGGTTGTCGTGGGGCATGACACGGCGCAGCCATTGGTCGCCGTCGGCTACTCGACGCAATCGATTGGCGGGGTCGTGGTCTTGTCGTGCCGTTGACTTCGGCCTGAGTGTCGCGTTCATCGACCGAATAGGCCGCTGACAACCGTGTCCTGCGATTTGCGCTGCACTCCATTGCCCAGGTGTAACGAGCAGGACACGCGGACGGCACGTGCGATGTGAGGTGCAGCGTGAACACGCGGATGGGGTTTTGTAGTTTGTTAGGTGTATCTAATAAATTGAAGGATCGACAATGAACAATCAATTGTAGAAACTTGGACTCGATCTGACAGACGATGTCAGAACATCCGTCTCAGTTCGGCCAATTCATGACGTTCGAGATAGCCGCGTAGATCGTAGACGATCATCATCCAATTGCTACACTCGTTCGAGTCGTACGCGCTCAGTGAGATCACAAGGTTGACGCTCTCGATTTGGGTCGAAACCGCGACCTGGTTTGATGTCTGGCGGGTGGTTAGAATACCCGCTGCACGAATCTAGCAGTCGTAGGACGAACATCGGAAATTAATAAGATATGAAACGACCGGGCATAGTTACAGGACTTGCGTGTCTTAGTTTGATGAATGCGTTGTCGGCGGTTTGGGTGTTCGACCGACGAGCGCACATTGGCACTGATCCAATTTACTTGGGGTCAGCCTTTCCTGTTCATTGGCAGTGGCATTGGATTGTCGCCGCAATCGGAATCCTTTTCGTGACGACGATAGGACTGCTTCGAGGATGGAACTGGGCAAGATGGTTGGCGCTTGTTTTTTGCATTTCCGGCTACATCATCTCCGCACCGGTCAGAGATGGTCACATGCTTTCGAATTTCTTCTTCAATTTGGCAGGAAGTGTGCTGTTCTATTGGTTTATTTTCTTCTCTCCGACAGTCAAGCCGTATTTCACGCGCGCCACCGACGATCAACCGAAATTCGCCATTCGCGGCGTGATCAGCACGTTCTTGCTCGTATTTGCAGTGTTCACTGCACACTCCATCGTCATGGGGGTCTTTCGGAAGACACTGTCAGTCGAGATCGCTTGGATCGGCGTAGGCGTATTTATCCTGCCCCCATTGCTCCTTATCCTCATCATTCGTTGGAATCTGGAGGCGTCCTTACGCGAAATTTCGGCGTTTCTGATTTCAGTCGCCATATTTTTTACATATTCGCAGTTCAGCATATTTCTAGGATTGCGTTTCGCCTATTCAGATGCTGCGATGCCGTACTTCGGTTGGCTTCATAGTGCACTTTTGACGTTAGCGTTTGGTGCCGGCGGTCTTCTGCTGACCGCGTACATCAAACGTCGCTACCGCGTTGCATCGACGTAAGGAGCAAAGGGCAGGGAGTTGCTGACGTGTACGTGATCTCGTCGCTTGGAGTTGGACAGGCTTGGTTGCCATCGGAAACAATCGTGCAATTCGCAGTTAACGGATACTGACGCATCGTTAGCGTGAAGCACCACTCGATGACAATCATGGTGTCACGTCGTTGCTTGAATGACCGCTCGCGAGAATTGTGACCGTCCCTTATGGGTTGAATCCGCAGTCGCTTGCGGCCTTTGGCACTGAACGGCAGGCTACCTGCGACTTGATCTGACTCTGACTGATAGATCACGTCTCGACCTATACAAATCAATGGTTTCTGGCGGGGCTGATTGGGGCGGCAGTCCTGCTGACGGCTTGCGGTGGCGGTGATGGCGGCGGCAGTTCGACGAGCAACAATGGCGCGGCAGGTTCGACTGCTCAGAGCGGGATGAACGGCACAACCGATACAGCGTCGCAGGCTGGACCGGATGGACCAGCGAACGCGGTCAAGTGTCCCGATAGCTATAAGTCGATACAGGTGACGAAGAGCGCGATTCCGAATGCAACGATGACGCTCGTCACCGACGACGGTATCGCCACGTTGACCTTCAAGACGCCGCCGGATGGCGTGGTTCGCGACGGGACAATCTGCCTGGGCAAGCCCGACCCGGTGCCGGCAGGCGTGAAGGCCAACTATGTCTACGAGATCAAGGCGTACGGGGCTTTTGATAACATGTTCAACCGGACGCTGACCTTGAACTTCAAGACGGACGTGATTCCCGATCCGAACCCGCCCGTTGTGGAAATGGCGGATCTGTCGAGCGGGAACGTCACCTACAAGCCGACCATCTCGGGTTCGGTGTATTCGGTCCGACCGAACTACAGCCTGGCGGTTGCCGCAAACTTTCCCGGCCTGTACGTCGTGCGTCTGACACGGTAACGGGCAGCGCCGCACCGCATGGATCGTCGGCGGTGCGGCGTGTTCACGGTTCCGTTGCTTTGTCACGCTGGCTGACGCGCGCCGAAGAACGCCTGCTTGATCCGCGCAAACAACCCATGCTGCGCGATCCATTCGGCATACGCGCGATAGTCGGGGTCGCGCATCAGGTGGCGTTCTTCCGTCTTTGCGCGCAGGTAATAGATCAGATTGACCGCGACGAGCGCAGCGCAGTGCATGAGCCCGATCTGCCAGCCGAGCGGCTCGACGAACGGCACCGACACCATCCAGTACGACAGGTTCTTCGTGATGTACGCCGGATGCTTCGTGAAGCGGTACGGGCCCGACGTGATGATTCCGCGGTTGGTGAGGTTCGAGAAGCGCAGCCCGAACGAGATCGTCGACAGCGCGTAGGTCATCAGCAGCAGGATGATCACGGCGCCCCAGATCACGCGCAGCGTCGGCGCGGACAGCAGCCAGTTGTCCCAGAACAGCGAGCCTTCGTAACGGATGTAGCGGCTCGAGATCAGCGACCAGAACGGTTGATAGCAGATCAGCGCGGCGCCCCAGCCGAGCGCCGTCGGCTCGACCGTGCGCACGTGACTGTCGAGGATGCGGAACGTGCACAGGTAGCCGACGGTGCCGAACATCAGGTCCATCGTGAACGACAGGTCGTACAGGAACGAGAACGTCGCGAGCGACATCGGCGTATTCATCGCGTGCGCGAGCGACGCGGTCAGGTGATCGGCGTCCTTCGACAGGTAGACGGTCATCAGCGGCAGGAAGAACGTCTTCACGCCCCAGCCGGCGAGCATCTCGCGCACCGGCTGCCAGCTCGCGGGCCGCTCGCGGCGGAACAGGAAGCGACCCCACAGCAGGTACGCGTCGTCGGTTTCGCGCTGATGGCGGTCCATCCACATGAAATAGAACGGCGCGGCGACGATTACGTACGGGGCGAGCGCGCGCAGCAGCGACCAGAACGGCAGGTAGAAATCGCCGTGGTATTCGGGCAGCAGCCAGTACAGCATCCCGATGCCCGCATAGATCGACGTGAGCGCGCCGAGCCGCGTCGCGACGCGCGCGAGGCCGAGCGGCCGCACGGCCTGGCGCGACAGCCCCGCGCTCGGGCGCAGATAGACGCGCGAGATGAGGATTTCGTGCAGTGCGATCGTGCCGATGATCGCGAGGCTCGCGATGATCGCGCGCGTCGCGGCGTCGAGGGCCGGCTGGTCGCGCGTGAACCACAGCGCGAGGAGCCCGGCCGTGATGCCGAGCAGGCCGGCGCGGAATGGCGTGGCGGAACGGGGCGGGCGGTCCTGGACCGCGGCGACGCCGTCGAGCGTGGAATTCATGATCGGATCCTCGTCGGGATGAGGGCCGGCGCCCCCGCTTGGCGGGTGACGCCGGCCGTCGGCCGGGCTTTGTATTGATGCGTGCCCGGCCATTGGCCTGTGGTTCTGATAGGTGAAGCGTTACTTCTTCGGGGTGGCGCCGAGCAGACCGCCGAGCAGGTTCGTCACCGGCGACAGCAGGTTGCCAGCACCGCCCGCGGCGGCGCCGTTCGAGCTGCCGGTCAGGCCGGCCGCCACGTTGCCGCTGCCGGCCGGCGTCGCCGCCGTGCCGGCTGCGCCGCCGGGGCTGACCGAACCGTTGGCGCCCGCCGAGCCGGCCGGCGTCGTCAGCGCGCCCGTCAGCGTGCCGACCGGGCCGCTCGTCAGCAGGCCGCCGACGTTGCCCGTCACGTTGCCTCCCGGCGTCGTGACCGTGCCGGTGAGGCTTGCGCCGAGCGGCGTCAGCGAGTTGACGAGGTTGGTGACCGGCGCCAGCAGGCCGCCGACGCCCGAGCCACCGGTGCCGCTGGTGCCACTCGTGCCGCTGGTCCCGCTGGTGCCGCTCGAGCCGAGGCCGCCGAGCGCGCCCGTCACCGTGCCGAGCAGGCCCGTGATCGGCGCGAGCGGGCCGCCGCTGGTGCCGCTCGTGCCGCTGGTACCACCCGTACCGCTCGAGCTGCTGCCGCCGCCGAGCCCGCCCGTCAGCGTACCGAGCAGACCGGTAATCGGGGCGAGCGGGTTGGTGCCGCTGCTGGAACTGCCGCTGGACAGCAGGCCGCCGGCCGACGACACCGTGTTGCCGAGCTGGGACACGCTGTTGCCGGCGCTCGTGCCGACCGGGTTGCCGGTCGCGCTGCCGACCTGCGATCCGGCGAGGCCGAGGCCGCTGCCGAGCGTGCTCAGCAGTCCGCTGAGCGGGGCGCCGAGCATGGTTGCGCCGCCGAGCGTCTGCGTGGCGCCAGGCGTCGTGACGCCGCCGGTCAGCGTGTTCGTGATCGGGTTGATCACGCTGCCGAGCTGCGTCTCGAGTTGCTGGACCGGCGCGCTGTTCAGCGCGGTATTCAGCGCCGATGCGGTCGAGTTGACCGCATTGCCGACCGTGTTGACGAGATTGCCGACCAGGGTCGTCGCCGGCGCGAGCGGCGACAGCGGACCGGTGCCGAGGCTCGTCACTGCGTTGCCGAGGTTGTTGACCGCGCCGCCGGCGCCGGTCAGCAGGCCGGTAGTCGACGTGAGCGTCGGGCCGAGCGGGTTCGGCGACACGCCGATCGAACCGAGGCCGGCCGCGACGCCGTTGCCGAGCGACTGCACGCCGTTGCCGAGGCTCGTGACCGCGTTGCCGACGCTGGTGGCCGTCGTCGGGTTCGTGCCGGGGATCTGCACGCCGCCGATCTGCGCGCCGCCGTTCGCGACCGTCGTGCCGAGTGCCGTCACGAGGTTGCCGGATTGCTGGAGGACGTTGCCGAGTGGGGTAACGCCGGTGCCCGACGTACCGGAAGTACCCGACGTACCGGAGGTGCCCGAGGTGCCGGAAGTGCCCGACGTGCCGGAAGTGCCCGACGTCCCGGAAGTACCCGACGTCCCGGAAGTACCCGACGTGCCCGAGGTACCGGAAGTACCCGATGTACCGGAGGTGCCCGAGGTGCCGGAAGTACCCGACGTACCGGAAGTGCCCGACGTGCCGGAAGTACCCGACGTACCGGAAGTACCCGACGTGCCCGATGTACCGGAGGTACCCGAGGTGCCCGACGTACCCGAGGTGCCGGAGGTACCCGAGGTGCCCGACGTACCCGAGGTGCCCGACGTACCCGAGGTGCCGGAAGTACCCGAGGTGCCGGAAGTACCCGAGGTGCCGGAAGTGCCCGACGTGCCGGAAGTACCCGACGTGCCGGAAGTACCCGACGTGCCGGAAGTGCCCGAGGTGCCGGAAGTACCCGACGTGCCGGAGGTACCCGAGGTACCTGAAGTACCCGAGGTGCCGGAAGTACCCGACGTACCGGAAGTACCCGACGTCCCGGAAGTACCCGACGTACCGGAGGTGCCAGAAGTACCGGAAGTCGTACCCGACGTACCCGAACTACCGCCGCCCGACGTCCCCGACGAACCGCCGCCCGACGTACCGGACGTCCCCGACGTACCGCCGCCTCCCGACGTGCTTGGTTTGATCGACGGCGGGGTCGTCGGTCCATCGACCGAGCCGCAACCGTACAGCGCGAGCAGCGACGAGACGGCCATCGTTACCGTCGTCTTCTTGAGGAAATTGTGCATGTTGGCCTCGACATTGGAAGTGTGTCCAAGCCTCCACTGCAAATTCCGCGCCACGACAGCTTTCACGAAACGGTATCGTGCTTTGTTGCGGAAATCGGGAATATCAACGCGATTTAAACGGAGGAATGGCGCTTTCGCGCGGCGGGTACGCGCGGTGCCCTGGCGTCGAGGTTGCGGTGTTCCCGCAAGCCGCCGTAACGCGCGGCCGGATGTTACGTAGCGTTCGACCGCCCGTTACGCGAACGGTCGCGAACCGAGGGCCGCATCTTTGACGAAACGCGGCGGCCCCGTGAACATGGCGCGACATCTCCCGGCTGCCGGCGATGCCGACTCGGCCACGACTTCACACAGGACACGAACATGAGCGAACAGGACAGGGAGTACGGCAAGGCGCGGCGGATCGACGTGATGGGCGAGGCGTTCGTCGAGCGCGCGATGCGCGACCTCGACGGATTTTCGCGTCCGTTGCAGAACTGGCTGAACGAACACGCGTGGGGCAGCACGTGGCAGCGGGACGGGATCGACCTGAAGACGCGCAGCCTGTGCACATGCGCGATGCTGGCGGCGCTCGGCCGCAGCACGGAACTGAAGGGTCACATTCGCGGCGCGCTCAACAACGGCGCGAGCCTCGTCGAGATCCGCGAGGTGCTGCTGCACAGCGCGCTGTACGCGGGCGCGCCGGCCGCGGTCGAGGCATTCCGCAGCGCGCGCGAGGTGATCGCGGATCTCGGGCTGTCGGTGCCCGACGACGAAGCCTGATTCCGCCGCAGCGCCGGCTGCCTGGCACGGGATCAGGCCCTGCTTCGCTTTTCGCTCAGTGCGCGACCCGCGCGGCTTGCGTGGCTTGCGCGGCGTCCTCGGCCGGCGCGGCGGCGACTTCGAGCAGCCAGTCGGCCGTCGCATCCGGAATCGTGACCGGCAGCATGTGGCCACCGTCGACGACCTTCAGTCGCACACGTGCCGATTTCTTCGCGAGCGCGTCGCCGTGCTCGCGCCAGTTCAGGATCGGATCGGCGCGGCCGTACAGCACGTCGACCGGCAGCGTGAGATCCGCGTAGCGGCGCTCCATCGCGGGCAGGTCGACGGGCGCCGACAGCAGGTCGGTCGCGGTCGCGTAGAACACATGCGGCCGCATCCCGAGCAGCCCGCCGCCCTTGGTGGGGAAGTCGCGCGGCACGTCTTCCGGCGCGAACACCTGGCGCACGGCCTTGCGGCCGGTCAGGATCGTCAGCGGGATGGCAAAGGTCCACGACACGAAACGGCGCACCAGCGGCGACGGCAGCATCAGCGGCCGGAACGGCGCCGGCGGCTCGGATTGCTCGTGCGACAGCGGCGCGATCAGCGCCAGCCGGCTTACGCGGTCCGGATGGTTGAGGCCGACCGCGAGCGCGATCGCGCCGCCGAGCGAATGGCCGACGAGCACGGGCTTGTCGAGCCGCAGCGCGTCGATGAACGCGGCGACCGTGCGCGCCTGCGCAAACACGTTCGCCTGCGAGCCCGCGCCGCGGGTCGAGCGACCGGCGCCGGGCCGGTCGATGAGGATCACGCGATGCTGCTGCGCGAGCCGCGCGAGCGGCAGGTACGCGAAGTTGCGCAGTTGCCCCGCGAGCCCGTGGACGAACACGAGCGGCGGGCCGTCGCCGTATTCGACGTAGTGGATACGATCGCCGCCGATGTCGACGAAGCGGCCTTCGGGCGGAAACGCGCGCGTCACGCGGCGGGCCACGTAGCCGGAAAACAGCGCGAGCGCGGCGAGCACCGCGACGACGCCGAGCAGCACGTTCTGGATCAGATGGAGCGTATGGGTCATGTCGGTCTCACCGGGTTTCGAGTGCGGGTTCGGCAACCGGCGCTGTTGCGGCCGGGCCGGCTTTCGCGCGGCGTTCGAAATGCATCGCCGAATCGGCGAGCGCGCTGAACTTCAGCGATGCAAGATCGAGCACGTAGTTCTGGTGGAATTTCCACGGCTTGCGGTGGCCCTGCTTCGGCAGGATGCCGGCCGCGCGCTGGATGTAGCCGGAGCTCAGGTTGACGGCCGGCACGTCGCCGAGATCGCCGGCGCCGAGCCGCGGCACGCAGGTGTCATAGCCGTTCGCGCGCATGTGGTTGAGCAGCCGGCACACGTAGCGCGCGATCAGCTCGGCCTTCAGCGTCCACGACGCATTCGTGTAGCCGAACGACGACGCGAGGTTCGGCACGTCGCTGTACATCATCCCCTTGTACGACACGGTCTCCGGCAGGTCGACCGCGCGGCCGTCGACCGTGACGCGCGCGCCGCCGAGCATCTTCACCTTCAGCCCGGTCGCGGTGACGATCACGTCCGCGTCGAGCTGCTGGCCGCTCTTCAGCTGGAGGCCGGTCGGCGTGAAGCGCTCGATCTCGTCGGTGACGATCGACGCGCGGCCCGCGCGGATCGACTTGAACAGGTCGCCGTTCGGCACGAGGCACACGCGCTGGTCCCACGGCATGTAGCGCGGCGTCAGGTGCTTCGCGACGTCGAAGCCGGGGCCGAGCTGCTTGCCGGCCGCGCGGATGATGAACTGCTTCGTTTGATCGGGCTTGCGGCGCGACACGTTGTACAGGTACATCGTCAGCAGCACGTTCTTCACGCGCACGAGCCGGTGCGCGAGCCGCGACGGCAGCACGCGGCGCAGCGCGTTCGCGATCCTGTCGCGCGCGGGCAGCGACACGATGTAGGTCGGCGAGCGCTGCAGCATCGTCACGTGCTGCGCGTCGGCCGCCATCGACGGCACGAGCGTGACGGCCGTCGCGCCGCTGCCGATCACGACGACGCGCCGGTTCGCGTAGGACAGATCCTTCGGCCAGTGCTGCGGATGCACGAGCGTGCCCTCGAACGTGTCCATGCCGGGCCAGTCGGGCCGGTAGCCGGCGTCGTAGTCGTAGTAGCCGCTGCACATGAACAGGAAGCGGCAGGTGGTGACGAGCGTGTCGGTCGCGCCGTCGCGCGTGCGCTCGATGCGCACCGTCCAGCGCGCGCGGTTCGAATCCCAGTCGGCCGCGACGACCTTCTGGCCGTAGCGGATCGTCTTGTCGATCCCGTAGGTGCGTGCGGTGTCGCGGATGTAGTCGAGGATCGTCTGGCCGTCCGAGATCGCCTTGTCGCTGTGCCACGGGCGGAAGCTGTAGCCGAGCGTGAACATGTCGGAATCCGAACGGACGCCCGGATAGCGGAACAGGTCCCAGGTGCCGCCGATCGCTTCGCGCGCCTCGACGATCGCGACGCTCGCATGCGGGCAGCGCTGTTTCAGGTGATACGCGGCGCCGATGCCGGACAGGCCGGCGCCTACGATCAGCACGTCGAGGTCGTTGCTGTCGCCACGATCATGGCGGGCGCCGGGAGCGGGCGGCGCGTCGCGCCGGTCGGTCGTCGTCGAAGTCATGCGGGGTCCTTGGTCGGCGTGGTCGGGAGTGCGGCCGGGGCGGGGGCGCGTTCGAGGTTGCGTGCGCGGGCGCGGCGCACGTGGCGCAGCATCAGCCACTGGTAACCGGCGCCGAGCACGCGCGCGATCCGGTCGAGGCGGCGCGCGTCGGCGCCGACGAGCACGCGGCGCGCATTGCGCTCGACGCCCGCGAGGATCTGTCGTGCGGCATCGTCGGCCGTCGTCGCGTTGATCAGGCGGTTCGCCTGCCGGCGATGGGTCGCTTCGTCCTGGCCCGTGAGCGCGTGGATGCTGGTATCGACGCGGCCCGCATCGACGATGTTCGTCGCGACGCCGCCCGGGTGCACGCAGGTCGCGCTCACCGGCGCGCCGTCGAGTTCGAGTTCCATCCGCAGCGCCTCGGTGAAGCCGCGCACCGCGAACTTGGTGGCGTTGTACGCGCTTTGCGTCGGCATCGCGACGAGCCCGAACAGGCTCGACGTGTTGACGACGTGCCCGTCGCCCGACGCGCGCAGGTGCGGCAGGAACGCCTGCGTGCCGTGCACGACGCCCCAGAAATTGATGCCGACGATCCATTCGAGATCGGCGATGCGCGCGGTTTCGGCGCTGGCGGCCAGCGACACGCCCGCGTTGTTGAAGATCAGGTTGACCTTGCCGTGTTCGGCGCGGACGAAATCGGCCCACGCGAACACCGCTTCGCGGTCGGCGACGTCGAGCCGCCGCGTGCTGACGCGCACGCCGTGCTGCGCACAGGCGGCCGCCGTGCCGGCGAGCCCGGCTTCGCTGACGTCGGCGAGCGCGACTTCGCAGCCGCGCCGCGCGAGCTCGACCGCGAGGCTGCGGCCCATGCCCGAACCGGCGCCCGTGATCGCGGCAACCTTGCCGGAAAACCCGTTCATCCGTTGCTCCTCCCGTTCCGCTTGTGCCGCGCCGGCGGCGCGCTTATTGTGGTGTTTGTCGTCACCACTTTAGTTTTCGGGTGTCCTGATGTCAAATAGCGGAATGGAGAAAGCACTCGAAACGGAAAAACGGGGCCGGTCGTATGGCGGCGTGGCGCCCGAGGTGCGTGCCGCCGAGCGGCGCGAGGCGCTGATCCGCGCGGCGACGCGCGTGTTCGGCACGGTCGGGTTCCGCAAGGCGACCGTGCGGTCGATCTGCCAGGAAGCGAAGCTGAACGATCGCTATTTCTATGCGGCGTTCGACAGCACCGAGGATTTGCTGCGCTGCACCTACCTGCATCACGCGCAGCAACTGCATGACGCGGTCGCACAGGCGGTCGCCGCGCGCGGCGGCGATCTGCGCGAGAGCGTCGACGCGGGGCTCGCCGCGTTCTTCGCGTTCCTGCGCGACCCGTGCGCGGCGCGCGTGCTGCTGCTCGAGGTGATGGGCGTGAGCGCGGATACCGACATGACGTACCAGCGCATGCTGATCGACTTCGGCAAGCTGATCATGGCGATCGGCGCGCCGCCGCACGAGGCCGCGACACCTGCGGAGCGCACCGAGCAGCGGCTGATCGGGCTCGCGCTCGTCGGCGCGATGACGAACGTCGGCGCGGCGTGGTTGCTCACCGAATATCGCGATCCGGAAGCGCAGATGGTGGCGAGTTGCCGCAAGGTGCTGCTCGGGACGTTGCGGGAGATCGGCTGACCGGATGGCATCCGGTGGTGCGTGTTCCTCCCGGCAATTGCAGGCTGAAAATGACAAGAAAGCGCTAACCACACGGCGCGCGGGACGTCGTGTTGTATTTTTGTGCGATTTAGTCGTCTTTTTAATAAAAAAAGGCGATCGGTTTTGGGGTGGTGAATAAATGTCGGAAAATCGCCATTGTTTCTAATTCCACTTCCATGCGGCGATGAATTGATGAAAGCAATGTGGGGCAAAAAAAACGGCGCAATGCAAAGAAGTTAGCTCGCATTGCGCCGATCAAGGCGCGAATCCCTTCGCGCCTCAGGCACACCCGATCAGGAACCCGTGTAGCCGCCCCGGGTCCAGCCGTCGCCGTCCCGGCAATACTCGGTCGTCGCGCCGCCGCTCGTCGCGGACACGCGGATGTGAACGGCGCTCCCGAGCAGCCGGCACGTGGCGGACGCGTTGTCGCCGGCGTGGTTGAAGGCGCCCGTGTACCCGTTCGCCCCGTCGTAGCAGCGTTCGGTGATCCTGTTGCCGTTGGCCGTGCAGACGCGGATCGACGGCGTGGTTCCCTATGAAATTGCGGTGGTTTGCATTTCCAGCCCCCTTGTTCGATTGAATAAAGCGGAGAATTGAAACATTCCGGTAAACGCGAATTGGTGTATTGCCGAGAATAAGGTTAGTGGAAAATCCGGAAAGCGGCACGGGATTTTTACGATGGATAGGGTGTATTCGTTCGGGGCAGGAAAGCCCCGGGAAAGGAGAATGGAGGCGGCGTGAAAACGCGCGGCGATCCGGATTCAGCCTGCCGGACGTTTCGATCGTGTCGGCGCCGCCGGCTCAGGCCGGCACGACGCTCGTCGCGCGCTCGCGTTCGTCCGCGATCCAGTCGCCGAACAGCCGAATCTTCTGTTGCTGTTCGACACCGTCCGGATACACGAAGTAGTAGCCCATACCCGTCGGCAGCGACACATCGAACGGCATCACGAGCCGATGTGCCGCCACGTTTTCGTCGACGAGCGACCGGTCGCCGATCGCGATGCCGTAGCCGTCGATCGCCGCATGCGTCGCGAGGTCGAGCGTCTCGAAGCTCAGCCCGCGAGTCGAGTCGATGTGCGGTGCGCCGGCATGTGCGAGCCAGCGTTTCCAGTCCCGGTGGTCGCGTGTCGGATGCAGCAGCGTATGGCCGGCAAGGTCGTCGAGGGTCGCGAGCGGTTGCCGGTCCAGCAAGCCCGGCGCACACACGGGCGTGAGCCGCTCTTCGAACAGCGGGATCGCATGCATGTCCGGACCGGCGCCGGGGGCGTAGATCACCGCGGCGTCGAACGGCTCCATGCGGAAATCGACATGGTGGCCCCAGGTCGTCGTGATCTGCACCTGGAGTTCGGGGTGTTCGGACTGGAACCGCATGATCCGCGGCAGCATCCACTGCATCATGCAGGTCGGCACCTTCAGCGCGAGTTCGGTGCGCCGGCGCGACAGGCGCATCGATACCTCTTCGATGCGCGCGAAGCTTTCGCGGACGGTCGGCAGCAGCAGTTCGCCTTCCGCCGTCAGCGTCAGGCCTTTCGGCGTGCGCTTGAACAGCGGAAACTGGTAGAAGCCCTCGAGCGCGAGGATTTGCCGGCTCACGGCGCCCTGGGTCAGGCACAGGTGCTCGGCGGCGCGCGTGAAGCTGCCATGGTGCGCGACGATGTCGAAGATCTGCAGCGCGTTGAGGGAGGGAAGTCGTCTCATCGGGAAGGCTGGCGTCGAACAGGCGATCGGATGGGGCAGGTGCGGCGCGTCGGGCGGGGCGCGCGAATGACTGCCGCTCAGTGCAGGATCTTCGCGAGGAAGTCCTTCGCGCGTTCCGATTTCGGATTCGAGAAGAAATCGTCCTTGCGGTCGTCCTCGACGATCGCGCCCTTGTCCATGAAGATCACGCGATGCGCGACCTTCTTCGCGAAGCCCATCTCGTGCGTGACGACCATCATCGTCATCCCTTCCTGCGCGAGTTCGACCATCACGTCGAGCACTTCGTTGATCATCTCGGGATCGAGCGCGGACGTCGGTTCGTCGAACAGCATCGCGATCGGGTCCATCGACAGCGCGCGCGCGATCGCGACACGCTGCTGCTGGCCGCCCGACAGCTGGCCCGGATACTTGTGCGCATGCGCCTTCAGGCCGACGCGATCGAGCAGCTTCATGCCCTTCTCGGTCGCTTCGTCCTTGCCACGGCCGAGCACCTTGATCTGCGCGAGCGTCAGGTTCTCGGTGATCGACAGGTGCGGGAACAGCTCGAAATGCTGGAACACCATCCCGACCTTGGAGCGCAGCTTCGACAGGTTCGTCTTCTTGTCGCCGACCGACTGGCCGTTCACGAGGATCTCGCCCTGCTGGAACGGCTCGAGGCCGTTGACGGTCTTGATCAGCGTCGACTTGCCGGAGCCCGACGGGCCGCACACGACGACCACTTCGCCTTTCTTGACCTCGGTCGTGCAGTCGGTGAGAACCTGAAACTGGCCGTACCACTTCGAAACGTTGCTGATGGAAATCATGTCGAACCCTGAATCGTAATGAGGCGCGCGGCGCCGGTTCAGCGCGCTTTGGCGACGCGATAGCGTCGCTCGAGCGTGCGCGCGTACCACGTCAACGGGAAGCACATCGCGAAGTAGAGCAGCGCAACCATCGCGTAGATCGGAAACGGCTTGAACACCGCGTTGGTGATGATGTTGCCGGTCTTGGTGAGCTCGGTCAGCCCGATGATCGACGTGAGCGCGGTGCCCTTCACCGCCTGCACGAGAAAGCCGACGGTCGGCGGCAGAGCGATCTTCCATGCTTGCGGCCAGACCGCGTAGCGCAGCTGCTGCGTCCACGTCATGCCGAGACTCGCCGCGGCATTCCACTGGCCGCGCGGCACGGCGTCGACGCAGCCGCGCCAGATGTCGGCCAGGTACGCGCTAGCGTTCAACGTCAGCACGACCGATGCGGCGACCCACGGCGTCACGTCGATGCCGACCAGCGGCAGTCCGAAGAAACCGAGGAACAGCTGCATCAGCAACGGCGTGCCCTGAAACAGCTCGACGTACAGGCTCACGAAACGGCGCAGCGCCGGCACCGGCGAGATGCGCATCGCGAGCAGCACGAACCCGGCGACGCTGCCGCCGACGAACGTGATCAGCGACAGCAGCACGGTCCAGCGTGCGGCCAGCAGCAGGTTCCACGCAATATCCTGGAAGGTGAATTCGATCATCGGGCACGCTCCGTCGGGAGGCCGGTTTCAGGGGAGCGCGCGCGCCACGTAAAGCGGGCGATGCACGAGCGGCGCGGTGCGGCGGCTGCGCCGTGCGGCGCGCGGCCTGCGAACAGCCGGCGGCCGACGCGATTGAGCAGCATGCGCAGCGCGATCGACAGCAGCAGGTAGATCGCAGTCACGACGATGTAGATCTCGAACGCACGGAAATTGCGCGACTGGATGAAATTCGCCGCATAGGTCAGGTCGGGCACCGAGATCTGCGACACGACGGCCGAGCCGAGCATCACGATCAGCACTTGCCCGAGCAGCGCGGGGTACACGTTCGCAAGCGCCTGCGGCAGCACGACGTGGCCGAACACCTGGCGGCCGTGCAGCCCGAGCGCCTGCGCGGCCTGGGCCTGCCCGTGCGGGACCGATTCGATGCCGGCGCGCAGGATCTCGACCGCATAGGCGCCGAGGTTGACCGTCATCGCCAGCACGGCCGCCTGCGCTTCGTCGATATGCACGCCGATACCGGGCAGGCCGAAGAAGATGAAGAACAGCTGGACCAGGAACGGCGTGTTGCGGATCAATTCGACATAGGTCGCGACGAGCGCGCGCGCCCAGCGGGGGCCGGCGAGCGAGATCCATGCGCCGGCCGTGCCGATCAGGCCGCCGAGCACGGTGGAGGCCGCGGTGAGGCCGAGCGTCACGCCGATCCCGCGCGCGAGCATGCCGGCATACAGGCCGAAATCGCTGAAATCGAACACGTAGGTCATCGCGGTGCCTCGGGTCGTGAATGCAGGGCGGGTACGGAGCGCATCACAGGTCGGCCGGCAGCGCCGCATGCAGCCACTTCTGCGACAGCGTGTTCAGCGTGCCGTTCTTTTTCGCGCCGGCGATCGCGTCGTTGACCTTCTGCATCAGGCGCGGCTCGTTCTTGTTCAGGCCGACGTGATCGGGCGAACTGAACAGCGAGAACTTCTGCTCCGGGTCGATCGAAGGATGGCGGGCGATGATCGTCGCACCGACGTCGTTGCCGACCACGAGCAGTTGCGCCTGTCCCGACAGGAAGGCGGCGATTGCACCGTTCGGATCGTCGAAGCGCTTGATCGTCGCGCTCGGCGGCGCGACCTTGCTCACGCTCAAGTCCTCGAGCGTGCCGCGCGCGACCGCGACCGATTTGCCGGCGAGGTCGGCGGTGCCCTTCACGGCGAGCGATTTCGGGCCGAATACCGCGAGATAGTACGGCGCGTACGCGTTCGAGAAGTCGATCACCTTCGCGCGCTCGGGCGTCTGTCCGACCGACAGCAGCATGTCGGTCTTGCGGTCGGCAAGGTAGGCCATCCGGTTGTCGCCGGTGACCTGCACGAGCTCGACCTTCGCGTTGAGCGCCTTGCCGAGCAGGTTGGCCATGTCGATGTCATAGCCTTGCGGCTTCATGTCGGCGCCGATCGAACCGAACGGCGGATAGTCCTCGAACACGCCGATGCGTACGACGCCGGATTTCGCGATCGTGTCGAGTGCGTCGGCATGCGCAAGCGGTGCGAAGGCGGCGAGCCCCGCGCCGGTGCACGCGCAGAGGAGGGCGGTACGGGCGAGCAGGCGCCGCACGAGACGGGTGGCTTGGGTCGATGCGTTCATGGTGAGATCCTTGTCGCTGCGGTGGTGAAAGGGGAGGGTGTCAGGCGCCGCGTGCGGCGATCAGCTTGCAGGCGCGTGCCGGCAGTTCGGCGAATACCGGCATGCCGACGTGCAGGTCGGGCGTTTCGCGCGGCGTCGTTGCGGCCGTCAGCGTGAAGCCGCGACAATCGATCGTCGCTTCGATCGACGCGCCGACGTCGCGCACGAACGTGATCGTGCCGGCAAGCGTATTGGGCGTGGACGACGGCGCCGCGCTCGGGCGAACGCAGACGTCCTCCGGACGGATCAGCAGGCGCACGGCGTCGGCCGCCGGCTGCGTGTCCGGCGCGCACCGGATCGTGAGCCGTTGTCCGCCCGGCAGGACAATCGCATCGTCGCCGTCGCGGGCGACCGGCAGGATGTTGCCGAGGCCGATGAAATCGGCGACGAACTCGTTGACCGGATCGCGGTAGATATCGAGCGGCCGGCCAACCTGCTGAATGCGGCCTTTGTCCATCACGACGATCTCGTCGGCCATCGTCATCGCTTCGCGCTGGTCGTGCGTGACCATGATCGTCGTGATGCCGAGCCGCTGCTGGAGCAGCCGGATCTCGACCTGCATCGCCTCGCGCAGCTTCGCGTCGAGCGCGGAGAGCGGCTCGTCGAGCAGCAGCAGGCGCGGCGACGAAGCGATCGCGCGTGCAATCGCGACGCGCTGGCGTTGCCCGCCGGACAGTTGCGTGACGAGCCGGTCGGCCATGTGCGGCAGCTGGATCAGCTCCAGCAGCTCGGCGACGCGCCGAGCCTGCGCGGCCCTGGCGGTCTTGCGCAGCCGCAGCGGATACGCGATGTTCTGCGCGACCGTCATGTGCGGGAACAGCGCGAGGGACTGGAACACCATGCCGAAATCGCGCCGGTTGGCGGGAACGTGCGTGAGGTCGCGGCCGGCGAACGCGATCGTGCCCGAGGTCGGCGTCTCGAGGCCGGCGATGATCCGCATCAGCGTCGTCTTGCCGCAACCCGACGGGCCGAGAAAGCAGACGAGCTTGCCGTCCGGCACGGACAGGTCGACGTGATCGACGGCATACGCCTGGTGGAAGCGCTTCGTGACGTGCTGGAGGATGAGCTGGGACATGAGGTCTCCTTGAACGGGCGAGGACGGCGCGCGGATCAGAGCGCAACGCCCTTGTCGCCGACGAGTTTTTCGAGCATCCAGATCAGCGCGAAGTCGATCGCGACGGTGAATACCGCGAAACAGAACACGGTCGGGTCGAGCGACGAGACGGTGCGGCTGTAGAGCCACACCGGCAGCGTCATCGTGTCGACGCTGTACAGAAAGAACGTCACCGTGAATTCGTTGGACGACACGATGAACGCGAACAGCATGCCGGCGAGGATGCCCGGCCGCATCAGCGGCAGCACGACATCGACGAGCGCGCGCAGCGGGCTCGCGCCCATCAGGCACGCCGCTTCCTCGAATTCCGGGCCGATCGACGCAACCGATGCCGCGCAGTTCTTCACGGTGAACGGCAGCGTCAGGATCACGTGCGCGACCACCAGCCGCACAAGTCCGAGTTCGGCCGGCAACGCGTTGAACACGAGCAGCAGCGCGAGACCGAGCATCACGAGCGGGTAGACGATCGGCAGCGCGACCAGCTGTTCGACGAGCGCCTTGCCGCGAAAGCGATAACGCGACAGCGCGTAGGCCGCGGGTACCGAGACGGCGGTCGCGATCAGCATCGTTGCGGTCGCTACGACGAGACTCGTCGTCAGCGCGGCGCCCATCGATTGCGCGCTGCCCGCGTCGGCCGACACGAAGGTCTGCCATGCGGCGCGGTACCAGTGCAGGCTGAACTGGCGCGGCGGGAATTCGAGCGTGCCCGACGAGCCGAACGACATCGTGATCATCGTTACGATCGGCAGCGCGGCGAGGCACAGCACGAGCGTCGCGAGCGCGCTGGTCGCGCGCCCGAGGCGGCCGGGCAGCGGCGTGCGCAGCAGGAAGGCATTCATCGGGCGACCTCGTCGTGACGTTGCAGGACGCGCGCGAGGCGCTGGGAAACCGCCATCGCGACGAGCGTCGCGCCCATCAGCACGACGCCGGAAGCGGCGGCGGCAGGCCAGTTGAGCAGGGGCGCGACCTGGTCGTGTACGAGCACCGCGAGCATCGGCACGCGCCGGCCGCCCAGCAGCAGCGGCACCGCGAACGCGCTCGCGTTGTACGCGAACACGAGCAGCGCACCCGATACAAGGCCCGGCATCGCGAGCGGCAGCGTCACGTGCCGCAGCGTCTGCCAGCGCGTCGCACCGAGGGTCGCGGCCGCTTCGTCGTATGCGCGGGACACCGCGCGCAGCGCGCTGGACAGCGGCAGCACGGCGAGCGGGAACGCCGTCTGGATCAGCCCGAGCAGCACACCGTGCTCGCGGTACAGCAGTTGCAACGGCCGTTCGATCAGCCCGGTCGCCAGCAACGCGCGGTTGAGCAGGCCCGCCGGCCCGAGCATGACGAGCCAGCCGTAGCCCTGCAGCAGCAGATTCACGAGCAGCGGCAGCAACACGCCGGCGAGCATCAGCCGGCGGGCGAGCCGCGATTCGGCGCGCGCCATCGCCAGCGCGACCGGGATCGCGAGCAGCACCGCGCACACCATGCTCTGGAACGCGAGGCGCAGCGTGAGCCACAGCGAGTGCGTGAAGTACGGATCGGCGAGATCGGCGTAGTTCTGCAGCGTGAACGTGCGCCATTCGTCGCCCGGCGTACCGACGCTCATCCGCAGCACGGTGAGCGTCGCGGCCGCGAGCACCGCGAGGAAGGCGAGGATCGGCGCCAGCAGCAGCCACGGCGGCACGCCGGGCAGCGGGCTTGCGGCGGCGGAACCGGCGTGGCCGACGGCGGCCGGCCCTGCGTCACGGGAGGTAGACAGCGAAGTCATGTCGTTACGCCGCGAAGAGGCTCGTATAGCGCTTGATCCACGCAGGCTGGACGACCGCGAGCGCCTTGTCGTCGTGCAGGATGGCCTTTTCCGCGATTTGCCGCGGCGATGGCACGAACGCGCGGCTTTCCGCCGGGATCACGGCCTTCGAATTCACCGGCCCGTTCAGCACGTCGGCCGCCATCCGGCCCTGCACACCCGCATCGAGCGAGTGGTTGATGAATGCGTGGATCAGGTCGAGGTCGCCCGGGTGCGCTTTCGGGATCACGGTGAACATCAACTGCGTCGCGAAGCCTTCCTTCATCCCGTACGTGACGCCCATCTTGTATTCGGGCTTGCGGATCTGGTCCGGGAAGAACGCGGGCGAATAGATGCCGCCGATGTCGAGCGAGCCGGTGCGGAACAGGTCGGCGACCTGGTTCGGGTTTTCGCCGAGCGTCATCACGCGGTCCTTGAGCTCCGCGAGCTTGCGGAAGCCCGGCTCGATGTTCTGCTGGGAACCGCCGGCCAGCTTCGCGGCGACGATCGCGAGATCGACTGCCTCGGCCCATTCCGGCGGCGGCAGGAACAGGCGACCTGCGTATTTCGGATCCCAAAGTGCTTCGTAGCTCGACGGCGCGCTCTTCACGGTCGACGTGTTGTAGATCAGCCCGTCCGACCACAGCAGGTAGCCGATGCCGAAGCCGTTCGCGCCCGTGCGGTACGGCGGCGCGACGTCCTTCAGGTTCGGCAGCCGGTTCAGGTCCGGCTTCGCGAGCAAGCCCGCGTCGGCGAGGCCGGCCGCGCCGACGCCGGCCAGCGTGATCACGTCGTAGGTCGGCCGCTCGCCGGCGGCCTTGACCTTGGCGACCATGCCCGAGGTGCCGTCCGCGCGGTCGGCGATCACGCGGGCGCCGGTTTGCTTGCTGAAGGTTTCCGCGATGTTGCGCAGCGCGGCCGCGCCCGTATCGTCAGACCACGTGAGCAGGCGCAGCGTCTTGCCTGCGAATCTGCTCGACTGAGCCTTCGCAGTACTGATGAACGGCATCGGAAGGGCGGATGCAGCGAGTGCCGTGCCGAGGGTTTTGATCACCTGCCTTCTGCCCGCCTTGAAATGTTGCATGGCCGTCTCCTGATGAACGATGCCGTGTGGTTCGATGCCGGTCGCCGAACGGCGGCGCGGGGTGTGGATGAACTGTAGGGAGGTCAAATTTCCGCAACAAACGAAATATCCGCATGCGCGGCATGACATAAACGCATGGGCCGGCCGGTCTCAGCGGGCCGGCATCATCACCTGCTTGATCTCCTGGAACGCGGCCAGCCCGAACGGGCCGAGCTCGCGTCCGACGCTGCTGCGCTTGTAGCCGCCCCATGAGGTTTGCGGATAGATCAGTTGTGGCGTATTGATCCAGACGACGCCCGCCTCGAGCGCGTCGGCGACCCGTTTGCCGCGTGCGGCGTCGCGCGTGACGACGGTCGCGACGAGCCCGTATTCGGTATCGTTGGCGGCCGCGATCGCGTCGTCTTCGGTGTCGAACGCGCGCACGCACAGCACCGGCCCGAAGATTTCCTCGCGCCATAGCGTGCTGTCGGCCGGCACGTCGGCGAACAGCGCGGGCCGGATGAAGTAACCGGGGCCCGCGAGTACGTCGCCGCCCGTCACGAGCCGCGCGCCGTCGACCTTGCCTTGCTCGATATGACGCTTTACGCGTTCGTATTGCGTGCGGTTCGTCAGCGGCCCCATCTGCACGCCGGCGGCGAACGGCGGGCCGACGACGGTCGCGTCGATCCGCCGCGCGAGGCGCGCGATCAGGTCGTCGGCGAGCGACGCGGCGACGAGCACACGCGAGGTCGCCGAACACATCTGCCCGGCGTTGAACAGGCCGCCGCCCGCGATCAGCTCGACCGCGTGATCGGGGTCGGCGTCGTCGAACACGACGATCGACGACTTGCCGCCGAGTTCGAGGCCGACGCCCTTGATCGTGTCCGCCGCTGTTTTCATGACCTGCGCGCCCACCGCCGTGCTGCCGGTAAACGACACTTTCGCGACGAGCGGATGCGCGCACAGCCGGGCGCCGACGTCGTGGCCGGTGCCCGTCACGACGTTCAGCACGCCGGGCGGCAGGCCCGCTTCGGCGGCGATCGCGGCGAGTTCGAGTTCGGGCAGCGGCGTGATCTCGGAAGGCTTCAGCACGACGGTGCAGCCGGCCGCGAGCGCGGGTGCGAGCTTCCAGGCGGTCGTTACCATCGGGAAATTCCACGGCACGATCAGCGCGGCGACGCCGGCCGGTTCGCGCCGGATCCATGCGCGGTGGTCGTCGCCGGGCAGCGCGACCTCGGTGTCGCCGTCCGTGTCGAGGCGTTCCGCGAGGCCCGCGTAGTAGTCGAACGTGGCGATCACGTCGGCGACGTCGATCTCGGCCTCGGCGAACGGCTTGCCGTTGTTGAGCGACTGCAGCGTCGCGAGCCGCGTGCGGCGTGCGTCGACGCCGCGCGCGATCGCGCGGAGCAGGGCCGCACGCGCGGCGCCCGTCGTGCGTTTCCAGCCCGGAAACGCGCGGGCCGCGGCCCGGACGGCGCGCTCGACGTCCGCGCTGCCGCCGGCATCCACATGCACGATGACCGTTTCCGTCGATGGATCGACGACGGGCAGCGTCGCGCCGTCGATGCCGGGGCCCCACGCGCCGTCGATGAAGAGGCCGGTATGCAACGGCGGATCGAAGCGAAGCTCGGCAGCCCGGCTCATCGCTGCACCTGGCTGAACCATTTCGTTTCGTCGATCTCGATCACGGTCGGGATTGCGCGCGCCGCCGCGTCGTGCAGCGCGCGGGTCAGCGCGTCGGGCGTCGCGGCCGCGTGCGCCGCACAGCCGAAGCCGCGCGCGAGCGCCAGGAAGTCGGGCGTGTACGGATCGACGCCGATCGGCGTGATGTCGCGCGCGACCATGTATTTGCGGATCTCGCCGTAACCGCGGTTGTTCCAGACGATCACGATCACCGGCAGGCGGGCCTCGACCGCGCTCGCGAGCTCCGGCAACGTGAACTGCAGGCCGCCATCGCCGATCAGGCAGACGACCGGGCGCGCGGGCGCGGCGAGTTTCGCGCCGATCGCGGCGGGCAGCCCGTAGCCGAGCGTGCCGTAGCCGGTCGACGAGTTGAACCAGCTGCGCGGCGCCGGCGCGTCGTGGGTGAAGTTGCCGACGTAGACGGGGCTCGTCGAGTCGCCCGCGACGATCGCGCCGGGCAGCGCCTCGACGATCGTGTCGATCAGCAGTGCTTGCGTGCGCGCGTGGCCGTCGTGGCCGGACGCGATTGCGGCGCGCACGGCGGCCACGCGCATCGCGCCCCAACCGGCCGCGGGTGTCGGCGCCGGCTTTTCGTGCAGGCGGGTCGACAGCGCGCCGAGCGCCAGCCGCGAATCGCCGGCGATGGCGATTTCCGCACGGGCATTGCGCATCAGCTGTTGCGCATCGATGTCGATGCGGATCAGCCGGCCGTCGATCGCGAAGCCGCCATCGAACGTGACGTCGTAATCCGTTTCGCCGAGTTCGGTGCCGACGGCGAGCACCACGTCGGCGTCGCGGATCGCCGCGCGGGTGGCCGGCAGCGACTGCGTGGAGCCGATCAGCAACGGATGGCCGGCCGGCAGCAAGCCCTTCGCGTTGATCGTCAGTGCGACCGGTGCGTGCAGGCGCTCGGCGAGTTCGCGCAGTTCGGCCGCCGCGTGGACGGCGCCGCCGCCTGCCAGGATCAGCGGCCGGCGCGCGTGCGCGAGCAGGTCCGCGGCCGTTGCGAGCGCATTTGCGTCGGGCGCGGGTTTCGCGGGCAGGGCAACCGGGGCGTCGGGCATCGCGCCAGCCGGCATGACGATCACGTCGAGCGGAATCTCGATGTGCACGGGCCGCGGCCGCGCGCTTTCGAAGACCGCGAATGCGCGCGCGAGGACCTGCGGCAGGTCGGCCGCGTCGAGCAGCGTATGCGAGAACGCGGTGAGCCCCGCGAACACGTCGCGCTGCGACGGCAACTCGTGCAGGCGGCCGTCGCCGCTGCCGAGCTCGCGCCGCGCGTTGACGCTCGAGATCACCAGCATCGGGATCGAATCCGCGTAGGCCTGTGCCATCGCGGTCGCGATATTGGTCATCCCCGGCCCGGTGATGATGAAGCAGACGCCCGGTCGGCCCGTGACGCGTGCATAGCCGTCGGCCATGAAGCCGGCCCCCTGTTCGTGGCGCGGCGTCACATGGCGGATCGACGACGCGGCGAGACCGCGGTAGAGCTCGACGGTATGCACGCCGGGAATGCCGAACACGCATTCGACGCCATAGCGTTCGAGCAGGTCGACGAGCGCTTCGCCGCAGGTGCGGGGGCGGCCATGGAACGATGCCGGTGCGGCCGTGCGGGCCTCGGCGATGCAGGAGAGGGGGGCTGGGTGGTTCATGGATCGTGATGTGCCGGTTGGGAGGGGGGAGTGGCCCGTACCGCAAACGAGGGGGCATGAAGCGGATTGTCGGCGTCGATCCGGGTCGCCAACAATCGATTAGTTCTCATGCGGCGCATGAGCGACGTGCATGGCGACGCCTGCTCATGGGGCGTCGCGATTCGTCGGTGGAATGCATGGGCCGGCAACGGCGATTCGGTCGCCGCTCAGGACACGGTGCGAACCCCGGTGCGGCCGGCAACCGGCGAAGCGCGGCAGCCGCAACGGACTTCGGCTTGCGTCAACGCTCGCGCTTCCCCTTTCGTACCGGTCGCGTGTCTCCGATCCTCGCTTTCATCGCATCGATGAACGCCCGCACCTTCGGCGACGGCAACCGCGTCGACGGATACACCGCATGGATCCCGGCCGGCGCCGAACGCCATGCGGGCAGCAGCCGCACGAGCCGGCCGTCCGCGATGTCGTCGGCGGTCGAGAAATCCGTCAGCAAGCCGAATGTGCCGCCGGCCAGCACGATCGCGCGGCAGGCGGTCGCGGTGTTCGACACGAAATCCGGCACGCAGCGCACCGATGCCTTGCCGCCGCGCGCGCTTTCAAGCTCGAGCGTGTGCGGGCGCGACAGCGTCGACAGCATCACGAACGGCAGCGCGGCGAGCGCGTCCGTATCGCGCGGCAGCCCGTGGCGCGCGACGAATGCGGGGCTCGCCACCAGCCATTTCTCGTACGTGCCGAGCTGCACCGCGCGATAGTTCGAATCGGCGAGGCGGCCGATGCGGATCGCGACGTCGAGGTTGTCCGCGACAAGATCGACGACGCGGTCGTTCGCGACGAGCTCGACGTCGAGCCCCGGATGCAAGTCGCGCAGCGCGACGACGGCCGGTGCGACGACCTGTGCGCCGTAGTCGATCGGCACGCTCACGCGCAGCGTGCCGCGCAGCGGCCCCGTATCGGACGACACCGCATCGAGTGCGGTTTCGGTGGCGCGCACGATGTCGCGGCACGCGTCGTAGAACGTACGCCCCGCGTCGGTCACGCTCAGCCGCCGCGTCGTGCGCACCAGCAGGTTCGCGCCGACCTCGGATTCGAGGCGCTGCATGTGCGTGCTGACGACCGTCTTCGCGAGGCCGAGCCGCTCGGCCGCGGCCGTCAGCGAGCCGGCATCGACCACCGCGACGAAGATCGCCAGCCGGTTCAGGTTCACGTCGCGCAGATCTGCCATCGTCGATTGTCCTATGGGAGCGGATAATGTTTCAGCGATTATCCGTCTTCTGGCCGCGAACGGCGAGCGCTACGCTTGGGGCTGTTCGTCGCCGACTCCCGGCGACGTGAGATTCCGGAGTGTTTTCCATGTCCGTTGTCAGCAAGCCCGTCGCCGATGAGCCCGTCGCCGGTAAGCCCGTCGCCCCGATTCGCGTCTATTCGTTCCTGCTGTCCGGGCATGCGCATCGCGTCCGGTTGTTCCTGTCGCTGCTCGCCTTGCCGTCCGAAACCATCGACATCGACCTCGCAGCCGGCGCGCAGCGCGAACCGGCGTTCCTCGCGCTCAATCCGCTCGGGCAGGTGCCTGTGATCGACGACGGCGGCACCGTGATCGCCGATTCGAACGCGATCCTCGTGTATCTCGCGAAGCGCTACGGCGACGCGCACTGGCTGCCCGACGACCCGGCCGGCGCGGCGGCCGTGCAGCGCTGGCTGTCGTATGCGGCCGGCCCGATCGCATCGGGGCCTGCCGCGGCACGGCTCGTGACCGTGTTCGGCGCGCCGCTCGACCAGGAAGCGGCCAAGCGCACGGCCGCGAAGCTGCTCGACGTGATCGACCGCGAACTGGCCGGCAAGCCGTTTGCGGCGGGTTCACAACCGACGATCGCGGACGTCGCCGCATACACGTACATCGCGCACGCGCCGGAAGGCGGCGTGTCGCTCGAACCGTATCCGCATGTGCGCGCATGGCTGGCACGTGTCGAGGCGCTGCCGGGTTTCGTCGGCATGCCGACGACGCGCGCGGGCCTGCTCGCCGCGTAACGCCAACCGAAGCCGCGCCTGTTCAGGGAGAACGCGATGAACGCCCCGACCGCCGTCGTACCGGGCTGGGAACTCGACGCCGCGCCGTTTCACGCGGGCGAACTCGCCGTGCAGCAGCGCGCGGGCGTGACGGAGGCCGCGGGCGCGGCCGGCCGGCGCGGGATCCGGCGCTTCATGCCGGACCAGCACCGGACGTTTTTCGCGCAACTGCCGTTCTTCGTGCTCGGCGGCGTCGATGCGCACGGCCAGCCGTGGGCGACGCTGCGGGCCGGCGCACCGGGGTTCGTCACGTCGCCGGATGCGCGCACGCTGCGCATCGCGGCGCCCGCGCTGCCGGGCGATCCGCTGGCCGGCGCGTGGCGGCCGGGTGCGCCGCTCGGCGGGCTCGGGATCGAGTTCGATACGCGGCGGCGCAATCGCGTCAACGGCGTCGTGCACGCGGTCGACGGCGATGCGCTGACGATCGCGGTCGAGCAGAGCTTCGGCAACTGCGCGAAGTACATCCAGGGCCGCAAGCCGTCGTTCGTCGCGCGCGACGGCGATGCGCAGGTCGAGCCCGACGTGTCGGACCGGCTGGGCGACGCGGATCGCGCGCTGCTCGCGCAGGCCGATACGTTCTTCGTCGCGAGCGCGAATACGTCGGCGGACGCGGGCGCCGCGCGCGGCGCGGACGTGTCGCATCGCGGCGGGATGCCGGGCTTCGTGCGTGTCGATGATGCGCACACGCTGACGACGCCGGATTTCAGCGGCAACCGTTTCTTCAACACGCTCGGCAACCTGCAGCAGGATCCGCGCGCGGGGCTGCTGTTCGTCGATTTCGACAGCGGCGACCTGCTGTACGTCGCCGCGCGTGCGGAGATCGTGTGGGACGGGCCGCTCGTCGCGTCGTTCGACGGCGCGCAGCGTGTCGTGCGCTTCCATGTGCGGGAAGTGCGGCGCGTGCGCGCGGTGCTGCCGTTCCGGTGGTCGGCGGTCGAGCGCGCGCCGCAGTTCGCGGCGATGGTTGCTGCTGCTGGCGGTGGAGCGGCGACGGCGGCGGTCGCGCTGGTGCAGTCCGCGTCGGCACCCGCATCGGCGTCGGCACCCGCATCGGCATCGGCGTCGGCACCCGCATCGGCATCGGCATCGGCGTCGGCATCGACACCCGCATCGGCATCGGCACCGGCACCGGCATCGGCATCGATACCAACATGGCTATCGCTGCGCATCGCGAAGATCGTCGACGAAGCGCGCTCGATCCGCTCGTTCCATTTCGAACCGGTGGACGGCGGCGCGTTGCCCGCATACGAAGCCGGGCAGCATTTGACGCTGCGTGTTGCATTGCCGGGCAGCGATGCGCCGTCGATTCGCAGCTATACGCTTTCCGATGCGCCGGGCGGTGCGCATTACCGGATCACGGTGAAGCGCGAAGGGCGCGTTTCGGCGTGGCTGCACGATCACGCGCAGGCGGGCATGACGTTCGACGCGCAGATGCCGCGCGGCCGTTTCACGTTCGATCTCGCGAGCCCGCGACCGGCCGTGCTCGTATCGGCCGGCATCGGCATCACGCCGATGATCGCGATGCTGCGCCGCGCGCTGGCCGACGCCGCGCCGTCGCGCCGCATGGTGTTCGTGCACGGCGCACGCGAAGCGGCCGACCGGCCGTTCGCGGCGGAACTGGCGCGCATCGCGGCCGCCGATGCGCGGCTGTCGCTCCACTGGTTCGACAGCCGTCCGCACGGCGACACGGTAGCGCGGGCCGGCCGCATCGACATCGCGCAACTGAAGCGAATCCTGCCGTTCGACGACTACGACTTCTACCTGTGCGGGCCGTCGGCGTTCATGCGCGAGCTGTACGACGGGCTGCGCGCGCTGAACGTGCCGGACGAACGTATCCGCTTCGAGGCGTTCGGGCCGTCCACTGTGGCGCGCAGCGCGGCCCGCGCGGCAGGCACGCCGGCGGCGGCGAGCATGCCCGTCGTGTTCCGGCGCACCGGGCGCGAAACCGCATGGACGCCCGCCGACGGCACGTTGCTCGAATTCGCGGAAGGGCAGCGCGTCGCCGTACCGTCCGAATGCCGCTCCGGTTCGTGCGGCACGTGCGCGACGCGCGTGCTGTCCGGCGCGGTCGACTACGAGCAAACGCCCGATGCGGCGGTCGAACCCGGCTGCGCGCTGCTGTGCGTTGCGCGGCCGGCGCAAGGCGCCACGGAACCGCTCGTGCTCGACCGCTGACAGCACCTGCGACATGCCGCCGCAGAGGGCCTGCTGCGCGAAAAGCACACGCAACTGCTTCTTTTTTCGGATGCCGGTCGGATCGACGATAGCGTCAACCGATTCGATGAAAGGAGCGCAATCATGAAACTGCTCGGCATGATCAAGCTGGTCCTGTGGAGTTTCTTCGGCGTGCGCAACAGCAAGGCGCACGCGAACGATCTCGCGAACGTCAACTTCACGCTGCTGCCGTTCGTGGCGATCATCCTCGCCGTGCTGGTCGGGGCCGTGATCTACGGCGTCGTGCATCTGGTCGTCGATCCGACCGTGACGATGCAGGGGTTCTGAGCGGCGCATGAACCGCGAGCGGGCTATCGCGCCCGCTCCGGTTTCCGCCCGCGTGACCGGAGCGTGACCGCGCCGGTCTGCAAGCTTGCCCGGCGCGACGCGCGTGGTGGTCGCATTGCCGCCGTTGTCGTCCCGCCCGACCGCGTTTCTCCGTCCCCGCCGTCCGTTCCACCCGATTCCAAGGTCTCGATCCCCGCCCGGGGTAAAATGCGCGCCACGCCGCGATGTCGCGCGCGACGGGCAGGCCGCCGTTCCGACGAACGGCGCGCGCAACTGCCCGCCGTTCGCACCGGGGCGTTCGAAGCGTCCCCCGCATGACACGACCGCGCGATGCTGCCGGCCGCCCGACAGGCACCCGACGAACCCGTCGACGGCTGCGTCGGCTCCCGGTGCGTCACCTGAATCCGATGTCCCATCCTGCGTCTTCCTGATCGACCGGCACGCATGCGTGCCGTCTCGTCCGATTCGTCCGACGAATGTCGTGCCGGCCGGATACGCCGGCGGGTGAAGATTCGTCCGCGGGCGGGCGCTTCGCAGCTTCGTAACGTGTTTCGACAGGGTCGAGTGGCGAGTTTTCCATCCAGAACAATGACGGTGAATAAAACAACAGCGTCGCCCGCACGGCGGCGGCGCGCGAAGGTCGGGCTCGGCGTCGGTCTCGGCATCACGCTTTTTGCGGCGCAGGCTGCAGCAGCACAGGGCGATGCGCCGGCACCGGACGCCGATGCGGCCGGCAGCGCGACGCTGCCGACGATCACGGTGAACGGCGAGCACGGCACCGCGTTTCGCGTGCGCAACGCGTCGGTCGCGGGGCTCGACGACAGGCCGCTGCGCGACACGCCGGCATCGGTGAGCGTCGTCACGCGCGCGCAGCTCGACGACCAGCAGGCGAAGCGGCTCAGCGACGTCGTGCGCAACGACGCGTCGGTCGTCAACGACTATGCGCCGGTCGGCTATTTCGAAGGCTTCGCGATCCGCGGCTTTCCGGTCGATCTCGCGAGCGCGATCCGGATCGACGGGCTGACGGTGTCCGGCGAGCAGAACGTGCCGCTCGAGAACAAGGAACGCGTCGAGATCCTGAAGGGGCTCGCCGGCATCGACAGCGGCGTCGTCGCGCCGGGCGGCGTGATCAACTTCGTGACGAAGCGCTCCGCGAACGTCGCGAGCGTGACGGGCGGCGTCGACAGCCGCGGCTCGACGTCGGCGGCCGTCGATCTCGGCCGCCGCTTCGGCCCCGACAATCAGTTCGGCTTCCGGATCAATGCCGCGAAGGAGAACATGCACTCGTACATCGACGGCACGAACGGGCGGCGCACGTTCGGCTCGATCGCCGCCGACTGGGACATCAGCCCGCGTGCGAGCCTGCAGCTCAATGCCGAATTCCAGCAATGGATCCAGCGTTCCGCGCCCGGCTACCAGTTGCTCGGCGGCACCGTCGTGCCGTCGGTCAACACGACGTCGAAGGCGCTCGGCACGCAGCCGTGGGCGAAACCGGTGACGACCGACGCGCTGAACCTGAACGCGCGCTTCGACTACCAGTTCAACGACGACTGGAAAGCGTACATCGCCGCCGGCCGCAGCCGCACGATGATCGACGACAACAGCGCGTTCGCGTACGGCTGCTCGTATGCGGCGAGCTGCGCGGCCGGCGCGACGTCGCCGTTCTTCTTCGGCGCGAACGGCGACTACGACGTGTACGACTTCCGCAGCCCCGGCGAATACCGGCGCAACGACGACCTGCGCGCGGTCACGACCGGCAAGTTCGCGACGGGGCCGCTGCGGCACGAGCTGACGCTCGGCGTGAGCGTGCAGCGCCGCGTCGTGCACATGGCCGACGCCGTGTACGACTACGTGGGCAGCGAGAATATCTACGGGGCCGACGTGGCGTTCCCGCCGTCGCCGAATTCGCCCGGGCCGTCGTATCCGCGCCTCGACGCATGGCAGTACGGCGTGTTCGGGCTCGACCGCATCAGCCTCGGCGAACGCTGGCAGGTGCTCGCGGGCGGCAAGGAAGTGCTGCTGCGCCAGCGCAGCTGGAGCAGCCTCGACGGCCCGACCACGCATACCGATCGCTCGGTGTTCCTGCCGCAGGTCGCGCTCGTCTACAAGCCGGTGAACGTGCTGTCGCTGTACGCGTCGTACAGCAAGGCGCTGTCGCTCGGCGATCAGGCGCCGGTGCGCGCGACCAACGCGTATGCGTTCCTGCCGCCCGTCGAATCGCACCAGGTCGAGGTCGGCGCGAAATACGACTGGCTCGACCGGCTGAGCCTCACGGCCGCCGTGTTCTCGATCAGCAAGCCGTTCCAGTTCGCCGACCCGGACGCATCGGGCACGACCTACACGTTCGTGCAGCGCGGCACGCAGCGGCACCAGGGGATCGAGCTCGGCGCGGCCGGCCGCGTGACCGAGCGGCTCGCGCTGACGGCCAGCGTCGCGGCGATCCGCGCCCGTGCGGTCGATTCGGGTTCGCCGGCGTATGAAGGACACCAGATCATCAACGTGCCCGCATTGCGCGCGTCGCTGTATGCGGATTACGCGGTGCCGGGCGTCGCGGGCCTGAACGTGCTCGGCGGCGTCGAGTACAGCGCGGCCCGCAACGCGAACGAGGAAGGCACCGCGCGCGTGCCGTCGTGGTTCGTGTTCAATCTCGGCGCGCGCTATACGACGAAGATCGGCGGCCATCGCACGGTGCTGCGCGTATCGGTGGACAATCTGTTCAACAAGTTCTATTGGCGCGACGCGGGCGAGCAGCAAGGCGATGCGTACCTGTTCCCGGGTGCGCCGCGCACCGCGCGCGTGTCGTTGACCTATGATTTCTGATCGTCCGGGACCGGCCGCGTGACGCGCGGCCCCGGCAGCTACCCAGGAGAGCACAGACGATGTCCCCACTCGAAATCGCCGGCGTGATCGTCAGCGCGCTCGCGATCTGGCTGACCGCGAAGCGGCGCATGCTGTGCTGGCCGGTCGGGCTCGTGTCGGTTGCGCTGTACGGCTGGATCTTCTTCGACGCGAAGCTGTACTCGGACATGCTGCTGCAGGGCGCGTTCGCGGTGCTGCAGGTGTACGGCTGGCAGCGCTGGCTCGCGCAGCGCGCGAGCGAAGCCGGCGGCGGCGCGGCACCGGCGGGCGACGTGGAACCCGTCACGGGCGTGCGGCCGCGCCAGATGCTGCCCGACCTGATCGCGGCCGTCGTCGGCAGCGCGCTGCTCGGCGGCATGATGGCGCGCTGGACCGATGCGGCGCTGCCGTTCGTCGATGCGTCGCTGACCGCGTTCAGCCTCGTCGCGCAATACTGGACCGCGCGGCGCTACATCGCGTCGTGGGGGCTGTGGATCGTCGTAAACGTCGTGTATGTCGGGATGTTCGTGTTCAAGGCGCTGTATCTGACGGCCGGACTCTATGCGCTGTTCATCGGGCTCGCCGTCGTCGGCTGGCGCGACTGGAGCCGGACGGCCGCGACGCTGCGCGCGGCGGCCGGCGGCGCGCTCGCGTCGGGCGGCGGCGCGCGCTGATTCACGCGCCGATTCAACTACGGAGCAACATCGTTCATGTCATTCCCACTCGAGCCGGACGGGCCAGTATCGCGTGACGTCGCGCCGCCGCAATTCGGCGTCGACGGCGAGCAGGCCGAACGCGACTGGCCGCTGATGACGCACGACGAGGTGGCGGCGGTGCTCGCGCGGATCGACGGTGCCGGCGAACCGGCCCGGCTGACGTGGCACAGCCCGCGGCAGTTCGCGGCGGCCGTGCTCGTGCGGATGGCGGACGGGCGCGGGTTGTTCGTCAAGCGTCATCACGCGAGCCTGCGCGATGTCGCGGGGCTCGAGGAAGAACATCGCTTCATCGCGCATCTGCGCGAACGCGGCATGCCCGTGGTCGACGTGCTCGCCGGCCGCGACGGCGCGACCGCGTTCGCCTCCGGCGAATGGACCTACGAGGTGCACGTGCTCGCGCCCGGCGTCGACCCGTATCGCGGCGTGATGTCGTGGCAGCCGTTCACGCATCCGTCGCATGCGTACGCGGCCGGCCGCGCGTTGGCCGAGCTGCATCGCGCGTCGGCCGGCTACGATGCGCCCGCGCGGCCCGTGCGCACGCTGCTGTCGAGTTTCCGGGTGCTGTCGTCCGCCGATCTGGCGGGCGCGCTCGAACGCTGGGTCGAAACGCAACCGCTGCTCGTGCGTGCGCTCGGCGCGCGCGACTGGCGCGGCGACGTCGCCGACGCGATCGGCCCGTATCACGCGCGCCTCGTGCCGCTGCTGCCCGCGTTGCCGCCGCTGTGGACGCACGGCGACTGGCATGCGTCGAACCTGCTGTGGACCGATGCGGGGCCCGGCGCGCAGGTGCGGACCGTGCTCGATTTCGGGTTGTCGGATCGCACCTGCGCGGTGATGGATCTCGCGCTCGCGATCGAGCGCAATACGGTCGACTGGATGGCGCCGGCCGACGCGCGGCGCGTCGAATACGAACAGATCGATGCGCTGCTCGACGGCTACGAATCGCTCGAACCGCTGAGCGACGACGCGTATGCGGCGCTGGTCGCGCTGCTGCCGATCGTGCATACGGAGTTCGCGCTGTCGGAGGTCGCGTATTTCGGCTGCATCATCGATGCGCCGGCTATTGTCGACATCGCGTACGACGGTTATCTGATCGGGCACGCGCGCTGGTTCGGCGAACGCGACGGGCGGCAACTGCTCGACTGGCTCGAACGGCGCCGGCGGATGAAGCAAGGGACCGTTTGATTCTTGAGAACTCCCTGATAGCTTCACCAGTTCGGTGATTGACATGTCACTCGAATAGGACATCGAAATCTTGCCCGGACAGATCTGATGGAGCATCGCACGCAAGCGCTGGATGTGCTGAGCTCAACGCAAGCGCAGCGGCGATAAATGAGCCAACCTTCATGTCAATGGCCCGTACAGCAGTTGTCGAGGCAGCCGGGGCTCACTTGAACGGTGACCTCACGGGTTTCTGACGTTGATTCGGTTGTACTATCGGTTGGATAAATCTGCGTTTTTATCTGAAATGGTGCGTTTATCAGTCCATCGTCTATAATGATTTTTGCCACTTCAGAAGCACGTTTTGTCGCAAGTTGATCGGGAGTGGTTTCGTTTTTGGACGCGCTGCCAATTATGTAAATCCAGTTTTGAATCGGGTAATTTGAGTTGGTTGCTGATACCCATCGTCCAATTCGTATCTGCTCGGATTTGATGATTTTGTGACTGTTGGGTGAAAATGCCACGAACAATTGTTGCGATGGCAGATTTTGTGGTCCCTGACATTCCGCGGCGGACTTTTTTGGAAAAATTAATAATATTGCAGTGACGGTGATTGATGCTGTAATGAAAGTTCTCATGCTGAATTGGGCTCCTCAATCTGCAAATAAGTTTTCGCCGTAGATCACGAATCCGGTGAGTGTGTCAGCATTTCTCAATGCCAGGTCAGGATTGGCTCTTGCCCATGCGGCTGCTGTGGGGTCAAGCCCGTAACGAGGGTCGCTGCTACCGAAGGTGTCAATGAAATGTGTTACTTCGTGAATGAGCGTAGACAGCCGGGAATCCCCGAACATATTCTGGTTGCGCAAGCCGGTACAAAATTTCGTCGCAATACTTATAAGCTTGCGCTCCGTGTTAGGCCCGCAAACATGAGCGGCCTCGTTATCAATGTCACTCATATTTGGGACGCAGCCTAACATTCTATCGAGATTCGGATCGGTTCGAACGAAATTGTGTGGCGTTAGTGTCTTGAGAACGGCGAGCTGTCGTGAGAAGCCGCTGATAAGATACTGCCGTGTATTCTCATCGCATCGATTGAACCAATAGATCATTCTCTCCTTTGTTCTTTCGTCGTACCGCTTCAGGTCAGCGATTCTTCGTTCAACTAGAATTATGGACCATTTAAGCAGTTTCGCTAGCATAATCCTGAATTCTCTGTTGGTCATGTTTGGGCAAATGGGTGTCGTGTTAATGTAAACGTCAACCGTCGATCCCGGATTTGTGTTGGTGACAGCCCCGGAGTGAACGAGGAACCATTCTTTGTCTTCATCCGCATCAAAGTCGTACTCATTGCGATCGGAAAAATTTTCCATTGCTTAAAGTCCAGTCATGTAGATTTTCAGGGATGCCGTCGTGTCAGTAACGAAGCAGCGCGTTTGCCCGGCGTTGTCAGTGCTGCCGGTGAAGATCTGCTAGGCATCCGTTACGATTCGATAGCGGACGTTTACGAGTGGGCGGTCGATATCATCGGCCAAGACGTCCGTGGCGGATCTTGCGCTTTGCGCTTCTCACTATCAGGAAGAAACGTCGCTTCGCAATTTCCGCATGTCGCCTTGCCACCATCAAGGTGAACCCGTTTGCAGTGGTTAAACATCGTTGACAGAACGGCGATGATCATGCCGCTTGTTGTTGTCGGGTTGCCGTTTCTGACTGCTCGTCGACTCATTGTCGGCTCCTCAATTGGAGTGGGTAAAAATCCAATCGCCCGTCCAAGGGGCATGGAATGGCATGGTTACGTTCGTGTTCCGGAACCTTGGACAGTCATCTTTTTAGGTGAATATGTCTATAGAACTCGTCCGAAATTTTGGAATGCAAAAAAGTTTTGTGATTTTGATGCGATCGAACTGAATGATCGGAAGCGATGCGACAAGTCTGATGAACTTTGACGGCATCATTGGATCGCACGCGAGCGCTTAGACGTTGCGAACAGATGGCTATCTGGGTAGATATGCACGCTGGTTCGGCGAGTACAACGCGCCGAAGATGACGGAAATATCATCTTCGCCTCATGTTTGCACTGCGGTTGCTCCGTAGCATCGGTCGCGAACCGTCACTGCAGACTCGCCCATGCTCACGTACACCCTGGTTGCGCTCGCCGTCGTTGCGACGGCGGTGACCGCACATGCCCAAACGTCCCCACCACTTGCCGCGCCCGTCGAACTGCCCGCAGCCGTTGCGCCGCAGCCCGACCCGGCTGCTGCCGCGCCGCTGACGCTCGCCGACGCGCTCGACACGGCCGCACGCAGCAATCCGGCGCTGCGCGGCGCGCGCGCCGACGTCGACGCGTCCGCGGGCGCGCTGATGCAGGCCGGCGCACGCCCGAACCCGGAAATCTCGTTCCTGCAGGAAGGCTTTCGCCGCGCGGAGCGCACGTCGACCGTGCTGCTCAACCAGACGATCGAGCTGGGCGGCAAGCGCAGCGCGCGGCTCGACGTCGCGTCGTACGGACGGCAGTCCGCCGATGCGTCGCTCGACGAGCAGGGCGCCGTCGTGCGCGCCGACGTGATCGCCGCGTTCTACGGCTTGCTCGCCGCGCAGCGGCAGCTTCAGGTGACCGAGGAGTCGGCGGCGATCGCCGCGCGTTCGGCGGATCTTGCCGGGCGGCGCGCGCAGGCCGGCAAGGTGTCGCCGGTCGAGGCGACCAAGGCGCAGGTGGCCGCCGCTGCCGTGCTGATCGAAGTCACGACCGCGCGCGGCCGCGTCGACGTCGCCCGCGAAAAACTGAATGCGGCGATGGGCGGCGCGCGCACCGACCGGCGCGATGCGGTCGGCGATCTCGAAGTCGTGCCGGCGGTCGACCCGCTGCCCGCGCTCGTCGAACGGCTCGACGACGCGCCGCTCACGCGCATCGCGCGCGCCGAGATGCTGCGCTCGAACGCGGCCGTGTCGCTCGAACGCGCACGGCGCATGCCGGACGTGACGGTCAGCGCGGGCGTGAAGCGCGTGACCACGGGCGGCGTGCCGGACAACCAGGCCGTCGTCGGCGTGTCGATCCCGATTCCGCTGTTCAACACCAACAAGGGCGCGCTGCTCGAAGCGACGCACAAGGCCGGGCGCGCGAACGCGAATCTCGATCGCGAACGCGCGCGGCTGCGGCTGGAGCTGACGCAGGCCTACGCGAACTTCGAGGCCGCCGCACAGGAGGCACGGCGCCTGAAGACCGACATCCTGCCCGGCGCGCGCACCGCGCTCGACGCGATGTCGCGCGGCTACCAGCTCGGGAAGTTCGGCTTCCTCGACGTGCTCGACGCGCAGCGCACGCTGTTCCAGGGGCAATCGCAATACGTGCGCGCGCTCGCCGACGCGCACGCGGCCCGCGCCGACATCGGCCGGCTCGTCGGCACGCCGCTCGCGGCCGTCGCGCAATAAGCGCCCCTCTTACCTGAAGGATCATCATGTCACGCAGCAGAATCTTCATCATTGCGGCGGCCGTACTCGGCGGCGCCGGGATCGTGCTCGGCGCGCTTGCCGTCACGCGAGGCAGCGGCAGCGCGCCAGCGCCATCGGCCGCCGAAGCCGCACAGCCGGCCGATGGCGCCGGCGCGCGCGGCGGCGTCGTGCTGAAGCGCGGCAGGCTCGCCGTCGAGATCGTCATGACGGAAAAGCCCGGCGACGCGCGGCTCGTCGTCTATCCGTTCGTCGACGGCAAGCCGGCCGACAAGGGCGTGACCGTGTCCGGCACGCTGGTCCGGTACGACCGCACGCACGAACCGCTGCGTTTCGACGCGGCCGGCCAGAAGTTCGTGTCCGCGCAGCCGATCGCGAAGCCGCACGTGTTCGATGCGACGATCGACGTCAAGGCGGGCAGCGACGCCGCATCGTTCCCGTTCGCGCGCGCCGACGGCGCGATCGCGCTGACCGACGCGCAACTGGCGACCTCGAAGATCGCGCTCGCGAAGGCCGGCCCCGCGCAGATCGCGACGCCGTTCCAGTTGCCGGGCGAGATCAAGTTCAACGAGGATCGCACCGCGCACGTCGTGCCGCGCGTGGCGGGCATCGTCGAGAAGGTGTCGGTGTCGCTCGGGCAGACCATCGCGAAGGGGCAGGTGCTGGCCGTGATCGCGAGCACCGATCTTGCCGACCGGCGCAGCGAACTGCTGACGGCCGAGCGCCGGCTGTCGGGTGCGCGCGCAACCTACGAGCGCGAACGCACGCTGTGGCAGGAGCGCATCTCGGCGGAACAGGACTACCAGCAGGCACAGGTGCAGTTGCGCGAGGCCGAGATCGCCGTGCAGAACGCGCGGCAAAAGCTCGCCGCGCTGAACGCGCCGGCGGGTGCGGGCGCGCTGAACCGTTACGAGCTGCGCGCGCCGTTCGCGGGCACGATCGTCGAGAAGCATGCGACGCCCGGCGAAGCGATCGCCGCCGATGCGAGCATGTTCGTGATCTCCGACCTGTTGACGGTATGGGCCGAGATGGCCGTGCCGGCGCAGCGGCTGAACGATGTGCGGGTCGGCCGCGACGCGACCGTCAGCGCGACCGCGTTCGAATCGCGTTCGAGCGGCCCGATCGCCTATGTGGGCTCGCTGCTCGGCGAACAGACGCGCACCGCGCCGGCGCGCGTCGTGCTGCCGAACCCGGACGGCGTGTGGCGGCCCGGGATGTTCGTGAACGTGTCGGTCGACGCGGGCAGGCAGGACGTGCCGCTCGCGGTCGCGAGCGACGCGCTGCAGGACGTCGACGGCGCGCCTTCCGTGTTCGTGCGCTCGCCGAAGGGGTTCGTCGCGCAGGCGGTCGAGACGGGGCGGCGCGACGAACGCGCGACCGAAGTGCTGAAGGGGCTCAAGCCCGGCCAGGAATACGCGGCGTCGAACAGCTTCGTGCTGAAGGCCGAACTCGGCAAGGGGAGCGCGGAACATGAATGAGCGTGTCGTGCGCGCCGTTGCGCGATTTTCTGCCCGAAATCTGGTCCGGTATGCGGCTCGGCTTGCGACCCGCCGAATGATCGGCCGCGCGGCCCGTCCGGCGAGGGCGACCGTTCCCCGTTTCAAGGAATTCCGCCATGTTTGAGCGCCTGATCCGCTTTGCGATTGCGCACCGCTGGCTCGTGATGCTGGCGATCGCGGCCGTGGCCGCGCTGGGCGTCTTCAGCTACCAGAAGCTGCCGATCGATGCGGTGCCCGACATCACGAACGTGCAGGTCCAGATCAACACGGCCGTGCCCGGCTATTCGCCGCTCGAGGCCGAGCAGCGCATCACCTATCCGATCGAGACCGTGATGGCCGGGCTGCCGGGCCTCGAGCAGACGCGCTCGATCTCGCGCTACGGGCTGTCGCAGGTCACCGTGATCTTCAAGGACGGCACCGACATCTACTTTGCGCGGCAGCTCGTCAACGAGCGCATCCAGGAGGCGAAGGACAAGCTGCCGGCCGGCATCGCGCCCGCGATGGGCCCGACGTCGACCGGCCTCGGCGAGATCTATCTGTGGACCGTCGAAGCCGACGCGGCCGCACGCAAGCCCGACGGTACGCGCTATACGGCAGCCGACCTGCGCGAGCTGCAGGACTGGGTCGTCCGGCCGCAGCTCAGGAACGTGCGTGGCGTGACCGAGGTCAACTCGATCGGCGGCTACGTGAAGGAATACCGTGTCGCGCCGAACCCGGCGAAGCTGATGTCGTACGGGCTGACGCTCGCCGACGTCGTGCGCGCGCTCGAACGCAACAACGACAACGTCGGCGCCGGCTACATCGAGAAGCGCGGCGAGCAGTATCTCGTGCGCGTGCCGGGCCAGGCGCGCACCGTCGACGACATCGCGAACATCGTGCTGACCAACGTCGGCGGCGTGCCGGTGCGGATCAAGGACGTCGGGCTGGTCGACATCGGCCGCGAGCTGCGCACGGGCGCTGCGACGTCGGACGGCGAGGAGGTCGTGCTCGGCACGGTCTTCATGTTGATGGGCGAGAACAGCCGGACGGTCGCGAAGGCCGTCGCCGCGAAGATGGAGGACGTGAACCGCACGCTGCCGTCCGGCGTGAAGGCGATACCCGTGTACGACCGCACCGTGCTGGTCGAGAAGGCCGTCGCGACGGTGAAGAAGAACCTGCTCGAAGGCGCGATCCTCGTGATCGCGGTGCTGTTCCTGTTCCTCGGCAACATCCGCGCGGCGCTGATCACCGCGCTCGTGATTCCGCTGTCGATGCTGATGACCTTCACCGGCATGGTCAACGCGAAGGTGAGCGCGAACCTGATGAGTCTCGGCGCGCTCGACTTCGGGATCATCGTCGACGGCGCGGTGGTGATCGTCGAGAACTGCGTGCGGCGGCTCGCGCATGCGCAGACCACCGCCGGGCGGCCGCTCACGCGCGACGAGCGCTTTGCCGAAGTGTTCGGCGCGTCGCAGGAAGCGCGCCGCGCGCTGATCTTCGGGCAACTGATCATCATGGTCGTGTACCTGCCGATCTTTGCGCTGACCGGCGTCGAAGGCAAGATGTTCCATCCGATGGCCGTTACCGTCGTGATGGCGCTCGCGGCTGCGATGGTGCTGACCGTCACGTTCATTCCGGCGGCCGTCGCGCTGTTCATCGGCGAGCGGGTCGAGGAGAAGGAAAACCGCCTGATGGGCTGGGCGCGGCGCGCATACGAACCGGTGCTCGCCACGTTCATGACGCGCCCGGCGCGCGTGATGATCGGCGCGGGCGCGATCGTGCTGGTCACGCTCGGGCTCGCGACGCGGCTCGGCAGCGAGTTCATCCCGAGCCTCAACGAAGGCGACCTTGCCGTGTCCGCGCTGCGGATTCCCGGCACGAGCCTGTCGCAGTCGGTCGAGATGCAGAAGTCGATCGAGAAGACGCTGAAGGCGCGTTTCCCCGAAATCGAGCGCGTGTTCGCGCGTACCGGCACGGCCGAGATCGCGGCCGACCCGATGCCGCCGAACCTGTCGGACGGCTACATCATGCTGAAACCGGCGGACCAGTGGCCCGACCCGAAGAAACCGCGCGACACGCTCGTGCGCGAGATCGAGGAAGCGCTCGCCGAGCTGCCGGGCAATGCATACGAGTTCTCGCAGCCGATCCAGCTGCGCTTCAACGAGCTGATCTCGGGCGTGCGCAGCGACGTCGCCGTGAAGATCTTCGGCGACGACATGGCCGTGCTGAACCAGACCGGCGAGCAGATCGCGGCCGCGCTGCAGAAGGTGCCGGGCGCATCGGAGGTGAAGGTCGAGCAAACGACCGGGTTGCCCGTGCTGACCGTCAACCTCGACCGCGACAAGCTCGCGCGCTACGGCGTGAGCGTCGCCGACCTGCAGGACTCGGTGGCGGCGGCCGTCGGCGGGCAGAAGGCCGGTACGTTGTTCCAGGGCGACCGCCGCTTCGATATCGTCGTGCGGCTGCCCGACGAGTTGCGCACCGACATCGAGGCGATCAAGCGGTTGCCGATCGCGTTGCCCGCGCCGGCAGCAGGCGCCAGCGCGCCGCTCGCGGCGGCGCCGTACGTGCCGCTCGCGGAACTCGCGACGATCGACGTCGCGCCGGGCCCGAACCAGATCAGCCGCGAGGACGGCAAGCGGCGCGTGGTCGTCAGCGCAAACGTGCGCGGCCGCGACGTCGGTTCGTTCGTCGCCGATGCGCGCGAGCAGTTGCAGCAGGACGTGCGCGTGCCGGCCGGCTACTGGGTGTCGTGGGGCGGCCAGTTCGAGCAGTTGCAAAGCGCGAGCGAGCGCCTGAAGCTGGTCGTGCCGCTCGCGTTGTTCATGGTGTTCGTGCTGCTGTTCGTGATGTTCAACAACGTGAAGGACGGCCTGCTCGTGTTCACCGGCATTCCGTTCGCGCTGAGCGGCGGCGTCGTGTCGCTGTGGCTGCGGGGGATTCCGCTGTCGATCACGGCGGCGGTCGGCTTCATCGCGTTGTCCGGCGTCGCCGTGCTCAACGGCCTCGTGATGATCTCGTTCATCCGCAACCTGCGCGACGAAGGGACGCCGCTCGACGCAGCGGTGCGCGAAGGCGCGCTCACGCGGCTGCGGCCGGTGCTGATGACCGCGCTGGTCGCGTCGCTGGGCTTCCTGCCGATGGCGTTCGCGACCGGCACCGGCGCCGAGGTGCAGCGCCCGCTTGCGACGGTCGTGATCGGCGGTATCCTGTCGTCCACGGCGCTGACGCTGCTGGTGCTGCCCGTGCTGTACCGCGTCAGCCATGCGGTGTCGTGGCGCGCCGCGCTTTTGGGCAGCTTCGGCGGCGGGTTCGGCATGGGCATGCTGCGCCGGCTGGGTTTCTTCAAGGGTAATACGTGATGCGAATTCTGATTGTCGAGGATGAACCGAAGACGGGCGCGTATCTGCGCAAGGGCCTGACCGAAGCCGGTTATGTCGTCGACTGGGTCGAGGACGGCATCACCGGCCAGCACCAGGCCGAGACCGAGGAATACGACCTGCTCGTGCTCGACGTGATGCTGCCGGGGCAGGACGGCTGGACGCTGCTGCAGAACCTGCGGCGCAGCAAGTCGACGCCCGTGCTGTTTCTCACTGCGCGCGACGACGTCGGCGATCGCGTGAAGGGGCTCGAACTCGGCGCCGACGACTATCTCGCGAAGCCGTTCGACTTCGTCGAGCTCACCGCGCGCATCAAGTCGATCCTGCGGCGCGGCCAGCCGCGCGATTCGAACACGCTGCGCGTGGCCGACCTCGAACTCGACCTGACGCGCCGCAAGGCCACGCGGCAGGGCGACACGATCCTGCTGACCGCGAAGGAATTCGCGCTGCTGTGGCTGCTGATGCGTCGCGAGGGCGAGATCCTGCCGCGCGCGACGATCGCATCGCAGGTGTGGGACATGAACTTCAACAGCGATACGAACGTCGTCGATTCGGCGATCCGGCGGCTGCGCTCGAAGATCGACGACGCATACGAACCGAAGCTGATCCATACCGTGCGCGGGATGGGCTACGTGCTCGAAGTGCGCGGCGGCGCGGCCGCATGATCGCGCGCCTGCTGCCGCGCACGCTGCGCGGACGCCTGACCGCGCTGATCATCCTGTCGACGTCGGTGATCCTCGCGTCGAGCGGCGTCGCGCTTTACGAGGCGCTAAGCAACCGCGTCGAAATGACGGCGGCCGAGCAGATGGCCGGCATTTCCGCCGCGTTGGGCTCGCACCTGGGCGAAGCGCGCACGACGGCCGACGTCGCGCGCAACACCGACATCTGGATCGATCAGTTGCACGGCCATCCGAACATGGATCTCGCGATCTACGATGCGACGGGCACGCGCCTCGTCGGCACGCCCGGTTTCCGCCCGTACGCGCCGCTGCTGTCGCTGGACGCGGGGCGCGTACCGGTCGGCGTCGCGCCGCCCGGCGCGCGGCATCAGTATCTGGTGACGACCGTGCCGCTCGCCGGCGCGGGCGCGCCCGTGGTGCGCGTTGCGGTGCAGTACGACCGCAGCGCCGACGTGCTGTTGTTGCGCACGCATGCTTATACGATCGTCGTGATCGAGGTGTTCGGCGTGGTACTCGCGGCCGCGATCGCGTATGGCATCGCGGCGCTGGGCTTGAGCCCGCTGCGGCGCTTCGCGGCGCGTGCCGAGCAGATGTCGACAAGCCGGCTTGCGCATCCGCTGCCGGAACTCGATACGTCAGGCGAACTGAAGGAACTCGAGCACGCGTTCAACGGGATGCTCGCGCGGCTGAACGAATCGTTTACGCGGCTGAGCCAGTTCTCGTCGAATCTTGCGCACGACATGCGCACGCCGCTCACGAACCTGCAGGCGGCCGCGCAGGTCGTGCTGTCGCAGCCGCGCGGCGCGGATGAATACCGGAGCGTGATCGAGTCGAGCATCGACGAGTATCAGCGGCTGTCGCGGATGATCGAGGACATGCTGTTTCTCGCGCGCTCGGAACAGGCCGGCACGTCGATCGACGTGCGGCGCCTGAATGCGGCGGAAGAGGCCGGGCGTGTCGCCGGCTACTACGAGCCGCTCGCGGAGGATGCGGGCGTGTCGGTGAAGGTCGACGGCCACGCGTGGGTCGATGCGGATCTCACGCTGTACCAGCGCGCGTTGAGCAACCTGCTGTCCAATGCGCTCGCCTATGCGCCGCGCGGCAGCGTCGTGACGATCGATTGCGTGGAGCAGGGCGGCACGACGACGATCGCCGTGTCGGATACTGGGCCCGGCATCGCTGCGGAACATGTCGGGCGGATCTTCGAACGTTTCTATCGCGTCGATCCGTCGCGGCACAACTCGGCGTCGGGGACGGGGCTCGGCCTGGCGATCGTCCGGTCGATCATGGACAACCACGGCGGCGAATGCGGCGTCGACAGCGATCCCGGCCGGCGCACGACGTTCTGGCTGCGCTTTCCGCGACGGCCGGCCGAGCCGCAGCGGCCGGCCGCCATCCGCACCTGACATCGCGGGCGGGCACGCCCGCGCGTTCGCCGCAAGGCGTGTGCGCGCGGCACGTTGCCCGCGATCGTGCGACCGTGCGGCATCAGCGCGTCGCCACGTTGTCGTGGTTGTCGGCCTGCGGCTTCTTCTCGCCACCATGCACCGAAATCCCGTGCAGCTCCTTGTTGCGCGCGATGATCTCGCTGGTCGGCGGGTATTGCGTCTTGCTCGTCGGCACGATGCCGTCGTGCTGCGCCTGCTTCAGTTCGTTGACGACTTGTGCGCGGGTCTTGCCCTGCGGTTGCGTCTGCGTCTGTGCGAACGCGGCCTGCGTGGCCATGCCGAGCGACAGCGTGGCGGTGACGAACAGTGCTGCGAGTTTTGCCGTTTTCATTGAGTGCTCTCCTTGATCAGGGTCGCCGGGTGGCGAACCATGGACCCAGTATGCGAAAGCAGCCATGCGCCACCGTGATCGGGAGATGAAAAAACCGTCAGATTGCGTGAGACGGCGGCGCGCCGTGCGGACTCGATCGACGTGACGCAATCGTCATGTTCGCGTCATGGGCGCGATGAGCGGGAAGCGGAACATGAAGCCTGTCAACGGCCCGCGCGGCCGATGGCATTCGCGCCGTTCGCGACAGCAGCATGAGAAGCGGGCGGTCCTGTTCAGACTTTCATTCCGGACCGAAACGTGCATCGTCCCGCCATTCGCCTATCGTTGATCGCAGTCCTGATCGTCCCGCTTCTCGCGGGCTGCGCATCGCCACGTTCCGACACCGGCGCGACCGCGTCGGCCGCCGCGCGCAAGCCGGTGCCGGCCGACCTCATGCCCGGCGAGCAGATCGACTATGCCGGGCATCGCTGCGGCAATCCGAACCTGCACGTGAAGACGCATCCATGCCTGTTTCCGCAACGTAATCCAACGCCCTGATCGTTTGCCTCTCGACAAAAAAAGGCCCGGTACTCAATGAGTCCGGGCCTAACGCGAGATCGTGCCGAGTGGCAGCGACCCGCTACGTGGGTGGTAACGGGCATGGCCCGTTGCCGTTCCGATCGTAGCGACACGACGCATCGTGAACCTGACAGGGGCGTGAAATTTTTGTCACGCACGCACGCACGCACGCGCGAGCGTGCCGCGGCCGCGATCAGAACCGGTGGCGCAACCCGAGATTGACGATGCCTTGCGTGCGCGTGCCGCCGTAGCCATAGGAGCCGATCGACGCCTGTGCCGTTTGCGTGCCGCCGTCGAGCGTGCGCTGTTCCCCGTTCGCGCGTTGCCACGCGCCGACCGCATAGAGATCGGTGCGCTTCGACAGCACATAGTCGGCGCCGGCGGACACCTGATGGTAGGTCGCGCTCGTATCGCCGCGTGCTCGCGTGTAGCTGTAGCCGACACCGACGAGCAGGCTGGGCGTCGCCTGATAGTTGAAGAAGCCGCGGGCGGTGTCGTATTTCTGCGTGCTGCGAAACGCGGACATCGCGTCGGCCTTGTACAGCGCGTTGCTGTAGTCGAAGCCGACCGCGAACGGCGCGAAGTTGTAGCGCAACGCGCCGCGCGCGATGCCGATCGATTTCGCCGAGAGGTAGCCGCCGTTGACCAGCGATCCGTCGAACGTTCCGTCGGAGGTGCCGTTCCAGCCGGTCCGGATGCCGTTGGCGAGCGACGAATGATTGGCCGCGTAGTAGTAGCCGCCCGCCACGTCGACCGGTCCGTTGCTGTACGACAGGCCGGCCGACCAGGTCTGCCCGGCACCGCTCTTGCCGGCCACGCCGCCGAGCGCGTACAGGCCGACGAACTGGAATCCGGCGATCACGGGCGACGTGTACTTCACCGCGTTGTCGGTTCGCGACGACGTGTCGTAGTTGTCGACGTCGCCGGGTGTCGCATAGACGCTGCCGAAGTAGAAGTCGCCGGTCACCGGCCACGCGACATCGGCGAGCGCGTCGTACTGGCGGCCGAGTGTCAGCGAGCCCCAGCGCGCGCTTTCGAGGCCGACGAACGCCTGCCGGCCGAACATCCGGTTGCCTTGCCCGAGTGCGCCGGTGTTCGGATTGAAGCCGTTTTCGAGCGTGAAGATCGCTTTCAGCCCGCCGCCCAGGTCCTCCGCGCCTTTCAGCCCGAAGCGGTTGCCGAGCAGATTGCCGTTGCCGAGGCCGACGAGATTCCTGCCATCCGCGTTGGCGTTCCACACATACGTCAGCGACGTATCGAACAGGCCGTACAGCGTGACTTCCGACGCGTGCGCCGCGTGGGCGGTCGCGAGCAGCGCACCCGACATCATGACGAGCCGAACTGGAGTTTTCATGGTGTGTCCCTGGAGTTCAAGATGATCGTTCCGTGCATCGGTCGATTCCTGCGCCGTGCCGGTGGCCGGCGCGCGGAAATGTCGCGATCGCGCTGGCGATTCTGGAAAGCGTTCGGATCGTGAAGGTGAGGGACAAATGAGAAAAATGTCATCGCCGCGTCATGAGCGGTGAAATCAATGACGAATTTCATTCGCACTGCGACGCAGCGCATGCGTGAACCATGACGAAACCGTCATCCCGGGATCACGATTCCGCACCGCCGCCGGATCAAAGTGAAGGCTCCCGTCACGGATTCCAGGCAAGGAGCGAACAACATGAACATTCCGCGACCGAAGATCACCATTGCCGTTGCCGCGCTGTCGATCGCGGCCTTCTCGCAGACCGTGGCCGCGCAGGCGAAGACCCGGCAGGAAGTACGTCAGGAACTGGTGCGCGCGCGGCACGACGGCGTGATTCCGAGCCCGAATCACGACTATCCGGCGAGCCCGGCCGCCGTCGCGCGCAATCAGGAAATCCATCGTTCGACGGTTCATCGCGGCGAGAAGGCACCGATGGTCGATGCGCACGACAACCGCTTCGCGGTGCGTTGAGCGTTCATTCTTGGCCGGCTGCGATGACGCAGCTCGGCCGGTTCCCCATATGAAAAGGAGCGTGCCATGCGCACTATCGCAACAGGAATCGTGTTGTCAGTCTGTTTGATGTCGACGGCCGCGACGGCGGCCGGCTGGCCGGAACGGGTGCTGTCGCACGCGTCCGCGCATGACGTCGGCCGCCGTGCGAACGAACGGATGCGCTGCGAGTACGCGGCCGTGCCGGCAGGCGAGTGGAGCGCGACGTTCACGCGCGGACAATGCGAGGTCGACAACGGCCGGCTCACGTTCGTGCCGGCCGACGCGGGAGGCGACGCGAATGTCGCGGAGATGCGGATCGTGCTGCGCGATGTCCGTACTGCGTCGCATCAGTCGCGCAAGTTGAAGGAGCAACTGCAACTGACGACACGCGACGAAGTGATCGCGCTGAACGTGCTGACCGACGACGGCAGCCGCAAGTCGCGCGAGCATGCGATCGACCTGTGGACCGCGCTGCGTGACGAAGGCGTCACGCCCGTCAATGGCACGCGTTTCGTCGACACGTATCCGGCGGGCGCGACGACGTGGTAGCCGGCGCGCGGTCGCGCGCGGCCTACCCGGCCTTCACCGATCCTTCGATCAGGAAGAACACGATGAAGCCGATGAAGAACGCGGCGGTCGCGAACGGTGTTTCGGGCACCTCGTGCGCTTCGACGAGCAACTCCTCGGTGACGAGGTACAGCAGTGCGACGGTGCCGAGCCCCAGCAGCGCCGCGTAGATATTCGCCGGCAGTCCCGCGAACACCGCATTGCCGGCTACGGCCGCGATGCTCAGCAGCGCCGCGAGGCCGACCGGCACGACGATCGACAGCATGCGGCCGATGCCGGCCGCCGCGAGCGCCGCACTGACCGACAGCGCGAGGAACAGCACTTCGAGCGTCAGTGCGACGGTCAGGATGATGCCGCTTTCGTCGCTCGCGGAAAACGCGATGCCGAGCACGAGGCCGTCGACGATGAGGTCGATCGCGGTGACGATGATCAGGCTGAAGGGTAATCGCGCTTCCTCGTAGCGCGTTTCGATCGCGCCTGACAGCGCGCGAATCGCGAGCATCAGCGCGAGGCCGAGCACGAAGCCGACGACGACCGGAAACAGCGCATGCGCGCGGTCCTGCGGCAGCAGTTCGAGCGCGGCGGCGGCGAACACGATGCCGCCGGTGAAATGCTGGATGACGCTCGACGTTTTCGGGCCGGGCGCGCGCCATGCGGCCGCGAGCGCGCCGAAACAGGCCGCCAGCACGGGCGGTAACGTGAGTAGCGCAAGCTTCGCGGTCGGTGTCATGAGGCCCCTCGGGCGGTTGGCGTGCCGCAGCGGGCTGGGGATCTCGCAGCCCGGTTGCATTGCACGGTTCGTATGCGCCGGGCGTTGCCCCGGCATCAACCGGGGATTGAACACCTTGAAGCCGCTTCAAGGTCAATACATTTGATGCGGCACGCGCCGGCAAGCCGGCGCGCCCGTTCCGGTCAAAGCTGCGCGAGCGCCTGGTCGAGATCGGCGAGCAGGTCGTCGATATGCTCGATGCCGATCGACAGCCGCACCGTTTCCTCCTTCACGCCGGCCTTCGCGAGTTCGGCCGGCGACAATTGCCGGTGTGTCGTCGATGCCGGGTGCGTCGCGAGCGACTTCGTATCGCCGATGTTGACGAGCCGCGTGAACAGCTTCAGCGCGTCCTGGAACTTCGCGCCGCCGTCGCGGCCGCCCTTCACGCCGAACGTCAGGATGCCCGGCGCGCGGCCCGACAGGTAGCGTGCGACGAGCGGGTGGTCCGGGTGATCGGGCAGCCCCGCATAGTTCACCCACTCGACCTGCTCGTGGCGCGCGAGATGCTGCGCGATCTTCAGTGCGTTGTCGCTGATCCGTTCGACACGCAGCGCGAGCGTTTCGATGCCCTGCAGGATCTGGAATGCGTTGAACGGCGAGATCGCCGCACCCATGTTGCGCAGCGGCACCACGCGCGCGCGGCCGATATAGGCGGCCGGCCCGAACGCCTCCGTATAGACGACGCCGTGATAGCTGACGTCGGGCTCGTTCAGCCGCTTGAAGCGGTCCGCGTGCTCGGCCCACGGGAACTTGCCCGAATCGACGATCGCGCCGCCGAGGCTTGTGCCGTGTCCGCCGAGATACTTCGTCAGCGAGTGCACGACGATGTCCGCGCCGTGCTCGAACGGGCGCAGCAGGTACGGCGACGGCACCGTGTTGTCGACGATCAGCGGGATCCCGTGGCGATGCGCGACTTCCGCGAGCGCGGCGATGTCGGTGACGTTGCCGAGCGGATTGCCGACCGATTCCGCGAAGATCGCCTTCGTGCGCGCATCGATCAGCGGCTCGAACGACGCGGGGTCGCGCGGATCGGCGAAGCGCGTCGTGATCCCGTACTGCGGCAGCGTATGCGCGAACAGGTTGTAGGTGCCGCCGTACAGCGAACTCGCGGACACGATGTTGTCGCCGGCTTCGGCGATCGTCTGGATCGCGTAGGTGACCGCGGATTGCCCCGACGCGAGCGCGAGCGCGCCGATGCCGCCCTCGAGCGCGGCGATCCGCTGCTCGAGCACGTCCGTCGTCGGGTTCATGATCCGCGTGTAGATGTTGCCCTGGACCTTCAGGTCGAACAGGTCGGCGCCGTGCTGCGTGTCGTCGAATGCGTACGCAACGGTCTGGTAGATCGGTACGGCGACCGCGCGCGTGGTCGGGTCGGGACGATAACCGCCGTGCACGGCGATGGTTTCGAGGCGCCAGTTCGAAGAGGCCTGATCGGTCATGGGTGCTCCGTCTGTTGTTGTGATGGTCGACGGATTATAGGAGCACGTGTGCTGCCGTCCTTAGAACGAATGGTGTGTTGCTTATGGGGACGCCGCGCATAGAATGCCTGTTTCGGCAGACAAGGGGGGCGCGATGGATCAGGATCAGTGGAACCAGGTGGATGCGTATTTTTCCGCGACGCTCGTGCCGTCCGACGATGCGCTCGATGCCGCGCTGGCGGCCAGCGACGCGGCCGGGCTGCCCGCGATCAACGTCGCGCCGAACCAGGGCAAGCTGCTGCAGCTGCTCGCGACGATCCGCGGCGCGCGGCGCATCCTGGAAGTCGGCACGCTCGGCGGCTACAGCACGATCTGGCTCGCGCGTGCGTTGCCGCCGGGCGGCACGCTCGTGACGCTCGAACTGAGTCCCGAGCACGCGAACGTCGCGACGCAGAACATCGCGCGCGCCGGGTTCGCGGAGGTCGTGTCGGTGATCGTCGGCAGCGCGAAGGACAGCCTCGCGCGGCTCGTCGATGCGGGCGAGGCGCCGTTCGATTTCATCTTCATCGATGCGGACAAGGACAACAACCCGGCCTATCTCGACGCGGCGCTGAAGCTGTCGCGGCCCGGCACGGTGATCGTCGTCGACAACGTGGTGCGCCGCGGGCGCGTGGCCGATCCGGACAATCGCGAGCCCGATGTGGTCGGTGTGAGGGATGGGTTCGCGCGTCTCGCAGCCGAGCCGAAGCTCACGACGACGGCCGTGCAGACGGTCGGGCAGAAAGGCTGGGACGGGTTCTCGATTTCGATCGTCGGCGAGTGACGTGATGGCGGCACGCGTGTGCGGGCGTGCCGTGCGCCAGTTTCTGGCGGGATCCGAAATTGGCACGCCACGCGCGTCAGCGGTTTCCCGACGCGTCGGCCCGTCGATACAGGCGCGGCCATTGATCCTGGAACAGGCCGTTGCAGGTGCCGTGCGTCGCGATATCGGCGAGCAGGAAGCGCCGGCCGTCGAAGATCCACGACGCGGTCGAGCCGCAATCGCCGGCACTGCGCAAGCGGACCTTGCTCGACAGCATCGCGCTGGCGGAATCGTAGCCGGCCTCGGTCAGTTCGTTTGCGAACGACGCCGAATCGAGGCCCGCGTTCGCGTTCTCGCCGAAATTCATCGCCGTCGGCGCGTACGGCGCCGTGCGTCGCACGCGGAACCACAGGTCGGTGTGGTTATACATGCTGCTGGTCTGGCACGGTATCGCGACGAGTGCGTCGTCGGCCGAGATCGCCACGGCGCGCGACGTCTTCCGGCGATCGCCGGCCGACATTTCGTCTTCGACATCGGCCGCACATTGCTTCACGTCGGCGCCGAATTTCGCGAGCACGGCATCGACGAGCGGGCGCTGTTCGGCGGCCGACAAGTTCGCGACAGGCGGCGCCGGAACGACGGCGGGCGGCAGCGCCGGCGCGGGTGGCACGGATGACGCCGGCCGGTTGCCGGGGCGCAGCAGCGCCGTGACCGTACCGACGCGGCCCTGCGTGTCGTCGATCAGCAGCAGCGCGGCATTCAATCCCGACAGCGGCGTGCGAGATGTTTGTGCCGCCGCCGGATCGCCGAAGCTCAGCATTTGCGCATTGCGCGATGCGGCAAGCCATGCGGCAATCGTTGCCGGATCACTCGTCCGGATCCGGAACGGGTGCGCGTCGTGATTGTCCGGCTTGTCGCCGAACGCATGCCATTGGGCCGGCATCGCGTCGAACGGGCGGCCGTCGACGCGTGCCGTGCGCAGATCCAGTGGCGTCGACGCGAAGATGTCGAGCGACGGTTGCGCGTCGGGGCCGGCATCGCGCGTCACGCGCAGGATGAGGTTGGTGCGTGCATCGTCGATATCGTCGGCGTGGCTTTCGGCAATGCAGCGGTTGCCGTTGTCGCAGACGACCGACCAGCTCTTGAAGTCGCGCTCGACCGGCGGCCGCGCGAGCGGGCGAGCCTGCGCGGCGAGCGGGGAAGTGGCGAGGAGGGCGGCGAGGACCAGCGAAAGGCGGTGCGACATGACGGTTCGTATCGGCGGTGAATGGGCGGGCGGAAGACGTCGGACTGCAAGCGCATCGTCAGCAAGCGGTGCACGTCGAGTGCAGCGGCGCATGATGCGGCGCGCTTTGCCGAATGAGACCAAGTATACCGCCGCAACCGGCTGCGTTCGGCGCGACGGCGCGTAGTGTGCGGGCACGCACGTTGCTCACCGGCAGCGGCCGGGCGCGTGCAGATGCGGAAACGGCGCGATGCCCGCAGGCATCGCGCCGTTCGTCTTTCACCGACCGTCGACCACGTCGCGCAGGAACGTGTCGAGCATCGCGACGTCGCCCCACGGCCGCTTGTATTCGCGATCGTGTTCGGCCTCGGCGAGCATCGTCTCGACGAGCGCGTGGATCGCGCGCCGCGCTATCCTTTCACGCACACCACCTGGCGCAGCGTATGCACCACTTCCACGAGGCTGCGCTGGGCCGCCATCACCGCGTCGATGTCCTTGTAGGCCATCGGGATTTCGTCGACGACACCCGCGTCCTTCCGGCATTCGACGCCTTGCGTCGCCTTCGCCTGGTCGTCGGCCGTGAAGCGGCGCTTCGCTTCGGTGCGGCTCATCGCCCGGCCCGCGCCGTGGCTGCACGAGCAGAAGCTCTCCGGGTTGCCGAGCCCGCGCACGATGAAGCTCTTCGCCCCCATCGAACCCGGAATGATCCCGAGCTGCCCCTTCTGCGCGGACACCGCGCCCTTGCGCGTCACGAGCACGTCTTCGCCGAAGTGGCGTTCACGCTGCACGTAGTTGTGGTGGCAGTTCACCGCGTGCTCGTCGACCGCGAACGGCTTGCCGATCACGCCGCGTGCCGCGCCGATCACCGCGTCCATCATCGCCTGCCGGTTGCGCCGCGCGTAGTCCTGCGCCCAGCCGACCGCTTCGACGTAGTCGTCGAAGTGCCGGCTGCCCTCGGTGAAATACGCGAGGTTGCGATCCGGCAGGTTCGCGATGTGCTGGCGCATGTCGGCCTGCGCGAGTTCGATGAACAGGCTGCCGATCGCGTTGCCGACGCCGCGCGAGCCGCTGTGCAACATGAACCACACGTGGCCTGCTTCATCGACGCACACTTCGATGAAGTGGTTGCCGGTGCCGAGCGTGCCGAGATGCCCGTAGTGGTTCGTCTTTTCCAGCTTCGGATACTTGTCGACGATCCGCTGGAAACCCGGCAGCAGCGCTTTCCACGATTCGGTCACTGCAGCCGGCGTGCGATCGCCCCACGCGCCCGGATCGCGGCGGCCCGGCGCGCGACCGTGCGGCACCGCGCGTTCGATCGCGCTGCGCAGCCCGGCGAGCGAGTCCGGCAGGTCGGACGCCATCAGCGTCGTGCGCGCGGCCATCATCCCGCAGCCGATATCGACGCCAACCGCGGCCGGAATGATCGCGCCCTTCGTCGGAATCACGCTGCCGATCGTCGAGCCCTTGCCGAGGTGGACGTCCGGCATCACCGCGACGTGGCGGAAGATGAACGGCATCTGCGCGGTGTTGCTCAGTTGCGCACGCGCTTCGTCCTCGACGGCGACGCCTTGCGTCCACATCTTCACCGGCTTGCCGTGCGCCAGTTCCATCACCTGATAATCCATGTCGGTCATTTGCTTCACCTGCTTCGTTCATTCGTGCGGCACGGTGCACATGCGCCGCGCCGCTTGTTTCGAGCCTTAAGCGCCCTTGATGCCGACGAGTCCGTTCAGCACCTGGTCGAGACCGCCGAACACCGAGATGCGGTCGATCCGTTCCGCGACGCGCTTATGCCGTGACGCTTCCGTATATTCTTGTCCTTTTCTTCGACGGCCGCTGGGTGACGCGCATCGTGCGGATCGCGGTGTGGGCCGGCAACTTCCGCGAGCTGTCGGCCTCGGTCACGCGAATGGCGACGCTGGCCGATGCGGGACGGATTACCGAGGACCTGGCCGAGCAGGAAGTCGAGCGGCTGACGCGAACGTGGTCACCGCCGGGCGGCGCGGGCGCGTCCGATACGTGGGTCGATGCAGTGTTCGGCGCACGTGTGGCGGAACTCGACCTGTTCGACCGCGCGCAGCTCGAACGCGTGCTCGATGTGTGCCGCGTGTCGGCGAGCCTGTCGGAAGGCGGGCGCACGCTGTTCGCGGTGTCGCGGCAGAGCAAGAGGTAGCCGAACGATGCGGATCGGCTGCGCAAGTAGCTCGCGCGGTTCGGGCTGGATTGGGAGGGGGGGCGGCGAGAGTTCGACGGGGGCGTGCTGTCACCCGACAGGCGTTAGTGACGCCACATCGCAAGCGTTTGTTGCGCAAGCCATCGGAGCGGCCGTCGCAAACTGCGTGCGGAAAGCCGCCGGGCAGGGCGGCTGGCTGTGAGGAACCTCGACACTCGAAAGGGGGCTGATTCATCTGCAACGGCGATCCGAAAAGAATCATCGCCCCCTCACGTCTATCGGATATCGCTTCAGGCGAGGCAGGTCACTTCCGGATCCCACTTGTAGTATCCGGAGTTTGCATAATCGATCTCCCCGGTTCTGCGGTCGACCTCCATTGCGTAGAAGGTCACGATGTATTGATCGGTGTCGTGACCGACAACCGATGCGCTGACGCGGTTGTCCGTGAATTTCTTGATATCGTAGGGTTCCTTCTTGTCGATGTTGTACGCAAGGTAGGACCCCGGAACATCGTTCGGCGGGCCCTGGAACTTGAGGACTTTGGCGACGCCGTTCGGTTCAATCGAAACCAGCGCTGCCGCATGATTGATGTTCCCGCTGAACGAGAGGCCGCGCCAGCGAACGGTGTCGCCGGTGAGGCCGTAGATCGAGATGTCCGGCGTCGCGTTCGTCGAGGGTTTCACATATTCCTCGGGCGCAACCATGTACGCATATTTCACCGAGGTCGGCCCGTGAGGGAGCCAGATCGCGGACTGAGGCGTCTTGTTACCCACGGGTTTAAAGTCGTGCAGAATCAGCTCGACGTCGAACAGTGTGACGATTTCGATGGTGGCCGGTGCGCCGGCCAGAATTTCGCGGTGTCCCATGATTCGCTCCGAAGAGAAATGATGTGCCAAGTGAGGGCGCTTGCGGCACCTTCTCCCCTTCCAGGTCGATCGTCTTCTCGGTCGAAGAATTCAAATCGTGTGAAAGAGTGCTGGCAGCGTAAGCGGAATGGGCGCGCGAATCGATTACACGCGATTACAGTCCGGTGCAGGTGATGGCCGACGCGGTCTGCGTCGGCCCGGCCGGGAGAGCACGTGCCTTCGCCGTGTAATTTCGTTGCAAAGCTAAATCCGCATGATCGTATGGAGCGTCGAAGTCATGGCCAAGCAGCAAGAGGAGTCCGTTCCGACGATTACCAACCCAATCGGTGGGCGTATGAACTGCCGGGGCTCGCCGACCGCCGCGAGGACATCGAGCCGAACCTCGAATTCGAGCTCGACCGTTTCGGCCGCGAGCAGGGCGAGCAGGTGCGTTTTAACGTCGAGGCGAAGCGGCGTTATCTCGCGTTCGCGGCGTCGCCGCGCGCGGCGTGGGCCGGCAACTTCCGCGAGCTGTCGGCCTCGGTCACGCGGATGGCGGCGCTGGCCGATGCGGGACGGATTACCGAGGACCTGGCCGAGCAGGAAGTCGAGCGGCTGACGCGCACGTGGTCACCGCCGGGCGGCGCGGGGGCGTCCGATACGTCGGTCGATACGGTGTTCGGCGCACGTGCGACGGAACTCGACCTGTTCGACCGCGCGCAGCTCGAACGCGTGCTCGATGTGTGCCGCGTGTCGGCGAGCCTGTCGGAAGCCGGGCGCACGCTGTTCGCGGTGTCGCGGCAGAGCAAGAAGCAGCCGAACGATGCGGATCGGCTGCGCAAGTAGCTCGCGCGGTTCGGGCTGGATTGGGAGGGGGTGCGGCAGGCACTTGAAGTGGCGCGGTGAGCGCGGCGTGCGGATGCCGCACGGAGCCGAATGGCCCCGCACGCACGCGGGCACGCGGGCGGGTTCGGTCACGCCGCTGCCGCTGCGGCCTCCCGGAACGGCGCGAGGAATCCCCAATCCGGCTGCGCCGCCGCCACATCCGCCAACCCGCGCGCGAACGCCTGCACCGGCAGCCACGGATACCCGAACGCCGCGTGCAGCGCATCGCGTTTCACCGACTGCGGATCGTCGATCGTATCCATCCGCGCGATATGAATGTGCAGCGCGGTTATCCGCGCAACGCGTTCGCCATCGCACGCGAACTGCCAGCGATACGTGCCGTGGCCGATCCGCAACGCGCCGTTGTCCTTCTGCCGCATCACGACGAGCCACGACATTCCGCTGACGCCATGTTCGTCGACGACCGGTTCCGTGCAGACGTAATAGGTCCGGCACCGTTCGAACCGCTCGCCGAATTCCTCGACCAGCGTGCGCGCAATGGCCGCCGCGCCCGTCACGCGCGGCGGAAAATCGATGTCGTCGTTCGCGAGCGAAAAGCTCAGCTCGGCATCGGCCGCGAAGCAGTCGGCGATCAGCGCGGGCCGGTTCAGGTCCTTCGCGCGCAGATAGCATTCGAGCAGCGCGCGAACCTGCGCGGGATTAAGCGGGAAGGGCATGGTTGAGCCTCCAGTATCGGGTTATCGGGCCGCATGCTCCGGCATGCGTATGCGGTAGATACACTGTCCGTTGCGGGCTGACGTAATCGAACGCGCACTCAGGCGCGGCAGATCGCGATGATCTCCGCGCTGGTTGCCGCGTCGAACGGTGCGCGTTGCCAGTCGCCGCACCAGTCGGCCGACGCGAATCCGGCGGCCGCCACGCGCGCCTGCAATTCGGGTTGCGCGATGAAGCGCAGCCGGCTCGTGTTCTTCAGCAACATGTCGTCGCGGCGGAAACGGTAGTACGTATCGAACGTCACGATCTCGTCGTCTACCGCGCGCACCGCATGATGGAGATCGACGCCGCCGAAATCGCGCGAATCGACGCTGCATGCCGAATGCTCCGGTGTCCATGCGCACCACGGCGCGACGTACGGGTTGCGGGTGTCGAACAGAAAGCGGCCGCCGTCGGCGAGCGTGCGCCTTACACCGCGCAACGTCGCGTCGATGTCGTCGTCGGTCAGCAGGCACTGGAACGCGTGCCCGGTCATCACGACCGCATCGAACGGCGCGCCGGGCGGCAGGCCGGGCAGATCGCAGGCGATCCAGCGTACCGCGCCGGCGCCCGGCTGGCGTCGTGCGTAATCGATCATTGCCGGCGCGGGATCGATCGCGACGACGTCGTGTCCGGCCGCCGCGAGCCGGCGCGCGAACGTGCCGGTGCCGCAACCGAGATCGAGAATGCGTTGCCGCGCGGCGCCGATAACGGATGCGTAGAACGCAAAATCGCGATCGCCCGCGTTGAACAGGTCGTAGACCGCGACGAGGCGCGGGTCCGTGTAGAGGGCTTCGCCGACGGGCGCCGTGCCGGACGTCATGCGGCCGCGCGCATCAGCGCTGCTGCACGGCCACGCGCAGCCCGAGCGCGATGAAGATCGAGCCGATGATCTTCCCCTGCCAGCGCGTGAGCCACGTGAGCCGCTTCACGATACGGCCGAGCGGGCGGATCGAGCACGCGAGCAGCGACGTATAGAGCGAGCTGAGCACGACGAAGATCAGCCCGAGCACCGCGAACTGCACGAACGTCGAGCCGCGTTCCGGATGCACGAACTGCGGCATGAACGCGAGAAAGAACAGCGCGGTCTTCGGATTCAGCACTTCGGCGGGAATCGCCTGCAGGTATGCCTTGAGCGGCGTGACGGGCGACACCGTCGGCAGCGACGGATCGGACGGTTTCTCCAGCAGCGCGCGCACGCCGAGATAGATCAGGTACGCGGCGCCGACCAGCTTCACGACGTTGAATGCGAGCGCCGACGTCATCAGCAGCGCGGACAGCCCGACCGCCGCGAACAGCGTATGCACGAAGTCGCCGCTCGCGACGCCGAGGCCGGTCAGGATGCCGGTCTTGCGGCCGCCCTGCACGGTGCGGCTCAGCACGAGCAGCACGGCGGGGCCGGGGATCAGGAACAGGCCCAGAACGACGGCCGTGAAGGTGGTCAGCGTGGTCAGGTCGAACATGGCGGCTCCGGCAGGTGGGTGCAGCGGCGGGGGATCGGCGCATTGTATTCGGTTCGGCGCGCGGCCGCAGACGCCGCCCGCGAACCGCCCGGCTGCGCCGGCGCCTTTCTGGTATAAGCACGAAACGATGCGCGGGCACGGTGCCCGGCATCCTCCACCACCTACCGTTTCATGCGCAAGCTTCCACCGACCACCGATCCCGCAGCGGACGCCGACATCTACCGCGTGCCGCGTCCGCTCGTCGTGTTCGGCGGCTCGGTCGTCGAGCCCGAGTGGCGGCTCGAGCGGCACAGCCATCGCCAGGCGCAGCTGCTCTACACGCTGAGCGGCGTCATCTATTGCGAGATCGACGGCGGCGTGTGGAGCGCGCCGCCGCAATGCACGGTGTGGATTCCGGGCGACGTCCCGCATTCGGCGCGCGGCTCGGCCGGCGCGACCTTCTATGCGGTGCTGGTCGAACCCGATGCCGCGCTGGATTTGCCCGCGCGCTGCTGCACGCTGTCGACGTCGCCGCTGCTGCGCGAGCTGCTGCTGAAGGCGGCGAGCTTCCCGAACCTGTACGACGTCGACGGCCCGCAAGGGCGGCTGGTGGCGACGCTGCTCGACGAACTCGTCGCGGCGCCGGTCGAGGACCTGTATCTGCCGATGCCGGCCGACCGCCGCCTGCGCAAGCTGATCGACCATCTGCTCGACGATCCGGCCGACAAGTCGTCGCTGCCCGAACTCGCGCGGCGCGCGGGCGTCAGCGAACGCAGCCTGACGCGGCTCGCGACGAAGGAGCTCGGGATGAGCCTCGGCGACTGGCGCCGGCGGCTGCACGTCGCGCTGTCGCTGCGGATGCTGACGACCGGCCGCCGCGTGCACCAGATCGCGATCGATCTCGGCTACGAGAGCGCGAGCAGCTTCGTGACGATGTTCCGCAAGGCGACCGGCAAGTCGCCGACGCAATTCCTGAGCGACCGGCAACGCTGAACGGCGCGGCGCGCGCACGTTTGGCCGGAATGAAAAAGCGGTTGGCCGGGATGAGAAATGACGCGGTTGGCCTCGATCCATAAAATGAGAATCGTTCTCATCTGGAGGCCGACATGCAGATCGTCACGACTGAATTCCCGTTTGTCTGGTTGCGTTACAGCGGTTCGACGCACACCGACCCCGCCCGCCTGCTCGCCGAACTCGACGCGTTGCTGGCGCGCCGCGAACGCTTCGTTCTTCTGACCGACGACGCGCCGTCCGGCGACGATCGCGGCGCCGGCGATCACGAAATGCGCAAGCAGCTCGCGAAGTGGAGCAAGGCCAACCGCGCGCAATCGCGCGAATGGATCCCCGCGATGATCGCGATCGAGCCCGACGCGGCGCGGCGCGTCGCGCTCGACGCGTTCTCGGGCGCGTTCGAGAAAGTCTGGGGCTATCCGTTGAACGCAGCGGCGACCCGCGACGCTGCGCTCGCGCTGGCGCAACGGCTGCTCGACGAACCGGCGCGCGGCGCCGCGGCGGCGAACGGCTGAACCGGCTGAACCGGGTGCTGCGCCGGCGGCGCGGCTTTCCTCGACATCGACACGCATGCACGGCGCACGAACGTGTGTCGCGGCATGCGGTAACCACGCAGGGGCGACCGGTGGACAATCCGATCCGCGCGATGCGCATCTTCACGCGCATCGTCGACATGAACAGCTTTACGCGCGCGGCGCAGGCGCTCGGCATTTCGCGCGCGACCGCGACGCGGACCGTGCAGGAGCTCGAAGCGGCGCTCGGCATGCCGCTGCTGGTGCGCACGACGCGCGCGCTGCGTGCGACGCCCGAAGGCGACGCGTATTACCGGCGCTGCCTGCGCATCACGGCGGACGTCGACGAGCTCGAAGCCAGCATCCGCGGCGCCGCGCTGCGTCCGAGCGGGCCGCTGCGCGTCGAGTTGCCGGGATCGGTGGCGGGCGCGATCGTGTTGCCTGCGCTCGGCGAATTTCAGGCACGGCATCCCGATCTCGTGCTGATGCTCGGCGCGTCCGGGCGCGCGGCCGACATGGTCGGCGACGCGGTCGACTGCAGTATCCGGCTCGGCGAGCTGCCCGATTCGTCGCTCGTCGCGCGCCGGCTCGGCATGCTCGAGCGCGTGACGTGCGCGAGCCCTGCGTATCTCGACCGTCGCGGCGTCCCGCGCACGCTCGACGATCTCGCCGCGCATCGCGCGGTATGCGGGTTGTCCGTTTCCGGTCGGCGCACGGCCGAACTCGATTTCACGGTGGATGGCGCGGTGCGCAAGGTGCGGCTAGACGGCATCGTCAGCGTGGACGACGAGCACGCGTACCTCGCGTGCGGCGTGCACGGTCTCGGCATGATCCAGCCGCCGCGTGTCGCCGCGCAGCCGTTGATCGACGCAGGACGGTTGCGGGAAGTGCTGCCGCGCTGGCGGCCGGGAGCGATAACCGTGTCGGCCGTCTATGTGAAGCGACCGCATGTGTCGCCCGGCGTGCGCGCGTTCGTCGACTGGATCGCCGAGCGGTTTGCGCAGGACCTGAACGGTGTGGTCGTCGCGGGGCCCATGGCGCGACAGCCGGTGCCGGAAGCCGTCGAGATGAACGATCGCGAGGGCAGTCAGGTGGCGATGGCGTGAATGAGGGGGGGCTGAACGAAGGCCGGTCAATCGTTCGCGAGATGGAACGCGTCGGCCATGCGCTCCTGCTCGCGTGTGCGACGCGCGAGTCGCGTCGCAGGGTGAGGTCCGGTGCATCGAGATGTAAATATTCTGGCGATTGTTTGCCGTGTTTCGCCAGAATATTTGCCTTTTGATGTCCGCCCAGGCGAGACAAGCCCGTGCGCATTCGGAGCGGAGCGCGACCAGGTGCAGAGCAATTCGGCCGTCGAGCGTTGTCTGTGCCGAACGCATGTAGCGATGGCGGCTTGCGCCAGCCTTACCGTCTTCCCTACACCGCGCTCAACCGCCCCAACTCGTCCGCCAGAAAATCAACGAACGCGCGAATCCGCGCGGACATCTGGTGACGTTGCGCGTACACCGCGTAGATATCGGCGCTCGGCGTTTCGTGGTCGGGCAGCACGACGACCAGGCGACCGTCGGCGAGATAGTCGCGGAGGTCCCATTCGGCGCGCATCAGGATCCCGTGCCCGTCGAGCGCCCACTTCACTGCGATCTCGCCGTCGTTCGTCGTCAGGTTGCCGTTGATCCGCACGGCTTCCGTGTTGCGTGCCGCGCCGCGCCCGCTCGTCAGTCGCCACACGCCGTAGCCCTCGTCGCCTTGCCGGATGCCGATGCAGTTGTGCCGCGTCAGGTCGTGCGGCGTGCCGGGCATCCCGTGCCGCGCGAGATACGCGGGCGCCGCGCACAGCAGCCGGCGGTTCGGCGCGAGCCGCCGCGCGACGACGCGCGTGTCGGGCGGCTCGCCGAAGCGGATGCACACGTCGAACGCGTCGTCGGTGAGCGGCGGCGGCATCACCGACAACTGAAGCTGCACCGACACCTCCGGATAACGCGCGACGAAGCGCGAGATCGCGGGGCCGACGTGGCTGCGCCCGAAACCGAGCGTCGCGTTCACGCGCAGCAGCCCCTTCGGGCGCTGCTTCGCGCTGCCGAGCAGCTCGCCGAGTTCGTCCATCTGGTCGAGGATCCGGCGCGCGTAGTCGAGATACACGTCGCCTTCGGGCGTCAGCATCATCCGCCGCGTCGTGCGGTTGACGAGCGTCACGCCCGCGCGCCGCTCCATCTGCGTGAGCCGCTTGCTGACGGCCGCCGCGGTCAGCCCGAGTTCGCGCGCGGCCGCGCTCAGGCTGCCCGACGCAGCCAGCGTCGAAAAGAAGCCGAGATCGGCCGGCTGGACGGTATCCGCCATGACGGGATTCGTGAATAAAAGTTAAAGATGCTTTGAGTCTAGCACCGGTTCATGCACTCCTGGTTCGGTAAAGTGCGTTCACGCTCATGATCAATCGAGGACCTCCGCATGAAGACCTACCGTATCGCAACGATTCCCGGCGACGGCATCGGCAAGGAAGTGGTGCCGGCCGGCAAGCAGGTGCTGGAAGCGCTGGCCCGCGGCAGCGACCGCTTCGCGTTCGCGTTCGAGGATTTCGACTGGGGCGCCGATTACTACCGCCTGCATGGCGCGATGATGCCGGCCGACGGCCTCGACGCGTTGCGCGGCAAGGACGCGATCCTGTTCGGCTCGGCGGGCGACCCCGACGTGCCCGACCACGTGACGCTGTGGGGGCTGCGCCTGAAGATCTGCCAGGGCTTCGACCAGTACGCGAACGTGCGCCCGACGCGCATCCTGCCCGGCATCGACGCGCCGCTCAAGCGCTGCGGGCCGGACGACCTGAACTGGGTCATCGTCCGCGAGAACTCCGAAGGCGAATACGCGGGCGTCGGCGGTCGCGTGCACCAGGGCCATCCGATCGAGGCCGCGACCGACGTGTCGATCCTCACGCGCGCCGGCGTCGAACGCATCATGCGTTTCGCGTTCCGGCTCGCGCAGTCGCGTCCGCGCAAGCTGCTGACCGTGATCACGAAGAGCAACGCGCAGCGGCACGCGATGGTGATGTGGGACGAGATCGCGAAGCAGGTCGCGCAGGAATTCCCCGACGTCACGTGGGACAAGGAGCTCGTCGACGCGGCGACCGCGCGCATGGTCAACCGGCCGGCGTCGCTCGACACGATCGTCGCGACCAACCTGCACGCGGACATCCTCAGCGATCTCGCCGCCGCGCTCGCCGGCAGCCTCGGCATCGCGCCGACCGGCAACATCGATCCCGAGCGCCGTTATCCGTCGATGTTCGAGCCGATCCACGGCTCCGCATTCGACATCATGGGCAAGGGGCTCGCGAATCCGGTCGGCACGTTCTGGTCGGTCGTGATGCTGCTCGAGCATCTCGGCGAGACGGAAGCCGCCGCGCGCGTGATGCGGGCGATCGAGGCCGTGACGGCCGACCCGTCACTGCATACGCGCGACCTCGGCGGCAGCGCGACGACCGCGCAGGTGACGGCGGCCGTCTGCGAGCGCGTCGCGAATGCGGCGGTCGCGGCCTGACGATCGAGACGGCGCTGCGCATGCGCGCCGCAACGTAGCGGCGGCGCGTGTGCGCAACCGGTAGCCGACCGCCGCCCGTTCGTCATCCTGAGGATTTTTCATGCCCGCGACTCGCGCGTCCGACGCGAGCCGGGCGTCGGCCCGCGCGCTTCGTCGTGGCGCCGGCGAGTACTCACAGACAGAGCACGGCTCGACCTCGAAGGAGGAGACACATGCAAACGGATCTGGAAACCCGCGTCGCGCGGAAACTGATGTGGCGCATCATTCCATTCGTGATGCTGCTTTACTTCGTCAGCTTTCTCGATCGCGTCAATGTCGGCTTTGCCGCGATGACGATGAACAAGGCGATCGGCCTGTCGCCGACTGCGTTCGGGTTCGGCGGCGGCCTGTTCTTCATCGGCTACTTCCTGTTCGAAGTGCCGTCCAACCTGATTCTCCATCGTGTCGGTGCGCGCATCTGGATCGCGCGCGTGATGATCACGTGGGGCCTCGTGTCGGCCGTATCCGCGTTCGCGGTCGGGCCGACGAGCTTCTACGTGCTGCGCTTTCTGCTCGGCGTGGCAGAAGCCGGGTTCTTCCCCGGCATCATCCTGTACCTCAGCCTGTGGTTTCCCGTGAAGCAGCGCGCGGTGGCCGCCGCGTGGTTCATGGCGGCCGCGCCGATCTCGACCGCGATCGGTTCGCCGCTGTCGGGCGCGATCATGCAGATGCCGCCGATGTTCGGGCTCGCCGACTGGCAGATGCTGTATATCGTCGAAGCGCTGCCGGCGGTCGTGCTCGGCTTCGTCGTGCTGAAATGCCTGACCGATTCGCCGTCGAAGGCCGCATGGCTGCAGCCGGACGAGCGCGACTGGCTGATCGCGAAGCTGAAGGCCGAAGCGGACGTGCGCCACACGCATGCCGGGCATACGGCCGGCGCGTGGCAGGCGTTGCGCGATCCGCGCGTGCTGGCCCTTGCGCTGATCTACTTCGGCACGTCGGCCGGGCTGTACACGCTCGGGCTGTGGGCGCCGCTGATGGTCAAGCAGTTCGGCTTCACCGCGCTGCAGACGGGCTTGCTGACCGGCATCCCGAGCATCGCCGCGGTCGTCGCGATGATCGTGTGGGCACGGCATTCGGATCGCACCGGCGAGCGCACGTGGCACGTCGTGATTCCGTGCGTACTCGCGTGCATCGGCTTCGTGTTCGCGGGGCAGGCGAGCACCGCGCTGCTGACCGTGCTCGCGCTGGTCGTCGTCAACATCGGGATCAGCGCCGCGAAGGCGCCGCTGTGGGCGATGCCGAGCGCGTTCCTGTCGGGCGCCGGCGCGGCCGCCGGGATCGCGATGATCAACTCGATCGGCAATCTCGGCGGGTTCGTCGGGCCGTTCGCGATCGGCTGGCTGAAGCATGCGACGGGCGGGTATGCTGCGGGGCTCTATGTGGTGGCGGGCACGCTCGCGGTGTCGGCGGTCGTCACGCTGATGCTGAGCCGCAAGGGGGCGCGCGAGCAGGTCGTGTCGGGTGCGCAGCATCATCATTGAAGGCGGGGCATGCTGGACGCGGCGAGTGCAGGGGAGTTGTGCGGCCGCTGATACACTCGAGCGCACGGGCCGGCATTCACGCCGCGCCCGATACGGAGACGACGAGCCGGATGGAACCGATCACCGACGCATTCGCGCAGCACTTTGCGCAGGAATGGATCGACGCATGGAACGCGCACGATCTCGACCGTATTCTGTCGCACTACGATGATGACTTCGTCATGCATTCGCCGATGATCGTGCGGATCGCGGGCGAGCCGAGCGGATGCCTGCGCGGCAAGGATGCGGTGCGCGCGTACTGGGCGAAGGCGCTGCAACGCATGCCGGACCTGCGTTTCGAGTTCATTGCGGTGCTGGCGGGCGTGGATAGCGTCGCCATTCACTATCGCGGCGCAAATGGACGCGGCGCGGTCGAGGTGTTCCACTTCGGTGCCGGCGATCGCGTGAACGAGGCATTCGCCCGCTACGCGGCGTGAGGCGGCGGCAGCGAATCGTTCGGCAGGGCCTTGCCGCTATGCGTTTGATGCGTGGACGCTTTGCGCAATCTCCCGCGCACATGCATCGGCCGACGCCTTCGACGTATCGATCACGCAATCGCTGAACGCGCGCGCCGCATACCCTTCCCGATACATCTCGGCGATACGCTGCCGTTCCCAGTCCGTCAGCGCGCGCGAACCGCGATCCGACGCCGCGACCGCTTCGGGCGGCGCGAGCGTTACGACGAACAACCGCGCATCACGCGCATCGCAAGCCGCGCGCAACCGTTCGAATTCCGCGTCGCCGATCGGATAGGCGATCACCAGATGGCGCTCGCACGCCTGCGCGATCTGCGTGACGAGGCGTTCCAGCGCGATCGCCCACTGCACGTCGAACGGTGCGTCTTCGGGCGCATCGTGATCGTCGCCGTCGATGAAGCGCGCATCGGACAGCGCGTGGGCGAGTGCGCGGCCGATCGTCGTCTTGCCGCTGTTGATCGGGCCGTTCAGGTGGGTGACGGTGAGGGGCGGGTGGGATCGCGATGTCATGAGCGGGTGCCTGTCGGCGCGTGATGGTCGCGGACGGCGTCGTTCACGCGACTCGATGGGTCGAAGCGAATGAGGCGTCGTGGCGAATTACGCGCGACTGACGAATACCTCGGAAGATTGCCCTAAAGATCATCGCGCCGCTGCCGTTACTGTCCTCGGTAGTTCACGAAATATCACGAAAACGGCGCAGCCGTACAACCACACGACCAGATAACCGAGGGGCTCACGGCCGGCGAAGCCGTGCGCAAGATCACAAGATGGTACGCATCCAGTCGACGCGACGGCATCGGGGGCCGGCGTGCGCGCTTCCTTTGGCTTGCGGCGGCGGGACCGTTGCCGCAACGCTGCGCTGCCGCCACGGAGATTGCTCCGGCGCGCGGCACGCCCACGCGTTCATCCGTTGCGCCGCCCGAAGGTTACGCGCCGCCGATTACCACATCCCCTTTTTTCAATCACTCAATGAAGAACTCATCCAAAGCCACCCTGTTCGGTTGCGGCCTGCTCGTGACGCTGCTGTCCGGTTGCGTCACGTTGCCGAACACCGACCTGAAACCCGAAGCCCGTGAGAAGCTGCATTCGATCGCCATCCTCGAAGTCACCGAGCCGAAGCGCGTCGCGGTCGTCAATCTCGGCGGCGCGGCGGGCGGGTTCGGCCTGATCGGCGCACTGGCGCAAACCGCCATCAACGCGAGCCATACGAGCACCTACACGGATCACGTGGCCACCAGCAAGATCGTATTCGCACCGGACATCGCGGACGGCGTAACGGGCCGCCTCACCGGCAACGGGTATCAGGTCGTGAAGCTGGACGGCCAGAAAGTGAAGCTCGCGGATGACGGCAAGTCGGACGACTACTCCGCGATCCAGACCGACGCGGATGCCATCATGAATGTGTGGTTCACGTCGTTCGGCTATATCTCGCCGCCCAACCAGCCCGATTACATTCCGTGGGTGGTCGTCCGGGCGCGCATTCTCGACGCGAAGACGAAGCAGGACATCTATTACAAGACGTTCGCGTGCGGCTACGACATCAAGTCGAACAGCGTTCACATCGACAGCGATTTCGCTTACACGTACGGGAGCTTCAGCGATCTCGAGAAGCGTTTCGACAAGTCGGTGGAAGGGATCAAGTCGTGCGAGAAGTCGGTCGTGGACATGATCGGTCAGGATCTGGCACGGACGCCGGCGACTGCGGCTACGCAGACGGCTGCGACGACGACTGCGACGACGACCGCGGCTACGACGACGACTGCGACTGCGACGACTGCGACCGGGACGGCCACGGCATCGAAATGATCTTGATGCGACTGCAGGATCGTCGCGATACGCGTTCCGGATCCGGCAGTGCTTGAGGAAAGCTGGGAGGGGAGTACTGCACGCGGCCGGGCGGCGTAAAAGCCGCCCGGCCGCTCGCGAAAGCGACTGGCTTACTCGCCGCTATCGCTCTTGATCTGCGGCAGCGCCGACGATTCACCCGGCGTGAGCAAGCCGACTTGCGCATAAACGCGCAGCTTGTCGCGCGTATCGGTGATGTCGAGGTTGCGCATCGTCAACTGGCCGATCCGGTCGCGCGGCGAGAACGTCGATGCCACCTTCTCCATCGACAGGCGTTCCGGCTGGTACGTGAGATTCGGCGACTTCGTGCTCAGGATCGAGTAGTCGTTGCCGCGGCGCAGTTCGATCTTCACTTCGCCGGTGATCGCGCGCGCAACCCAGCGCTGCGCCGTTTCGCGCAGCATGATCGCCTGCGGATCGAACCAGCGGCCCTGGTACAGCAGGCGGCCGAGACGGCGGCCGTTCTCGCGGTACTGCTCGATCGTGTCTTCGTTGTGGATGCCGGTGACGAGACGCTCGTACGCGATGTACAGCAGCGCGAGGCCCGGGGCTTCATAGATGCCGCGGCTCTTCGCCTCGATGATCCGGTTTTCGATCTGGTCGCTCATGCCGAGGCCGTGGCGGCCGCCGATGCGGTTCGCTTCCAGCAGCAGCTCGACCGGATCCGTGAACTCGACGCCGTTCAGCGCGACCGGCTGGCCGGCTTCGAAGCGCACCGTCACTTCCTCGGCGGCGATCTTCACGTCGTCGCGCCAGAACGCGACGCCCATGATCGGGTTCACGATCTTGATGCCGCTTTCGAGGCTTTCGAGATCCTTCGCCTCGTGCGTCGCGCCGAGCAGGTTCGAGTCGGTCGAATACGCCTTCTCGGCCGACATCTTGTACGCGAAGCCCGCCTGGTTCATGAATTCGGACATTTCGGCGCGGCCGCCGAGCTCGTCGATGAACGTCTGGTCGAGCCACGGCTTGTAGATCTTCAGGTCCGGGTTCACGAGCAGGCCGTAGCGGTAGAACCGCTCGATGTCGTTGCCCTTGTACGTGCTGCCGTCGCCCCAGATGTTGACGCCGTCTTCCTTCATCGCGGCGACGAGCATCGTGCCCGTCACGGCGCGGCCGATCGGCGTCGTGTTGAAGTACGTGACGCCGGCCGTCGTGATGTGGAACGCGCCGCTTTGCAGCGCCGCGATGCCTTCGGCGACGAGCTGCGCACGGCAGTCGATCAGGCGGGCGCCGGCTGCGCCGTATTCGATCGCGCGTTTCGGGATCGCGTCGTAATCGTCTTCGTCGGGCTGGCCGAGGTTCGCCGTGTATGCGTACGGGACGGCGCCCTTCAGTTTCATCCAGTGCAGCGCTGCGCTGGTGTCCAGGCCGCCGGAGAAGGCGATACCGACCTTCTGGCCGGTCGGGAGGCTTTCGAGAATCGTGCTCATAGGAATAACCGTGGATTGAAGCCGGTGGGATCGTATTTCGCGGAATATGCGAGTATCGGCTGTCCGGGAAGTTGGGGCAAGGGCTGATTTTCGCCTGGATACGTCGTCCGGCCTGTCGCGGCGGGCCGGACGGGCGGTTAACCAGGCGGAGAACGCCGCGCCAATCGGGGCTGAACGGCGGCCGAAACGGGCGCGTCCGAGCGCCGTCGCGGGCCGTGCTTCCGGGGCCGGATCGGCTGAAGGGCGGGGCCGCCGCCGTCAGGATGCGGGCCTGCCGTGCCGAAAGAAATATGAAAGATTGGCGAGCCCCACCCGGAATCCCGCGAACCTCAGATATTCCACGACTGCGCGGTATCGAGCAGCTTCTCGCGCAACTGATCGACTTCGCCGGCCAGCTTGGCCGTGATCGACACGTAGCCGGACAACTGCGGCGGCGGCGCGTCGTGCGGCGGGTCGGCCGGCCGGCGGCGCGGCGCGAGCCGGCTCGGCGTGCCGAACTTGAGCGCGCGGCTCGCGCCGACGAGCGTGTCGCGGGTGCGCCGGTTCACGGCCTTCATCTCGACGCGCATGTATTCGCGGGCCGCGACGTCGTCGCGGGCCGGCACCGCGCTCGACAGGATCTCCAGATAGCCGATGCACAGCCGCAGGCTGCGCTGGATCGCTTCGAGCTGCGTCATCGACGTCTCGCATTCCTTCGACACCGACGGCATCAGCGAACGCAACTGCACGAGCAGCGTGCTCAGCGCGGCCATTTCCTTCAGGTGCGCGTCGTCGCTGACCTGGCGGTCGCCGGCGAGCCGCGCATGCACGGCCGCGCATGCGCGCAGCGCGTCGGCGAGCTTGTAGCGCCAGGAATAGGTCGCATAGAGCGGCAGCGCGAACGAGAACGCCAGCGCGATCGCGATGCCGGTCAGCACGTTCACCGCGCGCCACAGGCCGTCGACGATCTCGTTGTCGCCGTGCCCGGCGACGATCACCATCGTGATCGCCGACAGCAGCGCGATATAACCGGCCTTGCCGATCGCGTGATACGCGCAGAAGCCGCACGCGATCGCCATCAGCAGGTAGATCGCGAGCGGCGCGTGCGCGACGGAATACAGCAGGATCAGCCCGAGCCCCGCGAGCGCGCCGATCGACGTGCCGAGCGCGCGCTCGGCGGCCTTCTTGCGGATGTTGCCGTGGTGCTGCAGCCCGCCGACGACGATCAGCACGGTGATCGTCGACCATTCGCCGTGCGGCACGCGCAGGCCGGTGGACAGCGCGATCGACACGAGAATCGCGAGCGCGACGCGCGCCGCATGGATCAGCTTCGCGTGCCGGTAGCGGCGGTACGGGTCGAGCAGCGGGCGGAGCGCGTGGCGCAGGAGGGGCGGCAGCCGGGTAGGGAGCGAGGCGGTCATGATGGAGCGGGAGTGGCCGGATCGCGCACGGCGGCCTGCGCGGGCCGGCGCCGCGCCGCGTGCGCAGCAGACGTAACGCTAGCCGAACGCGCGCGGGCTGTCCACGGCGCGGCGGTCCGGCCTGGCCGGCTGCCGCATCGTGTCACGACATCACGTCACGCGATGTTACGCCATGCGTCGGCCGCGCTCGGCTGCGCGTCCGACACGCGATTGCGTCCGCCGGACTTCGCGCGGTACAGCGCCTCGTCGGCGTGCCGCAGCAGCGTCGCGGCGGTCATGCGGCCGTCGGCGGCGGTCGCCGTGCCGATGCTCGCCGTGACGCGCCCGTACGGGCTCTGCACGTGCTCGATGCCGAGTTCCGCGATGGTGCGCCGGATGCCTTCGGCAACGGTCGCCGCGCCTTGCGCGTCGGTGTCGGGCAGCGTGACGACGAATTCCTCGCCGCCGTAGCGCGCGACGTGGTCGCCGTCGCGGCGCAGGCAGCGCGACGCGGATTGCGCGACGCGGCGCAGCACGTCGTCGCCGGCCGGGTGGCCGTAGTAGTCGTTGAACGCCTTGAAGTGATCGACGTCGACGAACAGCACGGACAGCGGGCGGCCGCTGCGCGCCGCACGCTGCGCCTCCTTCGCGAGCACCGTGTCGAACGTGCCGCGGTTGTCGAGGCCCGTCAGCGAATCGGTGTGCGCGAGCCGGTACAGCTTCGATTCGGCGATCTGCCGGCGCTTCAGTTCGCGCGACAGCGCCAGCGAGCCCCACGCGATGAACCCGGTGAACAGGCACATCAGCACGACGGTCCAGACCGCGCGGTGGTGCCACGGCGCGAAGACGTCGATCTCGGCCGGCGCGACGTCGACGATCAGCGGCAGGCCGGGGAGATGCTTGTAAACATAGATGCGCCGCACGCCGTCGATGCTGCCGGTGCCCGCCAGCACGCCTTCGCGGCTGCGCAGCGCCGCGATGAACAGCGGCGAATTGTGCAGGTCGAGGCCGACCACGCGCGCATCGTAAGGCAGGCGGCTCACGAGCAAGCCGTTGAGCTCGGCGATCGCCGCGCTACCGTGCTTGCCGACCGCGAGGCCGTCGAGCAGCGCGCGGAAGTAGTCGATGCTGAGCGTGCCGACGACCACGCCGCCGAACGAGCCGTCGGCCAGCGTGATCCGGCGGCTGAGCGCGATCGTCAGTGCACCGCCGCGCAGCCGGGACGCATATGGCCGGCTGATGTAGAGGCCCTGCGCGAGCCCGTTGCGGTGCACGGTGAAATAGTCGCGGTCCGCAAAGTTGCCTTGCCGCGCGGGCGTCGCGCTCGAATCGATCACGATATTGCCGTGCGCATCCATCACGAAAAGCGACCCGAGATACGCGCCGGTCGCCGCGCGATCGAACAGCAGCCGGTGGCGTTGGCGCGGCGGCAATGTCATCAGTTCCGGATCGGCCACGCCGTCGACGACGTTTTGCAGCGACAAATCGTAGAGTTCGATATTGCGCGTGATATCGCGTTCGATCAGCAGCATCAGGTTGCGCGCATTTTCGACCGCATGGTCATATGCGTCGCGCCGCGCCTCGGTTAAAAGCGACGTGGAAAGTCCCCAACTGAACATCAGCAGGACGATGCCCGCAACGAGTACGCCGCGGGGCGACAGAATGCGTGCCACGATCGACGCGGTATGGCGGCGCAGCGTGGCGGGCAGCGGGAGTGGCTTCATCCTCGGGGGGCGGGCGGCGGATATTCGCGTCGTCGACGGTTCCGCGCGCTGATTATTTCGAATTAATCCGCATTATCTCGCGAATCCCGGCAATTCGTGTACACATGCAAAACATGCATGCGGAAACGGCGATTCGAAACGATTACGCATCATTACCACATTGCGCGCGGGCGATTTGATTTGAATCAATTATCAGTATCGGTCGTTTTGTCTGATTAATGGGGCGATGACCGGTCGATTTTTCGTTTCGGCGCGGTATTTGGCGGATCGAGACAGGATTGCCAGCCTGCCGCGCGGAATGAAAAATCGAATAACCCTGGAATAGCCAAGGTCTTTTTGCCGGCGTGCGGCTGCGGCCGCGCCGGCGCAGCCAACTCCTTGATTCTGCGAAATCTCCCCGGCCGCGGCGGGCGGGCGCACCTGAGCTGTCCTCATGACGAATCAGGTAGAATCCGCGCTTCGCCGCAGGCGCCCGCCGCGCAACGCGTATCGGGGCCGCATCGAATGCATCGCAGGACGCGCACCGCGCTCCGATTCCGCATGCGCCGGCTACCGATGCCGGCCCGCTCAACGTTCGTCTCGTTTATGTCCGCAATTCCGAATTCCGACCCACCCGGTTCGTCCGCGAACCCACCCAAGCTTCATCGCGCGCTGAAGGCGCGCCACCTGACGATGATCGCCATCGGCGGCTCGATCGGCACGGGCCTGTTCGTCGCGTCCGGCGCGTCGATCTCGCAGGCCGGCCCCGGCGGCGCGATGGTCGCGTACATGCTGATCGGCCTGATGGTGTACTTCCTGATGACGAGCCTCGGCGAGATGGCCGCGTTCATGCCCGTGTCGGGTTCGTTCGCGACCTACGGCGCGAAATACGTGGACGAAGGCTTCGGCTTCGCGCTCGGCTGGAACTACTGGTACAACTGGGCCGTGACGATCGCGGTGGAGCTCGTCGCCGCGCAGCTCGTGATGCACTACTGGTTTCCGGACGTGCCGGGCGTGTGGTGGAGCGCGGCCTTCCTCGGCGTGATGTTCCTGCTCAACGCGCTCACCGTGCGAGGTTTCGGCGAGGCCGAATACTGGTTCGCGCTGATCAAGGTCGTCACCGTGGTGGCGTTCATCGGCGTCGGCCTGCTGATGATCTTCGGCATTCTGAAAGGCGCGCCGAGCAACGGCTGGGGCAACCTGACGATCGGCGACGCACCGTTCGCGGGCGGCCTGCCGGCGTTGATGGGCGTCGCGATGATCGCGGGTTTCTCGTTCCAGGGCACCGAGCTGATCGGCGTCGCGGCCGGCGAATCGGAGAACCCGCGCACGACGATCCCGCGCGCGGTGCGCCAGGTGTTCTGGCGGATCCTGCTGTTCTATGTGTTCGCGATCTTCGTGATCGGCGTGCTGATTCCGTATACCGACCCGAACCTGCTGAAGACGGACGTGACCGACATCGGCGTGAGCCCGTTCACGCTCGTGTTCCGCCACGCGGGCCTCGCATTCGCGGCCGGCGTGATGAACGCGGTGATCCTGACGGCCGTGCTGTCGGCCGGCAACTCGGGCATGTACGCGTCGACGCGGATGCTCTACACCCTCGCGACCGAAGGCCGTGCGCCGAAGGTGTTCGCGAAGCTGTCGCCGGGCGGCGTGCCGCGCAATGCGCTGTATGCGACGACGGCCGTCGGCGCGCTGTGCTTCTTCACGTCGCTGTACGGCGACAAGACCGTGTACCTGTGGCTGCTGAATACGTCGGGGATGACGGGCTTCATCGCATGGCTCGGCATCGCGGTCAGCCACTACCGGTTCCGCAAGGGCTACGTGAAGCAGGGCTATTCGCTCGATCAACTGCCGTACCAGTCGAAGTGGTTCCCGTTCGGCCCGCTGTTCGCGTTCGTGCTGTGCCTCGTGATCGCGCTCGGGCAGGACTATCAGGCGTTCCTCGCGAACAGGATCGACTGGGCCGGCGTGACCGCGACCTACGTCGGCATTCCGCTGTTCCTCGTCGTGTGGCTCGGTTTCCGGCTCCTGAACAAGAGCCGCCTCGTGCGCTACGAAGACATGGAGATCGCGCCGTGGATCGCCGCGAGCCGTGGTGCGCAGCCGCAGCCGCAGCCGGTGGCGAACCGCGAAACCGCGGGCTGACGCGGGCGCGGCAGGCGGCCGCGCGACGTGCGATGAAACGGGAAGCCTCGCGCTTCCCGTTTTTTTTGCCCGGCTTTTGTCTGCACGGGGTCAAAGCCGGTTATATTGCCCGACCCTACCGGGCCACGGCCCGGCCGGCGCGACAGGCGCAGCGCGGAGCGGCATCCGGCGCGCGCGGCGCGCGGCGGCCGGCGGCGCCCGGCGTTCTCATCGTTCCATCCGGGCCGGCACGGCCCGCGGAGCGCGCAACCCAGAGGAATCCATGAGCGCATCACCCGCCGAGCGGAAGGCCGGACCCGTTTCCATCGTGCGAATCGAAGCCGCGATCAATGCGTGGCGCGAAGTGTACCCGCCGGCACCGGACGGCGAGGACGGCTACGCGCTCGACGCCGGCAGCAATTGCCTCGCCGAGCTGTACGGCACGATGATCTGCTATCGGTTGCCGGATGTGCCGCTCGATACGCTGAGCAACGAGCAGCGCGACGCGCTCTACGCAACCGAGGTGTGACGGGCGGTCGCGACGCTGTCGCGACACGGCAGCGTCGATCGGAAACGGGAAGCTTGTAGGCTTCCCGTTTTGCTTTGTGCGGCGCGTAGAGGTGTGCGTGGAGGTTTGCGCCGCCTGCGGTATCGTGATGACATCGTCCGGCCGTGGTTTGACGTCGGATCGCTGTCCGGGAGGCATCGAAAATGGAGTTGAGACACCTCCGCTACTTCGTCGCGGTCGCCGAGGAGCGGAATTTCACGCGTGCGGCGGAACGGCTGCATATCGCGCAGCCGCCGCTGAGCCGGCAGATCCAGCAGCTCGAGGACGCGCTCGGCGTGCCGCTGTTCGAGCGCACTGCGCGGCCGCTGAAGCTGACCGATGCGGGGCGCTTCTTCTATTCGCACGCGGTGCAGTTGCTCGCGCAGACGACCGAACTCGAATCGATGACGAAGCGGGTCGGCAAGATCGAGCGCAGCATGTCGGTCGGCTTCGTCGGCTCGACGCTGTACGGGATGCTGCCGAAGATCATCCGGCGCTTTCGCAGCGAGTATCCGGCCGTCGAGCTGAGCCTGCACGAGATGTCGACGATGGACCAGATCAAGGCGCTGAAGGAAGGGCGCATCGACGTCGGGTTCGGGCGCATTCGCCATGAAGATCCGAGCGTGCGGCGCGTCGTGCTGCGCGAAGAGCGGATGATCGTCGCGCTGCCGGTCGGCCACCCGCTCGACGGCGCGAAGCCCGTGCTGTCGCTGCACGATCTCGTGAACGATACGCTGATCATCTTTCCGAAGGCGCCGCGCCCAAGTTATGCGGACCAGGTGCTCGCGGCCTTCCACGATCGCGCGTTGCAGCCGCGGCGGATCTACGAGACGCGCGAACTGCAGATCGCGCTCGGCCTCGTCGCGATGGGCGAGGGCGTGTCGGTCGTGCCGCACAGCGTGTACGGGCTGAAGCGCGACGACATCAGCTACAAGCCGCTCGACGATCCGAACCTCGTGTCGCCGATCATCATGAGCATGCGGATGCTCGACGAATCGGAGGACATCCGCGCGATGCAGGCGCTGATCTACCGGCTGTACGACGAAGCGCAGATCGAGTATCTGCCGCCGCAGCCCGAATGAGCGTGCGGGCGGTGGGGGCTTGCTTGACGTTGCGCGCGCCTGCGGGACAACATGCGGGATCCAATGCGGCCGCCGACGTGCGGCTGCTTTCACGCTGAAAACCGACAAATGATCGATAGCCTGACCGAGGAGACAACCGTCGAGACGCCGCAAGGGCGCCTCTTCGCGAAACGCTGGCGCGCTCGTCCGGCGCAAGAAGCGGCGGGCACGTCCAGATCGACCGCGCCTGAGCCGGCCGCGCCCATCGTGCTGCTGCACGATTCGCTCGGCTGCGTCGACCTGTGGCGCGATTTTCCCGCGCAGCTCGCGAGCGCGACGCAACGCGACGTGATCGCATACGACCGCCTCGGCTTCGGCCGTTCGGATCGTCATCCGGGGAAGCTCGGCACGACGTTCGTGCGCGACGAGGCCGATCGTGCATTCGATGCCGTGCTCGAACAACTTGGCGTCGACGCGTTCGTCGCGTTCGGGCACAGCGTCGGCGGCGGGATGGCGGTCGGCTGCGCCGCCGCGCATCCGGAGCGTTGCCGCGCGCTCGTGACGGTCGCCGCGCAGGCGTTCGTCGAGGATCGCACGCTGGCCGGCATACGCGACGCCGGGCTGCAGTTCGACGAGCCGGGCCAGCTCGACCGGCTCGCGCGTTATCACGGCGACAAGGCCGAATGGGTGCTGCGTGCGTGGGTCGATACGTGGCTGTCGCCGGCGTTTCGCGACTGGAATCTCGACGACGACTTGCCGCGCGTGCAATGCGCGACGCTCGCGATTCACGGCGAAGACGACGAATACGGCTCCGACGTGCATCCGAAGCGGATCGCCGCGCGCGTCGCGGGGCCGTCGTCGTTCCTGTTGCTCGCCGGATGCGGGCACATGCCGCACCGCGAGCGCACGGACGACGTGCTGGCCGCCGTGGCGACGTTCCTGCGCGACGCGGGCGCCTGAGCGCCCGGGCAAGCGGCGGGCGTGTGCCCGCCGGCCGTCAGAACGAAAGCTGGATCGCGAGATCGATCGCGAGCAGCGCGATCGAGCAGGCGATGCCGAGGATCACGTTCGGCAGCCGGTGCTCGAAGTCGCGATTGTCGCGGCGCATCGCGGCGCCGAGCAGGAAGATCGCCTCGACGACGATCTGCAGCCCGACGAACAGCAGCATCAGCAGATACTCGTAACCCATCTGCTTGAACGCGGCGAATTGCATCCCGTGATCGCGGATCCATTGGCCGACGCGCAGCAGTTCGTAAATGAACAGCAACGCGGGAAACAGGTAGCTGATGAAATAGGTCGGCGCGGTGGCGTTTCGTAGTTCGAGGTGGAAATGCTGATGCGTGGTGGTCATCGCGAATCCCTCCTTGCAACGCATGATTGCGGTCGCGACGGCGGCGCGACAACGTGCGAATCGCGGGATTACCCGATGCACCGTGCGCAACCGTACGACACCAGCATACTGCTGCGCGGGAAATTTGGCATGCGGTGCGTGCATTCGTCGTGAAAACCCGTATGCGCTGCGCGACGTGCTTACCGCGATGCGCTTGCCGGATGCGGCGTGTCGGCCGGTTGCGTGACGCCCGATGCATTCGGCAGCAACCACTCCGGATGCTGTTCCAGATCGCCGGCCAATGCGCGCAGTGCGCTCGACGTGCGTGCGAATTGCGTCAGCGTGCGGTGGACGTTCGATGTGGCCATACCCTGTTGCGCAAGCATCGTCTGCGCGGCCGTGAACGCCTGTCGTGCGGTGCCCAGAGCATCGCGCGCATGCGGCGCGAGTTCGGTATCGAGTTGTGCGAACAGCGCATCGGTATGCACGAGCGCTGCGTTCAGATCCGTGCCCATGCGGTCGAGCGGCAACCGGGAAAGGTTTCCGGCGAGATCGGCAAGGTGTACGCGCAGCACGTCGAGCGTGCCGGGCACGGTCGGCAACACGATCGGCAGGCGATTCGTATCGACCGACGCGGGCGGAGCGTGCGGGAACATGTCGAGCGCGACATACGAGCGGTTCGCGATCGGGTTGCCGACGCGCAACTGGCCGCGCAAACCGCGCGCGACGAGCGTGCGCAGCAGCGCCTTGCCGGCATCGGTGTCGCCGTTGCCGAGCACGTCGCGATAGCGCTGCCCGAGGCGATCGGGGTAGAGCGCGATCGTCACGCGCATCGTGACGTCGCCGCGTGCCGCGTCGTATTCGGTGCCGACCGCCGTCACGTTGCCGAGTTCGATGCCGCGGAAATCCACCGGCGCGCCGACATCGAGGCCGCGCAGCGAGCGGTCGAAACGCATCACGACCGGCGCGGCCGGCGCGTTCGGCGTGCGCATCGCGTCGATTTCGTCGTCGGCCACGCGAAAGCGCGTACCGTCCGGCGCCGCGACGTTCGAGGTGCGTCCGGGCGGCGCGGCGAACGCGAGTGCACCGGCGAGCAGCGCGGCGATCGACGGCGTGCCGAGCTTCATGCCGCCCGCGTCGAGCCGCAGCCCGAGACCGCCGGCCTGCCACCAGCGCGCATCGACATCGACGTATCGATCGAACGGCGCGGCGACGAACACGTCGATCGATACGCCGTGGCCGTCGGCATCGAGCGTATAACCGGCCACCTGGCCGACGCGTGCGCGCCGGTGATAGACCGGCGACCCGATCGCGACCGAGCCGAGCGACGTCGCGCGCAGCGTGTAGTGACGGCCGCCGGCTTCGGTGACCGGCGGTGCATCGAGCCCGGTGAACGTCGTGCGCGGTTCGCGCGAACTGCCGGGTGCGGCCGCGATATACGAACCGGACCGCACCGAATCGAGACCGGAGAGACCACCGGGCCCGATGCGCGGCCGCACGATCCAGAAGCGTGTGTCCGCAACCGCCAGTGCCTGCGCGTTGGCGTCCAGTCGCACATCGATCATCACGCCGGGTTGCCCGCGCAACGCGCGAACGCGCGTGACGCGACCGATTTCGACATTGCGCAGCCGCAGCGTCGATCGGCCGGCTTCCAGCCCGTCGGCTGACGAGAACGCGATCGTGATCGTCGGCCCGCGGCTGCCGAGCGACGAGACGCCCCACGCGATACAGAACGCGGCGGCCGCGAGCGGAACGATCCAGACGATCGCCGTTCGCGGCCAGCACGCGAGCATCTGCTTGAAACGCCCCAACGCGCACCGAAGGTTGTCAGTCGAATTGCGCAACGAGTGCATCGGCGCCCTTGTCGATGCCGGCTTTTGCCGCGCTGAGTGCGCCGAAACTCGCGCCGATGTTCATCGCATTCGGATACTGCTTCGTCACGTACGCGCTGATCAGCCGGTTCGTCGAGGCATCGCGGATCTCCACCGCGTAGATGACCGAGCCCGTGAATGCGCCTTCGCGGCCGCGGATCGCCTGCACGCCGTTGTACACGTTGCCCGCGAGATCGAAATGCGCGAATGCGCCGGCAAACGTCGTCGTCGTCACGGCGCCCGTGAGCGTCAGCTTCACGCGCAGCGTGTCGGGGCCCGGCGTGCTTGCCAGCTCGAAGCGCTTGCCAAGCTTCTTCGCGAACGTGTCGCCCATGTACGTCGCGAGCGTCGACTTGTCCTGGTCGCTCAGGTCGCCGAACTGATGGTCGGTGCCGCGATAGACGGCCACCGGGTCGAGAATCAGCTTCCGGTACGTGTGCCAGTCCGCCGGCAGCGCGTAGCGGTAGGGCACGCGGCCGGACTTGTCCTGCGGATCGCTGCGCAGGTAGGGCGACGATTCGATGCCGCTGTAACGGGTGGGCTGGACGCCGGCGCATCCGGCAAGCGCGACGCAAAGCGCGGCGTTGAGCAGGTGGCTGGGCTTGATCGATCGGTTCATTTGATGCTCCGGGTCAGGGTTCGTGCCGGTAGTAGGGCCGGTGCGAAGGGTGGTGCAACAGGGCGGCATCGCCGCTCGGGATTCCAGAAAAAAGCCAACCAGACGGTTTGTTTTTGAGGCGCAATAACCGCATGAATTCCGGGAGCGGCAAGCCGTCCGGCAGCGGTCATCGGCCGGACAGCCGCGTCACAGGCGGTGCTCGCGTCGCGCCATGCGGTGCGCGACGCGGTCCGTCATCCGGACGGGGCCGATGCGGGAGCCGATCGTAGCACCGCCATTTCCGGATGTAAACAGACCAGGCGGTTTGTTTGTGATAGACTCCGCGCACTTCCTTCATACGATCGTGCCGGTCCGGCGCGGTCGTGTTGCATCACTCCATACCGGGGAAAGTTCATGGATAACCCGACGCGTTCCGAGCGAACGCGCACTGCCGCGATCCAGGCGGCGCTCGCGATCCTCGAGCGCGACGGTCCGGGCAAGCTCACGTTCGATGCGATCTCGCGCGAAAGCGGCATCAGCAAGGGCGGGCTGATGCATCAGTTCCGCACGAAAGGCGATGTGCTGAACGCGCTGATGGAACATCAGCAGGACTACTACCAACGATTCCAGCGCGATTATCTGGCTGCGCGCGATCCGGGCGAAGCGCAGCCGACGCTGTCCGCGCAGATCGCGACGATGCGTGAGGTGATCGACCAGCAGCCGTCGGCGGCGCTCGCGATCATGGCGGCGCTGGTCGAGGATCCCGCGCCGCTGCAGCAGGTTCGGGATATCGACGGCGAGAACGCGAAGCGCATCGCGGCCGAATCCGACGATCCCGATCTTGCGCTGCTGCGATGGAAGGCGGCCTGGGGGCTCGCGCTATCGGCGATGTTCGGGCTGTGTCCGCTGTCGGCCGACGAGCGCGCGCGGCTGTTCGACCGGCTGCTCGACGAGACGCAATGGCCGCCGGGTGGTAACGATGCCGCGAAGCGTGATGCGCCGGCAGCGAAAGCGTCACGGAAGAAATGAAGCGCGCGTTTGTCGCATGCGGTGCGGCGGTCGCCCGTTTCGGGCGCTCGCTGCTCGCGGTCGTGCTCGGGCGCTTGTGAGCCTGTGAGCCTGTGAGCGCCCGACCGGCGCCTTGCGCCGCTCAGCTTTTCGCTTCCGCGCCTTCGACAAACAACTTCGCGACCGACTGAAACTCCCGTTTCAGCGACAGCCCCGGCACGGTCAGCCAGCGCAGCATCGCCGCGAGATACAGGTGATGGAACCACGTCGCGAGCTGGTCGGCCCGCAGCGTTGCGTTCAGTTCACCGGATTGCTGCCCCGCGGCGATCAGTTGCTGCCAGACCAGCGCGATATCGCTGCGATTCTCTCCGCCGCTTTCCGGTTCGACCGTGCCGATGCTCAGGAAGCGATGCCGCAGATAGGCGAGCAGGTACACCGGATGCTGCTCGCACCACGTGGCGGATGCATCGAGCACGCAGCCGATGCGCGACGCGAAAGTCTTGCGCCGCGCGACGTCGCGCTGCAGATGCGCGAGGTCGCGCGCGAGCTCGCCTTCGAGCCAGTGCGCGAGCACGGCTTCCTTCGTCGGAAAATGGTTGTACAGCGTGCGCTTCGCGACATCGGCCTGCGCGGCGATCTGTTCCATCGTGACGGCATCGTAGCCGTGCGCGTCGAACAGGCGTGCGGCGGTAGCGGCGAGATGCGCGAGCATCTGGATGCGCTTGCGCGCGCGGCGGCCCGGATCGTCGGTCGGAATCGGCATGGCGGCGGTGTCGAATGAAAGTGTACGAATTGCATTAGTATACGACGTGCTCTTTTTTGAATCCACCGTTTCCGCCGTACACGAGGAGTCATGCATGAAGCTCGTCATCGCCACCTACGGCACCGAAGGCGACACGCGCCCGCTTGCGGCGCTCGGCCGCGCGTTGCTGGATGCCGGCCACGAGGTCCGGCTGCTGGCCGATGCCGCGACGCTCGGTTCGGCTGACGCGCTCGGCGTGCCGTCGGCGCCGTTGTCCGGCGATATCCGCCGCGCGATTGCACCGGACGGTGCGTTGTCGGACGCGGTGCGCGGGCGCGGCGGTTTCAACGACACGTCGAAGGCGCTCGCGGCAATCGCGAATGCGAACACGGCTGCGTGGATGCGCGAAGTCACGGACGCGTCGGCCGGTTGCGACGCGATCCTCGTGTCGGGGCTCGCGTCGTTCGTCGGGTTGTCGGTCGCTGAGTATCGCGGCGTGCCGGCAATCGGCACCGGCATGATCCCGATCACGCCCACCGCCGAATTCGCGTCGCCGTTCCTGCCGCCGGGCAAGCTGCCGCGCTGGCTGAACCGCGCGAGCCACCGGTTCGTCAATGCGCTGCTGTGGCAGGCGTTCAGGAAAGCGACGAACGCGGCGCGCGCAAGCGTGTGCGGGCTGCCGCCGCGCAAGCAGGTGTGGACCGATCATCCGATGCTGTACGGCGTGTCGCCGGCGCTGCTGTCCGGCCCGGCAGACTGGCCGTCTCACGTGCGCGCATGCGGCCAGTGGCGTATCGATGCAAGCGCATGGGCGCCGCTGCGTGAACTCTCGGCCTTTCTCGATTCGGGCGAACCGCCGGTGTACATCGGCTTCGGCAGCATGGCCGGCTTCGACCGGGCCGCGCTGGCCGACGCGCTGGTGCGTGCGCTCGACGGCCGGCGCGCGCTGTTCTATCCGGGCTGGAGCGGCATCGATGCGTCGCTGCTGCCGGCGCACGTACGCGTGATCGGCGACACGCCGCACGACTGGCTGTTTCAGCGCGTATCGATGGCGATTCATCACGGCGGATCGGGCACCACGCATTCGGCTGCGCGGGCCGGCATTCCGTCGGTCGTCGTGCCGTTCGCGGGCGATCAGTTCTTCTGGGCGAACCGGTTGCAGCGGCTCGGCGTCGCGGATGCGCCGGTCGCGGGGCGGCGCGTGGACGCCGCCGCGCTTGCGCGGGCGATTGCGTTTGGCGAGCGCGGCGATACGAAGGCGCGCGCAACGGAACTCGGCGCGCGTATCGCGCAGGAGGACGGTTTGAAGCTGGCGCTCGGCGCGATCGAGCGATGGGGGCGCCCCGGCGCGCGGTGAGGCCGCGCGTCAGAAATGTCCGGTGAACCGGTAACGGCTGCCCGGGTGCCACAGATTGGCCACCGACGCGACCAACCCTTGCGACCACGTGCGCCGATGCAGCAGCAGGCACGGTTCGCGGTCGTCCATCGTCAGATGGCGGCGCGTTTCGGCGTCGGGCATCGCTGCTTCGATCCGGTATTCGACGCGCTGCAACGGTGCGACACGCGTCAGGTACTGGTTCGGCGTCGTCGTCGTGAAGTCCTGCAATGCATATTCGGGCGCGCAGGCCGGATTGACCCAGCGTTCCTCGAGCTGCACGGGCGTGTCGTTCTCGAAGTGCAGCACGCGCGAATGGAAGATCGGGCTGCCGGTATCGAGCTGCAGTTCGTCGGCGAGTTTCGCATCGGCAACGGCCGCGCCGACCTGCAGCACCTGCGCGCGATAGCCGTGGCCGCGCGCGGCGACTTCGTCCGAGATGCTGCGAATCGCAACGAGCGTCGATTCGTACTTCGGCGACGCGACATACGTGCCCGAGCCGCGCGTGCGCGTGAGCACCTGTTCGGCCGTCAGCTCGCGCAGCGCGCGGTTGACGGTCATCCGCGCGACGTTGAATTCACGCGCGAGCTCGTTCTCCGACGGCACCTGGTCGCCTTCCGCCCACTCGCCGGCATGAATGCGCGCGAGGATGAAGTCCTTGATTTCCTGATAGATCGGTGTGGTCATGGGATCACGATTCGAGAGTCGGCAGCGGCCCGCCGCCGAATGCCGATCCGGCGCGCGCCCGGCGCCGAGTGTACCGGTTTCGCGGGCGCGCGGGCCCGGATTCCCCGAATGATCCCTGTACGGCCGGCGCGCGTCCATGCGGGATTGCACAGAGCGGCCGGCCGTCGATGGCCGGTGCGCGGTCAGAACCGATGCCGGAGGCCGACCGTCGCGACCACCTGCGTGTTCGTCGACGAAGCCGCGAGCCCCGTGACGTTCGCGAACCCGAGCGCCGCGCCCGACGGCACGCCGAACTGGTGCTGGTACACGGTTTCCGCATACACGTCGGTGCGCTTGCTCAGCGCGTAGTCGGCCATCAGCGTCACCTGGTGCCATTTCGGCCGGTGGCTGCCGGCTGCGTCGTCGTAGCGGCCGTTGGTGAACGTATAGGCGCCCGCGAACGAGACTGCCGGCGTCAGCGCATAGCGCGCGTTGACCTCGTAGTTGTCGAACCGCAGCGCGTTCAGCGCGCCGGGCAGCGACGACGCGGCCGTTTCGTCGAACATCGAATGCGTCCACAGCGCGCCGACCGTCAGCCGGTCGAATGCATAGCTGCCGCCGGCGCCCATCACGCGCTGGCGCACGGCCGGGAAGTTCGGCCCGTCGTTCGTCGACAGTGCGCCGCCGGCCGTCAGCCCGCCGCGATTGAGCTGCAGGTACGCGGCGCCGAAGTTGACCGGTCCGTTCGCATACGACACGCCCGCGCTGTACGCGCGGTTGTTCGCGAAGCCGCCAGCCGCGTTGCTGAAGCCGTACAGGCCGCCGAACTGCCAGCCGGCGAGCGTCGGGCTCGTGTATTTCACCGCGTTGTCGATGTAGAACGAATCGTCGATGTTGTCGTTGTCGAACGGATGCGACGCGAGGTTGTTGCCGTCGCCGTTGTTCGCCATCGCGAGCGGGCCGAGATAGTCGACGACGGAGTCGTACTGGCGGCCGAGCGTCAGCGCGCCGTATTGGTCGCTCTGCAGGCCGACGTATGCGCGGCGCCCGAACATCGTGTTCCGGTAGGACTGCGTGCCGTTGTTCAGGTTGAAGCCGTTCTCGAGGCGGAACAGCGCATGCAGGCCGCCGCCGAGATCCTCGTTTCCGCTCAGGCCGAACACCGTATTCGACAGCAGGCCGCTGCCTTGCTGCCATACGCTCTTGCCCGACTGGTTGTTCGTATAGGCGATACCCGCGTCCAGCATCCCGTAGAGCGTGACGCTGCTTTGTGCATGCGCGGCGGCGCCGAAGAATGCGAGGGAGAGGGTACCGACGACTGCTTTTTTCATTGGATGTGCTTCCTGGAAAGGCCCGTAACGACGGGAACGACGATCCGTCGCGCGCGCCGGCCGTGAACGGGCACGGTTCGCGAAGAACCGCGCGCGTTCGTGCCGGATGCGTGCGTTCGAATCGATGAAAGGGGAGCGTGCCGCGCGTTGCGCGTGGCCGCGGCGAACGCCGGCTAGTGCTGCAACAGGCGGATCGTGCCGAACTCGGCGGCTGGCAGCAGGCGGAGGATTGCCATGATCGCCGGCGACGCCTGCGACCGCGCGACTTCGAGCTCGATGCATGCGCGCCCGGTGCGCTTGTCGATCGCGGCCGTATAGAAATTGAGCGCGGCGCCGACAGCCTGATGCAGCCGGCGCCGCACGACAGCGAGATTGTCCGACTCGACGCGGATCGACAGCAGCACGAGGTCGTCCGCAGGGCACCGGCGCCGCGAACGAGCGGGCGGCAGATCGCGTGAAGCAGCGGATTCGGTTCTGGTCGGTTTCATGCGTTCATCCCCGGGTCGCTTCGTGCTCCGCACCGTGGAGATCTCGTGTTGGACATGGCGCCCATTCTAGGAATCGCCGTGACGATACGGTGTATAGACTCGCACCGGCGCTGAAAAGAACGCATAAAAAACACCACGCCCGCCGGCTTTCTTCTTTACAGCTTTTTTATTCTCCGTAAGGAAATTGAACACCGCTTTGATACGCGGATTTCTACACTGTCGCATCCCATTCGCCAGATGAGCATGGGGGCGTCATCCGGGCCCGCGCCGACACGGCAAGGCCCGGAATGCCGACGATCGCGTGGAGGTTCCGCGCATACGAACCAAGGGGAAAGCCATGTTGTGGATCACCGGCGCGTTATCGATCGCGCTCTTTATCTATCTGTTTCATGCGCTGATCAAGCCCGAGCGGTATTGATCGGTGCGATTCAACAGGAATTCGACAATATCGGTGAATGTCATGAGCGATCTGCTTTTCGTAGTTTTCACGCTTGCGTTTTTTGCATTGACGGCCGGTTTCATCACCGGCCTCGACCGGATCTGAGCGAGCGTCGACATGTTCAACAATCTCATTCAATTCGCGATCGTTCTCGCGATCATGCTGGCGCTGGTGCCCGTCGTCGGGAAATGGCTGGCGCACGCCTTCACGAGCCCGCGCCACGCGTGGGCCGAACGCCGCACCTATGCGCTGCTCGGCGTGAATCCCGACGAAGCGATGTCGTGGCAGCGCTACGGGATGGTGCTGCTGCTCAGCAATGCCGGGATGATGCTGCTCGGCTATCTGCTGCTGCGCATCCAGGACGCGCTGCCGTTCGATGCGCTGCAGCGCGCCGCGCAAAGCCCCGACCTCGCGTTCAACACGGCCGCGTCGTTCATCACGAACACGAACTGGCAGGCGTATGCGGGCGAGAGCAGCCTGTCGAACTTCTCGCAGATGGCCGTCATCACGTTCCTGATGGTCGTCAGCGCCGCGACCGGCATCGCGGCCGCGGGCGGCTTCATCCGCGGGCTGAGCCGCAAGAGCGCGGCCGACATCGGCAACTACTGGGTCGATTTCACGCGCGTGACCTATCGCGTGCTGCTGCCGCTCAGCTTCGCGATGGCGCTCGTGTACGTGTGGCAGGGCATGCCGCAGACGCTCGCGTCCGACGCGTGGGCGACCACGCTCGAAGGCGCGCGCCAGCAGATCGTGATGGGGCCCGTTGCGAGCCTCGAATCGATCAAGCACATCGGCACGAACGGCGGCGGCTTCTTCAGCATGAACGCCGCGCATCCGTTCGAGAACCCGACGCCACTCACCAACACGCTGCACATGCTGTCGATGCTGCTGATCCCGTCCGCGCTGACCTATACGCTCGGCACGATGATCGGCCGGCGCCGCCAGGGCTGGGTGATCCTTGGCGCATTCGTCGTGATGTTCGTCGGTTTCCTGGCCGTGATCTACCAGGCCGAGCAGCACGGCAATCCGCTGCTCGCCGGGCTCGGCGTCGACCAGCAGATGAGCGCCGTGCAGCCGGGCGGCAACATGGAAGGCAAGGAGATGCGCTTCGGCATCGCGCAGACGAGCCTGTTCGCAACCGTCACGACGGCCGCGACCACCGGTTCGGTCGACGCGATGCACGACTCGCTGACGCCGCTCGGCGGGCTCGTGCCGATCGCGCAGATGATGCTGAACAACGTGTTCGGTGGCGACGGCGTCGGGCTGATCAACCTGTTCACGTTCGCCATCCTCACGGTGTTCCTCGTCGGGATGATGATCGGCCGCACGCCGGAGTTTCTCGGCAAGAAGATCGAGGCGCGCGAGATGAAGCTCGTGATGCTCGCGGTGCTCGCGCATCCGTTCAGCATCCTCGGCTTCACCGCGCTGGCCGCGATGCTGCATTCGACGATGGACAGCCTCGCGAACCTCGGGCCGCACGGCTTCAGCGAAGTGCTGTACGCGTACACGTCGGGCACGGCCAACAACGGCTCCGCGTTCGCGGGCCTGAACGCGAACACGCCGTTCTTCAACACGACGATCGGCTTTGCGATGCTGATCGGCCGCTACCTGACGCTGCTGCCGATGCTCGCGGTCGCGGGCAGCCTCGCCGCGAAGAAGAGCGTGCCGGAAAGCGCGGGCACGCTGTCGACGTCGACCGGCCTGTTCGCCGGCCTGCTGATCTTCGTGATCCTCGTCGTCGGCGGTCTCACGTTCCTGCCCGCGCTCGCGCTCGGCCCGGTCGTCGAACACCTGCTGATGTCGGGCGGCCAACTGTTCTGAGGAAAACATCATGATGCAACGCAATCGCCAGGCAGCAGCCGTCGCCGCGCCGGCACCCGGTTCTTCGTTCGGCGCGGCGACGCGCGGCCTCGTGCGGCCGGTGATCGCATCGTCGGTGCTGTTCATGCTCGTCACGGGCATCGCGTATCCGCTGCTCACCACGGGCGTCGCGAACGTGCTGTTCCCGGCGCAGGCGCGCGGCAGTCTCGTCGAGCGCAACGGCGCGACGGTCGGCTCGGCGGTGATCGGGCAGCAGTTCACGCTCGCCGGTTACTTCCATGCGCGTCCGAGTGCGACGGTCGGTACCGATCCGGCCGATCCGTCGAAGACGATCGACCAGCCATACAACGCGGCCGGCAGCGGCGCGAGCAACCAGGGCGCGACGAGCAAGAAGCTGCTGGCCGATATCGCGCAGCGCGTGCGTGCGTACCGGCAGGAGAACGCGCTCGCCGACGGCGCGCCGGTACCGGCGGATGCCGTTACCGCGTCCGCGTCGGGGCTCGATCCGGAGATCTCGGTCGCGAACGCGCGGCTGCAGGCGGCGCGGGTCGCGCGGGCGCGCGGCGTCGATGCCGCGCAGGTCGCGGCCCTGGTCGACCGTATCGCATCGCCGCGCCAGCTCGGCGTGCTCGGCGAACCGCGCGTGCGCGTGCTCGACCTGAATCTCGCGCTCGACCGCGCATTCGGCCACGCGGCCGGCGCGCGGCAAGCGCAGAAATAACGGAGTCACTCATGTCCCATTTCGAAACCCCGATCAACCACGCGGCCATGCCGATCGGCGGCGTGCCGCCGATGCGCTGGACGGCCGTGCTGCGCGAGGCGTTCCGCAAGCTCGCACCGCAGGTGCAGTTGAAAAACCCGGTGATGTTCGTCGTCTATCTCGGCAGCATCGTCACGACCGCGCTGTGGCTGCAGGCGCTGACCGGCACCGCCGACGCGCCGGCCGGCTTCATCTTCGCGGTCGCGTGCTGGCTGTGGTTCACCGTGCTGTTCGCGAACGCGGCCGAGGCGCTGGCCGAAGGGCGCGGCAAGGCGCAGGCCGATGCGCTGCGGGCGGCGCGCAAGCGCGTGTACGCGAAGGTGCTCGACGAGCCGAAGCAATACGGCAGCACCAGCCATCGCGTGCCGAGCGACGAGCTTGCCGCCGGCAGCATCGTGCTCGTCGAGGCCGGCGACACGATTCCGGCCGACGGCGAAGTGATCGACGGCGTCGCGTCGGTCGACGAATCGGCGATCACCGGCGAATCCGCGTCGGTGATCCGCGAATCGGGCGGCGATTTCTCGTCGGTGACGGGCGGCACGCGCGTGCTGTCCGACTGGATCGTCGTCAGGATCACCGCGCAACCCGGCGAAGCGTTTCTCGACCGGATGATCGCGATGGTCGAAGGCGCGAAACGCGGCAAGACACCGAACGAGATCGCGCTGACGATCCTGCTCGTTGCGCTGACAATCATCTTCCTGCTCGTGTGCGTGACGCTGTTGCCGTTCTCGCAATTCAGCGTGCTGCTGAACGCGTCGGGCGCGGCCGTGAGCCTGACCGTACTGATCGCGCTGCTCGTTTGCTTGATCCCGACGACGATCGGCGCGTTGCTGTCGGCGATCGGCATCGCCGGGATGAGCCGCATGATGCGTGCGAACGTGCTCGCGACGTCGGGCCGCGCGATCGAGGCGGCCGGCGACGTCGACGTGCTGCTGCTCGACAAGACCGGCACGATCACGCTCGGCAACCGCGAGGCCGTGCAGTTCCGGCCGGCGCCCGGCGTGGACGAGCGCGCGCTGGCCGAGGCCGCGCAACTGTCGTCGCTCGCCGACGAGACGCCCGAAGGGCGCTCGATCGTCGCGCTCGCGAAACAGCGTTTCTCGCTGGAGATGGCGGCAATCGACGGCAGCATCGCGGTGCCGTTCAGCGCACGCACGCGGATGAGCGGCCTCGATATCGGCGAACGGCAGGTGCGCAAGGGTGCGGCGTCCGCGATCCGCGCGCACGTCGATGCGCTCGGCGGCGCGTTTCCGCAGGCGGTCGAGACGGCCGTCAACGACATCGCGCGGCGCGGCGGCACGCCGCTCGTCGTCGCCGACGGCTTGCGCGTGCTCGGCACGATCGAGCTGAAGGACATCGTCAAGCACGGGATCGCCGCGCGCTTCGCCGAGCTGCGCAAGGTCGGCGTGAAGACGGTGATGATCACCGGCGACAACCGGCTGACCGCGGCCGCGATCGCGGCGGAAGCCGGCGTCGACGACTACCTGGCCGAAGCGACGCCCGAAGACAAGCTGCGGCTGATCCGCGAGCACCAGGCGAAGGGCCATCTCGTCGCGATGACGGGCGACGGCACCAACGACGCACCCGCGCTGGCGCAGGCCGACGTGGCCGTCGCGATGCACAGCGGCACGCAGGCGGCGAAGGAAGCGGCCAACATGGTCGACCTCGACAGCAACCCGACGAAGCTGATGCAGGTGGTCGAAGTCGGCAAGCAGATGATCATGACGCGCGGCGCGCTGACCACGTTCAGCGTCGCCAACGATCTCGCGAAGTATTTCGCGATCATCCCGGCCGCGTTCGTCGCGACGTATCCGGCGCTCGGCGCGCTGAACGTGATGGGGCTGCACAGCCCGACGTCGGCGATCCTGTCGGCGGTGATCTTCAATGCGCTGATCATCGTCGCGCTGATTCCGCTCGCGCTGAAGGGCGTGAAGTATCGCGCTGAGCCCGCCGGGAAGCTGCTGGGGCGCAACCTGCTGATCTACGGCGTGGGCGGGATCGTCGCGCCGTTCATCGGCATCAAGCTGATCGACATGCTGTTGACGCCGTTTATCTGACCGAACGCGCCGTCGCGGCCCCGCTCACGCCCGCGCGGCGTGCGCGGGGCCGTTCGGCGTTTCAATTGCCGGAAGCGATCATGGATGTGAATGCGAACGTGAACGAAGCGAATCGACGGGCGAGGGTGCCGCTGGAAACCGCGTCAGGCCGCGACCGCTGGCGGCGCGTGCTGCGCGCGTGCGCGGGCATCGCCGAGCGCATCGCGGGCGCCGGGCCCGACACGCGGCCGGGGCTCGCGGTGCGGGAAGCGCACCCGCGCACGCACGTATGGGTATCGCAGTACGCGGCGCCGCTGCTGTGGGCCACGCTCGTTTGCGCGCTCGCAACGCTCGCGGCGAGCGCGCTGCTGCGCGTGTTCGACCTGTCGAACGTCGTGATGCTGTTCCTGATGACCGTCGTGCTGATCGCGTTGCGGCTCGGCAGGCTGGCCGGCGCGTGGGCCGCGTTCGTCTGTGTCGGCTGCTTCGACTTTTTCTTCGTCGAGCCGCGGCTGTCGTTCGCGGTGTCCGATACGCAATACGTGTTCACGTTCGCGTTGATGCTGGCCGTCGCGCTCGCGATCGGCCAGCTTGCGGCGCGCCTGCGCGCCGAGGCGCGCGCCGCGCGTGCGAACGAGAAACGCTCGGCCGCGCTCGCGCGTGTCGCGCACGATCTGTCGGCCGCGATCGAGACCGAGCAGATCGCGTCGATCTGCACCGGCACGATTGCGCCGCTGCTCGGCGTGCGCGTCGCGCTCGTGCTACCCGATGAGAACGACCGGCTGATGCCGACGCAACACGCAGGGTTCGTGGAAACGCCGATCGCACACTGGACATACGAGCATGCGCGCGGCGCCGGGTCCGGGATGGCGCCGTTCGAGCGCGCGGCCGCGCAATACCTGCCGCTGAAGGCGCCGATGCGCGTGCGCGGCGTGCTCGTGCTGTTCGGCGACGCGCAGCCGGTGCCCACGGACCCCGACGATCGCCGCCTGATCGACGCGCTGTGCTCGTCGATCGCGATGGCGCTCGAGCGCGTGCACTACGTCGGCGTCGCGCAGCACACGCTCGTCCGGATCGAAGGCGAGCGACTGCGCAACGCGCTGCTGGCCGCCGTGTCGCACGACCTGAAGACGCCGCTGACCGCGATCCGCGGGCTTGCCGAAACCCTGGAGCGGCCCGAGCGTCTGGCGGACGGGCAACCGGCGGCGCTCGCGCACGGCATTCGCAACCAGGCCGAGGCGCTGCACGGGCTCGTCGTGAACCTGCTCGACCTTGCGCGGATGCAGAGCGAAGGCGTGCGGCTCAATCGCGAGTGGCACATGCTCGACGAGATCGTCGGCAGCGCGCTCGCGCATTCGGCCGGTGTGCTGGCCGGCCGCGACGTGAGTGCCGACTTGCCCGCCGACCTGCCGCTGATCGACGTCGACGCGCTGCTGATCGAGCGCGTGCTGATGAACCTGCTCGACAACGCCGCGAAGTACGCGGGCGAGGACGCGGCCGTGTCGGTGCGCGCACGCGTGTTCGGCGAGACGCTGTACGTGTTCGTCGAGGACGACGGGCCCGGCTTCGTCGCGCGCAACACCGAGCCGCTGTTCGAACCGTTCGAGCGCGAACGCAAGGAATCGTCGATCAGCGGCGTGGGGCTCGGGCTTGCACTGTGCCGCAGCATCGTCAACGCGCACGGCGGTTCGATCCGCGCGGTGCCGCTCGATCCGCACGGCGCGCGGTTCGAGATTCGCCTGCCATTGGGCGCGCCGCCCGACATCGAACACGAGAGCCGAGCATGATCAGATCGCGCGTACTTATCGTCGAAGACGAATCCGACATCCGCCGTTTCGTCCGGATGGCGCTGGAACAGGAAGGGCTCGACACGTGCGAGGCGTCGACGGCCCGCGAGGCGCGGATGTATGCGTCGAGCAGCAAGCCCGATCTCGTGATCGTCGATCTCGGGCTGCCGGACGACGATGGCAAGGCGTTCATCCGCGAACTGCGCGAGTGGTCGACGGTGCCCGTGATCGTGCTGTCGGCGCGGCAGCAGGAAGTGGAGAAGGTCGCGGCGCTCGACGCGGGCGCGGACGATTACCTCGCGAAGCCGTTCGGCGTGCCCGAACTGCTTGCGCGGGCGCGCGCGCTGTTGCGGCGCGCGGCGTTCGTGTCTGCCGACGGGCAAGCGTCGTCGATCGTGCGGTTCGGCGACGTGACCGTCGATCTCGGCCGGCATGAAGTCGTGCGCGGCGGCGAGCCCGTCCACCTGACGCGCCTCGAATTCCGGCTGCTTGCCGCGCTGATCCGCGCGCGCGGCGGCGTGGTCGCCGCGCGGCAACTGCTGGCCGAGGTGTGGGGCATTCACGACGCGGATCGCGCGCACTACGTGCGCGTGTATATGACGAACCTGCGGCAGAAGCTCGAACCCGTGCCGGCGAGGCCACGGCACCTGCTGACGGAACTGCAGTTCGGCTACCGGCTGGTCGGGCTGGAAACGGTCGGCGCGACCCGTGAGGTCTAGACAAGTGACGCATGCCGTCCGGCCGCTCGCGTACGCATCGAGAAAGCCGGAATTCAGCATCGTGTAATCCATAATTAATTGAAATATAAGGAAATTCCCGGTCAGCGACCCTAATCGTCCGACAATTAGAGATAAACACGGATTGCTGGCGATACCCCTGAAAAGGCAAAGTTGTATGTACAACTTGGAGCGTCGCCAAGCAGGGCGATTTCCGGGTTGGAAGGGGTCGCGGCGGAGCCGCCGTGCCGGCAGCGCCGGTGCGGGCCGCCCGACGGGACCCCTGCCCAGTTCGCCTCTGACAGGAACGCCATGAAGAAACTCGCGCTCAGTATTGCCCTTGCCTGCATCGCGGTCGGTGCCCACGCCAAGGATTGGTCGACGATCCGGTTCGGCGTCGACGCCAGCTATCCGCCGTTCGAATCGAAGGACACAAGCGGCAAGGTCGTCGGCTTCGACGTCGATCTCGGCAACGAGATCTGCGCCCGCCTGAAGGCGAAATGCGTGTGGATCGAGAACGACTTCGACGGAATGATCCCGGCGCTGAAGGCGAAGAAGTTCGACGGCGTGCTGTCGTCGATGTCGATGACGCCGGCGCGAGCCGAGCAGATCGCGTTCTCCGACAAGCTGTTCAACACGCCGACGCGTCTCGTCGCGAAGAAAGGCGCGAACCTGCAGCCGACGGCCGAAGCGCTGAAGGGCAAGTCGGTCGGCGTCGAGCAGGGCACCATCCAGGAAACCTACGCGAAGACTTACTGGGCGCCGAAGGGCGTGCAGGTCGTGCCTTACCAGAACCAGGACGGCGTGTACCAGGACCTGGCGTCCGGCCGTCTCGACGCGGCGCTGCAGGACGCGGTGCAGGCCGAGATCGGCTTCCTGAAGACGCCGCGCGGCGCGAACTTCGATTTCGCCGGCAAGGATATCGACGATCCGAAGACGCTCGGCAACGGCGCGGGCATCGGCCTGCGCAAGGACGACGCCGAGCTGAAGGCGAAGATCGACCACGCGATCGCCGACATCATCAAGGACGGCACGTACAAGAAGCTCGAGAAGAAGTACTTCGCGTTCGACGTCTACGGCGGCTGACCGTCCATGCGGCGCGCATCGGCTGCGGTGCGCGCCGCGTCTGTTGCCGGGCGCCGCCCGCGTCACGGGATGCGTCGGGCTTGATGAGCAGGTTGCATCAGGTAGTGCGTAGATATCGTTTGATGCGCCGTTAATGGCTATTGACAATCCAGCCACATCGTTCTGGATCCCTTATATGATCTTCCAAGGATTTGGCCCGCTGCTGTGGGCCGGTACGGTCGAGACCGTGAAGCTCGCGGTGCTGTCGCTCGCCGCGTCGCTCGTGCTGGGGCTCGCCGGCGCGGGGGCGAAACTGTCGACCAACCGCGTGCTCAAGTCGATCGGCACCTTCTATACGACGCTGATCCGCGCGGTGCCGGACCTCGTGCTGATGCTGCTGCTGTTCTACGGGATCCAGATCCTGCTGAACAACGTGACCGACCTGATCGGCTGGGACCAGATCGACATCGACCCGTTCGTGGCCGGCGTCGTGACGCTCGGCTTCATCTACGGCGCGTACTTCACCGAAACGTTCCGCGGCGCGTTCCTCGCGGTGCCGCGCGGCCAGCTCGAAGCCGGCTTCGCGTACGGGATGAGCGGCTGGCGCGTGTTTCGCCGCATCCTGTTCCCGCAGATGATGCGCTTCGCACTGCCGGGCATCGGCAACAACTGGCAGGTGCTCGTGAAGGCCACCGCGCTCGTGTCGATCATCGGCCTCGCCGATGTCGTGAAGGCGTCGCAGGACGCGGGCAAGAGCACGCTCGATTTCTTCTTCTTCACGCTGGCCGCGGGCGCGATCTACCTCGCGATCACGACGGTATCGAACGTCGTGCTGCATCACCTCGAGAAGCGTTATTCCGTCGGCGTCCGGAGGCTCGCACTGTGATCGAACTCGTCAGCCAGTACTGGCAAAGCTATCTCTACACCGACGGCTACCGCTTCAGCGGCCTCGCGATCACGCTGTGGCTGCTGGTCGTGTCGATCGCGCTGGGCTTCGCGCTCGCCGTGCCGCTCGCGATCGCGCGCGCCTCGTCGAACCGCTGGATCTCGGGCCCCGTGTGGTTCTATACGTACGTGTTCCGCGGCACGCCGCTCTACGTGCAACTGCTGATGTGCTACACGGGCATCTACAGCCTGCAGGTCGTGCACAACCACGTGCTGCTCGACACGTTCTTCCGCAACGCGATGAACTGCACGCTGCTCGCGTTCGTGCTGAACGAATGCGCGTATGCGACGGAGATCTTCGCGGGCGCGATCAAGGCGACATCGGCCGGCGAGATCGAGGCCGGGCAAGCCTACGGGATGTCGCGCTTCAAGCTCTATACGCGGATCATCCTGCCTTCCGCGCTGCGTCGCTCGCTGCCGAGCTACAGCAACGAGGTGATCCTGATGCTGCACGCGACCACGCTCGCGTTCACCGCGACGGTGCCCGACATCCTGAAGGTCACGCGCGACGTCAATTCGGCGACCTACATGTCGTTCCAGGCCTACGGCATCGCAGCCGTGCTGTATGCCGCCGTCGTGTTCACGCTCATCTGGGCGTTCCGCAAGCTCGAGACGCGCTGGCTCGCGTACCTCTCGCCGCGTAGCCATTAATGCATTCGCAAGATTCGCAAGGAAGGACCAAGCATGTACAAGCTCACCGTTGACAACCTGCACAAGAAATTCGGCGACAACGAGGTGTTGAAGGGCGTGTCGATGAAGGCGAAGGCCGGCGACGTGATCAGCATCATCGGCTCGAGCGGCTCCGGCAAGAGCACGTTCCTGCGCTGCATCAACTTCCTCGAGCAGCCGTGCTCGGGGCAGATCACGATCGGCAGCGAGCCGATCCAGACCACGCGCGATCGTAACGGGGCGCTGCGCGTGGCCGACCAGAAGCAGCTTCAGCGGATGCGCACGAAGCTGTCGATGGTGTTCCAGCACTTCAACCTGTGGGCGCACATGACGGTGCTCGAGAACGTGATCGAGGCACCGATGGCCGTGCTCGGGATCGGCAAGGACGAAGCGATCGCGCGGGCACGCAAGTACCTGGAGAAGGTCGGCCTCGCGCCGCGCGTCGAGGGCATGTATCCGTCGCACCTGTCGGGCGGCCAGCAGCAGCGTGTCGCGATCGCGCGCGCGCTCGCGATGGAGCCGGAAGTGATGCTGTTCGACGAGCCGACGTCGGCGCTCGACCCGGAACTCGTTGGCGAAGTGCTGAAGGTGATGCAGAAGCTCGCCGAGGAGGGCCGCACGATGGTCGTCGTCACGCACGAGATGGGCTTCGCGCGCAACGTGTCGAATCACGTGATCTTCCTGCATCAGGGGAAGATCGAGGAGGAAGGGAATCCGCAGGAGATTCTCGTGAATCCGAAGAGCGAACGGCTCGGGCAGTTTCTGTCGGGGCGGTTGAAGTAAGTCGGCACGCAGCGTTGCGCACTGCCCGTGAGGCCGCCATGGCGTCACGGGCGATGCGGAGATTGAAGTACGCTTACAGTTGCGCGGGCGCATCCGTCAAAGGCCGCTGCGCGACACGCATGAGCGGTAACCTGCACGGCTTCGCGCCGTCGCAAACTGGAACGCTAAATGCTTGTCAGGCTCGATCCTTTCGATGAAGGAGCACCACGATGAGCACACCGACCACCACCGCCTTTTCCCATGTCAAGCCGCAGGACACCCCGTATCGGGGCGAAGGCCTGCGCGACTTCTTCCTGTATCGCGATCTCGGCATCGCGGCCGCGACGAACGGCAAGGTCGTCGCGCAACTCGTCAGGGCGAATCATGCACCGACGGCGGGCACCGGCTGGCACCGTCACGAGGCCGAGTTCCATATCGTGATCATGCTGAAGGGCTGGGCGCGCTTCATGTACGGCGAGCAGGAAACGCTGGTGTCCGCCGGCGACTGCGTGCATCAGGCGCCCGGGATCGTCCACTACCTGTTCGACTACTCGCCGGACATGGAGTATCTGGAGATCGTCGGGCCCGCCGATTTCAAGTCGATCGACGTCGAAGGGCCGTGCGCCGTGCCCACGCCGACGCCGTGGGGAGAGACGGGCGCATAGCTGCCCGGTTTCCCGACGCGCGCATGCGTCGGCCGATGCGCATCGTGCGCACGTTTGCGACAAACCGCCTTCGGGCGGTTTTCGTTGATGCTTCCCGGAAGCCTCTGCTGGCTCCGCTGACACCCACGACCTGCTTTCCCCGTCGATCCGTTCATTCGAATTCCGAAGGGTCGCGAAGCTGAAGATCCGGAAAGAAAGGAAAGACATTCGTCAGCTTCGCGTGACGATTTGTTACGTGGTGTCAAAGATCGTCAATTGCGGGCTGCACGGTGCACGGCCTGTCGACGGCCGGCGTTAAGGAGGTACCAGCCGGATCACTGGCTGACCTACCCGGGAGAAATCCATGAAGCGTATCGCGAAGATCCTGACGGCCACCGCAGTGGCGTGCGCCGTTCTCGCTCCGGCGCTTGCCGAAGCCCATTCGCACCGCGTGTGCCATTTCGACCATCACCACCATCGCGTATGCCGCTGGGTGCGGTAACCATGGCTTTCGCCCGGGATGTCCGGGACGCTTTCATCATTCAGGCAAATCAGGAGAGGACTATGAAAAAGACGATGTTGATCGCCGCGCTGGTCGCCGGCATGGGTGTGTCGATCGGTGCGTTCGCGCAGGTTCCGGCCAGCGCGCCGGCCGGCACGACCGGTCTGTGCAAGGACGGTTCGTTCTACTCGGGCGCGTCGAAGAAGGGCGCATGTGCGGGCCATAAGGGCGTGAAGACCTGGTACGGCGCATCGTCGGCGGCGGCAGCCAGCGCGCCGGCCGCGATGGCGCCGGCAACGGCGGCTTCCGCTGCCGCTGCGTCCGGTGCCGCGCCCGCGAAGAGCGCCCCCGCGAAGAGCGCCTCCGCGACGACCGCCGCTGCGGCGCCGGGCGGCGGCGCGGGCAAGGTGTGGGCCAACGACAGCACGAAGGTCTATCACTGCTCGACCGACAAGTTCTACGGCAAGACGAAGCACGGCAGCTACATGTCGGAAGCGGATGCGAAGGCCAAGGGTTTCCATGCGTCGCACGGCAAGGCCTGTTCGTAACGCGGGCCGGGCGCGCGAGTTCATTCGCTCGCGCGTCGCCTGAAGGCTGTATTCAATCTCGCCCCGCCACCCCGGCGGGGCGATTCATTTGCGACGCCGGCGGGTGCATCGCCGCACGGGTTCAGTGCGTGTGATGCGCTCGCGTTTCGGTCGCCGCATCGTGTTCGGTTGCGCGCGCATCGATCAGTGCACGCAGCGTGACGTAATGCGTGCCTTTCGCGTTGCCTTCCGCATCCGCGGTGCGATCGTACGGTTCGTTGTCGTGGATCGTCGCGCGCACGATCGGATAGATCTGCGTTTCCCATCGGCTGCCGTTGAACACGCCGTAGTGGCCCGCGCCCGTCTGCACGTGGTGCGTCTTCAGATACGGCGGCAACCCCGAACACAGCTCCTGCGCGGCCACCGTCTGGCCCACTGCGCAGATATCGTCCTTCTCGCCTTCGATCGTCAGCAGCGCGGTGCGGTGAATCGCCGCCGGTTCGACGAGCCTGTCGCCGACCGTCAGTTCGCCGCGCGCGAGCGCGTATTGCTGGAACACCTTCTCGACCGTCTCCAGATAGAACTCTGCGGTGAGGTCGGCCGTCGCGAAGTATTCGTCGTAGAAGTGCCGAAGCGTGTCGGCTTTCGCGGGGTCGCCTTTCGCGCGCTCGTAATACAGGTCGGCGAACGAAGCCGCATGCCGGTCGGGATTCATCGACATGAATGCGCCGACCTGCACGAAGCCCGGATACACGCACCGCTGCGCACCGACGAAGCCGGCCGGCACGACGCTGATCAGGTTCTTCGCGAACCATTCGATCGGCTGGCTCGTGGCGAGCGCGTTGACCTTGGTCGGATTCACGCGGCAGTCGATCGGGCCGGCCATCAGCGTCAGGCTCGCGGGCTGCGCCGGATCGCCGCCGGCGGCCATCAGCGCGACCGCCGCGAGCGCGGCGACGGTCGGCTGGCAGATCGCGAGCACATGCGCGTCCGGGCCGATATGGCGAATGAAATCGATTACATGCTCGACGTATTCGTCGAAGCCGAACCGGCCGGCCGTCAGCGGAATGTCGCGCGGGTTGTGCCAGTCGGTGATGTACACGTCGTGATCGGCCAGCATCGTGTGCACCGTGCCGCGCAACAGCGTCGCGAAATGCCCGGACATCGGCGCGACGATCAGCACGCGCGGCTGTCGCGCGACCGGCCGCGCCTTGCGGAAATGCAGCAGCGTGCCGAACGGCGTGGCCGCGGCCGCTTCCTCGACGATCGGCACCGTTTCTCCGTCGACGACGATCGACGCGATCCCGAACGGCGGACGCCGATGCGAGAACGCGCAGCATTCGAGGAGTTCGCACAGCGCGTCGAGCATGCGGCCCGTCGGCGTTGACGTAGATGGGGGCCACAGCGACATCGTCGCGCGTGCGGTCGCGGCCCATGCGCGCGCCGGGCGCAGGCATTCTGCAGACCATTGGTAAAACGGATAGGCAAGCAGGTTCATGGCCGTCGCTCGTTGCGCTGCGTTGCATTGAACGAGGCAAGCCGTGTGCCAGCGTGTAGCTGGCACGCGCGTTGCACGCGGTTCGGTCATGCGGCGGCTCAGGCGGCACGCGACCACCGGCGGCCGAGCGCAATGCGTTGCCGCACCGGTCTCGCGAGCCGCCCATGCCGCGACACTGTGCGGCGCTGCGCCAGTTCGGCGAATGCGCCGCACAGGCGTGGTGCGGGTGACGGGTGCGGCGTCCGCTTTCGGTGCAGGGGCACGAACGGCTTTCAGCAGGGGAGCGACATGGAATCAACCGGACAGACGACGCTGACCATCAGCAGCCGCAATTACTCGTCGTGGTCGATGCGCGGCTGGCTGCTCGCGAAGCTGAGCGGGCTCGCGTTCGAGACGGTCAGCGTGCCGATCGATGCCGCGTCGCGTGCGGAGCTGCTGCTGCTGTCGCCGTCGATTCTCGTGCCATGCCTGACGCACGACGGCAACAAGGTGTGGGATACCCTCGCGATCGCCGAATACCTGAACGAAATCCACCCGCAGGCGCGGCTGCTGCCTGAAGGCCGGCGTGCGCGCGCGCATTGCCGGTCGATCTGCGGCGAGATGCATTCCGGGTTCAGCGCGTTGCGCTCCGCGCTGCCGATGAACCTGCGCGCGCATTTCCCCGGCTTCCGGATCTGGTCGCGCGCGCAGCACGACATCCAGCGGATCGTGACGATCTGGCACGAGTGCCTGGGCGCGTATGGCGGCCCCTGGCTGTTCGGTGCGGAGATCGGCATCGCCGACGCGATGTATGCGCCGGTCGTCACGCGCTTCCTGACCTACGACGTGAAGCTCGAGCCGGATATCGCCGAGTACTGCATGCGTGTGCTCGCGCATCCGTTCGTCGCGGAATGGATCGACGCGGCGAAGGCGGAGCAGGAAGACATCGACGAACTCGACATGGAGTTCTGATGCGCGCGATCGCAGTGCGCTTTCAATTGCATAACACGCGTGCGCATCGAAACGAACTTTCCGATGCAGCCGCGCAATGCGCAAACGTTTTACCTTGATTTCGGGTTAAACCGAGTGCGAATCCCCTAAAGGATGTTGAGCCCGATGACGTAAACGAGTCACGGGGATGACTCGCGACACGCATGCTTGCGACGTGCGGCGCGCAGTCCGCAACAACCAGCGCAGCAGGGGAATCGACGTGAATCGTCAGCAATCGTGGACGCGTACAGCGGCGCCCGGAGAAATCATTTACTCGGAGGGTTTCGCGGGCGAACCCGTGATCTTTCTGATTACCGACGGCAAGGTCGAGCTGTCCACTCGATGCGACGACAAGCGCGTCATCGTCGCGACGCTCGGCCGCGGCGAGTTCTTCGGCGAATCGGCGCTGCTCGCCGCCGAGCCGCGCGCCCATACCGCGAAGGCGCTTTCATTCTGTCAGCTCACGGTCGTGCCGGCCGGCATGCTTGATGAAGAAATCGAACGCGTGTCGGCGCTGCTGCGCCATATCGTGCGAACGATGATCCGGCGCGTGAAGCGCAAGGACGACCAGCTCGCGACCTACACGCATGCGGACTTCATGCCCGGCGTGCTGTCGTATGCGCATGTGCTGTCGCTGATGGCCGGCGCCGATGCGCGCGAATCCGGCGACGCGTGGGCGCGCCGGCCGATGCAGGCCCATGCGACCGAAACCTCGGTGCCGCTCGCCGAAGTGATCCGCAAATGCCGCGCGATTGCTGGCCATTCGCGGCCGCACGTGCTCGCGATGCTGCGACGCATGGAGAAGCTCAATCTCGTCACGATCGAAGCCGCGCAGGCCGACCATGCCGGCGGTGCAGCCGACTATGCGGCTTCGTCGGATGCGCGCCAGGTCGTTACGTTCGATGCCGCGCGCGTGATCGACCGCGCGCAGCAGGTTGCCGATCACGATCTCGACCTGTCGATCAACAGCGAACTCGAGCTTATCGAACTGGCCGATCTCGAATCGCTGATCGGCGTCGAGAAGACGCTGTTGCTCAACAAGCTGTCGAACGGCGAGATTGCCGAAGAAGTGTTCGCGTTCCGCAAATCGAAGGTGCTCAGTTACGTCGAGCAAAAGGGCGTTGCGTACTTCTCGCGGCGCAACGCGCGTCGCGGCGGCGACGTGCGCGCGCTGGAGGATCTCGTGTGGGTCGACCAGCGCACGCTGTTCGACGTGATCAGCGCGTTCGATACGTACGATCTCGCGAAGCTGATCGCGAACCTCGACGATCGCGCGGTGGCCGACAAGCTGTTTTCCGTGATGACCGAGGCGCGACGCAACGAAGTGTCGTGGGTGATGCGCCGCGAGCTCAAGCTCGATCCGATCGAGATCGAGGATATCGAGCAGCGCGTGCTGGATGCAGTTCGTGCGGCCAAGGCGCCTGCGACGGGCGCGGCGTCCGTCGCGTCGGATGCGTCGAATACGTGACACGGGGAGGCGTATGGATCTGTTGACCTTGGCCGGTGTGGTGCTCGGCGGCGCGGCGATCGTGTTCGGTTTCGCGCTCGAAGGCGGGCATTTCACGATGCTGTTCCAGTTCGAGGCGCTCGTCATCGTGCTCGGCGGCACGCTCGGCGCGGTGATGATCCAGAACACCTGGGCACGCTTCTTCGACGCGGTGAAGCAGTTGCGGCTCGCATTCGTGCGTGCGCGCGAGGTCGATCGCAAGAACCTGTCCGACCTGCTCGAATGGGGCGATCGCGCGAAGCTCGACGGGCTGCTCGCGTTCGAATCGATGGACGTGAGCGGCATTCATCCGTTCGCGCGCCGCGGGCTCGAACTGCTGGCGAACGGCGTGTCGACCGCCGTGCTCGAGGATGCATTGCAGCGCGAACTCGACGCGTACGAGCGCAGCCGCCTGGCCGCTGCGCGCGTGTGGCAGCAGGCCGGCGGTTATGCGCCGACGTTCGGCATTCTCGGATCGGTGCTCGGGCTCGTTCAGGTGACGAGCCATATTCTCGAACCGGCGCAACTCGGGCCGGGCATCGCGATTGCGTTCATTGCGACGCTGTACGGGCTGGCGTTTGCGAACCTCGTGTTTCTGCCGCTTTACGGCAAGCTGCGCGCGCAGATCGATAGCGAACTGCGGTTCCGCAAGCTGTATCTCGACGGATTGCTCGCGATCTCGCGCAAGGAGTCGCCGCATACGATCGAAACGCGGCTGACCGGTGATGTGCGTGGGCGCGCGGCGGAATCGCTCGCGTGATGTGCCGCGTATTCGGTACGACAAACAGGGATCTTCGGCATGACAGCCCGAACTGACGGCGCGTCCGCCGCCGATCGCGATGGCGACGAACTCGAAGGCGCGCAGTCCGGACGCTGGCTGATTTCGTACGCGGATCTCATCACGACGCTGATGGTGCTGTTTCTCGCGCTGTATGTGCTCCAGCTCGCGAAATACAACGCGCTCGATGCGCGATACCAGACGCTTGCGCGACATACCGGTGGCGCTACGAGTACGGCAGTGCCCGAACGCGCGCCGGCCTGGCTCGCATTGCTCGATTCGTTGAAGACGAATGGCCGGATTTCGCTGGTGAAAGCGCCGCACGGTGTCGAGATCGGCATCGACGCGAAGATCCTGTTCAATGTCGGCGATGCGCGCTTGCTGCCCGATTCGTCGCCCGTGCTGAACCAGATCGCGCAGGCACTGAGCGAGCACGCGACCGGCGACATTCTCGTCGAAGGGCATACGGACAGCGTGCCGATCGCGAATGCGAAATACGAATCGAACTGGGAGCTTTCGTCGGCGCGCGCAGGGAGCGTCGTGCGCTACCTGACCGAACGCGGTGTGGCGCCGCACCGGCTCGCGGCGATCGGGCGGGCCGATACGCAGCCGCTCGTGGCGGGCGACGATGCGGCCGCGCGGGCGCGGAATCGGCGCGTGACGATCTTCGTTGCGTATTGATTCACGCTGATCCTGCGGGTATAGGCGGCCGCATATGCCCGCCTGTCAACGACATAACGAATCTCGCATGATCGATATCTGACATCAGCGATGCGGTTCTGCGCGTGCATGCCGATAACCCAATCTGGCTCAGACCGAGCGGTTATCGAGGGTTCCCCATGCATTTCTGGCGCAAGCTTTCCATTCAGAACAAGCTGATTCTCAGCATGACGAGTTGTCTGCTCGTGTTCGTCGCGATTTCGAGCGGACTGAGCATCCGCCTGATCGGCAACGCGGTGCGCGATCGCGTCGTCCGCGAAGAGTTGCCGACCGCCGTGAACGGCATCCGCGCCGACGTGCAGCGGCAGATGGCCGGGCCGATCGCCGCGTCGCGCATTCTCGCGCGCGATGTGTTCCTGCTGCAATGGGAAGCTGATGGCGAACCCGACGCCGGCACGCGCAACTGGATCCAGCTCGCGAAGAACGTGAAGGACGAGCAGAAGGCGGCGTCCGTGCAGTGGGTGTCGGTGAAGAGCGGCAACTACTACAACGAAGCCGGCCTGCAGCGGAAGGTCACCGACAAGGATCAGTGGCTGACAAGCTTCCTGTCGTCCGGCAAGGCGTTCGACGTCAATATGGATCGCGAGGTGACCGTCGGCGGCTACATGATGTTCATCAATAGCCGCGTGGAACTCGACGGCGTGCCGATCGGCGCGGCGAGCATGAGCCTGTCCGTCGATGCGCTCGCGAAGGGCATCTCGGCATACCGGATCGGCGAGACCGGGTTCGCGTATCTCGTGCGTCCCGACGGCGCGATCATGATGCATCGCGATACGTCGCTGATCGACGGCAAGCATTTTCTGAAGGATCAGCATGGGCTGCCTGACGATGCGTCGTCGACGCTGCTGGCCGGCAAGCCGTATGCGTACCTGAGCTACAACGGCGACGGCGGCGCGCGGTTCATCGCGACGTCGTTCATTCCGGAGCTGAATGCGTATGTCGTCGTCGAGGTGCCGCAGGCGGAACTGCTCGGGCCGGTGACGCGCGCGATTCGTAGTGCGGCGCTGGTCGCGGCGGTGGTGGGGCTTGGGGTTGCACTGATCGTGATCTGGCTGGTCGGGCGCGCGATTGCGGCGCCGATTCGGCGTGCGGCTACGTTGCTTTCGGAGATTGCGAGCGGTCAGGGTGATCTGACGCGCCGGATGACGGTCGAGAGCCAGGACGAGATCGGGCAGTTGTCGGATGCGTTCAACCGGTTCGTGTCGTCGCTGTCTACGCTCGTTCACCGGATTCGGGCGGCTTCGGCGTCGATTGCGACCGGGTCGGCGCAGATCGCTTTGGGGAATGCGGATCTGAGCGAACGCACCGAAGGGCAGTCGAGCAACCTGGAGCGGACGGCTTCGTCGATGGAAGAGATCACGGCCGTGGTGCGGAACAACACCGAGACGGCGACGACGGCTGCGAAGATGATTACTGGCGCGTCGGATACGGCGGCGCGTGGCGGGCAGGTGGTGGGTGAGGTTGTTAGCACGATGGAGCAGATCAGCAATGCGTCGCAGCGGATCTCCGAGATCATTGTGATGATCGACAGTATCTCGTTTCAGACGAATATTCTTGCGTTGAATGCGGCTGTGGAGGCGGCGCGGGCGGGGGAGCAGGGGCGTGGGTTTGCTGTCGTTGCTTCAGAGGTGCGGAATCTGGCGCAGCGTAGTGCGCAGGCCGCGAAGGAGATCAAGGCGCTGATCGAACATAGCGCGGGGACGGTGAATACCGGGTCGCGACTGGTTAGCGAGGCGGGGAAGGTGATGAGTGACGTTGTTTCGCAGGTTCAAGGCGTTAGCGCGATGATGAGCGAGATTGCTGAGGCTAGCTTGGAGCAGAGTGCCGGGATCGACCAGATCGGGGATGCGGTGCAGTCTTTGGATCAGATGACGCAGCAGAATGCGGCTTTAGTGGAAGAAAGCGCGGCGGCGGCAGAGAGTTTGAAGCAGCAGGCGGCGGAATTGACCACGCTGGTTTCGGCTTTTAAGGTGGATGGGTAAGGGCTGGTTCGACGTTTGGAGTTGGGGTGTTTCTGAGGCGGCTGCCATGGGGGCACGGTGCCCGTTTTTTGTTTGTCAGTGCTGGATTTGGCGGCGTTTATAGAAATGAAACGCATTTCCAGATTGAAGGTTGCGGTGAGGGCGAAAGTTGCCGGCTCGCCGACGGATTCCCATTTGGAGTAGCGTGAGAGGGTTGCGCCGGAGGTTGGCAGCTAGGATGGAAGATCAGGGCGGATCTGGACAAGAAATATGCGGCCAAGGTGAATGCAAGGCTGGTTAAGCTCGTCGGGATGGCCACGGCAAAGCGGCTTTCTGGGAAAGCGGGGAGCAACGTGCAAGACGTTGTTGCCGATGCTGAGATGACGCCGGGGCTGGATGGGCTGTTCGTGAAGGCGGATAATGGGATGGTGAGTTTGCTCGTTACGACGTTTCGCTTGTGAAGGCTTAGGCAAAGACGGCGGATGTAGGGCTCAAGTCAGCGGGTGATGTTGCCGTTATCTTCGATAATGCGGTTTTTATACGGATTATTCGCTGACCATGCGGCGCTTCTGTTTGCCGAACATTACGGTGAATGGAAACCAGCTGATGCTGTGGTGAAGGCGTCGCTGATCGGGGAAAGTTAGGATGGGGTACCGGAGGGGCGAATACGTTGGCTATCTCTATCAAGCAAGGGGAGCCTCTAGTCGTGATGGGGATTGAATGATCGTTTCGGTGTGTGAAGTGCATAGCTAAATTTTAATGTAAATAAAAATTCTTGTTACGTCATTTGCCGATCCCATGTCTTGCATCAATGAATATGTATTTAATATTGTGAATGTCGAGGTGATTGGAGAAGTTGCTGCCTATTCAGTAGCTGATTTTTTGTGGCGGAAGTTAGAAAAAATATTGCCGATATCGGTACTATTGAGGGCTGTCCCGCTATCGAGAATTATTTTGAATTGCATGACGATAGAAATTGTGTGTAAAGTGACTATCATGGTTGGATTTCCGTTGCTAGCTATAGCATCCGGCATACATATATTTTTTGTTTTTTCTTAAGTCTGCATAATTTCGTCACGCATAAAGTTTCTCGAAAGACAATAGATAACGCCCGTCAAGGGTAGGGGAAGAGTGATATGGCAACAATTGGTGCGAGTACTCGCCAAAAGATCGCGGAAATTTCGGCGATGATCGACAACAATCTCGTTGGTGGGGCATCGGAGGAGTTGTCAGGATTGATGAAGGCGACGCCAAAGGATTCGTTGGTGCTGCTCCAGCCAGATCTCACGATGCTGATATCACGTTTTCAAAAGAAGCGACGCAGGATTCTGCTCGAGGAATTACAGTGGCGGTTGACGCACATACATCAGTTGCCAACTACAGTTCCTTTTGATCTGAACATCGAAGCAGCACTGCCTCAAGGACGGCAGGCAGCTATGCTTTCAAAGCGATACTCAGCTCGTCTTGACGAATTGCGGGACCGGCATATCTTCCAGTGGGCTACCTATTACCGCGATACTTTCCTGTTTATTTTCGGTGATGCGCGCGATAGGCTGGCCGGGTCAGCGGAGTGGCATCAAGAAATTGAAAAGGTCGGCTGTGTTGTAGTTGATCACGCATCCGACATTTTTGGTCAGGGATTTCAATATCAGATTGAAAGTGGTTTGTCGGAAGATTTCGCTGAAATTAAATCGATAAGTGGGCTGCAGAAATTCCTCTATCTCGTGATCTCTATATTTATGGAGCAAAGAGAGGGTGTGTCGGATGCAAGAGACGCCGAAATTACATGGAGTCTTGCCTCGACGTTACTCACGGGAATTCTTAGCGGTTTTGGTAAGGCGACATACGGGGCGGACCCGGGATGGATGCTTTTGGCCCGAAATTTGAATAATTGGCTGCCAGCATTAGGATTTGCGCGTGGTACAGAGGTGCTAAATCTTATTGAGGAGTTTCCTGATGAGTACAGGAGTAACAACGTCTACATAACTATTGTGCCGGCTCTGTTAGGAATCGAGCGTTTAGCCCATAGATTCCATGGAGACGATGTCTTTCTTCCACGATTGAGCCGGCTGTCGATCGGATATGCTGAGCGACTGGACCTCACGCTCACGATTCGTAATCAAGGGGCTAGTCAAGAGCTGTTAGTTTCTAGCTATTGCAATGGAATTATCCAACAAGCGTACCACCTGAGTGAAGCACTCGCACTGCGTGCTGCTGTGGTCATTGGACAACTCGATCCAATGCTGGCTGAAAACGATCAGTCGTCACGCGTGCTCAATGCAAGCGAAGTGAAGCCGACTTCGGAGCAGGTACACAACTTTGCAGAATTGATTGATTCAGAATTGCATCGACAGGTCGCCGCTGATGCGGCTTCGCGCGATTCAAGTGTCCTGAACCGCAACTATGCCAGAGAGTTCCCTTTAGAGGACCCAGATTTTCGTAAGCAATTTTATGTGCAACGATATAGCGTTAAACGTCTGCTGGAGGATCTTGAAGGTGGAGCCGGCGTTCACCTGTGGTGTAGTGTTCGCCGCTCCGGCAAGACAACAGCTGCAAGCAGTCTCGCTGATCTAAGTGGTCGGCTAGTTGTCGTTGTGCAGACGATGGACCACCAGCCACATCAGATCGAGCAAAATATTTTTGCTCGCAAGATTGAAGAGGCGCTGTCATCACAGGACGCGATCGGTCCCAATTTCTTCAAATCGATGGTCGACGAATGCATCCTTACTACGACAGCTGTGGATGTGAAGGACAGGAAAGTGGTATTCATAGTCGATGAATACGAGACGCTTTTCGGTTTGATCGATGCATTTGTTGATCGTGATCCAGGACTCCGTTTCACCGTCGCACTACCGTTACTCAGCCAGATGGTGGCTTTTGCGGCGAAGAACCTACTTATTTTTATGGGGCAACGTCCTGACGCACACCTCATTCTCTCTGCTCAAAATCAGCTTAGCCCGCTTGTTAGACAATATAACTTCCCGCTGTTTGAGCATCATGCGGGTGCTGCTGATACAGAATTTACACAGCTTTTGCGTCGTGTGCTGCAGGAACCTCTTCCATTTGATCCATCGTTTTCAGATGCAATATATGAAGAAACCAATGGACATCCTTACTTAACCGTTAATTTAATGATCGATTTTTGTGATTGGCTTATTTCAACGGGATTCAAACCGGGTGGTGCACCATTGGGCGCGGGACAATTTGCGAATTTCACGAAAGATAGGTTGACACTCGCTGCGCTGCAGCGTAGCCCACACTATGCGTTTTTTCACGGTATGCTGGCGGAGTATTCCAGCGAGCGCGGACGAACAAAGGAACCATGGCTTTCTGCTATTACTAACGTGTTGCAAGAAATGGCGAGAAAACACCCGAAGGTGTTCGCCTGTTCTGTAAATAGTTTTAATCTGATTGCTGCTCCTTACGGGCAGGGAATACGCATGACACCACAGAGATTCTTGGCTAGTGCCTCAATGTCTAACTTTCTGCGAGATCATGGTGGCCAAGTAACCCCGGGTGTGCGGCTGATGGCGCGTCTGGCTGCGTCTGTTACGCCGAGGATCAATTGATTATGGAATATACGGCACCTAGAGTTTTCGAATTGCTTGCAGGTATCCCCTGGCGACAGGATAACGTATTGCGTATTTTCTGGGTTCGGTACTCGGAGGGTAGTCGAGATGCGTTCGCCCAGGATATTTCGAAGGTGGTCGGTTTAGAGGGCATTGTTGCACTGACTGTTCGCGATGACGGGTTCCGGAACGCAAACGCAGTTCTCTCCGACGTGCAGCGGCTGTTCACGACTAATCAGTCGGCTTTTGAATTTTGCCGCAAACAATCAGCTCAACGTATCTCCGTGATATTGCTAGGTAAGGACGAATTTCAGTTGCCACAGGGATCGTCACCGATAACGTTGCCTCGTTGGTTTCCGGTCGCGCCAGGCCGTGAAACTTACTTCGAAATTGCCGACTTAGCCATGAATGCGGAAGCTGCACTACTTGATTGTCCAGAGGCAAGAATTGAGCAGATAGCCGAGTTCACATATAGACTGGAGGCAGCACTCGTCGAGCGTGTCGCTACGCTTCAACTGTCTAATAGTGATAGATTGCGGCGATTCGTTAGCACGGCGCATGGTGGTGGTGAAATTAGCGACTGCGCAACATGCGTGATGGACTATCGACGTGAACTCGCGCTGACAGCCGATCCTCGGGCATATCGGCCCAACGCCGCAAAGGAGGCAAAATCATTAATTTCTCGAATGTTAAAATTGGTATTAAACAATTCGCCTAAGCAAATAAGTATGTTTGCGCAGATTTTTGCTGAGTGCTTCGAGAATTCGGATCATATAAGGCTTAAGCCGACGTTGTTCGCCGTCATGCTCAGGCCTACATCAAAAATGAGTGTTCAGGTGTCGAATTGGCACGCCATCATGCTCGCCTTCTACCAGTCTTACCAACTTATGAACAGTGCGGCTCATGCAGGCGAGTATCCGAACTATTCGATTTCACTCCAGTTTGTCAGTTCCGTTGATCTTCGTTCGTTCCTCGCGGCGGCACGACCTTATGTTGATGCCTTGAATTGAATTGCCTCTCTCGAATGCGGTCCTATTGGTTGGCTGTCGGCGCAGGCTTTTTTTTTGCCAGATGCGATTGAGGGAATCGAAGTCTAATTGAAACTTTTCGAGAAGGTCGACCGGAAGGTTGAGGCGCCCCTTGCTTGAGTGCTGTTGCTGTTCGTTTGCTCGTTGCACGTGGGTGTCTCATCGGAGACACTATCGGCTTTAGGAAAATTTTTCCGTGGGTAAGGCGAGTTTATTGCCCGGAGACCGAAGTTCGTTTTTTGAGGCAGCATCCGAAACTACTGCCGTGACACTGGCACTTAAGAATGTGCTGAGCGAGCGGGTCCTGGGCGGCTAGGTGAGCCACCATCTTGGCTATCCGTCAGACGCCGCCAAGCCGAGTGCTGTGACGAATCAGTGCAATGGCCGTGTGCCAAACAGTCCTGGCCGAGGACGGCCCGGTCCGTATCGGGGTGCCTCGCGATTGCGATGATAGGATGTCAAAACTCGGTCGCTTCATCACATGAGAGAATATGGCGAACGCTGAAGTTGCGAGGTCGTACTTTGCCAACCTGCTAGCGTGATGTAACGAGATAACAGCAACGACCAATAAGTCGAGAGACCACAGATGAGTATCGTATCCGGACCTGACACAGTCTTGGCAACAGGTGATCCTGGTGACGAAACCGCGCGCCGCTTTCGATACCAGTGGATCTACGCAGCGATTACCTGCTGCTTACTGCTCGACGACTCGGAGGATACGCATGAGGTTTTCTGCGAGCACCATGAAGATGTGCTCGTGAAACGTCGAGATGGGCGGTTCAATGGTCTGCAGATCAAGACGCGGGAAATTTCGCAGCCGGCCTGGAAGACAGACGATGAGGCTGTCGTCAATTCATTCAGCAGGTTTTGCAGGCTCGAGAGCCAGTTCCCCGGCCAGTTTCTAGACTTTCGTTTCTTGTCCAATCATCCCCTGTATGCAGGGCGAAACGGGAAAGATATTCAGTTTGTTTTGCGCGGGTTTAAAGCAGCTAGCGCTGCAACTGCTGGATCTGCTATCACTGCACGGTTCGCAAAGAAAATTGCACAGGCCGCCGGATGCGATATTGCGGTCGCACAACAAGTACTCGCCAAAACGAATGCTGACGATACGTTACCAAAGCTGCAAGATGCGCTTACGCGCTTGATCGATGCGCTAATGAACACATGGCCGCGCGGCCAAGATCTGACCTATCCAGTTGTGAAGAAGGCGGCAACTTTCCTCTCCGACGAATGTTGTCGAGCGTCTTCCCTGGCGCACCAAGATTTGTTGCCCGCCTACCTACCTGCGAGTGCGTCTCCTCAGGCAGCCGAATTGAAAGCACGCATTGATGCAAAAAGATTCGACCGGGCGCGACTGCTCTCGATTCTCGAAACAGGCATCAATAGCGTTGCTCCTTTGGAAGCGGATCCGGCATCTCTCGTTCGACCTGGTCTCGGTAGCAGCGACCTTCTCAAAAGGAAGCTCGATGCGGGTGGCTTTTCTGTTGTCTCCCGGAATTCTGCGGTCAATTTGCGCGACAAAGCCGAGTTTCTCGGGATCGCGTGGACAAACAAGTACGGCCATGAAAAGGGCCTGCAGCGATACGGCCACATCAGATCCCTCGTCCTTAGCGACTCCGCCGATGCCTACGAAACGACAAAAAAGGACGATGCGCCGTTCGGACTCGACATGCTTAAGAAATTGCGCAAACGCATCCGCCGTCGCCGACAGGATGGGGCACAGTTGTATGAGTGCTCGGATGAGCATCTTGAGGGCATTGCGTACTCCCTGACCTCCGAATGCGAGGTCGATTGGAGCAAAGATCGCCCTTGGGAGGATGAGTCATGAACTTAGTCCGTGCCCTTGTCGACCTCGACCAGTCCCGTGACCTGCATCTCGCACGTATTCTGGTGCTACTTCATGCCTTTTCGGAGGGTACGGATGGGGGGCCGATAGAAGGCATCACAAAGCTCGCGAAGCTGGACTTCCTCATTCGGTATCCGGCCATGCTCGAGCGCGCACTGCTTGCTCGCGGGAAATCGATTCGAGATGTTCAACTCGAAGACCACGAGCGATACAGCGTCGAATCTCAAATGGTCCGTTACCGATTTGGACCTTGGGATCATCGATATCGAGACTTCCTCAACGTTCTCGTTGCCAAGGGGTTGATCTCTCTATCGATCGAAGGTCGAACGATCGTTATCTCGCTGACGGGCGAGGGGCAGCGTATATACAGCGACCTGATTCGAAGTCCACTGTTTGAGGTGATTTTCCGGCGAGCCCGATCTCTTAAAAGGAGCATCGATCTCAGTGCTACGAACCTCATGCGGTTCATCTACGACACGTTTCCCGAGATCGTTTCCCTACGCGCCAACAAGCCCATACCAACATGAGAGTCCAGCTAAAGCAACTACGCGTGCACACCAGGAAGACGACGGAGATTGTTCCATTCTCGCCGACGGTAACTTTCTTGCATGGTCCGATCGGGAAAGGCAAGTCATCGGTGGCTCGCCTGATTGATTTCTGCCTGGGGGGCTCCGTCGAGCGCACGCCCGCGATCCAACGAGAATTTATCTCTGCCGACCTACTCATCTCTCTTGGCACTCGCAACTGTATCTTTGAACGCGCAACTGACTCCTCCCGCGTCCAGGTGACGTGGGAAGATGCCGAAGGCAACATTGAATCGCTCAACGCACCACTTGAGCCAGAGGATTCGCCGCTGCTTGAAGGGACCGAAGTCTTCAATTTGAGCGACCTAATTTTTCACCTCTGTGACGTGACACCGATCAAGGTGCGACGAAGCTCCCGAGATCCTGAATCACCTCTGATTCGATTGAGTTTCCGAGACCTGATGTGGTACTGCTATCTCGACCAAACTCATCTGGACTCGTCGTTCTTCCGTCTCGAAGACGCATTCCGTGGTAGAAAAAGTCAAGATGCGATGCGCTTCTTCACCGGACTGCACTCCGAGCGTCTGAGTCAGTTGGACGCCTTGCTGATGAAGAAAATGGATGCACAGCGCGGCAAGCGTGAAGCTGTACTGCAGATTCGCGCCTTCATGTCGCAGTTTGGTTGGGACTCCGACCTGAACATCAGCGGTCAGATCTCGGAAGTCAACGGTAATCTTCGCGCTGCAGAAGCACAACGTGCGACGCTCGAAAAGACGCGAGTGGCGGAGATCCATCCGACAGATACGCTCCGCAAAAAGCTCAGAAGAATGGGATGGGAAATTGCTGAGCTTGCTCAAGCCATCGCTGAATCGGAGCAACCGGTCGGAGAGCAGAAATCTCTGCGAGCCGAGTTGATTACGGCAAAAATTAAGGCAGATCGCACCCAACAGGCTTCGGAGATTTTAGGCGGCGTGAGCTACCATCGATGCCCTCAATGCGGCACCGACGTTGAACATCGTACCCCGCCGAGCGCAGATCATTGCCACCTCTGCTGCAGTGACACGCGCGAGCTCACGGAAGTGCACTCAGCCCTTGAAGTGGAGGCTTTCAAAAGAGATTTGAACGATCGGATCGACCAGATCGCCGAGTCAATCACTCGTCGCACCCGCGAAATAGATCGATCTCTCAGGGATCTCGCCAGGCGACAGGAAGAAAAGTCGTCCCTTGATCGGCAACTTCAAGCCGAGCTCACGCGCTATGACTCGGCGTATGTCGAAAGCATTCGAGACATCGATCGACGCATCGCGACGCTCAGGGAGCGCAGCCTGTCCTTGCAGAAACTGCAGAAGATGCCGGAAGCCATTGATGCTCTCGAAATTGAGGCTGGAGCACTACAGGGTGAAATTGACAACCTGAGAAGCGCAATCGATGAAGAGCGCACGAGACTGAAGGCTGCGGACGACAACATCGCCAAGATTGCGGAGGAATTCAAGCGAATTCTAATCGCAGTGTCGTTCCCCGGGATCTATCCAGACGACTACGTCGTAATCAACCCTAGGAACTGGAGCCCGGTCGTCGTGAACAAAGATCTGGAGTGGGGATTCTGGGACACGGGCAGCGGGGGGAAGAAAACAGCGTTCAACGTGTGTTACGCCCTGGCCGTTCACTCCGCCGCTCGTCAGCTCGGCTTGCCGGTACCAGGCTTCTTGGTCATTGATAGCCCAACGAAGAACATCGACAACGAAGAAAACCCGGATTTGGTGCGCGCTCTGTACGACGAGATCTATCAACTTGCTACAGAGCAAGAAGACCGGCCAATGCAATTCCTTCTGATCGACTCACACCTTGTTGAGCCCCAAGATGAGATTCCGGACTTCATTGAACGGCGCATGGCGGGTGAGCCCGATGCGCCGAGTTTGATCTCGTACTACGACGGCCCGTGATGTCAGGTCTCGATGAAGCGACGTACGCCCTATACCTAACGGCCAATCCCCCTCATTTCCCCATTTCTGAGATGCCAGCCCGACTACACTGGTCATGAAGCCATGCTTCTCGCCATCGGACGTCAAACTCAGTCCTCCCCGCCCCGATGGTCGAAAGAAAGCCGTCTTGCCCAACAAGACGCAGCGAAGGGAGAAGAGAGAAGGAAAATCCACGGCAACAAAAAGCGCGGGCCGCATGGGCGGCAACCCATACGACCCGCTAACCACCACCAACTCACACCAGGAGTCGGAAATGGCTAACGCCTATAGTAAGTCACGTCCCAAGAAGCTCAAACGGTATCCCAAGGTTGAGCTAACCCTCGGCAACAAGCCCGATGTCCCCCAGGAAGGCCAGCCGTACATGCCATGGATGCACGCCGTCGACGCGCATTTCGAGATGTTCGGATTCAAACCGGGGGATCACGTCTATCTCGAGTTCAATTTCGATCTCCGCAAGGTCACCATCACGCCTGACCACAGCGCGCTGAACTGGCGAGAGCAGCCCTACGGTCAGGCTGCCCAGAAAGACGAAGCGGAATAAACAGCAAGGGCCGCTTTGCGCGGCCCTTGTGGGTGCATTCCAAGCTTTGCATGAACGTGACTGACTGCCGGGGCGCAACTGCCCCGGCCATGGCCTCGCACGATGCGAATCGCGCTCACAACCACCTTCAACAACTGTCACGACCGCAAGGCCCGTGAGGCCGCGCCGCGCGTGTCGAAACGATCGGATGCATCCGGATTCAAGCGACGACCTGAATGCCCGCGTGCATGCGCAAACGACGCATCAACGTCCGCCGTCCCGCGCCTTCACGATCCGCCCGCGCTGCAGCACATAGGCGACGTGCTCGCCTTTACCGGCCACGACGCCGATATCGGCGAGCGGGTTTCCGTCGAGCACGACCATGTCGGCAATCGCACCGGCGGCCACGACGCCCAGTTGCCCCGTCATATTCACAATCTCCGCCGCTACCGTCGTCGCCGACCTGAGCGCTTCCAGATTCCCGAGCACTTCCGCCCGAATCCGAAACTCGCCGCACTGAAACGCGTGCATCTCGCCAAGCAGATCCGACCCGAACCCCATCTTCACGCCGGCCTTCGCATAGATCTCCAGCGACTCGCGTCCTTTCTGCTGCACGGAAGCCACCTTCGCAACGGAGTCCGCCGGCATCCCGAACTCCGCCCCATGTTTGGCAAGCGCGTCATAAGTAACAAGCGTAGGCACCACAAACGCCCCATGCTCATGCATGAGCTTCGCGGCCGCCTCGTCCACGAGATTCCCGTGCTCGATCGTCCGCACGCCACATCGCACGGCCCGCGCAATCGCCCGCCCCGTATACGCGTGCGCCATCACGTAGGTATTCGCAGCCTCGGCCTCATCGACGATGGCCCGAATCTCGTCCTCCGAATACTGCGTGTTAGCAATCGGATCGGTTGGCGAAGCAACCCCACCAGAAGCCATGATCTTGATTTGCGTAGCGCCTTTCTGAATCTCTTCACGCACGGCGAGCCGCACACCTTCAACGCCATCCACCACCCGAGCAATCGCCCCCGTCCGAAAGCAACAAGAGCAGGGCTCCAGCAAATCCCCTCGGGGCCGAAAGTCCCCATGTCCGCCGGTCTGCGACAACGCCTTCCCCGACGGAAAAATCCTCGGCCCTGAAACCAGCCCCGTCTCGACCGCCTGCATCAAACTCCAATCCGCGCCCCCCGCATCCCGCACACTCGTAAACCCACGCGACAACATCGCATCGAGAATCGGCAATGACCGAATCGCCGCGAGAATATTCGGCTGCGTCGCATTGGCACCAAGATTCGCATTCGAAGCCAGCACATGCACGTGGCAATCGATGAACCCCGGCATCACGGTCTTGCCGCGCACATCGACCACCCGGGCATTCGGCAAATCCACCGGCCGGTCAGTAACTTCGACAATCCGCTCGCCTTCGATCACGACATGATGATGTTCGAGCAACACGCCCCGTTCGAGGTCGAGAACGTTGCCGCCTTGAAGCACGGTAATGGTCATGGGGAAATTTCCTTATCGAGTCATGGAGGCAGCACGCTTCGCATCCTTCACGAAGCGCGTCCCGACGAAACTGACTGCCGCCGCGAGGATCACGTAGAAGGCCGGCGCCATGTTGCTGCCCGTGCGAGCGATGAGCCAAGTAATCAGGAACGGCGCGAACCCGCCAAAGATCGTCACCGCGAAGTTGTACGCAACGGAAAGCCCCGTCGACAGCACCTTGGTCGGAAACAACTCCGCGAATGCCGCGAGGATCGGCCCCGTATAGGTCGCAATCAGCACGCCGAACACGGCCTGGAACACGATCAGCGACGTGAACCCGGGCGCATGGTTGATCCACGCGAACATCGGCCAAGCAAGCACGAGGATCGCGAGCGCCGAGCCGGACAGGAACACGCGCCGTCCCCACGCGTCGGCGAGCCTGCCGACGATCGGCGAGCAGCACATGATCATCAGCCCGCCGACCATGCCGGCCGCGAAGCCCGTCGACTGCGGCAGATGCAGCGTGCGCACGGAATAAGTCGGCATGTAGAAGAGCAGCACGTAGGTGCACACGGTCCAAAGAATGACCATCGAAAAGCTCGCGAACGTCTCGCGCGGGTAGGTGGACAGCACTTCCTTCAGCGGCGAGCTTTCCTTCGCCTGCGCTTCGACGGCGCTGAACGCGGGCGTCTCGTCGATATGGCTGCGGATGAAGTAACCGACCGGCCCGACGATGATCCCGAGCAGGAACGGCAGCCTCCAGCCCCAGCTATGCAGCGCCTGCGTATCGAGCGACGTCGTGACGAACGTACCGGTCGCAGCACCGAGCAACACCGCGAAACCGATGCTCGACTGGATCCAGCTCGAGTAATACGCGCGCTTCTCCGGCGGCGCGTATTCGGTGAGGAACGCTGTTGCGCCGCCCATCTCGCCGCCGGCCGAGAAGCCTTGCAGCAGCCGCGCGACGACGATCAACAGCGGCGCGGCGATGCCGGCCTGTTCGTAGGTCGGCGCGATCCCGATGAGTGCGGTGCCGGCTGCCATCAGCAGGATGGTGAGCGACAGCGCGGCCTTGCGTCCGACCTTGTCGGCATAGACGCCGAGTACGATGCCGCCCACAGGCCGCATGAAGAAGCCGACGCCGAACGTCGCGACGGTGAGCAGCACGGACGTCAGTTCGTTGCCTGTCGGGAAGAACAGCTTCGCGATGATTACCGCGAAGAAGCTGTAGACGGTGAAGTCGAACCATTCGAGGCCGTTGCCGATCACGGTCGCGACGATGGCGCGGCGGCGCTGCTGCACCGCCGCATCGATGGAAGGCGCGGCGCGCGGGGAAAGCGTTCCTTGCATGGTCTCTTCCTTTGTCAGAAGACGGGACGGCTGCCCCGCGTGAATCCCATGCTAAGGACAGCCGGGTTTTTTTCTGAAACGAAAGATTCGCATGCACGCATGCGCTGCGCGCATGCATCGCGCTCAGGGCGCGGTCTGCTTCTCCGCCTGTTCGAACAGCCAGCGCGTGAACAGGCGTGCGGCCTGGTTCTGCGCGCGGTCGTTGGGCGAGATCACGTAATAGCCGCCGCCGTGGCTCGCGGACGCTTCCGTCACGCGCACGAGCAGCCCGGCCTCGATACATGCGTCGATCATGTAGCGCCAGCCGAGCGACACGCCCTGGCCGAGAATGGTCATCTGCACGATCTGCGGATAGGAGTTGATCGTGATGTCCTGCGGCTGCGCCTTCTGCCGGTCGACGTCGTTCATGACGAACCATTCGGACCAAGACATCCATTGGCGCTGCCCGTCCTCGAGGCGCAATAGCGTCTCGTTCGCGAGATCGGTCGCGTCGAGCGTACGACCGGCCAGATAGCCGGGCGCGCAGACGGGAAACACTTCCTCGTCGAACAGCCGGCGCGCGGTGTATTCGGCCGGCGCTTGCTGGCGCACGTAGTAGACGCCGACGTCGAATTCCGCAGGTGACATCGACGCGAGACCATCGCGTACGATCAGACGCAGCTTGATGTTCGGATACGCGGTGCGAAAGTCCGGCAGGCGCGGTGTGAGCCACAGGAGCGCGACACCGGACGAGCACGCGATCGTCAGTTCGAGATCGCCGTACGGTTTCATCACGTCGTGCGTGGCTTCCGCGCATTGCGTGAGCAGGTGGTGCACCTGCGCCGCGTATTGCTCGCCGGCGATCGTCAGCCGCAGTGAACGGTGTTCGCGAACGAACAGCGAGCGGCCGAGGAATTCCTCGAGCTGCTGGATCTGGCGGCTGATCGCGCTTTGGGTGAGATGCAGTTCGGCGGCGGCTTTCGTGAAGCTCGCGTGCCGCACGGCGGCTTCGAACGCGACGAGGCACTGAAGAGGCGGCAGGGGCGTGATGCGCATGGCGGGCAGGGAGTCGATGGCGCTGCCGACATGATACGGGTGGATCGAAAGGAAATGACAAGGCGGGGAAGGGTATGGCCAGTCGACGCATTCATGCGAAGATTGAACGCAACGCGCGCTCGAAGTGCGTCTGGACGTGAGACTGCTTTACCGCATGACGGCGACAATTCGGCAGGTTCGAATTATCCAAACAAGGCCGAAGAGCATCCAATTTATGCAGAGAAGCTCGAGGGGATTGCCAGGGAGGGAAAATGATTGCCAGGTTTGTTTTTGGGATGTTTCTTGTATTGTCGTTGATGGAAAATTCAATGGCTGGTGATTACGCGGCCCCTGGTTTGGTGGTGTGTGATGGTAGCGTAAAAACAATTAATTGCCCGATCCGATTGGATGGAGATGGATTTTTCGTCGATAGTGCTAGTGATGCACGATTGTCTTCTGAGCCGAATTTACGGCGGACTTTGAGTGATGCGACGCTTTATGGAAGCATGACAAGTCTGATTCTGGAGTACGGTAACGTATCGTCGTCAAAGAACTGGACGATTTTGATTTTCTCTTACATTAATGGTGTAATGCGTGCAAGAAATTACATCTCGCTGTCGAGAGCAACTCTGTTTAATGGCGAGCGTTGGGTCGGGCAAAGTTGTCGTGGCAATGTTGTGTTGAACGAAGGGCGGGAAATTCTGGAAAATGCTTTCGAAGCCTTGTGTGATGGGAAAATAAATAATAAATCTCCAGATTCACCTGACACAGTGGCAACCAGAGTTGCAAATCAGGCTGGTCTTGTTGTAACGGTGCCGGCATACGATGCGGGCACTAAAGATTGGTCAGAAGCAACCTATGCGTTTCCTTCCGGTAGCGGACCTGATGCAAGGACATTACTTTGTCTTTCCGGATGCAAGATCGATGTGGCATATCAGTATTTGGGTGGGTGGATCGGTAATAATTTCTGGATTAGCGCTTCCTTTCCAGAAGATCGGGATGGAAGAGTCGATGGTAGTTACATGTATCTCAAGAATGAAACGCTGATCGCTGTTAAGGGTTCGATAAGAAATGGCAGAATGAATTTAACGGAGTACTTGGCGTCAGGAAATCAACCGGTTGCGACGTTCAAGGGAAAGACAGTTGACGATTCGTATGTTGGCACATGGACGTCAAAGAATAGAAAATATAACTTCTTCTTGGCAACGAAATTTTATTGATTGCCCTGTCATGATTGATCTCATTCGAGTCGGCGAGGGCACCGGCAACACTCGTCGCTATGTCGTATTCATGCGAAGATTGACCGCAAATCACACTCGCCCGAGAACGACGTGACCCTATCAAACTCTGAGAGCAAACCGAAAGCCGGCCATCCGCCGTGGATGTCCGTTGCCATGGCCGAACTCGGCATCCGGCGCCACCCGCCGGGCAGCATCAATCCGCGCATCGTCGAGTACAACAACCAGACGAACCTGGTCGGCTACGACGACAAAATCTCCTGGTGCTCGTCCTTCGTCAACTGGTGCATGACACACGCCGGCGTTCGCGGCACCGGTTCCGCACTCGCGCGCTCATGGCTCGAATGGGGCCGGCCGCTTGAGCGCCCGGTCTACGGCTGCATCGCGATCCTGACGCGCGACGATCCGGCAAGCTGGAAAGGGCACGTCGGTTTCTACCTGCGTCACGACGACGAACACGTGCATCTGTTCGGCGGCAACCAATTGGAAGAAGTGCGCGAACTCGCGTATCCGCTGAACGAAGTGATCGGATACCGCTGGCCCGACGCCGGCTGACCAAACCGCCGCAGCGCCAACAAAACTTCAAACACCGCCGTTCCCGCCGCTGCTAACCTGTCGCACACACCGCATTGATCCACCCGGAGCCCGTCGACGCACCCGACCCGCAGTCGCCGACCTCCGCACCCACAAGGAGCCAGCAGTGCAAACCGGTAATCTCCGTCTCTACGCGGATGCGCAATACACGAGCCCATACGCGATGTCGGTCTTCGTCGCCCTTGAGGAAAAAGCACTGCCGTACGAACTGGTGACCGTCGATCTCGGCAACCGCGCGCATTTCGCGCCCGACTATGCGGCGACGTCGCTGACGCAACGCGTGCCGACGCTCGTGCACGACGATTTCGCATTGTCGGAATCGTCGGCGATCACCGAGTATCTCGACGAGACATTCCCGGGCACGCGCCTCTATCCGGTCGATCTACGCTAGCGCGCGCGGGCGCGACAAGTGCAGGCGTGGCTACGCAGCGACCTGATGCCGATCCGCACGGAACGGTCGACCGAAGTGCTGTTCTACGGCCCGACGAGCGAACCGCTGTCGAACTTGGCGCAGGCTGCCGCGCAGAAGCTGTTTGCGGCCGCCGACAAATTGCTCGCGCCGGGCGTGGCAAACCTGTTCGGCGAGTGGAGCATTGCCGATCTCGATCTGGCGGTGATGCTGAACCGCCTGGTGCTGAATGACGATCCGGTGCCGCAACGCCTCGCCGACTATGCGCGTGCGCAGTGGGAGCGGCCGTCGGTGCAGCGTTGGGTGAAGTTGAAGCGGCCGCCGCTGTAATTCGAAGTTGCTAGGGGCGTGTCAGCAGCTCGAAAGCTTGCGCGATATGCCTGCACGTCGTACTTCCTGCCGTCCCGCATCCACGGAAAATCGGCATGTCAGATTAGATCGCCTTTCGTCCTTCACCTTGAATCCAACCGAATCGCCATGAGCTATCTTCCCCAACTCGCCGCAGTCGGCGGCGTGAAGTTGCTGGCTGCGTCAGCCCCGGCCCCGACCTGATCGCTGTTTCGTCCCATGCGCTCGGCAATCGCCGTGCGGGTCTGCTTGCTGCATTGGGCATCGCGTCGTCGCATGCAGCCTGGGCGGCGATGGCGATTTTCGGGCTCGGGCTGATCGTCGCGAAGCTCGCGTGGCTGTACGAGGCGATCCGCATCGCCGGTGCCGCGTACCTGATCTATCTCGGCATCAAGACGCTGTCGGGCCTGCGCCAGTCCGCGCAACAGGCCGAATCCGCAAGCCAGCCGGTTGTCCGTGGTGGCGTGCACGCATATCGGAAAGGGTTGCTGGTCGGCTTGACGAATCCGAAGGCTGCTGCGTTTTTCGGCAGTCTGTTCGTCACGCTGTTGCCCGCACACGCACCGGCGTGGGTGCATGGCGCGACGCTGGCCGTTGTCGTCGCTGTCTCGCTGACGTGGTTCTGCACGGTCGCCGTGCTGTTCTCGACGAACCGCGTGCAGATCGGCTACGCGAAACTGCGCAAGCCGATCGACGCGGTGATGGGGGCGATCCTGCTGGCGCTCGGCGCGAAGCTGGCGCTGGACCGGTAACGCAGCGAGAACCTGTCCGCATTTTTGTGGGCGAGGCCGGCATCGACGACGCGCCGCAGCAGGCATGGCGCGAGTCGAACCATCGGTGTTGCTTGGCAACGCGATCGACGATCGCTGGATCCACGCCGAGTGCCTTGCCGGCTTCGCGCAGTGCGCTGCGCGGCCGATAAATCGTCCGTCTCGAGCAAAAACTGAAGGTTTGATCACTGATAGAGTTCTGCGATCGCCGCGCTGTATTGCTCGACATTGCGCTCTGCATGCGGATCTAGCGTCTTCAAGAAACCACGCGCGGCACACCGGTAGTCGTCGAGCCGCCCATCGTGCTCTGCAAACGCTTGGCGTAGCGCCAAAGCGCCGTCCTGAGGGTCGAAGTCCGTATACCGGTATCCACTGTCCCCAAGCAGCGTCGAGTTGTGGATAAGCGGGTACCCGCCATACAGCGCCTCGTAGTACAGGTAATTCTGTCCATTCTCCCAATGGTGAGAAATGATCGCGTCAGCCTGCAGCGCCATGATTTCATACGTGGGAAAGCGCGCCTCGAATGAAGCAAGCCCGTGCCGCACGAGGTCGAGGCTCGTCGCGAATCCGACAAACAGCGGGTCGCTCTTCAGGTGAAACGAGTTATATACACGCAGCACCTCGATGATGTCGGGCGACTGACGATATGCGACATCCGCAAGCAGCATCGAAACGTGGCTGGTCTTCACCATGCATAGATTGGGTTCAAGGATGGCGAGGCGCCAGCGCGAGCGGCCGGGGGTATAGCCGAACGGCTGCGTCGGCGCACTCCGGCCGACTGCGCGTTCGAGGAGCACCGGACTCCAGAGATGCTGCATGGTTCGCACCGGGGCACGCAATGCTGCTTCGTAATAGGCAGAGCACGTTCTTTCAAAGGCAGGCAATGTCCAGATCATGTCGTATCCGGTACCGGAAACAAGCATGCCATGAGGGCGATTGAAGATCATGCGCTCGACATCGATTGCGTAATCGTTGGCCACGCGCATGCCGATGACACGCCCGCCGCGCGACCGGAAGTCTCGCGCCCACTGCGGGTCGAGCTGCGCGCTCAGCTCGATGATCACATCAAGCTGCGAGCGCGCCGTTTGCAGATCGATCACCTGCGCCGGCGCATCAGCCAGAAATTCTTGTGCATCCTCGGCACGACCATCGCCACCGTTGACCAGGAATACTGCCTCGACGAGCGGCGATTTCGCGAGCAGCATGGCCAGGAAGAAACAGTTCTGAAAGATCCCGTTTTCCCACATGGATTGCTGACCTGAACGCACGAAGAGCGTCACCCCTACCTTGAGCCCCCAACCATTCAACATGCCGCCCTCCGATCTCGTACGGATGTCAACCGCAACAAGCTGCGCGAATACGCAGTCTGATTCATCGTGTGAAGCGGGCTCAGCGCGGCCAGAAACTCGCTTGCGGAGCGCCGATAGGAATCGAAATTCTCATCGTGGTTTCGGGAAGCTTCAATGAGCCGACATGCGCCGCTCGGTATGTCCGCACCCGGATAGTAGTACCCTGCCGACCCCAGCCACTTCGAGTTATGGATCAACGGGTATCCGCCGTAAAGTGCATCCAGATAGAGCGTATTCTGATCTTGTTGCCACTGATGCGTGACAACGGCGTCGCCGAACTGGCTCATGTAGCCGGCGAAATCATGCCGTTGCTCGAAGCGGACTTTCCGGCGCTTCGTCAGGTCCAGGGAGTTGGCAAGATGCACGAACGTCGGATGATCTTTCATCTGAATCGTGTTGAGCAGATGCAGTTCGGCAATGGCATCTTCGTTCGCGCGAAAAGCTGCATCGCAGATCAGCATTGGAATACTGCATGTCTTGGTGACGGAGATATTCGGCTCCAATACCGCAGCCCTGAGTGCGCGAAACGTATATTCCTTGCGAGGTTGGGGACGATATCCGAATTCGACAGCATGGTCCCTGCGCAGCAATGTGGCGCGCCGCTCGAGAAATTCCGGTTCCCACAAATAGGGCACGTCGTACACCGGGCATCGGTAAAGGGATTCGAGCATTGGGTGAAAGCACCGGTCTCTCGGCAGGGTCCAGATTTCATCGCAGCGCTCAAAACGGGAGGAATAGCCCTCCTTGCCGAAGATCGTTGGCTCGATCAGGGCTGCATAGGGCTGTCCGCAGCAGTGGTAGACCACCTTCTTTCCCTTCGAGCGCAATTGGTCGAGCCAATTGACGTCGAGCCCGCCCGCCATTTCGATCGCCACGTCGATCAAGTCGGTTGTGTCTTGCGGCGCAATCAGCCGAAAGCCGGCACCGTCCGGCTCGACGTCATCGGGCAGGTGTGACTGATCGCCACAATTGAGCAGCAACACTTCTTCGACAAACGGCAACGTGCGCAACAAGCGGGCCAGATAGAACACGTTCTGGCCCAGGCCGTTTTCCCAGACGTTCTGGCCGGCATGCGTGAAAACCGAAATTCCGATTCGCATGATTGTTCACCCGAGTGCGTATGCGTGGCTTACCACTGGTAGGCTGCGCCAGCACCGTACGTATTACCGCCCGCACCATTGATTGCCACCCCTGCCTTGACCTTCAGGTTGTTCGTGATTCGAGCGGTAAAACCAAGGGCCATTGCCTGATATCCCTGGTAGCCGGCCGTACCTATGCCGAACGAGAGTGTCTTCCCGGGATCAACTTCAGGAATCATCGTCAGCGCGGCGGCACTGGCAATTCCGGAATAGGCCATCCTTGCCACCTGATTCACGTTCGACTGCACGGCTCCCAATTGCGACATGTTGACCGCGTCCGTCGGGTTCATCCCGGGCGCCACATTCGTAATCCTGCGCTCGTTGCCAGGCGAGCCCACCGACACCGTGTTCGCTTCGTTTGCGATTGAGCTCGCGCCTAGCGCGACCGAATTCTCCGCTGTTGCTACCGCTCCCGCGCCGAGCGCAACCGAGTTCGTCCCCGAGGCGAGCGCGTTGGTGCCCGCTGCCGTGGCGGAGCTGTTGACGACCTGTGCTGCGGCGCCTGTCGCGACCGGGTTTGCCGACATGCCCTGAACTGCTTGCGCGGCAACGACAGCCTTCGTGCTGGTCGAGAGCGAGGTCGAACTGGTAGACAGCGAAGCCGTCCCTGTCGATGGGGTGCTTTGCGCGGTACTGGCACTTGTCGAGGTCGATGTCGAGAGCGCGGTAGCAGTAGACGTACTCGTGCTTTGCATCGCGACTTTGCCGGACCCCTGGGAGTTTATCTGCGTGGACAGAGAGGCCAGCCCCGTCGACAGCGATGTCACCGTGGTACTCAACGCCGCCACCTTGCCGTTTGTTGTGTTCAAACCGGTCGAGAGAGACGCAACGCCGGTGAAGAGCTGAACCACGCTGGTCGATGTGGAGATGCTCAACGTCGACAGGCTGTTGTTGACCGCGTTCAGTTTGTTGAGCCAGGAGGCAATCGAGCCGGAATACGAGGTCGACAACGACGCCAGATTGCTGTTCGTCGTGTTCAGGCTCGTGGAGAGTGAAGTCACGCCGTTCGCCGCCGCGCTGATTCCGGTCGATGCCGATGTCGACAGGCTCGATACGTTGTTGTTGGTCGTGTTCAGACTCGTTGATAGTGAGTTGACCCTGCCGGTCGTCGTGTTCAAGCTCGTGGAAAGCGAGCCGACCGTGCTGTTCGTCGTGTTCAGGCCAGTCGACAGCGAGCTTACGCCGCTTTGCGCCGTGCTGATGCCGGCCGCGGTCGAGGTCGACAGGCTTGTCACTTTGCTGTTGGTCGTGTTCAGACCTGTCGACAGCGAGGTCACACCGCTTTGCGCCGTGCTGATGCCGGCCGCGGCCGTCGTCGACAGGCTCGCCACATTGCTGTTGGTGGTGTTCAGGCCCGTCGACAGGGAGGTCACGCCGCTTTGCGCCGTGCTGATGCCGGCGGCAGTCGAGGTCGACAGGCTTGTCACTTTGCTGTTGGTCGTGTTCAGACCTGTCGACAGGGAGGTCACGCCGCTTTGCGCCGTGCTGATACCGGCCGCGGCCGAAGTCGACAGGCTTGCGACGTTGCTGTTGGTTGTGGTCAGGCTCGTCGACAGGGAGGTCACGCCGCTTTGCGCCGTGCTGATGCCGGCGGCAGTCGAGGTCGACAGGCTTGTCACTTTGCTGTTGGTCGTGTTCAGACCTGTCGACAGCGAAGTCACGCCGCTTTGCGCCGTGCTGATACCGACCGCGGCCGAAGTCGACAGGCTTGCGACGTTGCTGTTGGTGGTGTTCAGGCCCGTCGACAGGGAGGTCACGCCGCTTTGCGCCGTGCTGATACCGGCCGCGGCCGAAGTCGACAGGCTTGCGACGTTGCTGTTGGTGGTGTTCAGGCCCGTCGACAGCGAGCTCACGCCGCTTTGTGCCGTGCTGATACCGGCCGCGGTCGAAGTCGACAGGCTCGCCACGTTGCTGTTGGTGGTGTTCAGGCCCGTCGACAACGAGGTCACGCCGCTTTGAGCCGTGCTGATGCCGGCCGCAGCCGAAGTCGACAGACTTGTCACGTTGCTGTTCGTCGCATTCACGCTAGTCGACAACGATCCGACGTCGGTCGACTCCTGAGTCGACAGTGCACTGAGGGTACTGTTGGTCGTGGTCAGGCTGGTCGACAGGGAGGCCACACCGCTTTGCGCCGTGCTGATACCGGCCGCAGCCGAGGTCGACAGGCTTGCCACGTTGCTGTTCGTCGTATTCACGCTGGTCGACAACGATCCGACGTCGGTCGACTCCTGAGTCGACAGTGCACTGAGGGTACTGTTGGTCGTGGTCAGGCTCGTCGACAGGGAGGTCACACCGCTTTGCGCCGTGCTGATGCCGGCCGCGGCCGAGGTCGACAGGCTTGCCACGTTGCTGTTCGTCGTATTCACGCTGGTCGACAACGAGCCCACATCGGTCGACTCCTGGGTCGACAGTGCACTGAGGGTACTGTTGGTCGTGGTCAGGCTTGTCGACAGGGAGGTCACGCCGCTTTGTGCCGTGCTGATGCCGGCCGCAGCCGAGGTCGACAGGCTTGCCACGTTGCTGTTCGTCGTATTCACGCTGGTCGACAACGATCCGACGTCGGTCGATTCCTGCGTCGACAGCGCACTGAGGGTACTGTTGGTCGTGGTCAGGCTGGTCGACAGGGAGGTCACCCCGCTTTGCGCCGTGCTGATGCCGGCCGCAGCCGAGGTCGACAGGCTTGCCACGTTGCTGTTCGTCGTATTCACGCTGGTCGACAGTGATCCCACGTCGGTCGATTCTTGGGTCGACAGTGCACTGAGGGTGCTATTGGTCGTGGTCAGGCTGGTCGACAGGGAGGTCACCCCGCTTTGCGCCGTGCTGATGCCGGCCGCAGCCGAGGTCGACAGGCTTGCCACGTTGCTGTTCGTCGTATTCACGCTGGTCGACAACGAGCCCACATCGGTCGATTCCTGCGTCGACAGCGCACTGAGGGTACTGTTGGTCGTGGTCAGGCTTGTCGACAGGGAGGTCACGCCGCTTTGTGCCGTGCTGATGCCGACCGCAGCCGAAGTCGACAGACTCGCCACGTTGCTGTTGGTGGTATTCACGCTGGTCGACAGCGATCCGACGTCGGTCGATTCCTGCGTCGACAGTGCCCCGAGGGTGCTGTTGGTCGTGGCCAGGCCCGTCGACAGGGAGGTCACACCGCTTTGTGCCGTGCTGATACCGGCCGCGGCCGACGTCGACAGGCTCGCCACATTGCTGTTGGTGGTGTTCAGGCCCGTCGACAGGGAGGTCACCCCGCTTTGCGCCGTGCTGATACCGGCCGCAGCCGAGGTCGACAGGCTTGCCACGTTGCTGTTCGTCGTATTCACGCTGGTCGACAACGATCCGACGTCGGTCGATTCCTGCGTCGACAGCGCACTGAGGGTACTGTTGGTCGTGGTCAGGCTGGTCGACAGGGAGGTCACACCGCTTTGTGCCGTGCTGATGCCGGCCGCGGCCGAGGTCGACAGGCTTGCCACGTCGCTGTTCGTCGCATTCAAGCTGGTCGACAACGAGCCCACATCGGTCGACTCCTGCGTCGACAGTGCCCCGAGGGTGCTGTTGGTCGTGTTCAGACCTGTCGACAGGGAGGTCACGCCGCTTTGAGCCGTGCTGATGCCGGCCGCAGCCGAAGTCGACAGACTTGTCACGTTGCTGTTTGTGGCGCTCAGGCCCGTCGACAACGAGCTGACGTTGCCGTTGGTCGTATTCAAGCTGGTCGACAGCGATCCCACGTCGGTCGATTCTTGGGTCGACAGTGCCCCGAGGGTGCTGTTGGTCGTGGCCAGGCCCGTCGACAGGGAGGTCACACCGCTTTGCGCCGTGCTGATGCCGGCCGCGGCCGAAGTCGACAGACTCGCCACGTTGCTGTTCGTCGCATTCACGCTAGTCGACAGCGATCCGACGTCGGTCGATTCCTGCGTCGACAGCGCACTGAGGGTGCTGTTGGTCGTGTTCAGACCTGTCGACAGCGAGCTCACGCCGCTTTGCGCCGTGCTGATACCGGCCGCAGCCGAAGTCGACAGACTTGTCACGTTGCTGTTCGTCGCATTTAAGCTGGTCGACAACGAGCCCACATCGGCCGACTCCTGGGTCGACAGTGCACCGAGGGTACTGTTGGTCGTGGTCAGGCTGGTCGACAGGGAGGTCACGCCGCTTTGTGCCGTGCTGATGCCGGCCGCAGCCGAGGTCGATAGGCTTGCCACGTTGCTGTTCGTGGTGTTCAGGCCCGTGGACAACGAGCTGACGTTGTCGTTGGTCGCATTCACGCTGGTCGACAGTGATCCCACGTCGGTCGATTCCTGCGTCGACAGTGCACTGAGGGTACTGTTGGTCGTGGTCAGGCTGGTCGACAACGAGCTCACGCCGCTTTGTGCCGTGCTGATGCCGGCCGCGGCCGACGTCGACAGGCTTGCCACGTTGCTGTTCGTCGCATTCACGCTAGTCGACAACGATCCGACGTCGGTCGACTCCTGCGTCGACAGCGCGCCGAGGGTGCTGTTGGTCGTGTTCAGACCTGTCGACAGCGAGCTCACGCCGCTTTGTGCCGTGCTGATGCCGGCCGCAGCCGACGTCGACAGGCTTGCCACGTTGTTGTTCGTGGCGTTCAGGCCCGTGGACAATGAGCTGACGTTGTCGTTGGTCGCATTCACGCTGGTCGACAGCGATCCGACGTCGGTCGACTCCTGGGTCGACAGTGCACTGAGGGTACTGTTGGTCGTGGTCAGGCTGGTCGACAGGGAGGTCACACCGCTTTGCGCCGTGCTGATGCCGGCCGCGGCCGAAGTCGACAGACTCGCCACGTTGCTGTTCGTCGCATTCACGCTAGTCGACAGCGATCCGACGTCGGTCGATTCCTGCGTCGACAGCGCACTGAGGGTGCTGTTGGTCGTGTTCAGACCTGTCGACAGCGAGCTCACGCCGCTTTGCGCCGTGCTGATGCCGGCCGCAGCCGACGTCGACAGGCTTGCCACGTTGCTGTTCGTGGTGTTCAGGCCCGTGGACAACGAGCTGACGTTGTCGTTGGTCGCATTCACGCTGGTCGACAGCGATCCGACGTCGGTCGACTCCTGCGTCGACAGCGCACTGAGGGTACTGTTGGTCGTGGTCAGGCTTGTCGACAGGGAGGTCACACCGCTTTGCGCCGTGCTGATACCGGCCGCAGCCGAGGTCGACAGGCTTGCCACGTTGCTGTTCGTCGTATTCACGCTGGTCGACAGCGATCCGACGTCGGTCGATTCCTGCGTCGACAGTGCCCCGAGGGTGCTGTTGGTCGTGGCCAGGCCCGTCGACAGGGAGGTCACCCCGCTTTGTGCCGTGCTGATGCCGGCCGCAGCCGAGGTCGACAGGCTTGCCACGTTGCTGTTCGTCGTATTCACGCTGGTCGACAGTGATCCCACGTCGGTCGATTCCTGCGTCGACAGTGCACTGAGGGTACTGTTGGTCGTGGTCAGGCTGGTCGACAGGGAGGTCACACCGCTTTGCGCCGTGCTGATACCGGCCGCAGCCGAAGTCGACAGACTTGTCACGTTGCTGTTCGTCGCATTCACGCTGGTCGACAACGAGCCCACATCGGCCGACTCCTGGGTCGACAGTGCACCGAGGGTACTGTTGGTCGTGTTCAGGCTCGTTGACAGGGAGGTCACACCGCTTTGCGCCGTGCTGATGCCGGCCGCGGCCGAAGTCGACAGACTCGCCACGTTGCTGTTCGTCGCATTCACGCTAGTCGACAGCGATCCGACGTCGGTCGATTCCTGCGTCGACAGCGCACTGAGGGTGCTGTTGGTCGTGTTCAGACCTGTCGACAGCGAGCTCACGCCGCTTTGTGCCGTGCTGATGCCGGCCGCAGCCGACGTCGACAGGCTTGCCACGTTGCTGTTCGTGGTGTTCAGGCCCGTGGACAACGAGCTGACGTTGTCGTTGGTCGCATTCACGCTGGTCGACAGCGATCCGACGTCGGTCGACTCCTGCGTCGACAGCGCACTGAGGGTACTGTTGGTCGTGGTCAGGCTTGTCGACAGGGAGGTCACACCGCTTTGCGCCGTGCTGATGCCGGCCGCGGCCGAGGTCGACAGGCTTGCCACGTTGCTGTTCGTCGTATTCACGCTGGTCGACAACGAGCCCACATCGGTCGACTCCTGGGTCGACAGTGCACTGAGGGTACTGTTGGTCGTGGTCAGGCTGGTCGACAGGGAGGTCACACCGCTTTGCGCCGTGCTGATACCGGCCGCAGCCGAGGTCGACAGGCTTGCCACGTTGCTGTTCGTCGTATTCACGCTGGTCGACAACGATCCGACGTCGGTCGATTCCTGCGTCGACAGCGCACTGAGGGTACTGTTGGTCGTGGTCAGGCTGGTCGACAGGGAGGTCACACCGCTTTGTGCCGTGCTGATGCCGGCCGCGGCCGAGGTCGACAGGCTTGCCACGTCGCTGTTCGTCGCATTCAAGCTGGTCGACAACGAGCCCACATCGGTCGACTCCTGCGTCGACAGTGCCCCGAGGGTGCTGTTGGTCGTGTTCAGACCTGTCGACAGGGAGGTCACGCCGCTTTGAGCCGTGCTGATGCCGGCCGCAGCCGAAGTCGACAGACTTGTCACGTTGCTGTTTGTGGCGCTCAGGCCCGTCGACAACGAGCTGACGTTGCCGTTGGTCGTATTCAAGCTGGTCGACAGCGATCCCACGTCGGTCGATTCTTGGGTCGACAGTGCCCCGAGGGTGCTGTTGGTCGTGGCCAGGCCCGTCGACAGGGAGGTCACACCGCTTTGCGCCGTGCTGATGCCGGCCGCGGCCGAAGTCGACAGACTCGCCACGTTGCTGTTCGTCGCATTCACGCTGGTCGACAGCGATCCGACGTCGGTCGACTCCTGCGTCGACAGCGCGCCGAGGGTGCTGTTGGTCGTGGTCAGGCTCGTCGACAGGGAGGTCACGCCGCTTTGAGCCGTGCTGATGCCGACCGCAGCCGAAGTCGACAGACTCGCCACGTTGCTGTTGGTGGTATTCACGCTGGTCGACAACGAGCCCACATCGGTCGACTCCTGCGTCGACAGTGCCCCGAGGGTGCTGTTGGTCGTGGTCAGGCTGGTCGACAGGGAGGCCACACCGCTTTGCGCCGTGCTGATACCGGCCGCTGCCGAAGTCGACAGACTCGTCACGTTGTTGTTCGTGGCGTTCAGGCCCGTCGACAACGAGCTGACGTTGCCGTTGGTCGTATTCAAGCTGGTCGACAACGATCCGACATCGGTCGACTCCTGCGTCGACAGCGCACCGACGGTGCTGTTGGTGGTGTTCAGACCTGTCGACAGCGAGCTCACGCCGCTTTGCGCCGTGCTGATGCCGGCGGCAGCCGAAGTCGACAGGCTCGCCACGTTGTTGTTGGTGGTGTTCAGGCCCGTCGACAACGAGCTGACGTTGCCGTTGGTCGCATTCAAGCTGGTCGACAACGATCCGACGTCGGTCGATTCCTGGGTCGACAGTGCCCCGAGGGTGCTGTTGGTCGTGGTCAGGCCCGTCGACAGGGAGGTCACGCCGCTATGTGCCGTGCTGATGCCGGCCGCGGCCGAGGTCGACAGGCTTGCCACGTTGCTGTTCGTCGTATTCACGCTGGTCGACAGCGATCCGACGTCGGTCGACTCCTGTGTCGACAGCGCACCGAGGGTGCTGTTGGTCGTGGTCAGGCTCGTCGACAGCGAGCTCACGCCGCTCTGAGCCGTGTTGATCCCCGTCGAGCTCGAAGTCGACAGGCTCGCCACGTTGCTGTTGGTGGTGTTCAGGCCCGTCGACAACGAGATCACGCCGCTTTGTGCCGTGCTGATGCCGGCCGCAGCCGAGGTCGACAGGCTCGCCACGTTGCTGTTGGTGGTGTTCAGGCCCGTCGACAACGAGGTCACGCCGCTTTGCGCCGTGCCGATCCCCGTCGAGGTCGAAGTCGACAGGCTCGTCACGTTGCCGTTGGTGGTGTTCAGGCCCGTCGACAGGGAGGTCACACCGCTTTGTGCCGTGCTGATCCCCGTCGAGGTCGAAGTCGACAGGCTCGTCACCTTTCCGTTCGCCGTGCTCAAGCCCGTCGACAGCGAGCTCACGCCGCTCTGAGCCGTACTGATCCCCGTCGAGCTCGAAGTCGACAGGCTCGCCGCGTTACTGTTCGTGGTGTTCAGGCCCGTCGACAACGAACTCACGCCGCTTTGCGCCGTGCTGATCCCCGTCGAAGTCGAAGTCGACAGGCTCGTCACGTTACTGTTCGTGGTGTTCAGGCCCGTCGACAGCGAGCTCACGCCGCTCTGAGCCGTGCTGATCCCCGTCGAGGTCGAAGTCGACAGACTCGTCACGTTGCTGTTGGTGGTGTTCAGACCCGTCGACAACGAGCTCACGCTGCTTTGCGCCGTGCTGATCCCCGTCGCGGTCGAAGTCGACAGGCTCGTCACGTTGCTGTTCGTGGTGTTCAGGCCCGTCGACAGCGAGCTCACGCCGCTCTGAGCCGTGCTGATCCCCGTCGAGGTCGAAGTCGACAGACTCGTCACGTTGCTGTTGGTGGTGTTCAGACCCGTCGACAACGAGCTCACGCCGCTTTGCGCCGTGCTGATCCCCGTCGCGGTCGAAGTCGACAGGCTCGTCACGTTGCTGTTGATGGTGTTCAGGCCCGTCGACAACGAGCTCACGCCGCTTTGCGCAGTACTGATCCCCGTCGAGGTCGAAGTCGACAGGCTCGTCACGTTGCCGTTCGTGGTGCTCAGACCCGTCGACAACGAGTTCACGCCGCTCTGCGCCGTGCTGATCCCCGTCGAGGTCGAAGTCGACAGGCTCGTCACGTTGCCGTTCGTGGTGCTCAGCCCCGTCGACAGCGAGTTCACGCCGCTTTGCGCCGTGCTGATGCCGGTCGAAGCCGACGTCGACAAGCTGAAAAGCTGCGAGCCGTTAACCGCATCCGTTGACGTCGATATCACGGTCCCGGCCGTAACATTGATGATCTTGCGCGTTGCCAGCGTACCGCTGCCAGCGCCCACGCTCACCACGTTACTCTGCCCCCCGTCGGTGCTACCGTAACCCAAAGCAACGCTGTTTGACCCAGTGGCCGTCACACTGCCGCCGATTGCCACCGAGTTCTGCCCAGCGCCGGTCGCACCGTAGCCGATCGCGACGGTGTTGGACGCACTGACTCCAGCACCTGCATTCACGCCCAACGCCACGTTTCCGTTTCCGGTTAAGTTCTGCCCGGCGCCCTCTCCAATGGCCGTGTTGTAGTCCCCCGCGAGACCGTTCCCCGAATTGGCCCCGACTGCCGTGTTGTAACCGGCGCTGACTCCGCTACTGCCTTGTCCGCTGTGATATCCGTAGAACGTGCTGTAGCTCCCGCCTGCCCCAGCGTTGTTGCTCACACCACTTCCACAAATGTTGCTGTTGCCGGTGCCGCCGTTTTGGCAGGTGCCGTCCGCCCACCCCACCTGCGACAAAGACATGCACGCACCAGCCACCAACGCCGCAGCCGCCACCGCACGCACCCGCCGCACCGCCCGGGTTCGCCCGCCTGACTTCCCCTGTCCGGCCACGCACTCCGCGACAGCAACCATCTGATTCAGCCGTCTGCTGAAAATGCACTTGTAGATCTTGTTCATGTTGTCCCCCAGTTCTCATCAGCGCCAGTTCGCGGAGAGCGCTTGCAGACAGGTTCCCCAGTCCGCGCGCGCTTCTTGCCTGTATGTCACGACATCGGGATACCAGGCGGTGTCTCCAAACCACCGCCAATCGGCATGCTTTTGCAAAAGCACATGTGTCTTCAGTCCAAGCGCACCCGCAAGATTGGCGCTCGACGTACACACCGACACGATTTCATCCAGACACTGCATTGCCGCTGCAGTCCGGCTGAAGTCGGTCAAAAAATGAGAAAGATCGGTAACAGGCAAATCGGGCACGCCGGCGAGAACCGCGCGATGTTCAGTGGGCATCAGCGAATAGAAGTGCACACAGCCAATGTCTTTCAGATACGCGTTCAGCAGCTCCGATGGCACACTGCGCGCGAGCCGGTTCGACGCGGTCGAGACGGGATTGGCCGACCACACGATGCCGATATGCCGGCAACCCTCGCCCGAGCGCGACTGCGCGACCAACTGCCGCGCAGTGCGCTGATCCTCTGGCGCGGGCTTCAGATAAGCGACCGGCTCAGGTTTGTCCACCCACAAAGGTAAATCGCCGATCGGGATTTGCCAGATTCTTGAGGACTGTTGAGCAACTGCGAGAAGATCCGGCGCTTGCGTGACCATTCCCCCCAATACCAATGCCGACGGAAAACTCTCGCGGAACAGCCGCACGAGCGCGGGCCGGCACACTACCACCACGCGCATATTGGTCGATCGCGCCCGCTTCAGCAGCAGCGGCAGAAACGCGGCAAACAGGATCTCGTCACCGGCACCTTGCTCACCGGAAACAATCAACGTCGAGCCCGCTTCGAACTGGCCACTCCATGCGGAATACGGAAAGCGCATGCCCTTGAGGCTGATTTCCTTACCCGCATCGAAACGCCTCGCATAATGTGGCCAGGCGTCCCTGAACCGCCCCCTGCCAAGCAGAAAATGCGCGTATTCCCAATGCGTGACCGGATCGTTGTCGTCGGCGATTTGCGTCTCGAACAGGGCCTGGGCACGCTCATCCAGTCCCAGATAAGCGCAGCACACGGCCATCCGGTGTGCCGCCTTGTCGCGCAATCTGCCCTCGAGGTGAGCCAGTCGGTCAAAGCATTCGAGCGCCTTGCCGAAATGCTCCCGGAGCCGGAGAAGCTCGCCGTAATTCCATAACGCATTGGCACAATCCGGATCTCTTTCCAAGCAGGCGCGATACTCATACATCGCGAGTTCTTGCTGCCCGGATTCGTGCAGGGCAACGGCAAGGTTGTAGCGTATCTGCGGATCATGAGGCGCGAGCGCGGCGGCCAGCGTGAACTCCTCGAGCGCCTCGCGTGGTCGGCCACCTTGGTTCAATGCCACGCCCAGGAGCAGACGCAGGAAGCCGCAGCCCTGATCGACAGAGATGGCCTGCCTCGCGCACTCGGCACTTTGCTCAAAGTGCCCGTCATTCAAAAGTTGCAACGCTCGCTGCGACAGTGCCGCGGTGTGCGTTGGCCAGCCGGGCTCGACCTCCGCTGTCGCACCAGAAGGAAGCGGCAATACGCCGGTGATGCATGCCAGCCTTGAAGGTGGCGAATGCAAGTCTTTTCTGCATTTCATACGTACCCCCGAACACGTCGTGTATCGAGTTCTCACCGCGCGCGTGAGCGCGGCTCAATCAACGTGTACGGAGGGGTGATACGAGAAGGCAGCCGCATGGCAGCCGTAGCGTACTTGGACATGATTTCCCCGACTGCGTTTTGGTTGTTCGTTGCCTGCACTGGGCTGTACGGCCGTGCGGCTTGGATGTGTGCGAAACACGTGAGCAAGGAGTGGACCAGCACGCGGTGGCTCAATGACCACGGGGCCGAGCGATCGATAGGCGATGTGAGGCAACGTTCGGACCCCAACGTTGTTTCAGTTCTGAAACTCCAGAAGGACGCGCTGATTCTCCAAGTCCCGCGCGCAGCAAGGAAACACACGTATGGCGCAGCTTTGCGTCGACGGCAGGCATTCGATTCCTGCGCGCCCAATTGCTGTGATTTATCTAGAAATGTTTCAATCGTGCAACCTGCGGCCGGGAACGACGCCGTGTGGGATAGTCGTCCTGTTCGGGCATGTGAGTGACCCGCCCCGGGGGATTTTCGGACCAGTTGAAACAGAGAGAATGGCTTCCAATGGAGAAAAGGAAGTCATGAAGAAGAGCCGGTTTACCGAAGAACAGATGGTCACCATGAATGTGCTCGGCCCGATCCTCATCGTGCGGCTGACGAGCGGCGCGCCGGCGAGTGTCGAAGCCGGCGCCGTATCGTGATTCCGCTCAGTTCTTCGCTACCGCCTCCACCTCCGGCCCACCCGCCGCATCATTCCGGCTCCACCCACCCCCAAGCGACCGATAAAGCGCGACCGCCGCCAGCGCATGCTCGCGCTTGACCTGATTGAGCGAATCCGAGTCCCTTAGATAAACCTCCTGCGCCGACAGCACATCCAGAAAATCAGTCGCACCGCCCTTATAGAGCTGATTCGCCAACCCAAGCGCCTTGTCGGAAGCCGCCAATGCGCTATCGAGCCGCCGCGTTGCCTCATCGGAACTGACGAGATTCGCACGCGCATCCTCGACTTCCCTCAACGCTTGCAGCATCGTCTGCCTTAACCCGAGTTCCGACTCGCGCATCCGGCTTTCGCTCTGCGTGATATCGGCGGTAATACGCCCTGCGTTGAAGATCGGACTCGTCGCACTCAACGCCGCGCTGAACAAGTTGTCGGTCAACGTAGGCAACCCGAGATACGACGCCGCCAGAATCCCGTCTGCCAAATTCAGCGAAAACTTCGGATACCGCTCGGCCTTCGCAACACCCACTTGCGCCGCACGCCGCTCGACCTGCGCATAAGCCGTCAGCACATCAGGCCGCCGCAACAACGCCTGCGAAGGCAACGTCCCCGGCGCGCCAACCGGCGGCGCGGGAATCTCACCCGCTTGCGCCAGCACGAGCCGATCGACCGATTCCGGCGTCCGCCCCGAATACACGGCAATCAGATTGAGCTGATGCGAAATCTGCGCCTGCGTCGGCGGAATCCGTGCTTCGAGCGCATCGAGCTGGTTCTGCGCGCGCGTGACGTCGAGTTCCGTCGACAGCCCGAACGCCTGACGCTTGCGCGTGAGTTCGAGCGCGTGCTGCCGGATCTTCGCGTTGTCCTGCAGGATCTTCAGTTCCTGCTGCGCCCAGCGCAGATCGACATACGCGGACGCCGCATCGGCCGCGAGCGCGAGCCGCATCGCATCTTCCGCGTGTTTCTGTCCGACGAGTTCGGCTTGCGCGGCGAGCAGATCGAGCCGTTCGCCGCCGAACACATCGGGCGACCAGCTCAGCGCGAGCCCCACGCCGGCCTGTCGCACATAGCCGAGCGGCGGCGGTGTGTTCTGCCGCGCGTCGGCCGCGTGCGCAGTCGCGTCGAGTTCGGGCAGCAGCGCCGCACGCTTCTGCACGGTCAACGCCTGCGCCTGCTTCACGCGTTCGGCGGCGGCCTGCAGATCAAGGTTGCCGTCGAGCACGGTCGCGATCAGCCGGTCGAGCACGTGATCGTGGAATTGCGCCCACCATGCGGCGGCGTCGATATCCGCGCGCGGCACGTCGGTGTCCCATGCGGTGGGCGCGAGCGTCTGAACGGATTCGTGCAGCGCGGGATGCTGCGCGGGCTGCACTGCACAGCCGGCGGCGAATGCGCTGACAGCCAGCGCGACGAGTAGCTTTTTCATGATGAGGATCTCAGTGCGCGTCCGGCGGCGGCGCGTTCAACGTAATGGGTTTGGAAAACACGACGGCAAGCAGCGCGACGACGAAGCACAGCGACAGCACGTAATACGCATCCGCATAGGTCAGTGTCAGCGCTTCGCGATAAATCAGCCGATGCAGGTTCGAGAGCCCCGCCTGCGCGGTATTCAGCGTATTGCCCGCAACAGCCGTCCAGTACGCGGCCTGGTGGTCGAGCAGCGACGCGATCTGCGGCTCGCCTGCGCTCACATGCTCGTTCAGGCGCAGGTAGTGGAAGTTCAGCCGGTCGTTGAGCATCGTCGCGCTCACCGCGATGCCGATCGCACCGCCGAGATTGCGCATCAGGTTGAACAGGCCGCTCGCCGATTTCAGCCGCGACTGCGGCAGCGAGCCGAGTGCCATCGTCACGATCGGCGGCACGCTGAACTGCTGGCCGATCCCGCGCAGCGCCTGCGGCAGCAGCAGTTCCCGCCAGCCCCAGTCGTGCGTGATCGGCGTGTACAGGTAGCAGCCGAGGCCGAAGCAGATCAGCCCGAACACGAGCAGCGCACGCATGCTGAAGTAGCGTGCGGCGAACGCATACACGCCAAGCGCGAGCAACTGGAATGCGCCGACCGACAGCAACGCCATGCCGATCTGCAGCGAGCTGAACGCGCGCACCTGCGCAAGAAACAGCGGCGTGAGGAACACGGTCACGAAGATCCCGATGCCGGTCACGAACGACAGCAGGCTGCCGATCCCGAAGTTGCGCACGGCGAGCGCGCGCAGGTCGACGATCGGATCTTCCGCGGTCAGTGCATGCACGATGAACAGGAAGCCGCAGATGCCGGAGACCCATGCGCAGATGACGATCGCATCGTCGCCGAACCAGTTCTTGCGCGGGCCTTCTTCCAGCACGTATTCGAGGCAGCCGAGGAAGCCCGACATCAGCACGATGCCGAGATAGTCGCCGCGCTTGATGAGGCTCAGGTCGGGTTCGTCGATATGCACGTAGCGCGGCACGAGCGCGGCCACGGCGATACCCGGCACGAGGTTCAGGTAGAACAGCCAGTGCCACGACCATTGGTCGGTGATCCAGCCGCCGATCACGGGGCCGATCGCCGGCGCGAGCGATGCGAGCGCGCCGATGGTCGTCGACGCGATCAGCCGCTGCTTGCCGGGGAACAGCACGAACGCGGTGGTGAACACGGTCGGGATCATCGCGGCGCCGAGCGCGCCCTGCAGCCCGCGAAACAGGATCATCGAGTTGATGTCCCACGCGAGCCCGCACAGCATGCTGGTGATCGTGAAGCCGACGGCCGACGCGACGAACAGCCAGCGCGTCGACATCACCTTCGACAGCCAGCCCGACATCGGGATCACGATGATCTCGGCGATCAGGTAGGCCGTCTGCACCCACGACAGCTCGTCCTGGCTCGCGGACAAGCCGCCGCCGATGTCGCGCAGCGACGACGCGACGATCTGGATGTCGAGCGTCGCCATGAAGAAGCCGACGCACATCAGCGCGAACGCGAACACGCGCTGCTTGGTGGGTTGCGACGCGGGGTCGCCGGAAAACGCGGTGGTCATGGTCGGCTCCCGCTCAGTTCGCGTGGTCGGTATGCACGGTCACGACCGCGGACAGGCCGGGGCGCAGCACGTGATCGAGGCCCGGCTGCGGATCGAGGTGCACGCGCACGGGCACGCGCTGGACGATCTTCGTGAAGTTGCCGGTCGCGTTCTCCGGCGGCAGCACGCTGAAGGTCGCGCCGGTCGCGGGTGCGACGCTGTCGACGCGGCCGTGCAGGCGCGTGCTCGACACATCGAGCGACACGTCGACGCGATCGCCCGCGCGCATCTTGCGCAGCTGGTCTTCCTTGAAGTTCGCGTCGATCCACAGCCCGGAAGCCGGCACGACCGTCAGCAGCGGCACGCCGACGTTCGCGAGCATCCCGACGCGGCCCGTGCGGTTGCCGACGTAGCCGTCGACCGGCGAGCGGATCGTCGTGTATTCGACGTTGAGTGCAGCAACGCGTTGCGCGGCGAGCGCGGTGTTCACGCGGGCCCGCGCATCGGCGAGCTGCGCGCCGAGCACGTCGAGTTGCCGCTTCGACGCGAGCAGCGCGGCGTCGCTGCGTTCGACGGCCGCACCGGCCTTCGAATAATCGGCGTCCGCGCGCTCGACGATCTGGTTCGACACGGCATCGGATTTCACGAGCTCGCGGTAGCGCACGCGGTCCGATGCGGCGCGCGTCAATTCGGCCGACGATGCGCTCTTGTCGGCCGCTTGCTGGCCGATCACCGCGTATTGCAGTTGCTGCTTTGCTTCGAGTTCGGCCACGGCGGAGCGCGCGCTGTCGACTTCGGCGCTGGCCTGCGCGAGCTTCGCATCGAAGTCGCGCGCATCGAGCTGCACGAGCACGTCGCCGGCCTTCACGCGCTGGTTGTCGGTTACGAGAATCCGGTCGACGAAACCGTTGACCTTCGGCGCGAGCACGGTCACGTCGCCGCCGACATAGGCATCGTCGGTGCTCTCCTGAAAGCGCAGCACGAACAGCCAGTCGAGCGCGGCCGCAGCCACCACGACAACGACGGCGATCACCGCGATGCGCATCCACGGCACGCGGCGTTGCTGCTTCGCGGGCCGGTCGATTGTGACTGCCTCGCGGGAGGCAGTGGCTTCCTGGGTCGTTTCCATCGATTCACCTATGTATATGCACTTATCAAAACGACCGACGACATCGCGTCGATCGGGGAAGGGGTTAGCGCTCCGGCAGGTTGTGCGTGATCCGGAACAATTCGTCTCTGAGACGGGCCGCCTGCGTCGACCCGAAACACCGCTCGAACGCTTCCTGCGCGGCGAGCCAGTGCACGTGCGCGTCGGCGACCTTCGTTTCGCCGTGCTCGGTCAGCGCGAACGTCTGGCCGCGGCACGGCGGCTCGATCCGGCCCGTCACCAGCGCCGCGCCGACGAGCGGCTTGAGCGCGCGCAGCAGCGCGGTGCGTTCGATCACCAGCACGGCCGACAGCGTCGCCATCGTCAGGCCCGGCCGCTCGCGCAGCAGCGCGAGAATGCTGTACTGCGACGGCGTGACGCCCGCCCGCGACAGGTAACGCTCGTAGAACTGCGAGATCCGGCGAGCGGCTTGCCGGACCGCGAAGCAATCGTCATCGGTTAGCGTGGTCTTGTGCATGTGCACATGTTAGGGCGCGGGGCGGGGCGAAGCGATGGGTGGAGCAAGATCAGATTGGTGTCGTGGCTGTACCAATCGGCGTCAGGCCGGCGCGTTCGCGCGCCGGATCAGGCCGCGGCCGGAACGATCCGGCCCACGCGGTCGCAATAGGCGGCCGTGTAGTCGATGAACGCCTTCACCTTCGCGGGCAGCAGCGCGCGGTTCGCGTACGCGAGCTTGATCTCGACGAACGCGTCGACGAGATCGGCGCCCTCCAGCAACTGCACGAGTGCGCCCGACGCGAGTTCGGCTTCGACGAGCGTTCTCGGCACGACGCCGATGCCGAAGTCGTGCATCACCATTTCGCGGTTGAAGACGGGGCTGTTCGACGAGATGTCGAAGCGGTACGGCACGGTCAGCGTGTCGCCGTCGACGCGGAACGACAGCGCGGGCCGGCGCAGCGACGGCGATATCGGCACGAACGGATGATCGGCCAGGTCGGCCGGCGTCTCGGGGCGCGAATGCGCGCTCAGATACGCGGGCGTCGCGACGATCACGACCGGAATGCGCTCGACCAGCCGCACGATGGTTGTCTCGCTCGTCAGCATGTACGGCACGACGATGCCGATGTCGTAGCCTTCGCCGACGAGATCGACGGGGCGCTCGGTCAACGTGACGTCGAGGCGCACCTTCGGATGCGCGCTCTTGAAGCCGGCGATCAGCGGCACGAGCCGGTTCAGCGCGGCCGTCGTGTGCGCGACGAGGCGCAGCAGGCCCTCGGGTTCGCGCGTCTGCGTCTGCGCTTCCACTTCGAGCGCGTCGAGCTCGTCGAGCACGGCCGCGCAGCGCTCGTAGATGCGCTCGGCGGTTTCGGTCAGCGACACCTGGCGCGTGGTCCGGTGCAGCAGCCGGCTGCCGAAGCGCGCCTCCAGATCCGCGACGGCACGCGACACGACAGGCCGCGCGAGGCCGTGCATGTCGGCGGCGCGCGTGAAGCTGCGCATCTCCACCACCGACCGGAAGATCCGCAGCTTGTCGATGTAGTCCATGTCCGTCTCCTTGACGCGATGGCGGAACGCCGAACCTACCCATCCGGCCAGCGGCCTCGTTACGGCGGAGTGTACATTGACTTTATGCATATGCACATATAAATTGCGGAGCATGAACGACATCCAGATTGCCCAAGCGTGCAACTGCCTCGCGCTGCGTCAGGCGGCGCGATTCGTCACGCAATTGTACGAACGCCACCTGGCCCCGGTCGGCGTCACGCCCGCGCAGTTCTCGATCATGGCGAACCTGACCCGTCGGCCCGGCCTGCTGATGAGCGAACTCGCCGAGTCGCTCGTGATGGATCGCACGACGCTGCTGCGCGCGCTGAAGCCGTTGCAGCGCGACGGCTTTGTCGCGACGGCCGCGTCCGAGCACGATGCGCGCGCGCATGCGCTGAGCCTCACGAAGCTCGGCGAAAGCACGTTCGCGCGGGCGTTGGTCGCGTGGCAGGCTGCGCAGGACGAATTCGAGACGCAGTTCGGCCAGGGGCGCGCTAAGGCACTGCGCGATGAACTGTTCAGCCTTACCGCGGAACGCTAGGCGGGCAGCAGGTGGCTCGCGCGTTGCGACGAACTGGAGCGCAATTCGAGCCATCGGACGCTTCGGCGGTGTTCGAAGCACGGAAGCGTGGCATCCGCGACCGAGAATTGGTTTTCAAGCTGTCCGGATGGATGGTGATCTGGACAGTTTTTATTTCCAGTTGTAGAGTCCTCTGACGGATTTCACGGGCCGGCGCCGCCGGCACGAGTCACGAGGAGCAACCGATGCTGCAGTTGAGCGACCGCGACGACGCGATGTTGCGCGGGGATTTCGGCGACGGCGTCGCGCGAGCGATGCGGATCGTCACGCGCACGGCCGACGTGATGTCCGCGCCGCACTTGATCGACATCACGTCCGCGCATATCGACGGCTGTCTTTATCACGGCCAGACCAGTCTCGATTTCGTCGAGTATTTCGTCGACACAGGTGCGAAGGTCGCGGTGCCGACCACGTTGAACGTCGGGTCGCTCGACCTGATCCATCCCGAGCTGTACCACGGCGATCGCACGATCCAGCGCGATGCGCAGCGCCTGATGGACGCGCATCTGCAACTCGGTTGCGAATCGAGCTTCACGTGCGCGCCGTATCAGTTGAAGAACCGTCCCGCGAAAGGCGAGCAGATCGCGTGGGCCGAATCGAATGCGATCGTGTTCGCGAACTCGGTGCTCGGCGCGCGCACGAGCCGATACGGCGATTTTCTCGATCTGGCCGCCGCGATCACCGGGCGCGCGCCGTATGCGGGTTTGCATGTCGAAGCGAACCGTGCCGCGCGGATCGTGTTCAACGCGCCGGACTTCAGCGGCCTGCCGTCGCGCGATATCTATTTCGCCGCGCTTGGTTTGCTGATCGGAAAAATCGCGGGCGCGATCGTGCCGGCGATCGTCGGGCTGCCGGCGGATACCACCGAAGACGAACTCAAGGCGTTGGGTGCGGCCGCCGCGTCGAGCGGGGCCGTCGCGCTGTTCCATGCGGTGGGCGTGACGCCCGAGGCGCCGACGCTCGACGCCGCATTGCACGGCCGCGCGGCGCAACGCACGGTCGACGTCGCGATGGCCGACCTCGACGAGATTCGCCGCACGCTGAACCACGGCGCGGCCGGCGACGCACTCGTCGCGGTGGCGCTCGGCACGCCGCATTTCTCGCTGGCCGAATTCCGCACGCTCGATACGTTGCTCGACACGTTCGACGGCAAGCCGGCCTGCGATTTCTACGTGAACACGAGCCGCTTCATTTTGTGGGAGCTGGGCGAAGCCTGCCTCGCGGACAAGTTCGCCGCGCGCGGCATCCAGATCGTCGTCGACACCTGCACGTACATTACGCCGGTGATGAAGCAACTGTCGGGGCTGGTGATGACCAACTCGGGGAAATGGGCGTCGTATGCGCCCGCGAATATCGGCGTGACGGTCGCGTACGGCAGCATGCGCGAATGCGTGCGGTCGGCGTACGAAGGAAAGGTGCGATTCGATGACTGACGCGACGGGCAAAGGTCTGACGGGCGACACGCTCGTGCCGGGCAGTGCATGCGCGGGCGCGTTCGTGCTCGACAAGCCGCTCAGCTTCTGGGGCGGCTACGATTCGGGCGCGGGCAGGATCGTCGATCGCGGGCATCCGCAGGCCGGCGCGAGTCTCGCCGGCAAGGTGATGGTGATGCCGCACGCGAAGGGTTCGAGTTCGAGCAGCAGCGTGCTCGCGGAAGCCGTGCGCAACGGCACGGGGCCCGTCGGGATCGTGCTGAAGGAGCGCGACCTGATCATCTCGATCGGCGCGATCGTCGCCGCCGAGCTGTATGCGATCGCGGTGCCGGTGGTGTGCGTGACCGATGACGTGTATGACGCGATCGTCGCCGCAACCGGCGAGGTGCGGATCGAGGCGGGCGACGGGGATGGCGGTGCGCGGATCTATCTCGGCGGCTGACGCATCGCGCGCCAGCCAGCCGATTTACTCGTGCGACGGGTCGCCGGCCGCTTCCCGATACGCGCTCGGCGTCTGCCCGGCCCAGCGCCGGAACGCGCGCGTGAAATTCGCCGGGTCGGTGAATTGCAGCCGCTCGGCGATCGTCTTCAGGTCGAGATCCGACGCGGCGAGCAACTGCTTCGCGTCGCGAAACCGCGCTTCGTCGAGCAAGTGCCGATAGCTCGAACCGGCTTCCTCCAGCCGGCGCCGCAGCGTGCGCGTCGAGACGAGCAGCGCGTCGGCGAGTGTTTCAGGCCCCGGATAGACGCCAGCCGATCGCGCCAGCTCCGCGCGCACGCGTTCGACCAGATCGCCTTCCTCCTGCCGCACCTGTGCATACTCGCGCTCGACCTGCACGAGCGCCTGCCGGTGCGCGACTTCGTCGGCGAGAGGCAGCGGCCAGTCGAGCACGTCCCGGGCGATCCACAGCGCGTTTGCCGCGCAACCGAATTCGACCGGCGGCAACTGGTCGCGATAGCGCGCGAAATACGCGGGCTCCGGCCACATGAATTGCAGCGCGATTGGCGGCGACGCGCGGCCGGCCCATTGCGAGATGTTCTGCGCGAGCCCGGTCAGCACGAATTCGAACATCACGTGATGCTGCAGCACGGGGCTGGCCTGCACGCCGTGCAGCTCGAGCGTCGCGCCGCGTTCGTCTTCCGCATAGGTCAGCCGATATTGGCGGTTGCGCATCCGGAAGTAGCGTTGCGTGACGGACAGCGCTTCGCGGATGTCCCGCGCGGTCAGCGTCGCGTAACCGAGAAAGCCGTGCACGGTCGGCTTGAGCAACAGCCCGAACGCGAGCCCGATGCCCGGATCGCCGCCGATCTCGATCGCGTTGAGCACGAGCCGCCCCCATTGCGACGGCGCGACGCGCGCGTCGGGTTCGGCCAGCACCGCGTCGCGCAGGCCCGTGCCGGCACGCACGGCGGCCAGGTCGACGCCGCGCGCGGCCAGCGCCTGCAGCAGCAGACGCGTATAGGCGACCGGAATCGTCGGCCGGCGCAGCCCGAGGCGGTCCTTGGCGAGTGGGGAGGTCATGTCATTTTGGCCGGAAATGACAAGCATTATGGCTGTTTGCCCCCTCACGTTCAAGGCGGCGCGCGCCTACGATGGCAGGCATCGCTTACTGGCAGGATCATCATGACGACCCCCTTTCCCCACCTGCTCGCGCCGCTCGATCTCGGCTTCACGACGCTGAAGAACCGCGTGCTGATGGGCTCGATGCACACGGGCCTCGAGGACAGCCGCAAGACGCTGCCGCGGCTCGCTGAATATTTCGCCGAACGCGCACGCGGCGGCGTCGGCCTGATCGTGACGGGCGGCTTCGCGCCGAACGTGGCCGGCTGGACCAAGCCGTTCGGCGGCACGCTGATGACGTCGGCCGCCGCGCGGCGGCATCGCGAGATCACCGGCGCCGTGCATGCCGAGGACGGCAAGATCGCGCTGCAGATCCTGCATACGGGCCGCTATGGTTACCACCCGTTCGCGGTCGCGCCGTCGAAGATCAAGTCGCCGATTTCGCCGTTCGCGCCGCACGAACTGAGCGCGGGCGGCGTCGAGCGGCAGATTCGCGCGTTCGTCCGCTGTGCGAAGCTCGCGCGCGAAGCCGGCTACGACGGCGTCGAGATCATGGGCTCCGAGGGCTACCTGATCAACCAGTTCATCTCGATGCATACGAACAAGCGCACCGACCGGTGGGGCGGTTCGTACGAGAACCGCATCCGCTTGCCGATCGAGATCATCGAGCGCACGCGCGAAGCGGTCGGCCGCGATTTCATCCTGATCTACCGGCTGTCGATGCTCGACCTGATTCCGGACGGCAGCGACTGGAGCGAAACGGTGCAGCTTGCGAAGGCCGTCGAGCGCGCGGGCGCGACGATCATCAACACGGGGATCGGCTGGCACGAGGCGCGCGTGCCGACGATCGCGACGTCGGTGCCGCGCGGCGCGTTCGCGTGGGTGACGAAGAAGATGAAGGGCGAAGTCGGCATTCCGCTCGTGACGACCAACCGGATCAACCGGCCGGAAGTGGCCGAGCAGATCCTCGCGGACGGCTGCGCGGACATGGTGTCGATGGCGCGCCCGCTGCTCGCGGATGCCGAGTTCGTCGTCAAGGCCGCGCAGGGCCGCGCCGACGAGATCAACACCTGCATCGGCTGCAACCAGGCGTGTCTCGATCACGCGTTCAAGAACAAGATTGCGTCGTGCCTGCTGAACCCGCGCGCGTGCCACGAGACGGAGCTGAAATACACGCCCGCGCAGCAGCCGAAGCGCATCGCGGTGGTCGGCGCGGGGCCGGCCGGGCTCGCATGCTCGACCGTGCTCGCGCAGCGCGGCCACCAGGTCGACCTGTTCGACGGCGCCGCCGAGATCGGCGGCCAGTTCAACATGGCGAAGCAGGTTCCGGGCAAGGAAGAGTTTCATGAAGCGCTGCGCTACTTCGGTCGCCAGGTCGAGCTGACCGGCGTGAACCTGCACCTGAACCGCCGCGTCGACGCGAGCGACCTGATCGCGGGCGGCTACGACGAGATCGTGCTTGCGACCGGCGTCGCGCCGCGCGACCCGAAGATTCCCGGGCAGGACGGGCCGAACGTGCTCAGCTATATCGACGTGCTCGCGGGCAAGCAGCCGGTCGGCAGGCGTGTCGCGGTGGTGGGCGCGGGCGGGATCGGCTTCGATGTCGCCGAGTATCTGGTACAGGACGGCGAGTCGCCGGCACTCGATCTGGAAGAGTGGAAGGCCGAGTGGGGCGTGACCGACCCGGCCGCGACGCGCGGTGGCGTGACGCGTGCGCAGGTTGCGGCGCCCGCGCGTGAAGTGACGCTGCTGCAGCGCAAGGCCGCGCCGCTCGGCAAGGGGCTCGGCAAGACGACTGGCTGGATTCACCGCGCGACGCTGAAGATGAAGCAGGTGAAGATGATCGGCGGCGTGAACTACGAGCGAATCGATGCGCGCGGGCTGCACGTGTCGTACGGCGAGCAACGCACCGATCACGAGCTGATCGAAGCCGACACGATCGTGCTCTGCACGGGGCAGGAGCCGCAGCGCGCGTTGCTTGCGCCGCTGCAGGCGGCCGGGCGCTCGGTGCACCTGATCGGCGGCGCGGAACTGGCCGCCGAACTCGATGCGAAGCGCGCGATCGATCAGGGCGCGCGGCTCGCGGCGCGGCTCTGATCGCTCGATGGCGCGGCTACGCGTGGCCGCGATGGCATGCGCTGTCCCAGGATTCGGCGCTCGCGCCGGCGCGGCCCTGACCGGAAGGCCGCGCCGGCCGCCGGGGTCATTCCATCTCGACGCGCTGTGCCTCTGTCTCTTCCGCTTCGAGCATCGCCTTGACGATCAGATAGACGGCAGGCAGATCGTCGTCGTCGCGCTTCCAGTCGACGGCTTCCTCGATGTCCGCCGCGACCATTCGGCTGTCGCGCAGCCGGATGAATGCATCGACGACGGTCGGATCGTTGCGGTTCAGGAAACCGGCGTTCGAGAACGCAAGCTCCTCGACATTCAACAGCGCCTGCCAGCTCATCGTGCGGACCGCGGCCGGATGGCTGCGCCGCCGCAGGCCGAGCGCCCGCTGCGCGGGGGCGCCGACGACGCGTTGAAGATCGACGACCGCCTGCCGCGCGGCGCGCTCGAAGTGGATCGGGTTGAAACCGGGTTGCTCGGGATCGAATGCGGATGACTGGAACATGGTCGCCTCACAAAAATCCGTCCGTCGATGGGTGACGGAATTCGGGTCAAATGGTGCAAAAGCACTGTAAATATATACAGTGTTCGAGGCGGTTTCAAGTCCCGAATGAAGAATCTTGCAGCAGGGCCGGGCGGCCCTGGCGAAGGCGGCCGAAACCGGCAATCGGGCGCCGTCCGGCACGCTGTTCCCCGCCGTGCCGAATCCGGCCGCCGTCGTTGGCTTATACCGATGCCGCAATCGTCTCCCGCAGCCACCGATGCGCCGGATCGCGATGCACGCGTTCGTGCCACAGCATCGACATTTCATAGCCGGGCACCTCGACCGGCGCTTCCACGACGCGCAGCGCAGGCACGTCGCGCACGAGCCGCTCGGGCAGCATCGCGACGAGATCGGTGCTGGCGACGGCCGACATCACGAACAGGAAATGCGGCACGGACAGCACGACGCGCCGCGTGGCGCCAACTTTCGCGAGCGCTTCGTCCGTCACGCCGAAGAAGCCGCCGCCGTCGGGCGACACGATCACGTGTTCCAGCGCGCCGAACTGCGCGAGCGTGGGGCGCCGCTTCAGCTTCGGATGCCCGGCGCGGCCGATGAGCACGTATCGCTCGACGAACAGCGGCAGGCGCCGCATGCCGGCCGGCGAGCCCTCGGTCGTATGGAAGGCCAGGTCGATGCCGTTGCGCTCCGCATCCTGCTCGATGCGCGGCGGCACGAGCTCGACGACGGCCAGCCGCGTACCGGGCGCGGCCGCCCGCAGCGTGTTCAGCGCGGGCAGCACGATCGTCGATTCGCCGTAGTCGGTCGCGGCCACGCGCCACGTGTTCGTCGCGGTCGCGGGATCGAACGGCGTGGCGGGAATCACCGCGCGTTCGACGGCTTCCAGCGCGTCCCGCAACGGCTCGCGCAGCGCTTCCGCGCGCGCGGTCGGCCGCATCCCGCGCGGCCCCGGCAGCAGCAGAGGGTCGCCGAACAGGTCGCGCAGTTTCTGCAACTGCACGCTGACCGACGGTTGCGACATGTTCAGCTTCTCGGCCGCGCGCGTGACGTTGTGCTCGACGAGCAGCACGTCCAGCGTGACGAGCAGGTTCAGGTCGAGTCGTCTGAGATTATTCATGGCTATACCTGGAATATCAGGAATTCATTTCAAATATACCTTCGGCGGCGGCATCCTGCAGTCATTCAATCAACGGAGTGACGAACATGAATGTGCTGATCGTTTATGCCCATCCCGAACCGCGTTCGCTGAACGGCGCGCTACGCGACTTTGCCGTCGAGCATCTCGAAGCGGCGGGCCACAGCGTGCAGGTGACCGACCTCTATGCGATGAACTGGAAGGCGGCGTTCGACGCGAACGACGTGACCGATCGTGCGCCCGATGCGCGTTTCGATCCGTCGCTCGACTCGAAGCACGCGTTCGCGACGGGCACGCAAAGCGAAGACATCGCGCGCGAGCAGGACAAGCTGAAGTGGGCCGATGCGGTGATCCTGCAGTTTCCGCTGTGGTGGTTCTCGATGCCGGCGATCATGAAGGGCTGGGTCGAGCGTGTGTATGCGTACGGTTTTGCCTATGGCGTCGGCGAGCATTCGGATACGCGCTGGGGTAACCGCTACGGCGAAGGTTCGCTTGCCGGCAAGCGGGCGATGGTGATCGTCACGGCGGGCGGGTGGGAATCGCACTACAGCCCGCGCGGCATCAACGGGCCGATCGACGACGTGCTGTTTCCGATCCAGCACGGGATTCTGTATTACCCGGGTTTCGACGTGCTGCCGCCGTTCGTGATCTACCGGACGGGAAAGATGAACGACGCGCGCTTCGAGGGAACGCGCGCGGCGCTCGGCAGGCGTCTCGACGATCTGTGGACCACGCAGCCGATTCCGTTCCGGCGGCAGAACGCGGGCGATTACGAGATTCCGGGGTTGACGCTGAAGGAGGAGGTCGCGCCGGGGAAGGCGGGGTTTGCGGCGCATCTGGCCGCGTGACAGATGCCGCGCATCCCGATGCGGTGCGGCACCCGCTACCGCGGAATGCAAAACGACACGGGCGCCCTGCGAGAAATCGCCGGCTACCAGTGTCGCCTGTCTCGCGGTCGTGGGTAACGGCCGCGATTCACCTTGATTTACCGATCGTCTTCCCGCACCGAAGACGGATGCCGGCACAGCGCCCGCACCTCGAGCTCCATATACGGAAACAGCGGCAATTGACTGAGCAGGTCATGCAGTTGCTGCACGCTCTCGACATCGAAAATGCTGACGTTCGCATAGCGCCCCGCGATCCGCCACAGATGTCGCCAGATCCCTTCGTTCATCAGCCGCTGGCACATCGCCTTTTCTTCCGCCTTCAGCGTTGCCGCCTTGACCGGATCCATGTCCGCCGGCAGACGGACCGTCATTTCCACATGAAACAGCATCCTGCACTCCTTGCGTTATCGATTCGTCGAACGGGAAGGCCGCTCAGGCTTGCGCGCGCGCTCGCTCGACTTCGCTCGCCGGTACGTCCTGCTTTTCCTTGAGCAGCGAGAAATCGAAGTCGATCAGCGCGAACTGCCCGTCGACACCGTACGGCTTGCCTTCCGCGCCTTCGGCCTGCTTGACCTTCGGGATCAGCCCTTCGCGGGTCGCGAATGCGAAGTCGTCCCAGATGTGCGGATCGCCTTCGATGTTGATCTGCGTCGTCAGCTTACGATAACCGTCCGCCGAAACGAAGAAGTGAATGTGCGCCGGACGATGGCCGTGGCGGCCCAGCTGGTCGAGCAGCTGCTCGGTCTTGCTGCCCGGCGGCACGCTGTAGCCGACCGGCAGCACGCTGCGGAAGCTGTAGCGGCCTTCGGCATCGGTGCGGATCGAGCGGCGCAGGTTGAACGCGGGCTGCGATTGATCGAAGTACGAATAATTGCCGAGATGGTTCGCGTGCCATACCTCGACCAGCGCATTCGCGAGCGGCGCGCCGTCGGTGCCGAGCACCTGGCCGCGCATGATGAGCGTCTGGCCCGGAGCGGTGCCGTCGTCGAGGCGCGCATGGCCGACCGATTCCGGCGCACCGGCGACATACAGCGGTCCTTCGATCGTGCGCGGCGTACCGCCCTGGATGCCGGCCTTTTCCTCGGCCTCGTCCATCCGCACGTCGAGGAAGCGCTCGAGGCCGAGGCCCGCGGCGATCAGTCCGAATTCGCGGCCGGCTTCGTTCAGGTAGTTGAGGGCCGTCCAGAACTCGCTCGGCTGCACGTCGAAGTCCTCGATCGTGTAGCAGATGTCCTTCACGATCCGGTTGACGATCGCGCGCACGCGCGGGTTGCCGGGTTTCTCGGCGGCGTCGTCGAAGGTCTTCAGCAGTGCGTCGATGGCTGGCTTGTTCATCTGTGTCTCCGGTTTCGGTTGTCGTGTGGGGATCAGCGGGCGTCGCGTCGCATCCGTTCGATGCGGGCCCAGTCGAAGGTGATGCCGAGGCCGGGCGTCGCCGGCAGGTGCAGCTTGAAATCCTGGTAGCGCAGCGGCTCGACGAGGATTTCCTCGGTGAGCAGCAGCGGGCCGAACAGCTCGGTGCCCCATTTCAGCGAGTCGAACGTGCTGAACAGTTGCGCGGACGCCATCGTGCCGGCCGCGCCCTCGAGCATCGTGCCGCCGTACAGTTCGATGCCGGCCGCCGCCGCGATCGACGCGACGCTCGCCGCGCCCTGCAGGCCGCCCGATTGCGCGATCTTCACCGCGAACACGTCGGCTGCGCGATCCTGCGCGAGCGCGAACGCATCGACGGGGCCGTGCAGCGCCTCGTCGGCCATGATCGGAACCTGCGCGAGCTGCGTGAGGCGCTTCAGCCCCGCGCGGTTGGTTGCGGCGATCGGCTGCTCGACCAGGCTCACGCCGGCGTCCGCGAGCCGCGCGCCAGCCCAGATCGCGTCGGTTTCGCTCCACGCCTGGTTCACGTCGACACGCACGTCGCCGCGCTCGCCGAGCGCGCGCTTGATCGCGACCACGTGCGCGACGTCATCCGCGACCGCGTTCGAGCCGATCTTCAGCTTGAATGCACGATGGCGGCGCGCTTCGAGCATCGCTTCGGCTTCCGCGATGTCGCGCTGCGTGTCGCCGCTCGCGAGCGTCCATGCGACGTCCACCGCATCGGTCCTGCGGCCGCCGAACAGCTCGGACAGTGGCACGCCGACACGCTGTGCCTGCGCGTCGAACAGCGCAGTCTCGATCGCGCACTTCGCGAAGCGGTTGCCCTGGAACAGCTTGCGTGCCCGCGCCATCGCGGCGCCCGGGCGCGTCGCGTCCATGCCCTGCAGCAGCGGCGCGAAGTAGGTGTCGATGTTGACCTTGATGCTTTCGGGGCTCTCCTCGCCGTACGCGAGGCCGCCGATGGTCGTCGCCTCGCCGACGCCTTCGATACCGTCCGTGCATCGAATTCGGACCAGTACGAGGGTCTGGCAATTCATCGTGGCGACCGACAATTTGTGGGGCCTGATCGTCGGCACGTCGACGAGCAGCGTCTCGATGCGTTCGATGGTGGCGGCAGTTGCTATCATGCGATTCCTCCTGTTGGTGCACATGGTAGGAATTTCCGCCCCGCGTCGTCCAACACTCTTTCCGACTACTTCCATACCTTTGAGGCATGAAATGGAATTGCGCCAGCTCCGCTACTTCATCGCCGTCGCCGAGGAAATGAACATCACGCGGGCGGCCGAGCGGCTGCACATGACGCAGCCGCCGCTGAGTCGGCAACTCCAGGCGATCGAGGACGAGATCGGGCTGCCGCTGTTCGAGCGCGGTGCGCGGCCGCTGAAGCTGACGGACGCCGGGCGCGTGTTCTATGCGCAGGCGAAGCGCCTCGTCGACCAGGCCGACGAACTCGGCCCGCTGACGCGGCGGCTCGCGCAATTGTCGGAGCGGATCGTGATCGGCTTCGTGCCGTCGACGCTGTACGGCGCGCTGCCGGACGTGATCCGCGCGTTTCGCGAGGCGCAGCCGGACGTCGAGCTGTCGCTGATCGAAATGTTCACGCTGGAGCAGCTCGGCGCGCTGAAGGGCGGGCGGATCGACGTCGGGTTTGGCCGCCTGCGTTTCGACGACGACCAGGTCGTGCGCGAGGCGCTGATCGAGGAAAAGCTGATTGCGGCGCTGCCGGCCGGGCATCCGCTTGCCGACCCCGACCGGCCGCTCGCGCTCGCGGATATCGCGAACGAGACGCTGATCGTCTATCCGAGCACGCCGCGGCCGAGCTTCGCCGATCAGCAGCTGTCCGCATTGCGCGACGGCGGGCTGGTGCCGGCGGCCGTCCATGAAGTGCGGGAATTGCAGACGGCGCTCGGGCTCGTCGCCGCGCAGGTCGGCGTGTCGCTGGTGCCGGAGAGCGTGGAGGGCGTGCGCGTGAGGGGTGTCGTGTACCGGCGGCTGCCGGAACCGGCCGCGACGTCGCCGATCATCATGAGCCGCCGGCTGCACGGCGAAAGCGCCGCGACTGCAGCGTTCTGCGCGATCGCGCGGGAGATGATCGTACCGGCGGCGTAACGATCGTCGCCGGTTTTAAAAGTCGCAACTAACGGTCTGTTTCGGCGTGGGCTGCCGAATGCGGAGAGGGCATCGCGATGTCATGCCGTTCCGCGTGATGCCGTTGCCGGTTGCGCAAGCCGCCGGGTGCGCCGGCGGACTCCTCGTTAACGCTTCCCGTCGAGCGTCTCCGACGGCGATTCCCCGAACTTCTCCCGGTACGCGATTGCGAACCGGCCAAGGTGCGTGAACCCGCAGTCGAGCGCGACATCGGCAATTCGACGGTCGGACGCCGCGCCGCGCAGCAGCTCGCGCGCATGGTCGAGCCGCGTCGCGCGCAGGTATTGCATCGGGCTCATCCCGCGGAACTGCAGGAACGCGTCGCGCAGCGTCCGCTCCGGCACGTTGGCGGCGCGGACGATATCGGCGAGCTGCAGCGGCTGCGCGTAATACGCGTTCACGAACTCCTGCGCGCGCCGCACGAAGCCCGGCGCCGGGTCGCGGTGCGACGCAAGCAGCATGGACGGCGGGTGGCCTTCGATCAGCAGGTCGATCAGCAGGTGCTCGAGCTGCGACGCGACGCGCGGGTTCGCGTTCGCGCGTTCGAGCAGTTCGGGCGAACCCGCGACGAGCATCAGTTGCTGGCGCCATGCGGCGAGCGCGGCGTCGCTGATATGCAGCACAGGGTCGAGCGTCGCGCGCGGGTCGCCCGTCAGCGAGCCGACGGTCGCCGCGTCGATGCGCAGCACGAACTGCTCGCAATCGGCGGACAGCACCGCGTCGAACGGCTCGCCGGGCGCGCACAGCACGCCGGTCTGGCCGTCGACGCCGAGTTGCCGCCCCATCGCGCGCACCTCGGCCTGGCCGGACAGGCAGAACATCAGCAGGTAATAGCCGTCGACCGCGTCGACCTGTACGCGCATCGCGTCGCCGAACGCGATCGTGCCGATCCCGAGCCCGCCGAGCTTGACGAAATCCATGTGCGACGCCCCGTGCACGCGGCCGTTCGGCAGCAGCGCGTGCGGCTGCATCACGCGCGAGATCCGCTCGCGCGTCTCGTCGAGATCGCGGGATTCGAACAGCCGGTGCGCGCGCAGCGCGAGCGGCTCGAACGACGTTGGGGACATGGGCCTCAGCCTTATTGGGGACGCCTCGTTTCGATCCGACGAATGGATCGCGACCGGACGCGGCATCGTGTGTGCCGCCATGCTAGCTCAGAAATCCGCCGAAAGTGGATATTGCACCGCCGCAATCGCACTTTCCGGATAGACGGCGAATATTAGCTTTTCAAAAATGGGCTCCATGCATTCAACGAAACAGATCGACCAGGAGTCCGACATGGAGCAGACAGAATCGCCCGTCGTATTCGCCGCGCGCGGCGACGCATCCGACGTGAGCTTTCCGCACGACGACGGCTCGCGCGTGCCGTACAAGGTGTTCAGCTCGCAGGCCGTCTACGAACGCGAGCAGGAACGCATCTACCGCGGGCCGACGTGGAACTTCGTCGCGCTGGAAGCGGAAATCCCGAACGCCGGCGACTTCAAGAGCACGTTCGTCGGCGACACGCCAGTCGTCGTCACGCGCGCCGAGGACGGCACGCTCGCCGCATGGGTGAACCGCTGCGCGCACCGCGGCGCGCAGGTGTGCCGCAAGTCGCGCGGCAACGCGACCTCGCACACGTGCGTCTATCACCAGTGGAGCTTCGACAACACGGGCAACCTGCTCGGCGTGCCGTTCCGGCGCGGCCAGAAGGGGATGTCCGGGATGCCGGCCGATTTCGACCCGAAGCAGCACGGGCTGCGCAAGCTGCGCGTCGACAGCTATCGCGGGCTGGTGTTCGCGACTTTCAGCGATGAAGTGATGCCGCTGCCCGACTATCTCGGCGAGCAGATGCGCCCGTGGATCGACCGGATCTTCCACAAGCCGATCGAGTATCTCGGCTGCACGCGCCAGTATTCGAAGTCGAACTGGAAGCTGTACATGGAGAACGTGAAGGACCCGTATCACGCGAGCATGCTGCACCTGTTCCATACGACCTTCAACATCTTCCGCGTCGGGATGAAGGCGCGTTCGATTCCGGACGCGAACCACGGGCTGCACAGCATCATCACGGTGACGAAGACGAACGACGACACGTCGGCCGCCTACAAGCAGCAGAACATCCGTTCGTTCGACGAGGGCTTCCACCTCGAAGACGAATCGATCCTCGATCTCGTGTCGGAATACGACGAGGACTGCACGAACCATATCCAGCCGATCTTCCCGCAGCTCGTGATCCAGCAGATCCACAACACGCTGGTCGCGCGCCAGATCCTGCCGAAGGGCCCCGACAACTTCGAGCTGATCTTCCATTTCTTCGGTTATGCGGACGACACGCCCGAGCTGCGCGCGCTGCGCATCAAGCAGGCGAACCTCGTCGGGCCGGCCGGCTACATCTCGATGGAAGACACGGAGGCGACCGAGCTCGTGCAGCGCGGCACGGTGCGCGACGGCGATGCGACGTCGGTGATCGAGATGTCGCGCGGCAATCCGGACCAGCAGGACACGGTGATCACCGAAAGCCTGATCCGCAAGTTCTGGGTCGGCTACCAGAAGCTGATGGGCTATTGAAGCGGGAGCGAGAAATGACGGAAGACATGAAGACGTGGTTCGAGATTTACATGCTCCAGAACCGCTACATCGGGCACCTCGACAACGACCGGCTCGAACACTGGCCGGAAATGTTCACCGAGGACTGCACGTACGAGATCGTGCCGAAGGAGAACGCGGATCTCGGGCTGCCGGTCGGGATCGTCCACTGCACGAACCAGCGGATGCTGCGCGATCGCGTGGTGTCGCTGCGGCACGCGAACATTTTCGAGGAGCACACGTACCGGCACATGACGTCGGGCCTGACGATCGTCGCCGAACGCGACGGCGAGATCGACACCGAGAGCAACTACGTCGTCGTGCAGACGCGCAGCAATGGCGAGTCGAACGTGTACCAGGCCGGCAAGTACTACGACACGGTCGTGCGCACGCCCGACGGGCTGCGCTACAAGACCAAGCGCGTGATTTACGACACGTCGCGCGTGCAGACGCTGCTCGCAACCCCGATCTGACGAAGCAAGGAACCGACATGACCGAAACAACGCTCGTCGAGTGGCATCCGCTTGGCGCTTTCGACGAATTCTCCGAAGACGAACCGGCGGCGCGCGTCGCCGGCCAGAAGCCGATCGCCGTATTCCGGATCGGCGACGAACTGTTCGCGATGCATGACCTCTGCACGCACGGCCATGCGCGGCTGTCCGAAGGTTATGTGGAAGACGGTTGCGTCGAATGCCCGCTGCACCAGGGGCTGATCGACATCCGCACCGGTGCGCCGAAATGCGCGCCGATCACCGAGCCGGTGCGGACCTATCCGCTCCGGATCGTCGACGGGCAGGTGGAAGTCAATGTCGGCTGATCCGTTCGTGATCGTCGGCGCGGGTCACGCGGCCCGGCGCACGGCCGAAGCGCTGCGCGAACGCGACGCCGCGGCGCGCATCGTGATGATCGGCGCGGAGCGCGAGCTGCCGTACGACCGGCCCGCGCTGTCGAAGGATGCGCTGATGAGCGATGGCGGCGAGCAGCGTGCGTTCGTGCGCGATGCGGCGTGGTACGACACGCAGCGTATCGAGCTGCGGCTCGGCACGCGTGTCGATGCGATCGGGCGCGACACGCAGCGCGTGCAGCTCGACGACGGCACGACGCTGCCGTACGCGCGGCTCGTGCTCGCGACGGGTTCGCGGGTGCGCACGTTCGGCGGCGCGATCGACGAAGGCGTCGAGCCGCATTACGTCCGCACCGTTGACGATGCGCGTGCGTTGCGCACGCGACTTGCGCCGGGCCGCCGTGTGGCGGTGCTCGGCGGCGGTTTTATCGGCCTCGAGGTCGCGGCTGCGGCGCGCCAGCTAGGTTGCGACGTGACGGTGATCGATCCGGCGCCCCGATTGCTGCAGCGTGCGTTGCCGGAAGTCGTCGGTGCGTATGCGCGTCAGTTGCACGACGCGCGTGGCGTGGTGTTTCAGATGGCGACGCTGCCGCGAGCGATCCGTCGTGCGCCGTCCGGCGGTGCGATCGTCGAAACCGATCGCGGTGACGTGCAGGCCGATATCGTCGTGGTCGGCATCGGTGTCGTGCCCAATGTCGAGCTTGCACAGGCGGCCGGGCTCGACGTCGACAACGGGATATGCGTCGACGCGGGTTGCCGTACGGCCGATCCTGCGATCTTCGCGGCGGGCGAGGTGACGATGCACTTCAATCCGCTGCTCGGGCGTCATGTGCGGATCGAATCGTGGCAGGTGGCCGAAAACCAGCCGGCCGTCGCGGCCGCGAACCTGCTCGGCGCGGACGAGACCTATGCCGAACTGCCGTGGCTGTGGTCCGATCAGTACGACTGCAATCTGCAGATGCTCGGGCTGTTCGGCAGCGAACGCACGACCGTCGTGCGCGGCGATCCGGCGAGCGGGCCGTTCACGGTGTTCGGGCTGGGCGACGACGGCAGGATCGTCGCGGTGGCCGCGGCGAACCTGGGGCGCGACATCGGCGCATCGCGCCGGCTGATCGCGGCAGGGGCGGTGCCCGATCCGGTGAAGCTTGCCGATCCGGCGGTGAACCTGAAGACGTTTCTGTAGCGGCGGCAGGCGCGGCGAGTATGGCCGGCGCGGCGGATGGATTGCGTCGGCGATGACGTCGCCGGCCGCGCGTTTGCCGGACGGTTGCGCGACGTGGCCGGTGACGTGATGCGCGGCGGCGGTCGCGCGGGCCCGTCGCGCATCATGCCGCGCGTTTGTCGGCCGGTGCGAAATCGGGGATATTAGCGACATCGCCGATCCGCCCGTCCTCCATGACGCCTGACAAAGCCCTCGAACTGAAACGAAGCAAGCGCCGCGCGCTGTGGCTGCTGCTGGCCGCGGTCGCGGTATTCGTCACGACGATCCTGCTGCCGCGCGGCCCGTGGGTCGACGGCGTCAAGGCGGTGGCCGAGGCCGCAATGGTCGGCGCGCTCGCCGACTGGTTCGCGGTGGTCGCGCTGTTCCGTCGTGTGCCGATCCCGTTCGTGTCGCGCCATACCGAGATCATCCCGAAGAACAAGGACAAGATCGCCGACAACCTCGCGGTGTTCGTGCGCGAGAAGTTCCTCGGCCCCGATGCGCTCGCCGCACAGATCCGCCAGCACGATCCCGCGCAGAAACTCGGCGCATGGCTTGGCGAGCCGGCGAACACCGACGCGCTCGGCGGCTATGTGACGAAGCTGATGAGCTTCGCGCTCGACATGACCGACGACGCGCGGATCCAGTCGTTCGTCCACGACGCGTTCCGCGCGGTGATCGACCGGGTCGACCTGTCGCAATCGGCCGGCGCGATCCTCGACACGCTGACGAAGGACGGCCGCCACCAGGCGTTGCTCGACGATGCGATCGAACAGGTGGTCGATGTGCTCGACAAGGAGGAGAACCGCGAGGTGATCGCGGGCTTCATCGTCGAATGGCTGAAGACGCAGTATCCGAAAATCGAGAAGATCATGCCGACGCAGTGGTTCGGCGAGAACGGCGCGCGGATGCTCGCGAGCGCGGTGAGCCGCGTGCTGGAAGGCGTGGCGGCGGATCCCGAACACGAGCTGCGGCAGCGCTTCGACCGGACGGTCGTGCGGCTGACCGACCGGCTGAAGCACGATCCCGTGTTCATCGAAAAGGGCGAGGAGATCAAGCGCTACATCCGCGACGGCGATGCGTTCAACGAGTATGCGCGCGACTTGTGGGACCAGTTGCGCGCGTGGCTGAAGGCCGATCTCGCGCGCCCCGATTCGGCGCTGCACCGGCAGGCCGCGATGCTCGGCGGCTGGCTCGGCGCGCGGCTCGCCGAGAGCCCGGCGCTACGCGCGTCGCTGAACGAGCATGTCGAGAAGGCCGTGCACGAGATGGCGCCGGATTTCGCCGATTTCCTGATGCGCCATATCCGCGACACGGTGCGCAACTGGGATGCGCGCGAGATGTCGAGGCAGATCGAGCTGAACATCGGCAAGGATCTGCAGTACATCCGCATCAACGGCACGCTGGTCGGCGGGCTGATCGGGCTCGGGTTGTATCTGGTGTCGCTGGTGCCGCGCTGGGCGGCTGGTTGGCTGCATTGATGCGGCCGCGCCGGTGAACGGCGGCCACGGCGCCTACGCGTGCGTGCGCTCGCGCGGTTCGACCTTGCGGTCGATCTCGCTGCGCGTCGGCAGTGTCTTGAGATCGTAAGCGGCCTGCAGGTTCAACCAGAATTCCGGCGACGTATCGAAGTAGCGCGCGAGCCGGTAAGCCGTATCGGCCGTGATGCCGCGCCGTTCCTTGACGATCTCGTGCAAGCGTGTCGCCGGCACGTTCAACGCGAGCGCCAGTGCGTTGACGCTCATTTCCAGCGGAACGAGGAACTCTTCCCGCAGGACCTCGCCCGGATGAATCGGGCGCATTCCATTCTTGAGCATGCGAGGCTCCAGTCAGTGATAGTCGACGATCTCGACCTGGGTGGGGCCATCGTCACTCCATTCGAAACAGATCCGCCATTGCTCGTTGATGCGGATGCTGTGCTGGCCTCCCCGATCGCCTTGCAACGCTTCAAGCCGGTTGCCGGGTGGCGCCCGCAAATCGCGCAGTTCTTTCGCAGCGGCGACCATTTGCAGTTTCCGGGTGGCAACGATTTCGATCGTGCGGAAGCGCCTGGGCGATTCTCCAGCAAACAGCAACTGGGTATCCTTGCATCGGAACGATCTGATCATTACGGGCATGGTATTACGCTTGGCGTAATACGTCAATAAGGGTGAAATGGTTTCGACGATGCGTACGTCGAAGCGCCGCCGAGTGAAACGACCAATAGGAAACCTGAATGATCGGGAATGGGTGAGATCAACGCGTGACGACAGGCATCGCCAATGCATGCCGGCCGGTTTCTGTCGTCCCGACGAGTATAGGGGCGCACATTGCCTTTACGGGGCCGCTATGCCATTCGGACGATCCATTGCATCAACGGCACGCTGGTCGGCGGGCTGATCGGGCTCGGGTTGTATCTGGTGTCGCTGGTGCGGCGCTGGGCGGCCGGTTGGCTGCATTGATGCGGCCGCGGCCATCGCGCAGACGGCGCGATGGCGCGCGCCCACGCATCACGCGTGCGCTTTCGAGCCGTGCAGTTGCAGGCCGAGCGCCTTGATGACCTTCAGGATCGTGCCGAAGCTCGGGTTGCCGTCGTGCGACAGCGCCTTGTACAGCCCTTCGCGCGACAGGCCCGCATCGCGCGCGACCTGCGACATGCCGCGGGCGCGTGCGATCACGCCGAGCGCGTGCGCGATGAAGGCCGGATCGTCGCCGGCCTCTTGCAGGCACGCTTCGAAGTAATCGGCCATGTCGTCTTCGGTTTTCAGATGGTCGGCCGAATCCCACGGCCGGGTGCTGATCTTGTCCATCGATCACTCCATGTCGAGATGCGCAAGCATCGCGTGTGCGGCGCGTATGTCGGCCTGTTGCGTCGATTTATCGCCGCCGCAGAGCAGGATGACCCAGATCGTTCCGCGCCGGACGTAGTAGACGCGATAACCGGGGCCATGGTCGATACGCATTTCGACGACCGGCGAGCCGGCGGATTTCCAGTCGCCCGGATTGCCCATCGACAGGCGGTCGATGCGCGCCTGGATGCGGCGCTTCGCGACGCGATCCTGCAGGCCGGCAAACCATGCGTCGAAGACGCTGGTGGTCCGGATGCTGAACGTAGGCGCACTGTAGGGCATTGATTGCAGTATGTCAACCATGGTTCACAGGTATATCGGGCTATTCCGTAGTCGCTACATTAGGGCTGCCCGCTTCGTTTGCGCGCCAAATGGCCGTTCGGCCGAAGTCGAAATTTTCCGAATCCGTCTACAATCAATCACGTCTTTGCCGCCCGTGCGCGCCCGTCGCGCACGGGCGGGTCCGTTCGTCCTCCGGTATCCGGAGGCGCCGCCGCGCATTGCTCGTTGCGCGGCGGGAAGTGCCGTGGTCTGTGTCCAGTAGGTAATGCGTCCGCGTGCCGTAGGCCGGCGCGCGTCATGTACGCCGCGTGTCCGTAGGCCGGGCAGGCGGCATCAACCGAGAGTCCCCCATGAAAGCATCGGATTTGTTCGTGAAGGCGCTGGAAGCCGAAGGTGTCGAGTACGTGTTCGGCATTCCCGGCGAGGAAAACCTCGATCTGCTCGAATCGCTGCGGCGATCGAAGATCAAGCTCGTGCTCACCCGGCACGAGCAGGCGGCCGGGTTCATGGCCGCCACCTACGGCCGCCTGACGGGCCGCACCGGCGTGTGTCTCGCGACACTCGGGCCCGGCGCGACGAACTTCGTGACGGCCGCCGCGTATGCGCAGCTCGGCGGGATGCCGATGCTGATGATCACCGGGCAGAAGCCGATCAAGTCCAGCAAGCAGGGCCACTTCCAGATCGTCGACGTGGTCGACATGATGCAGCCGCTCACGAAGTTCACGCGGCAGATCGTGTCGATCGGCAACATCCCGTCGGCCGTGCGCGAGGCGTTCCGCCGCGCGGAGGAAGAGCGCCCGGGCGCCGCGCACCTCGAATTGCCGGAAGACATCGCGCACGAGGAAGGCGACGGCAAGCCGATCCCGCGCAGCTACAGCCGGCGGCCGATCGCCGAGGAGAAGGCGGTCGCGCACGCGGTCGACGCGATCCAGGCCGCGCGCCATCCGCTGCTGATGATCGGCGCGGGCGGCAACCGCAAGACGACCCGCAAGATCCTCGTCGAATTCGTCGACAGGACGGGCATCCCGTTCTTCACGACGCAGATGGGCAAGGGCGTGATCGACGAGACGCACCCGCTGTGGCTCGGCAACGCGACGCTGTCCGACGGCGACTTCGTGCACCGCGCGATCGAGCATGCGGACTGCATCATCAACGTCGGCCACGACGTGATCGAGAAACCGCCGTTCTTCATGCGCGCGGACGACAAGACCGTGATCCACGTGAACTTCCTCGGCGCGCAGGTCGATCCCGTCTATTTCCCGCAGATCGAGGTGGTCGGCGACATCGCGAACGCGGTGTGGCAGATGACGGAAGCGATCGCCCCGCAGCCGCACTGGGATTTCGCGCGCTTCGCGATGATCAAGGAGCATTTCGACGCGCATCTGGAGAAGGGCCAGCACGACCCGCGCTTCCCGATGTACCCGGTGCGCATCGTCAACGACCTGTACAACGCGCTGCCGGCCGACGGGATCGTCTGTCTCGACAACGGGATGTACAAGATCTGGTTTGCGCGCTACTGGCGCGCGCACGAGCCGAACTCGCTGTTGCTCGACAACGCGCTCGCATCGATGGGCGCGGGCCTGCCGTCGGCGATCGCGACCAAGATCGTGCATCCGCAGCGCAAGGTGATCGCCGTGTGCGGCGACGGCGGCTTCATGATGAATTCGCAGGAGCTCGAAACGGCGGTGCGGCTGAAGCTCGACCTCGTTGTGATGATCCTGCGCGACGATGCATTCGGGATGATCCGCTGGAAGCAGGAGAACATGAACTTCCCCGATTTCGCGATGACGCTGCAGAACCCCGATTTCGTGTCGTATGCGCAAAGCTACGGCGCGCACGGGCATCGCGTCGAATCGGCCGACGATCTCGAGCCGCTGCTGCGCGAGTGCTTCTCGTCGCCGGGCGTGCACGTGATCGACGTGCCGATCGACTATTCGGACAACGAGCGCGTGCTGAACCGCGAGATCAAGCGGCTGTCGGCGCAACTCTGAATTCCCCGTTCACAGGAAGGAGTCGTTCCATGTTGAAGGAAACCTATCCGTACTACCTCGCCAACGAGGCCGTCTACGCGAACACCGATCTGGAAGTGACGGACAAGTTCAGCGGCAAGGTCGCGACGCGCGTCGCGCTGGCCGACGCGCAGGCGATCGATGCGGCGATCGGCGCGGCGGTCGCCGCCGCGAAACCGATGCGCGAGTTGCCGGCCTTCAAGCGGCAGGCTGTGCTCGACCATTGCGTCGCGCGCTTTCGCGAGCGCTTCGACGAGCTGGCCGAGGCGCTGTGCATCGAGGCCGGCAAGCCGATCAACGATTCGAAGGGCGAGGTGACGCGGCTGATCGACACGTTCCGTGTGGCATCCGAGGAATCGGTGCGTATCGACGGCGAGATCATCAACCTCGAGATCTCCGCGCGTGCGCAAGGCTATACGGGCTACACGAAGCGTGTGCCGGTCGGCCCGTGCTCGTTCATCTCGCCGTTCAACTTCCCGCTGAACCTCGCCGCGCACAAGGTCGCGCCCGCGCTCGCGGCCGGCTGTCCGTTCGTGCTGAAGCCTGCGAGCCGCACGCCGATCGGCGCGTTGATCATCGGCGAGGTGCTCGCGGAAACCGACCTGCCGAAGGGCGCGTTCTCGGTGCTGCCCGCGCATCGCGACGGTGCCGATCTCTTCACGACCGACGAGCGTTTCAAGCTGCTGTCGTTCACGGGCTCGCCGGCCGTCGGCTGGGCGCTGAAGGAGAAGGCCGGCAAGAAGAAAGTCGTGCTGGAACTCGGCGGCAACGCGGCCGCGATCGTCGATGCGGACCAGCGCGACCGGCTCGACTACGTGGTCGAGCGTCTCGCGTTCGGCGCGTACTACCAGTCGGGTCAGAGCTGCATCGGCGTGCAGCGGATCCTCGTGCATGCCGATCTGTACGACGCGCTGCGCGAGAAGCTGATCGCGAAGACGCGTTCGCTGAAGATGGGCGATCCGAAGGATCCGTCGACGTTCGTCGGCCCGATGATCTCCGAATCCGAATCGCGCCGGCTGTCGGGCTGGATGGATGCGGCCGTCGCGGCGGGCGCGAAGATCGTCGCGGGCGGCAAGGTCGACGGTGCGATGTTCGAGGCGACGCTGCTGGAAAACGTCGGGCATGAGCAGGACCTGTACCGGAAGGAGGCGTTCGGCCCCGTCGCGATCCTCGAGAAATTCGACCGGTTCGACGACGCGCTCGCGCGCGTGAACGACAGCGACTTCGGGCTGCAGGCCGGCGTGTTCACCGATTCGCTCACGCATGCGCAGCGCGCGTGGGACGAGTTGGAGGTCGGCGGTGTCGTGATCAACGACGTGCCGTCGTTCCGCGTCGACAACATGCCGTACGGCGGCGTGAAGGATTCGGGCCTCGGCCGAGAAGGGATCCGTTACGCGATCGAGGACATGACCGAGCCGCGGCTGATGGTCGTGCGGCGCCGGTAACGCGCGGGGCGGGCAGCGCGGTGCCGCGACGGCACGCGGGCGGGCGATCATGCCGGCCCGCGTGCCGTTTTTCATCGCGGCGCATGCGCCGGCCCGCAACGGGCCCGCACCGCGTGGCGAGCCTCCCGAACGCGCTCGACTGCGGGCATCGCATCGTGATGTAATCGCGCCAAACTGCCGACCGGGGTACCACGCCGGAACGCGCGAATTCATTCTTCACGAGGTCGATTCATGTCTCCCGTCTCGGCATTCAAGCTGGTTTTGTTGTCATTCCTGGCGATCGTCGCGCTCGAATGCATCGCCAAGCGGTTGCGGCTGCCGCCCGCGGCCGCGCTGCTGATCGGCGGCATCGGCATCGCGTTCATCCCCGGCTTGCCGCCGATCAACCTCGATCCCGAACTGGTGCTGCTGGTATTCCTGCCGCCGCTGCTGATGGACGGCGCGTATTTTTCGGTGTGGGAGGAGTTCAAGCGCAACGTCGGCGGCATCCTGCTGCTCGCGATCGGCGCGGTCGTGTTCACGACGTTCGCGGTCGGCTTCGCCGTGCACTGGGTCGTGCCGGCGCTGCCGTGGGCCGCATGCTTCGCGCTCGGCGCGATCGTGTCGCCGCCCGACGCGGTTGCCGCGAAGGCCGTGCTCGAACGCGTCGCGCTGCCGCGCCGGCTGATGGTGCTGCTCGAAGGCGAGAGCCTGCTGAACGACGCGGCCGGCCTCGTGCTGTTCCGCTTCGCGGTCGCGGCCGCGCTCACCGGCGCGTTCAGCCTCGAGCATGCGGTCGTGCGCTTCGCGGAGCTCGGGCTCGGCGGCGTGGCGGTCGGCTTCGTGGTCGGCAGGCTCGTCGTGTGGTTCCTGAAGTTGCTCGACGACGACTATCTCGTGATTACCGTCGCGGTGATCGCCGGCTGGATCGCGTATATCGCGGGCGAAATGGTCGAGGTGTCGGGCGTGATCGCGACCGTCACGGCCGGCATGATCATCGGCTGGCATCAGCACGAGGTGTTCTCGGCGGCCGTGCGCACGCGCGGCACCGCGTTCTGGCAGGTCATCGTGTTCCTGCTCGAAGCGATGGTGTTCGTGCTGATCGGGCTGTCGCTGCGCGGCGCGATGCACCGGCTCGGCGGCTTCGAGCAGGTGCTCGGCACGATGGTGCCGCCGGTGCTCGCGGTGCTGGCGGCGGTGATCGTGTCGCGCTTCGTGTGGATCTATGCGGTCGAGGCGCTGAAGTGGCCGGTGCGCGGGATCGCGCGGCGCGGCGACGCGCCCGACTGGAAGGCCGCGACGATCATGAGCTGGGCCGGGATGCGCGGCGTCGTCACGCTGGCGATCGCGCTGTCGCTGCCCGAGGCGATGCCCGGCCGAGACGTGATCCTGGTCGCGTCGTTCGCGGTGATCCTGGTCACCGTGCTGCTGCAGGGCACGACGATCGGGCCGCTGATCCGGCTGCTGCGTTTGCCGCAACGCGAAGCGCGCGCCGCGCATCACCTGACCGAGCCGCAGACGTGGGCGTACGTCGAGGCCGCGCAGCTCGCGGCGATCCAGTCGCTCGTGCGCGACGAGAATGGCGTGGTGATCCATCCGCGCCTGCTCGAGCAATACACGTATCGCGCGGAAATGACCGAGCGGGCGAAGAACGAGCCCGCGTATCCGGCGGAAGTGCGCACCGCGCACTACGACGTGGTGCTGGCCGCGATCAAGGCCGGGCGCGCGGAACTGTTGCGCCTGCATCGTTCGGACCGCATCCATGACGAGATGCTGCACATGCTCGAACGCGATCTCGACCTGCAAGAAGTGTCCGCGCACCACGGGCGCGGGTAGGCGGACGCACCTCCATCGTCGGGCCGGCTTCCTGCCGGCCCGATGCGCGCGGGTCGATCCTCGCCCGGCGCGCCGTATTTTTTCTCCCTTCCTCCGGCCGATTCGACCCATTCGCATCAGGCCCCAATACGTCTCGCGATCGAGCCTTGCAGCGCATGCAAACCTCGCCGGGCCGGGCTCGCAAACGTTATCGTGTTTCGAATCCGGAAATGATCTGATTTATCTGATTGCGTCTCTTTCTGCATATTTGGCAAAACTAAACCGGAACGAGATAGATGCTGTGTTCTAATTTCATTTAGAATCAGCCAGTTATTTTTATTGAGAGAAAGAATGCGGAGGTAATGCGGCCGTCGACGGGGAAAATCCGGCGTCCCGAGCCCCGCAAGGCATTGCCGACAGGCCAAATCGGCGGAATCAGGCGGGGTTTTCAACCGCCAATATAAGATCGCGTCCAAGTCGGATAAACAACTCCTATGAAAGAATCGATTGGAGATTCGGCGTTTGAAACTGTATTTATGAAAGAATCGAGCAGTGATAATGCCCCGGATTGTCTTGAATCGGGGCTTTCGGTTCTCCTCGTCGACGATCAACCGTTCGTCGGCGAGGTGATCCGCCGCGCGCTGCGCAGCGAACACGACATCGACCTGCACGTGTGCACCGACGCACACCGGGCGATGGCGGTTGCGCGCGACGTGAAGCCGACGGTCATCCTGCAGGATCTCGTGATGCCCGAGATCGACGGCCTCGATCTCGTTCGCGCGTGGCGCGCGGACGCCGGCACCGCACGCGTGCCGATCATCGTGCTGTCCGCGAAGGAGGAGCCGATCGTCAAGCGCGAGGCGTTCATCGCCGGCGCGAACGACTATCTGGTGAAGCTCCCCGACGCGATGGAACTGACCGCGCGCATCCGCTATCACTCGAATTCGTACCTGATGTCCCGGCAGCGCGACGAGGCGCTCGATTTCCTGTCGCACGACATGCGTTCGCCGCAGACGTCGATCCTCGCGCTGCTCGACGTCTACCGGACCGAGCACGGCGACATGCCGGCGATCATGGAGCGCATCGCCGGCCATGCGCGGCGCGCGCTTGCGCTCGCCGACGGCTTCATCCACCTGACCCGCGCGCAGTCCGAGCGCCGCGCGCACGAGGTCGTGAGTCTCAACGAGATCGCGCTCGATGCCGTGGACCAGCTTTGGGAGAAGGCGGCCGGGTGCGGCAGCCGGGTCGTCGCGCACGTGCCCGATACCGAGTGCGTGACGATGGGCGACCGCATGATGCTCACGCGCGCGGTCGCGAACCTGATCGACAACGGGCTCAAGTACGGCCCGGCCGGCACGGACGTGCACTGCACGCTGAGCGGCGAGGACGGTGCCTGGCTGATCGGCGTCGAGGACACCGGCGCCGGCATCGCACCGGAGCAGCGCACGGCCGCGACCGAGTCGTTCGTGCAGCTCGAATCCGCGCATGGCGCGGCGCGCAGCGGCTTCGGCCTCGGGCTCGCGTTCGTCCGCGCGACGGCGGCGCGGCATCGCGGCCAGATTTTGATGCGCAATACGGCGCGCGGCTTCATGGTCGCGCTACGTTTGCCGGCGCAAGCGGAGCGGTGATTTCGCGGCGCGGCCTGCCGGCGCCGCGTCGTCCGTATCCGACCACGAGGCGCTCGTGGCGCGCCGACCGGCGCGCAGGCGGGCGTGGATTTTTTCAACGCTGATTTTAGAAAGCCCATAACGAACATGGCCACCGTGACGCCCCGCGCGACCAATGAAAGCCTGCATCCGACGATCGGCGCTACCCGGCTGACGCTCGGCAATCGCATTCTGCTCAGCTTCGGCGTGCTGTTCGTGCTGATGCTGGTGACAGCTGGCGTGTCCTACGAGCGCCTGCGCGCGATCAACAGCGAAGCCGTCAGCATCGAGCGCGACTCGCTGCCCGGCGTCTACCTCGCGTCGTCGCTGCGCGGCACGGTGAACGAATCGTTCACGCTGCTGCAGCAGGCAACGTTCGTCGACACCGACCCCGAGGCCGTACAGCGCGATCTCGCGAAAATTTCCGACGCGCTGAAGGAAGTCGAGTCGCTGTCGGTCGATTACCAGAACTCGATATTCCGCGACGACGACCGTCAGCGCTTCGCGACGTTTCGCGGCTCCTATGACCGCTACCTGCCGCTGCTGAACGAAGCCGTGCAGAAACACCGCGTGTCGCGCGACGAGGCCGTTGCCGCCTACGCGAAGGTGCAGCCCGTGTGGGTCGAGGTCGTGCGCAATGCGAATACGCTGGTACAGGAAAACCGCAAGTTCGCCGACCAGTCCGCGAAGTTGATCCGCGAATCCGTGCAGGACACCGAGGTCGTGCTCGCGACCGCGCTGGCGATCATGCTGCTGTCCGCGCTCGGGCTCGGCTACGTGCTATACCGTTCGGTCACCGTGCCGATGGCGCGGCTCGTCGAAGTGCACGACGTGATGCGCACCGGCAACCTGACGCGCCGCCTCGACCTGCGCCGCCGCGACGAATTCGGCACGCTCGAGACGGGCTTCAACCGGATGGCCGACGAGCTGACCGAGCTGGTCTCGCGCGCGCAGCAGTCGTCGCTGCAGGTGACGACGTCGGTCGCCGAGATCGCGGCGACGTCGCGCGAGCAGCAGGCGACGGCAAACGAAACCGCGGCGACGACGACCGAGATCGGCGCGACCTCGCGCGAGATCTTCGCGACGTCGCGCGACCTGCTGCGCACGATGAACGAGGTGGCCGGCGTGGCCGAACAGTCGGCGACGCTCGCGGGCGTGAGCCAGAGCGGGCTCACGCGGATGGGCGAGACGATGCGCAGCGTGATGGACGCGGCCGGTTCGGTGAACGCGAAGCTCGCGATCCTCAACGAGAAGGCGCTGAACATCAACCAGGTGGTCGCGACGATCACCAAGGTGGCCGACCAGACCAACCTGCTGTCGCTGAACGCGGCGATCGAGGCCGAGAAGGCTGGCGAGTACGGCCGCGGCTTCGCGGTCGTCGCGACCGAGATCCGCCGCCTCGCCGACCAGACGGCCGTGGCGACCTACGACATCGAGCAGACGGTGAAGGAAATCCAGTCGGCCGTGTCAGCGGGCGTGATGGGGATGGACAAGTTCTCCGAGGAAGTGCGCCGCGGGATGCTCGACGTGCAGCAGGTCGGCGGGCAGCTGTCGCAGATCATCGCCGAGGTGCAGACGCTCGCGCCGCGCTTCCAGATGGTCAACGAAGGGATGCAGACGCAGGCGAACGGCGCCGAGCAGATCACGCAGGCGCTGTCGCAGCTGTCGGAAGCCGCGCAGCAGACCGCCGAGTCGCTGCGACAGTCGTCGCAGGCGATCGACGACCTGACGCTCGTCGCGAACCAGTTGCGCACCAGCGTGTCGCGCTTCAAGGTCGACGCGTGACGCGCGCCGATACGCAGAACGGCGCGCACGCGCTGTTCCTGATGTTCGAGCTCGACGGCGAGCGCTATGCGCTCGACGCGGCCGGCATCGACGAGGTGCTGCCGCTCGCGATCACGAAAGCCGTGCCCGGCGCACCCGAATGGATCGCCGGGCTGCTGATGCGCGGCGGCCAGCCGGTGCCGGTGATCGACGTGCCGATGCTCGCGCTCGGGCGGCGCGCGCACGCGCAGCGCTCGACGCGGCTCGTGATGGTGCGCTACCGCGCGGGCAATGCCGACGGCGAGCGCGTGATCGGCCTGATCGTCGAGCGCGCGACGCAGACGATGCGGATCGATCGCGCGGCGTTCCGCGCGAGCGGCATCTCGACCGCGCGCACGCGCTGGCTCGGGCTCGTCGCGAACACGCCCGACGGCGTCGTGCAGCAGGTGTCGGTATCCGACCTGATCGACGACGTTGCGCGCCTGGTTCTGTTCGACGGCCTGCCGGGCCACCTGGAGGAGTCCGCATGAAAGAGTCCGAATCGCGATTTCGTGGCTGGCTGCTGCGCGAGACCGGCATCGACCCCGATTCGCTCGGCAACGATTTTCTGATCCGTGCGCTGACGGAGCGCGTGCACGCGCTGCAAACCGACGGCGAGCGGCTGCCGTCGGCGGCGCGGCCGCCCGTGACGCAGGACGCGCTCGACGCGTACTGGCAGCAGCTCAACGCGTCGGCCGACGAGCGGCGTGCGCTGATCGAGCTGTTCGTCGTGCCCGAGACGTGGTTCTTCCGCGACCGCGAGGCCTTCGCGACGCTTGCGCGGCTCGCGGCCGAACAGTTCGCCGCGACGCCCGGGCGCGTGATCCGCGTGCTGAGCGCGCCGTGCTCGACCGGCGAGGAGCCGTATTCGGCGGCGATGGCGCTGCTCGACGCGGGGCTCGAACCCGCCAGCTTCACGATCGACGCGATCGACCTCAGCGCGCGCGCGATCGAGCAGGCACGGCTTGCCTGTTACGGGCGCAACGCGTTTCGCGGCACCGCGACGGAGTTTCGTGCGCGCCACTTCACGCCGGCCGCCGACGGCTGGCTGCTCGACGAGCGCGTGCGCGCGTGCGTGCAGTTCCGTCACGCGAACCTCGTCGAACCGATCGTCGATACGGGCATTCGCTACGATTTCGTGTTCTGCCGCAACGTGCTGATCTACTTCGATCGCGACGCGCAGGATCGCGTGATCCGTTCGCTCGGCGCGTGTCTCGCCGACGACGGCATGCTGTTCGTCGGGCCGGCCGAAACCGGCGTCGCGATGCGGCACGGGATGCGCTCGGCACGCGTGCCGCTGGCATTCGCGTTTCATCGCGAGCCTGCCGCCGGTGCGGCGGCCGATGCAAGTGCGGCCCGGGCTGCGGCACCGCCGTCCGCGGCAGCGGCGTACCGGCGCGCGGAGCGCCTCACGGTCGCGCCGCTCGCGGCGACGCGCCCGGTGCTGGCCGTGGCGCCACCGGCCTGGTTCGGCGACGGGCTGCAGCCGTTCGCGGCGCCGGCGCCGGCCGTGCGTACGGCCGCGTTCGACGCACGGGCCGATCTGTCGCCGGCGACGGCCGAAGCGGCCGCACCCGTCGACGCACGCGTCGCGCCGACGCTCGAGGATGCGCAGGCGCTCGCGAACGCCGGCGCGTTCGACGAGGCCGAGCGCGTGCTTGCGCAATTCTCGGCGCGCGTCGGGCCGCATGCCGATGCGTTCTACCTGAACGGGCTGATCGCGGATGCGCGTGGGCGCGCGGCGGAAGCCGGCGACTTCTACCGGAAGGCGCTGTACCTGCGGCCCACGCACCACGAGGCGCTGACCCATCTCGCGACGCTGCTCGACGTCGGCGGCGATCGCGCGGGCGCGCAATGGCTGCTCGAGCGCGCACGGCGCTCGGCCGGCTGATACGAATACGGGATCGGGACCGACACCGCGATGACCAGAGGAATCCATGAACCGCGACGCCGCTGCCACTGACGACACGACGATCGACGTCGACGTCGACGATTGCTGGAACCGGATCGGCACGCGCGGCGACCGCTCGTGCGAACGGCTGGCCGACTGCCAGCGCTGCCTGAACTGCCCGGTCTACGCGTATCACGCGGCGAAGCTGCTCGAGCGTCCGCTCGACGATGCCGAGATGGCCGACGCGACGCGCCGGATCAGCGCGTTCGACACGACGCGCGTGTGCGACGACGACGATACGCGCCACGCGGCGCTGGCGTTTCGCGTGGCCGACGAATGGCTCGCGCTGCCGATCGGCGTGCTGCGCGAGATCGCCGGCACCCGCCCGATCCATTCGCTGCCGCATCGCCGCAATTCGGCCGTGCGCGGCGTGGTCAACATCCGCGGCACGCTGCGCATCGCGATCTCGATCGGCGCGCTGCTCGGCCTCGACGCCGGCAAGGGCGGTGGCGACGGCCGTTTCACGCGGCTGCTGGTGGCCGCGTACCAGGGCGAACCGGTCGTGTTTCCGGTCGACGAAGTCGAGGGCGTGCTGCGCTTCGGCGCATCCGACTGGGTGCCCGTGCCGGCGACGGTCGGGCGTGCGAGCGCCGGCCTGTCGCGCGGCGTGCTGTCGTGGCGCGGCAAGTCGGTGGGCCTGCTCGACGACGATCGCCTGTTCGACGCCGTGACACGGAGCATGCGATGAGCGGCGATGACGATCTGAGCCACCTGTCGCTGCTCGAGCTGTATCGAGAGGAGACGCGCACGCAGACCCAGGCGCTGTCCGAGCGCTTGCTCGCGCTCGAATCGGGCGAGCCCGATGCCGTTGCGCTCGAGGCGTGCATGCGCGCCGCGCATTCGCTGAAGGGCGCCGCGCGCATCGTCGGCGTGCCGCTCGGCGTCGACATCGCGGGGCGGATGGAAGAGTGCTTCGTCGCCGCGCAGACCGGCACGATCGCGCTGACGGCCACGCACGTCGACGTGCTGCTCGCCGGCGTCGACCTGCTGGTGCGCGTCGGCGATCCGCAGGGGCCGCCCGTGTCGTCGACCGAGATTGACGTGTTCGCGGCTGCTCTGACGGGCGCCGACGGCGCGCAGACGATGCACGCGCCGGCCGTCGTGCCGCCGGTGCCGCCGTCGGCCGTGCCGTATCGCGAGCACGACGGCGCCGCGAACGAGTCCGTCGGGGCCGGCGCCACGGTCCCGCCGCTCGCGGTGTCGGGCACGGTGCCCGATCCGGTCCAGGCCGGCCGCGTGGCCGGCGCCGGCGCGATGCGCCGCGTGCGCGCCGATACGCTGAACCGGCTGCTGAGCCTGTCCGGCGAATCGCTGGTCGAATCGCGCTGGCTCAAGCCGTTCGCCGAATCGATGCTGCGCGTGAAGCGTGCGCAGCGCGACGCCGCCCGTTCGCTCGATCTGATGGTTGAACAGTTCGCCGACGATCTCGACGCGGGCATGCTCGCGTCGATGAACGAAGTGCGGCACATGCTCAACGACCTGCAGCGTTCGCTCGCCGAGCGCATGGACGAATTCGACCGCTTCGAGCGGCGCAGCACGCATATCGCCGAGCAGCTCTACGACGAGGCGCTGCAATGCCGGATGCGGCCGTTCGGCGATGCGACGCGCGCGTATCCGCGCATCGTCCGCGATCTCGCGCGTTCGCTCGGCAAGCAGGTGCGCTTCTCGATCGTCGGTGAGGGCACGCAGGTCGACCGCGACATCCTCGACCTGCTCGACGCGCCGCTCGGCCACCTGCTGCGCAACGCGATCGACCACGGCGTCGAGTCGCCCGACGCACGGCTCGCGCGCGGCAAGACGGCCGAGGCGAGCGTGACGCTGGAGGCACGCCATAGCGCCGGCTCGCTGCTCGTCAGCGTGATCGACGACGGGCCGGGCGTCGACATGGACGCGCTGCGCGCGGCCGTCGTGCGCCAGCGCCTGACCGACGACGAGACGGCCGCGCGGCTGTCCGATCCCGAACTGCTCGAATTCCTGCTGCTACCGGGCTTTTCGATGCGCGACGCGGTGACCGACGTGTCGGGTCGCGGCGTCGGCCTCGACGCGGTGCAGGAGATGGTGCGCGGCGTGCGCGGCGCGGTGCGGATCTTCAACGAACCGGGCGCGGGCATGCGCTTCGTGCTGCAGCTGCCGCTCACGCTGTCGGTGATCCGCAGCCTGCTCGTCGAAGTCGGCGGCGAACCGTACGCGTTCCCGCTCGCGCACGTGCGCCGCACGCTCGAACTCGCGCACGACGACATCGACGTGCTCGAAGGGCAGCCGCATTTTCCGTTCGACGGCCGGCGCGCGGGCCTCGTCGCCGCGCACCAGTTGCTCGATGCGGGCGAGCCCGACGCGGCGCGCGCGAGCACGGCGGTCGTGGTCGTCGGCGGCGAACCCGAGTTGTACGGCGTCGCGGTCGATCGTTTCCTCGGCGAACGGATGCTCGTCGTGCAGCCGCTCGACAGCCGCCTGCACAAGATCCAGAACATCGCGGCCGGCGCGCTGCTCGAGAACGGCGACCCCGTGCTGATCGTCGATGTCGAGGACCTGATCCGCTCGGTCGACAAGCTCGTGCGAGGCGGGCAGCTCGCGCGGCTCAAGCGCGACCCGCAGTTCGCGCTCGTCGACCGGCGCCGCCGCGTGCTCGTCGTCGACGATTCGCTGACGGTGCGCGAGCTCGAACGCAAGCTGCTGGAAAAGCGCGGTTACGACGTGACCGTTGCGGTCGACGGGATGGACGGCTGGAACGCGGTGCGCAGCGACGCATTCGATCTCGTCGTCACGGACGTCGACATGCCGCGCATGGACGGCATCGAACTCGTCACGCTGATCAAGCGCGATCCGATGCTCAAGCGCGTGCCGGTGATGATCGTGTCGTACAAGGATCGCGACGAGGATCGCCGTCGCGGGCTCGACGCCGGCGCCGACTACTACCTCGCGAAGAGCAGCTTCCACGACGAGGCGCTGCTCGATGCCGTGCACGACCTGATCGGGGGCGCGCGCGGATGAACATCGGCATCGTCAACGACCTGCCGCTGGCCGTGGAGGCGCTGCGCCGCGTGCTCGCGCTGCGGCTGGACCACCGCGTGCTGTGGGTCGCGACCGACGGCGACGAGGCGGTGGATTTCTGCATCGCCCATCCGCCCGACCTTGTGCTGATGGATCTCGTGATGCCGAAGGTCGACGGCGTGGAGGCGACCCGGCAGATCATGGCGCGCGCGCCGTGCGCGATCCTGGTCGTGACGGCGAGCGTCAGCGCGAACACGTCGTCGGTCTACGAGGCGATGGGCGCGGGCGCGCTCGATGCGGTCGATACGCCGACGCTCGCGCTCGGGCTGTCGACCGACGCGTCGCCGCAGGCGCTGCTCGCGAAGATCGACCAGATCGGCCGGCTGCTCGAAAGCCGCACCGCGGCGCTCGTGCCGCCGGGGCCGACGCCCGCGCGCGGCCAGCCGACGCTCGTCGCGATCGGCGCGTCGGCGGGCGGGCCGACCGCGCTTACCGCGCTGCTGCGCGCGCTGCCGGCCGATTTCCCGGCTGCGATCGTGATCATCCAGCACGTCGACCAGGCGTTCGCGCTCGGGATGGCCGAATGGCTCGACGGTTATACGCGGCTGCCGGTACGCGTCGCGCGGCAGGGCAGCGTGCCGCAGGCCGGCGAAGTGCTGCTCGCGGCAACCAACGATCACCTGTATCTGTCGCCGCGCGGCGTACTCGGCTATACGCGGCATCCGGCCGAGACGCCGTACCGGCCGTCGATCGACGTGTTCTTCAACAGCGTCGCCGACGGCTGGCAGGGCGATGCGCTCGGCGTGCTGCTGACGGGCATGGGGCGCGATGGCGCGCTCGGCCTGAAGGCGATGCGCGCGAAGGGTTGCTACACGATCGCGCAGGACGAGGCGACCAGCGCCGTCTACGGGATGCCGAAAGCGGCCGCGGCGATCGGTGCGGCATCGGCGATCCTGCCGCTCGAGCGGATCGCGCCCCAACTGATCTCGCGCATCGCGCGCACGCCGCGCGACTGACGGCGCGCCCGAGGGGAGGGGCGCCGTGCTGTCCGGCGGTCCTGGCGACCGCATTGCGTGCGGTGCGCGGCGTCGCGTACAATTCCGGCCTGCGGAGATGGCATGCCTCCCTGCGGTCGTTCCCGGCGCGTTGCGTGCGGTGCGGCCCTCAACCGCCGGTTTGCCCGGCTGATGATGCCTGCGTGTTCCTGGGTTGTCAGGAGGTCGCAGGCCGTCCATGCGGTATTCTGCCGCCCAGGTTTTGATGTTCTGTCGAATCTGGAAATCATGTTTTTCACGACTTCTGCCGATCTTCTCGCGACCGTGCGCTACGTGTGCCGCTGGCTCGCTCTCTCGGCCCTGCTCGGCGCGCTGGCCGGCACGGCTTCCGCGCTGTTCCTGATCGCGCTCGACTGGGCGACCGGCACGCGCGTCGCGCATCCGTGGCTGCTGTGGGGGCTGCCGGCCGCCGGTTTCGCGACCGGGTGGGTCTACCATCGTTTCGGCCAGTCCGTCGCGCGCGGCAACAACTTGCTGATCGACGAGATTCACGACCCGAAGGCGCTCGTGCCGAAGCGGATGGCGCCGCTCGTACTCGTCGCGACCGTCGTCACGCACCTGTTCGGCGGCTCGGCCGGCCGCGAGGGTACGGCCGTGCAGATGGGCGGCGCGCTTGCCGATCGCGTCACGCACGTGTTCCGCCTCGATCGCGAGCATCGCCGCGTGCTGCTGATGGGCGGCATCGCGGCCGGTTTCGCGTCGGTGTTCGGCACGCCGCTCGCGGGCGCCGTGTTCGGGCTCGAAGTGCTCGCGATCGGGCGCGTGCGGTACGACGCGCTGCTGACCTGCGTCGCTTCGGCGATCGTCGCGGACGTCGTGTGTCGCGCGTGGGGCGTGCATCACACGGCCTATGCGATTCCGTTCGTGCCGGCTGTATCGGCGACGGGGCTGGCCGTGACGGTCGTCGCGGGCATCGCGTTCGGCGTCGTCGGCCGGCTGTTCGCGTTTGCGACGCATGCGCTGACCGCGTGGTTCCGGCGCATCGTCCGCTATGCGCCGCTGCAGCCGGTGCTCGGCGGCCTGCTGGTCGCGGCGGCGGCCACCGTGCTGAACGTGCCGCAATACATCGGCCTCGGCATTCCGACGATCGAGGCCGCGTTTCACGGTCCGCTGCCGCTCTACGATTTCGCGGGCAAGTTCGCGTTCACCGTCGTCACGCTTGCATCGGGGTTCAAGGGCGGCGAGGTGACGCCGCTGTTCTACATCGGCGCGACGCTCGGCAACGCGCTCGGCCAGGTGCTGGCGCTGCCGGTGCCCGTGCTCGCGGGGCTCGGCTTCGTCGCGGTGTTCGCGGGCGCGGCCAACACGCCGATCGCGTCGACGATCATGGCGATCGAACTGTTCGGCGCGGATATTGGCGTGTATGCGATCGTCGCGTGCGTCGTCGCGTATCTGTTTTCAGGGCACGCGGGGATTTATCGCGCGCAACGCGTCGCGGTGGGGAAGGGGGCGCAGGCTGAGGTGGAGTGAGGCGGGTGTGGAAAGCGGATTCGTCGCGGACCTTCCGGGAACCTGATACATGCTATGTCGGAGGTTGAACGTGTCGTTGCTTGCGCATCTCATCGGGCCGGGAGGCGCCGGAAAAACAACCGTCGGGGCAATCGTCGCAGATCGCTTGAACTGGCGGTTCCTCGATGTGGATCAATGCTTCCTGGCGTCGCACGGGAGCATCGCCGACTTCATCCGGGACCACGGATATGTCGAATACGCAGCGCACAACGTCCGGTTATACGAGCAACTCAAACGCGGGATTTCGGCGCCCACGATTTGTGCGGTTTCGTCCGGGTTCATGCTGTATCCGGCGAATGTCACGCCGACCTATTCGGCAGTTTGCCGGTGTATCGAGGAGGACACGCTCACGGCCCTTCTGTTGCCTGCGTTCGATCTCGAAAGCTGCGCGAAACTGGTTGTGGACCGTCAGATGTCGAGACCGTATCTGAACGCGGACGAAGCAAGCGAGATGCGCAAAATCTGCGATCGATTTCCTGCGTTCATGCGCCTGAGCTGCAAACGGTTTGCGAGCAACGGATCACCCGAGCGAGTTGCGGCTGACATCGAGCGCTTTATCGTGGCGTCCTTGCCGTCGATCGAACGCTCATGAGCGTTCGATCGACGCATCGTGGTAACCCGCAATCCGGGGAGTGATTGCGCGCTACCCTTAAATTCGTCCTCTGACGTTCGACGTATCCGAACCGTGGGTCGAGGTGTTTTCCGACGGCAGCCGGTACCCGGTGATCCAGCGGATCACCTGGCACGCCGGCATCCGTTACTTCTTCGGCAGTCGCGCGACGTTGCGGGCCAGCAGCTCCTCGATATCGACGCCTTTTTCCGCCAGCAGCGCCGTGACGATGCCGGTCAATTCGCCGAGCGTTTCCTGGACCGATTCGCGGATCGTATCGACGACGACCTGGGTGCTTCGCTCGATCTCGATGTTGACCTTGTCGTTGACGCCCTTCGCATCGAAGGTCGTCGCGCGGCGCGTTTCCGGAATCAGCCAGATTTCAAACCAGCCTTCGTCGCGATTGACGTCCGAAACCGTGAGGCTGCAGCCGTTGATCGCGATATAGCCCTTCGCGAACACATAGCGTTTGAAATCGGCCGGCACGCCGATGCGAATCATCCGGTTGTGTTCGGACGACGCGATGTGCAGGATGGTCCCCGGGAAGTCGACATGGCCGGACAGCGGATGCCCGCCGATTTCCGCGCCGTCCTTCGCGGCCCGCTCCACGTTGATCCGCGAGCCAGTCGCCAGATCGGCCAGCGTGGTGATCTTCAGGCTCGGCAACATCACGTCGAAGTCGATCAGCTCCGGCGAATGGATGGTCGTCACCGTCAGGCACACGCCGTCGACCGAGACGCTGGCGCCGATCTCGATGTCGTCGGTAAACCGCTCGGGGAATTCGATGCTGAAGGTTCTCAGCTCCCCGTGATCCTTGATGGTCTTGATGACGCCAACGCCCTGGACAATTCCTGTAAACATGATCGATCCCTCGTCGCAAATTTCCTGGCCGACATGATAAGTGATCCCGGAAAAGGCGGCTCCGCAGGGTGCGGCTCAGGGGTAGTCGGCGATATCCGCAGACGAGAAAAAGGCCGTGCACGTGGCACGGCCTCGATCCGAATCCGGTCGGGTCGACACGGCCCGGCGGTGACGACCGCACCGCCGGGCCGCATCGCGACACGCTTGCGTTACGCCTCGACCGGCTCGCCCAGCGGCCCGGCGGCGTCGTCCGCCGTGCGCCGCGGCGAATCGATCAACCCCTTCGCGAGCTCCAGCGCCTGCCGCTCGAACAGCCGGCGGTAGATGCCGCCGTCGATGCGGATCAGCGCGTCGTGGTTGCCTTCCTCGATCACCTTGCCGCGATCGAGCACGAGCAGCCGGTCGAGCGCGCGCACGGTCGACAGCCGGTGCGCGACGACGAGTGTCGTACGGCCGACCATCAACCGCTCCATCGCCTGCTGGATCAGCAGCTCGCTTTCGCTGTCGAGGCTCGACGTCGCTTCGTCGAGGATCAGGATCGGCGCATCGGCGAGGAACGCGCGCGCGATCGCGACGCGCTGGCGCTCGCCGCCCGACAGCTTGATCCCGCGTTCGCCGACGAGCGTGTCATAACCGTCCGGCAGCGTGGCGATGAAATCGTGCGCGCTGGCGAGCCGAGCGGCGTGCTCGATGTCCGCGCGGCTCGCATCGGGGCGCGCATACGCGATGTTCTCCGCGAGCGTGCGGTGGAACAGCACGGGCTCCTGCTGGACGATCGCGATCTGGCCGCGCAGCGAATCCTGCCGCACGCGCGCGATGTCCTGCCCGTCGATCGTGATGCGGCCGCCCGACACGTCGTACAGGCGCTGGATCAGCTTGATGAACGTCGTCTTGCCCGACCCCGAGTGGCCGACGAGGCCCACGCGCTCGCCGGGCGCGATCCGCATCGAGAAATCGTCGTACAGCGGCACCGGATGGTTGCCGTAGCGGAACGTCACGTGCTCGAAGCGGATCTCGCCTTGGCCGATCCGGATGGCCGGCGCGCCGGGGCGATCGTCGATGCCGAGCGGCTGCCGTTCGAGCGCGACGAGCTCCTCCATGTCGTTCACCGAACGCTGCAGGTTGCGGATGTGCATGCCGACGTCGCGCAGGTAACCCTGCAACATGAAGAACATCGTCAGCGCGAACGCAATGTCGCCGACGCTCGCCTCGTCGTTCGCCCACAGCCGCAGCGCAACGCCGATCATCGCGGCCTGCATCGCGACGAGCATCGCGCCCTGCAACCCGCCGTTGAACGTGCCGCGCACCCACGTGCGGCGCGTGCGCTGCCGCCACTTGCCGATCACGCGCGCGAGCCGCGCTTCCTCGCGCGTTTCCGCGCCGAACGCCTTGACGACCGCGTTGCAGCTCACGGCATCGGCGAGCGCGCCGCCCATGCGCGTATCCCACAGGTTGCCGAGCCGCGCGGCCGGCGCGACGATGCCGAGCGACACGGCGACCGTCACCGCGATATACAGCAGCGAGCCCGCGCCGACGACGAGCCCCATTACGGGCCAGTGCGTGCCGAGCAGCACGGTCGCGCCGACCAGCATCGTGACCGACGGCAGCAGCGCGATCAGCACGGTGTCGTTCAGCAGGTCGAGCGCCCAGATCCCGCGCGTGATCTTGCGCACGGTCGAACCGGCGAAGCTGTTCGCGTGCCAGTCGGTCGAGAAGCGCTGCACGCGATGGAACGACGCGGCGGCGACCTCGCTCATCATCTTCAGCGTGAGCGTGATGATGTTCAGGTAGACGCCTTGCCGAAGTACCGTCGCGCCGATGCCGAGCGCGGCGAGCGTGCCGAACGCGACGACGGCCGAATGCCATGCGGTGGCGCGGTCGGTCAGGCCGGTCGACAGCGCGTCGACGAGGCGGCCGGCGAACAGCGGCGTGAGCACGTCGGCGAGCGCGGCGAGCAGCGCGAAGGTCGCGACCGTGGCGATGCGCGCCGGCTGCTTGCGCCAGTAGCGGATGGTGAAGCCGAAGACGGCCTTGAATGCGTGGCCGCCCAGATGGGTGTTTTTTCTGGTCATTTATCGTTGCCCGGCGCATCGCGCGACGGGACTTTCCGGTTCGGAGAACGTCGAAAACGCAACAGCCGGAGCCGCGTGGAAAACGCGGGCGAAACGAAACGGGCTGTCGGGAAAAGCGCGGCTGGCGGGTTAGCGGAAAACTCGGGAGCCGGCGCGGACGGCGGGCTGGATCAGCTACGCCGTGGGACCACGTTCGGGAAGGTTGCTGGCATTCGGAACATCTGCACCTCCCCTGAAGTGAACGGTTGAAAGGACGCCGAAAAGACGTGTAAAGATTCTATCAGTAGTGTTCTGCACGCTGCAACGTCTGACGAATGCGGCGTTGCGGCGTCGATACGGTTAGTATTCAGGGTTTCGGTCCTTCTTTAGCGGGCTTTCCGCAAAGGGCCGGCGGGCGCATCGATTACACTTCGGCGTCCGCGGCACGCGACGGTGCGTGTGTCCCGGCGCGGCCCGGCACGACGATCGGCCGGCCGATGCGGCCCTCGCAGATTCACCCCGATACACTCCTGAGGAAACGATGAGCGACGTTCAGCAAGGCATTCTGGCTCCGATCGACACGGCGGCCCGATACCTCACTTTCACGATTTCGAATGACGGCAATGTGGCGGCGGCGCTGGCCGCGCTGCGCGAGATCGTCGACGGACGCGACACGGTCGTCGGTTTCGGACAGGCGCTGGCGGCGCACCTCGGGCGCCCGGTTCCGGGCCTGACCGACTACCCGGCGTTCGCGGTGAAGGACCGCACGCTGCCGGCCACGCCGGCCGACGTGTGGGTCTGGCTGCGCGCCGACGATCGCGGCGAGATCGTGCTGCGCGCACGGGCGATCGAACGCGCGCTGGCGCCGGCGTTCGCGCTGCAGGATGCCGTCGACGGCTTCCGCTATTCGAACGATCGCGACCTGTCCGGTTACGAGGACGGCACCGAGAACCCGACCGGCGAAGACGCGCTCGACGCGGCGATCGTGACGGGGCAGGGCGCAGGGCTCGACGGTTCGAGCTTCGTCGCGGTCCAGCAATGGCTGCACGACTTCGACCAGATGGAACGCATTCCGTCGGGCGACATGGACAACATCATCGGGCGCCGCCGCTCGGACAACGAGGAGCTCGACGACGCGCCCGAGTTCGCACACGTGAAGCGCACCGCGCAGGAAAGCTTCGAGCCGGAGGCGTTCATGCTGCGCCGTTCGTCGCCGTGGTCGGACGCGCGCCGCGCGGGCCTCTACTTCGTTGCGTTCGGCTGCTCGTTCCGCGCATTCGACGTGCAGATGCGCCGCATGAGCGGCGCGGAGGACGGGATCGTCGACGGCCTGTTCCGCTTCACGCGGCCGCTGACCGGTGCATATTTCTGGTGCCCGCCGATGAAGGGCGGCAAGCTGGACCTGTCCGCGCTCGGACTGTAAGCGCCTGTTGAATTCGATGAACGGGCGGGCCGCGCATCGTGCGCGGCCCGCCCGTTTTGTTTTTCAGGTGGCGAACGTGTGTTGCTCACCGCGCGCCGCGCGCCACTCGCCGTGCACCACTACCCGTGCGCGTCATTTCAACGTCGTTTCGATCCGCGTACCGCGCTTGATGAACTGCGTCACCGGCGTCTTCTCGCAGATTTCCGCGAGGCGCTGGCGTTGCGCATCGTCGAGCGGGCCGTCGAGCGTCACGACGCGGCGCACGTATTGCGCGCCTTCGCGATCGGCATGCAGCTCGGTGCGCACGTCGATGCGCGCGGCCGGCCACGACTTGCGCTGCATATACATGCGCAGCGTCGCGGCCGTGCATTGCGCGAGACCGGCAAGCACGAACTCGTACGGCGCCGGCCCGCGATCCTGGCCGCCTTCGCGCGGCGCTTCGTCGCCGGTCAGCGCATGCGTGCCGGCCTGCAGCTGGACGACGTAGTCGGGCGCGTCGGCATCGAGGACGGCGGCGGCATGAATGAGCGACATGGCAAGTCTCCGGTAAGCGGAATATGGAGCAGGGCGCCGCGTGGCAGCGCGAAGCCGTCAGCATACCGTTTCGATCGTAACGGCGTACGCAGCGTGCCTACGCGTCCGCTACGCCGGCGCTGCTGCGCACGAGTGCGGCGATGCGTTCGCGCACCCACTGGTGCGCGCGATCGGTGTCGCGAGATTCGTGCCAGTACGCGAGCAGCGGGAACGGCTTGAGCCGCAGCGGCAGCGGTCGCACGACGATCGGCAGCAGCGCGGCCATCCGCAGCGCACAGGTGTGCGGCAGCGTGACCAGCAGGTCGCCGGTCGCGGCGATCTGGCAGGCGGCGAAATAGTGCTGGCAGGTGAGCCGGATATCGCGGAAGCGCCCATCGCTGCCGAGCAATACGTCGAGCGATTGCGGTTCGCCGAACGACGACACCGCGATATGCCGCGCCGCGAAATAGTCGCCGCGCCGCAGCGGGTCGCGCGCAAGCGGATGATCTCGGCGCAGCGCGACGACGAGCGAATCGTCGAGCAGGTGTTCGGTGGCGATGCGCGGGCCCGTCTGTACGCGACGATCGATGACCAGATCGAGATTGCCCGATGCGAGTTCGCGCTCGATGTCGGACACCGCGACACGTCGGCTCACGAGCCGCAGGCCCGGCGCTTCGTCGGCGAACGCGGCGACGATTCGCGGCAGCGCGATCGATTCGAGCACGTCGCGAATGCCGACCGCGATGCTCAGGTCGAGCGTCGCGGGATCGAATGCCGACGGATCGCGCGCTGTGCCTTGCAGGCCCTTCAGGTGCAACTGGACGTCCGCGATGATCGACCGCGTGCGTTCGGTCGGCACGACGCGGTTGCCCTGGCGCACGAACAGCGGATCGTCGAAATGCACACGCAGCCGGTTGAGCGCGTGCGTGACCGCAGGCTGCGTGAGATGCAGCGCGCGGGCGGCCGCGCCGATGCCGCCGTACACGTAGACGGCGTCGAGCACGCGAAACAGGTTCAGGTCGAGACGGTGATCGGCGGGCACGGGGCGCGGGTGGCGTGGTGAACGGTGGATCGATTCTAAAGGATGCACAGGCAACGGATGCGCGGGTTTTCGTGCGCGGTGATCGACGGCGTTCGATGCATGTCGATGCCGTTCGGACCGGTAAGCGACCGCAGCTTCGTTCGATGCGCAACGCAACGAAACGAAGCGAAACGAAGCGCGCACATCGTGACGCATGACGGCTGCGCTGATCGGCTGCATCGACACGCGCGATTCCGTGTCGGCATACCAGTGGCCCGCGACAGTCTGTAGTAATCCGCCATCATGCTGTCCACGTCGGCCATTTCGCGCCAAAGGCACTACCCGTTCGGCTAACATCCCGTCGCTTTATATTTCGAGATAGCCGTCCTGTCGCACGCATTCAAACCAAATATAAGCCTGACAGTTCGACGGTATTAGAAGAATTCGAAACAAGTCGGGGGCCTGGCAAGTGAATGCTGCAGATCAGAGGTGGGTCGTTATCTATTTGAGTACGGGGTTTTCGTTGGCCCAGGCCGCGCGTCTCGGCGAGGCTTTCAATCTGGCGAATCGCCTGAATGCGTTCAGTGCGGATTACCAGTTGAAGTACGTATCCGAAAGCGGGGGGCTGTTGCAGTCGTCGTCCGGTGTGAGCATCGCGGCCGATCCGCTCGGCGACGAGCACGGCCGCCGTGCGCTCGCGTTCTTTCATCTTCATGGCGATCGCGCGGCCGTCAACTGGGACGACGCATTGCAGCGCCGCCTGACCGACATTCGCCGGCACGCACGCTGGATCGTCGACGCGATGGACCTGCTGTCGCTCGCGGCCACGCAGCGGCCGTCGGCGGAGATCGACGTGCGGCCCGGCCGGGCCGGGCGCCGTACCGCCGCGACGGTCGAACTGCAGGCGGGCGAGACCGATGTGTTCGCCGCCGCGCTCGACATGTTCCGCGCCGATCTCGGCGACAGCGCCGCGCAGGAGATCGCCAGCAACATGCTGCGGCCGGTCGAACAACGCTATGCGCAGTCGATGTGGGCGTTTCGCGAACTGAGCGCGAGCCCGTCGATCCGGATGTCGGCGCAGCGGCTGCGCGCGCAGAGCGTAAACCGCATCTCGATCGCGGATGCCGCGCAGGCGGCCGCGATGAGCGAGCGCAATTTCCTGCGGCGCTTCAAGAAGGAGATCGGCGTGACGCCGACCGAGTTCGTCCAGCACGTGCGGCTCGAGCGCGCATGCCACATGCTGATCCATACGACGCTGCCGGCCGACAAGGTCGCGCGCCGCACGGGGTTCGGCAGCGGCGAGCGGCTCGCGAAGCTGTTTCGCCAGCGCCTGCTGATGTCGCCGACCGAATTCCGCGTCGCGGAGCGGGAAAAGCTCCTCAGCCACGGCGCCGCATCGCCCGATGCGGACGACGGGCCCGCAGCCGCGTTTTGCGACGGTGACGGGGGAGGTTACGGCGCATGCGCCGACGCTCGGGAGAAAACGGGGCAGATACCCGTAGAATCGTGCTGTCGCGATCTCGATTCCCGGTTTCCATGCCCTTCCTCCCCACTACCGCCACCGCCCCTTTCTGCCCGTCGGAAGTAAAGGGCAGCATCACGATCGACGCCGGCGCGTCGCGCTGGCTGAAGCTCAAGCGCTTCTTCGGCCCCGGCTTGCTCGTCGCGATCGGCTACATGGATCCCGGCAACTGGGCGACCGACATCCAGGCCGGCTCGCAGTTCGGCTATTCGCTGTTGTGGGTCGTCGCGTTCTCGAGCGTCGCGGCGATCTTCCTGCAGATGCTCGCGGCGCGGCTCGGCCTCGTCGCCGGCAAGGATCTCGCGCAGGCCAGCTACGACCGCTACGGCCGGTTCGGCCGCATCGTGCAGTGGGTCACCGCCGAAGTGTCGATCATCGCGTGCGACATCGCGGAAGTCCTCGGCTGCGCGCTCGCGTTCAAGCTGCTGCTCGGCGTGCCGCTGGCGTGGGGGATCGTGCTGACCGCGCTCGACACGGTGATCGTGCTCGGCCTGCAGGGCAAGGGGTTCCGGCAGATCGAGGCGATCGTGCTCGGGCTGATCGCGACGATGGCGTTCTGCTTCGTCGCGCAGGTCGCGATCACGCCGCCCGACTGGCACGCGGTGGTCGGCGGGCTCGTGCCCGGCGATCCGGGCCACGACCGCAAGGACGCGATCGTGCTCGCGCTCGGCATCGTCGGCGCGACGATCATGCCGCACAACCTGTATCTGCATTCGTCGGTCGTGCAGACGCGGCACGTCGTCGGCGGCGCGCGCGGCGTGGTGCGCGACACGCTCGCGCTGGTGCGCATCGATACCTGCGTGTCGCTGTTCGTCGCGATGCTCGTCAACGCGGCGATCCTGGTCGTCGCGGGCGCGGCGTTTCACGCGACGGGCCAGCACAACGTGACCGACATCGAGCAGGCCTACAAGCTGATTACGCCGATCGCGGGCGGCGCGGCCGCGCTGCTGTTCGGCATCGCACTGCTCGCGTCGGGGCAAAGCTCGACGCTGACCGGCACGATCGCCGGCCAGGTGATCATGGACGGCTTCCTGCACACGAAAATCCCGTGCTACCAGCGCCGGCTGATCACGCGCGGGCTCGCGCTCGTGCCGGCGCTGATCGGCGTGCTGTGGCTCGGCGACGGGTCGGTCGGGCAGCTGCTCGTCTGGAGCCAGGTGCTGCTGAGCCTGCAGTTGCCGTTCGCGATGTGGCCGCTGATCCGGTCGGTCAGCGATCGCAACACGATGGGCGAGCACGCGATCGGCCGCAAGATGCAGGTCGCCGCGTGGGCGCTGTTCGTCGTCATCACCGGCACGAACCTGCTGCTGATTACCGGTGTGGCGGGCTGATACAGCTTGTCACAGGCCGACACGGATGCGCTGCGCGCATGCGGTAAACTGCGGCCTTTCGATAGCCGTCCGACATCTGTTATGTGGAGTGAAATCAGCAACATCGGCGATGCCGCGCTGACCTTGCCGATCGCGCTGACCTGCGCAGTGTGGCTGGCGCTGACCGACTGGCGCCTCGCCGTGCGTTGGGTCGTGCTGCTGGCCGCCGGCATGGGCCTCGTCGGCGCAACCAAGATCCTGTATGCCGGGTGCGGCATCGAGATTCCCCAATTCGATTTCCGCGTGATCAGCGGCCATACGATGTTGTCGACGTCCGTGTGGACGGTCGCGCTGTCGATGCTGTGGCAGGCGTTCCTGCCAGGCAAGGCGCCCGGCGTCGCGGCCGGGCTGGCCGTCGGCGCGGCCACGGCCGTCGCGCGCGTGTTCGATCACTCGCACACGATTCCGGAAGTCGTCGTCGGCTGGATGCTCGGCGCGCTGGTCGCGCTGGTGTTCCTGCGCGGCTACGACGGTGCGCGCCAGCGCGCGTTCTCGCCGCGCATCGCGGCTGCCTGCCTGCTGCTCGTGTCGGGCATCGCGTACGGGCATCGCGCGCCGTTCCAGCAGATGATCGATACGCATTCGCCGCAACTCTGCGCGTTCGTGCGCGCGCCGTCGGGCGACGGATTCTGACAGTTGCCGGTTGCGGCGGCCCGGGGTTTCGGTGCCGCCAGGTCGCCGCCGGCGATCTCCCGGCGGTTGCACGATTCCCTTTCCCGATCGTTTCCTGCCCGTTGCGGAACGCATCGCCCGTCATTCCCCCAGTCAATGAACCGGCCGGTCCGCAGGATCGGCCGTGCCGCTTTGCGCATGGGTGCAGGCGCTCGACGGTCATGAATGGAATCTATGACCGGGCATAACGAATATTCATTTCATCGATTGGCGGCATTCGCGTACGCTGGCTGTCGTTCGACCGCGGCCGGCTGCCCGGCGCGCGTCACGCTCGTCTCGATATACTCGCGGAAACCGTGCGGCATCTTATGAAGCCGACGCACCGTCGACCGGCATGCGTCGGCCGCAACATGCACGGAAACCCCGTCGCGGCAGCATGCCGCGACGACGATTCACGACAGGAGCAACTCACATGACAGTCGTTTCTCCGCGCCTCGCCGGCAAGTGCGCATACATCACGGGCGCCGCGGGCGGCCTCGGCCGCGCGATCGCGCGCCGGATGGTCGAGCAGGGCGCGCGCGTGTTCCTGACCGACATCGCCGAAGCGGCGGTGCTCGACGCGTTCGCGCAGGAACTCAACGCGGGCCACGCGACGCCGGTCGCGTTCGCCGCGACGCAGGACGTGCGCGACGAAGCGCGCTGGCAGGCGCTGCTCGCGCAGGCGGTCGATGCAATGGGCGGGCTGTCGGTGCTCGTCAACAACGCGGGCGTCGGCTCGATCGGTTCGCCCGCACAGATCGAGCTCGACGAATGGCGGCGCGTGATGGCGATCAACGTCGAGAGCATCGTGCTCGGCTGCAAGCACGCGCTGTCGTATCTGGCCGAGAGCCACCCCGCGTCGATCATCAACATTTCGTCGGTCGCCGCGTTCAAGGTCGAGCCGGATTTCACCGCATACAACGCGTCGAAGGCGGCGGTCGCGTCGCTGACGAAGTCGGTCGCGATCGACTGCGCGCGCCGCGAGATCGACGTGCGCTGCAACTCGATTCACCCGGCGTTCATCCGCACGGGGATCGTCGAGCCGCTGTTCCAGACGCTTGGCGAACGCGACGCGACGCGCAAGCTCGCGCGCGGCATTCCGCTGCGCCGGCTCGGCGAGCCGGACGACGTCGCGCATGCGGCCGTGTATCTCGCATCCGACGAGAGCCGCTTCATGACGGCCGCCGAACTCGTGATCGACGGCGGCATGTGCGCGGTCTGACGCGCATCCCGCATCACAACTACCGGAGGAGAACATCGTGTCGACACCCGTGAACCGCCAACTGCTGCTGAAGACGCGCCCGGAAGGGCGGGTCGGCCGCGAACACTTCTCGCTCGTCGAGACGCCGGTGCCGGCGCTCGCGGACGGCGAGGTGCTCGTGCGCGTGCTGTACCTGTCGATGGACCCGACCAACCGCGTGTGGATGAGCGACGTGCCGCAGTACCTGCCGCCCGTCGCGATCGGCGAGGTGATGCGCGCGCTCGGCATCGGGCGCGTGGTCGCGTCGCGCCATGCCGGTTTCGCGGAAGGCGATCTCGTGCAGGGGCTCGTCGGCTGGCAGGACTATGCGGTCGTGCCGGCCGACCAGGCCGAGCAGCTCGTGAAGCTGCCCGCGCAGTCGGGCCTGCCGCTGCCGACGCTGCTCGGCGCGTGCGGGATGAGCGGGCTGACCGCGTACTACGGGTTGACCGACATCGCGCCGGTGCAGCCCGGCGAGACGCTCGTCGTGTCGGCGGCGGCCGGGTCGGTCGGCTCGATCGCCGGGCAGATCGGCAAGATCCACGGCGCGCGCGTGGTCGGCATCGCGGGCGGCGCGGACAAGTGCCGCTACCTGACCGAGACGCTCGGCTTCGACGCGGCCGTCGACTACAAGGCCGACGATTTCCGTCAGCAACTGAAGGCGGCGACGCCGGACGGCGTGCACGTGAACTTCGAGAATGTCGGCGGCGAGGTGATGCGCGCGGTGTTGTCGCGGATGGTGATCGGCGGGCGCGTCGCGTTGTGCGGCGTGATCTCGAACTACAACAGCGGCCGCGCGGCCGACGACGTCGGCGTGCTGATCTCGAAGCGGCTGACGATGCGCGGCTTCCTGATCCTCGATTACCGCAAGAGCCGCGAAGCCGTGCAGACGCTCGCGGGCTGGCTGCGCGACGGCCGGCTCAAGGCCGAGGAGACCGTTGCCGACGGTCTCGAAAACGCGCCCGACGTGCTGAATCGCCTGTTCGACGGCGACCATCGCGGCAAGCTCGTGCTGCGCGTCGATCCGGACGCGTGACCGGCCTGCGGCTCGGCGTGCGCTATCGGTCGCGGGTTGCCGCGAGATGTTGTCGAACGTGGTGAGTTCGACCAACCGAGCCTCAGTTTAGGACTTGTCCCATATATTGTTCCGGCCTCTCTCCCTAAAGTGATTGCCAGCGAACAGGCGGCGTGACCGACGCGTCACGCCGCCTTTTTTTCTGGTCACGCGGCAGGGGAGAGGGAACATGCGGAACACCGCGAAGCGGGCGGTATCGGCAGCAGCGATGCGCAATCGAACGGTGCGGTGTGCCGGTGCCGTGCGGATGATGGCGATCGGGCTGGGCGCCGTGCTGGCGATGTCGAATGCGGTGGCGGCCGGGCAGGCCGCGTCGGACGGCGTCGTGCGGTTTACCGGCGCGCTCGTCGATCTCTACGACGTGACGTTCGACGCGCCGTCGGGCGCGGTTGTCGAAGGACGGGACGCGGTGGGTAGCGGGGCTGCGGCGATGCTCCGGTTCGATGCGCATGGCCGGCGTTTGCCGGGTGCTCATGTGGCATTGGTCGGGCCCGACGGTGCGCCGTTCGCGCTGGATGCCGATTCAGGCGTGCGCGCAACGTGGCGCGATGCGCACGACGATCGAAGCGTGTCGCTGGTATCGGGCCGCGTTCATCGCGTGGGCCCGTATGGCGGCGTGATGACCGTCGCGGCGGATGAAGCGACGGGCGCCGTGGCGCCCGTCGTGATCAGGATTAGCCATCCGTGACGGAGGGCGTGTGCATGCGGATGGAGCGGTGGCGGACGGGTGCGTGGCACGCAGCCGCGCGCGGCGTCATTCGCCCTGTTCGGCGCGCGCGTAGATGTCCCAACTCGCCATGAACAGTGCGGCGACGAGCGGCCCGATCACGAAGCCGTTGATGCCGAACAGCGCCATCCCGCCGAGCGTCGAGATCAGCACGACCCAGTCAGGCATCTTCGTGTCCTTGCCGACGAGGATCGGGCGCAGCAGGTTGTCGACGAGGCCGATCACGCCGACGCAGAACGCGACGAGGATGACGCATTTCCAGATCTCGCCGGTCGCCAGGAAGTAGAGCGCAGCCGGGATCCACACGAGGCTCGCGCCGATCGCGGGCAGCAGCGACAGGAACGCCATCAGCGCGCCCCACAGCACGACGCCCTGGATGCCGAGGATCCAGAAGATCAGCCCGCCGAGTGCGCCCTGCACGAGCGCGACCGCGACGTTGCCTTTCACGGTCGCGCGCACGACCGTCGTGAACTTCGCGAGCAGCAGGTTCTTGTGGTCCTCGTCGAGCGGCAGCGCGCGGCGCACGCGGCGGCCGATCTCGCCGCCGTCGCGCAGCAGGAAGAACACCATGTACAGCATCACGCCGAAGCTGACGATGAACTGGAACGTGTTCTGGCCGATGCTGAACGCCTGGGCCGCGGCGAACTGGCTGATCTGCGCGGCGCCGTCGGTCAGCTTCTTCTGGATGCCGGGGAGGTTGGTCAGCCCGTATTTCGCGAGCAGGCGCTGGATCGAGGCCGGCAGCGCGTGGATGAGGTCCTGGAAGTACTGCGAATAGTTCGGCTGCGCGGTCTTGATTTCCTGGTAGACGTACGCGATTTCCTGAACGAGCGTGGCGGTGACGAACACGAGCGGCAGGATCACGATCAGGACGATCAGCGTCATCGTCACGAGCGCGGCCAGGTTGCGCCGCTTGCCGAAGCGCGCAGCGAGCCAGCGCTGCACCGGCTGGAACAGGATCGCGAGAATGGTGCCCCAGAACACCGCTCCGGAGAACGGCGCGAGAATCCCGCACATGCCGACGGTGACCGCGAACAGCAGGAAATAGAAGAATTTTTGGTGATCGTGTCCGCTATCCATGGGTGGCATTTGCGCAGATTGATGCTTGGTTTGATTGAATCTCGTTGCCTCGGGCGCGATCGGCTCGCGAACGTCACGGGTTCGCGGCGAAACGCGCCGCCGGGCGGCCCAACCGGAGTATGCCCGCAAAGGTGCCGCCATCATAGCCGCTGCGCGCGACCCATGCGAAAACGCCGCGGCCGGAGCCGCGGCGCTGCCGGGAAGCGAGCGCGGCGCAAGGCCGCGTGCCGTACCGTCAGATATTGAGCTTCGTGACCTTGGTGCCGTTCACCGACAGGTCGCCCATCAGGCCCGCGTTGGTCAGGACCAGCACCTCGACCGGCGCGGTGGCCGTGGTGGTGTCGACCGCGCCGTTCGCGCCGACCTTCACGACCGCGACCGACGCGTCGGCGCCGGCGGCCCAGCCTTCGGACTTGCGGAACGAGTCGAGCGCATCCTGCGTCATGAACAGGAACACGATCGCCTTCGATTGCGCGCCGGCCTGCAGGCCGACCGACAGCGACGACGTGTTGTAGTAGCCGACGGTGCTGCCGCCGACGCGCAGCGCGCCGTTGCCGGACTGGCCGCCGACGATGAAGCCGGCCTGCAGCACGTTCGGGAACACGAGCACGCCGCGCGATTTCGCGACGAGTTCACGCGAACCCGGCACCGTCGAATAGAGGCGCGACAGCGTTGCGTTCACGCTCGCGTCGATCGACTCGCGCTTCGACGCGCTGGTCGACGCGCTTTCGGGTTTGTCGGGCGTGGTCGTGCAGCCGGCGAGCGCGAGGCTTCCTAGCATCACGGCGGCGGCGGCTTTCATGGCGAGAGACTTCTGCATGGCGGTTCTCCTTCGTTGTCGGATTGAGAGCGGACGGTGCGGGCAGCGGGGCGGGCAGCCCCGTTCAACGGCGGGCAAGGAGCAGGCCCGCAACGAACGCGAGGCCCGCGACGACACCGGCGGTCTGCCACGGGTTGTCGTGCACGGCCTGCGACACGCGTTCGGCCGAATCGCGCAGCCGGGCGGCCGCGCTGCCCGACGCGTAGTCGAGCGCGCTGCGCGCTTCGTCGAGCCGGGATTGCACGCGCTTGCGCAGCGCGGCGATATCGCCGTCGCCATCGTTTTTCAGCAGGTCTTCCAGTTCGTCGACCAGCCCGCGCAGGTCGTCGGTTACATCCGCATGCAGGTCACGGGCGGCCGAGCGCGTCGTGCGTCCCACGCGGCGGCCGGTGCGACGGATGTCGGCCAGGCCGCGGTCCAGTTTGTGTTCGATCGAGTCGGTGAGCGCCATGGTGTTTATCCTCCTTCGATTCCAGGCAAATTTGAAGATAAGACGAATCCCAGCAATCAATGTGATTCACTTGCCCCAATTGAGTTTCGAGACAAATTTTCAATGGATCGGCAAGATCGCCGCGAAGCCCCGTCGCGCGGGGTGGCGCGGCGATTGAAAAAATTTCGCGTTTCAGGCGAAGCGGCGTATCGGGCAGCGGCATGAAGTGAAAATCCGGTAAATGTGGCGGTACCAGGGGTGCGCCAGGTAATTAGTGCCGTCACAGGCCTTGTGTCGATGCAAATGCACGAGTCGACACTGTTTGGTGAGCACGGTTTGTGCCCGCGCCACGCGATGGGCCGCCGCCGTCAAGCGCGACATCGATGATGACGGGATCGTGGTCCGACGAGCGATATGCGTCGGGTGCGTAATAAGACGACCGGTGCACGCGCGTTTTGTAATCGGGCACGGGTTGCAGCGCAACCGGTTCGTCGGCGTTGATGTGCCATATGTGCACGGCCTTCACGCGTGCGGCGAGCGTCGACGTGGCAAGAGCGTGATCGAGGTTGCCGGCTTCGCCGCGAAATACGTAGCTGTACGCAGCATCGCCGACGAAGCGGGCAACCAGGTTCGCATAGCCGCGCGATTCGAGTGCGCGGATCGGATCTTCCTTCGCATAGCTGTTCAGGTCGCCGATGAGCAGCACGCCGTCGGCCGCGGCGCCTGTCGGCGACGTGGCGAGCCAGTCGGCGATGCGCGTGGCCGCGCGCGTGCGTGCCGCATTCCAGCAGCCCTGGCCGTCCACCTGGTCGAGATCGGCGCCGGTCGCGTTCGGGCAGTTCTTCGACTTCAGGTGATTGACCGCGACCGTGAACGCGCGCGTGCCATCGATGCGCCGGAATGTCTGCGCAAGTGGCGGGCGGTGCCGGCCACCGAGCGCGACGGTCGCCGTGCGCCCGACCGGCTCGACCGTGCGGCTGTCGTACAGCAGCGCGACCGCGATTGCGTCGCGGCCGAGCCGTGCGGTGCCGGGATCGACCGCGCGCCAGCTGTCGCCAAGTTGCGCCGCGAGACGCCGCACGGCGCTCGCGTTGCCGTGGCCGTTGTTCGCGATTTCCATCAGCCCGATCACGTCGGCGCGCAGCGCGCGCAACGCCGCGACGATCTTCGCTTCCTGCCGCGCAAAGACAGCGTGCGTCTTTGCGCCACGGTTGGCCGGCGCGTCGAATCCACCGCCATGGCCGTCACCGTTGAAATAGTTGAAAACGTTGAACGACACGATGCGCACGTCGGCGTCCGCATGCCGGGCCGGCGCGTCGGTGCGCGGATTCGCGGCAGCGTCGAACATCGGCGCCGCGCCGGCTGTCGGTTGCAGCCGCCAGGTGCCGTAGCGTAGTTCGAGCACGCCTTCGACGCCGCGCACCGTGTAGCCCGCGCGCAGCGTGTTGGCGGCGCTCAGCGCGGGCGGCGGATAGCGGACGGTCGCGGGATCGCGGCGGCTCGAGCCGTCGTCGAGCACGATGCGGTTGCGCGCGTTGGCCGCCGCGTGTGCGGCGGCTTCGGCCGGCGTCGCGACGTGGGTCGGGATGCGCAGCCGGCCGTTGCTGAGAACGAGGGTGCCGTAGCGGCCGAGTTCGTAGGTATCGCTGACCGTCAGCGTTTGCGGCAGGCGCACCCGCGTGCCTTCGTGCGCGGCCAGCACGGCCGGCGTATCGACCGGCAGCGTGAGCGTCGCAGGCGTGACCGTCTGCCCGCGTGCGCAGACGGCGATGCCGCCCGACAGCGCGAACTGCGTGCGGCCGTATTTATCGTCGACCCGGCCCGTGAGATGCACGAGATCGCCGGCGTTTGCGCGCGCGTTCGGCGCGTAGACAAACAGGCCTTCCGGCACACCCGGCCGATGCCGCCGCTGCGCGTCGGCCTGCTGGACGAAGAAACCGCCGAAGCTGTCGGCGCCGCCGAACGCCGCGGTGACGACCGCTTCGATCGACGTCGTTTGTCCGGCCAGCGGCGACGGGCCGCCGGCGCTGCGGAGGTCGGCAATCGCCGTGGTCGCGCCGCCGCAGCCGGCGCTGACCGGCAGCGCAGCCGCGGCCGGCCGGAAGGAGAGGGCGAGCGATAGCGCAACGGCAAGCGACGGAAGCAGGCGTGACATGGGACGGTCCACTGGAAGAAAATCCGACAGTTCGGGAACGCATCTTGACGGCAAAATGTCAGGAAGCGGCCGAATTGGCCGTCCGGCCAGTGCCGGATGGCTAACGATGCATGCAGGCCCTGCCGCGGCTGTTACGCTTTCGCATCGGGTGTCGCATTCCGATCGCGCAGCGAACGCTGCCGCACCCCGTCCCCACAGGAGAAGTCCATGTCTTACATGCTGTTGATTGTCGAACCGACCGACCAGCGCGCCGAACGCACGCTCGACGACGGCCAGGCACTTTACGCGCGGATGGTCGATTTCGCCGAGACGCTGAAGGCACGCGGCGTGCTGCGCGGCGTCGAGTCGCTGGAGCGCTCCGAGCGCGGCACGCGCGTGCAGGTGCGCGACGGCGAGACGCGCCTGCTCGACGGCCCGTTCGCGGAGGCGAAGGAGATGGTCGGCGGCTTCTTCCTCGTCGACGTCGACACGCGCGAGGAAGCGATCGAGATCGCACGCCAGTGCCCGGCCGCGCAATGGTGCACGGTCGAGGTACGCGCGGTCGGCCCGTGCTTCCTGTGAAGGCTGCGACTCGGTATTTACCCTGATTTGTCGTGGCGAGTGTCGATCCGTTCGTCTTCCGCCCGTCGTCTGGATAAGGCGCCGATGAACGGGCGCCTCCTGCCACCGACGACAAGGAGTGAACGATGCGATTCATGATCATGATCCGGGCCAACGCCGTCAGCGAATCCGACGCGTTGCCGGACAACCGGCTGGTCGAGGCCATGACCGTCTATCACGAGGAGCTGGCCAATGCAGGCGTGCTGCTCGACGCGAACGGCCTGCGGCCGAGTGCGCGCGGCTGGCGCGTGCGCTACACGGGCGGCAAGGGCACGGTGGTCGACGGCCCGTTCGCCGAAACGAAGGAGCTGATCGCCGGCTATACGCTGATCCAGGTGCGCTCGCGCGACGAGGCGCTCGAATGGACGCGCCGGTTCCCCGCGCCGTTCGGCGCCGAGATGGATTGCGAGATCGAGGTGCGGCCGCTGTTCGAACTCGACGACCTCACGCCGAGCGATGCGGTCGAGCGGTTCCGCGAACTCCACGTCGGCCGCGGTAACGCTGGCTGAATCCCAGCCTGAATCCAACCTCACCCGGAGCACCCGTCATGCACAAAATGGTTTTCATCAACCTGCCCGTGGCCGACCTGCCGCGCTCGAAGACGTTCTACCAGGCGCTCGGCTTCGAGGTCGTGCCGGCCTATACGAACGATCAGGCCGCCTGCATCCGCATCAGCGACACGATCTTCGCGATGTTGCTCGTGCGGCCGTTCTTCCAGACCTTCACCGACAAGACGATCGTCGATCCGGCGACGCACGTGCAGGCGTTGTCGTGCCTGTCGTGCGAAAGCCGGGCCGAAGTCGACGATACCGTCGCGAAAGCGCGTGCGGCCGGCGGTACCACGCCGCGTCCGCCGCTGGAGTATCCGGGCATGTACGGCCACGGGTTCACCGATCCGGACGGCCACGCGTGGGAGCTGATGTACATGGAGCAGGACGCGACCGCGCAGGGGCCATCGGCGTGACGCACGAGGCGACCCACCGTGCGATCGAGGCGGTCTGGCGGATCGAGGCGCCGAAGATCATCGCGCGCGCCGCGCGCGTGGTGCGCGACGTCGGCGTGGCCGAGGAACTGGCGCAGGACACGCTCGTCGCGGCGCTCGAGCACTGGCCCGTCGACGGCGTGCCCGACAACCCGGCTGCATGGCTGATGACGGCCGTGAAGCGTCGCGCGCTCGACCGCGTCCGGCAGGAGTCGCTCCATGCGGCGAAGCGCGACCAGCTCGGCCACGAGATGGACGCGCTCGAAGCGCATGTCGTCCCCGACATCGCCGATGCGCTCGCCGACGCGACTGACGACGACATCGGCGACGACCTGCTGCGGCTGATCTTCACGTCGTGCCACCCGGTGCTGTCGACCGACGCGCGCGTCGCGCTGACGCTGCGGCTGCTCGGCGGGCTGACGACGGGCGAGATCGCACGCGCGTTCCTGACGCCCGAGCCGACGATCGCGCAGCGGATCGTACGCGCGAAGCGCACGCTCGCGGCGGCGCGCGTGCCGTTCGAGGTGCCCGCCGCCGATGCGCGGCCCGCGCGGCTCGCGTCGGTGCTCGAAGTGATCTACCTGGTGTTCAACGAAGGCCATGCGGCGACCGCGGGCGACGACTGGACGCGTCCGGCGCTGTGCGACGAGGCACTGCGGCTCGGCCGCGTGCTGGCCGGGCTCGCGCCGGACGAGAGCGAGGTGCTCGGGCTCGTCGCGCTGATGGAACTGCAGGCGTCGCGCATGCATGCACGCACCGATGCGCAGGGCCGGCCCGTGCTGCTGCTCGACCAGGATCGCAGCCGCTGGGATCAGTTGCTGATCCGGCGCGGCCTCGCGGCGCTCGAACGGGCGACGAAACTCGGCGGCGTGCGCGGGCCGTATGCGCTGCAGGCCGCGCTGGCCGCCTGCCATGCGCGTGCGCGCCACGCGTCGGAAACGGACTGGGCGCAGATCGTCGCGCTGTACGACGCGCTCGCCGAAGTCGCCCCGTCGCCGGTCGTCGAACTGAACCGCGCAGTGGCCGTGGGGATGGCGTTTGGGCCGGCCGCGGCGCTCGAACTCGTCGACGTGCTGCGCGACGATCCCGCGCTCGCGCGTTATCACTGGCTGCCGAGCGTGCGCGGCGACCTGCTGGCGAAGCTCGGCCGTGCCGACGAGGCGAAGCTCGAGTTCCGCCGCGCGGCGGAACTGACGCGCAACGAGCGCGAACGCGAACTGCTGCTCAAGCGCGCGATCGATGCGTGAAGCGCGCGCAAGCGCGGCCTACGCCACGCTTACGCACCCTCCCGATGCCTCCCGATGCCCCCGATGCCCCCCGATGCGCGCCCGGCACTATCGCCTGGATTGAAAATGCCTATTGGGGGATGCGAACGCGAGCGCCTAGATTGAAAGGCACGATGCGCGCGCCCCCGGGCAAATGCATCGTTCCCCACATATCTGATCGGCCCGGCTTCGTACGCGGCCGCGCCGACTCGAACGGAGGCGTAAATGGCTCACCTCAAGGGCAGCAAAACCGAAGAGAACCTGAAGGCCGCATTCGCAGGCGAATCGCAAGCGAACCGGCGCTATCTGTATTTCGCTTCGAAGGCTGACGTAGAAGGCCAGAACGACCTCGCCGCGCTATTCCGCTCGACCGCCGAAGGCGAAACCGGCCATGCGCACGGCCACCTCGAATACCTGGAAGCCGTCGGCGATCCGGCAACGGGCTTGCCGTTCGGCTCGTCGCGGCTGAATCTCGAATCGGCGATCGCCGGCGAAACGCACGAATACACCGACATGTATCCGGGCATGGCGAAGACGGCGCGCGACGAAGGCTTCGACGAAATCGCGAACTGGTTCGAGACGCTCGCGAAGGCCGAACGCAGCCACGCGAACCGCTATACGAAGGCGCTGGGCAGCCTCGTCGACTGACGGGCCGCCGCAGGCCGCACGGTACGGCCGTGTGACCCGCAAGCGGCCGGCCGTTCGTTCATCGCTGCCCGCAGCGCGCGGGCAGCGCGCTCGCGCGCATGCGCGCCACGCTGGAGCGCCTCATGCCCCACAAGGAAGGCAGTCTCGAAGCCCCGACCCGGCATCCGCTCGACTGGCAGTCCGATGCGTTCTACGACCAGGCCGCGATCGATGCGGAAATGACGCGCGTGTTCGACATCTGCGCCGGATGCCGGCGCTGCGTGTCGCTGTGCGGCGCGTTTCCGGCGCTGTTCGATCTGGTCGACGACACGCCGATGGGCGACATCGACGAAGTACCGAAGGCAGCCTTCGGCAAGGTCGTGGACCAGTGCTATCTGTGCGACCTCTGCTACATGACGAAATGCCCGTACGTGCCGCCGCACGCATGGAACGTCGACTTCCCGCACCTGATGCTGCGCGGCAAGGCGGCGCGCTACAAGCGCGGCGAAGCATCGCTGCGCGACAAGGTGCTGTCGAACACCGATGCGCTCGGGCACTTCGCGGGCATTCCGATCGTCACGCAGGCGGTGAACGCGGTGAACCGCACGGCGCCCGCACGGCATGCGCTCGAAGCGACGCTCGGCGTCGATCGCAACGCGTGGCTGCCGGAGTTCGCGCCGCGCAAGTTCCGGCGCGCCGCGAAGCGCTCGGACAACCCGCCCGCGCGCGACGGCGAACGCACGCCCGGCAAGGTCGCGATCTACGCGACGTGCTACGTGAATTTCAACGAGCCCGGCATCGGTCACGACCTGCTCGCGATCCTTGCGCACAACGACATTCCATACGCACTCGTCACGCGCGAAGCGTGCTGCGGAATGCCGCTGCTGGAGCAGGGCAACCTTGCCGGTGTCGCCGCGAAGAAGGACGTGAACCTGCCCGTGCTCGAACGCTATGCGCGCGAAGGCTATGCGCTGATCGGCGCGATCCCGAGCTGCGTGCTGATGTACAAGAGCGAGCTGCCGCTGATGTTCCCCGGCGACGAAGCCGTGCGCGCGGTGGCCGACGCATTCTGGGATCCGTTCGAATACGTGATCGCGCGGCATCGCGACGGGCTGCTGAAGACCGATTTCAAGACCGGCCTCGGCACCGTGTCGTATCACGTGCCGTGCCATGCGCGCGTGCAGAACATCGGCCGCAAGACGGCCGATGCGCTGTCGCTCGTGCCGGATACGCGCGTGAATGTCGTCGAGCGCTGCTCGGGCCATGCGGGCACGTTCGGCGTGAAGAAGGAATTCCATGCGGACGCTATGCGGATCGGCGCGCCGGTGTTCAAGGCGATGGCCGAGCCGCAGCCGGATTTCGTGTCGTCGGACTGCGCGCTGGCCGGCCATCACATCGTGCAGGGCATCGACGAGAAGGGGCTGCCGTCCGCGCCGCTCGCGCATCCGCTCACGCTGCTGCGCCGCGCATACGGTATCTGAGCCGCTGCCGGCCGACCCACGAGGACAACCCATGACGCTGACCCGCGACTCCCTGCTGACGCTCGAAGCGTACGCGAAGATCCGCAGGACCGAACACGCGCGGCTCGTCGCGTACAAGCGCCGCCGCGCGGTCGCGCTCGGCAACCACCTGCGTTTTTTGTTCGAGGACGAGACGACGATCCGCTATCAGATCCAGGAGATGCTGCACATCGAGAAGATCTTCGACGAGGCGGGCATCGACGGCGAGCTGGAAGCGTACCTGCCGCTCGTGCCCGACGGCACCAACCTGAAGGCGACGATGCAGATCGAATACGAGCACGAGATCGAGCGGCGCGCGGCGCTCGCGCGGTTGATCGGCGTCGAGGATCGCGTGTACCTGCAGGTCGACGGGCAGGCGAGCGTCTATGCGATCGCCGACGAGGATCTCGAGCGCGACAACGACGAGAAGACGTCGGCCGTGCATTTCGTGCGCTTCGAGCTCGACGCGCCGGTGCGCGCGGCGCTCAAGGGCGGGGCGGCGCTGTCGATCGGCTGCGATCACCCGGCCTACACGATGCCGCTGCAGCGCGTGGATCCGGATGTGGCCGCGTCGCTGGCCGGCGACCTGCGCTGACACGACCGCCGCGCGTCCTGCGCGGCGTATTCCGCTTTTCCGTTCCGACCCGAAAACGGGTTTTCCGCGATTGGCGCGGCGCGGGCGCTCGCCAGTCGCCGCGAAGATGTAACAGGCGCCGTGCGCTTGCATGCGGAGAAATAGTGTGCATCCCGCGTCACAGTGCTTTCGTCACTCGCGGAGAAACATTAAAAAGATTGTGCATGGAGATAATTCAGTTGAACGGAAATTGAATGATTTACCGATTCGTGAATATCTTGTTACGGAATTTTCCCCGATTTACCGATTTTAGGGGGCGATTCCGGGGATTGTTGCCGGCAGGGGTCGGATCAGCCCGGAAGGGCCCATTGGCGGCCATTCTTCATACCTTGTAGAGCCCCGCCAGGCGGGCCTTTGCGGCGACGGGTATAAAGATCTCGCAAAAAAATTCATCCGTAAATACATTACGCATTCATGGCAGGTTGTTTCAGTGCGTAACATTAAGTCATTGTCATATTGAGATAAACCCTGAGGATGGTATGCTTCGTGCACAAAAATTCCCACATTGGAGTGAGACCGTGATTTGTGCGCCATTGCCGGGAATTCCGGCACCGTGAAAGTGCGGTGTCGGATCGGCATGCACAACACCGGATAACCATAATGTGCAACCTGGCCGCCCCGCGACGCGATAAGTCGCGACGGCGCCGCCAATCGCAGCCCGGCCTGGCTGCGTGGAGAGATCTACTATGTTCTTCGATGAGCTTAACGATGAAGAGTGGTGTCGTCTTTCAACGCTGATCGCCGATGAACCCATCCGGCTGAATCGTCGTGGGCGTCCACGAGCCGAACCGCGCGTCGTTGCCAACGCGGTGCTCTGGATCCTGACGACCGGTGAAGCCTGGTCCAAGCTGCCCGGTCGTTATCCGTCCGGGCCGACGTGCCGTCGTCGCTACGAGGAGTGGCTCGCGAGCGGCACGTTGCTGCAGATGATCGACGTGCTGACCCAGTTCAGCGGGCGCGCGTTCGCGTATATTCCGCCGCCGCCGGTGCCGGTCATGCCTGCGCGTCGCACGGAGCCCGTGCCCGACAACGATCGCTTGCGCGGCGTGTTCTGGCAAAACCCCGAGTCGTGGCAATTGCCGGTTGCGCAGGCAAACGTTTGGGAGGGCGAAGGCGCGTCGCTGAGCACGAGGCCGGATGACGAAGTCGTCGATCCGGCCGGTACGTCGTTCGCGGTGCCCGGTACGACTGCGGCGGAGCTGCGCCATGCGCGCGCGTCGTCGGCGAGCTTCACCGCGGCCGAACCGCAAGTCGACGAGTATCGCGGCTATACGATCTGCGGCATCGCGCAGCCCGTGCAGAACCTGATGTATCGCGCGTGGGCCGAGATCTCGCAGGACGACCGGCGCGTCGAGCGCTCGGGACTCATCGGTCCGCGTTTCACCGATGCCGAGGAAGCGGAGCAGTTCGCGCTCGACTGGGCACGCCAGTGGATCGATCGCCATGGTGCGAGCGACGAGCCGGCGCGTCGTGCGCCGCAAAGCGAGGTGCTGGCCGGTTTGTCCGCGCTGGCGCGTGCGGAGTCGGACATCAAGCGCTTCATCGCCGAGCGTCATGCGGGCGCGCTGTCCGAAAGCCGCAACGATCCCGTGCAGTCGGATCGCCGCGAATATGCATACCGCGTAGGTTGAGCGCCGGTCGAATGCATCGCGCGGGCCGTCGTGTGCCACGACGCCCGCGCGGAGGCTTCGTCTTTCCATGCTTGTAACACCGGGGGCGCCGCTGTCGCAGCGGCGCCCCCGGTGCTTGATGCGTCACTGCCGGCCGTAGGTATCGTCGAAGCGGACGATGTCGTCCTCGCCGAGATACGCGCCCGACTGCACTTCGATCAGTTCGAGCGGCATCTTGCCCGGGTTCTCCAGGCGGTGCGATACGCCGAGCGGGATGTACGTCGATTCGTTTTCGGACAGCAGGAACGTTTCGTCGCCGCGCGTGATGCGCGCGGTGCCGCGCACGACGATCCAGTGTTCGGCGCGGTGGTGGTGCATCTGCAGCGACAGTCGCGAACCCGGCTTCACGACGATGCGTTTCACCTGGAAGCGCTCGCCCATGTCGACCGAATCGTAGTGGCCCCACGGACGATGCACCTTGCGGTGATCGGTGGCTTCCGCGCCTTGTTGCGCCTTGATGCGGCCGACGATCTTCTTTACGTCCTGCACGCGCGACTTGTCCGCGACGAGCACGGCGTCGGGCGTTTCGACGACGACGAGGTTCTGCGTGCCGACGCAGGCGACGAGCCGGCTTTCCGAATGCGCGAAAGTCGATTCGGCGCCTTCGAACAGCACGTGGCCGCGGCCGACGTTCCGGGCCTCGTCCTTCTGCGAGATCTGCCAGATCGCGTCCCACGAGCCGACGTCCGACCAGCCCGCGTCGAGCGGCACGACGACGCTCTCGCACAGTTGCGGCAGGCTCGCGAGCGGCTCCATCACCGCGTAGTCGATCGAGTTCGACGGCGATGCCGCGAACGCATCGCGATCGACGCGGAAGAAGTCACCATCGGCCTTGCCCTGTGCGATGGCCTGTTCGCAGGCTGCGTAGATCGCCGGTTCGAGCTGGAGGATCGCCTTCAGCCATACCGACGCGCGGACGATGAAGATCCCGCTGTTCCACCAGTACTCGCCGGAGGCGACGTACTGCTGCGCGAGTTCGAGGTGCGGCTTCTCGACGAAACGGTCGAGGCGGCGCACGTCGAGGTCGCCCGTCGCGGCGTCGCCGAGCGGCGCGCCGACGCGGATGTAGCCGTAGCCGGTTTCCGCGTGCGTGGGCACGATGCCCATCGTCGCGATCCTGCCTTGCGCCGCGCAGTGCACGCCGGCCGCGACGGCCGCGTGGAAGCGCGGCAGGTCGGCGACGGCATGGTCGGCCGGCATCACGGTCATCACCGCATCGTTGCCGTCGGCGACGAGCCGCAGCGCGGCGAGCGTCAGCGCGGGCGCGGTGTCGCGGCCGAGCGGCTCGAGCATGATCGTCGCGGGCTTGGCGGTCAGGCGCAGTTGTTCGGCGGTCGTGAAGCGGTGGTCCTCGCCGCACACGATCAGCACGTCGTCGTTCAGCGGGTGGTCGGCCGTCAGGCCGTCGAGGCGCAGCGCGGTCGACTGCAGCAGCGAATGATCGCCGAGCAGGCCGATGAGCTGTTTCGGAAAACGTTCGCGCGACATCGGCCACAGGCGTGTGCCGGAACCGCCGGCAAGAATCACCGGCTGCACGGCGAGGCGCGTGCCTGCGGCGGGGGCGGCGGAAGAAGATTGGCGCGTTTCGGCGGCCACGGCCGGAGCATTCATGATGATACTCTCCACGGTTGAAGTCAGTGCCTGTCGTTGTAGCATGAAGTAAATCGACAATAAAACCGGGTCCATTGGCTGATATTCGCCAGGCATTCATCTGGAAAAATTTTCCGCGATCGCATCGGATGCAAATAAAAAAATAAAAAATAATTCCTGGCATTGTTGGCCATCCCGTGCCTGCAAAGGGCTTGAGGCGAACGTAACGTTTCCGAAAACTTTCCGATTCCCGATCGATTCGGGAAAACCTGCCGAATTAAATCGAAAAGTTCGCAGCAAGAATTTCCGATTATTTTTCGAAATACTTGTGCGCTTGAGGGGCGAATTTCTTGCCGCTTCAATAGCGTCATGCAACGTTTGAATCGAAGGTGCGGCAAGGGCTGCACGAGGAGCTGTTCGGCAAACGCCTGTTCAAAGAGGAAGCAGACATGTTGAGCGTGCTGGCGAGAGTCATCGATATCGCGATGGTCGTGGCGGGGGCGCTGATCGCCGCCGCGCTGCACGACGGCAGCATCTGGCTCAACGACCTGCAGCGCACGACGGTGCTGTTCGACTGCCTGCTGGTCGTGGTGTTCTTTCCGGCCATCGGCATCTATCAGTCGTGGCGCGGCAAGCGTCTCGTCGGGCTGATGGGGCGTGTCGCATTCGCGTGGCTCGTGGTCGAGCTCGCGGGCATCCTGATGAGCTTCAGTTTTCACCAGTCGGGCGACCTGTCGCGGCTGTGGCTCGGTTACTGGGCGCTCGTGACGATGGCGCTGCTCGCCGGCTCGAAGGCGTGCGTGCACGTCGTGCTGCGGCAACTGCGCCGCGGCGGCTACAACCTGAAGGCGGTCGCGATCGTCGGCGGTACGCCGGCGGCGCGGCGGCTGATCGCGCAGATGCGGGCGCGGCCGGAAGCGGGCTTCAACCCGGTGTGCGTGTACGACGACAGCGAAGCGCGGGGCGATGTCGCACTCGACGACGTGCGCATCGAGCGGCAGTTCGAATCGCTGGTGTGGCTCGTGCGCAGCCGCGCGATCAGCGAGCTGTGGCTCACGCTGCCGATCTCGGAGGAACCGAGGATTCACCAGATCGTGACGGTATTCCGCCACGACTTCGTGAACATCCGCTTCATCCCGGACGTGCGCACGCTGTCGTTCTTCAACCAGGAAGTGGTCGAGGTGCTCGGCGTGCCGGCGATCAACCTCGCGGCGTCGCCGATCACCGACGTGCGGATCCTGCCGAAGTTCGTGTTCGACCGGCTGTTCGCGCTGGCGGCGCTCACGGCGCTCGCGCCGGCGATGCTGCTGATCGCGGGCCTGATCAAGCTGACGTCGCGCGGGCCGGTGTTCTTCCGCCAGAAACGCAAGGGCATCGACGGGCACGAGTTCCAGATCTACAAGTTCCGTTCGATGAAGGTGCACCAGGAAGCGGCTGGCACGGTGACGCAGGCGACCAAGCACGACACGCGCGTGACGCCGGTCGGCCGGTTCCTGCGCCGCACGAGCCTCGACGAGCTGCCGCAGTTCATCAACGTGTTGAAGGGCGAGATGTCGGTGGTCGGCCCGCGCCCGCATGCGCTCGCGCACGACGACATCTACAAGGATCTGGTCAAGGGCTACATGTTTCGCTACCGGATCAAGCCCGGCATCACCGGGTGGGCGCAGATCAACGGCTTTCGCGGCGAGACCGACCAGATCGAGAAGATGATGGGACGCGTGAAGCTCGATCTGTACTACATGCAGAACTGGTCGTTCTGGCTCGACATCAAGATCGTCGCGCTGACGCTCTGGAAAGGTTTCACCGGCAGCAACGCGTATTGAGTGAGTGCCCCCAGGGGACGTCCTGCGGGGCGGAAAACCCGGGGCGGCCCGGCGTCTTCCCGAGACGCACTCCCGTGCAGGCATTCCGGTTCCACGAATTTCGAATCATTGGTCAAGAGGTCGACACATCATGAATCTGACTATCATCGGCAGCGGTTACGTAGGTCTTGTCACCGGCGCCTGTCTCGCCGACATCGGGCACGACGTGTTCTGTCTCGACGTCGACCAGGCAAAGATCGACATCCTGAACAACGGCGGCGTGCCGATCCACGAGCCGGGCCTCAAGGAAGTCATCGCGCGCAACCGCTCGGCCGGCCGCCTGCGTTTCTCGACCGATGTCGAGGCCGCGGTCGCGCACGGCGACGTGCAGTTCATCGCGGTCGGCACGCCGCCCGACGAGGACGGCTCGGCCGACCTGCAATACGTGCTCGCGGCGGCGCGCAACATCGGCCGCACCATGACGGGCTTCAAGGTGATCGTCGACAAGTCGACGGTGCCGGTCGGCACGGCCGAGCGCGTGCGCGCGGCGGTCGCCGAGGAGCTCGCGAAGCGCGGCGGCGACCAGATGTTCTCGGTCGTGTCGAATCCGGAATTCCTGAAGGAAGGCGCGGCGGTCGACGATTTCACGCGGCCGGACCGCATCGTGATCGGCTGCGACGACGACGTGCCGGGCGAGCGCGCCCGCGAGCTGATGAAGAAGCTGTATGCGCCGTTCAACCGCAACCACGAGCGCACGCTGTACATGGACGTGCGCTCGGCCGAGTTCACGAAATATGCGGCGAACGCGATGCTGGCGACGCGCATCTCGTTCATGAACGAGCTGGCGAACCTCGCCGACCGCTTCGGCGCGGACATCGAGGCCGTGCGCCGCGGGATCGGCTCCGATCCGCGCATCGGCTATCACTTCCTGTATGCCGGCTGCGGCTACGGCGGCTCGTGCTTCCCGAAGGACGTCGAGGCGCTGATCCGCACGGCCGACGATCACGGGCAATCGCTGCAGATCCTGAAGGCCGTGTCGTCGGTCAACGCGACGCAAAAGCGCGTGCTCGCCGACAAGATCGTCGCGCGCTTCGGCGAGGACCTGACGGGCCGCACGTTCGCGATCTGGGGCCTCGCATTCAAGCCGAATACCGACGACATGCGCGAAGCGCCGAGCCGCGAGCTGATCGCCGAGCTGCTGTCGCGCGGCGCGCGCATCGCCGCGTACGACCCGGTCGCGCAGCAGGAAGCGCGCCGCGTGATCGCGCTCGATCTCGCCGATCACCCGAGCTGGCTCGAGCGCCTGAGCTTCGTCGACGATGAAGCACAGGCCGCGCGCGATGCCGATGCGCTCGTGATCGTCACCGAATGGAAGGCGTTCAAGAGCCCCGACTTCGTCGCGCTCGGCCGCCTGTGGAAGACGCCGGTGATCTTCGACGGCCGCAACCTGTACGAGCCGGAGACGATGAGCGAGCAGGGCATCGAATACCACCCGATCGGCCGGCCGGGCTCGCGCCAGGCCGTCGCCGCCCGCGTGCCGGGCACCGCGCGCGCAAGCGCGTAACCCGTTTCACGTCACTCGTTACGAGACGCCATGTTCCGGAACATCCTGATCGTCTGCCACGCGAACGTCTGCCGCAGCCCGGCGGCGGAAATGCTGTTCAAGTCGCACGCCGCGTCGCGCGGCGGCCCGCGTCCGACGTTCCACTCGGCCGGCGTTCATGCGAACGACGGCGACGGCATCGATCCGGTGATGCGGCAGTTGCTCGCCGAGCGCGGCGTCGATGCGACGACCCACCGCTCGCGGCGGCTGTCGCGCCGGTTCGTGCGCGACGCCGACCTGATTCTCGTCAGCGAGCGCGGACAGATCGCGGCCGTCGAATCGGTCGATCCGTTCGCGCGCGGCAAGGTCCACCTGCTCGGCAAGTGGGAAGGGGCCGAGATTGCCGATCCGCACGGCGGCCGCGAGGCCGATTACCGCGAGAGCTACTCACTGATCGAACGTCTGGTTCAAGGATGGCTACAGAAATTATGCTGAAACGCCCGATGCGCCCGGTGGCGCTTGCCGTCGCGCTGACGACTTTCCTGTCAGCCTGTGCAACCGCGCCCGGCAACTACCTCGACTCGTCGAACCTGAAGGACGAAGGCCGCCAGCAAGCGGCCGAGACCTATCCGGTTCATTACATCGACGCCAAAGTGGTGATGGACCAGTTGCAGAAGCAGCAGGTCGAGCACCCGCTGCCGCCTGCACGCTATACCGATCCGTCGCAGTACGTGTACCGCGTCGGCCCGCAGGACATCCTCGGCGTGACCGTCTGGGACCACCCCGAGCTGACGACGCCGCAGGGCCAGTCGTTCTCGAGCGGCGGCAACACGACGCAGACGATCGCGGGCGCGCTGCAGCAGCCCTATTCGTCGTCGCTGCCGGGCCAGGCCGATCCGTACGGCCAGACGGTGGCCGCCGACGGCACGATCTTCTTCCCGTTCGTCGGCCGCATCCACGTGGCGGGCAAGACGATCGCGCAGACCCGTGACGAGCTGGCCACGCGTCTCGCGCGCTATGTGAAGAACCCGCAGCTCGACGTGCGCGTGCTGTCGTTCCGCAGCCAGAAGGTGCAGGTGACGGGCGAGGTGAAGACGCCGGGCCCGCTCGCGATGAGCGACGTGCCGCTGACGCTGGTCGACGCGATCTCGCGCTCGGGTGGCTCGACCACCGAGGCCGACCTGCAGCGCGTGCGCCTGACGCGCGATGGCAAGCTCTACACGCTCGACGCGAACGGCGTGCTCGACCGCGGCGAAGTGCGGCAGAACGTGATGCTGCAGCAGGGCGACATCGTCAACGTGCCGGACCGCAGCGACAGCCGCGTGTACATCATGGGCGAGGTCAAGACGCCGGTCACGGTGCCGATGCTCAAGGGCAAGCTGACCATCGCCGACGCATTGACGGCCGGCGGCGGCATCCTCGACACCGATGCGAACCCGCGCAAGATCTACGTGATGCGCGGGATGCGCGACAACCCGACGAAGCCTGAAGTGTTCCGTCTCGACATGACGCAGCCGGACGCGCTGATGCTGTCGAGCCGCTTCCCGCTTCAGCCGCTCGATGTGGTCTACGTCAGCACGGCGAGCTCGGTGCAGTTCAACCGGGTGCTGCAGCAGGTGCTGCCGACGATCCAGACGATTTTCTTCATGAAGCAAATCACGCGCTGATAGCCCGCCGGGGCGGCGCCTCCGCCCCGGCACCACTCAAGCGGGAACGAATGGTGAACACGCAAGCGAAACACTCCTACGCGGATCTGTCCGTGAAAACCGACGAAGAGGACGTCGTCCTCGGCCAGTTGCTCCAGGTCATCATGGACGACATCTGGTTGCTGCTCGGCATCGCGGTGACCGTCATCGCGCTCGCCGGTCTCTACTGCTACATCGCGAAGCCGGTCTACCAGGCCGACGTGCACGTGCGGGTCGAGAGCAACGACAACACGTCGCAGGCGCTCACGCAGACGCAGACCGGCGCGACGATCAACACCGGTCCGCAGCAGGCGCAGACCGATGCGGAAATCGAGATCATCAAGAGCCGCGGCGTCGTCGCGCCGGTCGTCGAGCAGTTCAAGCTGAACTTCTCGGTCGTGCCGAAGACGCTGCCCGTGATCGGCAGCCTCGCCGCGCGCGTCGCGACGCCGGGCACGCCGGCAAGACCGTGGCTCGGCCTGAAATCGTATGCGTGGGGCGGTGAAGTCGCCGACGTCGATTCGATCAGCGTCGTGCCCGAGCTCGAAGGCAAGAAGCTGACGCTGACGGCCGGCCCGAACGACACCTATTCGATCGTCGACCAGAACGGCACCCGGCTGCTGGCGGGCCAGGTCGGCGAAGCGGCGCAGGGCGGCGGCGTGACGCTGCTCGTGAAGAAGCTCGTCGCGCGCCCCGGCACGCAGTTCACGGTGGTCCGCTACAACGATCTCGATGCGATCGGCGGCTTCCAGGCCGGGATCCAGGTAAGCGAGCAGGGCAAGCAGACGGGCGTCGTGCAGATCTCGCTCGAAGGCAAGGACCCGGATCAGACCGCCGCGATCGCGAACGCGCTCGCGCAGTCGTACCTGAACCAGCACGTGATCGCGAAGCAGGCCGAAGCGACCAAGATGCTCGACTTCCTGAAGGGCGAGGAACCGCGCCTGAAGTCCGACCTCGAACGCGCGGAAGCCGCGCTGACGCAGTACCAGCGCACGTCGGGCTCGATCAACGCGAGCGACGAGGCGAAGGTCTACCTCGAGGGCAGCGTGCAGTACGAGCAGCAGATCGCCGCGCAGCGCCTGCAGCTCGCGTCGCTCGCGCAGCGCTTCACCGAATCGCACCCGATGGTGATCGCCGCGAAGCAGCAGCTCGCGGAGCTGCAGGGCGAGAAGGACAAGTACAGCAACCGCTTCCGCAGCCTGCCGGCGACCGAAGTGAAGGCCGTCCAGCTCCAGCGCGACGCGAAGGTCGCCGAGGACATCTACGTGCTGCTGCTGAACCGCGTGCAGGAACTGTCGGTGCAGAAGGCCGGCACGGGCGGCAACATCCACCTCGTCGATTCGGCGCTGCGCCCGGGCGATCCGGTCAAGCCGAAGAAGGTGCTGATCCTGTCGGCCGCCGTGTTCCTGGGGCTGATTCTCGGCACGGGCGTCGTGTTCCTGCGCCGCAACATGTTCCAGGGCATCGAGGATCCCGATCGCATCGAGCGCACCTTCAACCTGCCGCTGTACGGGCTGGTGCCGCAAAGCGCCGAGCAGGTGAAGCTCGACGCCGCGGCCGAGAAGAGCGGCAGCCGCGCGCGGCCGATCCTCGCGAGCCTGCGTCCGAAGGATCTCAGCGTCGAGAGCCTGCGCAGCCTGCGCACCGCGATGCAGTTCGCGATGATGGATGCGAAGAACCGCGTGATCGTGCTGACGGGCCCGACGCCCGGTATCGGCAAGAGTTTCCTGGCGGTCAACCTCGCGGTGCTGCTCGCGCATTCGGGCAAGCGCGTGCTGCTGATCGACGCCGACATGCGTCGCGGCCTGCTCGACCGCTACTTCGGCCTGACCGCGCAGCCGGGCCTGTCCGAGCTGCTGAGCGACCAGTCGCCGCTCGAGGATGCCGTGCGCGAAACGCCGGTGCAGGGCCTGTCGTTCATCGCGGCCGGCACGCGCCCGCCGAACCCGTCGGAACTGCTGATGTCGACGCGCCTGCCGCAATACCTCGAAGGGCTCAGCAAGCGCTACGACGTCGTGCTGATCGATTCGCCGCCGGTGCTGGCGGTGACCGACGCGACCATCATCGGTCGCATGGCCGGCTCGACGTTCCTCGTGCTGCGCTCGGGCATGCACACCGAAGGCGAGATCGCCGACGCGATCAAGCGCCTGCGTACCGCGGGCGTCGATCTGGAAGGCGGGATCTTCAACGGCGTGCCGCCGAAGGCGCGCGGCTACGGCCGCGGTTATGCGGCCGTGCACGAATACCTGAGCGCCTGAGTGCAGTGCGCGAAACCGGGCCGGCGCGCAGCGCGCCAGCCCGGCCGACTGGAGAACCATCGATGAAAATTTCCGTGCTCGTTCCGACCTACCGGCGCCCGGCCGACCTCGCGCGCTGCCTGCTGGCGCTGCAGCGGCAGCAGCGGCTGCCCGACGAGGTGATCGTCGTCGCGCGCCCGGAGGACGATGCCACGCACGAACGGCTCGCCGATCCGGCGGTCGGCGGCGCGCTGCCGCTGCGCATCGTGCCGGTCGACGTGCCGGGGCAGGTCGCCGCGCTGAACAAGGGGCTCGACTCGGCGAACGGCGACATCGTCGCGATCACCGACGACGATGCAGCGCCGCAACCCGACTGGCTGGCGCGCGTCGAGTCGGTATTCCAGGCCGATCCGCGCGTGGGTGCGGTCGGCGGGCGCGACTGGGTGCACGAGAAAGGCCGCGTGCTCGACGAATCGCGCGAACGCGTCGGCCAGCTCACGCTGTCCGGCAAGATCGTCGGCAATCATCACCTCGGCGTCGGTGGCGCGCGCGAAGTCGACATGCTGAAAGGCGCGAACATGAGCTACCGCCGCACCGCGATCGAACGGCTGCGTTTCGACACGCGGCTGCGCGGCGCCGGTGCGCAGATGCACAACGACATGGGTTTCAGCATGCACGTGCAGCGCGCCGGCTGGAAGCTCGTCTACGACCCGGCGATCGCGGTCGATCATTTCCCGGCCGAGCGCTTCGACGACGACCGGCGCGATGCCGCGTCGCTGAATGCGATCAGCAACGGCGCGTACAACCTGCATCTGATCCTGCGCGAGCATCTGCCGCCGCTTCGGCGCGAGATCGCGTGGTGGTGGTGGACGCTGGTCGGTACGCGCGTCTATCCGGGTTTCGCGCACGTGCTGCTGTCGCTGCATACGGCGCAGCGCAACCGGATCCGCGAGCACTGGCGCGCGGTGCGCCGCGGCGCACGCGATGCACGCCGCGCGAACCTTGCCTCCCATCGTGCGGCGATGCCGCCGGTGACGTCTTGAACGGGCTGCGCGCATCGCGCGCGGCCACGCCCGGAGGGCTCGCATGACATCAACGAACATTCACGTCCACCTGTTTTACGGCGCCGATCCGCGTACCTACCGGAAAGGCGAGAACATCGGCTGCCTGTACGGTTATCACCATGCCGAATCCGACGAATTTCGGCTGACGTATTCGCAGGACGGCGGCGAGAGCCGTGTCGCCGGCCTCGCGCGCCGCGCGCTGAAGGCGGCGCTCGGTTTCGACGTCGTGCATGCATGGCGCAACCGCGCCGCGCTGCTGAACACCGATGTGATCTGGACGCACACCGAGCAGGAGCACCTCGCCGCTTCGCTGATCCTGAAGCTCGCCGGCGCGCAGGGCAAGCGCCCGCTGCTGCTCGCGCAGAGCGTGTGGCTGTTCGACAAGTGGAGCAGCTTCGGCGGCCCGCGCCGCTGGCTGTACCGCAAGCTGCTCGCGCGCGCCGATGCGTTGACCACGCTCGCCCGCGACAACGCCGACCTGTGCCGCCGCTACCTCGGGCGCGATGCCGAGTTCGTCTACTACGGGCTGAACACGCAGGATTTCCCGCTCAACGAGCCGCAGCAGTGGAAACCGAACCGGCCGCTGCGGATCGCGGCGATCGGCAACGACCGCGACCGCGACTGGCGCACGTTCCTCGCCGCGTTCGGCGGCGACGAGCGCTACGACGTGCGGCTCGCGACGCGGCGCCGCGTGCCGCGCGAGTGGCATGCGCCGAACGTGCAGATCGGCTCGGCGTCGGGGCTCGCGAAGCAGCACGAGCTGTACGCGTGGGCCGACGTGATCGTCGTGCCGCTGCGGCCGAACTTCCACGCGTCGGGCATCACCGTGATGCTCGAGGCGGCAGCCGTCGGCAAGCCGATGATCGTGTCCGACGTCGGCGGGCTCAGCGACTACTTCCCGCACGACACAGCCGCCTATGTGCCGGCGTTCGACGCGCAGGCGATGCGCCAGGCCGCCGACCGCTTCGTCGCCGACCCGGTTGCGGCGCTCGGCTGCGCGCGGGCCGCTGCCGCATGCCTGCGCGAGCGCGACCTGACCACGCAGGCGTTCGCCGAGCAGCACGTGCGGATCACGCGCGACATGCTGCGCCGGCGCCGCACGCCGGTGGCCGCGGGCCTGGCGATGCCGCTGGCGGATTCGCGTCCGTCGTCGCGGTGAGAGCGGATCGATGAGTACGATAACCGCCGAACGCGCACCGTCGCGCAGCCGCAGCTGGTTTGCCGAACCGAAGCACTGGATCGGGCAGGCCGGGCTGTGGTCATTTACCGCCGCGCTGATCGCCATTCACCAGGGCAAGGTGCTGACGCTCGCGTTTCCGGTGCTGGCCATCGCGGTCGGTATCTGGCTGTATTTCAAGAGCCCGGCGCGGTATGTCGGCTTCATGTGGTGGGTGTGGTTCCTGAGCCCGGAAGTGCGGCGTCTCGCCGACTGGTCGAAGGGCGCGTTTACGCCGACCAGCCTGATCCAGGTCGCGCCGCTCGCGGTGACGATGATCGCCGGCTTCGGGCTGATCCGGCATTACCGCGTGCTCGCGCAGCGGCGCGGGATACCGGTGCTGCTGATGCTGTTCGGGCTCGCGTACGCGTACCTCGTCGGGATCGTGTCGAGCGGCGTGATGGCCGCGACCTACGACCTCGCGAACTGGGTGTACCCGGTGCTGATCGGCTTTCACATCATGGTCAACGCGCGCGACTATCCCGAGTACCGCGACGTGCTGCTGTCCACGTTCATGTGGGGCATGCTCGTGATGGGCGTGTACGGCGTCGTGCAGTACTTCGTGATGCCGCAGTGGGACGTGCTGTGGATGATCGGTTCGGACATGGGTTCGCAGGGCGAGCCGGTGCCGTACGGTGTGCGGGTATTCAGCACGATGAACTCGTCGGGGCCGTTCGCGTTCGCGATGATGGGCGCGCTGGTGTTCGTGCTCGCGGCGCCGCAGAAGATCCGCTGGTTCGCGGGTGCGGCCGGTTTCGTGTCGTTCGCGCTGTGTCTCGTGCGTTCGACGTGGGGCGGCTGGGTGATCGCACTCGCGATCCAGCTCGCGCAGTCGAACAACCGCGTGCGGATGCGGATCCTCATCAGCGGCGTCGTGCTGGTCGGGTTATGCGTGCCGCTCCTGACCGTCGGGCCAGTGGCCGACCGTCTCGGCGCGCGTCTGCAGTCGATCACGAACCTGAAGGACGACCGCAGCTACGACGACCGCAACAAGTTCTACGCCACCTTCGCGCAGACGGCGTTTACCGACGTCGCCGGCGAAGGGATGGGCGCGACGGGCGCATCGACGAAGCTGTCGAGCGACAGCGGCGAGCTCGGCAAGTACGGCAGCTTCGACAGCGGCGTGATGAACGTGCCGTTCGTGCTCGGCTGGCCCGGCACGCTGCTGTATCTCGCCGGCGTCGTGATGCTGTTCGGCCGCACGCTGCGCGCGGCATTCAAGCTGCGCAAGGACAAGTTCGTCGGCGCGTGCCTGAGCCTGTGCCTGTCGACGTTCGCGATGCTCGTGTTCACGAACTCGCTGATCGGCACGGGCGGCCTGCTGATGTTTACAGCCATTTTTTCGATACTTTCCGCGGCGCACTGGCAGAAGTCGAAGCGCCTGCAGGTCGCCGCGCGTTCACGGGGAGGCGACCTTTGAGAATCGCGATCGTCACGCATGTCGTGCGACATAACGACGGGCAGGGCCGCGTCAATTACGAAATCGCGCGCGCGGCGCTGGCCGAGCACTACGAAGTCACGCTGGTCGCGTCGCACGTCGCGCCCGAACTGCTGGCCGACCCGCGCGTGCGCTGGGTGCCCGTGAAGGTCGGGCGCTTCTGGCCGTCGAATCTCGTCAAGCAGCAGGTGTTCGCGCTGAAGAGCGCGTGGTGGCTGCGCGCGCATCGCGGCGAGTACGACGTGCTGCATGTGAACGGCTTCATCTCGTGGATCAAGGCCGACGTGAATACCGCGCACTTCGTGCACGGCGGCTGGTTCAGGAGCCCGTACTATCCGTTCGGGCTCACGAAGGGGATATGGTCGGCTTACCAGTACGTCTATACGCGCGTGAACACCGTGCTGGAGCGCTGGGCCTACCGGCGTTCGCGTGCGATCACCGCCGTGTCGCAGAAGGTGGCCGACGAGATCGCGGCGCTCGGCATCGACAGCCGCAAGATCAGCGTGATCTACAACGGCGTCGACGGCAGTGCGTTCGCGGGCGCGCAGGCCGACCGCGCGGCGTTCAAGCTGCCGGACGACGCGTTCCTGCTGCTGTTCGTCGGCGACCTGCGCACGCCGCGCAAGAACCTCGGCACCGTGCTGAAGGCGCTGACGCAACTGCCGGCGAACGTCCATCTGGCGGTGGCCGGTTATCTGCCCGGCAGCCCGTATCCGGACGAGGCGCGCGCGCTCGGCATCGATTCGCGCGTGCATTTCCTCGGTCTCGTGAAAAACATGCCGACACTGATGCGCTCGGTCGACGCGTATGTGTTCCCGTCGCGCTACGAAGCGATGAGCCTGTCGCTGCTCGAAGCGATGGCGGCCGGGTTGCCGGTCGTCACCGCGCGCACCGCGGGCGGCGCGGAAATCATCACGCGCGAATGCGGGATCGTGCTCGAGGATCCGGACGATCCGGCCGCGCTCGCGCAGGCGATCGGTTCGCTCGCGGCGTCGCGCGACACCTGCCGCGCGATGGGCGACGCGGCCCGTGAACTGATGACCCGATTCGGCTGGGCGCACATGGGTGCCCAGTACGTCGCGCTCTACCGGCGCATCGGCCAACCCACGCAGCCGTCCGCTTTCGAGCGGGTCGAGCATGCAGTCACGCAGGAGCAGTCGTGATGTCTCAATCTTCCCGGCCGATCAAATCATTGCAGATCGGCATGCACTGGTTTCCCGAACGTGCGGGCGGCCTCGACCGGATGTATTACTCGCTCGTCGGCGCGCTGCCGGGCGCGGGCGTCGAGGTGCGCGGGCTCGTCGCGGGCTCGCCGAAGGTCGCCGACGACACGGGCGGCGCGATCCAGGGCTTCGGTCCCGCGTCGCAGACGCTCGCGCGCCGGATGCTCGCCGCGCGGCGCGCGCTGCGCGAGGAGATTCGCAGCGAACGGCCGGACGTGATTTCGTCGCACTTCGCGCTGTACACGTTCCCGGGCCTCGACGTGACGCGCGGGATTCCGCAGGTGTCGCACTTCCAGGGGCCGTGGGCCGACGAAAGCCAGGTCGAGGGCGCGGCGTCGCTCGGGCAGCGCGCGAAGCGCTATCTCGAACAGGCCGTCTATACGCGCTCGTCGCGGCTGATCGTGCTGTCGCAGGCGTTCGGCCAGATCCTGACGAACCGCTACGGAATCGAACCGTCGCGTGTGCGCGTGATTCCCGGCTGCGTCGATACCGCGCAGTTCGACACGCCGCTCACGCCCGCCGAGGCGCGGCACAAGCTGCAACTGCCGCAGGACCGGCCGATCGTGCTGGCCGTGCGCCGGCTCGTGCGGCGCATGGGGCTGGAGGACCTGATCGACGCGATCGGCCTCGTCAAGCACCGTCACCCGGACGTGCTGCTGCTGATCGCCGGCAAGGGCAAGATCGGCGAGGAGCTGCAGCAGCGCATCGACGCGGCAGGGCTGCAGGACAACGTGAAGCTGCTCGGTTTCGTGCCCGACCATCATCTCGCGGCGCTGTACCGCGCGGCGACGGTCAGCGTCGTGCCGACGGTCGCGCTCGAAGGCTTCGGGCTGATCACCGTCGAATCGCTCGCGTCCGGCACGCCCGTGCTGGTCACGCCGGTCGGCGGGCTGCCGGAGGCGGTTGCCGGGCTGTCCAACGATCTCGTGCTGCCGTCGACCGGCGCGGACGCGATCGCGGAAGGGCTCGGTGGCGCGCTGTCGGGCGCGATCGCGCTGCCCGACGAGGCCGCGTGCAAGCGTTATGCGCGCGATCATTTCGACAACGCGGTGATCGCGCGGCGCGTTGCCGGCGTGTACGAAGAGGCGATCCAGGCGGCAGGCTGAGCGCCCGCGGCGCGCACCATGCGTGCCGATCCGAAGATCGAACCGGCGCGCATGCGTGGCCGGTTCGTGCGCCGGCCGCCCGTTACGGGCGCGCCGGCTTTCCCCGCTCGATCCGCATCGCCGGCACGCGTCACGCGCGCCTGAGCGTCGCGGCCCACACGCCGAGCGCGGCCACGCTCACGACCGCGCCGAGCGCGCAGACGCCGGTCCATCCGGCGCGCGCATACATCATCGTCGATGCGATCGCCCCGAGCCCGCTGCCGGCCGAGTAGAACAGCATGTAGCAGCCGACGAGGCGCGCATGCGCGTCGGGCCGCGTGCCGAGAATCATGCTCTGGTTGACGACGTGGACGGCTTGCCCGCCGACGTCGAGCAGCACGATGCCGACGATCAGCAGCGCAATCGACGTATTGGCGAACGCGAGCGGCAGCCACGAGCACGCGAGCAGTACGAGCGCGGCGCCGGTCGCAGCTTCGCCGCGCCCGCGATCGGCGAGCCGGCCCGCGCGCGTGGCCGCCGCCGCGCCCAGTGCGCCGACGAGGCCGAATGCGCCGATCTGCGTATGCGACATCGAATGCGGCGGTGCGCCCAGCGGCAGCACGAGCGCGCTCCAGAAGATGCTGAACGCCGCGAACATCAGCAGCGCGATCGCGCCGCGCACGCGCAGCACGCGTTCGTCGCGCAGCAGCGACACCATCGATCGCAGCAGCGCCATGTAGCCGATGCGCGCGCGCGGTGCGTTCGTGTCGGGCAGCATCCGCGACAGCACGGCGAGCATCGCGATCGCGAGCGCGCCCGAGACGAGATAGACCGTGCGCCAGCCGGCGATATCGGTGACGACGCCGGCCAGCGAGCGCGCGGCCAGCAGCCCGATCACGACGCCGCCCTGCGCGGCACCCACCACGCGCCCGCGTTCGCCTGCGCCGGCCAACGCGGCCGAGCACGCGATCAGCCCTTGCGTCATCGCGGTGCCGAGCAGCCCGACCGCGACCATCCCCGCCAGCAGCGCGATGCGGGTCGATGCCGCCGCCACGCCGATGCAGGCCGCCGTCAGCAGCAGAAGCTGCACGGCGATCAGTCGCTTGCGGTTCAGCAGGTCGCCGAGCGGCACGACGAACAGCAGCGCGAGCGCGCAGCCGAGCTGCGTGGCCGTGATGACACCGCCGACGGCCGCCTGCGACACGCCGAAATCCTGCGCGATCGAATCGAGCAGCGGCTGCGCGTAGTAGACGTTCGCGACACTGGCCGCGCAGCAGGCGGCCAGCAACGCGACGCTGGCCGCGGACAGGCGGCCGTCGCCGGCCGGATGCGCCGCGTTCGACGGAACGGTACTTGAATGACAGGAAGACGCCATGGGTTTCCTTGTGCAAAGTAGTTGCAATTTGAAATTGGTGTGAGTGTAGGAAAAGTAGTTTTAAAATGCAACCTGTTGTGCGGCGGGCGATGGGCCCGCGCACGGATGGCCGGCGCTCCCGCGAGGGCGGCCGGCAGAACTGCGGAGAGGAACATGGCCAGGCAGAAGAGTCTTGCGGAATCGCCGTGCCCGGTGGCGCGGGCGACCGATATCGTCGGCGATCGCTGGGCGCTGCTGATCGTGCGCGACGCGTTCGACGGCGTGCGCCGCTTCGGCGATTTCCGCGCGAGCCTCGGCGTCGCGAGCAACATCCTGTCCGACCGGCTCAGGATGCTGGTGGACGCCGGCGTGTTCGACGTCGTGCCGGCGTCGGACGGCACCGCGTATCAGGAGTACGCGCTGACCAAGAAGGGCGAGGGGCTGTTTCCGGTCATCGTGATGCTGCGGCAGTGGGGCGAGGCGAACCTGTTCGCGCGCGGCGAGCCGCATTCGGTGCTGGTCGACCGCGACACGGGGCGCGCGATCCGCAAGCTCGCGCTGCGGCACGACGATGGCCGGCCCGTGAAGGCGGCCGAGACGGTCGTGAGGAAGGTCGGCGACGAAGCGGGCGCGACGCGGCGGTGAGCGTCAGGCGCGGCGGCGGCAGCGTGACGTCGTTCGATGCGTACGGGCGCTTGCTGAAGAGCAACGCCGACCGGCGGCTCCACAGGCTGACCCTGAGAAATACCTGTCTCGATTGAGACGAACTCGAAGCGCCGCAGGCATTGCATCCGAAGCTGCGGTTCATGGTGATCGAGGCCGGCAGGGGCGGCTACGCGAGTCATTTCAAGCGCAACGTGTTTCCGTGGCGTTACCTGATCCAGCGTGATCCTGGCGAAGCGTGACCGCAATGACCGCACACGGTCAATCGGCCGCCGGCACCGCCCGACGCGCGGGCAACGCGCCGCGATGCGCATCGGGCCGGACCAGCGTCGCGAGCAGCGCGGCGATGACCAGCAGCGCGACCGACACGGCCGTTTCGATCCGCAACCCGTCGCCGACCTGCCACGCACTGCCGCCGCCCGCGAGCGCGCCGAACGCGGCGACGCCCATCGCGCCGCCGGCCTGCCGCGCGGTATTCAGCACGGCCGACGCGATGCCGGCCCGCTCGGGCGCGACCGACGCGAGCACGGCTGTCGTCATCGCCGGCACCGCGAAGCCCATTCCCGACGGAATCAGCAGGAACGGCACGAGCAGCACGGGCAGCGGCGTCGACGCATCGACGAAATGCAGCGACCCGTAGCCGAGCGCGGCGACGAGCGCGCCCGCGATCATCGGCACGCGCGGGCCGTGACGCGCGACGACCCGGCCGCTCGCGAGATTCGACAGCAGGAAGCCGCCCGTCAGCGGCAGGAACGCGAGACCCGCCTGCAACGCCGATTCGCCGCGCGCGCGCTGCAGGTATAGCGCGAGCACGAACACGGTGCCGTAGTACGTGAGGTTCACGCAAATCCCGAACAGCACGGCCGCGCTGAACGTGCGATGGCGAAACAGCGACAGCGGCAGCATCGGCGTGGCCGACCGCGATTCGACCGCGACGAACGCGAGCGCGGCGAGCGCCGCCAGCGCGAAGCCGCCGGCGACGACCGGGTGCGCGAAGCCGAGTGGCCGCCATTCGATCACGGCGCCGGTCAGCGCGGTCAGCATCGCGATCGCGATGAGCTGGCCGCGCAGGTCGAGCGCGCGGATGGAACGGGTGCGCGCGGCCGTCTCACGGCGTGCGGGTACCCACGCGAACGCGGCCGCGAGCCCCGCCGCGCACAGCGGCAGGTTCACGAGGAAAATGCCGCGCCAGCCCCACGCTGTGATCAGCAGGCCGCCGACGACCGGGCCGGCCGCGATCGAGATCGAGCCGGCCGCCGTCCACCATCCGACCGCCCGCGCACGCAGGTGCGGGTCGTGCCGGCACGCGTCGTTGAGCAGCGCGAGCGAATTGGGCAGCATCGCCGCGGCGCCGACACCCTGCAGCGCGCGGGCCGCGATCAGCATCGCGGGCGCGCTCGCGGCGCCGCACGCGAGCGACGCAAGCGCGAACAGCACGAGGCCCGCGACATACAGGCGGCGCGCGCCGAAGCGGTCGCCGAGCGCGCCGCCCGACAGCATCAGTACCGCGAACGCGAGCGTGTACGCATCGACGACCCACTGCAGGCCGGCGACCGGCAGGCGCAGGTCGGCGGCGAGATGCGCCAGAGCGATGTTGTCGATCGTCACGTCGAGCTGCGTGACGACGAAACCGGTGCTGACGGTCGCGACGACGCGTGCCAGCGCGGGCGGGAAGGCGGGGGAGGGAGCGGTCGTATCCATGCGCCCATCGTAGGACGCGGCGGGCCGGCGATGTTTCAGCGGTACGTGAAGCGTCGAAACGCGCGACGCGGTGCGGCCGGGCTGCGAGCGGGAACGAAGCGGGAATGAAGCGGGAAAGAAGCGGGAAAGAAGCGGGAAAGAAGCGGGAAAGAAGCGGGAAGGAAGCGGGAAGGAAGCGGGGAAGCAGCGGGGAAGAAGCGGGGAAGAAGCGGGGAAGAAGCGGGGAAGAAGCGGGGGAAGAAGCGGGGGAAGAAGCGGGGGAAGAAGCGGGGGAAGAAGCAGGCAAGAAGCAGGCAAGAAGCGGGGGCGATGAAGGTTGCGGCCCGACCGATTCGCACGCGGTTTGCGGAACCGTGCCGCTACATGGATTGACGCGTGTCCAGGGAGGCGAATTCGCTCAATGCCGCTCGCCGCGCCAGCGTCCCGGCGCAACGCCGAAGCGCTTCGTGAACGCATGCGTGAACGTGCTTTGGTCCGCGAAGCCGACCATGCCTGCGATATCGACGAGCGGATACCGGCCGTCGGCGAGCAGCACGATCGCCGCGTCGAGCCGCAGCCGCTGCAGGTAGCGATGCGGCGTTTCGCCGAATGCATCGACGAACAGTTGATGAAACGAGCCTATCCGAAACTTTGTGTGCGAGGCATAAACTGGCGACCAAGGAGCCACTTTTATGCCACGCAAACGCAAGGAAGAAGTGACGATCGAACCGGGCAAGGGCTTGAACCTGGACCCGGAACTGATCAAGCAACTGGTGCCCGGAACGCTGGACCGGGCGACGATCAACGAGCAGCTTGCCGCGCTCAAGAAGGCGATCTTCGAGCGGGCGCTGGGCGGCGAACTGACCCACCATCTCGGCTACGAGAAGGGCGAGGCCAAGCCGTCGGACAGCACGAACCACCGCAACGGCACCAGTCGCAAGCGCATCACGACCGACGACGACCTGCTCGACGTCGAGATTCCGCGTGACCGCGAAGGAACGTTCGATCCGGTGCTCATTGCCAAGGGCGAGCGACGTTTTACCGGCTTCGACGACAAGATCATCGCGATGTACGCGCGCGGCATGAGCGTGCGGGAGATTCAGGGGTTCCTGCTGGAGATGTACGGCATCGAGGTATCGCCGGACTTCATCAGTACAGTGACCGACGCGGTGATCGACGAAGTGCGTGAATGGCAGCAGCGGCCGCTCGAGCCGATGTATCCGGTCGTGTTCTTTGACGCCTTGCGCGTCAAGATTCGCGACGAAGGCGTGGTCCGCAACAAGGCGATCTACTTGGCGCTCGGCGTGCGCCGCGACGGCACACGTGATGTGCTCGGCCTCTGGATCGAGCAGACCGAGGGCGCCAAGTTCTGGCTGCGGGTCGTCAACGACCTGAAACTGCGTGGCGTGCAGGACATCCTGATCGCCGTGGTCGACGGCCTGAAGGGCTTCCCGGAAGCGATTAACACCGTGTTCCCGGAAACGACGGTTCAGACCTGCATCGTGCATCTGATCCGCAACTCGCTGGACTTCGCGAGCTGGAAAGATCGCAAGTCGGCTGCCGCCGCGCTCAAGGAGATCTACCGGGCACCGACGGCCGAGGCGGCCGCCGTGGCGCTGGACGCGTTCGACGCTGGACCGTGGGGCACGAAATACCCGCCAATTGCCGCGCTCTGGCGGCGAGCCTGGGAGCAGGTGATTCCCTTCTACGCGTTCGCGCCGGACATCCGGAAGATCATTTACACCACGAACGCCATTGAGTCGCTGCACATGCAGCTTCGCAAGATCATCAAGGCGCGCGGCCACTTCCCGTCGGACGAGGCCGCGCTGAAGCTGATCTGGCTGGCGCTGCGCAACGTCGTTGCCAAGTGGACCGGCTCCCGGCACGATTGGAAGAGCGCGATGACCCAGTTCGCGCTGCTTTACCCAGAGCGCTTTAGTATCGGAATCTGAGTTTTAACCCGCCTCACACACGAAATTCCGGATACCTCCCCCATTCGGGCATCGCCAGCTCGACGACTTCCTTGCCCTTCAACGGTCCCTGGACGTGGATGACTTCTGCTTGTCACTTTCCGAGGCGGATTGGCAGAAGTCACCGTGAGCTTTAGCCTGACTGGCTGCCCCGAAATGTGCAGCGGACGTCGGGAACTTGCGCGGCAGTCGGCAGCTTCGGGTCGATCGCTGCCGAACGACGAATTCTCCATTGAGTGTGCCGAAACTCACCTGCCGCCGTTGCGCCAGATGAGGCACGCCTAACTTCACCCCCTCAAAAAATCGACCTCCCCGTATAAGTCGTCAACCACTCCAACGCCAACGTGCTGGCACTCCGGCAATATAAACTGACATGTAATCCGTCCGGCACAGACCGCGCGCAAGTGCTACGCCTCTGTCGATGACCAAGTTCGGCCAGGAACGGCGTTGCGCAGTTAATCATCTTTTTCCGTGGGCGGCCGCGCATTCTTGCGCATTCGGCTGCAGACAGTATGCTTGCACTATCGAGCCAGCCGTCTGCGCCAGGCTTGGTAGCCAGGTATCTCGGATTTGTTGCCCCGGCGCCTCCGCTGATAACACCTTTCCTGTTCGGAGTATTCGCGATGACCACAGACGCATCCACTCTTGAGCCGATCACAATTGGTGGCCTGACAGTGCGCTATCTCATAGACGGATCCGCCGCGAAGGGCATGGGCGTCTTCGAGTTGACGATCGCTCCGGGGGCAAACGTTCCGCCACCACATAGCCACACCCACAGTGAAGAATGCATATACGCGTTGGCGGGGCTCATTCGCTATTCCGTCGACGGTGTTGTCAGGGATCTGGCGCCGGGGCAGTGGATGCATACACCCAAGGGCTCCGTCCATGCGTTCAGCAACCCTCATCAAGCCACTGCCAGGGCACTAATCGTCCTTACTCCTGACCTGGGTGCGCAATACTTTCTGGATGTACAAGGCGTTGTGAATGCCGGCGGGCCGCCAGACCGCCAGAAGTTGTTGGCAGTCATGGCCCGCTACGGGCTCGTTCCTAGCGCTCCGATTCCGGCAGTCGCCCGACAATCCGTTGAAGACGATGTGCGTGCGTCGCAAGAACGCCCCTTGACCTGAGCGTTGAATGGCCGCTTTCCGTTTCGCCGAAAGGCAGCTTCGGGCCGACTGATGCCGATCGCCGAGTTCCCCATTGAGCGCGCCGGTGCGCGCCGATATGAATCGGCCGCCGTTGTGCCAGATGAGGCACGCTTAACTTCGCGGATTCAAAAAATCGACCGCCCCGAATAAGTCGTCAACCATTCCAAAGCCAACGTCCCTGCGCTACGAATATATAAACTCGCATGTGATTCCATCGGTATCGACGGATGGGCGAGTGCCGTGCTGCCTTCGACGACCGAGTTCGGCCATGAAGAGACCATCGTCCGGTGCGTCGCTAGGACATTCAGACGGCAGCCCTGCTCCGCGAGCAGACGTACGATTGACGGTAGCCGGCGTCACGTCACCGGCCGGAGCGATTATTCGGTAAGCTTCCCACGGCCAAATCCAAAGCGTCCGAAAACGGACGTCCATCTTGACTATCGCTTGATACGAATGAACAAACCACTGACTGCGCAGGAGGCGGCTCGCAACGCCGCCGCGGCGAACGTGTTCCGACTTATGGCCTCCGAGGACAAGGGGGAGAAGTTCGTGCAGGACTTGCGCAACCTTCCCGACGTGGCGCTGGACATGATGGCCAAGCTGAGCGGGGTCCCCGAGCATCAGCTGCACATCCATCGAGCCATGATTCGGAACGAAGATAACGAGTTCATGCGCGAGCTTGCTCAGGTAGACGGATTGCTACGGCCGGGCGACGTCATTTTGATGACTAGCAACCGGTTCTTGGCTAACGCTCAGAAGGTCCTGTACGTGAACGCGAAGTCGAGTCATGTCGCTCTTGTGCACGCAGACTTCGTCTGCATTGACGCGATCCCCAAGGCGGGTGCGTCTAACCGGATCGTCTCCGAGGTCCTCGCTGATGCCGAACCGGGATGGCGCGTAATCCGGCACAAGTCGATTGGCCCGAACGATATGGAAAGCATCATGAGAGCGTGCGCCTTTTACCTGGCGCAGCCCTATTTGATTCTTCCGTCCAAGAAGCCGGCGAAGAATTTCGCCTACTGCTCTGAGTTGGCGAGGAAGGTCTACCGGGACATCGGCGTGACCAACAGCGGCATCCCCGACAAGAGCATCATCGGCCCAGCGCATTTCGACCAGCTCGCAGACGAACACAATGAATGGATGGATGTCACTGACACCGTTCGCCCTGCAATCGAGTTTTGCCAGAAGTACGAGGAACTGGTTCGAGTGAGCGCCAAATTGTTCATCGACGGCCTAAAACTGAATCGGCAACGCTTCAACGACAGGACCAACCAGTTGGCGAAAATCCAGATTCTCGCCAAGGCTGGAAAAATCTCCAAGGAGGAGGCTAAGGAGGCGACAGCGCAAATCCGAGACATTGAACGTAATATGAACCACGCCTTCTGGGACGTGAATCGGAAAGCATAACGCGCCCATGCGTTTGATTCGACGGAAATCTGTTCGCAGGCCGGTTGCTGAGGCCGAAAATTCGCCAGCGGCTTCTTGCCGTCTATGGCGGCTGTAATCCGAAAAGCGACGCATATGGTGCAAGGCGCTAAATGGCAGAAGCGGGTCGAACAGGGCCGTTCAAAGTGACTTTGTCGAGCCCTTGTCGGCGGTGACTTAAGATTGCCAGCTAGAATCTGCTGGTTCCGTAGCCACAAACTATTTATTGTGCGGAATAACTCACCGGACGCGTCCTTTCCTCTATGACTGCCGAAAGTGGCAATGAGCACCTCTCGCTTCCGTGCTCATCGCCGACGTTCATTCACGCTCACTTAATCAACGGCAAGTTCTCAAGGTTGTCTCTAGTGGAACTATCCCTTTCTGTCTTCAGGTAGTCTGTGGTGACCGGGATGATCTCAAGCTTCGCCCCGGCTTTCCAATTTCCATCTGTTCCCCTCGTCATCGTACTGAATGTCTTTTTTTTGTTGATCAGCTCAATGACTTGCGGACGGGTCATTTCCACGGATGCCTTAAATTTGCCGTCCGAGCCAACTTCATGCACTCTTAATTTCGAGATATGGCTGTTGTCGCTGTTGTACTCAACAGCGGACACGTAATAATCAAACTTCGCCATTTTAAGATTTCTCCTTTTCCCCGGCGGTAGCGCCTAGAACACAGTGTACGACAGGGAGGAGCCCGTTGGTGAAGACGAGTCAGGGGTCATTCATCCGGCTGTCGTTAATTGGGCCTTTTTCTACCGATCGCGCTGCATATGCTGTCGCCTTCAAGATTACGTCTCGCGAACGCCACTGGAATCGTCTTGTGCGGTCTTCTTACCTTCGCTCAGCGCACGCCGAGCGCTCGCTGCGAAGAATAAGAGAGTGGCCGCTGTTTCTCGAAACCGGACGTCAACCGCGGATGATTTGCAATGACCGCGTCGGGTCGATTGCTGCCGATGGCCGAATTTCCCATTGAGCGCTCTGGCGCGCGCCGACAGGAATCTGCCGCCGTCGCGCCACATGAGGCACGCTTGACTTCGACGCTTCAAAAGATCGAGCGCCCCGAATAGGTCGTCAACCATTCAAGAGCCCTGGTCCCCGCCAACGAATTCCCATTAGCATCGAGCCCCGGCGCCCACACGCACACGGCCATCTCGCCGGGCAGCACCGCGACGATCCCGCCGCCGACGCCGCTTTTCGCGGGCAGCCCGACGCGATACACGAAATCGCCGGCCGCATCGTAGGTGCCGCAGGTCAGCATCAGCGCCGACAGCCGCTTCGCGGAACTCGAATCGACGATCCGCTCGCCGGTCACCGGCGCGACGCCGCCGTTCGCGAGGAACAGTGCGGCGCGCGCGAGTTCGACGCAGTTCATCGTGATCGCGCACTGGCGGCAATACGCATCGATCACCGTGTCGGGCGGCATCTGCATGTTGCCGAAGCTCGCCATGAAATGCGCCATCGCGCGGTTGCGCTCCGCGTGCTGCAGCTCCGACAGCGCAACGCGCGAATCGTAGTCGATATCGGTCGCGCCGATCAGCCGCCGCACGAATTCGACGAGCGCCGTCTCGGCCCTCACGAAGCGGCGGCACAGCACGTCGGTGACGACCAGCGCGCCGGCATTGATGAACGGATTGCGCGGCTTGCCGCGCTCGCTTTCGAGCTGCACCAGCGAATTGAACGCGGTGCCGGACGGCTCGCGGCCGACCCGCTCCCACAGCGCATCGCCCAGCAACTGGAACGCGAGCGTGCACGCGAACAGCTTCGAGATGCTCTGGATCGAGAAACGCTCGTACGCGTCGCCGACCGTGTAAACGTTTCCGTCAAGCGTCACGACGGCCATCCCGAACTTGTCGGCGGGCACGTTCGCGAGTTCGGGAATGTAGTCGGCGACCCGTCCCTGGCCAATCCAGGGGGCGAGTTCGGTGTGGATGCGTTCGAGGATCGTCTGGTAATTCATCACGTCAGGCAGGGTAGAGGCGTGGCCCGGATTCCGGCGAGCCCGTATGGAACCGTCCCGGCGCCAATTCGTCAAGCGCGGCCGGCATCGAACCCTTATTTTTGAGACAGGCAAACGGGCAATCGGCGGGCGCAGTATCATGCGGTACGTTTCGGCCGATGGCCGGCGTCCGGCACCGGCCGGCGCCGCCGCGGCTTCCCCGATGACTCGACCGTTGCCCATGTCTTTTCGCATCCTGCTCGTCGAAGACGACACCCGCCTGTCCACGCTGATCGCCGGCTACCTGCGCAAGAACGACTATGAAGTCGACACTGTGCTGCATGGTGACGCCGCGGTGCCGGCGATCCTGTCCATTCGCCCCGATCTCGTCATTCTCGATGTGAACCTGCCGGGCAAGGACGGCTTCGAAATCTGCCGCGAGGCGCGCAAGCAGTACGACGGCGTGATCATCATGGTGACGGCGCGCGACGAGCCGTTCGACGAGCTGCTCGGCCTCGAATTCGGTGCGGACGACTACGTGCACAAGCCGGTCGAGCCGCGCATCCTGCTGGCGCGGATCAAGGCGCAGCTTCGCCGCGCGCCCGCGCGCGCGACCGAGAGCCCTGCGTCGCAGCCCGAACGCTATGCATTCGGCAAGTTCTCGATCGACCGCACCGACCGTACCGTCGTGCTGCCGGACGGCAGCACGCCCGATCTGACGTCGGCCGAATTCGACCTGCTGTGGGCGCTCGTGTGCCATGCGGGCGAAGTCGTCAGCCGCGACGACCTGATGCTGCAGTTGCGCGGCGTCGAATTCGACGGCCTCGACCGCACGATCGACGGGCGCATTTCGAAGCTGCGCCGCAAGCTGCGCGACGACGCGAGCAACCCGCAGCGGATCAAGACGATCCGCAGCAAGGGTTACCAATTCAGCAAACACGCGTGGGACTGACGCCGCCGCCAGGCGACGCCGTCACGTTCCGCGCGGGCATTCCGCCCGCCAGCCGGGAGCCGCGATGATCCGACGAACCCTTTCGCACCCCGATGCACCGCCGTTGTCGACACTGCGCTATGTCAGATGGCGCTGGCTGCATTTCCGCCGCGCGTGGACCGATACGCGGGCCGACCGCATTCCGAGCTGGTCGCGCCTGTACGTGCGCACCTACCTGCATCTGCTCGGCCTCGTCTTGCTGACCGCGATCGTGCCGGCGCTCGCGCTGTGCGTCGAATTGTCGCCGCAGGTCGTGTGGCATGCGTTCGACTCGCTGCCGGGCGACATCTGGATCGTGCTCGCGTTCGTGTTCGCCGCGCCCGCGCTCGCGGCATACCGGTGGATGCGGCCGGTCTGGTCGGATCTCGTGATGGTGCGCGAGCGCGCGATCGACTTCACCGGCGGGCGCTTCAACACGCGCGCACGCGAATCGCACAGCGTGATCATCGGCCCGCTCGCGCGCACGCTGAACGCGCTCGCGATGCGCATGGAGCGGCTGATCGCCGCGCAGCGCGATCTCACGAACGGCATCTCGCACGAGCTGCGCACGCCGCTCGCGCGCGTGCGCTTCGCGCTGGAGATGCTGCGCGAGCCCGCTTCCGCCGCCGAATACCAGGGGGCGCTCGAGAGCATCGCGCAGGACGTGACCGAGCTCGAGGAATTGATCGACATGAGCCTCACGTTCGCGCGGCTCGAATACAGTTCGCTGCAGTCGAACCTGGAGATGACCGCGCCGGTCGCGTGGTTCGAGCACCAGGTGAACGACGCGCAGCTGCTGTATCCGGAGTGCACGATCGAGTCGCGCGTCGCGCTCGAGTCGGACCTGCGCGTGAAGATGGACCGGCGGCTGATGTCGTACGCGATGCGCAACCTGCTGCGCAACGCGAGCAAGTATGCGCAATCGCGGATCGTCGTCGGCATCGCGATGGAGCACGGCAACATCGGGATCTTCGTCGAGGACGACGGCCCCGGCGTGCCGGAGCGCGAGCGCGAGCGGATCTTCGACGCGTTCGTGCGCCTCGACCGCCGCACCGGCGGCTACGGGCTCGGGCTGTCGATCACGCGGCAGGTGCTCCACGCGCACAACGGCCGGATCGCGGTCGTCGATCCGGTCGAGCTCGGCGGCGCGCGCTTCGAGATCAGCTGGCCGATCGGCACGGCACGCGCCGCGGCCGGCCCCGCGCACTGACGGCGGGGCGCGCGCCGGGGCGTCTGGCGCGGCGCCCGCGCGTCGTCAGTACGTGCGGCCGAGCTGCAGGTAGATGTTGCGGCGGCCGCCGGGCGCGAGCGCGATACCCATGTAGACCGGGCCGAACGCGGTCGACAGGCTCGTGAAGAACGTGTAGCTCTGCTTGAACGCGCCGCCGCCGACCCTCACCCCGCTCAACCAGACATTGCCGACTTCCGCGCTGGCACCGATCGACAGCGCCTTGATCGGCGATGCGTTGAACGTCATCAACTGGTTCATGTAGGTCACCTGCGCGTACGCGAGTTCGTTGCCGTTCAACTGGTCGGCCGCATAGGCCGACAAATGCTGGAAGCCGCCGAGCGTGAAGTTGAAGGCGTTGATCACATTGGTGCCGCCTATGCTCTTGCCGCCTTCGATCGTCGCGCTGATGCTGTGCCGACCGAACTGCTGCGCGATCATCGCCTTGCCGTAGATCTCGGTGTATGGCGCGTCGCTGATCCCGTCGGCGAAATCCTGCGCCGACTCGCCGTTGCGCGACACCAGCGAGCGTTCGACGCGAAACTCGGTGTAGTAGCCCTTGCGGGGGAACATCGGATCGTCGAGCTGGTCGATGACGAACCGCGCGCGCGCGGTCAGTGCCCGCGACGAGAAGCTGGGCCACAGCAGCGTCTGGCCGCTGTCGTCGAGCGGGATGTTGTAGGTCGGCGAGCCGTGCCCGGTCACGTAACCGAGGCCGATCCGGAAATCGCCGAGGCGGGCGATCGGCAGGCCGAGATCGACACCCGCGCGCGCCGTCTGCATCAGGTACTGCGCCATCTTCACGTTGCCGCTCTGGTCGTACAGGTTCGCGTAGCGGCGCTGGTATTCGGCGTAGGGCGAGATGTAGACGCCGTACGCCATCGGCAGCGGCTGGCGCAATTCGACGCGCGCCGACTGCAGGTCGCTGCCGATCGTCGTATCCGCGCGGAACTCGAGGCCCGATTCGGTGAGCCAGGGCCGCCGGTAGCCGACATGCAGGCGGAAGCCGCCCTCGTCGGTCGAGCTGCTCGACATGCCCAGGCCGAACAGCAGGAAATTCGGTCCCCAGTATTTCTCGCGCGCGTTGATCTCGAGCACGTTCTCGTTGCCGTGGCTCACGACCTGCTGGGTGACGCTCTCGAAGTTGCCGCCCGTCGTCAGCCCGAGCAGGTCCTGGCTGACGGTCTGCGGATCGTAGAGGTCGCCGGGCTTCACGTGCAGCGCGTCGCTGACGACGCGCTTCGGCACGCCGCCGCTCGTCTTGATCTCGATGCGCGTGATCCGGACCGGCGGCGGCAGCGGCTGCGCGTGCGCCGAGCGGTAGGCGGCGTATTCCTCGGGGGTGAGCGCGTAGCGCTTCAGGCGAGGCAGCGCGGCGGTCGCCGCCGCTTCGCCGGCGGAGATGGCCTGGCGCGCGTTCTGGAAATCGGTGAAGCCGAGCGAGCCGAGCGCGGGCGTGAGCAGCACGTCGTTCGCGGTGATCTGCTGGCGCTGGGCCGACACGTTCTGGCGAATCAGGATGCCGACCATCTGCTGCATCACGTCGGCGGGCGACGCGAGCGCGTCGAGCGGGCGCAGTTGCGAGCCGATGTCGACGGCGATCACGACGCTCGCGCCCATCTGCCGTGCGGTGTCGACGGGCAGGTTGCTGACGAGGCCGCCGTCCACCAGCGCGCGCCCGTTGATCTCGGCCGGCGCGAACAGGCCGGGCATCGCCATGCTCGCGCGGATCGCGAGCGGCAGCGAGCCGTGGTCGAGCACGACCATCTGGCCCGTCTGCAGGTCGGTCGCGACCGCGCGGTAAGGAATCGGCAGGCGGTCGAACGGCTGGTTGGTCGGCACCGAGGCCGTCCAGTTGGCGAGCAGCGCCTGCAGCCGGTTGCCCTGCACGAGGCCGACCGGCGCTTTTACGCCTTTCTTGCCGAAGCCGAGCGTCAGCCCGTTGATGTACAGGCGTTCGTCTTCCCGGCTGGATTGCGGCAGGTCCGCGCGGTCCGTCACGTCGAACGCGATATCCGCGAGGTTGACCTCCGACAGCCGCTTCTGCATGTCGTCGGCAGCCATCCCGCTCGCGTACAGGCCGCCGACCACGGCGCCCATGCTGGTAGCCGCGATGCAGTCGACCGGGATACGGTTTTCCTCGAGCACCTTCAGCACGCCGAGGTGCGCGTAGCCGCGCGCGCCGCCGCCGGACAGCACGAGGCCGATCGACGGGCGGCCGGCCGGGCCGCCGTCGGCCGTGCAGTCGTGCGTGGCGGCGGGCGTTGCGGCAGTGGTAGCGGCGGTGGCCGCGGCCACGGACGGGCCGGTTGCAGCGGGGGCGGGCGCGGGTTCGGTGGCCGGCAGCGGTTGCGCGGCGACCGTGCAGCACCAGAAGGCGACGAGCGTCGCGCAGAGCGGGCGCACCCGCGCCCAGCGGAAGGAAACGGTCGCTGTCATGGTGGAAATATCTGGGTGATCGGGCGTCTGCGGCCTGCCGGGAGCAGGCAAGACCGAGAGATTACCGTGTTTTACAGGCGCAACGCGAGAGGCCGTTGCGTAGCCGGACGCGTCCGGAACGGTATTTTTGACAATTTCGTCGCGAAATAATCATTAGAATTGCCTAAAGTATCGGAACGATTTGCCGCTAACTTCATGATGGGGCGGCAGGCGCGCCGCGGGGATGCGGCGGGGTCGTCCCGGCCCTTTCGCTCACAAAGGTTTGATATGTCGACACCGCTGTTCGGAAAGTTGTTTGCGCAACCCGTTGCGATCGACCCGGGAACGGCGAGTACGCAGATCTATACGCACGAGCGCGGCGTGGTGCTGAACCAGCCGTCGGTCGTCTGCTTTCGCAAGGCCGGCGCGACCGATGCGCGGCCGACGCTCGAGGCGGTCGGCGAGCTCGCGAAGGCGCTGCTCGGCCGCGAACCGGGGCATCTCGAAGCCGTGCGGCCGATGCGGCACGGCGTGATCGCCGACGCGCACGCGGCCGAACAGATGATCCGCAGCTTCATCGACATGTCGCGCACGCGTTCGCGCTTCGGCCGCCGCGTCGAGGTCACGCTGTGCGTGCCGTCCGATGCGACGGCCGTCGAGCGCCGCGCGATCCGCGAGGCCGCGTTCGCGGCCGGCGTGTCGGAGGTCGAGCTGATCGAGGAATCGCTGGCTGCGGGGCTCGGCGCCGGCCTGCCGGTGACCGAGCCGGTCGGCTCGATGGTCATCGACATCGGCGGCGGGACGACCGAAGTCGCGGTGATCGCGCTCGGCGGCATCGTCTACCGCGAGGCGATCCGCGTCGGCGGCAACCAGTTCGACGCGGCGATCGTGAACCACGTCCGCAACCTGTACGGCGTGCTGCTCGGCGAGCAGACGGCCGAGCACGTGAAGAAGACGATCGGCTCGGCCACCAGCGCGGTGCCGCGCACGTCGACGCGCGCGGTCGGGCGCAGCATCGGCGACGGCCTGCCGCGTTCGATCGAGCTGTCCAACCACGACGTCGCGGACGCGCTGGCCGCGCCGCTCAAGCAGGTGATCGGCGCGGTGAAGTCGGTGCTGGAAAACGCGCCGGCCGAACTCGTGACCGACATCGCGAATCGCGGCGTGGTGCTGACGGGCGGCGGCGCGCTGCTCGCGGATCTCGAACGCCTGCTGTACGACGAGACGGGGGTGGTTGCGCGGATCGCCGACGAGCCGGCCACCTGCGCGGTGCGCGGCGCCGGCGAGGCGATGGGGCGGCTCGCGATGTGCCCGGCCGATTGACGCGGTTCGGGCCGGGCCGCGCATCACTGCGCAGCGCTGCCATTCATATTCTTTCGATCTCCATATCGCCGGCCAGCCTTCCGTTGCAACGCGCGTCGGTCATCGTTCCAACAGGTCGGTAACGGCCCGGCATCGGTCGGCCGCGTGGACGCGCGTGCGTGCGCCATGCTAGCGTTACGCGCCCATGCGGGGCCGGGCCAGCCGATACGCCCGACGACCTGAGAGACCGAGATCCTTGAAAACCTACACCAAACGGGGCTTTGCGGCCCGGGCGGGCCGCCTGCTGGCCGTCGTCGCGTGCATCTGGGCCGCCGCGGCCGTCGCGCTCGTCGTGTCCGGGATGCGGATCCCGAGCGAGCCGGCAGACGTCGCCGTGATCTTCGGCGACGCGCTCGACGATACGGGCGCGCCGAAGCCCGTGCTCGCGGCCCGGCTCGACGTCGGCGTGCGCTGCTACCGCACGGGGCAGTGCCCGGCGTTTCTGGTCAGCGGCGCAATCGACGGCCCCGGGCTGAACGAAGCGACGGCCATGCGCGACTATCTCGTCGCGCGCGGCGTACCGGCCGACCGGATCGCCGTCGACGACCAGGGCGACAACACGCTCGCGACCGCGCAGCACACGCTTGAGTACCTGCAGGCGCACCGCCTGTCGCGCGTGCTGATCGTCAGTCAGTACTACCACCTTGCGCGGGCGCGCCTCGCGTTCGAGCGCGTCGGCATCGCGCGGGAGAACATCTACGCCGCGTATCCGCACCACTTCCAGTTGCGCGATGTCTATTCGAGCTGGCGCGAAGTGCCGGCCTACGTGGTGTATGCGGTGCGTCTGTGGGCGAATCCCGATGCGCGGCCGGTCTCGTTCCGGCCGATGCTTTACCTGCTGAGCCTGTTTTCATAAGAGGGCGCACGGGGCAAATGCCACCGGCGCCCGATTTTCTCCTTCCTTCAGGTTTCCTGCCGTTTCACGCCGGGTGCGGCGTTCTTTCTTTTCTCGCTGGCCAAGCGGATGTCATTGGCGCCGGCCAAGCGATAACAAGTCGCATTTCAGGTTTGATACGAGGTGAAAATCGAAGTGATTTTGCCGAGCGCGTGAAAATCCGGTTTGCATTTGATTATTAAGCGGATGCTGACTACCGGCATCGGCGATTCGCCGGCATGAAAATATTGCGCTGCAAAGATCGTGTGTCTTGAATCGAGGCCGTATATCAGCGTTTCCACGGATACGGCGATTCCGATGTTTTTGCGAAAGATCAAAATAAACCGGCGAAAAACATGCGGGACACGGCCGCCAGGCACGCAGCGGCGGGTAAAAAATACATGCTCGTTGGCCCTTGATCCGATAGGTAAACATCGACTGGAAAATGGCGCGAGTTTGATATAGCCTTGTCTGACAAAAAGCGAGGCAGTAATCAAATCAACCAGAAAGTCGCTGCAGAAAAACAGGGGCCACCGTCATGTCATTCGACTAGTTTCGCGTCCGCAACCCGGGTCTGATTAAAAACTTATCCATGAATATGCCGACGTCGCATCGCGACCGCCGGTGGGCACGCTTTTATCCGCGATTTTCTGCTGCGCGTCGTCAGGTGCAGCCGCAATACCAAAACCAATAACGAGGGAAAGCATGAACCTTGTACGTTCGAAAAAAGCCGGCGAACCGTTTCCGAGACTGCTGTTGCCGACGGGTGTTTTCCTGGCGCTGTCCGGCGCCGGCATTGTTCCCGCCCATGCGACCTGCAGCACGGCAGGCACCACGGTGACCTGTTCCGGCGTTGCGAACCCGCTGGCTCCCAGTTACTCGAACAGCGCCAACGGCGTGAACGCGACGGTCAACCCCGGCGCGAGCGTCGGCGTGCTGCTCGGCGTCGGCGGCACGGCGATGTCGCTGACGGGCAACAACACCACGCTGACCAACAACGGCACGATCGATCCTTCCGCGCTCGGCTCGGGGCTCGGTGTGCTGTCGAGCGGCGCGGTCGTCGGCAATGCGTCGGCGAGCGCGAGCACCACCGTCGTCAACAACGGCACGATGAACGGCTCGACCGGCGTGGCGATCAGCGGCGTGACGGGCATGGCGCTGTCGGTCCAGAACGGCACCGGCGGCACGTCGAACATCACGAACACCGGCACGATCGGGTCCAACCCGCTGGTCGGTGCGACCCTCGTCGGCGCGGACGCGCCCGTGGTCGCTGCATACGGCGGCGGCAAGGTCAATATGAGCAACAGCGGGACGATCAACGGCCGCGTGTCGTTCGGCACGAACGGCACGCCCGGGCAGGGCAACACGTTCACCAACTCGGGCACGATCAACGGCGGCGTGTCGATGGGCGCGAACAGCAACAACACGTTCAATGCCGTGACGGGCTCGTCGGTCAACACGGCGGGCGGCACCGGCGGCGCGTTCAACATCACGGTCGGCCCGAACACGCTCAACGTCGCGCAGACGGGCATCGTCGACGGCGGTGCGGGCGGCGACAACACGCTCAATCTGCAGCAGGGCACCAACGCGAACGGCACGATCGCGGCCAACAACTACATCAACTTCAACCACCTCGACGTCAATAGCGGCAACTGGACGATCAACGGCGCGTCCACCGCGCAGGATGCGACGCTGAACGGCGGCGTCGCGATCATCAACAACAATGCATCGCTCGGCACCGGCAACATCACGGGCAATGGCGGCGCGCTGCAGGCGGGCACGGCAGGGCTCAACGTCTCCAGCAACGTGACGCTCAACGGCGGCGGGCTGACGGTGCAGGGCGCGACCGGGCTCGCACTGTCGGGCACGGTGTCGGGCGTCGGCGCGCTGACGAAGAATAACGGCGGTACGCTGACGCTGTCCGGTGCGAACACGTACACGGGCGGCACGAACCTGAACGGCGGCGGCCTGGTCGTCGGCAACAATGCTTCGCTCGGCGCGGGCGCGCTGAACGTCAACACGAACGCGTCGCTCGACACGAGCGCAAACGTGACGCTGGGCAACACGGTCAATCTCGCCACCGGCACGACGCTGACGCTCGGCGGCAGCAACAATCTCGGGCTGGCCGGCACGATCGGCGGAGCCGGCGGCCTCGTGAAGAACGGCGCGGCGACGACCACGCTGACCGGCGCGAACACGTACACCGGCGACACGACGATCAACAGCGGGACGCTGGCGCTGGGCGCGGGCGGCAGCCTGGCGTCGACGGGCACGGTCAACCTGACCGGCGCAGGCGCGACGTTCGACGTGAGCAACGCGTCGGGCGCGCAGACGATCGGCTCGCTGGCGGGCGCGGCCGGCACGAACGTGAGCCTCGGCGGCAATTCGCTGACGCTCAACGGCAGCGTCAATGCAACCTATGCCGGCACGATCGGCGGGTCGGGCAGCGTGACGCTGTCAGGCACCGGCACGGAAACGCTGACGGGCACGAACACGTATACGGGCGGCACGAACCTGAACGGCGGCAACCTCGCCGTCGGCAGCAATACGGCGCTCGGCACCGGCGCGGTGAACGTGAACGGTTCGTCGACGCTCGATGCGACCGCCAACGTGTCGCTCGCGAACGGCGTCAACATCGCGACGGGCACCACGCTGACGCTCGCCGGCAGCACCGGTCTCGGCCTGGGCGGCGTGATCGCCGGCGGCGGCGGCCTCGTGAAGAACGGCGCGGCGGCGGTGACGCTGTCCGGCGCGAACACCTATAGCGGCGGCACGACGCTGAATGCCGGCGGGCTCGTGCTCGGCAACGGCTCGGCGCTCGGCACCGGCGCGCTGACCGTCGGCGGCGCGGCGACGCTCGATACGACCACGAACCTGTCGGTCGGCAACGCAATCGATCTGGGCACGGGCGCCGCGCTGACGCTGGGCGGCAGCAACGCGCTCGGGTTGAGCGGCGCGATTTCCGGCGCGGGCAGCGTCGTGAAGAACGGCGCGGCGACCACGACGCTGACCGGTGCGAACACCTACACCGGCGGCACGACGATCAACGCGGGTACGCTGGCGCTCGGCACGGGCGGCAGTCTCGCGGCAACGGGCACGGTGAATCTCGCCAACGCCGGCGCGGCGCTCGACATCGGCGCGGGCGGCGCGCAGTCGATCGGCGCACTGTCGGGCGTGGCGGGTACGAACGTGAGCCTCGGCGGCAATGCGCTGACGCTCGGCGGTACGGCCAGCGGCACCTTCAGCGGCGCGATCTCCGGCACCGGCGGCCTGACGCTGGCCGGCACCGGCACGCAGACGCTGAACGGCGCGAGCACCTACTCGGGCGGCACGAACCTGAACAGCGGCAGCGTCGTGCTCGGCAACAACGCAGCGCTCGGCACGGGCGCGCTGACCGTCGGCGGTGCGGCGACGCTCGATACGAACACGAGCGTGACCGTCGCCAACGCGGTCAATCTCGCCGGCACCGGCTCGACGCTGACGCTCGGCGGCAGCAACGCCCTCGCGCTGAGCGGCGGGATATCCGGCGCGGGTAGCCTCGTGAAGAACGGCGCGGCGACGACGACACTGACCGGTGCAAACACGTACTCGGGCACCACGACGATCAACAGCGGCACGCTGGCGCTCGGCACGGGCGGCAGCTTCGCGACGACCGGCGCGGTGAACCTGACGGGCGCGGGCGCGGCGCTCGACCTGAGCGGCGCAACGGGCGCGCAGTCGCTCGGCGCGCTGTCGGGTGTCGCGGGAACGAACCTCAACCTTGGCGGCAATGCACTGACGCTGGGCGGCACGGCCAGCGGCACGTTCAGCGGCCTGATCGGCGGCGCCGGCAGCCTGACGCTGTCCGGCACCGGCACGCAGACGCTGAACGGCGCGAATACCTATACCGGCGGCACGAACCTGAACAGCGGCGGCCTCGTGCTCGGCAACGGCTCGGCACTCGGCAGCGGCGCGCTGAACGTCGGCGGCGCCGCGACGCTGGATACGAACGCGAGCCTGACGATCGGCAACGCGGTCAATCTCGGCACGGGTGCGGCGCTCACGCTGGGCGGCAGCAACGCGCTCGGGTTGGGCGGCGCGATCGCCGGTGCGGGCAGTCTCGTGAAGAATGGCGCGGCGACCACCACGCTGACGGGCGCGAACACCTACACGGGCGGCACGACGATCAACGCCGGCACGCTGGCGCTGGGCGCGGGCGGCAGTCTCGCGGCGACGGGCGCGGTGAACCTGGCCGGCGCGGGCGCGACGTTCGACGTGAGCGGTGCCACAGGCGCACAGACGATCGGCGCACTGTCGGGCATCGCCGGTACGAACGTCGATCTCGGCGCGAATGCGCTGACACTGAACGGCAGCGGCAACAGTACGTTCGGCGGCGCGATCGGCGGCACCGGCGGCCTGACGCTGTCGGGAACCGGCACGCAAACGCTGACGGGTGCGAATACGTACACCGGCGGTACGACGATCGACGGCGGCAGCACGCTCGCGCTGGGTGCAGGCGGCAGTCTTGCATCGACCGGCACGGTGAATCTCGCCGGCGCGGGCGCGACGTTCAACCTGAGCGGCGCATCGGGCGCGCAGACGATCGGCGCACTGACCGGCGCGGCCGGCACGAACGTGAACCTGGGGGGCAACGGGCTGACGTTGAGCGGCGGCGGCAACCATACGTTCGGCGGGGCGATTGGCGGCACGGGTGGCGTCACGCTCGCGGGCGCGGGCACGCAAACGCTGACGGGTGCGAACACCTACACGGGCGGCACGACGATCGACGCCGGCAGCACGCTCGCGCTGGGTGCGGGCGGCAGCCTCGCGTCGACGGGCGCGGTGAATCTCGCGGGCACGGGTGCGGCGTTCGACGTGAGCGGCGCATCGGTGGCGCAGACGATCGGCGCGCTGTCGGGCGCGGCCGGTACGAACGTGAACCTCGGCGGCAACGGGCTGACGCTGAGCGGGACTGCCAGCGGCACCTTCGGCGGCGTGATCGGCGGCACCGGCGGCGTGACGTTCGCAAGCACCGGCACGCAAACGCTGACGGGCGCGAACACGTACACCGGCGGCACGACGATCGACGCTGGCAGCACGCTCGCACTGGGCGCAGGCGGCAGCCTCGCGTCGGGGAGTGCGGTGAATCTCGCCGGCGCGGGCGCGACGTTCAACCTGAGCGGTGCGACGGGCGCGCAGACGATCGGCACGCTGACCGGCGCGGCCAGCACGAACGTGAACCTGGGCGCGAATGCACTGACGCTGAACGGCAGCGGCAATGGCACGTTCGGCGGCGCGATCGGCGGCACCGGCGGCGTGACGTTCGCGGGCACCGGCACGCAAACGCTGACGGGTGCGAACACGTATTCCGGCGGCACGACGATCAACGGCGGCAGCACGCTCGCGCTGGGCGCGGGCGGCAGCCTCGCGGCGAGCGGCGCGGTGAATCTCGCGGGCGCGGGCGCGACGTTTAACCTGGGCGGCGCATCGGGCGCGCAGACGATCGGAGTACTGAACGGTGCGGCCAGCACGAACGTGAACCTGGGTGCCAACGCGCTGACGCTCAGCGGCAGCGGCGGGACATTCGGCGGTGCGATCGGCGGCACTGGCGGCGTGACGTTCGCGGGCGCCGGCACGCAAACGCTGACGGGCGCGAACACGTACACGGGCGGCACGACGATCAACGGCGGCAGCACACTCGCGCTGGGTTCGGGCGGCAGCCTCGCGTCGGGCAGCGCGGTGAATCTCGCGGGCGCGGGCGCGACGTTCAACCTGAGCGGTGCATCGGGCGCGCAGACGATCGGCACGCTGACCGGCGCGGCCAGCACGAACGTGAACCTGGGCGCGAATGCACTGACGCTGAACGGCAGCGGCGCCGGTACGTTCGGCGGTGCGATCGGCGGCACCGGCGGTGTGACGCTGGCCGGTACGGGCACACAGACGTTGACGGGGGCGAACACGTACACCGGCGGCACGACGATCGACGGCGGCAGCACGCTCGCGTTGGGTGCAGGCGGTAGCCTTGCATCGACGGGCACGGTGAATCTCGCGGGCGTGGGCGCGACGTTCAACCTGAGCGGTGCGACGGGCGCGCAGACGATCGGCGCGCTGACCGGCGCGGCCAGCACGAACGTGAACCTGGGCGCCAATGCGCTGACGCTGAGCAGCAACGGCGTCAGCACGTTCGGCGGCGCGATCGGCGGCACCGGTGGCCTGACGCTGGCCGGTACGGGCACGCAAACGCTGACGGGCGCGAACACGTACACGGGCGGCACGACGATCGGCGGCGGCAGCACGCTCGCGCTGGGTGCGGGCGGCAGCCTCGCGGCGAGCGGCGCGGTGAACCTCGCCGGTGCGGGTGCAACGTTCAACCTGAGCGGCGCATCGGGCGCGCAGACGATCGGCACGCTGACCGGCGCGGCCAGCACGAACGTGAACCTCGGCACGAATGCGCTGACGCTGAACGGCAGCGGCACGGGCACGTTCGGCGGGACGATCGGCGGCGCGGGCAGCGTGACGGTCGCGGGCACCGGCACGCAGACGCTGACCGGCGCGAATACGTACACCGGCGGCACGACGATCAACGGCGGCAGCACGCTCGCGCTCGGCGCGGGCGGCAGCCTCGCGTCGGGCAGCGGGGTGAACCTCGCGGGTGCGGGCGCGACGTTCGACGTGAGTGGCGCATCGGGCGCGCAGACGGTCGGTACGCTGACCGGCGCGGCCGGCACGAACGTGAATCTCGGCGCGAATGCGCTGACGTTGAACGGCAGCGGCAATGGCACGTTCGGCGGCGCAATCGGCGGGTCGGGCGGCGTGACGCTCGCGGGCACCGGTACGCAAACGCTGACAGGTGCGAATACGTACACCGGCGGCACGACGGTCAACGGCGGCAGCACGTTGGCGCTCGGCGCGGGCGGTAGCCTTGCATTGTCCGGCGCGGTGAATCTCGCAGGCACGGGCGCGACCTTCGACGTGAGTGGCGCGACGGGCGCGCAGACGATCGGTGCGCTGTCCGGCGGCGTCGGTACCAGCGTGAATCTCGGCACGAATGCGCTGACACTGAACGGCAGCGGCGCGGGCACGTTCGGCGGGACGATCGGCGGCGCGGGTGGCGTGACGGTTGCCGGTACCGGCACGCAGACACTGACGGGCGCGAACACGTACACGGGCGGCACGACGATCAACGGCGGCAGCACGCTCGCGCTGGGTTCGGGTGGCAGCCTCGCGTCGACGGGCGCGGTGAATCTCGCCGGCACGGGCGCGACCTTCGACGTGAGCGGCGCGACGGGGGCGCAGGCGATCGGCGCGTTGTCCGGCGGCGCCGGCACCAGCGTGAGTCTCGGCGCGAATGCGCTGGCGCTGAACGGCGGCGGCACCGCATTCGGCGGCACGATCGGCGGCTCGGGCGGCGTCACGGTGGCGAGCGGCACGCAGGTGCTGACCGGCAGCAACACGTACACGGGCGGCACCACGATCGCGTCCGGTGGCACGCTGCAACTCGGCAACGGCGGCACGTCAGGCAGCATCGCCGGCAACGTCGTCGACAACGGTGCGCTGATCTTCAATCAATCCGGCAACGTGACGGTTGCAAGCGTGCTGTCCGGCACGGGCGCGCTGACGCAAGCCGGCAGCGGGCAACTGACGCTGACGGGCACGAACACGCTGAGCGGCCCGACCACCGTCAGCGCGGGCACGCTCGCCGTCAACGGTTCGCTCGGCCAGTCGGCCGTGAGCGTGCAGAACGGCGCGACGGTGACGGGCACCGGCACGATCGGCGGCCTCGTGGTGCAGGGCGGCGCGACGGCGGCCGCATCGCAGCCGGGCGCGGCGTTGAACGTGGCCGGCAACGTCACGTTCCAGCCGGGTTCGACGTTCCAGGTCGCGGCCACGCCGCAGCAAAGCGGCAGCGTCGCCGCGACGGGCACGGCGACGCTGAACGGCGGCACCGTGCAGGTGCTCGCGAACCAGAGCGGCTACCAGCCGAGCACGACCTACACGATCCTCACCGCGTCGTCGGGCGTGCAGGGTGCGTTCAGCCAGGTGAGTGCGAACTACGCGTTCCTGATGCCGACGCTCAGCTACGATCCGGATCACGTGTACCTGCGGCTGGTCGCGAACGGCACCGCGCTGCCCGACGTCGCGACGACGCCGAACCAGCGCTCGGTCGCAGCCGCGCTCGGCGGGCTCGGCGCCGGCAACCCGCTGTACGACGCGGTGCTGACGACCGACGCGGGCACCGCGCGCCGCGCATACGGGCTGCTCGACGGCGAACTGCAGGCGAGCCTGAAGAGCATGCTGCTGCTCGACAGCCGTTATGTGCGCGACGCGGTGACCGATCGCGTCCGCCAGGGTCTCGCGCCCGGATCGGGCCCGCTCGCGGCGCTGTCGTCGGGCGGCGCGGCACTGTGCGGCGACAACTCGGCCGGCGTGGTCGACCCGACGCTGCCGCCGGAACGCCGGATCGGTTCGCGCGACGGCTGCTACGGCGGCACACCGTACCAGCCGGTCGTCTGGGGGCAGGCGTTCGGCGGCCGCAGCCGGCTCGCCGGCGACGGCAACGCATCGACGATCAACCGCAGCATGACGGGCTTCATCGCCGGTGCCGACATGGCGCTCAACGACAAGTGGCGTGCAGGCCTCGCGGCGGGCGTCACGCACGGCTCGCTCGACAACGACCAGAGCTCGTCGGCGTCGGTGAACAGCTACTACCTGTCGCTGTACGGCGGCGCGCAGTACGGGCCGCTTGGCGTGCGCGGCGGCGCGTCGTACACGTGGTACCGGATCAACAGCGACCGTAATCCGGGCTTCGCGGGCTTCTCCGATCACGATTCGGCCGGCTACAACGCGAATTCGGCGCAGGTGTTCGGCGAAGTCGGCTACGCGCTGCCGGTCGGGCCCGTCGCGATCGAACCGTTCGCCGGCCTCGCGTATGTCAACCTGCATACCGACGGTTATACGGAAAGCGGCGGCGCGGCAGCGTTGCGCGCCGGCGGCGAGACGACCCACGTCGGCTTCTCGACGCTGGGCGTGCGCGCGGCGTCGCAGCTCGGCTCGGTCGGGAGCGGCACGATCACCGCGCGCGGGACGGTCGGCTGGCGCCATGCGTTCGGCAACGTGCGGCCGTCGTCGACGTTCACGTTCGCGAACGGCGGCACGTCGTTCCAGGTGTCGGGCGTGCCGATTGCGCGCGACAGCGCGGTGCTCGAAGCCGGCATCGACGCGAACATCACGAAGCGCCTGACGCTCGGCCTCACTTACAGCGGCCAGTACGGCAGCGGCGTGCGCGACAACGCGGTGCTCGGCAACATCCTGTGGAAGTTCTGACCGGCGCGTAACACGCCCACATCGGCGCCCGCACCGGCGCCGGCCCGCGACGCCCTGCGACGACGGAAACGTCGCAGGGCGTCGCGGCCGTTTCGTCGCTGCGCACGTCCCCCGTTCTGGCCTATCCTGTGCGAAACACGCGACGCGCGCCGCGCGTTGCGCCCCGACACAGGAGCATCGATGCCGAATCACGCCGAAGCCACGACGACGCAGGCGCCGCAAGTCGCGCCTGCTGCCCCGACCCCAGCGTCGGGCCCCGCATTCATCGCGCCCGAAGCCGATCCGCAGGTGCTCGCGCGCAACAACCAGTACGTGCTGAAATCCGGCGACGCGTTCGTGGTCGGCGACGCGCTCGGCGACATCGGCGGCCACGACGACGGCCTGTTCGTCGACGACATGCGCGTGCTGTCGAAATGGCGCCTGACGTTCGGCGGCCGTGCGCCGTCGCTGCTGTCGGGCGCGACGAGCGCCGACAACGCATCGTTCACCGCTCACCTGACGAACCGCCCGCTGCCGCCGCTCGGCGGCCACGAGACGCCCGAGGGCGTGATCCATATCGAGCGGATGCGCGTGCTCGCGGGCGACGTGCTGTACGAAGCGCTGACGCTGACGAACTACGGCGCGAGCGAAGCCGAGGTGCCGCTGTCGCTGTCGTTCGCGGCCGATTTCAAGGACATGTTCGAGGTGCGCGGCACGCAGCGCCCGAAGCGCGGCACCGTGGTGGCGCCGCGCGTCGACGCGGGCGCGGTGCGGCTGCGCTACGACGGCCTCGACGGCGTCGAGCGCAACGTGACCGTGCATTTTTCTCCGGCGCCCGACGCGCTGTCGGTCGATCGCGCCGACTACACGCTGACGATCGCCGCGCAGGCGTGCGTGTCGATCTACCTGACCGTCGACGCGACGCTCGGCCCGGCGCACAGCGAAGCGCCCGGGTGCGGGCGCGTCGCGCTGCGCGCCGCGCTTGTCGGCGTGCATCGCGAGATGCGCGCGCGGCGCGAGTCGATGGCGCGCGTGAACACCGGCAATCCGCTGTTCGACGCGTGGCTCGACCGTTCGCTCGCGGATCTCGGGCTGCTCACGACGCAGCTCGACACGGGGCCGTATCCATATGCGGGCATTCCGTGGTTCTCGACGCCGTTCGGCCGCGACGCGGTGATCACGTCGCTGCAGATGCTGTGGCTGCAGCCGTCACTCGCACGCGGCGTGCTGCGTTTCCTGGCCGAGCATCAGGCGCGCGAGACGTCCGCGTTCCGCGACGCGGAGCCCGGCAAGATCATGCACGAGTTCCGCCGCAGCGAGATGGCCGCGACGGGCGAGGTGCCGTTCGCGCTGTACTACGGCGGCGTCGACACGACTCCGCTGTTCATCGTGCTGGCCGGCGCGTATGTCGAACGCACCGGCGACGATGCGCTGATCGACGAGCTGTGGCCCGCGCTCGAGCGCGCCGCGCAATGGGTGATCGACAAGTGCGACCGCAATCCTTACGGACTGCTCGATTATCAGCGCACGTCGGAGCGCGGCTTGGCGAACCAGGGCTGGAAGGACAGCCACGATTCGGTGTTCCATGCGGACGGCCGCTTCCCGGACGGGCCGATCGCGCTCGTCGAGGTGCAGGCCTATGCGTGCGCGGCGCTCGATGCGATGTCCGAATGCTCGCACCGGCGCGGCCACGCGGCCGACGCCACGCGCTACGCGCTGCGCGCGAAGACGCTGCGCGAGCAGGTCGACGCGCTGTTCTGGATGCCGGAAGGCGATTTCTACGGGATCGCGCTCGACGGTCATGGCGACCTGTGCCGCGTGTTCGCATCGAACGCGGGCCAGCTGCTCGCGTTCGGGCTGCCCGATGCCGAGCGCGGTGCGGCGGTCGCCGGCGTGCTCGGCTCGACGCTGTTCCAGACGGGCTGGGGTATCCGCACGCTCGCGGCCGGCCAGCCGCGCTTCAACCCGATGGCGTATCACAACGGGTCGGTGTGGCCGCACGACAATGCGCTGATCGCACGCGGCCTCGCGCGCTACGGCGACAAGACGGCCGCGGTGAACCTGCTGCGCGCGCTGTTCGAGGCGGCGGTGAGCTTCGAGATGCGCTTGCCCGAGCTGTTCTGCGGGTTCCCGCGCCGGCGCGGCGAACCGCCGACCGCGTATCCGGTCGCGTGCCTGCCGCAGGCGTGGGCGGCCGGTGCGCCGTTCATGATGCTGCAGGCGTGCCTCGGCGTGAGCATCGACGCGTCGCGCCACGAGGTGCGCGTCGAGCGCCCGACGTTGCCGGAAGGTGTCGACTGGTTGCGGATCGACGCGTTGCGCGTCGGCGACGAAACCGTGTCGCTGACGTTCCGCCGCGTCGACGGCCAGGTCGTCGCGTCGGCGGAGCAGCCGGGCCGCGTGAAGGTGGTCGCGGTGCTTTAGCGCGGCGCGGCGCGAACGTTGTGCGATGTCGCGCCACGTTCGCGCGCAGCGGCATAGAATCGTGACATGACCCTTGAACGATGGCGGAGGTAGACGATGACGACCGACAACCGGCCCGACGACGGCGAGCAGAAGCTCGAGAATCTGGAAGCGGCGGTCGACCACCTGCACAAGTCGATCGAATCGCAGAGCATCGCGGTCGGCGCGGCGAAGGGCATCCTGTTCAGCCTGATCGAAACGCTCGGCGCACTGATCGGCGATCCCGACCTGCCCGAGCATGCGCGCTCGGGTTACGAGGCGCTGCGCGACAAGGCGAGCGAATTGCGCGGCGGGCTCGACCGGCATTGACACACGGATTGCGCCGGCGCACGCCGCACGGGCGGCGCCGGCGCTGCCCGATTCTGCAGACGAAGCTCAAAACCCCTTGCGTTCAATGAGTTAGGTGGCCGATGCGCAGGATATCCACAAGCTTGCCAACACAATCTGTGGAGAACCGGCCGGGTGCGCGGCGCGTGCCCGGTGCACGGTTCGAATGACGTTGCGCTGCCGCACCGTTGACCGGTCAAGGTCCTCGTATCGAATCCCCTTGTGTATCAAGATGTTACGCGTCCGATCTGACGGATATCCACAGGCTTGCCAACAAAATCTGTGGACAACTCGCAATCGATTGCGTCGCATTGGTTGAGGATCCGGCCTGAATGCGATCGGCGTGTGAGGCCCGTGTGCACGGGCTGCCCGATGTGTGCGTCGCCACGGTAATTCGTGCGCGATCAAGGGCTTAGGTCCCGGGTACCCAGGATATCCACATCCTTGCCAACACTTTCTGTGGACAAGCGCAGCCGCGTTACGCGGCCGGCGCCGTGTCGGCCGCCTCGGCCGCGATCCAGTCGCGAAAGAGCGTCATCGCGGGCGTGAGCGGTTTCGACTTCAGCGACGTGAGCCAGTAGCCGCCGGCGTGCACGTCGATGTCGAGCGGCCGCGCGAGCAGGCCGAGCTGCAGTTCGCGCGCGAACATGCAGGCCGGCGCAAGCGCGACGCCCGCGCCCTGCATCGCGGCCTCGACCATCAGCCGTGACGAATCGAACACGGGCCCGTTGACCGTCCACGGTTCGAGCTGCGCGGCGTCGAACCAGCCGAGCCATTCGTCGGTGCGGTACGAGCGCAGCAGCGTTTCATTGGCGAGATCGGCCGGCTGTGCGAGGCGCCGCGCGATGTCCGGCGCGCACAGCGCGGTGAGTGGCGCATCGAGCAGGCGCTCGTTGCGCGTCGCCGGCCAGTTGCCTTCGCCAAAGCGGATCGCGAAGTCGAGACCCTCGGCGGCGAGGTCGACGACGTTGTTGTTGGTCCGCAGACGCAGCTCGACGAACGGGTGCGTATCGCCGAACTGTTTCAGCCGCGGCATTAGCCAGCCTATGGCAAAGGTGCCGACGACGCCGAGCGTCAGCACCTCGTGGAAACGCCCGCCGTCGAACTGCTTGAGCACCGTCTCGATGCGGCTGAATGCATCGCTCAGCACGGGCAGCAGCGCGCGCCCCTCGTCGGTGAGTCCGAGACCGCGCGGCAGCCGCGTGAACAGCGTGCAACCGAGCCGTTCCTCGAGCGAGCGCACCTGCTGGCTGACCGCGGCCTGGGTCACGCTCAGCTCGAGGCCGGCGCGCGTGAAGTTCAGGTGGCGCGCAGACGATTCGAACGCGCGCAGCGCATTGAGCGGAAGATGAGGGCGGAGCTTCGTCATAAGATTTTCTTTTGTCAGCGCTCAATTATCGTTGCTTGTCAGGCAACCGTAAAGTCCCGATAGTGCTGTCTCGGCGGCCGGCCGTTTTCAACACCATTTCGCGTCCATTCCATCACCAGACAACCAACATGACCTACTCATCGAAACGTCGAACCCTGTTGCTGGCCGCCGCGACGGCGCCGCTCGTCCTGACCGTCACAGCGTGCGCGTCGTCGCAGACCGCCGCGCCGGACGAGGCTGCGATGTCGAACGTGGCCGCCGCGGCGACGTTTGCCCGGCTCGAACGCGATGCGGGCGGCCGTCTCGGCGTGTGTGCGATCGACGCCGCGAGCGGCCGGCGCGTCGAGCATCGCGCCGACGAGCGCTTCCCGTTCTGCAGCACGTTCAAGGCGATGCTGAGTGCGGCGGTGCTCGCGCAGAGCGTCGCGCGTCCGGGATTGCTGCAACAGCGCGTGACGTACGGAAAGGCCGATCTCGTCAACTATTCGCCGGTGACGGGGAAGCATGTCGACGCGGGCATGACGGTCGCCGAACTGTGCGAGGCCACGATCCAGTACAGCGACAACGCGGCCGCGAACCTGCTGATGAAGCTGATCGGCGGCCCGTCGGCGGTGACTGCGTACGCGCGGTCGATCGGCGACGACACGTTCCGGCTCGATCGATGGGAGACCGAACTGAATACCGCATTGCCGGGCGACCTGCGCGACACGACGACGCCCGCCGCGATGGCTGCCAGCATGCGTGTGCTGACGCTCGGCGATGCGTTGCCGGCTGCGCAGCGTGCGCAGCTCGTTGCCTGGCTGCGCGGCAACAAGGTCGGCGACAAGCGGATCCGCGCGGGCGTGCCGGCCGGGTGGACGGTCGGCGACAAGACGGGCACCGGCGACTACGGGACGACGAACGACGCGGGCGTCGTGTGGGCGCCGTCGCGTGCGCCGATCGTGCTGGTCGTGTACTACACGCAGGCGCATGCCGATGCGCGGCCGAAGGAAGATGTGATCGCCGACGTCGCGCGCGTCGTGGTCGAGGCGCTCGGTTGAGCAGGGCGGTGCGGCGTGCGCGACGGGATGCGCATGCACGCCGTGCCGCAGTCGTGACCCGCGCGGCCAAACGTTGTGCGATCAACGACTTAGGGCACGCATGCTCAGGATATCCACATGCTTGCCAACAAAAATTGTGGACAAGCCTGCGAGCGGCGCGGTCGTCGTGATTCACGCCGCCGTGCCGCGTTTGAAGCGGCGCCGAGAAAGTCTTACGGATCAAGTGCTTGGCTGCGGTATGCGCAGGCTATCCACACGCTTGCCAACAAAATCTGTGGACAAGCCGGGCCGCATGCTTGGCAGGCGGCCCGTCAAGCGTCGAGGCGATGCGCGAGCGACGATTTGCCGGCCGCGTGCCGCATTCGAAGCGGCGCGGACAAAGTCTTACGGATCAAGCGTTTGGCTGCGGTATGCGCAGGCTATCCACATGCTTGCCAACAAAATCTGTGGACAAGCCTGTTCGTCCGTCGCCCCGGCAGTCAGCCTTGCCGATCGTCGACGGTGGGCCAGCGCGCGAACGCGAACACCCACAACATGATGAAGTTCAGGACCGGCACGAACATCGTCAGGATCCACCAGCCCGAATGCCCGGTGCGCCGGACGATGCGGACATACGGATAGACGACGACGGCGACAAGCACGAGCGAGACGAGCAACTGCCACGCGCTGAAGTGTTCCATGGCCTTCCTCGGAGTGAGATGTCGTGATGCGGTGCCGGCGAACGGCCGGCCCGTTGCGCCGACGCGCGAGCCCGGCGATGCGCGGCTGCGTGCGGCTCGCGTGATAGTGACGCGTGGCGGGCGCGAGCGTCAAGGCGCGGGTGGCGCGCCGCTGTGGCGCCGGATCGCCCGTATTCGTGCAGGCTCGCACGTCGTGTTGCCGAAACGGTGACGCGGCGCATGAACCGTAGGCCGATCAACGGGTTAGCGCAGGCTTGCGCAGGATATCCACAAGCTTGCCAACAAAATCTGTGGGTAAGTGGCGCGGCATGCGCAAAGCGATCGAGTTGTGCGTCGTCGTGGCGTCGTGATGCGAAGTGCGGCGAAGCGGCACGCGCGAAGGTCGTCGCACGCGCCTCGTCTGCATCACGCGTGCCAAAGTCCATCGGATCAAGGGTTTAGCGATGTGGTGCGCAGGATATCCACAAGCTTGCCAACATTTTCTGTGGAGAACTGCGCGTTCGCGATCGGCGGGCACGACACCGACCGATGCCACGTGTTGCCTCGATTCGCGCGGGTGCTCACGCCGTGCAGATACCGGCCACGCCGACTTTCTGGAACAGGTGCGGGCTGGCGACGGCGGACGACGGATAGGCCGAGCGTTTTGCGACGAACTCGGGATGCGTGAACGCCGCGCGAAACGCGTCGGTCGATTCCCAGGTCGCGTAGTTCAGGTAAGTCGGACTGTCGCCGAGCGCGCGATGAAGCTGGGTCGAGATGAATCCCGGCTGCCGTGTCATGAATTCGGCGTCGTCCTTCCACACGGCCAGAAAGTCCGCTTCGTCTGCGGGATCCAGCGTGAACACGTTGACGAGGACGACGGGCTCCGCGGCGATGCCGAGCTGCTGCTGGATCGGAAAGTTCGGATCCATCGGTTTGAACTGGGACATGGGAACTCCTGTGGGTCGTGGGTCAACTGAGTGATCACGCGTGGCCATCCTGGCCATGCGCGCTCGACATTGCCGACAGAACGCGAATCGCCGCATCCAGGTCAGCCGAACTGAACTCGCCGGCGATGTCGCGGACATGCTGTTGCCATTGCCCGACCACCGCCTGATAGGCCGCGTCGCCGCGCGGTGTCAGCGCATACAGCGGCGACCGCTTGTGCGCCGGGTTGGGCAGCGACCGGACCAGCCCTTCGTCGACCAGCACGTTGATCTGTTTCAGCACGGCCTGCCGCGTGATGCCCATCGCATCGGCAATCTGCGGGATGTTCGGGGCTTCCTGCGCCATCGAGATGGCGCCCAGCACCTGCCAGCGCGCGCTGGTCAAGCCGTGCGGCCCGGCAAAGGCGTTGCCCCATTCGATCAGCAGGCCGTTCAGCCGGAATACGGACAACGCGACGGTGGTCAACTTCGCGGATTTCGTCATACTCAATAAACGGGATGAATTGACAACTACTTTACGTAAACGACAACTGGTTGTCAAATAGGTGTGCGCGTCATCGAACGTCATCGTTCATGAAGAGGACCGAACCCGACCCAGGCCGGGCGACCATCCGCCGGGCCTTCTGTATTGCTACGTGGAGAAGCACGCCGGCATCCTCGAAACCTCGACCGGCCTGCGGGTCGAGCGGATCGTCCATGTCAATTGGGTCGGGGGTGTGGCGGCGCGCATGCGCGTATTCGCGGCCGCATGGCGCATTTGCCGCGCACGCCTGACAAACCCTTACCGATCAATGGCTTGCTGCCGTTAATGGAAGGTTGTCCACAAGCTTGCCAACATAATCTGTGGACAAGCTGCCTGTCGCGCGCGCATCAGACTGGTGCAGGAAAGCGCACCGTGACAGTGAGCCCGCGCCCGCCGCGCGTGGTGCCGAGCGCGACCGTCGCGCGATGCTGTTCGGCGATCCGCTTGACGATCGACAGCCCGAGCCCGCTGCCGGACGACGTGACCGCCTGCGCCCCTTCGCCGCGATAGAAGCGCTCCCATACGTCGGTGCGCTCGGCTTCCGGAATCCCGGGGCCGTCGTCGGCGACTTCGAGCACGGGCGTCGTGCCGTCGATGCGTGCGGACACGTCGATGCGCGCGCCGTCGCCCGCATAGCGGATCGCGTTGTCGACGAGATTGTTCAGCAGCACGCGCAGCGTGTCGATATTGCCCGCGGCCATCACGGGCGTTGCGACGATCGCGCCGAGATCGATCCGGTGCGCGTCGGCGACGCGCGCGCGGTCCGCGACCACCGACCGGCACAGTGCGGCGAGATCGACGGACGCCGATGCGGACGTGGCCGCTTGCGCATCGGGTTCGAGACGCGCGAGCGTCAGCAACTGTTCGGCGAGGTGGCCGAGGCGCGTCGTGCCCGCATGGATTTGCGCGAGGATGCGCTCGCGCTCTTCGGCGGTCGCTGCGCGCCGCAGCAAATTCGACTGGATCGACAGCCCCATGATCGGCGTGCGCAACTCGTGCGCGGCATCGGCGATGAAGTGCCGCTGCAGCGTGAACGAGCGGTCGAGCCGCGCGAGCAGGTCGTTGATCGCTTCGGCGAGCGGCCGGACTTCGTTCGGCATCGATGCGACATCGACCGGTTCAAGGTTGTTCGCATTCCTGCGCTTCAGGCCGGATGCGATTGTGCGCAGCGGCCGCAGCCCCGCGCCGATGCCGAACCACAGACCGATCGCCAGCACCGGCAGCATCGAGAACACCGGCCACAGCAGGTGCACGGCGATGCCGGCAATCGCTTCCCACCGTGCATGCCGCGCCTGCGCAAGCCGGATCGTCGTGCCGCCGCGCTCGGTCACGTAAGTGCGCCACGGCTGGCCGCCGACGTCGACGCTCGCGATGCCCTTCTGCGCGGGCGGCGGCAGCGTCGAATCGCGGTCGGTCGAATACACGAGTGTGCCGTTGCGCCAGACCTGCAGCAGCACGGCATCGGGATCGCTTGCCTCGAAGCCGTGCTTGCCGTTCGCGCGATTACTGAACGACAGCTCGCCGTTCGGGCCGACGACGATCTGCTTCGACATGCTGCGCATCTGGTCGTCGAGCAGGTCGTCGAGTTCGCGCAGTGCACCCCAGTAGGTGCCCGCGCTCGCGACCAGGCCGATCACGCACGCGGCCGGCAGCAGCCACATCAGCAGGCGCCGCCGCAGCGACGCGTTGCGCCAGCGCGCGATCGCGCGTTGCACGCCCGTCATGCGCCGTCACCGATCCGGTAGCCGACGCCGCGCACGGTGCGGATCATGTCGTGGCCGAGCTTTTTGCGCAGGTTGTGGATGTGGACCTGCACCGCATTGCTTTCGATTTCCTCGCCCCAGCTGTACAGCCGCTCCTCGAACTGCTCGCGCGAAATCACCGCGCCCGGTTCGCGCATCAGTTCGTGCAGCAGCACGAACTCCTTCGGCGACAGCGGCACTTCTTCGTCGGCGAGCCAGACGAGGTGCTTGACGGGATCGAGCCGCAGCGGGCCGGTCGCGAGCGTCGTCTGCGCGCGGCCCGCATGGCGGCGGTTGACCGCGCGGATGCGGGCGAGCAGTTCGTCGAGCTCGAACGGCTTGACGAGGTAGTCGTCCGCGCCGCTGTCGAGGCCCGCGATGCGGTCCGGTACGCCGTCGCGCGCGGTGATGATGATCGCGGGCAGGGTTTCGTCGCGGCGGCGCAGCGCGGCGAGCACCGACAGGCCGTCGCGGTTCGGCAGCCCGAGATCGAGCAGCAGCAGGCCGTAGCCGGTCGAGCGCAGCGCGAGTGACGCGGCGTCGCCGTCCTTCACCCAGTCGACCGCGAAGCCTTCCTGTTTGAGGCCCTGTTCGAGCCCGCTGCCGATCAGCGGATCGTCCTCGACGAGCAGTACGCGCATGGATTCGTGTCTCTTCAACAGGGCGCCGGGCGCCCGGGGTTTTAGGGTCTGTTTACATATGGAACGGGCATTCCCGTGACATGAATTTTTTAATTTGGGGTTGCCACGAGAACGGCCGCTCGCCGCGTTGCGCTCCTTGGCGATACGTCCAGTATTCGCAGCGTCGCGCGCCTCGCGAGCGGCCGTTCTCGTGGCAACGCATGCACGTTCCATATGTAAACAGACCCTAATGATAAGCGCGCGTGTCTTAGGGGGAGCTTAAACACGGACGTCTCGGTGCGTTGGCGTACCGAACCGATGCGACAGCGCGCCGTTTCGTGCGGGCTTCAGGTTTGCTTAATCTTACGCTCCGTAATCTCGGGCCGTCGCGTTCAACGAGAGCGCGGCGCACCATCCAACAAGGAGGAACGAGATCATGAAACACCTGACGAGAATCCTGGCTGTCGCGCTCGCCGTGCTGCCTGCCGCCGTTTACGCGGAATATACCGGGCCGTCCACGCTGACCACGACGACCGTGAAGGAACTGCTCGCGAACGGCAAGGACGATCAGCACGTGCAATTGCAGGGGCGCATCGTCAAGCATGCCGGCGGCGAAGACTACGAGTTCGCCGACGCGACCGGCACGATCCGCGTCGAGATCGACAACAAGCTGTGGGCGGCCGGCCAGCCCGTCGGCGACAAGAGCGAAGTGAAGCTGACCGGCGAATTCGAGCGTAAATGGTCGGGCAAGGTGAAGGTCGACGCCGACCACGTCGAAGTGCTGCACTGACCGGTGCGTGCGGGGCCGGTGATAACATGGACGACCGGTTCCCGTTCCCACCAAGATGGCCGCCAATTTCGACGAACTCGCGTCCCGGATCCGGGCGCAATTTTCCGAGCTGAGCCCGCAATTCCAGGCGGGCGCCGCATTCCTGCTCGATCATCCCGACGAAGTCGCCACCTCGTCGATGCGCAAGGTCGCGCAGCGCGCGCAGGTGCAGCCTGCGTCGCTCGTGCGGCTCGCGCAGCAATTCGGTTTCCCCGGCTGGAACGAGCTGCGCGACCTGTGCGTCGCGCGCGTGCGCACGCGTCCCGAGCCGCTCACGCAGCGTGCACGCTCGCTCGTGCGGCCCGACGCGAAGGCGTCGCTCGCGCACGACCTGCTCGCCGCGCAGCAGCACAACCTGTCGGCCACCGCCGCGCAGAACGAGCACGCGCTCGCTGATGCGGCCAGGCTGATCCGCAAGGCGTCGCACGTGCATGTCGCGGGGTTTCGCTCGTGTTATCCGGTCGCGTTCGGTTTCGTGTACGGCTACCGGCTGTTCCGTCCGACCGTGTCGCTGCTCAACGGCGTCGCCGGTTCGCTCGAAATGGAGCTGCGGACGATCGCGAAGCAGAGCGTGACCGTGGTCGTCAGCTTCGCGCCGTATTCGGCGGAAGCGAAGCGTGTCGCACAGGCGGCGAAGGCGCAGGGCAGCCGGATCGTCGCGATCACCGACAGCGCGGTGTCGCCGATCGCGCTGCACGCGGACGCGCAACTGATCTTCACGCACGACAGCCCGTCGTTCTTTCCGTCGCTGGTGGCCGCGCACGCGATGGCCGAGGCGCTGGTCGCGCAGTTGCTCGCGCTCGAAGGCAGCGATGCGATCGCGGCGCTCGAGCGCACGGAAGCGGAGCTGCATGCGAAGGGCGCTTACGTCGTCTGACGCGGCACGTGCGGCTTCGGCCGTCCGTCATTCACGATTCAACCCGACGCAACCGATGACGTTCACATACGAGGTGACCGACGCGGGCGACGCGCACGTGCGCAAGCAGATCGTCGCGCCGCTCGTTCGATTCAACGAAAGCCAGGCCGGCCCGGCCGACTTCCGCCCGCTGGCCGTGATCGTGACCGACGCTGAAGGCGCGGTGGTCGGCGGCCTGTGGGGCGGTACGGCGTTCGGCTGGCTGCAGGTCGACCTGCTCGTGGTGCCGGAGGAAGCGCGCGGCCAGGGCACCGGTACGCGCATCATGGATCTGGCCGAAGCGGAGGCCGTCGCGCGCGGGTGCCACAGCGCGTGGCTCGATACGTTCGACTTCCAGGCGCGGCCTTTCTACGAGAAACGCGGCTATGTCCGCTTCGGCGAGCTGCCGGATTATCCGGTCGGGCACACGCGGATTTTCCTGACGAAGACGCTTGCGGGCTGAGCGGCGGTCGCGCGATGCGGTTCTCCGAGGCCGTGGCCGACGTGCTGCCCGGCATCGACGGCGGGCAGCACGCATCGACGTGAACGAAGGCGGTCCGGCAGCGGTCGGGCGGCGTACCTGCCCGCTCGCTGCCGGCCGCCGGCGCACCGCCACCTTTTTCCTGTCGCGCGGCGACATTTCGGCCATCGCTGAAACGTCGTGCGCACGACCGGCGTAAGCTCACCCGTCAACACTTTCCGGGAGTTCGCGATGACCCGTTCCGACCTTCAAGCCCGCCAAGCCGAAGCTTTCCGTACGCTGCACACGCGCCCCGGCGCATTCATCATCCCGAATCCGTGGGACGCCGGCACCGCCCGCCTGCTCGCGATGGCCGGTTTCGAGGCGCTCGCCACCACGAGTGCCGGCTATGCATTCTCGAAAGGACAACCCGACAACGCGATCGACCGCGACGCCATGCTCGATCACATCGCCGATCTCGTTGCCGCGGGCGGCCTGCCGGTGAGCGCCGATCTCGAGAACGGTTTCGGCGACGCGCCCGACACGGTGGCAGAAACGATCCGGCTGGCGGCCGAGGCCGGCGCCGTCGGCGGCTCGATCGAGGATGCGACGGGCCGCGCCGATGCGCCGATCTACGCGCGCGACGCGGCGGTCGAGCGCATCGCGGCGGCGGTCGACGCGGCGCGCGCGCTGCCGTTTCCGTTCACGCTGACCGCGCGTTGCGAAAACTACCTGCACGGCCGCCGCGACCTCGCCGACACGATCGCGCGGCTCGTTGCCTATCGCGACGCGGGCGCCGACGTGCTCTATGCGCCGGGCATTACCGACGCCGCCGAGATCGCGGCGGTGACGCAGGCGGTCGGCGCGCCCGTCAACGTCGTGATGGGGCTGCAGGGCGGGTTGCTGAGCCTCGACGAGCTGGCGGCGCTCGGCGTGAAGCGCGTCAGCGTCGGCGGCGCGCTGGCGCGGGCCGCGCTCGGCGCGTTCCTGCGCGCCGCGACGGAGATGGCGCGCGACGGCACGTTCACGTTCACGCAGGCGGCCGTGCCGGGGCGCGATATCAATCGCTGGTTTGCGGCGCCCGATAATTCACCGGTTTCGTTCGGAGAATGACAACAAATAAAACGTGGGATCGTTTCCAGTCGAAGCATTGATTGACAGTAATCAACCAATATCGCGTCCGGTTTAAACACCGATGACGACGCGAAAACCATCGTTTATTCTCCGCATTCCGCAGGCTCGACCGGAACCGGCGCGCAAGCCGCGCCGGTTCTGGCGATCGGGCTGCCCGCCACGCGCACCGGTGCCGGGCATTGTTGCGTTTTCCCGATCGACGAATTTTTGTGCGCGGGAGTTGCCGGTTATTTTTTTGATTGATAATCTGCGGCATATTCAAATGACCGGTTGTGCGGGCCACCGGGATTATCAATATATTCAATAAATAAAAACCGAGAGAACGATGACGATCCGAGAAAATCAGCGCGTCAGGTTGCGCGTCGGCGATGTCGTGACGCTGAAAACGGGCGGGCCGCGCATGACTGTCACCTATGCCGGGCCGGTGGTGTTCGACGACGCCGACTGGCTGATCTGCCAGTGGTTCGACGAAAGCGGCGAGTTCCGGCAGGAAATGTTCCATCACGACACGGTGGTGCCGGAGCCGCGCGCGATTTCGGCCGGGCGCGTCCGGATGCGCATGCAGTCGCACCGCTACCGGTCGGCTGCCTGACGCCGGCCTGTCGTTGCGATGCTGCGATGCGTGCAACGCATGCGATACGCAGCGCCCGCGCGACGACATTTCACGCCAGCCCGAAACGTGCGGCAGCGCATTGCACCGATACTGCTCGCATGAACTCGAACCCGATCGATCCCATTGCCGCGGTCACGCACCGCGATCCCTATCCCTACTATGCGGCGCTCGTCGACGGGCCGCCGCTCGCGTTCGACGCCACGCTCGGCCTGTGGGTCGCGAGCCGCGCGGCGACCGTGACGACCGTGCTCGGCCATCCGGCCTGCCGTGTGCGTCCGCTGGAGGCGCCCGTGCCGCCCGCGTTGCGCGGCACGACGGCCGGCGCGCTGTTCGGCGAGCTGGTGCGCATGAACGATGGCGCGTCGCGGCACGACGTGCCGAAGCAGGCGCTGCGCACGGCGCTCGCGCCGATCGACACGGGCAAGCTGCGCGATCGCGCCGCGCAGCTTGCCGCGCGGCGGTTGCCGGCGCCGGGCGATGCCGACGCGCTGAATGCGTGGTGCATGACGGTGCCCGTCTGCGCGGTTGCCGATCTGCTCGGCTTCGACGAGACGCAGCTCGACGACATCGCGGCGCGGGTCGTCGACTTTGTCGCCGCGCTGTCGCCGCTGTCGGACGCAGCCGCGCTGGCCCGCGCGAGCGACGGCGCGCGGCAACTGCTCGACCGGATGACCGAGCGCGTCGCGCAGACGCACGCACACGACGGCACGCTCGTCGCCGCGGTGCAGCAGGCGGCCCGTGCATCGGGCTGGCACGCGAGCGGCGCGCTGGTCGCGAATCTCGTCGGGTTGCTGTCGCAGACCTGCGAGGCGACGGCCGCGTGGCTCGGCAACACGCTGGTGGCATGGAACGGGGAAGCGGAAGCCGCGTGCGTCGCGCCGGACGAGGCCGCGCTCGACGCGTTCGTCGCCGAAGTCGGGCGCTTCGATGCGCCGGTGCAGAACACGCGCCGCTTCGTCGCGTCGCGCACGACGATCGAAGGCGTGACCGTCGAAGCCGGCGACGCGATCCTCGTCGTGCTCGCCGCGGCGAACCGCGACCCGGCCGTGCATCGCGACCCGCACCGGCTGATGCCCGGCCGCGCCGCCGGGACCCATTTCGGCTTCGGCACGGGGCCGCATGGGTGCCCGGGCGAGCAGATCGCGCGGGCGGTGACGGCGGGGGCGTTCGCGGCGTGGTTGCGCGCGGGCGGCTGGCCGTCGCGCGACGGGCTGACGTGGAATTACCGTGCGTCGACCAACGTCAGGATGCCGACGTTCGACGCGGCACGGTGAGGGGAAAAGAGGGACTTAACGGCAGCCTTGCTTCTCCGCCCATTGCTCCTGGGCGGCGACGCGGCGCTGCACGCGTTCGACGAGGCCGGTGGAGAAGGTCCGCATGCTGATGCCGCGGCGTTTCGCAAGGATCGTCTGCGCGACATCGGTGTGCGGGTTCGGCTGGCACGCCCAGTACAGCGTCATCAGCCAGCCGATGCCGGTCCACCCGAACAGCGCGTTGAACATCGCGATCGTCAGCTTGTCGTGCCGGCCGCGCCGGTCGGCAATGACGGCCGGCAGGAAATAGAGCGCGATCGCGACGACTGAACCGGCCACTTGAATCAGGACTGCATCGTTCATGGTGCTGCTCCGTCCGAACTGCAATGGGGCTGATTGTCGCGCTTTTTCCATTCGTGTGCCGGCAATTGATTGTTGCGCTTTTAATAACGATCAGCGGGCTTCGGCGTCGGCCGGCTGCAGTTCGTTGCTCAACGCGAAACCTTCGTCGAGCCAGCCCGTCACGCCGCCGATCATCAGCTTGACGGGGCGGCCGAGGCGCGCGAGTGCGATCGCCGCGCGCGCGGCGCCGTTGCAATGCGGGCCCGCGCAGTAGACGACGAACAGCGTGCCGGCCGGATAGCCGGCGAGCTTGCCCGCGACGATCTTGCGGCGCGGCAGGTTGCACGCGCCGGGCACGTGGCCGGCGGCGAACTGGTCGGGGCCGCGCACGTCGAGCAGCACGAAATCGGGTGCGCCGGATGCGACCGCGTCATGCACGTCCCAGCAATCGGTCTCGAATCGCAGCGATGCCTCGAAATGCGCGAGGGCGGCCGGGCTGTCGGCGGCGGGCACGTCGGTGACGAAGGACATGGGCAGGCTCTCCTGGATGAACGGGCGCGGAATGCGCCGGCATGGAGGGCAGTATCGCGGTTCGGCGCGCTTCGCGGCAGTGGCGCGATTGACAAGTTCCGGTAACATCGCGCCATGCACAATCATCTCGTCGTCGCGCTCGCCTACGATCGCCTCTGCACGTTCGAATTCGGCTGCGTGGTCGAACTGTTCGCACTCGAACGCCCCGAACTCGGGGTCGACTGGTATCGCTTCGCGGTATGCGCGAGCGAGCCGGGGCCCGTGCGCGCGGCGGGCGGCATCACGGTCGCCGCGCCGTACCGGCTCGCGATGCTCGATCGCGCGGACACCATCGTGATTCCCGGCTGGCGCGATTCCGAAGAACTGCCGCCCGAGCCGTTGCTGAAGAAACTGCGAGCCGCGCATCGGCGCGGTGCGCGGCTCTGTTCGATCTGTTCGGGCGTGTTCGTGCTGGCCGCGGCCGGTGTGCTCGACGGGCTCACCGTGACGACGCACTGGCGTTACGCGGAGCGCCTGCAGGCGCGTTATCCGGCGCTGCACGTGAATCCCGATGCGCTGTACGTCGACGAAGGGCAGATCGTCACGTCGGCCGGTTCGGCGGCGGGGCTCGACATGCTGCTGCATCTGGTGCGCCGCGATCACGGCGGCGCGATCGCGAATCGTGTCGCGCAACGCCTCGTGCTGCCGCCGCATCGCGACGGCGGCCAGGCGCAGTTCGTGCCGCGTCCGGTTGCGCCGGGCGGCAGCGACCGGCTCGCGAAGCTGATCGACTGGATGCGCGTGCACGCGGCCGAGCCGCATACGCTCGCGTCGCTCGCCGCGCAGGCCGCGATGAGCACGCGCACGCTGCAGCGCCAGTTCGCGGACGCGACGGGGATGTCGCCGCTCGCGTGGCTGATCCGCGAGCGCGTGAACGTCGCGAAGGACATGCTCGAAGCGCAACCCGCGCTGTCGCTCGCGCAGGTCGCGGCGCGTGCGGGGTTCGGTTCGGAGGAATCGCTGCGCCGGCATTTCCGGCGCGTGGCGGCGACCAGTCCGGCCGCGTATCGGCGCGGGATGGATCGCGGCGAACGATAATAACGGGCGCCGAACGGGGCCGTTCGGGCACGACAACAAAAGGAAAAAACATCATGGGCTTGCTCGGAAAGCTGTTCGGAAAGAAATCGCGCGACGAAGCGTCGTCGTCGGGTCAGGTGCCTTCGACCGGCGATCAGGATGCGCAGCACGGCGCCGATATCGCGCCCGAACTCGCGCCCGCGCTGGCCGCCTACCAGGCCGGCCGGCACGAGGCCGCGATCGCGGGCGCCGCGCCGTACGCCGAGCGTCTCGCCGATGCGGCGCGGCTCTGCGCGCTCGCGTACTCGGCGATGGATCGGTATACCGAAGCCTTCCCGCACTGGCTTGCGTTGTTCGAACACGAGCCGAGCGCACACAACGCGGTGCAGCTCTCGACGACATCGGTGATGTGCGGTGAGGTCAAGCGCGGTGAAGCGTGGATGCAGAAGGCCGCCGAGATCAATCATGAAACGCACGAGCAGTCGGATGTCGCCGCGCGCGTGAACTTCATCTCCGCGCTGATGCAAAGCGGCCATCTTTACGACGCGCTGCCGCATATCGCGTGGATGCGCGACGTGTACGGCCAGGTGCGCATCACCGATTCGACGTTCCTCTACATGCGCGGCATTCCGTTTTTCCCGTCGTTTCTCGAGAAGAGCCTGGAGATCCTGAAGGCCACGCAGCCGGCCGACGCGATCGCGCCGTGGTACGGCGCGATCCACGGCAAGCTCGACGAAGAAGGCGAAGCGCAGCTTGCCGCATGGGTCGGCCAACTGCCGGGACAACCGGCCGCCTGAACGGTCGCCGACGCTTGCGATGGCCCCTCATTCCGACAATTCCGAACAAGGACTCCGATGACGATGCTGCCTTCCCGTTTGCCGCTGATCCAGGCCCCGATGGTCGGTTCGCTGAGCCCGCTCGCGATCGCGGTGTGCGAAGCCGGCGGGCTCGGTTCGCTCGCGTGCGCGGCGCTCGGCCCGCAGCAACTGCGCGACGAGATCGCGGCGATCCGGGCGCGCACGCCCGCGCCGTTCAACGTGAACTTCTTCTGCCACATGCCGCCGGCGCCCGACGCCGAGGTCGACGCGCGCTGGCGTGCGGCGCTCGCCGGCTACTACGCGGAAGCCGGGCTCGATCCGGCCGACGTGAAGGGCGGCCCCGGCCGCGCGCCGTTCGACGATGCGATGTGCGCGGTCGTCGAGGAGCTGCGGCCGGCCGTGGTGAGCTTCCATTTCGGGCTGCCGGACGACACGCTGCTCGATCGCGTGCGGCGCACGGGCGCATTGGTTGTTTCGTCCGCGACGACCGTCGAGGAAGCGCGCTGGCTCGATGCGCGCGGCGTCGACGCGATCGTCGCGCAGGGCGCGGAGGCCGGCGGCCATCGAGGGATGTTCCTGACCGGCGACATCCATGCGCAACCGGGCCTGTTCGCGTTGCTGCCGCAGATCGTCGATGCGGTGCGCGCACCGGTGATCGCGGCCGGCGCGATCGCCGACGGGCGCGGCATCGCGGCCGCGTTCGCGCTCGGCGCGCGTGCGGTGCAGATCGGCACCGGCTACCTGCTGACGCCGCAGGCCGGCCGCTCGGCGCAGCATCGCGCGGCGGTGCGCGCCGCGCGCGACGACGGCACGCGCATGACCAACCTGTACACGGGCCGCCCTGCACGCGGGCTGCTGACGCGTTTCATGCGCGAGCTGGGGCCGATGAGCGCGCTCGCACCTGCGTTCCCGCTCGCGACCGCGGCGGTCGATCCGCTGCGCGGCGCGTTCGAGCGGCAGGGCCGCGACGATTTCTCGCTGCTGTGGTCGGGCGAGGCCGCGGCGCTCGCGCGCGAGGAGGATGCGGGCGAGCTGACGCGGCGCCTGTGGGACGACGCGCTGGCCTGCGCGGCGGGGCTGCGCGACGCGTTCCCGCAGGCGGTCTGAACGCACGCGGAAGGGGGCGCGGACGGCGGATCAACGGCGTATGATCTGGTTTTTCGTCAGCCCGATCCAGGCCCCCCACCATGACCTCCGTCGACACTACCCCCGTCCTCGACCATGACAAGCTCGTTACCTTCATCGAGCGCAAGTGGAACGATGAAATCCTCCACGCACTGACCGACTACATCGCGATTCCCGCGAAGAGCCCCGCGTTCGACCCCGACTGGGAGAAGCGCGGTTATCTCGAGCGCGTCGTCACCGATGCCGCGCAGTGGGCCGAACGCCAGCCCGTGAAGGGCCTGAAGCTCGAGATCGTGCGTTTGCCGGGCCGCACGCCGGTGATCTTCTTCGAATCGCCGGCCACGCGCTCGGGCAGCACCGACACGATCCTGCTGTACGGCCACCTCGACAAGCAACCCGAATTCGACGGTTGGCGCGCGGACCTCGGCCCGTGGACGCCGAAGTTCGAGAACGGCAAGCTGTACGGCCGCGGCGGCGCGGACGACGGCTATGCGATCTACGCGAGCCTCGCGGCGCTCGGCGCGCTCGACGAGCAGGGCATCGAACGGCCGCGCTGCGTCGGCCTGATCGAGACCTGCGAGGAATCGGGCAGCTACGACCTGCTGCCGTACGTCGACGCGCTGCGCGACCGGCTCGGCCAGGTGTCGCTCGTCGTGTGCCTCGATTCGGGCGCCGGCAACTACGACCAGATGTGGCTCACCACGTCGCTGCGCGGCCTCGTGTCCGGCGACCTGCAGGTCGAGGTGCTGGAAGAAGGCGTTCACTCGGGCGTGTTCGGTGGCATCGCGCCGTCGAGCTTCCGTGTGATGCGCCAGTTGTTCGAGCGTCTCGAAGACGCGAAGAACGGCAACCTGCTGCCGGGCGTATTCCATTGCGAGATCCCGTCGAGCCGCGTGCGCGAAGCCGACGCGGCCGCCGCGATCCTCGGCGACGCAGTGTGGAAGGGGCTGCCGTGGGCGTGCGGCGCGGACGGCAAGCCGGTGCTGCCGACCACGACCGATCCGCGCGAGGCGCTGCTGAATTCGACGTGGCGTCCGTCGCTGTCGGTGACGGGCGCGGCCGGCATGCCGGCGCTCGCCGATGCGGGCAACGTGCTGCGTCCGCGCACCGCGTTCAAGCTGTCGCTGCGCCTGCCGCCGCTTGTCGACGCCGCGCAGGCCGTGCAGCAGCTGAAGGAACTGCTCGAACTCGATCCGCCGTACAACGCGAAGGTCACGTTCAAGCCGGATGCGGGCGCCGCGACGGGCTGGGCCGCGCCGGATCTCGCGCCGTGGCTCGCGTCGTCGCTCGACGCCGCGTCGCGCCGCCACTTCGGCGCGGACTGCGCGTACATGGGCCTCGGCGGCACGATCCCGCTGATGAACGTGCTGCAGGAAGGCTTCCCGTCCGCGCAGTTCATGGTGTGCGGCGTGCTTGGGCCGAAGTCGAACGCGCACGGCCCGAACGAGTTCCTGCACGTGCCGTACGCGAAGAAGCTGACTGCTGCGGTTGCCGACGTGATCGCAACCGCGCGCTGATCGTCGCGACCGTGCGACGTCCCGGTTGCACAACCCAACCCGATCCGACCTGACGGAACCCCGCCGATGACCGCACTGCCGACGCCCGACACCGAACCGCTGCGCATGCGCGCCGAACCGCTGCATGCATTCGTTGCGGCACTCTGGGAACGGGCCGGCAGCAGCGAGCGCGAGGCGCGGCTCGTCGCCGATCACCTGGTCGGCGCGAATCTCGCGGGCCACGATTCGCACGGGATCGGGATGATCCCGAACTACGTCGCGTCGTGGCGGGAAGGGCAGTTGCAGTTGAACGGGCACGCGTCGATCATTCGCGACGGCGGCGCGGTGCTGACGATCGACGGCGGGCGCGGCTTCGGCCAGGTGATCGCGTTCGAGGCGATGGTCGAGGGGATCGAGCGCGCGCGGCGCATGGGCATCTGCGCGATCGGGCTGCGCGACGTGCATCACCTCGGCCGCATCGGGCACTGGGCCGAGCAGTGCGCACGCTCGGGGCTCGTGTCGTTCCATTTCGTCAACGTGCCGGGCGACCTGCTGGTCGCGCCGCTGCACGGCACCGATCCGCGTTTCGGCACGAACCCGTTCTGCGCCGCGTATCCGCGTGCGGGCCGGCCGCCGCTGCTGCTCGATTTCGCGACGAGCGCGATCGCGTACGGCAAGACGCGCGTTGCGCACAACCAGGGCAAGCGCGTGCCGGCCGGGTCGCTGATCGACCATCGCGGCCAGCCGACCGACGATCCGGCCGTGATGCACGAGCAGCCGTTCGGCGCGCTGCTGCCGTTCGGATTGCACAAGGGCTATGCGCTCGCGACGATGTGCGAGATCTTCGGCGGCGCGCTCGTCGGCGGGCATACGACGTACGGCGACACGCTGCAGAAGACGAGCGCGATCGTCAACGGGATGCTGTCGGTGCTGATCGATCCGACAGCGTTCGACGCGGCCGATGCCGAGCGCGAAGCCGATGCGTTCGTCGCGTGGGCGAAGGCGTCGCCGCAGGCGGGCGACGCGCCGGTGCAGGTGCCCGGCGAGCCGGAGGAAGCGAGCCGCGCCGCGCGCGGCGCCGGCGGCATTCCGGTCGACCGCGCGACGTGGCGGCAGATTCGCGACAGCGCGGCCGCCGTCGGCTTCGACGACGCGGCGCTCGATGCGTGGACGCAGCGCTGTATCGGCGCGGCTTGAGCGTCAAGGGCGGCCGATGAGCTGGCAGGCGGACAAGGCGCACGGCGAGGAGATCGCGTACCAGATCGCGAGCCTCGGCCAACTCGACGTCACGCGGTTCTTCAGCGGCGCGGCGCTGCGGCTCGACGGCGTGATGTTCGGCTTCCTGGCGCGCGGGTCGCTGTTCCTGCGTGTCGACGACGTGAACCGTCCGGCGTTCGTCGCGGCGGGGATGGGGCCGTTCTCGTATTCGGGGCGCACGCGTACCGTCGCGCTCGAGGGCTACTACGAGACGCCGGCCGACGTGCTCGAGGATGCGGGCGCGCTGTTCGACTGGTGTCGCGGCGCGTATCGCGCGGCGCTGCTGGCGGGGCCGCCGAAGCGCAAGGCAAGGGCGGCGCCGAAGACGGCATCCGGGACGGTGTCGAAGACAGCGCGGAAACCGGCATCGAAGACGGCGCCAAAACCTTCGCCAGAACCTTCGCCAGAACCTTTGCCGAAACCTTTGCGGAAACCCGCGTCGAAACCGACGACGGGGCAGAAATTGAAGTCGGCACCACAACGGACTGCGAAGCCGTCTCTCGAAACGGCACCCGGACTGGCTTCGAAATCGTCACCGACACGTAAGAAATCCTAGTGTCGATCGCGTGAAGCAACGGCTTCGCGATTTCTGCATGCTTCACAACGGCGGCCCCGGCGTTTATGATCGGCGCGGATCGCGCTCGTGCCCGGCGCGACCCGCGCCGGCCTCGCCGCCGGCTCCGCGAACGGCGCATCGACCGCCGCGCGCGACGCTTCCCCACTCATCATTCCAGACGGAGACAGCCGATGCTCGTCCTGATTCTCGGTTTAGCGATCTTCCTCGGTGTGCACTCGATCCGGATCGTCGCCGACGGCTGGCGCTCCGCGATGATCGCGCGAATCGGCGAGAAAGGCTGGAAGGCCGGTTATGCGATCGCGTCGATCGTCGGCTTCGTGCTGATCGTCCGCGGTTACGGGATCGCGCGCGAGAGTGCGACGCTACTGTGGGTGTCGCCCGTCGGCGTGCGCCACCTCACCGGCATGCTGACCGCGATCGCGTTCGTGCTGATCGCCGCGTCGTATGTACCGCGCAACCGGATCAAAACGCTCGTCGGGCATCCGATGCTGGCCGGCGTGATGGTCTGGGCGGTTGCGCACCTGCTCATGAACGGCACCGTGCACGCGGTCGTGCTGTTCGGCGCGTTCCTCGTGTGGTCGCTGGTCGATTTCGTCGTGTCGCGTACGCGCGATCGCCGCGACGGCGTTCGCTATCCGGCCGGTGGCCTGTCGGGCGACGCGGTGGCGATCGTGGTCGGGCTCGTCGTATGGGCCGTGTTCGCGGGGTTCCTGCATGGCCCGCTGATCGGCGTGCGGCCGTTCGGCTGAACGCGCACGCCGGGCCAGACCGGCAGCCAGGGCAGGAAATCGTCGAGGAACACGCCGAGCAGGATCGCTTTGTGCCGGGCCGCCGGCGGTGAACCGGAATGACTGCCGCGGTGGCGGCAACGGTGTGCGTGGGTCAGATCGGCTTGACGAACAACCCGACGGTCAGCACCGCGCCGATGCAGACGATGCCGATCCGCAGCACGCGTTCGTTTACGCGCTGCAGCGCCCATGTGCCGAGCAGCCCGCCAACGATCGCACCGCCGCCGAGTGCGAGCGCCGCACCCCAGTGCAGGTGCGGCGACGTCAGGAACAGCACGACGGCCGATGCGTTCATCACGCCCGCGAGCGCGTTCTTCGTCGACATCGCGTGACGCGGCGACAGGCCGGCCATCGTCAGCGTCGCCATCATCAGGAAGCCGAGCCCGCCGCCGAAGTAGCCGCCGTAGATCGCGATCATGAACTGCGAGATCGCGGCGGGCACGGCGCCGAGGTGCGCCGTGCCTTCGCTCGGCTTGCGGAAAAAACTGCCCCATGCGAACACGATTGTCGCGAACAGCACGAGCCACGGCACGAGGCGCGAGAAGATCGACGAAGGCGTCTTCAGCAACAGCAGCCCGCCGAGCGCGCCGCCGACGACGCTGATCGCGAACAGCGCGCGAAACGACAGCTTGCCGGCACCGCGCACCATGTTTCGGCTCGCCCAGCCGGTGGTGACCTGCGCGGGAAACAGCGCGACCGTCGACGTGATGTTCGCCGCGAGCGGCGACATGCCCGACACGATCAGCGCGGGCAGCGTGACGAACGAACCGCCGCCGGCGAGGGTGTTCTGCAGGCCGGCCCAGAGGCCGGCGAGGATGACGAGGGCGAGCATCGGTGCGGAAACGGGGAGGTGGCGGGGGGCGCTTGCCGGAAGCGGGCAGGCGCGGCGGACGCACGATGGTAATGCAGGATCGCGGGCGCGGGAAGGAAGCGCGCGGCGGGATCATCCGGGGAGCCGATGCGGAGCGTCCGTCGCGTCGTGGCGCGGTCGAACGTGCCGGCCGGATTCGGTACGGCGGCGGTTCTGGCCAGGAAAACGCCCGATTTAACGCTTCATTACGATGGGCTTACCTGAAAGATGCTAAATTCGCCCATCGATATCTCATAAAGCGGAAAGGGCAGACAGATGCTGAAGAAATTGGCCGGGATGGCAGTGGTGGTCGGTGCGACGGCGGTGGCGTCGTTGCCTGCCGTGGCAGGCGACACGAACAATGCACTGGGCGGCGCGCTGGGTGGCGTCGCGGGCGCGGCGGTCGGCAACGCGGTCGGCGGAAGCACGGGTGCCATCATCGGCGGCGCCGTGGGCGGTGGCGCAGGCGGTGCGGTGACGTCGAACAAACGCGAACGCACGGGCGCCGTCGTCGGCGGTGCACTGGGTGGCGGCGCGGGTGCCGCAGCGGGCAACGCGATGGGCGGCACGGCCGGCAGCCTCGTCGGCGCCGCTGTGGGCGGCGGCGCGGGTGCGGCGCTGGGCGGCCACGTGTCGCGCAACAACTCGCGTTCCAACGATCATTACCACGGCAACAAGCACAAGAAGCGCTACAAGCACGAAGACTGACCGGCGGGTCGCCGGCGAGCCGCAGTGGGGCGAGCGAATGGTGACCACGCACACAGCATCGCGATGTCACCCGGCGCTTCCCCGGCGAGCTTCGACGGCGCCGGGTAGCCGGGCACGCCTCCGTGACCGCCGCGCATGAATGGCGATCACGGAGGCGGTCAATCCGTCATTCCGTCGTTCCTGCTTCGGTTATCAACGCGTTGAGCACCAGGTCCGAAATGGTGCGGTAAGCCGCGTCGAAATCGTCGCTTCCCAGCGTGCGCTTGCCGAGCACCAGCAGCATCTGGGGGGCGAAATCCGCATACGCCTGCGTGGCGGCCCAGATCAGGAAGAACAGGTGCTCCGCATCGACCTGCCTGACCTTGCCTTCCGCGATCCAGCGTTCGAGCACCCGGATGTCGTCGCGCAACACCGGAATCAGTTGCTTGCGGATTTCCTTTCCGTAGGTCTTGGCCCCGCCGATGATCTCCAGCGCAAAAACCCGCGATCCATGCGGGCGATTTCTGGAGAATTCGAGTTTCGCGCGGATATAGGCCGACATCGCTTCCGCGGGCTCGCGATCGGGCGCCGCAAACTCCCGCATCCTGCCGAGCCAGTCCCGCAATACGTCGTCCAGCACGCGTTTGTAGAGCGTCAGCTTGGTGGGGAAGTAGTACATCAGGTTCTGCTTCGACAAGCCGGCGGCCGCTGCGATCGTCGCAACGGAACTCCCGTCGAATCCGTACTTGGAAAACGATGCTTCGGCCGCGGCGAGAATGGCCGCCTCGAGCGTGTCGCGCAGCGCTTCCCGCCGGCCGTGGGGCCGGACGGGCGTTCCTGCAGTCGGCCCGGACGGGTTCATCGCGCTCCTTCCACAAGCAGGTCGGACCCGTGTCGTCGCACGCTCAACGCGTGCCCGCTTCAGGATAGGTGATGCGTTCGGGCGCGCGCTGCATGATGACCTTCCCGGCGCGGACCGACATCTGCACCTTTGCCTGTTTGCGTATCACTTCATAGTCGCAATCGGCATCGAGGATCAGCAGATTGGCCGGCCGCCCGACGGCGATGCCGTAGCGATCGCCCAGCGACATCGCATATGCGCTGTGCTCCGTGACGAAGTCGAGGCATCGCTGCAGGTCGTCATAACCGAGCATGTGGCACACGTGCAGGCCGACGTCGAGGATGCGCAGGATGTTGCCGTTGCCGACGGGGTACCACGGATCCTTGATCGAATCCTGCCCGAAGCACACGTTGATGCCGGCGCGATCGAGTTCCGCCACACGCGTAATGCCGCGTCGTTTCGGGTAGGTGTCGAAGCGCCCCTGCAGGTGGATGCTTTCGGTCGGACACGAAACGAAATGGATCTCCGAGCGCTTCAGCAAGCGGAACAGTTTCGAACAGTACGCGTTGTCGTAGGAACCCATCGCGGTCGTGTGGCTCGCGGTGACGCGCGTGCCCATCCCGCGCACCCGCGCTTCCTCGGCGAGCACCTCCAGGAAGCGCGAGTGCGGATCGTCGGTTTCGTCGCAGTGGACATCGACCAGGCAGCCCTTGCGTTCCGCGAGATCCATCAGGAACTTGATGGAGCTCACGCCCTGGTCGCGGGTGTTCTCGAAATGCGGAATGCCGCCGACGACGTCGGCGCCCATTTCGATCGCGCGCTCCATCAGCCCCCGCCCGTTCTCGAACGACTCGATGCCTTCCTGAGGGAACGCGACGATCTGCAGGTCGATGAGATCGCGCGCCTCGTCCCTGACCTCGAGCATCGCCTTCAATGCGGCAAGCGTGTGATCGGTGACGTCCACATGCGTACGCACGTGCTGGATGCCGTTGTCGCGCAACATCCCGATGGTGGTGTGGGCGCGGGCTTTCGTGTCGTCATGGGTAATGGTGGCCTTGCGCTGCCCCCACCGCTCGATGCCTTCGAACAGCGTGCCGCTCATGTTCCATTCGGGTTCGCCGGCGGTCAGCGTCGCATCCAGGTGGATATGCGGTTCGACCAGCGGCGGGATCACGAGATTGCTGCCCGCATCGATGACGTCGTCCCCTTGCGGCGCCAGCGGCGACGGCTGGAGGTCGATGCCGCGAATCGTGTCCGCGTCGATGTCGATCGTGAAGAGGCCGCTACGGCCGCGCAACCTGGCGTTGATGATTTTCATGAGAGATCCTGTTGTTCGGGGGGCCGGGAGGGCGAGCAGCGGAATCATTCACCCTGGACGGACGGTTCGCGCGAGAACGCGCGGGCAAGCTGCAGCAGCACGATGTAGGCGGCGGCGGACGCCGCGATGCCGACGATCGGCGCGATCCACGGCGACGTATAGGCAAGTGCGGCGCCGATCGCATACGCGGCCAGGCCAACCAGATTGAAGCGCGGAAGGCGGGCGGTGGCAAGCGACGGGTATTTCCCGCGATGGCGGTACCAGTAGTCCGCCATGATCACGCCGCCGACGGGCGGGATGATCGAGCCGAGCAGCACCAGGAACGGAATCAGCAACTCGTACATCCCGCCGACCGCGAGCACGATGCCGATCGCCGCGCCCACGAGTACCAGCGTGCGGCGCCGTTCGGTGCGCAGCAGATGGCATCCGGCGGCCGCCACGTTGTACATCGTCGGCCCCTGGATGGTCCAGAGATTCAGGCACAGCATCACGACCGCTGCGATCGACAGGCCCTGCAGCATCATCACCTCGACGATGTCGGCTTGCTGATAGACGATCGCGCAGTACGCGCCCGCGATGATCATCAGGCCGTTGCCCGCGAAGAATCCGATCATGCTGGCCGACACAGCGCTGCGCGCGCTGCGTGCGAGGCGCGTCCAGTTGGTGGCCTGGGTGGCGCCGCTGGCAAAGGTGCCGATGACCATCGTCACGGCCGCCGAGAACTGCATCGGATGAGACGGCACGACGCGGGTGAGGCCGGCCCAGCCGCCGATTTCGCGGGTGGCGATCCACATCGACGTCATCAGGAGCACGAACATCAACGGCACGGAGACGCGCGACAGCACATCCATGCCGCGATAGCCGATGATGGCCGTGATCGAAAATCCGAAGCCGAAGAGGATCATCAACGGCGTGGTAACGGAGGCTGGCCATCCCAGCAGCTTGACCAATACGATTGCCACCGTCGCGGTTCCCCATGCGTACCAGCCGAGTTCGGCGAAGCCGAGCAGGAAATCGGACAGCTTGCTGCCGACTTCCCCGAAGCAGAATCGCCCCATCAGCACCGCATTCAGGCCGCTGCGGGCGGCGATCCACGCCAGCGACGCCGCATAGGCGGCGAGCAACAGGTTTCCGATCACGGCGATCTGGATCATGCTGACGACGTCGAACGCGACACCGATCTTGCCGCCGGCAAACATCGTTCCCGTGAAGAACGTGAAACTCAACAACACCATCGTGATGGACAGGAATCCGGTGCGTTTCTCGAGCGGGACTTCGCTTAACGAGAATTCTCCGTGATCCGATCCGGCCTTCGGGCGTGAATCCTGGTTCGTGGGCATCTTGTCTCCCGGTCAGCGATTGGTTGGGTCTGAGAGGGTGTGCGGGGGCCGAGCTTGGATGGGTGATGCGCTGTTTCAGCGCGTCATTCTCTCTGGCCAAAATTTTGACAAGGGTAAAAATCTGGGGCGGGGGACGGGACGAAGCATCACCGGACTTGGTGAAATGCCGATCGAGTCGCGAAAGGGCCGTGCCGGACAATCAAGCGGATTTTCCCGGATCGCGGGAAGACCTGCGCGAATCGTCCGATCGGGATTTGTTTCGTGAAACGTATGCGCGCCAAAACGGAATATCGGTGTGAAAGTCAATAGAGGAGTCTAAAAGTTCTGTCATTCGATCCCGATGCGCGGAATATGCCGTGCCTTGCGCGGAAGCCGTGCCGGCGGGCCCGGCCACGCAGCGCCTGGTGAGGCCCGCGCTGGCTTTGCCGCGGCGGGCTTTGCTTCACCGGCCGGCTTGCATGCGCGATGCGCGGATCGACGCAATCGAATCGGTTTGTTTTATTGTTCATTCGCGCGCATCGTTTCATTTAATCCGGATGCGCATCGCGTCCGGTTGCGATTTATTGCAGCGCGGTGCACAATCGTTCACAAGTGCAATAAATCCGCAGCGGATTTTCTCAGCGGCACGAATACTCCCCGCCATTCACTGCACGCCATTTCGGCGGGCGCACGATCGTGCGTCGGGCTCGGCGGCGCGACTGCCGATTTCCGGTATATCGCGAATCACGGAGCACCTACGCCCGAGGCACGATGCCGTTGGCCCATCGGCCGGCCGGTCCCGACAGTACAGCATGGGCGCAACATGGCGACTTCCATCGACCTCAATCTTCTCGTCGTTCTGGACGCATTGCTGTCCGAGAACAGCGTCGTGGGCGCGGCCAACGCGCTCGGCCTCAGTCCGTCCGCACTCAGCCGCTCGCTTGCGCGGCTGCGGGTGATGACGGGCGACCCGTTGCTGGTGCGGGCAGGGCGCGATCTCGTCCCGACCCCGCGCGCGCTCGAGTTGCGCGACAGGGTGCATGCGCTCGTCATGGAGGCGCAGTCGGTCATGTGTCCGTGCGAACGGGTCGACATGAGTACGCTCAAGCGCACGTTTTCGATTCGCGCGAACGAGGCATTCGTCGAGACGTTCGCGCCGGCGCTGCTCGAACACGCGTCGCGCACCGCGCCCGACGTGCGGCTGCGCTTCGCGCCCAAACCCAACAAGCATGTCGATGCGCTGCGCAACGGCGACATCGATCTCGAAGTCGGCGTGATCGGCCAGGCCGGCCCGGAGCTGCGCGTGCAGGCGTTGTTTCGCGACCGCTTCATCGGCGTGGTCCGCGCGGATCATCCGCTGGCGACCGGCGAAATCACGCCGCAACGCTTCGCGTCGTTTCCGCAAGTGGGCGTGTCGCGCCGCGGGCAGTTCAACGGCCCGATCGATACGCTGCTCGATTCTCTCGGCATTGCGCGCTCGGTGACCACCGTCGTGTCGAGCTTCCCGACCGCGCTGTCGCTCGCGCGCAGCTCGGACTTCGTCGCCAGCGTGCCGGAGCGGCAGACCGAGCGGTCCCGCGTCGGCATGTACAGCTTTACGCTGCCGCTGCCGATCGCGGACCTGACCGTCTCGCAGATCTGGCACCCGCGTTTCGATCGCGACCCCGCGCATCGCTGGCTGCGCGATTGCGTGCGCAGTATCTGCGCGCCGCGCGTGGCCGAGGCGATCGCCCGCTAGTCGCGCGGTCGCTTCGATGTGACGCGTCATGCAACCCTGGTGGCGCGCGTCAACGTCATTGATATATTGCGTTTCGCGCATCTTCCGAAGCGTAAATCGATTCGGTATGCTCGATTCCGTTCGGACAACAATGGAGATAATAGGCAGGGCGTTTGTTGCTTTTGAATTCGCCGAACATTCGTGACGCCTTTAAATAATAAATATCCAATCCGAGGGGTATGTGAATCGAGGTGAGCATTGGAAATCGTGAATCTGACATATTGGCGTCTTGTTCTGGATGGGGATACGAATGGTTCAGTTTGCAGCGAATATAGCGACACCCGAGGATGTCACGCTGAGCATGCGCGAATGCGAGGTGTTGCGATGGGCGGCGGAAGGGAAGACCGCGTATGAGATCGGCGTCATTCTCGGCTTGACCGAGCGCACGATCAATTTCCATATTTCGAGATCGATTGTGAAGCTCAACGCGTGCAACAAGACCAATGCGGTCGTGAAAGCCGTGTTGATGGGCCTGATCGTGTTTGCATGATTGGCACCGGGGCGTCCGTCCGTGGACCCCCGGTTGTGGCATCAGATCGCGCCCTGGAACGACAGCACGCGCGTCCTGAACTCTTCCGGCACCGGCACCGTGGTCTTGCTGCCGTAGTCGAACATCACGTGTGTGGACACGGCCCGCGCAACCACCGCATGATCGTCGGCCGATTCCTCGGTGTCCGCCTGCCCGTCGCGCACCATCAGGTATTCCAGTTCGAAGCTCTTCGAGCCGAAGCGCGTGACGCTGCTGCGGACCGTGATCGTATCGCCGTACTGCGCGGGCTTCAGATATTCGCACGAGGTCTTGACCATGATGTGCGGCAGCTTTTCCGAATAGGGCAGCTCGAGCAGATCGTGCATGTAGGTCAGGTACGCATGCTGCAGATAATCGTAATAGACGGGGCTGCTCACATGGCCCATCGCGTCCGTTTCCCGATACTTCACGTCGATGCGGGTTTCAAAATATTTTCTTGTCATTACGAGGCTCCTTGGCAGAACGGCGGGTGAGAACGTGTTTTTGCAGGAGTTAAGTTAGACGTGATCCGCATATCGGAATACTGTCGGAAATCACAGATATCCACTATGTGAAATGCTTCTGAGATAAATGACAGTATCACCGGGGATTTGACCGCGCTTTAATTGCCTCCGTAAATCGGCATCCGATCAGCGAGAGTGGAGCGTTAAATGGAAAAATCCGTTGAGGCAGCGTTGACGCAAGGCGTGGCGGTGATCAGTGCGCAGCGGTTGCGCGCCGAGTTGCCATGCGATCCCGGCCTGGCACGGTCGATCGGCGATGCGCGGCGCGCATTGGCGCGCATCATCGCGGGCGAGGACGACCGGCTTGCGCTGATCGTCGGCCCGTGTTCGATCCATGACGCGGAGGCCGCGCTGGCGTTCGCGCGCCGGCTCGCGCCGCTGCGCGAGCGGTACGCCGATGTGCTCGAGATCGTGATGCGCGTCTATTTCGAAAAGCCGCGTACCACGGTCGGCTGGAAAGGGCTCCTGAACGACCCGTATCTCGACGGCAGTTTCCGGATCGAGGACGGCCTGCGCGTCGCGCGCAAGGTGCTGCTCGGCATCAATGCGCTGGGCCTGCCGGCCGCGACCGAATTTCTCGATCCGATGACCGCGCCGTATCTCGACGACCTCGTGACCTGGGGCGCGATCGGCGCGCGGACGACCGAATCGCAGATCCATCGCCAGGCGGCATCGGGGCTCGACCTGCCGGTCGGCTTCAAGAACGGCACCGACGGCAACGTGAAGGTCGCGATCGACGCGATCCGCGCGTCGCGCGTGTCGCACAGTTACCTGAGGTCGTCCGTCGCCGGCAGCGTGGAAATCGCGACCACGCCCGGCAATCCCGACACGCATATCGTCCTGCGCGGCGGCAAGACCCCGAACTACGACGCCGCCAGCGTCGCGGCCGCCTGCGCCGCGCTGCGCGACGCGCATCTTCCCCCGTATGTCGTGATCGACGCGAGCCATGGCAACAGCGGCAAGCAGACGCGCGCGCAGATCGACGTCTGCGGCAACCTCGCCGCGCAACTGCATCGCGGGGAGCGCGCGATCGTGGGCGTGATGATCGAGTCGTTCCTCGTCGAGGGGCGGCAGGACCTGGTGCCGGGCACGCCGCCGGTGTTCGGCCAAAGCATTACCGACGCATGTCTCGGCTGGGATCACACGGCCGAGCTCGTCGAGCAGTTGGCTGCCGCGGCGGTTGCGCGGCGGCGTTCGCCCGCCGGCTTCATCGCGCACGGCGCCGCCGTCGCGATGCAGGCCGTTTCTTACTGAAAGAGGAGCTCTCTTGAACTCACCCATCGACATCGCCCGCGCGCTCGACTGGAAAGGCGACGGCGCCAGCCGCACGCCATACGAGGCGTACACGAGTGAAGCGCTGTACCAGCGCGAACTCGAGCGCCTGTTCTACGCGAATCACTGGTGCTACATCGGCCTCGAAGCCGAAGTGCCGTCTCCCGGCGATTTCCAGCGCACGGAAGTCGGCGAGCGATCCGTCGTGATGACGCGCACGGAGGACGGCGAAATCGTCGTCTTCGAAAACGCGTGCGCGCACCGCGGCATGCAGTTCTGCCGCGAGCGCTCGGGGAAAGCGAAGGATTTCCACTGCCCGTATCACCAGTGGAACTACGACCTGAAGGGCAACCTGATCGGCGTGCCGTTCCGGCGCGGCGTGCGTCAGGGCGGCACGATCAACGGCGGCATGCCGGCGGATTTCGATCCGGGCAAGCACGCGCTGCGGCGCCTGCGCGTGTCGACGCGCGGCGGCGCCGTGTTCGCGTCGTTCGACGAGAACGTCGAGTCGTTCGAGGATTTCCTCGGGCCGCGCATCCTGCCTTACTACGATCGCCTGTTCCACGGCCCGAAGCTGACCGTGCTCGGCTACACGCGGCAGCGCGTGCCGAGCAACTGGAAGCTGATGGTCGAGAACATCAAGGATCCGTATCACGCGGGGCTGCTGCATACGTGGTTCGTCAACTTCGGCCTGTGGCGCGCGGACAATCCCGCCAAGCTCGTGACCGACGCGCATCACCGGCACGGCGCGATGGTGTCGATCCGCAGCGGCGGCGGCGGCGGCGAGGTGACCCACAACGTGACGAGCTTCAAGGATCGCATGACGTTGCATGACGACCGCTTCCTCGATGTCGTGCACGAACCGTGGTGGGGCGATCCGACCGTCGTGATGCTCACGCTGATGCCGAGCGTCATCATCCAGCAGCAGGTCAATGCGCTGTCGACGCGTCGCATCCGGCCGATCAGCCCGGGCGTGTTCGACTACGTGTGGACGCATTTCGGCTTCGAGACCGACACCGAGGAGATGACGCGGCGCCGTCTGCGCCAGGCCAATCTGTTCGGGCCGGCCGGCTTCGTGTCGGCGGACGACGGCGAGGTCATCGAATGCGTGCAGCAGAGCTTCGAGCAGATCCAGCACGGCAACGTCTACAACGAGCTCGGCGGCCGGCAGATCGACGAGCAGACCGACCATATGGTCAGCGAAACGCTGGTGCGCGGCATGTACCAGTACTGGCGCCAAGTGATGGAGGCCTGAATGAGCACGATCACGACACGAACGGGCCGGCCGGCCGCCGAGCCGCACGCGGGCGGCGCGAGCTTCGAGGATTTCTATTCGCTCGTCCAGCTCAATGCGCGGTATGCGGCCGTGCTCGACGGCGGCGACTGGGACGCATGGCCGGAATTCTTCATCGAGCAATGCCGGTACACGGTGGTGCCGCGCGAGAACCACGAGCGCAACCTGCCGCTCGCGGTGATGGATTTCGAGAGCAAGGGCATGCTGAAGGACCGCGTCTACGGGATCAAGGAGACGCTGTTCTTCGACCCGTACTACCAGCGCCACGTGATCGGGCTGCCGCTCGTCACGTATCTCGACGACACGGTGATCGAGGCTGAGACGAACTACGCGGTGCTGCGCACGAAGACCGAGCAGATGAGCGACGTGTACAACACGGGGCGCTATCTGGACCGGATCGTGCGGACGCCGCAGGGGCTGCGTTTCGCGTCGCGCATTTGCGTCTACGACAGCGAGATGATTCCGAACTCGCTGATTTTCCCGATCTGAACGAGGTGCCGAAAGTGACGACGGAATGGATCGATGCGGTCGCGCCGGAAGCGGTGCGCACCGACGGAATACTCGGCGCCTGGGTGGGCGGCCGCGACATCGCGCTGTATGCGGTCGGCGACGAGATCTTCGCGACCGAGAACCAGTGCACGCACGGCGACGCGCGACTGAGCGACGGTTTCCTGCTCGACGACGAGATCGAGTGCCCGCTGCATCAGGGGCGCTTCAGCGTGCGGACCGGCATTGCGCTGTGCGCGCCGCTGACGACGTGCGTGCGCACCTATCCGGTGAAGATCGAGAACGGCCGCGTGTTCGTACAGCTCGCGTCGGCCGATGCGGCGGCGCCGGCGGAGGCGCGATCATGAGCGCGTACGTGGTGTTCGATATCGACGTGCACGACGTCGACGCATACCAGGCGTACCGCCGGCTCGGCGCGCCGACGGTGGCCGCGTACGGCGGGCGCTTCCTGGTGCGCGGCGTCGAAGTCGAGACGCTGGAAGGAGACTGGACGCCGAAGCGTGTCGTCGTGCTCGAATTCGAGTCGGCGGAGCGCGCCCGCGAGTGGTATCGGTCGGAGGGCTATCAGGCGGCGAAGCGGCTGCGCGAGCCGGCGGCGCGGACGATCGGCATCCTGGCCGACGGCTACGTGCCGGCCGCCGGCGATCCGCGTTAAGCGGTGCAGGTGAAGGGGCTTCGCGCCGTGTCGATCGGCGCGGAGCCCCTTTTTCATTCGAGGTGCCGTCGAGCGCGACCGGCACGATCGATTCGTCGGTGATGGCGATGCGATCCGGCCGATACCTCAGCCGCCTGTCGGCGGCCCGGTTACCCGGTCAGTCGCGCCCGTCGGGCGAGACGGGTTCCGGATAGTTCCCCTCGCACGTTTTCACCCATGCCGTTGCCCGGCGCACGCGGTGGCAACGGCATGCGCGGGCGCGCTTTGCTGTCAGGGCGGCGCATCGAAGCGCCGTCATGATCGAACGTCGCTGCGATCGCGGCGCGCGTTCTTCGAAGCGGAGGAAGCGGAACGTGTCGCAAACGGTGTGAGCCGCGGCCGGCGGCCGCGGCTCACGCGTCACGCATGGCGGTAGCGGATCGACCAGACCGTCAGCAGCGTCGCGCCGAACAGCAGCAGGCAGCCGAACGAGAAGTCGTTCAGCGCGAGCATGTGCGCTTCGACGTCGATCGCATGCGAGACCGACGCGAGCGCGCCGGACGGCGACAGCCCCGCGTGATCGAGCCGCGCGAACCAGTCGCCGGACGCGAAATCGTACGGCGTGATGTGGTCGACGAGATAGGTGGTGTGCACGCGGGAACGACGCTCGAAGTAGGTCGGCGCGACCGAGGTCGCGACGCTGGTGCCGATCCGCCGCAGCGCGTTCTGCAGCCCGGACGCCGCGGGCAGCCGCTCGCGGGGCAGCCCGGCGAGCGAAAGCGACACGAGCGGCGTGATGAAGAACGCGGTGGCGGCGCCCATCAGCAGCGAATTGGCGGCGATGTCGCCGACCGTCACGTCGCTGTTGAAATGCATGCGCCAGAACGAGGCGGCGCCCCAGCCGACGAGCGCGACGGTCGCGAGCAGGCGCGGGTCGGTGCGGCCCTGGAAGCGGCCGAGCAGCGGCGCGATCACGATCCCCGCGAGGCCGAGCGGCGAGGTGGCGATGCCGGCCCAGGTGGCCGTGTATCCCTGCTGGGTTTGCAGCCACAGCGGCACGAGCACCAGCGCGCCGAAGTAGAGCCCGAAGCCGACCGTGATCGCGAGCGTGCTCGTCGTGAAGTTGCGGTCCGCGAACAGCCGCAGGTCGACGATCGGATGGCTGTCGGTCAGCTCCCAGAGGATCAGCGCGACGAACGACACGACGCCCACGACCGCCAGCATGCGGATTTCGTCGGAGGCGAACCAGTCGAGGTTCTGGCCGCGATCGAGCAGCAGCTGGAACGAACCGAACGCGGCAGTGAGCAGCAGCAGCCCGACGACGTCGACCGGCAGGCGCCGCGTCGCGTTGTCGCGTCCTGCCAGCAGCCGCGCGAGCACGCCCAGCACGAGCACGCCCGGCGGCACGTTCACGTAGAAGATGTACGGCCAGCTCAGGTTGTCGGTGATCCAGCCGCCGGCGATCGGCCCGAGCACCGGCGCGACGAACGTCGTGGTCTGCCACACGGCCAGTGCGACGTGGCGGCGCGTCGACGGGAACACCGCGAGCAGCAGCGCCTGGGACAGCGCGGTGATCGGGCCCGACGCGGCGCCCTGGAGCGCGCGAAACAGCAGCAGCGACTCGAAGTTCGGCGCCATCCCGCACAGGACCGACGTGAGCACGAACAGCATCACCGACACGCGGAACAGCCGCACCTGGCCGAAGCGCTGCGTGAGCCAGCCGGTGAGCGGCAGCGTGATCGCGAGCGGCGTCGCGAACGAGGTCAGCATCCACGTGCCCATGTCCGGTGCGACGCCGAGATCGCCTGCGATGGTCGGGACGGCGACGTTCGCGATCGTCAGGTCGAGCGTCTGCATGAAATTCGCGACGCTGACCGCGATCGCGACGAGCGCCAGCGGCATGCCGGCGAGCGGTTCCAGCGGCAGTTTCGGCGCCGCGTTCCGGGCGAAAAAGCGCATCGTCAGGCTCCCGGGGCGAGCGGGCGCGCGCCGCTGTTCGCGCGAATCGTCTCGGCGACGAGCGCATCGCCCGCTTCGTCGTCGTCACGATAGATCGACGTGGCGTCGATCGACCGGCGCGCTTCGGGCGGACGGGCGGGCGGCGACGCCGATGCGGTGCCGGGGCCGTGATCGACCGGCACCGATGCCGTCATCGACAGGCCGATGCGCAGCGGGTGCGCGCGCAGCTCGGCGGGATCGAGCGCGATCCGGACCGGCACGCGCTGGACGACCTTGATCCAGTTGCCGGTCGCGTTCTGCGCGGGCACGGCCGCAAAGGCAGCGCCGGTGCCGGCTTCGAGCCCGACGACGCGCCCGTGGAACACCACGTTGCTGCCGTACAGGTCCGAGAACAGCTCGACCTGCTGCCCGGCGCGCATGCCGCGCAGCTGCGATTCCTTGAAGTTGGCTTCGACCCACACGTGATCGAGCGGCACGAGCGCCAGCGACGGCGTGCCGGGCGACACGTGCTGGCCGACCTGCACGACCCGGCGCGTGACGAGCCCGCCGAGCGGCGCGCGTATTTCGGTGCGGCGCAGCGCGAGCGCCGCGCTGCGGACGCGGGACGCCGCCGCGCGCACGAGCGGGTTCGTGTCGATCGACGTGCCGTCGGTGTGCGCGAGCGTCGCGTCGTACGCGGCCTGCTGCGCGTTCAGCGCGGCCGCCGCGCCGTCCATCGCATCCCGCGCATGGCGCAGATCCTCGCGCGACACGCCGCCGTCTTGCGCGAGGCTCAGCCGGCGCTGCAGGTCGTCGTTCGCCTTGGACCATTCGGTGCGCCGCACCCGGATCTGCGCTTCTTCGCGCACCGCGTCCGCATGCGCGGTGCGGTATTGGCGCACCGCGTGCGCGAGTTGCGCGACCGCTTCGTCCAGCGCGAGCCGGGCATCGGTCTTGTCGACGCTGAACAGCAGGTCGCCGGGACGGACCCAGTCGGCGTTCTGCACGCGCACTGCGTCGACGGTGCCGCCGATCTGCGGCGAGATCTGCACGACGTCGCCGGACACGTACGCATCGTCGGTCGTCTCGGTGCCGCGCGTGGTGACCCACGCGGCGGCGGCGAGGCCGGCCGCGCCGGCGAGCGCGATGAAGAACCAGCGGAAGTAGCGCCGGCGCGCGCGTTGCAGCGTCGGCTCGGCAGCGGGGGATTCGGGACGGTTCATTGCGTGACTCCAGTGGAAGGGGTGCCGCCGAGCGCGGCGATCAGGCGGGCATGCTCGATCGCGAACGACGCATCCGCACGGGCGACCGATGCGCGATCCTCGAGCAGCCGGCCTTCGGCGAGCAGGACGTCGAGGTAGCCGGAAATGCCTTTCCGGTAGCGCTGCGTCTCGATGGCGTAGGTCTGTTGCGCGCGCGACAGCGCCTCGCGCTGAAGCGCGCGCTGCCGGCCGAGCGTGTCGATCTGGACGAGGGTGTCGCTGACCTGCGCGAGCGCGTTGACGACCGTGTCGTCGTACCCCGCGACGGCGGCGTTGTAGGCGGCGGTTTGCGCGCGCAGGCCGGCGCGCAGGCGGCCGCCCTCGAAAATCGGCAGCGTGATCGCGGGGCCCGCGCCGAACGTGCCGCTGTTGCCGTGGAACAGCGCGCGGAAGCCGAAGCTCTGCACGCCGGCGAAGGCCAGCAGGTTGACGTCCGGATAGAACGCGGCGCGCGCCGCGTCGATGTTCGCCGCTTCGGCTTCGACCCGGTAGCGCGCGGCCAGCACGTCCGGCCGGCGGCCGATCAGCGCCGCGGGCAGGACGGCCGGCATCGGCAGCTCGGCCGCCGGCGGCGCGGCGGGCGTCAGCGCATCGGCGTAACCGGGCCCCCGGCCGACGAGCGCGGCGAGCCGGTGGCGCAGCCGGGCCGACGCGGCCGCATGCGTGTTGATGTCGGCCTGTGCGTGCGGGATGGGTTCGCTCGCCCTGAGCACGGCGACCTGCATGTCGAGACCGGCATCGGCGCGTTGCGACGTGAGGCGGAGCAGATAGCTGTGTTGCTGCAGCGTATCGCGTGCGATCGCGAGCAGTTGCTGTTCGAGCGCGAGCTGCAGATAGGTTTCGACGATCGCCGCCTGCAGCGACACGGTGGCCGCGTGCTCGAGCGCGCGCTGCTGGTCCGCGCGCAGCGCGGCGGCGCGCGCCAGCGCGTGCTGCCGGCCGGCGATGTCGAGATCCCACGACGCGCCGAGGAGCGCCTGCGCGTCGACCTGCCAGTGTCCGGCCGCGGGCGGCGGCGTCCGGTAGCTGCCCGGCAGGCGCGTCGGCACTGCGCTCACCGTCGCGCCGAGCTGCGGCAGCAGCGCGGCGTTTTCGACGTCGGTGTCGGCCAGCGCCTGCGCGACGCGTTCGCGCTGCGCCTGCAGCGTCGGTGCGCCGGCCAGCGCATCGTCGACGAGACGATCCAGCTGTGCATCACCGAACGCGGTCCACCAGCGTTCGGCGATCGTCGGCGAGCCGGCGCCGGCGGAGCGGATCGCGGCGCCCGCATCGAGCTGCTCGACAGGGGTGATCCGGGCCGCCGGACGTTGCGGGCCGAACGGGGCGCAGCCGGCGAGCGCAAGCGCAAGCGCGGGAACCAGGCGGCGGGCGCCGCGCGCTCGGTCGATGAGGAAGGGCATGGTCGGTCTCCTGTGACGCGATGGCGAACGATTTGTATCTAAAAATATATCTTTAGATATTATTTGGCGATCGGCAACTGGCAGAAATGGCAGTTCGGCCGAGCCGGCCGGCATCGTTGAAACCGCTGAAGGGGACGGATAAGGTCGCGCGGGTTACGCCATCGCGAGCGCGTCGAGCGCTGCCGCGAGCGTTTGGGCGACGGACTGGCCTGAGGTGTCGATGCGGCAGTGCGCGCAGGCGTGGTACAGCGATTCGCGCGCGTCGTGCAGCGCGGCGAGCGCCGCGCGCGGGTCGGCGACGTTCAGCAACGGGCGGGACGCGTCGTTACGTGTGCGGTGCCACAGGGTGTCGAGATCGCTCGCGAGATGGATCACGAAACAGCGCTGGCCGAGCCGGGCGCGCGTGTCATCGCGCAGCACGGCGCCGCCGCCGGTCGCAAGCACGAGCGCCGGCCCGCGCGTCAGCGCGTCGATGACGTCGGCTTCGCGCGCGCGGAAGTCGCCCGCATGGAATTGCGCCGCGACGGGCGCGCCGAAGCGGCGTTCGAGTTCGCGGTCGGCGTCGACGAACGGCAGCGCGAGCGCGCGGGCCAGTGCGCTGCCGAGGGTCGTCTTGCCGGCGCCGGGCATGCCGACGAGCGCGATGCGCGTCGGGCCGGCCTGCGGGCGCGCACTCACAGGCGGCTCCGCAGCGACGGGGCGCGGCGCGTCACGGCGGCGATGCGCTGCATCCGGACGTAGTTGGCGAGCGGGTCCAGCGCATCGGTGATGAAGGTGTGAGGCGCGGCGGGGGCCGTGTCCAGCGCGATGCCGGCGACCACGAGCGTGCCGTCGCACAGTGCGTCGGCGAGCGCGCCGATTCGGGCGCCAAGTGCTGGCGACGCAGCGCCGAGATCGGCAACGACGCGGCGCGAGCGTGGCCAGTCGACCGGCTCGGCCGCGCGTGCCGGCCAGCGCGCCAGCAAGCCGCCGGGCAGCGGCGCCGCGGGCCGTGCCGCGGACGTTTCGAGCACCCGCCAGGTCAGCGGCGCCGCGGGCAGGCACGCGCGCCAGCGGCCATAGGCGGTCGCCGCGGTGTTGCCGATCGCCACCGCCGGAAGCTGGAGCCGCGCGCAGCGCCGCAGCAGGCACGCGGTGCCGGCGGCATCCGGCGTGCCGCGCACGAACGGCAGCAGCTCCAGTTCGTCGTCGTATTCGGCGCGCAGCGCGCGCAGCCAACGTCCGGCGGCGAGCGGCAGGCAGCCCGCCGCGGCGATGCCGCACAGCACGAGCAGGCGATCGGCGCGACCGTCGCGAATCGCGAGCAGCCGGGCGGCGACGCGGGACGAAGCGGGCGCCGTCGTCATCACGCGGCCGGGCCGTCGGCGTGCCCGTCGGTGCCGCCCGCGGCACGCGGATAGGCGCCGAGGACGCGCAGTTCGGAAGCGGCGAGCGCAATCTCGTCGAGCGCCGCGCGCACGTTCGGATCGCGCGGGTGCCCGCCGAAATCGATGCAGTACCGATACGCATGGCCGGTGCCCCGTGCCGGGCGCACGTCGACCCACAGCAGCGGTGCGCGGTGGTGGGCGAGCGCATCGAATACGCGCGCGAGCGCGTCGGGCGCATCGGTCGGCCGCAGCACGATGCTCGTGCGGTCGTGGCCGGTCGGGGCGGGCGCCTGGCCGCCGACGATCACGAAGCGCGTGCGGTTGTCCGGGTGATCCTGGATCGCGCGGGAGACGATTCGCAGTCCGTAGAGTGCGGCCGCCGGTTCGCCGGCGATCGCCGCGCAGTCGTACAGGTGCGCGGCCTCGCGCGCGGCCACCGCGTTGCTGGACACCGGGATGCGGCGCAGGCCGGGCGCATGCGCGTCGAGCCACGCGCGGCATTGCGCGAGCGCCTGCGGATGACCGACCACGCTGTCGACGCCGGCGAGCGATCCGCTGGCGCTCAGCAGGCAGTGCGCGACCGGCAGTTCGATCTCGCCCGTGACGGGCGCCGCTTGCGCGATCAGCAGGTCGAGCGTGCGGGTCACGCTGCCTTCGGAGGAATTCTCGACCGGCACGACCGCGCATTCCGCGTCGCCGCACGCGAGCGCTTCGAATACGGCGTCGATCGTCTCGTGCGCCTGCCCGCGGGCGAACTCGCCGAAGTGACGCAGCATCGCGGTTTCGGTGTAGGTGCCCGACGGGCCGAGGAACGCGACGGACGGCAGCGATTGCGCGTCGCGGCTCGCGCTGAACAGCGTCTGCCAGATGGCGCGCAGATCGCGGTCGCGCAGCCCCCACGGCGCACGCGTGCACAGCGCGGCGACGATCGACGCTTCGCGGGCAGGCTGCCGCACCGCGAGCCCCGCATCCCGCTTGAGATGACCGATCTCGGTGGCGTGAACGATGCGCTGGCCGATCAGCTCGAGAAGCTGGTCGTCGATCACGTCGATCTGCGCGCGGCGGCGCGCGATCGCATCGTCGACGGACGACGGGGCGGCAAGTTCGGACGGCGTCATGGCGTGTCGATCCGTGAAGTCGGGGAAACGGCCGGCCGGTGCGTGGCGAAGTGCGCGGCCGTGCCCGGCTGCATGCGCGCGACGGCGCGCTCGTATTCGGCCGCGAGCCGTTCGACGATCTCGGCGACGCTGAGTACCGCATCCATCGCGCCGACGCCCTGGCCGGCCCCCCAGATGTCGCGCCACTGCTTCGCGCCGCCGTCCGGCGAGAAATCGAGCTGCGCGCCGTCGACCCGTGCGAGCCGGCGCGCGTCGAGCCCGGCCGCCTCGATGCTCTGGCGCAGGTAGTTGCCGTGGACGCCGGTGAATGCGTCGGTGTAGATGATGTCGGCAGCGTTGGCTTCGACGATCGTGTCCTTGTAGCGCTGCACCACGTTGGCTTCGTGCGACGCCAGGAAGCGCGTGCCGATATACGCGAAGTCGGCGCCGAGCGCGCGCGCGGCGGCGATTGCGTCGCCTGTCGCGATCGCACCGGACAGCGCGATGAAGCCGTCGTAGAAGCGCCGCACTTCCGTGACCAGCGCAAACGGCGACAGCGTGCCGGCGTGGCCGCCCGCACCCGCCGCGACGAGGACGAGGCCGTCGACGCCGGCCTCCAGCGCCTTCTGCGCATGTCGCACCGTCGTGACGTCGTGCAGCACGATCCCGCCGTAAGCGTGGATCGCATCGACGACGTCGCGCGACGGTGCGCGCAGGCTCGTGATCATCAGCGGCACGCGCCGGTCGATGCAGATGCGCAGGTCCTGTTCGACGCGCGGATTCGACGGATGGCAGATATGGTTGACCGCGTACGGGCCGACCGGCGCATCGGGATGGGCATCCCGGTACGCGCGCAGCGTGCCGTCGATCGTGTCGATCCAGTCGCCGAGCTGCGCGCTGAGCCGCGCGTTGAGCGCCGGAAATGCGCCGACGATCCCGCTCTTGCACTGGGCGAGCACCATCTCGGGATAGCTTGCAATCAGCATCGGAGACGCAATCACCGGCAGCCGGAGACCCTGCAGCGGAAGCGGAATCATGGTCGGGCTCCGGCTCGTTAGCGCGCGAGCGCCGCGCTGTCGCGCCGCTCGTCCAGACGGCGGTGGAAGCCGTCGCGGCTGACGGCGCAGCGCGTATGCACGCCTTCGCCGACGACGCCCACCGCGTCGCGCACCTCGACCCGGTACGTCATCATGCGGCCGTCGACCTCGATCAGTTCGGCGTCGATCGTCACGTCCCATTCGGGCGGTGTCGGTGCGAGATGCTTGATCTCGAAGTTGTAGCCGACCGTCATCTGCCCGGCCGGCAGCAGATGGTCGGTCGCCTGCATGCAGGTCTGTTCGATGAAGATGATCATGATCGGGCTCGCGAGCGCGTGCGCTTCGCCTCCCCATTGATCGGCGAGCGAAATCGTGTCGACGCGGTGGGTGGCGCGGGCGCGCAGGCCAGTCTGGATAGTCAAGGTCAGCTCCTGAAGGGGTGATGGAAGGGTGAGCGGTTACGCCGCGCGCGCCGTGGCGGCCGCGCGTCGTTGCATCTGGCTGAAGATGTTCCGGTAATGCATTTCCTCGGTGCCGCCGGCCGAGCCCATCGCGAGTGCGTCGGCGACGAAGGTGGCGAGCGGGCCGCGCCGGTAGCCATCGCTGCCGTGAATCGCGAGCAGGTGCAGCGCGGCCTGCGCGAGATCGCGCGCGCCCGCGAGCTTCGCGATCGAGCAGTTCGCGAGCGCTTCGGGACGTTGCCCGACGAGTTGATCGAGCGCCGCGCGCGCCGTCCAGCGCGTGCGTTCGATGCCGACCTGGACATCGACCAGCCGGCGCTGCACGTGCTGATGGGTGTCCAGCGCGACACCGAGCGTCTTGCGGGCGCCGGCGTGTGCGAGCGCGTCGGCGAGGAACGGCTGGGTGACGTTCGCGCACAGCAGGCCGAACAGCGCGCGATTCATCGACGCGATGTCCATCAGCAGGCGCAGTCCGTCGCCGGGCGCGCCGAGCAGTTCGTCTGCGTCGATGCGCACGCCGGACAACGTAAGGTCTCCGATCGGCAGATCCGCGACGCCGAGCGTCGCCTGCGGCGCGCTGCGCTGCACGCCTGCGCGTTCGGGATCGATCAGCACCAGCGCGGTGGCCGGCTTGGCGTCGCCGGTCAGGGTCGCGACGATCATCATCAGGCGTGCTTCGGGTGCATGGCTGATGTTGTACTTGTGGCCGTCGAGCCGGTAGTGGTCGCCGTCGCGAACGACGCACGTTTCGAGCGCGCGTACTTCGGTGCCGGTGCCTTTCTCCGAGATCGCCGTGGCGCCGATCGCGCCGGACAGCAGCGGCGGCAGATGCCGCGCGCGCTGCGCGTCGGAACCGTATGCGACGATCGCGCGAATCAGCGTCGCCTGGTTGGCGAGCGCCATCGCGAAGCCGACGGAGCGCAGCGCCGCGGCGATCGCTTCGAACGCATCGACGAAATCGTGCCACGTGCCGCCCGCGCCGCCGAGTTCGCGCGGTACCGGCAGGCGCCACAGTCCCGCGTCGGACAACGCATCCCATGCATCGCGATGGAACGCGCCGGAAGGGGCGGACCGCGCATGGCGTTCGGCGATGTCCCGGTACGTGGCGGTCGTCGTGGGCTGTGCTTCGCTGGCAGTGAGAGTCATGTCGATGAGCGAGACCTTGCATGGATCGTGTCACCAATCTAATGAAAAGCCCCCGGACGAGAAACTGTCAGTTATCGCACTTCGAGGCGGCGCGCAGCGGCGGACGATTCGAGCGTAATCGGCGATGCGATGGGCGGCGGGGCGCGATTGCCGAACGTGATCGTGACGCCCGTCGCGCACATCGGCGCGAGCGATTGCTGTCGGACGACAGCCGAACGATGGCGGTCACGCCGTGCCGTCGTCTGTGGCGTCGTGGCGCTTCGATGACGGGAGATGATTGCGGGCAGGTCGGTGAAAGATCTGCCGCGCGTCGATCGTGATGGCGACGCGATGTCGGGTTGCCGACGCTTCGACGTTCAGGTCGAGTCGCTTGATTTCGCATTGCAGATTATTCGGATGACGTGCGATGCGCTCGCGTCAAATTTCCGGCGCTCGCGTCGTTGCCCTCACACCTGCCGGGCGTCGGGCGCTCGTCGGTGGAACGTGCGGCCAATAATTGGTCATACGATTCGGAGGGCCAGATCCCGTTCCTCCGACGATCGGCGAAATCATGTTCCGCCTTGCTCTCATGAAATTGTCGTGCTAATTTTTCATGAAATTTCGTGGTTTGAATTTCACGGGAGTCCGCATGTTCGTGCAGTCCGACCGTCACGTCGCAAGCTACTACGCCGGCACCTACCCGGCGCCGATCCCGCATCGTCCGGAACTGGACGAGCGCATCGACGCCGACGTGCTGGTGGTCGGCGCGGGCTTCAGCGGGCTGCATACGGCATTGCGCCTCGCGCTCGCCGGCAAGCGCGTCGTCGTGCTGGAGGCGAGCCGCGTCGCGTGGGCCGCGTCGGGCCGCAACGGCGGGCAGGCGCTGCTCGGCTGGTCGTGCGACATGCAGCCGCTCGAGGATTCGCTCGGCCGCGACGGCGCGCGCCTGCTATGGGACAGCATGCGCTGGGCCGCGGCGGAGGTGCGCGAACTGCCGGAACGGCACGGCTTCGACATCGACTACCGGCCCGGCAGCCTGTGGGCCGCGGTGCGGCCGCGCCGCGTCGCGATGCTCGCGCAGGCCCGCGACGAGGCGGCCGAGCGCTGGGGCTACGACCGGCTGCGCGTGATCGGGCGTGACGAGATGCCCGAATGGATCGGCGGCACGCGCTATCTCGCGGCGCTCCACGATCCGGAAGCCGGCCACCTGAATCCGCTGAAACTCGCGCTCGGCCTCGCGCAGACGATCGAGCGCGCGGGCGGCCGCATCTTCGAGCAGAGCCGCGTGCTCGACTGTCGTGAGACGCCCGGCGGCCACATCGCCCGGACGGCGCGCGGCGAAGTGCGCGCGGACGTGCTCGTACTTGCCTGCAATGCGTACGTCGACCGGCTCGATCGCGACCTGGCACGCCGGCTGCTGCCGGTCGGCACGTACCAGGTCGCGACCGCGCCGCTCGCGCCCGACGTCGCGCGTGCGCTGCTGCCGCAGAACAGTTGCGTGATCGACAACCAGTTCGTGCCCGACTACTTCCGGCTGAGCCCCGACCACCGGCTGCTGTTCGGCGGAGGCTGCACGTATCTCGGCGGCATCCCGGCCGATATCGCGGCGGCGACGCGCCCGCACCTCGAGCGCGTGTTCCCGCAACTGGCCGGCGTGCCGCTCGATTACGCGTGGGGCGGCCATATCGACATCAGCATGCGCCGCACGCCGGACATCGGCCGCCACGGGCAGCGTTTCTGGCTGCAGGGTTTCTCGGGGCACGGCGTGCTGCCGACGCTCGCCGGTGCGCGCGCGGTCGCCGACGCCGTGCTCGGCGACGAGCGCCTGCTCGCGCAGTACCAGCGCATCCGCAACCCGCGCTTCCCCGGCGGCGACCGGCTCGCCGCGCCGCTGGAAGCGATCGGCAAGGCCTGGTACCGTTTGCGCGACACCGTTTGACCGTATCGGAACCCATCATGAACGAACAGGAAGAGATAGAAAGTCTGGCGATCCTGATCCGCGATCTGCGCAAGCATCGCAAGGTCACGCTGAACGACCTCGCCGAGCGGATCGGCCGCTCGGTCGGCTTTCTGTCGCAGGTCGAGCGCGGGCTGTCGCGCCCGACGGTCGCGGATCTGACCGCGATCGGCGAGGCGCTCGGCGTGCCGACCACGTATTTCTACAGCCTGAGCAAGCCGCGTAGCGTGCCGTGGGTCACGCGGCCCGACGAGCGGCGCACCGTGTATTACGCGGCCGGCATTACCGACATCCTCGTGTCGCCGAACATGCGCTCGCGTTTCTCGATCCTCGAAAGCCATCTCGCGCCGGGCGCGAGCAGCGGCGAGCGACCTGTCGACGACAGCGACGAGCAGGGCGGCTTCGTGCTCGAAGGAGAACTGACGATCTGGATCGACGGCGACGACACACCCGTCACGCTCGGCGCGAACGATGCGTTCCAGCTTCCCGCGCACAAGCGGTTCCGTTATGCCAACCTGACCGACGCGCCGACGCGCGTGATCTGGGTGTTCACCTGAGTTGTCGGCGGGGCGGGCGGTGTCGCAGGCCGCCGCGCCGCGCAGCATGTTTGCAGTACTGATTGAAATGCGGCATGGGTTGCCCGGTGTGCCGCATGAATCCGGTTCGCCGCGCTGCGGCACCGCCATACAAGACATGGAAAGGATGAGACATGGCTGACGTCGTTCCCGCGCTGGTCGATGAAGTCCGCGCATTCCGGCAGGCGCATCCCGAGATCCGTTATGTCGACCTGATCTGCCTCGACCTGCCCGGGCACTTCTACGGCAAGCGCTATCCGATCGATGCGCTCGAGAAGGTTGCGACGGGCTCGCTGCTGAAGCTGCCGCAGAACTGCGTGCTGCTCGGCACACAGGGCGGCCTCTACAAGATCGGCGACTACTGTTTCAACGACGGCGACCCCGACGCGCCGCGCCGCCTGATCCCCGGCACGCTGAAGCCCGTGCGCTGGGAGCGGCAGCCGCTCGCGCAGATGCTGATCAGCTCCGACGGCACGGATGCGCCGATCGAGTTCGAGCCGCGCGAGGTGCTCGCGCGTGTGCTGCGGCGTTTCGCGGCGCGCGGCATCCGGCCGGTCGTCGCGTTCGAGCTCGAGTTCTACCTGTTCGCCGCGCAGCTCGCGGAAGGGATGCCGCAGTATCCGCGCGACCGGTTGAGCGACGACCGCGACGATCAGCCGAACATGCATATCGAGCGCCTGTCGCGCTTCTCCGACGTGCTGCACGAGATGGTCGAGGCCGCGTGCGAACAGGGCGTCGATGCGACCGTGATCACGGCCGAGCTCGGGCCCGGCCAGTTCGAGATCAATTTCGGCCATACCGACGACGCGTTGCGCGCGGCCGACTGGTCGGCGCTGTTTTGCCGCAGCACGCGCGGCGTCGCGTTGCAGCACGGCTATCGCGCGAGCTTCATGGGCAAGCCTTACCTGCATGCGCCGGGCAGCGGGATGCACGTGCACGTGAGCCTGTACGACGACGCGGGGCGCAACCTGCTCGCGGCGGACGGGCAGCGGCCGCTGCGGCACGCGGTGGCAGGGTGTCTCGCGCTGCTGCCGCATTGCATGCCGGTGTTCGCGCCGAATCACAATGCGTTCCGGCGCTACGGGTCGATGGTGAACGCGGCGAGCCGCGCAAGCTGGGGTTTCGAGGATCGGGATGCGTGCATCCGGATTCCCGAATCGGATGCGCGCAACCTGCGGATCGAACACCGGCTCGCGAGCGCGGATGCGAATCCGTACCTGGTGCTCGCGGCGATTCTCTCGGGGATGGAGCACGGGCTCGATGCACGGATCGAACCGATCGCGCCGCTCAACGAGGATCGCGGCAGCGGGATCGATTTTCCGAAGGAGATGCTGTCGGCCGTCGCGGCGATGCAGGATCATCCGGCCGTGCGCGAAGGGCTCGGCAGCGAGTTCGTGATGGTGTATTGCGAGAACAAGCGGCAGGAGGAGCTGGATTTTCGTAACGAAATCAGCGCGCGGGAGTATCGGTGGTTTCTGTGATTACGGGAGTGCACGCCAATAGCACACTTCCTCGATTGGCGTGCCGTCGATCTCGAAGGTCTTGATGTCGTTTTCGGCGACGAAGCCCTCGCGTTCATAGAACGCTCTCGCACGGCGGTTTTCGACGAGCACCCAGAGCGATACCCATGCATGGCCCGCGTCGTGCAGCGATCGGCATGCATGGTCGACCAGCGCCGTGCCGATGCCTTGCCCGCAATGCGACGGATGCAGATAGATCGCTTCGATTTCTCCCCACGTGCGATCCTTGTCGGTGTCGCGTGTCGGACCGTAGGCGATCCAGCCTGCTGCGTCGTTGCCCGTGAATGCGAGCGCGACGCGCGGGCGGCCGACGTCGAGCGCACAGCGCCAGAAGGTCGTGCGCTTTTCGACCGAGAGACCGGCGAGGAACGGGGCCGGCATGATGTTCGTGTAGGTTGCCTGCCACGACGCGACGTGGATGTCGGCGATCACTGCGGCGTCGGCGGACGTGGCAGCGCGGATGTCGATCGTCATCGTATTCGGTGCCATGTGTGGTCCGCCCGATCGGTTGTTGACTGTCGCGGTGCCGCAGCGGACGGATCGCAAGTGCACACCGTACCGTGCCGCGAAACGCTTCGCGGCACGGCATCTTCGAAGCGCTTACTCGCCGAGCTTCGCCGCCACGCACCCCGTGCTCGTGCATTCACGCTCGCGCTCGCGCAGGAACGACAGTCGCGACGCCGTCATATCGGTCGCGCACTGGAGATCCACGAGGTAGCCGTTGTTGCGGGTTTCGCTGCACTGCGCGTCGCGCTGTTTCAGCCACGCGAGCTGGCCGGCCTTCAGCGTCGCCTGCTGGTCGCCGCTCAGTTGCTTGCGCAGGCGGCCGTATTCGTCGTTGAGTTCGCGGTCGGTCTGGGAGAACTGCGTGCTGCTGCAGTACACCTGATCGAACGCGCTGTGCGGCTTCGCACAGCCGGCCGCGTGCGCGGCGAACGGAACGGCAAGCGCGAGCAGCGCGCAGGATGCGAACAGCGTCTTCTTTTTCATTTTGATGCTCCTGACTGGGTGAAAACCGTTGGGCCCGATGGGCGATACCGTCATTTCGGCGCCGTGCATGCGTCGACTCCGCCCGCAATCGCGGCGGACAGGCGCTGGATCGTCTCGCGCCGCGCGAGCCGCGCTTCTTCGTCCGGATTGACGATCACGCCGGCCTCGACGAGCACGGCCGGAATCGGCGCGGTGCGCAGCACGACGAGATCGTCGAAGCGATGGATGCCGAGTTGCGGGTCGATCAGCGGGCGATTCTCGCCGCGAATCGGCTGCGCGTGATACAGCGACGGCCGTTCGCCGGCCGCGACTAGCCGCTCGGCGATCGCCTTCGCGCAACGCAGGCTTTCCGCGTAGTGCGGATTGCGCTCCGACACGAACACCGAGAAGCCGCGGAATTCGCGCTGCCGGCCCGCATCGATGAACTGCTGCTGCATCGAGTCGTGATGGATCGACACGAACAGGTTCGCGTCGGGCGCCTGCGTCGAGCGCTGGTCGAGCGCGATCTCGCGGCCGTCTGCCGACGTGCGCAGCACGCGGTCGCCGTGCGCGGCGAGCCTTTCCGCAACTGCGGTGGACAGGTCGAGGTTGTACAGGTATTCGACGCGGCCGCTCGCGCCGGTGGAGCCCGGGTGCGCGGGCGTATGGCCGGTGTCGACGACGATGTAGCGCGCGGATGCGGGCTCGGTGCTGGTGCCGGCGGTGTCGGCCGCATGCAGCGCGAGCGGTGCGCCGAGCAGCGGGGCGCACGCGAGCACGCGCGCGGCGGCGCGCACGAACGGGCGAAGGCGTCGGATGGTTCGGTTCGTCATTGTTGTTGTCGAGGAGGGCATACGGCGCGTCGAATCGCACGGCACCGTCGGCCTGCTCAATGCAGTCGGAATGTCGCGCGATTATAGCGGGCGACGGCGGCGCCGCAATGACGCATGGCGACAACGCCCGACGACGCGGCCGTGGCGCGTTCGAACGCATCTGGAAGGAGGTAACGCTGACACACCGGACCGCGCGGGCCGCGCGCCAGTGCGTGTCAACGCGGCAGCGCTTCGGCTTCGGCCCAGCGCTTGAACGAATCGAGACGCCGGCGCGTCTGCACGAGATAGAACGCGCCGATCAGCGGTTCGAGCAGCCAGCGCAGCCACGACGGCTGAACGCGGAAGTTGTACGTGAACTTCACTTCGGTCGAACCCGGCGTGTGTTCGGTGAAGTTCCAGCTACCGCTGAAGCGTTCGAGCACCTTCGGCCCTTCGACCATTTCGACGGCGGCGACCTGCGGCGGACGGTACGAGATATAGCGCGACACCATCGTCGCGCCCGACTGGCTGCGGCAGAACGCGTCAACGCCGACGTCGGCAGTCGTTTCGTCGAGCAGATAGGCGTCGGTGAGGAAGCTGTCCCACACGAGCCGCCGCGCGTAGTCCTGCGACCACGTGAAGAGGCGTCTGCGATCGACGCCGACGGTCCGGCTGACAGAGATCCTCATGATGGCGGGCGCCGTGGCGCGGATTGGGATGAAATCGAGTGTAACCCGCCAATGCCGCGCATTTCTTCAGACTTGGTCAAGTCGAGCGTGTGCTCGATTGACGCACTCCGGGATTTCCCCTAGGATTCAATCCAACCCTTCGGGAAAGACCCGAAGCGTTTCAATCTCTTGAGGGAGCCTCATGAGTACGCAACAGAACCGGCGCTTCGACGCGCTCGTTTTCATTGGTCGTTTCCAGCCCCCGCATCGTGGTCACCTGAACGTGTTGAAGTCGGCACTGAGCCGGGCCGAACGCGTGTGCGTGCTGATCGGGTCGACCGACAAGCCCCGCACCATCAAGGATCCGTTCTCGTTCGACGAGCGCCGCCAGATGCTGACTTCGCTGTTCGACGCGTCCGAGCGCGACCGCGTGACGATCGCGCCGTTGCAGGATTCGACGTACAACGACGGCGACTGGGTGCGCTGGGTGCAGGACGCCGTCGCGTCCGCGCTCGGCGACGTCGCGCAGCGCAAGGTCGGGCTGATCGGCCACGAGAAGGACGCCACGTCGTATTACCTGCGGATGTTCCCGCAATGGGAGCTCGTCGACGTCGATGCGACCGAAGACATTTCCGCCACCGAGATTCGCGACCAGTATTTCGCCGAACGCACCAACAGCTTCGTGCAGTGGGCCGTGCCGGAACCCGTGTTCGGCTGGCTCGAGCGTTTCCGCACGCAGCCGGAATTCGCGCAACTGAAGTCGGAAGCCGAATTCATCGCCGCGTATCGCAAGGCGTGGGCGGCCGCACCGTATCCCGTCACGTTCGTGACGGTCGACGCGGTGGTCGTGCACTCGGGCCATATCCTGCTGGTGCGCCGCCGCAGCGAACCGGGTCGCGGCCTGTGGGCGCTGCCGGGCGGGTTCGTGAACCAGGACGAGCGGCTCGACGCGGCCTGCATCCGCGAGTTGCGCGAGGAAACCGGCCTGAAGCTGCCGGAGCCCGTGCTGCGCGGGTCGATCAAGGATCGCCAGGTGTTCGATCACCCGACCCGCTCGCTGCGCGGCCGCACGATCACGCATGCGTGCCTGTTCAACTTCCCGACCGGCGAGCTGCCGCGCGTGAAGGGCAGCGACGACGCCGACAAGGCGCGCTGGGTGCCGCTCAACGAATTCGCGCAGATGCGCAACGTGATGTTCGAGGATCACTTCGACATCGCGTATCACTTCCTGGGGAAGCTGTGATCCGCTGATTCTCCGCATTCCGGTCCGCCGCGACAGACGCGGCGGCACGTCAACGGCCTAGAGGAGCTCTAGCCATGCAAAACGATCCCGGCGGCTTTGCCGCGGTTCTCGCCAATCCGATCCTCAACACGGATTCGTACAAGGCTTCCCACTTCCTGCAATATCCGCCCGACGCGTCGGCGATGTTCTCGTACGTCGAATCGCGCGGCGGCCGCTACGACCGCACGCTGTTCTTCGGCCTGCAGATGCTGCTGAAGGAATATCTGTGCAAGCCGGTCACGCACGCGATGATCGACGATGCGCGCGATTTCTTCACGGTGCACGGCGAGCCGTTCAACGAAGCAGGGTGGCGTTATATCGTCGAACGCTACGACGGTTATCTGCCGGTGAAGATCCGCGCGGTGCCCGAGGGTTCGGTCGTGCCGGTGCACAACGTGCTGATGACCGTCGAATGCGACGACCCGCAGGTGTTTTGGCTCGCGTCGTATCTCGAGACGATGCTGCTGCGCGTCTGGTATCCGGTGACGGTCGCGACGCGAAGCTGGCACCTGCGGCAGACGATCCGCCGCTTCCTCGAAAGGACCGACGACGATCTCGCGCAACTGCCGTTCAAGCTGCACGACTTCGGCGCGCGCGGCGTGTCGAGCGCGGAGTCGGCCGCGATCGGCGGCGCGGCGCACCTCGTAAGCTTCATGGGTTCGGACACGGTGCTCGGCGTGCTGGCCGCGAACCGCTTCTATCGCGAGCCGATGGCTGCGTACTCGGTGCCGGCGGCCGAGCACAGCACGATCACATCGTGGGGGCGCGAAGGCGAGGCCGATGCGTACCGGAACATGATCCGCCGCTTCGGGATGCCCGGCGCGATCGTGTCGGTCGTGTCGGACTCCTACGATCTGTTCGCCGCGCTCGATTTGTGGGGCGGCGAACTGCGGCAGGCCGTAATCGATTCGGGCGCGACGCTCGTCGTGCGACCCGATTCGGGCGACCCCGTGAAGATCGTGATGCAGACCGTGCGCGCGCTCGACGCGTCGTTCGGCTCGACCGTGAACGGCAAGGGGCGGCGCGTGCTGAACCGCGTGCGCGTGATCCAGGGCGATGGGGTCGACGAGCTGTCGATCGACGCGATTCTTTCCGCCCTCGACGACGCGGGTTATGCGGCCGGCAATGTCGTGTTCGGCATGGGCGGCGCGTTGCTGCAGCAGGTGAACCGCGATACGCAGCGCTTTGCGATGAAGTGCTCGGCGATCCGGCGTGGCGGCGTGTGGCACGACGTTCGCAAGGACCCGGTCACCGATCAGGGCAAGCGCTCGAAGAAGGGGCGGCTCACGCTGCTTCGCAATCGCCGCACCGGCGAGTACCGGACGACGACGCTGCCCGTTGCGTGGGACGATCGTGCGCTGGAAGGCGAATGGGACGAGGCGCTCGAGACGGTGTTCGATACGGGGCGGTTGCTGGTCGATGCGTCGTTTGCCGAAGTGCGGGCGAGGGCGCACGCGGGGGAGGGTTGAGGTAGGCGACAGGCGCGAACGGGGCGGCAGTGCGCGACGCCACCGCCCCGTTCGCGCTCAGGCGGCGCGGGTGACGAGCGTGCGAAGCACGGCGTCCACCTCGATTTCCCCTTTCAGTACATCCGCGCGTGCCGACGCGAAATCGATCCAGCCTTCATTGAAGCCGTCGAGCATGCACATGCGCGGTTCGGGGTAACGCATCCGTTGCGAATCGAACAGGGCTGCCCATGTGTCGCGCGGTACGGCTTCGGCGTGGACGGCGTGCCCGAGCACGCGGGCGAACGCGGCCGCAAGGTCGTTCGGGCTGACACGACGAGGCCCTTCGAGCTCGACAATGCGTGCGCCGGTCCATTCTTCCTGGAGCAGCGCGGCGGCTACGCGGCCGACGTCTTCGGTGGCGACCATCGGCACCGGTCTGTCGAGCGGCTGGAGAAAGCTGCGGATGACGCCGTCGTCGCGTGCCGTCGCGACGTCCCATGCGGCGTTTTCGACGAACCACGCGGGGCGCAGGAACGCGATGGGCATGGGCAGGTCGCCGAACGCCTGCTCGATCATCGTCAATTGCGTCAGCAGGTTCACCTGCGTCGCCTGCGCGCCGATCGTCGACAGACAGACAACCTTGCGCGGCCGCGCGGCTCGCAACGCTGCGCCGACTGCGTCGATCACGGCGCGTGTTTCGGGAAATCCGGGGGAGGGATCGAAGCACGGCGGCAGCAGGACGAATACGCCGGCCGAGTTCGAGAAAGCCGTCGTCAGTGCGGTGGTGTCGGTCATGTCAGCGAGTGCAACGTCGCAGTTGCGCGCGGCCCAGGGCGCAGCGCGCTCCGCGGTGCGCGCGACGGCCCGCACGCGCTGGCCAGATGCGAGCAGCGTTCGGGCGAGCGCGCCACCGACCTGTCCGGTGATGCCGGTAATGGCGTACATGGTTCGAAATCCTCATCGAAAAATTGGAGGGGCGCGCGCCGGAACAGCCGGGTGGCGGATCTGCCTGTCGTATTCGGCATGCCGCCGGTGGGGCTTGCCGTCGCGATGCATCGGGTTGCATGATAGGGAACGGCGATTCCTGATGGAATCGAATCCATGTCATTTGATTGGTGATTTTTTGTCATGAGTGAAATCATGGGCATCGACGGGCGGATTCTGGCGAACGTGGGCGTGCTGGCCGCGATCGTCGAGGGCGGCAGCTTCGCGCGCGCGGCCGACGCACTCGGCATGTCGCCGTCCGGCGTCAGCCGGGCCGTGGGCCGGCTCGAGGCGCGTGTCGGCGTGCGGCTGCTCGATCGCACGACGCGGTCGGTGACGCTGACGGACGAAGGGCGGAGCCTGTATGAGGACATCGGCCCGCTGCTCGCCGGCATCGGCGACGCGGTCACGCTGGCCGCCGACTCGGTCGCGACCGTGCGGGGCAGGTTGCGCGTGAATGTCGACGCCTATTTTTCGCGGCGGGTGCTGGCGCCGCATCTCCCCGCGTTTCTTGCACGCCATCCCGACCTGTCGCTGGAATTGGCGGCACGCGAGCAACTCGGCGATCTGGTCGCCGAGGGATTCGACATCGCGGTGCGGTTCGGCGAACCGCCGTCATCGTCGCTGGTGGCGCGCAAACTTCTGGAGACGCGTGCGGTGACGGTCGCCGCGCCCGAATACGTGAAACGGCACGGGCGTCCCGAGACGCCTGCCGATCTTGTCGATCATGCATGCATTCAGATGCGCAACACGCTGACCGGCCAGCCGCTCGACTGGGTCTATCAGCTTGGCCGCAAGCGCGTGCCCGTGAAGACGACCGGCAGGCTGCTCGTCAACGACGCCGGCACGATGCTCGGCGCATGCCTGGCCGGTGCGGGCGTCGCGCGCTTCAAGGCGAGCGGGGTAGCGGGGCTGATCGAGCAGGGGCGGCTGGTCGAGCTGCTCGCGGATTGGCGCGGTGAGGCGTTCCCGCTATTTGCGTACTATCCGTCGCGACACCTGCCACCCGCAAAGGTGCGGGCGTTCATCGATTTCGTGGCCGAGATCGTGGCGATCGGTAGTTAGCGCGATCGCCTGCGACTACGGTTCGCCTGCGAGTGCGCGCGTTCCCGCGTCCGCCTGCACGCCGCCACGCTCCGCCGCCCGCACCGCCTCCATCGCCCGCGCCAGCGCATCGAACACCGCCGGCCCCTTGCAGCGCGACACGTTGAACCGCAGGTACGACGTCGCGCTATGCGACGCGCTGAACACATTGCCGGGCGCGAGCACGACGTCATGGTCCAGCGCGTGGCGCGCGACGCGCGCGGCGTCGAGCCCGTCCGGCAGTTGCGCCCACACGAACAGGCCGCCGCGCGGCTCCGTCCAGATCCCGAGCCCGGCGCGCGAGAGGCGCCGGATCGTCTCGCCCATCGCATCCGCGAGGCGCGCGCGCATGCTGTCGAGGTGACGCCGGTACGTGCCGTCGACAAGCAGCCGGTGCACGACGTTCGCGCCGATCTGCGCGTTGCCGAACGAAGTCGCGAGCTTCAGGTCGACGAGCGCCTCGATCCATTCCGGGCGCGCGGCGACGTAGCCGCAGCGGATCGCGGCCGACAGCGTCTTCGAGAAGCTGCCGATCGAGATGACACGCGACAGCCCGTCGAACGCCGCGAGGCGCGGCGCGGGCGTGCTTTCGAAATCCGCGAAGATGTCGTCCTCGACGATCAGCAGGCCGTGCTCGGCCGCGAGCGTCAGCAGCCGGTGCGCGACGGGCGGCGCGAGCGTCGCGCCAGTCGGGTTGTGCAGCGCCGCGTTGGTGATGTACAGGCGCGGCCGGTGCTCGGCGAGCACCTGCTCGAAGCGCGCGAGATCGGGCCCGTTCGGCGTGTACGGGACGCTGACGATCCGCGCGCGGTGCGCGCGCAGTAGCGCCTGGAAGTTGAAGTAGCACGGATCGTCGAGCACGACCGTGTCGCCCGGCTCCAGCAGCAGGCGGCACACGAGGTCGAGCGCGTGCGTGCCGCCGTCGGTCAGCATGATCTGCGCGGGTTCCGCGTGGACGCCGTGCTGCGCGAGCCGCCATGCGAGCTGCTGGCGCAGCGCGGGCAGGCCGAGCGGTGTCGCGTAGTCGGTCAGCGCGTCCGATTCGTCGCGCGACACGGCGCGCAGCGCGCGGCGCAGGCTCTCGTCCGGCAGCCACGACGACGGCAGCCATCCACAGCCGGGCTTCACGGTCGTCGGCGCCGCCTCGAGCGACTGGCGCGACAGCCACAGCGGATCGAGTTCGCGGTCGAGGCGCGGGCCAAGATCGGCGAGCGCGAGCGGCGGCGCGTGGCCCGACACGTAGAAGCCCGAGCCGCGCCGCGCGACGAGCACGCCTTCGCTCGCGAGCCGCTCGTACGCATCGACGACCGTCGATTTCGACACGCCGAGCGCGTCAGCCATCATCCGGATCGACGGCACACGCGCGCCAGGCATCAGCGCGCGGCTCGCGATCCGCGCGCGCAAGGTATCCATCACGGTTTCGACGCGCGTGCGCGACGGGGCGGGCGGAACGGGAATCGGGGCGATATCGCTCATCGTGAATTGAACTGTACGGCCGGTTGTCCAATACAGTTTGTCCAGATTGTATTGGGCTGTAGCTTACGCGCTTTTCGCGGGCGGCGGATCATCGGTCATCCACTTTCCCCGTTCAGGATTTCCCGTGCAAAAGACGACCGACGGATGGCTCAGCGGCTTGCTGGGCGTGATCATCTTCAGTGGCTCGCTGCCTGCGACGCGTGTCGCGGTGCAGGGGCTCGACCCGCTGTTCCTCACGTTCGCGCGCGCGACGATCGCCGGCGCGCTCGGCCTGCTGCTGCTGGTCGTGCTGAAGCAGAGGCGGCCGACGCGCGCCGAGGCCGTGTCGCTGGCGATCGTCGCGCTCGGGGTCGTGGTCGGCTTTCCGTTGCTGACGGCGCTTGCGCTGAAGCATGTGACGTCCGCGCACGCGATCGTGTTCGTCGGGCTGCTGCCGCTCGCGACCGCATTGTTCGGCGTGTGGCGCGGCGGCGAACGGCCGCGGCTGCCGTTCTGGATCTTCTCGATCGTCGGCAGCGGCGCGGTGGCCGCGTTTGCGCTGCGTAACGGCGGGCAGGCATCGGTGGTCGGCGATGCGCTGATGCTGGCTGCAATCGTCGCGTGCGGGCTCGGCTACGCGGAAGGCGCGCGGCTGTCGCGGCAGCTCGGCGGCTGGCAGGTGATCTCGTGGGCGCTCGTGCTGTCGCTGCCGCTGATGCTGCCGCTCACGTGGCTTACGTGGCCTGCGTCGTTCGACGGCGTGGATGCCGCCGCGCTGTGGGGGCTCGCATACGTGTCGCTGTTCAGCATGCTGATCGGTTTCGTGTTCTGGTATCGCGGGCTTGCGCTCGGCGGGATCGCGGGCGTCGGCCAGTTGCAGCTGCTGCAGCCGTTCTTCGGCTTCCTGCTGGCGGCCGGGCTGCTGCACGAGACGGTGCCGCGGTCGATGGTCGTCGTGACGATCGTCGTGGTCGGCTGCGTGGCGGGCGCGAAGTACTTCTCGAAAATGGCGCCCGTGCAGCGCGCGGGGTGACCCGCGTTCCGGTCCGTGCCGTCGCTCGACGGCACGGACCGGCCCGCTTACGCGACGTGCGCCACGTCGTACTGCGAGGACAGATATCGCCGGATATCGGCCGGTGAATCGATGAAGCGCCGGCCGTTGTGCTCGCGAATCGCGAGTGCGCCGTCCTTCGGTGCATGCCCGTCGCCGAGCACGAGCACGGGCGCCGACTGGTTGTCCGCGCCGATCAGCGCGACGATCGGCTGGCGCGGCCGCGGTGCGTCGATGTATTCGACGTCGACGGCCTCGCGAAGCTGCGGGTAGAAGCTCAGCAACCCTTCGACGGAAACGGAATCGCCGCAGTAGAACGGACCTTCGGAGTCCTTGAAAAAACCGGGGCGAAGAATGAACAGCGTGTCTTTCATGATTGTCTCGCTATGAGAGAGGGACGAACGTTGAAGAAAACGTGATGCGGGGTGGCGTGTGCGACGTCGCCGGATTTCAGGCTTCCGCGAGTGCGGCGGCGCGCATCCTCGCGAAACCGGCGGTGAGGTCGGCGATCATGTCGTCGGGATGCTCGAGCCCCGCGTGAATCCGCAGCAGCGGGCCGGCCGCCGTCCATTGCGTGGCGGTGCGATGGCGCGACGGATTGGACGGGACGATCAGGCTTTCGAAGCCGCCCCAGCTATACCCCATGCCGAAGCATGTCATCCCGTCGAGCAGCGCGCGCACCGCCTCGTCGGGCTGCGGATGCAGCACGATGCCGAACAGGCCACAAGCACCGGTGAAATCGCGCTGCCACAGCGCATGGCCAGGGTCGCCGGGCCGCGCCGGATACAGGATCTGCGCGACTTCCGGCTGTTGCGCGAGCCATTCGGTCAGCACGTGTGCGTTGCGCTGGTGCCGCTCGAGCCGGACCGACAGCGTGCGCAGGCCGCGCAGTGCGAGATACGCGTCGTCGCCGCTGACGGTCATCCCGAGTTGGCGGTAGAAGCGCGTGACCTTCGGCGCGAGCGCCTCGGTCGTCAGGATCGCCCCCATCAGCACGTCGGAGTGTCCGGCGATGTATTTCGTGGCGGCATGAATCGACACGTCGACGCCATGCGAAAACGACCGGAAATTCAGCGGCGTGCCCCACGTGTTGTCGAGCAGCACGACCGCGCCGTGCCGGTGCGCGACGCGGCTGATGGCCGGGATGTCCTGCACTTCGAAGGTCAGCGAACCGGGCGATTCGGCAAAGACCGCGCGCGTGTTCGGCCGCATCAGCGATGCGATGCCTGCGCCGATCGCGGGATCGTAGTACGTCGTCTCGATGCCGAGGCGCGCGAGCGTCTCGTCGCAGAACGAGCGGGTCGGGTCGTACACGGAATCGGCCATCAGCAGATGGTCGCCGGGATTCAGCACCGCGAGCAGCGCGGTCGTGATCGCGCTGAGGCCGCTCGGTGTCAGCAGCGCGGCGTGCGCGCCTTCGAGGCGCGCGAGCGCCTTCTCGAGCGCGCGCGTGGTCGGGCTGCCGTGACGTCCGTATGCGAGCGGCGTGCCGCGCACCGCGTCGAGCGCGTCGGTGCCGTGAAAGAGCAGCGTCGATTGGCGGTACACGGGCGGGTTCACGGGCGAACCGGGCTGGCCGTGCGAGCGGCCTTCGTGGGCGAGAACGGTGTCGGTCGAATGCAGGTGGTTCAAGATATCGTCCTTTGAGGGGCAATCAATCGAAGCAATTCAATGCGGCCGCCGCGCGGTCAATGCAGGATCTTGTCGAGGAAGTCGCGTGCGCGTTCGGAGCGCGGCGCGGCGAAGAACCTGTCGCTGGCCGCGTCCTCGACCACCGCGCCCTGGTCCATGAAGATCACGCGATGCGCGACCTTCCGCGCGAAGCCCATTTCATGCGTGACGCAGACCATCGTCATCCCGTCGCGCGCGAGCTCGACCATCACGTCGAGCACTTCGTTGATCATCTCCGGGTCGAGCGCCGAGGTCGGCTCGTCGAACAGCATCGCGACCGGGTTCATCGACAGCGCGCGTGCGATCGCGACGCGCTGCTGCTGACCGCCGGACAACTGCCCCGGATACTTGTGCGCGTGCGCCCTCAGGCCGACGCGATCGAGCAGCTTCATGCCGTTCTCGACGGCCTCGTCCTTGCGGCGGCCGAGCACCTTGATCTGCGCGAGCGTCAGGTTCTCGGTGATCGACAGGTGCGGAAACAGCTCGAAGTGCTGGAACACCATGCCGACGCGGGCGCGCAATTGCGCGAGTTTCGCGCCGGGATCGCCGAGCCGCGTGCCGTCGACGGTGATGCTGCCTTTCTGGAACGGCTCGAGACCGTTGATCGTCTTGATCAGTGTCGACTTGCCGGAGCCCGACGGCCCGCACACGACGACCACTTCGCCTTTCGAGACCGCCGCGCTGCATGCCGAGAGGACCTGATGCTTGCCATACCATTTGGATACATTGTCGAGCGTAATCATGTTCTGTCCGTCGTTGAGGTTCGGGATGAAAGTCCGGCACGCGCTCAATGCGTGGACGGCAGCGAAAGGCGTGTCTCGACGCGGCCCTGAAGCCGCGTGAGCAGCGTGCTCAGCACCCAGTAGATCGCTGCGGCGGCGAGATAGAGCGGCAGCGGCTGGAACGTCGCGGCGATCACTTCCTGCGTCGAGCGCAGCAATTCGGTGACGGTGATCACCGAGACCAGCGACGTGTCCTTGATCAGGCTGATCAGCGTGTTGCCGAGGCTCGGCACCGCGAGGCGCAGCGCTTGCGGGCAGACGATGTGGCGCAGCGTCTGCATGTGCGTGAGGCCGAGGCTGTGCGCGGCCGCCCATTGCCCGCGGCCGATGCCGAGAATCGCGCCGCGCATGCTCTCCGACAGATAGGCGCCCGCGTTGAGCGTCAGCGTGAAGATGCCGGCCGTCGTCGGATCGAGCGTGATGCCGAGATCGGGCAGCCCGTAGTAGACGACGAACATCTGCACGAGCAGCGGCGTGCCGCGCATCAGGCTGACGTAGCCCTGCGCAAGCCCGGCCGCGAGCCGGTTGCTGCCGATGCGCATGATCGCGATCACGAGCCCGACGACGAGGCCGAGCGCCATCGACGCCACGGCGAACTTCAGCGTGAGCACCGCGCCCTTGACCATCACGGGCAGGGTATGAACGACCAGTTCGAGTGCTTCCATCACGTGTCTCCTGATTGTGTGCCGGACGGCCCGCGCGTTCGTGCGCGCGGGCTCGGGGCGGGCTGCGTTATTGCGTCACCGGCTTGGTCGTATCCGTGCCGAACCACTGCATCGAGATCTTCTTCAGCGTGCCGTCCTGCTGCAGCGACGCGACCGCATCGTCGATCGCCTTCGCGAACTTCGGGTTGCCCTTGCGGAACGGGATGCCCATCCGGTCCTCGCCACCCGCGAGCACGGAGCCGGGGCGCAGCGGCAGGTGCGAGTTCTTGATCAGGTAGCTGAGCATCAGGCGATCGTTGACCGCCGCGTCGATACGGCCCGCCGCGAGGTCGCGCAGGTTTTCCGGCGTGCCCGGGTAGACCTGCAGGTCGACTGCGGGCACGGTCTTGACGAGATCGACGTAGTTGCTGCCCATCGTCACGCCGACCTTCTTGCCCTTCAGTTCGTCGAGCGACTTGAATGCGCGCGTGTCGTTCTGCCGTTGCAGCAGTTGCGCGGACGAATACACATACGGTGCGCTGAAGTCGAGCGCCTGTTGTCGTGACGGCGTGATCGCGACCTGGTTGACGATCACGTCGAACTTGCCGGCCTGCAGGCCGGCGAGGATCCCGCTCCATTCGGTCGTGACGAATTGCGGCTTCACGCCGAGGCGCGCGGCGACGGCCTTCGCGACGTCGACGTCGAAGCCTTCGAGCTGGCCGTCGGCATTGCGGTAGTCGAACGGCGGGTAGGTGCCTTCCAGCGCGATCTTCAGGACTCCGGCCTGCTTGACGGTGTCGAGCAGGTCCGCCGCGTGCGACGTCGTGGCCACGATGCAGAGGAGGGCGGCGGCGATGCCTTGCTTGAGCGTCGGGGTGAAGTGCTTCATGGTTGTCTCCGTGGTTGTTGTCGAAAATTCAGGGTGTGCGAAGCCGCGGCGACGGGCGGCGTCGCCGTGAGCGGGAAGTCGGTGGAGCGTGTGGCGGCGTGTGTCGTTAGCCGCCGTGCGTGATGCCGTGCGTTACGGCATGCGTTCGCGTGCGATGGTGGATCGGCGCGAGTGCGGATGAAGGCGCGAGAAGCGCGAGCGGTCGCAGCGTGACGCGTGAGCGGGCCGCGTGGCATACGTGTCGAACGTGTTCCGGTGTGCGGCGAAGAGTTCAAGCATGCTGTTCATGATTGCCCGTGCAGCGTTGCGAGAGTGGTAGGCCGGTGCATCGTCGATGCGTATCCGGCGACAAGAATGCTGTGCGACTGAGGGCAATCTTAGGTTTATCAAAAAGGAATGTGTTTCCAAAGATGCACGCACTTTCTACGCGCTGTGGAATGTTTTTCTCTGCGTGCGAAAGGTGGCGCAAGCGATCTGCTGCGGTTGCGCGCCATGCGAAGCATCAGGTGCTACGGTGCGGCCGGGCGGTTGCTCCAGACCGTGAGCCGGTGCCCCTGCGGCGTGCCGAAAAGCAAAACGGCCAGGCTGCCGGTAGCGGCAAGCCTGGCCGTTGGCCTTCGTATCGACGAAAGCGTGTTACTCGAACGTCTCGAGCGCGAGCAGTTCGTCGATCGTCTGCCGGCGGCGGATCAGCCGCGGCGTGCCGCGATCGACGAGCACTTCCGGCGCGAGCGGCCGGCTGTTGTAGTTCGAGGACATCGACGCGCCGTACGCGCCCGCGTCGTGCAGGAACAGCAGGTCGCCGATCTGCGGCTGCGCTAGCTTGCGGTGCGTGACCACGCCGCCCGCGTCCTGCGTGAACACGTCGCCCGATTCGCACAGCGGCCCCGCGATCGCGAGGTCGACGAGCGGCCGGCCCGCGGGCAATTCGCCGTCGTGCGTGTGCACGGATACCGCGTGGTAGCTGCCGTACATCGACGGGCGCATCAGGTCGTTGAAACCCGCGTCGATCAGCACGAAATCGTGCTTCGGCCGGCGGTTGACGGCCTGCACTTCGGTGACGAGCGTGCCGGCTTCGGCGACGAGGAAGCGGCCCGGTTCGATCTCGATGCGCACCGGGTGGCCGAGATGCCGTTCGATCCGCTTGCGCGCGGCGTCCCACTGGCTGAAGTAGTGGCCGACGTCGACGCGCGGTTCGCCGTCGCGATACGGGATCGACAGGCCGCCGCCGGCCGAGATCGCGTCGATGTCATGGCCGAGCGACGTGACGAGATCGACCATTGCGTCGCACACCTGCGACAGGTGGTCGTAGTCGACGCCCGAACCGATGTGCATGTGGATGCCGACGAGCTTGAGCCCGTACTGGCGCACGATCTCGATTGCGCGCGGCACGTCGTCGATCCAGATGCCGTGCTTGCTTTGCGGGCCGCCGGTGTTGGTCTTGTTGCTGTGGCCGTGCCCGAAACCGGGGTTGACGCGCAGCCACACGCGGTGGCCCGGCGCGTGTTCGCCGATGCGCGCGAGCATGTCGAGCGAACCCGCGTTCACGGTCACGCCGTGCTTCAGCACGGCTGCGAGCGTCGGGCGGTCGATCAGGTCGGCCGTGAACACGACGCCTTCCGGCTCGCCGGCTGGACTGAACCCGGCCGCGAGGCTGCGCTCGATCTCGCCGAGCGACACCGCGTCGACGCACGCGCCTTCCTCGCGCATCAGCTTCAGGATATGGATGTTCGAGTTTGCCTTCTGCGCATAGCGGATCACGTCGAACTGGCGAAGTTGGGCGATGCGGTCGCGGATGACGTCGGCGTCGTACACCCACAGCGGGGTGCCGTATTGCTGCGCGAGCGTCGCGAGCTGGCGGGAATCGAGGGACATGGCGGATGAATCAGGTCGAATGAACGGATAGCGTGAATGATGCGCCTGTTCGGCTATACAGTAAAATGCCTGTTATTCGACATTCGATTCATTCCTGATATAGAAGATCATGCTCACGCATCGTCATATCGAGGTCTTTCGCGCGCTGATGGTCACCGGCAGCACGACGCGCGCGGCCGAGATGCTCTATACGTCGCAACCGACGATCAGCCGCGAGCTCGCGCGGATGGAGCAGGTCGTTGGTTTCGCGCTGTTCGAACGCACGCACGGTCGGCTGCGGCCGACGATGGCCGCGCTCACGCTGTTCGACGACGTGCGGCTCGCCTATGTGGGGCTCGAACGCGTCGCGGCGACGGCCGCGCGCCTGCGCGAGTTTCGCGACGGCCAGCTTTCGGTGATTGCGCTGCCGGCGTTCTCGCACGCGATCCTGCCCGGCGCGTGCCGGCGTTTCCACGAAGCGCACGCGGGCGTCAGCGTGTCGGTCGCGACGCAGGAGTCGCCGGTGCTCGAGGAGTGGCTGACCGCGCAACGTTACGACCTCGGGCTGACCGAGCACGACGTCGCGCCGGCCGGCACCGTGCTTACGCCGCTGCTCGAAGTCGACGAAGTGTGCGTGCTGCCCGACGGCCATCCGCTGCTCGCGCAGGACGCGATCGATCTGCCGGATCTCGCCGATCGCCCGTTCGTGAGCCTGTCGCTGAACGATCCTTACCGCATCCTGATCGACGAGGCGTTTGCGCAACTCGGCGTCGCGCCGCGCTCGGTCGTCGAAACGCCGTCGGCCGTGTCGGTGTGCGCGTTCGTGCGGCAGGGGCTCGGCGCCGCGATCGTCAATCCGCTGACGGCGCTCGATTTCGTCGGGCGCGACCTGCACGTGCGGCCGCTCACGCGGTCCTTCCCGTACCGGGTCAGCATGATCGTGCCCGAGCACCGGCCGAAGAACCTGCTCGTCGATGCGTTTGCCGATGCGCTGCGTGGCGAGGCAAAGGCGATCCGTCGCCGGCTCGCCGCACACCTCGGTTAACCGCGCCGTATGATGGCCGTTTCGCCGCCATCGTCCTCACTTTCCGGAAATCCGTCATGACCGACGCTTCATCTTCCGTCGAACAACCGACCCTCACCGGCGCGCGTGTCGAACTGCGGCCGCTCGAAGCATCCGACCGGCAGGCGCTGCTCGATGCCGCCGCGGACGGCCAGTTGTGGAACCTGAAGGTCACGGTCGTGCCGGGTGCGGAGACGATCGACGCGTACATCGATACCGCATTGCAGGGGCGCGCGGCCGGCACCGTGATGCCGTTTGCGATCGTCGATCGCGCATCGGGCCGCGTGATCGGCAGCACGCGTTTCTGGAAGATCGACCGCAAGAATCGCAAGCTCGAGATCGGACATACGTGGCTGAGCGAATCGGCGCAGCGCACGCGTGCGAATACCGAAGCGAAGTGGCTGTTGCTGACCTATGCGTTCGATACGCTGCACTGCGTGCGCGTGCAGTTCACGACCGACGAGCTGAACGAGAAATCGCGCGCGGCGATTCTGCGGCTCGGCGCGAAGCAGGAAGGAATCGTGCGTCACGAACGGATCATGCCGGACGGCCGCAAGCGCAATTCGGTGCGCTTCAGCATCATCGACGAAGAATGGCCGGACGTGCGTGCGGGGTTGATGGCGAAGCTCGCGACGTAACGCATAGCGCGTGACGGGCAGCGCGCGCGTTCGCGGAGCGGATGATCAGACGTGCATCGCGCCACCGGCAAGGGGGCGGCTGCGCGACGAGAGGGGAAAGCGGTGCGCCGCGCACGTGGCGCGGCGCTGCATCGTTATTGCGCCGATGCGAGGTGGTGACGCTCCGCGAGTTTCTGCGCGTCCGCGTAGTGCTTCTGCAGGATCGGCAGCGACTGGCGTGCGACTTCCTTCAGCTTCGTGTCGCGGCCCGATGCGATTTCGGCCTGGAAAGCCGAGATCGTCTTCTGCTCGCCGGCGAGCGCGACCTGCTCGATATACGCCTTGTCGAACTCGGCGCCGCGCAGGCTCTTGATGCTGTTCAGCACGGCCGTGTCGGGGTCGTTGGCCGGCACGTCGACGCCGCGCGGGCTTGCCGCGCGCATCGCCTGGATGATCTTTTCGTCGTCGGCCGACACGCGTTGCGCGAAGGCCTTCACCTGGCTGTCCGACGTGCGCGCATCGGCGATGCGTGCCGCGTCGTGCTGCGTCGACACGGTTTTCGTGCCGTCCGTGATGAAGGCCTGGTCGGCTTCGTGAATGCGCGTCGCGGCGGCGGCCGGCGCGGCGGGTGCCGGTTGCGCGGTTTGTGCGGTCGCCGTCACGGCGACGAGAAGCAGGCCAGCGGCAGACAAGGCAAGGCGCGAGATGTGGGGAAAGCGGTTCATGGGACCTCCTTTCGAGCGGGGCTCTGGTTAAAAGACGGATGACGTGATCCGTAGCTGTGCGAGAGACCGGGCGCGCCCGGGCCGGATTCGACCGCCGCTCTGCCGCGGCGCCGGTCGAAGTGTTTCCCGGCCCGACTGATTCTAGGAGAGCGGTCGGGTAGCAGGTGCAACCGTGCTGTGGTTTGTGTAACGGTTGGTAAGACGAATCGATGAGCAGGTCTGCGTACCGGTATTGCGTACCTGGTGCACGCGCGGCGGCGGCAATTTTTGCGTGTGTGCGGCGTGCGGGATGCACGTGCGTGTCATCTGTATTTCATCGTTGTGCCGCTGTTGCCGTGTCGTGCGCGCCGAGCGACGTGCGGACTCGCGCGTGCAATGCGCTGAAGGCGTCACACGCGATCGAGCAGTGCATCGAGGCGCGACAGCAACGGCGTCGCGCAATGCGCCTGCAACGCGTCGGGTGCGGTGTAGCCCCACGCGACCCCCTGGAATGCGATGTGCGCGCGTCGTGCCGCGTCGGCATCGCGGATTTCGTCGCCGACGTACAGCACCTCATCGGCGCGCACGCCGGCCTCGCGAACGAGCGCGCGCAGGCGACGTGCCTTGCCGAACAGCGGAATGCCGCACGCGAAGGTGTCGACGCGGCCGCTGGCGCGCGGGCCGAGGCGGTCGCGCACGATGTCCTCGCTGTTCGACGTTGCGATCGCGATGCGGATGCCGCGCGCGGCCAGCGCGTCGAACGTGTCGTCGACGCCGGGGAACAGCATCACTTGCGCGACGCGCGGCCGCATCAGGCGGCGCATGTCGATCGTCACGCGCGGCACTTTCCACATCGGCACGTCAAGCGCGCGGATGATGTCGCGCGCCGACATGCCGCGCAGCGCCGGGCGCAACTCGGGCGTGGCGTCGCGAAAGCCGTGCAGGCGCGACGCTTCCGACAGCGCCGCGAGAAAGCTGTCGAGCGAATCGGCGAGCGTGCCGTCGAAGTCGAATGCGATGAGGCGGTAGGGCATGACGCGGTGTGGCGGGTTTATTGGGTGGGCGACATTGTCACCGAACCTTGATCGGCCGGTCGAGCGCGTAGCCGACCATGATCAGCACGTCGGCTTTCTCGCCGCGCGCGAGGCGGTTCGGAATCGCTTCCTTCGACTGGCCCATCGACGGGCCGGAGATCATCACGCGCGGCTCGGTCGCTTCGACCGGCAGCGCGGCGGACGCGAGTGCGACGGCGGCGAGCCAGAATGCGGCGCGGCGGGGGAAGGGGCGGTGAGTGCAGCGCGGTTGCGCATCGAGGTGTCTCCTTCCTGTCCGTCGTTGGCAGCGTGCGCGGTTGTGAAAGGCCGGCACGGGCTACATCATCCACCGAAATGCGTGTATGGGTAAGCGGGTAAGTGCGACGCGCGTTGCTGGCCGGGGCGATGATGAAAGCCCGGCCGCTTCGGCTGAAGCGTTGCAAAGGCTGATCGCGCATTGCCGGCGCCGTGAGGAGGAGAGGGCGATGCGCGGGACTCGGCGCTACTCGTAGTGATAGCGGCAGGACACGATGCTGATCTGAAGGTCGTCAGCCTCGTAGACCAGGCGGTTCGTGTCGTCGATACGGCGCGACCAGAAGCCGGAGAGATTGGCCTTCAACGGTTCGGGTTTGCCGATGCCTTCGAACGGCGTTCGCTGGGCTTCGCGAATGAGCTGGTTGATGCGCTTGAGCGTCTTGCGATCCTGCCCTTGCCAATAGACATAGTCGTCCCACGCGTCGGAAGTAAAGAGCACGCGGCGTACGCTCATTCATCATCCTCTGCGAGCTTGTGTTCTTTCGCCTTGCCCTTGCGCAGTTGCGCGATCGAACGTTCGAGATGGGCGACGTTGGCCGGCGAGCGCAGCAAGTGAACCGTCTCCATCAGGCTGTCGTAGTAGTCCTGCGACATGATGACGGCGTTCGGTGCATCGCGCCGCGTGATGAGCGTCACGTCCGCATCGTCGACGACCTGGTCGATGACGGTCTTCAGATTGCCGCGGGCATCCGAAAAATGAATCGTGCGCATGATTTGCCTCACTTGTACATATAATCGTACAAGTATAGCACGGTAGATGAATATGTACGGGTTATCGTACAAGTTGTTCGGTGAGTGTATGTGGTTGCACGCCACCGTCCGGCAAGAGGATTCTCACCTGTCGTGCAGCAGCGGCGTGGTGGTGCTGCTTGTAGCCCGCCCCACAGCGCGGTATCGTCGATGCTCCGCCTTCCGCCCCCCACCGGAGAACAGACGTGCCCGCAGCCACCCCCGCCACGCTGAGATTTTCCACCGACAAGCGCGAACTCGACATCGACGCGATTTTCGACTTCCTGCATCGCGACGCATACTGGTCGCAGGGCATTCCGCGTGATGTGGTCGAGCGTGCGATCGAGGGTTCGCTGTGTTTCGGTGCGTATGTCGGCGACCGGCTCGTCGGGTTCGCGCGGCTTGTCACCGATCACGCGACGTTCGCGTACCTGTGCGACGTGTTCGTGCTGCCGGCCGAACGCGGCAACGGCTACGGACGCGCGCTGATCGATCACGTGTTCGCGCAGGAGATGGTGCAGCGCCTGCGCCGCATCATGCTCGTGACGACCGACGCGCACGAGTTGTACCGGCCGGTCGGCTTCGGGCCGTTCGCGAATCCGGAGCGGCTGATGGAGATCCGCCGTCCCGACATCTACGCGAAACGCTGACGCGCGACGCAGCGCATACAATACGCGCTTTCCGTTTTTGCCGAAGAGAAACTCATCATGACCGAACAGGAAGCCGAACAGCTCGCGACGCACCGCCACTACAAGGGCGGTTTGTACCGCTACATCGGCGTGGCCCGCCATTCCGAAACCGAGGAATCGGTGGTCGTGTACGAGCATCTGTGGCCGCATGCGCGCGGGCTGTGGGTGCGGCCGGAGGCGATGTTCAACGGCAATCTCGAAGACGGCACGCCGCGTTTTCGCAAGCTGCGCGACTGAGCGGGCGGCACCGGAGCCGGTGTCTAGCCGGCGCCGCCCGGCTTGTCGTGCGACGCCGGTTGCCGCAGCGCCATCGTGAAGAAGCGCCGGATTTCATCCATCAGTTCCGCGCGGGCCGACGCGAAATCGAACGCGCGCCGGTTTTCGTGCGCGTAGCGCCGGCGCCAGTCGTCGGCCGCATGCCGCGCTTCGCGTGCGCGCAGATCGTCGAGTTCGGGCGTGCGCAGCGCGTGGTCGGCGATCAGTGTCACGCCGTCGCGGCTGACCTCCAGCACGCCGCCCGCGACGAGGAGGCGGCGATGCTCGCCGGTCGACGCATCGACGAGCGTCACGACGCCGGGCCGGATCCTCGTGAGCAGCGGCGCATGGTGCGGGTAGATCCCCAGTTCTCCGCTTTCGCCCGGGACGACGACGAAATGCGCGTCGCCGGCATACAGCACCGCTTCCACGCTCACGATGTCGAGCCTCATCGACGTCTTCATGCGCACTCCTTCAGACCGCCGCCGCGCCGGCGACGATTTCGCACAGCTCGGTGGTGATCTGCGCCTGTCGCGTCTTCTGGTACAGGTGCCGCAGTTCGCGCAACACGCGGTCGGCGTTGTCCGTCGCGGTCTGCATGCTGAACATCCGCGCGCATTGCTCGCACGCATAGTTCTCGACGACGGCCTGATAGAGCGTTGCCTCGACGTAGCGCAGCAGCAAAGTATCCACGACCGGTTTGGGTGCGGGTTCGTACAGATAGTCGGATGCCTCCGCGCCGTCGGCCGGCGCGCCGGTGTCGAGCCCCGCGATCGGCAGCATCGCATCGATGCGCGGCTCGTACGCGAGCGGGCTCGTCAGCCGGTTGTAGGCGACGTGCACTTCGTCGAGCTCGCCGTTGACGAACGCGGTCAGCGGGACGAGCAGCGCGCCGAGCAACTGTTCGAAGTGCGGTTCGGCGGCCAGGCCGCTCGCGCGCGCCGTGATGGTCGCGCCGTGGCGCATCAGCGGCGCGATGCCGCGCGCACCGATCACGCTCAGTTCGCACGCGACGCCGGTGCGGTCCCAGCGTTCGAGCGCATCCACGCATTCGACGAGCAGCCGTGCATTGAGCGGGCCGCACAGCCCGCGATCGGTGCTGACGACGATCAGGCCGACACGGCGCACGGGATCGCGTCGCGCCATCAGCGCGGACACGTGGTCGGGGCGGTCGCGCAGCACGCGTTCGGCCATGGCCCCGATGCGCGCCGCATACGGCCGGAACTCGCGCGCGCGGCGCTGCGCGCTCGCCATCTTGGTGCGCGCCATCATCTCCATCGCCTTGGTGATCTTGCGCGTGGACGACGTACTGGCAATCTTCGAGCGGATTTCGCGTATGTGCATGTCAGCGGGGCGTCGCGGCCATCCGGATGTCATCGTGTGGCTTCATGCTATCGGGACTTCACCTGAAACGATTGACGAGAGTCAAACGATTTCGCCCGGTCTCGCACCAGAATCCGTTCACGTGATTCTCGCGAAGGGGTATTCGATGACCGATTTCCGCCCGCACCAGAAGTACGACGCGCTGATTGCGCGTTGCCGCTCGCTACGCCCGGTGACGGTCGCGGTCGCGCATCCTTGCGACGAGGTATCGCTGCACGCGGCCGTCGCCGCCGCTCGGGCCGGGATCGCCGTGCCCGTGCTGGTCGGCCCGGTGGCGCGCATCGCGGCGCTTGCCGCGACGCTCGGCGTCGACCTGTCCGGCTACCGGCTCGTCGATGCGCCGCACAGCCATGCGTCGGCTGCGCGCGCCGTCGAGTTGGTGCGCGCGGGCGACGCGCAGGTGCTGATGAAGGGCAGCCTGCATACCGACGAGTTGCTGGAGGAAGTGGTGCGCGCCGATACGGGGCTGCGCACCGGGCGGCGCCTGAGCCACGTGTTCATCATGGACGTGCCGACTTATCACAAGCCGCTTTTTATCACTGACGCGGCCGTCAATATCCGTCCGACGCTCGAGCAGAAGGCCGACATCGTGCAGAACGCGATCGACCTCGCGCACGCGCTCGGCATCCGCCAGCCGAAGGTCGCGATCCTGTCGGCGGTCGAGACGGTCAGCTCGAAGCTGCCGTCGACGCTCGATGCGGCCGCGCTGTGCAAGATGGCCGAGCGCGGCCAGATCACCGGCGCGCTGCTCGACGGGCCGCTCGCGCTCGACAACGCGATCAGCCCCGAAGCCGCGCGGCTCAAGCATCTCGGTTCCGCGGTCGCGGGCGATGCGGACATCCTCCTCGCGCCCGACCTCGAGGCGGGCAACATGCTCGCGAAGGAGCTGACGTTCCTCGCGAACGCCGATGCGGCCGGCATCGTGCTCGGCGCGCGCGTGCCGGTGATCCTGACGAGTCGCGCCGACAGCGAACGCACGCGCCTCGCGAGCTGTGCGGTCGCGGCGCTCGTCGCGGAGGCGGCGCGCGCCACGGCGGCGCCGTCGGCCGCACCGGCCGTTGCGGCCGATGCGGCCGATGCACGCTGACGGGGCCGCGATGCGACATCCCGTACTGGTACTCAATGCCGGCTCGTCGAGCCTCAAGTTCTCGGTCTACGACACGCGCGAGGATCGCTCGCTCGATGCGGGCCTGCACGGGCAGGTCGAGAACCTGCATGGCACCCCGCATCTGTTCGTGGCCGATGCGCACGGCGCGACACTCGCCGACAACCCCGTCGCACGACCCGGACATCAAGGCGCGATCGAAGCGCTGCACGCGTGGTTCGCGGCTCACGTCGGGCGGGAGGCCGCGTTCGACGGCGTCGGGCACCGGGTCGTGCACGGCGGTCCGTATTTCACCGCGCCGGTGCGGATCGACGCGCGCGTGCTCGATGCGATAGCGTCGCTTTCGCCGCTCGCGCCGCTGCACCAGCCGCATCACGTCGACGCGATTCGCGCGGTCGCCGCGGTTGCGCCGAACCTGCCGCAGGTCGCATGTTTCGACACCGCGTTCCATTCGACGGTGCCGGCGCTCGAACGGGAGTTCGCGCTGCCGCGCGCGCTGACCGGGCAGGGGATCGTGCGCTACGGTTTCCACGGGCTGTCGTACGAGTACATCGCGACGGCGCTCGCGGGGCTCGATCCGTCGTGGGCGCAGCGCCGGACCGTCGTTGCGCACCTCGGCAACGGCGCGAGCCTGTGCGCGCTCGCGAACGGCCGCAGCGTGGCGACGACGATGGGATTCACGGCCGTGGACGGGCTGCCGATGGGCACGCGCACCGGCGCGCTGGACCCGGGCGTGATTCTTTACCTGCAGCGTCACGAGGGCCGGTCGCTCGACGAGGTCGAGCATCTGATCTACGAGGAATCGGGCTTGCTCGGCGTGTCCGGCGTGTCGAGCGACATGCGCACGCTGCTCGCGAGCGACGCACCGTCGGCCGCGCATGCGATCGAGCTGTTCGCCTATCGCGCGGCCCGCGAACTCGCCGCGCTGGCCGGCGTGCTCGGCGGTCTCGACACGCTCGTGTTTACAGCGGGCATCGGCGAGCACGCGCCGCGCGTGCGTGAACGAATCTGCAGCCGCGCGGCGTGGCTCGGCATCGCGCTCGACGACGCGGCGAACGCCGCCGGCCTGCCGGTGATGTCGAGCGACGCGTCGCGCGTGACGGTGCGGGTGATCCCGACCGACGAGAACCTGATGATCGCGCGGCACACGCGCCGCGTGCTGGACGACGCGATCCCTTCCACGCCGTATCCGACCCGGTGAGACCTTCGATGACAGCAAGCCACACGTCTTCCCCTGCCGTCAGCGCCCCCGCGCTGCCGATTTTCTGGCCGATGGCCGCCGCCACGGCGTGGTTCGCGGCCGGTTCCGAGATCGCGGCGCGCAATCTCCGCTTTCTCGCGGAAGAGGAGAAGCTCCATTTCGAAGCACACCCGGCGCTGGCCTCGACGAACCGGCCGTTGCTGGAACTGCGGACGATGACGTTTCGCGATTATTCGGCCGCGCCGGCGCACGGGCTGCCGACGATCGTCGATGCACCGTATGCGGGGCACAGCGCGATGATCGCCGACTACCAGCCGGGGCAAAGCCTGATGCAGACGCTGCGCGAGCACGGCGTGACGCGTCTGTACCTGACCGACTGGCGTTCGGCCACCGAGGACATGAAGGACCTCGAGATCGACCAGTATCTGGCCGAGCTGAACGTGTGCGTCGACGAACTCGGCGGCCGCGTGAATCTCGTCGGGCTGTGCCAGGGCGGCTGGATGTCCGCGATGTATGCGGGGCGTTTCCCGCACAAGGTCGCGAGCCTCGTGCTGGCGGGTTCGCCGATCGACACCGACGCGGGCGACGGCCCGATCAGGGGGATGGTGCACACGTATCCGACGTCGTTCTACGAGGAGCTCGTTGCGATGGGCGGCGGGCTGATGCGCGGGCGCTTCATGCTGCGCGGCTGGAAGAACATGCATCCCGACCAGCACTATCTCGCCGAGCACGTCGACCTGTACGAGCATCTCGACGATCCCGAATACCTGCGCAAGCGCGAGGTGTTCGCGAACTGGTACGAAAGCCCGATCGACCTGCCGGGACGCTGGTACCTGCAGGCGATCGTGCAGATCTTCAAGGAGAACCGGCTCGCGAAGGGCACGTTCGTCGCGCTCGGGCGCACGCTCGACCTGAAGGACGTCGCGTGCCCGGTCTATCTGCTCGCCGGCGAGGCCGACGACATCACGACGCCGGAGCAGGTGTTCGGGGCGCGCGACCGTCTCGGCACGCCCGCGTCGCGGATCGAGAGCCGGCTCGTGCCGGGCGGCCATATTGGCCTGTTCATGGGGTCGCGCACGCTGAAGACGGTGTGGCCGGACATCGCGCGCTGGATTGCGGCGCAGCGCTAGGCCGGCGCGGATCGACACGGGGGGCGGCATGACGTTGCGACACAAGCGGGGGCTCGTCGTCGGCATCGCGAACGAGCAGAGCATCGCGTGGGGATGCGCGCGTGCGTTTTGCCGGGCGGGTGCCACGCTCGCGGTGACCTGGCAGTCGGAGAAGACCTTGCCGCACGTCGAGCCGCTGTTCGCGCAACTCGATGCGCCGATCCGGATGCCGCTCGACGTCGGGCGGCCCGACCAGATGGCGGCGGTGTTCGACGCGATCGCGGTGCAATGGGGCGCGATCGATTTCGTGCTGCATTCGGTTGCGTATGCACCGAAGGCCGATCTGCACGGCCGCGTGGTCGACAGTTCGCCGGAAGGCTTTTCGTTGGCGATGGATACCTCGTGCCATTCGTTCATCCGGATGGCGAGGCTTGCCGAGCCGCTGATGACGCGAGGCGGGAGCCTGATGGCGATGAGCTATCTCGGCGCGGAGCAGGTCGTCGCGAACTACGGGGTGATGGGGCCGGTCAAGGCCGCGCTCGAATCGAGCGTGCGGTACCTGGCGGCCGAACTCGGCGGCAGCGGCATTCGCGTCAACGCGATTTCGCCGGGCGTGCTGCCGACGCGCGCGGCATCGGGCCTGCCGGACTTCGACCGGCTGCTCGACGACACCGCGCGCCGGGCGCCGCTGCATCACGCGCTGGACATCGACGACGTCGGTGCGTTCTGCGCGTTCCTGGCGAGCGACGGCGCAAGGGCGATCACGGGCGGCACGCACTATATCGACGCCGGCATGCACATGCTCGGCTAGCGTGCCGGCGGCACGCGGCGTCAGGTGCGCGCGAATGCCTGCACGAGGGCCGGCGGCGCGTGCGCGACCGCGACCTCCGGCGTGCCGTGCCACGCCGCGAGCTTCTTCACGGCCTTCGCGACGTCGGCCGCGAGCCCCGTGCCGAACCGCACGCCCGGCTCGACATGCACGGCCTTCAGTTCGAACGTGCCGAGCGTGCGGTGCGCTTTCGCGTCGACGCGGCCGACCAGCCGGCCGCGATGCAGCACGGGCAGGCAGAAATAGCCGTAGCGCCGCTTGTGCCCGGGCGTATAGCACTCGATCGTGTAGTCGAAACCGAACAGCGTCGATGCGCGCCGCCGGTCCCATACGACGGGGTCGAACGGCGACAGCAGCGTCGTGACCGTCGAGCGCAACGTGTCGGCAGCGGCCGCCGGCAGCAGCGCATCGAGCGAGCGGTGCACGTAGGCCGGTTCCTTCCAGTCGCCGATCTCGACCGGAATCAGGTCGCCCGCCTCGGCGAGCCGCTCGAGTTCCGCGCGATACGAACGGCGCGGCAGCCGGTAGTAGTCGGCGACCCAGTCCGCGCGGACGACCCCAAGCGCGCGACACGTGTAATCGAGCAGCGCGGGCAGCACGGCTTCGCGCGGCGGCAGGTCGCGCGTGTCGTCCCAGCCGGGCAGCACGCGCTCGCGCACGTCGTACACGCGCTGGAAATTGCGGCGTTCCGACACCATCAGGTCGCCCGTCGTGAACAGCACTTCCAGGTGACGCTTCTCCGGCTTGCGGTCCCACCAGCCGTTGCCTTTCGCGCCGTCCTCGCGGACGAAGTCCGCCGATCGCACCGGGCCTTCGTTGCGAATCCGCGCGAGCAGACGCTCGATCTCGTCGCGATTCTGCGCGTGCCAGTCGGCCGCGTATTTCCAGCCCATCCCCGACGGATCGAGCATCTTGTAGCGCATCAGGCCGAACTGCTCGACCGGCAGGAAACACGCTTCGTGCGACCAGTATTCGAACAGGCGCGCCTCGGCGAGATGTTCGTCGAGCCACTGCGGCGAGAAATCGCCGAGCCGGCTGAACAGCACGAGATACGGGCTGCGCGCGACGACATGAATGGTGTCGATCTGCAACTGCGCCATCCGGCGGATCGTGTCGAGCACGTCGGCCTTGGTTGCCTTGCGGCGGGGCGGCGTCAGTAGGCCCTGCGCGGCGAGATGCAGTGCGCGGGCGGCGGCGGGCGAGAGCGTAAGCATCGGAATGGCGGCTGAGGGTGACGATCGGCGACCACTTTAGCGCGAAAGCGGCGCGCGCGTGCGACGCGCCGATGCAACGTGTCTGACAATGGTTGACAGATGCATTTCGCAAGTTTCCCTATAGTGCAGAGCATGGCGCGACGATAAGTGCGCGCAACGATTCCGCTTCCGACGCACATACGTCAATGGCACGCAGGAAGCGAAGCCGGGATTCTCAACCCCCATCGGGAGACCCGGAGCCCTGAGCGGACATCCATGCGGCTGTGCACCGGCCCCGTGTGGATGTCCGCTGATTTTTTTTGTATTTCCGTTTTTTCGCCTGCTGCCGCGCGACGCGTCATGGTGCGGCACGCGTTTCCCCGGGCCGCAGCGCGCGGGACAGATCGCCGTGTTTTGCCACGCCGCAACGCGGCGAACCGACGTGCTTGCCGCGTGTTGCCGCCTATTGCCGCTTGCCGCGCGCGACTTCGTCGCCGGCGCCGGGCGGCAGCCGCCGCGTGATCGGAATCGACGCGAACGAGCACAGCCCGACCACGACGAACGCGGGCCAGAAATCCGACCACACCATTGTCTGGTGGCCCTGCAGCCAGTGCGACACGTGCAGCACGATGCCGGCGACCGTCACACCGAGCCCGAGCGACATCTGCTGCACGACGCTGCCGAGGCTCGTGGCACGCCCCGCGTCGCGCGGCGAGATGTCCGCGTAGATCATCGAGTTCAGGCTCGTGAACTGCAGCGCGGGGAAGAGGCCGCCGACGAGCACGATCAGCCAGATCGCCCAGGTTGCCATGCCGGGATGGAACACGCCATAGGCGGCGATCGCAAGCCCCGCGAATGCCGCGTTGTAGATCAGCACCGTGCGAAAGCCGAAGCGGCGCAGCGTATGCGTGGCCGTCGAGCGGCTCACCGCGCCGCCGAACGCGGACGCGCACGTGATCAGCCCCGAATGGAACGCGCTCATGCCGAGCCCTTCCTGCAGCGCGAGCGGCAGCAGGAACGGCACCGCGCCGAGGCCGATGCGGAACAGCGACCCGCCGACGACGCTCGCGTGGTAGGTCGGGATCTTCAGGAAGCTGAGGTCGAGCACCGGGCGCTCCTTGCGGCGCGCGTACGGCACGTAGAGCGCGAGCAGCGCGGTGCCGGCCACGCACATCACGATCGCGTTCGAGCGCGACGTGAGCGAGCCGTCGAGCAGCGTGAGGCCCATCAGCAGCGACGCGGCGCCGCTTGCCGACAGCAGGAAGCCGAACCAGTCGAGCGGGCCGGGATCGGGCTCGTGCGTATTCGCGATGTGCTTGCTCGCGAGATAGATCCCGTAGATGCCGATCGGCACGTTGATGAAGAAGATCATCCGCCAGTGCAGGTAGGTCGTGATGAAGCCGCCGACGAGCGGCCCGACCGTGGGCCCGAACAGCGCGGGAATCGCGAGGTAGTTCATCGCGCGCACAAGATCTGAGCGCGGCACCGCGCGGAAGATGATGATGCGGCCGACGGGCACCATCATCGCGCCGCCGACGCCTTGTATGAAGCGCGCGAACGTGAGCACGCCGAGGGAATTGGAGGCCGCGCACATCAGCGAGCCGACGACGAAGATGCCGATCGCGGTGCGGAAGACGGAGCGCGCGCCGAAACGGTCGGCGAGCCAGCCGCAGATCGGGATGAACACGCCGAGCCCGACCACGTAGGCCGTGATCGCAATGTTCAGTGTGACGGGGTTGTGCCCGAAGTCCCTTGCCATCGCGGGCAGCGCGGTGACGATGATGTTCGCGTCGACGCTTTCCATGAACAACGCACAGGCAACGATGAGCGGTGCTAGAAAGACGGGCGACATGGGCTGGGCGCGCGGTAAAGGTGCCATTATGCCCACAATGTGGTCATTGCGTCACGTGCGACACCGGTCGTTCCGCATGTTGCGACAGTCGTTCCTGTTTCCGCGCACGCAAGAAGAGACGACTGCCGCGCCGGCTGCGGCGCGTGACATGACACATGACATCGACCCGTTGCAGCGGCCGCGAAACTTGCGTGCGGTGCGCGTTTCGTGCGACAGTCGGACCCACTCGCAACACTACACATGACGCGCATCGATCGAGGGCCATCGAGACGAGCGCGCGCGAACGAGACCTCGTGCCGGGCCACTCACCATCGAAAGGAGGGGACACGTCATGACGTCACGTCGTGCCGCATCGATTGCATCTCGCTTCCCGCGTCATCACGCACCGCGCCGCGCATCACCTGCGCCGCGTCTTCGCTGGGCCGCCGCACTGGCCGTCGCGTATCTCGCCGTCGCCGGCTGCGCCGCGCAGGCCGACAATGCGAACCAGGCCGCCGCGCAAGCGGCCGCCCAGTCAGCGGCGCCGGCCGCGGCTGCGATTGCCGGCCCCGCGTCGGCCACGCTGCTGCCGCCGCCGAGCCAGCTCTACGGCGACCTGTTCGTCGCGGTGCAGACCGCACAGATCTATCCCGACCAGAAGACTTTCGTCGACGCGACGCCCGATACCGATCCCGCGACGATCGTGCAGTTGTATCAGCAACAGAAATCGCAGCCGGGCTTTTCGCTGAAGGCGTTCGTCGGCCAGCACTTCACGCCGCCCCCGGAAGGCGGCGTGACGCCGCCGCCGAACCAGACGCTGCGCCAGCACATCGACTGGCTGTGGCCGCAGCTCACGCGCACGAGCGTGACGGTGCCGCAGTACGGTTCGCTGATTCCGATGCCGAAGCCGTACGTCGTGCCGGGCGGCCGCTTCCGCGAAGGCTACTACTGGGATACCTATTTCACGATGCTCGGGCTGCAGGTGTCGGGGCGTGAGGATCTCGTGGACGACATGCTCGACAACTTCGCGCATCTGATCGACACGATCGGGCACATCCCGAACGGCAACCGCACGTACTACGTGAGCCGCTCGCAGCCGCCGTTCTTCGCGTACATGGTCACGCTCGCCGCGCAGGCCGAAGGCGACAAGGTCTACCAGAAATATCTGCCCCAACTGCGCAAGGAACATGCGTACTGGATGCAGGGCGAAACCACGACGCCGCGCGGGCAGGCCGCCCGCAACGTGGTCGCGATGCCCGACGGCGCGGTGCTGAACCGCTACTGGGATGCGAGCGACACGCCGCGCGACGAGTCGTATCTCGAGGACGTGACGACCGCGAAGTCGGCGCCCGGCCGTCCGGCGAACGACGTGTACCGCGACCTGCGCGCGGGCGCCGAAAGCGGCTGGGACTACAGCTCGCGCTGGTTCGGCGACGGCAAGACGCTCGCGACGATCCGCACGACGTCGATCGTGCCGGTCGACCTGAACAGTTTGATGTTCCATCTCGAGACGACGATCGTGAAGGGCTGCACGGTCACGCGCGATGTCGCGTGCGTGACCGATTTTTCAGGGCGCGCGGCGCGGCGCGCGGCCGCGATCAACCACTATTTGTGGAACCGCCGCGGCTATTACGGCGACTACGACTGGCAGTTGCGCAAGCCGCGCGACGCCGTAACGGCGGCCGCGCTGTATCCGCTGTTCGCGGGCGTCGCGTGGCCCGAGCGCGCGAAGGCGACCGCGCGCGAGGTACGCAAGACGCTGCTGCAGCCGGGCGGCCTCGCGACGACGACCGAGAATACGGGCCAGCAGTGGGACGCGCCGAACGGCTGGGCGCCGCTGCAGTGGATCGCGATCGACGGGCTGCGTCGTTATGGCGAACCGGCGCTCGCGAAGGACATCGGCACGCGTTTCCTGTCCGACGTGAAGCATGTGTACGCAACCGAAGGCAAGCTCGTCGAGAAATACGTGGTCGAAGGCGCGGGTACGGGCGGCGGCGGTGGCGGCGAATATCCGCTGCAGGACGGCTTCGGCTGGACCAACGGCGTGACGCTGAAACTGCTCGGGCTGTACGGCGAGTGACGCGCGGCGCCCGCGGCGTGTTGAGCGCGCTGCAGGCGAACGCACGGGCCGGACTGTCGCGCAAGCGGCCGTCCGGCCCGTTTTCGTTTCCGTTTTCGTATGCGGCTTGCGTCAGAACGTGATCGTCGTGCGCACGCCGACCACGGTTTCGTCGCCGATGCGCGCACCGGCTGCGTTCGGGTTCGGGATGCCGCCGCCCGGACGGAAGAAGTGCTGCAGGTCGGCCTGCAGTTGCCACCACGGCGTGACCTGGTACTGGTAGGTCGCCTCGACGACGGTTTCCGCGCGGCGCACCGGATAGCCAGGCGTCGTATAGGTGCCGGTGTCGCCGTCGAAGCCGCGCGCATGCGAACCGATCTTCGCGTAGCCGACCGCGATGCCCGCGACGTCGTTGTCGCGTCCCTTGAACGGCGCCTTCAGCGTCACGCCTGCATTGGCAGCGAAATCGACGATATTGCGATCGCCCGGCGCGCCCATCACGCGCGCGAACACGCCGACCGAGCGCGGGCTGTCGGCCGACGGCCGCCAGACCATCTGGTCCGCGACTGCATAGAACCCGTAGTTGCCGCGATGCGTAGCCGGAATGCCGTTGCTTGCCGGATTCGCGAGCGACAGGCCGTCGGTGCCGTAGCGCGGATCGTTCGCATGCTGCGACTGATACCAGAAGCCGAGCTTGTAGGTGCCCGGCAGGCCGGCCGGTTGCGGCGCCTTCGGGTCGGCCGGCGGCGCGTTCAGCGCGTACTGCACTTCGCCGATCACGAACGCACCGCTGCGCAGGTTGAAGTTGGTGCCGTGCGCGTTCAGCACCTGCACGTCGCCGTCGGTGCGGCCGGCCGGGTTGCCGTCGAATACACCCACCATCGCGGTCCATGCGTCGGCCGGCTTCACGCGCAGCCGCACGCCGAGCGACGACAGCGGATACGCGGGGCCGCCGGCCGGCAGGTCGGTGGACGGCAGCACGGGCCAGCCGAACGTGGCGTTCATGAAGGTCGCTGCGTTCTGGCTCACCATGAACTCCTGGTCGACGCTCTGCTGGCCGACCTTCACGTCGACCTTGCCGTCGAGCAACGACTGCTGATACCAGAGTTCCCACAGGCGCGTGGTCGAATTCGCTTCGATGCCGGTCGCGGTCTGCAGCGTCTGCAGGTAGCGCTGCGTGAGGTTGGTGCCGTGGATCTGCAGCGCCGACACGTTGAACGTGCCGCCCGGCAGCCCGATCGCCTTGCCCGTGTCGACGTTGAAGCCGAATTGCGTGAGCCCCTGGTACGCGCCGCCGCGCTTCGTGCCGCCGGACGTGTTGTACAGGTACTCGCTGGTTTCCTGCAGGCTCAGCGTGACGCCGCGATCGCCGAGCAGGTCGCGCAGGCCGCCCATGTTGCCGAGCAGGTTCGAGCGCTCCCAGAAGCCGGTGGGGGCGGGCGCGGCAGCATCGGCGGCCTGTTGTGCGGGGGCGGCGGCGTCGCTCGCGCCGGCCGCCGGTTCGGCCGAGGCGGGCGACGACGATTGCGCGAACGCGGGCACGGCGGCGAGCGACAGTAGCAGCGCGGCGAGCGCATTGAGGCGCGGCTTGCGCGGAACGGGTTCGAGGTAGTGCTTCATGTGGGTTCCGTTGGCGATTTGATTAGTTAGACTGAAGAAACGAAAACGTGACGCGGGAAGCGTGGCGAGGCGGTCGCGCGGCGGCACATGGTGCGTGGCACCGCTGCGCGACGACGGACTTACGGCAGCCAGCCGCCGACGCGCCACACCTGCGCGAAACCGAGGCGTGAAGCGGACGTGCACAGCAGCGCGGCGAGCGCGACCGCGGCCGCCATCGCGACGACCAGCACGCAGTCGAGCGGGCGAGGTGCCGCCGGCACATGGGCGAGTGCCGCGCCGCGCCAGTTGCCGAGCGCGTGGGCGAGCGGCGAGAGGCAGGAAACGAACGAGCGGTCGCACGCGACGTGCACGATGCGCTTGAGTCTGACCGCGAACGATTGAAAGAACATGACGCTGCCTCCGTCCGGTCCGGCGGATGCCGGACGACGTGATCGAGCGCGGGCGCATGACGCGGCCTGCGATCGGAGGGTGGAACGTAACGGAGCGTGCGACTGACGAACCGGCGATGGCCGGCCCGGAAGGAAGCGCGCTAACCCGACGAATGCGAGTTAGCGGCGAAAGACATGCGTCTGGCTGCTATCTCGCGATGGCTTGGCCGGCCTGGACCGGCATCGAACTGCAACTAGAGCATGTGTCCACGGAGGGACTCCCTTGATGAATTGGGGCGGATTGTAGTCGCGACTTTTGCTGCGGTGCAAGTAAAAAACGCATAAAAAGCGATGTGTGTGGTGTGCGCGTCGCGGCGGGCCGCTGCGACGCGGCAGCGGCCCGGGACAGGTATGAAGAGACGATCGCGGGGCGCCGCGTCGTTGTTCATACACATCGGCAGGTGAGCGCGTCGTGACGCGCTGAAAGGTTTCGTCACGCCATTTCAAGGGCAAATCTTTCAGTGCCGCGAGACGGGAAATTTATTTCGGGAAATGGGGTTTCGAGGGGTTGACTTCACTTTCGGGCGGTTCATAGAATTCGGCATCTTCACTCTTGGGGCCGCCGCCTTGGACGCCTGCAGTAGTCGATCTTCGAACGAAATCTCCGCCTGAGCGACCGACGTCCGCGCCTCATCGAAGCCGCCGTTTGTCTCCCAGGCAAACGGTGCGCGCAGCAGTACTCCGCAGTAATTCCCTACGTGCACCCTGATTCGCGCCGGTTAGCGTGATGCGTTTTCGCATGCGCCGTCCGGTTTCTCCGCCGCCTGGCAGGCGGCCGTGTTCGCGCATGCGTCGTTGACGCTCGCGAATGTCGGCCCGCAAGCCGGACGGCGGTCAATCGTGTTCCCCGGAACACCGCACAGGAGCCGCCATGAACGACAGTGACAGTTGTCCCTTATGCCCGTTGCACGCACAGACCCTTTTGAACCCGGGTCGCAGGGACACTCCGGCCGACTAGCCTGACACGTCGTTCAGGCCCCCGGACTGGCCCCGCACCCATTACGCGGCCGGCACGCCTGCCGTTGCCGCACGGAGCCAGACCATGAACTTCGGCCTTCTGCTGTCGAACCTTCCGCACGTCACGGAATCGCGCAATCAGTACGACGCGATGCTGACGCTCGACGCCCATCCGCGGGTGTTCTCCCGCCTGTTGAACCAGTTGAAATCGTTGATCCGCTGAAAGAAGCGCCGAGCGCGCCTCGGCATGCGCACGCGCGGCCACCAACGAGCGGCCGCCCCGCGCGCATTCCAAGGTCACACGCTTATTAGATAACCATTAGCCGTACGGAACGAATCATGTCCACGCCATCCAACGTCTCTCCACCGATCGCCGCAGAACGCAGCGCCGTGCTCGACGAAGCCCACGTCGGCGACATCCGCGGCGCGCTCGGCACGATCGCGCATCACGACACCGCCGCGCGCGGCACATGGTGGGCGCGGCTGCGCACGCTGCTCGCGATCATCGGCCCGGGCCTCATCGTGATGGTCGGCGACAACGACGCCGGCGCCTTCGGCACCTACACGCAGGCCGGCCAGAACTACGGCACGACGCTGCTGTGGACGCTGCTGCTGCTCGTGCCCGTGCTGTACGTGAACCAGGAAATGGTGCTGCGCCTGGGCGCGGTCACGGGCGTTGGCCATGCTCGCCTGATCTTCGAGCGCTTCGGCAAGTTCTGGGGTGCGTTCAGCGTGATCGACCTGTTCCTGCTCAATGCGCTGACGATCGTCACCGAGTTCATCGGCATCACGTTCGTGCTGGAATTCTTCGGGCTGCCGAAGGTGGCCGGCGTGTGCGTGGCCGCCGCGCTGACGATGGCCGCGGTGAGTACCGGCGATTTCAGGCGCTTCGAGCGGTTCGCGATCGGGCTGTGCGTGCTGAGCCTGCTGCTCGTGCCGGTGCTCGTGTCGATCCATCCGCCCGTTTCGCAGATGACGCGCGATTTCTTCGTGCCGAACTGGCCCGCGCACGCGAAGCTGTCGGACGTGATGCTGCTCGTGATCGGCATCGTCGGCACGACGGTCGCGCCGTGGCAACTGTTCTTCCAGCAGAGCTACGTGATCGACAAGCGCATCACGCCGCGCTTCATGAAGTATGAGAAGGCCGACCTGTGGATCGGCATCGCCTTCGTGCTGGTCGGCGCGGTCGCGATGATCGGCTTCAGCGCCGCGCTGTTCAACGGTCATCCGGAAGCCGGCAACTTCACCGACGCGGGCGGCATCATCGCGGGCCTCGAGAAATATGCGGGCCGTACCGGCGCGACGCTGTTCGCGGTGGCGCTGCTCGACGCGTGCATCATCGGCGCGGCGGCCGTGTCGCTGTCGACCGCGTATGCGATCGGCGACGTGTTCAAGATCCGCCACTCGCTGCACCGCGGCGTGTCCGATGCGAAGGGCTTCTATCTCGTGTACTTCGGCATCGTCGCGGCCGCGGCGACGCTCGTGCTGATCCCGGGCAGCCCGCTCGGCCTGCTGACCGAGGCCGTGCAGACGCTCGCGGGCGTGCTGCTGCCGAGCGCGACGGTGTTCCTGCTCGTGCTGTGCAACGACCGCCAGGTGCTTGGGCCCTGGGTCAACTCGACGAAGCTCAACGTGTTTACGGGCGCGGTGATCTGGGTGCTCGTGCTGCTGTCGATCATCCTGACCGCATCGGTGATGTATCCGGACATCAGCGGCGAAGCGATCGTCGACGTGCTGGTGGGCGGCACCGTGCTCGCGATTACCGGCTATCTCGCGACGGTGCTGATTCGCCGCCACAAGCGCGTCGTCGAACCGGCGCTCGATCGCTCGCTGCGCGACACGTGGCGCATGCCGCCGCTCGACGCGCTCGAGCCGCAGAACATGACGCTCGCGACGCGGATCTGGATGGCCGTGCTGCGCGGCTATCTGGTGATCGCGGTCGGTCTCGTGATCGTCAAGGTCGTGCAGATGACGCTGCTGAAGTAACGCGGATCGTCTGCCAGGATGCGGCGCCGGACCCGGCACCGCGCCGCAACCCGCCCATGCCGGCCCGCGAGGCCGGCATGTGCGTTTACACGTTGCACGTTCGCTCGTCGCAAGCGCCGAGCTGCCGTCAGATCAGTTCGAGCTTCGACGTCAGGTACGTGAGCTGGATCCGGTTCGCGACGCCGAAGCGCTTGCGCAGTTTGCGCAGGTGATAGTCGACGTTGTGCGCGCTGGTGTCGAGGCGCCGGCCGATCTCCTTGTCGGATGCGCCTTCGGCGATGCCGAGCAGCAGTTCCTGCTCGAACGGCGTGAGCCCGTTGACCGTACGCTCGCGCGACGTCGCGATCAGTTGCGGCGATGCGAACTTGTGCACCGACAGCCCGATCGACAGCGCCTGCTCGATCGTCGCCGGCGTGATCCATTCGCGCGTGCGGCGCGGCGCGGTGAAGCTCATGAACGCGTGCAGTCGCGTGCCGGGCACGGCCATCGAATACATGATGCCGCTGCACATCCCGTCGTCCTGCATCGTCTGCAGGAAACCGTCGAGCGCGGCCGGCGTCACGCACGGGCCGTCGTCGCGCTCACGGTGTTCGCGGCGCAACTGCTGCAGGTCCCACACGATCGGCATGTTGCATACGCGCGCGCCGAGCGTGCGCGGATCGATGTCGTGATGGTTGTGCCGCACGTAGTCGCCGCGATAGGTGGCCGGCGTGAATGCTTCATGAAGGTAGAGACTTTCGACACGCTCGCGTTTGAATTCGAGCGCGAAGTACGCGAACGTCGAGAAGCCTGTCAGGTGCAGCAGGCTCGTGACGATCCGGTTGCGCTCGGCCGTGCTCTGCGCGAGCGCGAGCGTATCGGCGACGCCGAGCTTCGGCGCGTGCGGCTGCGTAACGTCGCCGCGCTTCACGTCGTCGCACCAGACGACCTTCACCGCACGCTCCCGCAGTGCGTCCGCGCATGCGCTCAGCCCGCGCGACGGGCGGGAAATGGTTGGGGCGACCGCTTCTTCTTGCAATGCAATTTCGGACATGAGCCATCCCTCGGAATCGACGCGCATCGCCTGGCGGCGGCCGTATCGTGTACGGCATTCGCGGCGGTGCGATCGAGCATCGTTTTTGATATGCGCCGATCGTCATCCCTGACGAAACGCGGGGGCATTGTACAAAAATGCCCGTGTATGCGTAATATGCCGTAATACGAATGGCGGCGAAAGGTTCATATTCGCGCGCATATAACGACGACCAGAAAATCATAAAGAAAAGACCAGATCGTGACGGGGCGCAGTTTCACATATTGGGAAAGGGCGGGCTCCTCATGACATATGCTGACGGCGCACCACGCGTCGAGTGGTTTTCACAAGCCGATATAGCGGCCGCTGCTGCTTATTCGAACGAATATCAGGCAATCGAGCGTGACGTTTTTACCGGCATTCAAATTGCACCCGGTAAAAGCGACCTTGCTCCGGTCGATTTCGCGCAATGCCATGCGCGATTGCGGCAAATCGGATTCAGTACGCTCGGTTACGGCGCCTACGAAATGATCGGGCGGCGCGTCCTGTGCGCGCATCTGCTGCGCGACCTCGCGCCGGCGACGTTCATGCAGCCGTTTATGGAAGGGATGCTGTACGACAGCGACCCGCGGTTCGCGCAGGTGCGGCAGAGCGGCTTTCCGGTCGCGTGGCAACTCGACGAGATCGAGTCGGCCGCGCAGGGCAGCGGCGACCGCAAGGTGCTGGCGCTCGCCGGCCATCTGCGCGCGCACGCGATGAACAGCGGCGTGATCTTCAGCCTGTCGGCGCCGCGCCTCGACCTGCGCGTCGCGGTAACCGTGACGTCGGAGACGCACGGCACCGAATGGATCGACGATCGCGTGATCGGCGGCGCGCTGTCGGTCAGCCTTGCCGTGCATCGCGTCGCGCTGCCGTTCCTCGAGGCGCGCATCGCGCGCATGCGCGGCTTCGCGCTCGGCGACGAACAGCAGCAGGTGCTCGACCGTCTCGTGCACGGGCTGTCCGACCAGGAAATCGCGAGCGCGCTGCGCACATCGCTGCACAAGGTCGGCCACCACATCCGCTCGCTCGAAAAAATCTTCAACGTGCAGAACCGTGCGCAGCTCGCGTACCTCGCCGCGCGGCGCCTGCAGCCCTGACGTGATGCACGCGCCGGCGGCCCGGCGCGGGATGGAAGCGGTTCCGGCGGCGTGTTCCCGAACGCGCCGCCGGGTTTCGTAGTCCGATCCGACCGTCGCCGGAAAACGCGCTTTCACGCTACGAGGTACATCCCTTTTTCCATCGATCCGCATCGCTACACTCGTCCCATTCAACGGTCCGCGCGGGACGGGGCAGGGTTGCCCGTGCCAGCCGGCGATAACGACGACAGGACAACGGCACGATGGCAGAACCGAAGGCGCTCCCCCGCGACTGGCAGCGGTTGTTTTCCGCTGGCCGCGGCGTGTCCGGACGGCGTCTCGGGGGCGCTTCGCCGCGCGCCGACCTGTTCATCGCCGCGTTCATCGTCGCGGTCGTCGCGCTGTTCATCCTGCCGCTGCCGCAGGCCGCGCTCGACGGGATGATCTCGCTGAATCTCGCCGTGAGCGTGGTGCTTCTGACGGTATCGACCTACGTGCCGTCGGCCGTCAGCTTCTCGTCGTTTCCCGCACTGCTGCTGTTTACGACGCTGTTCCGGCTCGCGCTGAACATCGCGTCGTGCAAGCTGATCCTGCTGCATGCGAACGCCGGCCACGTGATCGACGCGTTCGGGCGGCTCGTCGTCGGCAACAACGTCGTGGTGGGCGGCGTGGTGTTCCTCGTGATCGCCGTCGTGCAGTTCATCGTGATCGCGAAAGGATCGGAGCGGGTGGCCGAAGTCGGCGCGCGCTTTTCGCTCGACGCGATGCCGGGCAAGCAGATGAGCATCGACGCGGACCTGCGCGCGGGCATCATCAGCGCGGACGAAGCGCGCGAGCGCCGCGAGAAGCTCGAGCAGGAATCGCAGATGCATGGCGCGATGGACGGCGCGATGAAGTTCGTGAAGGGCGACGCGATTGCGGGCCTCGTGATCGCGTTCATCAACATCGTCGCGGGGATCGCGGTCGGCACGCTGATGCACGGGATGGATATCGGCGCGGCGCTGCAACGCTACGCGATCCTGACGGTCGGCGACGGGATGGCGTCGCAGATTCCGTCGCTGCTCGTGTCGATCGCGGCGGGCATCGTGACGACGCGCGTCGCGACGCGCGATGCGCGGCAGCGCCAGCTCGGCGAACAGCTCGGCGAGCAACTGGGCGCACATCCGCGCGCGCTGCTGATCGCGGCGCTGGTGCTGGCCGGTTTTCTCGTCGTACCCGGTTTTCCGAAGTGGTCGTTCGCGCTGATCGCGCTCGGCCTCGGCGCGTTCGCGTTCTCGCAGATGAAGCACAAGACGACCGCGCCGAGCTTCAACCTGATTCAGATCGCGGGGCGCGTCGGCACGGCCGACGACGGCCAGCCCGCGAAGGTGTCGCACGCGGCGGGCGTCACGTCGCTGATCGCGGTATCGCTGTCCGACGACCTGCGCACGAGCCTGAACCTCGCGCAACTGCAGGCCGCGCTGTCGAGCGCGAAGGCGCGCGTCGACGCGGACATCGGCACGGTGTTTCCGCGCATCACGCTGAACGACGATGAAGGTGCGACGGCCGGCACGTACCGGATCTACCTGCAGGACGTGCTCGCCGCGCACGGCGCGCTGAAGCCGGGCTGGCTGCTGTGGGACGGCGTCGCGCCGCTGCCCGAGCGCGCGGAGCGCCAGCCGGCCGAGGCGTTCGGCCCGTTCGCGACCGCGCTGTGGATCAAGCACGACGGCGCCGCGCCGGACGGCAAATGGCTGTCGAGCGAAAGCGCGCTTGCCGCGCACGTCGAGCAGATCGTGCGCCAGCATGCGGACGAATTGCTGGGGATCCAGGAGACGCAGGCGCTCGTGCATCTCGTGCGCCGCGAACACCCCGAACTCGTGGGCGAGCTGACGCGGCTCGTGCCGCTGCAGCGCGTGACCGAAGTGCTGCGCCGGCTGCTCGCCGAACAGGTGCCGATCCGCAACCTGCGCGTGATTTTCGAGAGCCTGATCACGTGGGCGCCGAACGAACCCGACGACGTGATCGCGCTGGTCGAACTCGTGCGCGTCGACCTGCGCCGGATGATCACCGACCGCCATGCGGGCACGACGCGCCAGCTGCGGGTCGTGCTGTTCGAGCAGAACCTGCAGGAGCGGATCGAGAGCGCGGTGATGCGCACGAAGCAGGGCAATTTCCTCGCGCTGTCGAGCGCGATCAAGCAGGACATCGGCGAGCAGGTGCGGGCGATCGTGCAGGCCGCGCAGGCGGCCGGCCCCGGCGGCCACGGCAACGCACAGGGCGCGGCGCGGCTCGCGGTGATGGTCGCGCTCGGCGCGCGCCGCTACGTGAAGACGATCCTGCAGCCGGTGCTGCCCGAACTGGCGGTGCTGTCGTACCAGGAGGTCGAGGAGGACGTGCAGCTGCACACGGTCGGCTGGGTGAAGAACCCGCCGGACGACGGCTCGGTCGGCGCGGGCGCCGACGTGCGCGTGCCGGGAGCCGTGTTATGACGAGCTCGACGATCCTCGACCTGACGCGCCAGGCGCTGATGCTCGTGCTGCTGCTGTCGCTGCCGATCGTGCTGATCGCCACCGTCACGGGCTTGATCGTCGCGATCCTGCAGGCCGTCACACAGGTGCAGGACGCCAACATCGGCATCGCGGTGCGGCTGATCGCGGTGATGGTCGCACTCGTGCTGCTGTCGGGCTGGCTCGGCGGCGAAGTGCTGCGCTTCGCGCAGCAGGCGCTGGAACGCATGTTCGTTTCTTCCACTGGAGTTTTTTGATGCATCGACGCGTCGCCCCGATCCGGTTTCAACCGCGCAGCCTGCAACGGGCCGCGCTTGCCCTGTGCGCGACCGCGCTGCTCACGGCGTCGCTGTGCATGGCGCCCGCGCAGCCGGCCCGCGCCGCGGACCTGCGCTGGCGCAACAAGCCGTTCACGATCGTCGCGAACGGCAAGAAGATCGGCGACTTCATTCGCGAACTCGCATCGTCGCAGGGCGTGACGGCGGTGATCGACCCGAAGGTCGACGGCGTGATCAGCGGCCGCTTCTCGGGCACGCCGCAGCAAACGCTCGACACGATCTGCTCGACCTACGGGCTCACGTGGTACTACGACGGCTCGTTCCTGTACGTCGATCCGGCCGACCAGTCGCAGACGCAGATGATCCCGATTCCGCCGAATGCATCCGGCGAAATCGGCCGCGCGCTGCAGGCGATGCAGATTCCCGACAAGCGCTACACGCTCGTGATCAACGATCGCGCGAACAGCGTGTACGTGGCCGGCCCGCGCCGCTACGTCGAGCTCGTGCGGCAGGCGGTCGGCTCGGTCGGCGATCCGTCCGCGAACGGCGCGCATGCGGATATCCGTGCGTTCCGGCTGAAGTACGGCTGGGCGTCGGACTTCACGATCAACCGCTCGGGCAAGGAAGTGACGGTGCCGGGCGTCGCGACGATCCTGCGGAAGCTGTTCGGCAAGGACGGCGGCACGAATGCGCTGCCGTCGAGCACGCCGCTCGGGCAGGCCGCGCGCCAGGTGAAGCTCGGCTCGGGGCTGACGATCGCGGTGCCGCGCCTCGATTTTCCCGATATCTCCGGCGGCCCGCGTTCGGGCGGCTATTCCGGCGACGGCAGCGCGACCAGCGGGTTCTCGCCGTTCTCGAACGGCGGCGGGGGCGACACGCTGCCGCAGATCGTCGCCGATCCGGCGATCAACGCGGTGATCGTGCGCGACCTGCCGGAGAACATGTATCGCTACCAGTCGCTGATCAACCAACTCGACGAGCGGCCGCGCATCGTCGAGATCAACGTGACGATCATCGACATCAACGAGGATTCGCTCGACAGCCTCGGGATCGACTGGCGCCTGCACACGACGCACGGCGACGTGCAGATCGGCAACGGCGCGAATCCGCTGACCGGCAACACGCAGTACAACGGCGTCGGCAATCCGCCGCTGACGTTCGGCATCGGCACGTCGGAAACCGGGCAGACGGGCACCTTCCTGCCGACGGGCATCGCGCTGACCGCATCGATCGGCGGCTCGCTGCGCAACTACCTGCTGACGCGCGTGAACGCGCTCGCGCAGAAGGGGCAGGCGCAGTTGCGTTCGAAGCCGAAGGTGCTCGCGCTCGACAACACCGAGGCGATCCTCGAGAACCTCACGCAGTTCTACGTGCAGGTGCCGGGCTACCAGGATTCGTCGCTGTACAGCGTGACGACCGGCACGAGCATCAAGGTGACGCCGATGATCGTCAACGAGGCGATCCGCAACGCGGCCGCCGTGTCCGGCAACCCCGAGAGCGTGATGATGTCGATCGACATCCAGGACGGCAACATCGTGCAGGGGCAGGCCGTGTCGAACATTCCGGTGATCCAGCAGCGCAACATCGTCACCAAGACGATGATCGACGAAGGCAAGAGCCTGCTGATCGCCGGCTTCAACGACGACGAGGTGAAGCTGAACAAGAGCGGCGTGCCCTGGCTGTCCGACATTCCGCTGATCGGCAACCTGTTCAAGTACACCGACAAGTCGGGCAACCACATGGAGCGGTTCTACCTGCTGACGCCGCGCGTGGTGACGAACGCGTCGATGTACGCGCCGGACGGCTCGCCCGTGAACCCGGGCGCCGACGGGCCGGCGAATCAGGAAGGCATGTCGATGTATCGTCCGCCGGACAACGACGTCGCGGTGCCGCTGACGCCGAAGCCGCTGCCCGGCACGAAGTTCGGCCCGCCCGCGCTGCCTCCGCCGCCGAAGGATGCGGCGTCGCAGCCGGCGGCGACGACCGCAGGAGCCACCCCCCATGTCGACGACCATCATTGACCCGCACGGCGACGGCGCATTGCCCGGCGGCGCGGGAGCCGCGGGGGCCGGTGCGGCCGCGCTCGCGTCGCCGTGGAACCTGTGCTTCCTGAGCGGGCCGATGTACGGCCGCACGATGTCGCTCGCACGCGGCGCGAACTGGGTCGGCACGGCGGCCGATTGCGAAGTGATCCTGCCCGATCGCGAGATCGGTGCGAAACAGGTGTGCCTGCAGGTCGGCGCGCTCGCGGTGACCGTGCAGAACCACGGCGGCGACGCCGGCGCGCCGGTGCTGTTCAACGACGAACCGCTCGGCGCGGGCCGCCGCTCGATGACGCCGCACGACGTCGTGACGGTCGGTTCGATCCGGCTCGGCATCGCGCGGCACGCGCAGGCGAGCGTCGCCGTGCCCGACGAAACCGACGCGCCGGATGCGGCGCGCGAAGCCGCGTGGCTCGGCTGGCTCACGGGCGGGCTGCGCCGCCTCGGCAGCCGGCGCCTCGTGATCGCGCTGGTCGCGCTGTGGATCGGCGTATTGCTCGGTGCGCTCGGCTACGGCTTCGTCGCGTGGTCGGGGCGCTTGCCGTGGCAGCACGAATCGGTGCTCGCGCGCACGCACCGGCTGCAGCAACTGCTGCACGCATATCCGGAGCTGGCCGTCGCGCCGCGCGACGACGGCGTGATCGTGTCGGGCTACGTGAGCGACCCGGCCGCGCGCGAACGCGTCGCGCAGATCGTCGCGGGCGTCGACAACGCGGCGCTCGGCAACCTCTACGTGGTCAGCGACCTGGTCGCGACCGCGCAGACCTATTTCAGCGATACGGCGCTGACGGTCGCGTATCTCGGCCGCGGCCGGATCGAGCTGACCGGTGCGGCCGCGCGTGCGCAGATCGAGCCGCGCATCCGCAACTACATGAAGGACGCGCGCCCGGCGCTCGAGGTGGTCGATCACGTGCGCGATGCCGATCCGGCCGCGCCGCGCACGACGACGACGCTCGGCGGGATGGCCGGCATTCCGGAGATCACGACCGTGTTTGCCGGCGACGGCGACCAGCGCTACATCGAGACGGCCGACGGCAGCCGCTATTTCGAGGGCGCACGGCTGAAGGACGGGCCGACCGTCGTGTCGATCGGCCCGGACGAAGTCGTGTTCGAACGCAACGGCCAGCGCATCACGATGCCGCTCGGCGGCGCGCCGGCGAACGCGCCCGAGCAGGCGCCGGCGCCGCGCGTGGCGCCGCTCGCGAGCGGCGCGGCGGCCGGGGTCGCGCAGCCGGTGCCGGGGCCGACGCTGTTGCCGGACGCGCCGCAAGCGGGTGCCGCGGCGGCCGGTGCATCGACGAAGGAGGCGGCGCACTAGCGCCGCGAGACAGGTCATGCGCATCGCGCGACGCGCGGTGCGCGCATGAACGCGGGACGTCGCACACGTGCGGCGGCTCACGTCGCCGGCGGGGCATGGGGCTGCCGCCGGAAGGTGAATGAAGTTCACGTTAAGGAGCGAAACATGGGTGCCTCGGCAGCAGGTGGTGCAACCAACACGAACCAGGTCCAGCAGCAGGCCGACGACCTGACCAAGACGCAGCTCGAACTGACGAAGATCAACTTCCAGGTCCAGCAGTCGACCGCGACGTTCGAAACCAGCAACGCAGTGACCGCGCAGGAAGGGACGGCGAACGCCCAGGTTGCGCAACACCTGAGCTCGGCCGGCCGCGCATGACGCCGGTCGCCGGCCGCGCCGCGCGACGGCGCGCGCCGAGCCTGCCCGCAAAGGGGGCCCGGCCGTGGATGCGCGCGTGCCGGCCGGCCTGTTCCGGGCGGGCCCGACCGATCCGGTCCGGCGCCTGCCAGCCAAGGAGGGCATGGATATGTCAGTGACAGGCGTAGGCGCGGCGCCGCCGGGCGCGGCCGCGCTCGCGGGTGCCGTGCAGCAGACGGGCTCGGCGTCCGATCCGGCGCAGGTGCGCCAGTTCGATGCGCTGATGCAGCCGGGTGCATCGCCGGCCGCGTCGTCTTCGTCGGGCGTCGCGATGTCGCGCGCGCCGGCGGACGCGGCGCCGGCCGTGCAGATGACGCCCGCGCAGGCGAACCAGTCGTCGCTCGTCGAGCGGTTGCGCACCTACGGCAACGATCTCGACACGCGGTACGCGAACATCGACAAGCATCGCAGCGAAATGCTGACGTCGATGGCCGACAGCCGCAGCGATCCGATGATGACGATGGTGAAGGCGATGGATTTCCAGTGGACGGCGACCACCACGATTTCGGAATACCAGTTGAGCCTGTCGGTCGCGCAGGCGGCGAACGGCTTCACGCACACCGTGCTGAAGACGCAGGAGTGAAAGCGTGCGCGTGGACCGGATACGGCCTCGCGCACCCTGAAGCGGACAAACGATGACGACGATCGATTCGACGCCGCGCGCGCATGCGTGGCGCAGCCGGGCAGCGCGCGCGCTGCTCGCGGGGCTGCTCGTGCTGCTGGCCGGGTGCCAGAAGGAGCTGTACTCGGGCCTGTCGGAGCGCGATGCGAACCAGATGGTCGCGGTGCTCGGCGACGCGGGCATCAGCGCGTCGAAGGACAACGACGCGCGCGACACGTCGGACCGCAATGCCTGGCTGGTCAGCGTCGCGGACGGCGACATGCAGTCGGCGCTCACGGTGCTGCAGGCGAACGGGCTGCCGAAGCCGAGCTATGCGAGCCTCGGCGAGCTGTTCCAGAAGCAGGGCCTCGTGTCGACGCCGGCCGAGGAACGCGTGCGCTATCTGTACGGCGTATCGCAGGACTTGTCGCGCACGCTGCAGGACATCGAAGGCGTGGTCGTCGCGCGCGTGCAGGTCGTGATTCCGGAGAACGATCCGCTCGCGGACAAGATCAAGCCGTCGTCGGCGGCCGTGTACATCCGTTACCGGCCGGGTGTCGACCTGCGCGCGATGGCGCCGATGGTCAAGGATCTCGTCGCGCACAGCATCGAAGGGCTGCAGTACGACAACGTGGCGCTGTTCCTGCAGCCGGCCGCCGCGCAAGCGACGCGCGTGGACGGGATCGGCAGCGCGGTGACCGACATCGTGCGGCTGCGCTCGCCGCTCGGCTGGCTCGTGTTCGCGCTGATCCTGCTGACCGGCGCGGTGATCGCGCTGTCGGCCGCGCGGCGCGGGATGTTCGGCGCGCGGCTTGCCGGCCTGCTCGGCGCGCCGCGCGGGGCGAATGGCGGGAATGGAGCATACGGGCAGCCGGCATCCGGGCATCCGGCATACGGGCAGCCGGGGTCCGGGCAGCCGGAATCCGGGCGGCCGGCATCCGCGCAGTCGGCCGGCGGCGGGCTGCGCACGCCGGACGGCGCGCGCGACGGCGCATGAGCGATCCGCATGCGCTGCCGCCGGGCGACGGGCCCGACGCCGTGCCGCTGCCGTGGCTGCAGCCGCTCGCGCCGCCGCCCGCCGCGCGCCGTGCCGCGTTTCATGCGCTCGTCTGCGATTTCAACCTGCGGCCCGACCGTTATCTGCACGTGACGCGCGTGCCGGCCGACTGGCCCGCACGCTACCGCTCGCCGGACGCGTTCGGCGCGGCCGGCCGCAAGCTGCTCGCGCGGCACCTGCTCGATGCGAACGGCGTGGCCGACCGGCACGACTTCGACGTCGCGAATGCGTGCGCGCGGCTCGCGCTGCTGCCGGGCGCGGCGCTCGAGCAACTGGCGGCGTATGCGGGGCTGCTGCTGCATCGCACGTGGCTGCGCGATGCGCTGACCGTCCGGCGCATCCGCGCGGAAGTCGCGGCCCGGCTCGGCGGCGACGCGCTGGAACTCGCGCTCGAACGCGCGCCGGAATTCGGCGCGCTCGCCGACACGCTCGAGCCGTGGCGCGCCGATCCCGCCGCGCTGCCCGTGGTAATTCGCGCACGCGGCGGGCGGCTGCTCGCGGATTTCATCGGCGTGGCCGGCGATGCGGTCGCGCGGCGCGCACGGCTGAAGTTCAACCGCGCGATCGACGACGAAGCGCCTTACTGGCTGAACCGCGCGCAGCGCGACCAGTTCGGCGAACTGCTGTTCCTGTTTCTGATTCCCGAGAGGCTTGCGTCATGGGACTGGCTTTTCTGATCACGAGCGACAACCTGCAGCTGCTGTCGGAGCGCAAGGTGCTCAAGGAGCGCGAATACGCGGCGCTGCTCGACGCGTCCGCGGTGATCGCGACCGCGCACGACGAGGCCGCGCGCATCGTCGACGACGCGCAGCGCGAATTCGACAAGCGGCAGGCGGCCGGCTACGACGAAGGGATGCGCCGCGCGCAGCGCGAGCAGGCCGCGCACGCATACACGCAGGCGCTCGCGGCCGCGCGCACGATGGAGACGATGAAGGACGCGATGGCCGATATCGTCGTGAAGGCCGTGCGCGCGATCGTCGGCGAGATGAGCACGCAGAAGCTGTACGAGGCCGCGCTGGCGCGGATCGCGCCGCTCGTGCGCGACGAGGCGTTCCTGGTCGTGCATGTCGCGCCCGGCCGCAAGGACGAAATGCGCGACGCGCTCGACGGCGCATTCGCGGGGCAATCGAACCGGCAGAAGATCCGCATCGTCGAGGATGCGCAACTCGAACGCCATGCGTGCACGGTCGAGACGCCGTCAGGCCGCATCGACGCGAGCCTCGATTTGCAGATCGACGCGCTGCGCCAGGCGATCCGCCGCGACGCGCTGAAGGGCGCCGCGCGATGAACGCGCCGCTCGACGATATGCAGCCGTTCGGCAGCGGCGACGACGACAGCACGCCGTTCGATCGCGGCCGCCTCGTCGGCGAACTCGACGCGGGGCTCGCGTTTTTCTCGCCGGTGTCGGTGCAGGGCCGCGTCAATCACGCGGTCGGGCAGATCCTGAACGCGACGGGCATCCGCGCGCGGCTCGGCGAGATCTGCGAACTGCGCACGCCTAATCAGCCGACGCTGCTCGCCGAGGTGGTCGGGTTTTCGCGGCAGACGACGCTGCTCACGCCGCTCGGCGACGTGGCCGGGCTGTCGCCGGAGACGATCGTCGTGCCGTCCGGGCGCGAGCATGTGTTTCCGGTGGGCGAAGGGCTGTTCGGCCGCGTGCTCGACGGGCTCGGCCGTCCGCTCGACGATCGCGGGCCGGTGACGGGCGCCGCGTGGGTGTCGACGCAGCAGGACCCACCGAACCCGCTCGCGCGCCAGATGATCGACACGCCGTTTCCGACCGGCGTGCGCGTGATCGACGGGCTGATGACGCTCGGCATCGGGCAGCGCGTCGGCATCTTCGCACCGTCGGGCGTCGGCAAGAGCACGCTGCTCGGGATGATCGCGCGCGGCGCGCAGGCCGACGTCAACGTGATCGCGCTGGTCGGCGAACGCGGACGCGAGGTGCGCGAATTCATCGAGCACAGCCTGTCGCCCGAGGTGCGCGCGCGTTCGATCGTCGTCGTGTCGACGTCCGATCGCCCGGCGATGGAGCGCGTGAAATCCGCGCTCGTCGCGACCGCGATTGCCGAGCACTTCCGCGATGCGGGCAAGCGCGTGCTGCTGCTCGTCGATTCGCTGACGCGCTTCGCGCGCGCGCAGCGCGAAGTCGGCCTCGCGAGCGGCGAGCCGCCGACGCGGCGCAGCTTCCCGCCGTCGACGTTCGCGGTGCTGCCGCGCCTGCTCGAACGCGCGGGGCAGGGCGCGAACGGGTCGATCACCGCGCTCTACACGGTGCTCGTCGAAGGCGACGAGGAATCGGACCCGATCGCCGAGGAAGTGCGCTCGATCCTCGACGGCCATATCGTGCTGTCGCGCAAGATCGCGCTCGCGAACCGCTATCCGGCGATCGACGTGCTCGCGAGCCTGTCGCGCGTGATGCCGCTCGTCGCGAGCCGCGCGCACCAGCATGCGGCCGCGCGCGTGCGCGAGTTGATGGCGAAGTATCAGGAGATCGAACTGCTCGTGCAGATCGGCGAGTATCGCGAAGGCAGCGACCGGCTCGGCGATCTCGCGCTGCGCGCGCGCGACGCGATCGGCGCGTTCTGCGCGCAGGCATCGCATGAGGACGTGCACTTCGACGCGCTGCTCGCGAAGCTGACGAAGCTGGCGAACGATCATGTCTGAAGCCGACGACCGCCTCGTGCTCGCCACGCTTGCGCGCCTGAAGTGCGTGCGCGAGATGCGCAGCCAGATCGCGCGCGTCGCGGCCGCGCGCCAGCAAGGCATCGCTGCGCAAAGCCGCCGCGCGCTCGAGGCCGCGCATGCGCAGCTTGCGCAGCAGGTCGCCGCGAAGGCCGCGATCCAGACGCGGCTCGCCGACGACGTGCGCGAGGCGCGCGCGCTGCAGAACGCGGCGGCCGACACGCGCACGTTCGACCGGCACATCGGCACCGCGAACGTGTCGGTGAGCAAGGCCGCGCACGTGCATCGCGGGCACGAGGCGACGCTTGCCGACCTGCAGCGCGCCGCGCGCAAGGCGAAGGCCGCCGAGGACAAGCTCGACAAGGCCGGCGAGAAGGCGCTGCATGCGCGCGCCGCGCGGGTCGAGCGCGATGCCGACGAAGTCGCGGACGGCTACGCGGTGCGGCGCTTCGCGACGGCCGGGGTATGGGCAAGCGCGGCGGGCGATGTGGCCGGTCACGCGGCCGCGCAGCCGGAAGCGGCCGCCGCGTTCGACGCGGAGATGGCCGCGCAGCCGGCCGATGCGGAAGCCGGCGCGGCCGACGTGACTGCCTCAACCGCCTCAGCTGCCTCAGCTGCCTTAACCGCCTCAGCTGCCTCAACTGCCTCAACTGCCTCAATTGCTTCAACTGCTTCAACTGCCTCAACCACCTCGGCAGCCCCGGCAGCCCCGGCCGACGCCGCCGCACCGCCCGCCGCCGCCGCGGAGCGCCGATGCTAGACCAGGCCGCGGGTTTCAACGACGTCGCGGGCACGCTGCGACCGCTGCTCTACGTGATGCCGCGCCTGTTGCCGATCATGTTCGTCGTGCCGGTATTCAACGAGCAGATCATCACGGGCCTCGTGCGCAATGGAATCGCCGTCGTGATCGCCGCGTTCGTCGCGCCGGCGATCGATTCCGCGCAGGTGGCCGCGCTGCCGTTCCTGATGTGGTGCCTGCTCGTCGCGAAGGAAGCGGTGGTCGGCATGCTGCTCGCGGGCGCGTTCAGCGCGGTGCTGTTCGCGATCCAGGGCGTCGGCTACCTGATCGACTTCCAGACGGGCAGCGGCAGCGCCGCGTTCTTCGATCCGATGGGCGGGCACGAGGGCGGCCCGACCTCGGGCTTCCTCAATTTCGTCGCGATCGCGCTGTTCGTCACGGCCGGCGGCCTGCAGGTACTCGTGCAACTGTTCGCGCAGTCGTACGCGTGGTGGCCGATCGGCTCGCTCGGCCCCGATTTCTCGTCGATGCTGCAGACCTTCATCGTGCGGCAGACCGACACGATCTTCGAATGGATGGTGAAGCTCGCCGCGCCGGTGACGATCGTGCTGGTGCTCGTCGAGCTCGGCATCGGCCTCGTCGGGCGCGCGGTGCCGCAGCTCAACATCTTCGTGTTCTCGCAGCCGCTGAAGAGCGCGCTCGCGCTGCTGATGATGGTGCTGTTCCTGCCGGTGGTGTACGCGGCGCTGCATTCGCTGCTGAGCCCCGACAGCGGGCTGATGGCGTTGCTGCGCGCGTTGTTCGCCGCGCACGGCGGCGCGTGAGCGCGCGACGGAGCCGACATGGCCGAAAAGGACCAGAAGCCGACCGCGAAGCGCGTGCGCGAGGCGCGCGAGAAAGGCGATGTACCGAAGAGCGCGGAGACGATTTCGTCGGCGTTCTTCGTCGGCGTGTGCGTCGCGCTCGCGGTGGGAATCGGCACGCTGTTCGCACGGCTGCAGGCGCTGTTCCGGCTCGTGTTCGACGCAGTCGGCGCGGCCGACCCGTCCGCGCGGATCGCGGTGCTGATCGACGGCGCCGCGCGCGACTGGGCGACGCTGTCCGCGCAGATCGTCGCGGCCGGGCTGCTGGCGGGCCTGCTCGCGGGTTTCGTGCAGGTCGGCGGCGTGATGGCGTGGAGCCGCCTCGTGCCGCAGCTGTCGCGGCTCAATCCGGCCGAGGGGCTGAAGAACCTGTGGTCGATGCGCAACCTCGTCAATCTCGTGAAGATGCTGCTGAAGACGGTGCTGCTCGTCGCGACGCTCGGCTGGCTGATCGTCGAGTCGCTCGATCCTTCCGTGCAGTCGGGCTTCACGCGGCCGATCTCGATCCTCGCGCTGATCGTGAAGCTGCTGATGCTGCTGTTCGGCTGGGCTGCGCTGATCTATATCGTGATGGCGCTAATCGACATCGTGCATCAGCGCCACGAGTTCAACCAGAAGATGAAGATGTCGATCGACGAGGTGCGGCGCGAGCACAAGGAGGACGAGGGCGACCCGCACATCGAGGCGAAGCGCCGGCAGCTCGCGCGCGAAGCGCAGTTCGCGTCGCTGCCCGACCGGATCGATTTCGCGTCGGTGGTCGTCTATTCGCCGCGCGTCGCGGTCGCGCTCTACTACGGCGGGATCGGCACGTTGCCGTGGGTGCTCGCGCGCGGCGAAGGCGAGGCGGCAGAGCGGATCGTGCGGCTCGCGCGCGACGCGCTGCGCCCGACGCTCGCGAACGTCGGGCTCGCGCAGGCGCTGTACGAGACGACACCCGAGAACGGCACGATCCAGCAGCAGCATTTCCGCGAGGTCGCGCAGTTGCTGAAATGGGCGACCGGCGCGACTTGACGCACGCCGCGGCGGGCCACGACAGACGCGGCGGCATGCCGCCCCTTTTTCTCGGTCCGCGGGCCTGCGCAGCGGTCCGTTCCGATTCGATATGGCCCTTTGCGCGGTCATGCGCGCGCGGCGCTTGACGCTATTTTTTTTCCGGTCGTCACCGGAATTCATCGGTGAATTATTGCTGAATTATTTCTTCGTACTATGGCTCGACCGTCACGCCTGACGGCGGGCCGCGAGGTTGCGCCACGCGTGACGGAACAGGTCAATAGGGGCGAATAAATCAAATGTGTGGAATCGACGGCTTTCTGAATACCGTCGCCATCGATGAGGAGACAGCGCGCGGCACGCTCGCGCGAATGACGGCGAGCCTCGCGCATCGTGGGCCGGACGGGCAGGGCATCTGGGTCGATCCGGAAGCCGGTATCGCGCTCGGCCACCGGCGGCTGGCGATCGTCGACCTGTCGGTGCATGGCCGACAGCCGATGGCATCCGCGTGCGGCCGCTACGTCATGGTCTTCAACGGCGAAATCTACAACCATCGCGAACTGCGCGCGGAGCTCGAACGCGCGGGTCGCGCACCGGCGTGGCGCGGCCACTCCGACAGCGAGGTGCTGATCGCGGCGATCGTCGCGTGGGGTGTCGAGGCGACGCTGCGGCGCGCGACCGGCATGTTCGCGTTCGCGCTGTGGAATCGCGCGTCGCGGGTGCTGACGCTCGCGCGCGACCGGATCGGCGAGAAGCCGCTCTACTACGGCCGGATCGGCGACGCGCTCGTGTTCGCGTCGGAGCTGAAGGCGCTGCGCGGCTATCCGGGCTTCGACGGCACGGTCGACCGCGACGCGCTGTGCCTGTACCTGCGCCAGTCGAGCGTGCCCGCGCCGTACACGATCTATCGCGGCATCCACAAGCTGCCGCCCGGCACGTATATCCAGTTCGAGCATGCGCGCGACACGCCGCGCGTGCGCGCGTACTGGACGCTCGAACAGGCGATCGAGAGCGGCCGCGAGCAGCCGTTCGAGGGCAGTGCCGGCGAGGCCGTCGGCCAGCTCGACGCGATCCTGCGCCAGGCCGTCGCGCGGCAGATGGACGCCGACGTGCCGCTCGGCGCGTTCCTGTCGGGCGGCGTCGATTCGTCGGCGATCGTCGCGCTGATGCAGGCGCAATCGGCGACGCCGGTCGATACGTTTACGATCGGCTTCCATGAAGCCGGCTACGACGAAGCCGGTTACGCGAAGGCCGTCGCGCGCCATCTCGGCACGCGGCATACCGAGCTCTACGTGACGGCCGACCATGCGCTCGGCGTCGTGCCGAAGCTGCCGTCGATCTACGACGAGCCGTTCGCCGATGCCTCGCAGATCCCGACCTTTCTCGTGTCGGAGCTGACGCGCCGGCATGTGAAGGTGAGCCTGTCCGGCGACGGCGGCGACGAGTTGTTCGGCGGCTATACGCGCTACTTCCTGACGCCGCGCCTGTGGCGCAAGCTGCATCGCGTGCCGGCCGCCGTGCGCGCGCGGATCGCGGCCGCGCTGCATGCGCTGCGGCCCGATCACGCGGACCAGCTTGCGGCCATCGCGCAGGGCGCGTGGGGCGGCGTGGAGGCGCGCGATTCGGCGTCGCGCATCGGCGACCGCCTGCACAAGCTCGGTCACGTGATGACGGCCGAGAGCCGCATCGGGCTGTACCGGCTGCTGATGTCGTCGGTGCATCATCCCGAGCGCATCGCGCTGTCGGGGCAGGAGCCGCCGACGCCGCTCGACACGGCGTCCGCATGGCCCGCGCACCTGAGCTTCGCGGAGCAGGCGATGGCGATCGATACGCTCACGTATTTGCCGACCGACATCCTCGCGAAGGTCGACCGCGCGTCGATGGCGGTGAGCCTCGAGACGCGCATGCCGTTCCTCGACCATCACGTCGTCGAATTCGCGTGGCGCGTGCCGGCGTCGGTGCGCTTGCCGGAAGGGCAGTCGAAGGCGCTGCTGCGCCGGCTGCTCGACCAGTACGTGCCATCGGCGCTGATCGACCGGCCGAAGCAGGGCTTCTGCGCGCCCGTCGATCACTGGCTGCGCGGCGCGCTGCGCGACTGGGCCGAGGCGTTGCTGCGGCCGTCGCGATTGCGCGAAGAGGGTTTCTTCGATGCGGCCGCGGTCGAGCGTCTGTGGCGGCAGCACCAGACGGGGCGGATGAACTGGCAGCACCCGTTGTGGACGGTGCTGATGTTCCAGGCGTGGCTGGGGGCGCAGCGCGCGGGGTGACGCGGCGCGCTGCGCGGCCGGGTTTCCTTCCGGCCGCCGGGCTGAACGTCAGCCGACGTTCAGCGGCGTGCCGATCGCGAGGCTGCCCGGATTGCCGGCGGCCGCCGAATTGAGCTGCAGGATCTCGTTCAGCGCGCGCGCATCCTGCTCGCCGCGCGTCATCGCCTGCTGGTCGGCGCGCGACACGTGCGCGGCGTCGAGCAGCGACTGGCGATGCTGGTCCGCGATCACCCAGAGCGAATCGCCGGCGACGACGATGTAGGGCTGCGGCGAATTCGACGGCGAACTCGACGGCGTGCCCTGCGATGGCTGCGGCTGCGTGGGCGTCGTGCTTGCCGGCGGCGACGCCGTGGCGGACGGCGATGCGCTCGGCGACGCACTGGGCGATGCACTGGCCGACGCACTCGGCGATGCACCCGGCGCGAGATTCGATTGCGACGGCGTATTGCCGGACGACGGCCCCGACGAACCGAACACCCAGTTGAACACGCCGCCGATCACCGGTGCGAGACCGAGGCCGATGATGAACTTGTAGCTGAACGCGGCGACCGGAACGATGACCAGTGCGGTCGGGATCTTCTTGACGAACGGCATCGCGTTCGGGTAGTGCGTGTTGATGCGCCCTGCGAGCAGCAGCGCGGCCGACGTGCCGGTTGCGATCGCGAGATCGTACTGGCCCTGGCCCAGTTGCGCCGCGGTCGAGAAGCCGCCGAGCGCGACCGACGCGAAGTCGCCCGCCGAATCGAACAGGCGCACTGTGCGGCTGCGCTTGTCCGGGTTCACGCGATGCGCGCTGATCGCATAGGAGAGCCCCGCGTAGGCGGTGCCCAGCACGCCGCTGGCAATGCCGGCCGACCCGGCGGCGAGGTTGAACAGGTCTTTTGCGTCGAGCACCTTGCCGAGGCCGCTCGCGAACGTCGCGGCCGACGCGACCGTGACGCCCGCCCGCCCCGCGATCCCGAACAGCCGGCGCGGATTGCCCGAATGCAGTTGCTGCAGCGACGTCCCGCCGACCACCCCCTGCATCTGCGAGAGCACGTCGGCGCCGAGCGCCTTGATATTGGCCGTGGCGTCCTCGAAGGTCATCAACCCGAGCTGGTGCAGCGCGACGTACTGCGCGGCCATCGCACGGGCCTCGTTCGATGCCGCCTGGAGCTGGGTCAGCCGGTGCTCGCCGTACTCGTGCGCGCCGGCCCGGAGCTGTTTCGTGAGCGTCACTTCGAGCCGCGTGAGCACGGCCTGCGCGGCATCCGGGTTGCCGGACTGCAGGCTGCGGATCGCGCCCTGATGCATGACCTGGAACACACGCCCGAGACGCGATGCGAGGAGGAACGACGAGGTCGCGTTGTTCAATGCGGTCTTGTCCAGCCAGTGCGTGCCGAACGTGTCGATGAAGACGAGCGAACTCGCGCCCGCGACGATCGCGGTGGACGTGATCGATTTCACGAAGTCGAGCGGCCGGGACGACGGCCGGTGCACGCGCAACGCCTTCAGTTGCGCGGATGCCGGGTCCATCGTGGGGGCGCCGGTCTCTTCCGGTTGCGCGACCGCCTTGCGATTCGCGCCGATCGGATGCGATCCGTCGTTCTGCAGCGCTTTCTGGCTGATGACCGACTGCCAATACGTATGGCTGTCGGAGGCATTCCACGGGGCGACGGGCGGCCGCTCGGGCACGCCGCCGCCGACGCGGCCGAGCCATTCCAGGCTGGCGATGCGTGCCCGCGTCTCGGTCTTGCCCGACGGCGGATTGTCCTTGTTGTCCCACCCTTTTTCCACGGCGTCGATCGTCGCGCGGCGCGCCTGATTCAGCAGCGCCGACGTGTTGCCTTCGTACAGGTCGCCGCGCAGCTTCGCGAGCTGCGCGTCCGACAGGCCTTTCGCCTTGCCGATGCGCGCGATTTCGGCGAACAGGATCTGCTGCTGGTTCGCGAACGTGTCGGTGCCCAGCGGATCGTAGACGCGTGTGAGCGCGTCGCCGCCGTGCAGCCGGGCGAGCTTGCTGGGGGCATTGGGGTTGTCGCGCGCGTCGAGCGCGTAGTCGACGATCTTCGCCGCCAGCGCGCGCGTGAGGTCGGGATTCGCGACGAAATCGGCGCCGTGCGTGCCCCACGACAGGCCGACATGGAGCCCGGCGAGCGGTTCGCGATCGAGGATGGCTTCCAGCAGCTTCACGTGCCCTTCGCCCGGGACCGGTTCGAGCACCGCGTCCCAGCCGTGGAAGGTCAGCATCACGAGCGGTGTCGGCTCGCCGGCATGGTCGCGCATCCACGATTCGATGGATTCGCCCACGCGCCGGATTTCCGCGTAGCTGTTGTTGGTGCCGGCCATCGCATGACCGTCCTCGAGCGACACGAGCGGGCGTGACGGCGCGGTTTCGAGCCGCAGCAGGAAACCGTATTTCGAGGCCGCATCGAGCCACTTGTGCAGGTGCGCGAGATCGTCGAGCTCGAGCGTGTGCTGCGTGCCGTCCGGGTTCGTGCGCGTGATCGTCGCGGTGTTCTCGTCGAAGCGGGCGTCTTTCGGCGAACCGAAATCGTTCGCGCGCTGAATGAACCCCGGGTCCTGCTTGCCGCCGCCCGCCGCCGCCAGCGTATACGGATCGACCGCGATCGTGACGGCCGGCATCGCGCCGCCGAACCGCTTGACGTAGCGCGCCATCCGCTCCGGATCATCGCGCAGCGAGAACGAGCGCGACATCGGCGCGAGGCGGTCCTGGATCTCGGCGGGCAATTTGAGGAACGCCTTGATCATCTTCCGGTCGGCGACGCGTGCGATGTTGGTGCGCTTCGCAAGACGTTGCGCCATGCGCACCGGCCGGTAGCGGCTGCCTTCCGGATGCGCGAGCACGCCGCGCGGATTGAGGCTCGACGGCTCGCGCCACATGCCCAGCGTCGTGAAGATCGATTTCCACATCGGTGCGTCGGCCATGATCGTCTGCGGTTCGTCGCCGAGCTTCAGCCCACCCGCGTCGGGTTGCCCCTTGCGCCCCGCGTAGGCCTTCAGGTGCTCGACGGTCGACGCGAAATCGGCGGCCTTCGCCTTTCCGTAGCGTGTGACCGTTTCGATGATCGTGCCCGACGACAGCCCCGGCTGGAACGGCGCGAGCGCGAGTGGCTTCGCGGCCGGCACCGCTGGCTGGTTCGCTGCCTGGGCGGCCTTCTGCCGGTTCTTTTTGCCCTTGACGCGCGGCGCCTTTGCGGGCTTCGTGCCTTGCGGCGCGCCGGCCGAAGCCGGCTGCGCGGCCTCCCGCGTGGCGGCCGCACGCGGCGCGAAGGCGTCGGGCGCGAGCGTGGACAGCAGGAAGTGCTGGTCTGCGCCGTACGGGCCGCCGCCGATCTTCGTCTGGTCGAGCGGCCGGCCGTTGTCGGCGTTGCCGAGCTGATTCGCTTCGTCGTACCACAGGGCCTTGCCGTTGGCCACTTCGATGATGCCGGCGGGCGAGCCTTGCAGCGCGTCGGTGACCGGCCCTTCGTGCCGATACACGTACACGTAGTGCCCGTCGGGGACGTCGCCCATTTCGAGCGCGCGTATCAGGCGCGGCGCGTGCGTGCCGTTGAAGCCGACCACCGCGTCGCCGTTCTCCGGCAGCAGGTTCGGCATGCGCGACGGGGAGGGTGCCTGCGCGATTTCGCCGGTCTTGCGCCGCACCGCGGGGCTGAGCTTCGCGAGCCCGCGCTGCACATAGGGCCCCGGCTTCGGCATCGGCTTCTTCTCGTCGCCAAGCGCGCGGCGCGATTCGGTCGGTGCGAAGCCGCCATAACCTTCGACCACGTCGTGCGGGATGTCGGACACGACGAACCGGACGCCGCGCCGCCCGCCGGACAGCGAATGCGCACGGCGACGGAACGCGTCGCCGAGCTTGCGCGGCTCGATCGTCGCGTCGCCGAGCGACGTCGATTCATGGTAGGTCCACTGGTGCGCGGCGTCGCGGGTCGCGTAGCCGAGTACCTTGCCGGTCTTGTGCTCGATCGCATAGAGCGTCGTGGTGCCGCCGGTGTGCGTGCGCGCGGCTTTTTCGGCCTGTTTCGGCCGACGGAAGCGCGGCGCGTCGGCGAGCGACTGCGCGTTGGCGACGACGTCCGCGCCGGGGCCCGTCGCGGACGGTTCGGCTTCCCAGACGCGGCCGTCGCTGCCTGCCTCGATGCGTGCCGCGCCGCCGAAATCGAGCAGCTCGGCAAGCGGCACCGGCGAGACGTAGAAATCGAACGCCGCGCGTTCGTCGACGGCCCCGCTCTTCAGCGCACGATTGACCTCCTGCGGCATCGGCGCATTCGGATCGGCCGGATCGTTCCCGGCCCGGTCGACGAACGCGCCCTGGTCGTCGGTCCGCATGCTCGCGACGAACGCCGGCTGCGGATGCGGCGCATCGAACCGGTCGGCCGGGCGATCCGCGTGCGTGGCGATCAGCACATGCGCGTTCTTGCCGAACGCGTCGCGCATCTGCTGGTGATCGCGCAGTTGCGCGCCCTCGACGCGGATCAGGTCACGCTTGCCGTGCGCGGCGAGGTGGTCGAGCGCGTGCTGCGCCTGCTCGGCGTCAGGTATCGCGGCACTGGCGGGGCTGGCGGGCACCGGTGCGTTCGACGCCGGTTGCGGCGCCGGCGCCGGCATTTCGCGCGGCACGCCGTTCGCGTGCATGTCGGCGGCCTGGCTGGCGTAGTAGTCGCGATAGGTCGCGTGGCCCGGCACCGACGGCGCGGCGTCGCCGAACGCGGCCGCGAGCCGGCGCAGGCCCGCTTCGTCGCCGGGCATCACGTGGTCGGCTTCGCGCGCGATCGCCTCGGGCAGGTGCGCGTCCTTTGCGATGTCGATGCCCGCGTCGTCGATGAGCTCGCGGCGCACCGCGAACGCGTTCGCCTGCGCACGCGCCTCGGCCATCAGCGCGCTGTCGGTCAGCGCGTCGGGCGACGCGTGGTCGAGCGCCAGCCGTCCGGTGATCGTCTCGACCGCGTGCTGGGCTTCGTGCGCGAGCGCGTACACGAGCGTGCCCGCGCCGTGCAGCCGCCCGTCGAGCACGATGCGCTGCTTGGCGGTATCGACGCGGCTGCCGCGTCCGGGGCGGCCGACCACGACTTTCCAGCCGGCGTCGCGCGCGAGCGCGATCTGTCCGCTCAGCAGCGTCGACCGATCGACGAGCGCGAGCGCTTCCTTCGACAGCGGCGCACCGCCGAACCACATGCGGATCCGCGTGATGATCGACGGCTTCTGCACGAACGCGTCGGGCGGCAGGTGCTCGGTCACTTCCGGGTGCGCGAGCTCGATCGCGCCGCGCGCGATGCCGTCCTCGAGCACGACGCGCAGCGCGCGGATGTCGCGCACGATGCCGTCGACGTTCAGTCGCGGCGCATCGACCGTGATGGACGACGGGTCGCTCAGGTAGAAGTCGCCGTGCGTGTCGAACACGCCTTCGAAATCGTAGTAGAGGCCATGCCGTTCGGTGACCTCGCTCGCGCGATCGAGCTGCGCGAACGCATCGAGCGTGACCCGCTCCGGCAGCACGCCGGCGGTCACGTCGTGGCTGCTGAGCGATGCGAACGGCTCGTACATCACGGCCACGCGGTCGAACGCCGCGAACGGGCCGCCGATCGTCAGCGTCTTCAGCCCGTGCGCGCGCAGCGCGGCAAGGCCTTCCTGCTCGTGCCGGATCGAATCGATGTGACCGATGATCGCGCGGTTGTCGGTGCCGAGGTAGATCCCGATCGCATTGCGGCGGCCGAGTTCGAACACGGTCTTTTCGATGCCCGCACCGGTCGCCGCGCCCATGACGCGCTCGACCGGCAGCCGCGCGGACGGGTCGCCGCTCGCATGGATGCCGTTGCCGTCCACCGCGAGTGGGCCGAGATCGGGCCGCTCGTGCGGCGCCGGGTCGTAGCGCAGCCACGCGCGCGTGGGGCTCAGCACGGCTTCGGCGCCGAAGCCGACGGCGATCGTCGGCGGCACATGCACGGGCCGTTGCCACACGTTCGCGAGCCACGCGCCCGCGTCGCGGCCGTTGCGCGCGGCGAGGATGATCGCGGCGCCCGGGAAACCGAGCACGGAGCGGTGCGCGAGCGTGAACTCGACCGGCGACCACGGGCGGCCGTCGGCGTCGACGAGGCGGCCCTGCGCATCGGTCGTCCCGCGGACGATCACGATGCCGGCTTCACGGTCGTACGACAGCCCGTCCGAATGCAGCAGGCGCAGGTCGTCCACGCCCGCGACGCCGCGCCCGTCGAACGGCGATGCCTTGACGGGCCGCGCGCGCGACCAGGCCGTTTCGGCGGCGAGCGCCGCGGCCGCGTCGTGTTCGGGGGCGGGCATCGTTGCGCGCCCGGGCTGCGCGGCCTGCGCTTGCCGGCGGTACAGCTCGCCATAGCTGATGCCGCCGCCGAGCGAGGTCGGCGCGTGTTCGAACGCGTCGGCGAGACGCGCGATCGACGCGGCATCGTCGGGCCGCGCGCGGCCGTATTCGTTTGCGATCGCCTCGGGCAGCGCGACGTAGCGGCCGATGTCGACGCCGGCGTTCGCGCGGATCTCGTCGCGGATCGCGAACGCGTTCGCCTGCGCGCGGGCCTCGGCCAGCAGCGCGGAGCGCACATAGCGTTGCGTCGACCCGTAGTCGAGCCCGAGCGTGCCGGTCGCGGCCTCGACCGCATGGCCCGTTTCGTGCGCGAGCACATAGACCATCGAGCCGGTCGAGCGCAGGCCGCCGTCGATCGTGATGCGGCGCCGCTTCGTGTCGATCTTGCTGCCGTCGCCGGGCTTGCCGCGCACGACTTTCCAGCCCGCGTCGCGGACGAGCCGCAACTGCTGCGACAGCACGCTCGACGCGTCGATCAGGCGATAGGCATCCTTCGGCAACGGCGCGCCGCCGAAACGCATCCGCACGCGCGTGATGACCGACGGCTTCTGCACGAACGCATCGGGCGCGGGCGTCTCCGCGAGCTGCGGATGCGCGAGTTCGATCTCGCCGCGTTCGAGGCCGCTCGTCAGCGCGCGCTCCATCAGCGCGAGCCGCTGCAGCGCGGTGAAATGCTCGCCCGCACCCATGCCGATCGGGCCGGGGTCGCTCAGCAGGAAATCGCCGTCGTGCGTAAACAACCCCTGCAGGTCGAAGCCGATGCCCGTGCTTTCGACGACGGCGCGAATTTGCCGGATATGTTCGAGCGCCGCGCGCGACACCACGCGCGGCAGCGCCCCCGTCTCGAAGCTGAAGCTGTGGAACACGCCGAGCGGCCGGTACAGCACCGCGACACGGTTGAGCGCGGAGAACGGGCCGCTCAGCGTCAGGGTTTTCAGGCCATAGGCGGCGAGATCGTCGAGCGCGATGCTTTCGTCGATCGCCGCGTCGATCTGGCGGGATTCAGACGTATGCGGGCCGGTGTCGTAGACCGCGAGCGCCGCATCGTGACCGAGCGCGAACACGGTTTTCTCGCCGCCCGAGCCGAGCAGCTCGCCGACGTGGCGATCGACGTCGATCCGCTCGGCCGGACGGCCTTCGACGTGCACGCCTTCGGCGTCGGCCGTCAGCGGGCCGAGGTCGTGCGGCGCCGCGGGCGCCGGGTCGAAGCGGCGGAACACGCCGGTGTCGAGCAGCGCCGCGCGTTCGCCGACGGCGCGCGCGGGTGGCGCATACACCGGCCGCTGCCACAGGTTCGCGAGCTGCGCGGCGGCGGCTTCGCCGCCATGCCTTGCGGACAGCACGATCGAATAGCCGTCCTTGATCAGGAACGCGGGCGCCTGGTCGAGCGCGTACTCGTGCACGCCGACCGGCCGGTCGCCGGCGAGCAGCGTGCCGTCCGGCAGCGTGTCGGCGTGCAGCATCATCACGCCGGCATCCTGCATCACCGTGAAATGGCGGTTGCGGGCCGCCTGCAGCTCGGACACGGTGGGCACCGGCCCTTCGCCGAACGGCGACGCGTATTCGGCATGCGCGCGGCTCCACGCGACGCGTTCGTCGAAGCTGCGCACGCCGCGCGGCGCGTCGCCGGCCTCGCGGGTCTGCGGCGCCGGCATCCGGCGCGGAACGCCGCCGCGCCGCTTCTGGCGCGCCCACACGTCGTGATAGAAGTCGCGGTAAGTCTCGCCGTCGCGGCCCGATACGGGGGCGTCGGCGAATGCGTCGACCAGCCGGCCGACCGTGCCCGCATAGTCGTGCGACGGCGCGCGCCACGCGTTGCCTTCGTGCTCGATCGCATCGGGCAGCCGCACGTGCGCGGCGATATCGCCGCCGCCCGCGAGCTGGATCTCGTAGCGTGCCTCGAACGCGTTGATCTGCGCGCGCGCCTCGGCTTCGAGCGCCTTGCGCGTGAAGCGGCTGCGGTTGCCGTAGTCGAGATTCAGCACGCCGGCCATCGCCTCGACCGCATGCCGCGCTTCGTGCGCGAGCGTGTACGCGATGCTGCCCGGATGCTGGAGGCTGCCGTCGATCGTCACGCGGCGCTTGCGCGGATCGATGCGGCTGCCGCCGCCGCGCTTGCCGAGCGTCACGCGCCAGCCGGCGTCCTGCAGCATGCGCAACTGCGTCGCAAGCGTGCCCGACTGCATGGCAAGCGCCTGTGCGGCTTCGGGCAGCGCCGCGCCGCCGAAGCGCATCTGCATCCGCGTGATCCAGCCGGGGTTCGACGCGGCATGATCGGGCGGCGGGGTTTCCGTCGTCTCCGGATGGGCGGCCGCGAGCCCGGTGTCGTCGTTCGCGGCGGCCGGCCGGTCGCCGGCGGCGTTCTTGCGCGCGGTCGTGCCGTCGGCGGTTTCGCCGGCCGCGTTGCCGGCGGTCTTGTCGGTGCCCGTGTCGCGCACCGCCGCGCGTTCGGCGGTGGCGGGGCGCTCCGGCTTGACGAGCACGAGCACGCGGTTCGGCGCGCTGAATACGCCGTCGAGTGCGCTGACGGGTTCGGCCGTCGCGGCGGGGCGCGGCATCGCCGGTTCGTTCGGACCGCGCTTGCCGGCGAGCACGATCACCGTGTCGTCGGCGGCAGCCGGGCGGGGAGCCGCCGGCGGCGCTTCCTCGGCTGCGGCGCCCGGCAAGCCGGCTTCGGCCGCGGTGGCTTCCGGCGTGGCTTCCGGCGCGGGATCGAAGCGCAGCACGCGCGCGTCCGCGCGCAGCTGGCCGTCGGCGCCGAACGCGTCGGGTGCTGCCGCGTAGACGGGTTTTTGCCAGCGGTTCGCGAGTTCGGGCGCAAGCGCCGCGTCGTGCTCGCCGGCCACGACGATCACGGGCTCGTCGAGGTCCTGCGGGCGCGGCGCGGCCGGCCGCGCGCCGGGCGCGTCCGGCGTCGCGCCGTTGCGCACGACATAGACCGTGCGGTCGCCGACCTCCATCGGTTCGGCGCTCGGCCCGCGCGGCACCGCGATGCCGGCCGGATCGGAGGTGGCCGGCCGCGTGGCGGGCGCCTCGTCCGTCAGGTCGATGACCTTCGCAGTGACGCGTGGCGGCGTGCCGTCTGCTGTCGTTGTCGTGCGCGTGCCGGGGCCGGCCGGCTCCTCGATGTCGACGGGCCGTGCGCGCAGTGCCTGCGCATCCGCGCTGCGCCGGTCGCTGCGCGCAGCGGCCGTGCGGCCCACGTCGGCTTCGTCGTGCTGCTGATCGGTGCGCGCGCGTTCCTGGCTCGTGCGCTGCGTGCTGCGGGCGTTGGTCGCGGTGCTCGCCGTTTCGCCGTCGGCGGCCGTTTGCGCGAGGCTGCGCGGCGCCTGCCCGGCGGCGGCGTTCGCCTGCTCGATCGCGTCGCGCATTTGCGCCATCGCGTGATCCAGCAGTTCGAGCTGTGGCTTCGCGACGACGTTCGACGTCGTGCTCATCTCGCCGTCCGGGCCGAACGACAGGCGCTCGCCGGTACCCTTCACGTCGTCGATGCGCGTGCCGTTGGTCCATGCCTTCGGCGATGCCGACACGACGGACAGCGTGCCGTCTTCGCCGAGCACCACCGACTCGCCGGGCGGCATCCGCTTGCTCGATGCCTGGTCGAGTACGCGGATCGGCTTGTTGTCGTAGGTCAGGATCTTGTCGCCGGCCATCAGCCTGCCGTCCGGCAAGACCTTCACGGCTTCGCCGTCGAGCGTCGCGCGGGTGCGGCCGTACGCGAGCGACGACGTGTCGCCCTTGTTCAGGATCTGGCCGAGCATCTTGCTGTCGACGGTGACGGTGTCGCCGTCGGTCGTGCGGATCGGCACCGGCCGGCCCGAGCGGATACGCTGCGACGTGACCGCGCGCTCCTTCAGGCCGCCCGCGGCCATCAGCGCGACGTTGGTGAGCCCGGACTTGAGTTCCTCGCCGGCCGCTTTCCTGTTGCCCGTGAAATAGTCGACCCCGGCTTCGCCGAACGCCTCGACCGCGCCGCCGACGCCGGTCACGATCGCGGTCGCCTTCGCGCCCGTGTTGAGCAGCGCCGCGACTTTCGGCGTGCGCGTGAGCGCCGTCACCGCGCGCGTGAACAGCTTGCTGCCGGCGAGCTTCGCGGCGCCCGCCGCGCCCATCGGCACGAGATTGATGAAGTCGCCGCGCGCGCCCGCGTCGGTGAACGGGTTGATGCTGCGGCCGTGTTCCATGCGCGTCGCGATGTCGAGCCCGGCGCTCGTCATCGACGCGCCGATCGCGGTGTACATCATCCCCGCGCCGAGCACGTTCAGCGGTACGCCGATGACCGCGCCGATGCCGGTGCCGTCGAGCAGCCCGCCGATGCCTTCGATCGCCATCCCGCCGACCATCATCCCGATGTTCAGGCCGGTGCTGGTCAGCGTGCCGAGGAAGCTGTCGAAGCCGCTTTCGTGATGCGCGGCCTTCGACACGAGCTGCAGCGTGCCGTCCGCGTTATGGCCGGTCGCGATGTCGACGGTGCCGTCCGACGACAGCTCGTTGTTGTTGATGTAATCGTTGATGTCGTCGTAGTTGCTGCCCGTCTCGTCGACGTATTGCGTGCCGTCCTTGCCGGTGACCTTGAAGATCGCGCTGGTGGTCATGCCGGCATCCTTCGCCGCATAGACCATCGGCAGCACGCTGACCTGCGCGTTCGCGCCGCCGCCGAACTTCAGCAGCTTGTCGCGCACGGTGTTGATCGTCGACAGCTTGTCCTTGTCGGTGAAGCGCGCGACGTCGTCGCTCGTGGGCGATACGGGATCCGAACCATCGCTCGTCGTTGCATTGTTCGGCACGTCGGGCTGTATCCCGAGCGCGACGCCGATCAGGTTGCGCTGCTCGTTGTCGGTCAGCTTGCCGAAGGCGATCGTGTTGCCGTTCTGCGTGCTCGCGCTCGCCGCATCGAGCAGCGAGTTCGACAGCTCGCCGCGATGCGCCTCATAGAAATCGTGCAGCGCCTTCTTGTAGTCGTTCCCGGCGTCCGAATCGGGCGCCGCGTAGCGCAGCCGCTCGTCGAGCCCCGCGTCGAACTGGTCCATCAGCACCTGCTGGTGCGACGTCTCGCCCAGCAACTGCAGGCGCTGCACCGCGTTGTCCGCCTGCGTGACGGCCGCCTTCGCCTTGTCGAGCTGGCCCTGATACAGGTTCGGGCGCGGCGTCGACGGCGCCGGGATCATGTCGTCGCCCGCGACCTGGCGGAAACGCACGGGCGGCGGATTCGCGGCCGCCCAATCGTCGTATTGCTTCTGCACCGTCGCGAGCGTGCTTTTCGCCCCCGTCTGCTGGATGCGCGCCTGCGACAGCGCCGCGTTGGTCGCGCGTTCGTTGACCGCATCCGACAGCCGGCTGTCGGCCGCGCGGATGGCGCCCGCGACGACCTGCAGACGCTTCGCGTCGAGCATCGTCGGGCCTGTCGGTGTGGCCGGCGCGGCCGGCGTTTGCGGCAGCGCGAACGGATTGGTGGACGAAGGCGACAATCCGCCATTCGCGGTCGACGACGGCGGCGCCGGCAACGGTGACGACGTCGGCAGCGTCGGCGTGCCGGTGGGTGCGGCCGTCGCGGCGGTCGCGGAGGTCGACAGCGATGGCGCGGGCAGGGCCTGGGTCGGCAAGTCATTCGCAGTCGACAGCGACGGCGCAAGGAGCGGCGGCTGGACCGCCGGCTTCACGAACGCCGAGCGCGCGTTCACCTGCGCCTGGATCTGCGACGCCTGATCGTCGTACTGCTGCGCGAGCGTCGCGCCGTAGGTGGCGGTGAAGCCGTCCTTCGCGATGCTCGCCTGCTGCTGCGCCTGCGACAGTTTCGCGTACGCGTCGCCGAGATCGAGGTCGACCTGCGGATCCTTCAGCATCGAATGCGGGTTGGCCTTGTGCCAGTCGTCGGATGCCTGCTGCTTCTTCGTGTAATCGGCCTGCAGCGCGTCGACCTGCTGCTGCGCGGACAGCATCTGCAGATAGCCGCCGCTCGTGTTCGCGGCCGTCTGCGCGCGGGCGAGCGCGGTCTTCGCGTCCGACACCGCATTCGCGACGACGACCGTCGGGCCTTCCTTGCCGCTGGCCGAATCGTATTGCTGCTGCGCGTTCGTGAGCGTCAGGCTGTCGTTCGCTGCGCCGACCGCGGCATTCGCGTAGTTCGCATCCTTCGCGGCCGTCGTGACGGCCTGCTGCGCGGCGTCCTTCGAATCCGGCGCGTCGGGCACCGTGACCACCAGCTCCAGCGGCTGGAGCGCATCGTTCAGCCGGCCGACGCCCGCATCGACCGCGCTCTTGTAGTCCGGATCGGCGAGATACGACTGGAACTGCGTGTACGCGAGGTTCGAGTTCGCGACGTCGGCGTAGTACTTCGACGCGCCGACGGCGGCCGTCGCACTGGCGGTCTGCCAGTCGTCGTAGAGCTTGATCTGCAGCGGATTCTTGCAGTCGCTTGCCTGCGGCACCCAGTTCGGATCGTTCGCATGATCGGGAAATGCGGCCAGCAGCGTCTTGAACTGCTGGTCGGCGGCGTGCTGCGCGTCACCCGGATCGGTCACCTTGCCGGAGTCGTCGATCTTCATCCCGGCCGGCATGTCGGCGTTCGCCTGTTCGCCATACAGGATCATGTAGCCCGCGTCGGTCGTCACGTTCAGGTCGCGCTGCGCGCTGTCGGCGGCGGTGCGCGCCTTTGCATAGTTATCCTGCGCGGCCTTGCGGTCGTCGGCCGTCGATTCGGGATCGCGGTTCGTGAGGCGCAGCACGTTCTGCGCGCCCTGCAGCGATTGCGACGCGTTGTCGTATTGCGTCTGCGCGTCCTGGATCGCCTTCTGCACGGCGCGCGTCTTGTCGTTCTCGACCGTAATGTCGGGCGGCGGCGCCGTGTACTGCGCGGCCATGCTCTGAACCAGCGACGTCGCCGACGCGATCTCGGCGTTGGTCGGCTTCGACGGGTCGGTGGACGGTGTGGCCGTCACGGGAATCGGCGGCGACACGGTCGGGTTCGCGGGGCCGGCCGACGGATCGTCCTTCTTCGGCGGCGGAGGCGGCGGGGGCGGCGGTGCGACGAGCGGGTTCAGCGTGTCCGACAGGAAGCGCTGCCAGTTGACGCCCAGTCCCAATCCGTCGATCGACAGCATGCTCCTCTCCCTTGAACCGCGCGATTCGCGCAATGCATGGCGCCGTGCGCGCCACGACGCGATCCGACGAGTGTAGGGACCCGGGTTGCGGCCGGATCGCCGCTGTTTCGTAGCGCCGCGGCGCGGCCGGCGCGCACGTGCGCCGTACGCTACGAGATGCGTGCGGCCACGTGGCGGCCGGGCGCCGCGTGGCGTGCCGGCGACGTTTGCGCCCCTGAAAACGGGCCATGCGCCGTCACTGATCGAGACACCGCACGCACAGCCGCTTCGCCTGGTTCGCCGGCAGCCCGCGGCACATCATCACGACCGGACGCGCATGACACGAAGGCGCATCGGCGGACGCGGCGGGTGACGCGAGCCGCCGCGCGCGTTCCGGCGGCGTGGTGGTGGCCGCATCCATGCGGCGCCGGCGCTCGGGCGGCGGCGTGTCGCTCACGACGGGAATCGGTTCGACGCCGCCTTCGCGCGCGTTGCGCTGCGCGCTCGCGACGACGCGGCTCACGTAGCCGCTCGAGAAGCCGGTCGTGAAGTTGCCGCTGTAGTAGCACGACAGCGCCGCGCGCAACGCGGCCTGCGAGGCGCGGCCGGTGCCCGACGAACGCGCGAAGCATTCGGTCAGGATCGCGCCGCCGGCCTGCAGGTTGCGGCACGGCTCGAACATCGTTGCTGCGTCGAGCCCGTATTTCGCGAAATTTCGTTCGTTCACCTGCGCGAGGCCGACGCTGTAGCTGAAGCCGCGCGACGCAAGTTCGTGCGCGGTCGCGCGTGCCTCGTCGAGCGACGCGGGCTGGCGCGCCAGGTGGCCGCCGACCACGCCGATCGCATACGGATTGAAGCCCGATTCGGTGCGTACGAGCGCGGCGAGCGTGTCGGGATCGACGTTCGGCGCACACGTGCGCGCGAGTTGCGCGAAGCCCGCGCCGCTGGCCGCGTGCGCGATGCGCGGTTGCATTCCGGCGAACCCGAGCGCGAGCAGCCCGACCAGCGCGCACAGCCACGCGGCGGCGGTTCGCGGGCCGTGCGCGTTCATCCCGCGCCTGCCACGCGATACGACAGCACGAGCCCCTGCACGAGCAGCGACCAGCCGTCGAGCGCGACGAACAGCAGCAGCTTGAATGGCACCGAGATCGTCGTCGGCGAGATCATCTGCATCCCGAGCGCGAGCAGGATGTTCGCGACCAGCAGGTCGACGACGATGAACACGATATAGATCACGAAGCCGATCTGGAATGCCTTCGTCAGTTCGGCGAGCGTGAAGCTCGGCACCAGCACGAGCAGGTCGTCGTCCTTGAGGCCGTCCGCGCGGTTCTTCGGCCAGACCGACGTCGCGGTGCGCACGAAGAATTCGCGGTCGCGCTGGCGCGTGTGCGACACGAGGAAATCCTTGATTGGCGGCAGCGCGGCATCGGCGAGCGCGCCGACGTCGGCGGTCGACAGCTGCCCCGACGCATCGAAGTGGCGTGCCTGCAGCGCGTCGCGGATCGACATCCCGACCGGCGCCATGATGAACAGCGACAGGATCAGCGCGATGCCGTTCAGCACGAGGTTCGGTGGCACCTGCTGGATCCCCAGCGCGGAGCGCAAGAGGCCGAGCACGACCACGAGCTTCGTGTAGCTCGTCACCATCAGCGCCGCGAACGGCGCGATGCCGAGCGCGGCGATCACCGCGATCAGCGCGACCGGATTCGGCAGGTTGCCCATCGCTCAGCGCTCGCGCGGCGCGGGTTGCGTCAGCGTGACGACACGCACGCCGAGTTTCTGGCCGACCGCGATCAGGTGGCCGGTGCCGATCAGCATCCCGTTCGCGACCAGATGGATCACGCTCTGGTTGATCCCTTGCTGCAGCTCGATCACGGCGCCCGGCTGCAGCGCGCTCAACTCGCCGAGCGGCATCGACGTGGGCGGCAGCTCGAAGCGCAGGTCGACTGCGAGGCCGTCGAGCGTGCGCGGCGCATCGCCGGGCGGCGCGTCGTGCGCCGTCGCGGGCGCGGTATCGGTGCGGGTCGGTTCCAAAGGCATCTCCCTGATTCGTTCGACGGTCAGCCGGTTGCCCGACGGCCGTCCGGTGATCTCCCACGCCGGCGCGGCCGGCAGCCGCGCGACGCACAGCAGGTTCTGCTCGTGAGCCTGCCAGCGCTCGATCGCGATGATGTCGCCGCCGACGACGTCGGCCAGTTCGGCTGTCGTCAGCTCGGTGCGGCCGATCTCGAACACGAGCGGCACGGGCAGGTTCGCGTAGGCCGCGCGCGTGCCGGCGAGCGCGGCCGGCGCGGCCGCGAAGAACACGGCCAGCGCATCGGGCGCGTCGAACAGCAGCGCGCCATGGCAGCGCCATGCGCCGTCGGCGCGCCGCAGCTCGAAGCGCAGCGCGGCCGGCAGCGCACGCCACGCGGGCGCGCTCGCGGGCGGCGGCAGCAGTTCCACGCGCTGCCGCGTTGCGGCTTGCAGCACGGCCGTGAGCGGCGCGCACAGGTCGGCGAGCAGCGCCGCGCGGATCACGGCCGGCACGGCCGGGTCGGCCGCATCGCCGAGCCATTCCGTTTCCGCGACCGGATCGATCCACAGCGTGCCGGTGGCGGGGCCGACGACGAAGCGGTATGCGTGCGCATCGGCGGCCGGCTCGGCGTCGACGCGCCAGCGCACCTCGTACGCATGCTCGCCGAGCGTGACCGGAACGGCGCCGGTCGCGCAGTACGCGTGCGACAGCCCGCGCGCGGCGGCGGCGGACAGGCGCGGCAGGTAGGGCGACGCGTCGAGCGCGACCGGCGCAGCGGCGGGCGGCGCGGAATCGGTGGGCATGGCCCGGAACGCGGCGTCGCCGGCGTCGGCATTCGTCAGGAACTGCGCAGGCACGGCGGGATCGGGGCGGATTCGGCGTTGGTTCGACGGGTTGTGATGGGGCCGGTGGCGCGGACGGGCACGCGGCTGCTGCGTCGATTGTAGGGATGGCCATGGCCGCGTGCCGCGCCGGAATCCGTAGTCGCGTGCATCGCGCGGCGGCGGGGAGCGCGGGGCGCTACGAAGCGCGCCGCAGCGCGCTGGAATGCGACGAAGCTTGGAATGCGACGAAGCGTGGAGGGCGACGAAGCGTGGAGGGCGACGGCGGGCGGCAAAAAGCAACCGCCGCCCGGAGGCGGCGGTCGGGTCGCGACTGGCTGGCGGGCCGGGCGGCCTGCAGGCCGCATCCGGCGGGCAGGACGCGAAGCGCTGCGAACCTGCACAGCGCGGTGGGGGGAGTGTTGCTGGCGCGCCGCGAGCGGGCGGCGCGCGGGTGAATCGTTATGCGTAGTCGGCGGCCATTACGGCCGGCGGCGCGGCACGCAGGATCGGCGCCGCGTCGTGACGCTCGACGTGCGTCATTGCCGCACCGAACAGCACGAGACGATAGCCGACCGCATAGATCGGGATGATCCGCAGGTTCTTGTCGTACTCGAGTTGCAGCTTCGAACGGATCCGCGAGATATGGGTATCCAGCGTGCGCGACGACACGCCGAGTTCACGGCCCCATACGGCTTCCTGGATTGCCTGCCGCGGCACGATCTTGTTCATGTTGTCGAGCAGGAATTCGACGACGTCGAATTCGCGCGGCGTAACGTCAACGACTTTGTTGTCGATTTCGATCGTGCGGCGCACGAAGTTGATTTTTATGTTGTCGATGTACAGGTATTTGCAATCCATGGTGGCCCTCGCATGTCCATAAAGGAGTGTTTGCGGGTCATGTACTGCAACTTCCGGGCCAGGGAAGGAACGTCGGGCGTCGGCGGGTGAATGCGCGGAGGTGGGTGCCGTGACAGCCTTGAATTTAAAAGAATTTTTAACGCGGGGCGCGGGGTGGGCCTGCAAGGGGTCTGAGCAATAGTGAAGGATTGTTACGTAGCATCGACGGGCGACGTTACGGGCGTTACGTCTGACGTAACGTGCGGGGGAGGCGGGAAATGGCGGGGGGAACGCGCCCGCAGCCTGGACACGGAGCGGGCACGACAAACCCTACATGGAACCCTACATTGAACCCTACGTGGTTTGAGTGAAAATCTATATAAATCAGTGGCATAAGTACCTATAATTGCCGACATCAAACCCTACATGGAACCCGACAAGGAAGCATGACGACCGTCGCTACCTTCGAACCGTTGTTTCCCGAGGATCGTGTACTCGATCCTCTGCTCGAGCAGGCAGCAGAACTCGTTGACTCGTCGCAGCGGTTGCTGGCCGTATGCGATACCCCGCTGGCCAGCGCGCTCGTGCCGCAGTTGCGCGCCATGAATTCGTACTACACGAACAAGATCGAAGGCCAGCACACGACACCCGCAAAGATCGAGGCTGCGCTGCATCGGGATTATTCAACCGATATTGTCGAGCGCAAGAAGCAACGCTTCGCGGTTGCGCATATCGCAACTGAAGCGGCGCTAGAGGAAGAGTGGCGCGCGCTTCCGGTTGCCGCGCTATTCGAACCGGCACGCATTTCGGCCATTCATGATCGCTTCTTTTCCTGCTTGCCCGACGATGAGCGAGCCGCCGGTGAGGGGGAAATCATCGTTCCCGGTGAATTTCGGCGGTTGGATGTGACGGTTGGGCGTCATCTGGCACCGGAACCGGAGATGATCGAACCGTTGCTTCAGGCCTGGTCCGCACGTTATGCCCGCATTCGCGCCAAGGAATATCAACTGATCGGTATCGCCTGTTCGCATCACCGTCTGACCTGGGTGCACCCGTTCATGGATGGTAATGGTCGAGTGGCACGTCTGCATTCGCATCTCGGATTACGCGCTGCCGATCTGACCCATGGTCTCTGGTCGCCGCTTCGAGGGTTGGCGCGAGAGCACGAGCAGTATTACGCCCGGCTAAGCGAGGCCGACCAGACACGGCGTAACGATCTGGACGGTCGGGGCAATCTATCCCAGGAAGGGCTGGTCAAGTTCGCGCGGTTCTTTCTCGACTGCTGCCAGGACCAGGTCAGTTTCATGGTGCATATGACGGAGTTCGACGGGGTCACGGGGCGTTTGCTCGATTTGCTGCGATATCTTGAGGCCAATCCGTGGACCATCCGCTCGGAAAAATCGGTCGTCAAACCGGAAGCCGCGGCGCTAGCGATGGAGTTTGTGGCACTGCGCCGAACCGTAACGCGGGCGGAATTCGCTCAGATGCTGGGCGTAAGCGATGTACTGGCGCGCCGAATCGTTCGATCGCTGCTGGATTGCGGGCTGCTGACTTCGCCTTCGCATCGAGGCGAACTTTCCTTTGGATTGCCGCTGAGTGGCCTCCGGTTTCTCTTTCCGAGGCTTTGGCCGGAGGTCGAGCAGGAGTGAATGCGGCTGGCGAAGGATGTCGTGAGGCTTCGGCTCGGGCGGGCATGATGTCTTCGGCGAGGCGTTGAAAAGCGCTGGCCGCAGGGCAGCTTTCGCCCCGCGGCCAGCGTCGCCACCCACCCATCAAGCCTTCGCGCTATCCGCCGAATCGAACGGCAGCACGTAATGCCGCTTGCCCGTCGCCGCGAAGATCGCGTTCGCGACCGCCGGCCCGATCGGCGCGACGCCCGGCTCGCCGACCCCGGTCGGCGCTTCCGCCGACGGCACGATATGCACCTCGACCTTCGGCATCTCGGCCATCCGCAGCACGTTGTAGCCGTCGAAGTTGCGCTGTTCGACCCGGCCGTCCTTCAGCGTGATCGCGCTGTGCAGCGCCGCGCCGAGCCCGAAGCCGATGCCGCCTTCCATCTGCGCGGCGACGATGTCGGGATTGATCGCCGTCCCGCAATCCACCGCGCACACCACGCGCTCGACCTTCACCTTGCCGTCCGCGTCGACCGACACCTCGGCCACCTGCGCGACATAGCTCTTGAACGCCTCGGCGACCGCGATCCCGCGCCCGCGGCCCTTCGGCAGTGGCTTGGCCGGATCCCAGCCGGCCTTCTGCGCGGCCAGCTCCAGCACCGCAAGCATGCGCGGCTCCTTCGCGAGCAGGTCGCGGCGGAATGCGTACGGATCCTTGCCGGCGGTGTGCGCGGCTTCGTCGATGAACGCCTCGACCGCATAGGCCGTGTGCGAGCTGCCGACCACGCGCCACCACAGCACGGGCACGCCCGTCTTCGCGGTGGTGAGCTCGACCGACACGTTCGGCACCGCGTACGGCAGGTTCGCCGCACCCTCGACCGACGTCGCGTCGATGCCGTTCTTGACCATGAACGCCTCGAACGGCGTGCCGGCGAGGATCGACTGGCCGACGATCCGGTGGCGCCAGCCGACCAGCCGGCCGTCCGCGGTCAGGCCCGCGTCGAGCTTGTGGAAGTACATCGGCCGGTAGAAGCCGCCCTGGATGTCGTCCTCGCGCGTCCACTGCAGTTTGACCGGCTTGCCGTCCGCGCCGAGCGCCTTCGCGATCGACACGGCCTCGACCACATAGTCCGACCACGCATTCGCGCGCCGGCCGAAGCTGCCGCCCGCGTACAGCGTGTGGATCTGCACCTGCTCGGGCTTCAGGCCCGCGACCCTGGCCGCGTTGGCCTGGTCGACCGTCTGGAACTGGTCGCCGGCCCAGATCTCGCAACCGTTGGCCGTCAGCTTGACGACCGCGTCGAGCGGCTCCATCGGCGCGTGCGCGAGATACGGGAATTCGTACGTCGCGCTGATCTTGCGCGCCGCGCCCGCGATCGCCGCGTCGGCATCGCCGTCCTTGCGCGCCGACGTGCCCGGCTTGTCGGCGAGCTGCCGGTATTCGCGCATGATCTCGTCCGAGCCGCGCTTCTCGGCGTTCGCTTCGTCCCATTCGACCTTCAGCGCGTCGCGGCCCTGTTTCGCGGCCCAGAAGCCGTTCGCGACGACCGCGACGCCGCCCGGCACCTGCACGACCGACACGACGCCCGGCACGGCCTTCGCGGCCGTCGCGTCGAACGATTTCACGGTCGCGCCGAAGCGCGGCGGGCGCTGCAGCAGCGCGACGCGTATGCCGGGGAACGTCGTGTCGAGCGTGAAATGCGCGGTGCCGTTCGATTTCGCCGATGCATCGACGCGCGGAATCCGCTGGCCGATCAGCTTGAAATCGGCCGGCTGCTTCAGCGTGACCTTGTCCGGCACGGGCAGCTTCGACGCATCGGCGACGAGCGTGCCGTACGCGGCCGTCTTGCCGCTCTTCGCGTGCGTGACGACGCCATTGGCCGTTGTCAGCTCGCCGGCCGGCACTTTCCAGCGGGCCGCGGCGGCCGACACGAGCATCGCGCGGGCCTTGCCGCCTGCTTCGCGCAGTTGCTGCCATGAGTTCGCCATCGCCGAGCTGCCGCCCGTGCCCTGCATCGTGCCGAACGCGAGGTTCGCATAACGCTTCGCATCGGCCGGCGCGCTTTCGACGCGCACGCTCGACCAGTTGGCGTCGAGCTCCTCGGCGACGATCGTCGCGATGCCTGTGTACGCGCCCTGGCCCATTTCGACGTGCTTCGCGACGACCGTGACGGCGCCGTCGGGCGTGATGCGCAGGAACGCATTCGGCGCGAAGTCGGCGGCGGGCGCGGTCGCCGCGAGCGCGCGGCGGCCGAGGCCGGCCCATTCGAAGCCGATGGTCAGGCTGACGGCGGCCGCGGCGCCCGCGGCCTTCAGGAACGTGCGGCGCGACGGACGCACCGAACCGGTGTTGTCGAGTTCGATCGTCATGGTCAGGCTCCCAGCGTCGTGGCTGCGTCGTGGATCGCGGCCCGAATGCGGGCGTAGGTCGCACAGCGGCACAGGTTGCCGTTCATCGCGGCGTCGATGTCCGCGTCGGTCGGCTTCGGATTCTGTTCGAGCAAGGCGGTGGCCGACATGATCTGGCCGGACTGGCAATAGCCGCATTGCGGAACCTGCAGCTTGACCCACGCGGCCTGCACGGCCTGCGCGGGCTTGCTTTGCAGGCCTTCGATCGTCGTGATGTGCTTGCCCGCGATACCGGCGAGCGGCAGCACGCACGAGCGGACGGCCTGGCCTTCGAGATGCACCGTGCACGCGCCGCACTGCGCCATGCCGCAGCCGAACTTCGTGCCGGTCAGTCCCGCGTGTTCGCGAATCGCCCAGAGGACGGGCATCGACGGATCGGCGTCGAGCGTGACGTTCTTGCCGTTGAGGACAAACGAGGTAGGCATTGTGTATGTCTCCATGGGGAAAACCCGGCATGCGCCCGGTTAGCGGGGAGTGTGCGCGAGCAGCCGGTTTTTGCGTCTACCCAATCCTGCAAATTTATTGAACAATCCTGCAAATCCCGGGCGCGCCGCGGGCCGTTTCGCTATGCTCCCGCGACATGGGGAAATCAATCGAGGATTCGTCATGGACATGACCGATATCGCGGCGTCGCGCGAATCCGGGCGGCGCGAGCTGGCGTCGCTGATCGGCCGCTTCGCGCCGGCGGATGGCTCGCATTCGACCGCCGTGCCGGGCCTGATGCTGCATCGGCACACGCGCCCGGTCGATCTCGGCTGCGGCGTGTCGCGTGCCGCGCTCGTGATCGCCGCGCAGGGCGCGAAGCGCGTGATCGTGGCCGGCCAGGCTTACGAATACGACACGCAGAATTGCCTGATTACGTCGATCGACTTGCCGATCCTGTCGCGTGTCACGCGCGCGTCGCCGGATGAGCCGTACCTGTGCCTGTCGCTGACGCTCGATCCGCAGCGGATCGTCGAGCTCGCGGCCGAGATGCGGCTGCCCGAGCCCGACGCGGGCCCCGAAGGCGAGGGGATCGCGCTCGCCGAGCTGACGCCGCCGCTGCTCGACGCCGCGCTGCGGCTGTTGCGGCTGCTCGATACGCCGGCCGATATTCCGGTGGTCGCGCCGCTGATCGAAAAGGAACTGCTGTACCGGCTGATGACGAGCGGGCAGGGCACGCGGCTGCGGCACATGGCGATCGCGGGCAGCCAGACGCACCGGATCGCGCGCGCGATCGAATGGATCCGCGATCACTACGCGGAGCCGATGCGCGTCGAGTCGCTCGCGCAGGCGGTCAACATGAGCGTGTCGTCGCTACACCATCATTTCAAGAACGTGACGACGCTGAGCCCGCTGCAGTACCAGAAGCAGTTGCGGCTGCACGAGGCACGGCGGCTGTTGCTGCGGCAGGGCGGCGATGTCGGGTCGGTGGCTGCTGTCGTCGGTTACGAGAGCGCGTCGCAGTTCAGCCGCGAATACAGCCGGTTGTTCGGCGCGCCGCCGATGCGCGACGTCGTGCACCTGCGGAAGAAGGAACTGCTCGGCTGACGCGGCGGCGGCCGGCCCGAACGCGCGGCCGATGCGCTGTCGGGCGGTGGCGTCGGTCGTCGCTCAGCGGTCAGCGAGCATCGATTACCAGGTGGGCGGCGACGCCCCGCACGCGAGATTCCAGATCTCGTCCACCTGCAGTTGCGGCAGGTCGAGCGATACTTCGCCCTTCACGAACTCGAACCGACCGGACGCAATCAGGTCGGCGACGTTGAGCTTGCGCCCGGTCAGCAGGCTGTCGATGCATGTGACGGACGCACCTTCCATGACCAGGCGCTCGCACACGCCGCTGCCGAGAAAGCCGGCGCCGCCCGTGACGAGGACGCGCTGACCGGCGCGTGTCGATCGCGCCCCTGTCATTCATGGCTTTCTTCTTCGTCGAGCATCTCCAGGAATCCCGCGTCGATTTGCTCGACGGCGGCGCGTATGCGTTCCATTCCGCTGCACGGGAATCGTTTCGGCAAGCGCCGGTCCGCATGTGCGGATGTCGACGAAGCGCCACGACAGGCGCTCCGGTTCCGCTGACAACCCCGTTGATGCTTGAACGACGCGAGCGTCGATCGATCGGTGGTGATCTTCATCGCCTTTCCCCGACACGCTGATTGACGAGCGGGCCGCCACCCTTGATCTGTGTGCCGTGGCGTGCCGCTCGATGAGAGCCGGACATCAGGCAATCGGCATGCCATGGACGACGCAGTCCGGCTGTGCGCGGGCGAGGGCGCGCAATTGCCGTGCAATATGCGCGCTTTTGTTTCACGCGTGAATCGTGGGGACAGGAAAATACCCCGGACGATGGCCGGATCGATGCGATTCGATACGACGAAACTCGCTATGAATCAGGCTTTTGTGGAATTCTTGACGAAGAATCGGTGTTGAATCGGCATGTTTCAATGGTGAGAATCAGGCGGATAAATGCTTGAAAACGTTTCTCCGGTTTATCGCCCGTATGGTGGCTCCAGGTGTGAAAGGGGAGTCGAATGAAAATGAAAAGCTGATGTGCATGTTTCGGTCAATATTACGCGTTTTCATTTGTTTTAATTCTTACGCCGGTAATATTTTCAATAACAACATCATCGTCGTGTGATCGTGTCGGTATTTTCACGGATGAATCAAATTCGTTTCGTCCGTCGGGACGCGTGCGCGTCGCCGACGCATCGGAGGCTGCCGAACCGTGCTGGCAGAACAGGGCGCCGCACGCTTCGATTCCCGTTCGTCAGAGCATTGGAGGGCGGTTGCACACGCCGCGCCGTGTGGTTCGGCAGCGAAAAGACGGGTGCCGCCGTCCCCGCACGGCGGTGCACTTCTCAAGTTTGAAACACCCGTTCATCTGGCCATTCGGCGAGGGTCCACGGGCCGGATTCGTCCGTCAAATCGCGGGATTGCTTCGCGACGCTCAACGATCGCCGCGTGTGCCCGACCGTTGCCGCGATACATTCCTGAAACAAAAAATGTCGTTTCCGGCGATTCGTGCCGGCGCGGCGGCCGTTCGGCGCGCGCAATGAACGGCGGAATAACGCGTGGCATGTTGCTTGCGACATTGGACGCACCGGCGAGCGGTCGACACGTTGCAACAACGATGTGGGGGCGACCAGCGCGTCAATAAGCCAGTCGGGGAAACGGCGATGAAGACCATAAGCAGTGGCTTGATCCGCGCGTTCTTTGCGCACCATAGGGGTAGTCGGAAACATCGGGGTAGTGCTTGCGACGCAGTGCCAGCGTCGCGGGTCTTTCCTTGCCGGTTTCCCGCGCTCCACGCGCTGGGGCGGTTGTCGCTCCGCGCGGCCACCAGGCGACAGCGGTGCTCGCCTTCAGTCAGTTCACCCGGATGGATCAACCTGTTCGTGCCGGACAGCGTGATGCCGATTCGTCTTCGACCGTGCAGGGCAGTATCGATCGCGCCGGGCCAGTACCGGCTCCGGCCGGATTAGATCGAACGCCTGTCGGCCGGATTATCCGGAAATCATTCGTTGCTAGCTCAGGGAGCAGACATGCCGTCAGGCTGTCATGCAGGCTCGTTATCGCTTGGTTAAAAAGCGCATTTTGAGCGGGGTTGCATTTTGCGGTGGTAAATATATTCGCGCATTTTCGATTTCGGAAGCGGATGCCAGTGCCGGCATCCGTTTGCGGCGGGGTGTCGAAAATCGCGGACCGGAAAGATGTGCGCGTCATTCCGGTTGATCTAATTATGGTGTTTTCGTGACATATTAAATAATCATAAAAATAATAGAAAACACCAATTCATAAATTTTGGACAACTGATAAACGAAAAAATAGAATTCGGCTGTCAAAAAATTAAAAGAACATCAAATTAACGGCCATAAATAATTTCTTGATTTGATAGTGATCCTTATTTTTAAGGATTGCTCGAGGCAGGAAGATTGATGGCGTGCGATCTTCCTTGCTCATTCCATCCACGCCGTTTTGGAGTCGACCATGAAGAAGCTTCTGATTGCAGCAGCAGTGCTGGCGGTTTCGGGTGCAGCTTTCGCCGCTAGCGGCACGGTGTCGGGCAGCAATTCGACGAGTGGCGGTTCGACGATGGCCGGGGTTGCCGGGTTCGGTCATTTCACCGCGACCGATTCCGGCTCGGCACTCGGCGCAGCCGGTGCGGTTGCCGGCGGCCCGGGCAGCGGTTCGATCTCGTACACGAACCACACGCAAACGTCGTCGGTCGGCGGCTTCGGCTTCGGGGGTGCACAGGCGGGTGGCACGAGCGGCGCCAATGCCGGCTCGATCGGCTGGACGTTCCACCACTAAGCCGCGGCGCGTAGCGTTCGTCATTGGCTGGCGGTACGGATGCCGGGTTTCGCCCGACGCGGGCGGGCCCGGCTCCGCCACCGCCGAACTTCCTCACAGCAAGGGATTGCTATGAAAGCCAACGTCATATTAGCGACCGCGCTCACCGTCATATCGTCGGCTGCATTGGCAGCCGGTTCGTCCACGACCAACCAGACGCAATCCGTTGCAGCAGGCGTTTCCGGTTCGGTACTGGTCGGCTCCGGCAGCTATACCAGCAATTCGAATTCGACGGCGGGCGCGAATGCAGGAAGTACCGTGACACCCGCTGGTTCCGCCGGCACGGCATCCGCCTTTCACAACTCGACCTCGACGGCCAGCGGTTCGGGCACGAACGGGGGCGCGTTCGCGGCAGGCGGCGGTATCGGTGCCGCAGGCTCGTTCGGTGGAAACGGCAGCACGAACGAGAACGCGAATGCGCTGTCGGGAGGCGTGACCGCCACGATCGTACTCGGCGCGAACCACTACACGGCTACGGGCGGGAACGACCAGGGCACTGCCAACGCGGGTGCTGTCGGGCTGACGGGCAGTGGCGGTTCAGGCGCGATCGCGGGTTCGAATCACTACAACTCGTCGACCGTATGGAGTACCGGTCCGGCCGGCTCGCCGTCCGCATCGGGCGGAAGCCAGGGAAGTTCCAGCGCGACCGGAAGCAGTCATTAGTCAGGTGTGGGGGGGACCAGTTTCCCAGCGACGCTGGTCTCTTTTCCCGCATTGTTGTCACGTAAGGAGTTGGCATGAAGCAGAAACTGATTGCCGCCGCTCTGATGCTCGCGTCCCTGACGGCGTATGGCGCTGACCGTGCCGCCGATGGTGTGCAATCGAATATGCAGACGTCAAACAACCCTGACCAGACAATCAAACCGTCAGAGCAACAAACGCTTTCGTCGGGCAGTGCCATCGGCGGACCGGACGCCCAGCAGTGGCAGGGCATGTCGGCCGGCTCGTGGTCCCAGCTGGGCAGCGGCTGGAAGCAGTTCGGGGAAGCAGCAAAAACTGAAGTCATTCAGGGGAATTAGTACGGTTGCCTGGGTGGGAGGTCAAACCTCGTCCGGAGAGTGAAATGAACAGCAACAAGATCAAGGTGGCATGCGCGGCAATGTTCGCGATGTCCACGATCGGTGCCCAGGCACAAACCGCCGACTCGACTTCGAGCGCGCAGTCCTCGACGTCGTCGACGGCCATCAGCCAGGGCGGCGGCTCGAGCATGAACACGAACACGAGCAACACGAGCTCGCGCGGCGGCAATGCCACCAGCAGCAGCGGCGTTCGCGGCAGCGGCAATTCGAGCGTGAATGTGAACGTGACGTTGCCCTCCAGCACGAGCGGCGGCTCGAACGTGACGCCGCAGAGCGTGAGCGCTCTCCAGTCGCCCGGCTCGCCCGGTACCAACCCGTTCAACACCCAGACATCGGAAAACGTCAATTACTCGGGTACGCAGACGATCAAGACGAACCCGGCCATCCAGGCGCCCGGCCTCACGACCACGCTGTCCGACACCTGCATGGGGTCGGTGAGCGTCGGCGTGTCGTTCCCGGGGTTCGGCGCGACGGGCGGCACGACGCTGGTCGACCAGGCCTGCGTCCGTCGTCTCGATGCGCGTGAATTCCGCGCGATGGGCCTGACCGACGTGGCGCTCGCGCTGCTCTGCCAGAGCGACGCGAACCGGCGCGCGGTGGAAGCGACCGGGCACCTGTGCCCGGGCACGACCGCGCCGCTCGCGCGTTCGAATGTCGCACCCAGCGCCGAAGCGACCGTCGCCGACGACGTGAAGTATCACGATCCGATCGTGCGCAACCGTATGGGCCTGCCGCCACTCGACGCAGCCGCGCCGGCGCAGACCCGTCCGGTGGCGACGACCGCGGTGCGGGCGGCACCCGCCCCGGTGCCCGTGCCCGTCCCCGTCCCGGCGATCGCGCCGGTTGCCGCAACACCGGCAGTCGCGGCGCCGGCGGTTGCCGCAGCCGCACCGGCGGTTGCAGCTGCAGCGCTGGTTGTCGCAGCCGCTGCACCGGCGGCCGCCGCCGTGCCTGCGGTTGCTGCTGCACCGGCTGTCGCAGCAGCAGCTGCACCCGCACCCGCGGTCGTAGCGGCAGCTGCGGTCGCACCGGCAGCTGCGATGGCAGCCGTGCCGGCTGCTGCCGTCATCGCCGCACCGGCCGTTGCCGACAAGGCACCCGAGCCCGCACCGGTGGTTGCCGACAAGGCACCCGAGCCCGCACCGGTGGTTGCCGACAAGGCACCCGAGCCCGCACCGGTGGTTGCTGACAAGGCACCCGAGCCTGCACCGGCTGTTGCCGACAAGGCACCCGAGCCCGCACCGGTGGTTGCCGACAAGGCGCCCGAGCCCGCACCGGCTGTTGCCGACAAGGCACCCGAGCCCGCACCGGCCGTTGCCGACAAGGCGCCCGAGCCTGCGCCGGCTGTCGCCGACAAGGCGCCGGAGCCGAGGCCGGCCGCGACCGACAACGCAGCGCAGGCCGCTGCGGCGCCGGGTGCCGAACCGACGCCGGCTGCCGCCGTCGTCGCGGCATCCGCGGCCGATGCGAAGGCCGTCGAGCCGGCGCCGCAAGCCGCCGCCGAAGCGCCCGCACCGGAAGCCGCGCAGCCTGTCGCTGCCGCGCCTGCGGCCGACATGCCGGCAGCCGACGCAAAGGTGCCGGACGCGGCCGAATCCGCGGCCGCACCTGCGCCTGCCGCCGACATGCCCGCGTTGACCGATCCGGCGCAGGCGTTGCCGCCGGCGTCGATCGACCAGCAGGCCGCACCGGCTGCACCGGTCGTGCCGGCGCCGGCTGTCATCTCGACGAGCACGTCGTCGTAAGCACGCGGGTCGGGCAGCCGTGCGACTGGAGCGCCGGTCGCACGGCTGCCGCTCGGACCCGATGCGCGACGGTCGTTCCCGGTTTGACGGGTGTTGGTCCCATCCCCGAGGTCAACACCTCTTTTTGCCTGACGAGGATGCAAGGAGGCCTCAATCATGAGGATCTTTTTGGTCGCTTTGCTGCTGGTCAGCATGCAAGCCGCTGCGCAGTCGGTTTTCCAGAATCCCGCGGTCTTCGTCATCCTGAACGAGCAGACTGCCGCGAACGCCGTGAGCGTCCAGCAGGCGCTGACGACGCTCGGCCGCTCCGACAACACGGCATGCGCGCCGATGATGATGATCGGCGACCCGCAGATGATTTACATGATGCCCGAGCAAGGCCACGCGCCATCGTGGCAATCGCCGGTGTACGGCCGCGGTGCGCCGTTCGAGGCGCAGAAAGGGCCGACGTCGACGGGCAAGACGGTCGGCGCGATGCAGCATGCCGAGGACATGCAGACGCAGCCGTGGAGCGACGGCAGCGCGATCACGCAGAAGATCGCCGGCGAGTCGAGCATGTCGGCGGCGGACCGGGTGAACGAGTGGCAGCGCAACGGGCTCGACAAGGTCGAGACGGCTCGCGCGACGGACGTAACGGTGAACGGCAAGACCTACCGTGCCTATCGCGACGATCTCAACCGGTCGGCGAAGCCGGTCATCGAGCCGCAGATCTACACGCAACGCGTCGTTTTCTGCCGATGACGAAACGTCAATCCGAGGACAGGCCAGCGCCGCGCCGCGGGACTACGAGATCCCGTTACACGCGACTCGGCAACGGCCGTTCCGATATACAACCCTAAGCGGCGAGGCCATCGTGAACTATTGCTGCCAGATCAGGGTGTCAGGCCCGCAGGATGTCGAACGGGAGGCCGGCACGATGCCGTTCCTCGCCATCCGACACAACCATGTCTCGCCGTCGCGGCCGCTCGTCTACCTGTCGCAGCAGCACGATGCCGCGCTCGTCGACTGTCTCGAGTTGCGCGGCTGGGACGTGTGGCGCGCGAAAACCGTTGCGGACGCACTGAATCTCGTCAAGGTAAACCGCCCGCATGCGGGCATCGTCGATTTCGGCAGCTTCGTGTCGCCCGACGTCGCGTCGTTCGAGGTGCTGCTGCGCGACCCGCGCGTCGGCTGGGTCGCGCTCGCCGACGGAGAGCGGCTGCGCGACATGTCCATCGCGCGCCTGATCCGCCACTGCTGTTTCGACTACGTGCGCAATGCGACGGCCTACACGACGATCGGCTATCTCGTCGGCCATGCGTACGGGATGCTGAAGCTCGCGGACGGTGACCCGATCGCGGATGCGGTGCCGGCGGGCGGCACGATGATCGGTTCGTGCGACGCGATGCGCCGGCTGTTCGCGACGATCCGCAAGGTCGCGAACACGGATGCCACCGTGTTCATCGCCGGGGAATCGGGCACCGGCAAGGAACTGACGGCGGCGGCGATCCACCAGCAGTCGGCGCGCGCCGATGCGCCGTTCGTCGCCGTGAACTGCGCGGCCATCCCGCCGACGCTGCTGCAGGCCGAACTGTTCGGCCACGAGCGCGGCGCGTTCACGGGCGCGCACCAGCGCAAGATCGGCCGCATCGAGGCCGCGCATGGCGGCACGCTGTTTCTCGACGAAATCGGCGACATGCCGTTCGAGAGCCAGGCGAGCCTGCTGCGGTTCCTGCAGGAAGGCAAGATCGAACGGCTCGGCGGGCACACGTCGATTCCGGTGGACGTGCGGATCGTGTCGGCGACCCACGTCGATCTCGAGGCCGCGATGCAGGCGGGGCGATTCCGCGCCGACCTGTACTACCGCCTGTGCGTGCTGCGCATCGACGAGCCGCCGCTGCGCATGCGTGGCCGCGACATCATGGTGCTCGCCGATTACATGCTGCGGCGCTATCGCGGTGACAGTTCGCATCGGATCCGCGGCTTCATGCCGTGCGCGGTCGAGGCGATCCACAACTATCCGTGGCCCGGCAACGTGCGCGAGCTGATCAACCGGATCCGGTTCGCGGTCGTGATGACGAACGGCCCGATGATCTCGGCCGCCGATCTCGAACTGCACACGTACACGTCGCGGCGGCCGACGACGCTCGCCGAGGCGCGCCGGCAGGCCGAGCGGCACGCGATCGAGGAAACGCTGATGCGTCACCGTCACCAGCATGCGGACGTTGCGGCGGAACTGGGCATTTCGCGGGCGACGCTGTACCGCCTGATGACCTCGCACGGGCTGCACGCCTGACGCGCGATTGCGCGCGTGAGCTCAAGACCGTGCGACTGCGGCCGTTAAAGCATGAAATGGCCCGTCCGGACCGCCGGCGCTTCGATGCGTGCGCGGCCGGCGCGAGGCGTATCACGCTTATCCGGGGTTATCGTGGCAGAGTGCAGTCACTGCGGCAGGACGTTCCTGGTCGGGGGGCAGTCGATCGACGGCCGCCGCTATTGCAGTCCGGCGTGCGCGCACGCGCATCCGATCGTCGTCGAGGCCGAACGGGTGCCTGACGCGAAGGTCAGGCAGTACGTCGACGACTGGCGGTATGGGCCGTGCCCGATCTGCCTGCGCGAAGGGCATCCGGTCGACGTCCACGCGTCGCATCGCGTCGTATCGCTGGTGTTCGTCACGCGCTGGGCGACGCGGCGCCACGTGTGCTGCCGCCGCTGCGGCCGCAAGAAGCAGGCGGTCGCGCTGCTTGCATCGGCCACGCTCGGCTGGTGGGGGCTGCCGTGGGGCATCGTGCTGACGCCGATCCAGCTCGTGCGCAAAGCGCTCGGGCTGGCCGCGCGCGATCCGGAGGTCGCGACCCGGCAATTCGAGGAGTTCGTGCGGCGCAAGCTGGCGGCGCGCCGGCTGCAGCGCGCGCGGCAGGGCGCCGGCACCTGATCGGGCGCCGCCACCCGGTCAGGCCGGCCGCTCGAAGCCCGATGCGACCCAGCGCTCGGCGCTGGCCTTGCTGAGCTTGAATCCGGCCGATACCTTCGCGTCGGCCAGCAGCTCGCCGTACGGATCGAACGCCTTGAGCTGCGCGTACGGCTCGAACTCGTCCGGCACGATGTCGAGCGTCACCGACACATCCTGCCCGGCTTCGTCCTGGATCGTCACTTCCTTGTGCAGCATCGCGCGCCGCTGCTGCTCGTGCCGCATCAGCACCTCGGTCGCGGTCTTCACGAGCGTGCGGAACGCGTTCGCGTCCATCGGCTTCGGGTTCTTCTTGTCGCGGCCCATGGTCCACGGCCCGACGAGCGCGGGTTCGGACTCGCCGTCCTTGATCATCTCGACGGCCCAGCCGTCGTCGTCTTCGTTCTTGATGATGCGGGCGGTCCAGCCGTTGTCGCGCCAGAGGCCGTCTTCGTGGATGGAGGTGTCGTCGGATTGCAGGTCGGATTCGGTCATGGGGAAAGCGGGGAGTACGGGCAGCCGGCATACGGGCAGCCGGCAAAAGGGCGGCGGCGCGCGGCCGTCATCGGCGCGTCGCCTGCCGCCGGGTGCCCGGAGTGGCATGCAAAGGCCGCAATTTTACCTGCTGGCGGGCCGCAAGGCCCGAGCGCCGCGCGAAACCGGCCGTCCGGCCGATGCCGGGCGCCCGAACCGGCGCAAATATCAAACTTGTATTACGTCCCCGACGGCCAATCCCGATGCCGTCCGATATCCGGCCCGCGCGCGGCTTCATAGAATCGACCTTCGGGCTAAAAATATCCCGAACGCCCTTTCAACGCCAAATCGGCCGCGCGCGTTCCGCGCCGCGCGGCCGGTGAACCACCTGGAACTGCGCATGAGGAAATTCAATGTTCGCATCGTCTTCGCGTACGACTGGCCGTTGACGCTGGCCGGCATCGAGCAGATCGCCGGCAGCGCCTGCGCAATCGAACTCGTCGCGGTCTATCGGAGCGCGGCCGAGCTGGTCGCGTCGCTCGGCGGCGTCGACTGCGACATCGTGCTGGTCGACTATTCGATCCGCGGCAACGAGCAGATGGACGGCCTCGCGCTGTTCGACTGGCTGCGGCGCACGCGCCCGAACGCGGGGATCGTCGTGCTGGTCGGGAACGAGAATCCGTTGATCTTCCGGTCGATCCTCGCGATCGGCGGCGTGAGCATCGTCAGCAAGTTCGACGAAGTCGGCCATATCGTCACGGCGATCCATTCGAGCTACAGCGGCGGGCGCTACCTGTCGCCGTGTGTCAGGCGCGCGGTCGATTCGATCGGTGAGCGCGGCGAGGCGCCCGTGAAGCTGTCGGCGCGCGAGATCGAGGTGATTCGCCTGTATCTGGCGGGCGTGCCGATCAAGACGATCGCGCAGCGCCTGAGCAAGGGCAAGCAGACGGTCAGCGCGCAGAAGATCAGCGCGATGAAGAAGCTCGGCGCGAACAACGACGTCGAGCTGATCCAGCGCGCGGCCGGGCTGGGGCTCGGCACCGGTGCGGCCGCGCCGCGGGCCGGCGGCGCGGCGTGAGTTGGCGCGTGCGGTGTCGTGCCCGCGCCGTCAGGCCGGCAACGCGAACCTTGTGACGGCATCGCGCAGCGCTTCGGCCTGATCGCGCAGCGAATGCGCGGCAGCTGCCGCCTGTTCGACGAGCGCCGCGTTCTGCTGCGTGACCTGGTCCATCTCGCCCACCGCGCGATTGACCTGCTCGATCCCGGCGCTTTGCTCGCGCGACGCATGGCTGATTTCGTCGAGGATCTCGTTCACGCGCCGCACCGACTGCACGAGCTCGGCCATCGTCTCGCCTGCGTGCGTGACGAGCGTCGCGCCGTGCTCGACGGTCTCGTTCGACGACACGATCAACGACTTGATCTCCTTGGCGGCCGTCGCCGAGCGTTGCGCGAGCGAGCGCACCTCGGCCGCGACCACCGCGAAGCCGCGGCCCTGTTCGCCCGCGCGCGCGGCTTCGACGGCCGCGTTCAGCGCGAGGATGTTGGTCTGGAACGCGATGCCGTCGATCACGCCGATGATGTCGCCGATCTTGTGCGAGCGGCCGGTGATCTCGTTCATCGTGCGCACGACGTCGTCGACCACCGCGCTGCCGCGCGTCGCGACCTGCGCAGCCTGGCCGGCGAGCGATGCGGCCTGCGCGGCGCTGTCCGCGTTCTGCTTCACGTTCGCGGTCATCTGGTCCATGCTCGATGCGGTCTGCACGAGCGCGGCCGCTTGTTCCTCGGTGCGCTGCGACAGGTCGGTGTTGCCGGACGCGATCTCGCTCGCGCCGACGTTGATGTTCTCGGTGCCCATCCGCACGCGCGACACCATGTCGATCAGCCCGCCCTGCATCGTGTGCAGCGCATGCAGCAGGCTGCCGCGATCGTCGTGCTTCACGGTCATGCGCGCGGTCAGGTCGCCCTGCGCGATGCGTTGCGCGGCGTCGAGCGCAACCTCGAGTTCGCCGCCGAGGCTTGCGCGCACGCTTTTCAGCACCAGCACCATCACGGCGGTCGCGATCGCGCCGAGCACGGCCGTCATCGCGAGCCAGCGGCCGATGCTGGCGAGCACGGCCGAGTGCACGTCGTTCATGTACATGCCCGTCACCAGATACCAGTCCCACGGCGCGAAGCGCTGCACGGCGCTGGTTTTTTCCTGCGGCTTGTCGGCGCCCGGCTTCGGCCACAGATACTCGACGAAGCCCTTGCCGCCTTCCAGGTTGCCGGCCTTCACGATCTCGACGAACAGGTGCTTGCCGTTCGGATCGGTGAAATTCGACACGTCCTTGCCGTTGAGCTCGGCCTTGATCGGATGCATCACGATTGCGGGCTTCGAGTCGTTGATGGAGACGTAGCCGTCGGCGCCGTGGCGCATCGCGGCGATCGCTTCGAGCGCCTTCTGCTTCGCGTCGGCTTCCGGCATCGCGTTCTGCTGCGACAGCTTGTAGAAATGGTCGGTCACGCTCGCGGCCTGCGCGACCAGCGCGGCAAGCTGATCGCGGCGGTCTTCGATCATCGATGCGCGCGTCTGCCACGCGCCAAGCCCGGCGATCACGAGCAGGCCGAGCCACAGGATGACGATCATCGAGGCGAGTTTCTGATTCAGGGAAAGGTTGCGCATGGTGTGTGGTCGGTCAGTCGAGGAGCTCGCCGGAGCGGCGTGACGGGATAAGTATCTTGTCGGCGCGCAACGCGCGTTGCCGTAGACGGGTAATCCCTAAGAAGCGACCGGATGCCGACCCCGGCGCCAATGCCTTCGATGCCGATACGGGTATCTATGCATATGCATAAACGGGGTCGCTATACTGTCGGGGCAATTGCGCGCGCCGGGCGCCCGGGTTGGCGGCGGCGCGGCGCCGAATGAAACCGAAAGGAGGCAACGATGCGAATTCTGGTGGTAGGAGCCGGCGCGGTCGGCGGATACTTCGGCGGCCGGCTGGTCGCGGCGGGGCGCGACGTGACGTTCCTGGTGCGCGACGGCCGCGCGGCCGCGCTGGCGCGCGACGGGCTGCTGATCCGCAGCCCGCGCGGCGACCTGACGCTCGCGAACGTGCAGACCGTGCGCGCGGGCGATGCCGGCGCCGGGGTTGCGCCGTTCGACCTCGTGCTGCTGAGCTGCAAGGCGTACAGCCTCGACGACGCGATCGCGTCGTTCGCGCCGTTCGTCGGGCCGCAGACGCTGATCCTGCCGATGCTCAACGGGATGCGACATCTCGACGTGCTGCGCGACCGGTTCGGCGCCGCGCAGGTGCTCGGCGGGCTGTGCGTGATCGCGGCGACGCTCGATCGCGAGCAGCGCATCGTGCACCTGAACGACACGCACGGCGTGTCGTTCGGCGAACTCGCCGGCGGCGAATCGCCGCGCGTGCGCGCGGTGGCCGACGTGCTCGGCGGCGCGGGCTTCGACGCGACGCTCAGCGACGACATCGCCGCACGGATGTGGGAGAAGTGGGTATTCCTCGCGACGCTCGCCGCGAGCACCTCGCTGTTCCGCGGCTCGGTCGGCGACATTCTCGCCGCGCCGGACGGCCGCCGCCTGCTCGAGACGATGCTCGGCGAATGCAGCGCGATCGCCGAACACAACGGCCACCGGCCCGACCCGGCGGCGATCGAGCGGATGCAGCGGATGGTGCTGACGCCGTCGCCGCTGACCGCGTCGATGCTGCGCGACGTCGAGAACCATGCGCGCGTCGAAGCCGATCACGTGATCGGCGATCTGCTCGCGCGCCGCGATCCGCAGGCGGACGATGCGCTGTCGCTGCTGCGGATCGCGTACAACCACCTGAAGGCGTACGAAGTGCGCACCGCACGCGAGCACGCGGCTGCGTAATCGCCGGCATCGGCATCGGCATCGGCACCGGCACCGGCATCGGCGCATCGTCCGGGCCGTCGCGCCGGTGCGTTCCGCGCTGCACAAATTTGCCGTCTGGCGCCGTTTGCGGCCGGAAAGCGCAAAAAAGTATCGAAAATCAGGCGTAAAGTTGGTGGAGCCGCGCGCTCGATCGACCTACATTGCTTCCCATGCGACCGGTCGCGTCGCCGCGCGAAACACGCGGCGCACGCGCGAACAGCCGAACAGGCCGGCCAGCGAGTCATGGGAATGGAGACGCCAAGATGATGCACCCCGATCTCGAAGTGGTCGAAGTGCGACGCGACGAGTCGTTCAAGGTCTGGTCGCACGGCTATCCGTATCGCACGATCCGCTGGCATTTCCATCCCGAATTCGAACTGCACCTGATCGTCGCGACCAGCGGCAAGTATTTCGTCGGCGATCACATCGGCTCGTTCGGCCCCGGCCACCTCGTGCTGCTCGGCCCGAACCTGCCGCACAACTGGGTCAGCGACATGGCCGAAGGCGAAACCGTCGAGCGCCGCAACCTCGTGATCCAGTTCGCCCCGGCATTCGTGCGCCGCTGCATGGACGCGTTTCCCGAATGCCGCGATGCGCAGGCGCTGCTCGACGACGCGCGGCGCGGCGTCGGCTTCGACGAAGCGACCAGCGCCGCGATCGCGCCGCTGTTCGACGACCTGCTGGCGGCGCGCGGCATGCGCCGCATCGCGCTGTTCATGACGATCCTCGAACGGCTTTGCGGCGCCGACGAGCGCGCGCTGCTCGCGAGCCCCGCGTACGACCAGGCCGATGTCACGCCCACGCGGCTCAGCCATGCGCTGTCGTATATCGGCAAGAACCTCGCATCCGAGTTGCGCGAGTCCGAACTCGCGCAACTGACCGGGCAGAGCGTCAGCGCATTCTCGCGCGCGTTCCATCGCCAGACGGGCATGCCGTTCGTCCAGTACGTGAACCGGCTGCGGATCGAATCCGCGTGCCAGATGCTGCTTGCCGACGACGCGAGCATCACCGACATCTGCTTCCAGGCCGGCTTCAACAACGTATCGAACTTCAACCGCCAGTTCCGCGCGGTGAAGGGGATGGCGCCGTCCGAATTCCGTGCGCTGCAGCGCCTGAACGCGCGCAGCCGCGAGCTTGCGCTGCATGCGGCGCCCACCGGCAACCCGATGCCGCCGCGCGTGCTGACGCCCGGCGCGCCCGAACTCGCGCCGCAGCCCGGATGATCGCCGGGCCGTCGCCCGCCTGACTTTTCCACGCCGTTTCACCCAGCCGATCGCGTCGCTCACGTCGCGAGGGGCTCGTTCAACCACGAAAAAGCCGCACACCGCGGCTCACATAGCGCCGGAGCAAGCGCTGACGCGCAAACGCCGGCCGACCATGGAGACACCGTCATGACGAAAGCATCGCCCGCTTCATCCCCCCGCCGCGCCGCACGCGTGACGGCCTTCGCCGCGCTCGCCGTCGCGGCCTTGCTGCCCGCCGTCGCGCATGCCGCGCCGCTGCGGATCGGCATGACGTTCCAGGAGCTGAACAACCCGTATTTCGTGACGATGCAGAAGGCGCTGAACGATGCGGCCACAACGATCGGCGCGCAGGTCGTCGTCACCGACGCGCATCACGACGTCAGCAAGCAGGTGAGCGACGTCGAGGACATGCTGCAGAAGAAGATCGACATCCTGCTCGTGAACCCGACCGATTCGACCGGGATCCAGTCGGCGATCACACAGGCGAAGAAGGCCGGCGCGGTGGTCGTCGCCGTCGATGCGAATGCGAACGGGCCGGTCGATTCGTTCGTCGGCTCGAAGAATTATGACGCGGGCGTGATGTCGTGCGAATACCTCGCGAAGGCGATCGGCGGCAGCGGCGAGGTCGCGATCCTCGACGGCATTCCGGTCGTGCCGATCCTCGAACGCGTGCGCGGCTGCAAGGCCGGGCTCGCGAAATTCCCGAACGTGAAGCTCGTCGACACGCAGAACGGCAAGCAGGAGCGCGCGACCGCGCTGTCGGTCACCGAAAACATGATCTCCGCGCGTCCGAACCTGAAGGGCATCTTCAGCGTGAACGACGGCGGCTCGATGGGCGCGCTCGCGGCGATCGAGGGCTCCGGCAAGGACATCAAGCTGACGAGCGTCGACGGCGCGCCCGAGGCGATCGCCGCGATCCAGAAGCCGAACTCGAAGTTCATCGAGACGACCGCGCAGTTCCCGGCCGACCAGGTGCGCATCGCGCTCGGCATCGCGATCGCGCGCAAGTGGGGCGCGACGGTGCCGAAGGCGATCCCGGTCGACGTGAAGGTCGTCGATCGCAGCAATGCGAAGGGCTTCAGCTGGTGAACGACGTGCGATGCGACGCGAAGGGCGGCGGCATGGCCGACGCCTTTCGCACGGAGAAGCCGATGGAAACGATACTCAGGCTCAGCCACATCACGAAAAGCTTTCCGGGCGTGAAGGCGCTGTCCGACATTCATCTCGAGATCGCGCGCGGCGAGATCCATGCGCTGCTCGGCGAGAATGGTGCGGGCAAGTCGACGCTGATGAAGATCCTGTGCGGCATCCATCAACCGGATGCCGGCACGATCGAAATCGACGGCACCGCACGCCGTTTCGCGAACTATCACGAGGCGGTCGCGGCGGGCGTCGGCATCGTGTTCCAGGAATTCAGCCTGATCCCGCACCTGGACGCCGTCGACAACCTGTTTCTCGGCCGCGAGCTGCGCACGCGCTGGGGCGCGCGCGACCGCACGCGGATGCGCCGCGCGGCGGCCGTCATTTTCGCGCGGCTCGGCGTGTCGATCGATCTCGACGCGCCGATTCGTGTGCTGTCGGTCGCGCAGCAGCAGTTCGTCGAGATCGGCAAGGCGCTGTCGCTCGATGCGCGCATCCTGATCCTCGACGAACCGACCGCCACGCTCACGCCGGCCGAGGCCGAGCACCTGTTCGCGATCATGCGCGAGCTGAAGCGGCAGGGCGTCGCGATGATCTTCATCTCGCATCACCTCGACGAGATCTTCACGGTGTGCGACCGCATCACGGTGCTGCGCGACGGCCAGTACGTCGCGACGACCGACGTCGCGCACACGGACGTCGAACAGCTCGTGCGGATGATGGTCGGCCGCCGGATCGAGAGCAGCTTTCCGCCGAAGCCCGCGCTGCCGACCGACACGCCGGCCGTGCTCGAAGTCGATGCGCTGCAGATCGAGCGCGACGGCCCGGTGAACCGCTTCGCGCTGCGGGCCGGCGAGATCCTCGGCTTCGCCGGGCTCGTCGGGTCGGGCCGCACGGAAACCGCGCTCGCGGTGATCGGCGCGACGCGTGCGCACCGCAAGGACGTGCGCGTGCGCGGCGCGGCGGCGAAGCTCGCCGATCCGGCCGACGCGCTGCGCGCGGGCATCGGCATCCTGCCGGAAAGTCGCAAGACGGAAGGGCTCGTCACGTCGTTCTCGATCCGCGACAACATCTCGCTGAACAACCTCGGCAAGTACCGGTCGATGCGCTGGCTGATCGACCGTCGCAGCGAGGCGCGCGCGACGCACGACGTGATGCGGCGCGTCGGCGTGAAGGCGCCGTCGATCCATACCGAAGTCGCGACGCTGTCCGGCGGCAACCAGCAGAAGGTCGTGATCGCGCGCTGGCTGAACCATCACACGTCGGTGCTGATCTTCGACGAGCCGACGCGCGGCATCGACGTCGGCGCGAAAGCCGAAATCTACGGGCTGATGCGCGAACTCACCGCGCGCGGCTACGCCATCATCATGATCTCGTCCGAGCTGCCGGAAATCGTCGGCATGTGCGATCGCGTCGCCGTGTTCCGGCAGGGCCGCATCGAGGCGACGCTCGAAGGCGACGAGATCGATCCCGACACGGTCATGACCCATGCCACGGCCGGCACGCGAGGAGCGACCCATGAACCTGCCTGATTCTTCTTCCACGCCTTCCACGACGCTCGCGGCCGCAGCCGGCGATGCGCCGCCGCCCCGCGCGATGTGGGCGCAGCTGCGGCGCTCGACGCTGTTCTATCCGCTCGTCGGCCTCGTCGTCGTGTGCATCGCGATGATGGTCGCGAGCCCGAGCTTTCTGTCCGCCACGAACCTCGAAAACGTGCTGCGCCAGGTGTCGATCAACGCGATCATCGCGGTCGGCATGACCTGCGTGATCCTGACGGGCGGGATCGACCTGTCGGTCGGCTCGGTGATGGCGCTGTCCGGCACGCTTGCGGCCGGGCTGATGGTCGCGGGCGTCAACGCAGTCGCCGCGCTCGCGATCGGCATTGCGGTCGGCTTCGGGTTCGGCTTCCTGAACGGCGTGTTCGTCGCGTTCGCGGGGATGCCGCCGATCATCGTCACGCTCGCGACGATGGGCATCGCGCGCGGCCTCGCGCTGATCTACACCGGCGGCTATCCGATCGACGGGCTGCCCGACTGGGTCGCGTTCTTCGGTAGCGGCAAGGTGCTCGGCATCCAGGCGCCCGTGCTGATCATGCTGGTGGTCTATGCGATCGCGTGGCTGCTGCTCGACCGCATGCCGTTCGGCCGCTACGTGTATGCGATCGGCGGCAACGAGCAGGCGACGCGGCTCACCGGCGTGCGCGTCGCACGCGTGAAGCTGATCGTCTACACGCTGGCCGGGCTCACGTCGGCGCTCGCCGCGATCGTGCTGACGGGCCGGCTGATGAGCGGGCAGCCGAACGCGGGCGTGGGCTTCGAACTCGACGCGATCGCGGCCGTCGTGATGGGCGGCACGTCGATCTCCGGCGGGCGCGGCGCGATCCTCGGCACGCTGGTCGGTGCGCTGCTGCTCGGCGTGCTCAACAACGGGCTGAACATGATCGGCGTGAACCCGTATGTGCAGAACGTGATCAAGGGCGGAATCATCCTGCTCGCGATCTATATCAGCCGAGAACGATCGCGGTAACGAGCGATCGATCAGCTATCCGAATCATCAACGAAAGAGACAACTCATGACGACACCCGAAGCCCAGCCGCGGATGACCGCGGTCGTCTGCCACGGCCCCGAGGACTATCGCGTCGAACAGGTCGCGAAGCCGCACCCCGGCGCGAACGAGCTCGTGATCCGCATCGCCGCGTGCGGAATCTGTGCGAGCGACTGCAAGTGCTATACGGGCGCGAAGATGTTCTGGGGCGGCCCGAACCCGTGGGTGAAGGCGCCCGTGATTCCCGGCCATGAATTTTTCGGCTACGTCGAAGTGCTCGGCGACGGCGCGGCCGGGCATTTCGGCGTGGCGTTGGGCGACCGCGTGATCGCCGAGCAGATCGTGCCGTGCGGCAAGTGCCGCTATTGCAAGTCGGGGCAGTACTGGATGTGCGAAGTGCACAACATCTTCGGCTTCCAGCGCGAGGTCGCCGACGGCGGGATGGCCGAATACATGCGCATTCCGCCGACCGCGCTCGTCCACAAGATCCCGCTCGGCGTATCGCTGGAAGATGCCGCGATCATCGAGCCGCTGTCGTGTGCGATCCATACGGTGAACCGCGGCGACGTCCAGCTCGACGACGTCGTCGTGATCGCGGGCGCGGGCCCGCTCGGGCTGATGATGACGCAGGTCGCGCACCTGAAGACGCCGAAGAAACTCGTCGTGATCGACCTGATCGACGAGCGGCTCGAACTCGCGCGCGAGTACGGCGCCGACGTGACGATCAACCCGCAGCGCGACGATGCGCGCGCGATCGTCCGCGCGCTGACCGATGGCTACGGCTGCGACGTCTACATCGAAACGACCGGCGCGCCGGTCGGCGTGAACCAGGGGCTCGACCTGATCCGCAAGCTCGGCCGCTTCGTCGAATTCAGCGTGTTCGGGGAGGATGCGACCGTCGACTGGTCGATCATCGGCGATCGCAAGGAACTCGACGTGCGCGGCGCGCACCTCGGGCCATACTGTTATCCGGTCGCGATCGACCTGCTTGCGCGCGGGCTCGTCACGTCGAAAGGCATCGTCACGCACGGTTTCGCGCTCGAGGACTGGGACGACGCGATCCGCGTCGCGAAATCGCCCGAATCGATCAAGGTGCTGCTGAAGCCGGCCCGCTGATGGCCGGCGTGCGCCTCACCGGAGACATCATGGAATACGTCATAGGCGTCGACATCGGCACGCAGAGCACCAAGGCGCTGCTCGTCGACCGGCACGGCGCGATCGTCGCGCGGCGCTCGGCCGGCTACCAGCCCGATACGCCGCGCCCGCTGTGGGCCGAGCAGTGGCCGCAGGTATGGTTCGACGCGGTGCTCGAATGCATCGCGGGCTGCGTGAGCGATGCGCGCGCGCAGGGCGTGCCGGCCGATGCGATCCGCGCGGTGTGCGTGAGCAGCCTGTACGGCGGCTCGGGCATTCCGGTCGACAGCGACATGCGGCCGCTCCATCCATGCCTGATCTGGATGGACCGGCGCGCGACCGCGCAAGTCGACTGGGTCAGCACGCACGTGAACGTCGAGCGGCTGCGCGTGATCACGGGCAACGGCGTCGACAGCTACTACGGCTTCACGAAGATGCTGTGGCTGCGCGACCAGCGGCCGGACGTGTGGGCGAACGTGCGCTATTTCCTGCCGCCGAACGCGTACGTGATCTACCTGCTGACCGGCGAAGTCGCGGTCGATCACAGTTCGGCCGGCAACATCGGCGGCGTGTACGACGTCGCGCGCCGCGAGTGGTCCGACGACGCACTCGACATGCTCGGCATTCCGGCGACGATGATGCCCGAGCGGCTCGTCGATTCGACGGAGATCGTCGGCGGGTTGCTGTCGCAATGGACCGAGCAGCTCGGGCTGCCGGCCGGCACGCCTGTCGTCGCGGGCGGCGTCGATGCGGCCGTCGCGACCTTCGCGGCCGGTGCGACGCGCACCGGGCAGCATGTCGCGATGATCGGCACCAGCATGTGCTGGGGCTACGTGAACCGGCACGTCGATGCGCGGCACGGGCTCGTCAGCATGCCGCACGTATTCGACGGTCAGCGCGACCTGTACGTGTTCGGCGGTGCGATCACGGCCGGCGCATCGGTCGCGTGGTTTCGCGACCAGTTCTGTCATGCCGAAATCGATGCGGCACGCCTGCTGCCGCACGGCGATCCGCACGTGTTGCTCGAGGAAGCGGCCGAAAGCGTGCCGGCCGGTGCCGACGGCGTGCTGTTCCTGCCGTACCTGATGGGCGAGCGCAGCCCGGTGTGGGATGCGAAGGCGAGCGGCGCATTCGTCGGGCTGAGTTTCGCGCATACGCGGGCGCACCTTTATCGCGCGGTGCTCGAAGGCGTCGCGTTCGCGCTGCGGCACAACATCGAGGCCGGCCGCCGCGGGGCGGTGGCGCTGGACAACCGGCTGATCGTCGTCGGCGGTGCCGCGCATTCGGCGCTGTGGATGCAGATCATCGCGGACGTGACGGGCTTTCCGGTGTGGACGATCGAGCAGGATGTCGAAGCCGCGATGGGTGCCGCGCTGCTCGCGGGTGTCGGGGCAGGGCTCGTGTCGCACGACGACGCGCAGGGCGGTTGGGTCACGCTCGTCGAGCGCGCGCGGCCCGATGCCGAACGTGCGCAAGCGTATACGGCGCGCTTCGCGCTCTATACAGCGCTGTATCCGGCGCTCAAGGCGATCATGCACGGGTTGCACACGCCATCATGAAGACACGATTCGATTTCAGCGGTTTGCGGGTGCTCGTCACGGGTGCATCGAGCGGCATTGGGCGCGCGTGCGCGGTCGCACTGGCGCAGGCGGGCGCGCGGGTCGTCGCGGCAGGGCGCGACCTGGCCGCGCTCGATGCGCTTGCCGGCGAGACTGCGTGCGATACGTTGCGCATCGATGTCGGCGGCGACGAACACGCGATCGATGCCGCGCTCGCTGCTCACGATGCGTTCGACGGCCTCGTCAATTGTGCAGGGATCGCGTCGCTCGAAGCGGCGCTCGAGGTCAGCGCCGGGCATTTCGACCGCGTGATGGCCGTCAATGCGCGGGGCGCGGCGCTCGTCGCGCGGGCGGTGGCACGGAAGATGATCGCGCGCGACGGACGCGGCGCCGGGCATGTACGGGGCAGCATCGTCAACGTATCGAGTCAGGCCGCGCTCGTCGGCTTGCCCGCGCATCTGAGCTATTGCGCGTCGAAGGCGGCGATGGACGCGATCACGCGCGTGCTGTGCATCGAACTCGGGCCGCACGGCATTCGTGTGAACAGCGTGAACCCGACGGTCACGCTCACGCCGATGGCGCAGTTCGCGTGGAGCGAACCGGAGAAGCGCGCGCCGATGCTGGCGGCGATTCCGCTCGGGCGATTTGCGGAGCCGGGCGAGGTCGTCGAGCCGATCCTGTTTTTGCTGAGCGATGCGGCGTCGATGATCAGCGGCGTGTCGTTGCCGATCGACGGCGGGTATACGGCGCGATAGGCCACGTCATGCGGTGACGGGTGACGGGTGACGGGCGACGGGCGGCCGGCTGCCGTCGACCGCGCATGACGGGAAATAGGGGCGAATGTGCGGAGCAGCCGACGCGCGGCTAGACCGGGTCTTTGCTCGGCGGTCCGTCCGGTTGCTGCGGGTTGTCGTGGTGATGACCCGGCGGCGGCGACAGCGGGTCGTCTTCCGGATCGCGGTTCGGGTCGGCCGGTGGCTCGGGTGTCGGGGTCGTGTGATCGGTCATGGAGGGCTCGCGCAATGCGTGACGGCGGCGGCGCGGAGGGCGCGCCTCGTCTTCGTTATAGCCAATCGGGCGAGCATTTGCAGCGGGATTCTTGCGGCGGGTTGTCGGTCGTCGGCGAAATTCGTGAAGCGGCGATTATCGAATGGGATCCTGCAACGCAACGTGCATTGCGTTGAGTGATCCGCGCGATCGCGGTCAGCGCAGATCCTGCGGCGTGTCGACGTCGCGCAGGATGCCGGGATCGTCGACGTCGAGCAGTTTCACCGGCGCGCTGGCGAACAGCGCGCGAGCGCCCATGTCGCCGTCGAGGGCGGCGAGCGCATCGAAGTGGTGCGCGGCGAAGCCGACCGGGTGGCCCCGCACGCCGCGATGCGCGGGTGCGACGATCGACGCATCGTCGGCATCGAGCGCGCGCGTGACGGCTTCGTAGGTCGATGCCGCGATCCACGGCATGTCGCCGAGCGCGACGAGCCAGCCGTTCGAATCGGGCGTGGCGCGCACGCCGGCCGCGAGGCTCGCGCCCATCCCGCGCGACGCGTCGGGCGCATAGACGACCTGGCAGCCGGCTTCGTTCAGCAGAATCGCGAGTTTTTCGGCGCCGGGACGGACGACGGCGATCACGTCGGCCGTGGCCGCCGCGAGATGGCGGGCGGCCGCGACCGCGACCGGCGTGCCGTCGGGAAGCAGCGCGAGCAGCTTGCTGTGCAGGCCGCTCGGGTCGAAGCGTTGACCGAGGCCGCCGGCGAGCAGGACGCCGGTGACGAGTGACGCATAGGACATCGGCGCGGGGGGAGTGAGACAGGTGCTGCGATTGTGCGGGAGCGGGCGGGGATCGGCAAGTGAGGATGTCACCGGGTCGCGCCTGTCAGATCGGAAAGACCGCCGTCACGCACCTTCGTCGAGCATGTTTTCGTCGACGGGGCCGTAAATCGCGTGCGATTCACGCTGCATGACGGCCCAATAGCGGTCGCCGAACGACCAATGCCACCATTCGGACGGGTAATTCGTGAAGCCGGCGCCGGTCAGCGCGGCGATCAGCACGTGGCGATTGCGCGCGGCCGTACGGCTGATGAATACGTTGTGCGTATAGCACGCGCCGGACGATTCCTGGTCGGTGGCGTCGAGTACGCAGCCCATGTCGAGCTCGGCGCCGCCGGCGGACATCAACGTCAGGTCGACGGCAGCGCCGGTCGGATGGCCCGCGACTTCGGGTGGCGCGACGTAGTGGCTCGCGAGTTCGTACAGCGCGTCGTCGGACGGCGGCGGATTCAGCGTCGCACGCAATTGCGCGAGATGGCTGGTGAAGTATTCGCGCTGAAGTGCGAGCGGACGATAGCCTTCCTTGACGTACAGGCGCAGGCCGTCGGGGAGCGCGTGCGCGGCGGCAACCAGCCGTTCGGCGACACCGCTGCGTACCTTCAGGAAATGCGGACTCGGGTTCGAAACGACGCTGCGCGAGAGGTCGACGGCGATGCGTTCATCGAACGTGGCGAGATCGACGAACCCTTCGTGCGACTCCATCAGGGCGATCGACCGGACGACGGGATCGGAGAGCGGTATCACGATGGCGGGCGGGGTGGCGCGATGACGGTTGCGGGCCGTGAGCGGGCCGCCCGGGATTCGTGCTCCGTCGCGGGTGGCCGATCCTGGTCGTTTTGATCAGACGAATCGCCAATATGCCAGAGTCCGGCGGAGGACGTGCTGCGGTTTGGCAGGTGGGCGGGCGACGCTTACCAGAGCGTCTTCACGTGCGCGTAAGCGCGGATTTTTTCGTCGCGAGTGACGAGCGGTGCGCCGAGCCGCCGCGCGGTGGCGACGATCATGCGGTCGGCCGGATCCTTGTGGAACGTGCCGGGCAGGGTGGTGGATTTCGCGGCGATGTCGGCATCGACGGGCACGAAGCGCATGCCGTCGATCTGCGCGACCGTGGCGAGCCACGCGTCGACATCCATCGTCAGTACGAGGCGGTCGTTGCGCACCAGCATCGCAATCTCCCACGCGGAGATCGCGGATGCGGCGAGCGCGCCTTCGCTGCGCGCGCGATCGATTGCGCTTCGCGCTTTCTTGCTGAGCGAAGCATCGCCCGCCACCCACCACACCAACGCATGCGTATCCAGCACGATCACCGCGACGCCTCCCAATCATCTTCCGCAATCGGATCGAGAGGATTGTCGTAGCGCATGACCGAGCCGCGCAATATGTCCAACGGCTGAGCCTCGCGTGCGTGATACGGCCGGATCTCGAGCGTCGGCTTGCCGTGATCGGTGACGATCAGGCTTTCGCCGGACGACTCGACGAGCCGGAAGTATTCGAGTGCGCGAGCCTTGAAATCGGATTTCGAAACGGGAGCGTGCGGCATCATGATATGGACATGGTCATGTGACGATAGTCATTTTATGACGGTGCGGCGGAGGGAGGCAAGTCGCGACGGTCAGGTGTCACAGGATGCATGCAAAGCGCGACAGCGTGTGGCGATGCCGGGGGCCGGAAGACGGAAGACGCTGCGGGCCTTGCTCACGTGCTTGCTGTGATCTAGATTTTTTCTATCCGGGTTCTCAGGCGGGAGGGACTGCCATGGAACTGAGCGTAGAACGTGTCGATGTCTGGGCGGCAACCATCGACGACAAGCCGGGCGGCCTCGCGGCAGTATTAGGCGCCCTGCGGACTGCCGGTGCAGACTTGCAGTTCATCATCGCACGCCGCACAGCGGAGGCGCCGGGCAAGGGCGTCGTGTTTGTCGCGCCATTGCAGGGCGACGCGGTGATTCGCGCGGCCACGCAGGTGGGGTTCAGCGTCACCCCGAGCGTTCACTCCGTCCGCGTAATGGGTCTGGATCAAATGGGCATCATCGGGCAACTGACCCAGATGCTCGCGGACGGCTCGATCAATCTTCGTGGCGTCTCGGCCGCCGTGCTGGGTTCCCAGTTCATTGCCTATTTCGCGGTCGATTCGGTGGACGATGCAGACAAGGCGATCGATATCCTGCAGCGGGCATAAGGCGGCTGCGCTGGACGGTGGACTGGCTTGGCCGGATGGGGGCACGCGTTTCAGGACGTTGCGGGGCCCCGCCGCATGGCTCAGGTATCCGCCCACCGTCTCAGCAGGTTGTGATAGATCCCGGTGAGCGCGATCACGCCCCGGTCGTGCGCCCCTTTGTCCGCAGAGAGCTGCTGAATTTGCGTATCGAGCTGGAACAGCAGCGTGCGGTCGGCATCGTCGCGCACCATGCTCTGGATCCAGAAGAACGACGCGACGCGCTCGCCGCGCGTCACGGGCGTCACGTGATGCAGGCTCGACGCCGGATACAGCACGAGATCGCCCGCCGGCAACTTGGCGCGATGCACGCCGTACGTATCCTCGACACACAGCTCGCCGCCGTCGTACGCATCGGGTTCCGCGAGAAACAGCGTTGCCGACAGATCGCTGCGCACGCGGAAATCCGTGCCGCGCAGCAGCCTGATCGCATTGTCGACGTGCGTGCCGAACGTCTCGCCGCCTTCATAGCGGTTGAACAGCGGCGGAAACACCTTGAGCGGCAGCGCCGCCGAAAAGAACAGCGGATGGCGCGCGAGCGCATCCTGGATCGCGTCGCCGACCGCGCGGGCAACCGGCGAGCCTTCCGGCAATTGCCGGTTGCGTTTGGCAAGCGCCGACTGCGCGCCGGATGTCACGTTGCCGTCGACCCATTCGGCTGCATCGAGCAGGTCGCGGCATTGCGCGACCTGCGCTTTGGTCAATACACCGGGGACTTGAAGCATCATGATGCGGATTCCATAACGTGCGGCGCCAGTTGCATTGCCGCCGAGCGAAACGCGTCGATCGGCGACGACGCGAGATACGCGCGCATCTTTGCGATAAACGCGGGCGTTGCGGTGGCTGGCACGCGCGCGAGCCAGACGAGCGCTTCGTCGATGCGCCCGCGCGCGGCAAGCAGCCGTGCAAAGTTGAACTGGCCGCGGAAGTCGCCGGCAACGGCTGCGCGGCGATAGTGGTCGAACGCGGCGTCGGTGTCGACGGACACGACCCAGCCGTCCTCGTAGAAGCCGCCGATCAGGTTGATCGATTTCGCATGGCCGAGCGCGGCCGCGCGGCGGAACCAGTCGAGTGCGTCGGCGCGATTCTCGTCGACGCCGTTGCCGAGCGCGAGCGCCGTCGCGAAGTTGTACATGCCCCAGTCGAGCCCCGCCTGCGCGGCGAGCCGGTACCAGTACACGGCGACCGGCGCGCACGCGGCCGTGCCCCAGCCGAACTCGTAGCAGCGGCCGAGCATGTTCATCGCCATCGGATGGCCGGCCCGCGCGGCGTGCCGGAACCAGTTGAACGCAGCGGCCGGATCGCGCGCGACGCCGTGCCCGTCGAGCAGGTACTGCCCGTAGACGGCCTGCGCATCGACGATGCCGTTGTCGGCCGCCGCCGCGACCCACGCGGCGGCGCGCTCGGGCGGCCCGGCCAGGATGTCGGCGAACTCGCGCGGCGATACCGACGCGAGCGCCTTCAGTGACACGGCTTCCATCGATCAGTAGCGCGCGTTCAGCGTGACGAATGCCGAGCGGCCCGGTGCGATCGACGCGTAGTGCGCCGGATACGCCTGATCGAAGTACGTGCGGTTGAACAGGTTGTTCACGTTCAACTGCAGGTCGAGCTTCTTGTTGATCCGGTACTGCGCCATTGCATCGAAGCGCCAGTACGACGGCACGGCGCGCAGGTTCGCGGGATCGCCGAACACTTCCGACATATAGAACGCGCCGCCGCCGACCGTGAACTTCGGCGTCACGTCGTAGTTCGACCACATCGTGAGGCTGTGCTTCGGCGTGTTCGGGAAGCGGTTGCCGTTGTTCGCCGCGTCCTTGCCGTTGTCGCGCAGCGCGCTCTTCATGTACGTGTAGCCGCCGAACACCTGCCACTGCTTCGTGATCTGCCCTGCGACACCGAGTTCGAGACCTTGCACGCGCTTGTTGCCGACCATCGCGTACTGGTTGTTCGGCAGCGTCACGCGCGCGTTCGTCGTGTCGATCTGGAACAGCGCGGCGGTCAGCGCGAGCTTGTCGTTCAGCACGTTCCACTTCGTGCCGAGCTCGATGCTGCGGTTCTTCTCGGGAGACAGTTGATCGGCGTTCGGACCGACGCCGCCACGGCCCGGCGTGAGCGACTGCGTCTCGCTGCCTTCGCCGAGCAGCATGCCGGCCGGCGTCGACGACGTCGCATACGACGCGTAGATGCTGCCGTTCTGCGCGGGCTTGAACACGAGGCCGGCCTGCCAGTTCACGAGCGTGTCGTCGCGCGTATAGGTTTTGCCGCCGTTGGCCTTGGTGTCGGTGAAGCGGGTCGAGTAGTCGTCGACGCGCACGCCGGCATTGACCTGCCAGCGCGGCGTGATCTCGATCGTGTCGAAGCCGTAGATCGACTTGGTCGTGGTGCGCGCATGCGCGAAGTCGTTGTTGCGCGTGATCGAGCCGGCCCACGGATCGTTCGGGTTCGGCGACCACAGGCTCGTGCAGTTGTAGCCCGACGCCGCACCGATGCCTTTCTGGCAGATCTTGCCGGTGTCGGTCGCCACCGTGTACGAATCGCGCTTGCCCCATTCGCGCGACAGCTCGATGCCGGTCGTGAAGCTGTGCTTGAACGGGCCCGTGCGGAATTCGCCGAACAACTCGGTCAGGTTCGCGAGGCTGTTGATCGAGCTGTTGCGGTTGTTGTTGCGGCGCCAGACCTTGCCGTTGACCACGTTGCCCTGGCTGTCGTCCGGCTGCGTCCAGATGTAGTCCTGTGTCGATTCCGTATAGCGCGTGGTGTTGCGGATCGTCAGCGACGACGTGATGTCGTGCTCGATCTTGATCGTGCTGATGTCCGACGTGGTCTTGCGGAAGTCGCGGTCGATCAGGCCGTAGAAGTTGTGGCGGTCGACGGGCGCCGGATAGATCGTGCCGACGTTAGCGGGCTTGTTCGACGTCGTATAGAAATACGGGATGCCGCCGTCGGGCATGTCGTCGGTCGACAGGTGGTAGTAGCTTGCGGTCACGCGCGTCGGCGTGCCGAGGCCGAACGCGATTGACGGGGCGACGCCCCAGCGCTCGTTGTTGACGGCGTCGCGGCCGGCGACGTCGTTGTTGTGGCTCATCAGGTTCAGGCGGAATGCGGCGTGATCGGCGAATTGCCAGTTGCCGTCGGCCGTGAAGCGGCGATAGCGGTCGGTGCCGAGGCCCGCGCTCGCGCTGGCCGTCGTGCCGAGGTGCGGGGCTTTCGTGATTAGGTTGATGCTGCCGCCGGCGCCGCCGCGGCCGCCGTATGCGCCGTCGGAACCCTTGGTGATCTCGACGCGTTCGGTGTTGAAGATCTCGCGCGTCGTGGCGCCCGTGTCGCGCATGCCGTCGACGAACATGCTGCCCTGCGTGTCGTAGCCGCGGATGAACGGACGGTCGCCTAGCGGGTTGCCGCCTTCGCCGGCGCCGAACGTGATGCCGGGCACGGTGCGCAGCGCTTCGGTCAGCGTCGACGCGCCGCTGTTCCGGATCAGTTCCTGCGGGATCACGGTGACGGATTTCGGCGTGTCGACGAGCGGCGCGGTGAATTTCGCGGAAGCGGAAAAGTCGGCCTTGTAGCTGTGCTCGGTCTTGCCCTGGATCTCGATCGGCGCGAGATGGCCTTCGGTGCTGGACGGGGCCGGCGGCGGCGTGCCGTCGGCGAATGCAGGGCTCGCGGCGAGCACGCTGCACAGGGTGGTGAATTTGCCGAGCTTCAACTCGTCGGAACGGGACTTCATGGTGCGCTTCGACCTCGCGATGTGACCCCGGAGGCTGGGTGCTACGGAAAGGTGCACACCGCCGGGAATTATTACGATTTGTTTTCAGCCGGCATTCTATGTAATTTTCCGTTAAATGAGAAGCGTTCTTGTTCTCGTTTGTAAGGGGATTGTTGACGAATGTTACGAGGCGGATGGGCGGGGAAGATTGGCCGATTGGCCAGATGTGACGGGCTTGTCGGGCCGGGTAGAGTGGCTGTGTCGTGATTGACTCGGTATGACAGCAAGGTGCTGATATGACTGCATTGAAAGCAATTCTAGTGAGGCGCGTCATGCCGGTGATCACCGTTCGAAATTTGCCCGATGAAGTGCATCGCGCACTTCGGATTCGCGCGGCCCAGCATGGGCGCAGCACCGAGGCCGAGGTGCGTGACATTCTCGAGCAGGCCGTCCTGCCAGGCGGGCGGCTCAAGCTGGGAACGTTGCTGGCGGAAATCGGGCGGGAGGCTGGGGGAGTCGATTTCGACGTCCAGCGCGACAAGATGCCAACCAATCCGATGAGCTTCGAATGATCCTTGTTGATACGAATGTCATTGCCGAACCGCTGCGACGCGAGCCGAGTGCGGCCGTGATCGAGTGGCTCGATGCCCAGAACGCCGAGACGCTGTTTCTCGCCGCGATCAGTCTCGCCGAAATTCGATTCAGCGTTGCGACGTTGCCGGAAGGGCGAAGGCGGGAACAGCTGCATCAGCGCATCGAGCAGCGTGTGCTGTCGCTGTTTCGAGGCCGGATCCTGCCGTTCGACGATGCGGCGAGCAAAGCGTATGCGAGCCTTTGGGCGCGAGCCCGTGCCGCAGGTAATGCGATCGCGCCTGTCGATGCTTTTGTCGCCGCCACGGCCGAGGCGAACGGCCTGATTGTGGCCACGCGCGACGTCGCGCCGTTCGAGGCGGTGGGGCTTCGCGTGATCGATCCGTGGGCGCGGTAGTTCGCGGTTACCAGGCGCCATAAACTGCGCCGAAACTGAAAACGCGCCGTGCAACACGGCGCGTTCCGCGTCAGGCATGCGCGCCCGGCCCATGAAGCAATGGCAGGCGGGCGCGAGACCTCCGATACAACTCAATCGACCCCGTGAAACACCGCATCCTCCGGCCCGAGGTATGCGGGCGGGCGCCACGTCGCGTCGCGCATCGAATGCTGGACGAGGTTCTCGACGCCGAGCAGCACCGCGAAGATCGCCATCCGCACCGGAATGCCGTTGTCGGTCTGCCGGAAGATCGCGAGGCGCGGGTCGCGGTTCAGGTCGACCGACAGGTCGTTCGCGCCGGGCCGGCTGTCGCGCGGCAGCGGGTGCATGATCAGCGTGTCGGGTTTGCAGACCGAGTCGACGAGCGCCTGGTTGATCTGGAAGTCCGGCGTGTAGCCCTCGAACGATTCGTCGGTGAAGCGCTCTTTCTGGATCCGCGTCGCGTAGACGACGTCCGCGCCGCGCAGCCCGGCCGCGAGGTCGGTCGTCTGCTCGATCACATGGCCGTTCGTCGAGATCTGGTCGATGATGTAGGCGGGCATCTCGAGCATCGGCGGCGACACGAGCGTGAACTTGAGCCCGCGGTACAGCGCGAGCAGCTTGACGAGCGAGTGCACGGTGCGGCCGTACTTGAGATCGCCGACCAGCGCGATGTGCGCGCCGTCGACGATCTTGCCGAGCCGCGAGAACTCGCGCTGGATCGTATAGAGATCGAGCAGCGCCTGGCTCGGGTGTTCGCCGGGGCCGTCGCCGCCGTTGATCACCGGCAGGTTGGTCGCACGCGCGAACTCGGCCACCGAGCCTTTCTCCGGGTGGCGGATCACGAGCGCGTCGACGTAGCCGGCCATCACGCGGCTCGTATCGTAGATCGATTCGCCCTTGGCCATCGACGAGAACGTGAAGCCCGTCGTGTCGCACACCGAGCCGCCGAGCCGGCAGAACGCCGCGCCGAACGACACGCGCGTGCGCGTGCTGGCCTCGAAGAACAGGTTGCCGAGCACGGCGCCTTCCAGCACACGCGAAATCTTGTGGCGCCGCGCGATCGGCTGCATCACGTCGGCCACGCGGAACAGCGCTTCGACCGACTCCCGCGAGAACTGGTCGACCGACAGCAGTTGCGGCTTGCCTTCGAACAGGAACTGCTTCGCGAGCCCGTGATTGTCTACGCTTTGCGTATAGCCCCCGCCTTCCGGTGCCGAACGCTCGACGATTTCCGACACGAAGCGCTCAACGATCTCGGGCATCCCGCGCGATTCCTGCGAATCATCGGGCAGCAGCCACGTATCCAGCGCGCGCCGGCTGACGCCGATGCGATTGGCGAACGCTTCGCGGGTCATGTTGAGGCGGCGCATCGCGTCGCGGAGGAAGGCTTGCTGGGGAACGGTCATCGGCGGCTCCTGACGAAAAATATACGCGGTGCGTATATTAGTTCGTGGCGCAGTGAAGTCAAGGAAAATCTGCGTGATCGGGCCGTGTGGCGCGTGTGACATTCGACGGGCTCGTACTGGCGCGCGGCATTCGTCTCCGTATAATCAGGTCAGGCCCCGTGCCCTGCATCGGCAGGGCGCCATGCCGCAAACGATTCGCCCGGTCGGGCTTGTTGATTCGAAGGAGAATGAGAATGACGCGTACGATTGCTGCAATGTTGCTGGTGGTGACCGCCGCGCTCGCCGGCTGCAATACGGTCGCCGGCATGGGCCAGGACATTTCGAAGGGCGGCCAGGCGATCAGCGATACGGCCGAAAAGGCCAAGTAAGGCAACCGGTTCCGGAATGCAGAAGGCGCTGGGCCGTCCTGCGATTGCGGGGCGGCCCGGCGCCTTTTTTTCGGGGGGGTGGCGTTGACGCCGGTGGCGTCAGGCGTGTTCCACGAACGCGTAGCGGCCTTCGACTTTGCGCGGCGTGAACCAGCCGTAGTCGGGGAACAGTCGGTTGCGCACGAACCAGACGTAGCCCACCAGCACCAGCGTGACCGCGAGGCCCGGCAGCGCGGTCGACGGATCGCGTCCGAGCTCGGCGATGGTCTTCGGCAACTGCAGCAGCGACAGCAGGATGAACGCGTGGTACGCGCCGACGCGATGGGTCGCGAAGCCCCAGATGAACAGCAGCGACAGCGGCACGGTCAGCGCGAGGAACACCACGACGAGGCCATTGCCGAGCGTGCCCGACACGCCAAGGTCGCCGGCGGCGGAGAAGTAATACGCGAGCATGAGGCTGATCGCCAGCTGGAGGGTGCCGAGTGCGATCAGGATCCAGGTGTGCACCTTGTTCTTGCGACAGCGTTCCGGATCGGGGCGCGACGCGATCAGGCTTGCGATCGCGCGATCCTTGAGCCCCTGCCCGGACAGCTCGGCCAGCACGTCGGCCTTCCTCGTTCCCGCGGACAGCAGCACCGCGATTCTCGTTTTGGCTTCCTTCCTGTTCATTGCGTGGCGGATTGTCATTCGATGGTTGTCAAAGGTTCCGGCCACGCGAATATTGCATCTTGCGCGGTGGTGCGCAACGGTTTTGCAGCGCGCGGACACATTCCTACAACTGCCGCCGACGTCGCGGAAACGCGGGAGATCGATCGGCCTGCGTTTCTTCAACAACGCGATCAGCGCGAGTTCGGATCAGTCGGCGGCGGTTTGCGCCGGCGGCGCGGGACTGGCTGGCTGTATCGGTTTCGCCGGCTGCGCATCGCGTGCGCGCGCGGGCGGTTCGCGCCGCCGCGTCGCGCCGACGAGCATGCCTGCGACGACGAGCGCGATGCCGGCGACACGCGTGCCGGTCAGCGTCTCGCCGAACAGTGCGATCGCGAACAGCACGGCCGAGACCGGCGCGACCGCCGTGAATAGCGCGGCCTCGGTGCCGCTCGTGCGCGCGGAGCCCGCATACCAGCACAGGTAGCCGAGCACGGTCGGCACCAGCGCGTAGTAGGCGATCGCCGACACGGCGCCGACGGTCCAGCCGTTTGCCACCGCGCGCCATTCGAACGCGGCCGGTACGAGGGCGAGCACGAAGCCGAGGCCCGACATCGCGGTGGACAGCGCGAGGGGCGGAAACGGTGCGGCAAGCCGCCGGTTGAGCAGGATGAAGACGGCTTCGCACGCGACGGCAGCCAGCACCAGCGCATCGCCGGCGAGCGTCTGGAGTGATGGCATCGTCTGGCCGGGCGCGAACGTGCCGAACAGCACGCCGGCCGTGGCGAGCGCGGCGGCCACCCAGTCGCGCGGCGTCTGCCGCTCGCGCAGCACGACGGCTGCGATCAGCGTCGACATCGCCGGCAGCGTGCCGAGCATCACGCCCGCATCGAGCGGCGACGACAGCTTCGTGCCGCTGATCAGCAGCACCGTATAACCGACGCCGCCCGCTGCGGCCTGGATGACGAGCAGCACGGCGTCGCGCGCGGAAATGCGCGGCCAGCGCATTCGCTGCGCGCGCATCAGCGCGAACAGCAGCGGTGTCGCGATCAGGAAGCGCAGCGTCGTGGCCGCGAACGGCGGCAGGCCGCCGGCCGCGAGACGGCTCGCGATGACGGTGCTGCCGACGCCCGCCATCGCGGCGGCGAGGTAGAGATAACCAATCAGTCGTGTCTTCATGCGCCGCATCGTCGCGTACGGCGGCGGTGTGCGTCTTGAACGAAATTGCAGCGGGCGCGTGGGGTGGCGAGTGCGGTGCGCGGGGCCTGGCGTGCCTGCAACGGTGGCATCGGCGCTGCAGTCGCAATCGCAGTCGCAATCGCAATCGCAATCGCAATCGCAATCGCAGTCGCAATCGCAATAGCAGCCGCAATAGCAGCGGCAATAGCAGTCGCAGCCGCAATCGCAATCGCAATCGCAGCCGCAGCGCCAGTCGCCGCTGTCGACGCTGGAATCGCCTTCGATCGCGTTGCGCGGGTCCGACGGCGACGTCAACCGGCCTGCGTAAACCGCCCCGGCGTGATCCCGAACTGGCGCGCGAAGGCACGTGTCAGGTGGCTCTGATCGGCAAAGCCGGCTTCGGCCGCGGCATCCGCGATCGGCAGGCCGCCGGCGAGCAGCGCGCGCGCCAGCCGCGCGCGCGACTGGATCAGGTAGGCGTGCGGCGTGATACCGAGTTCGCGCGCAAACCCGCGCAACAACTGGAAGCGGCTCACGCCGCTCAGGTCGGCCAGTTCGGCGAGCGAAACGGGCGCGGCCGGCGCCGCGTCGAGCCGTTCGCGGGCGACACGGATCGCCGGCGCGACGCCGGCCGCCGGCAGCGTGCGGTTCGCGTGCCGGGCGAGCAACCCGGCGACGAGCATCACGAGCGCTTCGTCGCGGGCCAGCGGCTGGGTTTCCCCGGCGACGATGCGCGCATGCAACCGGCCGACGGCGGCCGTAAGCCGCACATCGCGCACCGCCGGATGCGCAAGCTCGACGCCGCCGAGGCCTTCTTCCGCCGCGACGCCCGCGACCAGCGCGGGCGCGAGATACAGCATCCGCCAGCGCCGGCCCGTGCCGGCATCGATCGGCGAGCCGTCGTGCATTTCGCCCGGGTTGACCATGATCGCGTCGCCCGCCAGCGCGTCGACCTGCCCGCGGCCGCTCCACGACCGGTGCGCACCGCTGACGATCACGCCGACTCCGAATTCGTCATGCGCGTGGCGCGGAAACGCGCGGTCGGATTCGAGGCTGATCGCCTCGATGCCTTCGCCGGTCCGTCGGTAGTGGGTGACACGGTGCATGTGCGCTCCTCGCGCCGGGCGCGGCGCGGATGACGTGCACTTTAGCGCGTTCCGGCGCCGCGCGCCCTTCATCCTTTTGGCCGATACCGCGCGGCGCGCGCAGCCCGCACCATGTGCACATCGGCAGCGTACACGGCCCGCCGGGCCTGAGGCTGCGCGGGAGACGGCAGGTGGAACGACAGGATCCGGTATTCATTCAGGTTGGCGCGCTCGCGGACGGCTTCGCGCCGGAAGCGAACATCCTCGCGCCCGTCGACGCGCTCGCCGGGCGTACGCTGGCGCTCGGCGATGCATCGGGCGCATGGCGCGTCTATACGTTCGAGCCCGGTGCGCTGCAGTGGCGCGATGCGGCGACCGACGCGAGCGGCCGCGAGCCGTGCCGCGTGACGCGGCTGCGCAACGGGCTGTACTTCGTCGACTACATCGACACGGCCGCCCGCGCGACGTCGGTCAGTCTCGTGATCGATCTCGACAGCGGCGTGTGGACGTCGGTCGTCGGCACGCTGCCGACCGAAGCCGACACGCGCATCGACGCGTTCACGCGCGTCGCGCGCGGGCTGCCGCTGACGGCCGTCCACGCGACGTTCCGGCACGGCACGCTCGGCGGTCATGCGCAGCCGGGTCCGCTGCACCGACCGACGCGCGAACTGATCGGCAAGCGGACGATGTACCGCTACAGCCCGACCGAATGCTACGAGCACATCTACCTGAACGAGAACTTCTACGCGTGGCAATGCCTGCAGGGCGTCGAAGGCGGGCTGGCCGACGTCGATCGCTGCCACTACTTCCGGATCGCCGACGAGCTGTATCTGTTCGTGTGGCGCGAAAAGGTGGTGCCGACGCTCGGCGTCGTGCTGATCGACCTCGCGCAGCGCAAGACCGACGGCAAGATCTTCGGTTACCAGGGCGGCGATTTCGGCACGCTGTCGAACTTCCAGGTCGGCGCCCATGCGCAGGTGCTGAACGAAACCGTCCATCCGCTCGGCGGCGAGGCGCAGCAATGAATGCCGTGCCGGGCAGCGGCCGCCTGCGTGCGGATTTCAGCGGGCGCGTCGTGCTCGTCACGGGCGCCGCGCAAGGGATCGGCGCGGCGATCGCGCGCCGTTTCGCGGAATCCGACGCGTTCGTCGCGCTCGCCGACCTGAACGGCGAGGCCGCCGCCGCGCAGGCCGATGCGCTTGCCAGCGCGGGCGGCGATGCGCGCGCGTATCGGGTGGATGCCGCCAGCCGCGACGAACTGGGCGCGCTGGTCGCGGCGGTCGAGCGCGACGGCGGCCGGCTCGATGTCGTCGTCCACAACGCCGCGTATTTTCCGCTGACGCCGTTCGCGCAGATCGACGAGCCGACGCTCCAGCGGACGCTGTCGGTCAACCTGTCGGCGCTGTTCTGGCTCGCGCAGGCCGCGTTGCCGGCATTCGAGCGCGCGGGGGCCGGCCGGCTGCTCGTCACGTCGTCGGTGACGGGGCCACGTGTCGTCTATCCGGGGCTCGCGCATTACGCGGCGTCGAAGGCCGGCGTGAACGGCTTCATTCGCGCGGCGGCACTGGAGCTTGCGCGTCGCAACGTGACGGTCAACGGGGTCGAGCCGGGGATGATCCGTACGCCGGCGGCCGGCAATCTCGGCGACGCGTCGGTCGCGGCGCAGATCGCCCGCGACATTCCGCTCGCGCGGATGGGCGAGCCGGAGGACATCGCGAACGCGATGCTGTTTCTCGCCTCGGCCGACGCGGCGTACATCACGGGGCAGACGATCGTCGTCGATGGCGGCGCGACCTTGCCGGAGAGCGGGGCGGTGCTTGGTGGCGAGTGACGATTGACCGGGTAACGAGTCGCGGAACGGGGCGGTCCCGGCGGCCCGCTGCGAGCTCACGCAGCAGGCTCGGCATGTTCCGTCGGGGGCATCGTCGCGAGCATCAGTCCGGCATCCCGTCATGGTCCCCGAGTGGTCTGGCGGGCCAGTCCACCCAGCGGTCCGCGCGGGTAAGCTCATAGGCCTCGTTCTTCGGGTAGCGGATGCGGTTGTCGTCGCGCGGACGTTCACCGATCACCATCAGCCTGACTTCGTCCTTCGTGTTGTTGATGAAGGTGTGACAGATTCCGGTACCCGCCGGAAACGCGACGGAATCACCTTCGGCAACGGGGTAAAGCACGCCGTCGATCCAGACATCGGGCTTGCCTTCGAGCACATACACAAACTCCTGCTCGGTGCTTTCGGCATGCGGATATGACGTCCGCCGACCCGGCAGAAGCCTCACGTGATGAATGCCGATACGCGTGATGCCGAGTTCGGCGGAAAGCGGTGCGTCCAGCGCCATCGGCTCGGTGTCGCCGCGATAGCAATGCGCTTCCGGTTCTTCGAGCTCGGTCCAGTGCTTGATGAAAGCGGGGCGGGTCATCGGTTGCGCTCCTTTCGGGGGGATGTCGAGGGTAGCGGTTCAGGCGCCGACGTCAGCAATGATTCGCGCCCCATCTCGGCGAATGGACCTCGGCCGATAACATACCAGCCAATACGAAAGGACGGTTGCGCGTTGCGGCTCCCGGGTGGCGGGACGCGCGACCAGGAGGTCGCAGGCGAAGCGAACGGTGGCATCCACGGAATTTCGCGACGAACCTTTTTGCGCTGCGCAAATGCTGTGCGCGACGCGCGTGTGTCGGCCGCCGCGCATCGCCGAGACTACAGCCAGCCGTTGCGGATGAATTCGACGATCGAATAGCGGCGGTTCTCGAGATCGTGCTGCCGGACGGCCTCGACGATGCGCGACACACCATCCGCGTAGGGCGTCGCGCCGTACACGCGCGATTCGAACTGCAGGCTGCACGCGCCGTCGTCGATGCGTATCCGGTGAACTGCGTGGCGCCCGAGCTGGTCGTCGGGAATCGCGAATTCGCTGCGCTGTACGTCCGGGTCGCGTACGGAGCGGATGTCCTCCGGCCGCACGCCGAGCGACTGGCCGATGCCGACGGCCGTGCCGGGGACGGACGTCTTGCCTGCCTGGTGCGACTCCGTCAGGCCGATCTCGCAGTCGTGAAACAGGTGGCCGCTCGTTTCCAGCATGCTCATGAACTTGAGCATCAGGACGTTCGTGTTCGGACACAGCACGACCGGGAAGTCGTGCGATCCGGTTTCGAGGTCGGAGCCGGTAGACAGTTCGACGAGCGGCGACGCAGTGGCTTCGCAGAACGCGATGACGGCGGGGAGTTCGCGGCCGGAACCGGCATGCACGACGATCGAGCGGGCGTCGCTACGTCGGGCGTCGCTACGTTGCTCATCGGTTCGCGCTCCGTCCGGCCAGGACATCACGCGACAGGTTGCCGGGTCGAGCTTGTGTGCGTCGAGCAGCTCGTTAGCCAGCTTGCCGGTTCCAACGACGAGTACTTGCATGGGATTGACGGGTTGAGGTTCAGGATTCGATACGAAATCGGCGCGGGCGTCGGATAGCCCGGCCCGGTCGAGGTGCGCGCCGGGCCGGCCTCGCGCATTATGCCCGGCCGCCCGCATGTGCGCCTGTCGGGCCGCGCAGGGGCAGCCGCGGCGTGTCAGCTTGCCGACGCCGATGTCGACGCCGATGTCGATGCCGATGCAGACGCCGACGCCGACGCCGACGCCGACGCCGACGCCGATGCCGACGCCGATGCCGACGCCGACGCCGATGCCGATGCCGATGCAGACGTCATCGGCAACCAGGCATTCGCGGTGTTCTGCGCGGCCAGCTGCTTTGCGATCGAGCGTGCGAGCCGGTCGGTATCGGACGCCACCGTATCGTGCTTCGCCTCCGACACGCCGTGCAGGCCGGCGCCGACCGCCGCCGACGTCGCGAGGCGGCCGGCCATCGCGCCGACCCCGGCGGTTTCCGCCATGCCGGGCAGGTGGCCGCTGTTCGCGCTGACGGAGAACGTGGTGAGCGGCTGCGGTGTGCCGTGGGCCGGCTGGAACAGCACGGTCACCGATGCGCCCACTTCGCTCTTTCCCGCGCCAAGCCCGATCAGGATGCGGCGGCGGCGATTGCCGGCGTCGATCGTCTCGAACCGGCCCTGGACGATCAGCGCGTCGCGGTCGTTCGGCACCGGGCCGTCGGTGCGCAGCGCGGGAATGCGTTGCGACCGGAGTTCGCGCACGAGCGCGTCGGCGAGTTGCGCGCGGGTCTTCAGCGCGCTCTGCTGGCGCTGCACGTCGGCGGACGAGCCGCTCGCGAGCATCGCGAGCTTGTTGATCATCCCTCCGTCGACCTTCACGTCGGTCGCGGCCACGTCGAACGTGGACACATAGACGACGTCCGCATGAACCTGCGGCAGCGTGCGGGCGACGGGCGCCGAGGACGTGGCCGTGGTCGCGGTCGATGCGCAGCCGGTCATCGCGAGCGCGCCGGCGATCAGCGCGGCACTGGTCAGATGTTTGGCGTGGGCGGTAAGTGCGTGAAGGGAAGTGAACATGTCGATCTCCGTTGCCTGGATGAAGTTGCCGATACTGTCGCAGCATTCAGGAACGCGAACGATCGGAAGCGGGGCGTGGACGCTGGCGGGAGAGCGGTTTCATGCCGTTGCGCAACACGCAGGCGCAAGTATGCGGAGATGGGGCGGTGTACGCCACGCAGGAATTATGTCGGCACATGTCACGGGCCGGCGTGCGCGGCCGTCAAGCAGTCAAGCAGTCGAGCAGTCGAGCAGTCGAACCCTCAGGCCCTCAGGCCCTCAGGCCCCCAAGCCCTCAAGCCCTCAAGCCCTCAAGCCCTCAAGCCCTCAAGCCCTCAAGCCCCCAAGCCCTCAAGCCCCCAAGCCCTCAGGCCCTCAAGCCCTCAAGCCCCCAAGCCCCCAAGCCCCCAAGCCCCCAAGCCCCCAAGCCCCCAAGCCCCCAAGCCCTCAAGCCGACAGCGACGGTCGGCCCGGCACGGACGCATCGAGCGGCAGCGCGACGACGGCCTCCAGCCCGCCGCCATCGCGGTCGCGGAACGTCAGCGACCCGCCGTGCAGGCGGGCGATCCGCTCGACGATCGCGAGGCCGAGGCCGGTGCCGCCGGCGTGGCTGCGCGCGTTCGCGCCGCGGCTGAACGGCGCCTTGAGCCGTTCGAGTTCCGCCGCGCCGATACCGTTGCCGCGATCGCTGACCACCGCGTACGCGATGCCGCGTTCGCTCCACGTGCGCACGCCGAGGCCCGTACGGCCGTAGACGACCGCGTTCTGCATCAGGTTCATCAGCAGCCGCATCAGGCTGATCGGGCGGAACGCGAACGCGGGTACATCCCCTTCGTCGAATTCGAATTCGTGGCCGAGCCCCGCAAAATCCGCGACGAGCTGGCCGATCAGCGCATTCAGGTCGCCGGTTTGCGGCGTTTCGCGCTCGCCGCTGCCCGCGTAGTCCATGAATTGCTGCAGGATCGTATCGATCTGGTCCAGGTAGTGCTCGGCCGATGCGGTGAGCGCGTCGTGCGTGCCGCGCGGCAGCGCCATCGCGATCGCAAGGCGCAGCTTGGTGAGCGGCGTGCGGATGTCGTGCGACACGCCGGCCAGCATCAGCGAACGGGTGGCTTCCGCCTGTTGCAGCGCGTCGGCCATCCGGTTGAACGCGCGGCTCACGTCGGCGATTTCGGTCGGGCCGTCGGTCGGCAGCGGCGGCGGGCGCTCGCCCGCGCTGACGCGCTGCGCCGCGCGCGCCAGCGCGTCGAGCGGCCGGTTCAGGTGGAGCTGGATCAGGTAGCCGGTCAGCGCGGCGAGCAGCGCCAGCCCGACCGACAGCACGAGGGCCGTCGTAATGCCGCTCGCCTGCGCGTCGGCGGCCATCGGCAGCGGCACCCAGACAGGCGAGCCGGCGGCATGCAGCCGGATCCACAGGCGTTCGTCGTCGCCCGACTGCCAGCGCGCCGGGAGGCCGGGCGGCAGGTGGCGTTCGAGCGCCTGCATGAACACGTCGCGCTGCCAGGTGCGGAAGAAGGCGGCCAGGCTCGGCGCATGCGGCGGCGCAGCGGGCGGCGGCGATGCCTGGCCGCCGAACTGCGCGACCATCGTGCGGCCCGCGTCAGGCGGCATGCTGGCCAGCGTGCGGTCGAGCAATTGCACGTAGTCGGAGAAGATGATCGAGGCACGCTCGATGCGCGGGCGCTGCACGTAGTGCAGCAGCACGCCGAGCGAACAGGAAAGCGACAGCGCGACGAGCGCAACCAGCAGCGCGATGTTGCGCGCGAGCAGCGAGCGCGGCAGCGGGACGCGCATCACGGCTCGACACCGGCCACCAGCATGTAGCCGATGCCCCAGACCGTCTTGATGAAGCGCGGCTTGCCGGGATCGTCTTCGACGATCTGGCGCAGCCGCAGGATCTGTACGTCGACGCTGCGGTCGAGCGCGGCGTGGTCGCGGCCGCGCGCGCGGGCAAGCAGGTTCTCGCGGCTCACCGCGCGGTTCGGCGACGAGCCGAGCGCATGCAACAGCAGCATCTGCGCCGAATGGATCTCGACGAGCACGCCGTCGCGCATCAGCGTCTGCTGGCCGACGTCGAACGTGAATGCGCCGAAGCGCAATCGTTGCGACGTCACCGTCGGCTCGCCGGCCGCCATCTTCTGCCGCCGCAGCAGCGCGCGGACGCGGGCCACGAGTTCGTCGGGGAGAAACGGCTTCGCCAGGTAGTCGTCGGCGCCGGTCTCGAGGCCGACGACCTTGTCCGCCGCATCGCCTTTCGCGGTGAGCATCAGGATCGGCAGCGTCTGGCCTTCCGCGCGCAGGCGCCGGCACACGCTCAGGCCGTCTTCGGGCTCCATCATCAGGTCGAGCACCAGCAGGTCGTACGGTTCGCGCTGCAGCAGGCGGTCGAGCCGCTTGCCGTCGGCGACCGCGCGGACCTGGAAGCCGTGGCCGGTCAGGAAGCGCTGCAGCATGTTGCGCAACTCGGCTTCGTCGTCGAGCACGACGATCCTGCAGGACTGTTCCATCGGTTGCCTCCCGGTGCGTTCCGCGCGGCCGGACTTGCGTCCGGGGTCAGCGGGCCGCCATGCGCTGGCGCATGAAACTGGCGACCTGCGCGAGCGTGACGTAGCCGTTGTGCTGCGCGTCGATCTCGTCGAAATGCTGCGCAACCATCGGCATGCCCGCGGCGGCCTGCTCGCGGGTGAGCTTGCCGTCGTGCGTCGTGTTCGCGGTGGCGAAGCGGGTCTGCAACTGCATGAGCGCATGTTCGACGCGTGCACCGCCGTTCGCCGCGCCCGGCGGCACCTGCTGGGCCGACGCTGCTGCTGAGACGATACACAAAACGACGACGGCAATCATCTTCTTGATGGACTTCATTGGGTTTCTCCTTGCGTGGCCGACGGTCTGCGCCGGCCGGGTGGTTGATGAAACTGAAACGGATGGAAAACGAAACGGGGCGATGAATGGATTCGGGCCGATACCGGGTTACGCCCAGTGCGCGGGCACCCAGACGCGGCCGGCCCAGTGGCCGGGCACCCAGACGACGGCGCGCGGCGGATGAGCGACATACACGGCACGCGGTGCGACGTACACCGACCGCGGCAGCGGCGGCGCGAGGTACAGGACCTTCGGCGGCGGCGGTGCGACATAGACGATGCGCGGCGCGGGGGCGATCACGACGGCCTTCGGCGGCGCAACATGCACGACTTTCGGCGGCGGCGTGACGACGACGGCTTTGGGGGGCGCAGGGGTGACGACGACGGCGGCCGGTGCGGGCGGCGGCGGTGCGACGACGACTGTGGCCGGTGGCGGCGCAGGCGCTGCGACCGCGACCGTGGCGGCGGTCGGCGGGGGAGCCGTCACGACCATCGCGGCCGGCGGGGGCGGCGCGACGGGCACCGGCACTGGCACCGGCAGCGGAACCGGAACCGGAACCGTCCCCCCGGCCACGACAATCGTGCCGCCTGCCGCCGTACTGCCGTGAATCACCGCCGTGCCGCCGGTCGATACCGTGCCGCCGTGCACGATCGTCGAGCCGCCCGACGTCGTCACGATGCCCGGCGCCACGCGCGTCGCGCTGCCGGCATGCGTCACGCTCCCGCCGTCCGTGCCCGTCACGGTGCCCGAGCGCGAGCAGGTCGCGCCCGCGCAATTCGTCGACGCCGTGTGGCTGGCCGTGTTGCCGCCCGATCCCGTGATCGTGCCGCTCGACGAGTACTGGCCCGGGCCGTTGCGCGTCACGCTGCCCGACGTCGATGCGCTGCGGCCGTCCGAACCCGTCAGCGAACCGGCATGCGAGCAGGTGCCATCCGCGCAGCTCGTGTCGCCGCTGTGTTCGACCGAGCGCCCGTTGGGGCCGACGGCGGTGCCGCTGTTCGAGAACTGGCCCGGCGCGGTGCGCGTCACGGTGCCGGTATTGGTCGCGATGCCGCCGCCCGGGCCGATCACGCCGCCCGCATGCGAGCAACTGCCGCCGCCGCATGAGCCGGCGTGTGCGCCGCTGTAGGCGCCGTGCGGCGTGTAGGCGGTGCCGTGGCCGGTCCAGCCGGCGAAGGCCGGCGCGCTGGCGAGCGTGACGAGTGCGGCGGCGGAGAAGAGGAAGCGGGATTTCATCGGGTGTCCTTGCGATTCGTTTCGGTGCACGCAGTGGCGTGGCGACGGGACGAACTTTAGGACGGCGACGCGCGCCAGTCGCGTCATAAAAGATGTCGCGGTGTTACATGTGACGTGCCTTTTTTCGGTACGACGAATGCCTGAATCGGAAGCGTCGATCGCCGGCGAGCCATGTCAGGCACGGCTGACGGCGATGCGGCTGCGTGCGGGTGGCAGGCGGCCGCATCGGTCAACGCGTGTCGTGCGCAGTCCAAACAGGTGTTGCGTTGACATGCGGCGACATATTTGCCGGCCAATTCACGGATGTGCGGCGCATATCGAACGCCGACGATGCGGCACGTACAACCGGAGCCCGCGCCACCTCAACGTGCAGCCGTAGCCATATACCGCCCGATGAATGGCCTCGCGATCGGAAGCCTCCGTGTTCATGTGTCGCGCACTGTCGATCGGCCCCGCCACGACATACGGCGACACATTTCGCGCCCGACATGTTCACGCCGGGTCATCAACCGTCGAACCTCCAATCCACAAGCGCCCGTGACCGCCGCCCGAGCGCATTTCGCCACGACATACGGCGACACATTTCGCGCCCGACTTGTTCACGCCGGGCCATCAACCGTCGAACCTCCAATCCACAAGCGCCCGCAACCGCCACCCGTCGCCCGAACGCATTTCACCGCGACATACGGCGACACATTTGATGCGTGGTCTTTCCATTCCGCGCCCACTACAGTGCGTTCCATTCGACGCGACGGCAGCACATGCCGCACATGACGCGTCCGACTCAACCGAAGGAAAGACCCATCATGCTCACGACCACCGGAAAGCTCGCGTACTTCGTCACACTCTTCATCGTCGCCGTTTCGCTCGTCGAGGCGGCCGTGCTCACCTGGCGCCGCAGCCGCCAGCCCGAACCGTTCGACTGGAACGAGGTCTGGCTGTCGCTCGCCGATCTCGCGGGCCGCAAGCTGCTCGCGCTGGTGCCGCTGTCGCTCGCCACGCCGGTGTTCGATTTCGCATGGGCGCACCGGCTCTTCACGATCCCGCTCCACAGCGTCGCGCTCGCGCTGCTCGTGTTCATCGGCCAGGAGTTCTGCTACTACTGGTATCACCGCGCGTCGCACCGCGTGCGCTTCTTCTGGTCGACCCACGCGGTGCACCATTCGCCGAACCAGTTGACGCTGTCGTCTGCATTCCGTCTCGGCTGGACCGGCAAGATCGCCGGCGCCGCGATGTTCTTCACGCCGCTCGTGTGGCTCGGCGTGCGTCCGGAAGCCGTGCTCGCGATCCTGTCGTTCAACCTGATGTACCAGTTCTGGCTGCACAACACGTGGATGCCGAAGCTCGGCTGGCTCGAATACGTGTTCAACACGCCGTCCGCGCATCGCGTGCACCATGCGTCGAATCTCGACTACCTCGATGCGAACTACGGCGGCGTGCTGATCGTGTTCGACCGGCTGTTCGGCACCTACGTCGCCGAGCGCGCCGACGAGCCGTGCCGCTACGGCCTCGTCACGCCGACCCGCTCGCGCAATCCGTTCGTCGTCGAGCTCGAGCACTGGGCGAGCCTCGCCCGCGACGTCGCGACGGCCCGCGACGTGTGGACCGCGATCCGTTTCGTGATGCTGCCGCCGGGCTGGCGTCCGGGCAACCAGGGCGAAACGACGGAGGAACTGCGCCGCCGCAGCCTCGGCGCCACGCGCACGCAGGCGTGAACGGCGCTACGCTGTCGAAACGCCGGCCGCGCACGCCCGTGCCGCGGCCGGCATGCCCCATGCATCACGCATAAACCACCCATCTTCGATCCAGGAGAGCACATCGATGGAACACGACCTGAAAGGCAAGGCAGTCGCGATCACCGGCGGATTCGGTCATCTGGGCGTCGCGACGGCCGCGTGGCTGGGCGAGCGCGGCGCACGCGTCGCGCTGATCGGCCGCGGCGCGGCGCCGGCTGCGCAGACGCTGCCCGGCGTGCCGGCCGACGCGCTGCGCATCGGCGGCATCGACCTCGTCGACCCGCAGGCCGCCGCACGCGCGCTCGAATCGGTGCACCGCGAATTCGGCCGGGTCGACGCGCTGCTGAACATCGCCGGTGCATTCGTATGGCAGACGATCGCCGATGGCGACGCTGCCACGTGGGACCGCATGTACGAACTGAACGTGAAGACCGCGCTGAACGCGTCGAAGGCCGCGCTGCCTTACCTGCTCGCGAGCCCGGCCGGCCGTGTCGTCAACATCGGCGCGGGCGCGGCGTTCAAGGCCGGCGCGGGCATGGGCGCTTATGCGGCCGCGAAGGCCGGCGTCGCTCGGCTCACCGAGGCGCTGGCGGCCGAACTGCTCGACCGAGGCGTGACGGTGAACGCGATCCTGCCGAGCATCATCGATACGCCGCCGAACCGCGCGGACATGCCCGACGCGGATTTCACGCGCTGGGTCCGGCCGGAACAGATCGCGGCGACGATCGGTTTCCTGCTGTCGGCCGACGCGCAGGCGATCACCGGCGCATCGATTCCGGTGAACGGCCGCGTGGCGTAGCGCGCCCGGGCGGGGCTCGCCGCATCGCGGCTCGCGCCGCGGCCGGCCGTGCGTACAATGTCGCACCGGAAACGCGCGAGCCCAGCCTGAGACCATGAATCAGCCCAATATCCTGATCGTCGAAGATGAAATGGCGATCGCGGACACGATCGTCTATGCCCTCGGCACGGACGGCATGCAGACCGTCCACTGCACGCTCGGGCAGGCGGCGCTCGACCATCTGCGCGACGCGCGCGTCGACCTGGTCGTGCTCGACGTCGGCCTGCCGGACCTCAGCGGCTTCGAAGTGTGCCGGCGGCTGCGCACGTTCACCGACGTGCCGGTGATCTTCCTGACCGCGCGGCACGACGAAATCGACCGGATCGTCGGGCTCGAAATCGGCGCCGACGACTACGTGGTCAAGCCGTTTTCGCCGCGCGAGCTGGCCGCGCGGGTGCGCGTGATCCTGCGGCGCTTCTACCGGACGGCCACGCCGCAACCGACACCCGCGTCCGCGCCGGCAGAGGCGCAGGCCGCGACCACCGCGCCGGGCTTCGTGCTCGACACCGACGGCGCGCGCGTGTCGTGGCTCGGCCACGCGCTGGACCTCACGCGCTACGAATTCGGCCTGCTGGCGCTGCTTGTCCGGCATCCGGGGCGCATCTATTCGCGCGAGCAACTGATGGATCTCGTGTGGCACGAGGCGCTCGATTCGGCCGACCGCACGGTCGACACGCACATCAAGACGCTGCGCGCGAAACTGCGTGCGATCGATCCCGAGCGCGACCCGATCCGCACGCATCGCGGAATGGGTTATTCGCTGCAACCGTAACGACCGGCACCGCCATGCATATCGGCCTGCGCATCTTCTTCGGTTTTTTCCTGATCGTCGGTCTCGCCGCGCTGATCACGCTGCGCGTGTTCGTGCAGGAAGTGAAACCCGGCGTGCGCGAGGCGATGGAGGACACGCTCGTCGACACCGCGCAGGTGCTGGCGACGCTGGCCGCCGACGACATGGCGAACGGGCATATCGCCGACGGCGCCTTCGCGCGGCAGCTCGAAAAACTGCACGAGAGCCCGGTCAGCGCGAACGTGTGGGGCATGCACAAGAACACGATCAGCTACCGCATCTACATCACCGACGCGCACGGCATCGTGCGCTACGACTCGGCCGGCGGCGCGGTCGGGCAGGACTATTCGCGCTGGAACGACGTGTACCGGACGCTGCGCGGCGAATACGGCGCACGCAGCACGCGCGCCGACCCGAACGACGAGAGCAGCACCGTGATGCACGTCGCTGCCCCGATCCGGCGCGGGAACGAGATCATCGGCGTGCTGACGATCGCGAAGCCGAACCAGACGGTTGCGCCGTTCATCGCGCGCAGCCAGCGCAAGATCATGCTGTACGGCGCGTTGCTGATGGGCGGCGCGATCCTGATCGGCGCCGCCTGTACGTGGTGGCTGGTGCTCGGGCTGCGGCGCCTGCAACGTTATGCGCGAGCGATCGCGGCCGGCGAGCGCGCGGCGATGCCGCTGCAGGGCGCGAACGAGCTGGCCGAGCTCGGGCGCGCGGTGGAAAGCATGCACCAGCGCCTCGAGGACCGGCAGTACGTCGAAACCTACATCCACACGCTCACGCACGAGATGAAAAGCCCGCTGGCCGCGATCAGCGGCGCCGCGGAACTGCTGCAGGAAGAGATGCCGGTCGCGAACCGCCGGCGCTTTACCGAGAATATCCGCCGCCAGGCCGGCCGCCTCGAACAGATGATCCGCAAGCTGCTCGCGCTGGCCGAAGTCGAGCAGAAGCAGCGCCTGTCGGTGCGCGAACCGGTCGCGCTGCTGCCGGTGCTCGAACAGCTTGTCGAGGATATCGAGCCGCGTGCGCGCCAGCGCGGCGTGAGCCTGCGGATCGACGCGAACGACGCGAACGACGCGGCCGCTCCGGCCATCGTCGAAGGCGATCCGTTCCTGCTGCGCCAGGCGCTCGGCAACCTGCTCGACAACGCGCTGGATTTCGCGCCGCAGGGCAGCACGATCCGGATCGCGCTCGAACGGCAGCCGGCGGGCAGGGCGCACGTCGCGGTCGTGCGTGTCGCCGACGACGGCCCCGGCGTGCCCGACTACGCGCTGTCGCGCGTGTTCGAACGCTTCTATTCGCTGCCGCGCCCCGACGGGCAGGATCGCAGCACGGGCCTCGGGCTGTGTTTCGTCCGCGAAGTCGCGATGCTGCACCGCGGCCAGGTCGCGCTCGCGAACCGCGACGAAGGCGGCGCGTGCGCGACGCTCACGCTGCCGTCGGCTGGCTGAACGCGCTTCACGTTCGCCACACATTCGCTTCACACCGGCTTCAATCGCCCTTCACCGGGCCCGCTCATGCTGACCGTATCTTCCACTCCGGTACCCGTCGGCAATGAATCGAGTCCTGTTGTTCAAGTCCGTGATCACCGCGTTTCTCGCGCTGTCGATCCTGATCCCGCTGCACATGGTCCAAAGCATCGTGCAGGAACGCGCCGAGTATCGCCAGAGCGCATTGCAGAGCATCTGGGCGAGCTACGCGGGGCCGCAGACGGTGACGGGGCCGGTGCTCGTCGTGCATTACACGGAAGTCACGCGCGTGCGCGACGATACGAAGGCCGGCGGCGCGGCGAAAACGAGCCTGAAAAGCGAGGCGAAGCGCCTGCTCGTGTTTCCGAAGACGCTGAATGTCGACGGCACGCTCAAGGTCGAGGTGCGCTATCGCGGTATCCACAAGGCGCTCGTGTACGGGCTGGACAGCCGGCTGACGGGCACGCTGGCGCTGCCGGACCTGAAGAAGCTGCCGCAGGCCGACGGCCATGTGAGCTTCGCGGTCGACAGCGCGTATGTCGCGATCGGCATCGGCGACATTCGCGGGCTGAAGGCGCAGCCCGACCTGCGCGTCGGCGGCAAGCGGTTCGACGTGGAGCAGGGCACGCGGCTGGACAGCCTGCGCCAGGGCGTGCACGCGAATATCGACCTCGCGGCGCTGGCGGACGCAAACGCCGGGGCCGTCGTGCCGTTCAGCGTCGACCTGCCGCTGGCGGGCGCGGAATCCGTCGCGTTCGCACCGGTGGCCGACCAGAACGATTTCTCGCTGACTTCGACGTGGCCGCATCCGAGCTTCGGCGGCGCGTTCCTGCCGGGCGAGCGAACGATCGATGCGCAGGGTTTCGCCAGCAACTGGCACGTGACGTCGTTCAACACGAAGGCACGCGAGCAGGTCGCGACCGGCAACGGGGAAGGCGCGATCGAGATGGCGTCGGTGTCGGTGATCGAACCCGTGAACGTCTATCTGCAGGCCGAACGCGCGACGAAGTACGGCGCGCTGTTCGTGATGCTCACGTTCGCGAGCTTCTTCATGTACGAACTCGTGAAGCGGCTGCGCATTCACCCGATCCAGTACCTGCTGGTCGGCCTGTCGCTCGCGCTGTTCTTCCTGCTGCTGCTGAGCCTGTCCGAGCACATCGCGTTCGGTTATGCGTATCTCGCGGCGAGCGGCGCTTGCATCGGGCTGCTCGGCTTCTACCTGTCGTTCGTACTGCACAGCGTGAAGCGCGGTGCGACGTTCGCGGCGCTGCTCGCGATGCTGTACGCGGCGCTCTACGGGCTGCTGCTGTCGGAGGACAACGCGCTGATGCTCGGTTCGCTGCTGCTGTTCGCGATCCTCGCCGGCATCATGACGCTCACGCGCCGCATCGACTGGTATGCGCTCGGCGCCGCGTGGCAGCCGCTGGCCGACAAGTCGGGCACGGATGCCGTGAAGCCGGGCGTGCCGGCGAAGTAAGTGCGCGGGATCGCGTGCGCTGCTGGCCGGGGGTGCCCCGGCCGGCGCGCAACGCCGCGCGGAACGGCCGCGATTCACGCTTGAGGCGAAGGTCGGCGAAACCGCGCCAGCGGAATTTCGGCGACGGCCGTGATCTCGATCAGCGGATCCGGATGGTAGAGACGCTCGACCTGAACGGTCGTCGTCACGGGATAGGGCTCGGCGAAGCAGGCCTTGCGGATATCGCCGGCCTGCATGAACGCATCGATGTCGGTCGCGTAGTGGACCAGCGAGATCACATCGCGCACCTGCGGACGGATGTGACGCTGCCGGGCAGGCCGGGCGGCATCCACTTATACTGGTGGACGTTCCTCGTCATTCGATCTTCGCCGTGCCCACGCCTGCCCCCACCGATCCGTCCGCCGACGATCCCCGTCCGACCCCGCCCGAACAGCCTGAACTGGAAGACTGCTGCAACAGCGGCTGCTCACCGTGCGTTTTCGATCTGTATGACGACGCGCTCGCGCGCTATCGCATCGAACTGGCCGAGTGGGAAGCGCGGCACGCGCAACGCAAACAACACCGGTGAGCCGGATGCCGGCGAGCGGCCGCGCATTCGCCGTTCCCGCTTCGGGTCCTGCCTGCGGTGCGATCGCCGTCCCGCGTCACGCGCCCGCATGCAGCCGCCGATGCAGCGGCCCGAGTGCCGTCGATAGCGCGATGCACGCAAGCAATACGACCGTCAGCGTGAACATCGACGTCCGGAACCCCTGCACGTAGTCCACCGCGGCCGGATGCATGCCGAGCCGCGCGAAGAACACGCCGCCGATCGTCGCGGCGCCGACGGCCGCGCCGATCTGCAGCATCGCGCTGACCATGCCTGACGCGACGCCCGCGCGGGCCGCGTCGACTTCCGCGAGCACGATCCGCACGACCGACGGCAGCACGAGCCCTTGCCCGATGCCGATCGCCGCGATGCCTGCGTAGAAGCCGGGCCCGGGCGCGCCTTCGCGGGCGAGCGCGGCGGCGGTCGCGACGCCGGCCGCGAGCATGACGAAGCCGAGCGTCAGCACGCGATGACCGCCGAACCGGCCGACGAGGCGCGGCATCAGCAGCGGGCTAGCGAGAAAGCCGAGCCCGAGCGGCAGGATCGCGAACCCGGACGCGAGCGGCGACCAGTTCAGGCAGCCCTGCAGATAGATCCCGTAGCTCAGGAAGAACGCGCTCAGCGTGTAGAACAGGAACGCGAGCAAGAGCCCGAGCGCGACGACCGGGTTGCGGAACAGGCGCACGTCGAGCAGCGGATCGCGGCCGCGGGCGAGCCTGCGCGCTTCGACCACCAGCAGCGCGCCGAGCATCGGCAGCGCGCCGACGACGCACGCGATCATCCACAGCGGCCAGCCGGCCTCGCGGCCCTGCGTGAGTGGATACACGAGCATCAGCAGGAACAGCGACATCAGCACGGTGCCCGGCACGTCGATGCGCTGGCCGCGCGGCGGCCGGTTTTCCGGGATGAAGCGCCAGCTTCCGACCAGCGCGAGGATGCCGATCGGCAGATTGACCAGGAAGATCGCGCGCCAGCCGAGCCCGAACGGATGCAGGCTGATCAGTGCGCCGCCGCCGAGCTGGCCGATCACGGCCGCGAGGCCGAACGCGAACCCGTAGAAGCCCATCACGCGCACCTGTTCCTGCGGGCTGAACACGCTGCGGATCGTCGCGAGCACCTGCGGCGCGAGGATCGCCGCGAACAGGCCCTGCAGCACGCGGCCGCCGACGAGCACCGCACCGCTGCCGGCGAGCCCGCACAGCGTCGACGCGAGCACGAAGCCGGCCATGCCCAGCATGAACATGCGCTTGCGGCCGTACAGGTCGCCGAGGCGGCCGCCCGTGATCTGCACGACCGCGCTCGCGCATGCATAGGCCGACACGACGAGCTGGAGTTCGGCCGGGCGCGCACCGATGCCGTCGCGGATGGCCGGCAGCGCGAGATTCACGATGAAGTAGTCGAGCGGCGGCAGAATGGCGCCGACCAGCAGGACCACGAGCGCCCAGCCGTGATGGCTGCGCGGCGTCGCCGCGGCAGCCGCGCCGGCCGGCGCGCAGGGGGCAAGGGTGGGGTTCGTCATGAACGAAGGGTCCGAAGAGAATGAGGGCCGTATGCGCGAGCGGTGCAGGCCGGCCATTGACCCCGTATTCTGGGTGCGGTAGATGAATCGGAAAAGCGGGAAAGAGTGGTAGCATCCATCGGATTATTCGATGGATGGAGGATGGCGATGCGCGGTTTCGACCTGGACCAGTTACGCACTTTTGCGGCGGTCGCGGATGCCGGCAGCCTGACGGCCGCCGCGCCGCTGCTGCACCTGTCGCAGTCGACGGTCAGCGAGCAGGTGCGCAAGCTCGAAGTGCGTGCCGGCGTGCCGCTGTTCGTGCGCAGCAAGCGCGGCGTCGAGCCGACGCCGGCCGGCACGCGGTTGCTGCAGCACGCACGGCGCATCGTCGCGCTGAACGAGGCCGCGTTCGACGAGCTGCGCGGGCAGGCGATCAAGGGTGAGCTGCGTGTCGCGATCACCGACTACTACCGGACGAACGAAGTCGCGGGCATGCTGGCGCGGTTGCGGGAGTGCTACCCGCAACTGAGTCTGCACGTGAGCGCGATGAAGAGCGCGGACATCGAGGCGGCGCACGCGAGGGGGCAGATCGATCTCGGCGTCGTGATGCATCTGTCGAGCGGGCCGTTCCGGCCGGCGTCGGCCGATACGCGCTGGGTGTTGCGGCGCGAGCCGCTGTCGTGGGTCGCATCGCCGGCGCTCGCCGAGCAGTTGCCCGAGCCGTTGCCGCTCGTGCTGCTGCCGGACGACTGCATGATGCATCAGATCGCGGTGCGCTCGCTCGACGAACAGCACACGCCGTACGTGCTCGTGCACAGCGCGTCGGGCGTCGCGGGGCTGCAGTCGATGCTCGCGGCGGGGCTCGGTGTCGGCTGTCTCTGCGCGTCGGCGGTCGGCGACGGCATGATGCGGCTCGGCGCGAAATACCGTCTGCCGCCGCTGCCCGACGCGGTGTTTTCGCTGACGCCGCCGATGCCGGGCGAACGCGAGACCGTCACGCAGGCGCGCGAGGTGCTGTCGCGGCAATTGCTGATGTAAAAACGCGCCGCGCGACACGCAGCGGCGCGCATTCGAGAGCAGCAGTAGGGGGCCTACGCATGAACGACGAACTGAAACGCCAGATGGCCGACAGGCTGCAGGACGCGCTGGAGCGGGTGGTCGACGAGCGCTCGCTGATCCATTTCCTGCGCGTGCTCGGCCATGACTGGAACACGGAGCGGCAGCTCGAGGCCGACCTGCCGCCGTCGCCTTACGCGCGCGCCGCACTCGGCTGGGAAAACCGCTCGATCGGCGAGTACCTGGAGGCAATGGTCGAGTGGGCCGAAGCGTCGGAGGAAGGGCTGCGCTTCTACGACGTGCCCGACAATCCGTGGCGGCGCATGGCGGACATCCTGTTCGCCGGGAAAATCTACGAGTAGTCCCGTCCGGGCGATTCGCGCATGCCGCTGCGTGCCTTCTACTCGGCGGCTTCTCCGTCGGCATACGCACGCAGCCCGTCCGCCAGCGCATCGAACACGGCCCGGCAGCGCGGGCTCGTCCGCAGGTCCTCGTGCATCACGATCCAGGTTTCCAGCTTCATCGCGGGCCCGTCCGGCAGCACGCGCACGAGCCGCGCGTCGCGTTGCGCGAGCCCCGTCTGGCAGAAGCCGATGCCGTAGCCCGCGCGGATCATCGCGAGTTGCGCGAGGTTGCTGTCGGTGCGCAGCGCGAACGCATCGCGATTCCACAGCGGCATTCCGCGCCCCGCCGAGCGGATGAACGGCGTGACGGTATCGAAGCCGATCAGCGCGTGATGCGCGAGTTCGTCGACCGTCGCGGGCGTACCGTTGCGCGCCACGTAGTCGTCGCGTGCATACATCCCGACTTCGATCGCGCCGACGCGCCGCGCGACGAGCGCGTCCTGCGCAGGCGGCGCCATTCGCACCGCGATGTCGGCTTCGCGGTTCAGCACGTCCTGGATGCGGTCGGTCGGCACCAGTTCGATGACGAGCCCCGGATGGTCGCGCCGCAATTGCGCGAGCATGGGCGGCAGCACCTCGACGGCGATCACGTCGCTGGCCGAAATCCGCACGGTGCCGCGCACGCCGGCGCCGTGGCTCGCGGCCGCGCGCTCGAACGCGGCCGCCGCGCTGCGCAGCGCCTCCGCATGGCCGCGCAGCGCGAGTGCCGCCTCGGTCGGCAGCAGGCCCGACGGCGAGCGCGTGAACAGCGTCTGGCCGAAGGCGGCTTCGAGCGCTGCAACGTGGCGGCCGGCCGTCGGCTGCGTGATGCCGAGCGCGCGCGCCGCGCCGGACAACGAGCCTTCCGTCAGCACCGCGAGGAAGGTGCGGTAGCGTTCCCAGTTCAGATCGGTGGTCATGCATAAATGTATAGCTGATCTGCTGGGTTAGGCAATTCCTTGTTAGCCGTTGGCACGCCAGAATGCATCTCACGACGGTTCATTCAAGGAGAGCGGTTATGACGACGAACGCAGGCGGGACGCAACGACAGGCACTCGTGCTCGGCGCGAGCGGCGGGATTGGCGGGGAAGTCGCGCGGCAGTTGCGCGATGCCGGCTGGCAGGTGCGCGCGCTCAAGCGCGGGCTCGATGCCGATGTCGTGGAGCGTGACGGGATGACGTGGATACGCGGCGATGCGCTGGATCGCGAGGCGGTGGTGCGGGCCGCGCGTGGCTGCAGCGTGATCGTGCACGCAGTGAACCCGCCCGGCTACCGGAACTGGCCGACGCAGGTGCTGCCGATGATCGACAACACGATCGCGGCCGCGACGGTGGCGCAGGCGACCGTCGTGCTGCCCGGCACGGTCTACAACTACGGCGCCGACGCGTTTCCGGTGCTGCGCGAAGACGCGCCGCAGCATCCGACGACCCGCAAGGGCGCGATCCGTGTCGAACTGGAGCGGCGGCTGCAGGAAGCGACCGCGCAGGGCGTTCGGACAATCATCGTGCGCGCGGGCGATTTCTTCGGAGTGCGTGCCGGCAACAACTGGTTTGCGCAGGGGCTGATCAAGGCCGGGCGGCCCGTGTCGACCATCAGCGTGCCGGGGCGGCCGGGCGTTGGCCATCAGTGGGCGTATCTGCCGGACGTCGCGCGCACGATGGTCGAGCTGATCGAGCGGCGCGACACGCTGGAGCCGTTTGCGCGCTTTCATCTCGGCGGGCATTGGGATGCGGACGGCACGCAGATGGCCGAGGCCATCTGTCGCGTCGCGCAGCGGCACGGGATGCGACCGGCGGTGCGGCGCTTTCCGTGGTGGCTCGTGTGGGCCGCGGCGCCGTTCGTCACGACGCTGCGCGAGATGCTGGAGATGCGCTACCTGTGGCGCGAGCCGCTCCGGATGGACAACGCACGGGTGACGGCGGTGCTCGGCCGCGAGCCGTTGACGCCGCTCGATACGGCAGTGGAGGCGACGCTGGCGGGGCTGGGGTGTCTCAAGTGAGCCAGGGCCCGTGCCACGGCTACGCCCGGGCACGGGAAAGCGTCATCGCGAATTGAAGAACGCCGGGACAACAATTCTCCACATACCCGCGCGCGTCCGATGCGCATCATGTCGGTCAACACCGAAAATGCGAAAACGGGGGGGCGATGTGGTATTTCGGATGGAAAATGTCGGTTGCGGGAGCAATCATGTTCACATTGAGTGGATGTACCAACCTGGCAGATGTGCTGTCCTGCGTCAACTCGCAGTTCAACTTCCCGGACTACCACTGCTTTGAGTCGTACAGGTAGGAACAGGCGCGACGACTGAAAGCCGCCGCGCCCGCGTCCCGTGCGGTTTCCCGCTGTCCGTTACGCTACGACCGGCAACACCTCGACCGCATACCGGTGCCGAATGCTGCGCCCGAGCACCGGGTCGTGCAGTTCCATCTCGAATGCGTCGCCGTCGCCCATTGCCGCGATCGCGCCGTGCACGGCGACGGTGCCGCCATACATCGCGCAGCGCGCGGGCATCGTGCGACGGTCGTCGAAGCGTTGCCACAGCGCGGCAGGCGCGAGCAGGCCGCTGACCGCACCGTGCTGGTACGCAACCCGTTCGCCGCCACGCGCGATCAACCACGAGCGCATCTCGATCGCATCCCAGTGATCGGCGACTTCCGCATGAAGCCACGCATCGCACCCGAGCGGTTTCGCGCACACCTGCTTCGACACCGCGACGCCGTACGCCTCGACTTCGCGATCCGTATGATCGGAGCCGACCGTGACCAGCGTGCCGGCCGGGCTGTCGACCAGTACGCATTCGATCTCGCCGCCCGAGCGTGCGCCGAGTACGCCGATCGACGGCGCCTGCGTCAGCAGTGCGGACGACACGCGATAGAAGCATGGCGTGGTCGACGGCGGCGCGACGCCGAGCGCCGCGAGTTCGTCGATGTGCGCGCGGATCGCTGCCGGATCGCGGCCGGCCCAGCCGGCAATCACGACGCGCTCGATCTCGACGTCGACGGCGGCCGGCGCGCGTTGCAGGGAAATCACGTTGAACGACAGGGCTTGCATGCGGATATCCGTTTGAAGTGCGAAGGAATGAATCGGCTGCGGCGACGCTCAATCCGCGAGCGGCCGGTGCGCGGTCTCGCGCGCGGCGACGAGTGCGATCGACGTGACGACGAGCGCTGCGGTGACGTACAGCGACACGGCGGTGGTCGTACCCGTTTGCCGGAACAGCGTGGCGATCACGAGCGGCGCGAAGCCGCCGCCGACGATGCCGGCGAGCGTGTAGGCCAGCGACGAACCCGCATAGCGCACGCGCGTCGGGAACTGTTCGGTCACGAACGCGCCCTGCGGGCCATACATCACCGCATGGATCACGAGACCGATCGCGACGGCCGCGACGATCGCGCCGGGGCGTGCCGAATCGAGCAGCACGAAGAACGCGAACGCCCACACGATGCCGGCGATCGCGCCGGCGAGATACACGGGGCGGCGGCCGAAGCGGTCCGACAGCGCGCCGAAGAACGGCACCGCGAGCGCGTTGCAGGCCGTGCCGACCATCACGGCCGTCAGCGCGACGGGGCGCGACAGGTGCAGCACGGTCGTCACGTAGGTCAGCGTGAACACGACGATCAGCGCATACAGCACGTCCGAGCCGATCCGCGCGCCGCCCGCGATCAGCAGGCGCCGCCAGTGGACCTTCAGCACGTCGGCGACGGGCACCTCGGCGGTCGCGTGCGATTCGGCGAGCTGCTCGAACTGCGGCGTTTCGTCGACGCCGCGCCGCAGCCAGAAGCCGAACACGACGAGCAGCGCGCTGGCCGCGAACGGCACGCGCCAGCCCCACGACAGGAAGTTCGCGGACGTGGTCGACAGCGTCACGAGCGCGATGCAGCCGGTGCCGAGCAGCGTGCCGAACGACGGGCCCATCTGCGTCCACGACGCGGACAGCCCGCGCCGGTTCTGGTCGCCATGCTCGACCGACAGCAGCACCGCGCCGGCCCATTCGCCGCCGAGCGCGACGCCCTGCACGAAGCGCAGCGCGACGAGCAGGATCGGGCTGAGGATGCCGGCCTGCGCATAGGTCGGCAGCGCACCCATCAGCGCGGTCGTCACGCCCATCAGCACGAGCGTGAGCATCAGCACCGCGCGGCGGCCGATGCGGTCGCCGAGATTGCCGAACACGAAACCGCCGAGCGGGCGCGACACGTAGCCGACCGCATAGGTCGAGAACGCGAGGATCGTGCCGGCCAGCGGATCGACCGACGGGAAGAACAGGTGGTTGAAGACGAGCGCGGCGAGCGTGTTGTAGATCGTGAAGTCGTACCACTCGAGCGACGTGCCGATCATGCTCGCGGTCGCGAGTCGGCTGTTGCGGACGCGGCGGGGCGCGTGGACGGCGGGCTGGGCGAGAGTGCTCATGGTATCGGGCATGTCGTGACGGAGAACGGGATCAGGCGCGGGGCCGACGCGTCGGCCGCGTGCGGAAGCAGCGCGGCCGGCGTCGGCGTTCAGGCAGGCAGTGCGGCGGCGGCCGGTTCCGCATCGGTGGCGCGGCGCGCAACCGGCAGCGGCGCGGCGGCGCGCCACAGCAGGTCGAAGGTGCGCACGTCGTCGTGCCCGGCGAGCGCGGCGGCCACGCGGCGCGTCGCTGCCGCGTCGCTGCCTTCGATCAGCACGAGCGCATCGGCGGCCGGGCGGGCGGCTGCATCTGCGCCGATCGGCGCGGACAGGTCGGGCGCGGTGCGGAAGAGCCGCGCGGCGTGGATGCCGGGTTCCTGCAGTGCGGCGTCGAAGCGCTCGCGTAGTGGCGGCACGTCGATGCGCTCCGGCGGCAGCACGAACAGCGCGAGATGCGCACCTTCGCCGTCGCCGGCTTCGATCGCCAGTTCGCCGACGCGCCGCTGCGTGCCCGTCATCCGTTCGAAGTTCGCGAGCGACCACGCGGTCTGTTGCGTGAACGCGCGCCGGTATGCGTCGCTACGGAACACGTCGAGTGCGTCCGTCACGTACAGCGCGAGGTATTGACGCGGGCCGCCGTCGGTCGCGCGAAAGCGCCGTGCGTGCGTGAAGCCGGGAATCGCGACACGTTCCTGCATGTGCTCGCGGTCGTACCACGCGTTGAAATCGGCTTCGTGCGCGGGGTCGATATCCGTCCAGACGCAAAGCTGGCCGTGCGGAAGGGAAAGGCGGGTCATCGCGGGGTTCCTCGTGACGGGGAGAGGTCAGGAACCGCAGTTTCCCGAAGACGGGCCGCGCCCGTCCAACAAGAAAACAAATTCGCGGTGAACAGGTTTTCTTATGAGCGGCGCGGGCGGCGTTTTGCCGGGGCGGCGGCGGGCGGCGCGGATGGTGTCGTGCGCTTTGCTGTTGTCTTCGTATGTGTCTTTGTTTTGGCCACAGTACGGGCGCGCGATGCGTCGACGGGTTCGGGGCTGGCCGGTGCGGCCGGCTTCGCGACGCTCGCGGCGGCGGCCATCGCGCGTGCGACTTCGCTTGCCAGTTCCGCGATGCGCGCGGCGACCGGCAGGCCCTGGCTGCGGTACGTCGCGACGAGCGGCAGCGCGGGGAATTCGGGCTCGACGTCGAGCAGTTCGAGCGCGCCTTCGTGCAGCTCGCGCCCGATGATCGCGGGCGGCAGCGCGGCCACGCCGAGGCCGTCGGCGACGAGGCGGATCATCGCGGCGACCGACGTGATGCAGTTGATGCTGGCCGGCCGCTCGACCGCTGCGAACAACCGCTCGATCGTCGCGTGCGGCCCCGAGTGGCGCGAGAAGCTGATGATCGGGAATTCCGCGAGGCGCGCGACGTCGAGCGGCTGGCCGCCGAGCCCGAGGCGCGGGCTTGCGGCCCAGCGCACCGGGAATTCGCACAGCGGCAGGTTGGTGAAGTCGGGGCCCGGCACCGGGTCGGTCTGCAGGATCAGGTCGACGCCGTCGGTGCTGAGCAGGCGGATCAGGTGCAGCGTCGTGTCGCTCGTGATCTCGACGTCGAGCCGCGGATAGCGCTCGCGCAGTTGCGCCATCAGCGCCGGGAACCAGCTATGCACGATCGATTCGATCACGCCGATGCGGATCAGGCCGGCATCGCTCGCTGCGTCGATGTCACGCCGCATTTCGCCGTCGAGCCGCACGATCCGCTCTGCATAGGCCAGCATGCGCCGGCCCGCGGGCGTGAGCGTGGCCGAGCGCGTGTTGCGGTCGAACAGGCGCACGTCGAAGGCCTCTTCGAGCGACGCGATGCGGCTCGACACGGCGGCTTGTGTCGTGTGCAGTTTTTCGGCGGTCAGCCGGAAGTTTTCCAGCTTCGCGAGCCAGACGAAGGTTTCAAGAAACCGGATGTTCATCGACGTTCGATCGGTAAGGCGGTGCCGGGGCAGGCGGCGGGATCGGTCGATGGTAGCGGATTTTCGGGGCGGGAAACGAGCGGACGGTGCGGTGAGCGTGCCGTTGCAGGCGTCGGGACGGGCGGCAGAGTGCCGGAGGACGTGTGCGGCACACCGCCCGCAGCGACGCGTCGCGCGGGCGGCGTATTCCCGCGCATCAAAGCTTGTCGAACGCGAGTGTCGGCACGTCGACGACCATCGCACCGCCGTCCGCGACGAGCGTCGCACCGGTCACGAACGATGCATCCGGCGACGCGAGGAACGCGCAGACGGCCGCGATTTCGTCCGGATCGGCCGCGCGCCGCAGCGGCACGTCGGCGCTGACGCGTGCGTACGCACCGTCGAGCGTGTCGCCGTGCGCGGCCATCAGCGGTTCCATTTCAGCGTCGGCCATCGGCGTGCGGACCCAGCCCGGACAGACGGCGTTTGCCCGCACGCCGTGCGGGCCGTAGTCGCGCGCGAGCGACCGCGCGAGCCCGAGCAGCGCGTGCTTGCCGACTGTGTAGCCGCACACGCCGGGCCCGGCCGCGAGCGCCGCGATCGACGCGACCAGCACGATGCTGCCGCGCTGCGCAATCAGGTCGGGCACGCACGCACGCGCGCTGACGAATGCGGTGTCGAGGTTTGCGTGCATCGCGTCGCGCCACTGCGCGTCGTCGGTTTCGTCCGCGCGGCCGACGCCGTGGCCGCCCGCGCATGCGACGAGCGCGTCGACGCGGCCGAAGCGTTCGGCGATCCGCGGCAGGAAGCCGGCCCAGTCGGCGGTGCGCGCGGCGTCGCCGGCGAGCGCGAGGCCGCCCGTTTCGGCGGCCAGCGCGTCGAGCGGCGCCTGACGCCGCCCGATCAGCACGACGCGGTCGCCGCGACTGGCGAAGCGGCGCGCGCACGCGGCGCCGATGCCGGTGCCCGCGCCGGTGATCGCGATCGTGCGGGGTTGCGGGTGCGTCATGTCGTTCTCCGGAAGGGTGTCGTTTCCGGTCACTTTATGCGGCGCCGGCAAACGCCGGTATCAGCCGAAAGGATGAACGCGGACGGCGTCCGCCCGGCAGGAACAGGCGTGGCCCATTTTGCAAAAGCTGACGATGTCCGGCGCCGAATCGCTCTATCCTCCACATTTTTGGGATAAGTCACGAAAGCCCGGCAAAATAGCGCGGGCGAGCGCGTGCATCGATGCGCAGCGCATCGGCCGGCCGATTCCGGCGTGCGTGCGGAGCGGCGGGCCGGCGATATCGGTGCGAGCATGCGCCCGATGCGCAGGCATCGTGTCTGCCGATGGATCGTGTCGCCACGGCGTGTCTTCCGGTTGCGCGCTGGCGCGGCCGGACCATCGACAAGAACAGGGAGGGCCGGTTATGAGGCTGGACGACGAAAGAGAAAGCATGAACGTCGAGGATCGCCGCGGCGCCGGCGGTTTCGGTGGCGGACGCGGCGCGACGATCGGCATCGGCACGATCGTGGTCGCGCTGGCCGCGTCGTATTTCTTCGGGATCGACCCGCGCGTGGTGCTCGAAGGCGCGTCGGCGCTGCAGGGCCGCCAGCAGCAGGCGCAGCCTGCGCCGACGCAACGCCAGGGCGCGCCGGCGAACGATCCGGGCTCGGTGTTTACGCGCAAGGTGCTCGGCAATATCGAGCGCACGTGGACGGGCGTGTTCAACACGCAGCTGCATGCGCAGTACGAGCCGCCGAAGCTCGTGATGTTCACGAACTCGACACCGACCGCATGCGGCACGGGCCAGACGGCGATGGGGCCGTTCTACTGTCCGGCCGACCGCAAGGTCTATATCGATCTCGGCTTCTACGACGAACTGCGCAAGCGCTTCGGTGCGGGCGGCGATTTCGCGCAGGCTTACGTGATCGCGCACGAAGTCGGCCATCACGTGCAGAACCTGCTCGGCATTTCCGACAAGGTCGACGCCGCGCGCAGGCGTTCGAGCCAGGCGCGCTCGAACGCGCTGTCGGTGCGGATGGAACTGCAGGCCGATTGCTTCGCCGGCGTGTGGGCGAACAATGCGCAGCGTGCGAACCAGCGGCTGATGGAACCCGGCGATTTCGAACAGGGGCTGAAGGCGGCGGCCGCGATCGGCGACGATCGGCTGCAGCAGCAAGGGCAGGGTTATGTCGTGCCGGAAAGCTTTACGCACGGCAGCAGCGACCAGCGCGTGTATTGGCTGCGGCGCGGGATGGAGGCGGGCGAGGTGAGCGCCTGCGACACGTTCGCCGCGAACGCGCGCTGACAGAGGGCGCGCAACGTCGCGCCCGTGTCGGCTGGGCCGAACCGCCGAACCGCCGAACTGCCGAACTGCCGAACTGCCGAACTGCCGAACTGCCGAACTGCCGAACTGCCGAACTGCCGAACTGCCGAACTGCCGAACTGCCGAACTGCCGAACTGCCGAACTGCCGAACTGCCGAACTGCCGAACTGCCGAACTGCCGAACTGCCGAACTGCCGAACTGCCGAACTGCCGAACTGCCGAACTGCCAACCCGGCCGGCCACACCGGCTGAACCGGGACGATTTGCCGATTTGTGCTCACCGGCGCTTTTCGGCGCCGGTAGGCTGGCCCGAACTTCGACGCGTTCGCCCGCCAGCCGACTCCACCATGCCGACCCCATCCGTTCCCGCCGCCGACTGGCAACGCGCGCTGCGCGCGTGCGTGGACGCGTTCGACGCGTTCGCGAGCCCGTCCGCGATCGTGTTCTACCGGCTCGACCAGAGCGGCGAACCGGCCGATTTCGAGCTGTTCGGGATGTCGGAATCGATGCATCGCACCTATGTCGCGCGCTACCGGATGCTCGATCCGCTGCATCCGTCGCGTTGCGCGGCAGGGGAATGCGCGGTCGTCACGCTGGCGTCCCAATTGCCTGACGAAAGACGCGAGGCGTCCGCGTACTGGACCCGTTTCCTGCGGCGGCACGACGTGGCCGATGTCGTCGAGATCTGGCTGCGCGACGCGGGCCGCACGGTCGGCGCGTTCTCGTTGCTGCGCTTCGGCACCGATGAAGCAGGCGGAGGTGCGGCCGGGAACAGCACGGCGGGCCGGTTCGCGCCCGGCGAGATCGACGCGCTCGCCCGGCTGCAGCCTGTCGCCGAAGCCGCGCTGAGCCCGCTGCTGCGCGCGCGGCGCGGGATTCACCGGATCGGTTGCGAGGAACGGCTGACCTACCGCGAGGAACAGATCGCGCGCCTCGTGCGCGACGGCCGTTCGAACAAGGAGATCGCGCGCGATCTCGCGCTGGGCCAACCGACCGTCAAGACGCACCTGATGCGCATGTACCGCAAGCTCGGCGTGTCGAACCGCACCGAACTGGTCGGGGCGTTGTTCCTGTAACTCCCCACGCCCTGCCAATTTGCGCTAACTGCGCGCCCGCCTCGCTCGATACAGTGGTCCGACGCCCGCGTGCCCACGCGCACGCGGTCCAGCCACGACAATCCTCGAGACGCCCATGAGCAACACGAACTTCGTCGCCGTCAGCGACACCGTGCGCACCTTCGTTGCGCGCGATTTCGGCCTCTTCATCGACGGTGACATGCAGCCCGCGCACGCGGCTGCTCGACTCGACGTGTACGACCCCGCGACAGGCGAGCGGCTCGCCACGGTCGCGGACGCCGACGAGCACGACGTCGACCGCGCGGTCGCCAGCGCGAAGCACGCGTTCGACACGCGCGTGTGGAGCGGGCTGCGCCCGGCCGACCGCGAACGCATCCTGCTGAAACTCGCCGACCTGATCGAACGCGACACCGAAACGCTCGCGCAGCTCGAAACGCTGAACCAGGGCAAGTCGATCCACGTGTCGCGCGCGATCGAGGTCGGCGCGAGCGTCGAATACGTGCGCTACATGGCCGGCTGGGCGACCAAGATCACCGGCCAGACACTCGACGTGTCGATCCCGTTCCCGCCCGGCGCACGCTATACGGCCTATACGCGCAAGGAACCCGTCGGCGTGGTCGCCGCGATCGTGCCGTGGAATTTCCCGCTGATGATCGCGGTGTGGAAGCTGATTCCCGCGCTCGCGGCCGGCTGCACGATCGTGCTGAAGCCGTCGCCGGAAACGCCGCTCACCGCGCTGCGCCTCGCCGAACTCGCGCGCGAAGCCGGCGTGCCGCCCGGCGCGTTCAACGTCGTCACGGGCGGCCGCACGTGCGGCGCCGCGCTCGCGCGCCACCCGTCGATCGCGAAGATCTCGTTCACGGGCTCGACCGCGACCGGCAAGCTGGTCGGCGCGGCGGCCGTGCAGAACATGACGCGCTTCTCGCTCGAACTCGGCGGCAAGAACCCGATCGTGATGCTCGACGACATCGACGTCGCGCAGGCGCTCGACGGCGTCGCCGCCGGCGCGTTCTTCAACCAGGGGCAGGTGTGCGCGGCCGCGTCGCGCATCTACGTGCATCGCAGCAAGTTCGCGCAGCTCGCGGACGGCCTCGCGGGCGTCGCGCAGTCGATGAAGCTCGGCGCGGGCCTCGACACGACCGCGCAGATCAACCCGCTCGTCTCCGCGCACCATCGCGACAAGGTCGTCCAGCACATCGAAGGCGCGCGCCGCGCGGGCCTCACGTTCCTCGCGGGCGGCACGCCGGCCGACGACCTGCCCGGCTATTTCGTGAAGCCGGCCGTGATCGCCGATCCGCATCCGGACAGCGCGATCGTGCGCGACGAGGTGTTCGGCCCGGTGATCGTTGTCGTGCCGTTCGACGATGCGGCCGACGCGGTGCGCCTCGCGAACGCGTCGCCGTACGGCCTCGCCGCGAGCATCTGGAGCAACGACCTGAAGCGCGTGATGAACCTCGTGCCGCAGATCGAGGCCGGCACCGTGTGGGTGAACTGCCATATCCCGCTCGACCCGTCGATGCCGTTCGGCGGCTACAAGCAATCGGGCATCGGCCGCGAGTTCGGCCAGTACGCGATCGAAGGCTTCACCGAAACCAAATCCGTCTGCATCGCGCACTGACGCGCGGCATCAACCCCGAACCTCGAACCCGAACGACCCAAGTTCAAACGATCCGACAGTGGAGACTGCAATGAGCTACAACGAAGCGAAATTCTGGCACCCGATGGTGCATCCGAACGAAATGAAGCAGCGCAAGCCGATCCGCATCGTGCGCGGCGACGGCTGCTACGTGTTCGACGAAGAGGGGCGGAAGCTCGTCGACGGCGTCGCGGGCCTGTGGAACGTGAACGTTGGCCACAACCGCCAGGAAGTGAAGGACGCGATCGTCCGCCAGCTCGACGAGCTCGAATACTTCCAGCTGTTCGACGGGATCTCGCATCCGCGCGCGGAAGAGTTGTCGAAGAAGGTGATCGACATGCTCGAACCGGAAGGGATGCGCCGCGTGCTGTACAGCTCGGGCGGTTCCGACTCGATCGAGACCGCGCTGAAGATCGCGCGCCAGTACTGGAAGGTGCGCGGCCAGGCCGATCGCACGAAGTTCATCTCGCTGAAGCAGGGTTATCACGGCACGCACTTCGGCGGCGCGTCGGTGAACGGCAACACGGTGTTCCGCCGCAACTACGAGCCGAACCTGCCCGGCTGCTTCCACGTCGAGACGCCGTGGCTGTACCGCAACCCGTTCACGCAGGACCCGGAGGAACTCGGCCGGATCTGCGCGGAAATGCTCGAGCGCGAGATCCTGTTCCAGAGCCCCGACACGGTCGCCGCGTTCATCGCGGAGCCGATCCAGGGCGCGGGCGGCGTGATCGTGCCGCCGGCCAACTACTGGCCGCTCGTGCGCGAGGTGTGCGACCGCTATGGCGTGCTGCTGATCGCCGATGAAGTCGTGACGGGCTTCGGCCGCAGCGGCAGCCTGTTCGGCAGCCGCGGCTGGGGCGTGCGCCCGGACATCATGTGTCTCGCGAAGGGGATCTCGTCGGGCTACGTGCCGCTCGGCGCGACGGTCGTGAACGCGCGGATCGAGGACGCGTTCGCCGCGAATGCGGACTTCGGCGGCGCGATCATGCACGGCTACACGTATGCGGGCCACCCGGTCGCGTGCGCGGCCGCGATCGCGAGCCTCGACATCGTCGTCAAGGAAGACCTGCCGGCGAATGCGGCGAAGCAGGGCGCGTATCTGCTCGAAGCGCTGCAGCCGTTCGCGGAACGCTTCGCGTCGGTCGGCGAGGTGCGCGGCAAGGGGCTGATGCTCGCGCTCGACCTCGTCGCGAACAAAGAAACGCGCGAGCCGATCGACCCGCTGTCCGGCTATGCGAACGCGGTCGCGGAAGTCGCGCGCGAGAACGGCGTGCTGGTGCGGCCGGTCGGCACGAAGATCATCCTGTCGCCGCCGCTCGTGATCCAGCGCGAACAGCTCGACCGGATCGTCGACGCGCTCGCGGCGGGTTTCGAGGCCGTGCCGTTCGCGTGACGGCATGACGGTGTGAGCGCGTGACCGCAAACCGGCGGCGTGCGGCCAGGCCGCCCGCCGCCGGTTTGCCGATTTGCGCTATGACCGGATTATTTTGCCTGCGTATTTTTTCGACATCGGATCAAGTGTGATCGACAGGAAGCCCGGGCGACGAAGCGCGGGTTCGGGTCAACAAAGGAAGGAGACAAAGATGTCGGGATGGTCAGGAGTTACCGGCGCCGCGGGCGAGTCGTCCGCCGGCACGCCGGCCGAAACGGGCGGCACGGCGCTGAAGGCAGGCGCGGTCGGTTTTCCGACCGCGCTGGCGAGCGCTGTCGGCCTCATCATGGCAAGCCCGGTGATCCTCACCGCGACGTCGGGCTTCGGGATGGGCGGCTGGGCGTTCGCGGTCGCGATGATCATCGCGTTCGTGATGATGCAGGCGCAGGCGACCACGTTCTCCGAAGCCGCCGCGATGTTGCCGACGGCCGGCTCGGTTTACGATTACCTGTCGTGCGGGCTGGGCCGCTTCTGGGCGATCACCGGCACGATCTCCGCGTATTTCCTCGTGCACGTGTTCGCCGGCACGGCCGAGACGATCCTGAGCGGCATCATGGCGCTCGTCAATTTCGAATCGCTGAACGCCGCGTTCGAGAAGCACAACAGCTCGTGGCTCGTCGGCGTCGGCCTCGTGGTCACGTTCGCGATCACCAACATCATCGGCATCAAGGTGTTCAGCAAGCTCGAGATCGTGCTGACAGCCGGCATGTGGCTGTCGCTGATGATCTTCGGAATCCTCGGGCTCGCGGCCGCGCCGGCCGTGCACCTCGACGGCTGGTTCGGCGGCTCGGAAGTCGGCACGTCGGTGCCGGCCGTGCTGTCGCTGGTCGGGATGGCGATGTTCATGTTCGTCGGCTGCGAGTTCGTCACGCCGCTCGCGCCGGAAATGAAGGCGCCCGGCCGCACGATTCCGCGTGCGATGACGATCGGCCTCGTCGGCGTCGCGATCTGCATGTTCCTGTACGGCGCGGCGATCCGCCGCCAGGTCGCGAACGTGCCCGTGAGCCCCGACGGCCTCACGCACCTGCTCGACACGCCGGGCGCGATTCCCGCGTTCGCGCTGCAGGTGCTTGGGCCCTTCGGCCGCATCTGGTTCGGCGTCGCGTTCCTGTTCGCGGGCGCTGCGACGATCAACACGCTGATGGCCGGGCTGCCGCGGATCCTGTACGGGATGGCGATCGACGGCGCGCTGCCGCGCTGCTTCGCGTACCTGCATCCGCGCTTCAAGACGCCGGTGGTCGGCATCGTCGCGGCGGCCGTCGTGCCGATCATCCATGCGTGGCTGATCAACGGCAATCTCGACAGCATCCTGCACCTCGTGCTCGCCGCGACCTGCGCGTGGGGCACTGCGTACCTGCTCGTCACCGCGTCGGTCGTGATGCTGCGGATCCGCCGCCCGGACCTGCCGCGCCCGTACCGTTCGCCGCTGTTTCCGCTGCCGCAGATCGTGTCGAGCGTCGGCATCGTGCTCGCGATCTGGTACATCACGCCGCCCGGCATGAACGCGCGCGACATCTACGTGCCGTTCGGCGCGATGCTCGGGCTCACCGCGCTGTATGCGCTGTTCTGGACGCTCGTCGTGCAGCGCCGGCATCCGTTCAAGCCGGTGCCGGTCGAGGAAGTGCTGCGCAACGAGCACGTCGCGTCGTGAAGGCCGCACTCGCCCGGTGGCGCGCGGCGCCCGATGAGCTGCCACTCGGCCATCGGCCCGGCGCGATCGCCGCGCGCGTGCTTGCCGACCTGCATGCCGCGCGTGACGCCGACGGTGCCAGTGGTCCGGCGGCGCGGCTGCCGAACGGCGTGTGTGTGAGCGTCGAGGAGCGCGTCGAGCGCCAGTTCCTGATGCATACGGTCAGCGTGAAGGTGGCGGCGACCGTCTGCGGCCCGGCAGTGCAGGGCCGCGCCCGCATACGGCAAACCGGCTGGCTGCGTCGCACCGGCATCGATGCAGTGCCAGCGCCGGGATGCGACCCCGGATTCGTCGACACGGTGGCTGCACTGGTCGCCGAGCCGTCGCTGGCCGACGCGCTGCGGCTGCTGCACCTGACCGACTGCGCGATCGACGCGCGCGACGGCCTCTGGACGCTCGCGATCGTGCCGTTCGGCGGCAGCGAGGTCGTGAACCGGATGCCGTCGTTTCGTCGTTATGTCCGGCTGACCGGCGAGCAGGCCGCCGCGCTGTCGGCGGCCTGTCTTGCGTTCGAAACCGCACTGCACGGGATTTTGCGCGGGTAAAGTGTGGCGTTGCGCGCCGCGCCGGCGGCTGCGCCCAGGAATCAGGGTTTCACCGGAGGCGCCGATGTTGTTCCAGTCACGCTCGCACGAAGACGTGCACGACCACGGGCTCGCGATCGCGGGCTGGCATCAGGTCTACCGCCAGATGACGCCGGGCCGCTTCAGGGGCACGGTCACGCAGGTGCTGTACGACGATTTCCACTTCTTCCGCGAAACGACCAACCGGCGCGTCGCGCAAACCGGGCTCGCGCCGGCCGGGCGCACGTCGCTCGCGGTGCCGCTGTCCGTGCCGCTCGCCGGCACGTTCCAGGGCCAGCCGGTCGACGGTTATGCGCTGCTCGCGCTGCGCGCCGGCGAGGATTTCGAATTCCATACGCCGGAAGGGATGGGGCTCGTCGGGATCAGCGCGGCGTCCGACATGGTCGACGAGCTGTGCGAGGCCGAATTCGGCGCGGCCGGCGCGCGCAAGCTGCGGCACGTGACGCGGCTGTCCGATGCGCAGGGCGTCGCGCTCGGCGTGCGGCTGTCGTCGCTGATCGACGATGCGCAGCGCAACCCGGGCCACCTCGAATACGCGGCCACCCGCAAGATGTTCCGCGACGCGATGCTCGGCATGTTCCTCGATGCGCTCGAACAGGGCATTGGCGTCGAGCGCCGCGACATCACGCACGCCACCTACAGCGACATCGTGAGCCGCTGCGAGAAGCATCTGCGCGACCGGCCCGAAGAACCCGTCACCGTGCTCGAACTGTGCCGCGCGCTGCGCTGCAGCCGCCGCACGCTGCAAACCAGCTTCCAGCGCGTCGCCGACGTCACGCCGGTCGGTTATCTGCGCACGATCCGGCTGAACGCGGTGCGGCGCATGCTGCGCACGACGTCGGTACAACAGCTCGGCGTCGGCGAGGCCGCCGCGAGCTGGGGTTTTACGCATCTCGGCTATTTCGCGCGCGAGTATCGCGACCTGTTCGGCGAGCTGCCTTCCCAGACGACGCGTCCCGACTGACGCACGCGCATCGCGACGGCGCCGTCGGGCACCGTCGCGGGCGGCGCGATCCACCGTTTGCCGATTTGCGATAGAGGTCCTGAATTTTCGCTGGATAGAGTCCCGTCACCCATTTCGACAACACCATCGATTTGCACTGCGTATCGATGATCACATAGGGCGGGACATGAAGATCGGACGACGACTGGCCGCGGCCGCGGCTACGCTGGGTTGCATGCACGCGCACGCGCAGACCTCGGGCAGCGTGACGCTGTACGGCACCGTGGACACCGGCATCATCTACTCGACGAACCAGCAGTTCACGCGCGCCGACGGCAGCACGGGCGGCGGCCATGCGTGGCAGATGGGCGGCGGCAACCTCGTGCCGTCCCGCTTCGGATTCCAGGGCGCCGAGCCGCTCGGCGGCGGGCTCGACGCGGTGTTCACGCTCGAACAGCAGTTCCTGTCCGCGAACGGGCAGGCGCTGCAGGGCGGCACCGCCTTCAGCCGGCAGGCGTGGGTCGGGCTGCGCCAGGACGGGATCGGCACGCTCGGCCTCGGCCGGCAATACGACTCGTACACGGACATGCTCGGCGCCTATGTGTCGAGCAACAACTGGGCGACGCCGTACGGCTCGCATCTCGGCGACGTCGACAACCTGAACGCCGCGTTCAACTTCAACAACGCGGTGAAGTTCACCAGCGCCGATTTCAACGGCCTCACGTTCGGCGGCACGTTCAGCTTCGGCGGGCAGGCCGGCGATTTTTCCGCGAAGCGCGGTTATGCGGTGGCCGCGACGTATACGCGCGCGCCGGTGGCATTCTCGGTCGGCTATCTCGACCTGCATCAGCCGCTCGACGCGGCGCTCGGCGGCGCGAGCGGCTATATCGGCGATTTCGCGTGCAGCAACCCGGGTGCGATGTATTGCCTGCTGCAGGACGCCGGCTCGATGCGCGCGTTCGGCGCGGGCGGCTCGGTGACGCTCGGCGCGGCGACGGTCGCGCTGACCTACACGCATACGCGCCTCGGCGACAGCCGCTATTTCTCGACCGCCGCGCAGCCTCGCACGCAGGCGTTCACGTTCGACATCGGCGAGCTGAACGTCACGTACATGTTTACGCCCGCGCTGCAGGGCGGCGTCGCGTATATCTTCAACGCCGCGCATACCGACGGGCGCGGCACGACGCGTTTCCACCAGGTGAACGTCGGCACGAACTACAGCCTGTCGAAGCGCACGGCGCTGTATGCGGTCGCGATCGGCCAGATCGCAAGCGGCACGGGGCTCGGCACCGACGCGAACGGCAACGCGGTGAACTATGCACAGATTCCGGTGCTCGCGAACAGCAACTCGAGCCGGCAGCTGGCGGTGATGGCCGGGATCCGCGTGAACTTCTGACCTGGCCGGGGAGGTCCGGCCGGGAAGGCCCGGCCGGGGAGGTCTGGCCGGGAAGGCGGCGCCGGGGCGGTCGGGCGGGCGGGGCGGCAGGGCACGGCGGCGGTCTCTTCTGCCGCGTGCCATAAATTCTTAACGATCGGCGTGAACAATGGCGTTCGCTTCAGGCAGCCGGAAGCGTCGCCCGCGTTGCACACGTGTGCAACGCCCGGCTGTCCCGCCACCACGCCGAACGAGAGAGACCTCATGACCTTGCTGAGCCGCCTGCGCGCGCTGTCCGCCGCCCTTGCGCTGTCCTTCGCCGCCACGCACGCCGTTGCCGCGGATCTCGTCATCGCAGGCCGCGACGACATCTACGGGAAGGGGTTGGCCGACGCCGTTGCCGGCTTCAACAAACTGCACCCGGGCACCGAGATCGAGCTGCTCAAGCTGCCGAACGCGAACCTGTACCAGAAGCTCAAGCTGTCGATGCGCGAAGGCACCGGTGCGTACGACCTCGTGATGATGGACGACACGTGGGCGCCCGAATTCATCGGCAACGGCTGGCTGAAGCCGCTGCCCGCGTCGCTCGCGGACGCCGATCTCGTGCCGTCGGCCGTCGCGCTCGGCCGCAATGCGGCCGGTGCGCTGTACGCGCTGCCGATCGTCGGCAACGTCGAGATGTTCGCGTACCGCAAGGACCTGCTCGCGAAGTACAAGCTGCAGCCGCCGCGCAACTGGGACGACGTGCTGAAGATCGCGCAGACCATCGGCGGCGCGGACAAGAGCGTGTCGGGCGTCGTGTTTCGCGGCACGAAGGGCAACCCGGTCGTGACGGGCTTCCTGCCGATCCTGTGGGCCTACGGCGGCGACGTGTTCGACCGTGCCGGCAACGTGACGATCGATTCGCGCGAGGCGCAGGCTGCGCTGAAGACGTTCCTCGCGCTGAAGGCGTCCGCGCCGAAGGACGTCGACGTGTACGGCGCGGCGGAAGTGCGCGATGCGCTGCAGCGCGGCACGGCTGCGCAGTCGATCGAAGTGTGGCCCGCGTGGGTGCCGGCGCTCGACGATCCGAAGCAGTCGCGCGTGGTCGGGCAGATCGCGCTGCAGCCGCCGCCCGGGCAGACCGCCGGCCCGGCGCCGATGCTCGGCATCTGGCAGATGGGCATTCCGAAGGACGCGCCGCACGCGAAGCTCGCGCAGGACTTCCTGGCGTACCTGACCGCCCGCGACACGCAGACCCGCCTCGCCGGAATCGGCATTCCGCCGACCCGCCGCAGCGTGTTCGCCGATCCGGCGCTGGTGCGCCAGTACCGCTGGTATCCCGATCAACTGAAGGCGCTCGAGGCCGGCCGTGCGCGGCCGCGCGTGAACGACTGGCAGCAGGTCGAGAGCATTCTCGGCGACCAGCTCCAGCTCGCGCTGACCGGGCAGGCCGCACCCGACGCCGCGCTGCGCCAGGCACAGCAGAAAATCGCGCAGGCGATGGCCGCGGCCGGCAAGTGACGGCCCGCCTCGCGATGTTGTCCGGAACCCGCGCATGAAAGCCTTCGGCCGCAGCCTGCCGTTCGTCGCGCTGCTCGGTCCGGCGCTGCTGGTGCTCGCCGCGCTCGCGCTGTATCCGGTCGCGCAGGTGCTGATCGATTCGTTCTGCCGGGTCGACTACGCGGCCGGCCGCCGCGCGTTCGCGGGACTCGCGAACTATCGCGCGGTGCTCGGCGACGACGCGTTCACGGCCGGCTTCGGCAACACGCTGCGCTTCACGATTGTGGCGTCGCTTGCCGAGGTCGCGCTCGGCTTCGGCCTCGCGCTGCTGTTCGTGCGCGCCTTTCCGGGGCGACGCATCGCGCTGCCGCTCGCGATCCTGCCGATGATGCTGTCCACGCTCGTGTGCTCGGCGATCTGGCGCAACTGGCTCAACTTCGACGGTTTCCTGAACGCGCTGCTCGCGGCGTTCGGCATCGAAGGCGTGCGCTGGTTGTCCGATCCGCATCTCGCGCTGTGGTCGCTCGCGCTCGTCGACGTGTGGCAATGGACGCCGATGGCGTTCCTGATCGTGCTGGCCGGGCTGCAGTCGATTCCCGGCGAACTGTACGAAGCCGCTCGCACCGACGGCGCGAGCGAGTGGCAGTGCCTGCGCGACATCACGCTGCCGCTCGCGGCGCCGCAGATCGGCCTTGCGCTGCTGCTGCGCTCGATCGACACGTTCAAGCTGTTCGACAAGGTCTATGCGCTGACGGGCGGCGGCCCCGGCAACGCAACGCAGACGCTGTCGACCTATATCTACGACACGGGCTTCCGCTTCTTCAACGTCGGGCCGGCGAGTGCCGCGTCGGTGCTGATGCTCGCGGCGTCCGCGCTGCTGGTCTCGGGGTATGTATGGCAGACGGTTCGCAAGCGGCGCGCATGACGGCGCAACCCGCGGGCATCACGCGCGCGCGAACGGGCGCCGCATTCGGTCGCGCGATGCCGTGGGCGCTGCGTGTCGCCGCGCTCGCGCTGTTGCTGCTGCCGTGCCTGTGGATGGCCGGCGCGGCCTTCATGCCGACGCTCGAACGCCTCGATCATCCGTTGCGGATCTGGCCGGCCGCGCCGACCTTCGAGCATTTCGCGTCGGTGTGGTCCAACGGCATCGGCGCGCCGCTCTTCAATTCGCTGCTGGTCGGGTTCGGCACGACGCTGCTCGCGCTGGCGCTCGCGTTTCCGGCCGCTTATGCGCTGGTGCGGCTGCGGTTCCCGGCGCGGCTCGATCTGCTGTTCCTGGTGCTCGTGCTGGCGTTGAAGCTGATGCCGCCGATCACGATCGCGGTGCCGCTGTTCGCGCTCGCGAAGCGGCTGCACCTGCTCGATTCGACGCTCGGCCTGATGCTCGCATACCAGATCTATGCGTTGCCGATGGCGATCTGGATGCTGCTCGCGTTCGTGCGCGACGTGCCGATCGAGTACGAAGAGGCGGCCTGCATCGACGGTGCGGGGCTCGCACGGCGGCTCGTGCAGATCGTGCTGCCGCTGTGCGCGCCGGGGCTGATCGCGACGGCGATCTTCGTGTTCATCGCCGCATGGAACGAGTTCCTGATCGCGCTGCTGTTCGTGTCGACGCCGAGCCGCTTCACGCTGCCGCTCGCGATCGCCGGTTATGTGACGGAGAACGGGATCGATTGGGGCGATTTGATGAGCGCGGGGCTGATGGCGTCGCTGCCCACGCTGGCCGTGGCCGGTTATGTGCAGCGCTACCTGTTGCGCGGGTTCGCGGGTGGGTTGAAGTGACGCGGCAACGCCGCGCCCGATTTCACCATGTCATGCGCAGCTATGCCGCACCACCTGCGTGACCGGCACGACGCGCGTGCGCGACGCGCCGTCGAACGTCTGCATCCGGTCGGCGAGCAGGTCGATCGCCGCGTGCGCGAGGCCGCGCGTGTCCTGCCGGAGCGTCGTCAGCCGATAGGCATCGTATTCGGCGGCCGGGATGTCGTCGAAGCCGATCACGCGCAGGTCTTCCGGCACGCGCAACCCGAATTCGCTGCGCGCGACGTCGATCACGCCGAGCGCGAGCAGGTCGGACGAACAGAACACGCCGTCGGGCCGCTCGCCGGCCGCGAACAGTTGCCGCGCGGCATCGATCCCGCATGCATGGGTGTCGGATTTCGTGTCGAGTACGCGCGCGAGCGTCGCGTCGTATGCGTCGCCGCGCCCGATCGCCTGCTCGAACGCCACGGCGCGCGACTGCGCGCTGTAGCTCGCACCGCGCGGCCCGACGAATGCGAGCCGGCGCGCGCCGGCCCGCACGAGCCGCTGCGCCGCATGGACGGCCCCCGCCGCGTTGTCGCTGACGACGACATCCGCGCCCGGCAGGTTCGCGTCGCGGTTGATCATCACGACCGGAATCCGGTGTTCGAGATACTGCTGCGCCACCGACAGCGGCGGCGACGCGGACGTCATCACGAGGCCTGCGATCCGGTAGCTGAGCAGCTGTTCGAGCGATTGCCGGACCTGGCGCGGGTCTTCCGCATTGGTCACGAGCGGCGTGAGTGCGCGCTGCCCGAGCGCGGCCATCAGGTCCGTCAGCAGTCGCGCGCGAAACGGATTCTCGAAGCCGGCCGTCACGACGCCGATCATGCTGCTGCGCTGCGTGATCATGTCGCGCGCGATCAGGTTGACCTGGTAGCCGAGCGCACGCGCGGCGACCATCACGCGTTCGCGCGTTTGCGGCGCGATGCTCGCGGTCGGCGAGAACGCGCGCGACACCGCGGAGCGCGATACGCCGGCCCGCGCCGCGACATCCGACGCCGTCACCCACGGTTTTCTTTCCTTGTCATTCATCGATACATGATCCTTTCGAGCCACGAAACGTGCATGCCGCTCGCCGACTGGATGTCGGCGCTCGACGATGCGCGGCTGCTGCATACGCTGACCCTACCGGGCAGCCATGACACCTGTGCGTATACGGTCGACGATCGGCTCGTGCGCACGCAGCGTGCGCCGCTCGACGCGCAGCTCGCGCATGGCGTGCGGCTGCTCGACATCCGTTGCCGGCACGTGCGCGATGCGTTCGACATCCATCACGGCGGCATCGCGCTCGGCATGACGTTCGACGACGTGCTGGCAACCTGTACACGTTTTCTCGATGCGCATCCGCGCGAATGCATCGTGATGTCGGTGAAGGACGAGTGGCCGGCGCACGCGTGCACGCGCGGTTTCGATGCGACGTTCGACGCGCATCGTGCGCGGCACCCGCGGCTGCGCTGGCATGCCGGCGGCACGCTGCCCGCGCTTGGCGACGTGCGCGGCGCGGTCGTGCTGCTGCGGCGCTTTCGCAGCGGCCGGCCGCTCGGCATCGACCTGACCGCGTGGCCCGACAACGCGACGTTCACGATCGATCATCCCGACGGGGCGTTCGTGATCCAGGACGAATACCGCGTGCCGGTGGCCGCGTCGATCGGCTGGAAGTGGCGCGCGATCGACACGCTGCTCACGCTCCTGCCGACGCCGGAAAGCGGCCGCTGGGCGATCAATTTCTGCAGCGGGACCGGGATGGGCGCGAATCCTTCGACGGTCGCGCATGGCGACGGCCGGGTGCAGGGCATTCATGCGCGACTGGCCGAACGATTGCGCGAGCAGCGCGGCCCGTGCGGCGCGATGCTGCTCGATTTCTGCGATGACGACGATTGGGCGTTGGTGCGCGCGCTGATCGCGTGCAACGACCATGCGCGAGCGCCGGGCGTCTGGCGCAAGGCGTTTCGCTGTTAGCGAAGATTGACACTGAAGAACGCGAGCGCCTTTGCGTCGAGCGTCGCGTGGAATGCCGCGCGATCGAATCCCTTCGCATCGGTACAGACTTCAGGCGAGTCGTGCGCCAGTTGTTCGGGGCACGGCGCGAGAAACGCGAAATGCGCGGAATTCGGCACGACGTGGAATTCCGGCCGTTGCGGCAGCAGGCCGGCCAGCTCGGGGACCGTTTCCGGGTCCACGCCGTCGCCGCCCGCTTCCGACGCCCAGAGCTGGATCGGCGCGTGCACGTCCTTCAGCGTATCGGCGGTCGGGAATACGTCGAACGGGTCGGCGAGCACGTAGGCCTTGATTCGCGGATCGTGCGTCAGCGGTTGGCGCGGCAAGTCATGGTCGCGGATCTGCTTGCAGATCAGCCAGGTCGGGTCCGGGCAGGCCACGTGCGCGTGCACGAAATCCGGATTGGCGCCGGCCAGCACGAGGCCCGTATAGCCGCCGCGCGAGAAGCCGAAGAAGCCGATCCGCGCGGGATCGATATGCGCGGCGTCGGGTGCGTTGGCCAGCATGTAGTCGACCAGGCGCTTGATGTCGGCCGGCCGCTCGGCGAAATCCTGCAGGTCGGCTGCGTGGCTCAGGTCGGCATGCGTGTCGCCGGGATGATTGATCGCCGCGACGACGAAGCCCGCGTCGGCGAGCGTTTCGGCGAGGTCGTGATGTCCGAAGTACGTGCCGGCGTGACCGTGCGAGATCACGACGAGCGGCAGCTTGTCGCCGACGGTCGGGCAGTCGCGTTGCCCTTTCAGCAGGAACGGGCCGATCGTGAGCGATTGCGCGGGTGTCGCGCAGGGCGTCCAGATGGCCGCGCGCAGCTCGGGGCCAGCCGTGTCGGCCGGGATGCTGACGAACTTGACGCCGGCCGCGTGCGCGACCGTGGCGGACAGGCAGAGCAGGGCAGCCGATAGCCAGGTTTTCATGGTGCATCCCTCCGGGACAATGAGCAGACTACCGTTGCGGATCGCCGGTCGGTCGCCGGCGTGCGATTGCACAAGTACGACGATCAGTGTGCGTCGCCGATCGTGATGCAGAAATGCAGCCGGTCGGTCGTTGCGGGGTATTCGTCGCGCCACACCTGCGCTTCGGACGTCATCGTGCTGCGGCAGAACGCGGCAGCATCCGCCAGCGGCCAGTCCGCCAGACTCACGGTGCCCTGCGGCGCGCTGCCGTGTCCGACTCGTCCGTCGGCAGTCAGAACCCAGCCTTCCCATCCGTAGATCGGAATGCGATGACGCACGCAATAATCGATGCATTCGAGCGCGGCGTCGAGCGGAAGCACGATCTCGAGACGGGAAATCGATTGCGCGGAGAGTGCGGCAGGAATCTTCCCGAGTTGCGACATGGCGGGCGGCTGGGGGCGGTGTGGCGCGGGACCGGCGGGCTACCGCGTCGCGATCGCCACCGCCGCACCGGCCATCGCGGTCGCGCTCGTGCGGTTCGCGATCCGTTTCGCGCGCGCCGAAGTGAGAAAAGCCCGCGCACGCACCGCGAGCAGCGACCAGAAGCAGTCGGCGAGGATCAGCACCGCGAGCATCGTGCCGACGAGTTCGGCCCACGCGAGAACGCCCACGTGCGTCAGATCGACGATGGTCGGCAGCAGCGCGAGATAGAACAGCATGATCTTCGGATTGCCGAGCGTGACCAGCATGCCCGCGACGAACATGCGCCACGGCGACTGGCCGCGCGGCAGGTCGTCCGCGCCCGTCCCGGTCGGGGCGGTCCACATCTTCCACGCGAGGAACAGCAGGTATGCGACGCCGAGCAGCTTCAGCACGATCAGGCCCGTCTCGAACGTGCGCGCGAACGCGGACAGCCCCGCGACCGCGAGCGTGAGCCACAGCGCTTCGCCGAGCCACATCGCCGCGAGGAACGGCAGCACGTCTCGCACGCCGTTCGTCAGCACGCGCGCGACGAGCGCGGCGACGCTCGGGCCGGGCGTGCCGGCGGTGACGAGCAGGGCGAAGGCGAAGACGGCGAGCGCGGACAACGTCATGACGGACCTCGTGGGTGGCGAATTCGAAACGTATGAAGTTTCGATTATAGTGACGGCCGTTCCAGACTGCCTGCCTGAATTGCCGCAATGACTCCATCGATCCTGATCCGTCCCGCCACGCGGGAAGACGCGGCCGCAATGGCCGCCGTGGAAGTCGCCGCCGCGCAGCGGTTTCGCGAGATCGGCATGACCGACATCGCCGATGGCGAGCCGACCGATACGGCCGACGTGCTCGCGCGCATCGACGACGGCCGCGCGATTGTCGCGGTCGATGCGCAGGGCGTGTGCGTCGGGTTTGCGTTCTACCGGCTGCTCGATGCGCAGCGGTTGTATCTGGAGGAGCTGGATGTCGCGCCGTCGCATGCCGGACAGCGGATCGGCGCGCGCCTGATCGAAGCGATCAACGCGCGCGCGGCGGCGGGCGGGATCGCGCAGGTCGTGCTGTCGACGTTCCGCGATGCGCCGTGGAATGCGCCGTACTACGCGCGCCTCGGTTTCCGGATCATCGACGACGCGTCGCTCGACGACACGCTGCGCGCGGTCCGCGCGCACCACGTCGCGCGCGGGCTCGACGAGACACAGCGCGTGTTCATGCGCGCGGACGTGCGCGCCTGAACACGTGCTGCCCGGCCGTCAGGCCGCGTCGCTCAGCGCCGGGTAGTCGGTGTAGCCCGTTTCGCCTTCCGCGTAGAACGTCTCCGGCACCGGCTTGTTGAGCGGCGCGCCGAGCTCGAGGCGGCGCGGCAGGTCGGGGTTCGCGATGAACAGCTTGCCCCATGCGATCGCGTCGGCGCTGCCGTTCTCGAGTGCGGCCTGCGCGGAATCGAGCGTGAACTGCTCGTTCGCGATCAGCGGGCCGCCGAACGCTTCCTTCAGGCGCGGGCTCAAGTGGTCGCCCGAATACGATTCGCGCGTGAAGATGAACGCGATCTTGCGGCGGCCGAGTTCGCGCGCGACATAGCCGAACGTCGCCGCCGGATCGGAATCGCCCATCGTGTGCGCGTCGCCGCGCGGCGCGAGGTGCACGCCGACACGGCCGGCGCCCCACACGTCGATCGCGGCGTCGACCACTTCGAGCAGCAGGCGCGCGCGGTTCTCGACCGGGCCGCCGTAGGCGTCGGTGCGGCGATTGGTGCTGTCCTGCAGGAACTGGTCGAGCAGGTAGCCGTTCGCGCCGTGGATCTCGACGCCGTCGAAGCCGGCCGCCTTCGCGTTTTCGGCCCCCTTGCGGTACGCGGCGACGATGCCCGGAATTTCGTCGAGTTCGAGCGCGCGCGGCGTCACGTAGGGACGCTGCGGACGCACGAGGCTCACGTGGCCGCCCGCGGCGATCGCGCTCGGCGCGACCGGCAGGTCGCCGTCCAGGAATACCGGATCGGAGATCCGGCCGACGTGCCAGAGTTGCAGCACGATGCGCCCGCCGGCCGCGTGCACGGCCTGCGTCAGCTGCTTCCAGCCCTCGACCTGCTCATCGGACCAGATGCCGGGCGTGTCCGCGTAGCCGACACCCTGCGGCGTGACCGACGTTGCTTCGGTAATGATCAGGCCGGCCGATGCGCGTTCGGCGTAATAGCGGGCCATCAGTGCGTTCGGCACACGCGTCGCGCCCGCACGGGAGCGGGTGAGCGGCGCCATCACGATGCGGTTCGGCAGGGTCAGGTCGCCGAGGGTAACGGGATCGAACAGCGTGGGCATGGCAGATAACCTCTTCACGAAAGGCGGGCGCGCCGTCGCGTCATGCGCAACGCAGGCCCGCATGGCCGATACGGCCGGTTGGCTAGAGATCGCGGCGCAAAGCGTCGTGAAATGCGTCGATGACGGCCTCGTTGCGCCGGAAGAACGCCCACTGGCCGATCCGCGTCGACGTCACGAGCCCCGCGCGTTGCAGCGTCGCGAGGTGCGCGGAAACGGTCGACTGTGACAGCCCGCAGCGCGCGTCGATCTGGCCCGCGCAGACGCCGTGTTCGTACGGCAGCGTCTGTGCCGGAAAATGCTCGCCCGGCGTTTTCAGCCAGACGAGGATTTCCCGGCGGACGGGGTTCGAGAGCGCTTTCAGGATCGCGTCGATGTCGATTTCGGTCGGCATGGATGGAGCAGGTGTTTCGGTCGGGCAGACGGGTATCGTCGATGGGCGAATCATATATCGGGATTTGACGATATGTTTGAAAGCACTGCTGGCTTTGGGGTTGATAGCTGTCGGTAATCCCCCCGAAAAACCGGTGTGATCAGAAGTAGAATTTTCTCGTTGAGGGAGTTCTACAGCATGAAGAAGTCGAGATTCACGGACAGCCAGATCATGGACGCGCTCAAGCGCATGGAATCGGGGCAGTCGGTGCCGGACCTGTGCCGGGAGCTGGGCATCCGCACGGCGACGTTCTACAAATGGCGTTCGAAGTACGGCGGCATGGACGTCTCGCTGATCGCACGGATGAAGGAGTTGGAGGCCGAGAACGCCCGGCTGCGCAATATGTACGTCGAGGAGAAGATCAAGGCTGAGATCGTAGCGGAGGCGCTCGCAATAAAAGATTGAGGCCATCTTGCCGGCGTGAGATGGCCATGCATGCGGTGTTCAGCCGGGGCATATCGATCCGGCTGGCATGTGAGGCATTTGGGATCAGCCAGGCCTGTTATCAGTACGTCGGTCGGCGCAGCGCCGAGAACGACGAGATTGCGAACTGGCTGCTGCGCCTGACGGAGAACCATCGGAACTGGGGCTTCGGGCTGTGCTTCCTGTGCCTGCGCAACGTGAGGGGCTTCGGCTGGAATCACAGGCGCGTGTACCGGATCTATCGCAAACTGGAACTGAACCCGCGGATCAAGCCACGCAAGCGACTGGTCAGGCAGGTACCGGAGCGCTGGCGGTGCCGTGCGCCGTCAACCAGGTATGGTCGATGGACTTCATGCACGACCAACTGGCCGACGGACGCAGCATCCGGCTGTTCAACGTGATCGAGGACTTCAACCGCGAGGCACTCGGCATCGAGATCGACTTCTCATTGCCGTCCGAACGCGTGATCCGTGCGCTGTGGCAGATCATCGGTTGGCGCGGCAGGCCCGAAGCGATTCGGTGCGATAACGGGCCCGAGTACCTGAGCGCAGCGATCATCGAATGGGCCCGACAGTACGGCATCAGGCTCGACTACATCCAGCCGGGCAAGCCGCAGCAAAATGCGTATGTCGAACGATTCAACCGGACCGTGCGGTACGAATGGCTGTCGCAGTACCACTGGGAAGACTTGGACCACGTGCAGCGCTTCGCGACCGATTGGATGTGGACTTACACTCATGACCGACCGACCGACCGACCGACCGACCGACCGACCGACCGACCGACCGACCGACCGACCGACCGACCGACCGACCGACCGACCGACCGACCGACCGACCGACCGACCGACCGACCGACCGACCGACCGACCGACCGACCGACCGAACATGGACCTGGGCGGATTCACGCCAAAGCAGCGGTTGGCCATGGCCGCTTAGTTTCTACTTCTGAACCCCGTGGAAAACGGGGGGATTACCCCTGACGCCGACGACGGAGCGCGCGTTAGTGTGAGCAGTCGTATCCCGTCCAATCAATATATTGCATCGTGAAAGACTGCAAAATTGGTGGGTTAAATTCGTCCATTATTTGCGAAAGACCGCACGGTGGGACGTTTTTTGGATGCGATCGCGTATGAAATATCGTCAAATGCGTGCGATATCATAATGGCGATTTGATAGGATGGTCGGCGTATTAGTGGAATGAACGTCGTTTTCCGTCGCCGGCATTTTCCCAATAATGGTTTCGATACAGTGAGGACGGCCGTGATCACCGGTCCGGACGTTCTTGCCTCCGCGGCCGTGCGGGGTATCTGAGAGGAAGGAAGAAAAAAATGGAAGCCAGGGCACCCTCGCTCGGGGAGCTGTCGTCCAGCGGTCTTTTTGACGCTTTTCACCGAGGCATTCTGCAAAACGATCGGCTGCTGAAACTCGACACGCCCCTTGGCGCGAACACCCTCGTTGCCTTACGTGCCGAAGGCCACGCAAAAATAGGGCGCGACTATCGATGGACTGTCGATGTAGCGTCGATGCGCACCGATATCACGCTCCTGTCGTTGATGCATCAGGCCGTAACGTTGTGGATTCAGCAGGTAACCGCACCGTTCGCCGAGTCGACTTATCGCCCCGTCCACGGCTTTGTTCACCGTATCGGGATGCTCGGGGCCGATGGTGGCCTGGCCGTCTACCAGCTCGAGATATCGTCAGCCTTGTACTTCCTTGGGCATACCCGCGACGATCATTTTTGGCTCGAAAAGGATGCACGGGAGATCCTGTCGAATGTATTTGACCGATATCCACAGCTGCAAGGTTGCTATCGGTTCAACACCGTCAACTCACCCCGTGTGCGGTCGTATTGCAGACAGGCCGAGTCTGACCTGAATTTCGTCCATCGGCTGCTCGAGGATGAGGGTTGGTATTTCTACTGGGAGCACGCGAACACCCAGTCAGGGGAGCTACCGAGGACCAGCTTGGTCATCGTCGACCGTCTTTCGTCGCTACCGAATCCAAAGGATGCGACCTATACCCGCGGCAACGCGAGCAATGAAAGCGACGGCGTGGCGCAATGGGCAGCTATCCAAACCCTCCAAAGCGTGCGCTACACAACCCGTTCATTCGACTACAAGCGCCCGAGCTTCGACTTCGAGGCAGTTAGCGAAATCGAGTCGACGACCTACGACATCGAGCAGCGGCGACAACGCGAGACACAAAGCATCCCGACGGTGCCGATGGAGGTTTTCGAATCGACGCCGTATGGGTATGCCACCACGGATGCCGGTGGGTCCCGTGCGCGATTGCACACCCAGGCTTGGGATGCGCAGGCACTGCGCTACGCCGCAGTCGCCGGATTGCGGTGGATCGACGCGGGGTCTCGTTTCGTGCTGAACGACCACCCTCGACATACGGATTCCGACTCAAAGCACCGCGAGTTTGTCGCGATCGAAGCGCGGTGGCTCGTCGAAAACAACGTGCCTGTGGCTCGTCAGGGTGCCGCCTTCCCCCACAGTTTGCAGCGGCAAGTTTCCGATGCGAAAGCCGCGCGCGGTAGCGATTTCCAATCGCAGCCACACCCGGCCGACGGCGAAACTGGATTCTTCGTCGTCGAGGTTGAAGCTCAAGCCACGACTATCGAATATCGGAGCCCGTTCGAGCACCGCAAACCAATCGTGCATATCGAGCATGCGATCGTGGTTGCGCCCGACGGAGAAGAAGCGTGGGCCGACGAATCGAACCGAGTTCGCGTGAGGCACGCGTGGGATCGCCAAAGTCCTGCAGGTGCTTTCAACACATCACCGTTGCTGTTGTCGTTGCAGTCCGACACTGGGAACTCATACGGCGCCGTACACGTTCCGCGCGCGGGCGAATGGGTGGCGATTAGTCACTGGGGCGGTGATTGTGATCGTCCGTTCGTGTTAGGACGGCTCAACGGCGGTACGACTCAACCGCCTTGGCATACGAACGTGTTGCTATCGGGCTTCCAGTCAAGTGGGTTCGGCGGTACGGGCGCCTTCAACTCGTTGGTGCACGACGACTCAACCAACCAAGGTGCGACCCGACTGACCTCCTTTACGGGTTCGAGTTACAGCTCGTTCCATCAGGGTTATCTGATCAGCCAAGACCGGAATACGCGTGGGCGTTACCTTGGTGCAGGTTTTCAGATTCACACCGACGACTACGGAGCCGTACGCGCGAATCGCGGCCTCTATTTGAGCACGCACGCCAAGGCGCACGATGCGGAGCAGCTCGATGTCGTTGAGGCTCGGGATCAGCTGACGCGCTCGGGCATGCTTGTTGAATCGCTATCAAGCGCCAGCGCGACGGCGCAGGCCGAGTCGCTGGAGGGGAGTCAAGACACGCTGAAAGCCGTCGCAAAGGCTACCGAACATCCCGTTTCGGGACAAACGTCAGGGGGCAGGACCGATGGCGGCGGGACAGGGGAAGCCAACGGCTTCGCCACCCCGATGATCGTGATGGCCACGCCAGCCGATATCGGATTAACGTCGCGACAGTCGACTAGCATCGCAACCGATCGGCACATCAACCTGGTCAGCGGCGAACACACTCACGTTGCTACGGGCAAATCTCTCGTCGTGGCAGCGGCGGAAAAAATCAGCCTGTTCGTGCAGAAAGCGGGGATGAAGCTGTTCGCTGCAAAGGGCAAGGTCGAGATCGCGGCGCAAAGTGACGCGATGACCCTGTTCGCCGATCGTGACGTAACGGTTACCAGCAATCAGGGTAGGGTTGTAATCGAGGCGAAGCAGGAGCTGATCCTCAAGTGTGGCGGCTCGTACATTCGCATCACCGCGGATGGTATCGAAGATGGCTCGCGAGGACCACGCACGATCAAATCGGCATCGTTCAGCCGACAAGGTCCGAGCTCGATCGCCGAACACATGAACAGCTTGCCTAAAACAGCATTCAACGATCCCTATGTGCTTCGCCACTCGATCACGGGCGAAGCACTCAAGAACCATCCGTACGAATTCGTACGGAGCGATGGAACAGTCATCAAGGGGGTCACGGACGAACTCGGCAAGACCTCCGTGCAGAAGAACGTGGACGTCGAGACGATGACTGTACGTGTGTTGCCTCGCACGCTTAACGAGGCCGGCTAGACGGACCGAATCGTGGAACGAGGCGATCGCCATCTACACACTCTGAATCTCTCCGATCAACCGCAGTCATCGTAGGTACCGGTATGGGCACGAGCAATTCCGGCGGCAACAACGCAACCAAGCAATCCGATACGGTCGTTATTCAAGGGCAGCACGAGCCAGGCGGCGGGTCGTCCGCAAAGGTGACGTTAACGCCCGATGCTAACAAATGCAGCAAAGAGGTTCATTGCGATCCGCGGCCGCCTATTCCGGTAATCTTTATTCCCGGGGTGATGGGTTCCCTGCTGATCAACAAAAATACCGGGCAGGAGATCTGGAATCCGCCAAATGAAGTCAACCGTGCAGCGATAGGATTCGGCTGGCATGGATACTTTGCAGATGCGTCGGAGCGAGAAACAAAGTACGACACGTCCTCAGCAGTCGTGTCGACTCTCGGGGCAATCGTGACGACGGGTTGCGATCTGACGGCAGACGAGGCGCGACGGCGAGGCTGGGGGTCGGTCCATTGCAAGAGCTACCACGGGTCACTCGCTTGGCTTGAGCGAGAACTCAACAATCCGATGAAGGCAGGGAAGCTCCTTGGCGCCTGGGCAAACGGCGACCCCAAAGGTGAGGACTTCACATTGCGCCCGGTCATCGGCACCGCGCCGTCGAATTACGGCGCGAATGGTGCGGGTATCGACCCGCTTCAGGTCGGCTCGGATGAGTTTAAGAAGTTCTGTCAGTACCGGTATCCAGTGTATGCGGTCGGCTACAACTGGCTGCAATCGAATCTCCTGTCGGCCGAAGACGCCGTGAAGGGCGTCGACTATGTCGATCAGAAAACCCACAAGAAATACCATTTGATGGGCATCAAGGAGATCTGTGCCGAGAACAAAGTAAAGAAGGCGATCATCATCACACACTCCATGGGTGGCCTGGTCGCCCGCATGGCTTCTGTGATTGCCGGTTACGAGGATCTAATGTATGGCGTGATTCACGGGGCTCAGCCGGCGACTGGCGCACCTTTGGCCGCACGCCGGTTTCGCGCGGGGGCTGAAGGGGAAGGGCAAGTCCTCAATAAGGTACTGGTGGGTCGAAATGCGCCGGAATTCACGGCAATCACGGTCAATGCGCCGGGGCCGTTGGAGCTCCTTCCGATGCCCGATTATCACGACTATGATCCGTGGTGGGTTGTGCGGGACTCGAAGCGGCAGGAAGTGCTTACGCTGCCGAAGAAAAACGACACGCTCAAGCTCTTTACGTCACAGGCGTGGTACGGCTTGGTTCCTAACCAGTCTGACGGAATGCTTGACCCGGCGGGGATCGCCAAACGGCGCCTGCAAACGACTCAGCCTGGCATGACACTGCAGAAGAATTTTCTGACGACAATGCAGGATGTGGTTGACCGGCAGCATCAGTTGATCAACAACTACCATCCGAACACCTATGCATTCTACGGGAACGGTCCTTTGCTACGGTCGAGTGAGGTTGACCCAACGAAGGGCGGTACAGTCAAGGTTCCTACCCGGCAAGAGACCACGGCAACGGCGGACAAGCTGCTCACCTTTGGCCGAATCTATTGGCGTGGCGATTTCCCGGTAGGAACGACCGAAGACGATCTGCTGAAGGCTGAATTTTTGAGTGATGACCAGAAGGGGCAGATCCGTATCCGGGTCAAGGGACTTGCCTGTACACTTTTTGCGGAAATCATGGATCCCAATTTTCCGCAGGAACGAGGCTTGATCTTCGGGGATGGCACTGTGCCAAGCTGGTCTGGGGAATCCGTCGCACGTGGTTTGAAGGCCGGTGTCCCTGGCGAGAAGGCAAAAGGTGTGCAGATCGCCTTCACGCAGAATGGATTCGACCACCAGGGCTGTTTCGGGCACCCATGGGCGAAGTGGGCCACACTCTATAGTGTGGTCAAGGTCGCAAAATCGATCGACGTTCCTGTATGACAACATTGAACCAGTTCACAAATCGAATCGCAGTCGTGCTCGTGGCCTTCTCGGTAGGGTTGGCCGCGTGCTCGAAGAGTAATCCGTCGGAGTTGCCTATGACCACCCCCGTGATGCACGACACCCGCCCGTGGTGTATCGGCCGTTTCGTTCTTGACCTTCCCCATGATGCAGAGGTGTACAACCAAGAATACAAGTACATGGGATACTCGATCGATGTCACGAAGAATGTAGGTCAACAGGAATTCGGACGGCGAGTGGAAGCGCGCGAGCACGAACTGAAGACCAAACTGCGGGTTGATCCGCACAATTCATATTCACCGACCAAGACGCCTTGGCTGCATCAAGCGGCGCAACCCAATGAGTACTCGCGCTTCTTCGTTTTCGGGCGATACGACGTTCCGCCCGCCGAGCTTGCGTACGACGTGGAGGGGTATGCGTGGTCACACGATACGCAATTCACCTTGAAGAACAAGTTCGGAGATGGTTATGACCAGAGCGCGGTTCAGAACGCATCCGAGGTACTCCGAAACATTCGCCCGCGCGATGACTGGGATGTGCCGAACGATAGTGCATTTTGCTTTAACGGTGGCCTTATCGGCGGCAAACAACTTCCGGCGTTCGATGCGACTGTCGCGGCCGGTCTTGTTCCGGGGCGACCGTCTAATCTGATCGTGAAGATGCGCGAATCTGTTGATGCCGATCAGAAGACGTCGCTGTTGAGCGGACTCTCAGAATTCGAAGCTCAGCTGAAGCCGTATGCGGAGCACTATAAGGTATTGCGAAAAGGCAAGCGTCAGGTCGCCGGCATTCAAGCCGAGGAAATTCTCGTCGGCATTCACGAAGATGGTGTTCAGAAATACCAGTTTTACCTGCTGGCACCTGGGATAGAGGGCGACCCGTCAAAACCGCACACCGCTATTCAATTGTTGTTCGGTGCGGATCCTGACGCGGTGAATTCGGCGTCCGTGACGACGTCGCCGGTGAATGAAGAGCAGGCCGTCCAGGCGTGGGACACGGTCCTGAACAGCTTCCATTATCGTGGCGCAGCGAAGTAAGCAGGAGATCGAGGAATGCCGCGCTATGACATCGTGAAGGGCGATCTGACAACAGTTGGCGGAGTGGTGCAGGCCGGGGATGGGGCCGACCTGATCAATGGTCGGGAGCAAGCCTACGAGCATGATCCCGTCTTCTGTCCGGTCTGCAAAACCGTCGGGAAAATCGCGTGTGATGGCACGCGGATTTCCACCACCGGACCCGATGGGCGCCAGGCAGCGCTCAGTGACGATCTTTGCAACTGTCTGTGTTCGCCACCACCGCGTCTGGTTGCCTCGCAGACGACGTCGTTTAGCGACACTTAGCTATTCAGGGAGAATGTCTCTCTGCGTGACAATAAGCGGATTCTTTCACTTCTTCTGGCGGCGGAAATGAGCCGGTGCTCGGATACGCCGTAGCGCACCGGGATCGTCGCCGAAAAAAAGCAAAACTTCAGGGTGCACATCCGTCGACTTCCCGTCGTGTCTGCCTGTCGGACCGCGTTAGTATGGCCACCCCTTGATTTCAATGCTTTATACCGGGTAGCCTGACCTAGGCGGGACAACAGCTTCCAGTCCGACCCTCAAATAATATCCAGTAAAATCAAATGGTTTCTGTCTGGTTGTTTTTCATGCTCCATCAGGTGACGCCATCACGGAGTCCCAAGTTTGGGTTCCATCACACGCAGCACCGGCTGGCCGCCAACAACCGTCAGTGGAAAGTACGACCGGTGGGTGGCCGGGTCGACAGCGACGACATGTGCATTCAGCTCGAGGCGACCCCTCGCCGATTTTGGTGACTTTCGAGCCTCTGACGCTGAACATCGAACCGATGCCTGCTTCGCCCACAACGTAGAGGGTGTCCTGCACCGAATCGAACGCGAGCACATCGGGGGCGCTGCCGATATCGAACGAATGGACGACGCGCCGGGCGCACAAATCAAAGACGAGAAGCTTGTCGTTGCCCTCGCACGCGATGAAGGCGAGGCGATCACGCGGATCGATCAACAGGCCGTGGTTGCCTTTGGCACCGGGTAGATCGAAGCGGCCACCATCCGGCGCTGCACGCATGATTGCCGCAGGCGCTCCTTCTCCTGTCGGGGGGCAATCAATTCCGGTTTTGCGTTGTGTCGCTGCGTTGTGTCGCGCGGACCGCGGGGAATGCAATCAGATGTCAGATGTACGGGGAATGACGACGGCCTGTCCGTGCAATCTGCCGTCCGTATCGAGAAGCTGCCACAGGGTTGCTTCCTCGATCATGAAGCGCTGGCCGGATTTCGTGATGCGAACCCCTTTGTATCCGGTCTCGTAACCAAGCCGCTGGACGCGTGCGAGGAATTGCTGCCGTTCCTCGCGATTCGGCGCTTCGGCAGAGAGCCGGGACGGAAGTCGGGTGATTTCATCCCAGCTATATCCGAATCGGTGCTGTGCAGCCTTGTTGGCATAAATAAAGAGCGGATCGGGGTCGGTGTTGTGTGCAAGCACTGCGAACGGGGCGCGCTCATAGAGCCACTCGGTAGCGTCATTCTCGGGAACGGTTGCCGGCACGAGCGGGCGACCGAGCAGTCGAGCATGGCTGTCGGCAAGCAACCGATAAAAGGCTGGATTGCGAAAGAGCGGAGTCATCTGACACATCACGGGAAGATCGGAAGCCGTTACGATACAGCAGCTTCATGCGGCGCTGCGCATCGTGCCGGATCGCGCGGGTACGCCATCCGGACATGGCAGCCGGGAGCGAAGCGCCGAACGTGGATGCGAGAGGCTGCGCGCCGACGCGAAGCAGGTATCCGGTGCTGACGAGCATGAGTGTGCGGGCCGTCGCCGAATCTCCCGGCTCGTTTGAAAACGCCCGGATGAAAATACTGCTCAAGCTTTCCGCTTTACTGGGTCGACCTGCCCGAAGTCATGCAACGCGCAACTCGCACATGCCCGCGTATGTCCTGTACTGCCGCTTCCGCGGCCTGGACGCCGGAGAGAATCGCCGTCGGTACGCCATACCCCGGGAACGTTGTTTGTCCTCCGAGATAGAGGCCGCGCAGCCCTGTCCGATGCGGAAAGAACTTGTCAGGCGTGGTGCCTGGCGCAATGCCGTAGAGCGCCCCCTCGTACAGATGGCGTCCGCGCGCGAAATCCTGCGGATCCGATACGCGGATGTTTTCGAAGCAAACGCCGGGAAGATGGGCCTGTATCGCGTTGAGATAGTCGCCGACCGCGGCCTGCGTCATCGCGCTCGTCCATCCCGATGCGGAATGGATTCCCGTTGCTGGCGCATACAGTTCCAATACTGCCTTGCCGTTTGGCGCAAGCCCCGGCAGCACCTGTGACGGACAGGTGTAGGCGAGCCAGCGAGGCGCGCCGGGCGTCAATACATGCATGGCCGCCTGTTGCGGCATCGGGGGGACATGATTGGTCATGAAGGCGCGGGGCAGCGCGGCGCCGGTGCAGCCGATCTGGATTGAAATCGCGCGATGCGAGAGCGGTGCCACGCGGGCCGTGTGCGCCAGCCGCCGAGGTACGGCGTGGGCGGGCAACAGGTGGCGGACCACTTCGAAACCTGAACACGTCGCCACGACGCAATCGGTCGAGATGCGCTCGCCGTCGGCAAGCGCGATGCCCCGGGCGGCCCCGTTCTCTACGAGGATTTCGCGTACATGGGCACCGAACCTGATCGGCACCGATCTCCTGGCCAGTTCGCGCGCCATGACGGAGCTGATGGCGCCCATGCCTGCGCGAGGCAAATGGAATCCCTCCTCCAGCATGGCCAGCAAGCCAATGATCTGCGTCGCCGGAAGGCGATCGGGCGGTTGCCCGGTGTAGAGCAGTGTCGATGCAACGGCCGCCTGCAGGTCTGCATCAGCGAAGTGCGACGCGATCAGGCGGCTGACATGCCCATTCATGCGGGGCAGGTAACGCCACAGTTTGCCTAACGTCCGTAGAAGCGAAGGCTCCTGCGGCAGAACGTCATCAACCAGCGTCCGGTAGACGGGGCCCCATTGCCGTTGGAGCCTGCCAAGGCCGTCACGCAGTTGCTGTGTCCGTGAAGCCTCCCTGTCGCCTTCCACATATGACGTGCCGGCACTGGACAGATGGACGGCCGTTCCATTCTCCAGATGCGTCACGTGAGGCCGTTCGATGGCCACCATCGGAACCTCGCGATCGAAGTCGAGACCAAGGCGCCGGAACGACGCACGAATGAGCGAGGGCACCGCGACATACATCGCGCCGTTATTGAAGGTGAACCCGTTGGCCGTCGTGGTGGAACAGCAGCCGCCGGCTTCGTCCGAGGCCTCCAGTACGACGACGGGTCGGTCATTGCGCGCCAGCGTCAGCGCGGCAGCCAGGCCGGCCAGGCCTGCGCCGATCACGACGACGGGTTCCTCGCCATTGCTCGTCATACGATCCCTCATTATTTGCACGATGAGCAATATTGCGTATCGTGCATAAAAGGTGAATTCGTGACAAGTCTCGACCGCATCGCATGCCGGCGAACAAGACTTGCCATCACAGGGCAGCGCTCGACGCGTAGCTCGCCGCGTCGAGCGGGCGGTCAAGGATGCAATGGTTCGCCATTGGCCGGGAACGTATGCCGGGCGTGCCAGTCGCCATCCTTCCGAGTCAGCCGAACCGAGTTGAGGCCCAGCGGATCAGGCGCAATCCCCCGCATCTGCGACCACAGTTCAACCCACGCGGGCTCACAGGTAACGGTCACCACATAAGGATCGTCCGGCCCGTTCGGGAACCAGGTGCGCAGCGATTCTTTCCAGACGCGTTGCTTCAGCGCAGTTTCCGCGGAGACTGTCGGGATGGTCCCGATCGTCACGTATCCTCGGTCAGCCATGCTGAGGAAGGAAAGACTGATCGCCTGCCCCTGGCGAATCTCCAGCGCCTTGCGCGTTCTCGAATCGGTCATGAAACGAATCGTGAGGTCCTCCCCGATCTCCAGCACCTCGACGACCCTGGAGTTGATCTGACCGGACGCATCGTTCGAAGCTACAAAACAGAAGGCGCAATTGCTGACGATTTCAGTTGCTTGTTGAAAGAGTTGGCTTGCAGTCATGATGATGTGCGATAGCGTTTCAGTGGTGAGCCTTGAACATCGAAGGCTTCGCGTGACGTCAGGCCTGCCGTAGACGTCAAATTGCTCGGGAGACAATGCTATTTAATGCACTAAATGCAACTGTATACGTCGTGCATTATTTTGACAACATGCGCTGGAGGTGTCCACGTGATGTTCCGCACGTGCTGCAGTACGGACGTCTGCACCTCGATATGCACCGTTCGATGCCTTCTTTGCCTATGCTGTGAAACGGTCTGCGCGTCGCGCACGGGCCTGTCTTGTTTGAGGAGATCTTTCATGTCTGTTCGGGCCGTCATATTCGACTTCGATCTGACGCTGGCGGATTCGTCCGCCGCGATCATCGAATGCACGGACTACGCGCTGCATCGGCTTGGCACCGCCGGCGCGACGCCTGCGCGGATCGGCGCCGTGATCGGGCTGCCGCTGCACGAGATGTTCCGTTCGTTGACAGGCGAACCCGACCCGGCGCGGGCCGACGCGTTCGCGCGGCACTTCGTGGCGCGGGCCGACGAGATCATGGTGCACGGCACGCGCATTTATCCCGAAGTGCCGCCGCTGCTCGCGCGTCTGCGCGAGCAGGGTCTCGCAGTCGCGATCGTTTCGTCGAAGTTTCGTTACCGGATCGACGCGATCCTAGCGTTGAACGGATTGCAGTCGCTGGTCGACGTGCTGATCGGCGGAGAAGACGTGCAGCGTCACAAACCGGATCCGGAAGGGCTCGAGCTGGCGCTGGCGCGGCTTGGCTTGCCGGCCGCCGCGGCGATCTACGTGGGCGACCATGCGGTGGACGCGCAGGCGGCCGAGCGCGCCGGCGTGCCGTTCGTCGGCGCGGTGAGCGGGATGACGTCGTTCGACGCATGGGCGCGCGCGGGCAAGCAGGCGGTGACCGCGCATATCGGCGAACTGGCCGCGATCGTGCGGCGGATGCAGCGTGCTTCGGGTGAAGCCCGCGTCGATGCCGAACGTGGTGCCGAACCGGCCGACCGAACCGCAGACTGAACCGCTTTCCGCAACCGGCCGGCAGTGCGCGACGGATTCTGCGACCATCGCCGTTAAAGTCATACCCGCAACCCGGTCCGTCGCCATGTCACTCATTTCCTTCGCCTTTGCAAGAAACCGGCTGTCGCGCGTGCTGCCGACCGCCCGAACCCTGTCATACGCGATTCCGTTCGCGGCAGCGTGTACCGCAATCGGTGTACTGGGCGGCGCGCGTCCGGCCGATGCCGCCACGCAGCGCGAACGTCTCGAGGCACCGGTCAAGGCCGTCGCCGACCAGCGCGTGGCCGTCGCTACGCCGCAGGGCAGCGCGATGCTGCCCGTCTACGCCGACCATCCGCTCGACAAGGCCGCGCCCGACGTCACGCGCGTCTTCATCGTGATTCACGGCACGCTCCGGAATGCCGACGCGTACTATGCGTCGGGGCTCAAGGTCGTCGGGAAGGCCGGCGCGGCCGGGCAGGGCACGATGGTCGTCGCCCCGCAGTTCCTGACGCGCGCCGATACGCGTGCGTTCTCGCTGCCCGCGCAAACGCTGGCCTGGACCCAGGAAGGATGGAAGGGCGGCGAACCGGCGCGCCAGCCGGGCCCGGTCAGTTCGTTCGCCGCGCTCGACGCGTTGCTCGCGCATTTCGCCGATCGCAGCCTGTACCCGGCGTTGTCGACCGTGGTCGTGATCGGTCATTCCGCCGGCGCGCAGTTGCTGCAGCGCTACGCGGTGGCCGGGCACGAAGGCGACGCGCTGGCGCAGGCCGGCATTGCCGTGCGCTACGTGGTCGCGAACCCGTCGAGCTACCTGTATTTCGACGACGAACGGCCGGACGCCGGCGCAATCGCGGGCGGTGCCTGCCCGCGCGCGACGGAATGGAAATACGGGCTGAAGTCGGCGCCGCCTTACGTCGCGTCGCAGGACGTGCGCGACCTCGAAACGCGCTACGCCGCGCGCCATGTCGTGTACCTGCTCGGGCAGGCCGACACGAACCCTTACACGCATTTCATCGACCGCTCGTGCGCGGCGATGGCGCAGGGCCCGTACCGGCTCGCACGCGGGCTCGCGTATTTCGATTACCTGAAGAAGCGGCATCCGGACGATCTCGCGCAGCAGGTCGTCGAAGTGCCGGGCGTCGGACACGACAATCTCGGCATGTTCACGTCGGCTTGCGGGCTGGCCGTGCTGTTCGGCCAGGCGTTGCCGCAGTCGTGTCCGGTCGTTGCCGGAACCGCGCCGGCCGCGCCCACCTGATCGCACAGGTACGATCGGCGCACGATGCGCCGCCGCGCATCACGCCGGTTTTTCAGCGACCGGCGGTGCATCCGGGTCGAATACCGTCAATCCTTCCGTCGGGTCCGTCGGCCTGTCCCACGGACGTGCGGCGATGGCCCGTTTCGCGGCGTCGTAGCCGGCCTGCCGGCGGGCCGCGATGCCGGCCGGCGTGAAATCGATGTCCTTCAACTGATTGTCGCCGTCGAGTCGCGGTGCCGCGAGCTTGATCAGGTGCATCGTGGTCTCGCATCCCCATGCGGCGAGCCGGCGCACGGCAGGCGACGCACGTTCGGCTTCCGGCACGTGCCGGGCCAGTTCGCGGATCACGTGGCGCAGCCGGTGGATCTGCTGCTGGCGCGCGATATGGCTGTCGGTGCGGCTCGCGTACTGGATGTCCTTCTGCCGTTCCGACACCTGCCAGATGCTTTCGGGCTCGGGGCCGGCCGGATTCCACATCTGCACCGAGAAGATGATCGAACTCCGGCGCGGGTTGTCGTCGAGCACGACCTCGACCGGCGTATTCGAATACACGCCGCCGTCCCAGTACGGCTCGCCGTCGATCCGTATCGCCGGGAACGCGGGCGGCAGCGCGCCCGAACTCATGATGTGGTCGATGCCCAGATGCGTATCGCGCGAATCGAAATAGCGCATCGCGCCCGTGCACGCATTGACCGCACTGACGGTCAGGCGCGGGTGGCCCGCGTTCAGCAGGTCGGGATCGATGAGCGACGCGAGCGTGTCGCGCAGCGGCGCGATCCGGTAATACGATGCGCGATCGACGCCGAGGCGGACCATCGGCCCGAGCCACGACGCCGGATTGGGCTGGAAGAATCCCGTAATGCCGCCGCCGATGATCATCAGCTCGGCCAGCGTCTTGTCCCAGCCGGGCAGCAGCGGCGAGACGTCGAAACGGGTCCGTTCGGTCACGCGCTGCCAGAACGCCAGCAGCTTCTCGTAGCGCCGTTCCGGCGGATTTCCGGCGATCAGCGCCGCGTTGATCGCGCCGATCGACGTGCCGACCACCCAGTCGGGCCGGATACCGGCTTCGTCCATCGCCTGGAAGACGCCGAGCTGGTACGCGCCCAGCGCGCCGCCGCCCTGGAGCACGAGTACGACTTGCCCGGGGAGGTCCATTCGTGCCGGCTGGCTCGCGGTCATGGCTTGCCTCGCTGCGTGTGACGGTGGGTCGGATCCGAACAGTTCGATTCAGTGTAGGCGATCGGCGGCGCGGGATCGCCAGACGCGCGTCTGCAGGCATGCGCCGCCGGGCGGCCGGCGTTACGCGTCCGGGTACGGCGTACCGTCCTTGTGCAGGAACCGGCCGTCGCGGCTCGGGCTCATCATGTCGATGTCGGGGCAGGTGATCACATCGTCGGGCGAGCGCGACCCCACTTCGAGATAGACGGCAACCGCGTCCGACCGGTTGACGAGGTGATGGCCGTTGCCCGAGCCTTTCGGAAACGCCGCGCAGTCGCCCGCGCGCAGCACGGTCTCGCCGCCGTCCTCGATCATCACGAGTTCGCCTTCGAGCACATAGACGAATTCGTCTTCGTCGGAATGCCAGTGGCGCTGGCTCGACCAGCCGCCCGGCGGCACGCGCATCAGGTTGACGCCGAAATCGCGCAGCCCGCCGGCGTCGCCGAGGCGCTGGCGGATGCGCTGCGCGCACGGCGCGTCGAACGGCCGCGGATAGCCGCTGCCGCGGCGTTCGGGCACGGTGCTGAGGTCGATCCTGGGCATGGGCGGCTCCGTTTGCCACGCGGGCGAATGGGACGGTGGTCATTGTAGGCCGCCACCGCCCGCCGTTCGCCCGCGCGTTTCGTGGCGGGCCGCGTCATTCGACGGTGATCGTCTCCTTCATGTACGGATGAATCCCGCAGAACACCTTGTAGACGCCCGGCTTGTCGAAGCGGAACGAGTACGTCTCGTCCTGGTCGAGCGCCTTCGAATGAAAGATGCCGGCGTCGTTGACGACGGTGTGCGGTTCCCCGTCGAGGTTCTTCCACGTGACCGTCGTGCCGGCCTTGATCGTGGTCGACATCGGCGAAAACATGAAGTTGTGGATCGTGACCAGCGGGCCGTCCGGGCCCTGCGCGAACGCGGCGAGCGGCGTGCCGGCGGCGGCCGCGCACAGGATCAGCGCCGCGATGATTTTTGGTTGCTTGAAGCGGGTCATGTCGGTCTCCTTATGACTATCAGGCCAGCGTCGCGTCGTGCAGCGCCGACGCGGTCGGGTGGCCGGCGAACTCCACGGTCGTCACGCCGAGCATCTTCGGCAACTGGTCGCGCGGCACCGTGAGTGGCACGGGGCCCGGGCCGTTGCCGGCCGTCGGCTGCGGGAACGCGGTCGAGCGCGCCGTATGGAACGTGATGTTGCCCTCGACCTTCGACACGATCTGGTGGATGTGCCCGTTCAGCACGGTGACCGAGCCGAAACGGCGCAGCAGCGCCATCGTCTGCGGCGCGTCGCCGGTGCCCCAGCCCCACGGCTCGTAGATGGTCCACATCGGCATGTGCGAGAACACGACGATCGGCGTGCTCGACGAGCGGCCCTTCAGATCCTGCGCGAGCCACGCGAGCTGGTCGTCGCCGAAGCTGCCGAGCCCGTTCGGCTTGAAATGCATCACGTTGACGAGGCCGATGAAGTGCACGCCCGCGTGATCGAAGCTGTAATAACCGCGGTTGTCCGACGCCTTGCCGAACCGGCTGAAATATTCGGCGCCCGAACCGTCGGTGACGTCGTGCTCGCCGGGTACCGTGTGCAGTTCCGGCACGCGCAGCGCGGACAGCAGTTGCGACGCGTGGTCGAATTCCTCCGGCTTGGACAGGTGCGTGATGTCGCCGGTATGGATGGTGAGCGCGGGCATCGAGGACATTCCGTTGACGAGGTCGATCGTCTGCCGCAGCGTGGCCGACACGTCGGGATTCGCGTCCTTGTTGAAGCCGATGTGCGTGTCGCTGATCTGTACGAACAGCGGCCGGCCCGCATCGGCCGGGCGTGCGTCGCCGGTCTGCGCGAGCGCGAGGTCGAACGGCGTCAGGATGCCGCCCGACAGCGTAAACAGCGTGCCGAGGCCGCCGAAGGCCATGCACTGCAGTGCTTTGCGGCGCGACGGACGGGTGGGGTTTGAGGAAGACATGGGAGCCTCGCAATCGTATGACGAAACGGGACGGCCGGATCGTCCTGGAATAAACCGGCGCCTTCGTGTGCCATACCGGTGCAACGACGGTTTTATTCCCGCCATGTGCGAATTCGGGCACCGGTGGCGGCCCGCAAGGCGGCTGTCGGGATGCCGAACGATGACTTGTTAATGTCCTGTAATCGATACGTCATATTTGCGTCATGGCCGCCCGATAGCCTGCGACACCGAGTCACCTCTCCGGAGCCCCTTCATGCCGAATCTCGCGGCAACGGAAACCAGCGGCGCGGCAAGCCAGCGTACCCGCACCCTCAGCTTCGCGCTGTTTTTTCTGATCATTGCCTGCGGCATCGTCTATATCGCGATTCACCTGAGCGCCGACCTCAGCCCGGTCACGGAAAGTTCGGTCCTGCCGTTCGTGCTGCTCGTCGTCGCGCTGCTGATCGCGCTCGGCTTTGAATTCGTGAACGGCTTTCACGACACCGCGAACGCGGTCGCGACCGTCATCTACACGCATTCGCTCGACCCGCACCTGGCCGTCGTCTGGTCGGGCCTCTGGAACCTGTTCGGCGTGCTCGTGTCGAGCGGCGCCGTCGCATTCGGCATCGTGCAGTTGCTGCCCGTCGAGCTGATCCTGCAGGTCGGCAGCGGCGCCGGTTTCGCGATGGTGTTCGCGCTGCTGATCGCAGCCGTCACGTGGAACCTCGCGACCTGGTATTTCGGACTGCCGTCGTCGAGCTCGCACACGCTCGTCGGCTCGATCATCGGCGTCGGCCTGATGAACCAGATCGTCAGCGGCCCGTCGGGCACGAGCGGTGTCGACTGGAACCAGGCGCTCGGCGTCGGCAAGGCGCTGCTGCTGTCGCCGCTGATCGGCTTCGTGCTGTCCGCACTCGTGTTGCTGCTGCTGAAGGCGCTGGTGCGCGTGCCGGCGCTGTACCAGGAGCCGAAAGGCAACAAGCCGCCGCCGTTCTGGATCCGCCTGCTGCTGATCCTCACCTGCACGGGCGTGTCGTTCGCGCACGGCTCGAACGACGGGCAGAAGGGCATGGGGCTGATCATGCTGATCCTGATCGGCGTGATGCCCACCGCATACGCGCTGAACAAGGCCGTGACGCCCGACCAGACGAGCACGTTCGTCGCGGTCGCGCGCCACGCGTCGACGACGCTCGTCAAGTACGCGGATCCGGCCGCACAGTCCGCCGACCCGCGCGCCGACGTCGAGGCATACGTGCGCACGCACAAGCTGACGCCCGCGACGATTCCCGCGCTGGGCAAGCTTACCGACACGATCGCCGACCAGGTCGCGCAGGCCGGCGGTATCTCGAGCGTGCCGCAGAACCTCGTCGACAACGTGCGCAACAACATGTACGTCGCGTCCGAGGCGATCCGCCTGATGGAGAAAGCGAAGGCGCCGGCGTTCCCGGTCGAGGACGCGAGCGCGCTCGATGCGTTCAAGAAGCAGATGGACCGCGCGACGAAATTCATCCCGACGTGGGTCAAGGTTGCGGTCGCGATCGCGCTTGGCCTCGGCACGATGGTCGGCTGGAAGCGGATCGTCGTGACGGTCGGCGAGAAGATCGGCAAGTCGCATCTCACGTACGGGCAGGGCGCGTCGGCCGAGGCCGTCGCGATGCTGACGATCGGGATGGCCGACGCGTACGGGCTGCCGGTATCGACGACGCACGTGCTCGCGTCGGGCGTGGCCGGCACGATGACCGCGAGCGGCGCGGGCCTGCGCTGGGACACGGTGCGCAACCTCGTGCTCGCGTGGGTGCTGACGCTGCCCGCGTCGATCGCGCTGTCGGCCGCCCTGTACTGGGCGCTGCACGGGCTGTTCTGACCGGCGCCGACGGATGCGCCGCCCGGCCGCGCGGCATGCGGCCGGTCCCATCGATTTTCAATTCAACACAAGACGCTACCGATGGATATCAGGTTCTTCGATCCGAATCGCACCGCGAACGCTTCGGCGTGGCGCGTGCTCCCCAACCGCTGGGATGCCATCGCGTTTCCGCTGATCATCTGCCTGCTTGCCATGGCGATCGTCGGCTTCCATCAGACGATGGCGCCGATCGGCGTGCTGCAAACGCAGAAGATCGCGCTCGACCCGTCGAACCTGCCCGAATACGCGTTGCGGACCACGCTGCGGATGCTTGCCGCGATGGTCGCGTCGCTCGTGTTCACGCTCGTCTACGGCACGCTTGCGGCCAAGAGCCGTCGCGCGGGCATGGTGCTGATCCCGATCCTCGACATCCTGCAGTCGGTGCCGGTGCTCGGCTACATCTCGTTTACGGTCACGTTCTTCCTCGCGCTGTTCCCGGGCCGCGTGCTCGGCGCGGAGCTTGCGGCGATCTTCGCGATCTTCACGAGCCAGGCATGGAACATGACGTTCAGCTTCTACCAGTCGCTGCGCACGGTGCCGCGCGACCTGAGCGAAGTGTCGCGCGGCTTTCACCTGACGCCGTGGCAGCGCTTCTGGAAGCTCGAGGTGCCGTTCTCGATGCCGGGGCTGATCTGGAACATGATGATGTCGATGTCGGGCGGCTGGTTCTTCGTCGTCGCGTCGGAGGCGATCACCGTCGGCAACCAGACCATCACGCTGCCGGGGGTCGGCGCGTATCTCGCGCAGGCGATCTCGGACAAGAACATCGGCGCGATCGGCTGGGTGATCGTTGCAATGTCGGTCGTGATCCTGGCTTATGACCAGTTCCTGTTCCGCCCGCTCGTCGCGTGGGCCGACAAGTTCCGGATGGAGAACACCGCGTCGGGCGATGCGCCGCAATCCTGGCTGCTCGACATGATGCGCCGCACGCACCTGATCCATCAGTTGCTCGTGCCGGCCGGCTGGCTGCTGTCGCAGGCCGCGCGGATTCCGCTGCGCCTGCCGTCGCTGAAGGGCACGCGCTCGCGCGGCGCGTCGGCGCGCGCCTCGTCGCGCATCGGCGACATCGTGTGGGGCGCGTTCGTGATCCTGCTGACGGTGTACGTCGTGTGGCGCGTCGTCAGCTTCGTCGCGACCGGCGTGACGATGGCCGAGGTCGGCCACGTGCTGGTGCTCGGGCTCATTACGCTGCTGCGCGTGTTGGTGCTGATCGCGATCGCATCGGTGATCTGGGTGCCACTCGGCGTGCTGATCGGGCTGCGCCCGGCGCTCGCCGAGAAGATCCAGCCGCTCGCGCAGTTCCTCGCCGCGTTCCCGGCGAACCTGCTGTTCCCGGTGTTCGTGATCGTGATCGTCCACTTCCACCTGAATGCGGACATCTGGCTGTCGCCGCTGATCGTGCTCGGCACGCAGTGGTACATCCTGTTCAACGTGATCGCCGGTGCGATGTCCTATCCGAACGACTACAAGGAAGCGACGAAGAATTTCCGCATCCGCGGCTGGCAGTGGTGGCGGCAGGCGATCCTGCCCGGCATCTTCCCGTACTACGTGACTGGTGCCATCACCGCGTCGGGCGGCGCGTGGAACGCGAGCATCGTGTCCGAGTTCGTGCAGTGGGGCGACACCAAGGTCGTCGCGCACGGCCTCGGCGCGTACATCGCGCAGATGACCGCCGCCGGCGATTTCCCGAAGATCATCCTGGGCATCGCGGTGATGTCCCTGTTCGTTACCTTGTTCAACCGTCTGCTGTGGCGTCCGATGTACGCCTATGCGGAATCCCGGCTCCGTCTCGATTGAGAGTAAGCGCGATGCAAAATTCGACCGTTATCAACGCCCCTGTCAAGCCATCCCAGCCGCTGCAGCCGCCGCGCCTCGGCGAAGAAATCCTCCGCGTCGAGCATGTGAATCGCGGCTTCAACAAGTCGCAGGGCGAACTGCTCGTGCTCGACGACGCGAACCTGTCGCTGCGCGAAGGCGAGATCGTCGGGCTGCTCGGCCGTTCCGGCTCGGGCAAGTCGACGCTGCTGCGGATCATCGCCGGCCTGATCGAGCCGACCGGCGGTGAAGTGACCTACCTCGGCCAGCCGCTGCGCGGCCCGGCCGAAGGCGTCGCGATGGTGTTCCAGACCTTCGCGCTGTTCCCGTGGCTCACCGTGCTGCAGAACGTGGAGGCCGGCCTCGAAGCGCTTGGCGTCGGCGCGCGTGAGCGGCGCGAGCGTGCGCTCGCCGCGATCGACCTGATCGGTCTCGACGGTTTCGAGAACGCGTACCCGCGCGAGTTGTCGGGCGGCATGCGCCAGCGCGTGGGCTTTGCGCGCGCGCTCGTCGTCGATCCGACGATCCTGCTGATGGACGAGCCGTTCTCGGCGCTCGACGTGCTGACGGCCGAGACGCTGCGTACCGACCTGCTCGACCTGTGGACGCAAGGGCGGATGCCGATCAAGTCGGTGCTGATCGTCACGCACAACATCGAGGAAGCCGTGTTCATGTGCGACCGGATCCTCGTGCTGTCGTCGAATCCGGGCCGCGTGATCGCCGAGATCAAGGTGCCGTTCAAGCATCCGCGCAACCGGCTCGACACCGATTTCCGCAAGCTCGTCGACGACATCTACGCGAAGATGACGGCCCGCCAGACCAACGAGGCGACGAAGAAGGGGCTCGAGCTCGGCAGCTGGATGCCGCGCGTGTCGACCAACCTGATGGCCGGCCTGATCGAAACGCTCGCGATGGCGCCGTACCACGGCCGTGCCGACATGCCGGAAATCGCGCGCACGCTGCATCTGGAAGTCGACGAGTTGTTCCCGATCGCCGAAGTGCTGCAGCACCTCGGCTTCGCGGACGTGCGGGAAGGCGATGTGTTCCTGACGCCGCCCGCGCGCGTGTTTGCCGAGTTCGGCACGCAGGAGCGCAAGCTGATGTTCGCGGATCACCTGCTGAAGCACGTGCCGCTCGCCGCACGGATCAGGAAGGTGCTGAACGAGCGTCCGGGCCATCGTGCGCCGCGCGTGCGCTTCGAGCAGGAGCTGGAGGATTTCCTGTCGGACGAAGCGGCCGAGGAAACGCTTGACGCGGTGATCGACTGGGGGCGTTACGGCGAAGTGTTTTCGTATAACGACAAGACCGAGGTGTTCAGTCTCGAGGATGTCGAGAGCTGATGCCTGAGCCCGAATGGCGAGCGATCGTCATTCGGGCAAATCGCGCTGGTTGGCGTCCAGTTCGATCCCCCCGGTATTGAGATGCTCGATCTTCTCCATCCGCTGCCGCGCCAGTTCCGGCAACTGGTTCGTCACGCCGATCACGAGCGCTTCGGCGAGCGCCAGCGCCGGCACGTTGGTCTGCAGCATCGCGAAAGGGCGCCCCTGGATCCGCAGCACGATCTCCGCGAACTTGCCGATCGGCGACATCCATTCGTCGGTGATCAGCAGAATCCGCGTGCCGAGCCGGTGCGCGGCCTGCGCGAAGCGGATGCTGTCCTTCTGGTAGCGGCGAAAGTCGAAGATGACGAGCACGTCGTCGCGCCCCATGTCGGTCAGTGCGACCGACGCGAGATTCACGTTCGGTTCGACGTACTGCACGTTCGGACGCGCATAGGCCAGCGTGAACGAAAACAACGACGCGAGCGGTGCCGTGTAGCGCCCGCCGCCGCAGAAGATACGGACATCCGGATCGGCCAGCAGCGCCACGGCTGCGTCGAACGCGGCCGCGTCGAGCCCTTCGATCGTGGTCGCGAGCGACTCGGACAGCCGCTGGAAAATCGCCGAATGGCTGTCGCGCATGCCCGTTTCCGAATGGAACGCATCCATTCGCGCGAGCGGCGAATTCATCGCGGTGTCGATCTCGTCGTACAGCGCCTGCTGGAACGACGAGTAATTCGGAAAGCCGATCCGGACGACAAAGCGGAACACGGTCGGGTCGCTGACTTCAGCCTGCTTGGCGACGCTCGCGATCGGCCCGAGGCCGAGGCTCGGATAGCGATCCAGCAACGCATGCGCAACCTTCTGTTCCGACGGCGTGAAGCTATCCATCTGGGATAACAGCAACGCCCTGATGCTCGTCCCCATCGGGCACTCCAGCTCTCTTATCTGAATGACAAACGGCAGACGTGCGTCTGCCGGGACCCCACGCATGTTAGCCGATCGACGTGCGGCGGGCCGCGGATGCTCCGAAATTAGAGGGACGTATCACACAGTCCGATGTCCGCTCATCAATGTAATGAAACGAACATTTCTCGGGAAGTGTTTCCGCGGGCATTCGCTTGTATTTCAGTACTAACCCTAGGTTTTGGTGCAAAAAAGCGAGTGATATGATCGCGACCTCGCCGGAATGTACTGTTTATTACATGCCGGATTGGCAGCGTTGACCCGTGATGACGCGGCGGCGCATCCCGGCCTGGCCCGGTCATTTGTCTGGAGGATTCCGTCATGAGGCGGCTCGTCGTACTCACCCTGTTGTCGGCATTGAGCGTGTCCGCGTTCGCCGCTTCGGAACCCGCGGTAGAAGCGAAGAACGGTATGGTCGTGTCGTCGCAGCACTTCGCGTCGCAGATCGGCGTCGACATCCTGAAGGAAGGCGGCAACGCGGTGGACGCGGCGGTGGCGGTCGGTTACGCGCAGGCGGTGACCAATTCGTGCTGCGGCAACATCGGCGGCGGCGGCTTCATGACCGTGCACCTGGCCGACGGCCGCGACCGCTTCATCAATTTCCGCGAGACCGCGCCGGCCGCGGCGACGGCGAACATGTATCTCGACGCGTCGGGCAACGTGCGTCCGGGCGAAAGCCTGTACGGCTATCGCGCCGTCGGCGTGCCGGGCACGGTCGCCGGCCTCGATCTCGCGCAGCGCAAATACGGGAAGCTGACGCGCAAGCAGGTGATGGCGCCGGCGATCCGGCTCGCGCGCGACGGCTTCGTGCTGACGCGCGGCGATACGGACATCCTCGACACGACGATCGAGCGCTTCAAGAAGGACCCGGACGCGGCCCGCATCTTCCTGCGGCCGGACGGCACGCCGCTGCAGCCGGGCGACCGCCTGGTGCAGAAGGACCTGGCCCGTACGCTCGAGCGGATCGCGGAGCAGGGGCCCGACGCGTTCTATCACGGCGAGATTCCGAAGATCGTCGAGGCGGCCGCGAAGCGCGGCGGCGGGCTGATCACGGCGGCCGATTTCGCGTCGTATCGCGCGCAGGACACGGCGCCGCTGACCTGCACGTATCGCGGCTACGAGTTCGTGTCGGCGCCGCCGCCGAGCTCGGGCGGCGTGACGATGTGCGAGACGCTGAACGTCCTCGAAGGGTATGACCTGCGCAAGTTCGGCTACCAGTCGGCTTCGGTGGTCCACTACATGACCGAGGCGATGCGCCACGCGTACGAGGATCGCAACACGCTGCTGGGCGACCCGAACTTCATCGACAATCCGGTCGCGAAGCTGACGAGCAAGGAGTATGCGGCGGAGATCCGCAAGCAGATCAGCGGCGAGATGGCGACTGCGTCGGTCGACGTGCAGCCGGGTGTCGGCGTGCACGAGAAGCCGGAGACGACCCACTACTCGATCATCGACCGTGACGGCAACGCGGTGTCGACCACGTACACCGTCAACGGCCGCTTCGGCGCCGTGGTGATCGCGCCGGGCACGGGCTTCTTCCTGAACGACGAGATGGACGACTTCACGGTCAAGGTCGGCGCGCAGAACCTGTTCGGCCTCGTGCAGGGCACGCGCAACTCGATCGCGCCGGGCAAGCGTCCGCTGTCGTCGATGGCGCCGACGATCGTGAAGAAGGACGGCAAGGTGTTCATGGTGGTCGGTTCGCCGGGCGGCTCGCGCATCATCACGATCACGCTGCAGACCGTACTGAACGTGATCGACTACGGGATGACGCCGCAGGATGCGGTCAGTGCGCCGCGCGTCCATCATCAATGGCTGCCGGACGAGGTCTATTACGAGACCCGCGGCCTGTCGCCCGACACGCTCGCGATCCTGCGCAACATGGGTTACAAGATGGTCGAGCAGACGCCGTGGGGCGCCGCCGAGCTGATCATGGTCGGCCTGCCCGGCACCGAGGCGGTGAGCCGCCAGAGTTCCGGCAACGACTCGTCGGTGTCCGGCAACGTGCGCGTCGGCTACATCTATGGCGTCAACGATCCACGCCGCCCGGCCGGTTCGGCGATCGGCTACTGACCTGATCTGACTGGGTCGCACCAAGCTGAACGGCTGCCCCGGCGTTCGTCATCGCGCGAACGCCGGGGCAGCGACAGCGCGTCCGTTCGCGGACTTCCGCAGTATCGAGCGTGGCGGGTGCCCGGAATGCCGGGCACGGCCGGCCCGCAACGCGCACCGTGGCACGGCACCGGCGCGCGCGCATTTCCTTCTTCCATCCCTTCACCGTGCGTCGAGTTCCGTTATGAACAAACGAATGTCTGCGGCAGGCTGGATCCTGCTCGCGATGGCGGCCGGCATCTTCATCGGCTATATGATCTTCACGCAGCTTCCGGACAAGCAGTCGGCCGCGGAAATTGCCGGTTACATCTCGCTCGTGTCCGACGTGTTCCTGCGGCTGATCAAGATGGTGATCGGCCCGCTGGTGTTCTCGACGCTCGTCGTCGGCATTGCGCACATGGGCGATGCGTCGTCCGTCGGGCGCGTGTTCGTGAAGGCGTTCGGCTGGTTCGTCACCGCGTCGCTGATCTCGCTGCTGCTCGGGTTGCTGATGGCGAACCTGCTGCGCCCCGGCGAGAACCTCGGCCTGCCGCTGCCGGACATCGGCGCATCCGCGCATCTCGCGACCTCCAAGTTCACGCTGAAGGATTTCGTCAGTCACATGGTGCCGAAGTCGATCGCCGAGGCGATGGCGAACAACGAGATCCTGCAGATCGTCGTGTTCTCGATGTTCTTCGGCGTCGCGCTGTCGGCGCTCGGCGAGCGCGGCAAGATTCTCGTCGCCGCGATCGACCAGCTGGCGCATGTGATGCTGAAGATCACCGGCTACGTGATGAAGCTCGCGCCGCTCGCGGTGATGGCGGCGATGGCATCGACCGTCGCGATCAACGGGCTGTCGATCCTGCTGAAGTTCGCGGTGTTCATGGGCGACTTCTACGCGAGCCTCATGCTGCTGTGGGCCACGCTCGTCGCCGCCGGGCTGCTGTTCCTCGGTCGCCGGGTGTTCAAGCTGCTGGTGCTGATCAAGGAAGCGTTCATGCTGTCGTTCGCGACCGCAAGCTCCGAGGCCGCGTATCCGAAGATCCTCGACGCGCTCGATCGTTTCGGCGTGCGACGCAAGATTTCGAGCTTCGTGATGCCGATGGGCTATTCGTTCAACCTCGACGGCTCGATGATGTACTGCACGTTCGCGTCGCTGTTTATCGCGCAGGCCTACAACATCCACCTGTCGCTCGGCACGCAGGTCACGATGCTGCTGGTCCTGATGCTGACGTCGAAGGGGATGGCCGGCGTGCCGCGCGCATCGCTCGTCGTGATCGCGGCGACGCTGCACCAGTTCAACATCCCGGAAGCCGGGCTGCTGCTGATTCTCGGCGTCGACACGTTCCTCGACATGGGCCGCTCGGCCACGAACGCGGTGGGCAACTCGATCGCCAGCGCGGTGGTCGCGAAGTGGGAAGGCGAGCTGATGTCGGAAGCCGAGGCGAAGGTGCATGCCGCGCATCTCGATGCCGAACTGGAACGGCAGAACAACGATCCGGCCTACGGCGCCGGTCAGGCCACGTCGACCTGACGTCAGGCGGCCAGCGCCTCGTCGATGCACGCCGCCAGCACCATCGCGGCGGCGTTGCCCGGCGCCGAGCCGAGCAACTGCGGCGCATAGACGCTGTCGCCGATCCCGATCGGCCGTCCCGACAGCGCGCAGACGCCGCGCTTGCGTGTCGTGAACAGCCGCCACTTCTGGTAGCCGTAGTGCCCGGTGCATGCGTCGCACCACGAAATCATCACGGTGTCGGCCGTGGGCCGCTCGAGCACGCTGATGGTCGGCCGGCTCGACGCGTCCCACGACGGCAGCCGATCGCGCGTGACGCTGCGCCGCCGCGGCACGCCCCACGATACGGACGGCATGTCGAAGCTGCCGATCGCGGCAACGGTCATGAGCCAGGGCGCTGCACTGTCGTTCATGTCAGTTTTCCCAGAAACGTTACGCGACACCGCGACGCGCGGCATCACGACAGGCGGATGCGCGGCTGCACGCAGCCGTTGATCCGTTCGGCGATCCACAGCAGGGTCGCCTTGGAGAAACCGTGCAGCGCCTGCTGGTGCCGCCGGTAGAGCATCAGGTGGCTGAACTGCGCAAAGCGCCCCTGGATGAAGCCGCCGCGAAAAAACCCGAACTGCCCGAGCGTGCCGAACGCGTCGTAGTCGCTGATCGATACGAGCGCGCCGAAATCGTGGAACGCGAACGGCGGAATCGGCTGGCCGTCGAGCCATGCGGGCAGGTGCTTCGCGAGATGCTCGGCCTGCTGCGTCGCGACCTGCGCGGTCGGCGGCAGCGGCCGTTCGTGGCCGTCGGGCAACAGGCTCGCGCAATCGCCGATCGCGAACACGTGCTCGTCGCTCGTGGCCTGCAGCGTCGGCCCGACGACGATCTGGTTCGCGCGGTTCGTGTCGAGCCCGCCCAGCGCCTGCATGAAATCGGGCGCCTTCACGCCGGCCGCCCAGACCATCAGGTCTGCTTCGGCGTACGAACCGTCGCCGTAGTGAAAGCCGTTCGCGTCGGCCGACGTGACGCGCGTCGACGTCAGCACGTGAAAGCCGATCTGTTCGAGCCGCCGCTGCGCCGACGCGGAAATCCTCGGCGGAAACGCAGCGAGGATGCGCGGGCCGCTTTCGAGCAGCGTGAGCTGCAGCCGCTCGCGCACCGTCGCGTCGCCATACGCCTGCGCCACTTCGAGCAACCGGCTCAATTCCGCCGCAAGTTCCACGCCCGTCGCGCCCGCGCCGACGATCGCAACGCGAAACGGCTCGTCGCGCGCGATGCTGCGGAACACGCGCATCCGAAGCGCTTCGTTGAAGGTCTCGGCTTGCTGCTGGCTGTCGATGAAGTAGCAGTGCTCGCGCACGCCCGGCACGCCGAAATCGTTGGCCTGGCTGCCGAGCGCGACGATCAGCACGTCGTAGTCGAGTTCGCGGGCCTCGATCACCACGTCGCCTTCCTGCGAGCGAATCTCGCCGAGCTGCACGCGGCGGCGCGCACGATCGAGCCCCTTCAGTTCGCCGGGCTGGTACGTGTAGCCATGGTCGCGTGCATGGGCGAGAAAGATCACCTGTTGCTGCTGGACGTCGCGCGTGCCGGCCGCGATCGTGTGCAGCATCGGCTTCCAGATGTGGGTGGGACTGCGGTCGACGACGGTGACCTGCGCACGCCCGGACCGGCCGAGGCGCTCGCCCAGGCGGGTCGCGAGCTGCAATCCGGCGATCCCGCCGCCGACGATGACGATGCGTGTAGGGGTTGTCATGAATAAATCATCACGTGATGAATAATGTATGATCCTAGCGCTTCCCGGCTTCGCGTGTCAACGGAGCGGGGCAGGCAGCCCGGTTCCGGCGACATGGAACCGGGGCCCGAACACGGGCATTCGAACCATTCAAGGGGAGCAGGAAAACGTGGCTGAAGTCACTGAGCGCGCGCCGTCGAAGCGGCGTACGCGCGGGCGGCCGCTGGCGGATGCGTCCGTCGGTCCGGACGTGATATTGCGGGCCGCGCGCCGCACGTTCGCAAAGCGGGGCTACGACGCGACGAGCGTGCGCGAAGTCGCGCGCGAACTGGGCGTCGACGCGGCGCTGATCGCCCATCATTTCGGGGCGAAGGAAACGTTGTGGCTGGCCGTCGTCGAGCAGATCGTCGATCTCGCCAAGCCGATGTTCGACGCGCTGCGTGCGTTGCGCACGTCGTCATTGCCGCATCGCGATCGTGTGCGGCGCGCACTCGAGCTGTGCGTCGATCACGAGTTCGACGAGCCCGACATGGGCATGTTCTTCTCGACCGCGGCGACCGAAGTGGGCGCGCGGCTCGACCGGCTGCAGGAGCGGCTCGTGCGGCCGTATCACGACGTGATGTTCCCGCTGCTGTCGGACGCCGTGGAGGCCGGCGCGATTCGCGCGGTCGATCCGAACGTGCTGTTCTTCATGCTCGCGAGCGCGATCGGCACGACGGTGTCGTACAGCCACATGATGCTGGAGTTCACGTCGCTGCCGACGCAGCGGGACGCTTTCCGGCAGGCCGTGCTCGACGCAGCGCTCAACATCATCGGCGACTGAGTGCCGCGCGCGCGATGCGCACGGTCACGTCGCGGCAACCCGCCCCGGTTCGCTCTCCGCATTCCGCGCGGTTTCGCGCAGTGCGCCGACGAGCCGCGACGGTGTCCGGCATGCGATCGCCAGCTCGTACGCGAGCGGGCTGCCCGCGTCCGTCAGTTCGCAGAACGTAATGCCTTGCGGCTGCATCGGCACGACCAGGCGCGGCATCGGTGCGACGTCGATGCCACCCTCGACGAGCCCGGCTGCGCCGGGCATCAGGACGACATCGCGGACGACATCGCGGACGCGGCCGCGTGGCTCGCCGGGCCGCGCGCGTCGTTCGTCACGATCGCGACGATCGCGGTGAACGGCGGCTGGCGCGTCGGGTGATGCAATCCGCGCCGATGGCGGGCGCGGAGTCGCACATCATTCGACGTCCGTCGGCGGCTTGTCGCCGAGCCAGCGCCGTGCGCCGGGCCCGTTGCGGCCCGCGCGGTCTTCCGGATTGGTCAGCTTGCAGCGCTTCAGCGACAGGCAACCGCAGCCGATGCACTCGTCGAGGTTGATGTAGAGCCGCTGCAACTCCTCGATCCGGCTCGCGACGCGCTGCTTCCAGCCGCGCGACAGCCGCTGCCAGTCCTTGTTGCTCGGCGCGGTGTCCTCGGGCAGGCTGACGAGTTGCTCGGCGATCTCGTCGAGCGAATAGCCGATCTTCTGCGCGAACACGATGAACGCGATCAGCCGCAGCACCGCGCGCGAATAGTGACGATGGCTCGAGCCGTTCCGGTGCGACTTGATGAGCCCGCGCGTCTCGTAGAACCGCAGCGTCGACGCCGGCACGCCGCTGCGCGCGGCCACTTCGCGGATCGACATCAACGGCCAATTCGGTTCTTCCGGGGTACCCATGACGTTCTCCGGGAAAAGCTTGACTTGAAGTTAACTTCAACTTTTATGCTACGCGGCAGTTTAACCCGTCGCGAGGCATCATGTTCTCCTTATCCCTACGCAGGACGTCGCCTTTGGGCGCCGCCTGCGCACTGCTGCTGGCGTTGTCGGGCTGTCACGACGGCAAAGGCGCAGCGTCAGCCTATCCCCTTCCCGAAGTCGGCGTGGCAACCGTCGCGCCGCGCACGGTCCGCCTTGCCGACGAATTCAACGGACGCGTCGAAGCGGTCGACGCGGTCGAACTACGGCCGCGCGTGAGCGGCTATCTGCAGCGCGTCGCGTACAAGGAGGGCGATCTCGTCGCGCAGGGCACGCTGCTGTTCGAGATCGACCCGCGCCCGTACCGGATCGCGCTCGACCGCGCGAATGCGCAGCAGCAGCGGGCCCGCGCGGCCGCGAGCCTCGCGAACGTGCAGCTCAAGCGCGTGCAGACGCTGATCGATGCGCATGCGACGTCGCAGGAAGAGCTCGACAACGCCCGAGCCACCGCCGAGCAGGCGCGTGCGGACCTGCAGGCGGCCGACGCGGCCGTTGCCGATGCGAAGCTCAACCTCGGCTTCACCGGAGTGCGCGCCCCGATCGCGGGCCGCGTCGGCCGTGCGGTCGCGACCGTCGGCAATCTCGCGCGCGCGGACGACACGCTGCTGACGACCGTCGTGTCGCAGGATCCGGTCTACGTGTATTTCGACTGCGACGAGCAGAGCTACCTGCGCTACAACGCGCGTCGCGCCGATCCGAAGCATCGTGCGATCGGCGCCGATCCGGTGCGCGTGGGCCTCGCGAACGAGACGGGCTTCCCGCATGCAGGCACCGTCGATTTCCTCGACAACCGGCTCGACCCGCAAACCGGCACGATCCGCGCGCGTGTGCGGCTGCCGAACGCGGACCACACGTTCACGCCGGGGCTGTATGCGCGCGTGCAGCTCGTCAGCGGCCGCGACCAGGATGCGCTGCTCGTCGACGACAAGGCCGTGCTCACCGACCAGGACCGCAAGTACGTGTACGTGATCGGCCCCGGCGACAAGGCGCTGCGGCGCGACGTGACGATCGGCCGCGAACTCGAGGGCGAGCGGATCGTCGAGAAGGGGCTGCAGGCGGGCGACCGCGTGGTGGTCGACGGCGTACAGCGGATCTACTATCCGGGTGCGCAGGTGAAGCCGAAGGCGTTGCCCGTGCGTGCCGATACCGGTGCCGGCAATGGCAACGGCACGGGCGGCGGCACCCAGGCGGTAGCCGACGCCGGCGCGCCGGCCGCGCAATGACGGGAGACATGTGATGGATTTCTCCCGATTCTTCATCGACCGGCCGATCTTCGCGGTCGTGCTGTCGATCGTCATCTTCGCGATCGGCCTGATCTCGATTCCGATGCTGCCGGCCGGCGAATATCCGGAAGTCGTGCCGCCGAGCGTCGTCGTGCGTGCGACGTACCCGGGCGCGAACCCGAAGGAAATCGCCGAATCGGTCGCCGAACCGCTGGAAGAGGCGATCAACGGCGTCGAAGGCATCATGTACATGAAGTCGGTCGCCGGGTCGGACGGCAGCCTGCAGGTCGTCGTCACGTTCCTGCAGGGCGTCGATCCCGACACGGCCGCCGTGCGCGTGCAGAACCGCGTGAGCCAGGCGCTGTCGCGCCTGCCCGACGAGGTGCGCCAGTACGGCGTGACCACCCAGAAGCAGTCGCCGACACCGCTGATGTACGTGAGCCTCTACTCGCCGGACAACAGCCGCGATTCGCTGTATCTGCGCAACTACCTGACGCTGAACGTGAAGGACGAGCTGTCGCGGCTCACCGGCATCGGCGACGTCGGCGTGTACGGCTCGGGCGACTACGCGATGCGGCTGTGGCTCGACCCGAACCGGCTCGCATCGCGCGGGCTGACCGCGAGCGACGTGATCGCGGCCGTGCGCGAGCAGAACGTGCAGGTGTCGGCCGGCCAGCTCGGCGCGGAGCCGTCGCCGAAGGCGAACGACTTCCTCGTGTCGATCAACGTGCGCGGCCGCCTGCGCACGGTGCAGGAATTCAGCGACATCGTGCTGCGCAACGGCGACGACGGCCAGGTCGTGAAGCTGTCCGACGTCGCGCGCATCGAGCTCGGCGCGGGCGACTACACGCTGCGCTCGTATTTCAACGACAAGCATTCGGCCGTGGTCGGCATCTTCCTGTCGCCGGGCGCGAACGCGCTCGACGTCGCGAAGGCCGTGTATGCGAAGCTCGACGAACTGTCGAAGCGTTTCCCGCCCGGCGTCGCGTATCGCCCCGTGTGGGACCCGACCGTGTTCGTGCGCGAATCGATCCGCGCGGTGCAGCACACGCTGATCGAGGCCGTCGTGCTGGTCGTGCTCGTCGTGATCCTGTTCCTGCAGACCTGGCGCGCGTCGATCATTCCGCTCGTCGCGGTGCCCGTATCGGTGGTCGGCACGTTCGCGTTTCTCCATCTGCTCGGCTACTCGATCAACACGCTGACGCTGTTCGGGCTCGTGCTCGCGATCGGCATCGTCGTCGACGATGCGATCGTCGTCGTCGAGAACGTCGAGCGCAACATCGCGCAGGGGCTGAGCCCGCGCGATGCCGCGCACCAGGCGATGCGCGAGGTGTCGGGGCCGATCGTCGCGATCGCACTGGTGCTGTGCGCGGTGTTCGTGCCGATGGCGTTCATGTCGGGCGTCACGGGCCAGTTCTACCGGCAGTTCGCGGTGACGATCGCGATCTCGACGGTGATCTCCGCGATCAACTCGCTGACGCTGTCTCCCGCGCTCGCCGCGAAGCTGCTGCGCCCGCACGGCGCGCCGAAGGATGCGCTCACGCGCGCGCTCGACCGCGCATTCGGCTGGCTGTTCCGTCCGTTCAATCGCTTCTTCGAGCGCAGTTCCGACCGCTATCACGGTGTCGTCGCGCGCACGCTGAAACGGCGCGGCGTGGTGTTCGCGGTCTATGCGGCGCTGCTCGCGGCGACTGCGCTGCTGTTCAACGCGGTGCCGGGCGGCTTCATTCCCGTGCAGGACAAGCTGTACCTGTTCGCGGGCGCGAAGCTGCCGGAAGGCGCGTCGCTCTCGCGCACCAGCGCGGTGACCGAGCAGATGACGAAGATCGCGCTCGGCACCGACGGCGTCGAGATGGTGCCGGCGTTTGCGGGGCTGAATGCGCTGCAGGGCGTGAACACGCCGAACATCACGAACTCGTACGTGATCCTGAAGCCGTTCGACCAGCGTCACCGCAGCGCCGCGCAGATCAACGCGGACCTGAACGCGCGCTTCGCGGCCATCGGCGGCGGCATCACCTATGCGCTGATGCCGCCGCCGATCCAGGGCCTCGGCAACGGCTCGGGCTACTCGCTGTACCTGGAAGATCGCGGCGGGCTCGGCTACGGCGCATTGCAGAATGCGCTCACCGCGTTCCAGGCCGCGGTCGCGAAGACGCCGGGGATGAGCTATCCCGTCAGCTCGTACCAGGCGAACATCCCGCAGCTCGAGGTGAAGGTCGACCGGCTGAAGGCGAAGGCGCAGGGCGTTGCGCTGACCGACCTGTTCAACACGCTGCAGGTCTATCTCGGCTCGATGTACGTGAACGACTTCAACGTGTTCGGCCGCGTGTACCGCGTGATGGCGCAGGCCGATGCCGGTCACCGGCAGACGGCCGCCGACATCGCGAACCTGCGCACGCGCAACGCGAAGGGCGAGATGGTGCCGATCGGCTCGATGGTGACGGTGGGGCCCGCGTACGGGCCCGACCCGGTCGTCCGCTACAACGGCTATCCGGCCGCGGACCTGATCGGCGACGCCGATCCGAAAGCGATGTCGTCGTCGCAGGCGATCGCGAAGCTCCAGCAGATCGCGAAGGAGGTGCTGCCGCCCGGCATCACGCTCGAATGGACCGACCTCAGCTACCAGCAGGTCACGCAGAGCAACGCGGCGATCGTCGTGTTCCCGCTCGCGGTGATGCTCGTGTTTCTCGTGCTCGCGTCGCTGTACGAGAGCTGGACGCTGCCGCTCGCGGTGATCCTGATCGTGCCCGTGTGCATGTGCGCGGCGCTGTTCGGCGTGTGGCTGTCGGGCGGCGACAACAACGTGTTCGTGCAGGTCGGTCTCGTCGTGCTGATGGGGCTCGCGTGCAAGAACGCGATCCTGATCGTCGAGTTCGCGCGCGAGCTCGAAATCCAGGGCAAGGGCGTGATCGAGGCGGCGCTCGAGGCATGCAAGCTGCGGTTGCGCCCGATCGTGATGACGTCGGTCGCGTTCATCGCCGGTTCGGTGCCGTTGCTGATCGGCGGCGGCGCGGGCAGCGAAGTGCGCGCGGCCACCGGCGTCACCGTATTCGCGGGGATGCTGGGCGTCACGCTGTTCGGGCTGTTCCTGACACCCGTGTTCTATGTCGCGATCCGCAAGCTCGCGGGCGGCACGCCGGCCGTCTGGAGCGAACAGCACGGCACCCTTGAAGGAGAAAACCGATGAGCGCCGCTTTCCGTCTTTCCGCGCTCGCGATGTCGGTGACGCTGGCCGCGTGCGCGGTCGGCCCCGATTTCAAGCGGCCCGATACGGCCACGGCCGCGCGGTTCGCGCGCGACGCGCAGCCGGCCACGCAGCGCGATGCATTGCCGTCCAATACGCCGTCCGATATACCGCCCGACGCGTCGGCCGATGCCGATGCCGCGTTCTGGCGCGGCTTCGGCGATCCGGCGCTGACGCGGCTGATCGACACGGCGCTCGCGGCGAACCAGGACCTGCAGGTTGCGGTGTCGCGCTACGACGCGTCGAACGCGCTGCTGTCGCAGGCGACCTTCGACCGCTATCCGACGATCACCGCGAGCGGCCAGATCGGTCATCAACTGATGAGCAAGGACCAGGCGTTCGGCGCGCCGCGCAGCCAGCGCGATACGCCGACGTCCAGCATCGGGATCAATGCTGCGTGGGAGCTCGACCTGTTCGGCCGGGTGCGCCGCTCGATCGAGTCGCAGCGCGCGGAAACGGCCGCGAGCGCGGCGGACGTGCGCGCGGTGCGCGTCGCGATCGCCGGCGAGGTCGCGAGTACGTACGTCGATCTGCGCGGCGCGCAGGAGCGGTTGCGGATCGCGCGCGAAAACGCCGACAACCAGAAGCAGACGCTCGTGCTGATCAATGCGCGCGTCGGCGCGGGGCGCGGCTCCGAGCTCGATGCGGCGCGGGCGCGGGCGCAGTACGAATCGACGACGTCGCGGATTGCCGTGTACGAAGCCGCGATCGGCGTCGACGAGCACCGGCTCGCGGTGCTGACCGGGCAGACGCCGGATGCGCTGATCGGCCGGTTCGATCTCCCGACGGCCGTCGTTTCGGCGGGCACGCCCGTGCCGCTGCCGGCGCTTGCCGCCGATATCGATCCCGGCACGCCGGGCGACCTGCTGCGCCGGCGTCCCGATGTCGCGGCCGCCGAGGCGCGGCTGCACGCGGCGACCGCACGTGTCGGCGTCGCGACGGCCGACCTGTTTCCGCGCTTCACGCTGTCGGGGTTGCTCGGCAGCGCGACGAGCAGCTACGGGTTCTTTCGCGCGGGCAGCGACACGAACCTGATCGCGCTCGGCATCGACTGGTCGTTCCTCGACGTTGGCCGCGTGCGCGCACGGATCGCCGCGAGCGACGCGGAAGCGGCTGGCCAGCTCGCGCAGTATCGGCAGACCGTGCTCGGTGCGCTGGAGGAAACGGAGAACGCGCTGCTGCGCGTCGCACGCACGCGTGACGAGACAACGCACCTCGTGCGCGCGGCGGACGACAGCGCGCGTGCCGCGCAGCTCGCGCAGACGCGCTTCTCGGCCGGCGCGATCGACTACTACGAAGTGCTCGACGCGCAACGGACGCTGCTGCAGGCGCAGGATGCGGCGGCCGACGCGCGAACGCGCAGCGCGGCATCGACGGTCGCGTTGTACAAGGCGCTCGCGGGCGGCTGGCCGTCGGGAACGGCGCAGCGTGCGCAAGGCCCGCTCGCGCAGTCGGGGCAGTAGCGCGGGCGGTGCTGCGCGGCAGGCCGGAACGGCCGTGCCTGCCGCGCGACAACACGGTTGCGGGATCGACCTTGTCGACGTCGATGCTGTACCGCCGGATTGCTTCGCCGACTCGCGTGCACGGAATTGCACCGTCGTCGGCGAGCGCCTTCAACGCTGCGATCACGATGACGTGCCGATCGACCTCGAAGAACGTACGCAGCGCTTCACGGGTATCCGAGCCCCCGAGGCTGTCGGTGCCTGGCAACACAAAGTGCCGGGCATCGACGAACGCGCGGATATCCCGCCGATGGGCGAGGGCGCAATTGCAATTGCCACCCTATGGAAGGGAACTGTATCGAGGTAAGATTTAATTGCAACTGCAATTAAACGAAAGGAACGACCTGACATGAGCGTACCCGAACCCGATCTGTGGTTCTCGTTCGTCCGCGCGCACCGGACGATGATTCGCGAGATCGAGCGCCGCCTCGCGGATGCCGGCCTGCCCGCATATGCGTGGTACGACGCGTTGTGGGGGCTCGAAAGCGGGCCGGACGGCACGCGCCGCATGCACGAACTGGCCGACGTGCTCGCGATCGAGCGCTACAACCTCACGCGGCTCGTCGACCGGCTCGAGCAGGAGAGGCTCGTCACGCGTTCCCGTTCGGCAGACGACGGTCGCGCCGCTTATGCAAGCATCACCGACAAGGGGCGGACCCTGCGCAAGAAGATGTGGAAGGTGTACCAGTCGACGGTCACGGAGCTCTTTCTCGGCCAGTTCTCCGGCAAGGAGCAGGCGGCGATGGCCGCCGCGCTCGATCGCGCGACCGCCGCGGCGCGTGAAGCGTCGGCCGACGCGAAGTAGCGGCGGCCGATTCGCGCGTCGGCCGCGAGCATGCCGATGCATCGCCTGCGCGGCCCAGTCGGCCGGCGTGCGGCCGCTGGCGGTCGGCAGGGGATCGCTACCTCGGCGATCCAGCAGGCGTTTGACGCGCGTGTGCAGGGCGGGCCAAATCTGTGCCGGGCGCACTGAGGCGGGCCGGAACGACTGCGCCCGTATGCGCGGCGCCGTGCCGCGCCGCGCATGGTCCGTCACCGCGAGCGTGCTGTCCGCGCCGCTCAGCCGGATTTTCGCGATCATGCTCGCCATCGCGCGCCGGCCGGCCCGGATCGCGCAGCCTGCATGTCCCTCCTTCGAGTACTGGCATGTGACGGAGCGGTCCGTTTCGGCATAGGATTGCAATTGCAACGATTGTAGTTGCAACGATAACCGGATGAAAAGGACCGACATGACATCGACGCACTCCCTCACGTTCTATACGGCCGACACACCGAACGGCCACAAGATCGCGATCTATCTGGAAGAGGCCGGGCTCGCGCACGACCTGGTGCACGTGAACCTGTCCGCCGGCGAGCAGCGCAGCCCGGCGTTTCTCGCGATCAACCCGAACGGCAAGATTCCGGCCATCGTCGACCACGACACCGGGCTGGCCGTGTTCGAATCGGGCGCGATCCTCGGCTATCTCGCCGCGAAGACGGGCTGTCTGCATCCCGAAACGCTGGCCGAGCGCACGGCGGTCCAGCAATGGCTGCATTTCCAGATCGGCGGGATCGGGCCGATGCTCGGCCAGCTCTGGTGGTTCCTGCATGCATCGAAGACGGTCAATGCGGAAGCGATCGACCGCTATCGGAACGAAGCACGGCGTCTCTATGGGGTCGTGAACGGCCGATTGTCGGAATCGGTGTATCTCGCATCGTCGCGATACTCGATCGCCGATATCGCCGCGTTTCCGTGGCTGCGCTCGGCAGACGAGCTCGATCTTGACGTTGCCGACTACCCGCACGTCGAGCGCTGGCTCGCCGACATCGCCGCGCGGCCGGCCGTTCAGCGAGGCCTGGCCGCATGCCGCGCGCCGGCCGCAGCGCCGGCGCACTGACGATGCATCGCCCGCGTCGCACGGGCGGCGCGGGAACCGGCCGCTCGCCCGCCGGGAAACATTGTTCTCCTTCGTCGTAAACGTCTCGAATGCGTGATATTTGCGCCGCTCGATCCGGTTTAGAGTGGCCGTGAATCGAAGACGATGTGTCGTATAGCCGCAGCCCCGGGCCGTACAGGCGCACCAGAGGAGTTGGAGACAAATGGGTGAAGGCAGGATTACGCAGGTCGAGTCGTTCAGTTTCGAGCGCATTCCCGATGCATCGCGCCATGCGCGGCCGATCGATCTGTTCCGGTTGCTGTTCGGCGGCTGCAATACATTTTCCACATCGGTGCTCGGCAGCTTTCCCGTGCTGGTCGGGCTGTCGTTCAAGGCGGGCGTCGCCGCGATCGTGCTCGGCGTGCTCGCCGGTACCTGCATCCTCGCGCCGATGAGCCTGTTCGGCCCGCGCAACGGCACGAGCGACCCTGTGTCGTCCGGCGCGCATTTCGGCATCCACGGCCGGATCGTCGGCTCGTTCCTCGCGCTGCTCACATCGATCGCGTTCTTCTCGCTGGCCGTGTGGAGTTCGGGCGACGCGCTCGTCGGCGGCGCGCACAACATGGTCGGCGTGCCCGTCAACGGCTTCACGCTCGGCGCGGCGTACATGGTGTTCGCGGTGCTCGTGCTGATCGTCTGCATCTACGGCTTCCGCTTCATGCTGTGGGTCAACAAGATCGCCGTGTGGGCCGCGAGCGTACTGTTCGTCGCGGGCCTGTTCGCGTTCGCCGGCCTGTTCGACATGAACTACGCCGGTACGCTGCAGCAGGGCAGCGCAGGTTTCTGGGCCGCGTTCGTCGGCGCGGTGCTGGTTGCGCTGAGCAACCCGGTGTCGTTCGCATCGACGCTCGGCGACTGGGCGCGCTACATCCCGCAGCGCACGCCGAAGCATCGCGTGATAGGCGCCGTGTTCGCCGCGCAGATCGCGACCTTCGTACCGTTCTTCTTCGGCCTCGCGACCGCGACGATCATCGCGTCGAAGGCGCCCGCGTTCATCGCGTCGAACGACTACGTCGGCGGGCTGCTCGCGATCTCGCCGCGCTGGTTCCTGCTGCCGATGTGCCTGATCGCGATCATCGGCGGGATGTCGACCGGCACGACCGCGCTGTACGGCACGGGTCTCGACGTATCGAGCATGTTCCCGCGCCTCCTGAACCGCGTGCGTGCGACGCTGCTGATCGGCACGATCGCGATCGCGTTCATTTTCGTCGGTCGCTTCTGGTTCAACCTCGTCGAAAGCGTCGCGACGTTCTCGACGCTGATCGACACGTTCAGCTGCCCGTGGATGGCGATCATGGTGATCGGCTACGTGACGCGCCGCGGCTACTATCTCGCGGACGACCTGCAGGTATTCAACCGCGGTCTGCGCGGCGGCCACTACTGGTTCACGCATGGCTGGAACGTGCGCGCGATGGGCGCATGGCTGCCGGCCGCGTTCGTCGGGCTGTCGTTCGTGAACCTGCCGGGCCAGTTCGTCGGGCCGCTCGGCAACCTCGCGGGCGGGCTCGACCTGAGCGTGCCGCTGTCGCTGGCGGTCGGCGGGATGCTGTACTTCGTGCTGCTGACGCTGTATCCGGAACCGGACGGCGTGTACGGTCCGCATGGGCGCCGTTTCGTGCGCGGCGGCAAGCACGCGGCGCGCGGCGTCGGCGCACCGGCGATCCAGCCGAAGGGATAAGAGTCAGAGGCGCGTTGCGCCTGGCTTCGGAACGACAACGCCTCCGTGCGGGCATAGCCGCCGGCGGCGTTGTCGTTTCCGTTTGCGTTGCCGGCAGGAGCAGGGTGTCAGTGGAACGTGCTGCCCGCGAGCATCCCGCCGTCGACGATGAATTCCGATCCCGTGCAATACGCGGATTCGTCGGACGCGAGGAACAGCACGAGATTGGCCACTTCGTCGGGCTTGCCGATGCGTGCGATCGGCAGGCCGCTATAGATGGATGACGGATCGAAGTCCGCGAACTCGGGCGGGCGCGCCATCACCGTATCGATGCCGCCCGGATGCACCGAGTTCACGCGAATGCCGTGGCGGCCGAATTCGAGTGCGGCGGCCTTCGTCATCCCGCGCACCGCGAACTTGCTCGACACGTACGCGCTGCCGCCCGCGACGCCTTCCATCCCGGCCGTCGACGACACGTTGACGATCGAGCCGCCGCCCGCATCCTTCAGCGCGGCAAGTGCCGACTTCATGCCGAGCCAGCAGCCGACCTGGTTGACTTCGATCACCTTGCGATAGTCGTCGAGCGAACACGATTCGATCGGCACGAGTTTCAGGATCGCCGCGTTGTTCACGAGGATGTCCAGCCGGCCGAAATGCGCGAGCGTCGCTTGAACGGCCGCCTGCCAGTCGCCTTCGTTCGTCACGTCGAGATGCTGGAATCGCGCGGCGTCGCCGAGTTCGGCCGCGACGCGCCGGCCGGCTTCGTCCAGCACGTCGGCGATCACCACGCGTGCGCCTTCGGCGGCGAACCGGCGCGCTTCCGCTTCGCCCTGGCCGCGCGCACCGCCCGTGATCAGCGCCACCTTGCCTTCGAGTCGTTTCATGCTGCTTGCTCCTGTGAGTGAGAGGGGACGCGCGGGTCCGCTCACGCGGAGGCGGCCGGCGCGTCGATGATGCGAACCGGATCGGTGCCGTCCCAGGCGCGCGCTGCGGCGATGCCTTGCGCGATCATGTCGCGCATGCCGGTGCCTTCGATCACTTCGACGCGCACGCCGGGATCGTCGGCGTCGTCGAGATACGCGACGCGCGTCGCCGGGTTGCGCGCTTCGAACACGACGCGCAGGCCGCGGGCCGTGAGCCGTGCCACCGCGGTATCGAGATCGTCGACGACCCACGCGACGTGATGCAAGCCGACGAGCGGTTGCCCGCGCGCATCGCGGTACGGCGACGGCGTGTCGTTCGTCACGTGGATCAGTTCGATCTGCAGATCGCCGCGATACGCGAGCCCGACGTCCATCGTGACCGTTACCGGTTCGCCGAAATGACGGCCGTCGAGGCGTACGTTGCGGAACACGGTCCACGGGCCGACCTCGTGGCGTGCGCGCCAGCGCGCGATGCTGCGATCGAGGTCGGCGACCACGTAGCCGATCTGGTCGATGGGGCCGAGGACTGGGTCGTTCATGTCGCCTCCGTGGCGGGCGCACGCGTGCGTGCCGCGCATTGAATGACGGCCATGATCGCAACAAAGCGCGCGTTTCGTGCCGTCCGAACGGACTAGTACGCGTTGTTTGCATCGTTGAGAACCGCGGTTTTCACTGCCGCGTTACGCGGCGTTGCGACGACGCGGATGCGGATGTGGATCCGTGAGACGAAAAGGGGAGTGGGGGAAGGCGAGCGCTGCGGATCGACCCGCGCATCAGCGCGCGTTTGGCCCCTTGACCGTCAGCCGGCACACGGTCGCGAGCGCGAGCAGGTTCGGGTCGCGTTCGCGCCGGTGCAGGAAGCTCAGGCCGATCGTCTGGCGGATCGTGGGCCCGGCGAGCGGCACGAGCGCGATCTTGTGCGCGAACAGGTCGCGCACGCGTCCGGGCAACAGCGAACAGCCGACGCCGCCCGACACGAGGTTGATCAGCGAGAAGATGTCGCCCACCCGCATCACGATGTTCGGCGTGACGCCGGCCGCACGGAACGCCTCCGTGAAGCCGTGATGTGTCGCGAAGCCTTCGCCGAGCGACACGAGCGGCTCGTCGCGACACGCGCCAAGATCGATCGCGTCGCGTTGCGCATACGGCGAATCGATCGGCGCGGCGAAAAACATCTCGTCCTCGAACAGCGCGATCGACTCGATCTCGGCGTCCGGTTCGGGCAGCGCCATCAGCGTCGCGTCGATCGCGCCCTGCCTGAGCTTGTCGAGCAGGTCGGCGTTCGAGCCGAGCACGAGCTCGGCCTGCAGCTCGGGGCGCCGCGCCTTCAGTGCGATCACGACTTCGGGCACGGTGCGGATCGTCAGCGAATAGAGCGAACCGATCTTCAACTGGCCGGCGCCGTAGCCGGCCGCCTCGCGCGTCGCGTGGATCCCGTCCGTCATCGTCTTCAGCACTTCGCCCGCGACTTCGGCGAGCACTTGCGCGGCTTCGGTCGGAATCAGGTTGCGCCCCTCGTGGCGGAACAGCGCGCAGTGCATCCCTTCCTCGAGCGTATGCAGCGCGCGATGCACGCTGACCGTGCTGACGCCCAGCGCCTCGGCCGCCTTCGCGAGGCTGCCGGCTTCCATGAACGCGAGGAGCACCTCGAGCTTGCGGAACGTGATCTCTTCGTTGATGCGGTTGCGCATGATGCGGGCGACGAGAGGAGGCAGCCGACGATTCTGCCGCAGAACCCGGGCCGCAACAATGCGCGAATCACCGGGTTTGTCGCGCGGCGGGGCCGGTTCGGGAAACATTTAATCTCCGGCTAATCATCTACCGCCGGCATTAATTGATGCGGGTTTTCGGCGTCCCTATGATCGTTTCACGCCGGTCGTGCGCGCGGGGCGACAGGTTTCGTCGTTCCGCCGCGAACCGTCGACGATGCGAACGGCCGATTCGTCGATGCCTGCCACGGAACGCGGCACGCATGCGGCGCGGCACCATGGGACTGCAGGAGAAAAGCATGCACGACTCACGTCGGAACACGCGGCATCGGCAGGTGGTTGCCGCTGTCGTCGGCAATACCCTCGAGTGGTACGACTTCATCGTTTACGGGTTCTTCTCCGGCATCATCGCGCGGCTGTTCTTCCCCGCCGAGAGCCAGTACGCGTCGCTGCTGATGTCGCTCGCGACGTTCGGCGTCGGTTTCTTCATGCGTCCGGTGGGCGGCATCCTGCTCGGGCTCTATGCGGATCGCAAGGGCCGCAAGGCCGCGATGCAGCTCATCATCTTCCTGATGACGCTGTCGATCGCGCTGATCACGTTCGCGCCGTCGTACGCGGCGATCGGCCCGGCGGCGCCGATCCTGATCGTCGTCGCGCGGTTGCTGCAGGGGTTCGCGACGGGCGGCGAATATGCGAGCGCCACCGCGTTCCTCGTCGAGAGCGCGCCCGCGAACCGGCGCGGACTGTACGGGTCGTGGCAACTGATCGGCCAGTGCCTCGCGGTGTTCTCGGGCGCGGCGATGGGCGCGTGGGCCACGCAGTCGCTGTCGGATGCCGCGCTGCACAGCTGGGGCTGGCGCGTGCCGTTCGCGCTCGGGCTGCTGATCGGGCCGGTTGGCCTGTGGATCCGCCGGCACATGGAGGAGACCGAGGCGTTCCTCGACGCGAGCAAGTCGACGGTCGAGCCGCCGGCGAGCGTGTCGCGTGTGCTGCGCGACAACCTGCGCGGCGTGCTGGTGTCGATGGGGCAGACGATCACCGGAATGGCCGTGTTCTACGTGATGCTCGTCAACATGCCGACGTTCGTGCACAAGACCTTCGGGCTGCCGCTCGACCAGGTATTCAAGGTGCAGATGGCGGCGGTCGCGCTGCTGACGGTGACGATTCCGTTCGCCGCGATCGTGTCCGACCGCATCGGCCGGCGGCCCGTGCTGATCGCCGGCACGCTGGCACTGCTGACGGTCACCTATCCGCTGTTCTCGTGGCTGGCCGCGGCGCCGGGCATCGGGCGCCTGCTGGTGATGCAGCTCGTGATCTGCACGATCATCGGCATCTGCTACGGCCCCGCGCCGACCACGCTCGCCGAACAGTTCGCGACGCGCTCGCGTTCGACCGGCATCGCGCTCGCGTACAACGTCGCGGTGATGATCTTCGGCGGCTTCGCGCCGTTCATCGTCACGTGGCTGACGCACGCGAGCGGGTCGCCGGTCGCGCCCGCGTGGTACGTGCTGTTCGCGGCGTCGTTCGGGCTGCTCGCGAGCGTGTTCATGCACGACAGCGCGCCGTGCGTGCTCGCGCGCCGGCAGTTTCAGGGCGAGCCGCTGAGCGCCAGGTAGCGGCCGGCGGTCCGTTGCCCGCGCCGGCTAGCCATCGGCGCAGGCGGCATGCAGGGTATCGGCACAGCCGATGGTCAGCATCGCAGGCGGCGGCCTACCGCGGCCGCCGCGCGGTCATTACGCTTGGGCGATCATCCACTCTGTCCGGAAGGTCGCCATGTCCCGGCTCGACTACAAGCTGCTCGGCCCCTGCCTGCTCGCCATCGCGATCGACGCGATGGGGTTCGGGCTCGTCTATCCGATGATGTCCGCGATTTTCAGCGATCCGCACGCGGGCATCCTGCCGGCCGACGCCGGCGCGCATGCGCGCAATTTCTACCTCGGTCTCGGCTACGGGATCTACCCGCTGTGCATGTTCTTCGGCTCGTCGCTGATGGGCGAGCTGTCGGATCGCTACGGACGCCGCAGGATCCTGCTGCTGTGCGTGCTCGGGCTCGCGGCCGGCTACGCGATGATGGCGGCCGGCGCATGGCACGCGAGCGTCGCGCTGCTGCTGGCCGGCCGCGGGCTCACCGGCCTGATGGCCGGCTGCCAGGGCATCGCGCAGGCGGCGATCACCGACCTGAGCACGCCCGAGAACAAGGCGGTCAACATGAGCATCATGTCGCTCGCGTTCAGCGCGGGCGTGATCGTCGGCCCCGTACTCGGCGGCGTCACGTCCGACCGGACGATCTCGCCGCTGTTCGACTACGGCACGCCGTTCGTGCTGGTCGCCGCGCTGTCGCTTGCGTGCGCATGCTGGACCTGGGCGTCGTATCGCGACTCGGCCGCGCCGCGCGGCGACACGGGCATCGATCCGCTGCTGCCGCTGCGGATCATCGGGGAGGCCGCGCGCCAGCCCAACGTCGCGTTCCTGTCCGTGGTGTTCTTCCTGATGCAGGTCGGTTATGGCCTCTACCTGCAGACCATCATGCTGCTGCTGCAGGCGAAATTCGGCTACACGAGCGCGCGGCTCGGGCTGTTCAGCGGCGTGATCGGCATTTGCTTCGTGTTCGGCCTGCTGTGCGTCGTGCGGCTGATGCTGCGCGTGTGGCGGGTGATCGACATCGCGAAGACGGGCCTGCTCGTCGCCGGCATCGGCCAGATCCTGTCCGCGCTGTTCCCGCACGAGCCCGTGTTGTGGGCGCTCGCGATGGTCGTCGGCTGCTTCGACATGGTTGCGTACACGACGATGTATACGGCGTTCTCCGACGCAGTCAGCGAGGACCGGCAGGGCTGGGCACTCGGCGTCGCGGGGTCGGTGATGGCCGTCGCGTGGGTCGTCACGGGCGCGCTGACGAACCTGCTGCCCGTGTTCGGCGAGACCGGCCTGCTGCTGATCGGCGGCGCAGGCTTCCTGCTCAGCTTCGTGATGATGGTCGCGTACGGGCGTACGCGGCCGGGCGCGCGGGCGGCCGCGCTGTCGTAGGCGGTCGCGCGCACGTTGGCCCGATCCTGTCGGACGTTGTCCCATGGGCCGCTGTCGTGCAAAGCCGCGCGGCCCGACACTGGCGTCTCGCGGCCGGGGAGGCCCCAGGCCGCGTCCGGCGGCGCCGGCAGGCCCGGCACGCCGTTCCGTTCAATGTGCCAACCGAGAGAGCGATCCATGCAACATCCGACCATTCGTACCCTGGCCGGCGCAACGGCGCCGACGTCGATCGTCGCCGCCCGCACCGCGCTGCTGGTGATCGATTTCCAGAATGAATATTTCAGCGGCCGCCTGCCGATTCCGGAAGGGCCGCGCGCGCTGGGCAACGCGCAGCGCGTGATCGCGTTCGCCGATCGCGCTGGCATTCCGGTGTTTCATGTCCAGCACGTCGATACGGCCGACAGCCCGATCTTCGCCGACGGCAGCGATGGCTTCCGCTTTCACGCGGACCTGCAGCCGGCGCCGCACCACACGGTCGTGACGAAGACGTCGGTGAGCGTGTTCCCGACCACGGACATCGATGCGCGCCTGAAGGCGGCCGGTATCGATACGCTGATCGTCACGGGCCTGATGACGCATGCCTGTGTCGCCGGCGCGGCACGCGATGCGGTGCCGCTCGGCTATGCGGTGATCGTCGTCGACGACGCATGCGCGACGCGCGATCTCGACGTCGCGGACGGCGGCACGGTGCCGCACCGCGACCTCCATCGCGCGACGCTGGCTGCGCTGTCGGACACGTTCGGCGACGTGCTGACGACCGGGCAGGTGCTGGCGCTCGACGTCGCCTGACGGCCGCCCGGTTCGTGTTTCAGCCGGCCCAGCCCGGCGCGGCGTACACGACTTCGCCGCGGAAGCACGTCTCGATCACGCGGGTTTGCGCGAAGGTCTCGACCGGGTGCGCGAACGGATTGCGGTCGAGGATCGCGAAGCTCGCGTCCTTGCCCGCTTCGAGCGAACCCGTGCAGTCGTCGAAACGCAGCGCGTACGCGGTGTTCACCGTATAAGCCTCGAGCATCGTGAGCAGGTCGAGGCGTTCGTGCGGATTCCACGGCGGGCTGTCGGGCTGGTCGATCAGCCGGTGCGTGACGCCCGTCTGGATGATCTGCATCGGGTCCATCGTGCTGACCGACCAGTCGGAACCGGCCGCGAGCATCACGCCCGCATTGCGCATGCTGCGGAACGGGTAATTGCGCGCGGCGCGCTCGTCGCCGAGCAGGTCGCGGTAGAACTGTTGCTGCTCCTCGCGAGCGGCCGTCCACAGCGTCTGCACGCTCGCGATCGCGCCGAGCCGGTTGAAACGGCTCATGTCGGCCGGATCGACGAGCTGCAGGTGCGCGAGCTGCGCGCGCCGGTCGCGCATTCCGTTGCGGCGCTGCACGTGTTCGAGCGCGTCGAGCGTCATGCGCACCGCGCGGTCGGCGAGCGTATGGAAATGCAGGTCGAAGCCGGCCGTATCGGCGAGCAGGCAGATCTCGTTCAGCGCGTCCTGGCTCCACAGTGCGAGGCCGCAGTCGTCGGTGCCGGCGTACGGTTCGAGCAGTGCGGCAGTTTTCGATTCGGGTACGCCGTCGACGAAGATCTTCACCGTATGCAGGCGCAGGTTGTCGCGTTCGTATTCGCGACGCCATGCGACGAAGCGCTCGACCTGCTCGCGCGGATCGCGGCGCGGGTTCGCATAGAGGCCCGCGCTCATGTAGGCCTTCAGTTCGCCGGCGCGTTGCGCGTTGGCGTATGCGTTGAGCTCGGCTTCCTCGACGCGTGCGTCGAACCAGCCCGTGATGCCGAAGCCGTGCGCCATCGCGTGCGCCTTCGCGAGCGACTTCGGGTAGCCGGCCGGGCTCAGTTGCGGAATGATCGGGCAGATGCGGTAGAACGCCGCTTCGTGCACAACGCCGTTCGGCGCGCCCGACGCATCGCGCTCGTACACGCCGCCGGTCGGATCGGGCGTGTCGGCCTTGATGCCGGCCGCTTCGAGCCCCTTCGTGTTGAGGCAGCCGCTGTGCACGTCGAAGCCGACCACGAGCAGCGGCCGGTCGGGCACGATCCGGTCGAGCAGCTCGCGGGTCGGATACGCGCCGAACGCGGCGAGGTTGGCGCCGCCGAGATAGACCCACGGTTCGTTCGGCGTCGCATCGGCGCACGCGCGGATGCGCTGCAGGATCGCGTCGGGATCGTTGATGCCGGACAGGTCGAAGTCGCCGAGGATCTGATGGCCTTCGAGCGGGTGCACGTGACCGTCGATGAGGCCCGGCAGCATCAGCCTGCCGGCCAGGTCGACCGTGCGCGTCGCGGGGCCGGCCAGCGGGCGGATGTCGTCGTCGCGGCCGACCGCCACGATCTTGCCGTCCTTCGTGGCGAGCGCCTGGGCAAAGCGGCGCTGCGCGTCGCCCGTGTAAAGCAGGCCGTTCAGATAGACGGTATCGGCGTATTGCATGTGTCTCCTCCGGATAGGGGGCTTGTCGACGGGCGCACGTGTCCTGCGGGCGGGCCGACTGGCTCGTCCGGTCACGTGAACCCGGTCGGGTTGGAATGGTGTGGGCGTTATGTGCCGGCGCTGCGTGGCACGGGCGGCGACGCGTCGCGGCGAAGGCCGGGCGCCGCCGGCGGCGCGTCATGCCGAGTTCGCCGATCGGTTCGTATCGGCGACGCGATGGGCGACGCACTCGCGGCCGTGCGGGCCGGCGTCCATCCGGTATTGGGCATTCCGTGTCTCCGTGGCATCCGACGCGTTCCTGGCGTCGGGTGAGTCAGATACTAGGAGCGGGAGAGCCGGCTGTCTGTCATCGTTTTGAGGACAACGCGCGACAAAGGCGGTGGGGGCGGGCGCTGCTGCGGTGATGCGGTGGCGTCATCTAGCGACCGCGGTCATCCGGTGTTTCGTCTTCGGTCACGCACCACGCGAAGAGCCCGGCGCGGTTCGCGACGCCGAGCTTTGCGAGCGCGCGCCCGAGATAGGTGCGCACGCTGCTCGGCTTGAGCGCGAGCGTGTCGGCGATCTGCGGGACGGGCTGGCCTTGCAGCACGGCGCGGCACACGAGCCGTTCGCGTTGCGACAGCGCCGCGCCGCTGGCCGACAGCCGTTGTTCGAAGCGCTGCAGCAGCGCGCCGTCGTCCGAACGTGGCGTCAGGCGTGCGAGCCGCGCGTGCTGGATCAGCAGCGGCAGCACGAAATCGCCGAGTTGCCGCAGCAGCGCCAGTTCGGCCAGCGTGTACGAAGGCTGGCCGCGCCGGCGGAACAGCGAGAACGCATAGACATAGTCGCGCTCGCTGCCGAGCAGCGTGCAGTCCTCGCCGAGTTCGCCGAGCGCGAATTGGCGGCCGTATTCGGTCGCGGTGTCGATTTCCTCGTTGCACGAGAACACGAGCTGCGAATCGGTGACGCGTTCGATATGCGGAAGCAGCGTGTCCGTGCGCCAGTCGCCCTGTGTATACAGATCGAGCGCATGGCGCGTGCCGTCGGGATCGTCGCCGCCGGCGAAGAACAGCACGTCGACGCTGTCGATCGATTGCGACGGCGCATCGCGGCGGTAACGCGTCGCGACGCTGTAATGGGACTGCGGGTCGACGGTTTCGCGCAGCCACGCCCAAAGGCGGGCGGGAAACTGCGGACTGCCGAGGCTGGCGACCAGGTCGCCGGCGTTGCTCAGGGAAATATGGGCGGGGCTCATCGTTGACACCGTCTGCGCGAACGGCCGCCCGCGCCGGCCGTACGTCGCGTGCGGCGGCGCGCCGGCGGGGCGGCGGCTTGCGGTGCGGTCATGCGAGCCGGCGGCCGGCGTGGCGGCGAAGCTCGATTGTAGGGGACTTCGCCGGCGCGGGGCAGCCGTGCGTTCCGGTCGGGTGTCCGGTCGTCCATCGACGGGCGGCGCGCATCGTTGCGCGCCGCAGGCCGGCCCGCGCGTCAGAACATCGTGTTCTGGTTCGCGGTCGTTTCGGGCACCGGCTGGATCACGTCCCAGTGTTCGACGATCTTGCCGTTCTTCACGCGGAAGATGTCGACCACTGCTTCGCCGCGATCGCCCGAACGCTCGGTCGCATGCACGTGCAGGTAAACGAGATCGCCGTCGGTCGCGCTGCGGACGATGTGCGCACGCGATGCCGGGTTTTTCTGGAATGCGCCGACGAAGTACGACACGAATGGCTTCTTGCCGTCCGGCACGTGCGGGTTGTGCTGCTTGTAGTCGTCCGCGACGACGGTGGCGGCTTCGACCGCTTCGTGCTTGTTGAAGAAGCGGTCGTAGAACGTCAGCACGAGCTGGCGGTTGGCTTCCTCGGCGGGCAGGTCGCGCGTGGCCGGGCCGGCGGCGAGTGCGGCCGCCGATGCTGCCAGCAGGGCGAGCGCGGCAACGGCGCGAACGGGGGAGCGGAGCGATGACATGATGCGTTTTCCTTGTCTGGCGATTCGTCGGTTGGCGCGCGATGCGCGACTGCGGGTTGTGCCGATCGTGACGATCGGCGGGCGATGGGGGCGTGGCCGCAAGCACGCATGCCGTATCGACACGCAGGGTGCGACGCGAATCCGGTGCCGTCATGGCCGGCGACGTTGCGACGACGGGCTGCGTCGTCATGCTTCGTTGAACTGCCCAATTCGTACGTGCGGCTTCCGGGCCGATCGAATGGTACAGTTGCCGGGAACCCGTCACAAGAAGTCACCGCGGTGTGAACAGGTCACACCGCGGTGACCGTGCGTTGCCCGTGAAAGAGAGTCCAGTCATGCCGTTCCCGTCCGCCGACGAAATCGTCGAACTCGATCAGCCGTGCCCGATCCGCGATGTGCTCGACCGCATCGGCGACCAGTGGAGCCTGCTCGTGCTCGAAGTGCTGTCCGGAGGGACGATGCGCTTCAACGAACTCGGCCGCGCGATCGGCGATGTGTCGAACCAGATGCTGTCGCGCACGCTCAAGCGGCTCGAGCAGGACGGCTTCGTCAGCCGCACGCTGTTCGCCGAAGTGCCGCCGCGCGTCGAATATGCGCTGACCGACCTCGGGCGTTCATTCCTGACGCCGATGCAGGCGATGATCCGGTGGGCAGATGAGCATCATCGCGCGATCTGCGCCGCGCGCCGTCGGGCGCGGGAGCAGGAGGGCGGTGGGCGCTGAGGGGTACGCACCGGTCTGGCGATTGGCGGTGTGTTGCAGACGGAGAGAGGCTCGATGCGCAGCATCGGCATCACGTGATTTCGTTATCCGAAGGAACGCGTCAGGATGGAAGGCCTGACGATACGTTGCCGTGTTCGTTGCGAATGCGGCAATGTGCTTGCGACTCGACGTCCGAATCGCGGGCCTTGCATCCGCGCGAGCGAAACATGCAGTCTTCTGTGGGGTGGCGTGCAATGCGCAAGCCAGGAGACCGGAAGGAATCCGGTTGATGCACGATTACGCGCCGGAGATCGGCGGGTTGGTCGGTTATCGACGTTGGCAGATTGAACGCCCGGGCATCGGTTTGGCTGGTCGGGATCGTTCCCGAGCGGGGCAACCTGCGCAGCAGTCACAAGCGCACCTGCCGGGCACGATGATTCCGTACCCGAACGGCATCGGTTCGCACGCGTCGCCCGGCCCCGGGCCTGCCACGGGCCTGAGCCGGGCAACCGCCTATCGCCACGAACCGTCGACGTAGATCCACACCTGCCCCTGGCGACGCCAGTAGCCGGGCACCCAGCGCCGCCCGGGGCGCCGTGCGACCCAGCGGCCGGACACCCATATATAGCGGCCGCGCTGCCAGCGCCAGTAACCGTCCGTCCATATATAGCCGTGCGGCCGTGGCGGCGGCGGGCGGCGATCGTGCCGGGCCGCCGGCGGCCCGAAGCCCGGGCGGTCGGCATAAGGTGGCCCGCCGGGCACGCGGTGCGGGCCGGACGGCCGGTACACGGGCGGCGCGGGCTGGGCCGAGGCCGCGCGGAGCCAGCCGGTGCCGACAAAGGCGGCGGTCAATCCGATGGCGCGCAACAACGAGCGTCGATTCATGGCGTGTCCTGTTCTTAAATCGGGTTCGCCTTACATTAGCCTGCCGGTCGGCGGGCCGGGTTACGCAGGCGGTTAAGCCTGTTACCGCATGTCACGGCTGGTGGCCGGGCCGGCCGCTGCCGCCGCACGGGGCCGTTTGGGCATGCCGCGCAGCTGCGTGACGTTGGCTGTATCCGACCGACCGGATGTTTATCCGCTGGCCGACCCGTTTTAGGGATCGGGAACCCGGAATTCGAGGTTGGATTGGGTAACAATTACCGATTTATGGGGTTTGCGCGAACCCGTTTGTTGTTTCTATGCAACCGTCAAGACGATGACATGAAGGAATGGTGCGATGAATGCCTCCAAAAAGCCGTCGTCAAGAAGTCAAAAAAAGTCATCAAAACAAATACTTATAACGCGGCCCCACTTTCATTATTTCTAGTTCTGGAAAAGCTTATTTCTTTATTCGCGGATCGCGCCCCTAGGGTACACCCCTAAACTCACGGTTCCCAAACGGGCAACTATCCGGGCGCGGCCAGCAGGACCGATGGCGTTCCCGGGCGGTTGAGACCGTTTATGAAACAAGGTCGCGAGACCTGCCTCTTTTTAGAAGGGAGCTCCACGAATGAACAAGACTCTGATCGTTGCAGCAGCTGCAGCATCGTTCGCAACCGTCGCTCACGCGCAAAGCAGCGTCACGCTGTACGGCGTGCTGGACGCAGGCATCACCTATAAGAGCAACGTCGCAACCGCAAATGGTGGCAAGTCGCTGTTCTCGATGGGCAGCGGCGTCGACCAAAGCCGCTTCGGCCTGCGTGGTTCGGAAGACCTCGGTGGCGGCCTGAAGGCAGTCTTCACGTTGGAAAGCGGCTTCAACATCGGTAACGGCAAGTTCGCGAACGGCAACAACGGCATGTTCAACCGCCAAGCGTTCGTCGGCCTGTCGAGCCAGTACGGCACGGTTACGCTGGGCAAGCAGTACGATGCAACGCAAGACTACCTGGCGCCGCTGACGGCAACGGGTACGTGGGGCGGCACGTACTTCGCGCACCGCGGCAACAATGACCGCCTGAGCACGAACGGCGACGTCGCGCTGAACAACACGGTCAAGTTCACGAGCGCGAACTACGCGGGCCTGCAATTCGGCGGCACGTACTCGTTCTCGAACAACACGAACTTCGGCAACAACCGCGCGTACAGCGCTGGTGCAGCGTACCAGTTCCAAGGCCTGAAGCTGGCTGCGGCGTACTCGCAAGCGAACATCGGTGACAACACCGCAGGCGCAAGCTCGATCGGCGTTCAAGGTCGTAACCGTACGTACGGTGCTGCTGCTGGCTACGCATTCGGCCCGGCACAAGTCGGTGCTGCATGGACGCAGTCGCGCATTGACAACCAAGCCAGCGGCGCTCCGACGCAGCGCACCGATAACTACGAAGTCAACGCAAAGTACAACCTGACGCCGGCTCTCGGCCTGGGCGCAGCTTACACGTACACGAACACGAAGGTTGACGGTGGCAGCTCGCACTGGAACCAGTTCGGCGTGCAGGCTGATTACGCACTGTCGAAGCGCACGGACGTGTACGCACAAGCTGTGTACCAACGCGGCGCGAAGGGTAACAAGTTCGGCACGTCGATCTACGACGGTGACAACACCGGTAACGCAGCAAGCTCGTCGATCAACCAAACCGCAGCAACGGTTGGTCTGCGTCACCGCTTCTAAGCGTGACGGCGGGGTAACCCGCTTCGCAGCATCGAAAAAGGCGCCTTCGGGCGCCTTTTTTTCGTCGGCGAATTGCGATGACGACAATCCGGATTGTCCGGACGCAAAAAAGCGAGGCCTGTGCCTCGCTTTTTCCGTTCTGCGCTCGTTGCGACGCGGTGCCGGCGTGCTGGCCGGCCGGCGGCTCAGCGTGTGTATTCGCCGTTGGCTTCTGGCTGGAATACGATTGCGGCCACTTTCATCAGCTTTTCTGCACCGCTCGGCTGCATTACCTTGACCATCTGGCCGCGCTGCGTACCCAGCAGCGCCATGCCGACGGGCGAGAAGACGTTCAGGCGGCCGAGTTCGAGATTGGCGGCGTCCGGATAAACAATCGTCCAGGTGGCCTGTTCCTGGGTCGCTTCGTCGAGCAGCGTGATCTGCGAGTTCATCGTGACGACGTTCGCCTTGATGGCGTCGGGCTGAACGATGTCGGCGCGCTCGAGCAGCGTGTCGAGCATCGTCTGGAAGCGCGGGTTGTGCTCGGCGTGCTTCTCGAGGCGAGCGACGTCGAGTTCGGTCAACTGATAAAGGCGTTGTTTCATGGCAGTTCTCCAAATGATCGGCAGGGGGCAGGCGTGGCGTGCCTATGGGGATCGCCCGGAGCCTGTCTGACCTGGCTCCGGGAGGAGACCGAGCCGTCAGATCAGGCGCCGGGCAGGGGCGAGCGGCGCCTGGGCCGTGCGTCGTGCGAATGGGTGCGCCGGATGGCCGGCGCGCGCGCGCACGCCGGCCGGGCCGGACGGCGAAACCGAAAGGGGCGTGAGCGCGTACATGGTGGATGGAATATCGACTGGCGAATAAAACCTTACGATTTTACAACACAACCTTCGGGATATGTGATTCGGCTGTTGGCGTTTCGTCAGCGATTGTTGTGCGGATGAAGCAAGTGGTCGCAGCTCCATTCGGAAATGGTCGATGATTCTTTCCAAAATCACAACGCTGTATGTTTAAACTAAGGGTTTCCCCTTGGATGGACGAGAACTACACTGATCTCAATCGCTTCAGACAGTCCTGCCGAGGCGACGTCAAAACAGAACATATTCCGGAGGTAAATCATGAAGTCGATCGTCTACGCAGCCATCGCCGCATCCGTCCTTGCCGCTCCGATCGCATCGTTTGCACAGTCCGACCAAGGGCTGACCCGCGACCAGGTCAAGGCAGAACTCGTGCAACTCGAACAGAACGGCTACAAGCCGCTGGCGAGCGATTCGCAATATCCGAGCAATATCCAGGCGGCCGAACAACGGATCCAGCCGAACCAGCCGATGCTCGCGCAGGCCGATACCAGTGGTTACGGTGCGGTGGCAACGGGTGCCGGACAAGCGGGCCGACGCATGACGCGGGAAGCAGCGAATCCCGTGAACTCGGTCTACTTCGGCAACTAACCGAACGTCCCCGGTCTGCCCGAGCGCACCAGTTAATTGACGAGACGCACGCCATTTGCGCGCGTCGTTCGCCCGCAGGAGCAGAACCTCCGTCGCCGCAACCCGGCGGCTTTCAGCCCAGACGCTTACGCGTTTGGGCCTTTTTTGCTGGGGCGGGTCAGACGGACGTGACCGCAGGCGTGCCGTGGATATAGTGTTCGAGTTGGCTGATCGTGAACTGCTGATCGGCAATCACGCTCTTCACGAGGTCGCCGATCGAGATGAGGCCGATCAGCTTGCCGCCGTCGAGGACGGGCAGGTGGCGCATCCGGTGCTCGGTCATCAGCGCCATGCACTCGTCGGTGGTTTGCGACGGCTCGACGTAGCGCACCTTGGCCGTCATGATTTCCTCGACGCGGGTGGCTTTCGACGAACGGTCCTGCAGAACGATCTTGCGCGCGTAGTCGCGCTCGGTGACGATGCCCGCGATGTCGTCGCCTTCCACGACCAGCAGCGCGCCGATGCCTTTTTCCGCCATCAGCTTGATGGCGTCGTAGACGAGATCGGTCTTCTTGACGGTGTAGATGGTGCGGCCGGAATCTGGCTTGGCCTTGAGAATCTGCGCGACAGTCGTGCTCATTCGCTTTCTCCGTATGCAGGACGATGCAGGGAAGGCAGGCGTGATGCGCGTCACCCGATGAGCCCAGTATAGCCGGGCAGGCGGCGGCAGTCGCATGACGTTTCGAGATTAGCGGTAAACTCCCGTCACGCACTATCCACACAACTCCTATATTCCTGAACGTTTCGATTGAATTCATGATGTCTTCGCGTCCCCAATCGCCCACGCCGGGCAATGGCCAGGCCGACGAGTGCGTGACGCTCGTCGCCACCGCGTCGCTGCCTACGCGCTACGGTACGTTCACGTCGTACGCATTCCGCGTATCGGGCAGCGATGCCGAACATCTCGCGCTCGTGATGGGCGACGTGACCGGCGAGCAGTCCGTGCTGACTCGGCTGCATTCCGAATGCCTGACCGGCGACGTGTTCGGCTCGTACCGCTGCGATTGCGGCGAGCAACTCGATCTCGCATTGCGCTACATCGCGGCCGAAGACCGCGGCGTGCTGCTGTATCTGCGCGGCCATGAAGGGCGCGGGATCGGCCTGAGCAACAAGATCCGCGCATACGCGCTGCAGGAGCAGGGGCGCGACACCGTCGAGGCGAACCTCGACCTCGGCCTGCCGGACGACGCCCGCGAATACGACTCGGCCGCCGCGATCCTCCGGATCCTCGGCGTGACGTCGGTGCGCCTGATGAGCAACAATCCGAAGAAGTTCGATACGCTCGTGAAGCACGGTATTCCCGTCTGCGAGCGCGTGGCGCTCGCGGTGCCCGTGCGCGAGGAAAACGAGCGTTATATCCGCACGAAGCAGACGAAGTTCGGACATTACTTCGAAGAAAACGAGTAATCACAGCGGGCGCACTGGCGCCCGTTTCTCGCTGTTTGTTCTTCCGATCGTCGTCGGCCGACGCGACGATTGCGATTTCCCGTTCATCCATTCTGCATCCCGGTTCGTGACGTTACCTGCGTTGCGTCGCCGCCCGACGATCCGTATCACCCATGACCACGCGACAGCATATCGAAACCGAGCGCCTGACGCTGCGTCGCTGGCGACCGGCGGATGCGGAAGCGCTTGCGGCGATGCATGCGCATCCGGACGTGACCGCGTGGCTCGCGCGCGGTCCGATGTCCGTCGACGAAGCGGGCGACGTCATCGCGCGCTTCGAAACGCATTTCGATACGTACGGTTTCGGGACGTGGGCGGTCGAGCGTCGCGCCGACGCGATGCTGATCGGGCTTTGCGGCCTGTCGCACGAAGTGCGCGCAACGCATCCGATGGCGCCGTGCGTCGAGATCATGTGGCGGCAGGCGCGTCACGCGTGGGGGCATGGTTACGTTGCCGAAGCGGCCGCCGCGGCATTGGTCGATGGATTCGACCGGATCGCGCTCGGCGAGATCTTCGCGTGGACGGCCGACACCAACCTGCGATCGCAACATGTGATGCAGCGGCTCGGCATGCAGCGCCAAGCCGCGCGCGATTTCGATCATCCCGCGTTGCCGGAAGGGCATGCGCTGCGGCGACACGTCGTGCATGTCGCGCATCCCGGCGGCAACATAGGTGCGTAACGGCTCACGCGCATCGGCCCGTCAGCGCCACGTACCGTTCTGCAGCACGATCCGGTAGCCGTCGGCATCCTCGAATGTCTGGCCCGATATCTCCCAGTACGGATTGAACGACGTGACGGGCATGAAACCGTGCGCGGCCGCGCGCTCGCAGGCGGCCTCCCATTCCGGGCGATCAGGCAGGTAGAACACGATCAGGTCTTCGGGCGTCGGGGACGGTGCGATCGGATGGTCCGGACAGTGCGTGAATTCGAAGTGGTAGTCGAGTCCTTCGCGTCCGAGCATCACGCCGGAAAAGCCGTCGTGATCTTCGAAGCGCGCGAGTACCGACAATTCGAGGGCGTCGCGATACATGCGCTCGGTTCTGGCGAGGTTGCCAACCGGGCGGGCAATGCGCAGATGGGCGTGCAAGATGGCCTCGGGGGAGCGTTGCAGTCCCGCCGATGATAATCCGGTCGATCCGGATTGTGGCGCATCGGAATGGCCCGGGAGGCAGGGCGCGACGGCGGTGGGTGGTATGGCCCCGCAATCCGAGCAGGCAAGAAAAAGCCCGCTGCTTGAGCGGGCTGAATCCATGTTTGGAGACATGGAGGAGACAGACGTAAATTTAAGGGAAAACCCGAGGGTTGGCAAGCCCCCGTTGTATCGATGCAACTTGGCTGCGGCACCGACCGCCTCGCGCGACGCGGCCGGTGCTGCGCTCACATGCCGCCGGCCCGCGCGTGCGCCGCAAACGCGCCGAACCGCTCCTGTGCGACAGGCAGCGCGTACTTGTTGCGCATTTCCGTCTCGATCCACGCACAGGCTTCGCGCGCACAGTCGGTCAGCGCATGCCGTGTCGCGTGTCCGTCGATGTCGTAGACGAAGCGCACGCCGACCTCGTCGTCGGCAACCTGGCGCTCGAGCTGGTTGAGCTGCAGTTGCGGCCCGTGCTGTTGCGACAGCGCGCGCAACTCGTCGAAGTGATATTCGAGCCAGTCCGCGAAGAACAGCGCGTCGCTGTGGCACGGCACGCGGAAGGCCGCGCTGCGCGACGGGCGCGGCCCGGCTTCGCCGGCCGTTGCGTGCGGTTCACTGTCCGCGGCGAGGGACGCGTCGACGGGCGCGAGCGGGTGCTGAATCCGCTGGTACGGTGCGTGGTCGCGCAGCGCATGCCACAGCAATTCGTCGCCGGCGGCGCCGGACGGCTGCATCGTCAGGTCGTGGCGGCCGTCGCCGGCCGGGGCGATGTCGCGGATCACGAGGCGCAGCGAGCAGAGCGGCTCGTCCGCGACCTGCAGCGTCGCCGCGCGCGGCAGCCCGCAGACGAGCGGCGCGGTGCCGGCGGCACGAAACACGAGCCCGCGGCGGTCGAGCCGCACGAGCGGCAGCGGCCTGGGAAACGACGGATAGGCGACCGCGATGCGGGCGCCGTTGGCGCTCGTCAACCCGGGCATCATCGCGCGAAAGACCTGAGACTGGTCCACGTAGGTTCTCCTTCGTTACGATGCCGCCCGGACGGAAACGCGTGTTCCGGCTCAGGCGGCGATGGCTTGCCGGGCTGCCTGCCCCGGCTCGATTCCTAGCGCCGCAAACGTTTGCGGGTCGATGTCGATCCAGCACGCGACCACCAGACGCCCGTCCACCTGTTTCGGCGGGCCTGCGCGGTGCGCGTGTATGCCGATCCGGCGGAACAGCCGCTCCATGCTCGCGAACGTCACGCCGATCAACTGCCGCGCGCCAAGCTGCGCCGCGCATTCGACGACGGCTGCGAGCATCGGGCGCACGGCCCATTCGGCATTGCCCGGCCCGCCGTCGTCGTCGGTCGCCGCGAACCTGGACAGCTCCCAGACGGCCGCCGATTGCGGCAGCGGCATGTCTTCGGCGATCAGGTCGGCGAACAGCGATTTCAGCAGGTACGGGCGCGTCGTGGGCAGCAGACGCGCACATCCGCACATGTCGCCGCCGGCGTTTCGCGCGAACACGTAGACGGTATCGTCGCGATCGAACTGGTCGCGCTCGAAGCTTTCGTTCGCCGACGGGAGCGCCCACCCGAGTTGTTCGACGAACACGCGGCGCCGATAACGCCCGAGATCCGCTGCAAGTTCGTGTGGTAACCGCCCTTCTTCGTGAACGAAGGTCCGCATGGTGTCCTCGGATCTGTGCTTTTGTATGCATGCATTACATCGCGCGGCACGAGGGGGCGGTAACTGGTAACTCTTACAGGTTGGAGGCGTAAATACGCCATTTAGGACGTGGTAACGGTTTCTTGATCGACGGGATTGAAAACCGGGCCGCTTTTGCTTATAAAGAGCGCCAGCATCTCGAAAATGGTCAGAGGATTGCGCGACCGGTTGTCACTGGAGCGTCGGACCGGCATGATAGGCGTCGTTGCGACCGAGCAGGGTCGACGCGACGGCGGCGGGCCAGTCGATGCGGGCGAGCCGCGCGGCGAGCGCGGCGGCCGTATGGAACATGCCGATGTCGGCACCGGTGGCGTCGACGGCCATCACGTTGCTGCGGACGTCGGCGCCGGCGATCACGAACGTGCCGGTTGCGCGTTCGAGGTACCAGTCCCAGCCGATCGTCACGTAAGGGGCGCCGGCACCGGCTGTACGCTGCCATTCGGTATAGCCGGCAACGCGTGCGTCGATCGCGTTGTCGCGTAGTTCCGCGAGCAGCGATGCGTCGAGGCCGCTTGTGACATGGTCGAGCGCAAGCACGGCCAGTGCGCCTTCAGACAGGCGCACGTAGCCGTCCGGGGACGGGCCGGGGACCGGGTGCAGCAAAGGTGAAGTCATGCGCGGAATGTAGCAGCCCCGAACGGGAGCTGAAACCTGACAAGTATGACAGCGTGACGTTGTCGGAGAACGAATGGAACTGCGCTGGCAGGATGCCTATCAACAATTCAGCGCCGCGGAAGACGAGCAGCAGCTCTTCCAGCGGATCGCCGCCTATTCCAGACGGCTGGGATTCGAATATTGCTGTTACGGCATTCGCGTACCGCTGCCGGTGTCGAAGCCGTCGGTCGCGATCTTCGATACCTATCCGGACGGCTGGATGGCGCACTACCAGGCGCGGAATTACATCGAGATCGATTCGACGGTGCGCGACGGCGCGCACAGCACCAACATGATCGTCTGGCCGGATGTCGACCGGATCGACCCGAGCCCGCTTTGGCAGGACGCGCGCGAATTCGGGCTGTCGGTGGGTGTCGCGCAGTCGAGCTGGGCGGCCCGCGGTGCGTTCGGGCTACTGAGCATCGCGCGCCACGCTGACCGGCTCACGCCGGCCGAGATCAACATGCTGACGCTGCAGACGAACTGGCTTGCGAACCTGTCGCATTCGCTGATGAGCCGCTTCATGGTGCCGAAGCTGTCGCCCGCAGCGGGCGTCACGCTGACCGCGCGCGAGCGCGAGGTGCTGTGCTGGACGGCCGAAGGCAAGACCGCATGCGAAATCGGCCAGATCCTCAGCATCTCGGAGCGGACGGTCAACTTCCATGTCAACAACATCCTCGAGAAGCTCGGTGCGACGAACAAGGTCCAGGCGGTCGTCAAGGCGATCTCGGCCGGGCTCATCGAGGCACCCTGACGCGGGCGAGTGCGGCAGCGAATACGACTGCCGCCACGCCGCTCACTCCATCATCGGCTCCGCTTCCTTCGCGGTCCAGCTCACGCTGGAAATGCTCTTCTCCATGCTGATCCGGCTCGCGATCTGCTCGAGCTTCTGCTGATCCTTCGGATGCAGCTTCAGCGTCGCGGTCACTTTCAGGCGGTCCGGCTGGTCGGGCACGTCCTCGCTCGTCAGGCTCTGGAACGACAGCGGCTTCGCGTACATCGAGTTCGACAGCAGCGTGCGGATGTGCACTTCGTCGGCGGCCAGGCAGATCACGGTGATCTGGTATTCGCGCACGAGATCCGCGTTCGACACGGGCGTCGCGTTGATCGCCTGGCTGACGCCGCGCAGCACCGTGTTGGTGAGCAGCACGACGCCCGTGCCGGCGAGCGCGGGCACGTAATGGCCGGAGCCGGACAGCACGCCGACGGCGGCCGAGCACCACAGCGTCGCGGCGGTGTTGATGCCCTGGATCGAGCCCTTGTCGCGCATGATCACGCCGCCGCCGAGAAAGCCGACGCCCGACACGACGTACGCGGCGATCTGCGTGACGCCCGCGACGCCGTTACCGGTCAGCACGCCGAGCGTGACGAACAGGCACGCGCCGCTCGCGACGAGCGTGATCGTGCGCAGGCCGGCCGTGCGCTGGCGCATCTGGCGCTCGAGGCCAATCGCGACGCCGCAGGCGAACGCGGTGAAAAGACGGAGTGCGAAATCGAAAGTCATGGTTGTCCTGCCGTGCAAGGAGCGCATGCCGGCTCGCGTCGCTGCGGCGCAATGCCGAAGGCGACGCGACGATAGCCGTCAGCGCGCGGTACTGTACCGCGCGTATGCGTCATTGAGTGTGAAACGGTAGGCGTGCGGGCTCGCGGAACGCGAGCCGGGGCAGGAGAGAACTGCGTCGGACAGGCGTTCAGGCGGCAAGCGGCGCACGCAACGGAGTGCTGCAACTGTCCACGATGGTTCCTGAAGGAAGAATGGGCCGCATTCTAGTGGGCGGCGAGCGCACGCGTCAACCGCCGGGCGGCGGTTGCGCTACTGAGCGGAGCCGATCGTCCCGGTCGCGAGCGCGAGCGCGGCAGCCGCCGACAGCGCACCGGCATAGCTGTCGACCTCCGCGTTCCGCGCCGCGAGCAACTGGCTTTGCGCGATCGTCGCATCGGTGACCGAGCCGACGCCGTTCCGGTACGCGGTCAGCGACGCATCGTAGCTCGTCTGCGCGGCATCGACGAGCGCCTTCGCGGCGTCGTGCGACGCGAGGCTGGTCTGTACCGCGTTCTGCGCGGCGACGACCTGGCGAACCGCTTCCTCCTTGGTCCGCGTGAGGCGGGCGGATGCGCTTTCCGCATCGTTGCGCGCCTGCATCAGCACGGCCGAACGCAGGCCGCCGTCGTACAGCGGGATCGTCACGCCGAGGAACACGCCGCCGCCGTAGCGGCTGCCGTTCAGGTTGACGGTCGGCGCCTGGTCGCCGATCGCGGGCAGCGCGGAGATGGCCGTGCCGCCGCTTGCATAGGATGTCGAAGCGGACAGGAATATCTTCGGCATGAACGCGGCTTCGGCGGCCTTGATCTTCGCGCGATTGGCCTTTTCGAGCGCAAACGCGCCCTGCAGGTCGGGGCGGCGCGCGATCGCGTCCGACACGATCGCGTCGACCGACGAACCGAGCGTGGGCGGCAGCGGCCGTTTCGGTAGCGCGGCGATCGTCGGCTTCGACAGCGGCGAGATGCCGAGCGCTGACACCAGGGCGAGGTAACTGTCGCTTTCCGTGCCGCTCGCCTGCACGAGCGCGAGGTTCGCCTGCGCGCGGTTCTGCGTCGCCTGCGCAAGCTCGACGACCGTACCGACGCCATGCTTGAGCCGCGCGCGGGACGCCGCGAGGATCGCGTCCGCGTTCGCGAGGCCCTGCTGCGCGCTGAGTGCGCGCGATCGCGCGGCTTCGTACCGGTAGTACGCGACAGTCACGTCGTGGATCACTTGCTGGTGCACGGCCGTGAACGCGACGTTCGACGCGATCGACGCCTGTTCGGCCACTTCGACGCGCGCCGCGCGGCCGCCGAAATCGAACAGCAGCCATTGCAGCGACAGCGCCGAGATCGTGCCGTGCACGGTCGTGTCGCTCGATGAGTCGCCGAGTATCGTCGACGTCGAGCCGTGGCTCGCCTGGTACGCGCCCATGGCCGTCGCGGACAGCTTCGGCAGATAGGCGGATTTCGCGATGCCGACCGCGAGCGCCGCATTGCGCGCGTCGTTCCATGCGATGCGCGTGAGCGGATTCGCCGATTCGGCGAGGTCGATCAGCTCGGGCAGCGTGTACGCATGCGCGGCATCGAGCGCGGCAGGCGGCGATACCGACGCAAGCGCGGGCGTGGCCGGCAGCGTGTAGTCGTGCGGGCCTTGCGCGCTCGCGCGCGGCGGTGCGGGCACGATGTCGCCCGCGGCCGACGTTTGCGGCTGCCACGGGCGGTCGGACGCCTCCGGCGCCAGATCGATCGACGACGTCGCGCAACCGGCCAGCGCGACGGCTGTCGCGAGGGCGGCGGCGGCGATCGAGGCGGCCGGCGGTTCAGGTAGGCGCATGAGGGACAGGCTCCTTCGGTGTGGCTTGACGGGCGGCGTCGGCAATGTGCGCGAGCCGCGTGTCGATCAGGTTCAGCAGCGCGTCGCGTGCGGGGTCGGTGGGGGCGGCAGGGGCGGCGCTCGGCGGTGGGGCCGGCGGCGCGGCGGAATCCATTCGAGGCGCGGTTTCGTCGTCGCGCAGGTCGACCACGCGTGCGAGCCGATCGCCGATCGCCGCGTCGCCCGGCGTGCGTTCGGCGAGCAGGAACAGCGGGCCTTCGAGCGCGCCGAGTTCCGCGAGTGCGCGCCGTCGCGCGGCGAGCCACGTGGCGGCCGGCCGCACCCACGACGGTTCGTAATGGATCAGGCCGAGCTCCTGCGCGATCGCGCCGTGGCGTGCGAACGCTTCGGCGGCCAGTGCGCGCCGCTCGGCCGGCTGTGCGATTTGCGCGAGGCGCCGCCACTGGTCGAGCAGCGCCGCGAGCGCCGTGTCGATCTGCTTGCCGATGCTGACGGGCCAGATCCGCGTGAACACGAGATACACGACCACGTTGCCGAGCAGGATGCCGATCGTGCGATCGCGCGCGAGCGTCAGGTCGAAGCCGGGGCCCGCGCCCTGGATCACGCACAGGAAGAACGCGAATGCGACCTGGAGGCCCGCGTACGCGATGCGCGGCGACCCGAACGCGATCCACGCGGCGAGCCACGCGCCGGCGAACACGAGCGCCATCAGCTCGCCGATCGACGACAGCGACGGCACGACGAACACGAGCGCGGCCGTACCGATCAGCGCGCCGACGATGCAGCCGGCGATGCGCAGCGTGAGCTTCTCGACCGTTTCGGCCGTCGAGCCGAGCGACACCATGTAGCAGGTGATGAAGCAGGTGTGGATGCCCGACCAGTCGAGCTGCGAGTACAGCAGGTAGCAGAACATCGCGGCTACCGTCGTCTTCAGCGCATAGCGGACGTGGTCGGGATTGGTGCGCGCGTCGGGCAGGAAGAAGCCGCCGCTCGGGGCGGGCGGCGCAGGCGGTGCGGCGGGTTCGGCGGGCGTGTCGGCGGCGCGCGCGTGCGCTGTATCGGCCGATGCGTCGATCGCGGCGGGTTCCGCGAAGTGCGTGATCGCGGTGTGCAGATCCGTTGCGACGACGCGCGCGAGCGGCGGCAGCGTATCGGCTGCCGGCAGCGCGAGCGTCACGTCGACCGGATAGCCGCCGCGTTCGAGGATGGCAGCCATGTCGTCGAGCGTCGTTGCGATCGGCTCGGCAAACGTGTCGGGCAGCCTTGCGTCGGGTTCGCGGTCGGCGAGCGCGGCCGCGACGAGCAGCGCGGTGCTCGATGCGATGGCCTGCCGCAGCGCGACGACGTCGGCGGCCGTCGACGAGCCTTCGAGCTTCGACAGCTTGAGCCACGTGAGCAACTGCTTGTCGCCTTCGCGCAGGCTCGCGTCGAACGCGGCGCGCGCGTCGCCGCTGTCATCGCCGCGCAGCCGCCGCGCGGCGAGCCGCAGCCGCTTCGCGAGCTGCGCTTGCGCGAGCTTGCGCGGCGACGGTGCGATCAGCAGGTTGACGACGATCGCGACGCCGACCGGGATCGCGACCATCAGCCAGGCATAGAGCAGCGCGCGCGTCGCGGCTTCGCCGAACGGCGCCAGGCCGAGCTGGTCGAGCCCGAAGCCGACGATCATCGCGAGGATCGCGCCGACCGGGCGCAGCTTGCTCGCCGACGTCAGGTAGAGCAGGCCGACCGACAGCACGGCCATGCAGGCGACGCGGAGGATCGAATAGTCGATGCTGAAGATCGCGACGCCCATCACGAGCGCGATCACGACCGTGACCAGCAGCAGCATTGCGACCGCGAGCACGACGCTCGTCACGCGGTCCGCGCGGTTCAGGAAGAACACGACGTACACGGAGATCGCGGCCTCGGGCGTGCCGTACCCGCTCGTCACGAGCACGACCAGCGCGCAGATCAGCGCGACGCGCACGGCCATCGCCGCGCGCCCCGGAAACGGCGCGAGCAGTCGCAGGACTTCGCGCGGGCCCGGCGAGCGGACGTCAGCGGCAGGCTGAGCCATGCCGGACCTCGACGATCGCACTGGCGCCGACGCGCACGAGCTTGCCGTCGGGTTCGTCGAGCTTCACGCGCACCGGGAAGCGCTGCGCGACGTGCACCCAGTTCACCGAGTTCTGCACGATCGGCAGCGAGCGCGGCAGGTTGATGCGGGCGCTGTCCGCGATGCCCGCGCCGATGCCGACGACCTTGCCCGTCATCGGGCGGCTGCGGTCGATCATCGAATAGACGGTCGCGCAGTCGCCGACCTCGATGCGGTTCAGCGACGTCTCGCGGAAATTGCCGACGGCGAACCATTCGCTCGCGTCGATCAGCGTGAAGATCGACTGGTTCGGCGCGAGCGTTTCGCCGGCGAGCACGGTCAGGCCCGTCACGAGCCCGTCGTGCGGTGCGCGCACGACCGTATCGTCGAGCGCGTGCTGCGCGCGGGCCAGCGCGGCTTCGCGCGCATGCAGCGTCGCGATCGCGTCGGCTTCGTCGCCGATCGTCTGCGCGGACGCGCGCTGCTGTTCCTGCGCCTGCGCGAGCGACACGGCCGCGTCGCGCTGGCGGACCTTCGCCTGGTCGAACTGCTGCGCGCTGACATAGCCTTGCGCGGCGAGCGGCGCGAGCCGGTTCACGTCGCGCGTCGCGAGGTCGGCGTTCTGCGTCGCGCGCTTGACCTGCTCGGCGGCGACCGAGGCGTTCGAGCGTTCGCCGATCAGCGACCGGCGGCGCGTGTCGAGCGATGCGTGCGCGAGCTCGAGATCGGCCTGCGCCTGCGCAACCGTCAGCCGGTACGGCACCGGATCGATTTCGTACAGCAGGTCGCCCTTCGCGACGCGCTGGTTTTCATGCACGGCGAGCCGCACGATGCGCCCGCCGACCGGCGACGCGACGTGCACGACGTCCGCGTCGATCGACGCGTCGTCGGTGGACGGGTAGGCCGTCGTGCGGTGGTACGCGTACGCGAGTGCCGCGATACCGAGCGCGACGATCGCCAGCGCGATCACGCGGCCTTTGATGGAGGGGCGGGCGGTTCCGGCGGCCTTCATGCGAACGGCCCCGTGCCGGTGAGCCAGACGATCACGGCGACCACGAGCCCGATCGCGGTGCAGACGGCAAGCTGGTAAGGGACGGTGGCGGCCCAGCCGGTCGCGACGAACACGCGGTGCGCGACGATCGCGCCGACGATGCCGACGATCGCGCTGACGAGCCAGAGCGGGAAATACGCGCCGAACAGCACGTACGACGGTGCGCCGCGCGATGCGCAGCCCGCGAGCGGCAGGGCTGGCGCCAGGACGGCGGCGATGCGCAGGGGCGCGCGTGGCGTTGTTTTTCTCATGGTGTGACGAGCTCGACGATGGGGGGATGCCGGGCGCGGCGCAATGCGGTGCGTCGCCGCGACGACGATTCCGCGATACGGAGCCGATAATAAAGCAGCCCGATGCGGACCGCCAGCCGTTCGTCCCGCATGGGCAACAAGCCCCGTGGCCGGCTGCGAAAGGCCGGGCGGTCACGTCGGCCCGGCCGGCGTCGCGTTTCGGCAGCGGCGGCCGGATCGCGGCGATTCTGCCAGCGTAAGCTCGTGTAGGGTTGCTAACGGACTGTAAAGGATCGTCAGACGAAAGAAGGCTGGCGGAATTTGCCGCGCTGATGCGGCGGAATCGGTGTAGAAACGGCCGATTGCCGCGCGAACGCATGCGAATCCGGTCAGTCTGGCGCGAGCGCAACCTCGACGAGCGGGACGGCGAGATCGCGCGCGAAGCGCGGCAGCGTGCCGGAACCGGTGACACTGATCTGTCGTTGCTCGCGCTCGGCACGGTCGTTCTCGAGTGCCACGAGGCGCGGCGCAATCGTCTTCGCATCGCGGCGTGCGATGCCTTCGGGCAACGCGTCGACGTTCGCCTCGATCATTCGGCCGGCCGTCTCCAGGTTGGTGACCTGAATGCACCGGCACTGCGTGCGCTGCACGTCGCGGCGGCCGCGCGTTTCAGGACGTTGCGGATCGCACTCGCGTTCGATGGTTTGACGTCGACGCGAGCGAAACGCATGGCCGGGATCGCACGAGGATGGCCGATCGCCGCGCGAGCCTCCACCGGCGGCCGTGACCGGTCGTCGCAGCCGGGATCTGTGTACCATCGTGCGTATGGCGCGAGGCGCGGCACAGGGTGTCACAGCCCGGTGGGACGCGCATCGCGGAAGCCGTATCGCAACGAAGGTGAGTGCTCCATGCGAAGTTTCTTTGTCCGGTTCATTGCAATCGGCGTGTTGTTCCATCTGTACGTCGGGATGCGGATCATTCCCGATGCATTCGCGTCGCCGGTCGCGCGCACGATCGCGGCGCTCGTGCTGGCGAGCTTCGTCGTGCTGATTCCGGTCGGCATGTTCTCGCGCCGCTTCGACGAAGGCTGGGCCGCGACGCTGGTCGGCTGGGTCGGCTCGCTCGTGATGGGCTTCTTCTCGTCGCTGCTCGCGCTGACGTTCCTGCGCGAGTTCGTGCTGCTCGGCGTGTTCGCGTGGCGGCATCTCGGGCACGACGGCGCGTGGAGCGGCGCCGCGGCCGACACGGCGCTCGGCGTGCTGGCGGCCGCGGTGCTCGTCACCGCGATCGGGTTTGTCGGCGCGCGCCGCACGGCGGCGGTCAAGCGCGTGTCGATTCCGGTCGCGGGGCTGCCGGCCGCGCTCGACGGGCTGACGATCGTGCAACTGTCCGACATCCACGTCGGGCCGACGATCAAGCGGCCCTATATCGAACGGATCGTGCGCGCGGTCAATGCGCTCGATGCCGACCTCGTCGTCGTGACGGGCGACGTGGTCGACGGTTCGGTCAAGCGCCTGCGCGAGCACACCGCACCGCTCGGCCGCATGCAGTCGCGGCACGGCAGCTTTCTCGTGACGGGCAACCATGAGTATTACGCCGGCGCGCATGCGTGGATCGACGAATTCAGGCGCATCGGGCTGACGGTGCTGCTGAACGAGCACGTGCTGATCGAGCACGACGGCGCGCGCGCGGTGCTGGCCGGCGTGACCGACTTCACGGCGGGCGGGTTCGATCCCGCGCATCGCAGCGACCCCGAGCAGGCGCTGGCGGGCGCGCCGCGCGACGTCGGCACGAAGATCCTGCTCGCGCACCAGCCGCGCAGCGCGGAAGCGGCGAACCGCGCGGGTTTTACCGTGCAGTTGTCGGGGCATACGCACGGCGGCCAGTTCCTGCCGTGGCCGCCGTTCGTGCGGATGCAGCAGCCGGTGATCGGCGGGCTGAGCCGCTTCGGCGATCTGTGGCTCTATACGAGCCGCGGCACCGGATACTGGGGGCCGCCGAACCGCTTCGGCGTGCCGTCCGAGATCACGCTGATCCGGCTGGCGCGCGGCGGTTAGCGAGCCGTCACTCGATGCGGGCGATATCGTCGAAGTCGAAGCGCGGGCTGCGCGGAAACAGGCCCGCCGGATCGCCGTAGCCGAGATTCACGAGGAAGTTGCTCTTGACCGTGGTGCCCGCGAAGAATTCGGCATCGACCTTCGCGCCGTCGAAGCCCGACATCGGGCCTGCATCGAGGCCGAGCGCGCGCGCGGCGAGGATCAGGTACGCGCCTTGCAGCGACGCGTTGCGGAACGCGGTGGCCTCGATCAGCGCATCGTTGCCGGCGAACCAGCTCCGTGCGTCGGCGTGCGGGAACAGGCGCGGCAGGTGCTCGTAAAACGCGAAATCCATGCCGACGATCACGGTAACGGGCGCGGCCATCGTCTTCGCGAGATTGCCTTCGGACAATGCGGGCTTCAGGCGCGCCTTCGCTTTGGGCGACTTGACGAACACGAAGCGCGCAGGGCTCGAGTTTGCCGACGTCGGGCCGAATTTCGTTAGGTCGATCAGCCGGTGCAGCAGCGCGTCGTCGACGGGTTTGTCCTGCCACGCGTTGTGCGTGCGCGCGGTGCGGAACAGTTGATCGAGGGCGGAATCGGAAAGCGTCGTCATGATGGGATCCGGAAAGAAAGCGGCCGGGTTGCGGCGGCCGGCATGGCGGAAGAAAGCGGCACCCCTCGGCAGGGCGTACCGCAACACGCCGCGATGATAGCGTGATGCGCGACGGCGCATCGCGGTGCGCGGCGGTTTCCTTTCATCGGCGAATCACAGCGCATGGCAGTGCCCGGCGCCGTTGGCTAGTATGCAGACATGCATGGCTCGTCCCATCCATCGCCCGTTCCTTCCCGACATGTCGACACCCGATCTTTTCTCTGACACGCCCGCGCCCGACGTGGATTGGTACCCGGACTGGCTCGCGCAGGCCGACGCCGATCGCGCGCTGGCCGCGCTGATCGGCGAGGTCGCGTGGCGGCAGGACACGATCCGCACGCCGCGCGGGCGCATTCCGTTGCCGAGGCTCACGGCGTGGCAGGGCGAACCCGATGCCGTTTACGTGTATTCGGGGATCCGCAACGTGCCGGCGCCGTGGACGCCGACCGTGCTCGACCTGAAGCACGCGGTCGAGGCGACGTGCGGCGCTCGCTTCAACAGCGTGCTGCTCAATCGCTACCGCAACGGGCAGGACAGCCTGGGCTGGCATGCGGACAACGAGCCCGAACTCGGCGATGCGCCGGTGATCGCGTCGGTGAGCCTCGGTGCGATGCGCGTGTTCGATCTCCGTCATCGGGCGACCGGCGTCACGCATGCGTATCGCCTCGTGCACGGCAGCCTGCTCGTGATGCGCGGTCGCACGCAGTCCGAGTGGCAGCATCGCGTGCCGAAGGCGCCGGGCGTGCAGGGCGAGCGCGTCAACCTGACATTCCGGCGCGTGATGCCGGACGGTACGGGCCGGTAGCGGCCGGTCGTCACGCCAGCGGTGCCCGGGTGGCCGGGCGATTCCCGCCCCTTTTTCGCGACCCATGAACGAGCGATAGAAGCAATCGACGGCGCGTGCGGCACGTTGCCGCATGAGCGATTTACCGTGCTGCCTGGAACGGCTCTGAGGCTTGTCCCATATGGGCTTCAGGCATATTCGATCAACCGTCGGGTTCCGATAGATGAGTGAAACCTCTGATGGTGCGTCGCAACAATCATTGACTAGACTGTCGAATGGCTGAAACGCGTCGTATCCCGGCGCGACCCTTTCGACATGCCCCGTGCGTTGCCGATGCAATGCGCAAGGGGGCAGGAGCATAACGCGTGACCGTAATCGACCCTTCCTTCGAACCCTCGCTGCACGTCTTCGAACAAGACGGCGGATGGCAATGGGCGCTGACGGTGAAGCGGGCGACCGGCGTCGGGGTGAAAGTCGTTGCATTCAGTCGGGAAGGCTTTCGCGGCGAAGCCGAAGCTTACGCCGCCGGCCAGCTTGCCCGCGCCGAGTATGACGACACCGTGACGGCCTGACGCCGTCGCGTCGATCCCGCCCGAGGATCGTCTTCACCGCGTACCGTCCGCTGCCGGACGGTTTTTTCCGATCGTTTCCAGTTTCCAGTTTCCCGTCTGCCGCGATGCGCGCATCGCGCGATATCGCATGCGGTGCGCCGATGCACCGCCGCCCGCGATCGTCGTGCGCGCATGGATCGGCGCGAACGGCGCGGTCACGCGCGTCGAATGCGCGTCGCTGGGCGATCCCGACGCGGACGCGACGCTGCGGCAACTGCTCACGGCCGGCGGCCCGCTGGCCGAGCCGCCGCCGCCCGACATGCTGCAGCCGTTGCGCGTGCGCTTGCGGCTTGCGCCGAATCCTGACGCGGCGGCCGCCGCACCGTCGTCGGCGGCGCGCATGCCGTGACGCCCGCGCCGGCCGATATCGGCGGATATCGTAATAAGATATGAGGTTATTGCGTTGGCGGGGCGACGATGCCCTTTTTCCTCAAAAGGACCTACCCATGCAACTGACCCAGTTAGGCGGCCATGTCGCCCAATCCGGCTTCGCCGAAAAGCAGAAACATGCGCAAGCGCTGATGTACGGCATGGCCGATATCAACGAGTACGTGTCCGGCGGCGTCTGCTACGACGCCGCGGCCTATGTCAGATACCTGCTGCGCGGCGATGCGATGATCGCGCCCGGTGTGCTGCTCGACACGATCGGTCAGCACTGGAGGACGCGGTTCAACTTCGAGACCGGCGACCAGTGGGACGGGCGCGCCAGCATTCCGGCGGGAACCGCGGTCGGTTTCTCGCGCGGCGGCAATGTCTTTCATGCCGCGATCGCGGTCGGCGGCAGCCGGATCCGGGCCGTAAACGGCGGCCGTCTGGGCAGCGGATGGATGTATGCGGTCGACCTTGCGCGAGTGCTCGAGCAGGATGCGGCCGGCGGCTTTACGTACGACCGCGCGAACATCCGGGTCCACCTGTCGCGCCTGTAGGCGGCGCGGCGTCGAATACAGAGCCGGTCGCTTTCCTTCAGCGGCTCGTGGCGGGCAACGGCCGGGCCGCCGTGTTCCCGCCGTTCGGCCATTTCCGCATGGCGTCGCGCTGTCCATCGCTGCTATCCTCTCGACCGTGAATGACTCTGCATGGGGTCGCGGATGCGCATGCTGCATCGCGGCGCAGTGCGCGGGTGCGAGCCCGTGCGTGCGCGGGAGTAGCATGACTGAATATCCACGACGATCCATGACCTGTTTCGTGACTGATTTCCTTCCGTCCATGTCCACATGGTCAAGACAACGATGAGCGACGCCTCCGATCCTGCCGCGTCCGGCGACGACGAGTCGTCCGGCGGTGCTTCGTCCTATCTGGTGCCGGGGCTCGAACGCGGGCTGCGGATCCTTGCCGAATTCTCGGCGCGCGAGCCCGTGCTCGGCGCGCCCGAATTGTCGAAGCGCATCGGCATCCCGCGCACCACCACGTTCCGCCTGCTGCAGACGCTCGAGGCGCTCGGTTTTCTCGAGCGCGTGAATGGCGACCGCTATTTCCGGCTCGGCGTCGGCGTGCTGCGGCTCGGCTTCGAATACCTGAACTCGCTCGAACTGACCGATCTCGGCGCGCCCGTGCTCGAACGGCTGCGCGATTCCACCGGCTTTTCGACGCACCTGCTGATCCGCGACCAGCGCGACGTCGTGTTCGTCGCGAAGGCGCAGAGCAATGCGTCGATGTTCGGTTCGGTGAAGGTGCACGTCGGTACGCGCTTGCCCGCGCATGCGACCGTGCACGGCCACGTGCTGATGGGCGACCTGACGCGCGACGCGCTGCGCCAGCTCTATCCGGAAAAGCGGCTCGAGCAGTTCACCGAGCGCACGCCGGGCACCGTCGACGAACTGTACGAACGCGTGCGCCATTACGCACGGCTCGGTTATGCGGTCAGCGAGGCGGCGTTCGAAAGCGGCATCTCGGCCGTGACCGCGCCCGTGCGCGATCATTCGGGCTCGATCGTCGCGGCGATCACCGCGACGGTGCCGCGCTCGGAGATCGGCGAGGCCGGCGAGAAGGAGCGGCTTGTCGAAGCCGTGTGCGGTGCGGCGGTCGACCTGTCGCAGCGCCTGAACTATCGCCCGCTCGAAAGCGACCCGACGTTCGCGCACGCGCGCCACAAGGTCGCGATGTTCTGACACGCAGGCGACGCATCCGGCATCGCAAACGACAAGAGCGGCCCGCGGGCCGCTCTTGTCGTTTCGGACGCCGAACGCGCGAAACCGCTCAGAACGAGTGGTGGATCCCGGTGAGCACGATCACCTGGTTCGCGGTGCTCGATACGCCGGCCGTGAAGAACGCCGCCTTCGCGCCGCCCGAACCGTGCTCGTACAGCACGTTCGCATAGAGCTGCGTGCGCTTCGACAGCGCATAGATGTCGCCGAGCTCGACCTGCGTCCAGCGGCGGCCGGCCAGCGTCGTGGTCGCCGCGCCGCCCGCGATCGTGTTGAACGCGCTGCTGCGGTAGTTCACGCCCGCGTCATAGCTCTGGAACGTATCCGAAAAGCCGTTCGACTGCATCTTCGTGCGCGTGTAGAGGCCATGCACGAGGAAGTCGCCGAACTGGTACGACGCGCCCGCGCCGATGTTCTCGACCTTGTTCGCGATGTAGCCGTTCGCGGTGTTCTGCCCCTGGAATGAAGCGATGCCCGTCTGGCCGATCAGGATCGAGCGGTCGTGTTCGTTCGAGTAGACGGCCGACGCCTTGAACGGCCCGTTCGCATAGTTCAGTGCGACGCCGACCGACTTGCCGGTCGAGAAGTTCGTCGTGTTGCCGAGCGCCAGCATCGCCGCGGCCGAGAAGCCCGCGTAGGTCGGCGAGCGGTACTTCACCGAATTGTTGTACGGCACGTTGCCGGTTGCGGCGAGCCCGTCGATGTTGCCGGGGTGGAATGCGTACCAGCTCAGCGCCAGGTAGGCCGTGCTGAGCGGATCGAGATAGTCGAACGACAGCGGCGTCTGGCGGCCGAGCGTCAGCGTGCCGTAGCGGTCCGAACTGAGGCCGACGAATGCCGCGCGGTTCCAGATCGTGTTCGCGGTCGCGAACTGGCCGTTGTTCGTATAGAAGCCGTTTTCGAGCTGGAAGATCGCCGACAGGCCGTCGCCGAGGTCTTCCTTGCCCTTCAGGCCCCAGCGATCGGGCTGCGTGTTGCCCTGGATCATCGCCCACTTCGCATGGCCGCCGACGTTGTTCACGTACGCGACGCCCGCATCCAGGCTGCCGTACAGCACCACGCTGCTCTGCGCCCAGGCGCCCGACATGGCGCCCATCCCGATGACTGCTGCTGCTACCGCATGCTTGACCATTTGATCTCCTGACTCTCCAACCTGATGAAAACGTGCCGTGGCGGCATGCGCGGGGACGGCCGGCCGTCACGCGTGTTCCACCGCCGGATGGGCATTCGTATGTTCCATATAAGGAACAGTGTGCCTCTGATGGAATGGAGTATAGAGGCGTCGCGCAGGTGGTCAAAAATAATTTTTTCGGGACGGATGGGTTTCGACACGCTGCGCGGCAGCGGTGAGCAAAGCCCGCAAAAAGGGTATAACTCCCCGCCACCAAACAAAAAATTACATTCAATAGGGTAGGCGGAGACGATCGCCGACCCAACGGTCAGTGTTTTCCCTAGGGCATGCAGCTTTTTGTTTTACTCGTGGAAAGTCGCTCCTATAATCACCATCCATAAACTGATGTTCCTGATATGGAACAAACAAGGAACAAACCGAGAGTCGATCAGAAGGAAGGGTGTGAGATGTCTGAACAATGGATTTGCGCCGGACATGCCGGCGCGCTGTCGGAAGACACGCCGATCGAGTTCAAGCGGACCGACGGCGTCGAAATCGGGATCTACCGCGTCGGCGACGACGTGTATGCGCTCGAGAACGTGTGCCCGCATGCGTACGCGCTGCTGACGCAGGGGTTCGTCGACGAAGGCACGGTCGAATGCCCGCTGCACGAGGCCGTGTTCGACATCAGGACGGGCGAATGCCTGAAGGGTCCGGGCGGACGCGCGCTGAAGCAGTACGCGGTGCGCCTCGCCGGCGAGGAAATCCAGATCAAGGTGGAGTAACTGATGAAAGAAGCGACCGTCAACTTCAATCCCTTCCTGAAGCCGTGGGTGGCGCCGCAGCCGAACAACGTCGCCGGCAAGGGGCAGATCGAGATCCCCGGTCAGGTCGAGAACCGGATCTGGCAGAACCGCAAGGCCGAGCCGACCCAGTACGAGAACGACCTCGGCGATGCGCTCGAACGCGTGTTCGAAGCCGGCGCGACCGAGCTGGACGACGTCGTCGCGGGCCTGAACCGCATCGGCTTCCGCGCACCGGACGGCACGCCGTGGACGCCGGAGCGCTTCCGCGCCGAACTGGCCGCGCTCGCGGAATGACCGCGCCGAGCGCGCGATCCGCCGACCCGACGACAACCGTATCCGGAGCACACTGATGACGTCCCCCGCACAACACGCTTCCCAACGCGACCCGGTCCGTGACTATCTCGACCGCGGCATCAAGAACTACTGGTATCCCGTCGCGCCGAGCTGGCAGGTGTCGAACGCCCCCGTCGGCCTGACGCGCCTGTCCGAGCAGATCGTGTTGTGGCGCGATCACGAGGGCAAGGTCCACGCACTCGAAGATCGCTGCCCGCACCGCGGCGCGCGCCTGTCGCTCGGCTGGAATCTCGGCGGCAGCATCGCGTGCTGGTATCACGGCATCGAAGTCGACGGCGGCGGCACGGTCAACCGCGTGCCGGCCGTGTCGAACTGTCCGCTCGAAGGCACGCAGTGCGTGAAGTCCTATCCGGTCGAAGAGAAGGCCGGCGCGATCTTCCTGTGGTTCGGCGACGAAGCGCACGGCGAGCCGGCGCCGCTGAACCTGCCCGAGGAACTGGTCGCCGACGAGTACGGCCACTTCCTGTGCGTGTCGAACTGGAAGTGCAATTACCAGTACGCGATCGACAACGTGATGGACCCGATGCACGGCGCGTACCTGCATGCGACGTCGCACTCGATGGCCGAAGGCGACAAGCAGGCGGACATGCGCGTGCGCAAGACGGAAACGGGCCTGATGTTCGAGAAGATCGGCCAGCGCGACGTGAACTTCGACTGGGTCGAGCTCGGCGAAACCGGCTGCCTGTGGATGCGCCTTGCGATTCCGTACAAGCAGAAGTTCGGCCCGGGCGGCAACTTCGGGATCATCGGCTTCGCGACGCCGGTCGACGGCGACAACTGCCAGGTCTACTTCTGGCGCACGCGCAAGGTCAGCGGCTGGCAGCGCGACGTGTGGCGCTTCATGTACCGCAACCGCCTCGAAGGCCTGCACTGGGACGTGCTCGAGCAGGACCGCTACGTCCTCGAAAGCCTCGCGCCGCAGGCGCGCGATCACGAATACCTGTACCAGCACGACGTCGGCATCACGCGCGTGCGCCGGATGCTGCGCCAGCGCGCGCAGGAACACCTGTCCGCGCTCGACGCGCATCGTGCGGCGCAAGCTGCTGCGGAGCCCGCGAATGGCTGAGCTCGCACCGGTCGTGCCGCTCGCGGGGCGCCGCGTGCTCGTCACCGGCGGCGCGCGCGGTCTCGGCGCGGCGTTCGTGAAGGCGCTCGTCGCCGCGGGCGCGCAGGTCGCGTTCGGCGACGTGCTGGCCGACGAAGGCCGTGCGCTTGCCGCGCAACTGTCGGAAGCCGGCCATGTTGCGCATTTCTTCGCGCTCGACCTGGCCGATCCGGCGAGCGTCGACGCATTCGTCGCGCAGGGCGCGGCGGCGCTCGGCGGCATCGACGCGCTGATCAACAACGCGGCGATCACGAACTCGGGCGGCAAGCTGTCGACGGAGCTCGACGTCGCGACGTGGGACGCCGTGATGAACGTCAACGTGCGCGGCGTGTGGCTCGTCAGCAATGCGGCGCTGCCGCACCTCGCGAAGTCGGGCCGCGGCGCGATCGTGAACCTCGCATCGGACACCGCGCTGTGGGGTGCGCCGAAGCTGCTCGCGTACGTCGCGAGCAAGGGCGCGGTGATTGCGATGACGCATGCGCAGGCGCGCGAATTCGGTGCGCACGGCGTGACGGTCAACGCGATCGCGCCGGGGCTGACCGAAGTCGAGGCAACCGCCTACGTGCCGGCCGAGCGTCATGCGTTCTACATGCAGGGCCGCGCGCTGACGCGCGCGCAGGTGCCCGACGACGTGACGGGCCCCGTGCTGTTCCTGCTGTCGGACGGCGCGCGCTTCGTGACGGGCCAACTGCTGCCGGTGAACGGCGGCTTCGTAATGAATTGATGTTTTCACCCTTGATGAAGGAGTTGACGATGGCGGACGCCGATCTCGAACGCAAGTCGTGGGACCAGCCGGAAGGCGCAAGCTTCAACGACTGGATGGAAGGGCGCGTTGCGCGCTACGCGACGCGGCGCTACGACTGGGACGCACTGAAGTTCCAGGCCGACTACGACCCGAAGTACCGCCGTGCGCAGATGCGCTATGTCGGCACCGGCGGCACGGGCGTCGCGAAGGACGTCAACACGGTGCCGGCCGGCAACTTCACGTTCTCGACGATGGTCATCCCGGCCGGCAACATCGGCCCGAGCCACATCCATATCGACGTGGAAGAAATCTTCTTCGTGCTGCGCGGCAAGATGAAGGTGATCTGCGAGCGCGACGGCGAGACGTGGGAAGCGATCCTCGGCGAGCGCGACCTGATCTCGGTGCCGCCCGGCGTGTATCGCACGGAAATCAACATCGGCGAGGAAGACGCGCTGATGTGCGTGATGCTCGGCTCGTCGAAGCCGATCACGCCGACGTATCCGCCCGATTCGCCGCTCGCGAAGATCAAGCGTTGAGACGGAGCCGGTGAAGCAATGAGTGTCATCGACAAACGTGAACGCGACCGCACCGCGGCATTCGCCGCGCTGCTCGGGCAGTTTCCCGAGCAGCGTTGCGCGGCCGGCGCGGCGGGCACGATCGGTTATCGCGAGGCCGGCGCGCAGCATGCAGGCCGCGCGCTGCCCGTCGTGCTGCTGCACGGGATCGGCTCGGGCGCCGCATCGTGGGTGCGCCAGCTCGACGCGCTCGGCGCATCGCGGCGCGTGCTCGCGTGGGATGCGCCCGGTTATGGCGCGTCGACGCCGGTGCACGGCGCGTCGCCGGCCGCCGCCGATTACGCGGCGTCGCTGAACGCGTGGCTCGAGGCACTCGGCATCGAACGCTGCGTGCTGGTCGGGCATTCGCTCGGCGCGATCGTTGCGGGCGGTCTCGCCCGCGTGATGCCCGCGCGGATCGCCGGCCTGCTGCTGGTGTCGCCCGCGGGCGGCTACGGCAGCGCGCCCGCCGAAACGCGCGAATCGCGCCGCGACGCGCGGCTCGCGATGCTCGCGGAACTCGGCCCGGCCGGGCTCGCGGAGCAGCGCAGCGGCAACATGCTGTCCGGTTTCGCGAGCGAGGATGCGCGCGCGTGGGTGCGCTGGAACATGGCGCGCGTCGTGCCGGCCGGCTATGCGCAGGCCACGCATCTGCTCGCGAACGCCGATCTCGCGACCGATCTCGCCGGTTTTCGCGGCCGCACGGCCGTGGCCGTCGGCGCGAACGACGCGATCACGCCGCCCGCCGCATGCGAGCGGATCGCCGCGGCCGCGCACGTCGGGTTGCAGGTGATTCCGCAAGCCGGTCATGCCGGGTACGTGGAAGCACCGGCCGTTTATTCCGCACTGATCGACACGTTCTGCCGTCAGTGCGATACGCAGCGAGGGCTGGGATGAACGAACCGCTGCAACAACAAGAACCCGAGAACGCGAAGGCCGAAGCCAGCTACGTGGTGCCGGGCCTTGAACGCGGGCTGCGGATTCTCGCCGAATTCTCGCCGCGCGAGCCCGTGCTCGGCGCGCCCGAGTTGTCGAAGCGGCTCGGCATTCCGCGCACGACGGTGTTCCGTCTGCTGCAGACGCTCGAATCGCTCGGCTTCCTCGAGCGCGCGGACAAGGATCGCAACTACAGGCTCGGTATCGCCGTGCTGCGGCTCGGCTTCGAATACCTGAGCTCGCTAGAGCTGACCGATCTCGGCCTGCCGGTGATCGAGAGCCTGCGCGACGCGACCGGCTTCACGACGCACATCGTGATCCGCGACGGCCGCGACGTCGTGTTCGTCGCGAAGGCGCAGAGCCAGTCGCCGGTGTTCAGCTCGATCCGCGTGAACGTCGGCACCCGCTTGCCCGCGTATGCGACGACGCACGGCCACGTGCTGATGGGCGACCTGTCGCTGAAGGAGCTGCGCTCGCTGTATCCGGAAGGCACGCTGAACCGGATGACGAGCGCGACGCCGGAGACGGTCGATGCGTTGTACGAAGTGATTCGCGAGGATGCGCTGCGCGGCTACGGCGTCAGCAATTCGTCGTTCGAACGCGGCATCTCGGTGGTCACGGCGCCCGTGCGCAACGAGACGCAGAGGATCGTCGCGTGCATCACGGTGACGGTGCCGCGGCCGGAGATCGACGCGGCGCTGATTGCGGACGGGTTGATCGACAAGGTGCAGCGCGCGGCGGCGGAACTGTCGCGGCGGCTCAACTACCGCTCGGATGACGAGCACACGTTTTTGAAGGCATTGGGACTCCGATGATTGAGATCGATCTGACCGGTCAGGTTGCGGTGGTGACGGGCGGTTCGTCCGGCATCGGCCTCGCGACGGCCGTACGGTTCCTGCAGGCCGGTGCATCGGTCGCGATTTGCGGCCGCGACAGCGACCGCCTCGCCCGCGCCGCGGCGATGCTCGGCGAAAAATATCCGGGCGCGCAACTGCTCGCCGAGCGCTGCAACGTGCTCGACGAAGCCGACGTGGCTGCGTTCGCGCAAGCGGTGTCCGCGCGCTTCGGCCGTGCCGACATGCTGGTGAACAACGCAGGCCAGGGCCGCGTGTCGACCTTCGCCGATACGACCGACGACGCTTGGCGCGAAGAGCTCGAACTGAAGTACTTCAGCATCATCCGCCCGACGCGCGCGTTCCTGCCGCTGCTGCGCGACGCGCAGGCGCCCACGATCACCTGCGTGAATTCGCTGCTCGCGCTGCAGCCGGAGCCTCACATGGTCGCGACGTCGTCGGCGCGGGCGGGCGTGCTGAGCCTCGTGAAGTCGCTCGCGACCGAACTGGCGCCGCAGCGCATCCGCGTGAACTCGATCCTGATCGGCATCGTCGAGTCGGGCCAGTGGCGCCGGCGCTACGAAGCGCAGGCGCAAGCCGGCGAAAGCTGGGAGGCGTGGACGGGTGCGCTCGCGCGCAAGAAGAACATTCCGCTGAATCGCTTCGGCACGCCCGACGAGGCCGCCTGGGCACTTTTTTATCTCGCAACGCATCTGTCGTCCTATACGACGGGCAGCCATATCGACGTTTCTGGAGGGTTTGCACGCCATGTCTAAAAAAACCACGGTTGGCGAGCTGATTGCCGCCTTTCTCGAGCAGTGCGGCGTGAAAACCGCATTCGGTGTCATCTCGATCCACAACATGCCGATCCTCGACGCGATCAACTCGCGCGGCAACATCCGGTATGTCGGCGCGCGCGGCGAAGCCGGCGCGGTGAACATGGCCGACGGCCTGGCCCGTGTGTCGGGCGGCCTCGGCGTCGCGTTCACGAGCACGGGCACGGCAGCCGGTAACGCAGCCGGCGCGATGGTCGAGGCGCTGACGGCCGGCACCGCGATGCTGCACATCACGGGGCAGATCGAGACGCCGTACCTCGACCAGGATCTCGCGTACATCCACGAAGCGCCCGACCAGCTGTCGATGCTCGATGCGATCTCGAAGGCTGCGTTCCGCGTGCGCACGGTCGAAACCGTGTTGCCGACGATTCGCGAAGCCGTGCGTATCGCGCAGACCGCGCCGACGGGCCCCGTGTCGGTCGAGATTCCGATCGACATCCAGGCCGCCGAAATCGAATGGCCGGAAGATCTCGCGCCGGCGCACATCACGGTGCGCGAGCACGACGCTGCACGCGTCGCGAAGCTCGCCGATGCGCTCGCGGCCAAGCGCCGCCCGCTGCTGTGGCTCGGCGGCGGCGCGCGCCACGCCCGCGACGAAGTCGAACGCCTCGTGAAGCTCGGCTTCGGCGTCGTCACGAGCGTGCAGGGTCGCGGCGTGCTGCCGGAGGATCATCCGGCGACGCTCGGCGCGTTCAACGTGCACGCGTCCGTCGAAGCGTTCTACAAGACCTGCGATGCGCTCGTCGTGGTCGGCTCGCGCCTGCGCGGCAACGAGACGCTGAAGTACAAGCTCGCGCTGCCGCAGCCGCTGTTCCGCGTCGATGCCGACGCGCTTGCCGACAACCGTGGCTACCGCAACGAACTGTTCGTGCACGGCGATTCGAAGCGCGTGCTGGCCGAACTGGCCGACCGCCTCGAAGGCCGTCTGTCGGTCGATCCGCAGTTCGCCTCCGATCTCGCGGCGGCCCGCGATCAGGCAGTCGCCGATGTGGCGAAGGGCCTCGGGCCCTACAAGCAGCTCGTCGATACGTTGCAAGGCGCCGTCGGCCGCGACTACAACTGGGTGCGCGACGTGACGATCTCGAACAGCACGTGGGGCAACCGCTTGCTGAAGATCTTCGAGCCGCGCGCGGGCGTGCATGCGCTCGGCGGCGGCATCGGCCAGGGGATCCAGATGGGCATCGGCGCGGCGCTCGCGGGCGCTGCGGCGAAGACGGTGTGCCTCGTCGGCGACGGCGGCCTGATGGTCAATGTCGGCGAGCTGGTGACGGCCGTGCAGGAAAACGCGAACGTGATGATCGTGCTGATGAACGACCAGTGCTACGGCGTGATCCGCAACATCCAGGACGCGCATTACGGTGGCCGCCGCTGCTTCGTGCAGTTGCACCAGCCCGATTTCGCGCAGTTCTGCGCGAGCTTCGGTCTCACGCATTACCGGATCACGTCGCTCGATCAGGCCGAAGCGATCGTGCGCGACGGGCTCGCGAAGGAAGGGCCGGTGATGGTCGAGGTCGACATGCTGTCGGTCGGCTCGTTCGCATCGCAGTTCGCAGGCCCGCCGGTGAAGAAGGAAGCGCCGTCGGAGCGCCAGTATGCGTAACGCACACGCACCCGTCGACGTCGCGATGATCGGCTTCGGCGCGATCGGCGCGGCCGTGTACCACGCGGTCGAGCACGATGCGTCGCTGCGCATCGCGCACGTGATCGTGCCCGAACACCAGCGCGCCGAGGTGCAGGGCGTGCTGGGCGGCGCGGTGGAGGTCGTGTCGTCGGTCGACGCACTGGCCCGCCGCCCCGAGTTCGCGCTCGAATGCGCGGGCCACAGTGCGCTCGTCGATCACGTCGTGCCGCTGCTGAAGGCCGGCACCGATTGCGCGGTCGCATCGATCGGCGCGCTGTCCGATCTCGCGCTGCTCGACGTGCTGTCGCGGGCAGCCGACGAAGGCAACGCGACGCTGACGCTGCTGTCCGGCGCGATCGGCGGCATCGATGCGCTTGCTTCGGCGAAGCACGGCGGCCTCGACGAAGTGCTGTACGTCGGCCGCAAGCCGCCGCTCGGCTGGCTCGGCACGCCGGCCGAGGAACTGTGCGACCTGCGCGCGATGACCGAAGAGAAGGTGATCTTCGAAGGCACCGCACGCGACGCTGCGCGGCTGTATCCGAAGAACGCGAACGTCGCGGCGACCGTCGCGCTCGCTGGCCTCGGCCTCGATGCGACGCGCGTGCGATTGATCGCCGATCCGGCCGTCGCGCGCAACGTGCACCGCTTCACCGCGCGCGGCGCATTCGGCGAGATGTCGCTGGAAATGAGCGGCAAGCCGCTGCCCGACAACCCGAAGACGTCCGCGCTGACGGCGTTCAGCGCGATCCGAGCGCTGCGCAACCGCGCGGCCCGCTGCGTGATCTGAGCGGCGCTTCGAGAGATTCGGACTATTGAACGTCCGTCCGCGCCACGGCGAGGGCGGGTGCGCAGAGACAGATTTGTGGGACTTGTGAAATGACACCTTTCGATACGAGCCTGGTACCCGACGGCAACATCCTGATCGGCGGCGAGTGGCGGCGCGGCCGTGGCGCGCCCTACGCCAGCATCTATCCGGCCGACCAGTCGGTGAACATGGAAGTGTCGACGGCGAACGCGGAAGACGCGGCCGAAGCCGTCGAGGCCGCCGACGCTGCATGGCGCCGAGCCGACTGGGCCGGGCTGAAGCCGCACCAGCGCGCGCAGGTGCTGTACCGCATCGCGGATCTGATCATGCAGCGCCACGAGGCGCTCGCGAACCTGCAGCGTCGCGACAACGGCAAGCCGATCGGCGAGACGCGCGTGCTGGTGGCCAGCGCGGCGAACACGTTCCGCTATTTCGCGGCCTGCCTCGAAACGCTCGACGAGGAACTGACGCCGTCGCGCGGCGACTACCTGACGATGAGCGTGTACGAGCCGATCGGCGTGATCGCGGCGATCACGCCGTGGAATTCGCCGATCGCGTCCGACGCGCAGAAACTCGCACCGGCACTCGCCGGCGGCAACGCGGTGGTGCTCAAGCCGGCTGAAGTCACGCCGCTCGTGTCGCTTGCACTCGCGCGCATCTGCGAGGAAGCCGGCGTGCCGAAGGGCGTGCTGAGCGTGCTGCCGGGCAAGGGCTCGGTGATCGGCGACGTGCTCGTGCGTCATCCGCTGGTGAAGAAGGTGTCGTTCACGGGCGGCACCGAAGTGGGTCGCGGCATCGCTCGCATCGCCGCCGAGAAGCTGATGCCCGTGTCGCTCGAACTCGGCGGCAAGTCGCCGACGATCGTGTGCGACGACGCCGATCTCGATCACGCGGTCAACGGCGTGCTGTACGGCATTTTCAGCTCGTCGGGCGAAGCGTGCATCGCGGGTTCGCGGCTGTTCGTGCAGCGCGCGGTGTACGACGAATTCATGCAGCGCCTGGTTGCGGGCGCACGCAAGCTGCGCGTGGGCGACCCGACGCGGCCGGATACGCAGATGGGGCCGCTGATTACCGCGAAACACCGTGAATCGGTGGAGCGTTACGTTGCACTGGGCCTGGAAGAAGGCGGCCGGTTGCTGTGCGGTGGCGAACGGCCGTCGGGCGACGGGCGCGAGAACGGCTTCTTCTATCAGCCGACGATTCTCGAAGGCTTGCCGAACAGCGCGCGCATCTGTCAGGAAGAAATCTTCGGGCCCGTGCTCGTCGCGATGCCGTTCGACGATGAAGCGTCGCTGATCGCGCAGGCAAACGACAGCGTGTTCGGCCTTGCCGCCGGCATCTGGACGCGCGACTACAAGCGTGCCTGGCGCATCGCGCGCGCGCTCGAAACGGGCACCGTCTGGATCAACACGTACAAGCTGTTCTCGATCTCCACGCCGTTCTCGGGCTGGAAGGAGAGCGGGATGGGGCGCGAGAAGGGGCGTCTCGGCATCCGCGAGTACATGCAGCAGAAGAGCCTCTACTGGGGTTTGAACGACGCGCCGCTGCCGTGGGCGAACTGAGCGAAGGGGAAAAACGCAATGAGCATTTTGGGAATCGAGCAGATCACGTACGGCGTCGACGATCTCGCGACCTGCCGGCGCTTTTTCGCCGACTGGGGGCTGAAGGAGGTCGCGCACGACGACACGCAAGCACGCTTCGAGACGTTGAACGGCTGCACCGTGCTGGCCGTCAAGGCCGACGATCCGGCACTGCCACCCGCGTTCGAAGCGGGCCCGACGCTGCGCGAGGTCACGTGGGGCGTCGCGACGCAGCAGGAACTCGACGCGCTGCGCGGCAAGCTCGCCGGCCAGCCCGGCTTTTACGCACGGAAGGATGCGCTCGGCTGCACCGACCCGAACGGGATGGCGATCCGCGTCGAAGTCACGCGCAAGCGCGAACTCGACATCACGGGCTCGCCGTCGAACGTGTGGGGCCAGACGTTGCGCGTCGACCAGCCGAGCCCGATCTATGCACACGCGGAGCCGGTCGAGGTCGGGCATGTCGTGTTCTTCACGAACTGCCTCGACGCACAGGAAAAGTTCTATCACGAGCTGCTCGGCTTCGAGACGTCGGACCGCTACCCGGGCCGCGGCGCGTTCATGCGCTGCGCGCCGCACGGCGGCCACCACGACCTGTTCCTGCTCGCGCTGCCGAACGGCAAACGCGGACTGAACCACGTCGCGTTCACCGTGCGCGACATCCATGAAGTGTTCGGCGGCGGCATGCATATCGACCGCTGCGGCTGGGAAACGCAACTTGGCCCGGGCCGCCACCCCGTGTCGTCCGCGTACTTCTGGTATTTCCAGAATCCGGCCGGCGGGCTGATCGAGTACTACGCGGATGAGGACGTCCTGACGCCCGAATGGCAGCCGCGCGAATTCGAACCGGGCCCGACCGTGTTTGCCGAGTGGGCCGTCGACGGTGGCCTCGACGGCAACACGCGCCGGCAGAAGAACGCGAAGGCGCCGGAAGGCAAGTTCATGACGGAGCGCAAATCGTGAGCGAAGAGAACACACAGGAGCACGCCGCGCCCGGCACGGTCGTCGTGATCGGCGGCGGCCAGGCCGCCGGCTGGGTGCTGAAGACGCTGCGCGCCGAAGGCTACACGGGCCGCCTCGTGATGATCGCCGACGAGGCGCACCTGCCGTACGAACGGCCGCCGCTGTCGAAGGCCGTGCTGGCCGGCGACGCCGATATCGAAACCGTGCGCGTCGTGCGACCGGACGAATTCGACGCGCTGAATGTCGAAGCGTGGCAGCCGGAACGCGCGGCATCGATCGACCGCGCGCGCCGCGTGGTGACGACCGTCAGCGGCCGCGAGATCGAATACGACCGGCTCGTGATCGCGACCGGCGGCACGTCGCGCCGCCTGCCCGACACGATCGTGAAGACACCGAACCTGCACTATCTGCGTACGCTCGACGAAGCGGCCGCGCTCGGTGAGAAGCTGCGCGCCAGCCAACGTGTGCTCGTGATCGGCGGCGGCTGGATCGGCCTCGAAGTCGCGGCCACCGCGCGCAAGCTCGGCGTCGAGGCGGTCGTGGTCGAAGGCGCGCCGCGCCTGTGCGGGCGTTCGGTGCCGCAGATCGTGTCGGATTTCCTGCTCGACCTGCATCGCGCGAACGGCGTGGACGTGCGTCTCGGCGCGGCGCTCGCATCGCTCGACGCGCAGCCGGACGACGTATCGAAGGTACGTGCGACGCTCGCCGACGGCACGACGATCGACGCCGATTTCGCGGTGGCCGGCATCGGCCTCGCGCTGAACGCATCGCTCGCGAGCGATGCGGGGCTGGCCGTCGACGACGGCATCGTCGTCGACGAATTCGGCGCGACGAGCGACCCGGCGATCTTCGCGTGCGGCGACGTCGCGAACCATCACAACGGCTGGCTGAAGCGGCGCGTTCGGCTCGAATCGTGGGCCAATGCGCAGAACCAGGCGATTGCGGCCGCGAAAGCGGTGCTCGGCGTGCGTGCGCCGTACGCGGAGATTCCGTGGTTCTGGTCGGATCAATACGACGTGAACCTGCAGATCCTCGGGGATCTGCCGGCCGATGCGCAGCTTGTCGTGCGCGGCGATCTCGCCGCGCGCCGCGCGACGCTGTTTTTCGTGGGCGATGGGCATGTGAGAGGTGTCATCGCCGTGAACAACGCACGTGAGCTGAAGCTCGCGCGCAAGTGGATGAACCAGGGCCGGGCAGTGGATACGGAAGCCCTGGCAGACACGAGCAAGGCACTGGCCTGACCGGGCGACGAGACAAAGGAGACACCCCGCATGAGCACTTTCGACAACGTCGTGGCTGGTCGCGCCACGATGGAAGCTGCCGCCTCCACGCCCGGCGCGATCATCGCGCGGCTCGAGCGGCTTCCCGGCAACGCGATGCAGATCCGCGCGCGCGTGCTGATCGGCACCGCGACGTTCTTCGACGGCTTCGACGTGATCACGATCGCGGCGACGCTGCCGCTGCTGATTCACAAATGGGGGCTGTCGCCGACGCAGATCGGCATGCTGATCGCGTCCGGCGCGATCGGCCAGCTGATCGGCGCATTCCTGTTTCCCGCGCTGGCCGAGAAGCACGGCCGCGTGAAGGCGATCGCGTGGAGCTCGGCCGTGATCGGCGTCACGAGCATCGCGTGCGGCTTCGCGCCGACCTTCGAAGTGTTCGTGCTGCTGCGGATCCTGCAGGGGCTCGGGCTCGGCGGCGAACTGCCGGTCGCCGCGACGTACATCAACGAGATCACACGCGCGCATGGCCGCGGCCGTTTCGTGCTGCTGTACGAGATCGTGTTCCCGATCGGCCTGCTCGTGTCGATGGCGCTCGGTGCGTGGCTCGTGCCGCGGTTCGGCTGGGAGATCATGTACTTCGTCGGCGGGTTGCCGCTGATCCTGTCGTTCGTGCTCACGCGTCTCGTGCCGGAATCGCCGCGCTGGCTCGCATCGCGCGGGCGGCTCGCGGAAGCCGGGCGCGCGGTCGGCGTGTTCGAAGCGTCGGTGCGCGGCGAGCTGCCGCCGGTCACGCAGGCGGCCGCGTTCGACGAGATGGTGCGCCAGCATCCGAAGCGCAAGATGAGCGACCTGTTCAGCGCCGCGTATCGCAAGCGCACGCTCGCGGTAGCGACGTTGTGGGCGACCTGCGGGTTCATCCAGTACGGGTTGTCGACGTGGCTGCCGACGATCTACAAGAACTTCTATCACGCGCCGCTGCAACTCGCGCTGAACCTCGCGGTGATCGGTTCGGTGATGGGCGTGCTCGGGTCGCTGGCGTCGGCGCTGCTCGTCGACAAGCTCGGCCGGAAGCCGGTGATCGTATGGTCGTTCGTGCTGTGTGCGCTGTCGCTGGCGTTCGCCGGCATCTATCACGCATCGTCGGTGTATGTCGTCGCGATCTTCTGCTCGTTGTCGCTCGGGTTGATGGCGTCGGGGTTCATTACCGCGTACGTCTACACGCCGGAACAGTATCCGACCAGCATCCGCGCGTCGGGCTGCGGGCTCGGCAGCGCATGGCTGAAGATCGCGTCGTTCGTCGCGCCGATGGTCGTGCCGCACGCGATCATCGGCGGGAACCTCGCGCCGGCGTTCTACCTGATCGGCATCGTGCCGCTGATCGCGGCAGTGACCGTGCACTTCGTCGGGATCGAGACGAAGGGGAAGGTGCTCGAGGCGCTTGAGGCATAAGCGCAGCCGGCGGTGACGGATGAGGTGAAAAGAGGGGCCCGGGCGATGTCCGGGCCTATTTGTTTGGGGCGATCCGGTCGCATCGTCGGGCGGTGCGGACGCATGCAATTGTTGGCGTATGGCTTGCATGGTCTAATTCACGATCCCGATTTTCGTCCGATCGTCGCCATGCCCCTGTTCGAACCTGTCACGCTGAATACATCCCGCCTCGTCCTGCGGCCGCTTCGCGACGCAGACGCGCAGGCCTTCTTCGAGATCTGGTCGGATGCCGAAGCGATGCGCTATTTCTCGTTCTCGCCGATGACGCACATCGAGCAGGCAGCGGAGCGCGTTGCGCGCAACCTGAAGACATCCGCCAGCGGACAGGATTTCGTGTGCGTACTCGAATCGCGGGAAACCGGCGAAACGCTGGGCGAATGCTCGCTGTTCCATGTGCACGAGCAATGCCGCCGTGCCGAGATCGGCTTCAGCCTGCGGCGCAAGTACTGGAGCGGCGGATACATGCGCGAAGCGGCGTCGGCCGTGATCGATCATGCATTCGGCACGCTGCGCCTGAACCGGCTCGAAGCCGATATCGATCCGCGCAACGTGGCGTCGGCGCGGCTGCTTGAACGGCTGGGCTTCGCGCGGGAAGGGCTGCTGCGCGAACGCTGGATTGTCGGCGATGAAGTGTCGGACAGCGAGCTGTACGGATTGCTGGCGAGCGATCGCCGCGGGTGATGCGGCAGGGGCGGATCACGTCGCGGCAGGAACGATCGCGAACGCGTCCACTTCAACCAGCACGTCAGGGCGGAACAACGAGGAGACACCGACGAGGGCGCTCGCGGGCGGGCAGGCGGTATTGACCCAGCGATCGCGAACCTCGCGAATGTGCGGAAACAGGCTCGAATCGAAATCGCGGACAGACTAGACCAATCGCGTCGGCGTGCCTGGCTGATGCACTGCCGCCACTGCGAAACAATGCCGCATTGCCGGTGTGCATCGATGAACTAGAGTCGAACGGTAGCGAACGAAACGACGCCGGGAAGACAACGCGCGATGGCCAAGAAATTCCCCCTTCACCCCGTGCATCCGGAGAGGGTCTGCTGGGGATGCGACAACTACTGCCCCGCGCGCGCGATGCGTTGCGGCAACGGCTCCAGCCGCACGCAGCACCCGAGCGAGCTACTCGGCGACGACTGGTATCGATACGGCGACTGGGGCATCGAATGCGCGGATACCGAAAACGCAACCGAAGCCGGCGGGCAGTGATAGCGACAAGTTGCCTCACCGGCCAGCGCCCCGTTTCTTGATCTGCATCACGGTGGTGAAAGGCGTGCCGAAACATCATGAAAAAGATGCATGAAAAACGCATCTTGAAGCGGGCGGGATGCCCGGCGGCAAGGAACCCGCGTTCCGCCGTCGTTCGCACCGACCCGCGCCCCCATGATCGAGAAAGGAGAGCACCGTGTTTTGCTATCAATGCGAACAGACCGACCGGACCGGCGCGCGGCCCGGTTGCGCATCGGCGAAAGGCAACTGCGGCAAGGATGCAACGACGGCCGACCTGCAGGACCTGCTGGTCCATGCGGTGAAGGGCATTGCGCAATACGGCGCGGTCGCACGCGCATTGGGCGCACCCGATCGCGAAGCCGATCGGTTCGTGCTGTACGCGATGTTCACGACGCTGACCAACGTGAACTTCCATTCGGCGCGCTTCGTCGCGTTGCTGCGCGATGCGGCGCAGACACGCGACCGCGTGAAGGCCGCATGCGAAGCGAGGGCGCGGGCCATGGAAGCGGTCGTCCCCGTGCTGCACGGGCCCGCGATGTGGAAGCCCGCGGGCGATCTCGCCGGACTGCTGGAACAGGCCGCCGCCGTCGGCATCGACTCGGGTCTCGACAAGGTGGGCGCGGACATCGTCGGCCTGCGTGCGCTGGTGCTGTACGGGCTGAAGGGCGTGTGCGCTTACGCGCATCATGCGCGGGTGCTCGGCTACGAGCGCGACGATATCTACGAGGGCATCGAGGCGGCGCTCGCGTTTCTCGCAAGCGAGCCCGACGACGTCAATGCGCTGCTCACACAGGCGCTCGATCTCGGCCGGTTGAACCTGACGGTGATGGAACTGCTCGACAGCGCGAACACCGGCCGCTTCGGCGCGCAGCAGCCGACCGCGGTGCGCGTGTCGCCGGTGGCGGGCAAGGCGATCCTCGTGTCGGGCCACGATCTCGGCGATCTGCACGCGCTGCTCGAACAGACGGCCGGCACGGGCATCCATGTGTATACGCATGGCGAAATGCTGCCGGCCCACGCGTACCCGACGCTCAACGCATTTCCGCACCTGGCCGGCAACTACGGCGGGGCGTGGCAGGACCAGCAGAGCGACTTCGCGCATTTCCCCGGGCCGATCCTGATGACGTCCAACTGCATCATCGAGCCGATGCCGCAATACCGGCAGCGGATCTTCACGACGGGGCCGGTCGGCTGGCCCGGCGTGCGCCATCTCGAGCATCACGATTTCTCCACGCTGATGCGCGCCGCGCAGGCGCTGCCCGGTTTTCCGGCCACGGCGCCGGAAGAGACGATCACGGTCGGGTTCGGCCGGCATGCGGTGCTCGGCGTCGCGGACAAGGTCATCGACGCGGTCAAGGCCGGGCAGATCCGCCATTTCTTCCTGATCGGCGGCTGCGACGGCGCGGCGCCGGGCCGCAACTACTATACCGAGTTCGCGGAACAGGCACCCGACGATACGGTCGTGATGACGCTCGGCTGCAACAAGTACCGGTTCAACCGGCACGCGTTCGGCGATATCGGCGGCATTCCGCGGCTGCTCGACGTCGGGCAGTGCAACGACAGCTATTCGGCGATCCGGATCGCAACGGCGCTCGCCGACGCGTTCGATTGCGGCGTGAACGACTTGCCGCTGTCGCTCGTGATCTCGTGGTTCGAGCAGAAGGCGGCGGCCGTGCTGCTGACGCTGCTCGCGCTCGGCCTGCGCAACATCCGCCTCGGGCCGACGCTGCCGGCGTTCGTCACGCCGGGCGTGCTCGCGGTGCTGGTCGAGCAGTTCGGCATCCAGCCGATCGGCGACGCCGGTGCCGACCTTGCCGCGTCGCTGGCGCGCAAGGCCGCGTGAGCGGGATCGTTCGATGACTTATCGGATCGAGATCACGACGCGCGACGGCGAACGGTTCGGCTTCGGCTGCGACGTCGAACAGGATCTGCTCGCGGCGGCGGCCGAAGCCGGCATCACGCTGCCGTCGCAGTGCCGGCGCGGAAGCTGCGGCGCGTGCCAGGCGACCGTCGTCGACGGTGCGTACGAGATGCTGGCCGACAGCGCCGGTGTGCTGCCGGCCGACCAGCGCGGCGCGGTCCTGTTGTGCCGGACCACGCCGCGCGGCGATCTGCGGGTCGCCGCACCGTACGACCGGGCCAAGGTGCTGCTGCATTCGGTGCCCGTGCGCACCGCGCGGATCGCGACGCTCGACACGATCGCCGCCGACACGATGCGCGTCGAGTTGCAAGTCGAGCCCGACGACGCGTTCGGCTCGGCCGTGGAGTTCGAGCCGGGTCAGTTCGCCGAACTCGAGATGCCGGGCAGCGGTTTGCGCCGCCCGTATTCGCTCGCGAACACGAGCAACTGGGACGGCCGCCTCGAGTTCCTGATCCGGCTGCGGCCGGACGGCTGGTTCTCGACGTACCTGCGCGAGCGCGCGCGGCTGGGCGATCCGCTGACGGTCCGCGTGCCGATGGGCGGCTTCGGGCTGTTCGCGGACAGCCTGCGGCCGCGCTGGTTCGTCGCGGGCGGCACCGGGCTCGCGCCGATCCTGTCGATGCTGCGACGCATGGCCGAGTATCAGGAGATGATCGACGCGCGGCTGTTCTTCGGCGTCAATCAGGAAAGCGAACTGTTCATGCTCGAAGAGCTGACGCGCTTGCAGGCCGACCTGCCGCAGTTGCAGGTCGATCTGTGCGTATGGCGGCCGGACGCGGAGTGGGCCGGGTTTCGCGGCACGCCGGTCGACGCGTTGCGCGCGGCGCTCGCGCAGGCCGCTGCGCCGCCGGACATTTACGTGTGCGGGCCGCCGCCGCTCGTGCAGGGTGTGCGGGAAGTGGCCGTCGCGGCGGGCGTGCCGGATGCGCAGTTCGCGAGCGAGCGGTTTACCGGGTGATGCGTGCGGGCGTTGCCTGCGCGTTGCCGCGAGGCGAGGGCGGTTTTCCTGGGCGCGGGTGACTTGCCGGATTCACGGGTCGAACGTACTCTTTGTCGATACCACGGTCCACCAGAGGGTTCTCGACCATGCAAGCCCATCCTCTGCGTCTGTCCCCCGGCGACGATCTGCGCGCATCCATCGAGGAAGCATTGCGTCCGCACGGTGCGCACGCGGCATTCGTGATCCAGGGGATCGGCAGCCTGAGCGTCGCGCAGTTGCGCTTTGCCGGTGCCGATCTGCCGACCGAACTGCGTGGCGACCTCGAAATCCTGACGCTGGCCGGTTCGGTGTCGCCGGATGGCGCGCACCTGCACATGTCCATTTCCGATGCGGGCGGCCGCGTGACGGGCGGCCATGTGGCGAGCGGCTGCGTGGTGCGCACGACCGCCGAGATCCTGCTCGTGCTGCTTCCCGCGCATCGCTTTTCTCGCGAACCCGATGCGGGCACCGGCTTCAACGAACTGGTGATCCGTCGCGAGCCGGGCGGCGCTGCCGCGTAAGTGTCGCGAGGCGGCGCCGATAAGAGCCGCATAAAAAATGGCGCCGCAGGCATTCAGCCTGCGGCGCCATTGCGTGGCGCTGCGGCGGCAACAACCCGCCGCAGTCCGACAGCGTGCTTACAGCTGCACGGTGTCGGCCACTTCCTTGAAGTCTTCGATCTGGTCGAAGTTCATGTACTTGTAGATCTTGTCGCCGTTGGCAGTGAGCACGCCCATATCGGCCATGTACTCGTCCTTGGTCGGGATCTTGCCCAGGCGCGAGCAGATCGCCGCCAGTTCCGCCGAGCCGAGGTACACGTTCGTGTTCTTGCCGAGACGGTTCGGGAAGTTGCGGGTCGACGTCGACATGACCGTCGCGCCTTCGCGCACCTGTGCCTGGTTACCCATGCACAGCGAGCAGCCCGGCATTTCGGTACGCGCACCGGCCGTGCCGAACACGCCGTAGTGACCTTCTTCGGTCAGCTGCTTCTGGTCCATCTTGGTCGGCGGGGCAACCCACAGCTTGACCGGGATGTCGCGCTTGCCTTCGAGCAGCTTCGACGCCGCACGGAAGTGGCCGATGTTGGTCATGCACGAGCCGATGAACACTTCGTCGATCTTCGCACCGGCCACGTCGGACAGCGTCTTCACGTCGTCCGGGTCGTTCGGGCAGGCGACGATCGGCTCGTGGATGTCGGCGAGGTCGATCTCGATGACGGCCGCGTAGTCGGCGTCGGCATCCGGCGACAGCAGTTGCGGGTCGGCCAGCCATTGTTCCATCGCCGCGATACGGCGCTGCAGGCTGCGCGGATCCTGGTAGCCCTGCGCGATCATCCACTTCAGCAGCGTGACGTTGCTGTTCAGGTATTCGATGATCGGTTCCTTGTTCAGGTGGACCGTGCAACCGGCGGCCGAACGCTCGGCGGACGCATCCGACAGCTCGAACGCTTGCTCGACCTTCAGGTCGGGCAGGCCTTCGATTTCGAGAATGCGGCCCGAGAAGATGTTCTTCTTGCCTTGCTTCGCGACCGTCAGCATGCCTTGCTTGATCGCATACAGCGGAATCGCGTTGACGAGGTCGCGCAGCGTGACGCCCGGCTGCATCTTGCCCTTGAAGCGGACCAGCACCGATTCCGGCATGTCCAGCGGCATCGTGCCGGTGGCGGCCGCGAAGGCGACCAGGCCCGAGCCTGCCGGGAAGCTGATGCCGATCGGGAAGCGCGTGTGCGAGTCGCCGCCGGTGCCGACGGTGTCGGGCAGCAGCATGCGGTTCAGCCACGAGTGGATCACGCCGTCGCCCGGGCGCAGCGCGATACCGCCGCGCGTGCTGATGAAGTTCGGCAGCGTCTGGTGCGTCTTCACGTCGACCGGCTTCGGATAAGCGGCGGTGTGGCAGAACGATTGCATGACGAGGTCGGCCGAGAAGCCGAGGCACGCGAGATCCTTCAGTTCGTCGCGGGTCATCGGGCCCGTGGTGTCCTGCGAGCCGACCGAGGTCATTTTCGGTTCGCAGTACGTGCCCGGACGGACGCCCTGGCCTTCCGGCAGACCGCATGCGCGGCCGACCATCTTCTGCGCGAGCGAGAAGCCCTTGCCGCTGTCGGCCGGCTGGTGCGGCAGGCGGAACAGCGTCGACGGTGCGAGGCCCAGTGCTTCGCGTGCCTTCGCGGTCAGGCCGCGGCCGATGATCAGCGGAATGCGGCCGCCGGCGCGCACTTCGTCGAACAGCACGTCGGACTTGACCTGGAATTCGGCGATCACTTCGCCGTTCTTCAGCGCCTTGCCGTCATACGGGCGCAGTTCGACCACGTCGCCCATTTCCATCTGCGACACGTCGAGTTCGATCGGCAGCGCGCCCGCGTCTTCCATCGTGTTGTAGAAGATCGGGGCGATCTTGCTGCCGAGGCACACGCCGCCGAAACGCTTGTTCGGCACGAACGGGATGTCCTCGCCGGTGAACCACAGCACCGAGTTGGTGGCCGACTTGCGCGAGGAGCCGGTGCCGACCACGTCGCCCACGTAGGCGACCAGGTGGCCCTTTTCCTTCAGCGACTCGATGAACTTGACCGGGCCGCGCTTGCCGTCTTCTTCCGGCGTGATGCCCGGGCGCGCGTTCTTCAGCATCGCCAGCGCGTGCATCGGGATGTCCGGGCGGGTGGTGGCGTCCGGGGCCGGCGACAGATCGTCGGTGTTGGTTTCGCCCGTCACCTTGAAGACGGTGATGGTCAGGCTTTGCGGCACTTCCGGACGGCTCGTGAACCATTCGGCGTCGGCCCAGCTTTGCAGCACGGCCTTCGCGTGCGTGTTGCCCTTGTCGGCGAGTTCCTTCACGTCATGGAACTGGTCGAACATCAGCAGGGTTTTCTTCAGCGCGTCGGCGGCGACGGCCGCGACTGCATCGTCGGACAGCAGTTCGATCAGCGGCTGGATGTTGTAGCCGCCCAGCATCGTGCCGAGCAGTTCGGTGGCGCGCTCGCGCGAGATCAGCGGGCAGGCGGTCTCGCCCTTGGCCACGGCGGCCAGGAAGCCGGCCTTCACGCGGGCGGCTTCGTCGACGCCGGCGGGCACGCGGTAGGTGATCAGTTCGACCAGCGTCTGCTCTTCGCCGGCGGGCGGGTTCGTCAGCAGTTCCACCAGTTCGGCGGTTTGCTGAGCCGTCAGCGGCAGGGGAGGAATACCGAGCGCGGCGCGGGCGGCCACGTGAGCACGAAAGTTTTCAAGCATGGGGAGACCTGCTGATATGGCGTTTGAGGGGAAGGCCTTTCCGGCACTCCGAGGCTGTTCCAGGCACTGCTTTGAGCGGGATTCTAATCTCAATACCCTGTAACGTCAAATGTCTTATGTCTTATATAAGAGTTGGCGGGCGAAGCGCGGGGGAGCGTGGCGGCACGGGGGAGTCGGCCTTGCCGGGCGTGCGCCGGAGGTTGGCATGAGCGCCATTGCGGGCAAGGTATTCCGCGTGGTTCTTGCGGTTGTCGGCTTGAAGGGAGGCGATTGGCGGCGGGCTGCCTGGCTGCGATTTTGGGTCGTCCGCTGACGCCAGGTCGGCCCTGTCGGGGCTGGCTTTCGTGTTGCGGAACAGAGGCGGGCCGTACGAGGCCGCGTCGGACTACGGCATGTGCCCGGCCACGGAAGCCCTTGGTCTCGATTCCGGGATCGAGACCAAGGGCTCAACGATTCACGGTATCGCGGACGGGGTGACGCCGGCCGTATGGTGCGGCGAAAAGCGCTGGATCTACTTTCAGGACGGCGTGATGCTCCCTGCCGCCAAGGCGGGCTCCGGCGGCGTCACGCCGGCGACTTATCCGAACAACGAAATCGCGGTCGCGAGTTATCGCTATGGCAAAGGGCGCGTCGGGCTCGCCGGCTCGCACTCCCGAAGCCGCTGAGCGCTTGCATTGCCAGCGCCGTCTCACGAACCCGGACGGCATTCTGACCTGATCAACGCCACGATGAAGCAACAGCGGCGCGTGTTCTATCTCCGCTTCGCCCGATACGCGTCGAGATTCTTCCGCGCCTGCGCGCGGATCGCGCGTTGCACGAACGGCGTCCAGCCGAGCAGGGCGCCCTTCAGCCCAAGCGCCTGACGCGCCCAGCGCCACAGGTCGAAAGTGTCGCGATGCTCGGCGATGAGCCCGTCGCGAAACCGGAAGCGCGCGTCGATCCGGTTGACGACCATGCGGCCGGTCGCGGTGAACCTGTAGTGCGCGACCCACTGGGCGCGCCCGGTCTGTTCGTCCGCGTCGACCTCGCCGAACGTCAGCGAAAATTCCTGCGCGCGCGCCACCAGCATGCGCCACATGTCGCGCGCGAGTTCGCCGCGCAATTCGCCGAACGCGGGATCGCTGAAGACGACGTCGTCGGCATAGCAGGCGAGCATCGCGTCGATGTCGCGTTGCTGGAAGGCAGTGTAAAAGCGCTGGATCAAATCGGTGTTGGAGTGACTCATCTTTTGATTGGCTGTCGTTGTAGATGAAGTGGCGTCTCGACGCGACGGCCCGATGATATCGGGCAAGCCACTGTATCGGAAATCAAACGGGCGCTGCGCGACGTGAGCGACAGTACCGCACGCGATGCCGGTTTCGACCCGCCGGTGTGTCCGGTTCCGCCTTCGGTGCAAAGCGACGATACAGCGCGTACATGAACCACGACGCGTACGAAATCGTCGGCGACATGCCGGTTCATGTCGGCGGCGCGTGCTACATCGGCCGGCTGGTCGACTGGTTCGGCGATTACGGCAAGGATGGCCTGATGGCGCGGATGTCGATGTGTCTTCCCCGCAACGATACGGACCGCGAGCAGACGTTCGGCGCGAACGGTGTCCGGACCGTGGCATTCGTCGCAACGTCGATCGGGAAAATGGCGATGAACCGCGGGAACTGATGTGGGCGCTCGCGGCTTCGGTTCAGGCGTTTGGACTTGAACGCGACTGGAGCGTCACCGGATTCGCGTCAACGGTTCGCCATCGCGACGTCCTGATTGCCTCGCCCGGTCACCAGGCAACCCGACATGAACGCTTCGCCCTGGCTGCTGGCGGCTGCCTCGCCGAAGCCGCGGCCGAGCGCGTCGGACTTCACCTGCGCGGCACCCTGTTCGCATGCAAGCGGGCTGGCGTCGCGGCCCTGCGCATGCAGGATCGCGCGATCGGCAATGAGATACGCCAGCAGCGCGAAAACAGCGATATGTACGGCTCGTCTCATGGTTCGTCTCCTCGTCGCTCAAGCGTAACGCGGACACGTTCGGCGAAGCACTTGGGGGTTCCCCCGGTAAACGTCTGCTGAATCGGTGGCGGGGCGGCGTGATCCAGTCCCGTTTTTCGTGTTTCGTGTGCAAAAGGAAGGGCGCTTTCAGGCTGGCGGCAGGCAGACGAGGATTGGCACGCAGCGCGGCAATCGCGCGACGGGTTTCGGCACGACAGGCGGGTGATTCGCGCGAGTTTGACGAATGTCAGGGGACGGGCAGGCGGGGACGGTCGCGCTGCCGCTCAAAGCGATAGCATGAATGCATGATTTGACGGAATGCGATGACGGATGAATGCATCGGTTCCGGCAAGCTGGTGCGTGTTGAACATCGCTGTCGAAATAGTGAGGAATCCAAATGTTGAACGTCTCTTCCGTGCTGATCAGTCTCGCTCCGATGTGGGCAATCCTGCTGGTTGCGTCTTCGGCGGCCGCCTATTTCGTGTTCTGGCGCAAGGTCATCGAATAAGCGTTGCGCGACGGGCGGTACGCGTGCGATGCGCAACGCGCACACGCACTGCGCCGCTCATGCGTCCGTCGCCGGTGCAAGCCTGCGGCCTGTCATGCGACCTACCGTCGACGCGTCGAAGCACCGCCGCGCATCATCCTTGTCATTGCACGGCCGTCACCGGCACATTCGAAATCCGCACCAGCCGGCCCATCACGCTGCGGCGAAACACCGACATCAGCGCATGAAGTGGATCATGCCTCGGCGCGACGACGACGATCTCGTCGCATCCGGTCTCGGCCGCCACGGTCGCGATCGTATCGGCCACCGGGCCGACCTTCATCACGACGCTGTACTTGACGCCGGCTTCCCGCAGAATCCGTTCCGCCACGGCCAGATCGTCGGACGCGAACTTCTCCTCGATCGCGCGCAGCCGCGACAGCGGGTGATAGGCCTCGAGCCGCGTCGATTCGAGCGGCGCCTGAACATTGATCAGCACGATCTCCGACGCGCACCGCTCGCGATACAGGAATGTCGCGTGGCGAACCGCCTGAAGCGAGCGGGGCGAGTGACCGACCGGAACCAGCAGCTTGAGCATGAACGATGTCCAAGGGAACGAGATGCTTCCAGCGTAGCGCGCGGCCGGAACGCGCAATCTAAAGAGATCGGGCGGCCGCGTAAAAATGTCGTTAACGCACGCCGCCTCGTGTCGCGCCTATTAGAAATATAAGAAATTTAAGTTTATGCGCATAAACGATTTCATCGACCGGGGCGGCGTGGGCTACCCGGCACGCGTCGGATCGATTTAGTCGGATCCGCAATGAATCGCGGCGGAAAATATCGGAGGTCGCCGAATCGGCGTCGCGTAGAGTAGAACATCGGCCGCGGCGCGGCCCCTCCCGGCCGCTTCGGGAGCGACTGCCGCCGCCACGCGGCCCGCCAATCCATTCCGGTTCCAGGAGACCTCGCATGCCGCACGGCGCCCCGCAGCTTCTCGCTCCCGCTTCCATCCCCGTTGACCCGATCGTGCGCCTGTCGGCCGGCGAGCTCGCGTCGGCGATTCGCAGCAAGGCGGTTTCCTGCGTCGAGACGATGCGCGCGTATCTCGACCACGTCGAGCGCGTGAACGGCGCAGTCAACGCGATCGTCGCGCTGCGCGACCGCGATGCGCTGCTCGCCGAAGCCACGGAAAAGGATGCCGCGCTGGCGCGCGGCGAATACCACGGCTGGATGCACGGGATGCCGCAGGCGCCGAAGGATCTGGCGATGACGAAGGGGCTGCGGACGACCTACGGCTCGCCGATCTTCCGCGAGAACGTGCCGCAGGCCGATTCCGTCGGCGTCGCGCGGATGCGCGCGGCCGGCGCGATCTTCATCGGCAAGACCAATACGCCGGAGTTCGGGCTCGGTTCGCACACGTTCAACGAGGTTTATGGTGCGACGCGCAATCCATACGATCTGACGAAGAGCGCGGGCGGTAGCAGCGGCGGCACGGCAGCGGCGCTCGCGTCGCGGATGCTGCCGGTGGCGGACGGCAGCGATTTCGGCGGCTCGCTGCGCAATCCGGCCGCATTCTGCAACATCTACGGCTTCCGCCCGTCGCAGGGGCGCGTGCCGCGCTGGCCGGGCGTCGACGTGTTCGTGCAGCAGCTCGGCATCGAAGGTCCGATGGGCCGTACGGTCGGCGACGTCGCGCAGCTGCTCGCGATCCAGGCCGGCTACGACCGCAACGATCCGCTGTCGCTTGCGGAAGATCCGGCCGTGTTCGCGCAGCCGCTCGACGCGGACCTGCGCGGCAAGCGCATCGCGTGGGTCGGCGACTGGAACGGTTATCTCGCGACCGAGGCCGGCGTGCTCGCGCAGTGCGAGCAGGGGCTGGCGACGCTGCGCGAGATCGGCTGCGACGTCGATGCCGCGCTGCCGGCGTTCGCGCCCGACCGGATCTGGCGCCTGTGGCTCGCGCACCGGCACCTGCTGTCCGGCGGCGGGCTGCTCGCGCACTATCGCGACCCGGCGCGCCGCGCGCTGCTGAAGCCCGAGGCGATTTACGAGGTCGAAGGGCTGCTCGCGATGCAGGGCGCGGCCGTGTTCGACGCGAGCGTCGAGCGCACCGCGTGGCACCAGGCCGTGCTGAGTTTCTTCGACCGTTACGACTTCATCGCGGCGCCGACCGCGCAGGTGTTCCCGTTCGACGTCGACCAGCGCTGGCCGAAGGAGATCGCGGGCCGCGCGATGGACACCTATCACCGCTGGATGGAAACGGTCGTGCCGTGGACGCTGGCCGGCTGCCCGGTGATCAACGTGCCGGTCGGCTTCAACGACGCGGGGCTGCCGATGGGGATGCAACTGATCGGGCGTCCGCGCGCCGATCTCGCCGTGTTGCAGCTCGCACGCGGCTACGAGCAGGCGGCCGACTGGGTCGGCCAGCGGCTGCCGGCGTGGATGGCTACGTAAGATCGCTGGGTAGCGGGGTGGCGAAACGGGCGGCGGCGAGCCGCCCGTTTTGCTTCGATCTCTGAACGCGAAGTTTGTCGGCACCCGGCACCCGGCACCCGGCACCCGGCACCCAGCACCCAGCACCCAGCACCCAGCACCCAGCACCCAGCACCCAGCACCCAGCACCCAGCACCCAGCACCCAGCACCCAGCACCCAGCACCCGGCACGCCGGTGACGAACGCGTCTTCTGACCGCGATGCGTTTGCGGTACCGCTCGCGGAGCTCGAACCCCACCCGCATTGATGCCACCGGAGAACGAATTCCGGCACACGCGTGATATCGCGCAGCAACCGCGGACGAATCCGCTCGACGGTGTCCGTCGTTCGCGGAATTGCAAGCGGCCGCGCGGCGCGATTTCGTTTCGATGTGTTTCAGTCGTTGCGGCGGCGCGCGACGCGCTTCGACAATATCGGCCTCAATCATTCCGGCACGAGGGAAAACACATGAAGCACATTCGCGCGACGGGCAGGCACCTGGCCTCGGCAGGCATCGCATTCGGCATCCTGGTGAGCGGCGCCGCGCACGCGCAGCTCGACCTGCAGTCGCTCGGCGCGTCGCTGCTCGGCGGCGGCCAGCAGCAGGCGGCACCCGCGCAGGGCGTCGTCGCGCAGTTGCTGCAGGCGTATGTCGGTGCGAATCAGCAGGTGCTGTCCGGCCAGTCGTCGCTCGCGTCGGCGATGGGGCTCACCGGCGCGGCCGGGCAGGCGCAGCAGGCCGCGGGCCAGCTGGCCGGCGGTAACGCGCTGACGCCGGCCGCGCTGTCGCAGATGGGCGGCGCGCAGCAGTCGGTGTCGCAGGCGCTCGGCCAGGCATTCGCGAGCGGCGGCGCGTCGCACGGCCCGATCGACAAGCAGGCGTTCAGCAACGGCCTCGCGTCGCTCGGCCAGGGGCTCACGCAGTATTCGCAACTGCAGTCGGGGCTCGGCAATCTCGGTTCGACGAGCGCCGCTTCGCTGCTGCAGTCGGGCCTGAATCCGCAGAACATGCAGGCCGCGTCGTATATCGCGCAAAGCGCGCCGGGCCAGTTGCAGTCGCTCGCGGCGACGCTCAGCCAGGCCGTGCAGTTCGCGACGAGCCAGGGCATTTCGGTGCCGTCGGTCGCGTCGTCCGCGCTGAAGCTGCTGCCGTAACGTTGCGCGGGGCCGCGCGCGGTGCGGTGCCGGCATCGCGCGCGACGACGGGCAATTGCCCTGCACAACACGGGGATTTCGCACGATGCTATCGTGGCGTGTCCCTTTTATCGGTGCAGGTTCATGACTGACTCGTTCGACCTCTCGCGCTATTTCTCCCGCATCGGCTACGACGGCCCGGCCGAGCCGACGCTCGACGTGCTGCGCCGGCTGCATCTGCTGCACCCGCAGGCAATTCCGTTCGAAAACCTCAATCCGCTGACCGGCGCGCGCGTCGCCCTCGACCTGCCCGCGATCGTCGACAAGGTGATCGGGCACCGCCGCGGCGGCTACTGCTTCGAACTCAACAAGCTCTTCTACACCGCGCTCACGACGATCGGTTTTCGCGTGACGCCGCTGATCGCGCGCGTGCGCTGGATGCTGCCGCCCGAGATCGTCACCGCGCAGACGCACATGGTGCTGCGCATCGATCTCGACGGCGCGGTCTGGCTCGCGGACATCGGCTTCGGCAGCGCGACACTGACCGCGCCGCTGCGCTTCGTGCCGGGCGAGCGGCAACTGACGCCGCACGGCGCGTTTCGCGTGGTCGAAGCGCCGGTCGACGGCGAATTCGACATGCAGTTCGAGATCCCCGACGGCTGGCAGACGACCTACCGTTTCTCGCTGAAACCGGTCGAGTGGATCGATTACGACGTCGCGAACTGGTTCACGTCGACGTATCCCGAATCGATCTTCGTGAACGACCTGATCGCGTGCCGCGTGCTGCCGGACGGCCGCGCGGCGCTGCGCAACACCACACTGACGCTGCGCGACGCGGCGGGGGCCGGGCGCACCGTCACGTTCGACGACGCGGCGGAGTGGGGCGCGTGCCTGCGTGACACGATCGGCATCGATACGGCAGGGTTCGATCTCGACGCGCTGTTTGTGCGGCTGGCGGCGCGGGCCGCTGCCGTACCGCCGCGGGAAGCCGGACCGTCCACCAGGAAGGCGTGATATTTCATCCGGACGAGTTGACGCCGTCTAACCGACTACCCGCAACCAGCACGAGTGACGCCGACATGACCGATACCGAACCCCGCAAAGACGCCCCCGACAGCACCGCCGCACGTGTCGCGCTGTGGCGCGCGCTGCACGTCGAACTCGACGCGCTGCCGCACGTGCTTGCCGACGAAGTCGGGCTTCGACTGCTCGCGCCGGCGCCGGGCTGGCAGCAGCGCGGCGACATGGATCCGCAGTTCACGCGGCCGTTTCGCGCGTCGATCGTCGCGCGGGCGCGCTTCATCGAGGATCTCGTGGTCGAGCAGGCCGCGCGCGGCGTGAGCCAGTACGTGATCCTCGGCGCGGGCCTCGACAGTTTCGTGCAGCGCCGGCCCGACATGGCGTCGCGCGTGACCGTCTTCGAAGTCGATCCGCCAGCGCCGCAGGCATGGAAGCAGCGCCGCCTGGTCGAGCTCGGCTTCGGCGTGCCCGACTGGCTGCGTTTCGTGCCGGTCGATTTCGAGGCGAAGCAGTCGTGGCGCGATGCGCTCGTCGACGCGGGCTTCGATGCCGGCAAGCCGGCGGTCGTGGTGTCCACCGGCGTCAGCATGTACCTGACGCGCGAAGCGAACGCGGCCGCGCTGCGCGAAGTCGCGTCGCTCGCGCCGGGCTCGACGCTGGCGATGACGTTCCTGTTGCCGCTGGAGAACGCGGACCCGGACGTGCGCCCGGGGCTCGAAATGGCCGCGAAGGGCGCGCGCGCGAGCGGCACGCCGTTCATCAGCTTCTTCATGCCGGCGCAGATCCAGGCACTCGCGCTGGAGGTCGGCTTTGCGACAGCCGGACATGTGTCGGCTGCCGAACTGACGCGCCGCTATTTCGCCGATCGCACGGACGGTCTCAGGCCGCCGAACAACGCTGAGGAACTGCTGGTTGCGACGGTTTAGCGTCGCGGGCACGCAAGCAGGCAGGCACGCGCGTCGGTTCCGGCCACGCCGGACCGACGACGCAATTCCGCCGGACGTTCGACGCCAGCCCGGTCACGCGCGTTCGAGCACGGCCATCTCCCGCACGATCACGAGCAGCACCGCGAGACTGGCGCCGCCCGACGCGCGCAGGTCCGCGAGCAGGTGCTCGTAGCGCGCGAGCGCGGCTTCGCGGCGTTCGCGCCACGCGCCGACGATCGTCTCCGGCGTGGTCGAATCCGGCGACTCCGCGAGCGCGCTTGTCGCGAGCGTGCGCTTCAGGCGAGCAATTTCCGCGAGTGCGGCGGCACGCGCGAGCATGTCCCAGTGCGTCGGCGTCGGCAGCGTCGACGCGCGTTCGCCGATCCATCCGTAATTGAGCAGCGTGCCGAGCGAGAAATAGACGCCCGCGACGAGTTCGAGGCTGCGGTTGCAGGTCGCGGCCACTTCGGCGATGTCGAGCAGCGCGGCCGAGATGTCGCCGCTCGCGACACGCACCGCGAGCGCGCTGTCGACGCCGGCTTCGACCAGCACGCGCTGCCGCTCGGACAACGCATCGAGCGAGTCGGCCGGCAGCAGCGACGGCAGTTGCGGCGCGAGCCGCTGCGCGGCATCGCGGCAGCGCGCGATCAGCTCGGCAACGCCGCCGTCGGCCACCGCGCCGGACTGCAGGTGCCGCAGGAACCACAGCGCCGCGCGCTCCAGCAGCCGCGCGACGTCGACGAACATGCGCGCCTGCACGTCGTCGGCGACGCGGTTGTCGAGCGAATCGATGTCGCGCCATACCGCATCGAGGTCGAACACGTCACGCGCCATGATGCACGCGCGCACGATGTCGCCCGGCTTCGCGTCGGTTTCCTCCAGCAGCCGGTGTACGAACGCACAGCCGACGCGATTGACGAGCGCATTGGTCAGGTGCGTCGCGAGTATCTCGCGGCGCAGCGGATGGCGGCGCATCGGTTCGCTGAAGCGTTGCTGCAGCGGCGTCGGGAAGTAGTCGACGAGCATCGCGGCGACGAGCGGATCTTCCGGCACGTCGGATTCGAGCAGCGCGTCGTAGAGCCACATCTTGCTGTACGCGAGCAGCACCGCGCGCTCCGGCGACGTGAGGCCGAGCTTCGCGGCTTGCCGTTCGGCGACTTCGTCGTCGGTCGGCAGGAATTCGATCACGCGGTTCAGGCGGCCCGCGCGTTCGAGCCAGCGCATCAGGCGCGCCTCGGCGTCGAGCAATTCGACGGCATAACGTCCCGCGATCGACAGCGCCTGCGTCTGGTAGTAGTTGTCGCGCAGCACGAGCAGCCCGACTTCGTCGGTCATCTCCGCGAGCAGCGCGTTGCGTTGCTTCTCGGTCATCTCGCCGTCGGAGACGACGAGCCCGAGCAGGATCTTGATGTTGACTTCGTGATCCGAACAATCGACGCCGGCGGAGTTGTCGATCGCATCGGTGTTCATGCGGCCGCCGCGCTGCGCGAATTCGATGCGGCCGAACTGCGTGCAGCCGAGGTTGCCGCCTTCGCCGACGACCTTGCAGCGCAGGTCCGCGCCGTTCACGCGCACCGCATCGTTCGCGCGGTCGCCGACCTGCAGGTGGGTTTCGCGCGCGGCCTTCACGTAGGTGCCGATGCCGCCGTTGTACAGCAGGTCGACCGGCGCCTGCAGGATCGCGCGGATCAGCTCGGTCGGCGGCAGCGCGTGCGCGTCGATGCCGAGCGCGGCCTGCACGGCCGGCGACAGCGGAATCGTCTTCGCGGTGCGCGGATAGACGCCGCCCCCCGCCGAGATCGCGACCGGATCGTAGTCGGCCCAGCTCGACCGTTCGAGCGCGAACATGCGCTGGCGCTCCGCGAAGCTGATCGCCGGATCGGGGTTCGGGTCGAGGAATACGTGCCGGTGATCGAACGCGGCGACGAGCCGGATATGCGGCGACAGCAGCATCCCGTTGCCGAACACGTCGCCCGACATGTCGCCGACGCCGACCACCGTGAAGTCGGTCGTCTGCGTATCGATGCCCATCTCGCGGAAGTGCCGCTTCACCGATTCCCACGCGCCGCGCGCGGTGATCGCCATCTTCTTGTGGTCATAGCCGACCGAGCCGCCGGACGCGAACGCGTCGTCGAGCCAGAAGCCGTATTCGTGCGAGATCGCGTTCGCGTAGTCGGAGAAGGTGGCCGTGCCCTTGTCGGCGGCGACGACCAGATACGGATCGTCGGGGTCGTGGCGCACGATGTCGGGCGGCGGCACGATCGTATTGCCGGCCAGGTTGTCGGTCAGGTCGAGCAGGCCGCGCAGGAACGTCTGGTAGCACGCGATGCCTTCGCGCATCCACGCCTCGCGATCGCTCGGCGGCGGCGGGTTCTTCACGACGAAGCCGCCTTTCGAGCCGACCGGCACGATCACGACGTTCTTCACCATCTGCGCCTTCATCAGCCCGAGCACCTCGGTGCGGAAATCCTCGCGGCGATCCGACCAGCGCAGGCCGCCGCGCGCGACGCGCCCGCCGCGCAGGTGCACGCCCTCGACACGCGGCGAATACACCCAGATCTCGAACATCGGCTTCGGTTCGGGCAGGCCGGGCACTTTCGCCGGATTGAACTTGAACGACAGGTAGGGTTTCGATTCGCCGTTCGCGTCGAGCAGGAAGTAGTTCGTGCGCTCGGTCGCGTTGATCACGCCGAGGAACTGGCGCAGGATGCGGTCCTCGTCGAGGTTCGGCACCTGGTCGAGCGCAGCTTCGATCGCTTTCAGCAGCCGTTCGGCCTGCACGTCGCGCGTGTCGTCGATGCGCGGGTCGAAGCGCAGCAGGAACAACTCGACGAGTTGCCGGGCGATCGCCGGATTGCCGGTCAGCGCGCGTTCGATATACGCGTCGCTGAACGTCGAGCCGACCTGCCGCAGGTATTTTGCATACGCGCGCAGGATCGTCACTTCGCGCGCGCTCAGGTGCGCGCGCAGCACGAGGCGGTTGAAGTCGTCGTTCTCGATCCGGCCGCTCCAGATCAGGTCGAACGCATCCTCGAACAGGCCTTTCACGCGCTCGATGTCGAACTCGGTATCGTCGACGAGCTCGAGCCCGAAGTCGTGCACCCAAGCGTGCGCGGCGTCCTGCGTCTGGATCCGGTACGGCCGCTCCTCGTCGACGCGCACGCCGAGATGCTCGAGCATCGGCAGGCTGCGCGACAGCGCGATCGGGTCGCCCGCGCGATAGACCTTGAAGCGGAACGCGCGCGCCTCGGCCTCGATCGGCCGGTACAGGTTCATCGCGAGCTGGCCCGTATCCTTCACGTGCTCGATCAACTCGATGTCGCGCACGGCCGTGCGCGCCGGATAGTCGTCGCGATAGCCGGCCGGGAACGAGTCGGCATAGCGCTGCAGCAGGCGGTTGCCTTGCTCTTCGCCGAACGCGTCGAGCAGCGCGTCGGCGAGATCGTCCTGCCAGCGGCGCGCCACCTGCACGAGCCGCGTTTCGAGCTCGCGCGTGTCGACGTCGGGCATCGTGCCCGGTTCCGCATGCACGACGAAATGAATGCGCGCGATCGCCGATTCCGACAGCAGCGGCGTGAATTCGACGTTCACGCCGTTGTATGCGTCGACGAGCAGCTTCGCGATGCGGCGGCGCAGGTCGGTGTTGTACTTGTCGCGCGGCACGAACACGAGGCACGACACGAAGCGGTCGAACCGGTCGCGACGCACGAACAGGCGCGTGCGCTGGTGTTCCTGCAGCCGCAGGATGCCGAGCGCGATGTCGTAGAGCTGGTCTTCGTCGGCCTGGAACAGCTCGTCGCGCGGATAGGTTTCGAGCACCGTCACGAGCGACTTGCCGAGATGCCCCTTCGGCAGGAAGCCCGCGCGCCGCACGATGTTCGCGCACTTGCGGCGCACGATCGGGATCTCGGCGCTCGACACCATGTACGCGGTCGACGTGTAGAGCCCGATGAAGCGGCGCTCGCCGGTGACCTTGCCATCGGCGCCGATGAGCTTCACGCCCACGTAGTCGAGATAGCCGGGCCGGTGCACGGTCGCGCGCGAATTCGCCTTGGTCAGGAAGATCGGCCAGGAGCCGGTGATGATGTCGGCGGCGGCCGGCGGCAGCGGCGTGACGTCGGGCGCGCCCGACGTGCGCAGCGATTCGCGCAGGATGCCGAGGCCGGTGCCCTCGATGCCGCGCAGGCCGAAGCCGGTACCGTCCGACACGAGCGCGTAGTCGCGGTGGCCGAGGAACGTGAAGTGATCGGCGGACATCCATTCGAGGAACGCGCGCGCCTCGATGTCTTCCGCAGTCGATTCGCGCGCCTTCATGTCCTTGATCGTCGCGCGCGCGATGTCGACGATCTTCGGCCAGTCTTCCACCGATGCGCGCACGTCGCCGAGCACGTGCGCGATGTCGTTGCGCAAGGTGTTGAGCAGCGCGGCGTCGCCGCAGCGATCGACTTCGAAATGGATGAACGATGCGAGCTGCGATTGACCATCGCCGGGCGTCGCGCCGCCCGCGTCGACGCGCTCGATGCCGCCGTTGGCGCCGCGCCAGATGCGGAATACGGGGTGCAGTGCCGAATGGAGCGCGAGCCCGAGGCGGTTGACGGCCATCGTCACCGAGTCGACGAGGAACGGCATGTCGTCGTTGACGATCTCGATGACCGTGTGGTCGGAGTGCCAGCCGTGCTGTTCGAGGATCGGGTTGTACACGCGCAGCCGCTCGCTGCCGGGCACGTATTTCTGGGCGGTCTGCCAGTGCGCCATCGCGGCGCCGTACAGGTCGGCAATGCTGCGGTTCTCGAGATCGTCGGCGTCGACGAAATCGTAGTAATGACGCAGGAAAGGTTCGACGATCTGGAACGTGGCTTCGGGCAGGCGCCCGCGCGCGAATTCGACGACGTCGGAGAGCAGGTGTGCGACGACTTCCTCGTTCTTCGCTTCCATGGCGGTCTCCCGGGTGGCCATTGGCTGCTGCGTCTGTCCGGCATTATGCGCCGATTGCGTGACAAAGCGATGTGCGGGCGCACAACGGGAGGGCGCGTGAAGCGGGAGTCTGCAGCGCCCGCGGCGCGGCGCTGCAGGGGGGGGACTCAGCGCGCTGCTGGCGGCGCCGAAGCGACGCCGGTTGTCACGCTCAGCGCTCGTCGCTCCAAAGCTTCCCGGCCGTCGCCCAGTTCTCCTTCTTCACGTCGGTGAGGATGATGTCGACCGAGCCCGGCGCGCAGCCGAGCGTCTCGCACGTGACGCGCGTGATTGCTTCGACGAATTCGCGCTTCTGGTCGACGGTGCGGCCTTCGAAGAGCTGGATATTGAAAGTCGGCATGACAGGTGCTCCGGTTGCGTTTGAACGATTCGGCCGCGGTTGCGGCGAGGGTTGCGGCGTCAGTCGCGATACGACGGATCGATCCGGTCGAGCCGGCGCAGCAGCGCCGGCCATTCCAGTTCGCCTTCGATCGCGCCGCCGTCGCGCAGTTGTTCGGCGGTGCGGTCGGCGACGGCCGGGTCGGGCAGCACGAGCGGCCCGCCGCCTGCCTGCGCGCGGACCTGGATGTCGCACGCCTTGATCAGCGTATCCATCAGTACATAGGCTTCGGCAACGGTGCGGCCGACCGTCAGCGTGCCGTGATTGCGCAGCAGCATTGCGGATTTCGCGCCGAGGCTCGCGGTCAGACGCGCGCCTTCGGCCGGCGAGAACGCGAGCGCCTCGTAGTCGTGGTACGCGAGGTCGCCGTGAAAGCGCAGCGCGTGTTGCGATGCGGGCAACAGCCCGTCGCGCTGGATCGACACGGCGATGCCGGCCGTATTGTGCAGATGCATCACGCACACGGCGTCGGCACGCGCGGCATGGACGGCCGCGTGCAGTGCGAAGCCCGTCACGTTGACCGCGTGCTCGCTGTCGCCGATCCGGTTGCCGGCCAGGTCGATCTTCACGAGGTTCGATGCGCGGACCTCGTCGAACGTGAGGCCGAACGGGTTGATCAGGAAGTGGCCGGGCTCGCCGGGCACGGTTGCGGAAAGGTGCGTGTAGATCAGGTCGTCCCAGCCGTTCAGCGCGACGAGCCGATACGCGGCGGCGAGATCGACGCGCAGCCGGCGTTCGGTGTCCGAGATCGGGCCGCCGGGCTTCACGGCATCAGGACGGTGTGCGAATGACGACATCGGGTTCTCCGAGGGTGAAGCGGCGCGCGACGGCCACGGTGACCCACGACGCGAGCGCGAACGGAGCCGTGAATGCGGGGATGCCCGCACGCGTCGCGAGCCACTGGATCAGCGCGGCGAGTGCGGCGGCCGCGAACGCCGCGCGCGGGCCGCGCGACATCAACGCGAGCGCGGCGAGCGCGCCGTTGAAGCCGAGCAGGCCATCGGCGAACGACGTACCGTTCGCGCCGAGCGCGAGCAGCAGCACGGTCGACACGACTGCGCCGCCGAGCGCGTATGCGGCGGCGCGGCGCGACGCGACCGCGATGCCGGCGACAATCAGCATGCCGGGCCACGCGCCTTGCGCGAAGGTGGTCTGGGCGACGCCCGAGAGCAGCGCGTCGGCGGCGGAGGTAAGCGTCAGCGCCGCGTCGGCCGCGGCGCCGTTCGCATGCGGCAGCACGACAAACGGCAGCCACAGCGCGGTGACGGCGAGGCACGGGCTTGAATACGGGCACTGGCGCCAGCGGGCGAGCGGCGCGCGCATCGCGCGCTGCACGAGTGCCGCGCCGATCGCGACCAGCGGGATCAGCGCGAGGGCAGCGAGCGAATAGGGCGCGAACAGCACGGCGATCAGCGCGGCGAGCGCGCCGTTGAAGCCGTGCAGCCCCTGTTCGACGTCGCGCCGCTCGGCGCCCGTCAGCACGGCGGTCATGCTGGCGGCGGCCGAACCGATCAGCGCCGCGCACGCGAGCCGCACGTCGGTCACCGCCAGCGCGGCGAGCAGCATCGCGCCGGTGAACGCATTCGCCTGCAATACGATCTGCCCGATGCCGCGCAGCAGGATGCGCAGGTCGATCGACGGCGAAGCGGGGCGGGCGGTAGGCATGGCGGCGGCGTGACAGGACGAGCCGCGAGCATAGGACACAATTTCATGCACCGGAATAGGGAATTCTGGATAGTCAGGATTTGTCGGCGGTGCCCCGAATTGGGGTATGGCGATGCCGGTAGGATCGCGTTAACGTTTTTGGGCAGTTTTTCGGTTGCGGTAACGAATTTGGGCAATCGTTAGCCTTTCTGTGCAAGTACGTGTTTGTTGGCGTCTTCGTTCGGGAATGGGTGCGACGATGCCCTGCATTGGAGAAACCGGGAGGCGGAACGATGCGTGAAGTGCGTTGGGCGTCGCTGGAAGGCGACGGGGTCGAACATCTGACGTTCGACCGGAGCGGCGGCGGGATCGTCGTCGAAAGCGCGGTGGTCGGCCAGCGGTACGGCCGCGCATACGGGCTCGCGTATCGCGTCGAGTGCGATCCGCACTGGCGCGTGACATACGCGGTGCTCAAGGTGATGGGCGGCGGCACGCTGGAACTGCGCGGCGACGGCGCAGGCCACTGGCACGACGGCGCGGGCCGCCCGCTGCCCGAGCTCGACGGTTGCATCGACATCGACATCGCCGCGACGCCGTTCACGAATTCGCTGCCGATCGGCCGCCTCGGGCTTGCGCGCGGCGAGCGGCGGCCGATCGACGTCGCGTATGTCTCGACGCCGGACCTGAAGGTCACGCCGGTCAAGCAGGCCTACGCGTGCATCGAGCCGGGCCGGCGCTACCGCTACGAAGGCATCTTCCGGAATTTCACGGCCGAGATGGACATCGACGACGACGGGCTCGTCGTCGACTACGAGACGCTGTTCAGGCGCCTGCCTACGCCGACGGGGCGCTGAACCGCGGCGTTCGTGACCGGCGGCCGTTCCTGCGCGGACGCGAAGCGGTCGATCCGCGACGCGATCATGTCCGGGTGGCGCAGCACGATCCAGTGCGTGCCGTCGATTTCCTCGCGCACGTGGTCGCCGAGCCAGCGGTCGAGGTCGACCGACATTTCGGGCGTGACATACCGGTCGCGCACCGGCACCAGGATCTGCACGGGCGCCTGCGCATACCGTTCGCGCGGCTTGCGCGCCCGTGCGAGGAAGTTCGCACGGTAAAGCTGCAGGCCGTTCAGCGCGTTCTTCAACTGCACGGGATCGCGCTCGGCGCGCACGCGCTCGGTGAGCTGCAGCCAGCGCGGCCACAGCGCTGCACCGCCGAGCCGCCACACCAGCGACGGCACGAGCGGCAGGTGGAAGAACGCGATGTACCACGATTTCAGGCTCTGCTTGAGCCGTAGCTTCGCGCGGAACACGTGATCGAGGCACGGGCCCGAGATCGACGTGTACGACGCGATCCGGCCGCGGAACGCAGGGTCGGTCACGGCCTCCCAGCACTGGATCGACCCCCAGTCGTGGCCGACGAGGTGGAACGGCCGGCCGCCGCAGGTCGCGTCGGCCACCGCCTTCAGGTCGTCGGCGAGCCGCGCGAGCGTGTAGTCGGCGCGGCGGCGCGGCGCATCGGATGCGCCGGCGCCGCGCACGTCGTACGCGATCACGCGGTAGCGCTTCGACAGCCGCGCGCGGATCGGCGCCCACACGGCCGCCGAATCGGGGTAGCCGTGCACGAGGATCAGCGGCGGCGCGCGACGCGATCCGCTTACGTAGACGGCGAGCTTCACGCCGCCGGACTGGACGGTCAGCATCTCGTGTGCGCGCGCCATGGCGTCATGCCTGCGGAACCGGATGCAGCGGCACGCGGCGCGGGGCGGCCTGCGCCGCGTAGCGCGCGTTGGTCGCGTCGATGTTCTCGAGCAGCGTGTCGAGCCCCTGCAGGTACTGGTGGTTGTCGTGGTCCCACGGGTGGAAGCCCGGGCGGAAGTAGTCGAGCCATTCGCGCGCGATGCTCGGGAACACGCCGTGCTTCGGGCCGTACAGGTACTTCACGAGGCGCCACATGCCGCCGAACTTGCCGTGTTCGCGACGGTGCGCGCGCATCAGGCGCACGTGGAAGTCGAACACGATCGTCCAGAAGAACACGGTCGTCGTCAGCATCGTGCCCGTGCGCAGCAGGTAGCTGCCCAGGCCGGGCTTCATCACGGCGGTCCATACGTCGTAGGACACCGCCTTGTGCTCGGTTTCCTCCATCGCATGCCACATCCACATCTGCTGGTAGCCTTCGACCGACCCGTCGATCCGGTGCTCGTGGCCCGACAGCAGCTGGTTCGCGAGGATCGCCGTGTAGTGCTCGAGCGCGATCGTGATCGCGAGCTGCATCGAGTGCGGCAGCGCCTTCTTGAACCAGCCGAGGATCGTCCACAAGCGCTTGTCGAGCTTGTGCGCGGGCAGGCCCGACGCTTGCAGCAGGTCGTTGTATTCGATGTGTTCGCGCGTGTGCATCGCTTCCTGGCCGATGAAGCCGAGCACCTGCTTCTTCAGCTCGGGATCCTCGATCCGGTCGCGGTAGTTGCGCACCGAATCCATGAAGAAGCGTTCGCCGGCCGGGAACAGCAGCGACAGCGCGTTCATGAAGTGCGTGACCGGTACGCCCTGCACGTGCCAGTCGCGTGCGCGTTCGGGGGGCAGCGCGAAACGGATGTCGCGCCGCACCGGCATCATGTTCGGGGTCGTCATGATTGTTCTCCTCCCTGATTGCCTGCATTGTTGTACGTGGCGTGCAGCGGCGCGGGCGCCGGCGTGCCGTGTGCGGTTTGGCGGCGGGCCTTCGCGGCCTCGCGGCGCGTCGCCAGCACGACGAGTGCCTGATAGGCGGACGGCAGGACGCGCGCCATCCAGTCGCCGGCCTTCGCATCGCGGCCGATCAGCACGCGACGCTTGTTGCGGCGCACGCCGGCGAGGATCGTGCGCGCGGCGTCGTCGGCGGTCGTGATGAAGAACTTCTCGAACGTGTCCCGGCCTTGCTGCTCGCTCGCGACCATGAAGCCGACCATGTTCTTCGACACGCGGCTGGCCTGCGCGATGTTCGTGCGGATGCCGCCCGGATGCACGCAGGTCGCCGATACGCCGCACTTCATCATGTCGAGTTCCTGGCGCAGCGATTCGGTGAAGCCGCGCACCGCGAACTTGGTCGCGTTGTAGCCGCTCATGCCCGGTTGCGCGAAGATCCCGAACAGGCTCGACGTGTTGATCACGTGGCCGTCGCCCGATGCCTTCAGGTGCGGCAGGAATGCCTTCGTGCCGTGCACGACGCCCCAGAAGTTGATGTTCACGATCCACTCGAGATCGCTGTATTCCATCCCTTCGATCGTGCTCGACAGCGCGACGCCCGCGTTGTTGAAGATCAGGTTGACCTTGCCGTGTTCCTTCGCGGTGTCGTCGGCCCACGCGAACATCGCGTCGCGCTCGCCGACGTCGAGCACGCGCGTCGACACGCGCACGTTCGGCGCGATCGCGCGGACGATCCGTTCGGTTTCGGCGAGGCCGACGCCATTCTTGTCGGCGAGCGACACATGGCAGCCGGCCTGCGCGAGCTGGATCGCGAGCGAGCGGCCCATGCCCGAGCCGGCACCCGTGATCGCAGCGACCTTGTTGGCGAAATCTCTCATGTCGGTGGCTCCTTGTCTGGCTCAGGCCGCTTCGGCGGAAGTGGATGCGGAAGCGGCGGGCGCGGCGACGGGCCGCGCGATCGTGTCGTGCTGCGGCGCGCGATACGCGTGGTAGTCGGCGATCGAAAAGTGAGCGGTCGCCTGGCGGAAGCGCCACGTGAAGCCCGGCCACAGCGTCGTGTTCTTGCCCGTGCGCGGGTCGAGATACCAGCTCTTGCAGCCGCCCGTCGACCAGATCGCTTTCTTCAGCCTGCCTTGAAGGTCGCTGTTGAACTGCGCCTCGACGAGCGGGCGCACCTCGATCGCGTCCGCGCGCTCGCGGTGCATCGCCTGCAGCGCGCCGAGGATGTATTCGATCTGCGACTCGATCATGAACACCATCGAGTTGTGGCCGAGGCCCGTGTTCGGGCCGACGATCATGAAGAAGTTCGGGTAGCCGGGCAGCGTCGAGCCGAGATACGCGTGCGCGCCGTCGCGCCACGCATCGACGATGTCGAGACCGCCGCGGCCGACGATTGCGCCGCGCGGGAACGGATCGGCGACCTGGAAGCCGGTGCCGTAGATCAGGCAGTCGACTTCATGGCGCTTGCCGTCGGTCGTCACGACCGCGTCGGCTTCGATATGGTCGATGTCGGTCGTGATCACGTCGACGTTCTTGCGCGACAGCGCCGGGTAGTAGTCGTTCGAGATCAGCACGCGCTTGCAGCCGAGCGTGTAGTTCGGCGTGACGGTCTTGCGCAGCTCAGGGTCGGGAATCTGCTTGCGAATGTGGCGCAACGCGAGCTTCTGCACGTTCTTCATCAGCGACGGATGGATCGCGAAGCCGAGCACGCGCGATTCGAGCATCCAGTAGATGCCGCTGCGCACGATTTTCTGCGTGAACGGCAGCGTGCGGAACAGCCACTTCTCGAGCCCGGTCAGGTTGCGGTCGGGCTTCGGCATGATCCACGGCGGCGTGCGCTGGAACAGCGTGAGTTCCTTCACGCGCGGCGCGATCTGCGGCACGAACTGGATCGCGCTCGCGCCGGTGCCGATCACCGCGACGCGCTTGCCTTCGAGCGCGTAGTCGTGATCCCACTGCTGCGAATGGAACGCGCGGCCCTGGAAATGCTCGACGCCGGGAATCGCCGGCAGCGCGGCGCGCGACAGGCCGCCCATCCCCGACACCAGCACGCGCGCGGACAGCCGCTTGCCGTTCGCGAACGTGAGGCGCCAGCGCTGCGCGGCCTCGTCGTACTCGGCGCGCTGCAGCTCGTGGTTCAGGCGCAGGTGCGGGCCGACCCCGAAGCGCTGCACGCAGTCTTCCAGATACGCGCGGATCTCCGGCTGCGGCGCGAACATGCGCGTCCAGCGCGGGTTCGGCGCGAACGAGAACGAATAGACGTGCGATTGCACGTCGCATGCACACCCGGGGTAATGATTGTCGCGCCACGTGCCGCCGACCGACGCGGCCTTCTCGAGGACGACGAAGTCGGTCACGCCTGTTTGCCGCAGGCGGATCGCCATCCCGAGGCCGGCGAAGCCGGTGCCGATGATGGCGATGTCGATGGTTTCGTCCAGGCCGTCGTGGCCGGGCGGACCGAAAGGCAACGTGCGAGCATTCATCCGGGTGTCTCCGATTTGGCTCATTTTTGAATGTTACATTGTTTGATGTAACGATAGAGGGTGAGCCCGGAAACCGCAAGAGGCTAGAAGCGGCGCTCTAAGGGCCGGAAGCCAGACGGGAAAAGGCTGAGCGGGGTTTGGAACAGGTCGGTTTCCGCATGGCGGAATTCACGGAAAGGCCCGTCGATGGGGCAAGAGAAGCGGTGGACGAGACCGCCGGTGTGCGGCGGCCTGTTTGAAACGGAATCAGGGGCGGATCGATCGGGCGGCGGTCTCATGGAAAACCCCGGCCACGATCGTGACCTGCGCGAGCGCGTAGAGGCCCCAGATCAGGTAATCGATGCCCGGGAAGCCGCCGAGGAACCGGCCGACGCCGATCAGCGTATCGGAACCGACGAAGACCAGGCTGCCGACGGCCACCAGCGGGCCGTGCGTGCGGGCGGCGAGCGCGAAGCTCGCCATCGCGCACAGCACGAGCATGTACACGGCGACCGGCGCCAGCAGCTCGCCGAGGTGCGGCAGGAACGCGAGGTAGAACGCCGGCGCGGCGATCCAAAGCCCGACCAGCGCGGCGATGCGCCAGCCGTGCGGCCGCGCGCGCCAGCGGAAGAAAATCGCGGAATAGAAGAGATGCGTGAGCAGGAACGCGCCGAGGCCGAGGACGAACGACAGCGGCCAGTCGGATAGCGCGAGCAGCACGTCGCCGAGCACGGCTGTGGCGAGCGCCGCGCACAGCCACGCGCGTTCGCGCGGCGCGCCGCAGGTGCTGCCGGCCGCGAGCAGCAGGATGCCCATCGCGGCTTTCGCTGCGGCCTGGCCCGGATAGGGCGCGGCGGCGAGTGACAGCCCGTACAGCAGCGCGGCGGCGACGGCGAGCGGCCAGAGCCGGCGGTAGGTGGCGGGAAGCGTGGCGATCAAGGCGGGTGTCTCCGGTTTGTTGTTGTCTGCGGTGGACGGCGCGCTGTCGAGGGCGCGGCTGCGGCCATTATCCGGAAGAAAGGGGGCGCGAAAACCGGCGAATCCTTCTAGGGACGCGGTCGGGATGGCCGCGCAGGCGCGTGCCCGCCGTCGCATCGATCCGGCGTTGCCGGACTCCGATGCACGGGCGCTGCCACCGGATTTCTTCAACGCGTTGCCCCTGCTGAACCGGGGCAACGGCTCCAATTCGGCTTGCTATGATCGCCGCGGTATTGCCGATGTCGTTGTCCCGCCCGGCCGCGCGACTGGATGCGCAAGCCGGTGCGTGCCCGATGAATCCACGCCGTTCCCGGCCCGTGCGTCAATGCAAAGCGGGGCGGGGCCGGCTCCCACGAAAACAGGTCCGACCATGACCGAACTTCTCCACGGCGACGGCGCGATCCGTCGCACGACGCCGTACGGCTCGTCGATCGAAAACACCTATGCGGGCGTGCTGTCGTTCATGCGCCGCAACTATTCGCGCGTGCTCGACGGCGTCGACGTCGCGATTTCCGGCGTGCCGCTCGACCTCGCGACGACCTATCGCTCCGGCGCGCGACTCGGGCCGGCCGCGATCCGGGCGGCGAGCGTGCAACTCGCGGAGCTCAATCCGTATCCGTGGGGTTTCGATCCGTTCGACGATCTCGCCGCCGTCGACTACGGCGACTGCTGGTTCGACGCGCACAACCCGCTGTCGATCAAGCCCGCGATCGTCGAGCATGCGCGCACGATCCTGCGGTCGGGCGCGAAGATGCTGACGCTCGGCGGCGACCACTACATCACGTATCCGCTGCTGGTCGCGCACGCGGAGCGCTACGGCAAGCCGTTGTCGCTGATTCATTTCGACGCGCACTGCGATACGTGGGCGGATGACGATCCGGACAGCCTCAATCACGGCACGATGTTCTACAAGGCCGTGAAGGAAGGGCTGATCGATCCCGCGACGTCGGTGCAGGTCGGCATCCGCACGTGGAACGACGACTTTCTCGGGATCGAGCGACTCGACGCCGCGTGGGTGCACGACCACGGTTCGCGCGCGGCGGTCGAGCGGATCGTCGATATCGTCGGCGCGCGGCCCGCGTACCTGACGTTCGACATCGACTGCCTTGATCCGGCGTTCGCGCCCGGCACGGGCACGCCGGTCGCGGGCGGGCTGTCGTCAGCGCAGGCGCTCGCGATCGTGCGTGCGCTCGGGGCGGTGAATCTGGTTGGGGCGGATGTTGTTGAGGTGGCGCCTGCTTACGATCATGCGGACATTACCGCGATTGCGGCCGCGCATGTTGCGTGCGATTTGCTGTGTCTGTGGCGGCAGAAGAAGGTGGCGGGGGCGTTGAAGTAGGCCGGCGCGCATGGCTACCTAATGCAAAAGGCCGGCGGGCAGGGTGACTGCCGGCCTCTTTTCATGCGCTGCGCGTGACTTCGCCGGATCGATGGCCGGGTGCTGATTGCCCGCCGTGGGTCAAGCAAAAAGCGCTTCGCGGATTTCCGTGGATGGTGCTATCTGACGGCGGATTCAACCGGTCGATGCAACGCACTAGACGTTGTGTAAGCAGTGGAGGTGTTGCATCGACCGGTTGAATCCGCAGCCGGCAAGCGTCCCCGTCATATAGAATGGTGCGCTTTGCCCGTACTCCCATGTGGTTCAAAAATCTTCAGCTTCATCGTCTTCCGGCCCCTTGGGCCGTTACTCCCGATCAGATGGAAAAATGGCTGGCGCCCCACGCGTTTCAGCCGGGCAGCAGCGTCGAGATGCAGCGCCACGGATGGGCGTCGCCGCGTGACGACGGCGCGCTGGTGTATTCGATCAACCGGCAGATGCTGCTGGTGTTTCGTGCCGAAAAGAAGCTGCTCCCGGCGTCGGTCGTCAATCAGGTGACCAAGGCCCGGGCGCTCGAAGTCGAGGAGCAGCAGGGCTTCAAGGTAGGGCGAAAACAGCTGCGCGAACTCAAGGAGCAGGTTACCGACGAGCTGCTGCCGCGCGCGTTCAGCATTCGCCGCGATACCCGCGTGTGGATCGATACGGCGAACGGCTGGCTCGTCATCGACGCGGCTTCACAGGCGCTTGCCGACGACGTTCGCGGCCTGCTCGTCAAATCGATCGATCAGTTGCCGCTCGCCGGCGTTCACGTGGCGCATTCGCCGGTCGCCGCGATGACGGATTGGCTGCTGTCTGGCGAGGCGCCGGGCGGATTCACCGTGGACCAGGACGCCGAGTTGCGCTCGAGCGGCGAAGGCGGCGCCACGGTGCGATACGTCGGCCACGCGCTGGAAGCGAACGACATGCGCCGGCACATCGAGGCCGGCAAACAATGCATGCGCCTCGCGATGACCTGGAATGACCGGATCTCCTTCGTGCTGACACCGTCGCTGACGATCAAGCGAGTCACGCCGCTCGACGTGATCAAGGAGGCGACGGATCCCACCGCGCAGAACGACGATGAACGCTTCGACTCGGATGTCACGCTGATGACGGGTGAATTGGGGCGGATGTTGACCGATCTCGTCGATATCCTGGGTGGCGATCAGCACGACTCGATGCATAAGGCGGCAGCAGCCTGAACGCCGTCGGCTGTCGGGGATCATCGCCCCGCGACGGCGAGGCTTCGCACTGACGCGACATGTCGAGGAGGACCGTCGCCACCCTGGCGGCGGGTCGCGGCCGGACCCTCGCGACCCGAATCAGCCGACGGGCTAGTGGCGACGGAGCGACCGGTTTTTGGTCACACCACGGACATTGATGTCCGTATCAACACTGTTAGACTGCGGACGCCTTTCCCGCACATGTACTCAACCATTCAGGGTAGTGACATGACCGAATGCGCTCTAACATTTAGCAGTCAGACCGAATGGGAAAGCTGGTTAGGGCAAAACGGCAGCACGTCTACCGGAGCATGGTTGCGTCTAGCGAAAAAAGGCACCGGGCAGCGAACCGTAACCTACGAACAGGCGTTGGAAAGCGCCCTCTGTTATGGCTGGATTGATGGTCAAAAGCAGGCTGAGAGCGACAAATACTGGTTACAACGCTTCACCCCACGCTCCGCAAAAAGCATCTGGTCCAAACTCAACAAAGACAGGGCCGAAGCGCTGATCGCCGCAGGCAGAATGCGCCCGCCCGGTATGTGCGAAATCGAGAAGGCCAGGAAGGACGGCCGCTGGGAGGCGGCTTATACGTCGGCCAGCAACTCGACAGTGCCGGACGACCTACAGGTGGCTTTGGACGCTAATCCGGAAGCCAGGAAGTTTTTTGCAACACTGAACAGCCGTAACCGTTATGCCATCCTGTTTCGGGTACAGAATGCGAAAAAGCCGGAAACAAGGGCGCGTAAAATCGAGGAATTCGTCAACATGCTGAATCGTGGCGAAACCTTTTATCCATAGAACTTGCGCTTCTGACGGAGATCTTGCCAAACGAGGGCATATAACCCGTTATGGCCGCTTCGGCTCAGCAGCGGTCATGCGTGAGACACGCCCGAAAGGTTGTTACTGGCCGAACGCGGAAGTACGAGTTCGGCCCGGCAGCGAGGTATTCGCACGATAGCCGCACTTCGGTAGCCACCCCACTGGACCACGCGCAGAAGAAGATATCGGCACGATGTGCAGCGACGGTCAACACAAATCCGTTGTTAGCGGATGGCCGTCGTGAGCTGGTCGCTGCTCTTCAATCCGTCGCGCCGGCGTTATGCGTTACGCGGTGTTTCAACGGGCGGTGTGCCGTCATGAAATAGCGTTTTCAGCTGCGAACGCAGCTCCGGCGAATCGGTATGCTTGTGAACCGCGACCGCATGCTGTACGGCCGCCTCGAGCAATTCGTTTTCGGAATCCGCGGATAGCGCAACGGAACAATTCATTTCGCTCGGGAATTCCCGGCAATCGATGTATTTGCGCGTCATGATGCCTTCCTCATACGACAGTAGTCATGGGCCTTGCGTGAATGACCGCGCGGGATGCCGCGCGAAGTACATAGGGCACGATTGCGCCTCCTTATCGCGGACGAAATGGTTTTGAAAGTATAGGTCGGGTGCAATGAATGCGCGGTCACGCATCGAAATTCACGGCGTTCCGCGTGCGTCGCCCGCACGACGTGCCGCAGGCGCCGCCTGCGGCCAAGAATGAAACAGGGATGTAATTAACGGCCGACTACATGACTGCCGAAATCCGCACACGAAGGTCCATTGTCCGGGCGGAAGCGACGTTTGAATGGCAGTTCGAAAGTGCGGGTAGATGGCCGTAGATGGCCGAACGACGACAGTGCGCCCTACGTTCCCCGAAAAGGCGGAAAGAACCAAAAAAGGCCGACGGGCAGGGTGCCCGTCGGCCTTTTTTCGAACGCGTGCGCGCTGCGCCGTGCGTTATTTCGCGGCGAGCGCGGTCGCCACCCGCTTGTCGGTCCAAGCATTGTCCGCCACGCTCAGCTTCTGCGGAATCAGCTTCGCCGCATAAAACGCGTCGGCGACGCCCTGCTGAACCGCGACGATCTTCTCGTCGACCGGCACCGCACCGAACGGCACGCGCTTGATCCAGGTCTCGACGAGCGGCACCGGCAGGCCGACCTTCGGCGCGATCAGCGCGGCGGTCTCGGCCGGATGCCCGTTGACCCACAGGCCCGTCTCGCGTGCCTGCTTCAGGATCGCGCCGACCACGTCGGCATGCTGCTCCGCGAAATCGCGCGTCGCCTCGTAGAAGTTGTTCGCCGGCGTGAGGCCCGTGTAGTCGGACAGCGTGCGGATCTTCAGCGAATTCTGCGCGGCCGCGTAATACGGATCCCAGACGGCCCACGCGTCGACGTTGCCGCTTTCGAACGCGGCGCGCGCGTCGGCGGGCGGCAGGTACACGGGGCGGATCTCGTCGTAGCGCACGCCGGCCTTCTTCAGCGCTTCCAGCAGCAGGTAGTTCGCGCTCGAGCCTTTCTGCAGCGCGACCTTCTTGCCGCGCAGCTCGGCGAGCGAGCGGATCGGCGAATCGGCTTTCACGAACACGGCTTCGTTGTGCGGCGACGGCGGTTCCGCGCCGACGTACACGAAGCGCACGCCTGCGGCCTGCGCGAACACGGGCGGCGGCGCGCCCGTATAGCCGAAGTCGATGCTGTTCGCGTTCAGCGCTTCGAGCAGTTGCGGACCGGCCGGGAATTCGAACCACTGGACGTTGTAGCCGAGCGGCTTGAGCCGAGCTTCGAGCGAGCCTTGCGCCTTGATGATCGACAGCAGGCCGGCCTTTTGATAGCCGATGCGCACGACCTTGTCGGCGCCGCCCTGCGCGAAGGCCGACGCGGCGGACAGCGCGACGAGCGTGACGGCAGCGGTGCGGGTGATCCAGCGGGTGAAACGAATCATCGAACGGACTCCATGCGAAACGTCTTCGGGAGAGCGGCCGGTGCCGCTCGGTTGGAAGAATCGTCGCATGGGCGATCGCGCCCGCAAACGAAGCATTGCCGATAAGAATATGACGGCGGCGGCCCTATGCTTTGTCGCCGTCGCCTTGCGTATCGGGCGTGCCGGACTGGCGCGCCGCTTCGTCGCTGAGCTTCTTGTCGAGGATCGTCGCGACGCGTCCGCCAAGATACGCGCTCGCCGCGGTTTCGAGCGCGCGGTTCGTCTCGCCTTCGACGAACACGGTCGCGAGCGGGCGCAGGCGCCAGATCGCGTCGACCAGTTCGGGCACGTCGGTGACCGGCGGAAGCGTGTCGGCGTCGTAGCGGTCGAGCCGCTTCACGACGAGATCGACGAGCAGCCGCGCAATCGCGTCGAAGTGCGGTCGCGCGAGGCTGATCACGTCGAGCAGCTCGCGCGGCGGGATCCCTTCCTTCGTCATCGCGGCCGCCGCCTCGAGCAGCGCGGGGCTCTTCGCGACGAACGACAGGCCGCGCCGTTCGAGCAGCCCGAGCTCGGTCACGCGCGAAAGCTGCGTGGTCGCCTGCGGGCCGAACATCTGCGCGAGCGCGGCGAGCGAATAGGTTTTCGGCAGTTCATGCGACCAGCGGCCGCCGATCGCGTTTTCGAGGCCGAGGATCGAGCGCAGGTCGTGGCCTTCGTCGATCGCCTTGATCAGGTCCTGGATGTTCGACAGCGTGTAGCCGCGCGCGAGCAGGTGGTTGATCAGCTTCAGGCGCGCGACGTGCGTGTCGTCGTAGATGCCGACGCGCCCGCGCTTCTCGGGCGGCGCGAGCAAACCGCGATCCTGGTACGCGCGGACGTTGCGCACGGTCGTGTCGGACACGCGCGCCAGTTCGTCGACCGTGTATTCGTTGCGGGAATCCGCTGCGGCCTCGTCGGGGGTGGAATGAGTCTGTTTTGACATGCGGCCATTCTAGCGCGACGCGGCAGGCTCGGGCGAGGCGGGGAGCGTGCGTGCGCCGTCGCCGAGCGGGCGCTGCAGCAGCGCCGTGTCGATCCAGCGGCCGTGCTTGAAGCCGACCGCCTTCAGCGTGCCGGCCGGCTCGAAGCCGAACGCGCGATGCAGCGACGTCGAACCGCCCGTGCCGCCGTCGGCGATCACCGCGATCATCTGCCGCCACGGGCCGGCTTCGCAGCGCGCGATCAGCGCCGCGAGCAGTGCGCGGCCGATCCCGCGCCCGCGCTGCGCATCGTCGATGTAGATCGAATCCTCGATCGTGAAGCGGTAGGCGCTGCGCGTGCGGTAAGGCGTCGCGTACGCATAGCCGGCCACGCGGCCGTCGTTTTCCGCGACGAGATACGGCAGCCCGTGGCCCAGTACCGCGTCGCGGCGCGCGCGCAGCTCGGCGGTGTCGGGCGGCGTTTCCTCGAACGACGCGACGCCGTGGCGGACGTGATGTGCATAGATCGCGTGGATGGCGGCGAGATCGGCGTCGGTCGCATCGCGGACGATGCAGGCGGCTGGCGTGGCGGACATGGTGACGGGGCGGCAGGGCGGGGATGCGGGCAAACCATTACTATGCGGGCGATTGCGTGACGCGTAAAGCGACGGCCGCGCGTGCAGCGCCGCGGCGTTCAGTTCGGCGTACGGTTCTTCTGCGTGTCGCGCGGCAACTCGTCGAAGCGGGCGAAGTAATAGGCGGAAAAGCGGCCGAGGTGCCCGAAGCCGAACGTCAGCGCCGTATCGGTGATGCTGGCCACCGGGTCGGTCAGCAACTGCACGCGCGCGGCGTCCAGCCGGATGTTGCGCAGCAGCTCCATCGGGGTCGCGCCGTGGTAGCGCCGGCACAGCACGTTCAGCGTCCGCAGGCTGACGCCGGCCGCCCTGGCGAGATCTTCGAGCGAGATCGGCGCGCAGAGCCGCGCGTGGATGAATTCGTGCAGCGCATCCATCTGCCGGATGCCGCCGCGCGATCCGGCTTGCGCCGGCGCGCCGCGCGCGTGCGGCGCCGGGCCGGCATGCGCAGCGGCGGGCGACGGCGGGCAATGCACGAGCAGGAACAGCGCGAGGCTTCGTTCGAAGTGGTCGCGCCATTCGGCCCGGATGCCACCGTCGTCGGCAACGGCGAGCACGTTGAGCAGCGACTGCGCGATCAGATCCCATTGCGACGCAAGCGCCGTCGGCAACAGGAATCCCGGCGCGAGGCCGGGCGTCGCTTCGTCGGGCCGGCGGCCGCAGACCGCGCGCATCAGCGAATCGGGCACCTTGACGATCAGTTGCCGGGTGCCGGAGCGCCAGCGGAGGCGGACGCGCGACGTCGGCGCCAGCACGGCGGTGCGCCCTTCGGACACGCCCATCACGTGCCCGTCGCACTCGATTTCGGCGCCGCCCGCGAGCGACGTGTGGACGAGCGAAAAGCCGTCGAACGGGCGCGGGGCGACCTCGACTTCGGCGCCGTACTGCAGCGCGTAGACGCTCAGGTGATTCAGTTGCCCCTTGAAAAGCGCCGCGTCGGGTACGCCCTGCTTCCAGCGCAGCGCATGCTCGGCCAGTTCCAGCGAGACCTGCTCGTGCGCATCCGTGCGCAAGCCGGATCGGAACACGCAATTCCGATACAGCGCGGACAGCACTTCCGCATTCGGGGTGAGGGGCATGGGGCGTCTCCTGTGTGGCGTTTTTCGCGCAGCGCATCCGGCTGGCCGCGGATGCGCGTCGTGCCACATCGGTTTCTCTTGTGAGCGAGATAACCTGAAAGGATGATATTGATCTTTGTCAGGCTTGTCGAAAGTTTCGCAAGAATCGGATAGTCCTGCCTCAACCGGGGAAAAAATCGGATAGCGCGGGGGGTGCGGTACGAGAAAAAGCGGATCAAATTCGCGAGCCGCCTGCAAATTCCGGATAGTGGGAATCATTGTGGCTTCCTACACTGCGCCGGCAGCCGGACGGACAGCGGCGCATCTCACGACGATGATTCGTACAACTACTAAATCGATAGGCTGAGCGATCGGATTAGTTCGAACGAGCGTAATGCGACGGCTACCGCCCGGCCTGAATCCCCTCTGGAAAAAGGAAGGAAGCTCCATGCGTCAAATCAACCTGCAGGCGCTCTCCGACGATGCGCGGCTGGGCAAGCTGCACGGCGTCGTGCTGTTCTGGTGCGCGCTGATCATCGTGTTCGACGGGTACGACCTGGCAGTGGCCGGCATCGCGCTGCCGGCGATCATGAAGGAGATGGGCGTCAACCCCGCGCAGGCCGGTTTCATGGTCAGCTCGGCGCTGTTCGGCATGATGTTCGGCAACATCGTGTTTGGGACCGTTGCCGAGCGGATCGGGCGCCGCTGGGCCATCGCGGCCTGCCTGACGCTGTTCAGCGTCTTTACCGCGGCGGCCGGGCTGGCGCCGACGCCCGCGCTGTTCGGCGCTGCCCGCTTCCTGGCGGGCATCGGCATCGGCGGCGTGATGCCGAACGTGATCGCCCATATGACCGAGTACGCGCCGCGCCGCGTGCGCAGTACGCTGGTGACGCTGATGTTCAGCGGCTATTCGGTCGGCGGCATGCTGGCGGCCGTGATGGGCAAGGGGATGATCGCGGCGTACGGGTGGCAGTCCGTGTTCGTCGCCGCGGGTGCGCCGGTGCTGCTCGTTCCGCTGCTCGTGAAATGGATGCCGGAATCGCTGCCGTTCCTGATCCGGCGCGGCAGGACCGACGAGCTCGCGCGTATCGCGCGCCGGCTCGATCCCGCATACCGGCGTCAACCGGGCGACTGTTATGTCGTTCCGCGCGAGGACAAGGCGGGCGGCGCGCCGGTTCGCCAGTTGTTCGACGACGGTCGTGGATTCAGTACGGTCATGTTCTGGATCGCGTGCTTCATGTGCCTGTTCATGGTGTATGCGCTCAGCTCGTGGCTGACCCGGCTGATGGCGAGCGCCGGCTACAGCCTCGGCTCCGCGTTGACCTTCGTGCTGGTGCTGAACGCCGGCGCGATGGTCGGCGCGATCGGCGGCGGCTGGCTGGCCGATCGCTTTCCGATCAAGACGGTGCTCGTGTCGATGTATCTGCTCGCCGCGGTGTCGATCACGCTGCTCGGCTACAAGATGCCGACCGCGCTGTTGTTCGTGCTGGTCGGCCTCGCGGGCGCATCGACGATCGGCACGCAGATCGTCAACTGCGCATATGCGGGGCAGTTCTATCCGATGGCGATCCGCTCGACCGGCATCGGCTGGACGCTGGGCGTGGGCCGCAGCGGCGCGATCCTGGCGCCGATCGTCATCGGTTTGCTGGTGGGCATCGATCTGCCGCTGGAACAGAACTTCATGGCGATCGGGCTGCCCGCGCTGGCGGCGGCCGTCGCGGTCGGCCTGATCGATCATCGGCGCTCGGCGTCGCATCACGGCCTTCCGGCTTCGGCCGGCGAACGGCAGGCGTCGCCTGTCCGGCAGTCCTGAGCGGCGCGTCGGCGGGGCGCAACCGGCCGGGGATCATGGCCGGCCCGGAGCAGGGGCTCCGACGGGCATGCTCCGTCAGAGCCGCCCGTCCGCCGCGCGCACCGCGTCCGCGATCGCATCCGCGACGCGCTGGACGCGCGGCGAGCGACGCACATCCGGATGGACGACGAGCCAGATCTCGCGCTCGATGTCGCAGCGCGGCGCGGACGTTAGTTCGACCAGCGGCGCGGGCGCGGACGAGGGTGCCGCACCGGCCTCGGCGCGCGAATCGTCGACGAGAAACCGCGGCAACAGCGCGACCCCCGCGCCGGCGACGCACGCGCGATGCAGCGCCGCGAGGTCGTTCGCGACGAACGCGAAACGGCGCCCGGCCGCGAAGCGTTCGAGCCATTGCTGCTGTGGCGTTTGCGCGAGCGCGTCGTCGTAGCCGACGAACGGCCAGGTGTCGGGCGGCGCGTCCGCCCATTCCGGCGACGCGCACAGCGCGAAGCGCATCGTGCCGAGCCGGCGCGCGGCGAGCCCCGGCTCGCTCGGTCGCGACAGCCGCACCGCGAGATCGGCTTCGCGTGCGTACAGGTTCGCCGCATGCATCTCGCCCATCAGGTCGATCCGCAGCGCCGGCCATGCGCGCTGTGCGCGGGCAAGGCGCGGCGCGAGGAAATGGCTGGCGAACACCGGCGACGCCGACACGCGCACGACGCCGTCGAGCGCTGCCGCGCCCTGCGCGGCGCGCGCGAACGCATGTGCATCGGTTTCGAGGCGGGCGGCGTGCTCGGCGAGGTGCAGCCCTTCGTCGGTCGGCGGCCAGCCGCGCGGCAGCCGGTCGAACAGCCGGATGCCGAGCGCGGACTCCAGCGCGTCGATGCGCCGCGCGACCGTCGAATGCTGGACCTGCAGCGCGCGTGCGGCGGCCGACAGGCTCCCGCCGCGCATCACCGCGAGGAAGGTGCGGATGTCGTCCCAGCTCATCGGCAGCGCGGACGCAGGAACGGGATCTGGATCGGTCGAATTTTGCACAGTAGATGGGCGGAAAACGGGAATTCCGATCGATTATGCACGATGGGATGATCGTGTCACTTCATTCGATTGCGAGGAACGTCATGACCCAAACAACCACCGCCATCCGGATCGGGCTCGACCGCTACGGCGACGCCGGCGTGCTGCGCCGCGTCGATGCGCCCGTCGCGTCACCCGGCGCCGGCGAGGTGCGGATTCGCCAGACCGCCGTTGGCGTGAATTTCGTCGACATCTATTTCAGGACGGGCGCGCACGCGTTGCCCGCGCTGCCGGACGCGCTCGGCGTCGAGGCGGCCGGCGTGATCGACGCGGTCGGGCCCGGCGTGACGGATCTCGTGCCGGGCCAGCGCGTCGCGTATGCGGGCATGCCGACCGGCAGTTATGCGAGCCTGCGCACGATGCCGGCGGGGCGCGTGCTGCCGATACCCGACGGCCTGAGCGACGACGCGGCCGCCGCCGGGCTGCTGAAAGGGATCACCGTCTACATGCTGCTGCATCGCGTCCGGCAGGTCGGTGCCGGCGACACGGTGCTCGTGCATGCGGCGGCGGGCGGCGTCGGGCTGCTGGCGACGCAATGGGCGCGCGCGCTCGGCGCGCGGGTGATCGGCACGGTCGGGTCGGCCGCGAAAGCCGCGCTGGTGCGCACGCATGGCGCGGAGGAAGTCGTCGATTATCGCGAGGAGGATTTCGTTGCGGCCGCGCGTGCGTTCGGCGGCGGCGCGGGTGTCGATTACGCGATCGACGGGATCGGCGGCGACGTGCTGACGCGTACGCTCGGCGCGATCCGGCCGTTCGGGATGGTCGCGAGCATCGGGCAGGTGGCCGCGATCGGCGCACGGCAGACGTTCGATCTCGACGAACTGGGGCCGGCCCACTCGATCGCGCTTGCGCGGCCGAGCGTGCTCGGTTTCATTGCGCGCGATGTGGCCGGATATCGCGAAGCCGCACGCGCGACGCTCGAACGGCTGGCCGGCGGAATGCACGTCGAGATCGGCGCGCGGCTGCCGCTCGAACAGGCGGCCGATGCGCACCGGCTGCTGGAGTCGCGGGCGACGACGGGCGCGGTCGTGCTGGTGCCGTAACGGCGGGCCGCCGTGGATGGGTCGCGATGCGGGGCGATGGCCTGAAGGCCGCGACATGGCGTGCTTCCGGTGCCGGTCACGGCGCGGCTCGCATCCCGATCAGTTGTGCGTGCGCAGCGGCGCATCCTCGACGAACCACGCGAGCACGAACGCGATCGCAACCACGACGGCCGCCGCGAGATACACGACATGCAGCGAGCCCGCGAACGCATGCAGGTACGCGTCGCGTACGGCATCCGGCAACTGGTGCACGGCGCCGGGGCCGAGCGCAGGCGGCAGCTCCGTGCCGGCCGGCAGCGCCTGCAGCATTCGCGCCTGCAGTCCGTGCGAGAACAGCGCGCCGAACGCCGCGACGCCGATCGAACTCCCGATCGAGCGGAACAGCGTCGCGCCCGATGTCGCGACGCCCATGTGCCGGAACTCGACCGTGTTCTGCACCGCGAGCGTGAGCACGGGCATCACCATCCCGAGGCCGATCCCGAGCAGCGCCATGTACGCGTACATCGTATGCAGCGGCGTATCGAGCGACAGCGTCGACAGCAGCGCCAGCGCGATCCCGCCGATCAGCGTGCCGGCGATCGGGAACATCCGGTATGAGCCGAGCCGCGAGATCAGCCGGCCGCTGATCGCCGACATCGCGAGCATCCCGCCCATCATCGGCAGCAACTGCATCCCGGCCTGCGATGGCGTCGAGCCCTTCACGACCTGCAGATAGAGCGGAATGAACGTGACCGAGCCGAACAGCGCGGTGCCGACCACGAAACCGATCAGGCTGACCAGCACGAACGTGCGATGGCGGAACAGTTCGAGCGGGATGATCGGCTCGGCCGCGAGCCGTTCTTCATAAATGAAGCCGCCGATCGCGACGACGCCGAGCACGAGCGTCATCCACAGTTGCGGCGACGTCCACGGCAGCAGCGAGCCGCCTTCGCTCGTGAACAGGATCACGCAGGTGAGGGCGGTCGCGAGGAACGCGGCGCCCATGTAGTCGATCCGGTGCTTCACGTGCGCGGTGTGCGGGCGGAACGCGATGCCGATCACCGCGAGCGCGAGAACGCCGAGCGGCAGGTTGATCGTGAAGATCCAGCGCCACGACAGGTGCTCGACCAGGAAGCCGCCGAGCAGCGGGCCGACGATCGTCGCGAGGCCGTAGACGCCGCCGAACATCCCCTGGTAGCGCGCCCGGCGATCGGGCGGGACCAGATCGCCGATCGCGGCCATCGTGACGACCATCAGGCCGCCGCCGCCGAGCCCCTGCAGCGCGCGCAGCACGATCAGCTGCGTCATGTCCTGCGCGACGCCGCACAGCGCGGAGCCGGCGAGGAACAGCACGATCGCGGCCTGCAGCACGATCTTGCGGCCGTACAGGTCGCCGAGCTTGCCGTACAGCGGCAGCACGACGGTGGACGACAGCAGGTACGCGGTGACGACCCACGACAACTGGTCGAGCCCGCCGAGCTCGCCGACGATCGTCGGCAGCGCGGTCGACACGATCGTCTGGTCGAGTGCGGACAGCAGCATGACGAGCAGCAGCGCGGCGACGATCAGGCCGGTCGGCGCGTCGCGGCGGGCCGTTTGGGCGGCAGGCGCAGTAAGGAGGGTGTCGGTGGTCATCGAGATATCTGCCATGGCAGGGAATTGGTTCGGAATATAACGACCAATGATTGACTAGTCAATTTCTGCCCAGCCTCAATATGTTGCAGCCGTAACAGGAGATTGCCGGCGCGAAAAATTGACCGGGATCAGGGAGAAAGAGGGCCGGACTCAAGTTTTCTGCAGGCAAACCGTAATCCAGAGTGCTGCGGACCGATTGCCGCGGCACTTTTTATCGCTCACGTGCCGTCATGAACCTGAACGCCCTGTTTTCCCGTTTCTCGATCCGTACGCGGATCTTCTCCACGCTCGGCCTCGTTGCCGCGCTGCTCGTCGTGTCGGGGCTGATCGGCCTCGCCGGCATGCAGAGCTCGAACCGCGCGCTCGACGAGGCCTATACGCAGCAACTGGCTGCGAAGACCGCGCTGTCCGCGGCGAGCCTGAACCTGACGATCGTGCGCACGACGCTCGACCGCGCGCTGCTGCATCCGGAAGCGGCGGAAGTGCCCGATCTCGTCAAGAAGGCCGAGAGCTATCTCGCGAAGGCCGATGCCGCGTGGCGCGGCTACGCGGCGATGCCGCACGACGGCGACGAAGGCCCGCTGGCGAGCCGTCTCGACGCCGCGCGCCAGGCGCTGATCGGGCAGGCGCTGAAGCCGTTGATCGATGCGATCCGCGACGGCCGGCGCGACGAGGCCGACCGCTTGCTGATGTCGGTCGCGCCGCCGCTGTCGGTCGCGCTCACGCAGGCGAGCGATGCGCTCGATACGTATCAGGCGGCGCGCGGCAAGGATGTCTACGACACCGCGCAGACCTATTACGGCTGGATGCGCGCAGGCGCGATCGCGGGCATCGCGTTCGGCCTGGCCGCGTGCCTCGGCTGCGCGATCGGCCTGCATTACGCGATCACGCAGCCCGTGAACCGGCTGCTGTCGCATTTCCGCCGCCTGTCGGACGGCGACCTGACGTCGGAAGTGCGCTGGTCGTCGCACGACGAGATGGCCGAACTGGTCAAGGGCGTGACGGGCATGCAGCGCAGTCTCGCGGACACGGTGCGCCAGGTCAGCCAGGGCTCCGAAGCAATCTCGACGGCGACGCACCAGATCGCGGCCGGCAACACCGATCTGTCGCAGCGCACCGAGGAACAGGCGTCCGCGCTGCAGGAGACGGCCGCGAGCATGGAGCAACTGACCGCGACCGTGAAGCAGAACGCCGACCATGCGCTCGAGGCGCAGGCGTGTGCGGACAGCGCGAGCGAGATTGCGACGCGCGGCGCGACGGTGGTCGGCGAGGTGATCGGCACGATGAACGAGATCGACCAGAGCTCGCAGAAGGTTGCGGACATCATCGGCACGATCGAAGGCATCGCGTTCCAGACCAACATCCTCGCGCTGAACGCGGCGGTCGAGGCCGCGCGCGCCGGCGAGCAGGGCCGCGGCTTCGCGGTGGTCGCGGGCGAGGTGCGTACGCTCGCGCAACGCTCGGCGTCCGCGGCGAAGGAGATCCGCACACTGATCGGCGAATCGGTCGAGCGCGTCGCGAACGGCTCGCGGCTCGTCGGCGTTGCCGGCACGACGATGCAGGACATCCAGCAGGCGATCGGGCGCGTGACGGGCATCATGACCGAGATCGCGGCTGCGTCGAACGAGCAGCGCGACGGGATCGAGCAGGTGAACCGCGCGGTGTCGCAGATGGACCAGGTGTCGCAGCAGAATGCGGCGCTCGTCGAGCAAGCTGCAGCGGCTGCCGCGTCGCTGGAAGAGCAGGCGGACGGGCTGCGTCGCGCGGTGGGGGCGTTCCGGGTGGCGTGAGTGGGCGCGTGGCGAATGGTGGCGGGTTTGTCGGTTGGCGCGACCCGCCTCACGGGTCAGTCCGTGTTCTCGCGAATGATTTGGTCGAGCAGATCGGCGGCATCCGACGGCTCCTCTGATCCCGTGAACGTACACACCTCGATGTGCCCGTCACGAAACACGTCCACGTCGACGCGCATGCCGACAACGGTGATCGAGACCAGCACGCTATCGGATCGATTGCGGCTCAAGGTATAGTAAATTTTCGCGGTATCGAACCGGTCGAGCAGGTCGAATAGCGGATGTGCAGTCATGGCCAGAATGGCTGTTTCCTGGTCCGATATTGGCAAGCGACTCGGCGTGATCACCCAAGTGTTTCGCTGCCACTTCACGCCGTCGGATGTTCAAGCGTCGGGGTCCAGGCTGAACCAGATCGCCTCGCACAGCACAGCGACTTCTGCGCCGCATGACGGCTCGAGTACGAACAATGCCTTTCGATCTGCGTCGAAATCGGCCAGATACCGATTGAGCAGGGACTCGTCGACGCTCGCCGCTTCGAAATCCTCTCGGCTGTCCATCCACTTCAGCCACTGGCCTACCTCCGCCGCCGAAAATGGGTATGCAGCGGATATCAGAAGGCGTGACACAACGTTCTGTTCCGCAAAATCGATCACTCGCTGGGAAATGACACCGGTGAAGCGAAAGGTGCCGACTCCACCGTCGATTCGACGGAACCGAAGCCGCAATTCCTGATCGGTCGGACGATGGTCGATCATGACGAGTTCGGCGTCATGGAAGGTCGGCATGTTCTCGAACCCAATGAGGTTTTGGTGATTCACGTTTTCCATAAATGAAATTCCGGCTCATATTTTAAGGAAGAATAGATATTGGTACGCCCGGCCCTCGGCGTAATTTTCCGCGAAGTGGGTCAATCGCCCAGTTATGCGCGTGAGGAATACCTTGGCCGTGATCGTGGTCGAAATCGATGTCGACTGCTGGTCGCCCACCGTCGCCGTACAAGCGCATCTGTCCGCTGCCTGGATTCGTGTACCAGGTTCCAGGTTTTCCGGTGTTCGGTGTTTTTGCAATCTCAAAAATGCCGTCGCTCGGCGACGCTTCCGAATACTCGAACGGCTGCGCGTCGCCGAGTAGCTTGGAGGTGAAGCTATCGCCAGCCTGCGTGGCTGCTCCTTCAGACCTCAAGCGACCCACAACGCCTTGCAGATAGTTGAGGAGTTCATCCGCGCTCACGTCGTTCGGCGTGACCCAACTGCGAGCGGCGGTCGTTTCGCAAGGTGAAGGCGGCATGCCGACCGGTTTGACGCTTTCCAGATCGGAGAACGGCATGAACGATGGTCCGGCCGCCATGGCCTTTCGGGCGGCCGGCTTGCTGGTTCCGCCGCTCCCGCCGGATTGCGTAGCTGTTCGCTCGATCGAAACGGAAACGCCCCCGCTTCGTATGGCCGAGCAAAGCACTGCAACAGCATCGCCGGCGGCCGCGCCAGCCGCGCTATACGACGCGTGAAGCCCAAGCCGCCGAATATAGTCCAGCGCTCTATAGGTTTCATTCCCGACGCGTGCGGTCGGCCAAGCCCGCAAGAACTCGTCCGCATCTCGTCTCTGCTGGAACGTCAACGCGTTCGGAGAAACGGGAATGCTCAAGGTGGCCTGCCTGCCGAAACCTAAAGCGATATTGACTGCAGCCATCGATCGATACCTTTCGAATGCCATACGGAATGGCTTGGCATCGTAACGACAGGCAGCAAGTGGATACACCATAACGTGTTGCAGGAACCGCTCGAAAGGCGGGTAGTTCAGGGCGCGGGGCAGAAAGAAATGTGCCCGATTGTGTCGACGAGTATCACGACGGAGCTGGTCGCCGTGTCGAACGGGCCGTGGAGCCTTATCAAACAGCCGCGAGTTGCGCGGCCGCGCGCGCCGACGCGACGATCAGCAGTTTCATCGTCGCGCGCGTCGCGCCGACGAACAGCTTGCGCGCAGCACGCGCGTCGAGCGTATCGAAGTCGACTTCGGTGAGGATCACGCACGGCGCCGACTGGCCCTTGAAGCGGTAGATCGAATCGAGCAGCACGTCGCCTTCGCGATATTCGGGGTTGCCGAACAGGTCGTACTTGCCGGTGAAGCTCTTGATCTGGTGCGGGCCGAGCTGGTCGAGCGGCGCGAGCACCGAGCCTTCGCGGCCGCGATACGACAGCACCGCGATGTCCTGCTTGCGGAAGCCGAGCGACAGCGCGTGCGTGATCGCGCGTTTGGTCGCGTCGATGCAGGCTTCCGCCAGTGCGTCGCCCGACATGCCTTCTTCTCCGTATGCCGACACCGACGGATCGGACCCGTCGAACGGGCTGCCCGAGCGCAGTTCGGCCGCGAGCGGCTCGACGCGCCCGACGACGTCGCGCACGAATTCGAGCAGGTCGCGCGGGCTGCGGTAGTTCGTCAGCGCCTTCAGCGTGACCCAGCCGCGCAGTGCGACGGGCTCGCGCATGTACAGGTTCTGCAGCGGATCTTCGAGCCACCACCACGCGCCGTCCGGTGCCAGCAAACGCTCCAGTGCGGCCGCCCACGGCGCATGGAAATCCTGCCCTTCGTCGACGATCAGCACGTCGAAGCGCCAGCGTTCGGGGATCGGCGCTTGTGCGAAGCGCGCTTCGAGCCGCTCGAATTCGCCGGGTACCTGGAAATCGGGTGTATAGCCGCCGTCGCGCGCGACCCAGTCGCACAACTGGTGGTAGTTCGCGATCTTCGCGCCGGGCGGCGCGATGCGCGCGATGTAGTCGGCGAGCGGCCGGTTGAAGCACACGTAGAGCACGCGCTTGCCGGCCGCGACGGCATCGCGCATCGCCTGCACCGCGAGCTGCGTCTTGCCCGAGCCGGCCGTGCCGGTGACGCGCAGCCGGAACGGCGCGAATTCGAGCTGGCGCGCCCACGCGGCGAGGCCGCCCGACAGCCGCGTGACGAGCGTGCCGGCCTGCCCGACGAGTGCGCTCGTGTCGGGCGTGAGTGCGAGTTCGTCCGCGAGGAAATGGTGGAGCTTCGGCGCGTTCGGGAGACGTTCGTCGTCCTCGGGCAGGATCTGCAGGATCACCTGCGCGAGCTGCGCCTTGCGCGACGCGTCGACGATCCGGTCGGCCGCGACGCCGGCGATCGACGCCTGGCGGATCGAGTAGTCGGGGCAGTACAGCAGCGCCTCGACGCCGTAGACGCCCGCGCCGAGCGCGGCCGTCAGGCGCCGGTGCAGCGTTTCCTGCGTGCGCGCGAGCTGGATCGCGACGTTGCGCTCGGTCTGCAGGTAGACCTTCACGAGCCCCTTCGGCGTTTCGCGCAGGAAGCCGGCCTTTTGCTCGATCAGCAGCACGCGGCCGGCCGGGCTCACGACGACGAACGCGGCTTCACCGAACACCGAGAAGCCTTGTTCGGCGCGCGTCCAGTGCACGCCGTGATACACGGTGTAGCTGTCCGGCAGCGCGCGTTCGAGCGCGGCGAGCGTTTCGCGCTCGCGTTCGGCCGCGCCGGTCGCGGCGAGGCTTTTCCAGTCGTCGGGAATGAGGCGGGCCATGGAGTCGGGCGGCGTAGGCGTGAACAGGTGCGGCTATTGTACTGAGGAACCTGTTCACGGCCGCCGTGCCGCGGACGTCGGCCGTCCGGAAGAGGCGCGGCGCGGCGGAAATTACCCGCGCGCGAGCCGTTTCGCGAGATCGGCGCTGAGGATTGCCATGCGTGCGGGTTTTTCGTAGCAGACGACGTCGAACGCGCGGATCACTTCGCTGATGTCGGCTTCGCTCGCGCGGCCGGTGAGCAGGTCGCCCGTCAGCACGAAAATCGGTGCGCCCGGGTTGTCGGACGTGCGCACGGCCTTGATCGCGGTCGCGGCCGTGCTGTCGTCGAACAGCCATTCGGTCAGCACCGCATCGAAGGCCTGGCCCTGCAGCGCGTCGACGAACGGCGCGAGGCCGTCGAACGCGGCCGTCGCAAAACCCTGCCGTTCGAGATAGCGGCACAGCTCGGTCGCGCTGACGCGATCGGGATCGATCACGGCGACGACGAGCTTGTCGCTCTCCGCGCGGCGCGGATAGATTTCGATCTTGTGCACGTCATACGCGTTCTGGTACAGCACGCCCGTGTGGCGCAGCACGCGCCAGCGGCCGTTCTGTTCGTACGCGACGAACTCGGGGCGCGCGCCGGCTTCGAGCGGCGCGCCGATCCATGCGGTGCACGGAATCTCGGCGACGCCCGCGTAAAGTACGGCCTCCTGCGAATAGGCGCCGACCATGCCGGGGTCGAGCGTTTGCGCGCCGAACAGTTGCGCGGCGGGTTCGCCGTACGCTTCGGCGACTTTCTTGATTTGCGCGAGCGTCCAGGGGCTGCTGCCGCGCAGTTTGCGGTGGCCTTGAGAGAAACTCAGGTCGAGGATGCGGCACAGCTCGGTGGTCTGCTGGCGCTTGCCGATGCCGTTGCGGGTCATCAGCTCGCGCACGCGCTCGGCAACCGCGAGGGAATCCGTGGTGATTGCTTCAATGGTCATGCTACGGGAACGGATCGTGACGTTCAGAATGACGCCTTGCGGCAGTCTCGACGGACAGTCTTCATGACGTCCAGTGGCGAGCCGACCGGCCACGCGCGGAAAAGATAACTTTACCGCAAAATGGTCGTCATTCAGTGTCGCGAAAGGTGCGTTTGTGTGAAAGGTGTGTCACGACGTTACCGCAACAGCCCGTATTCCGAATGTATTAACGCCTGACAGGAAGCAATGACGACAACCTATCCGCTGCACGATGCATTGACCCGCGTCGAAACGGCGCTGCCGGCCGAGGCCGACGTCGTGATCGCCGGCGCCGGCATCATGGGCTGCGCGGCCGCGTACTACCTGGGTTTGCGTGGCCTGAAGGCCGTCGTGCTCGACAAGTCGCGCATCGCCGGACAGCAGTCGACACGCGCGTGGGGCTTCGTGCGGCAGCAGGGGCGCGAAGCTGCCGAGGTGCCGCTGATGATGGCCGGCATGCGGATCTGGGAGCAGTTAGAGGAAACCCTCGGTTTCGATCTCGAATGGCGGCAGGGCGGCTGCCTCTATATTGCGGACAACGAAACGGACTGGGCGTCGTTCAACGCGTGGCTCTCCGTCGCGCGCGAGCACGGGCTCGATACGCGCACGCTGACGCGCGCGCAGATCGACGAGCGCGTCAGCGGTCTTTCGCCGCAGGCGCGCACGCTCGGCGGGCTGTACACCGCGACCGACGGGCAGGCCGAGCCGCGCCGCGTGGCCGCGGCGTTCGCCGCGCGCGCAACCGAGGCCGGTGTGCGCTTCTTCGAAGGCTGCGGCGTGACGGCGATCGAGACGGCCGGCGGCGCGGTCGTCGGCGTCGCGACCGAGCGCGGCACGATCCGCACGCGGCGCGTGATCTGCGCGGCCGGCGCGACCAGTTTCCGGTTGCTCGACGGCGTCGGCATCCGGCTGCCGCAGCAGGCCGTGCGCGGCACCTGCATGCGCACCAACGTGGTGCCTCCGGTGTCGGCGTCGACGCTCTGGGGGCACGGCCTCGGCATCCGGCAGCGCGAGAACGGCGCGATCAATCTCGCCGACGACATGCAGGTCGACGTCGACCTGACGCTTGGCCACCTGCGCGGGTTGAGTCTGTTCTGGCCGGAGTTCTGGTCGCAGCGTGACAAATTCCGGCTGCACGTGAATTCGGCTGCATGGCGCGATGCGTTCGCGCGCATCAACGGCGCGGCCGGGCCGATCGAGCCGCGCGATCCGCAGCCGCAGCCGAATCGCGCGCACGCGCCGCGCGCGCTCGCGAAGCTCAAGGCGATCTTCCCCGCGCTGAAGGACGCGCAGATCGTCGAGGCATGGGCCGGCCTGATCGACGTGCTGCCCGACGGCATTCCGGTGATCGATGCGCCGGGCACGCCGGCGGGGCTCGCGATCGCGACGGGGTTCTGCGGTCACGGTTTCGCGATGGGGCCGATCGTCGGCCGGCTGCTCGCCGAATGGATCGACACGGGGGCGCCGTCGCTCGACCTGTCGGCGTTTCGTGCGCAGCGTTTCGTCGACGGGACGATGGTGCGGCCGCGCAGCATGCTGTAGCGGACGAATCGATGCGATGACGTCGGGCCGGATCACCGTCGTCCCGTCGTAGAATCGAGCCCGCATCCTTCAGGAGATTCCCCGTTGGCCTCGCCCTCCGCCCAGCGCCGCTCGTTGCGCTCACGCCTGCGTCGCGCCGGCAACCCGTGGCAGGCGCCGCGTGCGCGCATGTTGTTCACGCGTCCCGCGACGTCGCCGCGGCGCACGCTGCTGTTCCGGGTCGGTGCGGTCGTGCTGTTGTGCGTGCTCGCGTTCCTCGTGCTGTATCTCGATCGCGACGGCCTGCGCGATTCGACCAAGAGCACGCCGATGACCGTCGCCGATCTCGTGTACTTCACGATGGTCACCGTTGCGACGGTCGGCTACGGCGACATCGTGCCCGTGACCGCGCGTGCCCGCCTGATCGATGCGTTCTTCATCGTGCCGATCCGCATCGTCATCTGGTTCATTTTCCTGGGCACGGCGTATCAGTTCGTGATCCAGCGCGTCATCGAGGAATTCCGCATGAAACGTCTGCAAAAGCACTTGTCCGATCACATCGTCGTGTGCGGTTACGGCCTGTCGGGGTCGATCGCCGTGCGCGAACTCCTCGAGAGCGGTGTCGATGCCGCGACGATCATCGTGATCGATTCGCAGCAGCAGGCGCTCGAGGCCGCGACGTCGCTCGGCGTGACGGGGCTGCTCGGCGATCCCGCGCACGAGGACCTGCTGCAGCAGGCGCAGGTGCGCGCGGCGAAGGCCGTGATCATCTCGGTGACCGACGATCCGACCGCGATCCTGCTGACGCTGTCGGTGCGCAGCATCGCGCCCGATACGAAGATCGTCGTGCGGATCCAGGAGAACCTGTACCAGCGGCAACTGCGGCAGGCCGGCGCGGACGTGATCGTGTCGTCGACGAAGATCGGCGCGTTGCTGCTCGCGGATGCGGTGCAAAGCCGCTATATCGTGCCGTTCGTGAACGACATGCTGTCGACGCGCGGGCGCGCGACGCTGCTGGAGCGCGAGGCATTGCCGCACGAGATCGGCTGCATGACCAATGTCGTGCCGGGCGCGATCGTGGTCGGGCTCGATCGGTGCGGGAAGATCCAGTCGTTTTATGAAGACCCGCCGTGCCGGATCGAGAAGGGCGATACGCTGGTCGTGATCCAGTCGGCGCGGATTCCGGATCCGGATGTTTGACGGCTGTCTTATAAGCAGCGCGCGATAAATTCACGTCGACGCGCGCGAACCGGCTCCATCGCGGAGCCGGCTTTCTCCGTTATCGTCCGCGCATCCCGAATCAGCGCACCGGCGCCGCCGACGCCAGCAAGCTGCGCAGGAACACCATGATCATGTGCCCGATCGGCACCTCGGACAGGATCGACTGCTGCAGCGACAGCCCTTGCGAGAGCCCCATGAACGACACGGCCAGGACGGCCGGCGATTCGGGCGGCACCTTCTTCATCCTCGCGAAAATCTGTTCGATGCAGTAGGCGAGGCCATCGCGGTGGCCGTCGAGTAACGCCTGCGACGCCGCTGCAAACGCCGGGTTGCGACGCCCCTGAAGCTTGAACTCGACGCCAAGCACCGACCACTCGGGTTCGGCATCGACTGTCCGCGACCAGACTTCCAGCGCATTCAATATGTCGTCCCCGGTCGCGGACGGGTCGCTCAACGCCCGGGCGATGTCGGCCACTTGCGTCTTCGAACGCTCCCGCATCAACTCCACGAACAGTTCTTCCTTGCTCGCGAAATTCGAATAGAACGCGCCCTGGGTGTAGCCGGCCTCGGCCGCGATATCCCTGAGCGACGTGGCGCCGAAGCCGCGGTCGACAAACAGCCGCTTCGCCGCGGCGAGCAAATGCGCACGGGTCTGCAGTCGACTTTCTTCGCGGCTCAGCCGCGGGGGAAGGGGCGCCGTATTCATGGCAGGAAGGATATCAGTTGATATTTGAGATAGATACCATTACGATCGCGTTTCACATATCACTTGATATGTGAAACGCAGCGCGTGATTGTTCGTCCGGATGAACGCAGAGGGGTTCGTTCCGCGCGGACGATCGTTTCGGCGGGGCGTGCCTGTCTGTAGGCGGCATCGGGGTGAATGCCGGGGCGTTGGCGTTCCGCGGATTGTCCGTCTCTTCGCGTCGCGTGATCCGGCGCGTAGCGGTGCGTCGCATGCCGGTCAAGCGAATGCCGTCGTTTCGGGGCGTTGTAAAACAGTCTGTTAGTCATGCGAATCATGCCGATTCGCATGCGGATGCGGGACAGGAAGCAGAAGATGAGCGTGAGCAAGACTTATGCGCAGCTCGTTGCCGAGCTGGTCGAACTGGACGAGGAAATCGAGCGCGCACGCGCACGTGAACGCATCGATGCGATCGCGGAGGTTCACGCGCTGATGGACACCTATGCGATCAAGCATCGCGACCTGGTCGGCCGAAACGGCCGCCGAGGTGCGTACATCGTGAAAGCACTGCCGGCGCGGTATCGCGACCCGGCAAGCGGGAAGGAGTGGAGCGGGCGCGGCAACGCGCCGCTCTGGATCAGGGGCAAGGACCGCCGTCAGTTCGTGATACGCAAGCCGCCGTCCGCAGGCAAGAAAGCCAAGGCAAGTTGACGAGGCATGGCCGGGGCGCTGCCCGCATCGACGGATACGCCGGTAGCGCCGGGCCCGTCTGCCGCGCCGCCTGCGTTTATCCGCGGCCCACGAAAGGCATCGCGGTCGCCATGATCGTCATGTTCAGGATGTTCGTGTCCAGCGGCAGATTCGCCATCTGGACGACCGCGTTCGCGACATGCGTGACGTCCATGCGCGCCTCGGGCGCCAGGCTGCCATCCGCCTGCGGAACCCCTTGCGTCATCCGCTCCGTGAGCGATGTCGCTGCATTGCCGATGTCGATCTGGCCGCAGGCGATGTTGTACGCACGGCCGTCCAGCGCCAGCGACTTGGTGATGCCCGTCACCGCATGCTTGGTGGCCGTGTACGCGATCGTATCGGGGCGCGGCGCGTGCGCCGAGATCGAGCCGTTGTTGATGATCCGGCCACCCTGCGGCGTTTGCGCTTTCATCAGGCGCCACGCGGCCCGCGCGCACAGAAAGACGCCGGTCAGGTTCGTCGCGACGACGCCGTTCCACACGTCGAATTCGTATTCGCCGAGTGAAACGGGCGGGGCGTTGCGTCCGGCATTGTTGAACAGGACGTCGAGCCGGCCGAACTGCTGCGCGATTTGCGAAAACGCGTGGTCGACCGACGCTTCGTCGGTGACGTCGGTGGGAAATACGTGCGCGGCGCCGCCGGCGCCGCGGATCGCTTCCTGCGTTTCGCGCAACGATTCTTCGTTGCGTCCGAGCAGTGCGACGGTGAATCCCGCCTGGGCGAGCGCGATGGCCGCCGCACGACCGATGCCGGATCCGGCGCCCGTGACGGCTGCGAATTTCTTCGTGACAGACATGGCTTGATTTCCTGCTGGTTGAATTGGGAAAGAGGGGCGATCGATGTCTTCGCCACCCGGTCAATGCATTCGAAATGTGCCCGGCGCAAGTTCAGGCGACATCGTACCGTCCACCCGGTCAAGCGATAACCGCGACTATGTCTTCCGCCCGGGCGCAGCGTTGCGCGCCCGCGCACCCGTCTCCGCGAACAGGTCGACCACCACGCCGCGCAGCCACCGGTTCCCTTCGTCCTGATTGACCCGTGTGTGCCAGAGCATGTGAATCGGCGCACCGGGCAATGTGACAGGCAACGCGCGCCAGCCGAGCGAAAACGGCGCGGCGAGTTGCAGCGCGAGATGCTCCGGCACGGTCGCGATCAGGTCGGTGCGCTGCAGGATGTAGCCCACGCTCATGAAATGCGGCACCGTCAGCCGCACGTGGCGCTTCACGCGGCGCCGCTTCAGCCAGTCATCCACCTGCCCGTGGCCCGTGTCGGCCGACACCACGACCAGATGCTCGGCGTCGCGCCACGCATCGACCGTCAACGGCGCATCTTCGAGCGGATGCCCGTGCCGGAACAGGCACACATAACGCTGATCGAACAGCCGGCGTTGATAGAACCCGCCCTTGAGTTGCGGCAGCAGGCCGATCGCGAGATCGACGCGGCCGTCGGCCATCTCGTCGCTCAGGTTGACGCTCGTGTTGCGGACGGTATTGAGCGCGATGCCCGGCGCCGCTTGCGACAGGTGTTCGATCAGCGCGGGCAGGAACACGACTTCGCCGATATCGGTCATGCCGATCGTCAGCGTGCGCGTGGCGCGCAGCGGATCGAAACCCGTCTCGGGATTCAGCGCGGCATGCAGCGTCGCGAGCGCGTGCGACACGGGTTCCGCCAGCCGCAGCGCGAACGGCGTCGGCACCACGCCGCCCGGCCCGCGCACGAACAGCGGATCGCCGAGCCGGCGGCGCAGCTTCGCGAGCGCATTGCTGACGCCCGGCTGGCTCATGTTCATCTGTTCGGCGACGCTCGACACGCGCCGCTCCTGCATCAGCCGCTGGAAAAGCAGCAGCAGGTTCAGGTCGATCTCGCTCAGTTCCATGGGTTTCGCGTTGCCCGGCTCATTGCATCCAGTGATGAGGCAGATTCATTTCATTTTATTGCGGGATGAATGTCCACTCCTGAAACTACCGATACGGCGCATGCATTCGACATGACCGCTGCGCAGCCCGCAGACCCCACATCTGAATATCGGAGACACCTTCATCATGCAGACGAACCTGAAGATTGCGATCGTCGGCGCCGGCATCGGCGGCCTGACACTCGCGCTCGCGCTGCGCGAGCACGGCATCGACGCGCAGCTCTACGAGCAGACCGACGAATTGCGCGAAGTCGGCGCGGCCGTCGCGCTGTCGGCCAATGCGACGCGCTTCTACGAACGCATGGGCTTGCGCGCGGCCTTCGACGCGGTGTGCGCGGACATCCCGGGCCTCGTCTATCGCGACGGGCGCAGCGGCGCGGTGATCGGCCATCATCGCGGCGAACCCGACTATCGCCGGCAATTCGGCGGCGCTTACTGGGGCGTGCATCGCGCCGATCTGCAGGCGGTGCTGTCGAAGGCAGTCGGTCTCGACTGCATCCATCTCGGCCATCGGCTGGTCGATCTGGCGCAGCACGCCGATCGCGTCACGCTCACGTTCGACAACGGTGAGCGCGTCGAAGCCGATCTCGTGATCGGCGCGGACGGCGCGCGCTCGATCACGCGGCGCTGGATGCTCGGTTACGACGACGTGCTGTATTCAGGCTGCTCGGGCTTTCGCGGCGTGGTGCCGGCCGAGCGCATGGACCTGCTGCCCGATCCCGACACGATCCAGTTCTGGGTCGGGCCGCACGGGCATCTGCTGCACTATCCGATCGGCGACAACGGCGACCAGAATTTCCTGCTGGTCGAGCGTCATCCGTCGCCTTGGCCGTCGCGCGACTGGGTCATGCCGGCGGAAGAGGGCGAGCAACTGCGCGTGTTCAGGGATTGGCATCCGGCGGTGCTGCAGATGATCACCGCCGTGCCGATCAGCCAGCGCTGGGGGCTGTTCCATCGGCCGCCGCTCGGCCGCTGGAGCCGCGGGCGCGTGACGCTGATCGGCGATGCCGCGCATGCGCTCGTGCCGCATCACGGGCAGGGCGCGAATCAATCGATCGAGGATGCGGTGGTATTGGCGGCGCAACTGGCGAAGGCCGGCCCGGGCAACTGGCGCGAAGCGCAGGAAGCATACGAGCGCCTGCGTCGCGGCCGTACGCGCAAGGTGCAGTACGCGTCGATTTCCGCAGCCGACGTGCTGCACCTGCCCGACGGGCCGGCCGCGCAGGCGCGCAACGCGCGTCTGGCCGAACGCGACGGCGTGCTGCATCACCTGGACTGGATTCACGATTTCGATGCGCTCGCCGAGGAGCCGAGCGAGCGGCAGGGCGGTACGTGGCTGTGAGCCCGAAGCGCGCGGGTCGCGCGCAGCGCATCGCTCCTGTCGACGGACGACGGGCCGGGCATCGGCCGCCTTGACGAAAACGGGCGGGGCAACGCCCGCCCGCCGTCACTTCACGCACTCGAGCGCGTACTTCAACCCCTGCCCGAGCAACCCGCGCCACACGTCCCACGTATGCCCGCCATCGACGATGCGCAACTCGGCCGGGTTCTGCGCACGGCGCAGCTGCGTGTACAGCACGCTCGATTCGGCCTGGATCGTCAGGTCGTCGTCGCCGGCCGCGATGAACATCGGCACGCGCCAGCTACGCGCGAAATAGCCGCGCAGCAGCGCCGGGTAGTTGAGCTCGTGCCACACGCGCGAGTCGAACTGCCGGTCGCCGAACACGCCGACATAGCGCGCGGCGGAGTTGAGCGGCGGCTCGTTCGCATAGATCGCGGGGCTCAGCAGCATCGCGCCGCAGAACAGGCCGGGTTCGAGCAGCGAGAAACGCAGCGCGCCGAAACCGCCCATCGACACGCCGCCGATCGCGCGGCCCGCGCGCTGGTTCGACACCGCGAAGTGCGTTTCGACTTCGGGCAGCAGGTCGTTGAGGAACGCGCTCTGCATCTTCTCCTTGCGGTCGACGTACCAGTCGGTGCCGCCCTGCGGCATCACGATCACGACGGGCGGAATCTCGCGGCGCTCGATCAGCGTGTCGGTGGTGGCCTGCAGCCGGCCCTGCGTGATCCAGTCGTTCGCGTTGCCGGCATTGCCGTGCAGCAGGTACATCACCGGGTAGCGCGCGCCTTCCGGGTTATAGCCGGGCGGCAGGTAGACCGTGTACGACCAGTCGCGCTTCAGCGACGCCGACCGGAACGAGCGCAGCACGACGCTGCTGCCCGGATTGACCGGCGGCTCCTGGGCGGCCGGCGTGACCGGCGCGGCCTGGGCGGCTTGCGCGGCCAACGGCGGCGGCGCGGGCGATAGCGTCGCCGCGGGCGGTGTGGCGCGGGCGGTGACGATGGAGCCGGCGATCAGGGCGACGGCGAACGGAAGGGCGAGTCGGCGCATGGCGAAGCGTTTCAGGAGAGGCGCCGGCTATCGTAGCAGCGGCGCATGACGGCGCGGCGCGTCATCGCCGCGAACGGAACGGCAGCCGCGCAACGAGCGGCCCGTAGAGTTTGGCGACGAGATACAGCAGGCCTATCGCGACGGCATCGGCGGTCAGGCCGAGCCGCACGTCGAGATAGCCTTCGGTCGCCTGGTAAAGCAGCGAATCGACCGCGAGCGAGATGCCGGTGCCCGCGACGAAGCACAGCAGCCCCTGCCGGCCGATCGTGCCGATCCACGGCATCGCGTGCGCGACCTTCTTCATCCAGCCGAGGTGCACGAGCTTGGCCGCGAGCCACGCGATCGCGAGGAAGTTCACGAGCCGCAGCGCGCCGAGGTTCTGCTTGATCGACGGATCGGTCGGGAACGGCTCGATGCGCAGCCGGTAGTACGCGCCGGCTGCGACGATCGCGAGCGAGACGGCCGTCAGCAGCCAGCCCTGCGGTTTGGGCGCGAGCGTCTGGTAGACAGGCTGGCAGCGCGCGATCACGCCGAGCACGAACAGGAACTGCCACGCGAACGGATTGAAGTCCCACGGCGCGCCTTCGACGGTCGGCAAAAAGCGCGCGACGTGCGGCGCCGCGACCCACAGCGATCCGCTGAACGCGAGCATCAGCCACGGCTGCGTGCGCGCGAGCGGCAGCGCAAGCGGGACGAGCAACGCGAAGAACGCATACATCGGCAACACCGACGCGAGGTACGGCTGGCGGCGGAACAGCAGGATGTCGCGCAGCGCGGCGAGCGGCTTGTGGAGCAGGCCGTCGAGATCGTTGGTCGGCATGTTCGGGCCGTCGATCGCGAACGCGTTCAGCGCGGCCGTGATCAGCAGCATCAGGCCGGCCGTCACGAGGAACGCGCGGTAGATCTCGAATGCGCGCCGGATGAAGCGCTGGCGCGCGGCGGCCTCGTCGTGCCGCTCGGCGAGCGAGTTGTACGCGATCGCGGTCGCGAAGCCGCCGAGGAACACGAATACTTCGGCCGCGTCGCACAGCGCGTACGCGTGCAGCGTCACGCGCGACAGGATGCTGCCGCCGATATGGTCGACGACGATGACGAGCAGCACGAGGCCGCGGAAGAAATCGAGCTCGGCGTAGCGGCCGGCCCGGGCAGGCGCGGTCATCGGAGCGCCTCCCGGCGCGGACCGCGTGCGCGGCGGGCACACGCCGCGCATGAATCGGGGTGAAGCATGACTTCGTGAAGAAATGGCGAACGGATGCGCATTGTGCCACCGATGCGACGCGTACCGGGTTTACGCGGATAGCGAGCCCGCCCGCCGCTGCCGATAAGCCCGGTCAGGCTGTCTGCGTAACGGGGCAGTTGGGAGAGCGCAACGCTTTGCGCGCGGTTTCCTTACCCCGATGGACGGACGGTTTGCGACGTGACACCATTTTGTCTGCACGCGGCCGCACACCGCGTCGTCCGCCCTGCGGGCCACACATACAACAGACCAAACAATTCGCCGGGCGCTTGCCTGCCCGGCCCCCGGCTCCGGAGATCCGTCATGAAGAAGCACGTCATTTTTGCCGCCGCGCTCGCCGCTTTCGCCGCGCCGGCGTTTGCCCAGAATAGCGTGACGTTGTACGGCCTGATCGACGAGGGCATCAATTACACGAACAACGTGAACGTCAATGGGGTCGGAAAGACGAATTACCAGCTCGCGAGCGGTTTTGCGCAGGGCAGCCGCTGGGGCCTGAAGGGCAGCGAGGATCTCGGCGGCGGGCTCAAGGCGATCTTCACGCTGGAAAACGGTTTTGACGTGAACAACGGCCGGCTCGGCCAGGGCGGCCGCATGTTCGGCCGACAGGCGTTCGTCGGGCTGAGCGAGTCGCGCTTCGGCACGCTGACCTTCGGCCGCCAGTACGATTCCGTCGTCGACTATCTCGCACCGCTGACTGCAAGCGGCAACTGGGGCGGCACGCTGTTCTCGCACCCGTTCGACAACGACAACACGGACAACTCGTTCCGCGTCAACAACACGGTCAAGTACGCGAGCCCCGACTGGAACGGCCTGACGTTCGGCGGCACGTACAGCTTCAGCAACAGCACGGGCTTCTCGAACAACCGCCAGTACAGCATCGGCGCGCAGTATTCGCTGGCCGGGCTGCAGGTCGCGGCCGCGTTCCTGCAGGCGAACAACCCGGGCATCGGCAACGCGGGCGCGATCGCGGCCGACGACGCGAACTTCGTCGCCGACCGCCTGCGCATCTTCGGCGGCGGCGTCAACTACACGTTCGGCCCGGCCACGGTCGGCGTCGTCTACACGAAGACGGACGTGAAGAACCCGGTGTCGACCGTCTACCTGCCGGCCTCGACGTTCGCCGGCCTCGGGCTGACCGCGACGAAGTTCCAGAACATCGAGATCAACGGCAAGTACCAGCTCACGCCCGATTTCTATCTCGGCGCGCAGTACGTGTACACGGACGGCAAGTTCGATGCCGCGGCCGGCTCGTTCAAGCCGAAGTACCACACGGTCGGCGTGATGGCCGACTACAGCCTGTCGAAGCGCACCGACGTCTACCTGCAGGGCGCGTGGCAGAAGGTCGGCGGCGACAAGACCGGCACGGCGGCCGACGGCGGCTACGTCGTCGGGACGGACGGCCCGTCCGCATCGTCGAACCAGTTCGCGGTGCGCGCGGCGATCCGCCACAAGTTCTGACCGCGCGGTGGCCGGGGCCGACCGCCCCGGCGCCGGTCGTCAGTTCGGCTGGCGCGTGCCGCCGCCGAGCGTTTCCGCGAGCCAGTCGACGAAGATCCGCACGCGCGGCGCAAGATGGCGCCCGTGCGGGAACACCACCGACACGGGCAGCGGCTCCGCATGCCATTCCGGCAGCACCTCGACCAGCGAGCCGTCGGCGAGCAGCGGCGCGAGCCCGTCGCGCGGCGCCTGGATCAGCCCGAGGCCCGCGAGACAGCACGCGAGATACGCCTGCGAACTGTTGACCGACACGATGCTGTGCATCTTCACCGTGTGCAGCTCGCCCGAATCCATGTCCGCATATTCCCAGTCCAGCTCGCGGCCCGTGCGGCTCGAAAAATAGCCGACCGCGATGTGGTCGGGCAACTCGTCGGGCGAGCGCGGCGTGCCGTGGCGCGCGAGATACGCGGGCGACGCGCAGTTGATCTGCGCCATCTCGCCGATCCGCCGCGCGACGAGCGATGTGTCGGACAGCACGCCGACCCGCACCGCGCAATCGATGCCGTCGGCGACGAGATCGACGAAGCGGTCGGTCGTGCCGATCACGACGCGCAGGTCGGGGTAGCGCGCATGGAAATCCGGTAGCGCCGGGATCACCTGGTTCAGTGCGAAGCGCTCGGGCAGGTCGACGCGGATCACGCCGCGCGGTGACTCGCGGGCATCCTCGAACAGCGATTCCGCATCGTCGAGATCGACCAGCAACTGCACGCAGCGCTCGTAATAGGTCGCGCCCTCGGCGGTCAGCGCGACGCGCCGCGTCGTGCGCTGGAGCAGGCGGATATTCAGGTGCTTTTCCAGATACTGGACGGCGTTGCTGACCGTCGGGCGCGGCAGTTGCAATTGCTCGGCCGCTTTCGTGAAGCTGCCGAGATGGGCGACGCGCGCGAAGATGCGCATTGCTTGCAGATGGTCCATGCGGGGCGCGAGTGTGGGCGGGTTGGAACAGGCTCCATTGTTAATCAGCGTCGAATGGTTGGGTGGAGCGTTTCGCGTTTATCGCGCGCCGCGATGCATCCGGAATCCGGTCCATCCACTCACCACGTGAAGGAAACGGACATGGACGCGCGTCGAACTGCAGGACGCTTTGCATGTGCCTGACTTGCAACTAACGGTCAATGATCTCGCACGCATCGAAGCGGCGGTTCCCGCCGGGGCGGCTGCCGGTGACCGCTATCCAGCTTCACAGATGGCTCACCTCGACAGCGAGCAGGCGCGGGGGTGATTCACGGGGCCTGAACGGCGGGCCTGACAGGCCCGTCCGACAGGCCCTAGCCAGCCTCAGGCAAAACCAGATGGCGGGCGGGCCGACGGCGGTTCACGATCGGCGCCGTATTCAACCCAACCGGACGGAACGCCCCCCATGCAAATTCAAACGCTGACGATCATCGTGCTGGTTTTCCTGCTGGCCGGCGCGGTGAAGGGAATGATCGGGCTCGGCCTGCCGACGATCGCGATGGGGCTGCTGACGCTCGCGATGCCGCCGTCGGCCGCGGCGAGCCTGCTGCTCGTGCCGTCGTTCATCACCAATGTGTGGCAGTTGTGGCTCGGTCCGTCGTTCTGGCCGCTGCTGCGTCGCCTTTGGCCGCTGCTCGTCGGTCTCACGATCGGCACGCTGACGGGCGGGCTGCCCGCGCTCGCGGCCGGCAGCACGTGGACGCATGCGGCGCTCGGCGTGGTGCTGATCGCGTACGGACTATGGGGGCTGGCCGCCGCGCGGCTGCCCGCGCCGGGGCGTCACGAAACCTGGCTGTCGGCGGTGGTGGGCTACCTGACGGGCGTCGTGACGGCCGCGACCGGCGTGTTCGTCGTGCCGGCCGTGCCGTACCTGCAGGCGCTGCGGCTGTCGAAGGACGACCTGATCCAGGCGCTCGGGCTGTCGTTTACCGCTTCGACGATCGCGCTCGGCCTGCAGTTGCGCGTGACCGGCGCATTGCAGACGGTCGATCTCGGTGTATCGGCGCTCGCACTCGTGCCGGCGCTGGCCGGAATGGCAGGCGGGCAATACGCACGGCGCGTGATGAGCGAGAAGGCGTTCAGGCGCTGCTTCTTCGTCGGGCTGATTGCGCTCGGTGCGTACATGGCCGCTTCGGGGTGGCTGTGAGCGGGCATCGCCGGGGGGCGTGATGCACGTCGTCCCGAACCATCCCGAAGCCGGTTTCTGCTGCCGGCTTCGGGAACCGTCACAGGACGGCGGTCACTCCGCTCAGGCCGGATCGGCGTACTTCAGCGTCCACCCGAAACTGCGGGTCGCGCCCGTGCCGAGCGCAAACGGCTTCGTCGTGCACGCGAAGTTCGAATGCAACTGGCCGATCGGCGTCGTCGACAGCGGATTCGTCGTGCCGTTCACCGTGTCGAAGGCGGACAGCGTGCAGTTGTCGAACCCGGACGCCGCATAGCCGGTCGCGGCACTGTTCGCGTACGTGACCGACACACCGTCGCCGTTGGCCTGCGTGGACGCGAAATCCGCGAACGACGTGAAATCCGTCTCGACCGACAGGTTGCCGGTGACCGTGCCCGAACTCAGCGTATCGCTGCGCGCGACCGTACCGTGTGCGAATGTCAGCACCGTATGCACCTGCAGGTCGAGATCGGTCGTGTACGCAGCGTTCTTCGACGCGAGACGGAACTTCGTCGTATCGAACGACACGATCACCTGGCCGTTGGCCTGCTGCACGGTCAGGTTCTTGTAGTACGTGACGGGAATGTAGGTCTTCCCGTTGTACGACACCTGCGGCACCAGCAGCGCATAGCCGAGATCGGTCGTGCCGTAGATCAGCTTGTCGGAGAACGGCACCGGGTAGTACGGCGTGAACGAGTTGTAGTCGGGCGCCTGGCTGAGGTTCAGGTTGATCACGCGCCGGCCGTCGCGCACGGTGACCAGCACCGCGCTGTACGGATGCGCGGTGTCGCCGGGCTGGTTGTACCAGGTGAGCGTGTAGCGCGGCAGCGCGTCGAGCCACGCGTTGTAGTCCGCATCCGCCATCGGCGCCTTGCCGCCGAAGCCGAGCTTGCTCCACCACGCGTTCACGTACAGGTACTGGTGCAGCAGGCTGAAGTTCTCGCCCATCACGCGCGGCTTGCCGCGATACGTGTCGGTGCCGCGGCCCTTGACCCACATGTTCACCGACGGCGTCGGCAGCGACGGGTCGTACCAGTAGGTGTCGAAGCGGTGTGCAGCCTTGTAGATGAACGCATACGCGATCTGCTTCTCCTGGTCGGACAGCACGCCCGCGTTGGCCGCGGCCGTCAGCACTTCCATGAACGCGGAATCGCCGTACGGGCCGATCGAACGGCCGTAGTTGAAGCCCTGGCCGTCGCCGTTCAGTTGCTGGAGGATCAGGTCGACCGACTTGCGCAGATAACCCTTCAGTTCCGGCGTGAGGTTCGCCTCGTTACCCATCTCGAACGTGCGCTCGGTCACTTCGCCGATCAGCAGCGTGCTGTAGCGGTCGAAGCGCGCCTGGTCGTAATAGGTCGTGTGCGTGTTCGACGCTTCGTCCGAGAAACCGCCCGACGAATCCTTGCGGATGTGGTTCGTGAGCGTGTACAGCAGCGCGTCGCGCGCGCCCATCGTCGCGACGGACGGATCGGTCGCCGACGCGAACGACGGGCTGCTCCAGCCGAGCTTCTGTCGCAGCCCGGCGATTCCGTAGGACACCGCATAGTAGTTCTGCGCGGTGTTGAGCGACGCGATGTCGATCGGTGTGCCGGCGGCCGGGCACGTACTGGTCTTGCCGCTCGCGTCGGGGCCGAACATGTCGCAGAAGGTGAGCCGCTGCTGCAGCGTCGCGAGCATCGCGTCGCTGAAGACTTCATTGAGCATCCCGTGCGCCTTCAGGTTGTTCAGCGTGACGAGGTAGTAGTACTCGCCCCACGACGTATTCGCATACGCGTAGTTGCTGCCCGACTGCGCCATCATCGCGGTCGTGATCGTCTGGTACGTCGCGAGGTAGCTTGCGTATTGCGGGTCGCCCTTCGACTTCATGTCGATCAGGATGTACGACAGGCCGAGCGCGAGCTTGCCGGGCAGGAATTTGTCGCCGGTGTTCGTGTCGAGCACGTGGACCGGCGTGCCGTCGCCGAGATCCATCACCACCTGCGTGAAGTCGGGCGATTTCCGGATCAGGTCGAACAGCGCGCGCATCTGGCCCATCATCGTGACCGGAATGTTCGTGCCGGCCGGCACGCTGGTGTCGGGCGCGCCGTAGACGAGCGCCTGCAGCGAGTTCGCCGCGAGCGCGGGCGCAGGCGTGGGCGTCGAGGTTGACGGCGGCGCCGATGGAGACGGCGTGTCGGTCACGTCGTTGCCGCCGCAGGCGCTGACGAACAGGACGGAAAGGGCGCTGAGCGCGGCGCCGAGCGCGAATCTGCTGCGCGGATGCATTGTGTCTCCAGTTTTGAATAGTGATGACGGACGGGCGGGTATGGCCGTTGCCGCGCTCGATGCCCGTACCTGACCTCCGCCTTGCAACCCTGATCCCTGAAGACGGATGGCCTGAATCACAACTCGAGCGGGCAAGCGTTCTCCCTGCACGGGCCGTGAACGGCGTCGCGCTGATGCATTGGAAAACGTTTTCCAAATTTAGGCATCGCACGGCGCGATGTCAATGAACTTTCACGCCGGAGGCGCCGGTAGAAACCCGGATAGTGGGAACGGAGAGCGAAGGGGAAGGTCAGGATTGCGCGGGAACTGCCGGGTTTTTTCGATGAGTGGTGCGGTGCGGCGTGGAGTGCAGGCGTGAATGCGGCGGGCGGGAAGGCTGTCTGGGTACGCGTTCTCGTTGGACATCGAGAGAAAACGTTATCCGTAAGGATCGGAGCGAGTCGGGTCAGCCTCAGGTCGTCGATCGCGATCAGCGCTGCCAAAGCCGAGCCTCGATCGCGGCCTTGTCGATTACCGGTCAGAACTGCCGGTTCAGGCAGTCGATATACGCGCGGTAGCGGGTGGCAAGATCGGTGTCGGCCATGGCCGTGCTTCCGTGTGTCGATGGGGTGGGGCGAATGCGGCGCGCGTTACCGCGACGTTGCTTCGCCGGACAAAAACGCCACGAACTCCCGCGTGTACTTCGGCAGCGCATCGAACGACCGCGCGCAGAGCGTCAGCTTCCGGTGGCTCCACGGATCGGCCAGCTCGACGAGCCGCACGTCCAGCGTCTGCATCGCGCGCTCGGCAGCATGCCGCGACACGATGCCGATGCCCACGCCGCTTGCGATCACGCGGCAGATCGCATCGAAGCTCTTCAGTTGCACGCGATAGCGGATCCGCTTGCCGAGCGCGCGCGCCTGGTCGGCGAGATGCACCTGCAGCGCGCTGCCGTCGGTGAGGCCGATGAAGTCGGCATCGGCGATCGCGTCGAACGCGACCTTGTCGTGCGATGCGAGCGGATGCGCGGCCGGCACGACGACGATCAGCCAGTCCTCGCGGAACGGTTTCTGTTCGAGCCCGCCGAGCCCGACCGAATCGGCAACGATGCCGACCTCGGCCGTCTTGTTGCGGATCGCATGCACGATCTCCTGGCTCGAACGCTCCTCGACGCTGATCGACAGCTTCGGATGATGCGGCAGGTAATCGGCCAGCGCGTCGGGCAGGTATTCGCTCAGCGACGCCGTGTTGCACAGCAGCCGGATATGGCCGCGCAGCCCCTGGCCGTATTGCTGCAGTTCGCCGCGCATGTGGTCGATCTGCTGCAGCACGGTGCGCGCGTGGTGTTCGAGCGCGCGGCCGGCGTCGGTCGCCTGCGCGCCCGACTTGGTCCGGTGCAGCAGTGGTACGCCGAGCTCGTCCTCCATGCCGCGGATGCGTTCGCTCGCGGCCTGCAGCGTGATGTGCGTCCGCTCGGCGCCGCTCGTGATCGTGCCGGCCTCGCAGATGTTCAGGAAGAGCCGCAGGTCGGTCAGGTCGAAGCGCATGATGGGCGGGGAGCGATAGCGTTGGAATGGCCGATAAGTTAGCAGGAACCGCAGTGCCGGTCTCAGGCGCTGCCTGAGGCGCGATTCGCCGGTTCCGAATTTTTAGGGCACGATCGATGCCCGATCATGGCCGTATCTCGACCAGGGAGCCTGTCATGCAGATCGATTCGTCGTGGGGCATGTCGTTCAAGATCGCGTTGCACGTGTTGTTCCTGTGCATCGGCATCGCGTGGGCCTGTTCCGAACTCGTCGCATGGTTGCGTTGAGCGCGGCGGCACACACCTATTGAAATCAGTTTTCCATAGTTTTCTGGAACGAAAATTCTTCCGCTTTCGCGCGAAAAGACCATCAAGTTTTTCCGGGTCGGGCCGTATTACCGGTAGCGAATGCCGGCCGGCGTCCGGTTCGTGATCGTTTGTCATCATTGTTTGCATCCGGTTACACGTCGGCCGTTCCGTTTTTGAGATGCTTGAAAGATTGTCAAACCGGAGTTGGATCGTCCATGGAAACGCGCGAGATTCACCGCAAGGCGGCATGGCTGTCGGGCCTGGCCGCCGTGCTCGTCATGGCCGGTTGTGCAAGCACGCAGTCCGTCCCGCCGAGCGACACGCTGGCGGGACAGTCGTCGCCGTCGAGCCAGCCCGCCGCTGCGCCGTCGGCCGCCACACCGCCGCCGGCGCCGATTTTCGTCGCGCGAAAGTACGTCGTGAAGCGCGGCGACACGCTGACGGGCATCGCGTCCGCGAACGACTGCAGCGTTGCCGACCTGCGCACCTGGAACAAGCTGGGCGCGAACGGCAGGCTGCGCAAGGGGCAGGTGCTGCGCATCGTCAGGCAGCAGCCGCTGCCGCCGTCGGGCGCGGCCGGCACGCAGGCTGCCGCGCCGGCCGGCGCGAGCGACGCGGTGGCGGGTAATCAGGCAACGGCACAGGCCGCGGCATCGACGGCGAGCGACCGTCAGGTCGTCAAGGAAACGAAGCGGCATGCGGGCGGCGTCGCGCTCAAGTGGCCCGCAAACGGCAAGATCGTCGAGGGGTTCCGGCCGGGCCAGAACCGCGGCATCCAGATCGCCGGCCGGCCGGGCGACCCGGTTCGCGCGGCGGCCGACGGCCGCGTGATGTATGCGGGCACCGGCCTGAACGATTACGGCAGCCTGATCATCGTCCAGCACAACGCGGATTTCCTGACCGCCTATGCGCACAACCGCAAGCTGCTCGTGAAGACGGGCGACATCGTGCGCCAGGGCGACGCGATCGCCGAGATGGGCGACCTCGACAACTCGCGCGTCGCGCTGCTGTTCGAGGTGCGGCGCGACGGCAAGCCGGTGAATCCGATGCCGTACCTGCCTTCGTCGCAAGGGTGAAGCGGGGCCGTTCCGCTGGAACGCGACGGCGGTCGCTGCTAGGCTAGGGGCTGTTTGCGAGTCCCGCGCTTCGCGCGGGGCCGACGGGCGTCTTTCGGGGATGCGCGGCGAATGCCGTTGCGGGCCGGCCGTCGGCGTGAACGGGCGTGCATCGCCGATGCGCGCCCGTATTGCTTCGTGCCATCGTTTCCGACCGAACACACCTCATCCATGGAACACTCTCCGACACGCCGCTCGCTGTTGCTTGCCGCCGTTGCAGCACCGTTCGTCGCCGCGTGTACGTCCGCGCCGGTCGCCGACCAGGGGCGCGCCCACGCCGCGCAAGCCGAACTCGCCGCGCTCGAGAAAGCGTCGAACGGCCGGCTCGGCGTCGCCGCGCTCGATACGTCGAACGGCGTGCGCATCGCCCACCACGCGCGCGAGCGCTTCCCGCTGTGTGGCACGTATGCGGTCGTCGCGGCCGCCGCGATACTCGCGCGCGGCTCGCTCGACGCGTCGCTGCTGCCACGCCGCATCCTGTACCGCCGCTATGAAGTCGTGTCGGGCTCGCCGATCACGGAAAGCCACGTCGACACGGGCATGACGATCGCGCAGCTTTGCGAGGCGATGCTGCAGTCGGGCGACAAGGGCGCGGGCAACCTGCTGATGGGCGTGCTCGGCGGCCCGCAGGCCGTCACGTCGTTCGCGCACGGGAGCGGCGACACGACGTTCCGCCTCGATCGCTGGGAACCCGAACTGAACCAGGCCGCGCCGGGCGACGAACGCGACACGTCGACCCCGGTCGCGATGGTCGACGCGCTGCAGCGCCTGCTGCTCGGCGACACGCTGCACGAACCGCAGCGCACGCAACTGTCGGAATGGATGGTCGGCGGCGCGCGCGGCGCGACCGGCATTGCGGCGGGCGTGCCGCCCGGCTGGCGCGTTGCGGACAAGGCCGGCACCGGCGGTTTCGGCACGACGACCGACGTCGCGGTGCTGTGGCCGCCGTCGCGCGCGCCGATCGTGATGGCCGTGTCGTTCACGCAACCGCAGGCCGACGCGGCGGCACGCGCGGACGTCGTCGCATCGGCGGCGCGCATCGCGGCGGGCGCGCTCACCGCGACGGCCTGAGCATCGCGCGCCTCGCGCAAAGCCGGCGTTTGGCTTATCGTGTCGGTCAGCGCGCGCCGGCGTCGGCGCGCGGTCCTTCCGTTTCTTCTGCCTTTTCATGCGCCGACTTCCGCCCCTGCACGCGCTGCAGATCTTCTCGACGGTGGCTCGCCACCGCAGCTTCACGCGTGCGGCCGAGCAGCTCTGCATCACGCAGGGCGCGGTGAGCCGGCAGATCCAGACGCTCGAGGCGCATTACGGCTTTCCGCTGTTCAAGCGCCATGCGAAGGGCCTCATGCTGACGGCGGAGGGCGAGCAGTTGCTGCCGGTGGTCAACGAGAGCTTCGCGCGGATCGAGGACATCTCGATGAAGCTCACGCGGCAGCGCACCGATCTCGCGCTGAAGGTGCCGACCTGCGTGATGCGCTGGATGCTGCCGCGCATCATGCGCTTCCAGGGCGAGCATCCCGATCTCCATGTGCAGATCACGACCGCGTGGCAGCACGTCGTCGATTTCTCGACCGAGCCGTTCGACGCGGCGGTCGTCTACGGCACGTCGCCCGGCGCGGGCGTATTCGCGCTGCCGCTGTTCGACGAACGGCTGACGCCCGTGTGCGCACCCGAGTTGCGGCAGGCGTCACCGCTCGACGCGGTCGGCGATCTCGCGCGCCATACGCTGCTGCATCCGACACGCGACCATCGCGACTGGCGTGCATGGCTCGACCATGCGGGCGAGCGCAACGTCGATCCCGCGCGCGGGCCGACGTTCGACACGCTCGATCTCGCGACGAACGCGGCGATGCAGGGCTTCGGCGTCGCGATCGGCGACGTGACGCTCGTCGACGACGACGTCAGCGCGCGCCGGCTCGAACGCCCGTTCGACATCGTGCTCGAGACGGGCGCACGCTATTTCTTCGTCTATCCCGAGAACATCGGCAACCAGCAGAAGATCCGCGCGTTCAGCGACTGGATCGCGCGCCATCGGGACTGACGCGCGGCCGCGTCGGATCTGCCGCGAACCGCGCGGGCGGCCGGTGTTACTGGTATGTCACGACGGCGATCATCGGCGCCAGATTGTTGCCCGGACGGTTCGGTAAAACGATTGCGCGCGAGGCCTGAGTAAAGGTCGTGGTCTTGACGGCCTGCATGCTCGCCGCGTCGACGAACGCGATCTGGCCGGTCGCCGGGCGCGGGCAGTCGGCGCGCACGTGCGCATGCGCGGCGTCGGCCGTGTCGAGTGCGAACGAGCAGGGCGGCTCGACGATCATGCCGGAGAAGTGAATGATGCCGGACGCGCCGGCGGCAAAGGACGAGGACGTGGCCAGAAGCGAGGCAGCCACAGCAAACGAGGCGGCGAACAGGCGATGCTTCATGACAGGCTCCAGAGTGGAAGCGCGTCGCAGCGGGGCCGCTCGGGTGGCAGTCCGTCAACGCTGCGGTGCTGAGTGCGTAAACGGCAATTCCATTGGATCTCTTGAATGAAAATTCGGAAATGACGGGAATAAGCAAACGACGCCGTATCCCTTCAATCAATTTATCTCAAATTTGAGCGGCCGCAAGTTCGGGTATTGCCGGTGCGGTAAACCAGATGGGCGGTCGCCGGCGGACGCCGGTTGTTGCGGGTGAATCGTTGCGGAGTCAACGAGTTGGTCATGCCGCGAATCGTCGGTTGCCAAAAGAAAACGGCCACTCGTGATCACGAGCGGCCGTTTTGCGTGGTGCGGTGTGGCGGTGCGATCAGGCCATGCGCTTGCGCACCGCGCCGACGATCACCAGCAGCACGATCGCGCCGATGATCGATGCGATCCAGCCCGCACCCTGGCCCGGCGCATACCAGCCGGCGGCGCGGCCGACGTAGCCGGCGACCAGCGAGCCGACGATGCCGAGCACGGCCGTCATCAGGATGCCCATCTTGTCGTCACCGGGCTTGAGCGCGCGGGCGAGGAGGCCGACGATGAGCCCGACGACCAGGGTTTCGATGAAGTGCAGCATGAACGCCTCCCTATTGCTGTTGAGCTGTTGACGAAAGCAAATTGACCCGTGCGGCGCACAAGGGTTCCATGCGGCGGCAAGCCGGCGCGTGGCGTGCCGAGTATCGCATGCCGGCGCGTCGTGCAGATGTCAGGCGGCCGGCGCGCCCATGACCGGGTCGAGACGGCGGTAGCCTTCGGTCGCCTGCAGCAGCGTGCGTGTGTAGTCGCGCGCGACCTGCCCGGCGCGCACGTCCTCGACACGAAGTTGCTCGACGATCTCGCCATGCTGCATCACGGCGACGCGCTGGCACAGGAAGCCGATCACCGCGAGGTTGTGGCTGACGAGGATCATCGTCAGGTTGCGTTCGCGATGCAGGCGGCGCAGCAGGTTCAGGATCTCGGCCTGCACCGATACGTCGAGCGCGGACGTCGGCTCGTCGAGCAGCAGCACGCGCGGCTCGACGATCAGCGCACGCGCGATCGCGACGCGCTGCCGCTGGCCGCCCGACAACTGGTGCGGATAGCGGAAGCGGAATGCGGGGCCGAGGCCGACTTCGGCGAGCGCGCGGGCGATCCGCGCATCGGCGTCGTCGATTCCGTGGATCGACAGCGGCTCGCGCAGCGTCTGGTCGACCGTGAAGCGCGGATGCAGCGATGCGTACGGGTCCTGGAACACCATCTGCACGTGACGGCGGAACGCACGGTCGAGCGTGCCGCCGACCGGCCGGCCGTCGATCGACAGGCTGCCGGACGCGAGCGGCACGAGGCCCGTTAGCGCGCGCAGCAGCGTCGACTTGCCGGAACCCGATTCGCCGACGAGCCCGAACACCTCGCCGTCGCGCACCGCGAAGCTCGCGTCGCGCACGGCGTCGACGTGACCCGTGCGGGTCGGGAAACGGATCGATGCGTGATCGACGTCGATCATCGTGCGGCCTCCTGGCGATCGGCGGATGTGGACGCAGGCGGCGCGGGATCGAGCCAGGCCGGGTCGCGCCGCAGCACGGGTAGTTCGTCCGGCGGGTTCGCGAGCGGCGGGTTCGCCGCGAGCAGCCCGCGCGTGTACGGATGCGTCGCGTCGCGCAGGTCGCGCGCGGCGCAGGTTTCGACCACGCGGCCCGCATACATCACCGCGACGCGATCGCAGAACGACATCACGAGCGGCAGGTCGTGGCTGATGAACATCAGGCCCGTGCCGTGCCGCGCGATCATCGCGTCGAGCACCGCAAGCACCTGCATCGAGACCGCGACGTCGAGCGCGGACGTCGGTTCGTCGGCGATCAGCAGGCGCGGGCCGGTCGACACCATCATCGCGATCATCACGCGCTGGCCCATGCCACCCGACAATTCGTGCGGATACGCATCGGCGACGCGCGCCGGGTCGCGGATCTGCACAGCCGCGAGCGCGTCGACGATCCGTTCGCGCAGCGCGCGGCCGCGCAGGCCGGGTTCGTGCAGCCGGAACGCTTCGCCCATTTGCTTCGCGACCGTCATCACCGGGTTCAGCGAATACTTCGGGTCCTGCAGGATCATGCCCATCTGGCTGCCGCACAGCCGCCGGCGTTCGCGCGGGGACATCGCGAGCAGGTCGTGGCCGCCGAAGCGCATCGTGCGCGCCGACCAGCGCGCGGCGTCGGGCAGCAGGCCGAGCAGCGCGCGGCCCGTCAGCGACTTGCCGGAGCCCGATTCGCCGACGATGCCGAGCCGTTCGCCGGGCGCGAGCGTCAGCGACAGGTCGCGCACGGCATCGGACACGACGCCGTCGTGCCCGCGAAAGCCGATCTTCAGCCCGTCGATCTCGCAGAGCGGCGCGGGCGCGGTGGCGGTATTCATCGGCATGTCACGCTCCATGGCGGGGATCGAAGACGTCGCGCAGCCCGTCGCCGAGCAGGTTGAACGCGAGGCTCACGAGCAGGATCGCGATGCCGGGCAGCGTCGCGACCCACCATGCGTCGAGCAGCACGTTGCGGCCCGATGCGACCATGAAGCCCCACTCGGGGCTCGGCGGCTGCGCGCCGAGGCCGAGGAAGCCGAGGCCCGCGACGGTCAGGATGATGCCGGCCATGTCGAGCGTCGCGCGCACGATCACCGACGACATGCACAGCGGCACGATGTAGCGCAGCAGGATGCGCGGGCCCGACGCACCTTGCAATCGCGCGGCGTGAATGTAGTCGGCCTGCGCGATGCGGATCGTCTCCGCGCGCGCGAGCCGCGCATAGGCGGGCCATGCGGTGATCGAGATCGCGACGACCGCGTTGATCACGCCGGGCCCGAGCGCGGCCGCGAATGCGAGCGCGAGCACGATCTTCGGGAACGCGAGCGCGACGTCGGTGATGCGCATCAGCACGCTGTCGACGAAGCCGCCGCAATAACCGGCCGTCGTGCCGATCAGCAGGCCGATCGGCACGACGATCACGACGACGAGCAGCGCGATGCCGAGCGTGAGGCGCGAGCCGGCGATCAGCCGCGAGAGGATGTCGCGGCCGAGCTGGTCGGTGCCGAACCAGTGCGACGGCGAGCCGGGCGGCAGCAGGCGGTCGGACAGCACCTGGCGCAGCGGATCGTGCGGCATGATCAGCGGGCCGACGATCGCGACGACGATCAGCGCGACGAGGATCGCGAGCCCGAACAGGTTGAGCGGATTCGTGGCGAAACGGCGCCAGCGTCGGTACGCGAGGCCGAGCGCGGCCTGCGAGCGCGATGCGGGCGCATCGGAAAGCAGCCACGCGCGCAGCGTGAGGCGCTCGGCGTTCATGATTGGACGACCTTCGGCATGGACGATGAAAGAAGCAGGGTGGAAACGGTCATGTCGAGACGGCCCTCAGCGCGCACGCGGATCGAACACGCGGTACAGCGCGTCGGTCAGCAGGTTGACGGTGATGAACATTGCGCCGATCACGAGCGTCGCGCCGAGCACCGCGTTCATGTCGGCATTCAGCAGCGCGCCGGTCAGGTACGAGCCGAGCCCCGGCCACGCGAACACGATCTCGGTCAGCACCGAGCCTTCGAGCAGGTTGCTGTACGTGAGCGCGATCACGGTCAAGAGCGGCACCGCGATGTTGCCGAACGCATGCCGCCAGATCACGCGGCGCTCGGACAAGCCCTTCGCGCGCGCGGTGACGATGTATTCCTGGCTCAACTGGTCGAGCATGAACGAGCGCGTCATGCGGCTGAGATACGCGACCGAGTAGTAGCCGAGGATCGCGGCCGGCAGCGCGATGTGCGACACCGCGTTGCGGAACACGTCCCATTCGCCCGCGAGCGCCGCGTCGATCAGCAGGCTGCCCGTGCGCGGGTCGACCATCCCGTCGTACACGGGATCGAGCCGGCCCGGGCCGCCGACCCAGTGCAGCCGCGCGTAGAACAGCAGCAGCCCCATCAGCCCGAGCCAGAACACCGGCACGGAATTGCCGATCAGCCCGACGAAGCGCGCGATGTGATCGATCGGCCGGTTGTGCTTCACGGCGGCCGCGACGCCGAGCGGCACGCCGATCGCGATGCCGATCAGCGTCGCGATCGTCGCCAGTTCGAGCGTGGCCGGGAACACGCGCTTGATGTCGTCGAGCACGGGGTTCGCGGTCAGCAGCGACATGCCGAGATTGCCGTGCAGCACGTCGCGCGCGTAGATCAGGAATTGCGTGACGAGCGGCTTGTCGAGCCCGAGCGCGATGCGTTCGGCCGCGTACGCCTCGGCCGACGCGCGATCGCCGAGGATCGCGAGCACGGGATCGATCGGCACCTTGCGGCCGATCACGAACGTCAGCGCGAGCAGCCCCGCGAACGTGACGGCGAGCGTGAGCGCCCAGCGCAGCACGCGCAGTGCCCAGCGCACGGCCGGGCGCCGCGCGGGCAGCGTGCGCAGTGCTTCGAGGGAGGAGGCGGGAGTCGACATGCGGCGAATCTTATTGCTTCTTCAGGTTGCGGTACGACACGAGATCGTTGATCGGCCCGACTTCGAGCCCGCTCACGCCGGGCCGCGTCGCGACCTGCGCGACTTTCTCGAACATGTTCACGAACGGCGAGCGCGCGAGCACTTCCTTCTGCATCGCCTGATACGACTGCGCGCGTTTCGCGGCGGTCGGTTCGGCGAGCGCGGTGTCGGTTTCCTTCGTGAGCTGCGGGATGTCCCAGCTGTTGCGCCAGGCCAGCATTTTATAGCTCGACTTGTCGGAATTGTCCGGATTCCACGCGAAGCCCTGCGCGTTGCTGTGCGGGTCGATGTAGTCGGCCGACCATTCGCCGATGTAGATGTCGTGCTGGCGCGCGCGGTATTTCGCGAGCGTCTGCTTGTTGTCGCCGGGGATCAGCTGCACCTTGATGCCCGCCTGCGCGAAGTTCGCCTGCACGGCCTGCGCGATCTCCGTGTACGGATAGTCGTTGCGCACGTCCATCGTCACCGAAAAGCCGGCGGGCACGCCGGCCTTCGCGAGCAGCGCCTTCGCCTTCGCGACGTCGAGCTTGTACGGGTTCGCGTTCAGCGTGCCGAGGAAGCCTTCGGGCAGGAAGGTCTGGTGCACCTTGTAGGTCGTCTTCACGACATTGCCCTGGATGCCGGCATAGTCGACGAGCCACTTCAGCGCTTCCTGCACGTCGGGTTTCGCGAGCGTCGGGTTCTTCGTGTTCAGGCCAAGGTACAGCAGCGTCGCCTGCGGCGATGCCGACACCTTCGCCTTGCCGGATTTCACGACGGAAACCAGATCGTCGGGGCTCAGGTCGCGCGCCGCATCGACGTCGCCGTTTTCCAGCAGCAGGCGCTGGCTCGCGGCTTCGGGCACATGGCGCAGCACGATGCGCTTCATCGCGAGCGGCAGCCGGTAGCCGTCGAAGCGCTGCAGCACGATGCTGTCGCCGGCCGTCCACTTGACCAGCTTGTACGCGCCGGAGCCGGCCTCGTTGGTCTTCAGCCACGCGTTGCCGAAGTCGCTGCCCTGCTGGTGCGACAGCAGCAGCTTCTTGTCCAGCACCGACGCGGGCCACGAGCCGAGCACGTTCAGCACGAAGGTCGGCGCGTATTTGCGGTCGGTCGTGACCGATATCGTCTGGTCGTCGAGCTTCTTCACGTTCGCCGCGACGTTCGCCTTCGTGAGGCCGATGCCGGTCAGCACGGCGGCCGGGCCCTTGTCGAGCAGCACCGCGCGCTGGATCGACCACGCGACGTCGTCGGCCGTCAGCGGGTTGCCCGAATGGAACTTGAGGCCGGGGCGCAGCTTGAACGTATAGGTCAGCCCGTCGGTGCTCACCGTCCACGACTGCGCGACATCGCCGTTGAATTTCGACGGATCGCGCAGGTCGACGCGCACGAGCCGGTCGTACGTATTCGCGACGTATTCCTCCGGCACCAGCTCGTAGATCTCGCCCGGATCGAGCGTCGTGAATTCGTCGAGCAGGGTCGCCATCACGAACAGGTCCTTCGGCGTTTCCGCGTACGCAGCGGAAAGCGGAACGGCGGCGAGAACGGACGCGGCGGCCAGCGCCGCGACGAGCCGGGATGTCAGGGGTTTCATGTGCGCTCCATCGTGAGGTGAACGTGCAATGGGTGAACGTAAAACGGCAACGGGACATGCATCACATCAGGCACCATGGGCCGCTCGCCGCGTTGTCGATCTGCGGCAACGCGTGCGAGCCGGGCAGTTCGTAGTGCCACCATTCGCTGTCGATGTGCGCGAAGCCGGCCGCGTGCATCACGCCGAGCAGCAGCAGGCGGTTGCGTTGCACGGCTTCGGACAGGCCCGCATGGAAGTGGCCCGACGCGGCGACCATCTCGTCGAAGCCGGTGCCCATGTCGAGCGGCTCGCCGTTCGCGCCGACCAGCGTCAGGTCGAGCGCGGTGCCGCGGCTGTGATTCGAGCCGCGGCCGAGATCGGCGATGAAGTCCGGATCGGGCAGGAAATCCCACAGTACCTGCTGCGCCTGCGGCGGCCGGTACGCGTCGTAGATGCGCAGCGTGAAGCCGGCCTGCGCGGCGACGTCGACCGCGCGGCGCAATGCGGCTTCGGCCGGCTCCAGCAGCAGGCAGTGCGCGCGACGGTAGATCGGCTTGCCGGTCAGGTTGCGGTCGGTCGCGTAGACGAGATCGAGGTCGACGCGATGCGTGGCGGGCGTGATTTCGACGAGGCGGTGGTCGTTCATCGGCGGTTCAGGTTCGTTCAGGCTCGCTCAGGATTCGAATTGGTCGAACGTGTGCTGCAGTTCGCGGTTGCGCGCGACGCGCCGGTCGATCGCGGGGCCGAGGCGGTCGACGACGGCCGTGATCAGCAGGTTGAACAGGCAGGTGAGCGGTGCGAGCGAATCCCAGAACTGGCCGACGTCGGTCTTCACCTGCAGCAGGTCGGCCGGCCATTCGCGCGCCCACGGGCACGACAGATCGGTGACCAGCGCGAACGGCTGCCCGCGCTCGGCCGCCGCCTGGCAATAGCGGCGCGCGCTGCGCGAATACGCGCGCGTGTCGGTGACGATGCAGTACGGCCGCTCGAATTCGGAGTTCAGCGAATCGACATACGAGCCCGACTGGCCGTCGGAATAGAACACGCGTGGGCGCAGGTATTCGAGGTAGCTGCTGAACGCGTTGCTGATCCCGCGCGTCGACTGGATGCCGAGGATGAACACGGCGTCGGCATGCGCGATGCGGTCGGCGACCTGCGCGAACACGGGGCCTTCGGCGAGCCGGTACACGTGGCGGATCGCATCGAGCTCGCGTTCGAGCGACGACACGAGCGTGCCGTCGCTGCCGTTGCCTTCGGCCGGTTGCGCGCCGGCGACGCGGCGGTATTCGTCGAGCCGGTCGGTGATCATCCACGGGCGATCGCCGCCGCCGCGCAGCTCGCGTTTCAGGTCGTCGAGATTGCGGTAGCCGACGCTGCGCAGGAAGCGCCCGACCGAGATGCCGCTCGTGCCGGCCTGCTGTGCGATCTGGTCGGCCGTCTCGAGCCCGAGCCGGTCGAGGTTCGCGAGCATGTAGCTCGCGATGCGCTTCGCGGTCGGCGTCAGCTCGGCATAGCGGGATTCGACGGTACGGGCGAACGCGCAGGTCATCGGATGTTAGATCGTTGTCGTCTGAGGATCGAATGTCATCCATCTAACAAAGCCAAAATCATTCGCGCCAGCGGATAAAAACTATGGTGTGAGGATAGGTGATAGGGTCGGAAACGCGTTCAAGGGCGGGGTGGTGGCACGCAAGGGCGCCCTTTTTATGTCTGTCAGGCATATTTTGCGTTTATGCCTGTGGGGAATAATTTGCGTTTATGTCTGTCAGGAATATACTGCGTTTATTGCCTACAGGAATCCGCGCCGTGAATTTCATCGTCAATACGCCCGCGCAGCTGGGCGATATCCTGTCTTCCGCGCGTCAGGCCAAGGGCCTGACGCAAGCCGAAGCGGCTGTGCGAATCGGCGTGGGCCAATCGCGTTTGTCGCTGCTCGAATCCACGCGTACCGAAAGCCTGTCGCTCAGCCAGTTGCTCGAGCTGACCGCGCTGTACGGCCTCGAACTCAGCATCCGCACGAAGGACGGGCGCGACTCGGCCGACGTCGAGTGGTAAGCGATGGGACGCAAATCGCACACTCGCGCGTTGTCGATCTGGACGAATGGCCAGAGGGTCGGCACATGGCGGATTCCCGCGCGCGGCGACATGGAACTGTTGTACGACGCCGGCTGGAAGCAGTCGGCTGTCGGCCGCCCGTTGTCGCTGTCGTTGCCGTTTGGTGTCGGCGATGCACCGTTGCGCGGCGAACGCGTCAATCACTACTTTGACAACCTGCTTCCGGATAGCGACGCCATTCGGCGCCGATTGGCCGCCAGGTTCGGCACGGCGACGACCGAGCCGTTCGATCTGCTCGCCGCGCTCGGTCGTGACTGCGTCGGGGCGGTGCAATTGCTCGGCGAAGACGATGCGCCAGCCGGCCAGGATCGTATCGACGGTACGCCGCTGTCGGACGACGACGTTGCACGCGTGCTCGATCAGGCGAGCGGTGTGGCGACGGGAGCCGGGGACGATGACGATTTCCGGCTGTCGCTGGCCGGTGCGCAGGAAAAGACCGCACTGCTGTTTCACGACGGACGATGGATGCGCCCGCATGGCGCGACGCCGACGACGCATATTCTCAAGCTGCCGCTCGGGCTGGTCGGCAACAAGCGGGCCGATCTCACGGCCTCTGTCGAGAACGAGTGGCTGTGTCTTGCGATCCTGCGAGCTTTCGGCCTGCCGGCCGCGAATGCGGAAATCGTGCGTTTCGGCGTGCACAAGGTACTGTCCGTCGAGCGGTTCGATCGGACGTTGCATCGTGACGGCGGGTGGCTGTTGCGCTTGCCGCAGGAGGACTTCTGCCAGGCGCTCGGCGTGCCGCCTCACCTGAAGTACGAGTCGCAGGGCGGCCCCGGCGTGCCCGACCTGGCCGGCCTCCTGCGCCGTTCGGAAACGGCGGGGGAAGATCTCGACACACTGTTCGCCGCTCTGATCGTGTTCTGGATGCTCGCCGCACCGGACGGGCACGCGAAGAACTTCAGCCTGCGTCTGCTGCCGGGCGGCCGTTTCCGTCTCACGCCGCTCTACGACGTGATGTCGATCTGGCCGGTCGAAGGCGATGGCGCGAACCAATGGTCGTGGCACAAGGCGAAGCTCGCGATGGCCGTGCACGGCAAGCGCAAGCACTATGCGATGCGCGACATTTCGCGACGGCACTTCACCGCGATGGCCGAACATTGCCTGCTCGGCGATATCGCGACGCCGATCGTCGAACGGCTCGTCACCATGACGCCGCGCGTGATCGAATCGGTCGCTGCTGCGCTGCCTCCCGGGTTTCCGGCAAAGGTCGCGGAGCGCATTCTGGGCGGATTGCGATTCGCTGCGCAACGGCTCGACGAAATGCCGCGGGAGTAAACCTCGGCTCGACGCGGCCCGGCTGGCCGGGTTCCGACGCACTGGCGTTCACCTGTTTCCTTCTGGATGATCAGTTATCCGGATCGATTGCATCGGATCGTGATCGCACGTTGCGCGCGTCGATGTCCTCTCGTCGCCATTCGGCGCATCACGACCGGGCGCGGTCGCATTTCCGCATTCACCGGACCTGACCGACTCACCGACATCTGTCGCCACGCGGCACTCCGCTGCACCGCAATAATTACAAAATTAAAGCGGATCAGATTAAATCATTAATTCAGGTTAATAATTCATTTAAGTTTTGCGTCGATTTGGATTTAACTTGCGTGACGGGATGTTCGATTTTCGATAATCCGAAAAACGGCAATTGTTCCGTAATGGGAATTCGCTCAATCGCAAGAATGAAGAGGGAATCATGACGAATCTTTCTCGACGCAAGATGCTGGCGGGTACGGCCGGCGCCATTGCCGCAGCGGGCATTGCGGTATCGGCCAAGGCCGCCTCGTTCGGTAATCCGGACAGCCCGCCGGAAGGCGCGGTGAATGCGCGTAATCGCCAGAGCCTGACCGACCCGGGCCCGAAAAATCCGGCAATCGCAAACCAGTTTCCGTCTTTTCAGGATCCGCCGGCCACCGATATCAATGGGATGCCATTATTCTGGGCATCGTTCAATAATGCTCATAAACGAATTCAAAATGGCGGATGGGCGCGCGAAGTTACACAAGACGATTTTGCGATTTCAGAAACAATATCCGGTGTAAACATGCGTCTGACGCGCGGCGGCATTCGCGAGATGCACTGGCACCAGCAGGCCGAGTGGGCGATCATGCTCGACGGCCGCTGCCGGATCACGGTGCTCGACGAACTGGGGCGGCCGTCGGTGCAGGACGTGAAAACCGGCGATCTCTGGTATTTCCCGCCCGGCCTGCCGCATTCACTGCAGGGCCTCGGCACCGACGGCGCCGAATTCCTGCTCGCGTTCGATAACGGTCGCGCGTCGGAATTCAATACGCTGCTGCTGACCGACTGGGTCGCGCATACGCCGCCCGACGTGCTCGCGCTGAACTTCGGCGTGCCGGCAGATGCGTTCAGAAACGTTCCGCTCGACAACCTGTGGATCTTCCAGGGCGACGAGCCCGGCCCGCTCGCGGAAGCCCAGCGCGCGTCGGCTTCGTCGGCCGGTGCGCCGCCGCACCCGTTCATCTTCTCGCTCGGCGACATGAAGCCGGTCAGGAAGACGCGCGGCGGCGAAGTGCGGATCGCGGACAGCACCAACTTCAACGTGTCGACGACCGTTGCCGCGGCGCTCGTCACCGTGCATCCGGGCGGCATGCGCGAGCTGCACTGGCACCCGAACGCGGACGAATGGCAGTACTACCTGCAGGGCGAGGCGCGGATGACCGTGTTCGACACGGGGCCCAAGGCGCAGACGGCCGACTTCCGCGCGGGCGATGTCGGCTACGTGAAGAAGAGCCTCGGACACTACGTGCAGAACACCGGCAAGACCGACCTGGTGTTCCTCGAGATCTTCAAGACCGACCGCTACGCCGAGGTGTCGCTGTCCGACTGGCTCGCGCACACGCCGCCGAAGCTCGTCGAGGCGCACCTGAACGTCGCGCCGGACGTGATCGCGCAGTTTCCGCGCAACCGTCCCGACGTCGTGCCGCTGTAACGCTGTCGTCGTGCCGCCGTGGCCGGCAGGCCGGCCGCGGTGCCCGCTTCCGGGCCAGCCTTCCTTATCCGAACGGAACACAACACACCATGATTCCCGTCACGAGCAAACCTGCCGGCGGCTTCGCGCTGCCGGGCCTGTCCCCCGAGCGCACTGACGGCGCGGCGCGCGCCGCGCTGGAAGGGCGCCGCACCGGCGTCGCCGCGCTGCTGCCGTTCGTCGGCCCGGCCGTGATCGCGTCGATCGGCTATATGGATCCCGGCAACTTCGCGACCAATATCCAGGCCGGCGCCGCGTACGGCTACCGGCTGCTATGGGTCGTGCTGGCCGCGAACGCGATCGCGATGCTGTTCCAGGCGATGTCGGCGAAGCTCGGCATCGTGACCGGCCGCAATCTCGCGGAGCTGTGCCGCGACCGTTTCCCCGCGCCGGTCGTGTGGGGTATGTGGATCGCATCCGAGATCGCCGCGATGGCGACCGATCTCGCCGAATTCCTCGGCGGCGCACTCGCGTTCGGGCTGTTGTGCCACCTGTCGCTGTTCGCGGGAATGATCGCGACGGCGCTCGCGACCTGCTCGATCCTCGCGCTCGAAAAACGCGGCTTCCGGCCGCTGGAAGCCGCGATCGCGGCGCTGGTCGGCGTGATCGGCGCGTGTTATCTCGGCGAACTGCTGATCGCGCCGCAGGATTGGCACGCGGCCGCGTTCCACCTGGTCGTCCCGCAGATTCCGGACCATGCGGCGCTGACGATCGCGGTCGGGATCATCGGCGCGACGATCATGCCGCACACGCTGTATCTGCATTCGGGCCTCACGCAGGATCGCACCGCGCCGCACGACGACACGGAGCGGCGGCGGCTCGTGCGATTCTCGAACCGCGAGGTCGTCGTCGCGCTCGGGCTGGCCGGGTTCGTGAATCTCGCGATGGTGATGATGGCGTCGTCGGCGTTCCACCTGAGCGCGCCGGGCATGACCGACATCGGCGACGCGTATCACACGCTGATCCCGGTGCTCGGGCCGGCGGCCGGTGCGCTGTTTCTCGTCGCGCTGCTGACGTCGGGCGTGTCGAGTTCGGTGGTCGGCACGATGGCCGGGCAGGTCGTGATGCAGGGTTTCATCCGCCGCCGCATGTCGGTATGGGTACGGCGCGCGGTGACAATCGCACCCGCGTTCGCGGTGGTCGCGTTCGGCTGCGACGTCACGCGTGCAATGGTCGCGAGCCAGGTCGTGCTGAGTTTCGTGCTGCCGATGCCGATGATCGCGCTGCTGATGCTGTCGGCGCGTGAGGACGTAATGGGCGCTTACGCGATGCGGATGCCGTTGTGGATCGTCGCCGGCGCGGCGACGATCGTGATCGTCGGGTTGAATGCGTACCTGGTGTGGGCGGCATTCAATTGAACGGCAGCGGTGCGCGGCTACCGCGAGGCTGCGGCCTACTGCTGCATGTCCGGCGCTTCGCGCAGCCGCCAGATCGCGTTGCACTGCTGGCCGCCGAGGCTCGTCGAGCGCAGCGTGACGACGGTGCCGGCCGCGACCTGGTACCAGAAATGCGCCATCAGTTCGGTGCCTTTGCGCTGCGCCTGCCCGTCTACCAGCACGTCGCACCGCAGCGGCGACGGCGAGCCGGAAGGGTGCGTGGCGTACACGTTGAGCCGCGCGATGTCGCGTGTCGCGGTGAACACGATTTCGTGGTTCCCGCTGCCGACGAGCATCGTGCCGCCCGGTTCGTCGATCGCCTGCAGGTACGCGCCCGCGCTGCCCTCGATCGCCGCGGCCGACACGGTCAGCCCGGCCGATCGCACGTATTCCGTCGCCGCGATGCGTGCGGCGACGGCATCGGACTGCGCCGGCGTGCCGTCCGACAGCGCGAACGGTGCGCCGTCGCGCAGCGCGGCGTCGACGTGATTCGCGTAGTAGCGCCAGCGGTCGAAGAAGCGGATATCGCCGGTCATGTGCAGCGCGCGGATCGGCTCGCCCTGGTACCGGAGCGTCGTGCTGCCGTTATTCGCATCGAACGATTCGTGAATGCCGTACTTGCTGACGAAGTTCTGGACCGGATCGAGCAGCGCCGTTTCGCCCTGTGCGCTCCACAGGTGCAGGAACGTCGTATCGATGCCGAAGCATTCCTGGAAATCGGTGCCGATGCGGGTCATGCAGTCGCGCAGGTGGTTCGCATAGCGCGCCCATGCATCGGCCGTTCCGGCAACAAGCCCGGCCTGCAGCGCGTTGCCGTGGCGTGCGTTGACTTCGTCGACGACGAGGCGCCAATGATGGTCGCGCCGCGCGCCGATCAGCGGCGTGACGACGAACGTGCAGAACAGCGGGTCGGGGCATACGTGGATCCGGTCGTCGCCGATCTGCGAGAACAGGTCGAACGCCGGCGCACAGAACCAGATATCGGCGTCGTACAGCGCGAGCTTGCGGATCTGCGGGTGGCGGGCGCAATACTCGGCGGCCTCGATGAAGCGGCCGACCGGCAGCGCATACGCGCTCGACGCGTCGATCACGTCGACCGACTGGCTCGCGAGGATCTGCCGCTTGCGTTCGGACAGCCCGTAGCCGATCACCGCGATCCGCCCGTCGTAGCCGGTGTGCCGCAGCGACAGCAGGAACGGCACGAGCATTTCGTACCATGCGCGGTTGTTGTCGTTGATCGCCACGCAGACCGCGTGCTCGCTCGGATGCATGTTCTGTTCCCGTTGCGCGCACTCGAGCGTGCGCATCCTGTTTTCGTCGGTGACGCGAATTCGGAGGCTTTCATCGCCGCCTGGCGCGGCCGGCCCGCGGCGTCGGCCATTGTAGATCGCCGCCGCCGCACGGCATAGCGCCGGCGCGGCGGGTTGCGGCGATTACCCGCGCGTCGGCGTGGCCGGCGGCGCGGGCAGCCGCGATTATTTCGCGAGCGTCCGGTATGACACGAGGTCGTTGATCGGCCCGATTTCCGGCCCGGTCGTGCCGGGGCGCGTCGCGACCTGCACGACCTTCTCGAACATGATGATGAACGGCGAGTTCGCGAGCACGGCCTTCTGCAGCGCTTCGTAACGCTGCGCGCGCTTCGCGGGCGACGGCTCGACGAGCGCGGCCTCGGTGTCCTTCGTCAGTTGCGGAATGTCCCAGCTATTGCGCCACGCGAGCATCTTGGTCGGCGACTGGTCCGAGTTGTCCGGATTCCACGCGAAGCCGCGCGCGTTGCTGTTCGGGTCCATGTAGTCGGGCGACCATTCGCCGATGAAGATATCGTGCTGGCGCGCGCGGTACTTGCCGATCGCCTGCTTCGCATCGCCGGGGATCAGCTTCACGCGGATGCCGCCCTGCGCGAAGTTCGCCTGCAGCGCCTGCGCGATCTCGAGGTACGGATAGTCGTTCGGCATGTCCATCGTCACGTCGAAGCCGTTCGGCAAACCGGCCTTCGCGAGCAGCGCCTTCGCCTTCGCGACGTCCTGCTTGTACGGCCGCGCGTTCAGCGTGCCGAGGAAGCCTTCGGGCAGGAAGGTTTCATGCACCTTGTAGGTCGTGCTGACGATATTGCGCTGGATGCCGTCGTAGTCGACGAGCCATTTCATCGCCTGCTGCACGTCCGGCTTCGCGAGGTTCGGGTTCTTCGTGTTCAGGCTCAGGTACAGCAGCGCGGACACCGGCCACGACGCGACCTTGATCTTGCCGGCCTTCGTCAGCGCGGCGAGGCTGTCGGGGCTCAGGTTGCGCGCGGCGTCGGCGTCGCCGTTCTCCAGCAGCAGCCGCTGCGCGGACGCTTCGGGCACGTGGCGCAGCACGACGCGCTTCATCGGGTACGGCGTGCGGTATTTGTCGAAACGCTGCAGCACGATGCTTTCGTTCGGCGTCCACTTGACGAGCTGGTACGGGCCCGAGCCTGCGTCGTTGGTCCTGAGCCAGCCGCTGCCGAAATCGTTGCCTTCCTGGTGCGACAGCAGCAGCTTCTTGTCGAACACCGATGCCGGGCACGCGCTCAGCACGTTGAGCACGAAGCTCGGCGCGTACTTGCGGTCGGTTTCGAGCACGATGGTTTGCGGGTCGATCGCGCGTACCTTCTGCATCACGTTCGCCTTCGTGAGGCCGAGATCGGCGAGCACGCCGGCCGGCCCCTTGTCGAGCAGGATGGTGCGCTGCAGCGACCACGCGACGTCGTCGGCGGTCACCGGGTTGCCGGAATGGAACGTGAGGCCGGGGCGCAGCTTGAACGTGTAGGTCACGCCGTCGGCGCCGACCGTCCACGCTTGCGCGATCTGCCCGTTGAATTTCGTCGGGTCCTTCAGGTCGACGCGCACCAGGCGTTCGTAGGTGTTCGCGACGTACTCGGACGGCACCAGTTCGTAGATCCCGCTCGGGTCGAGGGTCGTGAATTCGCCGAGCTGCGTGGCGACGACGAAGATGCCGGGCGGCGTGGCAGCTTGCGCCGGCAGCGCCGGAACAAGCGCGACGAGCGCGGCGCTGACGAACAGCCGGGACAGCAGGTGCTTCATGCGGGCTCCATCGAAAGGGAATCGTGGTGCGATTCTCTCATCGACGGCCACCCGGATGAAAATATTCGGCGTGCGCGTGGTGACGCGCACGAGTGGGCCGGGCGGGCGCCCGGCGCCGGCAGGTGTCGGATCAGATCACGCAGCGCGCGATCGCGAAGCGCATCGCTTCCTCGGGCGGCTCGCTGCCCGAGCCGCGCACGACCTTGACGACCGAACCGTTGCCCGACGGTGTCAGCGTGACGAAGTACGAGTTCGATCCGATGGAGATGTCGGTCACGCCGTTGTGCTGCGACTGCTCGGTACCCGACAGGCGGCTGTCGAGGCAGTTGGCGATCGCATGGGCCGGACGTTGCGACGACACGTAGATCATCGGCGCCGCGCCGGACGACGAGGCCGAGTCGGACGAGGGCGCCGAGCCGCAGGCGGCGAGCAGGGCGGCGGGAAGGAGCAGCAGGAATCGTTTCATGGTCGGTCGTCGTGTGTCTCGTATCGAGGCTGAGGCGCGGGGGAGGCGAAACGCGAAGCTTCGCGACGAAACCGCCCGGAATCGGGCCGTTCTTGACGGTCGATTACGGCAAGCGGCTGACGACGGAGTATACCCGCGGCATTTGACGCGGATCGTGCGTTGAAACGATTCGATACAACAACAAGCACCCGCTGCCGCACAGCGGCAGCGGGCGTTTCAGGTGAAGGCGATTGGGCGCTTGTTGTGGTCGCTTACTGGCCGATCTTGTTGCTGACCGCATTTTCCTGCTGGTTCAGCACGCGCTGTTCGCTCTTGGTGAGGTGGCTGTGATTCTGCGCAGCCATGTCCCGCTCTTCCTGGCGGATCTTGCGGTCGTCACGATGCAGGCGCGCGGCCTGTGCGTGCGACATCTCGCCTTCCTTCACTTCGTGATGGATGCGGCGATTCTGGTTCGCGAGACGCTGGTTGACCTCTTCGCGACGCGGATGCGCTTGCTGCCACTGCGTGTCGGCGAACGCGGTGCCGGTCAGCACCGACATCAGGGTGGCGGCGATCGCGAGATGGCGGGTAAGGGCTCGCATGGTGTTTTCTCCTGTCGTTGTGCGTCCGAATCGTGGGCGCTTGACGAAAAAACGCGGAGCGGGCACCGGCTGTTGACGTTCCAACCTGTATCGATTGCAAGCGTTCGTTACGTCTGCTGTTTGCAGCGTGTCAGCTGAGGCGATAGGCCTTGCCGGGCGTCACTTCCGCCGGCAGCGGCTCGCGGTTCAGCTCAAGCAGCGTGCGCTCGATCTGCCGCGTGATCGCATCGAGTGCGAGATGGTTCGGCCCGTCGCCGAACGGCTCGGCGATCGCATGTGCAATAGCGTCGAGCGCGATCAGCGTATACGCGACGAACACGGAGACGAACGGCGTCGCCGCGCCGATCGAGTCGACGAGGCCGAACGGCAGCAGCACGCAGTACGCATAGATGGTCCGGTGCAGCAGCACGTCATACGAGAACGGGATCGGCGTCGACGCGATGCGCTCGCAGCCGCTCACCATCGCGACGAGCTCGTCGAGGCGCGCGTCGAGCATCCACAGGCGCGTGTCGGCGAGGTGGCCGGCGTCGGCGCGCGCGGCGAATGCTTCGCGCAGCCCGTGCACGATCGCGACCGGGCGGAACCGCGACGCGGCGACGCGCGCGTAGGCGTCGTGGTCCAGCAGCGCACGCAGGTCCGCGGCCGGATCGGTGTCGCGCAGTTGATGCTTGAGCGCATAGACGAACGCGACGACGGTCCGCACGAACGCGCGCCGCGCGTCGTCGTCGTGATCGATCGCGCCGTAGCAGAGCGCCTGCGACACCAGCGTGCGCGTGGCGGTCAGCACGCCGCCCCACAGTTGCCGCGCCTCGCGGTAGCGATCGTAGCTCGCGTTGTTGCGAAACCCCGCGAAGATGGCCAGCGTCAGGCCGATCAGCGTGAACGGCGTCGGGTTCAGCGGCACCTTCTCGCCGAGCACGCGGCCGCCGCCCCACACCGCGACGAGGCTGATCGCGAGCGTCAGCACGAGCTGCGGCAGGATGGTCGGCAGCACCGAGCCGTTCCAGACGAGCAGCATCCGCAGCCAGTGCTCGCGCGGCCGAACGATCATCGTCGGGCTCCGTCAGGCGGCGACCGAGGCCGGCGCGGCCGCGCGGTGCAGCAGCACGGGCACCGACTTCGACGTCGGCGTATTGCACACGTCGCCGACGCTGTCGAGCGGCACGAGCGGGTTGGTTTCCGGGTAGTACGCGCCGATGCAGCCGCGCGGGATGTCGTACTCGACGAGCAGGAAGCCGTCCGCGCGCCGCTCGATGCCGTCGTGCCACACGGTTTCCATGTCGACCCATTCGCCGGCCTTGAGCCCGAGCATCGCGAGATCGTCGCGGTTCGCGAACACCACGCGGCGCTGGCCGAACACGCCGCGATAGCGGTCGTCGAGCCCGTAGACGGTCGTGTTGTACTGGTCGTGCGAGCGCGTCGTCATCAGCGTCATCAGGCGTTCGCCGTGCAGCGCGCGGGCGCGCTGGATCGGCGTGTCGGTCGGCAGCGCGTGCGCGATGAAGTTCGCCTTGCCCGTCGGCGTGAGCCATTCGCGGTCGCGCGATGCGACGCGCAGGTGGAAGCCGCCCGGCCGCGCGATGCGCGTGTTGTAGTCGTAGAAGCCGTCGAGCGTCGCCTCGATCGCGTCGCGGATCTTCGCGTAATCGTCCTTGTACGCGAGCCAGTCGATCTTGCCGCTGCCGAACAGCGCATGGCCCATGTGCGCGACGATCGCAGGCTCCGACATCAGGTTCGGCGACGCCGGCTTGTTCATCCCGTACGACACGTGGACCATGCTCATCGAATCCTCGACCGTCACGCCTTGCGCGACGTTGTCTTGCAGGTCGATCTCGGTGCGGCCGAGCGTCGGCAGGATCAGCGCGTCGCGGCCGTGGATCAGGTGGCTGCGGTTCAGTTTCGTCGTGATGTGCACCGAGAGGTCGCAGCGGCGCATGCCTTCCCACGTGCGCGGCGTGTCGGGCGTCGCCATCGCGACGTTGCCGCCGAGGCCGATCAGCACCTTCACGTGGCCTTCGAGCATCCCTTCGATCGTCTCGACGACGTCGTAGCCGTGGTGGCGCGGCGGTTCGAAATCGAACACGCGGCCGAGCCGGTCGAGGAACGCCTGCGACGGCTTTTCCTCGATGCCGACCGTGCGGTTGCCCTGCACGTTCGAGTGGCCGCGCACCGGGCACAGGCCGGCGCCGGGGCGGCCGATGTTGCCGCGCATCAGCATCAGGTTGGTCAGCATCTGCACCGTTGCGACCGAATGCTTGTGCTGCGTGATGCCCATGCCCCATGTCGCGATCACGCGTTCGCTACGTGCGTAGAGCTGCGCGAGGCCGTCGATCTGCTCGTACGGCACGCCGCTTTCGGCCGTCAGCGCGGACCAGCTTTCGTTGCGCAGGTCGTCGGCGAACGCGTCGAAGCCGGCCGTGTGCTCGCCGATGAACGCGGTGTCGAGCACGCGCGGCGCGCCGGCGGCACGCGCGGCATCGTCGAGTTCGAGCACGCGTTTCGCCATCCCCTTGGTCAGCGCGAAATCGCCGCCGATCGTCGGCTGGATGAACGTCGACGCAATCTGCGTGCCCGACATCGTCAGCATCTCGAGCGGGCTTTGCGGATCGGCGAAGCGCTCGAGGCCGCGCTCCTTCAGCGGGTTGATCGACACGATCGTCGCGCCGCGCTTCGCGCATTCGCGCAGTTCGCCCATCATCCGCGGGTGGTTGGTCGCCGGGTTCTGGCCGAAGATCAGCAGCGTATCCGCATGCTCGAAATCGTCGAGCGTGACGGTGCCCTTGCCGACGCCGACCGAGGCCGGCAGCCCGCGGCTCGTCGCCTCGTGGCACATGTTCGAGCAATCGGGGAAGTTGTTCGTGCCGTACAGCCGCACGAGCAGCTGGTACAGGAACGCCGCTTCGTTGCTCGCGCGGCCGGACGTGTAGAACGCGGCCTGGTTCGGGTCGGGCAGTGCGCGCAGGTGGCGCGCGATCAGTTCGAACGCGTCGTCCCACGCGATCGGCACGTAGCGGTCGGTCTGCGCGTCGTACACCATCGGGTCGGTGAGCCGGCCGTGCTGTTCGAGTTCGAAATCCGACTGTTCGAGCAGCTCGGTGACCGTGTGCGCGGCGAAGAATTCGGGGGTCACGCGCTTGCTCGTTGCCTCGGCGGCCACCGCCTTCACGCCGTTCTCGCAGAATTCGAACGTCGATGCGTGCTGGCGGTCGGGCCACGCGCAGCCGGGGCAGTCGAAGCCGTCCGGCTGGTTCTGGCGCAGCAGCGTGCGGTAATTGCCGCCGGCAACCTTTTCCTTGATCAGGTTGATCGTGACGGCTTTCAGCGCACCCCAGCCGGCGGCCGGGTGGGTGTACGGTTCGATGCGCGCGGTGGCGGATTTCTTTTTCATGATGCAGCGGGTGTCGGGGTCGATGCGTGCAGAGTACGCGCGGCACCCGTCCGGCTGTGTGTACACCTGTTCACTTCAAAAAAGAGTACAGTTGCGACCATTCATTCAGTGCGGATCGCAACTGTGTTGTTGAAGGGAAGTTGAAAGGGAGGCGCGTGAAGCGTTACGAACAACTCGCCGACGATCTCCAGGCTCAGATCGAGCGTGGCGTGTATCGGCCCGGCGAGCGGATTCCGTCGGTGCGGCAGGCGAGCCGGCAGCAGCAGTTGAGCGTCACGACGGTGCTGCGCGCGTACCTCGTGCTGGAAAGCCGCGGCCTGATCGAAAGCCGGCCGCAGTCGGGTTATTTCGTGCGGTCGCGCGCGGCGGCGCCGGCCGAGGCCGAGCTGCACATGTCGGCGCCGGCCGCCGAGCCGTCGGCGGTGGATGTGAGCCGGCTCGTGCTGTCGACGCTGCGCTCGATCGCGCGCGACGACGCGGTGCCGCTCGGCTCGCCGTATCCCGATGCATCGCAGTTTCCGGTGCAGCGCCTCGCGCGCTATGCGCAGGCGATCGGACGGCGCCGCACGCGCTGGGGTGTGATCGACGATCTGCCGCCCGGCAACCAGGAACTGATCCGCCAGATCGCGCGGCGTTATGCGGAGCGCGGGATCGCGGTGGAGCCGGGCGAGATCGTGATGACGATCGGCGCGACCGAGGCGATCAACCTGTGCCTGCAGGCCGTCGCGAAGCCGGGCGACACGATTGCCGTCGAGTCGCCGACGTTCTACGCGATGCTGCACGCGATCGAGCGCATGGGCATGCGTGCGCTCGAAGTCGCGACGCACCCGGGCGACGGCATCGATCTCGACGCGCTCGAACGGATCCTCGAGCGCGAGCGCATCGCCGCGTGCATGGTGATGCCGAATTTCCAGAATCCGCTCGGCTTCCAGATGCCCGATGCGCGCAAGCGCGCGCTCGTCGAACTGCTGGCGAAGCACGGCGTGCCGGCGATCGAGAGCGACGTCTATCACGAGCTGCACTTCGGCGACACGACGCCGAGCGCGCTGAAATCGTTCGACCGCGACGGGCTCGTGCTGCATTGCGCGTCGTTCACGAAGAGCCTGTCGCCGCGCTACCGGATCGGCTGGGCGATGCCGGGCCGCTACCGCGACCAGGTCGAGAAGCTGAAATTCCTGAACACGCTCGCGACGCCCGCGATCGAGCAACTGGCGATCGCCGAGTACCTGAAATACGACGGCTACGATTTCCATCTGCGGCGCATGCGCAAGCAGTATGCGCAGCAGGCGAGCCTGATGAGCGCGATGGTGCGGCGTTTCTTTCCGGAAGGCACGCGGCTGTCGCAGCCGCAGGGCGGGTATGTGCTGTGGGTCGAGCTGCCGCCGCAGGTCGATGCGATGAAGCTTTACACGCTCGCGCTCGCGCAGCGGATCACGGTCGGGCCCGGGCACATGTTCTCGGCGGGCACCGATTACCGGCATTTCATCCGGCTCAACTACAGCTATCCGTGGTCGCGGCAGATCGAGGAAGCGCTGAAGGTGCTGGGGCGGCTCGCGTCGGAGTGCGCGGCGCGGTGAGCGGCGCTGTGCCGCGAGGCAGGCGGCGGCCGGTGGCCGGCCGCCGTGGCATGGATCAACCCGCGCGCGGCGCCTGCAATTCGGCTTGCGCGGCTCCCGCCATCTGCCGCATGTCGAAGCCCGACGGGTGCTGGTACACGCGCAGCCCGAACTCCGGCAGCACCGCGATCAGGTGATCGAACAGGTCGGACTGGATGGACTCGTAGTCGACCCACGACGTCGTATCGGTGAAGCAGTACAGTTCGAGCGGAATGCCTTCGGCCGTGAGCGGCAACTGCCGCGCCATGCACGTCACGTCGCGGCGGATGCGCGGATGGCCCTTCAGGTAGTTCGCGACATACGCGCGGAACGTGCCGAGATTCGTCAACTGGCGGCGGTTTGCCGGGCAGTCGCCGGCCGCGCCGAGCGTGCCGTTCCATTGCTCGATCGCGTCGACCTTGTCCTCGAGATAATCCTTCAGCAGCGTCAGGCGCTCGAGTCGTTCGATCTCGTCATTGGAGAGAAAGCGCACGCTCGTCGCGTCGACGAACAGCGCGCGCTTGATGCGGCGTCCGCCGGCTTCGGTCATCCCGCGCCAGTTCTGGTAGCTCTCGGTGATCAGTTTCCAGGTCGGCACCGTGATGATCGTGTGATCGAAGTTCGCGACCTTCACGGTGTTCAGCGTGATGTCGATGACCGTGCCGTCCGCGCCGGCCGACGGCATCGTGATCCAGTCGCCGATCCGCAGCATGTCGTTCGACGACAGTTGCACGCCCGCGACGAGGCCCAGCAGCGTGTCCTTGAAGATCAGCATCAGCACCGCGGACATTGCGCCGATGCCGGACAGCAGCAGGCCGATCTGCTTGCCGGTTGCATCGCCGATCACGACGAGCGCGGCCGTGATGAACATCACGAGCTTGACGAGCTGCATCGCGCCTTTCAGCGACAGGCGCGGCTGGTCGCGATGATGCGTGCGATGCGTGTGTTCGAGCGCGGACAGCGTCGCGCCGATCGTCATCGTCACGAGGAACACGATCAGTGCGAACAGCACTTTGTCGGCGACTTGCACGGCCGTGTCGGGAATGCCGGACACCGCACCGAGGCCGAGCTTGATCACGACGAACGGGACGATGCGGCTCAGCCACTTGAATGCGCCGAACTCGAACAGCGCGTCGTCGACGCGCGTGGCCGACAGCCGCGCGAGCCGCGCGACCACGCGAAACAGCAGGAAATGGACGGCCGCGGTGATCGCACCGGCGGCAGCGAGCAGGACGAGGATGCCGACGAGCGGCGCAAACCAGGATTCGTTCAGTGTCATGACGGCAGACAGGGGCGTTCTTGTGCGTTGAATCGGCACCGCGGTGCGGCGCGCGCCCGGTGAAGGGCGCATGAAAGGGACCGTGATTGTGCCATCGGGTTCCGGGTGCATGTGTCGAACGCGTGTCGAGTGGCTCCCGAACATCCTCACCATTGCGCAGGTATCCTCTGCAATCGGGTGACGGCGAATGGCGAGGCCGCATCACCGCAAGCCCGTGTGCGCACCTGTCACCGGATGCGTCGCACGCATGCCCGCGTTCGGCTCGAAGCCTTTGCCGCGGGCCTTCGCGGGCGAAAGCGCTGAGCCGGCGATCCATGCAATCATGCGGGCGTCGCATGCGTTGCCGATGCGTCGCGCGCCGTCGCGTGCGGCCAATCCGCCGACGGTGAGCGACACGCGACAGCGTCGCGCACTTGCCATGCGATGCCTGCCCGGGGCACGATGCACGAACGACTTCGCGAACCCCGTCACTTCGACCTCACGCATTTCACGCATGCAAGATTCCAACGAAAGCCGTCCGTCACGCGTGCGGCTGCTGAAAGGCATTCTCCCGGTCCGCCGCGCGGCGGCGATCCGCGACATCTTCGCGGGCATTTCGCTTGCGTCGATGGACATCCCGCAGGTGCTCGGTTACGCGCGCATCGCCGGCATGCCGGCCGTCACGGGCCTCTACACGGTGTTCCTGCCGCTCGTGGCGTTCGCGTGCTTCGGCGCGTCGCGCCATCTGGTGGTCGCCGCCGATTCCGCGACCGCGACGATCTTCGCGAGCCGGCTCTCGTCGATGGCGCCGGCCGGCAGCGCCGACTATGCGGCGCTGGCCGGCATGGTCGCGCTGCTGACCGCCGCGATGCTGCTGCTCGCGCGCCTCTTCAAGCTCGGTTTTCTCGCCGATTTCCTGTCGCGCACGGTGCTGGTCGGCTTTCTTGCCGGCGTCGGCGTGCAGGTGTCGATCGCGATGCTCGGCGACCTGCTCGGCCTCGCCGTACCGTACCCGGCATCGCGCAGCCTCGCGCAACTCGACTATGTCGTCACGCATCTCGTCCACGCGAACCGGCCGACATTCGCGCTCGCGGCACTCGTCGTCGTCGCGATTCTTGCGTGCAAGCGGTTCCTGCCGCGCGTGCCGATGCCGATGATCGCGGTCGCGGGCAGCATCGCTGCAAGCCATGCGTTCGGCTTTGCCGCGCACGGCATCGCGGTGCTCGGGCCCGTCGCGGGCGGGTTGCCGCCGCTACGCTGGCCGTCCGTCACATGGCAGCAGTTCCTCGATCTCGTGCCGGTCGCCGCGTCGTGCGTCGTGATGATCATCGCGCAGAGCGCGGCCGCCGCACGCGTGTTCGCGCAGCAGTACGGCGAGGATGTCGACACCAACGCCGACATCCTCGGCCTCGCGGCCGCGAATGCGGCTGCGGCGCTCGGCGGCGCGTTCGTCGTCAACGGCAGCCCGACGCAAACGGCGATGGCCGACGGCGCGGGCGTGCGCAGCCAGATCGGGCATCTCGCGTTCGCCGCCGTCGTGGCCGTCGTGCTGCTGTTCCTCAGTTCCTACCTGCAGTATCTGCCGCATGCGGTGCTGGCCGGTATCGTGTTCACGATCGCGCTCGGGCTGATCAACGTGCGCAGCCTCGCGGCGATCCGAAAGGAAAGCCCCGGCGAATTCACGCTCGCGCTCGTGACGGCCGCGGCCGTCGTGACGGTCGGCGTCGAGCACGGCATCCTGCTGGCCATCGCGTTGTCGCTGATGCGGCACGTGCGCCACAGCTACCAGCCGCACACGATGGTGCTCGAACCGGTCGAAGGCAACGGGCGGTGGCAGCCGGTGCCCACGCGGCCCGGCGCGATGACGGCCCCGGGGCTGATCGTCTACCGGTTCGGTTCCGACCTGTTCTTCGCGAACGACCATCTGTTCGCCGGCGAAGTGACCGAGCTCGTCGATGCGGCGCCGGTGCCGCCGCGCTGGTTCATCGTCGACGCGGGTGCGATCACCGATCTCGACTATTCGGCCGCGCGGACCGTGACCGATCTCGTCAAGACGCTGCACGCGCGCGGGATCGGCGTGCTGTTCGGGCGCGTCAACCGCTACCTGCGCGCGGACATGGATCGTCACCGGATCACCGGGATCGTCGGTGCATCGTGCATCTTCGCGACGCTGCATCAGGCGCTGGAGGCGGCGGGCACGACGCCGGCGCCGCAGGAGCCGGGCACCGTGTAGCGTGAACCGGCGCTAGGCGGCGGCGCGCAAGCGCGCGAAGCCGTTGCGCAGGTGGCGGGCCAGTTCCGTTGCGGCCGGCGTGCGCTGGCCGCGCGGCAGATGAAGGTTGATCGCGAAATTCGGCAGCGCGGGCAGGCCGCTGCCGGCCGGCAGGATGTCGAGGTCGGCCGGCACGGTGGACGCGAGCCACACGGTCACGGCGAGATCGGAGCGCACGGTCGCGGCCGTCGCGTCGAAGCTGCCGTTCTCGAACACGGTGCGCCATGCGCGATCGCAGCCGCGCAGCGCGTCGAGCACGGTCGGGCGGAACGCGCAGGTCTGCGCGACCATCGATACCGGCAGCGGCGTGTTCCGGTGCGCGGTGCCGCCTTTCGCGCCGACCCAGACCAGCCGGTCGACCGCGATGCATTCGCCGCGCGACGCCCCGACCGGCGCCTCGATCAGCGCGACGTCGAGATCGCCTTGCGTGAGCCCCCGGCGCAGTTCCGGCGACGCCGCGCACACGAGCGAGAGCGCGACCTGCGGATGCGCCTGTGCATAGCCTTTCAGGATCGGCGCGAGACAGGTGCCGACGAGATCCTGCGGCGCACCGACGCGAACGGCGCCTTCGACCGCGCCGGCCGTCAGGTCGGTCAGCAGCGCATCGTGCGCGGCGAGCAGCCGGCGCGCCTGTTCGAGCAGCCGTTCGCCGGCCGCCGTGAGCAGCAGGTTGCGATGCTCGCGGACGAACAGCGGGCCGGACAGCGTTTCGAGCCGCGCGACCTGCTGGCTGATCGCGCCTTGCGTCAGGTGCAGCGCGCGGCTGGCCGCCGTCATGCTGCGATGATCGGCGACCGTGACGAAGGCGCGCAGCAGCGCGATGTCGAGATTGCGTGTCATGCGTCGCATTATGAACGCTAATGGCAGGCATAAAAAGCTTTCGCTGTCGTAATGGGAGGATCGCGCGTAAAACGGGGTTTCGACCACGACAACCGGGAGCCTCCGTGCTGCTTCGCGACTACCTGCCGCTGATGCTGTTCGTGATCGTGTCCACGGTGACGCCGGGCGGCGCGACGACGCTTGCAACCGCATCGGGCGCCCATTTCGGCTATCGGCGGTCGCTGCCGCTGATGGCCGGCATCGCGGTCGGCCTGGCGTCGATGGCGGCGGCCGCCGCGGCCGGGCTCGGCAGCGTGTTGCTTGCGCTGCCCGCATTGCAGCTCGCGATGAAGGCGGCCGGCTCGTTGTATCTCGTGTGGCTGGCGGTGCGCATCGGGCGCGGCGGCAAGCCGCGGCTCGATGCCCCCGTGCACCGGCCGCAAGGGTTCGTCAGCGGCGTCTGGATGCTCTGGCACAACCCGAAGGGCTGGGCGATGACGCTCGGCGCGGCCGCGTCGTTCGCCGCGCTCGCGTCCGGGCCGGCACGGCTCGGCGTATTGCTCGGGCTGGCGTTCGGCATGGCTGCGATGGCGTCGCTGTCGCTGTGGTGTTTCGCGGGGCTGCTGTTCGCACGCGTGTTGCGCACGGAGCGGCAGTGGCGCTGCCTGAATGCGGGGCTGGGCGTGCTGCTCGTGATCTCGATCGTGCCGATGTGGCTGCCGTAGCGGGGAGGCCGCGTGCGTCGAGCGGCGCTCCCCCCGACGTTCAGCGCGAACCGGCGCGCGCGGTGCCGGCAATTCGCCCGCCCGCACCGGCCGACCACAACGGCAGCCGCAGCGTCGTGACGAAGCCCGCCGCATGCAGCACGCAAAGCAGGCCGAACGCCCACGCGTACGCGACGGCTTGCGTGCCGCCGACCGATATCGATTCGGCTTGCAGCCGCCACGCGAGGAACAGCGTGCACAGCGTCGTGAACGTCGGGCCGCCGAGGCGCTGCACGATATTGAGCGACGTCGTCGCCATCGGCAGGTCGCGGCGCTCGACCGACGCATACGCGGCGGAGATCGACGGGGCGCCGATCGCGCTCTGGCCCATGCCGCGCAGAAACAGCGCCGGCACGAGCACGGTCGGATCGTAGCCGGTCAGCGCGAGGAACACGAACGGCAGCGTCGCGACGAGGGCGAGCAACGCACCGGCGGCGGCCAGCCGGCGTACGCCGAACCGGCTCGTCAACGCGCCCATCGACGGATAGGTGACGAGCATGCCGAGCCCGAGCGGTGCAAGCAGCCAGCCCATCTCGCCCGGCGAGCGCCCGCACGCCTGGATCAGGAACACGGGGATCAGCATCTGGCCCGCGTACATCGCGCCGTTCGACAGGAACTGCGTGCCGGCCGCCGCGCCGAACACGCGGGAGCGGAACAGCGCGAGATCGATCAGCGCATGCTCGCCCTTGCGTCGCTCGAAGCGCAGGAATGCGGCGAGCAGCAGCGCCGAGCATGCGATCGCGGCGATGCCGAGCGCCGAGCCGATCCGCTCGGCGCCGTACAGGAACAGCACGAGGCCTGGCGACAGCAATGCGAGGCCGACCCAGTCGAGTTCGCGCCGTTGCGCGTCGTCGCGGTCGCCGGGCAGGAAGCGCACGGCCAGCGCGAGCGCCAGCACGCCGACGGGCAGGTTCACGAGAAACAGCCAGCGCCACGACGCGTGCTGCAGGATCGCGCCGGCGACCACGGGGCCGAGGATCGGCGCGAGCAGCACGGGCACCGCCGCGTAGCCGATCACGCGTGCCATCTGCTGGCCGGCGACGCGCGCGATCATCATCTGCGCCATCGGCGCGAGCAGCCCGCCGCTGACACCTTGCAGCACGCGGAACGCGATCAGCGACGGCGCGGACCACGCGAGCCCGCACAGTGCCGACGAGAGCGTGAACGCCGAGAAGCACCACAGGTACAGCGCCTTTGCGCCGATGCGGTCGACGAGCCAGCCGTTCAGCGGCAGCACCAGCGTCAGCGCGAGCAGGTAGCCACTCGTCACCCACTGGATCGTCGACAGGCTCGCGTGCAGGTCGGTCGCGAGGCTCGACAGCGACACGTTGACGATCGTCGCATCGAGCTGCGACAGCAGCGAGCCGAGCGTCGCGACCGCGCTGACCTTCCAGATCGACGGATCGAGCCGGCCGGCCGCATGGCCCGCCGGCTGCGCGCGTCGGTCGCTCACGCGCCGCGCCGGTCGAGCAGTGCGACGATGTCCTGCGTCGAGCCCGTTTCGCCGAGGCGCGGGAACACGCGCTCGATGCTGTTCACGTGCGCGTCCGCGTTGAGGTCGGTCATCGCGTCGACGGCGAGCGTCACGTTGTAGCCGAGCTCGTGAGCCTGCCGCGCGGTCGATTCGACGCCGATGCTCGTCGCGACGCCGGTCAGCACGATCTGTGTGACGCCGGCCGCCTTCAAGTGCGCGTCGAGATCCGTCGCGGTAAACGCGCCCCAGGTCTTTTTCGTCACGACGTGGTCGCCCGGCTGGCGGTTCAGTTCGGGCACGAGTTCGGTCCAGTCCGCGGGCAGGGCGTCCAGGCGCACCTGCTGCTGCGTGCGGCCCGGCGCGCCGCCGGCGACGTTGACGAGCACGACCGGCAGGCCGCGGCTGCGGAATGCGTCGAGCAGTTCGCGGGCGTGCGCGACCACCGGCGCGACCGGATGTGCGGTGGGGAGGGCGACGATGCCTTTCTGCAGGTCGATGACGACGAGTGCCGTGTTCGTGTCGAGACGGGTTGCGCTCATGATGGGGCTCCGTGGAATGGACGAAGGGAGGCGGGCGCGAATGCCGCGCATCGCGGCATTCGCGCCCGCCGGATTCACTGGTCGCCGATCCGCCTGATCAGCGGGATCGCGGCGGCGAGCGTGCGGATTTCTTCGGGATCGAGCTTCTCGATCGCGGCACCGAGCCACTGGTGCTTCGCGACGTTGCGCTTGCGCCGCGCGTCGAGGCCGATCGCGGTCAGCTGGAAAAGGATCTGGCGGCCGTCGGTCGGGTGCGGCTCGCGCTCGACGAGGCCTTCCTCTTCGAGGCCCGCGAGGATCGTCTTCATCGATTGCGGCTTCATTGCCTCGGCGCGGGCGAGATCGGCGGTCGTCATCGGCCCGTTCTGTTCGAGCCGCGCGAGCGCGCTCGTCTGCGACATCCCGAGGCCGTCGGCCGGAACTTCGGAACGGAGCCGACGAATCAACTGGCCGACCGCCAGGGTCAGGTTGGCGGCGACGGTGTCGGCGGAAAGGCCGGATGGACGCGATTCGGTCATGGGCGGGATCATAGGTTAAGACAGTTTAACTTGCAAGTTAAACTGTCTAATTTAAAGAGGGATGTGAACACGACCGGTTCGTTCGACGATCGGCGTGTTGCGCGCGTCGTGGCGTGACGATACCGGCTGACACGGGGGAAATGCGAGACGCGGGCGGCGTGACGCTTGCCCGCGCGCCCGGGTGAGGGCGTGTTCCGCTAGACGCGACCGGTCGGGGGAACCGGCACGACTTCGCTGTATTTCGGCGTGGCGTCCTCGTGCAGCAGGTCGCCGAGGTATTGCCCGAGTTCGTCCGCGGCGAGCGTGGACGGAATGTGCAGGTCGGCCGGGCGCCGCTTGCCTTCGGCGCCCAGATCGAACACGGCCCAGCGGCCGTTCTTGCGTACGACGGCGAGCAGCCGTCCGAATGCGTTGAAGCGGTATTCGTCCTGCACGGCATCGCTCCCGTAGGGTGAACGCGCCGGCCGCCTGCGCGCGCTTACTGGATCGAGCAGGTCAGCCAGCGATGGATCTTGAGTGCGTCGCTCGATACGCCGGCGCGCGTCGGCGCGCCGAGCAGCACGACCGTTTCGCGACGGCCCTTCACGCGCATGCGCATCACGACGCCGTGCCCCGATTCGTTGATGAAGCCCGTCTTCTGCAGCCGGATCGGCAGACGGCGGTAGCGGACCAGCGGGTCGGAATTCACGTACAGCAGCTCGCCGTCGCCGGGGCGCACGGTGGTCGACGTATCCGTCGAGAAATAGCGGATCAGCGGATCCTGCGCCGCCGCGCCGACGAGCTTCGCGAGATCCTCGGCCGTCGATACGTTGTGCGGCGACAGGCCGGTCGGCTCCCTGAAGTGCGTGTGGCGCATGCCGAGCCGGCGCGCTTCGCGGTTCATCGCCTTGACGAACGCAGCGCGCCCGCCCGGATAGTCGCGGCTCAGCGCGGCGGCCGCGCGGTTTTCCGACGACATCAGCGCGATATGGAACATGTCGCGGCGCGACAGCGCCGAGCCGACCTGCAAGCGCGAACCGGTGAACTTGATCGTGTCGCGGTCGTGCGTGGTGACGCGCAGCATGCCGTTCAGCGGACGGTCGGCGTCGCGTGCGACGACGGCCGTCATCAGCTTCGAGATCGACGCGATCGGCCGCACCGTGCGCGCGTTGCGGGCCAGCAGCGGTGTACCGGAGTCGACGTCGAGCACGTAGGCCGCGCGTGAATGCAGCGACCCGACCGCGCGTGGGGTATAGCCGCAGCTTGCCATCAGGCGCGGTTTGGCGGCGGCCGGGCGCGGGCGTACGGCGGTCGTGCGCTTCGCGCGGCGATGCTGCGGGGCCGGCGCTGCATGACGCTTGACTGCCTGATGCTTCACGCGCGGGCGGCGATGCTTGACGGCCTTGCTCTTGCGGTGGGCTGGCTTCTTCTTGACGGCTTTCGCATGCGCGTGGGCATGCGTGGTGCGATGCGGCTGCGCGCGCTGCGCGGACGCGTTCGCGGCGAACGCGAGCAGCAGGAACGAGAGGGCGAGGATCAGGGTGGTCCGGGCGCGAGGCAGGCGCGCGATGAGGCCGGTCAAGCGAAAGTCTCCTTTTCACGCGCGATGCGGCTGCGCGGAATGCATGGGCGGTCAGCGGGTGCGGGAAATTATAAGGTCGATCGCGTGGCGATGACGCCGGCGTTCCGTTTCCGCAGCGCGGTTTTGGAGGCTATCGTCTCGTCGCATTGCGATTCGCGTCGATATGTCGCGCCTGCGTGACAAACAATGGCACGGCCGGCAAGATGTCGAGGCCACTTTCAGGAGAGCCCATGTCCCGCCGCCCGCACGCCTTGCCCGTGCAACCGCTCGTATCGCTCGACAGCCTGTTCGCGACGGGTGAACTCGTCGCCTTCAACGTGGGGGCAGACGATGCGTTATACATGGTGTTTGCACTGGAGCCGCTCGATTACCGGACTCGATCCGAGGGTGCGTCGTTTGCGAAAACGACACCGTCTGCTTCGCAGCGGTACCGCATGATTGCGTGGAAGGATGGGGAAACGCTGCTTGATTTCGTCGTCGACAACGAGCCGTTCAACATTCACGAGATCCAGCCGGTGGGAGGCGATCTCTTGCTCGTCTGCGTTCGATCCTGTTATCGCGGGCCGGACGATTTCGATCTGAACGGTCGACTCTATCGCCGTGACGGTACGCCATGCGGCGAAATACTGCTTGGCGACGGTATCGCGTCGGTGCAGGTCACGGGCACCGGAGAGATCTGGACATCCTATTTCGACGAAGGTGTCTTCGGCAACTACGGCTGGGAGTTCCCGGTCGGAGCATCGGGATTGGTCGCGTGGAACAGGCAAGGCGAACAGCTCCATGCGTTTTCGCCGCCCGCGGGACTGGGGCCGATCGACGACTGTTATGCGCTCAACGTTCCAGGCGACCACGACGTCTGGTTGTATTACTACAGCGAATTTGCGCTCGTCCACCTGCGCGACCGGCGGACGGTTGCGTCATGGCGCATTCCGGTGAAGGGCAGCCACGCGTTCGCCGTGACGGAAGACCCGGCGCGGCAGGGCGCGTACGCGGCGCTGTTCTGCGGGTCCTACGACGATCGCGACGCGTTGCAGCTTGTGCATCTTGGACCCGATGGCGAGGTCCGGCTGGTGCGCGCGTATCGTTTGCAGCGTGTCGGCTCGGAGCCTGTTGGCGTTATACGGATGGTCGGCCGCGGCCGTGTGCTGTTCATCATGGGTACGGACGGCAACGTGTACCGGATCGATATGGCGGAGATCCTCGCGGCCAGCGACACCTAACGCGGCCAGTTCCGCCGAGACACGACCGCGAAACTGATCGCGATCGACCCCGTCACGGCACGTGGCGGCGTGTCTTCGAATGCATCGCCGAAGCGAAAACGGCGGCCGCGTCCGTCGCTGCGTTCGGCACGACGTTTCGGTGCGCGAGCATCAACCGCGGCGGCGTGTTCGTTCGTGACGACAGCGTCGCACGAGGCGTTGGCGACGCAGTCGGCCGCATGAGCAAGAGACATGACAGTGAATTCCGGGAAGGGCATGCCCGTATTGAACGTCATCGCGTTCGATCGGTAAAATGAATATTTCGATCGTTACGATTCCTTTAAAGAATGGAACTGAAACTGCTGCGAACGTTCCTGACGGTCACCGAGCTGTGCCATTTCAGCCGTGCGGCCGATGCGCTTCACATGAGCCAGCCGGCACTGAGCAAGCAGATCGGCGCGCTCGAGGCGAGCCTCGGCGGCAAGCTGTTCGAGCGCGGGCGGCATGGCGCGGAACTGACGCCGTTCGGTGAACGCTTCCTGCCCGACGCGCAGGCGCTCGTGCGCGATGCCGACGAGATCCTCGCGCGTGCGCGGGAGGCGACCAGCGGGCAGCGCGGGCATCTGCGGCTCGGCATCTGCCTGTCGGTGCTGACGCTCGTGCCGAAGCTGGTCGCGGAATTTCGTCGTCGCAATCCGGGCATCGCCGTCACGCTGAGCGACCTGTCGTCGTCCGAGCAGACGCGCCGGCTGCGCGCCGGCAAGCTCGACGCCGGGTTCCTGCGCCTGCCGTCCGACGACGGGCTGTCGTCGTTCAAGGTGATCGACGAAGGGCTCGCGCTCGCGGTGCCGCCGCACCTCGGCTTCAAGCGCGTGCCGGCCGACCTCGACGTGCTCAACGAGATCGGCTTCATCGCGCTGCAGCGTGCGCGCGGCCCGGGGCTCGCCGCGCAGATCGACCGATGGTGCGTCGAGCGTCGTTTCGTGCCGCACGTGACGCAGCAGGCGGAAGATGTGCAGTCGGTGCTGACGTCGGTCGCGGCCGGCGTCGGCGTCGCGTTCATCCCGTCGCGTGCGCAGTACCTGCTGCGCGATGCGACGGTGCTGCCGCTCGACGGCCGCGACGCGAAGTGGCGCGTGGGGCTCGCATGGCTGTCGGACCGCGACGATCCCGTGACCACGCGCTTTGTGTCGTTCATGCGTGCCGCGATCAAGGAAGCGTGACGGGCGAAGCGATATAGTGTCCGCGATCGGCGCTGAATGCCCGAATGAATATCCTGTCCGCTACAGACCGAACCGATGACCTCAGAATCCGACGAATCCCCGCTCGATCCCGCACTCGTTGCAACGCTCGCGACGCTGAACGAGGCCGCGAACGATCCGGCCGGCAAGACGTGGTCGCTGCCGAAGATCGCGAAGCGCACGCAACTGCCGATGAGCACGCTGCGCCGCGTGCTGACGCAGCTCGACGGCGCGGGCCTCACCGCGACGACGCTGAACGAGGACGGCACCGGCAGCGCCGCGCTGACCGACGAAGGACGCGCGGTGTGCGCGCAACTGTTCGGTGCGAACGACGCCGGATGAATGAAAAACGGGCCGCTGATGCGACCCGTCGTGTTGCAGCTCGACGCATGCGTCGCGCCAGCCTGTGCATCACCAGCGTGCCGTCACGCCGCCCATCACCGAATGACGATAGGTCTGGTCGTTCAGCCCGCGCCGGTAGCCGACATCGAGATCGAGCCAGCGCGTCGGCGAATAGATTGCACCCGCGAGCACGAACGCCGGATTCGCGCCGGCGGTGCTTTCGGGGTTGCGCGACGTGCCGACGTCGACCACGAGTTGCAGCCGGTCGGTCGCCTTGTAGATCGCCGCGCCCGACACGGCCCAGACCGACGTCAGGTCGCCCTGGCGATTCGGCTGGTACGTGAGGCCCGCATTCGCGAGCAGCGAGAAGCGCGCGACGTCGGCCTGCGCGATCAGCGTCGCGCCGGTGCCGACGCGGCCCGTGCCGAGCCCTCGGCCGTCGTTGCCGGTCGGCATCGTCACCTTCGGTTTCAGCGCGAGCGACAGCGGCCCGCGTTCGACGAAGCGCCATTTCATGCCGATCTCGACATCGCCGATTCCCGCGCCGTTCTCGTCGGTGCGCGTTTGCAGATGCGTGTAAGGCGCGTTGACGTAGAGGTCGACGTGTTCGCCGAACCCGCGCGTGAGCGTCGCGTTCCATAGCTGGTGGCGGCCGCTGTCTTCCTGTTTCGAGGTTTCCTCGGCGTTGAACTCGAACTGCCAGTTCGCATTGCCCTGCGTACCCGTATCGTCGCTGACGAGCGGGTGGGCCGGATACGCATCGAGCGGCGCGAGGAGTGCGCTCGCGGCTGCGAGCGGAAAGATTCTTTTCATCACATTACCCGTAGAGCGTCGTGAAAAGCCGGCCCGCGCGCGTTTCGCGGGCCGGTACATCGTCATCCGAACGGAATCAGAACCACTGCTTGTAGCGGCGCACGTAGATCGTCTTGACGATCTGCGCGAGCAGGATGTAGCCGACCATCGTTGCGGCGAGCCACAGCCAGAAGGTGCCCGGCAGGTGCATGAAGCCGAGCGCGTCCGCGAACGGCGAGAACGGCAGCCAGCACCCGATCGCGATCGCGGTGAACGTCGACAGCAGCACCGGCAGCGCGGCCGTGCTTTGCAGGAACGGAATCTTCTGCGTGCGCAGCAGGTGGACGACGAGCGTCTGCGACACGAGGCTCTCGATGAACCAGCCGGAGTTCATCACGATCTGGCCGCCCGTGCCGCCGTTCAGGTGATACATCGCACCCGCGCCGAACACGGTCCACATCAGCACGTACGTCGTGATGTCGAACACCGACGACGTGGGCCCGACCCACAGCATGAAGCGGCTGATGTTGCCGGCTTCCCACTTGCGCGGCTTCTTCAGGAACTCGGGATCCATCTTGTCCCACGGCAGCAGCATCTGCGACGTGTCGTAGATCAGGTTCAACACGAGCAGCTGCGTCGCGAGCATCGGCTCCCACGGCAGGAACGCGCTGGCGACGAGCACCGAGAACACGTTGCCGAAGTTCGAGCTCGCGGTCATGTTCAGGTACTTCAGGATGTTGCCGAACGTCTCGCGGCCCTTGATCACGCCTTCCTCGAGCACCATCAGGCTCTTTTCGAGCAGGATGATGTCGGCGGTTTCCTTCGCGATGTCGGCGCCGCTGTCGACCGAGATGCCGACATCGGCGTCGCGCAGTGCGGGCGCATCGTTGATGCCGTCGCCGAGGAAGCCGACCGTGTGGCCGTTCGCCTGCAGCGCCTTGACGATGCGCGCCTTCTGCAGCGGCGTGAGCTTCGCGAATACGGTCGTGCGTTCGACCACCTGTGCAAGCGTTGCATCGTCGAGCGCTTCGATTTCCGCGCCGAGGATCGGCTTGCCGGGTTCGAGGCCGACCTGGCGGCACACCTTCATCGTGACGGTCGGGTTGTCGCCCGTCAGCACCTTCACCGCGACACCGTTCTCGCGCAGCGCGGCGAGTGCCGGCGCGGCCGACTCCTTCGGCGGATCGAGGAAGGTGAGGAAGCCACGCACGACGAGGTCGCGTTCGTCCGCGGTGCGGTACTGCTCGCGTTCGTCGCCGCGCGGGATCGTGCGCGTCGCGAGCACGAGCACGCGGAAGCCGTCCTCGTTGTATGCGTTGGCCTGTTCGAGCAGCCGCTTGCGCGCGACGAAGTCGAGCGGGCGCACGCCGTCCTCATCTTGCACATGCGTGGAGACGGCCAGCATTTCCTCGACCGCGCCCTTGCAGACCAGCAGGTGCGTGCCGCGCGTATCCTCGACGACGACCGACAGGCGGCGCCGCACGAAGTCGAACGGCAACTCGTCGATCTTCTTGTAGCCCTGCGGTTTCACGCGCTCGCCGATCTCGTCGGCGCGCGCGACGACCGCGATGTCGATCAGGTTTTTCTGGCCGCTCTGGTGGAAGCTGTTCAGCCAGCCGAGCCGCAGGATTTCCTCGTTTTTATGACCGGACAGGTCGAGGTGGTGTTCGAGGATGATCTTGTCCTGCGTGAGTGTGCCGGTCTTGTCGGTGCACAGCACGTCCATCGCGCCGAAGTTCTGTACCGAGTTCAACCGCTTGACGACGACCTTGCGGCGCGCCATCGCGATCGCACCGCGCGCGAGGTTCGCGCTGACGATCATCGGCAGCATTTCGGGCGTCAGGCCGACGGCCACCGCGAGTGCGAACGTGAGTGCGCTCAGCCAGTCGCCCTTGGTCAGGCCGTTGATCATGAAAACGATCGGCACCATCACGAACATGAACTTGATCAGCAGCCAGCTCACGCTCGAGACGCCGCGGTCGAAGCTCGTTTCGATGCGCTTGTGGCTCACGACGTTGCGGGCGAGCGAACCGAAGTACGTGTCTTCGCCGGTCGCGACGACGACGGCCGTCGCCGTGCCGCTGACGACGTTGGTGCCCATGAAGCAGACGTTCTCGAGATCGAGCAGCGACGTCGATGCATCGTTCGCCGCGCCGGCCGCGCGCGTGCTCGCGGATTTGCCGGCCACCGCACCGAGCGTGTCGTACTTCTCGACGGGCAGCGCCTCGCCGGTCAGCACGGCCTGGCTGATGAACAGGTCGCGCGACGCGAGCAGGCGCACGTCCGCCGGGATCATGTCGCCGGCCGACAGGTGCACGATGTCGCCGGCCACGACTTCGCGCATGGGCACCTCGCGGCGTGAGGGCTCGGCCGTGTCGGTCACCGCGCGCTGCACGGTGGCCGTCGTGCGGACCATCGCCTTGAGCTTCTCGGCCGCGCGCAGCGAACGGAACTCCTGCACGAAGCGCAGCAGCGCGCTGATCGTGACCATCGTCAGCAGGATCGTCATGCCGACATAGTCGCGATCGTCGGGCGCCGCGAACCAGACGTCGGTGCAGAAGCTGATGGCGGCCAGCACCAGCAGCACGTAGACGAACGGGTTGTGGAACGAGTGCAGCAACTGGCGGGTCCAGTGCGGCGGCTTGTCGTGCGCGATTTCGTTCGGGCCGTAGTGTTGCAGGCGGTCGGCGGCCTGGTCGTAGGTGAGGCCGCGCGTGCTGGTGTGCAGCGACTTCAGCGTGTCCTCGAGCGGGCGGGCCGCTTCCTGCGCGGCGCGCATGATGCGCGGTTCGTTCTGCTGGCTGGCGCCGGCCTTGATGAAGCCGCGCTGCTTCTGTTGCGATGTGTTGTGTCGTGTCATGAGTCGCTCCTAGCGCACGAGGCGGCGGGCGGGGAGCGGCCGTGACGTTATCGACGCACGAGCGCTCCCCGCCGCGTCGCGTCAGGCGCGATCGGCTGTGGATCGGTAAAGGCGGGAACGCTCGCCGGCGCGTGGAGTGCGATCGGCGTGTCGATGCGCAGCGTCGCACCGGCGAGCGGTAATCGACTACTGTCGTCTGAGTTCATCTGCACTCCTGTCGGTTGCGGGTAATCGGCGCGGGCGATCGGCAGCCGCGCACGCACGAAGGCGCGCGGCCGGACGGCACGCGAACGGAAAACGCACGCGGCTGGCGCCGCGCGCAACACGAACGCACACGCGCGACAGCGCGTCGCGTGCATTCGACAACATCGAAAAATTCGGCGGGGAATCTGGCCAGTCAGGCCGGAAGGACGCCGCATCCTGCTTCCCGGGATGCGGCAGAAGACGAGGCTCTGCGCGTTTTCCTCAGGCAGCAGTCAAGTTGGTCGAGCACCAACTACAACTCGCATCGGTGTTCACAGAACACTCCATGTAATTAGACGGGGGCGATGGTAAAGGCTCGTCGTGCGAAGCGTCAACCCTTTTGTCAGGTGTTATTTCGAGAAACGGAAGCGAAGCGATCGGCGAGCGCCGGATCGCCGGATCGCCGGATCGCCGGATCGCCGGCCGCCGAAAGAAACAAGCCGCGCGCACGCCATGTCGGCATGCGCGCGGCTGCGGCGAGGCAGGGCGCCGGTTACGGGGTGGTTGCCGCGACCGCGGCCCCTGCGTCGAGAATGCCCGAGCCCGCCGGCATCGCGGTGCACGACGTGCCGGCCGCCAGCTTCGCCGCGCGCGTGCCGCCTTGCAGCTTCTGCTGGATCTGCGTGGGCGTGAGGTTGCCGTTCACCGCGAGCATCAGTGCGGCGACACCCGTCACTTGCGGCGTCGCGAGGCTCGTGCCGCTCGCCGGGCCGTAGGTGTCGCCGCCCGGCGTCGTCGTGCCGCCGTTGGCCGTCGACAGGATGTTGACGCCCGGCGCGCTCAGCGCGATGTTGGCGCCGAAGTTGCTGAACGATGCGCGTCGGCCGGTCGCGTCGGTCGCGCCGACGCTGATCACGCCGCGGCAGTTCGCGGGCTGGTCGAGCCCGGTCGACAGGCCGTCGTTGCCGGCAGCGACGACGACGGTCACGCCCTTTGCGTTCACGTCGTCGATGGCCTGCTGGAACGTCGCGCTGCACGCGCCGACGCCGCCGAGGCTCAGGTTGATGATTTTCGCGGGCGTCGGGTTCGTCGGTACGCCCGTGACGGGAATGCCGGCCGCCCAGCGCATCGCGTCGGCGATGTCGCTCGTTACGCCGCCGCACTTGCCGAGCACGCGCACCGGCAAGATCCGGCCGAGCCACGACACGCCGGCGATGCCGATGCCGTTGTTGGCGGTCGCGCCGATCACGCCCATCACGCGCGTGCCGTGCCAGCTACTGGCGCTCGGTTCGCTCTCGCAGTGATAGTACGGGCCGCTCGCGTTGTCGAGTTCCTGTTGCGTGACCCAGTCGCCCGGGTCGGTCGCGTCGGGGCCGCGCGACAGGCCGTTGTTGCTGGTGTTGACGTTGGTGATGAAGCTGTAGCCGGGCAGCAGGTTGCCGACGAGGTCGGGGTGCGGCCGGTAGCCGGTGTCGAGCACGGCCGTGATGACGGTCGGCGAACCCTTGGTCGTGTTCCATGCGGGCGGTACGTCGATGCCGGCGTTCGGGTCGGACAGATACCATTGCTGGCTGTAGCTCGGGTCGCTCGGCGTGTCGCGGATCTTCATCGGGTGATCCGGTTCCGCGTAGTCGACGTCGGCGTCGGCGGCGAATGTCTGCGCGAGCGCCGTTGCGTCGGCGGCCGCGACACGCTGGCCGAGCGACAGTACGGCCGCGCCGTTCGAGATCGTCCGCTCGACCTGCACGTTCAGCGGCGTTTGCGCGACCGTGCTCGCATAGGCGTGTGCGCTGCCGGTCACCGGTGCCGTCCAGCGCGTCATCGAGCGCTGGATCACCGCGTCGAGCCGCGTGCCGTCGTCGATGGCGGCCATCGCACGCGCGGCCGTCAGTGGCTTCAGCCTGACGATCAGGTGATCGACCGGCGGTTCGTCGGGCGTGGACTGGGCAGCCATCTGCACGGCGGCCTGCTGGGTCGTGCAGGCGTTGCTGCCGGACGTGTTGGGCGGGGTCGTCGGGGCGGGCGCGGGGGCAGGCGTCGGGGCGGGGGTGGGGGCTGGTGCTGCGTTGGTCGGCGACGGGTTGCTGCCGTCGCCGCCTCCGCCGCCGCAGCCGGCGAGGGGCAGGAGGGCGGCGGCAGACAGCATGCCGGCGAGCATGCGCGCATGAGCGGAGCGCGCCAGCGCGATATTGAGACGTTTGGCTCTCATGTTGAAACTCGATCCTCGTAGATAACCGTCGTGCCGGCGGTGGCGCTGGTCCGGCTGACCCGGACCTTGTCGTTTTTGTCTGGTGGTCGCGGCTGGGTTGCTGCGACGCGCCATGCACTGGGTAACGGCCGCTGTAGCGGCTTCTTGAATATGTTTTGTGTGAAAAATGAGCGGGACGCAAACGATTACGTTGCGGCATAGCAGCATGAACACGCGTTTGGAACGGGCGACTGAGCACGCGGAGCGAGACCGCAGGCGGAAAGGCGCGGCGCGGGCGCTTTTGCGCGCCACGGCAACGGCCGCACGCGGCGTAGCCGCCGCCGAGCGCGCCGGACGCTTTCCCTGATACGGTGCGAATTTTGTTAGGCGTACGATCGCGATTCGATCAACGTTTCGTCAGGAGAAAAAGAATGGATCGCCGTTTCCGTTTGCTGGCTGTCGCGTTGTCCTGTGCGCTGGCGGGCGCAGCGCATGCGCAGGCCCTCACCGGCACGCTGAAGAAGATCAAGGACACGGGCATCGTGTCGCTGGGCATCCGCGAATCGTCGGTGCCGTTCTCGTATTCGGACAACCAGCAGAAGAACATCGGCTATTCGCGGGACATCGCGTCGCGCATCATCGACCAGTTGAAGACGGAGCTGAATGCGCCGAACCTCACGGTGAAGGAGATTCCGATCACGTCGCAGAACCGGATTCCGCTGCTGCAGAACGGGACGATCGATTTCGAATGCGGATCGACGACGAATACGCTCGAACGGCAGAAGCAGGCCGCGTTCTCGAACAGCATTTTTCTCTATGGCATCCGCTTCAGCACGCGCAAGGATTCGGGCGTAAAGGACTTTTCGGACCTGGCCGGCAAGACGGTCGCGACGACGGCCGGCACGTCGGACGAGCGCCTGCTGCGCAAGCTCAACGAAGAGAAGGCGATGAACATGACGATCATCAGCGCGAAGGATCACGCCGAAGCGTTCATGAACGTCACGACCGGGCGCGCGGTGGCGTTCGTGATGGACGAGCCGCTGCTGTACGGCGAGATCGCGAAGGACCGCAATCCGGGCGCGTACACGGTGACGGGCACGCCGCTCGTCCACGAAAACTACGCGTGCATGATGCGCAGGGACGATCCGCCATTCAAGCACGTCGTCGACGGCGTGATCGCGAAGATGCAGACGTCGGGCGCGGCCGAGAAGCTCTACAACCAGTGGTTCATGCAGCCGATTCCGCCGAAGGGCGTGAGCCTCGGCTATCCGTTGTCGGCGGAGATGAAGCAGTTGTTCAGGAATCCGACGGACCAGGCACAGTATTGATCCGAACGCGGTGCCGTCATGAAAGACCGCCGGCGCTGCCGGCGGAGTCGACGGCAGGGGCGAGCGGGGCGCGACATGCGTGCGGCGTCGATTGACGCCCCGCGTGCGGCGGGTGCGTCGCCGCGGTAGCGGAACATGCCCTGTGACCGGGCCGCCCCAATGACGGGAGCCGGCCCGGCCAGCGTATTGCCGCGCGTGCCGCAATCGGCTTTCAACCTCGCCCGCGCCAGGGGAATCCGGTCGCCCGACGCAACAACGGGCACAATACGCCATTCGCCACGATCGCACGCATGTTCGCAATTCGAACATGTGCGGCCGCGTCACCGCTGCCCGACATCCTTCCCAGTCGTCATGAACGCCACGCCCACTCCCGCGCGCGAGTCGAATTCGCCGCGTTTCCTGCTGTTCCTGATCTGCCTGTTCGCGTCCGCGGGCCAGCTCGCGATCGACATCTACGTGCCCGCGCTGCCCGACATGGCGCGGTCGTTCGCGACGACGCCGCAGGCGATCCAGTCGAGCGTGTCCGGCTACATGGCGGCCTACGCGCTCGGCCAGCTCATCTTCGGCCCGATCGCCGACGCATACGGGCGCAAGCGCGTGCTTGCGTTCGGGCTCGTGATCTACACGATCGGCTGCCTGCTGTCGCTCGGCGCGCAGAACCTGGAGACGTTCGTGCTGGCGCGCTGCCTGCAGGGTTTCGGGATCGCGACCACCAACCTGCTCGCGAAGGCGATCATCACCGATTCGTTCTCCGGCCAGGCGCTGATGCATGCGTTCACGTACATGTCGATCGCGTGGGGGCTCGCGCCGATCGTCGCGCCGGTGATCGGTGCGCACCTGCAGACGTGGTTCGGCTGGCGCGCCTGCCTCGTGTTCCTGCTCGTCTACTCGCTGGTGATGTGGGCGTTGCTGTGGCGCTATCGGGAAACCTTGCCGAAACCGGTGCATCTCGAGCCGCGCACGCTGATGGCGAACGCGGGCAAGGTGCTGGCGAGCCCGGTGTTCCAGAGCTGCTTCCTCGCGCAGGGGCTGTGCTACAGCATCCTGCTCGTGTTCAACATCGTCGGGCCGTTCATGGTGCAGACCACGCTGCACAAGCCGCCGACGTTCTTCGGCTATCTCGCCCTCGGCATCGGACTGATGTATTTCCTCGGCGGCCTGTCGAACCGGATTCACGGGCGCGGGCTGCCGAGCGCCGAGCAACGGCTGCGCATCGGCGCGCGCGTGATGGCGGGTGCGTCGGTCGCGATGCTGGTGCTGGCGCTGACGGTCGGCCTGCGCGTGTGGACGCTCGCGACGCCGGTGCTCGTGATGGGCTTCTGCGCGGGCGCGATGTATCCGACGCTGATGGCCAAGGGCAATTCGCTGTTTCCGCATATCGCGGGCCTGACGAGCGCGATCCTCGGGTGCGCGCTGCTGCTCGTGTCGTCCGCGATGATGGGGCTGGCCGGCTTCGTGTCGATCCACGTACTGACGCCGCTCGCGGTGTTTTTCGTCGCGCTGTCGTTCATCGTCGTATGGATGGTGACGAAGCTGCTGCGGTACCTGACGCAGCAGCAGGCCGCGACCGTCGTGTGCGGGAGCGGGGAAGCCGCTTAAGCGTTTCGTTGATCGATCGCGAGCGACGGCGACGCGGGCGAATGGCCTCGCTCGCCGGACCGCTGGCGCAACACACCGCATCCGACCGAACCATGAGCCCGATCCTGCTGAACCGCGTCGCCCGATCCGACGCCGCCGACCTGATCGCCGCCAACCGCGCGAGCCGGAGCCACCATCTGCCGTGGGTCGACTCGTTCACCGACCAGGCGGGATTCGACCAATGGTTCGCCCGCTGCCTGACGGGGCCGAATGTCGGCCTCGTCGCGCGGGAACGGGCGTCCGGGGCGGTGGTCGGCGTGGTGAACGTCAACGAGATCGTCGGCGGCGTGTTTCAGAGCGCGTATCTCGGGTACTGCGGGATGGCGGATTTCAGCCGCAAGGGGCTGATGACGGACGCGTTGCGCGCGGCGATCGGCGTTGCGTTCGGCGAGCTCGGGCTGCATCGGCTCGAAGCGAACATCCAGCCCGGCAACCACGCGTCGATCGCGCTGGTTCGGCGGCTCGGCTTCCGGAAAGAGGGGTTTTCGCCGCGCTATCTGCGCATCGGCGGCGAATGGCGAGACCACGAACGGTGGGCGCTGCTGGCCGACGACGAGAACGTAGCGGGCGCCTGACGTTCGATTCCTTTCGCGCCGCAGGCCGCCTACAGCGGATGCGCGGCGCCGGCCTGCGCCAATAGCGAAACGGCAACCGGATCCGGCAATCCGTTCGAATCGATCGCGCCAGCCTTGGCCAGCGCACCGAGATCGCTGTCGACGCCCGGTTGCCCGACCACGAACGACGTGGTCAGGAACGCCGGCGTCGTCAGCGTGACCGCATAGCGCTGCTGCAGGTTGGTCACGACGGCCGATTGCGCGGCCTGCACGGCGTTCGGGCTGTTCATCACCTGCTGGAAGTGCAGATTGCCCTGGAAATTGCCGATCAGCCCGGCCGTATTCGTGCCGAGCTGTGCCGCGAGATAGACCAGCATCAGCTCGGTCTCGGGCGTCGTGTTGAAGGTGCCGCCCGCAAAGGCGAGCGAATGCAGGCTCGTGCCGCCCGACGTCACGGTGATGACGCACGGCAGCGCGGCGTTGACCGTCACCTGGTAGTTGCCGCCGCCGTCCGTCAGCGTCGTCGCCGAGCCTGTCGCGCAACTGACCGCCACCGACGCGCTCGCGAGCGCGTTGCCCGTGGCGGCCGTGCCCGACAGGGAGACGGTTTGCGTGTTGTTGTTGACGCAGGCATCGACGCCGAAGCAGGCGTCGCCGTTGCAGGCCTGGAGCATCGCGAGCGTTGCGACGCAGAGCGCGCCCAGCGCGGGGCGGGTGAAGCGCGTATGGCGAATGTTCATGGTCGCGGGTGTCCGGGGGAAGGGAGCAACCGGTGCGCGCCCGGGGAAGCGGCGCTGCTTACATTCTAGATTCCCGAATCGCGGGCTGCTTGCCCGTTTTCCCGTTTGCCCGTCGGGCTGGAATCCTTTCAGTTTCCTTCGTAACGGGTGATGTCGGGCGACGACTGAACACGACGAGAGTACGCGTCGTTCCCGAGGGGGCGGGCGTGCCGTTCAGCGGCGCGAGCCTTGCGGCAACGCGGCCGGGCTGCAAGCGGCCGGCTCACGCGCTCAGGGCTTGCGCGCGGCCGGCTTCGCGAACGCGCCGCGCACCTCGAAGCTGATCGCATCCGCGACGTTGCCGCGCGCGTCGACGAGTTCGAGCCGGTGCCGGCCCGGCCACGGCATCCACGCGACGCGGTCGGCATGGCCGATCACCTTGTCGTCGAGCCGCCACGCGAACCGCGCGGCGCGCCCGGCCGAACGTTCGAACCAGATCCGCTGGTTCTTCGGCGGAATGTCCGGGTCGATCGCGAAAATCGTGCCGTCGGTCGGCGCGCCGATCGTCAACGGTGCGCGCGCACCGTCCTTGCCCGGCGTGACGGGCGCGGCGAGCCGGATCGTGTCGACCGCCGTTCCCGCGATGAACCACTCGTTGCGTGCCGGCTCGACGTCGCGTTCGAACGTGATGCGGCGCGTCTCGACGCCGGCCGGCGCGCGCGGCGCACGGCTCGGCAGGTCGCGGTGCAGGTAGCCGACGACGGCCGACCACACGGGCGACGCGCCCGTGACACCCGACACATCCCACATCGGCGAGCCATCCGCGTTGCCGACCCACACGCCGACCGTATGGCGCGACGTGAAGCCGACGGTCCAGTTGTCGCGCATGTCCTTGCTCGTGCCGGTCTTGACCGCCGAGAAGAAGCGCGTCGCGAGCGGGTTGTCGAAGCCGAACGTGCGGACGCGCGCATTGTTGTCGGAGAGGATATCGGTAACGACGAAGCTGGCCGCTTCGCTGAACACGCGCGTGCCGCCGTCCGTACGCGCGGGTGCCGGTGCGCCGGGCGCCGGTGCCGGCGCGGGCAGGTCGACGACCTTGCGTGCGACGCCGCCGTTCGCGAGTGCGCGATACGCGTTGGTCAGCGACAGCAGCGTGACGTCGGCACTCCCGAGCGCGAGGCTGAAGCCGTAGTAGTCGCCTTCCTGCGCGAGCGGCAGGCCGAGCGCGGTCAGCGTGCGTGCGAAGCGGTGCGGCGTGACGAGCACGAGCGTGCGCACGGCAGGCACGTTCAGCGAGCCGCCGAGCGCGCTGCGCACGCTCACCCAGCCCTTGAAATCCTTGTCGTAGTTCTGCGGAATGTACAGGCCGCCGCCGGCGGCGAGGTTGATCGGCGCGTCGTCGAGCAGCGACGCGGCGGTCAGCCGCTTCTCGTCGATTGCCTGCGCATAGAGGAACGGCTTGAGCGTCGAGCCGGCCTGGCGCGGCGCGAGCACGGCGTCGACATCGCGCGCACTCGACAACGCGCCCGACGATCCGACCCACGCGCGAATCTCGCCGGTCGCGTTGTCGATCACGACGACCGCGCCGTCCTGCACGTTGCGCCGGTGCGCGGGCGCGTTGAGTTCGGTTAGCGCGCGCATCAGCGTGTCGCGCGCGAAGCGCTGCAGCGGCGCATCGAGCGTCGTGCGGACCTGCGCGCCGGCCGCCGGCCTGACCTCGGCCGCGATGCGCCGCGCGAAGTGCGGGGCGAGGGCGGCGCCGTCGTCGCGTATGGCGTTGGCCGGACGCGCGGTGACGAGCTGCACGTAGCCGTCGAGCGACGCGCACGCCTGTTCGGCATGCATGTCGCGCAGGATCCGGCATGCGCGCTCGGCGACCTTCGCGGGCGTCGCGTTGGGCGCACGGACGAGTGCGGCCGCGATCGCGGCTTCGCGCGCGTCGAGGCCCGACGGCGCCTTGCCGAACAGTACCTGCGACAGCGCGCCGAGCCCGACCGTCTCGCCGCGGAACGGCACGAGATTCAGGTACGCCTCGAGGATCTGGTCCTTGCGCCAGCCGCGTTCGAGCAGCAGCGCGTTCATCGCCTGCGTGGCCTTCTGCGGCAGCGAGCGCTGGCCCGAGCGGCGCGGCGAATCGCTGAGCAGCCCGGCGAGCTGCATCGTCACGGTCGACGCGCCGCGCGTGCGCTCGTTCCACAGGTTGCCCCACGCGGCGCCGGCGATCCCGCGCCAGTCGACGCCGCTGTGTTCGTAGAAGCGCTTGTCCTCGGAAACGACGATCGCCTCGCGGAACGCGGGCGATACGTCCGCGAGCGACACCCAGTCGCCGCGCCGTTCGGCGAGGTCGACGCGCGTGCGCTGCAGCGGCGTGCCGTCGCGCGCGAGCAGCACCCAGTCGGAACTGCGCCAGTTGCGGCGCACGTCGTCGTAGCCGGGCAGCGCATGCGCGACGAGCGGCGCGGCCAGCACGACGGCGACGAAGATGCGGCCGGCGAAACGCGCCGGCCGCGGCAAAACCCGATCGATCATCGCGTGCTCACTGCTTGCCCGCGTCGGCCGGCTTGACGGTCATCGGCGGGTTCGGCCACAGGCCGTACACGGAGGGTGCGTACAGCGCCTCGACGCGCGTCGGCGGCAATCCGAACGTGCCGACGTTGTTCAGCCGCACCGTGTACTCGACCGAGAATTTGCCCTTCGGCAAATAGTCGTAGTACGCGCGATAGCCGTCGAAATCGCGCTCGATGAACGCCGGCCACGCGCCGTCGGGCGTCTTCTCGCCCTGCGTCGCGGCTTCGGAGTCGCGGCCGAGGCCCGACCCGAGGATCGTCGCGCCGGACGGGATCGGATCGTTGACGACGACCCACGTCATGTCGCTCTGCGCATCGATGTCGAGATGCACGCGCACGACGTCGCCGCGCGTCAGCACGCCCTTGGCGGCGGGCGACACCGGCGTGACGGTCTTCGTGATCCGGTAGCCGGCCGCGAACGGCGCGCGCAGCGGCACGGCCGCGAGGCTCTCGACCGTCGCCCACGGGCGGCCCGTGCCTTCCTGCGTGACGGACAGCGTGGCCGGTGCCTGCGACGCGCGCGGCCACGGCATCAGTACGCTGCGCGCGACGGCGGCGCGGGTCGCGGCGGTGGCCGACGCCGGCGTGTCGGCGGGGGCCGGCGCCTGCGACCACGAGATCGCGCGCTCGTTGCCGCCGAGCGTGACCTTCGTCGTGCCGGAGACGGGCGTGCTCTCGTAGGTGCGCGAGAAGCGCTCGACCGCGAGCAGCCCGAGCGCGTTCGACGTCGTCGTCTGCCATGCGCCCTGGCGCTGCAGCGCGAGCAGGCCGGCCGTGACACGCGGCATCTCGTCCTTCCACGCCGGGTCGCCCGCGAATTCCATCGCGAGACGCGCGGCGTTGGTCTCGTTGCTGGTCATCAGCCACCACAGGTCGTCGTCGCGCGCGGTCGAGAACACGAGTTGCGTGCCCTGGTACGTGAGGCGTGCCCGCAGGATCTGTTCGACCTGCGCGCGCTTCTCGTCGCGTTGCGGGATGTCCTTCACGCGCGTCAGGATCGCGTGATAGTCGATCACCGCCGACGTCGGCCACTGGTTCGGCGCAATCTCGATCGAACCGAGCATGCGGCCTTGTGCAGCACCGTAGCGCGACAGCGCCTCGATCGCGGCGAGCTTGCGCAGGTCGCGATCCTGGCGCGGCGCCCACGCATTGCGCTCGATGCGGCCGTCGACGAAGCGCGCGAGCCCGGCTTCGAGCTGCGTGCGCAGGTCTTCCGGCAGCGCGAAGCGCGGGTCGGCACGGCTCGCCTCGTCGGACAGCACGAGCAGGTACGACGACAGCGTCGGGCTGCCGTAGTGCGAATTGTCGGAGGGCGGCGGGAAGTAGCTAGCGAGCCCGTCGCTGTCGAGATAGACGGGCATGCGCGCGACCAGCGCCTGCCATTGCGCGGGGTCGCGCAGGCCGATCGCGCGCGACGCCTGCTGTTCGAGGCAGCGGTACGGATAGCGCTCGAACCAGCGGCGCACGCCGGGCAGGCCGTCGGCCAGCTTCGACTGCAGCGACACCGCGATGCCGCCGCGCGGCAAGCCTTGCGCGTTGTTCGCGGCGCCGGCCGGGGAGGCCACCGGTACCGTCAGCGTGCCGTCCACCTGCGCGAGCGTCGCCTGCTGCACGGTCACCGGCAGCGCGGGCACCACCTTCTGCGCGACCGCCAGCGCGTCGGACGCGCGCTTGCCGCCTTGCTCGGCCGCTTCGATGCGCCAGTTCAGCGCACCGGCCGCGTCGAGCGCCTGCTCGGGCACGGTGATCGTCCACGCGACCTCGGTCGCCGTATTGGCCGCGAGCGACACGGTTTGCGGCGCGACGTCCAGGCCCGTCACGCGCGGCGTCACGACGACCTGCATCGCGCGGTCGGTCGTGTTGCGCAGCGTGACCTGCGCGCGGAACGCGTCGCCTTCGCGCACGAGCGGCGGCAGGCCGGAGATCAGTTGCAGATCCTGCGTGCTGCGGATCGACGTGCTGCCGGTGCCGAAACGGTCGGGGCCGACCGCCGCGATCGCGACGATCCGGAAGCGCGTGAGCGCGTCGTTCAGCGGCACCTCGACGGTCGCGCTGCCGTTCGCGTCGAGCGCCACGCGCGGATTCCACAGCAGCAGCGTGTCGAACAGCTCGCGCGTCGGCGCGCTGCCGCCGCCGCCGCCGGCCGGCACGGCCTTGCGGCCGAAGTGGCGGCGGCCGACGATTTCCATCTGCGCGGTGGCCGTCTCGACGCCGTATGCGCGCCGTCGCAGCATCGCGTCGAGCAGGTCCCAGCTGTTGTTCGGCATCAGTTCGAGCAGCGCCTCGTCGACGGCCGCGACCGCGATCTGCGTGCCGGCCGGCGCGGGCTGGCCGTTCGGCAGCGTGACCTTCACGTGCGCCTGCGCCTTGCTGCGCACCGTGTAGCGCGTCGCGTCGGTCGTCACGGTCACGCCGAGACGGTGGACGCCCGTGCCGACCTTGATCTCGCCGAGGCCGTAGCGGAACGCGGGCTTCGACAGGTCGACGAACGCGGTCGGCGCTTCATAGTGGCGACCTTCGCGCCAGAACGCGCGCGCCCATTCGACCGGTGCTTTCCAGCCCCAGGTGAAGAACGAGTACCACGGCACTTCGCGAATCCGGCCGCGCAGCGCGAGCACCGACACGTAGACGTTCGGCCCCCACGATTCGCCGACCTTCAGGTCGACGGTCGGGTTCTTGCCGTTCAGCTCGACGATGTGCGTTTCCATCACGCCGCCGCGTTCGACCGCGACGAGCGCGGTCGCGTAGCGGAATGGCATCCGCACCTGGAAGCGGGCCGTTTCGCCCGGTTCGTACGAAGTCTTCTCCGGAATCACGTCGATCCGGTCGGTGTTGTCGCCGCCGAACCAGAGTTCGTCCTCGCGCGTGACCCAGACCGACGTCGATGCGTTCGACGTGCGGCCGTCGCCGTCCTTCGCGACCGCGATCAGCTGCACGTTGCCGGCCTGTTCGAGCGTCGCGTCGCAGGCCATGCGGCCCTTGTCGTCGGTCTTGCCCGAGCACAGCACGCCGAGGTCGCGCGTGTCGCTCTTGTTGTCGTACGCATAGAAGCCGCCGACCATCCGCTTGCGCGACGACGTCGTGATGCGCGCGACGCCCTTGATCTCGATCGGCACCGATGCGCGCGGCTTGCCCTGCAGGTCGACCGCGAGCGCCTGCACGGGCACGCGCTGGCCGACCGACACCCAGCGGCCGGCCTTGATGCCGGCCACCACCGCGGCCGGCCACAGGATCGTGTCGCCGCGAATCGTCTGCACTTCGCCGTTCGGGTCCGCGAACGTCGCTTCGAGTGCGATGCGCTTCGGCGCGTCGACGTCGGGCAGGCCCTTGAGCGTGACCGAGCCCGCGCCGTTGCGGTCGAGCGTCAGCGGCAGCTTGTCGGCTATCAGCTTCGTCGCGTCGGGATCGTTGTTCGACGACGATGCGTTGTCGCCGTCCTGCGAATCGTCGTCGGCGTTGCCGTCGCTCTTGTCGGGGCGATACGGCGTGAAGCTGAAGTCCTCGAAGCGATCCGCGAACGGCGGCGACGCCCACTTCATCAGCGCCGACACCTGCACCGGCAGGTTCGATGCGCCGCCGCCCGACACGTAGTCGATCTGCACCGCGAGCGGCGCTTCCTTCACGGCGACGAGCGGGCTCTTCTGCGCGTCGCGCGCGCCGATCGATCCCTTCAGCACCGGCAGGCGGAACGCCTCGACACGGAAGCTGCCGCTGTAATAGGTGGCGGTCGGTGCGTCTTCCGGGCCGCCTTCGAGTTCGACGCTGTATTCGCCGAGCTTCGCGGCGGGCGGCAGCGTGAACTGCGAGTCCGCGCTGTGGTCGGCGGCCCACGTGAGCGGCAGCTTGTAAGTCTGGCCCGTACCGAGATGGCGGATTGTCACGCGCGTCGGGTATTGCGACGGGAACGCGAGGCTCTGCAGCGTCTCGGACCGGATGAAATGCTTCATCGACACGGTTTCGCCGGCGCGCAGCAGCGTGCGGTCGAACACCGTGTGTGCGCGCACGGTCGGCGCGCTGTCGGTATCGGTCGGCACGTTGAAGCGCCACGATTCGATCCCGCGGTTCCAGCCCGAGCTGACGAACGCCATGTCGGGGCCCGTCTTCGGATCGTCGACGCGCGCCGACACGAAGTAGTCGTCGAAACGCTCGGACGCGCGGCATTCGTGCTTCGGTTCGAACTGCCCGTCGATCTTCAGCAGGCCCTGCGCATCGGTCTTGCCGGCCGCAATTTCATCGCCGTTGCAGTCCGACACGCGGATCTGCGCGTTCGGCACGGGCTTGCCCTTGTCGAGCGTCGTGACCCACACGAGGTTGTTCTCGCGGCCCTGTTTCAGGTGCACGCCGAGGTTCGTGACGAGCACGGTAGTGCGCACGTACATGCTCGACGGCTTCGCGAGCAGCGAGCGGCCGAGCGCGGGCGACGCGAGTTCGAGCACGTAGAAGCCGGGCTTGTCGATCGGCACGCCGACGATCTCGAACGGGCGCAGCGTCTTCGGGTCGGCTTGCGGCAACGTTAGCGCCTGCGCGCCGGGCTCGCCCTTGAGCAGCGACAGCGAGCGTACGTCGATGCGGCGGTTCTGCGGCGCGGGCTGCTTTTCGCCGGCTTCGAGCGGCACGTAGACGGGGTGCTGGCCCTTGCGTGCCAGCAGGCCGGGAATCTGGCTGTCGATCGAGCCGGCCGTCATCGACCAGTTGTCGAAGCGGTCGACGGTGCGCATCCACTGGCGGATCGCGGTGTCGTTCTCGACCTTCAGGTTCGCGAATTGCGCGCCGCCCGCGTTGAGGCCGGCGATATGCAGGTCGGCCTCGACGTTGCGCAGCGTGACGGGCACGAGCGCGGGCGTATCGGGTTCGGCGAAGCGCTCGACGATCCCGAAGGTGCCCGACGAGAATTTCGCGAGCGGTGGCATCGGCGCGGTGCGCGTCGCCAGCGGGAACAGGTCGGCGTTGGACAGCGAACGGTCGGTCACGTCGCGCAGGCCCGACGGCAGCTCGATCGTCAGGCCGGCCTGCGCGGGCAGCGGCGGGTTGAACGTGACGGTCGTCACTTCCTCGCTGTGGTCGTCGGCCGCGAAGGTCGGCGACAGCGAACCGTCGGGGGCGCGCAGCTTGATCGCCTCGGCGTTCTTGCGCGAGATCGGCGCATTGAACGACAGCGTGAGCGGGCGCAGCGGCGTGCAGGGCGCCTTCGCGTTCTCGCGTTCGCACGAGAAGCTCGCGGCGAACGGCGCGCGCACGGTGAAATCGAAGCGCCTTTCGGTTTCGTTCGCGATGTCGCTCGGGCTCGCGACCCCCTTGCCGTACACGAGCTGCATCTTCGCGCTCGCCGGCAGCGCCTGCGAGCACGACAGCGTCAGTACGCGCGCGGCTTCCTTCTTCAGCCCGAAATGGTCGAGCAGTGCGTTGCGCGTATCGTCGTCGGCGGCCGTGACGGGAATGCGGTTGCCGATGCCGGCCGCTTCGCACCAGATGTTCGCGAGCGCCGAGCGCGGTTCGGCCGGGCCGTTCAGCTTCAGCACGAAGACCTGCCGTTCCTCGATCTCGCGCGAGCCGGGGCGCACGTTCACCGGGAACGGGCCGCCCGTCTGGAACGTGAAGCGTCGCGGGCCGCTGGCCGCATTGCCGGCGACCGAGCGCAGCGTGTCGTTGAGCGCGACCGAGCAGCGCACGCCGGGCGGCAGGTCGTTTTCGAAGTCGTAGACCCAGGTCTTGTCGTCGAGCCAGTGACCCTGGCCGCGTGCGGCAGTCGAATCGTTGCAGGTCACGCGCGCGGGATTCGGCGCGGAGGCCGAGCCGAACGCGACCATCGGTTCGTCGAACTTGACGACGGTCTGCCGGACTTCGGTGACGGTACCTTGCGGCGACACGCTCACGGTGCGCGCTGCGAGCGCATGCAGCGACAGGGCCGCGGCACCGCCGAGCGCCGCGACGGCGCCGATGCGCCAGAGCAGTCGAGTCGTGTGGTTGGTTCGTTTCGCTTTGTTGTGCTTGTCGTGCTGCTTCATCGCTCGATGCCCTCGGAGGGAAGCTTTCTGTTTGATTGCGGCGTAAGGATACAATGGCCGGATGCAACGATTCCAGGCTTTCATGTTCGAACTGATGCCGGCTGACGAGCAGCGGCGCGACATGTGCTGCTACGCCGGTTCATGTCGGTTCGTCTACAACAAGGCTCTAGCGCTGCAAAAAGAGAACTATGAAGCAGGAGGCAAGTTTATCGGCTATGTGGCGATGGCCAAACGTCTCACTGAATGGCGCAATGACCAGGAAACAGGCTGGCTGAAGGATGCTCCAGTTCATGCTTTGCAACATTCACTTAGAAACTTAGAGCAAGCTTACAAAAATTTTTTCGCCAAACGATCGGCGTTCCCGTGCTTCAAGAAAAAGGGGAGTCGGGATAGCTTCCGCTACCCTGATCGCAAACAGATCAAGCTGGATCAGGTCAACAGTCGTATCTTTTTGCCGAAGCTGGGCTGGATTCGATATCGCAACAGTCGAGATGTACTGGGCGAGGTGCGAAACGTCACGGTATCCCTTAGCAGGCTGTTGAAATTGAATACGGTGTAAACGGGCCCTGAGGGCGGTGCGTTAGAGATATCGTGTTCATGAACTTGGGCAGACGAGAGCGATGCGCGGAATGGACGAGATGCAAGAACCGCTGTTCACGACGGTGAAGCTGGAAGACTTCGTGCCGGCCGATCACCCGTTGCGGCCGCTTCGGCTGCTGGTCAATCAAGCGCTGAAGCGACTCAATGGGCTGTTCAGCACGATCTACGCGGACAGCGGCCGAGCATCGATTGCGCCCGAGAAACTGCTGCGTGCGCTGCTGTTGCAAGTGTTTTACTCGGTGCGCAGCGAGCGCATGCTGATGGAACAGATGCGCTACAACCTGCTGTTCCGCTGGTTCGTCGGCCTCGCGATCGAAGATGCCGTCTGGGATCACTCGGTGTTCTCGAAGAACCGCGATCGTCTGCTCGAGCATGAAGTGGTCGAAGCGTTCTTTACCGAAGTCATGAGCCTGGCCGACAAGCAAGGGCTGCTGTCCAGAGAACACTTTTCGGTCGATGGCACGCTGATTCAGGCGTGGGCCAGCCACAAGAGCTTCCGGCCCAAGGATGGCTCGGACGATCCGCCGGCCGGCGGTGGCCGCAATGTCGACACCGACTGGAAGGGCAAGCGGCGCAGCAACGACACGCATGAATCGAGTACCGATTCGGACGCGCGGCTGTTTAGGAAGAGCAAAGGCACGCCGTCCATCCTGTGTTACCAGGGGCACATCCTGATGGAGAACCGATCGGGCTTGGTGGTCGGCGCAGTGGTCAGCCACGCTGACGGTTTCGGCGAACGAGCGAGTGCGTTGCGCCTGCTCGATTGCGTACCGGGTCGTCACGCCAAGACGCTCGGGGCCGATAAGGGTTACGACATGCGTGACTTTGTCCGGGATTGCCGAGCGCGCAAAGTGACGCCACACGTTGCGCGCAACGACGCGCATCAAGGTGGCAGCGCGATTGACGGCCGCACCTCGCGGCACGTCGGTTATGGCATCAGCCAAGTGATTCGCAAACGCATCGAGGAGCACTTCGGTTGGGGCAAGACCGTCGGCAGGATTCGACAGACCGCGTATCGCGGCATCAAACGAGTCGACCAGCACTTCAAGCTGACGATGCTGGCGAGTAACCTGACTCGAATGGCCCGAATACTGGCAGCGGTGCCGCAGGGAGCGATGCGATGAGCCGCCCGAGCGCGGCCATTGCGTGGCAACGCACCAGCTGGCCCGCTCGCCAGCGGGGCATCCGGCACGATACGTCTGCAACTCAGCGGCCAATCGCATACGAAACCTTTCTAAATAGCACCCCGGTCGTCAAAACGAGGCGCTTTTCAACAGCCTGTTAGGGCGGGAAGATGGTTTGTTTCGGTTCAAACCGAGCGTCGAGTTGAGAACCCGGTGCCACAGGCCACCAGTGCCATTGGGGTCGACGTTGGCGTTACTCGTTTCGCCACATTCAGTGACGGCACGTTTGTTTCCCCGGTCAATAGCTTTCGACGCCATGAGGCTCAATTGCGACGTGCTCAACAGTCTTTGAGCCGCAAAACGAAGTACAGCAACAACTGGAAGAAGGCGAAAGCCAAAATTCAGCGCCTCTATTTCCGCATCGGCAATGTTCGCCGCGACTTTCTGCACAAGGTTACGACCACAATCAGCCAGAACCACGCGATGGTGTGTGTCGAGGACCTGCGAGTGCAGAACATGTCGGGATCCGCGGCAGGCAGTATCACAAGACCAGGCAGGAATGTCAGGGGCAAGGCTGGTCTAAACAAATCCATTCTTGATCAAGGATGGTTCGAGTTCCGGCGTCAATTGGAGTACAAGCTGACGTGGAGCGGCGGTTGGCTTGTCGCCGTACAACCACAGAACACGAGCCGGACATGTCCGCGTTGTGGTTACATTTCGCGGGACAGCCGAGTGACGCAAGCGCGGTTTGTTTGTGTTGATTGTCGTTTCGAGGAGCACGCCGACGTGGTCGGCGCACTCAATGTGCTGGCGCGGGGGCACCGCGTTGCAGCCTGTGGAGAGAGGGTGCGGTTGGGCCGCTCTGTGAAGCAGGAACCCACTGAAGTGACTGTACGGCTCATCGTATAGCACCGTAGGAATCTCATGCCCGGCTACGTAGCAGGCTGGCCGAGGGAAGGGAGGATGCCAATGCACGCGATTCTAACCGACGGTCATGCGCACGCATCGTCGCGCGCAGTCGCAGTGTGTCGCCGTCATGCGACACCGGTGCGACCGCCGCAGATTTGTCGCGTCGACGACACAAAAATGCAGCGAAATGTCGATTGTCTCGGATTGCGGAACATTTAATGGACTATAAAAAGATTGTTCGATCCGATTTGTGCGCGTACATTTCAGGTCCGCGCCGAAGTTTGAGAAATATCAAGCGTGGTTTTCCCGAATCCGGCGTTCGAGAGAAGGAAACATGCACAACGACAACACCCCCCATTCGCGTCGCGATGGCGACGCAGCCGCAACCGGCATCACGCGGCGTCAATGGCTGCAGGGCGCACTGGCGCTGACCGCGGCGGGCCTCACGGGCTCGCTGGCGTTGCGGGCCCTGGCCGACGATCCCGGCACCGCGCCGCTCGATACGTTCATGACGCTCTCCGAAGCATTGACCGGCAAGAAAGGGCTGAGCCGCGTGCTCGGCCAGCGCTTCCTGCAGGCATTGCAGAAGGGCTCGTTCAAGACGGCCGACAGCCTGCCGCAACTCGCCGGCGCACTCGCGTCCGGCTCGCTGAATCCCGATCAGGAAGCGCTCGCGCTGAAGATTCTTGAAGCGTGGTATCTCGGCATCGTCGACAACGTCGTGATTACCTACGAAGAAGCATTAATGTTCGGCGTCGTATCCGATACGCTCGTGATCCCTTCGTATTGCCCCAACAAACCCGGCTTCTGGGCCGACAAACCGATCGAGAGGCAAGCCTGATGGCCGATACCGATACGCAAAAGGCCGACGTCGTCGTCGTCGGTTCAGGTGTCGCAGGCGCGATCGTTGCACACCAGCTCGCGATGGCGGGCAAGTCGGTGATCCTGCTGGAAGCCGGCCCGCGCATGCCGCGTTGGGAAATCGTCGAGCGCTTTCGCAACCAGTCCGACAAGACCGATTTCATGGCCCCGTACCCGTCGAGCCCGTGGGCGCCGCATCCGGAATACGGCCCGCCGAACGACTACCTGGTCCTGAAGGGCGAGCACAAGTTCAACTCGCAGTACATCCGCGCGGTGGGCGGCACGACGTGGCACTGGGCCGCGTCGGCGTGGCGCTTCATCCCGAACGACTTCAAGATGAAGACCGTGTACGGTGTCGGCCGCGACTGGCCGATCCAGTACGACGACCTCGAGCATTACTACCAGCGCGCCGAGGAAGAGCTCGGCGTGTGGGGCCCGGGCCCCGAGGAAGACCTGTACTCGCCGCGCAAGGAGCCGTACCCGATGCCGCCGCTGCCGTTGTCGTTCAACGAGCAGACGATCAAGAGCGCGCTCAACGGCCATGACCCGAAGTTCCACGTGGTGACCGAGCCGGTCGCGCGCAACAGCCGCCCGTACGACGGCCGGCCAACCTGTTGCGGGAACAACAATTGCATGCCGATCTGCCCGATCGGCGCAATGTACAACGGGATCGTGCACGTCGAGAAGGCCGAGCAGGCCGGCGCGAAGCTGATCGAGAACGCGGTCGTCTACAAGCTCGAGACCGGTCCGGACAAGCGCATTACCGCAGCGGTCTACAAGGACAAGTCGGGCGCCGACCATCGCGTCGAAGGCAAGTACTTCGTGGTCGCCGCGAACGGCATCGAGACGCCGAAGATCCTGCTGATGTCCGCGAACCGCGATTTCCCGAACGGCGTCGCGAACAGCTCCGACATGGTCGGCCGCAACCTGATGGACCACCCGGGCACCGGCGTGTCGTTCTACGCGAACGAGAAGCTGTGGCCGGGCCGCGGCCCGCAGGAAATGACGTCGCTGATCGGTTTCCGCGACGGCCCGTTCCGCGCGACCGAAGCCGCGAAGAAGATCCACCTGTCGAACATGTCGCGCATCAACCAGGAGACGCAGAAGATCTTCAAGGGCGGCAAGCTGATGAAGCCCGAGGAGCTCGACGCGCAGATCCGCGACCGTTCAGCGCGCTACGTGCAGTTCGACTGCTTCCACGAAATCCTGCCGCAACCCGAGAACCGCATCGTGCCGAGCAAGACGGCCACCGACGCGATCGGCATCCCGCGCCCCGAGATCACGTACGCGATCGACGACTACGTGAAGCGCGGCGCCGTGCACACGCGCGAGGTCTATGCGACGGCCGCGAAGGTGCTGGGCGGCACCGAAGTCGTCTTCAACGACGAGTTCGCGCCGAACAACCACATCACGGGTGCGACGATCATGGGTGCGGATGCACGCGACTCGGTCGTCGACAAGGACTGCCGCACGTTCGACCATCCGAACCTGTTCATCTCGAGCAGCTCGACGATGCCGACCGTCGGTACGGTGAACGTGACGCTGACGATCGCGGCGCTCGCGCTGCGGATGTCGGACACGCTGAAGAAGGAAGTCTGACCGTGCGGAAATCTACTCTCACCTTCCTCGTCGCCGGCTGCCTCGCGCTGCCGGGTCTCGCGCGCGCGGCCGACGCAGCCGATCCGGCGCAGGTCAAGCGCGGCGAATACCTCGCGATCGCGGGCGACTGCATGGCGTGCCATACCGCGAAGGGCGGCAAGCCGTTCGCGGGCGGCCTCGGGATGCCCGTGCCGCTGCTCGGCAAGATCTACACGAGCAACATCACGCCCGATCCCGATACGGGCATCGGCAACTGGACGTTCGACGACTTCGAGCGCGCGGTGCGCCACGGCGTCTCGAAGAACGGCGACAACCTGTACCCGGCGATGCCGTACGTGTCGTACGCGAAGATCAACGACGACGACGTGCAGGCGCTGTATGCGTACTTCATGCACGGCGTCGAACCGGTCAAGCAGGCGCCGCCGAAGAACGAGATCCCCGCGCTGCTGAGCATGCGCTGGCCGCTGAAGATCTGGAACTGGCTGTTCCTGAAGGATGGCGTGTACCAGCCGAAGCCGGCGCAGAGCGCCGAGTGGAACCGCGGCGCGTACCTCGTGCAGGGCCTCGCGCACTGCAGCACGTGCCACACGCCGCGCGGCATCGCGATGCAGGAGAAATCGCTCGACGAGACGGGCGGCAGCTTCCTGTCGGGCTCGGTGCTCGCGGGCTGGGACGGCTACAACATCACGTCCGACCCGAATGCGGGGATCGGCGGCTGGACGCAGCAGCAGCTCGTCCAGTACCTGCGCACCGGCAGTGTGCCGGGCGTCGCGCAGGCGGCCGGCCCGATGGCCGAGGCGATCGAGCACAGCTTCTCGAAGATGACGGAAGCCGACATCGGCGCGATCTCGACGTATATCCGCACGGTGCCGGCCGTCGCCAGCGGCGACGCGAAGCAGTCGCGCTCGTCGTGGGGCAAGCCGGCCGAGGACGGCCTGAAGCTGCGCGGCGTCGCGCTCGCATCGTCGGGCATCGATCCGGCGCGGCTCTATCTCGGCAACTGCGCGACCTGCCACCAGATGCAGGGCAAGGGCACGCCGGACGGCTATTACCCGCCGCTGTTCCACAACTCGACGGTCGGCGCACCGAATCCGACCAACCTCGTGCAGGTGATCCTGAACGGCGTGCAGCGCAAGGCCGGCAGCGAGGACGTCGGGATGCCGGCGTTCCGCCACGAGCTGTCGGATGCGCAGATCGCCGCGCTGACGAACTACCTGACCGGGCAGTTCGGCAATCCGGCCGCGAAGGTGACCGAGCAGGACGTCGCGAAGCTGCGTTGACGCGGCGCGCGACGGCGCAGCAGGGCAACGTCGAAGCAGCGCGGCATCGAACAAGAGGAGGAGCACAGCACATCGGGCGGACCCCGATGCCGGTTGTTGCAGAGCGGGGCGGGCGGCGCAGGCGGCTGTCCGTCCCGGTTCATTGGCAATCCGGTGCGCGTGCCGCGCATCGTTTTCGTTGATCGACACCATGACACCGAATCAACCGTTTCTCGCGTCCCAGCGCGATGTGCTGCTGCTGCTTTCCCGGATCCTGCTCGTGATCCTGTTCGTGATGTTCGGCTGGAAGAAGATCGTCGACTTCCCCGGTACCATCGCGTTCATGGGTTCGGAAGGCGCACCCGCGCCGATCATGTCCGCCGCGATCTCCGTCGCGATGGAGCTGTTCGGCGGGATCGCGATCCTCGTCGGCTTCCAGACGCGCCCGCTCGCGCTGCTGCTCGCGCTGTATACGATCGGCACCGGCATCATCGGCCACCACTACTGGACGATGACGGGCGGCGAGCAGATCAACAACATGATTCATTTCTACAAGAACATCGCGATCACGGGCGGCCTGCTCGCGCTCTGCGCAGCGGGCCCCGGACGTTTTTCGATCGATCGCGGATAAGCAGACCCGGGGCGCGTGCATGGGGCGCGCGCTGGAAGGTCGAGATTCCGAGGGGGCATCATTTTGCGACTCAAACATTTCGCATGGCTGATCGCGGCCGCCACGCCGGCGGCCGCTTTCGCACAGACGAGCGTGACGCTGTACGGCCGGGTCGACGGCGGCATCGAATACCTGAACCACATCGCCACGGCGAACGGCAGCAAGTCGCGCTGGAGCGCGGAAAGCGGCGATTGGGGCACCAGCATGTTCGGGCTGAAGGGCATCGAGGATCTGGGCGGCGGGTTGTCGACGGTCTTCAACCTCGAAACCGCGTTCCAGGTGATGAACGGCCAGACCGGTGGCGGCCGCATGTGGTCGCGGCGCGCATATGTCGGGCTGAAGAGCGATACGTGGGGCCAGCTGCAGGCCGGCCGCAACCTGTTCATCGACAGCGACGGCGTGTGGGAATTCGATCCGTTCGTGCAGCAGGCGTTTTCGTCGGCGTCGCTCGTGCGCGGCCGCAACTGGCAGCAAAGCAGCAACAACATCGAATATCACAGCCCGGTGATCGGCGGCTTCGACGTGCAGGCGCAATACGCGTTCGGCAACCAGTCGCGCGGCTTCAACTACGGCGCGGCCGACGATTTCGGCCGCTCGGACGGGATCATGATCTCGTACCACTCGCCGGTACTCGACGTGCGCGGCATCTACGACGAACTGCGCGACAACAACGGCAAGTTCAGCAACATCTTCACTGCGTCGCGCGAGTATTTCGTCGGCGCGAACGTGAAGGTGTCGAAGTTCAAGATCCAGGGCGCGTATACGCACTACCAGGCACCGGACAGTCCGGCCGGCGTCGCCGATCGCGCGGATCACTACTGGCTCGGCGCGACCTACACCGCGACGCCGCAGTGGGCGGTGACGGGCGGCGGATATTACGTGAAGGTCGGCAGCGGCGGCGGCGATGCGTCGCACGATCCGTCGGGCCACGCGATCATGTACGTGCTCGGCACTACGTACAACCTGTCGAAACGCACATTCCTGTACGGCACGGCCGCGTATGCGCGCAACGGCGGCAACTCGAACTTCTCGCTGCTCGCGACGCCGCGCGACGCGACGTCGGGCACGAGCCCGCTGACGGGCGAGTCGCAGACGGGTGCGTATGTGGGGATGATGCATACGTTCTGAGTGGGAAGGGTTGCATAGGCGAAGGGCACGGACGGTGAAGGTCCGTGCCTTTTTGCGTTGATGGGGTTTGTCTGATCGTTGCGGTACACGAACACGTGGTCACGTGACGCTATATGGGCCGCAACGAGTCTTCGTCCACGGCTTTGGGGCCAATCATCCATTCAACAGTTGGCGTTGCGCTACCCATAAAGTACGTTCGGTAAATTTACATTCGCTCAAGTTTTTGCCGGGCCGCAAACGCTGGAGCGAGTCACCTCGACCACCCAATTCGGCGAAGCGGCGGCGGTGACGTCCTTCAGCCGACATGAGTCGAGAATCGCGACGACGGCGCCGCAAGCGTTGCGCCGGGCAATCAGTCCTACGGCCAACGCCAATTGTCGAGACCAGATCGCAGCATTTTTGAGTTCCATGAAACCGACACGTAGTCTTCTCCCGACTAATGGATCGTTGTGTAACCTTGATGCCCTTGGCAACGCTTACACGGAATCTTTTTCACATGAAGGATCTGGCCGCATTGGAAAAACTCGTCCGAGTTGACGACCTTGGGATGGTTGTCGAGCGGGATGGCACGTTCGTCGCCGAAGGTCGTACCTCGCATGGACGGGTGTTCGTCAAGGCGACGATGGATAAAGCGGCGTTCGACCGGCACTGCGAAATCCTGGGGGCGCTCGAAGCGAGTTCTTTCGCACCGAAAATACTGGGGAAAGCCGCTTGGGGGGAGTATGCGGTAGTCGTCCTGAGCGCCATTCCAGGCAATCGCCTTGATCATGTTCTGAACAATGCGGAGCAGGTAACGAAGCTGCGGCTCGCCGAGGCTGCAGGCTCGGCTTTAGCGCAGCTTCATCGCGCGATCACGCCATCCCGCTTGTTGGGGATGAAGTTCTGGCAGCAGCGTGACGGGACGCTGGAACGCCTCGTCGCGTGGCGCGTTCATCTTGAGGGGATGGTTTCGAAGTGGATGTCACGCCTAAACCAGACTGCCCCGGGTTACCCTGAATACCGTGTCCAGTTGGATAGGCTTCTACATTTCGGCACTGATCTGCGTGAGCCGTCCGATATCCGGTTGCTGCATTGCGACTACATCGGAAGAAATATCCTGGTCGACTCGGGCGATCGCGTTTCCGGAATTCTGGATTTCGAAGCCGCGCGCATTGGAGACTCAGCCTATGATCTGGCGAAGATCGTCTGGGTAGATATGGATTTTTCCGACGAAGCGCTGCGTAGTGCCTTTCTCACGGGCTGGGAGAGTACGTACGGTGAGCAGGTTCCTCGAAGCGCGTTTCTCTATTATGTTGGGGTGCAATGCTTGGCGGCCATCGCGTGGACGGACAAGAACGCACCACTCGACAACTCGAATGTATTTCGATCAACGGCGATCCGGACGTTGCGCGAAGTGGTTCAGGAGTTACAGTCGACTGTCGGTTGAAATGTTGTCGGGTTGGGGCCGTTCCGGTCAGAAAAATCATCGTGCAAATCAGGCGCAAGGTACTGGTCTATCTTACGTGGCGAGATAGATTGCTCACTTTTACGCAACCCAGGTTCCCGGAAGCCGGGAGGCAGGTGGTTGCCGGCACGATGAACCAGGGAGAAATGCCGGTAGCCGCCGCGCTACGCGAGCTTCGCGAAGAAAGTGGCATCGACGATGCCCGAGTCGTGCGTGTTCTCGGCGACTACTTCTATTCGATGAGGGCATTCGGCAGAAGCGAGATTCAACACCGGCATGTCGCGGTGAGTGACGCTATTGCTATGAGGACGCACTGGACGCATTTCGAGGTCGATCCAAGTTCTGGTGGCGAGTCCATTGAATTCAGCTTCCAGTGGCTTCCCCTTTTTGGAACGGAATTCGCGCTGATCGGTGGACACGATTTCTTCTTACCCATGCTGAAACACTTCATGCGCGAGCATTCGGACGCGTGATTGAACAGAGACTGAAACATGAAGGTTTGCATTGTAGGCCCGTCGGTCGCGACACATCATCGTGCATCGAAGCAATGCGTGCGGCCGGTCTTTGCTGAGGCCGTTGCAAGGTCTGCCCCTTTGCATTGCGGTCTCACCAGCGTCGTCCATCAGAATCCGCACGCCTCAGTCGTCGTCAGCGTTGCGAACGGGCCATCGAGCGTCGCATTGTGATGCGCAACGATCCGCTCGGCCGGCAGTGCCGGCGTGTCCATGCAGGTGTGCGCGTCGATCACGAGCACGGCGCGAAAGCCGAGATCGGCGGCCGCGCGGCAGGTCGTATCAACGCAGTACTGCGTCTTCATGCCGGTGACGACGAGTTCGCCGATGTTGGCCGCACGCAGCCATTCGGCGAGGCGCGTACCCGCGAAGCAGCTCGGCCGGGTCTTGTCGAACACGGTGTCGCGCGCGGGATCAATCGCGAGTTCCGGCAGCGCGCCGTGAGCGGCGAGCCGGGCGCAATCGGCGAGCCGGCGGGACCGGTATGGCGCACCGCGAACACGGGCGCGCCGGCGTCGTGCGCGCGGCCGATCAACCGGTTGACATTAGCGAGCACACGTTCGCCGTCGTGCGGACGATCGGAACCATGAAACAGCCCGACCTGCATGTCGACGACGAGCAGCGCGCGTTTGGGGGAAGGGGCTTCGGGCATCGCATTCTCCTGAGTGACCGGCACGGACGGAGAAGCGGCAAGACCCCGTCCGGAACCGGCGGGGCCTGTGAGGAATCGGTGGCGCTACGACCTTGCGCGCACTCGCCGCACGAGCCCGCCAAAGGCGGTCGTGCGCGTCGTGGTCAAAGACGTGGTCGTGGTGTGGCGCATGGAGCGATCATGCATGATGTGCGCGCACCGCGTCAATCGCGTGCCGCGCATCGGCTGCCGCTCAGTCGAGCGCCTTCCCGGCCTTTTCGTCCATGCAGCGTATCGCGAGCAGCGTGAACGCGCCGCAGCCGATCGCATACCACGCAGGCGCGTTCGGGTTGCCGGTTGCCGCGATCAGCCACGTGACGAAGAACTGCGCGAAGCCGCCGAAGATCGCGACGCCGACGCTGTACACGAGCGCGCCTCCGGTCGCGCGCACCGCACGCGGGAACAGTTCGCCGAGCACCGCGCCGGTCGCACCGACGTTGATCGCATGCACGATCGACAGCGCGGCGATGATCGACAGCAGCGACGCGGCGCCCGGCCAGCGGTTCAGCGCGATGAACGCCGGGTAGACCGCGGCCATCAGCACGATGCGTGTCCACCAGATGATCCGGTTGCGCCCGTACACGTCGGACAGATGGCCGCCGATCGGCGTCACGAGCATCAGGATCGCACCGGCGACGCAGCCGGCCGTCATCGACAGCCAGGTCGGCAGGTGCAGCACCTGCACGCCGTAGATCGCCATGTAGAACACGATGATGTAGTGGATCGACGTGCCGCCGATCGTCACGCCGAGGCCCGCGAACACGGCCTTGCCGTGATGGCGCAGCACGTCGGCGAGCGGCAGCGACGCGACCGGTTCGTCATGCGCGACGGCGGGTGCGGCAGCCGGCACTTCCTCGACGGTGCGGCGCAGCCAGTAGCCGAGCGGCACGAACAGCGTGCCGATGATGAACGGCACGCGCCAGCCCCAGCTTTCGAGCTGCGCGGCGCTCAGTGTCGACGTCAGCGCGACGCCGGTCAGTGCGCCCGCGAGCGCGGCGAGCCCCTGGCTCGAGAACTGGAACGACGCGTAGAAGCCGCGCCGATGCTGCGGCGCCTGTTCGAGCAGCAGCGTCGTCGATGCGCCGACTTCGCCGCCCGACGCGAACCCCTGCAGCAGGCGCGCGAGCACCAGCAGCAGCGGCGCGGCGAGGCCGATCTGCGCGAAGGTCGGCGCGACCGCGATCGTCGCGGTGCCGAGCGCCATCAGCAGCAGCGTCAGGATCATCGCTTTCTTGCGGCCGACGCGGTCTGCATACATGCCGATCACGAGCCCACCGAGCGGACGCGTGACGAAGCCGACGCCGAAGCTCGCGACCGCGAGCATCAACTGCCCGAACGACGAGTGCACCGGAAAGAACAGCTTGCCGATCAGGATGGCGAAGAAGCTGTAGACCGTGAAGTCGTAGAACTCGAGCGCGTTGCCGACGGCGGCGGCCGCGATCAGCCGGCGTTTCTTCGCGGCGGCGCGTGCATCGGCCGGCGTGCCGGCGAACGGAAGGGCAGACGTTTCCATGGGATTCCCCCGGTAAGCGCGAAACTGCGTGATGAAGGGCCGTCAGGCCGCGAGCCAGGCTTCGGCGACGCGAACCCAGTAGCTCGCGCCGATCGCGAGAATGTCGTCGTTGAAGTCGTAGCCGGGGTTGTGCACCATGCAGCCGCCCTTGCTGCCGATCCCGTTGCCGATGAACGCATAGCAGCCGGGGCGCGCCTCGAGCATGAATGCGAAATCCTCGCTGCCCATCAGCGGCGCGGCTTCGGTTTCGACCCGCTCGGCGCCGAGCATCCGGCGCGCGATGTCGGCCGCGAACGCGGTCGGTTCCGCGTGATTGACGAGCACCGGGTAGCCGTAGTCGTAGTCGACTTCCGCCGTGACGCCGAAGCTTTCCGCCTGGCCTTTCACGAGCGCTTCGATGCGGCGCGCGAGCAGCGCGCGCACGTCGGCGTTCAGCGCACGCACCGACAGCTTCATCACGACGGTTTCGGGAATGATGTTGAACGTCTCGCCGGCCTGCACGCTGCCGACCGTGATCACGGCAGCGTGCTGCGCATCGACTTCGCGCGCGACGATCGTCTGCAGCGCGACCATGATGCTGCCCGCGGCCGACATCGGATCGCGCGCGAAGTGCGGCATCGCGCCGTGGCCGCCGACGCCGCGCAGCGTGATCGTCACGCGGTCGGCCGACGCCATCGCGGCGCCGGTGCGGAAGGCCATGTCGCCGGCCGCGCGGCCCGGCATGTTGTGGATCGCGAAGATCGCGTCGCACGGGAAGCGGTCGAACAGGCCGTCGTCCATCATCGCCTTCGCGCCGCCGAAGTTTTCCTCCGCCGGCTGGAAGATCAGGTTCAGCGTGCCGGAGAACTGGCGCGTCGCCGCGAGGTGGCGCGCCGCGCACAGCAGCATTGCGGTGTGGCCGTCGTGGCCGCACGCATGCATCTTGTTCGCGTGGCGGCTCGCGTACGGCAGGCCCGTGGCTTCCGCGAGCGGCAGCGCGTCCATGTCGGCGCGCAGCCCGACCGTGCGCGTGCCTTGTCCTTCGCGCAGCACGCCGACGACGCCCGTCTTGCCAATGCCGCGATGCACTTCGTAACCCCAGCCGGCGAGCAGCTCGGCGACGAGATCGCTCGTGAGCGTCTCTTCGAACGCGAGTTCGGGATGCGCATGGATGCGGCGGCGCACCTCGACGAGCTCGGGGGCGATCGCGGCGATGCCGGGGATGACGGGGTTCACGGCTTGCAGCATGGTCTCTCCTGTGGGGCAGGCGGGGCGTTTGACGTGCATATGACGAGACAGCATATAAATTTCTTTTGCGTACCAGAAGCTGATAAATTGCTTTGGTGCACACCACCGGTTGCCGCTCGGGAATACCCTGAACCGGCGCGCACGGCCGGGCACAGGGTTTCCACGGATCACGCATCGCCGCCATGAAATACCATCAGCTGAAAGCGTTCGTCACCGTCGCGGAGGAGGGCAGCATCCGCGCGGCCGCGCGCCGCCTGAACGTGTCGCCGGCGGCGCTGACGAAGGCGGTCAAGGAGTTGGAGATCGCGCTCGGTGTATCGCTCGTCGTGCGCACCGCGCGCGGCGTGCAACTCACCGCATTCGGCCAGCAACTGCAAGTGCGTGCGCGGCTGATCGTCGCCGAAATGCAGCGCGCCCGCGACGATATCGAGCAGGCGCAGGGGGCGCTGACGGGCTCCGTCTCGGCGGCGATCACGCCGGCTGCTGCGGTGACGATCCTGCCCGATGCATTTCGCGCGTTCCGGCGCCGCTTTCCGGTGGCGCGTGTCAACCTGATCGAAGGGTTTCCGGGTGTCGCGCTGCCGCGCCTGCACGACGGCTCGCTCGATTTCGCGGTGATCGTCGTCGTGCCCGAACTGCTGGCGGCCGAGTTCGATCATGCGGAGCTCTATGCGAGCCGTTCGCTGATCGTCGCGCGCAACGGGCATCCGCTCGCGTCGGCCACGTCGCTTGCCGATCTCGTCGACGCCGACTGGCTGATGAATCCGTCGCCGGAAAGCTCGACGCAGGCACTGTTCAATTCGTTCGTCGCGTACGGGCTGCCGGTGCCGGCGCGCGTCGTCGAATGCCCGAGCTTCGGGCTTGCGCACAGCCTGATGACGGGGTGCGACCTGATCGCATCGATGCCCGAGCAACTGCTTCAGGGCGAGTGGGCACGCGATCAGTTGACGGTGCTGCCGATTCGCGAGCGTTTGCCGGCTGTGTCGGTGCAGGTCGTGACGCGTCGCGACAGCCCGCTGACGCCGGCCGCGGCGATGCTGCTCGATTGCCTGCGCGATTCCGCGCGACGCAAGGGGCTGCGGTGAGCAGGTATCTGCGGGAAGCGACCGTCATCGCATAGTCATCCTGACGATCTGGCGCACGGCGCTGCCATCGTTTGACGGGCACGATGCCTTGCCCGGCGGACGCACAGTTCCGGCGCACGCCGCGCGAGCCGGTATCATAGCGGCCGGCCCGCCGCTCCGGCCGGCCTCCAACAACATCGCCATCCGACATCCAGCAATCAGAGGCATCACATGACCACTGCAACCCAATTCGACAACGTATCGGTCGTCAAGCGCGCGAACGTCTATTTCGACGGCAAGTGCGTGTCGCATACCGTGCTCTTCCCGGACGGCACGCGCAAGACGCTCGGCGTGATCCTGCCATGCGCGCTCAACTTCGGCACGGACGCGCCCGAATTGATGGAAGTGCAGGCCGGCAAGTGCCGCGTGAAGCTCGACGGCAGCAGCGAATGGCAGACCTACGGCGCCGGCGAATCGTTCTCGGTGCCGGGCAAGAGCCGCTTCGACATCGAAGTGCTCGAGACGCTCGACTACGTCTGCAGCTACCTGTAAGCGCAGGCGGCAGCAAAAGAAAAGCCCCGCCGAAGCGGGGCTTGTCGCAAGCGGATGGCGCAAGGCCATCCGGAGCGCCTGTTCTCGTTACAGGCAGGCGTTGATGTCGCCGGCCGACGACGCATCGCCGCCGCGGAAACCGACCCAGGTCTTCGCGTTTGCGGCGTTGCCCGGGCGCACCACGGCGGCGGCGCCGTTCGGCGGCTGCTGACCCGGTGCATAAACGGCCATCGCGAGGCCATTCGCGAGTTCATACTGCGACGTCACTTGTTGCTGCGACTTGTCGGCCCAGGTCTTGGCGATGCACTGCGCCACCTGGTCGGCGGGTTTCTGGCTTTGCCCCACGTTCTGCAGGGCAGAACCGGCTGCATGAGCAGAAAATGCCACGGTCAATGCGATGAGCGGTAAGTATTTCGCGTTCACGTTATCTCCCTCGAGTCGTGATTGATTGAGTGGGATGCGCAGCAGTACTGCGTGCTAATGAGATCGCGTCGGACAAGCACGGTTCCGGCTATTCCGAAACAAGTTGTTAACGCGCTTGCCAAGCGGTGGCTGCGGTGCTGTGCGCTTTGCTGCGGCACGGCATGCATCGTGAGCGGCCCGTCGATGGACGGGTGACGCGGCAACGACGTCATGCGTTGCCCGGTCGGCGCGCTGCCCGATGATGTGGTGAGGTGACGGTCGCGGCGTGCGGCATGTGTCTGCATGCTGCGCCGCGACTCTTTATCTGATTCTGATCGCGAATTGGAATGGCTGAATGTGTTGGCCCCGTCGCATGGGTACCATCATGACAAACTTTCGTCGGTTGGATTGTTAACCAACTTTAAACGCGGGAAGCAGCGGAAAGCGATGCGGTGCGCGAGACGCGCGCCGCATCGTGCAGCGAGGTGAGGCGCGATGATGAAGCGGTGCGCGGCGCGATACCGCGCACGCCGGCTGCGTCAGCCGGCCTTGCGCGTGCCGATGTCGCGCAGGTTGACCGGGACGATCGGGCGAAAGCGCTCGCGCTTGTGTTCGTCGTCGAAATGCTGGAGCGCGGGCTTGATCAGGTCGCTGCGCGACACGATGCCCGTGATGCGCAGCGATTGCGCGTCGTCGACGACGGGCAGGCGTTCGAGGCCGAGCATCGCGAGTCGCGATGCGACGACGCGGCACGTTTCGTGCGCAAGCGCGACGGCGGGCGCGCGGTTGGCGAACGCGCCCGAGATCGGCGTGTCGGCCGCGGCATGTGCGCGCTGCGCGTCGAGCGTCGCGCGATCGACGAGACCGAGCAGGCGGCCGTTCTGCACGACCGGATACGCGCGGTGCGTCTGCTTCGCGCCGAAGTACTGCGACTCGACGGCATCGAGCGTCGACGTGCCGTCGATCGCGACGAGCCGGTCGGCGGACGTCATCACTTCGCCGATGTCATGCCGCTCGAGCGGATCGACACCGTATTCGCGGTAGATGTGATAGCCGCGGCGCGCGATCTTTTCCGTCATGATCGAGCGCTTCATCACGATGGTCGCGAAGCCGTGCGCGACGAGCGTCGCCGCAAGCAACGGCAGTAGCGCGTTGGCGTCGTGCGTGAGGCCGAACGCGAACACGATCGCGGTCAGCGGGGCGCCGAGCGTCGCGCCGAGCGTCGCGGCCATGCACACGAGCGGCCACAGCGCCGGATCGCCGCCCGGCAGCACCGGCGACAGCACGGTGCCGAGACCGGCGCCGAGCATCAGCAGCGGGGCGAGCACACCGCCCGACGTACCCGAGCCGAGCGCGATCACCCACATCACGGCCTTCACGATCAGCAGCGCGAGCGCGATCTTCAGCGCGATGTGCTGGTGAAGGAGGTCGCCGATCACGTCGTAGCCGACGCCGAGCGCGCGCGGTTCGAGCCAGCCGCCGATGCCGATCACGATCGCGCCGAGCGCGGGCCACCACATCCAGTGCACGGGCAGCTTCGCGAAGGTGTCCTCGACGCGGTACAGCGCAGCCGACAGGCCGCAGGCGAGCATGCCCGACAGCAGGCCCGCGACGATGCACGACAGCAGCGCGACGGGTGTCGGCGCGGCCGTGGCGAGCGGAAACAGCGGATCGATGCCGAAGAACAGCGCGCGTGCGAAACCGGCAACTGCGCACGCGAGTGCGACGGGCAGGAAACTGCGCGGACGCCATTCGAACAGCAGCAGTTCGACCGCGAGCAGCACCGCGGCGACCGGCGTGCCGAACACGGCCGTCATGCCGGCGGCCGCCCCGGAGACGAGCAGCGTCTTGCGCTCGGCGGCGGTCACGTGCACGCACTGCGCGATCAGCGAGCCGAGCGCGCCGCCCGTCATGATGATCGGGCCTTCGGCGCCGAACGGGCCGCCGCTGCCGATCACGACGCCGGACGACAGCGGCTTGAGGATCGCGACCTTCGGCGACATGCGGCTCTTGCCGAACAGGATCGCCTCGATCGCCTCGGGAATGCCGTGGCCGCGGATTTTTTCCGAACCGAAGCGCGCCATCATCCCGACGATCAGCCCGCCGATCACCGGTACGACGATCGCCCATGCGCCGAGCGTGTGGTTCGCCGGAGAGCGGTCGGCGAACGAGAACTGCTGGAAGAAGAACAGGTTCGTGAACAGGTGGATCAGGCTCAACAGCACGAACGCGGCAAGCGTGCTGAGCAGGCCGATCCCGGCGGCGAGCAACGCGATCCTGGGCAGGCGTTCGTTGGTCGAGAAATCGCGTTTGTGCGGTGCGTTCATTGAAGTGGCGAAAGCAAGGGTCAGTAATCGATCTGGGGAACCTGGAACGTGCCCTTGAGCGACTTCAGCTCGGCGCGATGCATCGCCGCGAGGCGTGCGAGCAGCGTCTCGCCGGCTTGCTCGAGGTGGACCTCGACCTGCCGGCGGTCCGCTTCGCTCGTCTTGCGCTTCACGAGCCCGAGCGCTTCGCAGCGCGTCACCAGCGCGACGACGCCGTGATGCTGCGCCTGCAGGCGTTCCGCGAGCTCGCCGATGGTTGCCCATTCGCGATGCGGATAACCCTTGATGTGGAGCAGCAGCAGGTATTGCAGCGGCGTCACGCCTTCGCTTTGCGCGGCGCGTTCGGAGAAGCGCTCGAAGCAGCGCATCTGGTAGCGGAACTCGGACAGTTGCTGGAAATCGCTTTTGTTCAGCGCGCGTCGGGTATCGTTCATCGAGGTCGGTCGGACAGGCGGTTTCGGAAACGGCTAATATATCACAACATGATGTAAATGGACGAATTGAGGCGGAATGAATGCATTCCGCGTGGCGTCGACGCGTCGCGCTTGCGTTAAGCGGCCTCGAGCATCTGCGTCTGCTGGTAGAGGCCCGTGACGAGATCCGTCTGCGTAATGATTCCCACGAGCCGCCGCGACGCATCGACAACCGGAATGTGGTGGTGGCCCGAATGCGTGAACAGCGGCACGAGCGCCGTGATCGGCATCGTTTCAGGTACGAACGCGACGTCGCGCGTCATCACCGAGGCGACGCTCGCGGGCTGGCCGCCGAACGATTGCGGCAGCCGTGCCGACAGGCGCTGCCAAAGCGGAGTCGGGCGGCGAAGCTGGCGTGTGAGGTCGGCGCGCGTGACGATGCCGGCCAGGCGGCCTTCGCCGTCGACGACGGGCAGCGCCTTCACGCGGTGGCGGTCGAGCAGCGTGAGCGCGGCCGTCACCGACGTCGACGGCGCGACCTCGATCGCATTCTTCGTCATCAGGTCGGCGCACTTGAGCTGGCCGAACGTGCGCGTATAGGCCTGCATCTCGGTTTCGCGCAACAGCGTTTCAAGATCGTCCGGGTCGACGTCGAGCCATTCGCTGCGACGCTTCAGCACCGCGTCGAGGTCGCCGCGCGTGAAGCCGCCGCGCGCCGGTGCGGCGCCGCCTGCCTGCGGTTTCGCTTCGGGGCGCACGCCGCCATGCGGGTAGCGGTGCCCGGTCAATGCGTGATACGCGAGCGCGGCCGACAGCAGGATCGCCGATTGCAGCGCGATCGGCTCCAGCACGAAACTGAATCCGAGCGAATGGATTGCCGGGCCGCCGACCACGGCCGTGAGCGCGACGGCGCCCGACGGCGGGTGCACGCAGCGCAGCGCGAACATGCCGCCGATCGCACATGCGATCGCGACGGCGGCGGCGGTAATCGGATCGGCGATCCATAACGCGCACGCGACACCGACCGTCGCCGCGACGAGATTGCCGCCGATGATCGACCACGGCTGCGCGAGCGGACTCGCCGGCACCGCGAACAGCAGCACGGCCGACGCCCCCATCGGCGCGACGAGCAGCGGTACGAGGCCCGGCACGCCGGGCAGCCACCGCATCGTGACGCCGACCGTCGCGATGCCGACGAGCGCGCCCGTGCACGAACGCAGGCGCTCGCGCCAGCCGAGCGACATCGGATGGGGAAGGAAGCTGTGCAGCCATTGGCGCAACGTGCGGCGCGACGAGGGGGAGCCTGACGACATGGATGGTAAGCAGTAGAAATGACGGCGCGGATGCGCGCGGCGACAAGGGCGGAATTATATCGTGTTGTGATACAAATTGTCGCGCTGCATCAAGTCGTTGCACGCGCACGACGCACGCGCCTTGCAGAAGCCTTTCATCCGATGAAAGCCTGGGCGCCGGGCGATAGCGCAAATTCGTCTGCGGCGGCGTACAATTCCGGCGACTGAATCCCCGATATGCCAGAACCACGTACGCGATGCCCGCTCTCCCGCCTTTCCCCCGGCACGGTGATCGATTCGACGTGGTTCGCGGCTGCGTTCCGTTCCCCACCTGACGCGAGCGCAGCCGAAGCCTCCCCACTGACTCTCCCCAAGCCAATTCAATGGACATGCTCGAAAACATGCGCCTGTTCGTGCGCGTTGTCGAAGCCGGCAGTTTTACTGCGGTCGCGAAGGAAATCGACGCGACCACCGCGCAGGTATCGCGCGCGGTATCGAACCTCGAAGCGCACGTACAGACGCGCCTGCTGCATCGCACGACGCGCCATCTCGGCCTCACCGAAAGCGGCGAACGCTATTTCGAGCGCGCGAAATCGATCCTCGCGGAAATCGACTACGCGAACGCGGAGGCGCGCAACGCGCTGTTGCGGCCGAGCGGCAAGATGCGCATCCATGCGATGACGGGGCTCGGGCAGAGTCATGTCGTGTCGTCGATCGTCCGTTACCAGGAGGACAACCCCGACGTGTCGGTCGAGCTGACGCTCGCGCAGCGGATGCCGAATCTCGTCGAGGAAGGCTACGACGTGTCGATCGTGACGGCGTCGCAGCTGCCCGATTCGGGCTATGTCGCGCAGACCTGCGGTACGAGCTGCAGCGTGCTCGTCGCGTCGCGCGAATACCTGGCGCGGCACGGCACGCCGCAGACGCCCGACGATTTGCCGAACCACGTGTGCCTGCGCCTCGATACGCCCGCATCGCCGGCCGGCGAATGGCGGCTCGAGCGCAACGACGGCGAGGAGGCCGTCTACGCGCTGCAGCCGGCGCCGTTCCAGGTCAACGTGCCGGACGCGCTGTGCGTCGCGGTGCGCGCCGGGCGCGGGATCGCGTGCGTCGCGTTGTATACGGTGCTCGACGACATCCGCGAAGGGCGGCTGATCCGCGTGCTGCCCGAGTACCGGTTGCAGACGGTGAGCGTGTATGCCGTCTACGCGACGCGTCGTTATCTCGACGCGAAGATCCGCACGTTCCTCGACCACCTGCGCACGACGCTCACGCCCGCGCTGGAGAACGACCTGCGTGAACTCGACCGGTTGACGGGCGAGCAGATGCCGGGCGGCCGCAAGCGCGCGTGACGGCACGGGCGGACGTGTGCCGCCCGAACCATGTGCGCCATCACGATGCTCATGCGCCCGGCGGCGTGATGCGAATCCGCTCGAAGCGGCCCGCGCGCTACAGATCAGGTGTAACCGAGCATGGAAATCGTATCGATATCGGCCTAACCTCGAAAGACCCTCGATCGATACAAAATCTGGATGATTGAACTGCACCAGCTTCGCTGCTTCGTCGCGGTGGCCGAGGAACTGCATTTCGGCCACGCGGCCAAACGGCTCTTCATGACGCAACCGCCGCTCAGCCGGCAGATCCAGTTGCTCGAGCACGCGCTCGGCATCGCACTGCTCGAACGCAGCAGCCGGCAGGTGAGCCTGACCGCGGCCGGCGAGCGCTTCCTGCGCGACGCGCGGCACATCCTCGAATTCTCCGCACGGGCCGAGCAGGCCGCCCAGCGCGTCGCGCACGGCGGGGCCGGCCGCATCACGCTCGGCTTCACGGCCGTCAGCGCGTACCGGATGATCCCGATGCTGCTGGCGCATGCCGCGCACGCGCTGCCGGACGTCGACGTCGAGTTGCGCGAGATGGTGTCGACCGTGCAGATCGATGCGCTCGCGTCGCGGATGCTCGACGCGGGCTTCGTGCGACAGCGCGCTTCGCGCCAGCCGCTCGAATACCGGCTCGTGCAGCGCGAGCCGATGCTGGTCGCGGTCGCGGAAGGCGTGCCGCTTGCCGCGTGCGAGCGCATCGGCCCGGACGATCTCGACCGGCAGCCGTTCATCGCGTATTCACCGAACGAAGGGAAATACTTCCACGACCTGATCTCCGGCCTGTTCGCGAACGCAGGGCGGCTGCCGAACTACCTGCACTACGTCGGGCAGACGCATACGATCCTCGGCCTCGTGCGGGCGGGGCTCGGCGCGGCGCTCGTGCCGGCGTCGGCGCGCGAGCTGCATGTGGACGGCGTGGTGTTCCGGCCGCTCGCCGGCGTCGACGCCGCAGCGGAGCTGTATCTCGCGTGGCGCGCGGACAACGACAACCCGGCGCTGCCGGTGTTCAACGCGATGGTCGAGCGGTTTCTCGCGCAGGAGCAGGGCGGCGCGGCGGCGTAGCACGTTCGCGCCGTGTCACAAGCTTTCAATCCGGAAGCTTGCCGCGTGCGATGGCAAGCAATCCTGATCGAGCGCGGCAGGTTGGCGTCGTGCGAATCCTTACCGTCATGAAAGCTGTCTCGATACTTGTGTTTCAACGGCGGAACGCGGCGGTTCGCTGCACTGCGACAACCGCTTGACGCTGCATGCCGGTCGGCGCACGATACCGGCAGTGAATTTGGAGCGGGACGCGCCGGCCGCGCGGTTCCTGCACCCGCGATACGCAAAAGAACAACGATGAGCCTTTACGCACTCGTACCGGAATCCCGGCGCCGCATCTGTCGGCCCGCCCGAACAACGATTCTCCCGACGCCCGTCGCGTCACGTATCCGTCATCCCGTTTCGTACCGTGCCTCGGTACACTTTCCCGTCTGCGCGCTGGCCGCGACGATGAGCGGCGCCGGTCCGGCCCGCCGCATCGGGCCGCAGCCTGCTGCCCCCGATCACCGCATCCTGAACGGCACCTACACCGGCGTCTCGTGACGCCCGCCGGCGCTCGTCCCTGTATTGCGCCGCCGGCTTTCCTGATTGCCCGGCGGCACCGGAGTCCGAAGCATTTCGATTGAGCTTGAAGAAGCAAACGCACGCAGTTCGGTTCGAGGTTCAAGGAGAAAAACTCATGTCGCAGCTTTCGAATGAAGAAGCAAACGGCAGTTCGGGGAGTGGCAAGGTAAAGCTGATCAAATGGGCGATCATCGTCGCCGGCGTCGCGATCGCGGCACCGGCTGCGCTGTTCATCCTGAAGGGGATGATCGCGCTGATCACAGCGGGCGTCATCGGCCTCGGCGCGATCTATTTCGCGCCGGTCGTCGCGATGAAGTTCGCGAACCAGAAGGTGAAGATGATCGTCGAGGAGGCGCAGGCGAATCCGATCGAGACGCTCATCAACCAGCTCGCGGAAAAGCGCCAGGCGGCGCAGAAATTCGCGGACAGCATCACCGCGTTCCGCACCGAGGTGAAGAACTTCGAGAGCAAGACGGAGCTGTTCGAGAAGCAGTATCCGGACGACGCGCCGCGCTTCCGGTCGCAGCTCGACACGATGAAGCAGCTCCTCTCGTTTCGCGAAGGCCGCTACAAGCAGGTGCAGGCCGAACTGAAGAATTTCGCGTCGGCGATCGACCGCGCGAAGGCGATGTGGGACATGTCGCAGGCGGCGCAGCAGATGAACAAGCTTGCGGGCCGGCAGGCGGCCGACACGTTCGAGCAGATCAAGACCGACGTGGCCGTCGATTCGGTGATGCGCTCGGTCAACAAGGCGTTCTCCGAGATGGAGACGTCGCTGATGGATAACCCCGAGGTCAAGCAGGCGCAGCAGCAGGCGATAAACGGCGGTCACGTGCCCGTTCCCGGACCCGATGCGGCGAATCCCGCCCAGTTGCCGTCGAAACAACAATAACTTCCTGCAGGCACGCAACCATGAAAAAACTTCTCGGCGCAATCGCGTTTCTGGTGGTGCTCGTCGGCGTATGGATCGTGCATCAGGGCGGCCTGTCGACGCTGATTCCCGCGCATGACGCGGCCCCGGGCTCGACGTCCGCGCAAAATGGCGACACCGGCCAGCCCGCGCAGCCGTCGCCGTCGGCCAGCGTGTTGCCGGCCGGCTTCACGCCGCAGGCCAGCACGCTGAAATCGATAGCCGAAAACGGCATCGCGCGGATCTCGGTGCAGAACCCGAGCGAACCGTTCTTCGGCGAGGACAAGGGCGCGCCGCACGGCTTCAACGTCGAATTCGCGCGGCTGCTGTTCGCCGATCCGTCGTTCTCGCACGGCGGCAAGCCGGTCGTCGTCGATACGCGTCACGAGGTCGACACGTACCCGGGCGTGCCGAAGCAACTGCTCGACACCGACGCGAAGGGGAACCACGTCGTCGACGTGGCGATGGACGGGCTGACGTTCCCGGACAACACGCCGGCCGGTGTCGTCTACTCGGTGCCGTACGTCGACGATTTCGGCTATTCGCTGATCGTGCGGCAAGGGTCCGCGATCCGCTCGACCGACGATCTCGCGGGCAAGACGGTCGGCATCCTGAAGGGCGACCCCGACGTGCGCGCGTTCGTCACGCGCCAGTATCCGAACGTCCGGTTCGTCGAGGTCGACGATTCCGATCCGGCATTCATCGCGAAGAGCATCGACGGCCATACGGTCGACGCGTTCATCTACGACTACCCGTTCGCGGTCAGCTCGATCAAGGGCACCGACCTGAAGTTCGCGGTGACCAAGCTCGACGGTTCGAACATCGCGTACAAGATCGGCGTGCGCGCCGACGACCAGGATCTGCTGATCTACCTGAACGCCGCGATCGCGAAGCTCAAGCAGTCGCCGCAGTATCTCGACCTGCTGCGCAAGTACTTCGTCAGCGACCAGGCGGTGACGACCGCGGCCGCGTCGGGCGAACACACGTACGTGGTGAAGGCGGGCGACACGTTGAACCTGATCGCGGCGAGCAAGCTCGGCAGCGGCCAGCGTTATCGCGAGATCCAGCGCCGCAACAACCTCGCCAATCCGAACCTGATCCTGGCGGGCCAGCATCTCGTGATTCCGGTTCGGTAACGATGGCGTGACGTGAACGAGCGCGGGTGAAGGGACGTAAAAAAACGCGGCCCGGCGGAGGCGATCCGCCGGGCCGCGCGCATGTTGGCGTCAGTGAGTGATCGACAGGAACAGGTACGCGGCGAACAGCGACAGGTGCACGACGCCGTGCAGCACCGTCGTGCGCCCCTGGCTGAGCGTCAGCGTGCTGACCAGCAAGGTGAGCGCCAGCAGCACGGTTTCCATCGCGCCGATGCCGAGCGTGAGCGGCTGGCCGACCCAGATGAACACGGCCGCGACGGTCGGGATCGTGAGCCCGATGCTCGCGAGCGCCGACCCGAGCGCGAGGTTCATGCTGGTCTGCAGGCGGTTCGCGCGTGCGGCGGTGACGGCCGCGAGCCCTTCCGGCAGCAGCACGAGCGCGGCGATCACGATGCCGACCGCGGCTTCGGGCGCGCCGAGCTTCAGCACTGCGTGCTCGACGGCCGGCGACAGCAGCTTCGCGAGCAGCACGACCGCGACGAGGCTCACGAACAGCAGGATCATGCTGATGATGGCGGTACGCGTGCTCGGCGCCGCAGCGTGCACCGACTCGTTTGCGCTGTCGTGCGCGGCGAGGAAGTAGTCGCGGTGGCGCACGGTCTGTACGAACACGAATGCGCCGTACAGCACGAGCGACGATACGCCGGCAAACGCGAGCTGCGATTTCGAAAAGAACGGGCCCGGCGCGGCGCTCAGGTAGTTCGGCATCACGAGCGACAGCACCGACAGCGACGCCAGCACCGCGAGCGCCTTGCTCGCGCCGCGCCCCTGGAAGTCCTGCTCGCCGTGCTTCCACGCGCCGACCAGCAGGCAGATGCCGACGATGCCGTTGCAGATGATCATCACGGCCGCGAACACGGTATCGCGCGCAAGGCCCGATTTCTCGGGGCCCGCGCCGAGCATCACCGACACGATCAGCGCAACTTCGATGACGGTCACGGCGACCGCGAGCACGAGCGTGCCGAACGGTTCGCCGACGCGGTGCGCGACGACTTCCGCATGGTGGACGGCGGCGAACACGGCGCCGGCCAGTGCGGCGGCGAACAGCGCGATGACGAGGCCTTCGGCCGGTACGGCGCGCGACAGCGCGAGTACCAGCCATGCGGCAAGCGGGGCCCAGAGGGTCCAGCGCGGGAGCTGGTTGGACGAGAGCGGCATGGAGGGTTTCCTTATGCGAGTGGCGGCGCGCGACGCGCCGTCACGGGGTGACGAAGCCCGGCCGTACTATCCGCCGAACGAGGACGATGAAACCGAAAGGTGGCCGCGCGCAATGGCGCTGCCTCGAGTTCGCCGCCATGAGGCGGCGAGGGGCGCGGGCGGGCCGGAGCCCGTCGCCGGGTGAAACGGTTCGATGCGGCTGGCCGCCGATGGCGGGGCGCGCAATCGTGACGACGCGCCGGCCGGAGGCTCGGTTCCGACCCCGGAAAGGGGCGGGCAATGGACATCGGTGGCGGCGTGACACGCGGTTTCCCCCTGAAATCCGGCGAGTTGTCGAATTTTATCAGGCGTTTGGGGGCCACTACCTCATATTCGAACGCTTTCATTGACCTTTCGGTTTACAAAAAGTGCCCCAATCCTTCATTTTTTTGTCTTTGCAGTTTCCGTAACGGTCTCTTGCACGACAAATTCGGGCTCGCCCTGACATAAATCTACCGACCGGTCGGTTTATAATCGCTCGCACTTCCACTTCATGACGGATCGCAAGCGATGGCTGTTTCCTCTGCACATTCGGTGAACTCGGGCGCGCTGGCGCAGTCGGCCGTCGTCGGCGTGATCGGCGCCGGCGCGATGGGCGCGGGCATTGCGCAGGTCGCGGCGGCGGCCGGCCATACGGTGCTGCTGTACGACCTGAACGAAGCGGCCTGCGACAAGGCGCTGGCCGGCGTCCGCGCGCAGTTCGCACGGCTCGCGGAGAAAGGCCGGCTCGAACCGGCACAGGCCGACGCGGCCGGCAACCGGATCCGCGCGGTGCGCGCGCTGGCCGACTTCGCGGGCGCGGCGCTGGTCGTCGAGGCGGCGGCCGAGCGGCTCGACGTGAAGCGCGAGATTTTCGCGACGCTCGAACGCCATGTCGACGACACGTGCCTGCTGGCGACCAACACGTCGTCGATCTCGATCACGTCGATTGCGGCCGGGCTGCGCGTGCCGCAGCGTGTCGCCGGCCTGCATTTCTTCAACCCGGCGCCGCTGATGGCGCTCGTCGAGGTGGTCAGCGGGCTCGCGACCGCGCCCGACGTTGCGCAGGTTCTTTATGCGACCGCGGCCGCGTGGGGCAAAAAGCCCGTGATGGCGAAATCGACGCCGGGCTTCATCGTGAACCGCGTCGCGCGGCCGTATTACGCGGAGGCGCTGCGCGTGCTGAACGAGCAGGGCGGCGCGCCGGCATCCATCGACGCGGTGATGCGCGAAGCAGGCGGCTTCCGGATGGGGCCGTTCGAGCTGATGGACCTGATCGGCCACGATGTGAACTTCGCGGTGACCGAGTCGGTGTTCCGCGCGTACTTCAACGATCCGCGCTACACGCCGTCGCTGATTCAGCAGGAACTCGTGAACGCCGGCTTCCTCGGGCGCAAGTCGGGGCGCGGCTTCTATTCGTATGCGGACGGCGCGACGCCGCCCGCGCCCGATCTCGAACCGCCGCGCGATGCGCCGGCGGATGTCACGCTGTACGCGCAGGACGGCCCGGCCGCCGCGCTGCATGCGCGCTTCGCCGAACGTGTCGCGCTCGCCCGGCAGGCCGGCGCGCACCCGGACGACCTGCTCGCGATGGCCGGCCGCGCATCGATCGCGCTGACCGACGGCCGCACGGCGACCGCGCGCGCCGCGCAAACGGGCGTGGCCGATCTCGTGCTCGTCGACCTCGCGCGCGATTACGCGCAGGCCGGGCTCGTCGCGCTGACGCGCGCGCTCCAGTGCAGCGACGCCGCCTATGCGGACGCGGTCGGGCTGTTCCAGCAGGCGGGCTTGCGCGTCGTCGGCGTCGCCGATGTGCCGGGGATGGTCGCGATGCGCACCGTCGTGATGCTCGCGAACGAGGCAGCCGACACGGTGAACCAGGGCGTGTGCTCGCCCGCCGATCTCGACCTCGCGATGGAGAAGGGCGTGAACTACCCGTGCGGCCCGCTCGCGTGGGCCGACGCGATCGGCATCGGCCGCGTGTTTCGCGTGCTGTCGAACCTCGCGGCGAGCTACGGCGAGGACCGCTATCGCGTGTCGCCGCGCATCGCCGCGCTGCATGCGGCCGGCCGCACGTTCCGGTCGTAGCCGCCGGCCCCGTTACCCCGAACACGATAACGACATCACTCCATTGGAGGAGCACCCCGATGACTCACCCGACGCACCCTGCCGCCGCCCTCGAGCCGATCGAGACCGCCAGCCGCGACGAACTGCAGGCGCTGCAGCTCGAGCGCATGAAGTGGTCGCTGCGCCACGCGTACGACAACGTCCCGCACTATCGGCGCACGTTCGATGCGGCCGGCGTGCATCCGGACGACCTGAAGACGCTGGCCGATCTCGCGAAATTCCCGTTCTCGACGAAGAACGACCTGCGCGACAACTATCCGTTCGGGCTCTTTGCGGTGCCGCGCGAGCAGGTCGTGCGCGTGCACGCGTCGAGCGGCACGACGGGCAAGCCGACCGTGGTCGGCTACACGGCGCGCGACATCGACACGTGGGCGAACGTGACCGCGCGCTCGATCCGCGCCGCCGGCGGCCGCCCGGGCGACACGCTGCACAACGCATTCGGTTATGGCCTCTTCACGGGCGGGCTCGGGATTCACTACGGTGCGGAGCGGCTCGGCTGCATGGTCGTGCCGATGTCGGGCGGGCAGACCGAGAAGCAGGTGCAACTGATCCGCGATTTCGAGCCGAAGATCATCCTCGTCACGCCGTCGTACATGCTGAACCTGATCGACGAGATGGTGCGGCAGGGGATGGACCCGGCCGAGTCGTCGCTGAAGATCGGCATCTTCGGCGCCGAGCCGTGGACGCAGGCGTTGCGCGAGGAAGTGGAGACGCGCGTGGGCATCGACGCGCTCGACATCTACGGGCTGTCGGAAGTGATGGGCCCGGGCGTCGCGTGCGAATGCGTCGAGACGAAGGACGGCCCGGTGATCTGGGAAGACCATTTCTATCCGGAGATCATCGATCCCGTCACGGGCGACGTGCTGCCCGACGGCAGCCAGGGCGAGCTCGTATTCACGTCGCTGACGAAGGAAGCGATGCCGGTGATCCGCTACCGCACGCGCGATCTCACCGCGCTGCTGCCGCCGACCGCGCGCGCGATGCGCCGCCTCGCGAAAATCACGGGCCGTTCCGACGACATGCTGATCGTGCGTGGTGTGAACGTGTTTCCGAGCCAGATCGAGGAGATCGTCGTCGCGCTGCCGGCGCTGTCGGGTCAGTTCCAGATCACGCTGTCGCGCGACGGTCACATGGACCGGCTCGACCTCGCGGTCGAGTTGCGCTCCGAGGCGGAGGCGTCCGTCACCGAAAGCGATCGCGCGGCGCTCGCGCGTGAGCTGCAGCACCGGATCAAGACGATGGTCGGCGTGTCGTCCGGCGTGACGGTGCTCGCGGCGGGCGGCATTCCCGCGACCGCGACCGGCAAGGCCCGGCGCGTGATCGACCGCCGCCAGGCTGCCTGATTCCGATGTTTGTCGTTCTACCCGAGGAAACCTGTTCGATGGATGGATTGAAGACCCTGGCCGTCGCGGTCGATGCGCGCGGCATCGCGACCGTTGCGCTGCAGCGCGGCGACGTGCTCAACGCGTTCGACGAGACCATGATCGCCGAGCTGACCGACGCGTTCACGGCGCTCGGCCAACGCGACGACGTGCGCGCGATCGTGCTGCGCTCGGATGGTCGCGCATTCTGCGCGGGCGCCGACCTGCAGTGGATGCAGCGCGCAAGCGCGAACGATGCGGCCGCGAACCTGCGCGACGCGGAGCGGTTCGCCGCGATGATGCGCGCGATCCGGCAGTGCCCGAAGCCGACGGTGGCGCGCGTGCAGGGCCACGCGTTCGGCGGCGGCGTGGGCCTGTGCGCGGCCTGCGACATCGTGATCGCGAGCGACCACGCGCGCTTTTCGGTCAGCGAGGCGCGTTTCGGGATCCTGCCGGCCGTGATCGGCCCGTATCTGGTCGAGGCGGTCGGCCAGCGCCAGGCGCGCCGGCTCGCGCTGACCGCGACGCAGCTCGCCGCCGGCGAAGCCGTCGCGATCGGCCTGATCCACCAGGCCGTGCCGCTCGACGCGCTCGACGAAACGCTCGACCGGACGCTCGCGGAACTGGGCCGCAACGGCCCGAACGCGCTGATGGAGATCAAGCGCTTCTTCGACGCGATCGGCGAGTATCCGCCGTCGGACGAGCGCGCGGCGTTCACCGCGCAGACGATCTCCCGCGTGCGGGCGACGCCGGAAGCGAAGGAGGGCTTTTCCGCATTCTTCGCGAAGCGGCCGCCGGCATGGGAAGCGGGCGCCGAGTAGGGGCCAGCCGCGACGATCGGCGGCGAAGCGCGCCCGGCCGCACTTTGCGGCTCGGGCGCGGGCGCTTGCTCTACAATGCGTGACCCCCGGCACGCTGCCGGCCCAGCCCCGACCGATTCTTCGCCCGATGATCGTCAACCGCCTTATCTCCGAGATCCTGTTCGGCTTCACCGGCCTGATCGGCATCATCAATCCGATCGGCATCGCATTCCTGTTTCTCGAGCGGACCGAGGCACTCACCGAGCACGAGCGCGACCTGCTCGCGCGGAAGGTGGCGTTCAACGCGTTCATCGTGCTGATGGTTGCGTTCTTCGCGGGCACGCCGGTACTGCATTTCTTCGGGATCTCGATGGAGGCGCTGCGGATCGGCGGCGGCCTGGCGGTCGCGGTGGCGGGCTGGCAGATGCTGAACGAGCCCGACGTGCCGGGCGGCGGCGACACGCCGGTCAAGCCGATCGACGCGAACGCGATCATGACGCGCGCGTTCTTCCCGCTGACCGTGCCGCTGACGGTCGGCCCCGGCTCGATCTCGACCGCGATCGCGCTGAATGCGAATCGCACGCACAAGCTGTCGGAGTTCATGCTGTCGAGCATCGTATCGATTGCCGTCTCCGTGCTGGTCGCAGTCGTGATCTGGCAAACCTACAGCCGCGCCGCGCTGCTGTCCCGCTACCTCGGCACCGAAGGCACCAAGGTCGCGATGCGCGTGTCGGCGTTCCTGCTGCTGTGCATCGGCGTGCAGATCATGCTGACCGGCTTCTCCGCGTTCCTGCAGCCGATCGCCGACCAGGTCAAGTAACCCGCCCGTCCTTTCCCGCGTTGCGACCGGGCGCTCGTGCGCTCGTGCGCCCGATGCGCGCGGCGTGCCCGCGTGCACGTCATACGCGTTTGCGCGGCGCGGGATAACATGCGACGTCTGGCGGATGCGCGGCGCACCGTTCGCGCCCTGCGCGCCGAATGGCGGCGCGCATCCAGCCGCAAGCTCAACTTCAATGGCGAGGCGTGCGATGGAATACGTGAAATTCGGGTCGACGGGGCTGGAGGTATCGAAACTGGTGCTGGGCTGCATGACGTTCGGCGAGCCGTCGCGCGGCACGCACCCGTGGACGCTGCCGGAAGCGGAAAGCCGCCCGATCATCCAGCGGGCGGTCGAAGCCGGCATCAACTTCTTCGATACCGCGAACATGTATTCGGACGGCACGTCGGAGGAGATCGTCGGCCGCGCGCTGCGCGATTTCACGAAGCGCGACGACGTCGTGATCGCGACCAAGGTGTTCTACCGGATGCGGCCGGGGCCGAACGGCGCGGGCCTGTCGCGCAAGGCGATCATGACCGACATCGACCAGAGCCTGAAGCGGCTCGGCACCGATTACGTCGACCTGTACCAGATTCATCGCTGGGACTACGGCACGCCGATCGAGGAGACGCTCGAGGCGCTGCACGACGTCGTGAAGGCCGGCAAGGCGCGCTATATCGGCGCATCGTCGATGTTCGCGTGGCAGTTCGCGAAGGCGCTGTACACGTCGAAGCAGAACGGCTGGACCCGCTTCGTCAGCATGCAGAACCACCTGAACCTGCTGTATCGCGAGGAAGAGCGGGAAATGCTGCCGCTGTGCGAAGCCGAGGGCATCGCGGTGATTCCGTGGAGCCCGCTCGCGCGCGGCCGCCTGACGCGCAACTGGGACGAATCGTCGGAGCGTCAGCAGAAGGACGACGTCGGCCAGCGGCTGTACGACGCGACGGCCGATGCGGACAAGGCGGTCGTCGACGCCGTCGCGGCGATCGCCGCCGCGCGCAACGTGCCGCGCGCGCAGGTCGCGCTCGCGTGGGTCGCGCAAAAGCGCGGTGTCACCGCGCCGATCGTCGGCATCTCGAAGCCGCAGCAACTGGACGATGCGCTCGGCGCGCTCGGGTTGAAACTGACCGACGACGAAATCGCCACGCTCGAAGGCCCGTACGTGCCGCACGCGGTCGCCGGGTTCAACTGAAACCGGGCGCGGTACCTCGCCGCGTCGTGCCGCGCGCCGTGTTCAGCGCGCGGCGTCGAGCATCGGGTAGGTGAACAGCCCGAAGTGGACGACGTTCAGCCCCGCATGCGCGAGCGCGGAGGCGAGCAGTCCGCCGCGCCGCCACGCGAGGCCGTAGCCGACGCCGGCCACCGTGCCGAGCACGATCCATTGCCAGCCGCCGGCCGTGTGCGCGGCGCCGAACAGCACCGCGCCGATTGCCAGCGCGACCCACGGGCCCCATGCGAATGCGCGGAGCGCGCGCGTCAGCCCGCCTTGCACGTAGCCGCGGAACAGCGCTTCCTCGGCGAGCGTCACCAGTAGCAGGTTGTTGACGAGCCACAGCCAGCCCGACGCGGGCCATTTGGGTGCCCAGCCGACCATCCCGAACACGAGCGCGCCGGCCAGGCATGCAGCGGCCGTCGCGACGGCCGCTACCGCGCCCGTGCGCAGCGCGCGCGACAGCGCGACGTCGGGGGCGACCCACGGCAGCACCCACAGCAGCCACAGGCCGACCAGCGGCTTGTCGAGATTCAGGTACATCGTGAACGGTACGGCGTCCGGCGTGAAGCGCGTCGGGGCGATCACGAGCGGATTGTGGAAACCGGGGATCAGGTGCAGGCTCAGCGCGATCGCGAGCGCGGCAAACACCGCATGTGCGGCGATCCGCACCGCGAGCGGGCGCGCGGGCGACACGCCCCACGCGGCCGCAGCCAGCAGCGCGAGCGGCGCCAGCGCAACCGGCTCGAGCTTGCCGAATGCCAGCGCGCCGGCATAGCCGAGCGCGGCCAGGATAAGGCTCAGGCCGTGCTGCGGGCGATGCCACGCGAGTGCGGCGGCCGCGAACAGGGCGAGCCAGATCGTGGCGCACGGAAGGAGCGAAAGGGACATGACAGGAAAGGCATTGGTCGGACAAGACGCCGCGCATCATACAGCAGGCGCGGGGACAGGCCGCCGGGCCGGCGCCGGCCGGTCGGCCGTCAGCGGCCGGCGACCTCGGTGACGCCGTCGCGGGACGGGATGTCGACGCTGTTGCGCACGCGCATCCGCCGCCGGTACCAGAACGTCCACGTCAGCAGACAGCCGAACACCGTGTAGCCGATGATCGGCGACACGACCAGCACGCGCTCGACGGGCCAGGTCATGACCATCCAGCAGCGCAGCAGCATCTCCAGCGTCATGAAGGCGCCCCACACGAAGGTCATCAGCCGCAGCATCTGCCGCAGCCCCGGCTGGGCGGCCCAGACCGATTCGAAGTGTGCGGCGCCGCCGTCCATCTCGCGGGCCACGGTGGCGCGAGCGAGATAGAAGATCAGCGGGCGTTCGCGGAACAGCGACAGCAGGAACACGACGCCGATCGTGCCCGACGCGAGCGATTCGCGCATCAGCAGCGTGCGCGGGCTGCCGCCGAGCGCCATTCCGATGATCGACAGTGCGATGCCGAGCAGCACGATGGCCGCCACCGCGTCGACGCGGCGCGAGCGGACGAATTCGACGATCGACCAGACGATGGGGGGAACCGCTGACGCGTACAGCGCGCCGGTTTCGCCCCAATACGGTTGCGCGACCCGGTACGCAACCCAGGGCAGCAGCAGGTTGACGAAGAGTTCGAGAATCAGGCCGGCTCGCGGTTTCACGGTAGGCAATTCCACGCAGGTTGGGGCGAGCGCGCGACGGGCGTGGTTGCCCGCGGTTGCCCCGAAAAGGGTTCGGTCCAGTATATCGAAGAATCGAGCGGGGACGTTCGTCTCAGCGCAATGAGACGAATCGCGAGACGAACGGCGATGGTCGGCATCGATTCGATGCGCGCTTCAGGCGACGACTTCGTCCACCGCGACCGGCGCGAGCGGCGTGAATCCGGCGGCGCGGTACAGCGGCTGACCGGCCTCGGTCGACACGAGCCACACGCGCTGCGCACCACGCTGCCGCGCGTGCGCGACGATCGCGGCGAGCAGTTGCATGGCGAGGCCACGGCGCCGGTAGGCGTCCGCCGTCGCGACCCGGTCGACGACGATGTCGCGCGCCGACGCGAAGCCGTAGCGCGCGGTGGCCGCGATCTGCCCGTCCAGCCGGTGCGCGAACAGGAATGCGGCCGGATTCGGCTGGAACGGCGGGAACGAGGCGCTCGCATTGAACGCGTCGATGTCGCCCGGCGTGTGGCAGGCGAGTGCTTCAGCGAGTGCATCGTCGCCGGACAGCACACCGATATCGGCGGCCATGAAATGCTCGTCCGACAGCCGGCGCGTCCTGCCTTGCAGCGCAGGCGGCAGCGGTGCGGCGCCATAGCGCGTGATCCATGCGCCGACGGCGAACGGGCCGTCGCTGCACGCAGGCGCGCCCTCGATCATGAAATGCTCGAAAGGCCGGCCCATGCCGCCATCGAACCGCACGACCTGGCCGTCCGGGCTGTCGTGCAGCGGCGCGTCGCGCCGGTCGCGCGCGGCGCAGTACCCGGCGATGAAGGTGCGCACGGCGGCCCTGCGGTGGGGGAAGGTCGACCAGACCGAGTCGAGCGGAAGCGTGGCGTCGGGAGCGGGCGAGGCAGTCGGCATGCGTATGTACGCAACGTTGTCGGGGCGAAGCCGACAGCTTAGATCAGGATGCCGTCGCTGTCGCGCCGGCCCATTGCAGCGATCGACGAAACGCATCGTTGCGCAACTTTCCCTTTACTTGAAGTGAACTTCAATTTGTATCATGTGCGCCAGTCCGATCTCGGCCGCGTGGGACATCCCGTTGCACGCGGCGGCCCCAACGGAGGTGGAGATGACCGAATCGCCTGTCGCGGCCAATGCCGCCACGCTGCCGGCGCGCAGTTACCGGGCCGCCGTCGCGAACGTCGTGCTGGCGAGCATCGTGTCGGCGTTGCACGTCGGCAAGGCGACGATCGGATTGCCGTCGCTCCAGCACGAGTTCGGCGGTTCGCTCGCGTCGCTGAGCGGGATCATGTCGGTGTTTCCGTTCGTCGGCGTGTTCGGCGGGATCGTCGGCGCGTTCGGCTGGTCGGGCGGCATCGGGCTGATGCTTGCGGCCGCCGTCGCCGGTGCGGCGATCGGCCTGTCGCTGCTGCGCGAACCGGTCGGCCGGCGCTGAGCGTGACGCCGGTGCCGTTCAACCTGCATGTCAATCCATCAAGCATGCCGAACATCATGGAAAGCCTGATCTGCGAAGAAGACCTGTCGTGCGATGTGCCGTCATTCGGCGAACACGATGCGATGCCTCTGCACGGCGGCGGCGTCGCGCATCCGCTCGAGACGATTGGCCGCGCGCCGGGTCCGGAGCACGCGTCGGCCGCGATGTCGCCGTTGCGTCCGCAACTGTTCGTCACCGTGCTGGAGGCCGGTGATGACGGGTTGCTGATTCGCTGGGTCGAGAGCGGCCGTTGCCATTACGGCGAGCAGCGCTGGCGCCTGCGCGTCGCGTTGCAGCCGGGCCGCTGCGCGATCTCGGGACGGCCGATCGAGCCCGGCGAGCCGGTGTTCCGGCCGGTGCGGCGGCCCGTGCCCGCGAATGGCGACGAAATGATCTGCCCGGCATCGGTGCCGGGTGCGGCCGACGCGGTGCCGACGGACGTTGCGTCCGAGCACGACAGTGCGCGGGATCCGGCCGACGTTTTCGACTGAACGCCGGCCGGCCGCGAATCCGCGTTACTTCTTCAGATCCTTCCGGTACTGGATGAACCCCGCATTGTTCGCGAGCCTGTCGTACAGCGCGCGCGCGGTCGTGTTGGTTTCGTGCGTGAGCCAGTACACGCGGCTCGCGCCGGCTTCGCGGGCATGTTCGTACACGGCTTCGATCAGCGCGCCGCCCGCGCCTTGCCCGCGTGCGTCCGGTGCCGTGTACAGGTCCTGCAGGTAGCAGTACGGCCCTTCGGTCCAGCACGAGCGGTGGTAGATCGAGTGCACGATCCCGACCAGCGTGCCCGATGCGTCGAATGCGCCGAGCACGAACATCGGCTCGGCGGGATCCATCAGGCGCGCCCACGTCGTCGCGAACACGGCATCGCTCAGCGCGGTGTCGTAGAACTTCTGATAACCCTGCCACAGCGGGCGCCACGCCGCTTCGTCGGCGGCGACGAGCGGGCGCACCGTGACGTGCGTCGCGTCGTTCGCGCGGGCGGCTGCGTCGCGCGCGTTCGCCTGCGCGTGGCGGATCGCGGTGAGCGACTGGCGCTGCTCGCCCTGCGCGTCGAAGTTCTCCGGCGCGAGCCACGCGTCGAACGCGGCGCGCACGGCCGGCCATTCGCCGTCGACGATCGAATACCACGCGGTGTCGCGGCTGCGGCCCTTGTAGACGATCGCCTGCCGGAACGTACCGTCGTAGCGGAAGCCGAGCCGCGCGGCCGCCTTACGCGACGGCAGGTTCAGGTCGTCGCACTTCCATTCGTAGCGCCGGTAGCCGAGCGTGTCGAACGCGTACTTCATTAGCAGGTACTGCGCTTCGGTCGATATGGGCGTGCGCTTGAGCAGCGGCGAGAACGTGACGGAGCCGACCTCGATCACGCCGTTGGCCGGATCGATGCGCATCAGCGCGAGCGTGCCGACCGCGCGGCCGGTGGCAACGTCGATCACCGTGTAGTGCAGCGGGTCGCCGCTCGCCTGTGCGCCGCGCGCGTAGTCGCGGTAGCCCGATTCGTCGGTGTACGGGCCGTGCGCGAGATAGGTCCAGTCGCTGCCGTCGGGCGCCTGCGCGTAGGCGGCGTACAGGTCGGCCGCGTGGCGCTCGGCGTCGAGCGGCTCGAGCCGGCAGTAGCGGCCTTCGAGCACGATGCGCTCGGGGCGCGGGCGCGCGGACCAGTCGGGAACGGGGTGGCCGATGGGTTGCTGGAAGACGTTGGTGAGCGTGGACAAGGTCGATCTCGCTTCGGTTGGCGGCCGGCGACATGCCGGCATGCAGACGATCGTAGTCGCGGCGAGGTACCATGAGAAGCGCCAGAGATCGGCAAATTTATGGTGCCACGAGCCGGGTGCCACTGGCCGTGCGCCATGTTCCGACACTTTCACGCTGCGATGTTCCGATGACGACTGCCTTGCCTTCCGGCGACTCTCCTTTGTTACCGCTCGACGCGCCGCTGGCGCGTACGCCGGGCGCGCCTTCGCTGCAGCGCCAGTTGTTGCGCCGCGTGCGCGACGCGATTCTCGGCGGCGCGATGCCGGCCGGCACGCGGTTGCCCGGCACGCGCGCGCTGGCCGAGACGCTCGGCGTGTCGCGCAACACGACGGCCGCGGTCTACGAGCAGCTCGTCGCCGAAGGCTTCCTGCAGTCCGACCGCCGCGGCACGCGCGTCGTCGGGCTGTCGCGTCCGGCGCCGCCGCGCCGGCGTGCCGCGCCGCCGGCGGTCGCGCAGCGGCTCGGCCGGATTCGCCCGAGCCTCGTCGGCAGCGGCGAATCGGAGGGCTTTCGGCCGGGCGTGCCCGCGCTGTCGCATTTCCCGGTGGATGCGTGGCGGCACGCGATCGACCGCGCGCTGCGCCGTGCCGCCCGCGACTTGCTCGCCTATGGCGATCCGCTCGGCGAACGCGCGCTGCGCGAATCGATCGCGCGGCACCTGGCCGTGACGCGCGGCGTGCGTTGCGATCCCGAGCAGATCGTGATTACGGAAGGCGCACAGGGCGCGATTGCGCTGTGTGCGCAGTTGCTGACGAACCCGGGCGAGACGGTATGGGTCGAGGAGCCCGGCTATCGCGGCGCGCGCACCGCGATGCAGGCGGCCGACCTCGATGTCGTGCCGATGCCGGTCGACGCGGAAGGGCTGCGTGCGGAAGAGAACGACTGGCGCGAGCGGACGCCGCGCCTCGTCTATACGACGCCGTCGAACCAGTTCCCGACCGGCGCCGTGCTGTCGATCTCGCGGCGGCTCGCACTGATCGATGCTGCGCGCCGGCATCGCGCATGGATCATCGAGGACGACTACGACAGCGAATTCCGTCACACCGGCGAGCCGATCGGTGCGATGCACGGGCTCGCGCCCGATTCGCCCGTGGTCTACCTCGGCTCGTTCAGCAAGACGATGTTTCCGGCGCTGCGGATCGGCTTCCTGGTGCTGCCCGAGGCGCTGCTGGCCGCCGTGCGGACGGTGTTGCCGGAGATGCTGCGCGGCGGGACGCGCCACGTGCAGCTCGCGCTGGCCGATTTCATCGAGACGGGCGAATACGGTCGGCATCTGGGGCGGATGCGCCGGCTGTATCGCGACCGGCGGCGGTTGCTGCTCGCCGCGCTCGACAGCAGCCTGAGCGTGCCGCACCAGGTCGAGGGCGGGCCGTGCGGATTGCATCTTGCGTTGCGGCTGCCCGCGCGTTACCGCGACCGCGCGATCGTCGACGCGGCGCGCGCGCACGGCATCGGCCCGTTTCCGCTGTCGGGTTTTTCGATTCATGCGGAGTCGGCGGCCAACGGGCTCGTGCTCGGCTTCGGCAATACGTCGGCCGATGCATTCGAGCCGATGTTACGGACGTTGTCGGCGATCGCGGAGCGGGTCGACGGGGAGTGAACGGTCGCCGGACTTGTGCGGATTGACGAATCGCGCACTTTGTCCGGAACGAGCGCCGTCGTGGCTCCGCGGCCGCCGCACCGCACGGCATGCGGGTTTCGATTCATCTGTTCGAACAGGCCGCGTGGACTATAAATGGATGGGTGTACCGGTGCTTGTCGGGTGCCTGCGCGTCTCGCGCAAGTCGATGCCGCGACTGCCGGGGGAGGTGCACCGTGGTTCGCCAGACGCTTGCTCGCGCCGTGCTTCGCACCGCGTTGATCGGGGGCGTGTTCGCCGGTTTTTTGCAACCGCCGCCGGCCGCCATTGCGGCGACCCTCGCGCCGCCTGTCAAACCGGCAGCCATGAAGGAAAGGCCAGCCGCCGCGCCTTACGCGATGCCGGTCGACTTTCCGGCCATCGTCGATCGTTACGGGCCCGCAGTCGTGACGATCATGACCGCGCTCGATCAGCAAACCGGCGGGCCGTCCTTCGCGATCCTCGATACCGACGATCCGCTCGCCGCGTTCTTCCGGCGCGGCGCGCCGCCGCCCGCGCTGGGCTCGCAGCCGCCGATGCCCGACCCGGTGCTGCGTGCGGTGTCGGGCAGCGGCTCGGGCTTCATCGTCAGCGCCGACGGCCTGATCCTGACGTCCGCGCACGTGGTCGACGATGCGGCCGACGTGACGGTGCGGCTCACCGACCGCCGCGAATTCAAGGCGACGGTGCTGGCCGTCGATTCGCAAAGCGACGTCGCCGTGTTGCGTGTCAACGCAACGAAGCTCCCGTTCGTGCGCCTTGGCGATTCGGCGAAGGTGCGTGCGGGCGAACCGGTGATGACGATCGGTGCGCCGGACGGATCGGGCAACACGGTCACGGCCGGCATCGTCAGCGCGACGTCGCACCGGCTGCCGGACGGCAGCGCGTTTCCGTTCTTCGAAACCGATATCGCGCCGAATCCCGACAACTCGGGCGGCCCCGTATTCAATCGCGCGGGCGACGTGATCGGCATCGCGGTGCAGGTCTATACGGGCGCCGACCGCTACGCGAGCATGACGTTCGCGATCCCGATCGCGTTCGCGGCAAAGGTGCGCGCACAGCTACAGACGCAGATGCAGGCGCAACAGGCACAGCAGGCGCAGCAAGCGTCCGCGCAGGGCGCGCCGTCGGTCAACGCGTTCGGCATCGACGCGCAGGATGTCGGCATCGGGCTGGCCGCGGCGTTCGGACTGCCGCGTCCGGCGGGCGCGCTCGTCAACGGCGTCGCGCCCGGCTCGCCGGCCGCCGCGGCCGGCGTGAAGCCCGGCGACGTGATCGTGAAGCTGGGCGACAAGGCGATCGGCCGCTCGGCCGAACTGAACGACCTGGCTGCCGCGCTGTCGCCCGGCGAGAAGGCGTCGCTGCGATTGATCCGCAAGCGCGCGCCGGTGACGCTGACGATCACGGGCGCCGACGACGCGGCAGGCAATGCGGGCACGACAGTCGGCATGGCTGCACCGAAGGCCGCTGCACGGCCGGGGCCGGGGGCTGCGCCGGCTGACGGCGGCGACCGTCTCGGGCTGACGATGCATGCGCTGAGCGACGAAGAGCGCCGCTCGACGGGGCTCGCGGTCGGGATGATGGTGGACGCGGTACACGGCCCGGCCGAGCGCGCAGGCATCCAGCCGGGCGACGTCGTGCTGGAACTCAACGACACGCTGCTCGAGACGCCGGACGACGTGCAGTCGCTCGAAGCGAACGGCGGCAGCGTGATCGCGGTGCTGATCCAGCGCAACAATGCGCGGAAGTTCGTGTCGGTGCGTGTGCGTTAGGGCGTTGACGCGGCCGGCGTGGTCCGCCTAACATCGTCCGATCTCGCTGGCAGTCAGTCAGGCATTCAGGAGCCATCCGGCATGAACGCGGCATTCATCATCGTAGTAGTACGCAGGCGCAGGGTCCGGTAGCGGCACCGCGCCGGCACCCATGCGCCCCCGACTCGTTCGGGGGCTTTTTTTTGCATTGCGCACGGCCGTGCGGCGCGTGCGCGGAGGGCATCCGCTTGCAACCGAACCTGCCGATCGAATCCGCTGCGGCATCGCCGCGACACGCGACGCTGATCCTGCTGTGCGCGTGCTCGGTGCTGCCGCTGAGCCTGTTCCTGCCTTCGTTGCCGGCAATCGCGCGCGACCTGCGCGCCGACTATGCGCTCGTCGCATTGTCGCTCGGCGGGTACGCGGCGGTGGCCGCGTCGCTCGAGTTCGTGATGGGGCCGCTGTCGGACCGGTTCGGGCGAAGGCCGATCGTGCTGACGAGCGTCGGCGTGTTCGCGCTCGGCTCGCTCGGTTGCGCGATGGCGACCGATATCCGCGTGTTTCTCGCATGCCGGCTGATGCAGGCGGCGATCACGTCGGTCTACCCGGTGTCGATGGCGACGATCCGCGACACCGGCGGCGGCAGCCGCGCGGCGAGCCGGATCGGCTATGCGGCGATGGCGGCCGCGTTCGCACCGATGCTCGGCCCGACGCTCGGCGGCGTGCTCGACCAGACGGTGGGCTGGCGCGCGAGCTTCTGGTTGCTCGGCGCGGCCGGCATCGCGCTGTTCGGCTGGTGCGCGTTCGATCTCGTCGAAACGCACGCGAACCGGTCCTCGAGTCTCGGCCGGCAGCTTCGCGCGTATCCGGCGCTGCTCCGCGCACGCCGCTTCTGGGCCTATGCGCTTTGCATGGCGTTTTCGACGGGTTCGTTCTACGCGTTCCTGGCCGGTGCGCCGGTCGCCGCGAAAACGCTGTTCGGGATTGCGCCGGCGGAGATCGGTTTCTACATGGGGACGATCACGGCCGGTTTCGTGTGCGGCAGTTTTCTGGCCGCGCGGGTCGCACGCCGCTACGCGCTGGCGACGACGATCCTGTGCGGGCGCGTGGTCGCGTGTACAGGGCCGCTGATCGGTCTCACGCTGGTGTTCGGCGGCGCGACGCATGCGATCGCGTGGTTCGGGCCGTGCGTGCTGGTCGGCATCGGCAACGGGCTGACCAATCCCGGCGCGCATGCCGGTGCCGTGTCGGTGCGCCCGGACCTGGCGGGCAGCGCGTCGGGGCTGGCCGGTGCGATGACGATCGCCGGCGGCGCCGCGCTGTCGTCGCTGACGGGCGCGGTGCTGACCGCCGGCAACGCGGGCTACGCGCCGCTCGCGATGATGTTGCTGTCGGCGGCGATCGCGCTGGTGGCGGCCGTCTGCGTGCGCGTGTTCGACGAACGTGATGCAGCGCAGTGAACGCGGGTGCGGCCCGCTACCGTGCCGCGCGCGATTGGCGGACAATCCTTCGAATACCGGGAGACGACGAACCATCCGCGACGCGCATTTCGCGACGCGCGCGCGAGGGGCGACAGGATGAGGATGCGATGACCGACTTTTCCGATTTCCAGCGGGAACTTGCCGACGCCGCACGGGCGACGTTCAACGCGCTGCGGGCGTTGCACCCGGACGAGCATTTCTACGCGTTCGCGCTTTATACGGACAGCGGCGCGATGACGGTGGTGCCGGCGGCCAATTCGGTCGAAGGGCTGAGCCGGGTCCGCGCGCGACAGGCGGTCGCGGACGATGATCCCTGGTACGCGTGGGGCTTTTCCGAATGGGCGTACGCGGCGGCGGAAGCGTCGCCGTTCAACGCGATCTGCGGCAAGCTGGCCGACGAAGTGCTGAGCCCGCAGTTCGTCCGGTCGAGGTTCGCGGAATTTTCGCGCCAGCTCCACACCGACATGATCGAGGCGTTGCGGCTGCTCGATCGCGACGGCCTGTTCGGCTCGGGCGACGCAAGGGAGTCCATCACGCTGTTCGTGTCGATCAGCGACGACGACGCGGGCAAGGCACTGGAAAACGAATCGGCGAAGGTGCTGAATCCGCCGGCCGTGGTCGACACGTTCCTGCGTCGGTACGACTGAGCACCCGGAATGCCGTCGCGGCCGACCAGAGCCGCCACGCGCCACGTGCCACGCACAGCAGGCGAGGTACCCGCCCGCCTGCGTGCCCCTTCGATCCGTTACGGCTTTGCACCCACGACGAACTCGAACGTCGCGACGCCGTCGACGCCGCCCGTCACGCGGTCGCCCGGCTGCAGCGCGCCGACGCCGGCCGGCGTGCCGGTGAAGATCAGGTCGCCGGCCTTCAGCTCGACCGCGCGCGACACGTATGCGATGACGTCGGGCACGGCCCAGATCATGTCGGCCAGATCGCCTTGCTGGCGCGTTTCGCCGTTGACCGCGAGCCAGATGCGGCCGGCTGCCGGGTGGCCGGTGGCCGTCGCCGCGCGCAGCGCGGTCACGGGGCCCGACGCGTCGAAACCCTTCGCCCAGTCCCACGGACGGCTCAGCTTCTTCGCTTCGGCCTGCAGGTCGCGGCGCGTAAGGTCGACGCCGACGCCGTAGCCCCACACGTGCGACAGCGCGTCGGCCGGGTCGATCGACTGGCCGTCCTTGCCGATCGCGACCACCAGCTCGATTTCGTGATGGAGATCGCTCGTCAGCGGCGGATACGGGACGGTGCCGCTTGCGGGGACGATCGCGTCGGCCGGCTTCGTGAAGAAGAACGGCGGCTCGCGGTCGGGATCGGCGCCCATTTCGCGGGCGTGGTCGGCGTAGTTGCGACCGACGCAGAATACGCGGCGCACCGGAAAGCGCGCGGACGACTGTTCGACTTCGACGGAAGGACGCTCGGCAGCGTCGATGACATAAGCGGACATCGGATGGCCTCGTTCGGTAGGTAGACGGATGCCGGCGCCCGTGCGGCGCACGGGCCAGCATGCGTGCAACGATACCGGACGCGCGTGCGGCCGGATGCGACGCAGATGCGTTTTACCGGGACAAAACTACGCGTCGGTGGTTGCGGGTGCGTCGTCGCCGTCCGGCAATGCGGCATTCGCGTCGCGGTACGCCTTCGGCGACACGCCGACCCGCGCGCGGAAGCGCCGCGCGAAATACCCTTCGTCGCGGAAGCCGACCGAACGCGCGATGTCCGCGATGCGCCGGCTCGTGTGGGCCAGCAGCGATTGCGCGAGCGCGATGCGGCGCTCGGTCACGAGGTCGGTGAACGTGCTGCCGGTTTCCTTGCGGACCAGATGCGCAAGGTAGTTCGGCGACAGGAACGCGGCCTCGGCGGTCGCGGCGAGCGTCAGGTCCTCGCGGGTCAGGTTCGCCCGCACGTGCCGCAGCACGCGCGCAAGCGCGTCGCGCCGGCCCGCACGCTGGGCGCCGCGCTGCGCGAGCTTGTCGAGCGCGCCCGCGTACTGCGTGCAGACGAGCCCGATCAGTTGCAGCAGGTAGCCGCGCAGCAGCGTGGTCGAGCCGAAGGTGCGCACGCGATCGGTGTCGAGCATGCACAGCGCGAGGCGGCGCGCTTCGTCGTACGAGTCGCCGGTCAGGATGAAGTCGAGATGCTCCTGGAAACGGAACGGCGTCAGCTCGGGAAAGCGGTGCGCGGGCACGTCCTCGAGGTCGAGCGGATCGACGTCGAGATCGGCGCGCAGGAACGCCTGGCTGAAGTTGATCACGACGAAGTGCGCGCCTTCCGGATGCGGGATCAGGTGCTCGCGGTGCGGCAGCACGAACGCGAGCGCGCCGCGCGGAAACGGCCGCGTGACGCCGCCGATCCGCTGCTCGGTGTCGCCGCCGAGGTTGAACTGGATCTGGAAATACGCGTGCCGGTGCGGCTCGGTGATCGCCTGGCGCGACGCCTGGTCGCGGATGTAGAAATCGAGCCGGTCGCTGCGTTCGGGCATCCCGTACAGGCGCGGCGGGGCGGTGGAGGGCATGAAGGATTCTGCGGTTCGTGACGCGGTTGAGCCGCGATGGTACAGCGAACCGGGCGCGGCCGGGATGGGCGGGGCCGCGCCCGGTGGCGATCAGGCGTCCGGATGGAAGCCGAGATAGCGGGCGTGCGGGCCCGCCATGCTACCGGCAAGCCGGCTCGACGCGTCGACCGACGCGAGCGCATCCGTCGTCGCCGTGCGGTTCGACACCAGCGTCCATGCGATGGCGTCGTCGGCGGCCACCATCGGCGTCGCGAGCAGATCCGTCAGCGCGGCGAGCAGCGCGGGCGCGGGCGGCGCATGAATCACGAACCCTTCATTGGCCACGGCCGCCGTGTCGATCCCCAGCACCGCGCACAGCCGTGCGCGCAGCGGCGTCTCGGCTTCGCTCGCCGTTCGCGAGCGCGCGATGTTCTCGCGCGTGTCCGCGTCGACGATCGTGCCGCCGCGGATGAGCGGCGTCTGCTGCCACGCATCGGACGGGCATTCCTTGCCGCCGGGCGTCAGCGGCACGAACGGATTGATCTCGGCCGGGTAGATCCGGCACACGAGCGGGCGTTCGTCGTAGATCCCGCAGCGCAGGTCGTCGCCCAGGTTCGGGCAGGGCCCTGCATGGGCGGCGGTGAGCACCACCGTGATGCGCACGGGCAGCGAGCCGCTGAGCGCGGGTGTCGAACGGGCGCGCTTGTAGGCGGCGAACGCGTTGTCGGGCTCGGGTTCGACGAGCCATGGCATCGCGTCGCACAGCAGCTCCACGTGACCGCCGCGCCGCAGCCACGCGATCGCCTCGCCGATCGTCAGTGGAATGCGCAGGTCGCGGCAGCATCCGCCGCAGCCGGTGCAGGCGAAGTCGATGTCGGGGGCGGTGGCGGTATCGTTCATTGGGTGTGTATCGGGGTATCGGGCGCGCCGCGCAGCATCGCGACGCCGCTGGCGGTTTCATTCATCGGTCGAGCAGCGGTGCCACCCGGCGGCGCAGCTCGGGCACCACGTCGGCGTCGAACCACGGATGGTGCTTGAACCACGCCTGATTGCGCGGCGACGGATGCGGCAGCGGCAGCACGCCGGGGCCGTAGTCGCGCCATGCGTGCACGGTGTCGGTCAGCGTCGCCTTGCGCGTGTCGCGCAGGAAATGCCGCTGCGCATACTGGCCGATCAGCAGCGTCAGCCGGATCGACGGCAACTCGGCGACCAGCCGGTCGATCCACAGTTGCGCGCATTCGGGGCGCGGCGGGTTGTCGCCGCTCGCGCCGCGGCCCGGGTAGCAGAAGCCCATCGGCACGATCGCGAAGCGCGTCTCGTCGTAGAAGGATTCGGCATCGACATCGAGCCACGCGCGCAGCCGCTTGCCGCTCGCGTCGTCCCACGGGATGCCGCTTGCATGGACGCGCGCGCCCGGCGCCTGCCCGACGATCAGGATCCGTGCGTCGCGATGCGCGCGCACGACCGGTCGCGGGCCGAGCGGCAGCTCGGCTTCGCATGCACGGCACGCGCGGATTTCGGTGAGCAGCACGTCGAGCGGCGTGCGCGTTCGTTTCGGCATCGATTCGGATCGGGGACGGAGTGGCAAGGCGGTGTCGTCCGGGCGGCGCATGCCGGAAACCGCCGGGGGCCGGATCGGCGTGGCGCGGCCCTGGAGCGCGCGCCAACTGCATCACGCCTGCGACGGGCCCGCCGCGCCGCCTTCGGCGACCGCAGCATCATACAACGCGGTCTGCGCGATCGCCGCGGCGATTCCCGCGTCGTCGAGCGGGCCGTCGAGCATGCCCCAGCGCCGGTATTGGGCCAGGAACCACCGCCCGTCGAGCGGATCGGGCCGATTCACGGCGCCGGCGTCGTGGAAGCGGATCGGCAGCGGCGGTTCGGCGAACGGCCCCGCGCCGTAGTCGCCGAGCAGGCGCGGCGCGATCAGCCGGGCCGGCACGCCGAGCGCGTCGGGCGACGCGAGCCAGTCGGCCGCCTCGCGGCGGTGCGCGGCGCTGTCGAGCCACGCGCATGCATCGACGAGCGTGCGGATCAGCGCGCGTGCGGTGGCTGGATACAACGAGACGAAATCGCGCCGGGTCGCAAGCACCTTCTCCGGATGATCGGGCCAGATCTCGCTCGTGACCGCGACGGTCCGGCCCGCGCCGCAGGCCTCGGCCACCGCATGCCACGGTTCGCCCGCGCAGAAGCCATCGAGCTCGCCACCCGCAAGCGCGGCAACCATCTCGGGCGGCGGGATCACGACGCTGCGCACGTCGCGCAGCGGATCGACGCCGTGCGACGCGAGCCAGTGGTTCAGCCACATCGCATGCGTGCCGGTCGGGAACGTCTGTGCGAGCAGCGGCTTGCGGCCGAGCGTCGCGAGTGCCGCGCGCACGTCGCCGCTTTCACGATAGGCGTCGGCGAGGCCGCGCGAAAACGTGATCGCCTGGCCGTTGCGGTTCAGCACCATCAACGCGGCCATGTCGGCCTGCGGGCCGCCGATGCCGAGCTGCAGCCCGCAGACGAGCCCGTACAGCGCGTGCGCGGCGTCGAGCTCGCCGCTCAGCAGCTTGTCGCGCACGGCGGCCCACGACGGCTGGCGGTTCAGTTCGAGCGTCAGGCCGTGCGGCGCGCCGAGGTTCAGGCGCTGCGCGACGATCAGCGGAGCCGCGTCGCTCAGCGCGACGAACCCGAGGCGGAGATGCGCGCGTTCCGGCGCGGCGGGAGGGGAAGTGTTCATGGCAGTCATTGAGGTGACGCGTCGAGCAGTTGCCGCGCGACGTCGACGATGCGCAGGCCCTGATCCATCGCGCGCTTGCGCAGCGCTGCATACGCATCGTGCTCGGACAGCCTGCGTTGGTCCATCAGCACGCGTTTCGCGCGATCGATCAGCTTGCGTTCCGCGAGTTCGCGCTCGACGTCGGCGAGCCGGCGGCGCAGCGCATCGTCGTGCGAGAAGCGCGCGAGCGCGACTTCGAGAATCGGCGCGAGGCGCTCGGCCGACAATCCTTCGACGAGATAGGCGCTGACGCCCGCGCCGACGGCTGCGCGGATCAGCGCCTGGTCGCCGTCGTGGCTGAACATCAGCACGGGGCGCGGCGCGGTCGCGTTCATGACCGCGAGCTGTTCGAGCGTGTCGCGCGACGGCGAATCGGTATCGATGATCACGACGTCGGGGCGTTGCTCCTCGACGGCCGCCGGCAGGCGCGCGGGCGTCGCGACGTCGTTCAGCATTTCGTAGCCGAGGCGCGCGAGCGCGTCGCCGAGTTCGCCGATCGGTTTGTCGGTGTCGGTGACGAGCAGCACGCGCAGGCGGGCGGACAGGGCGGACGAACTCATGAGGCAAGCGGGAGCGGCAGAAGGCCGGCGCGACGCGCGAACGGCGTGTGACGGCCGAGTCGGGACGCGGTCACGATACCGCGCGTGCGCGACCGGCGACCGGCGCGAACGCGGCCAATGGATTCGGAAGAGGCAGGCGGCCGGCGCCGCGTGATGCAGCGCATGTTATGCGGCCCGGACCAGCGCCGCGTCGCGCGCGGCATCGTCATGCTGCACGGCCGCTTCGCCGATCGCGCCGCCGACGAGGATCACGGCCGGGCTGCCGAGCCGCGCTTCGTCGATGCCGCGCGCGAGCGTGCCGAGCGTGCCGGTCCAGCGGCGCTCGTCGGGCGTGCCGGCCCATTGCACGGCCGCTGCCGGCGTCGACGCCGGCAGCGCGGCGAGCAGGCCCGCCGCAATGCTGTCGACGCGGCTCATCCCCATGTAGATCGCGAGCGTGGTGCCGGTCGCCGCGAGTCGCGACCAGTCGGGTTCGCCGTGGTCCTGCCGGTGCGCGGTGACGAACATGACGCCCTGGCAGTGCTCGCGGTGCGTGAGCGAGATGCCGAGGCTCGCGGCGGCCGCGAATCCCGACGAGATGCCGTTGACGATCTCCACGGGAATCTCGGCGGCCCGCAGCGTCGCGAGTTCTTCGCCGGCGCGCCCGAACAGCAGCGCGTCGCCGCCCTTCACGCGCACCACGTGCGCGCCGCGCTGCGCGTAGCGGCGCATCAGCCGCTCGATGAACGCCTGCGGCGTGGAGCGGCAGCCGCCGCGCTTGCCGACGCGGATCACGCGTGCCTGCGGGGCGAGTTCGACGATGCCGGGCGCGACGAGGTCGTCGAGCAGCAGCACGTCGGCGGCGGCCAGCGCCTTCACGGCCTTCAGCGTAAGGAGATCGGGATCGCCGGGGCCGGCGCCCAGCAGCGTGACTTTGCCAGTCGTCATGTCGTGTTCCAGTGCCGCGTGCGTGCGGCCGTCGATAGCGCGTTTCTGCGCGGCGGCGGCGGGCGGTCGAAACAGTCCGGCATCCGGCCGTGCCGCGCACGGGAGGGACGCCGTTGTCCTGAGGGGCCCGTCGCGATCGACGGGCATGGTTTGCGGGGACTGCCCACCGGCGCCGTTGCCGGTGTGATGCACGAGGTTCAGCAATATCCGCGCCAACCGGTGCAAGGCGCGGCGGGAGCGGGGCCCGATGGCCGCGTGCACGAATGCAGACGCAGCGCGCGCAGAGACGCAATGCCGCATCGGCGTGCATCGTGCCCCGTCAATACGCACCGCGATGTCGCACGGCGATAGTGCTGCAGCGCACCACAACTGTGCCTCGCTGCATCGCGGCGCATCGCGCGCCGTATGCCGGATCGCGGCGCACGCTGGCCGCTGAGCCTTGCGCGGCGGGGTTGCCGGCACGACTCGGGACGACATGGCACGGCGTTTGCGTAAGCTGGTTCGGACGCGTCAATGGCGATTCGTCCGCAGTACCGATTACAGACGCGCCCGGCAACGGGCTTCATGGGCAACGGCGTCCTACGCATCGGGTCTCGACGAGACCGGGTGCGCAGGACGCCGTTTTTCGTTTGGCGGATGACATGACCGACAAAGCTACCCGTATCGATCTCTTCAGCCTCCGCACCGCGCCGATGCGCGCGTTCCACCTGACGTGGATGGCGTTTTTCGTGTGCTTCTTCGCGTGGTTCGCATGCGCGCCGCTGATGCCGCTCATCGCACGCGAATTTCATCTGACGGCGGCACAGGTCGCCAACATCAACATCGCCGCAGTGGCCGCGACGATCGCCGTGCGGCTGCTCGTCGGCCCCTTGTGCGACCGCTTCGGCCCGCGCCGCGTCTATGTCGGCCTGTTGGTGCTCGGCGCGATCCCCGTGTTCGCCGTGTCGTTCACGCATGACTACCTGTCGTTCCTGATCTGCCGGCTCGGCATCGGCGCGATCGGCGCGGGCTTCGTGATCACGCAGTACCACACGTCGGTGATGTTCGCGCCGAACGTGGTCGGCACCGCGAATGCGACGACGGCCGGCTGGGGCAATGCGGGCGCGGGCGCGACGCAGGCGCTGATGCCGCTGCTCGTCGCGGCCGGCCTGATGCTCGGCTTCGGCGAAGACTCGTCGTGGCGCGTCGCGCTGGTCGTGCCGGGCGTCGCGATGCTCGTGATGGCGTGGGCGTACTGGCGCTTCACGCAGGATTGCCCGCAAGGCGACTTCGTCGCGCTGCGCAAGGAAGGCGTGACGGTCGACAGCGGCAAGAAGGGCGGCTGGGCGAGCTTCGTCGCCGCGTGCGGCAACTATCGCGTGTGGATGCTGTTCGTCACGTACGGCGCGTGCTTCGGCGTCGAGGTGTTCATCCACAACATCGCCGCGCTGTACTACGTCGATCACTTCAGCCTGTCGCTGAAGGATGCGGGCCTCGCCGCCGGCATGTTCGGGCTGCTCGCGCTGTTCGCCCGCGCGCTCGGCGGCTGGCTGTCCGACAAGATCGCCGCGCGCCGCAGCCTCGACGTGCGCGCGGCGCTGCTGTGCGCGCTGATCGTCGGCGAAGGGCTCGGGCTGATCTGGTTCTCGCATGCGCAAAGCGTCGGCCTCGCCCTCGTCGCGATGCTGACCTTCGGCCTGTTCACGCACATGGCCTGCGGCGCGACCTACGCGCTGGTGCCGTTCATCGACCGCAAGGCGCTCGGCGGCGTCGCGGGGATCGTCGGCGCGGGCGGCAACGTCGGCGCGGTCGCCGCGGCCTTCCTGCTGAAGGGTGTCGGCGACGTGCAGCACACGCTGAGCCTGCTCGGCCTCGCCGTCACGGCGACCGCGCTGTGCGCGATGGCCGTGCGCTTCAGCGACGAACACAAGGCTCGCGAGGCCGAGCTGCGCGACCGCGCGCTGGCCGCCGCCGCGAACGCCGCCAACTGATCGAGCGAAGGAAACGTCATCATGAAACTCATCGTCATCGGTCACGGGATGGTCGGTCACAAGCTGCTCGAATGCGTCGCGGCGGAAGCGGGCGCATCGGCAGCGCTGCAGGTCACCGTGCTCGGCGAGGAACCGCGTCCGGCCTACGATCGCGTGCACCTGTCCGAATTCTTCGCGGGCAAGTCGGCGGACGACCTGTCGCTCGTCGAACCCGGCTTCTTCGAGCGTCATCCGCAAATCGACCTGCGCCTGAACGCGTGCGTCGCATCGATCGACCGCGCCGCGCATACGGTCACGCTCGCGTCGGGCGAAACGCTCGCGTACGACAAGCTGGTGCTCGCGACGGGCTCGCGCCCGTTCGTGCCGCCGATGCCGGGGCACGATCGCGCCGGCTGCTTCGTGTACCGGACGATCGAGGATCTCGAAGCGATGCAGGCGTGCGGCACGCACGCGAAGCGCGGCGTCGTGGTCGGCGGCGGGCTGCTCGGCCTCGAATGCGCGAAGGCGCTGCGCGACATGGGGCTCGACACGCACGTCGTCGAATTCGCGCCGCGCCTGATGGCCGTGCAGGTCGACGACGGCGGCGGCCGGATGCTGCGCGCGAAGATCGAGGCGCTCGGCGTGACCGTGCATACGGGCAAGAACACGCTCGAGATCGTCGACGGCGAGGAAGGCACGCACCGGATGGCGTTCGCCGACGGCACGCATCTCGATGCCGACATGATCGTGTTCTCGGCCGGCATCCGCGCACGCGACGAACTGGCGCGTGCATGCGGGCTCGACATCGGCCCGCGCGGCGGCGTCGCGATCGACGACGCATGCCGCACGAGCGATGCCGACATCTACGCGATCGGCGAATGCGCGGCATGGAACGGCATGGTGTACGGCCTCGTCGCACCCGGCTACGACATGGCGCGCGTGGTCGCGAAGCAGGTCTCAGGCAGTGCTGACGGCACGGGCGCGGCTGCGTTCGCCGGCGCCGACATGAGCACGAAGCTGAAGCTGATGGGCGTCGACGTTGCGAGCATCGGCGACGCGCACGGTACGACGGCCGGCAGCCGCACGTACCAGTACGCGGACGAACGCCGCCAGGTCTACAAGAAGCTCGTGGTGTCCGACTGCGGCAAGTTCCTGCACGGCGCGGTGATGGTCGGCGACGCAGCCGAATACGGCACGCTGCTGCAGATGATGCTGAACCGCATCGAGTTGCCCGAGTCGCCCGAATTCCTGATCCTGCCGTCGTCGGACGGTGTCGCGAAGCCGGCGATCGGCGTCGACGAGCTGCCGGACGGCGCACAGATCTGCTCGTGCAACAACGTGTCGAAGTCGCAGATCTGCACGGCGGTCGCCGACGGCGCGACCAGCCTCGGCGCGCTGAAGTCGTGCACGGGCGCGGGCACGTCGTGCGGCGGCTGCGTGCCGCTCGTCACGCAGATCATGAAGGCCGAGATGAAGAAGCAGGGCCTCGCGGTCAACAACCATATCTGCGAGCACTTCCCGCATTCGCGCCAGGAGCTGTTCCACCTGATCCGCGTCGAGCGCATCACGACGTTCGACGAACTGCTCGCGAAGCACGGCCACGGTCTCGGCTGCGACGTGTGCAAGCCGGCCGTCGCGGGCATCCTCGCATCGTGCTTCAACGAGTTCGTGCTGAAGAAGGAACATGCGGGGCTGCAGGATTCGAACGACTACTACCTCGCGAACATCCAGCGCGACGGCACGTACTCGGTCGTGCCGCGCATGCCGGGCGGCGAGGTCACGCCGGAAGGGCTGATCGCGGTCGGCCAGGTCGCGCAGAAGTACGGGCTCTATACGAAGATCACCGGTGGCCAGCGTGTCGATCTGTTCGGCGCACGCGTCGAGCAGCTGCCGTCGATCTGGGAAGAGCTGATCGCGGCCGGCTTCGAATCGGGGCATGCATACGGCAAGGCGCTGCGCACCGTGAAGTCGTGCGTCGGCTCGACGTGGTGCCGCTACGGCGTCGACGATTCGGTCGGCCTCGCGATCGACCTCGAGAACCGCTACAAGGGGCTGCGCGCGCCGCACAAGATCAAGTTCGGCGTATCGGGCTGCACGCGCGAATGTGCGGAAGCGCAGGGCAAGGACGTCGGGATCATCGCGACCGAGAAGGGCTGGAACCTGTACGTGTGCGGCAACGGCGGGATGAAGCCGCGCCACGCGGAGCTGCTCGCGTCCGACCTCGATCGTGCCACGCTGGGCCGCTACATCGACCGCTTCCTGATGTTCTACGTGCGCACCGCCGACCGCCTGCAACGCACGAGCGTGTGGCGCGACAACCTCGAAGGCGGCCTCGACTACCTGATCGACGTCGTCGTGCACGACAAGCTCGGGATCGCGGCCGAACTCGAAGCCGACATGCAGCACGTGGTCGACACCTACGAGTGCGAATGGAAGAAGGCCGTCACCGATCCCGAGACGCGCAAGCGCTTCCGCCACTTCGTGAACAGCGACGCGCCGGACGCGAACATCGAATTCGTCGAGACGCGCGGCCAGATTCGCCCCGCGACGCCCGACGAGCGCGTGCGCGGCAAGCCCGTGACGATTCCCGTCGTTGTCGAAGGCGCGACGCAGGCCGTGACCGAATCCGCAACCGTTTGACCCTGACCGACACCAGCGTCTTTTCCAAGGAGCCCATCATGAACGATCGCCTTCCGCTGTCCTGGACCCGTGTGTGCCCGCTCGACGACATCGTGCCGAACACCGGCGTGTGTGCGCTCGTCAACGGCGAGCAGGTCGCGGTATTTCACGTCGCGCATGCCGACGGCGGCGTGTTCGCGATCGACAACGTCGATCCCGTGTCGCAGGCGGCCGTGATGTCGCGCGGGCTGATCGGCAGCCTCGGCGAGCGCGTCGTCGTCGCGTCGCCGCTGTACAAGCAGCATTTCGACCTGCGCACCGGCGAATGCCTCGAAGCGCCCGAGCAGTCGGTGAGCGCGTATCCGTCGCGGGTCGAGGACGGCTTCGTGTGGATCGCGGCCTGACCGCCCCGGAGCGCGCATGACCGCCACCCCCGTCAAGAGCGTGTGCCCGTACTGCGGCGTCGGCTGCGGGATGGTGCTGCACGTCGAGGATGGCGAAGTCGTCAAGGTGTCCGGCGACTCCGACCATCCGACGAACTTCGGGCGGCTGTGCACGAAGGGTTCGTCGGCGCACGTCGCGCTGCGCCGTTCCGGACGGCTCGACCGCGCGTTCGTGCGCCGCGCGCGCGAGGACGACCTCGTGCCGCTGCCGGCGCGCGACGCGATCGCCGAGACCGCGCGCCGCCTGCGCGCGGTGCTCGATGCGCACGGGCCCGACGCGCTGTCGTTCTACGTGTCGGGGCAGATGTCGATCGAGGCGCAATACCTCGTCAACAAGCTCGCGAAGGGCTTCGTCGGCACCAACAACATCGAGTCGAACTCGCGCCTCTGCATGGCGAGCGCGAGCACCGGCTACAAGCAGTCGCTCGGCGCGGACGGCCCGCCCGGGTCGTACCAGGACTTCGATCGCGCGAACCTGTTCTTCGTGATCGGCGCGAACATGGCCGACTGCCATCCGATCCTGTTCCTGCGGATGATGGATCGCGTGAAGGCCGGCGCGAAGCTGATCGTCGTCGATCCGCGCCGCACCGGCACGGCCGACAAGGCCGACCTGTTCCTGCAGATCCGGCCCGGCACCGATCTCGCACTGACGAACGGGCTGCTGCACCTGTTGCACGCGAACAGCCGCACCGATGCCGCGTTCATCGACGCGTACACCGAAGGCTGGGACGCGATGCCCGCGTTCCTCGCCGACTACACGCCCGAGCGCGTTGCGGAAATCACCGGGCTCGCGGAAGCCGACCTGCGCACGGCCGCGCAATGGATCGGCGACGCGCAGGAATGGATGAGCTGCTGGACGATGGGGCTCAACCAGAGCACGCACGGCGTGTGGAACACCAACGCGATCTGCAACCTGCATCTCGCGACGGGCCGCATCTGCCGCCCCGGCAGCGGGCCGTTCTCGCTGACCGGCCAGCCGAACGCGATGGGCGGGCGCGAGATGGGCTACATGGGCCCCGGGCTGCCGGGCCAGCGCTCGGTGCTGTCCGACGACGACCGGCGCTTCGTCGAGAACCTGTGGCGCGTGCCGGCCGGCACGCTGCGCAAGGAAACCGGCCAGGGCACCGTCGATTTGTTCTCGCGGATGGCGGCCGGCGACATCAAGGCGTGCTGGATCGTCTGCACGAACCCGGTCGCGACCGTGCCGAACCGGCAGAACGTGATCGCCGGGTTGCAGGCCGCGGAGCTCGTGATCGCGCAGGACGCGTTCCTCGATACCGAGACCAACCGCTACGCGGACATTCTGCTGCCGGGCGCGCTGTGGGCCGAGGGCGACGGCGTGATGGTCAACTCCGAGCGCAACATGACGCTGATGCACGCGGCGGTCGCACCGCCCGGCGACGCGCTGCCCGACTGGCGCATCGTCGCGGAAGTCGCGCGCGCGATGGGCTTCGGCGATGCGTTCGACTATGCGTCGGCGGCCGACGTGTTCGACGAGATCGTCCGTTTCTCGAATCCGGCGACGGGCTACGACCTGCGCGGCGCGAGCCATGCGGCGCTGCGCGACGGCCCGGTGCAGTGGCCGGTCGCACCGGGCACCGCGCGCGAGCGGCACCCGATCCGCTACCTGAACGACGGCGTGAGCCAGACGCTGCGCACGGCGGCCGACGGCAGCGATGCGCCGCGCATTGCGTTCCCGACGCCGTCGGGCAAGGCGCGCTTCTTCGCGCGGCCGCACGTCGATCCGGCCGAGCTGCCCGACGATACGTTCCCGATCGTGCTGAACACCGGGCGGCTGCAGCATCAATGGCACACGATGACGAAGACGGGCAAGGTCGCGATGCTGAACAAGCTCAACCCGCGCCCGTTCGTCGAGCTGCACCCGGACGATGCGAGCGCGCTCGGCATCGCCGCGAAGGACAGCGTCGAGATCCGCTCGGCGCGCGGCCGCGCGGTGCTGCCGGCCGTCGTGACCGAGCGCGTGCAGCGCGGCAACTGCTTCGCGCCGATGCACTGGAACGACGTGTACGGCGACGACCTGTGCATCAACGCGGTGACGAACGACGCGATCGATGCCGAATCTCAGCAGCCCGAACTGAAATATTGCGCGGTCGCGCTGCGGCGCGTCGACACGGATGCGTTTGCGTCCGCCGACGACGAGACGGCGCAACCCGATGCATGCGCCGACGACGCGCGGCCCGCGCCGGCGACGGCGCAGGCCACTGCTTCACAGGAATCCGACATGGCAGACATCGACACTTTCGCGGCCGCGCTCGGCTTGACCGACCTCGCGCCGCCGCCGTTGACCGACACCGAACGGCTGTATGTAGCCGGCCTCGTCGGTGGGCTGAAGGCGAGCGCCGGCCGGCGCGAGGGCAGCGTGCCGGTGCTGCCGGCCGCTGCGCCGCTCACGCCGCCGGTGCGGTTCTGGCTCGACGGGATGCTCGCGGGCCTGTTCAGCCGTTCGCTGCCTGCGAGTTCGCAGGTTGCCTTTGCATCGGCATTGCCGGCCGATGCCGCTGCGCCCGGCGGCGTGCGGATCGTTCGCACGCGCCCGAAGGTCGTGCTGTTGTGGGCGTCGCAGACCGGCAACATTGAATCGCTGACCGAGGATTACGCAACGAAGCTGATGAACGCGGGCTTCGAGATCCGCACTGCGTGCATGTCCGACTATCCGGTCGCGTCGCTCGCGGGCGCGCAATACGTGCTGCTGATGACGAGCACGTTCGGCGACGGCGATGCGCCCGACAACGGCAGCGAGTTCTGGGACGCGCTGCAGGCAGGCAGCGCCGCGCGCCTCGACGGCGTGCATTTCGCGGTGCTCGCGTTCGGCGATCGCAACTACGACCAGTTCTGCGGCCACGGCCGCCGGCTCGATGCGCGGCTCGCGGAACTCGGTGCGGCACGCCTGTGCGCGCGCGTCGATTGCGACGTCGAATTCCAGAACGATGCCGACCAGTGGCTCGAACGTGTCGTCGCGCGGATCAAGGAGGCCGATGCAGCGCTGCACGCGGTGCCGTCCGGCGGGATGAGCCCGTCGGGGCTGCTGCCGTCGAAGGCGCATCCGGCACCGTCGAAGCTCGTTGCGAACCTGCGGCTCAATCGCCCGGGCGCCGCGAAGGACACGCGTTATGTGTCGTTGTCGACCGAAGGCGCGAACCTCGAATACGAAACCGGCGATGCGCTCGGCGTATGGCCGACCAACTGCCCGGAGCTGGTCGACGAGTTGCTGTCCGTCACCGCGCTGAAGGCCGACGCGCCGGTGTCGATCGCAGGCGTCGGCGACGTGCGCCTCGGCGATGCGCTCGCGCGCCACTTCGACATCACGCGCCCGCATCCGGACACGCTCGCATTCATCGCGTCGCGCAGCGCGAACGGCGCGCTGAAGTCGCTGCTCGGCGACGACCGCAAGGGCGACCTGAAGCAATGGTTGTGGGGGCAACAGCTTGCGGACGTACTGCACGAGTTCCCGGTCGACATGTCGGGCACGGAGCTGGTCGGGATGCTGAAGCGGTTGCAGCCGCGTCTCTATTCGATCGCGTCGAGCCCGAGCGCGCACCAGGGCGAGATCCACCTGACCGTGTCGGCCGTGCGCTATCACAACGGCCGGCGCGCGCGCAAAGGTGTCGCGTCGACGTTCCTCGCCGATCGTGCGGACGACGGCCGCGTGCCCGTGTTCGTGCAGAAGTCCGCGCATTTCCGGCCACCGGTGAACGGCGACGTGCCGATCGTGATGGTTGGCCCCGGCACTGGCGTCGCACCGTTCCGCGGTTTCCTGCACGAGCGGCAGGCACGCGGCGCGCGCGGACGCAACTGGCTGTTCTTCGGCGAGCAGCACGCGCAGACCGACTTCTACTACGGCGACGAACTGGGCGCGATGCACGACAGCGGCTTCCTGACGCGGCTCGACCTCGCGTTCTCGCGCGACCAGGCCGACAAGATCTATGTGCAGGACCGGATGCGCGAGCAGGGCGCCGAGCTGTTTGCGTGGCTGGAGGAAGGCGCGCACTTCTACGTGTGCGGTGATGCGTCGCGGATGGCGAAGGACGTCGATACGGCGCTGAAGGCGGTCGTCGCCGAGCATGGCGGAATGTCGGACGACGATGCCAACGACTATGTCGCGCGGCTCGCGAAGGCGCGGCGCTATATGCGCGACGTGTATTAATCGCAGGCGGAGCGGCTTGAAGCAGCTCCGCCGGATTGGTGGCTGGTACCGTGGCCGGCAAGCCGGCAAGCCAGCAAGCCAGCAAGCCAGCAAGCCGGCGGTCCAGGCTGCCGTGCCGGTATGGCTGTCGACGGCGGAAGCGGTGTGACCCGCCTGCCGCCGCCGGCTTGCGTTACTGCTGCCGATCCCACGCGCGTGCCTGTTCGGCACGCACGAACGCTTCCGACGACTGCGGCAGCAGGTTGCGGAACGCGCCGCCGTCGCTTTCGATCACGTCGACCATCTTTGCGATCATTTCTTCCGGATCGTGCTGCTCGAGCGGGAACGTCAGCCGCTCGGGCGTCACGGTGTGGACGGCCGGATCGTGCCAACGCCGCGTCGTCTCCATCATCCGGTCGTTGAAGCCGGTGCTGTACGGGCCGGGGTTCACGACCGCGACGCGAATGCCGTGCGGCGCCAGTTCCGCATGCATCGCCTCGGCCACCGATTCCACCGCGTGCTTCGACGCGCAATAGGCGCCCGTGAACGGCCCCGTGATCAGGCCCGCGATCGACGACACGAACACGATCTTGCCGTGCCGGCGCGCGAGCATGCCGCGCGCGATTTGCTGCGTGAATTCGAGCGGCCCGAACACGTTGACGTCGAACAGCTCGCGGACGATCTCGACCGGCAGGTCGACGAGCGCGCCGGCTTCGCCGACGCCCGCGTTGTTCACGAGCACGTCGAAATCGAGATCGGCCGCGCGGGCGCGATCGTGGGCGGACGTGACATCGAGCTTGATCGCGCGCAGCGCGGTGCCGCGTTGCGCGGCAGCGGCCGTCAGGTCGTCGATCTCGGCGGTGACGCGCACGCCGGCCGTCACGTCGTGACCGCGTTCGGCGAGCCGCAGCGCAACTTCGCGGCCGAAGCCGGTGCCTGCGCCGGTAATGAGGATGCGTTTCTGAGCCATGTGCCTACCTTGTGGAGTGGAGGGTTGCCTGAAAGCGGTCGCGGCAGTACCGGGCGATCGCGGTGTCTTCGTCGACGCTGCCGCCCGAGACGCCGATCGCGCCGACACAGCGGCCGCTGCCGTCGGCGAGCGGTTCGCCGCCGCCGAACGTGACCAGCCCGCCGTGACTGTGTTCGATCCCGCGCAGCGGGCCGTCGCCCGACATCGCGCCGAGCGCGTCGGTCGATATGCGGAAGCGGACGGCCGTCAGCGCCTTGCGCTGCGCGAGATCGATCGCGCCGAGAAAACAGTCGTCGGTGCGCACGAACGCGAGCAGGTTCGCGCCGGCATCGACGATGGCGATGGCGACGCCGGTGACCTGCAGCGACACGGCATGCGCGAGTGCTGCTTCGATCGCGCGGCGGGCGGCTGCGAGCGGCAGCGCGGTGGTGAGCGGGTCCATTCGAGGCTCCGGTGGGACGACAAGGCCAGTGTAGGCAGTAGCGGTATATGGGAGAATCCGCATTCCGCTCGAAAGAGTTTCAAGTTTTTCTAATGATGGGCAGACGTGATCCGATGGCCGGGCTGCACGTGTTCATGACCGTCGCGACGGCCGGCAACTTCACGCGGGCGGCCGCCGCGCTCGGCCTGACGCCGGCGGCTGTCAGCCTCGCGATCGGGCAGCTCGAGGGCGAGCTGACCGTGAAGCTGTTCAATCGCAGCACGCGCGGCGTGAGCCTGACGGAAGCCGGGCAGCGCTACTGGCAGCAAACGGAGCCCGCATACCGGCAGGTCATGCAGGCGCGCGGCGAGCTGAAGGATGCACGCAGCGAGCCGAACGGGCTGTTGCGCGTCACTGCGTTGCCGCTGGCACGCACGCTCGTGATCGCGCCGGTTCTTGCCGTGTTCCGCGAGCGCTATCCGAAAGTCCGGCTCGAGATCCGCTACGAGAACGAGCTGGTCGACATCGCGAAGGACGGTTTCGATGCGGGGATCCGGCTCGCCGACCGGCTGCAGCCGGGCATGATCGGCGTACGGATCGCGCCGGCGTTGTCGTGTGCGCTCGTTGCGTCGCCCGGTTATCTGGCACGGTACGGCGCGCCTGCGTCGATTGCGGCGCTTGAGCGACATGCGTGCGTCCGCTTCCGGTTCTCGGAGAGCGGGCGGCTGCATAAATGGCTGCTGAATGACGGGCGCCGAGACGTCGATCTCGATCCGGACGGCGTGTTCGTGACGAACGATGCCGACGCGGTGATCGATGCGGCGCGCGCGGGTGTCGGGATCGCGTTTGCGTTCATGCGCGAGCGGATCGAGCAGGACTTGCGCGACGGCACGCTCGTCGAGGTGCTGCCGGGCGCGTGCCGGACGTTGCCGCCGATGTGGCTGTATTACGTGAATCGCAAGCACGTGCCGGCGAAGCTGCGCGCGTTCATTGACGTGCTGCGCGAGCGGGCCGGCGCAGACATGGCGTAATCCTGTCGTCCGGTTGCCGGCACTGTTTTGCGGGTCGGCGCATGATGGCGGCTCCATCCACGAAGCTACGGAGTCGCGTCATGCCGGCATTCCCGCATTTCCCGATTCGAACCCTTGCGATCGCTGCAGCGCTGGCGGCCGCTGCGACCTGTAGTGCACCTGCCGTCGGCCAGACGTCGACTGTGCCCGCAAGCTCGGCTGCCGTGACACCGGACAACGCGGTGCTGCTGACCGTCTTCCTGAAACACGACCAGTCGCGCCCGCTCGCCGAATTGAATGCGCAACTCGCGAAGCAGGGGTTCTACAAGGCGTTCCCGCCGCCGGGCGTCGAGGTGGTGAGCTGGACCGTGACGATGGGGATCGGGCAAATCGTCGTGCTGAGGTTGCCCGCGTCGCGGCTGCGTGAAGTCAATCGGGTGCTGGAGGATACGGCGTGGGGCGCTTATCGGACGGAGTTCTATCCGACTTACGACTACAAGGCGATCGGGTTGGGGGAGCATGAGCGAGGGAAGTGAGGCGGAATATTCAAAGCAGTCGCCTCAATGGAGATGCGCGGTTCTCGAGCACTGGAATGAGTCGTTATTTTTAAGATAATGCCGGGCTGGAGTTTGCTTGCGGTGACGAAGGGAGTTATTTCTTCCTCGCAAAAAAATACGAGGACACACTCGGTATCCTGATAAGAACCGCTGAACGAAACATATTCTGACTATTTCCTGTTTGGCAGATCAGGGCCTGACGTCGGTGCGATTCGTCCTTGGTGAGAAAATATTCGGGAAGCAATGTCAGGGAGTTTTCGTCGATTCCGTTCTAGAAGTTGAGAATTAACTGCAAATAATAAATTTCAATCAGACAGGTCTTAAATTTATGTATTTCACATATTTATGAAGCTTGGCAGTTGTTGACAGTTGCCCTATGGTTTCCTGACGATTGCTTTGCTACCGTTCATCGGCCTAAAAAGACACCAATAAAGGACGATGAACAAGAAGACCTACCGCCTGGTGTATTCCAGGCTCCGGGGAATGGTGGTGGCTGTCGAAGAGACGGCTACTGCCGCGGGGAAAACCGAATCCGGTGAGAGCCGGGCCGGCCGGCGTTCGCTCGGCAGCTCGGGCTTGCTGATCGCGGTCGCGTCGCTGGCGGCCGTGCCTTCGTTTGCATCGGCGCGGATCGCACCAACGCCCGGCACCAGCACCCATGTGATCCAGACGCAGAACGGGCTGCCGCAGGTGAACATCGCGAAGCCGTCGGGTGCGGGCGTGTCGGTCAATACCTACAACCAGTTCGACGTTCAGAAAAACGGCGCGATCCTCAACAACTCGCCTACGCTCGTCAACACGCAGCAGGCCGGTTATATCAACGGGAACCCGAACTTCGGGCCGGGCCAGTCCGCGCGCATCATCGTCAATCAGGTCAACAGTGCGAATCCGTCGCAACTGCGTGGCTATGTCGAAGTTGCCGGGAGCCGCGCGGAAGTGGTGCTGGCAAACCCGGCCGGCATCGTCGTAGATGGCGGCGGCTTCATCAATACGTCTCGCGCGACGCTGACCACTGGACAGCCGTATTACGGCGCGGACGGCTCGCTCGCGGGCTACAACGTCAACCGCGGCCTCATCACGGTTCAAGGTGCCGGACTCAATGCGGCGAACGTCGATCAGGTCGACCTGATTTCCCGGGCGGTACAGGCCAATGCGTCGATCTATGCGAAGCGCCTGAACGTTGTCGCAGGCGCGAACCAGGTCAATCACGACACGCTTGCCGCGACGCAGATCCACGGCGATGGCGCTGCACCGGCTGTTTCGATCGACGTCGGCCAGTTGGGTGGGATGTATAGCGACCGGATCTATCTGATCGGTACGGAGGGCGGCGTCGGCGTGCGCAACGCCGGCGCGATCGTCGCACAGGCCGGCGACATGACGTTGCAATCGAACGGCCGCCTCGTGCTGACCGGCAAGACTACAGCGAGCGGTAGTCTCACGATGTCGGCGGCGGGCGGAATCGAGAACAGCGGCACCGTCTATGCGCAGCAGTCGGTGTCGGCGAGCACCGCGGCGGATCTGACGAACAGCGGCACGCTCGCCGCACAGCAGAGCGCGACGGTGAATGCCGGCAGCGTCAATTCAATCGGCACGCTTGGTGCCGGTGTCGCTAACGACGGAGCCGTCGGGCGCAGCGGCGACCTGAACATCACGACATCAGGTCAACTGACGGCGACAGGACAAAATCTGGCCGGCGGCAATGCTTCACTGACGGGCGGCAGCGTGAACCTTGCCGGCAGCCGAACCACAGCGAACAGCAGCCTGTCGCTGGCTGCAACGGCCGGCGACCTGAATCTCTCCGATGCGACGACGAGCGCCCAAGGCGCGGTCACGGCGAGTGCGACGGGCACGCTGATCAACGATCGCGGCAGTCTGTCGAGCGACGCTGGCGTCACGCTCACCGCCGGCGGTGTATCGAACCAGGGCGGCAAGGTGTCGGCGCAGGGCGCGCTGTCGGTGCAGTCGTCCGGGCAGGTCGCCAATCAGTCCGGGACGCTGGTGTCCCAAGGCACGATGCAGGTTCGCGGTGGCGCGATCGCCAACAACCAGGGCACGATTCAGAGTGCAGCCGGCATGACGGTTGTGGCTGCGTCGCTGGACAACTCGGCCGGTAGAATCGTTTCGCTCAACGGTGACGGGTTGTCGGTGACGACAGCGGATCAACTGACGAATGCGGCCGGCACGACGGCGGCTGGCGCGCAAGGTGGCGTGATCGGCGGCAATGGCGATGTCGAGCTTGAGGCCAGCCGACTCGTCAACCGTGGCACGGTGACCGCGCAGCAGAATCTCCGGACGACGAGTCAATCGCTCGACAACGGCAGCGGCACGCTGTCGGCCGGGTGGAATGCCGACATCGATGGCGGCGCGATACTGACGAACGCTTCGGGCAGCATCGCAGCCGGTCAGACGGCAACAGTCGCGGCTACGTCGCTGGACAACAGCAGCGGTTCCATTAACGCTGCGCAACTGGCGCTGACTGCCGGCGATCTCGCAAACCGGGGCGGGTCAATCACACAAACGGGTACGGGTGCGATGCGGGCGGCGGTGTCTGGCACGCTCGACAACACGGGCGGCACGCTGCAGACGAACAGCGTCGACTTGACTCTTTCGCCGGCGACGTTGATCAACGGCCAGGGCAAGATCGCGCACGCCGGAAGCGGCACGCTGTCGATCGCCACGGGCACGTTGTTCAACAACGCCGGACAGATCGCGACCAACGGCGCGCTCGAGGTGCAGGCGGCAGCGTTGTCGAATCAGTCCGGAACGCTGAGTGCGCAGCGCCACGCCTCCCTGGCGGTCCAGTCGCTGGACAATCGTTTCGGCGGTTACGTGGGGGCCGAAAGTGTCGCGTTGAACGTGCACGGCAGGATCGACAACGGCGGTGGCGCGCTCGAAGCAAACAACGGCCTGACGATTGAGGCTGACAGCATCGCGAACGATTCGGGTTCCATCAAGGACATCGGCACGAGCGGCCTGAGCGTGACATCGACGAACGCGCTGTCGAATACCGCCGGCGGCACGATCGGTGGCAACGGCAACGTTTCGGTCGCTGCGGGAAGCATCGACAACTCGAGCGGGTCGCTGCTGTCGGCCCAGGCGCTGACGCTTCAGTCGAATGGCGCGTTGACGAACGCCGCAGGCTTGATTCAGGCCAATGGAGACCTGGGCATTCACGCGCAGGGTGCCGTTGGCAACACAGGCGGGCAGATCGAGGCAAACGGCGCGACGTCGGCACTGTCGCTTTCGGGCAGCAGCATCGACAACAGCAACGGCCGGATCGTCAACGTCGGCACGGGCGCGACGACGATCGATGGCGGGGCGTCGATCACGAATGGCAATGCGGCTGGCAAGGTTGGCGCGGGTGTGATCGGCGGCAATGGCAACGTGACGCTTTCCGCGCAATCGTTGACGAATACCCGCGACGGCCAGGTGCTGGCCGGCCGCGATCTGATGCTCGATGTCACGAACCGGCTCGACAACTCGAACGGCGTGCTGTCGGCCGCAAACAACGCGAAACTGAACAGTTCCACCACGGCTCTCGTCAATCAGGCCGGCTCCATTCGCGCGAATGGCGCGCTTGCGCTGACTGCCGCATCGATCGACAACACCAGTGGCAAGATCGGCAACGATGTGGGGAGCGGCGGCAGCGTGCTGCTGAAAACCGGTGCCCTGGTTAACCAGGGCGGTGCGATCGGCAGCGATCAGGATCTGTCGCTGACGGCCGGTTCGCTGAGCGGCGACGGTTCGATCGTTGCCGGCCGTAACGGTACCGTTGCGCTTGCAAGCGACTACACGCACGCTGCCGCGAACAGGTTGCACGCGAATGGCGATTTGACGTTCACGACGTCGGGCAAGCTGACGAACCAGGGGAGGCTCGACGCCAACGGCGCACTGACCGTCAACGCCGCCAATGTCGACAACCAGGCCGGCGCAGATATCAACTCGACGAACACGACCGTCAACGCAGGCGGTGGAACGATCGACAACGCGGGTCGGATCGAAGGCGAAACGATCACGACGAACAGCGCCGAGCTGAACAACACCACGACGATCATCGGCCGTGACGTGACGCTGAACGCCGGCATCATCTCGAACGCCGGGACAGCCGCGGTGATTGCTGCCGCAAACCGTGCGAATCTGTACGCGTCGAACCGGTTGTCGAATACCGGAGGCGCCAGCATCTTCAGCGTGGGCGACATCAACATCGCCGCGAACGGCCAGCGTGACGCCAGCGGGTTTCTCGCGAATCGTACGCAGACGGTGTTGAACGATCAGTCGTCGGTCGAAGCGCTGGGCAGCATCGAACTGGCGGCCCAGACGTTCACGAATACGCGCCCGGCTCCTGTCGTCGACACGGAGACGACCAGCGTCGACAGCAAGCACGAGACGAAGCGGAGCAAGTACATCGGTTGCCCGACCGGCAACGCGGCGCCGAATCACGGCGTCTGCTCCTATAGCACCTGGGAAGGTCCGTACAAGAGGCCGCAGACGACGACGTATTCGAGCAGTCAGATCGTATCCAGTGCGAGCGGCGACAAGGCGATCGATCGCGTGCTGGTCGTCAACGTCAATGGTCAGCCCCAAACGGTCTACTACAACTCGCTGACCGATAACGGCAACGGCACGTTCACGGCCGCCTACTGGGATGGCTACGACCCGCACGTCAACTACGATCCTGCCAGCGAATACGCGACCCGTAGCGACGGACACAACGGCTACCAGCGTGTCGAGATCGCGCGCGACACCACGACGACGATTCAGCAGGACAAGGTCACGAGCCAGGCGCAGCAGGCGCAACTCGTCGCTGGCGGCAATATCGTCATGAAGAACGTCGGTACGATCAACAACGAATACAGCGCGATTTCGGCTGGCGGTTCGATCAAGATCGGCGATACGGATGTATCGGGCAGCGCCGGATCGAGCGGCTACGGCGGTACGACGGTCAACAACGTCGGCCGGACGCTGTATCAGTACCAGCGGGACGACATTGTGTCCACCTACGCGTGGAACGAGAACACCCATTCGGATGTCGGCAAGATCGTTCAACCGTCGCGGGTCTACACACCGGTTGCCATCGGCAATACCGGCGGCACGATCGTCGCGAACCAGTCGATCGACATCGATGCGAAAGACGTGAACAACCGGAACGTCGCCGCTGAAAACTCGGCGACGGGCGCGACGGGCGGCACGCTGGGCACCAATCAGGCCAACGGTGGCGTGACCGGAAGGGATCCGTCGAAAGTTGGCGCCGCGACCGGTCGGAAGCCGACGGATGCGTTGCAATCGGTGGTGAATCCGACCGGCGCGCTTCCGGACCTGAAGCTGCCGACGAGCGGCCTGTACACAATCAATCCGGCGCCGGGGCAGCCGTATCTGATCGTCACCGATCCGCGTTTGACGAGTTATACGAACTTCATCTCGAGCGATTACATGCTCGGCCAGCTCAATCTGAATCCGGCGAGCATCGAGAAGCGGCTCGGTGACGGAATGGTTGAGCAGCAGATGGTGCGCAACCAGATCACGCAGTTGACCGGGCGTACTTTCCTGCCGGGATATGCGAGTGCCGAGGATGAGTATCGTGCGCTGATGACGAGCGGCGTGAACTACGCGAAGCAGTTCGGCATGATGCCGGGGATGGCATTGTCCGCCGCTCAGATGGATGCGCTGACGAGCGACATCGTGTGGCTCGTGAACCAGACCGTGACGCTGCCCGACGGCAGTGCGACGCAGGTGCTGGCTCCGGTTGTGTATCTGGCGAAGACGCATGCGAACGACCTGCAGCCGACCGGAGCGCTGATCGCGGCCGACGACGTCGAGATCCGTGCGGCGGGCAGCGCGACGAACAGCGGCGTGATCAAGGGCGGCTCGAAGACAGTCGTGACCGCGACCGACATTTTGAATCGCAGCGGCACGATCGCAAGCAGCGGGACGAACGGCACCACGGTGGTGTCGGCGAGCAACGACGTCGTGAACGCATCGGGGCAGATTACCGGTCACCGGGTTGCGGTGCTTGCCGGACGCGATGTAGTCAACACGACGCTGGTCGATACGGTCGGCGTGAGCGGGGCTGCGGGTGCGAGCAAGGTGAGCCAGAGCCTGATCGGCCAGCAAGGGACGATCGCGTCGACGGGCGATCTGGCCGTGCAGGCCGGGCGCGATCTGTCGGTTCATGGCGCGAACCTGTCGGCAGGCGGTGATGCGCTCGTGACCGCAGGGCGCGATATCAGTGTCGACGCCGTTCAGTCGAAGACAGATCAATCGCTGTATCTGAACGATCAGCATCATTGGGAAGAATCGTCTACGACGCATGTGACGATCAACGAAGCCCGCGAAGAACACGACAGCTACCAGAACGTGCAGGCCAAGCGCGGTAGTTTCGTGTCCGGCACGGCGACGAAGGAATCGCACGATACGCGCGCAAGTATCGGCGTGGCGAGCACGGTGTCCGGCGATACGGTGCAGATCCAGGCTGGCAAGGATCTCACGGTTCAGGGCAGCAATATCGTCGGCACGAACGATGTGAAGCTCGGGGCGGCCAACAACGTCACGATCAGGACTTCGCAGGATACCGTCCAGTCGGCGAACAGCTACGAGAAGAAAGAATCCGGGCTCATGTCGAACGGCGGCCTCTCCGTGTCGATCGGCACGCGTTCGATGTCGGATCAGCAGCACTCGACCGACGTCACGAACACGGGCAGCATGATCGGTTCGTTGAACGGGAACCTGACTGTCGCGGCGGGCAACGATCTGCATGTGACTGGCAGCGCGCTGCATGCAGGTAACGATGTCAATCTCGCCGGCAAGACCGTCAAGATCGACGCTGCGACGGATACCGCGAATTTCGCGGAACAGCAGCAGTTCCGCCAGTCCGGGGTGACGGTGGGTGTGACGAATCCGGTGGTGGCGGCCGTCCAGACCGGCAGGCAAATGGCAAATGCCGCGCAAAGCGTGGGCGGCGATCCGCGTCTGCTCGCGCTTGCTGCTGCCACGACGGCGCTGGCTGCCAAGAACACCTACGACGCGATCAAGTCGGTTGGCGGTGATCCGGTGACGGCCGTAGCGAGCGTCGGGATCAACGTATCGGTCGGCGCGAGCAAGAGCGACAGCCAGACACAGGCTCAGTCGAATACGGCGGTGGGGAGTACGGTGTCGGCGGGTCGAAATGTGACGATTGCGGCGGCTGGTGCGGGGAAGGACAGCAATATCGACGTGATCGGCAGCACGATCTCGGCAGGCAACAACGCGATGCTGGCCGCCGAAGGCAACGTGAATCTTCAGGCTGCGCAGAACACGAGCAGTCAGCACAGTACGAACAGCGGGTCGAGTGCGTCACTGGGTGTGACATTGACCGTGGGCGCGAAAACCGGCGTAGCCGTCAACGCGGGCATTAACGGAAATCGCGGCAACGCGGACGGAGATTCGTCGACGTGGACCAATACGCATGTGACAGCCGGCAACCAACTGGCCATTCAGTCGGGCGGCGATACGAATCTGAAGGGTGCGGTTGCGTCGGGCAAACAGGTCATCGCGAACGTCGGCGGTAACCTGAATATCGAAAGTCTGCAGGATAAGGATCACTACGATTCGAAGCAGCAGAACGCGGGCGTATCGGTGAGCGTTTGTCCGCCGCCGTGCGTGTCGAGTGTGGCCGGTAATGTCGGCCAGACGAAGATGAACAGCGATTATGCGAGCGTGGTCGAACAGTCGGGCATCAAGGCTGGTGATGGTGGCTTCCAGGTCGATGTGAAGGGCAACACGGACCTCAAGGGCGGGGTGATTGCCAGCAGCGACAAGGCTGTTAGCGACGGGGCGAACAGTCTGACGACAGCGACGCTGACGCATAGCGATATCGAAAACCATGCGTCGTACGATGCTTCGCAGGTGGCCTTGAGCGGAGGCTTTGGTTTCGGCGGCGATGGCAGAAAGAGCGGTATCGGCAAGGATCAGAAGGGCAAGGCCGACAACGTGAATCCCGTTGCAGGGACGGAGTTGCCGAAGGGAGAGGGCCGGCTCACGGTTGCGCCGCCGGTTGCATTGAGCGCCTCGGGCGACGCGAGTTCTACAACGCGAAGCGGAATCAGTGGCGGCGCGCTGACAATTCGTGACGAATCCCGGCAACAACAACTCACCGGTCAGTCGGCCGCTGAGACTGTCGCGAGCATCAATCGGGATACATCGGATACCGGCGGAGCACTTGCGCCAATCTTCGACAAGGAGAAAATTCAGGCCGGGTTCGACATCACGAGCCAGTTCATCAATCAGGTCGGAACTTTCGTTACGAATCGTGCGGCGGAAGTCAATGCAGCGAAGAAGGCTGCGGGCGACGCGAGCCTGACGCCGGAACAGCGCGCGGCGGCGCAGCAACGAGCAGATCAACTGTCGGCGGATTGGGGCCCGAGCGGGACTTATCGTCAGGTGTTGACGGCGCTTGCGGTGGCGGCTGGCGGTAACGTGACCGGAGGCGCGGGTCAGTTCGCGCAGAACGCGACAGTGGCGTATCTGCAGGAACTGGGGGCGAATGGAGTCAAGCAGATTGCGGACTCGCTTGGAAGTGAGTCGGCGCGTGCGGCACTGCATGCAATCGTTGGATGTGCGGGAGCGGCTGCCGGAAGTCAGAGTTGTGGTGCTGGCGCGATGGGGGCGGCGGCAAGTTCGGTGCTTGGGAGCCTGCTGAAACCATCCGATGGGATGTCTGCAACCGAGCGTGAAGCTCGCGATAACCTTGTGACGAGTCTCGTCGCCGGTGTAGCTGCGGTATCCGGGCAAAACGTCGGGACGGCGACTGATGCAGCGAAGATCGAAGTTGAGAACAATCAGATTTCCTTACTGAAGCGCGATGCTAGAAACCCGTTGAATGTTGATTTGCTGAAGACGTTCTGTGCTCAACGAAAATGCACGGAGGAACAAGTCAGGCAGCTGCTTCAGGCACAGAATCAACTGATGGAAAGCAACGCACTGGTTGGGACGGTTGCGGGTACGGCTGCGATCGTGGCGGCAGTGCCTGCGTTGGCTTTGCTAGGGCCGCAAGCGTTGATATTTGCGTTGACGAACCCCACGGCTGCGGTCAATGCAGGCATCATTACGGTGGAGACCGCCGCTGCAATTGCAACGAATTCGGTTACTCCAGGTTTGGCGGTGGAGATTGCCGGTGCAAAGATCGGGCGGACGGCAATCAAAAATCTCAGTGGCGATGTCGAAGATGCCGCGAATGCTGCACGCACTCAACCATATGGAAATGGGAGCAGTAGTTCGGCGTCCCCGGGGACATACAGCTGGGGGAGCAGTGGATCCAATGTCAGTTATCCGTTAGATTCACCGACTGCGGTGGTACGTGGCCAGGTGCTCAATATTTTCGACAAGGCAAACGGTTCCAATTCACTCGTTGTAGACGGAAGAACGATTGTTGCCACTGCGCCTGGCTCGCCGGGTGGAAGTAACTTGTCAGGCTCGACTAAAGTTTTTGATTCTCAAAATTTAACCGATTCTCAGATTTTCAGTTACGCACAGCAGTTATCCGGCGGTGCACCGCTTGAAAAGAAGGCGATGGGTGTTTATGTTGCGACCTTAGAGGATGGTCAAACTGTCACTTTGCGTTCTGTATCGAGCTCGCAAGGAGTTACGCAGGCGAGATGGACGATCGACATAAGAGGAAATTCGGATTTAAGTAGATTGGTTCCGGGCGCAAAGCAGGTTGAACTCAAATTTAGGTGAATTTATGCTGTCTGATGATCGATACAAATTCATAGTATCTTATGTCGATGGTATGGCCTTGGATGCTGTGTGGTTATACATTCAGGATGATGCAGATGATTATTCTGAAAGAAAATCGTTGTTCATGTGGGTTTTGAGGAGATTGCTTGATGAGAAGATTGTTGTTGCAGGGAAGCGCGGAAATCAACTCACCGAAACAACAGATGAAATTGTGAAGATGTTCGAGAATGCATTCCCGGAGAGTGAGGCAGGGCTCGATGATGGGATATGGTTCTTTTCTGAGGCGTGCCCTGCTGGAATTGGTTGGATTGGTCAGGATGGAAATGTCTATTGGACATAACTCCTTGGCACGGATGCTGTGTGTGAGTGTTGCTTCTCGGGCGCTAGATAAAGAAGCTGTGGCCGACGGTGAATTGAGAAATCGGCGTCGACACTGAGTGAAGCAAAAGAAATGCGAGAGACCCAAAAACTTCCGCTTGTCGTCGACCTCGACGGCACGCTGACGACATCGGACACCCTGATGGAATCCGTGATCCGCGTCGTCAGACGTAAACCTGCCTACCTGCTGCGCTTGCCTTTCTGGCTCGCCGGCGGGCGCGCTGCATTCAAGACCAAAGTGGCCGAACACGCCGATTTTCGAGCGGAGACACTCCCGTATCGCGAACCGCTTGTCGACTACCTCGCGCGCGAACGCGAAAGCGGCCGCAAGATCGTGCTCGCAACTGCCGCGCATCGCTCGATCGCCGAACGCGTGAACACGCATCTCGGCTTGTTCGACCTCGTCATCGCAACCCGCGGCGAAACGAACCTCAAGGGCGAGGCCAAGCTTGCCGGCATTCGCGAACAGGTGGGCGACGATTTCGTCTATGCGGGCGACAGCAAGGCCGATCTGCCGGTATGGGCCGGCGCGAAGGGCGCCATTCTGGCCGGCGTTGCGCCCGGCGTTGCCGCCGATGTTCGGAGCCGCATTCCGGTCGAACGCGAATTTTCAAACCCGCGCGCGAACTTCTCCATGTGGTGCAAAGCCCTGCGCGTTCACCAGTGGCTGAAAAACCTGTTGCTGTTCGTCCCGTTGCTGACGGCATTCGCCTTCCTCGACACCGACAAGATCGTCACGCTCGCGCTCGCGTTTCTGTCGATGTCGTTGGGCGCGTCTGCGACCTACATCGCCAACGATCTGTGGGATCTGGACAACGATCGCCGGCATCCTCGCAAATGCAACCGTGCATTCGCGAGCGGTACGTTGTCGATCGGCAAGGGCCTCGGCTGCGCAGCGCTGCTGCTGGTATTGGCGACTGCATTGGCATTCGTGGTGTCCCCCGCATTTGCCGGGATGTTCGCACTCTATCTGGTGCTCACGACCGCGTATAGCTGGCGCCTCAAATCGATCGTATTGCTGGACGTCCTCGTACTGTCGCTGCTGTACACCTACCGGATCGTCGCCGGAGCCGTCGCGGCGGAGATCACGGTCAGCCGCTGGCTTCTCGCGTTCTCCGTGTTCGCGTTTCTGAGTCTTGCGCTCGTGAAGCGCTGCTCCGAACTGGTACTCCTGCGTCAGAGCGACAAACGCGCATCGGTGGGCCGTGACTACCGTGTGGGCGATCTCGAAGTGCTATGGCCGTTTGGTATCGGTGCGTCATTGGCCGCGGTAGTTGTATTCGGCCTCTTCATCAACGCCCCGGAAACCGCAGCACGCTACGCGATTCCGCACTTGCTCTGGTTCGTGCAGATCGGCCTGATCTACCTGTTCGGGCGACTCTGGATCACAACGGTGCGCGGCGCGATGCACGACGATCCGATCGTTCACATTCTCGAAAACCGCGGTAGTTTCAGCATGCTTTGCGTCATGGTGGCGATCGTGCTGGCCGCTCACTTCCTGCCGGCTCCGTAAGCGGCGAAAACCCTATGACGGAAAAGAACCAAAACCGGGTGCGGGCATTCTGCCGTTTCGCCATCGTCTACGTGCTGCTGTTCGTCTGCGCGGGAAACATCACGAACAGCATGCTGTTGAAATGGGGGTTCCGCGACGACCAGAAGGGCGACTTTGCAACGAGCTACAGCCTCGTCGGCATGATGAACGGCGATGCTCCGAAGCCGTATGTCTACCGCTCGTCGTTTCCGCGCGCTGCGAAGTGGCTCACAGAGCAACTTGGCCAGGAGAAACAGGACAAGTTGTTCAAATCGATCAAACGGCATGATTCGCTGCGCAACGCCTATTTCACGAGCGTGCCGGAAGAATACTGGACACCCGTCACGGCGCTCGTCTACCACCTGACGTACATCGCGATCGTGTTGTCGACCCTGTTTGCGCTGTTGCTGATCTATCAGCTGGCCAGGCTGCACGGATTGAGCTTCGGGCATTCCGTCGGATTTCTGGCCGCGTTCAGTTTCGTCTATCCGTTGACGTTTCAGCAGGGCGGCTACTACTACGATTTCTTCGAACTGCTCGGCGTACTGGGCGCATGCTATTTCCTGCTGAAGAAGCGAATGCCGGCATGCACGCTGATGATTGCCGTCTTCTCCCTGAACAAGGAAACGTTCTTTCTCGTTCCGCTCGCGTTGTTCCTGTTGCACGAGCGGGACGCATCGATGTCGAAGCGCGTTGTGTGGCTGGTATTGCAGCTTGGGATCTGCGTCGCGACCCGGCAGTTCATCATGAGCGGATACGGCGAAAACGCTGGCGGATTTGTCGAGTATCACGTGTGGGACAACCTGAAGTTCTGGATGAACCCGAAGTCCTATCTGTCCTTCTACAACCTCATCGGCAAAGGCATCTTCACCCCGAGCCTGGAAAATCCACTGATGCTCGTGCCGCTTGCAGTGTTCTTCAGGGCAGCCTGGCGCGCGACGCCGACGCGCTACCGAAACTACTTCTACGCGGCATTCCTGCCCGTGCTGGTGCTGTTCATCTTCTTCGGCTATCGGGACGAGGCACGAAATTTCTCGGTCGTATTTCCCGCGATCGTGTTGATTGCGCTGCACGGCGCGAACCGGTTCAACGCGATTTTCGGCGCCGGTGCAGATGCATCGGGTGACAGTCGTGTTTCGTCCAATCGTCGGCCGGATATCGCAATGACGACGGAGGCCGCGCGATGAACTGGCTGATCGTTGTCGCAAGTGGCGTATTCGGCGGGCTTGCGAGCGTATTGCTCAGAGTCGCCGCGCTCAAGGGAATCGCACTCGGCGAGTCGAGCGTGCTGCCATGGATTGCGCGTGGCGCCGCCGTTGCAGCTTACGGCGTCGGGTTCGTGCTTTACGCGGCCGCATTGCGCAAGACAACCCTCGGCATTGCGTATCCCACCATGGTGGCGATCTCCATGCTCGTCGTGCTGTCGTTCACGGCGCTGCACGAACATCTGTTGCGGCCGATGCAGGCGGCCGGCGCATTCGTCATCCTGATCGGCGTGTGGATGATCACGCGGTACGCGTAATCCAGAGAACAAACCGTCGGGTTTCCCGACCGTGCGCGTGACGTTCGGCTTTCAGGCACCGGCGCAGTGTTGACGGCGAAACCCGGATAGACGTCGAGGAAGGCGATTGTCCGGTGCCAGGGGGCGCTGGCCCAACCGAATCATGGCCCTCCCGACAGGAACTGGCGACACATCACTCCATTTGACCCCATTCCCCAAATCCCGTGCCACCCACGAATTCGTGCTCGCCCGCGCAGCCCGGCCGGAAGAATTTCCCCTAAATCGGCCACCGGCCATTCATCCGATGAAAAAACCGCCCCGGATCCCGGTATGATGCGCACCTTGCGTTTATCGGCCGCACGATTTTGATGCGATGTTTACGCGCCCCGCACGCCACAAAACCGCACAATGCGGCCCTGAAAGATTCTGTAATATAAATTCCGTATACTCGTAAGTTCTGATCCAGGCGCCACCTGCCTCCGTCTTCGGCCGACCGCCCACGCAGAACAACCAGATATGTCGCCGCCGGGCCAACCCGCGCCGCGACTCGCTATGCACCACCACTGAACAACCTATGTCTTCCCGCCACCCTGGGTCGCCGGGCCATGCCGCGGCGGCGATCGCCCGTGTCTCGGCGCTGGTTCGCAACGAGCGCGTGCTGTCGCCGCTGCTCGCGTTCGGCATCGGCCTGCTGCTGATCGTGGTCTTCCAGCATCTGTCGGAATCCGTCGACTACCGGTCGGTGATCCGCCAGTTGCGCCACATGTCCGCCGGCGAATGGGGCGCGTCGCTGGCCGCGACGGCCCTCAGCTATCTCGCGCTCGTCGCCCGCGACGCGGTCGGCCTGCGCTATGTCGCCGCGAAGGTGCCGCGCGCCGCGCTGTGGATCGGCGCGATTGCCGGATCCGCGCTCGGCAACGCAACCGGCTTCGGCGCGCTGACGGGCGGCGCGGTGCGCGCGCGCGTGTACGGCGTGTCGGGCGTCACGCCCGCGCAGATCGGCCGGATGACGGTGTTCACGAGCGGCACGCTGGCGCTCGCGATGGTGCTGATGACGGCGGTTGGCATGGTCTGCGTGCCGGAGGCGCTCGCCGCGATGCTGCATGTCGCGCCCGGCGTGCTCACGTGGAGCGGCGCGGCGCTGCTCGTGGTGCTGGCCGCAATGGTCGCGATGTGCGGCAACACCGCGCGCCCGGTCGTCACGCGCTTCAAGTGGCTGTCGTTCGACGTGCCGGCGCGGCGCGATCTCGTCATGCAGGTCGTCTACGCGGTGCTCGACGTCGTCGCGGCGGGCCTGACGCTGTGGGTATTGCTGCCGGCCGCGCCGGTCGGCTTCCCGACCTTCATCACCGTGTACGCGGCCGCGTTGCTGCTCGGGATGATCGGCCACACGCCGGGCGGGATCGGCGTGTTCGAAGCCGCGATGGTCTTCACGCTCGGCCGCGAAGTGCCCGCGCACGCGATGGTCGCCGCGCTGATCGCGTATCGCGCGATCTACTTCGGCGTGCCGCTGGTGCTGTCGGCCGGCCTGCTGGCCGGTTTCGAGGGCCGCGCGCTGCGGCGCCGGCTCGTGACGCGACAGGCCGTGCGCGTGTCGCAACTCGCGCCGCTGTTCCTGAGCCTCGTGACGTTCGCGGTCGGCAGCATGCTGGTGATCTCGAGCGCGACACCCGCGTTCTGGCACCGGATCGCGATCCTGCGCCACCTCGTGCCGCTGTGGGTGCTCGAAGGCTCGCAGGTGATCTGCAGCGTGCTCGGCGTCGCGCTGCTGTTCGTCGCGCGCGGGCTGCTGCGCCGCCTCGACGGCGCATGGTGGATGACCTTCGCATTGACGCTCGCGAGCCTCGCCTTGTCGCTGGCGAAGGGCCTCGCGTTCGTCGAGGCCGGCGTGCTCGGCACGCTGCTGGTGCTGCTGCTCGTCAGCCGCCGCCGCTTCAACCGCCATTCGTCGCTGCTCGCCGAGCGCTTCACGGTGAGCTGGTTCGTGTCGGTGACGATGGTGCTGATGCTGGCCGTGTGGGTGCTGTTCTTCGCGTTCCGCGACGTGCCGTACACGCGCGAGCTGTGGTCGCATTTCTCGTTCGACGAGCGCGCGCCGCGTGCGCTGCGCGCGACGCTCGCGGCCGGCGTGTTCGTCGCGATGTTCGCGCTGTGGCAACTGCTGCGCCCGGCGCCCGGCCGTTTCGTGAAGCCCGTGCCGCAGGACCTGTTCGACGCCGAACGGATCATCCGTGCGCAGGAGTGCAGCGATGCGGGCCTCGCGCTGATGGGCGACAAGTCGTTCCTGTTCTCTGAATCGCGCCAGGCGTTCCTGATGTACGCGAAGTACGGCCGCACGTGGGCCGCGCTGCACGACCCGGTCGGGCCGCGCGAAGAATGGCCGGCGCTGATCGGCAAGTTCATTGCGCTCGCGCACGCGCACAGCGGCCGCGCGGCGTTCTACCAGGTGCGCGCGAACGCGCTGCCGCTGTATCTCGATGCAGGGCTCACGCTGATGAAGCTCGGCGAGGAAGCGCATATCGCGCTCGACCAGTTCGACCTGAAGGGCTCGAACCGCTCGCACCTGCGCTACGCGCTGCGCCGCGGCGACAAGGATGCGCTGACGGTCGAGGTGATCGCGCCGGGCGACGTGCCGGTCGCGCTGCCGGCACTGCGCGACATCTCCGACGGCTGGCTCGACAGCCGCGACGCACGCGAGAAAAGCTTCTCGGTTGCCGCGTTCCACGACGGCTATCTCGCGACGCAGTCGGTGATGCTCGTGCGGCAGGCCGACAAGCCGATCGCGTTCGTCACGTTCATGACGACCGACCTCAACACCGAGGCGACGGTCGGCGTGATGCGCCATCTGCCGGACGCGTCGCCGTACGCGATGGAGTATCTGTTTACGCAGCTCGCGCTGCATCTGAAGGAAGCGGGTTTCCGCAAGCTGAGCCTGGGCATCGCGCCGTTCTCGGGGATGGGGGCGGCGAAGATGCCGTCGCCGTGGCACCGGTTCGGGCTGATGGTCTGGCGCTTCGGCGGCCGCTTCTACAACTTCCGCGGCTTGCGTGCATTCAAGAGCAAGTTCGAACCGCACTGGGAGCCGCGTTATCTCGCGGCTTCGGGCTCGGTCGGCGTGTTCGTCACGCTTGCGGATCTGTCATTGCTGGCTGGAGGTCGGCGTTCATGATGTTGAAGAACGGAATCGCGCGGGCGGCAGCTGCCTGCGCGGGAATGATGCTGGCCGGCGCCGCGTGCGCCACGCAGCCGGCCGCGGTGAAGGCCGAAACCGTGTCGGGCGGCCGCTACGGGCCCGTTACCGTGACCAAGCCGAGCGGGCCGCTGCGCGGCTTCGTCGTGCTGTTCTCGCGTGAGGCCGGCTGGAATGCCGCCGATCAGCAGGCCGCCGACGCGCTCGCGAAGGTCGGTGCGATGACGGTCGGCGTCGATTCCGAACGCTATGCGATGAACCTCGTCGCGAAGCAGGAGACCTGCCACCACCTCGACGGCGACGCCGAGGCGGTCAGCCACCAGCTCGAACGCCTCGCGCAGTCGTCGCGGTATTTCACGCCGATCGTCGCGGGTGTGGGCCAGGGCGGCGCGATCGCGAAGCAGATCCTGTCGATGGCGCCGGAGAACACGATCGCCGGCGTCGTATCGGTCGGCCCGGCACCGAAGCTCGATCCGCGCTTCAAGCCGTGCCCGCCCGATCCGACGATCGTGCGACGCGCGATGCCGGGCTTCGTCGAAACGGCTGCCGCGGGCGACACCACGAAGCTCGTGTCGCTCGTCACGTCGCACCTGCGGGACAGCAGCAGCAGCGGCGACGAACTCGACGTGTCGGACCTGCCGCTCGTCGAGCTGCCGGCCAAGGGCGGCAGCGACCGGCTCGCGATCGTGATCTCGGGCGACGGCGGCTGGCGCGATCTCGACAAGACGATCGCCGAGGCGCTGCAGCGCGATGGCGTGTCGGTGGTCGGTATCGACAGCCTGCGCTATTTCTGGAGCGAGAAGCCGCCCGCGCAGGTGAGCCGCGATCTCGCGCGCGTGATGCGCACGTACATGGCGCGCTGGCATGCGAACCGCGTCGCGCTGGTCGGCTACTCGTTCGGCGCCGACGTGATGCCGTTCGCGTACAACCGGCTGCCGGCCGACCTGCGCGACAAGGTCGCGGTGATATCGCTGCTCGGCTTCGCGCCGTCCGCCGATTTCCAGATCCGCGTGACGGGCTGGCTCGGCATGCCCGCGAGCGACAAGGCGCTGAAGGTTGCGCCGGAAATCGCGAAGGTGCCGCCGCAGCTCGTGCAGTGCTTCTATGGCGCGGAAGAGAAGGACACGATGTGCCCGGCACTCGCGAACACCGGCGCCGATGTGATCAAGACGCAGGGCGATCACCACTTCGGCCGCGACTACATCGCGCTCGAGAAGAAGATCCTCGGCGGGTTCGGCAAGCCGGTGGCGGGCAACTAGCCGCGTCTGGCGTGCCGGCGGAACGCACGCGCGTTCCGCCGGCGACACGTTCACGTGAGCGTGACTTGGTATTCGAACGCGATACCGAGCTTCGCGTAGCGCTGCGGCGAAGAATGGATCCCGTTTTCCCAGTCGCCTGATGGTCCGGTCGAGCCGGTCGGGTCGGGATTGAGCATGCCGATCACGGCGACGAAACAGCCTTCGATCATCGCAAGGAACGCTTGCCGACGCTCGGGGCGAAGAGAGCGATTGATCGCTCCGCTTGATGGAACGCGCTCGGAATCCGGTAGCAGCCGGCGCGTCGCCTTGCGCGAGAACCCGCCCCGTGGACGTCGTCAGGACACTACTGCGATCGCGGGTCAGATCCCCCGGGTTGCAGGACCGCCAGTGGAAACTCGACGGACATGGAACTTATCCGCAGGGTGTTGGCGCTCCATCATAGCGCCGGGTCGAGTGGCGTGATCCGAGCCAGCATCAACGTGTACTCTTCCGCCGCAATCTGGCCGAATTTCATTTTCACGACTGCTTGTGCCTGGGTCGTCGCGGGTTCGGCCTGCGCATTGGGAAACAGGCACGTGGCAGCGGCTGCGATGATGGCGTCGGGGTCTTCGAGCGGCGGTGCACTGGTTGGTATGGGTGGCGATACCGCGCCCGGCGCCCGGCTTTTAAGCGCCTGCACCAGCAGGAAGATCGGCACGACGTCCGCCAGGCCGATCGGCAGCAATTTCGACGCATCCGGGCCGAAATGCCGGCGTACGATCGCTTGCGAACCGAGTCGCAGCGTGAAGCGAAACGGAAAGCCCGTGCGGATCGACAGCGTGACGGGGTCGGCCGCCGCCATTTGCTCGATCGACGTGATGCCCTCCGCTTGCAGCAACGCCGCCACGAACTTCGTGACGCCGCTCAGGTTGAGCAGTTCGTCCGGAACGTCCTCGTCCTGTTCGAGCTTGCTCATGTTCAGCGCGGCGAGGCGACGCATCGTCTTCATGATCTGATCGACCGGGAGGATCGTCAGCGTGAACGCGATCACGACATGCGGCGGGCTGCCGGCCGACGGCGCATATTCGGCGACAAGTGCAAGCGGGATCGAGAGGAACAGCCGCAGCGAATACCAGTACACGTCGGATGCGTTGAGTGCGCGACGCCGGATGCCCAGCACGGCATCGCTGACGACGAACATCAGCGCGCCGGCGATCGACGACACGATCAGCGGGGCACTGAGTCCGAAAATGCAGGTCGCTTGGTTCGACGACGAGCAAGCCCCCTGCGTACACAGCCACGTCGCGATGGCCGTGATCGCATACGTCACCACGAGCAGGATCAGAAACGGCGGCACGAACGCCCACAGGCCGTACTGCTCGTGGTAGATGTTCGCGAACAGGCGGTCGCCCAGTGTCGGCCAGCGTTCCGAGAAGTCTTTCATGGGGTCCGTGTTGCTGCCAGCGCTCAGCGCCGTGCGTTCCTGATGTTCCGCGAACTGGATCGTCTGCAGCAGCCACTTCGACCAGAAACGCTTGAGGTAGGCATCGAGCGCGTTGTTCTTCAGGCTGTTCTGGAATTCGTCATAACGCGCGTACCAGCCCAGGCACAGGAACGCGATCAGCGGCACGCCTACCAGCACGGTTGCGATCGCGCTGACCATGATGATCGTTCCCCAGTGATCCCAGACAATCTCCGCGCGAACCGATTGTTTGATCGCATAAGCGGCGACCGCAGCACCCGCCGCGTTGACGAGAAGCAGATAGAGACCTAATGAAATGGCCCTGCCACGTGCCGTCCAGTGATTCATTCTCACGGGATTGTCAGTTGGCGGCCGGGCTTCAAACGGATTGGAGGTAGCCATGTGCATGCTCGAGAGTGATCGCACCCGCTTCCACGCACGACCATGCGTGCGGAAGACAGGCTAATGTCGCGTCCCGCCGCCGAACGGCGAAACGATTCTCTTTGCTTCGATGAGGTGAATCAGGGAAGAGGCAGCGGGGTCAGCGCGGAGGGGCAAGGAGATGCTTCGACGCGCGCACGGGGGGAATGGCGGCTTCGCATGCCGACGCGCGCGATGCGTCCACGAACGGAGCGATTGCGGTGGTGTTTGTTACGCCGCAAGACGATGACTTGTCCATGGCGAGTCCCCAGGTTGAAATTTATTTGTATAACTTAATTATTGTGTGGAATCTTCACGCGATTCATGTGTCCCGATATGAATCGAACAGAATGTGCCGCGCATTTGATCTGTAGAGTCAAGCTAGGTTATACGTTGAAAATGTCAAGCAATGACCGAATCAAATGCGCGGTTTCGCTGATGTTGCCAGATAGTGCGAGGGTTGGCATGAGGAATGCAGATTGAATGATCCTATGAATGACTTCCCCATCGTGGCGAATGTGGCCGTGCGCTTGCGAATCAAGTCAATCGTCTGACGTTATCTCGCGCGGCGATGCCGGCGCTTCCGTTCTCGCATCGCGCTGATAGAAGCCCGGAAACCGGTCGAGCTGCCGCCGCGCGGCCGCGATATCCGTGTCGTCGCCGAGCACCGCGCTCGAAAACCCCGTGCGCTCCATCAGCAGCAACTGGTCGATCAGCACGTCGCCGGTCGCGCGCAAGTCACCGGCGAAGCCGAAACGCTTGCGCAGCAGGTACGCCTGGCTGTACGCGCGTCCGTCGGTGAACGACGGGAACTGCAGGTCGATGCGTGCGGCCTGTGCGATCCGCGCGGCAAGCGGGGGCAGTTCCTCGTCGTTGCCGATCGTCAGCGTCGAATCGTCGTGCTGCTGCGCGTCACTCGCGTGTTCGGCCGGTGTCAGCAGCCGGATGCGTGCGTTCATGCTTGCGTTGTCGCTGGCTGGCTTCATGCGTGCTCCGCCTGATGGCGCGCGTCGTTCGCGGCGGCCTTGAAGGGGGCCGCGCCGATGCGGCGCACCGTGTCGATGAATCGTTCGCTGCGGCCGTTCGCATCGATCCGCGCGTCGAGATACGCGTTGACGATCGCGTCGACGACATCGACGATCTCGTCCGCCGAGAACGACGGGCCGATCACCTTGCCCGGCCGCGCGGGGCCGCTCGCGGTCGAGCCGTCCGACCCGCCGAGCGTCACCTGGTACCACTCCGCGCCGTCCTTGTCGACGCCGAGGATGCCGAGGTGGCCGCTGTGATGGTGGCCGCACGAGTTGATGCAGCCGCTGATGTGCAGGTCGATGTCGCCGACGTCGTGCAGCAGGTCGAGATCCTGGAAGCGCTCGGCGATCGCGTCGGCGATCGGGATCGAGCGCGCGTTCGCGAGCGCGCAGAAGTCGCCGCCCGGGCACGCGATCATGTCCGTCAGCAGCCCGACGTTCGCGCTGGCGAGACCGATTGCGCGTGCGTTTTCCCACAGCACGAACAGGTCGTCGACGTGTACCCACGGCAGCACGACGTTCTGCGTATGCGTGACGCGCGCCTCGCCGGCCGAGAAGCGGTCGGCGAGATCGGCGAGCGCGTCGAGCTGGTCCGGCGACGCGTCGCCGGGTGCCTGCAGGCGGCGCTTGAACGACAGCGTGACGATGCGCAGCGCCGGGTTGCGATGATCGGCGACATTGCGTGCGAGCCAGCGCGCGAATGCCGGATGACGGGCCGCCTGCGCGGATACGCGCGCATTCGCATCGTGCAGGTCGAGCGTGCGCGGCTCGAGCCGCGGCGGGACGAACGATGCGGCGACGCGATCGAATTCGGCCTGCGGAATCGTGTGCGGGCCGCCGTCATGGTCGACGATCTGGCGGAACTCCTCCTCGACGTCGTCGATATAGCGTTGCCCCTCGGTCTTGACGAGGATCTTGATCCGCGCCTTGTACTTGTTGTCGCGCCGCCCGTAGCGGTTGTACACGCGGACGATCGCCTCGATGTAGTTCATCACATGCCGCCACGGCAGGAACGCGCGCAGCAGCGTCGCGATCATCGGCGTGCGGCCCATTCCGCCGCCGACGCTCACGCGAAAGCCGAGCTCGCCCGCGTCGTCGCGCACGAGCTTCAGCCCGACGTCGTGCCAGTCGGTCGCCGCGCGGTCTTCGACCGCGCCGGTGATCGCGATCTTGAACTTGCGCGGCAGGAACGCGAATTCGGGGTGCAGCGTCGTCCACTGGCGCATCACTTCGGCGAACGGGCGCGGATCGGCGATCTCGTCCGGCGCGACGCCCGCGCGCTCGTCGCACGAGATATTGCGGATGCAGTTGCCGCTCGTCTGGATGCCGTGCATGTCGACGGTCGCGAGCAGGTCCATCACGTCGGCCGCCTTCGCGAGCGGAATCCAGTTGAACTGCACGTTGGTGCGCGTCGTGAAGTGCGCGCTGCGGGTCGGCAGGCGCAACGTGCCGAGCAGCGCCTGCGCGTCGCTCGCGGCGCGGTACGTGGCGTCGTCGGGCACGTCGTAGTCGCGCGCGATCCGCGCAAGCACGCGAAGCTGCGCGCTCGACAGCTCGCCGTACGGCACGGCGACGCGCAGCATCGGCGCGTGGCGTTGCACATACCAGCCGTTCTGCAGGCGCAGCGGCCGGAACGCGTCTTCGCTCAGCGTGCCGTGCTGCCAGCGTTCGAGCTGGTCGCGAAACTGGGCGGCGCGGCTGTGCACGAGCGCCCGGTCGAAATCGGTATATCGATACATGACGTGATACGCGAGAGGAGCCGCGGCGCGGCATGCGCACGGCTCGGAGGGGCGTTGCGACGGATGTCGGGCAACGGAAGACAGCGTAGGGAACGCGGTGCGGCGGGACAAGCAGCAGATCGGGACGAAAAGGGCGCAGCAGATGGCGGACGCGGCGCCGCGCGGGCCGGGCATGCGTGGATGCCCGTGGCCGGTTGAGGTGTCTTATGCGTCGGCGTCGACGACGAGCGCCGGATCGAGCGCGCGGATGCGCTGGTCGATGAAGTAGCCGCCGCCTTCCTGATAGCGCAGGAACAGGCGGCCGCACGAGCGGCAGCGGCTCACGTTGCAGCGGTTGTACGGGAAATGACGCAGCGCGATCGGCGCGTCGTCCGACGCGTAGCGCGTCCCCGCCGGATGATATTCCGCATAGGTCGGCTCCGCATCGCCGGGCGGCGCGAGCGTGGCCACTTCAGTCAGTTGCGTGTCCTGCAGCGACAGCGGCAGGCTCGTCCATCCGGCGAGCGAGGTCTTCGTGCACGTGCACGGCTGCGTGACGTGTGCTGCTTCGGCCGTCAGTTTCAACAGCGCGTCGCGATCGAGGTAGGGCAGTTGGCTCATGGGAAATCTTGAAAAAGCGGCGAGACCGGCAATGTAACCCGCGCGCGGATTGGCTGCATGGTGGTGGCCCGTGCGCTGGCGGCGCGCATCGCATGCATTGCGCGCGCTTCAACCGCCCTTGCGAACCGACGGCTGCGCGACCAGTTCGCCGAGCACACGGATCGCGCGCTCGATGTCGCGGCTCCACGGATGGCCGAAGTTCACGCGCACGCAGCGCTCGAAGCCGTGCGCGGCCGAAAACAGCGGCCCCGGCGCGAAGCTGATCCCGCGCGCGATCGCCTGGCGATGCAGTTCCATCGCGTCGATCGCGTCGGGGAACGCGAGCCACAGGAAATACCCGCCTTCGGGCCGCACCCACTCGACGCCGGCCGGCAGCCAGCGCCGCAGCGCGTCGTCCATCCGGTCGAGCTGCGTGTGCAGCGCGCCGCGCAGCTTGCGCAGATGGCGATCGTAACCGCCGTGCTCGAGATAGTTCGCGATGCCGACCTGCGCGGGAATGCTCGCCGACAGCGTCGTCATCAGCTTGAGCCGCTGCACCTTCTCCGCGAACCGGCCGGCGGCGGCCCAGCCGATCCGGTAGCCGGGGGCGAGCGTCTTTGAGAACGAGCTGCAGTGCATCACGAGGCCATGCCGGTCGAACGCGCGCGCGGGCAGCGGATAGTCGGGGCCGAAATGCAGCTCGCCGTAGACGTCGTCCTCGATCAGCGGCACTTCGCGCGCCGCGAGCATGTCGACGAGCGCGCGCTTTTTTTCGGCGGACAGCGTGACGCCGGTCGGATTCTGGAAATTGGTCATGAACCAGCACGCGCGGATGTCGTGCCGGTCGAGCGCGTTCGCGAGCGCATCGAGATCGAGGCCCGTGCGCGGATCGACGGGAATCTCGACCGCGCGCAGGTCGAGCCGCTCGATCGCCTGCAGCGCCGCATAGAAGCCGGGCGCCTCGACGGCGACGACGTCGCCGGGCCGCGTGACGGCCATCAGGCACAGGTTCAGCGCTTCGAGCGCGCCGTTCGTGACGACGATCTCGTCGATCGGCTGCGACACGCCCGTCGCGAGATAGCGCCGCGCGATCTGCTGGCGCAGCGCCTCGTTGCCGGGCGGCAGGTCGACGACCGTGCTCCACGGGCTGACGAGCCGCGTGGCCTGCGCGAGCGACTTCGCGAGGCGCGGCAGCGGAAACAGTTGCGGCGCCGGGAACGCGGAACCGAGCGGCACGATGCCGGGCTGCGTGGCGGCGTCGAGGACGGAGAACACGAGGCTGCTGATGTCCACCTTGCGCGATGCGCCGGCACGACTCGCGCGGCGCTTCGCGGCCGGGCCGGCTTCCGGTGTCGCGCCCGGCGCGACGTAATAGCCCGAGCGTTCGCGCGCGCGGATCAGCCCCCACTGTTCGAGCAGGTAGTACGCGCGAAACACCGTCGACTGGCTCACGCCATGCTGCGCGATGATCTGTCGCAGCGACGGCAGGCGCGTGCCGACCGCGAGGTTGCCGTTGCGGATGTCGTCGGCGATCGTGTGGGCGAGGGTTTCGTAGCGTTTCATCGGCGTGGGCGGGGCGCGTCGCCACCGCGCGTGGGCCGGACTGGCGCCGCGCCGGCGGGCGCGGGTCATTGTCCGATGCGCGGCCCGAAAAGGAAAGCGCGGGCGGTGCGGCGAAAGTGCCGCGCCGTCCCGATGCGTCAGGCCGCGGTCGGTTCCGCGTTTCGCCCGTTCGCGCCGCTGCGCAGCGGCGGCAACGGCTCGACCTTGCCGACGATGAACAGGTACGACAGCGCACCGACGACGCACAGCGCGCCGGCCACCGCGAGCGGCACGACGAACGAACCCTTCGTGATCGACAGCATCACGCCCGTGAACGTCGTGATGAAGATCCCCGCGAGATTGCCCGCGAAGTTCTGGATGCCGCCGATCGATGCGACGTGTGCGGGCGTCGGCGCGATTTCGCCGACGAGCGTCCACACGTTGGCGCCGGCGAACGACAGGCTCGCGTACGCGAGGGCGAACAGCCCGAGGCACGCCCACGTGTTCTCGACGAACGCGGACAGCGCGATCGACGACGACAGCAGCATCCCGAGCACGAGGCAGGTCTTGCGTGCGGCGGTCGCGCTCCAGCCGCGCCGGAACAGGCTGTCCGACACGTAGCCGCCGAGCCAGCCGCCGGGAATCGCGAGCAGGGCGGGCAACATGCCCCACGTGCCGAGCGACGCGAGCGAGAAGCCGCGCGACTGCAGCAGGTAGCTCGGGAACCACGTGATGAAGAAGTAGATCGCGAAGTTCAGGCAGAACAGGCCGATCATCATGCCCCACACGGTGCGGTAGCGGAACAGGTCGAGCCACGACACCTTCGAGCCATCGGTTGCGGCCGCAACGACCGGTGCGGCACGCTGCGCGAGCAGCGCGTCGACGGCATCCGGCGCGATTGCGCGATAGCGTTCCGGGTCGCGATAGACGAACCACCACGCCAACGCCCATACGATGCCGATGCCGCCCGTGATCACGAACGACCCGCGCCAACCGACGATCGAGATCAGCCACGCGACCAGCGGCAGCGACAGCGCGGAGCCGACGCGCGAGCCGCTGTCGAAGATGCTGCTCGCGAGCCCGCGTTCGCTGCGCGGGAACCAGTTGAACGCGACCTTCGCGAACGACGGGATCGCGGCCGCTTCGCCGACGCCGAGCATCAGCCGCACGCCGACCAGTTGCGCGAGGCCGCGCGCGGCGCCCGTCGCGACGGTGAACACCGACCACCAGCCGACGGCCAGCGCGAGGCTCACGCGCACGCCGACCTTGTCGATGAACCAGCCGGCCGGCAGCTGCAGGAACGCGTAGGTCCAGAAGAACGCGCTCAGCACGAGCCCCATGCCGACCGCGTCGAGGCCGAGCTCGGCGCGGATGCTGGGGGCGGCGATCGCGAGGTTCGCGCGGTCGATGAAGTTGATGACGTTGGCCAGGAAGCACATCAGGATCATGGCCCATCGGATGCGTGGCATGCGTAGTCTCCGCGCGGAATGTCGTGACGGGCGGCCGGCGATCCGCTGCGCCGGCCGCCTCGATGGGCGTTTATTGCGACGCTTGCGGCGCGCGGTCGAACTTCGCCAGCGCTTCCCACAGGCCGTTCAGGTAGACCGCGCCGAGCGCGCGGTCGTAGAGGCCATAGCCGGGCTTGCCTGTCTCGCCCCAGATCATCCGGCCGTGGTCGGGGCGCACGTAGCCAGTGAAGCCGGTGTCGTGGTACGCCTTCACGATCGCGGCGATGTCGAGCGAACCGCAGCTCGACAGGTGCGCGGTTTCCTCGAAATCGCCGTTCGCATCGACCTTCACGTTGCGGATGTGCGCGAAATGGATGCGGCCCATCGCGCCGAACTCGCGCACGAGCGCTTCGACATCGTTCTGCGGGCCCGCGCCGAGCGAGCCCGAGCACAGCGTCAGCCCGTTCGCGGGCGTGTCGACGATACGCACGATCCGTGCGAGATCGTCGCGGTCCTTCACGATGCGCGGCAGCCCGAAGATCGGGCGCGGCGGATCGTCGGGGTGGATCGCCATCTTCACGCCGGCGTCCTCGGCCGCGGGGATGATCGCCTTCAGGAAGTATTCGAGGTTCGTCCACAGCGCGTTTTCGTCGACGTCGCGATAGTCGGCGAGCAGCGCCTGCAGTTGTTCGGGCCGGTAGCTCGAATCCCAGCCGGGCAGCGCGATGCCGTCGTTCGGATCAATCCGGTCGACCGATTCGGTACTGAACGCGAGGCAGGTCGAACCGTCGTCGAGCGTCTTCGACAATTCGGTGCGCGTCCAGTCGAACACGGGCATGAAGTTGTAGCAGATGACGCGGATGCCGGCCGCGCCGAGATGGCGGATCGTCTGCCGATAGTTGTCGATCAGGCGGTCGCGGCCCGGCTTGCCGAGCTTGATGTCCTCGTGGACGGGCACCGACTCGACGACTTCGAACTGCAGGCCGGCGCGTTCGATCGTTGCCTTCAGCGCGTCGATCTTGTGCGCGGGCCAGACGTCGCCCACTGGTTCGTCGTAGATCGCGGACACGATATGCGTGACGCCCGGGATCTGGCGAATGTATTGCAGCGAGACCGGATCGGACTCGCCGTACCAACGGAAAGACATCTTCACTGGAGCGGCTCCTGGCTGGCGGTTCATGCATCGGGCGACCGGGCGGCGCGTGCCGGCCCGTCGTCGGTGTGCGGATTATGATTGGTATGCCAGTTGTGCGGGATAGTGGTTTACCAGTTATCCGGATAAGGATCAGCGGGAATGACGCTTCCGAGAGCGTTCGGCTAGATTGGCTGACAGGCCGAACCGGATGCTGGCCAGAATTGGTGTACCATTTTGGCGATCCGGCGCCGCGACGGTGCCGGCCAGCTTGTTGCGAGCCTTTCGATGACCGATCTTTCCAGCCTGCCCGCCAGCCGCGACACCGATGCCGCGGACCGCTCCTATATCGGCCTTGCGCGGCAGATTCACGCGATGGTGGCCGCCGGCGCGTTCGAAGCCGGCGGGCGGCTGCCGTCGGAGCGCAGCCTGGCCGACCAGTTCGGCGTAAGCCGCACGCAGGTGCGCGAGGCGATCATCGCGCTTGAAGTGCAGGGGATCGTCGAGGTGCGGATCGGTTCGGGCATCTACGTGTCGGCGGCCGATGCCGCGCGGCCGGTGACGTTCGAGGTGCCGCGCGGCCCGGGGCCGATCGAGACGCTGCGCGCGCGCGGGCTGATCGAGGCGGAAGTCGCGGCGCTCGCGGCGACCGAGCGCAAGGATGCCGATCTAGATCGCCTGTTTTTCTCGTTGACGACGATGCGCGAGCAGATGGACGACAAGGCCGCGTACGACGCGGCCGATCGCCAGTTCCACCTGCGGATCGCGGAGTCGGCCGGCAACACGGTGCTGCTGCACATGGTCACCGCGATGTGGGACTGCGCGCGCAGCGATCCGCTGTGGGACAAGATCGAGGAGCACTTTCACTCGACCGCGCTGCGCGAGGCATCGCAGGAGGATCACCAGCGGATCTTCGCGGCGATCATGGCGCGCGATGCGGGAGGCGCGCGCGACGCGATGCGCTCGCACCTGTCGCGCGTGATCGCGGAGTTCACGCAGGCATGGCGCTGATGGTTGTTCCAGAGGACAGGGGCGGACCGGCGTAATCGGTGTCGACGTCAGAAGGCACGCGTGCGACGCATGCGGTGCGTCGTCATCGCAATCGTCATTGGAATGCGAACCGGCCAACGTCCGGCAATTCACTTTCTCCTGATCATTCTTCGCGCGGCTTGCCGCGTTCCTGCACTCGCATCGTATTCGGATCGATGCTGTGCCGGACACGTGGCCGTCTGCATGCGCGACGCCTGCCGCGTGCGGCTATTTCCAATTGCGCGTCAATCTTTTTTATGGTTTCGTTACGCGATATCGCATCGACTCGAAAAAGGATAGTCGAATGCAGCCGGGCGATTCATACGGGGTCCGATTGATCAGGGGAATCGGTGTGCGTGCGCGCGCACGCGGCGCCGTTCGCAAGCTGTTCGTCATATTGATACTGGGCTTGCTTGCGCCCGACCTGTTGGCGTTCGCCGACTCTCCCGAAACCGTCAACGACAACGTGCTGCGCGTGCTGGCTTGGCCCGGTTATGCGGACCGCGACGTCGTCAGCGCATTCGAGGCGCAGTTTCATGTGCGTGTCGAAGTGACGTTCGTCGATTCCGACGAAGCGCTGTGGGCGCGGATGCACAGCGCGGCGCCGCCGCCGTACGACTTGCTGGCCGCGAACACGGCCGAGATCCAGCGCTACGCGCACGAACGTCTGCTCGCGCCGATCGACCTGGCGCGCATCCCGAACCGGCGGCGGCAGTTGCCGAACTTCCAGCAGCTCGCGACGATCGGCGGGCTCGTGCAGGACGGCGCGACCTATGCGATCCCGTTCACATATTCGTCGATGGGGCTGATCTACGACCGCAAGCAGGTTCCGTCCGCGCCGCGCTCGATGCGCGAGCTGTGGAATCCGCGCTATCGCGGCAAGGTGCTCGACTTCAACAGCGCGCAGCACAATTTCTCGTTCACCGCGCTGGCGCTCGGTTATCCCGATCCGTTTCGCCTGTCGCCCGCGCAGACGCTCGACGTCGCGCACAAGCTGATCGACCTGCGCCGCAACCTGCTGACGTACTACACGCTGCCTGAAGAGGCGACCGCGCTGTTCGTCCAGCATCGCGCGGCGCTGATGTTCGGCAACTACGGCACGCAGCAGGTCGAGCTGCTGCGTCGCGCCGGCGCGGACGTCGGCTACGTGATCCCGGACGAAGGCGCGCTTGCATGGCTCGATTGCTGGGCCGTCACGCGCGGCGCGCAACATCCCGAACTTGCATTCGCGTGGATCAACTACATGCTCGAACCGGCGATCGGCGCGTTGCTGACCGAGCGCCAGGGGCTCGCGAACACGCTCGAGCCGCCGCCCGGGCTCGATACCGGGCACCAGCATCTCGTTTGGCTGCAGCCCGTCGAGGACATCGCGCGGCGCGAATCGCTGTGGGGCCGCATCGTGTCGGGCGACCGGCCGGAGCAATTCGAAAAATGATCCGGCTCGGACTCACGTCGAAGCTGTCGGTGCTGTTCGCATGCATCGGCGTGATCGCGTCCGGCACGACCGGCTATTACACGTATCGCGCGAACCGCACGATGCTGGTGCAGGAAGCGCAGCACAGCCTGCTGATGTCGACTCAACTGCTCGGGCAGCGCTTCACGACCGCGCTGTCCGACGTCGCCGACGATGCGCTCGTGCTCGCGCAGTTGCCGTCGTCCCCGCTCGTCGCGGGCAGCGACAATCCGGACAGCGCGCGACGCAAGCGGCTCGAGCAGGTGTATTACAGCTTCATGAGAAATCATCCGGAATACCTGCAGATTCGCCTGATCGCGAGCGGGCAATTCGGGCTCGAACGCATTCGCGTCGATCGCGACGCGCGCGGCATCGTCGTGATGCCGGAAAGCGTGTTCCAGGAAAAAGGACAGTTTTCCTACGTATTCGATACGCTCGCGACGGCGCCCGGCCATATCTACCTGTCGCCGATCGCGATCAACCACGAGACGGGTTCGCACGCGGCCGAAGGGCTGCCGATCCTGCGCGTGGGCACGCCGGTCATCGACGCGTCGGCCCGGACGGTCGGCGCGCTCGTTGTCGACGTCGAGCTGTCGCGCGTGTTCGACCGGCTCGAACGCGATCTGCCGGAAGACTATGCGGTGTATCTCGCGAACGAGTGGGGCGATTTCCTCGTGCATCCCGATCCAACGCAGGCGTTCGGGTTCGATCGCGGCCGGCGCGTGCTGATGCAGGACCGCTTTGCCGTCACGCGCGAGCTGTTCGACAGTGCGCGCACGAACGTGATGCTCAATGGCCTTGAGCATCCCGACGAGGCACCGGGGCAGATGTTCGCGTTCGCGCGCACGCCGTTCGGGCACGACGAGGGCAACCGTTTCGTCGTGCTCGGGATGGCGCGTCCGCTTGCGGACGTGCTGGCGCCGGCCAGCATGCTCGGCGAACGGATCGTCCGGATGGTGCTCGTGTCGAGCCTGCTGGCGGTGATTCTCGCGATCCTGTTCGCGCGTGCGATCACGCGGCCGCTGCAGACGCTCGCGCGCGCCGCGACGCACGTGTTCGACGATCCGGCCGCCGAACGGCTGCCGGTCGGACGCGCCGACGAGATCGGCGTGCTCGCGCGCTGTTTCGACAGCATGCGTGTCGAGATCCGCACGCAGGTCGCGATGCTGCGCGCGAAGCAGCTCGAACTCACGCACCTCGCCGGCCACGATCCGTTGACCGCGCTGCCGAACCGCCTGCTGTTCATGGAGCATCTCGATGCCGCGATCCGGCATGCGGCGGCGGTGCGCGAAGGGCTGGCCGTGATGTTCGTCGATCTCGACCGCTTCAAGCAGATCAACGACCAGCACGGGCATTCGGCCGGCGACCGCACGCTCGTCGCGGTCGCGAAGCGGTTGAGCCTCGTGCTGCGCAACGGCGACATGGTCGCGCGGCTCGGCGGCGACGAATTCATCGTGCTGATTTCGGACGTGCGGTCACCGGAGGTGATCGACGATGTCGCGTCGCGCATCCAGATCGTGATGGCCGAGGAACTGGAGTTCGGCGACCGGCGTGTGGCCGTCGGGGCGAGCATCGGCGTCAGCGAGTTTCCGGCCGACGGCGCATCGGCCGAGGAACTGCTCGTCAAGTCCGACGCGGCGATGTACGCGGCGAAGGCGTCCGCGCAGTGTCCGTGCGTGCGCTATCAGGACCTGGTCGGCGGCGCCGCCGCGCCGGACGAGGCGGGCGCTGGCCGCGTCGCATCGGGCGGCAGCCGGTGACGGCCGGCCGGTAGAACACGCGATGCAAACGCAACGAGCCCGTCGCGGACGGGCTCGTTGCAGGTGCGGACTGCGCGCGGGGCGCGCGGCGGCAGGCTTAGTGACCGAAGTAGACCGAGTCGCGCGGGCTTTGCACCTTGGCGGCCGGTGCGCCACCCTGGACGGTCGCGGCCGGTTGCGCACCGTAGCCGGAATTGTCGGCGGCGTGCACGCGGGCTTGCGCGGCCTGGATGCCGGCCGGGTAGTACGGGCTCGACTGGCTCGGCTTGTAGCCGGCGTTTTCGAGCTGGACCAGTTCGTTGCGTACCTGGGCGCGGGTCACGGTGCTTTGGGCGAATGCGCCGAACGAGGCGGACAGGGCAACAGCGGCAACGACTGCGGAAACGAGCGATTTCATGATGACCTCCGATGTTTGTGTTGGCTTTCCGCGTTCGACACCATGTCGTAAGCGGTTGATTACATCGTAGGCGTCGGTCGATTTAGGGTAAACGTGGATTTCGATGAAAGATCGTTGTCGCTGGGGTAATAATCCCGGGACACATGCCTTCTGTCCCCATTCGGTATTGCCGGATTTGCAAGAGCGCGGTGGTGCGGGCGGGTGTCGCGCACGGGCGGATGCCCGGTGGCGACGGGGGAGACGGCGGGTGTGGAGATGGCGCGGGCGGGCCGCGGTGCGGCCGGATCAGACGCCGTCGTCGTCGATTTCCTTGCGTTCGCGGCGTTCCTCGTTGCCGCGGCGCGCGCGCAGGCGCTGGCGCGACAGGACGGCGATCACCTGCTGGGTCGGCGCGCCGGACGGCAGTTCGTTGCGGATGCGATCGGGCACCATCGGCAGGCCCGCACGCTGCCGGCGCAGCGCCTTTGCGATTGCCCGGCGGCATTCGTCCCCGTGGCAATCCCATTCATCGCGGATTCTCTGGCAATAACGGCATTGTTCCATCGGGACAGTCTAACGCGTCTTCGGGAACCGGGCAGGGCGCGGGGCGAACGCGTCACGCGCCGGGCGCGGCACCGGCGAGCGCTTGCGCATGCGACTGGAAGCGGCGGTGCTCTTCCGGCGGAACGAGCGAGCCGCCCGTCGCCCAGATGACGTGCGTCGACCGGCGCAGGTCGATCGCGTGGCGACGCACGTAATCGCGGCCGGCGGACGACCGCGTCAACCAGCCGGGCCCGCCGACGGCAGCGGCGGCCGACGGCTCCAGTTCGACGCCGGTAGCGCGCCGGACAGCCAGCAGTTGCGCGTAGAGTTGCTCGTCGCTGACGGTGAAGACGCCCGACAACTGCGATGCCATCAGCGGACTGACGAGATGCGATGCCTGCGCGACCGCCAGGCCGTCGGCCTCGGTCCGGTTGTCGAGCCCCACGTCGTAGACGGACACCGGCGTGTCGACCCCGGCGGCAAGTTGGACCAGCAGGCATGGCGAAGCAACGGGCTCGGCGAAAAAGCAATGCGCGTGCTGGCCGAACAGCGCGGCGAGGCCATAGGCGATGCCGCCCGGCGCACCGCCGACCCCGCACGGGATATGGACGAAGAGCGGATGCGCCGCGTCCACGATGCGGCCCGACGCGGCGAGTTGCGCGGCGAGATGGCGGGCGCTCGCGGCATAGCCCAGGAACAGCATCAGCGAGCCTTCGTCGTCGACGAAATGGCAACGCGGGTGATTACGCGCCTGCGATCGTCCGGCCGCGACGGCTTGCGCATAGTCGCCGTCGTGCTCGACGACGCGAACGCCGCGTTTTCTCAGGCGCTCCTTCTTCCATAATTTCGCGTCGGTCGACATGTGAACGACCGACTCGAACCCCAGCGCGGCGGCCATCACCCCGATGCTCAAGCCGAGATTGCCGGTGCTGCCGACGATGACGGTGTGCGTGGCAAACAGCGCGCGTGCGGCGGCCGACGCGAGGATCCGCCGGTCGCCCGCGGGTTCGAGCAACCCGTGTTCGATCGCGATCGACTCCGCGAGCGCCAGCACTTCATGAAAGCCGCCGCGCGCCTTGATCGAACCGGCGATCGGCAGTGCGTCATCGCGTTTGATGAACCAGGCGCCGTGCTCGTCGGCCGGGTGCGACAACGCGCGCTGCAAGTCGTCCGCCGGCATCAACGGCGACTCGATTTTCCCCGCGGTTGCCGCGAGCTCGGGAAACAGTTCGGCCATCAACGGCTCGCATCGCGCCAGCCTCGTTTCTGCCATTGCAATGGCGTCGAACGATGGTGCGTCCTGCGGCAACGGGCTGCCGGCATGAGGATTCAGCCACAGCAATGGGCGACGGGATTGCAGTTCGGCTAATAGGTCGGCGGGTAGGAGCGTGGTGGTCACGGATCGGCCTCGGCATCGTTCAAAAGAATAGTGACGGGCAATGCTACGATTCCGGCGGACGGCGCGAAAGCGCCGATTTCTAATGGAAGCATTAGCTTGGCTTATATCGATGCGACTGGACGGTTCGATTCTCGGTGCGTTGCTCTGCTTTGAAACAGCAGGCCGACTGCTGAGCTTCACGAAGACGGCACAGGCGTTCAACCTGACGCAAAGCGCCGTGAGCCAGCAGATCCGGCACCTGGAGGACCGGCTCGGCTATCCGCTGTTCGTGCGTCAGGCACGCGGGCTGAAGTTGACGGAGAAAGGCGCGATCCTGCTCGGGACGATGTCGGGCGCGTTCGGCGACATCAATCGCACGCTTCAGGCGCTCGAGATGCCGAACGCGCCGCTGCAGGTGAGTTGTCTGCCGTCGCTTGCACTGCAATGGCTGATGCCGCGCCTGTCCGAGTTTCACCGGCAACAGCCGAACGTGTCGGTTCGCGTGAAAGCCGAGTTCCAGTTGCTGGACCGGCAGGCGATGGAGACGGACGACATCGATGTGGCGGTGCGCTATGACCCGGTGCAATACAGCCGGCTGCATGCCGACGCGATCCTCGACGAAACCCTGTTTCCGGTCGCGACGCCTGCGTATCTGGCGCAGCATCCATCGTTCGCCAGCGGGGAGTCGCTCGACGGCGTCGTGTTGCTGCACGACGCCGCGCCGTGGGTCGGCGCGCCCGAGTTCGTGGAGTGGCGCACGTGGCTGGAGGCGGTCCGTCCGGCGTGGATCGCGCATCTGGACGGTCCGCAGTTCAATTTCTCCAGCCTTGCGATCACGGCCGCGTTGAACCACCAGGGCGTGGCGATGGGCCGCGCAGCGCTGGTGCATGACGAAATCGTGAGCGGACGGCTGGTCGACGTGTTCGGCAGGCACGTGCGCGCGCCGGCGCGCTACGTGCTGCTGTCGCGCAATCCCGACGATCCGCGGACCGCGGCCTTTTCCGAATGGCTCAAGGCCGAGTGTGCGCGCTTCGACGAAGCGCGGTCGCAATGGCGTTCGAGCGGGACTGGATGCCGGTGACCGATGTTGCCGCGATTGCGCGGCGCTTTCGTCGCGGAAGATTCGATGACGGCCGGTTGAATGGGACTGCGAAGCAATCGGGTGACAAGTGTGGCCTGAAACTACAATTTCCCATCGTTCTCCATACGAATTCCTTGCGGATGAACGGAGCGGGAGCGGCTTACCTGAGCGACCAGATTCCCCAGATGGCGATCAACAGACCAAGGCCGAATCCGCAGCCAAGCAACACATAGGTTTCCATTTCGTGCCTTTGAAAACGGGGCAGCGCCGACGTCGGCATCAGCGTGCGAGCAGCAAAGTCGGTAACGTGTCGTCCGCGCTGTCGGGCGGAGCGATACGCCGGGTCCGCGAATACTACGCTTTGCAGCTTTCAGAACGCATGCGCGATCGACGGCGGCGAGCCGAACGTCATGGCTTGCCCGCGTGCGCGTTGTCGACGTGCGTGACCGGCGATCCGCCATGCCTGAACACGCCCGATTTCCAGATCATCTGCGATGCCGCGGCGAGCACGAACAGCAGGACGACCATCCGGAAGATTCTCGGCGACATCTTGTCCCGCAGCGGGCGGACCAGCCACATGCCGGCAATGGCCGGCAGGCTGGCCGCGGCCGAGATGGCCAGGTCGGCGCCGCTGGCATGCGCGGCGCCGCTGAACGTCGTGATCAGCGTGACGATCGACACCACGAGGATGATCGCGATCTGCTTCGTGAATACGCGTCCGGTCGCGCCGGACGAAATAAGGTAGGTGGCGAGCAGCGGGCCCGGAACCGATGCGATGCTCTCCATCAGCGCCGCGCCGAACCCGAGCGCGAACCCGACGGGCTTCTGCCACGCGTCCGGCAGGTTGAGCTTCGGCGCGGCGAGCATCAGCGTCGCGGCAACGATCAGCAGTGCGCCCGATGTCGCCTGCGCGTGCGCCGGATTGAGGGAGAGCAGGATCGCCACGCCGACGATATTGCCGATGACGGTGCCCGCGATCGGCGCGGCGATCTTACGGGCCGTTGCCAGCACCTGGCCGCCTTCCAGCGCCTGCGGAATGTTGCCGAGGATGATCGGCATCGACAGCAAGAGCACCGCATGCCGGATCGGCAGGAACTGGCTGAGTATCGGCATCGCGATCAGCGGTACGCCGATGCCCGTGATCCCCTTGGCCATGCCGCCCAGCAGCAGCGCGACGGCGATGCCGGCCAGATCGAACGCGGTCAGCCCCTGCAGGCTGGAAACCAGCACACCTTCAGTCAGATTGAAATGAATCATTGGGCGCAGGTCGAGACATAAGAGGTGGCGGACGCGGGCACCGGCTGCCGGCGCGTGTGGCTCTGCACGCTTTTGTTTGGTTTTGGGTTACGCCGGTCACACGTTGGCATCGCAGGTTTGTCGACGGCCGCCGGATCATTCGCCCCTGGGGCGGATCGAAAAGCACGAGCTGCGCGTTGACGCAGTTGAACAGGGGATACTCGGCCGTTGGCCGGAAGCACGCTCACTCGACGTCGAAGTTCGAGGCTGCATCTTACCTGAGCGATGCGCAAAGCCGGCCTCGCGACTTCATGGCGGGCCCCTTTTGTAGATCGAGACTTGATTTTGCCGCGGCGAGGGGGCGTCACCGAACCGCGAACATGTCGTGATACGTTGAAGACGGAGCGACCACGCAAACGAATAACGACATGTTCATTCTCGCCGTTTGCAACGGCGACGACGGAATCGCATGGTGTTTTTCCAGGTAAAGTAAATGAGTTAAATATGCATGCCGCCAGCCAGCCTTCAATCTCCCGAGATTGAAACGTCAAAGATTGCCAGACATCTTCCGGATCGACTCGTGGGATGCAACTATGGCGTCGTCATCCCGCTCCGCGCACTTCAGCGAGCTGACTGATTTTCGACTTGTCGCACACGAACATGATCGCTTTATCCGTAACAGGCCATTGTTGCGGTGGTTTTTCATGAGTCGATTCCGCAGTCCCTACGACTGAAGAAATCCCGTCGTCAGTGCCATGAGCACCCCGAAACTCTGAAACAGAGAATAAGGGCGTGAAAATTCAGATAATTAAACGAAAAATGAGACCTAATCCGATAAAGACCAAGTATTCAGTCCGTTCCGTGCTTGCTTCATGTGTCGCGCTGGCACTTGCGGGTTGCGGCGGTAGCAGCAGTCCATCGGCGTCCACTGCCCAGGCATACAAGGTGTCCGCGCTGCGTGCCGCGGGCAACACGGTCAGCGCGGTACCGTTGACTGCGACGGCACCCATTCACGTTGCGCTGATGCTCAAGCTCAACAACGAGGCCACCCTGGACGATTTTCTGCGGCAGACGAAGACGCGCGGCAGCGCGAACTTCGGCGCCGTGCTCACGTCGGCACAAGTCGCCGCACAATACGCGCCTACTGCCCAGCAGGTGACGACCGTGAAGGCCTATCTGCGAAGCAATGGCTTCACCAACGTCACGGTCGCCGGCAACAACATGATGATCGAAGCCGATGCGCCGGCCAACGTGGTGTCCAGCGTGTTCCAGACCACGCTGGTATCGGTCGCGATGGCGGACGGTACTCGGACGCACATCAATACCGCGATGGAAACCGTACCCGATGCGATCAGCGGGGTGGTTCGGTCGGTTCTGGGGCTGGATACGGCGACCCGCCTGCATACGCATAGCATCCCGGCGTCCGTAACAACCGGAGCACCCAGTGCCAGCGCGCCGACACCAGCGGCCGTCACCGGCGGCCATAACCCGACGGCTTTTCCTGCAATCTATTCCGTCGGTAGTGCGTCGACGGCCGGCAATATCACGGTCGGCATCATCGCCGAAGGCAACCTGACTCAGCCCCTGGCCGACCTGACGACCTTCACGAACAACAACCAGTTGCCCACCGTTCCCGTTTCGGTGATCAATGCCGGTACACCCAGCGGCGATACGAGCGGGAATTCGGAATGGTCGCTCGATAGCCAGAGCATCGTCGGCATGTCCGGCGGCGTCAGGCAGCTCAATTTCTACGTTGCTTCGTCGTTCGCGTGGAGCGATATGGCCGCCGCCATCAACCGGGCCGTATCCGACAATTCCGCGCGGGTCATCAACATGTCCATTGGAGGATGCGAGAGCTTTGCGCCCACGGCATCGATCGATCAAGTGCTCAAGCTTGCCGTCGCACAGGGGCAGACTTTCTCGGTCAGCACCGGCGATTCGGGCAGCGTTGCCTACGGCTGTTCCGGCACATCGGTGGAATATCCGGCAAGCTCGCCCTATGTCGTGGCCGTGGGCGGCACCACGCTGTACACGAACGGGGACGGCAGCTATGCCGGTGAAACCGCGTGGGGCTCCGGCGGCGGCGGCATCAGTGTGGTCGAACCCATTCCGTCCTGGCAGTCGAACGTATCTCAGCTCAACGGGCGAACCTACCGGGGCTTGCCTGACCTTGCGTTCGATGCAGACCCCAACAGCGGGGCAATGATCATCGTTGGCGGACAACTGCAGCCATGGGGTGGCACGAGTCTGGCCGCACCGTTGTTTGCCGCGACGTGGGCGCGCATGCTCTCCGGCAGTTGCGCGACCAACCTCGGATTCGCCGCGCCGACCTTGTACGGCTTCGAAGCAACTACGCCGTCGATCTTTCGCGACATTACCAACGGCTCGAACGGCGCATACAGCGCGGGTTCCGGGTGGGACTTCGTCACGGGCTGGGGCTCGCCCAGCGTGAGCGTATTGCATTCCGCGGTATGCGTTCCGACGTCGCCGATCTATGGGGGGAGCATCAGCGAAGGCACAACGCTGAATCCGGGGCAGATACTGTACTCGCCGTCAAGGAATCACGAGCTCGTCATGCAGTATGACGGCAATCTCGTGCTCTACAACGTGACCAATGGCGCGGCACTGTGGAATTCCGGCACTTCCGGAAATGCTGGCGCCTACGCCGCGTTCCAGACCGATGGCAACTTCGTGATCTACGGTGCGAACGGCAAGGCGCTTTGGTCGTCGTCGACCAATGGCACGTCTTATGGTCAATATCTTGCTGTACAGGACGACGGCAACATGGTGATCTACGAGTCGCAGGTGCCGGTCTTCGTCACGGCGACCACCACGACCGGTTATGTGAACTCGTCAAGCGGTCCTGCCGTCTGGAGCGGGGGTGTCACCATCAGCAGCGGCCAGAACTTTACGTCAGGCAACGGCGCGAACACCCTGGTCATGCAGGCCGACGGCAATCTGGTGCTGCTCCGTCAGGGCGTTCCGCAATGGAATGCCGGTACGTTCGGTCATACGGGCGCCTATGCGACGATGCAGGCGGACGGCAATCTCGTGGTTTACAGTTCGGACCACACGCCTCTCTGGAGTTCAAATACCTCCGGGAATCCGGGTGCCGCCACCTACGTGCAGGATGACGGTAACGTCGTGATCTACACGCAAGTGCCGCACTGGAAGACCGGCACGACGGGAACCTAGTTCCGTTGCGCCGATTCCTGGCGCATGCAGACGTGAGTCGCGTGGCCCGCCGCAGGTTGTCGCTGCGGCGGTTTTTTTTTAATCGTTCCGTGTACTTCAATGCAATTCACGACATCTCTCCATATCATGTGAAAAACACATGCACCGAAACAAGGAGACCCGATGACGCTTGCCCAGTTGCAGGCACTGGCCGCCGTAGTCGAACTCGGCTCGCTCACGGCCGCGGCCGACCGGCTCAGTCGCAGCCAATCCGCGATCAGTCACGCATTGACCGAACTGGAAGACATCACGCAGGTCAAGCTGCTCTGGCGTGACCGGCAGCCGGTCGTCCTGACGGCGGCGGGCGAACGCCTGTGGCCGTACGTCCAGAACGTGGTGCGTGAAGCGCAGATGCTGCGCCAGCAGTTCAGCCTGTCGCGCGGCAAGCTCGAAGGAAAGCTGGTGGTCGCGTCGCTGCCGAGCGTCTCGCTGGCATTCGTCGTTCCCGCGCTCGAGGCGTTGAAGGAGATGCACCAGGGCGTGTCGGCGGTGCTGCTCGAAGGCACGGACAGCGAAGTCGAAGGGTGGATCGACGACGGTACCGCGGACGTCGGCGTGGTGGCCGGCGCCAAGACATTCGCACACAATCTGCCGCTGCTCGACGAGGATTTTGTCGCGGTGGCGGCGGACGGCATGTTCGATGGCCGCAAGAGCGTGTCGGCAAAGCAATTGTCCGCGGCGCCATTCATTTTCTCGAAGGCAGGGTGCGGGCCGCTGATCGCGGATTACTTCGCGCGTGGCGGTGCACCGCTTCGGGCCGCGTTCAACGTGGTCGAGATGCGCACCATTCTTTCGATGGCGGAGGCCGGCATGGGTGTATCGATCGTTCCGCGCATCACGCTCACGTATACGCCGTTCGGCGGCCGCGTGCTGGAACTGTCGCCGAGGCTGCATCGTTCCGTGCGGTTGTCGTGGAACGTGGCCGGCAACGCGGTCACCGACGAATTCGTGAGGCTCGTCGACGCACAACGCGTCAAGGCCGGGAAAACGATCCAGACGCGCGCGAAAAAGGGCAGGTAACGCGCAGCCGGCACGATGAAAAGCGCTCATGGGCGGCTTGCAGTTTATTCATGTTGAAGATGGTCGAGATGCAATACATTGTTCGAACCTCGTCAACTTGACTGCTCTGCCGCGAAGGAGACTGCCGTGCCGGCCTTGCCCACCCTGTTTGCGTTCGGACTCGTGTCGCTCGGCATGGTGCTGACGCCCGGACCGAACATGATCTACCTGGTGTCGCGCTCGATCTGCCAGGGCCGCCGCGCAGGGCTCATATCGCTCGGCGGCGTCGCGCTGGGGTTCGTTTTCTACATGTTTTGCGCGGCGCTGGGCATCACCGCGCTGGTGCTGACCGTGCCGTATGCGTACGACGCATTGCGCTTTTCCGGCGCGCTCTATCTGGCGTACCTGGCGTGGCAGGCGCTCAAGCCGGGCGGCCGCTCCGCGTTCCAGGTCAGGCAGTTGCCGCACGACAGCCGCGTCAGGCTCTTCACGATGGGTTTCGTCACGAACCTCGCGAATCCGAAGATCGCGGTGATGTATCTGTCGCTGCTGCCGCAGTTCATTTCACCGGGGCACGGCAGCGTGCTCGCGCAATCGCTGGCGCTCGGCTGCGTGCAGATCGCGGTGAGTGTCAGCATTAATGCGTTGATCGCCTGCATGGCCGGTTCCATCGCGGGTTTTCTTGCCGGCCGGCCGGTCTGGGCGTCGGTCCAGCGCTGGTTGATGGGTACCGTGCTGGCCGGATTGGCGGTGCGTATCGCGCTGGAATCGCAACGCTAGCGATGACGGGTTGAATGGCGCAAGCATCGCGTCGATGCCTGCCGACGCGCAACAGGCTTCGGCGAACGCGTGCCAGGCAGCGGAACAGACGTTCCGCTCGCTATGCGTGTCGCTTGGGATTCCATGCCTTATGGACGAACTCGAGACGGTTGCCGTCGAAGTCCGCCACGTTGGCGGCGTAGTAGCCGGGGGCGAAGTAGGTGCGATCGGCCGGTTTTCCCTCGTCGGTGCCGCCGGCCTTGATTGCAGCCGCGTAGGCGGCGTCGACCAGTTCGTTGCTGTCGCAGACGATTCCGAGGTACAGGCCGGTCTCGCCGGGCTTGCGTTGACGCAGCCAGATGCTTGACCCGACCGCCGTTCCGTTGCCGTACATGTCGTCGCCGATGCCGTAAAGATCGGGGACGCCCGCGGGGCCCGATGCGGAGTCGTAGTTGCCGAATATGCGCCAGCCGAGCGGCTTCAACGCTTCAACGTAGAAGGCCAGCGACTTGTCGATGTCGGTGACGGAGAGGTAGACGTGGTCGATCATTGGGTGGCCTTCGACGTGGGGGATGAGTATCGTTTGTTCATACCGATACCTGACGCAGCAAACCGGCGGATGCGCTGCATGAACCCGAATCCACCGCGTTTGCTCGTCTGACCGGAAGCTGAATGCGTCGCGACGCCAATCTAGCAGCCCGACGCGAATCTGGCGAGCGCGCAACGAGCGGCATCGTCACCCGCGGCAATTGCCCTCGGCATCCTTCGCGAGTCGAACGGGCGCTGGCTTTTCACTGCGTCGGCTGCGCGTCGCGAGCCAGCACAGGATCGATCCGCCGCACACCATCAATGCGCCTTGCCAGAATTCGACCGACAGCGGCGCGTGCAGCAGCGTCGCGGCGAGCGCGGCGGCGAGCACCGGCGTCAGGTACGACGCGCCGACGATGATCGTCACGTTGCCGTGCATGATGCCGGTGTTCCATGCCGCATAACCGAACCCCAGCGCCGATGCAGCCAGCACGATATAGAGGACCGCGTGAAGGCTGAACGTCATGGCGCCGCCACCTTCGATCGCGAATTTGATCCAGAGCGCCGCGGCGACCAGCATGAAGAACGGCGTGACGCCGTTCTTGCCGTCGGCCATGCGCGCCGTCACCGTGCAATAGCCGGCCCAGATCAGCGCGCCGACGAAGGCGAGGCCATAGCTCAGCGGATTGTCCGCGACGTTGCGCAGCATGCCGGCCGGATCGAGGCCCTGGTCGCCGCCGAGCACCCAGCAGATGCCGAGCATCGACAACAGAACGCCCGGCACGACCAGCAGGTTGGCGCGCTGCTTGTTGAACACGATGGCCGCGACCAGCGTCAGGCTCGGCCACAGGTAGTTGACCATCGCGACTTCGATCGCCTGCCGGCCGTTGCTCGCATACCCGATCGACAGCGCCAGGCACAGCTCGTACGAGGCGAACAGCAGCCCGCCCCAGAGCAGGTAGTTTTTCGGGAACTTGCTCAGGTCGGGGAAGCCGATCGTAAACAGCAGAAGCACGGACGCCACCGTATAGATCATCGCGGCGCCACCGGTCGCACCGAGACTTTCGCTGACCCCGCGAACGAGGGCAACCACCGAGGCCCACAACAGCACCGCGCCGAGCCCGACGAGCGTTGCCTTGTTCCTGTTCTTGCGCTTCATGCTTCCTGCCTGTTTCAACATTCAAATTCGATTTCGGATGATTCGGTTCCGCTCGCGTGTGCCGTCGTCGCGAACGGAAAAATCCGGTTGCGGCCGCAACCGGCAATGCAATGCGGCAATTACGCCGGACACGCGTAGTTTAAAGGTGGCGAGCCGGGGCGACCGAGCGGCGGACGTTGGCGGGGGAACAGCCGGGTGCGCGCGGCCGACTCAGGTGCGTGTGCGGAACGCGATAGCCGGTCAAGCATCGTCGATGCGCCACGCCGTACCGATTGCCGACAATGCGCGTCCGATCGAGTCGAGCATGGCGTCCCGCGTCGGCCCGAGTGTCGTGACCAGGAAGAACCCGTCTTCGTCGGTCGACAGGCCGATCAGCGGCCAGCCGCCGGTGTCATCGCGAATTTCAAGCTGTCGTTTGTCGGGATCGACGTCGATGTCGCCATGCGTTTGCCGTAGTGCATCCGCGATTGCATCGAATGCGTCGGCCGACGGAGGCGTGTGGATGCGGTATTCGAAACTCATCTTCATGGGCCGGGGTGCGACGCACGCAGTGTAACCCGCTTCATCGCACGCCCATTCCTCGATGGCAATGCAACCGGCGCCCGCCGCAGCGGGCGCCAGCCCGATCACCGCTCGTGCCGCTTCTTGCTCAGCTCGATGGTCTCGAACAGTTCGTACTGCGCGGTCGGGTGCTGGTCGGCGCCCGGCGCATGGTAGTAGCGCATCGTGATCGTCGTGTGCCCGCCCGGCTTGCCCGGGTCGTGGTCGAACACCGCGATCCCGTAACCGGTGCCCGTATCGCGGCGCGCGGACCAGATCGCATCCTCGAGCGCATCGGCCGGGTGCCGCACGAACGTGTTCGGCGCGGTGCCAGGCACCGGCCGGTTCGGCTTCGTGAACACCTTCGCCCGCGCAAAGCCGGTCGACGGGTTTTCGCCGTACACGTCGAGCGGCGCGCTGGTGCCGCCGCCGCCGAGGATCAGGTGGATCGTGCCGTGGCTCGTGTCGAACTTCGTGCGGTCCGGGTCGTTCGAGCCGACCGGACGCGGCTGCAGCGTCTCGACCACTTCGCCGGTCGTCGCGTCGACGCCCGCGCGGTGATTGCAACCGCGCACCGGGTAGCTGCGCTCGTAGTCGTGATCGTGGCCGCACAGCACGAGGTCGACGCCGTAACGGTCGAACAGCGGCAGCCATGCCTCGCGAATGCCTTTGTCGGAACCGTTGCCCGTCTTCGACGAACTGAGCGCGTCCTGGTGCATCTGCACGACGATCCAGTCGATGTCGTCGTCATGCGCCGCATGACGCAGCGTGTGTTCGAGCCAGCGCGTCTGCTCGCCGTTGCTGTAGCCGCGCACGTAGAACGACGTGCCGGGCTCGATCGGCGGGCGGCCCGTGCTCGCGGCCGGCACGAGCGGAGCGGGGCCGCCGACGAACGCGGCGGCGTCCTGGTACACGACGTCATCGGCGTCGAGCGACACGAACAGCACCGAGCTCACGCGGAAGCTATACCAGCGGCCCGGGAAGTGCGTGCCGTTCTCCGGCAGCGTATAGCGCGCGAGATACGAGTCGAGCCCTTGCGGACCGTTGTTGAACTCGATCTCGTGATTGCCGGGGCACGGCATCCACGGGCGATTCGCGGCCGACGTCTGGTTGTTGTTGCCGAAGTCGCGCCACACCTCGGGCTGGTGCGCGGGGTTCAGGTTCGCGTAGCAGAGGTCGCCGTTCAGCAGGTGGAACAGCGGCTGGAACTGCTCGACGGCCTGCACCGCGAAGCGGCTCTGCGGCGACGACAGCACCCATGCACCGTTCGGCGTCGCGAGATCGCCGTAGCTCGTGAAGCGGAACGGCGCGCGGCCGCGCGGCGCGGTCGAAAAATTCGCGGCGAACGGCTGCGCGGCGTTGCTGTCGTTGTCGGCCGTGATCTCGTAGCGGTAGCGCGTATCCGGCTTCAGCCCGTGCACGCGCGCGTGGTACGCGAACACGGTTTCGCCGTTCAGGCCGTCGGTGTACAGGCGCTGGACGCCGTGCACCGTGCGCGGCGGCTCGCCGTCGGCGACGATGCGCGCGCGCGGATTGACGGCCGGTGCGAGCGACGCCCACGAGATCACGACTTCGGACGTCGGGTCGTTGCCCCACGTCAGGTGGACCTGTTCGGGCGTGCCGTCCGGATTCGACGCAGCGGCCCGGGCGGCCGCGAGCCCGCCGGCAGCGGTGGCAAGGCCGGATACGCCGGCCAGTTTCAGGAAGCCGCGACGAGACACCGAGGCGGCCGGCTCGTTCGGCTGATCAGGGAGAGTGTCCTGGTTCGACATGGTCGTAGTTTTCGTTGATGGGGGCGCGAGAGATGGAACCGCGCGGCCATGCGCGAGCGCGGCCGGGGCGTGGGCCGGAAACGAGCGGGATCCCGGTGACACGCATTGTCGAAGGGCAGTTTTGCCGGGTTGTGACAGCACGGCATTCCTGCATGCGCGGCGGCCGATGCGCAGGCGCGTGCATTGCGCGGCATCCGGCCCGCGCCAACGCGCGTTCGGTCCGGCCGAAATTTATTCGCCAACACCGCGACGGATTTCTCTCGCCCGCTCCGTTTAACGCATGAACGACTGCTTCCGGTCGATGCCCGTTACTTCGGAGTCTTTCATGAATCTTTCTGTTCCATTGCGGTTTGCCGCCGGATGCGTGGCCGCGCTGGCGGCGTCCGCCGCATTCGCGCAGGCCGTCATCGTCGCGCCTTACGCACCGCCGGCGCCGCGCGTCGAAGTGATGCCGGCGCCGCGCGCGGGCTACGTGTGGGACCAGGGCCACTGGCACTGGCGGCAGGGCCGCTACGTATGGATTCCGGGCCACTGGCAAGTGGTGCGAGTCGGTTACCACTGGGTGCCCGGACACTGGGCCGCGCGCGGCCCGGCCTGGCGCTGGGTGCCGGGCCACTGGGCCTGATGCGCACGCCGCCGTGCGGCACATCGTGCCGGCGCGGAGGATCCTTCACGCAACGTCATGAGTCGAAGCCATGCCTTTTCGAACCATCGTGATACTGGCGGCCGCGGTCATCGTGCTGGCCGGCTGCGTCGTGGTGCCGGCGCGTCCGGTGTATTACCGGCCCGCGCCGGTCGTCGTATATTGAGTGCGCCGGCCGACGGTCGCGCGACCGGGCGACCGGGCGACTTGTGACCGGCCGACAGGATCGATATGCCGCGCGACACGGATGTCGATGAAACGGGCATGGCCGACGCCGTGTGCGACGCCGCGCGCGAAATGCACGGCGCCGCCGAACCGTCGGCGTGGCGCCGCGCGGCGATGGCCCGACGCATGCAAGGAGAGCACGACGATGAGCTTCAGCCGGGCGGCGGGCAGACCTGCCGGCACAGGGCGGCGCAATCGCGCTGCGCGACGGAGCAGGCGGCGTTGAGCGATCGCGGCGACCGCGATCCGGACGCGGAACTCGTCGCGCGCGTCGGCGCGCGCGATTCATCGGCGGTGCGCGTGCTCGTCGCGCGCAAGCTGCCGCGGCTGCTCGCATTGGCGACGCGTATGCTCGGCGACCGGAACGAAGCCGAGGACGTCGCGCAGGAGACGTTCTTGCGAATCTGGAACCAGGCGCCGCGCTGGCGCGAAGGCGAAGCGCGCTTCGATACGTGGCTGCATCGCGTCGTGCTGAACCTGTGCTACGACCGGTTGCGCGGCCGGCGCGAGGAGCCCGTCGATACGTTGCCCGACGTGCCGGACCCGCAGCCGGAGCCGGCCGCGCATGCGGAGCTGCGCTCGCGCGATGCGCGCGTGCGGCAGGCGCTCGCTGCGTTGCCGCCGCGGCAACGGGAAGCGCTCGTGCTCCAGTACTATCAGGAACTGTCGAATGTGGAAGCGGCCAACCTGATGGGCATCACCGTCGATGCGCTGGAAAGCCTGCTCGCCCGCGCGAGGCGCAACCTGCGCGCGCAACTGGCCGGCGACCCACCTAGCGAGGACAAGCGATGACACCCGAACGATTTCGTACCATCGTCGCCGCATACGGCTCGGACGCGCGGCGCTGGCCGGACGGCGAGCGCGCGGACGCCGAGGCGTGGGCGCGCGCGAACCCGCGCGACGCGCTGCTGGCACTGGACGATGCGGCCGACCTGGATGCATGGCTCGCGTACGACACGGTCATGCCGCCCGCGCCGGCGCTCGTCGAGCGCATCGTCGCCACGGCGCCCGCGCCGCAACGCGCGCGGCGGCGCGGCACCGTGTGGTGGTCGGGCGCGGCGTTCGCGGGCGTTGGCCTGGCTGGCGCGCTGGCGGGCGCGGTGGCCGTGTCGATGCTGATGCTTGGCAGCGTGCCGACGTCACTGCACGAACCGGGCTATCTGACGACGACCTTCGGCGGACCGAGCGTCGACGGGAGCGACGAATGAGCGAACGCGGCTGGAAATTCATCCTCGTCGGCTCGGTCGTGCTGAACGTGTTCATGCTCGGCGCGATCGGCGGCGGCGCGTATCAGTGGTTCTCGACGCATCGCGACCTGCACGCGGAGGGCGCGCCCGCGCAGCGCACCGCGTTGCGTTTCGCGGCGGACGAATTGTCCGATACGCGGCAGCACGAGTTTGCCGCCGCGCTGAAGGCCGCGCGCAAGAACGGCCGCGATTTCGCGCGGGAAGGGCGCGATGGCCGGATCACCGTGCTGGACCTGCTCGCCGCGCCGCAACTCGATCGGGCGGCGATCGACGCCGCACTCGACCGCACGCGTGCGGCCGACACTGCAATGCGTGCGCAGGTCGAGCGCAGCGTCGTCGATTTCGCGGCGACGCTGACGCCCGAAGAGCGCGTGAAATTCGTCGACGGGTTGCAGCACAGCGGCAACTGGCGTTTGCCGCCGAGACTGCAGAAGAAGCCGGACCCGCCGGCGAGCGAGTAAGTAAGCATCAGGCAGGGCGATACGCGATACGCGTGTCGCCTGCTCTCGCGTTCGGTCACGCGCAATGCGTGCACGGGATGAATCGTTTCGCTGTTGCGTGTCGATGACTTGCGCCGTTGCCGCGCATCACCGCCACCGACTTTCCCGTTCCTCGCTTCCCCGATCCAAAAAATATTTGCCATCCCCGCGACGGATTTCCCGGCGTGCCCGCGTTAAACGTGGGTACGCACCGCAAGAGAGCCCGTCATGGACCACCCGAACGACACTACGCCGGCCGCGATCGCGCTGAACCGCTTCGGTCTCGGCGCGCGGGCCGACGAAGCGCCGCCTGCCGACCCGAAGGCGGCGCTCGTCGCGCAATTCGACCGTTACGACGCGCGGCCCGCCGCGTGGGCCGGCGAACCGGACGCGGTCGCGCTCGCAACGCGCTTCGCGAACGCGCGCAACGCGATGACGGGCGACGACGCGACCGCAAAGCGCGCGACCGCGCAATCGATCCGGCGCGACGGCTACGACGCGTATCGCAGCGCCGTCGCTGCACGGTTGAACAGCGCGCTGAACACGCCTGCGCCGTTCGTCGAGCGTCTCGTGCATTTCTGGGCGAACCATTTCGCGGTGTCGGTCGACAAGGGGCAGGTGGCTGCGTACGCGGGCGCGTTCGAACGCGACGCGATTCGTCCGCACGTGCTCGGCCGCTTCGAGGACATGCTCGTCGCCGTCGAACAACATCCTGCGATGCAGATCTTTCTCGACCAGGCACGCTCGGTCGGCCCGGACAGCCCGGCCGCATTGCGCGCGCAAGCACGCAATCCATCCGCGAAGCGCGGGCTCAACGAGAACCTCGCGCGAGAAATCATGGAACTGCACACGCTCGGCGTGCGCACGGGCTACACGCAAGCCGACGTGACGGAATTCGCGCGTGCGCTGACCGGCTGGAGCCTCGCCGGCGGGAACGGGCCGCAGCCGGGCGATGCCGCGCCCGGCGCGTTCGTGTTCCGTCCGAAGCTGCATGAACCGGGCACGCGGACGGTGATGGGGCGCACCTACGACCAGCCGGGCGAAGCGCAGGCGCGCGCGGTCCTGCACGACCTTGCGCGGTCGGACGCGACGAGCCGGCATATCGCGTTCCAGCTTGCCCGTCATTTCGTCGCCGACAATCCGCCGCCCGCGCTGACCGACCGGCTGGCCCGCGCGTTCGACGCGAGCGGCGGCGATTTGCCGACCGTCTATCGCGCGCTCGTCGATGCGCCCGATGCATGGTCGCCGGTCAACCGCAAGTTCAAGACGCCGTGGGAGTGGGCCGTATCGTCGCTGCGCGGGCTCGGCTGGCGCGAGATGGACGATCGGGGCGACCTGAAGGCCGCTCCGCTGCTCGCGCAGCTCGGCCAGCCGGTGTGGCGGCCGGGCTCGCCGGCAGGCTATGACGACGTGGCCGCGAGCTGGGCCGCGCCCGATGCGCTCGTGCGCCGCGTCGAGATCGCGCAGCGCCTGGCCGCGCGCACCGGCGACCGGCTCGACCCGCGCACGCTCGGCAACACGCTGCTCGCCGGTTCGATGAGCGCGCCGACGGCGACCGCGCTGTCGCGCGCGGAAAGCGCGACCACGTCGCTCGCGCTGCTGCTCGTATCGCCCGATTTCCAACGGAGGTGAACATGGCACTGTCCCGCCGACAATTCCTGAGCGTTGCCGCCGCCGGCGCAGGCGCGATCCTCGTCGCGCCGCGGATCGTGTTCGCGAACGTCGAGACCGACCGGCGCTTCGTGTTCGTGATCCAGCGCGGTGCGGCCGACGGCCTGAACATCGTCGTCCCGTATGCCGAACCCGCGTATGCGTCGCTGCGCGGTGCGCTCGCGATCGACCCCGCGGCCGCCACGCGGCTCGACGGCACGTTCGCGCTGCATCCGTCGCTCGCGCAGACCGCGCAGCTGTACCGCGACGGACAGGCGCTGTTCGTCCATGCGATTGCGTCCCCGTATCGCGACCGCTCGCATTTCGACGGGCAGAACGTGCTCGAAACAGGCGGCCGCGCGCCCTATCAGGTGAAGGACGGCTGGCTGAACCGGCTCGCCGCGCTACTGCCGGCGACGCGCGAAAGCGCGATCGCGTTCGCGCCGACCGTGCCGCTCGCGTTGCGTGGCACCGTACAGGCCGCTTCGTATGCGCCGTCCGGTTTGCCGGCCGCGCCGGACGACCTGCTCGCGCGCGTGTCGGCGCTTTACGAGGCCGACGCGCAGCTCGGCCCGCTGTGGCAGTCGGCGATGGAGGCGCGCGGCCTCGCCGGCGACGCGCATGCGCGGCAGGATCCTGCGGGTGTCGGCAAGCTTGCCGCGACGTTTCTCGCGCGCGACGACGGCCCGCGGATCGCGATGATCGAAACGGGCGGCTGGGACACGCACAGCGCGCAGAACGCGCGACTCGCGAATCAACTGAAAGCGCTCGACACGATGCTCGCCGCGCTGCGCGACGGCCTCGGGTCCGCATGGCAGCAGACCACGGTGCTGGTCGCGACCGAGTTCGGCCGCACGGCCGCGGCGAACGGCACGGGCGGCACCGATCACGGGCAGGCGTCGGTCGCGATGCTCGCCGGCGGCGCGGTCGCGGGCGGCCGCGTGATCGCCGACTGGCCGGGGCTGCGGCCGGGCGACCTGTACGAAGGCCGCGACCTGAAGCCGACCGCGTCGCTCGACGCGCTGATCTCGGGCGCGACCGCCGAAAGCCTGCGGCTCGATCCCCGCCGCACCGCGTCCGCGCTGTTCGCGGAAAGCGGCGCGACGCGGCCGATGACCGGGCTGATTCGCGGGGCTGCGTGACGCGGGGCGTTGTTGCGTTCGTCCCCGCCGATCGATGACACAACAAGGGAGAATCGAAGATGAAGATCCGAACCGTTTCGCTTGCCGTGCTGGTGTGTGCGAGTGCCGTGCTGATGTCCGCCTGCGTGGTGGAACCCGTGCGCCCGCCGCAGCCGGCACCGCTCGTCGAAGTGGCGCCGCCGCCACCGGCACCTGGCTATCGCTGGGCGAAGGGGCATTACCGATGGGCCGGCAATCACTGGGCATGGGTGCCCGGGCATTGGGCGGCCGTGTACTGATCGACAGTGGCCGCAAGCGCATCGACGCGCTGTGCGGCCAAATCGACGTGCCGGCGGAAAGCGATCGCGCGAAGTGCCGCAGCAACGGTGGCCTGGGCGGGCTCGAACTCGATCACCGTGCGTCGATGCGAAACGCAAGCCGACGTCGATATCGACATCGGCGGCACGCCATCGCGAGCAGTGCGCGGAGCGCCTACCACCCGATCCGGTGCTTCTCCTCCGTTTCGCGATGGCGCCAGTCGTCGTCCGCGTGCAGGTACTGGCTCGTCGTCGTGAGCGACACGTGGCCGAGGTTGTCGCGCACGAGCCGCAGGTCGACGCGGCCGTCGGCCATATGCGAGCCCGCGCTGTGGCGCAGCCAGTGCGCGGACGCCTGTTCGAGCACGCGCGCCTGTTCGTCGCCGGCTGCGCCGTTCGCGCGCAGCCGGTCGGCCGCGTGCCGGAACACCTGCTTCACGATCCGGTGCAGCGCCGCGCGCGTGAGCGGCTTGCGCGCCTGGCCGAGCGGCAGCACGAGCGGCGTGGGCTCGCCGTCGGACGGCAGCGCGGGCAAGCCGTGCGCGCGCCGGTAGCGCGACAGCTCGGCCATCATTTCGTCGGTGGCCGGCACGAGCCGCTGCCGGCCGCCTTTGCCCGTCACGTCGAGCCACCAGCGGTCGTGCCCGTTCGCGTCGCGCCGGCAGAAGAACTGGCCCATCGTCGTGTCGGCCGCTTCGGTGATGCGCAGCCCGCCGAGATACAGCAGCGTGAACAGCCAGCGCGCGCGATCGGCATGGAAGCATGCACGCGCGTCGTCGCGTGGCATCGCGGCGATCGCGTCCTTCACCGACTGCCACAGCGGTTGCCCGAGATGGCGCGTGACGCGCGGCGCGGGCCGGCGCTGCCGCTGCCGCGACAACGCGAGCGGATTGCCGGCGAGGTAGCCGGCCTGCACGAGCCACGAGAACATCACGTTCAGGATCACCAGCGCCTGCCGCTGGCTGGCCGCCGACAGCGGCCCGTAGAACGGCCGCCAGCGCGGGTCGTCGCGCGGATGCTTGCGGCCGCCGTTCGCGCGCCAGACGTCGGCCGGCGCGGGCGCGAGCAGGAACTGCCGGTAGACGACGAGATCCTCGTGCGTGAGCGACGACAGCGGCTTGCCGCACGCGATCACGGCCCACAGCAACAGGCGCTCGGCTTCCTTGCGGTAGTTCTGGAATGTGGTCGGCGTATCGACGAAGCGCGCGAGCCATGCGCGCACGGCGTCGAGATCGTTGGTCGCGGCGATCTGCGGGTGCGCGCTGCTCGAGCGGTTGGTGCCCGCGCGTCCGTCGAGTGCGGCCGGCACGGTCAGCGTATCGATCGGCAGCGGGCGCAACGCGGCGTCGGACGGAACGGGTGAGGTCATGCGGAGGGGAGCGCAGTGCGTGCCGCGCGGGCGTGGTCAGGCGGACGAACGCAGCGCGACAAAGCGTATCGGGAAGCGCCGATGGTACACGATCGTCATGCGGTGAATCGGCCGTCGACGGCGATTGACGGACCGGCGACATGAGCGACGCGACCGCACGACGAACGTATCGCACGGCGCGAACGCATCACCCCAGCGACAGCACGCTGTTCAGCAACGTCCGCACCAGCGTCGCCTGTCGCGTGACGCCGGTCTTCGAAAAGATCGCACGCAAATGCGAGCGCGCGGTGTTCTTGCTGATCGCGAGCGCGTCGGCCGCTTCCTCGAGCGTCTGCCCGTTGACGAGCGCGAGCGCCAGCGCGGTTTCGGCCGGCGTGAGGTCGAACAGCTTGCGCACGATGTCGTGCGACGCCTGCGACTTGCGCTCGGCATCGCGGATGAACACCGCGCATGCGGGCCGGCGCGGATTGTCCTCCGACCATTCGCTCAACGGGACTGCGCGGATCAGCACGCCGAGCCGCGCCTTGCCGGACGGGCGCGGCACCGCGATCGCCTGCACGACCGACGGCACGCCGCCCGCGCGTTCCGCGAGCACCTGGCGGATCAGCTTCTGCAGCTTGCGGTCCTCCAGCGGATACGACGCCTCGAGCGCGCCGCCGCGCACGCGCAGGCCGTCGCATTCGGCGAAGATCTCGTCCGCGACGGAATTGGTTTTCATGATCGCGCCGCGCTCGTCGAGAATCGCGGTGCCGACGAGCATGCGGTCGATCGTGCTCGCATACAGCGTGCGCTCGGATTCGACCATCCCGAACTTCGCGTGCAGCCGCACCGCGCGCTTCAGGTGCGGCAGCAGCGCGTTGCAGGCGGCCTTGTCGGTCACCGAGAACGCGTCGCCGCGATGCGGACGGCACACGCGGAAACGGCACTCGATGCCGTCATGCGTGCGCAGGTCGGCGCCCATCAGGTAACCAACGTCGTGCGGTTTCATGAACTCGCGATACATGGTGCTGCTGCGCCAGACACCCAGGCCGAGCAGCTCGTCGACGGTGACGACGTGGTCGGTCGGCAGGTTCACGAACGGATCGAGCGCGTAGTAATAATTGTTGTACGACGCGACGCCCGTCAGCGGCGCACTGTGCTCGGACGCATTGATCATCAGCCCCGCGTGGCCGCTGGCCGGCCAGCGCAGGATCATCGTCACGTAGTTCGCGTGCAGGTGCGCGCGGATCTGTTCCAGCGCGCCGCCCCACGGCACGTTTTCCAGCGGGCCTTCGTAGATTGTCGTGAGCAGCGCGTCGAACTGCTCGAGCGTCAGTTTCGATCGGGCGAGGTGCGGCGGAAGGGCCGGGGGCGCCGTGGTCATTCGGGTTGTCTCCTGTTGCGGCCGCCGGGTCGCGAGGCGCCCGGCGTGCATGTGCGGACCGCCGGCGGCGAGGTGCGCGGCTGAACCGGAACACGGTAACGTGTCGGCGCACGCGCGACATCGCACGAATGAGGGTGGCGGATCGCCTCCTGTAAGCTGTTTGTGAACTTTCCCGCCGCGCTGTTCGTCTAAACGCCCCTCCAACGCTTCCAGAGGAACATCAGATGATTCGCCAATCCAGAGCGCTGCTCGGCGCCGCCGTCATTGCCGGCACCACGCTCCTCGCCGGATGCCAGACCGACGCGGTCGCCACGGCGCCGAACGCGACTCGTCCGGCCGACGGCCGGCCCGTGATGAAGACCGTCTATGTCGCGCCGCAATCCGCGCGATGCACGGGCGTCGCGCCGATGGAATGCCTGCAGGTGCGCAGCAGCCCAGGCGAGCCGTGGAGCCTGTGGTACGCGGGCATCGAGGGCTTCGCGTACCAGCCCGGTTACCTGTACACGCTCGAAATCGACGAATACCGCGTCGCGCAGCCGCCGGCCGACGGTTCGTCGATCCGCTGGGTGCTCAAGCGCGTCGTCGAGCGCCGCCAGGCGAACTGACGGCCGCGTTCACGCGGACGATCGCGCCGCCGCACCGGCCGGCGGCGCGGCCGTATCGATCCGCCGGAACACGACGGACGACAGCAGCGTGACGGCGCCCATGCACGCGAACGACAGCATGAACCCGTGCCCCATCGAGCCCCACCACGCGGCGAACAGGTTGACGAGCCCGCCGCCGATCGACACACCGAGCCCCATCGCCAGCATCTGCATCATCGTGAACAGGCTGTTGCCGCTGCCGGCGTCGGCATGCGACAGCCCCTTCAGCGTCACGCCGTTCATCGCCGCGAACTGCATCGAGTTCGCGGCGCCGAACACGATCAGCAGCACGATCTCCAGCACCGGCGCGGGCCGCACCGACACCAGCGCGAACCCCGCGATCGCACCGCCGACGATCCCCGTATTCACGACCAGGAACGTCGCGTAGCCGAAGCGCTTCACGAGCGGCGCAATCCAGCGTTTCGCGATGACGCCCGCGATCGCGGCCGGCAGCATCATCAGCCCCGACTGCAGCGGCGTATAGCCGAGTTGCACCTGCATCAGCAGCGGCAGCATGAACGGCACCGCGCTCGTGCCGATCCGGCACAGCAGGTTGCCGAGCAGCCCCGAACCGAAGTTCGGCTCGCGGAACAGCCCGAGCCGGAACAGCGGCTGCGCGCGCCGCCGCGCATGCGGCAGGTACGCGAGCGCGCTTGCCAGGCCCACCACGGCGAGCCCGGCCGCCCAGGCCGCGCGATGCGCGGGCATCGGCGGGTCGATCGCGAGCGACAGCGCGATCATCGCGACCGACAGCAGCGCACAGCCGACGAAGTCGAACGGTGGCGGCTGTTTCGCGTGGTCGTGCGGCAGGTAGCGCTGCACGGCGACGTAGCCGACCACGCCGACCGGCACGTTGACGATGAACACCCAGTGCCATGAAATCGCCTGCGTGAGCCAGCCGCCGAGCGTCGGCCCGACGATCGGGCCGAGCTGGCCGGCGATCGACACGAACGCGATCGCCGCGACGTACTGTTCGCCCGGCACGCGGCGCAGCACGGCGAGCCGCCCGATCGGCAGCAGCATCGAACCGCCGATGCCCTGCACGGCGCGCGCGACGACGAGCTGGCCGAGCGTATGCGATGCCGCGCAGCCGATCGACGCGAGCACGAACACGAGAATGGCGACCGAGAACACGCGGCGCGTGCCGAACCGGTCGGCGAGCGAGCCGGACGCCGGTGTGAGCATCGCCATCATCAGCGTGTAGGCGACCACGACGGGCTGCATCGCGAGCGGCGACGCATGCAGGCTTTGCGCGATCGAAGGCAGGGCGGTGTTGACGATCGTCGTGTCGAGCGACTGCATGAAGAATGCAGCGGCGACGATCCAGAGCAGCGCGGAGTGTGTGGGTTCCCGGGACATGGCGAAATGGTGGTGCGAAGGCCCGGCGCGGGCGGCGCCGTTGCGCGGTCGCGCGGCGCCTGCCGGTCTTCGAACGCTCGATGGTACCGATTCCGGTGGTCATCGGGAAGCCGCCTGAAGACATTGGCTGTCATCGACCATGCCGATGGCGATGCGCGATGCTCGATTCCGCCTGTCTCAGGACGTCCGCAACCGTCACGACCTGCCGCAGCTTCACCGACTCGGGGCGGCAGCTCGGGCTCAACCGTTCGAGCGTCGGCGAACACATACACGTCAGGCATGCGATGCGCCCGCATCCCGCACGCGCACCGCGCTTCGTCATACCGACCGTTTCTGCGAAATCACGAGCAGCGCGCCGTTCTTGTCCTCCAGCACCGCGCGGTATTCGTGCGGCCCGGCCTGCACGGGCACGCGCACCGACGCGCCGGCCTTCACGACCCGCGCCATCGCCGCGTACAGGTCGTCGTCCTCGTCGACGCGCAGCGTCAGCGCCGCGCGCTCGACGATCTGCTCGTCGCCGGCGACCAGCGCGATCGTCAGCGGGCCGCCGTCGAGCGCGCAATAGCGGTCGCCGTCGCGGAATTTCACGTTCAGGCCGAGTCCGTCGACGAACAGCGGCAACGCCGTGTCGATGTCGTCGACCGGATACAGCAGCATCGATACCTTCATCCCGGTTCTCCCTTGTTGTGATGTGGGCGGCGTGCAACGTGCCGTCGTTCGATGCTAGCGCGCCGTTCGCGCGCTCACGCAGTCCGATCGGATGACCGTGAAACCCCTCTGTCCCCGCAGGCGTGCCGTTACTCCAAACAGACGATGCCCGCGCCCGCCCGCGCGCCGACACTCCCATTCGTGGACCGTCGCTATTCGTCCGTATCGTGCGGGCGGGCCGCACGACCCCGACTCGTCCAACACACATGGAGACGCACGCAATGAAGTTTTCCCTTATCTACGAAGCCCAGACCACCGACGCGTCGCGCGAGGGCGACCACCGGGTGTTCAAGGAGACGGTCGAACAGGCGTTGCTCGCCGAGCAGGTCGGCTTCGACACGATCTGGTGCGTGGAGCACACGTCGCTGACCAACTATGCGCACATGAGCGCGCCGGAAACCTTCCTTGCGTACCTGGCCGGCCGTACGACGCGCATCGGCCTCGGCCACGGCGTCGTGTGCCTGCCGCCGGCGATGAATCACCCGATCAAGGTTGCCGAGCGCGTCGCGCTGCTCGACATCCTGTCGGGCGGCCGCGTGCATTTCGGCGTCGGCAAGGGCGGCAGCCAGCAGGAAGCCGGCGCGTTCGGCTACGACCTCAACGAACTGCAGCCGATGATCGACGAATCGATGTACCTCGTGCCGAAGATGTTCGTGCAGGACGAGATCGAGCACGACGGCAAGTACATCAAGATCCCGAAGCGCCCGATCCACCCGAAGCCGTTCCAGGATCCGCATCCGCCGATGTACCTCGCGTGCACGAACACCGACGCGCTGCTGCGCGCCGGCCAGCGCGGGATGGGCGCGCTGGTGCTCGGTTTCGGCGGCCCGGACGAAGTCGCGAAGAAGAACGCGGTGTACCGCGAAGCGTGGGCGAACCGCAAGCCGGAAGACCAGGTCGGCTTCCGCCCGACCCAGCACCTCGCGGCGCTGTGCCCGACGGTCGTGATGGCCGACGGACAGGCCGCCCGCAAGATCGGCATCCGCGGCCAGCGTTACTTCATGGAATCGCTCGCGTACTGGTACACGGGCGGCGAGCGTCCGGACCCGGCGAAGTGGGGCGACGACCTCGTGCAGGCCGACACCGGCGAGATGGTGATCCGCTCGCGCTTCGCGTCGGAGGAAGTCGTCGTGAACTTCGCCGACCCGGCGCTCGCGATGATGAACCCGAACCACGCGTACGGCACGGTGGACGACTGCATCGGTTATGTCGGCCGCCTGCAGGAAGCCGGCGTCGACGAAGTGCTGTTCCTGTGCCAGATGGGCACGGTGCCGCACGAAGCGCAGATGGAGACGATTCGCAACATCGGCGAGCACGTGATCCCGTTCTTCAACAAGGAGAAGGAACGGGCCTGCGCGTAACGCGGGCCGGGCCGTGCCCGTCGTCCCTTCGGACGATGCGGCGCGGCCGCGCGACGCCGACCATCGACGGTGGCGAGCATCGCCCGCGGCCAGGCCGCGCAGAACAACCATGAACGAGAGCGGGGCAGGCGCCGCGGCGCACGCCCCGTTTCACAGGAGACATTCGTGCATCGCGACAACGATTCGAACGCACTGGCCGCCTCGCTGATCGACCGGGCCGAGGCACTGGCGCCGACGCTGGCCGGCCGCGCCGCGCAGGCGGAAGCGCAGGGCCGCATCCCGGCCGAGACGATCGCCGACATGCAGGCCGCCGGCTTCTTCAAGGTGCTGCAGCCGAAGCGCTACGGCGGTTACGAGCTCGATCCGCAGGCCTTCTTCGACATCCAGATGGCGCTTGCGCGCGGCTGCATGTCGACCGCATGGGTGTACGGCGTCGTCGGCGTGCACAACTGGCAGCTCGCGCTGTTCGACGAGCGCGCGCAGCAGGACGTGTGGGGCAACGACCCGGCGACGCTGATCGCGTCGACCTACATGCCGGTCGGCCGCGTGACGCCGGTCGACGGCGGTTTCCGCCTGTCGGGCCACTGGAAGTTCTCGAGCGGCAGCGAACTGTGCGAATGGGTGTTCCTCGGCGCGCTGGTGCCGGCAGCCGTTGCCGGCCAGCCGCCCGAATACCGGACCTTCCTGCTGCCGAAATCCGACTACCGGATCCAGCAGGACTGGGACGTGCTCGGCCTGCGCGCGACGGGCAGCCACGACATCGTCGTCGACGACGTGTTCGTGCCCGCGTACCGCACGCACAAGGCGATCGACGGGATGATGGGCACGAGCCCCGGCCTGGCAGTCAACGACGCGCCGCTGTTCAAGCTGCCGTTCGCGCAGATCTTCGTGCGCGCGGTGTGCACGTCGTGCATCGGCGCGCTGCAGGGCGCGCTCGACGATTTCACCGGCTATGCGGCGACGCGGGTGTCCGCGAACAGCGGCGCGAAGACGACCGACGATCCGGGCGCGCAGAACGCGTGCGCGAATGCGGCCGTCGCGATCGACGAGATGAAGGTGCTGCTCAAGCGCAATTTCGCCGAGCTGATGGCGTCGGTGACCGGCGGCCCGGCCGTGTCGATCGAGCGCCGCGTGCATTTCCGTTACCAGTCGGCGCAGGTCGCCGAGCGCTGCGCGCAGGCCGCGAACGCGCTGCTGCGCTACGCGGGCGGCAACGGCATCTATCACCGCAATCCGCTGGTGCGCCGCTTCCTCGACCTGCATGCGGCCCGCGCGCACTACGCGAACAACGTGGACCGCTTCGGCCAGAACCTCGGCGCCGTGATGCTCGGCCGCGAGAACACGGACTTCTTCATCTGACGAGGCCGCGATGAACGACACGCAAGCACAGCAATACGCGTTCGACGTGGTGGTCGTCGGTTCGGGCGCGGGCGCGCTGCTCGCCGCGTGCCGCGCGGCCGACCGTGGCCTGTCCGTCGTCGTGATCGAGAAGACGGCACTGTACGGCGGCACGTCGGCCGTGTCGGGCGGCGGCATCTGGGTGCCGTGCAACCACCATATCGCCGAGCTCGGCGCGACCGACACGCGCGAGGCCGCACGCCGCTACATCGATGCGTGCGTGGCCGGCGCGTCGACGCCCGACAAGCTCGACGCGTATCTCGACCAGGCGCCGGAGATGCTGCGCTACCTGGAATCGAAGACGCCCGTGAGATACCAGTCGCTGCCGAAGTACGCGGACTATTACCAGAAGGTGCCGGGCGCGATGCCGGGTTATCGCGCGCTCGATCCGCTGCCGTTCGACGGCGGGCTGCTCGGCGACGAGTTCGACCGGCTGCGGCCGCCGTCGCCCGGCACGCTGATCGGCGGGCGCGTGGCGGTGACGTCGAAGGAGGCGCACACGCTGTTCTCGCGCGGGCCCGGCTTCATGAGACTCGCGATTGCGCAGTTCGGCCGCTACTGGCTCGATCTCGGCATGCGCCGCCGCACGCGGCGCGACCGGCGCCTGACGCTCGGCAACGCGCTGATCGGCGGGCTGCGCCGCGCGCTGCTCGAGCGCAACGTGCCCGTGTGGCTCGACACGCCGATGCGCGACCTGCTCGATGTGGACGGCCGCGTGACGGGCGTGCGCGCGCAGCGTTTCGGGCAGCCCGTGACGATCGCCGCGCGGCGCGGCGTGATCCTCGGCGCGGGCGGCTTCGAGCGCAACCAGCCGATGCGCGAACGCTACCTGCCGCAGCCGACGCAGGCGCAGTGGAGCGCGACGCCGCCGTCCAACACCGGCGACGCGATCGCCGAAGGCCACCGGCTCGGCGGCGCGCTGGCGCTGATGGAGCACGTATGGGGCGCACCGACGGTCGGCGTCGCGGGCGAGGAGAAGCAGCGCGCGCTGTTCGTCGAACGCAACCTGCCGGGCTGCGTGATCGTCAACCGCCTCGGCAAGCGCTTCGTCAACGAGGCCGCGCCGTATTCCGAATTCGTGCCGGCGATGTATCGCGATCATGCGCGCACCGGCGCGAGCGTGCCGGCGTGGATGGTGTTCGACGCGCGCTTTCGCCGCAAGTATCCGTGCGGGCCGATCATGCCGGCGTCGATGATGCCCGATGCGCGGATTCCCGAAGCGTTCCGCGACGTGCTCGTGAAGGCCGACACGATCGACGCGCTGGCCGCGCGGATCGGCGTCGATGCGGCCGGGCTGCGCGACACGCTGCGCGACATGGCGCGTTACGCGGTCACCGGCGTCGACGAAGCGTTCGGCAAGGGCGACAACGCGTTCGACACGTACTACGGCGATCCGCGGAACCGGCCGAATCCGTGCCTCGGGCCGGTCGACCTGGCGCCGTTCTATGCGGTGCGGATCGACGCGGGCGACATCGGCACGAAGGGCGGGCTCGTCACCGACGCGCTGGCCCGCGTGTTGCGCGCCGACGGCGAGCCGATCGACGGCCTCTATGCGATCGGCAACACCAGCGCATCGATGATGGGCGCGAGCTACCCCGGCGCGGGCTCGACGCTCGGTCCGGCGATGACCTTCGGTTTCATCGCCGCCGACCACCTGGCCGCACAGGCGGCCGACGCCGGCGGCCGGCCAGCCCGGCCCTCCACGACTGAACTTGACGGAGTCCAATGATGAGCGATCTCACCACCCATCCGCTGCGCACCGACATGCTGCTCGCGATGCGCCGTCTCGCGCGCTCCGTCACGGTCATCAGCAGCGCGCACGACGGCCGGCGCTACTCGATGTCCGCGACGGCGGTCGATTCGCTGTCGACCGATCCGCCTTCGCTGCTGATCTGCATCAACCGCACCGCGTCGCTGTATCCGCCGCTCGATGCGGGCGCGCCGTTCTGCGTGAACGTGCTGTCGGCGCGCCACGAAGGCATCGCGATCGACTGCAGCGGCCGCCTGAAGGGCGAAGCGCGCTTCACGACCGGCGACTGGCACACGTCGCCGCACGGCGTGCCGTATCTGCGCGACTCGCAGGCGAGCCTCGTGTGCGAGCAGGACGGCCGCTTCGAATACGGCACGCATACGGTGTTCATCGGGCGCATCCGCGAGGTGCTGATGAGCGGCGACGTCGATCCGCTCGTCTATCTCGACGGCGCCTATACGACGCCCGGCGCGCCCGCGAACCGCGTGGCCGCGTGACGGCCGCACGGGTTTTCCAGCATCCGCAAGAGACGATCCATGACACGCAGACTGAACGGCAACACCGCGAACGTTGACGAGGCCCGGCGCGATGCCGGCGTGTCGGCCGCGCGCGAGATCGTGCGTACGCTCGGCAGTGCGGCATCGCATGTGCTGAACGCGTTCGCGTGCGTCGCGCCGGCACTGGCGTCGAACGAAGCGCAGGTCGTCGCCGGGCGTGAAGCAGGCCACGGCGTGAGCGCGTGGCACATCGCCGGCGCAGCATGAGGAGCCGGCCATGAGCGATTCGCGCTTCCACCGGCTGACCGTTGCCGAAGTGATTTCCGAAAGCGACGACGCGTGCTCGTTCGTATTCGACGTACCGGCCCCGTTGCGCGACGCATTCGCGTACCGGCCCGGGCAGTTCCTAACGCTGAACGTGCCGTGCGCGGACGCGACCGTCGCGCGCTGCTATTCGCTGTCGAGCGCGCCGGGCATCGACGCCGCGCCGAAGATCACCGTCAAGCGCGTGCGCGACGGCCGCGCGTCGAACTGGCTGTGCGACCGCGTGCATGCGGGCGACGCGCTCGACGTGCTGCCGCCGGCCGGCGTGTTCACGCCGCGCACGCTCGACGGCGACCTGCTGCTGTTCGCGGGCGGCAGCGGCATCACGCCCGTGCTGTCGATCCTGAAATCGGCGCTCGTGCACGGGCGGGGAATGCTGACGCTGATCTACGCGAACCGCGACGAACGCTCGGTGATTTTCCGCGACGAACTGCAGCAGCTCGCGCAGCGGCATCCGGGCCGCGTGCGCGTGATCCACTGGCTCGACAGCGTGCAGGGCATCCCGCAGCAGCGCCATCTCGAGGAGCTCGCGCGGCCGTTCAGCCAGCAGGAGACGTTCATCTGCGGGCCCGCGATGTTCATGGAGAACGCGCTGGCCGCGATGCTCGGCCTCGGGCTGCCGCGTGCGCGCGTGCATGTCGAGCGGTTCGCGTCGCTGCCCGATGCGCCGGCGCAGGCCGATACCGCGGCGTCGGTCGCGGCAACGGCGGCGTCCGGCGAAGGCGCGGCGATCGAGACGGTGCTCGACGGCGATGCGTTCGCATTCGACAGCGCGCCCGGCGAAACGCTGCTCGACGCGATGCTGCGCGCGGGCGTGCCGGCACCGAACTCCTGCCGGATGGGGCAATGCGGCGCGTGCATGTGCCGGATCGAGCGCGGCGAGGTCGCGCTCGACAGCAACCACGTGCTCGATGAAGACGAGATTGCAGCCGGCTGGACGCTCGCCTGTTGCGCGCGGCCCGCGAGCGACGCGCTGCGCGTGGTGTTTCCCGACTGAGCCGCGTCGCGCCGGCGGCGCGCACGGCAACCCTGATGCCTATGACGATGGACAATGAAATCCTGACCACGCCCGCGCTGATCGCGCGGGCTGCCGCGCGCCACGGCGCGCATCCGGCGATCGAGTCGGAGCATGGCCGGCTGACCTACGCGGAACTCGACGCGGCGCGCGTCGACGCGGCCCGCGCGCTGCTGGCGAGCGGCATCGATGCCGGCGACCGCATCGCGGTCTGGGCGCCGAACCTGCCGCAATGGATCGTCGCGGCGCTCGCGATCCACACCGTCGGCGCGATCCTCGTGCCGGTCAATACGCGGATGAAGGGGATGGAGGTCGGCGGCATCCTGCACGACGGCGGCGCGCGGCTGCTGTTCTGCTGCGGCACCTTCCTCGGCGAATCCTATCCGGAGATGCTCGCGCCGCACCGGGCCGCGACGCTCGAGCGCGTCGTCGTGTTCGACGGCGATGCGCCACCCGGCGCGCGCGACGAGACCTGGAACGCGTTCCTCGCGCGCGGCGCGGCGGTGCCGCTGGCCGCGGTGCGCGAGCGCGAGGCGCAGGTCACGCCCGACACCGTGATGGACCTGATGTTCACGTCCGGCACGACGGGCCGCCCGAAGGGCGTGATGACCGCGCACGGCCAGAACCTGCGCGCCGCGCAGGCGTGGGCGGCGATCGCGGGCGTGCGCCACGACGACCGCTACCTGATCGTCAATCCGTTCTTCCACACGTTCGGCTACAAGGCCGGCTGGCTCGCCGCGTTGTCGAGCGGCGCGACCGTGCTGCCGCATCTGGTGTTCCAGCCGGCCGACGTGCTGCGGCGTATCGCCGACGATCGCGTGTCGGTGCTGCCCGGCCCGCCGACGCTGTACTACGCGCTGCTCGACGCGCCCGATCGCGCGACGCGCGACCTGTCGTCGCTGCGGATCGCGGTGACGGGCGCGGCGGCGATCGCGCCGAGCCTGATCGAGCGGATGCGCGCCGAGCTCGGCTTCGAGACGGTGCTGACCGGCTACGGGCTGACCGAATCGTGCGGCTTCGCGACGCTGTGCCGGCACGGCGACGATGCGGAGACCGTCGCCTGTACGTCGGGCCGGCCGATGCCGGATGTCGAGCTGCGTATTGCGGGGCCGGGCGGCGCGCCGCTCGGGCCGGACGAGACCGGCGAGATCTGGGTGCGCGGCTACAACGTGATGCGCGGCTATTTCAACCAGCCGGACGCGACGCGCGAAACCGTCGATGCGGAAGGCTGGCTGCATACGGGCGATCTCGGCTGCGTCGATGCGAACGGCAACCTGAAGATCACCGATCGCATCAAGGACATGTTCATCGTCGGCGGCTTCAACTGCTATCCGGCGGAGATCGAGCGGCTGCTCGCCGCGCACCCGGCGATCGCGCAGGTCGCGCTGGTCGGCGTGCCCGATACGCGGCTCGGCGAGGTCGGGCACGCGTATGTCGTGCTGCGGCCGGGCGCGCACGCCGACGCCGACGAGCTGAACGACTGGGCGCGTCGCAACATGGCGAACTACAAGGTGCCGCGGCATTTCACGTTCGTCGAGCAACTGCCGACGAGCGCGGCGGGGAAGGTGCTGAAGTACCGGCTGCGCGCGGGGACCGAAACGGCGGCCTGAGCGCCGCCGCGATAAACGAACGGGAACAACACATGAACGACAACGGATTTCCGCAGGGCGCGGTGCTGGTGTTCGGCGGCAGCGGCGGGATCGGGCAGGGCGTTGCGCTCGAGTTTGCGCGCGCCGGCGTGCCGGTCGCGGTGGGCTACCGCAGCAAGGCCGACGTGGCCGAACGCGTCGCGCGCGACATTCGCGGCGAAGGTGTGGCGGCCACCACGCACTGCGTGGACGTGACCGATCCCGCGCAGGTCGACGCCGCGCTTGCGGCCGCGATCGCTGCGCATGGCCGCGTGCATACGGTTGTCTGGGCGGCCGGGCCGTTCGTGAACCAGCGCCATATCGGCGACATGACGCACGACGACTGGCGCCGCGCGATCGAGGTCGAGACGATCGGTTTCTTCGTCGCGGCGAAAGCCGCGCTGCCGCATTTCCGTGCGTCGGGCGGCGGGTCGTTCGTGACGCTCGGTTCGGCCGGGCATCTGCGCTGGCCCGATCGCGACGGGCTGTCGGTCGCGCCGAAGGCGGCGAACGAGGCACTGGTCAAGGGGCTTGCGCGCGAGGAGGGGCGTTACAACATTCGCGCGAATTCGATCCTGGTCGGCGTGATCGAGGCCGGGATGTTTCCGGTGCTGCTCGAACAGGGGCAGTTCGACCAGGCGTGGATCGACGAGACGCGGAAGATGCTTGCGCTCAAGCGTTGGGGGAAGGCGCACGACGTCGGGCGGGCGGCGGTGTTTCTGGCGTCGGACCGGGCGGATTACGTGACGGGGCAGCAGTTGAATGTGTCGGGCGGCTACGGGTTGTAGCGGAGTGCTAAAGCACGTTCGGGCGGCCGCGCTTGCGTGTCGGTTGTCCCGGGCGCTGACATTGCCCACCTTTCTCCCCTCTTCAGAGCATCGACGACGCTGGCCGATATGCCGATCGGCTCGCGTATCGCTTCCTTGCGTGACACGGACAAGATGCGTGCGCACGCATCGGTATTCACCCTGCCTCGTCGCGCACGATTGCGTATCGGCATCGCGTGCGCCAGGCGCGAGGTCACACTTCTGCAACGTTTCTTCAGTGTATTTCGCCTTGCTCGATTGACCGCAACGACGACTCGCATGCGCTGACGGCTGCCCAGCCTCGTTCGGCATGCATTCCGATCTCGATGCGCGATAGATCGAATCGCGTGTTCCGGCGTGTTCCGGCGTGTTCCGACGAATACGGATACGTTCCTGAAACATTTCCTCCCGATTGCGCCCCGCGTGACCGCCCGTGCGTGGCGGTCACGCTTTTCCCGCTTCGGTTTGCGCCGCATGGCACGCGCTTTGCGGTTGACCCGGTGCCGCTGGCGCAAACGAATTTCGCCAGAACGATGAGCGCATCGGCGGCATGCAACGACATCGATAGAAACGGGGAATCGGATCGGGTCGCGGGCGCCGCGTGTTGCGGCGCATGCGCCGCGCGTGTCGTATCGGTCATGCGCACGGGGCAACGCGCTCCCGGTCCGTCGAACAACAAGCTTGCTTGCAAGGTGTCGTGCCGGGGTTCGCACTGCGCATCGCGACGGAAGCCGCGTGCGTCGGGGCGGCGCGCCCGGCACATGTCGGGGGAGGCGCCCGTGAGAACGACAGCGAACCAATGGGCAGCGGTCGCGGTGATGTTCGTCGCGAGTGCGCACGCGCAGGAGATCTACCTGCAGGGCGGCACGCAGGGCGTCGGCATCGGTGCGGCCGTGAGCTTCAATTCGATGCTGGGTGCCCATGCGGATTTCAATGCGATCGATCTTTCGCATGACTTCACGGTGGCCGGCAATCGCTATCAGGACGACCTGAAGCTGCGCCAGGGAGGCTTGTACGGGGATATCTTCCCGTGGCGGGGCAGCGGCTTCCGCGCGACGATCGGGCTGCGTTTCAACGACGATGAACTCCGCGGCGTATCGGTGCCGACCAACGGTACTTACGTGTTCGGCGGCAAGCGCTATCCGGCGTTGCCGGGGATGTATGCGGTCGCGGACGCGCGCTATCCGACCGTAATGCCGTATGTCGGGATCGGCTACGGGCATCGGCCGGCGTCGAAAGGGCTGGGATTCGTCGCCGATATCGGCGTCGCGTACGGGATTCCGAGATGTTCGTACACGCTGTCGCCGGAGCTGGCGGCCGCGGCCGGGCCGGTGAAGAGCCAGATCCTCGTCGCGAGCGGGCTCGACGAACTGCGGCGGGTGATGTCGCGCTATCGGTGGTACCCGGTCTTGCAGATCGGGATTTCGTATCGGTTCTGATCGGCCGGGTTGCCGTTGTGCGTGCGGACCGGGGCATTGCCGATATTTGCCGATAAGGGCGTGGCGACGACTGCCTGCGATCCGGAACGCCTGGCCGGATGGGTGGGGGCTGCGTTGCGTGATCGACCCGGCGGCGGTGAATGAAGCCGCTCCGGGCGGGACTGCGCGTGGAGGCGCAGCCCGTCCATCAACGCATAGCCATTCAGCCGTCTTTTCCGTCGTTCCGATCCGCCGTACCTTGGGGGCAGTAGTTCGACGTGTCGGGCGAGCGGCGGAAGCTGGAGAGATTCATGCCGGCTGCCGCCGTTCGCCGACGCCAACCACCGTCTTCCGTTCATGCATGACGATGATAGCAATGCTTGCAATTCACCGTCATGGCGCTATCATTGATAGCAAACCTGGATGGAGGGATCTATGGCAAATCTTCTGGTGCGTAACGTGGATGACAGTATCGTTCAGAGCCTGCGCGAGCAGGCTGCGGCAAATGGCAGGAGTGCCGAGGCCGAACATCGGGCCATTCTGGCCGATGCGCTCGGCCGGCCGAAGCGAAGGACATTTGCGCAAGTGCTGATGAGCATGCCCGATGTTGGCGAAGACGCGGATTTCCAACGTGTTCAGGATTCCGGCGAGGTCAGGCGTGTTTTTGATTGATACGAACGTCATCAGCGAAATCAGGAAGGGCAAGCGAACCAACCGCGGCGTGCGGGCGTTCTTCAGGCAGGCCGAGGCCGATGCGAGCCCGCTTTACCTGTCCGTGGTGACGGTGGCCGAGCTTCGGCGCGGCGTCGACCTGATCCGTCATCGCGGCGATTACCCTCAGGCGTCGGCGCTCGAAGCATGGATGGCGACGATCCTGTCGGGCTATGCGCCGAACATCCTGCCGGTCGATATCGAGATCAGCCAGATGTGGGGGCATTTGCGCGTGCCCGATCCGGCGCACGAACTCGACAAACTGATTGCGGCCACCGCGCTGATCAACGATCTCACGGTCGTCACGCGCAATGTCGACGATTTCGCTCGCACCGGCGTCCGGCTGCTGAACCCGTTCGACTAGCGTGGCCGCGGCGGTCAGCCGTCGCGCGAAGACGATTCGGGCGGCGGCTGGCGAACCGGCTCAGGCGCCACACCGGCTCCCGTGAGCGTGCGCGACACGACCGGCGTATTACACCCGCTGCCGACGAATCCCCCTCCGGCACACACCCCGCACCGCAACCCCCGCCTTTTCCTGTCCGTCCTCTCGTCCCAACAGACGATGTAACACCACCCCCGACCGGCCAGAATCCTTTCACGAACAACGGATTCTGAACCAGGAGGAGGCCGACATGATCGATGTCCGTGCGCTTGGCTATGTCGTCGTCGAGGCGACGCGCGTCGATGCGTGGCGCCGCTACGCGGAAGACGTGCTGGGCATGCAAGCGCTCGATGCGCCCGACGGCGCGCTGTACCTGAAGATGGACGAGCGCGATTTCCGCTACGTGATCGTTCCCGGCTCGACCGACCGCTATTTCGCGTCTGGCTGGGAATTGCCCGACGGCGCCGCGTTCGACGCTGCGTTTGCGGCGCTGCAGCGCGCGGGCGTCGAGCCGATCCGCGCGACGCCCGCCGAAGCCGCGCTGCGCCGTGTGCAGGCGATGGCGTGGTGCACCGACCCGTCCGGTAACCGCCACGAACTGTACTGGGGCGCGCGCTGCGACTTCCGTCGCTTCGTGTCGCCGCTGGGCGTCGCGCATTTCGTCACCGGCGACATGGGGCTCGGCCACGCGGTGTTGCCTGCGCCGCAGTTCGATGCGACCGACGCGTTCGTACGTGGCGTGCTCGGCTTCGAACTGTCCGACATCTATCGCGTGAAGTTCACGCCCGATCCGGCCGAACCCGAAAAACGCATCCACTTCATGCATTGCCGCAACGCACGCCATCACAGCCTCGCGCTGTTCGAGCTGGCCGTGCCGTCGGGCTGCGTGCACGTGATGGCCGAAGTCGACTCGATGGACGAAGTCGGCCGCGCGCTGGATCGCGTCGCCGCGCACGACGTGAAGATGTCGGCGACGCTCGGCCGGCACTGCAACGACCAGATGATCTCTTTCTACATGAAGACCCCCGGCGGCTTCGATCTCGAATACGGCTTCGGCGGCCTCACGGTCGACTGGTCGAAGCACGCGGTATTCGAGGCCACCAAGGTGAGCCAGTGGGGCCACGACTTCAGCATCGGATACCGGTAAGCCAGCACGATGACGATGAAACCTCTCGACAAGACGATGTCCGCGCGCGACGTGATCGCGCAACTCGCCGACGGCATGACGATCGGCATCGGCGGATGGGGGCCGCGGCGCAAGCCGATGGCGCTGGTGCGCGAAATCGCGCGCTCGAACCTGAAGGACCTGACGATCGTCGCGTACGGCGGCGCCGATGTCGGCTTGCTTTGCGCGGCGGGCAAGGTCCGCAAGGTGGTGTTCGGCTTCGTGTCGCTCGACGTGATTCCGCTCGAACCGCATTTCCGTCGGGCGCGCGAGCAGGGTCGCATCGACGTGCTCGAACTCGACGAAGGGATGCTGCAGCTCGGCCTGCGCGCGGCCGCCGCGCGCCTGCCGTTCCTGCCGACGCGCGCCGGCCTCGGCACCGCGCTGCTCGATCACGCGCCGCAACTGCGCACGGTGAGCTCGCCGTACGACGACGGCGAGACGCTGCTGGCGATGCCGGCGATCGAACTCGACGCCGCGCTACTGCACGTGAACGCGGCCGACCGGATGGGCAACACGCGCATCGATGGCCCCGATCCGTTCTTCGATGCATGGATGGCGCGTGCCGCGCAGCGCTGCTACGTGTCGGCGGAACAGGTCGACGCATCGATCGCGACAGAAGACCTCGACGCCGCGAAACGCAACCCGTTCGAGCGTTCGCTCGTCACGGGCGTCGTGCACGCGCCGGGCGGCGCGCACCCGACGTCGTGCGGGCCGGCCTACGGCTGGGACCTGCCGCACCTGCGCGCGTACTGCGCCAGCGCGGAAGACGACGTGAAAACGGAGGCGTACCTGCGCGACGTGGTCGGCCAGGACGAACGCCAGTACCTCGAAGGCGTCGGCGGCCTGTCGCATGTGACGACGCTGCCGTTGCCGATTCTGTAAAGGAGCGCCTGTGAGCGAATCTCTCGACCATTCCCTCGCGGAACTGATGATCGTCGCGTCCGCGCGACTCTGGCGCGACGACGGCGAAGTGCTGGCGACCGGCATCGGCACGGGCCCGCGGCTCGCGGCCGGCCTCGCGCGGCTCGCGTACAACAACGGGCTGATGCTGACCGACGGCGAGGCGTATCTCGTCGAGGAGCCGGTGCCGCTCGGGCCGCGCCCCGACGGCTATCGCGTGAAGGCGAGCGGCTGGATGACCTACGAACGCGTGTTCGACTGCCTGTGGCACGGCCGCCGCCATGCGCTCGTGATGCCGACGCAGATCGACCGCTTCGGCCAGGCCAACATCTCGTGGCTCGGCGACGACTACGCGCATCCGAAGACCCAACTGCTCGGCGCACGCGGCTTCCCCGGCAATTCGACGAACCACGCGAACTCGTTCTTCGTCAGCGGCCACGGCAAGCGCACGTTCGTCGCGGGCGAAGTCGACATGGTGTGCACAGTCGGCTACAACCCGGCGCGCCGGCTGCCCGGGATGAAGACCTTCGTCGACCTGCGCAGCATCGTCACCGACTTGTGCGTGATGGATTTCGGCGGGCCCGACCACGCGATCCGCGTGCGCTCGCTGCATCCGGGCGTGAGCTTCGACGAGGTGCAGGACGCGACGGGCTTCCCGCTGATCGCGCATCCGGAACTCGGCACGACGGCCGCACCGAACGCGGAAGACCTGCGCATCGTCCGCGCGCTCGATCCGCACAACCTGCGCGCGACGATCGTGCGTAACAATCCGGCGCCGCGCCGGGGATGAGGCCCGACATGGAAGCGACCCAGGTGACGTTCGGCGACGGTGTCGTCGACTACGCGGTCGAGGACGGCATCGCGACGATCACGATGAACCGCCCCGAGTATCACAACGCGCAGAACTCGAAGATGACGTATGCGCTCGACGCGGCGTTCCGGCGCGCGGCGCACGACGACGCGGTGAAGGCGATCGTGCTCGCGGGCGCCGGCAAGCATTTCTCGGCGGGGCACGACATCGGCACGCCGGGTCGCGACATCCACGAGTCGTTCGAGCGCGCGTCGCTGTGGTACGACCACGTCGACAAGGAAGGCGGCGAATTCCTCTATGCGCGCGAGCAGGAGGTGTACCTCGGGATGTGCCGGCGCTGGCGCGACCTGCCGAAGCCGACGATCGCGATGGTGCAGGGCGCATGCATCGCAGGCGGGCTGATGCTCGCGTGGGTGTGCGACCTGATCGTCGCGTCGGAGGATGCGTTCTTCGCGGATCCGGTCGTACGGATGGGGATCCCGGGCGTCGAGTATTTCGCGCATGCGTACGAGCTGAACCCGCGCATCGCGAAGGAATTCCTGTTCCTCGGCGAACGGATGCCGGCCGAGCGCGCGTACCAGATGGGGATGGTCAACCGCGTGGTGCCGCGCGAGCGGCTGCGCGACGCGACCTACGCGATCGCCGCGAAGATCGCGACGATGCCGCGCCTCGGGCTCACGCTGACCAAGCAGGCGCTGAACCACGTCGAGGAGCTGCAGGGCAAGCGCGCGGCGATGGACGCGGCGTTCGCATGGCATCACTTTGCGCATGCGCACAACGAGCTCGTCAGCGGCGACCGCCTCGGCGGCTACGACGCGCGCAGCATGGCCAGTTCGCAGCGCGCGCCGTCGCCTGCCTCGGCGGCGGGCGCGGTCAATCGCGCCGCGGATTCTGCGGGCGTCGACGGCGCTGGCACGACGAGCGAGCCGATGCCCGAGGCGCCCAAGCAAGCCGCCGTCAATGGAGCCGCAGCATGAGCACGACCCTTCCTGGCCCGCTCCATACGCCGCTCTGCGACCTGCTCGGCTGCCGCTACCCGATCGTGCAGACCGCGATGGGCTGGGTCGCCGACGCGCGGCTCGTCGCGGCCACCTCCAATGCGGGCGGTTTCGGCTTCCTGGCCGGCGCGACGCTCGAACCGGATCAGGTCGAGGCCGAGATCCTGAAGGTGAAGTCGCTGACGGACCAGCCGTTCGGCATCAACTTCCACATGTTCCAGAAGAACGCGGCGCAGGTGGTCGATCTCGCGATCGAGCACCGGCTGCGCGCAGTGAGCTACGGCCGCGGGCCCGATGCGAAGACGATCCGCCGCTTCAAGGATGCCGGCATCGTCTGCATGCCGACCGTCGGTGCGCCGAAGCATGCGGCGAAGGCGGTCGAACTCGGTGCGGACATCGTGACGGTGCAGGGCGCGGAAGGCGGCGGCCACACGGGCTCGGTGCCGACCACGCTGCTGCTGCCGAAGGTGCTCGACGCGGTGCGGGTGCCGGTCGTCGCGGCCGGCGGGTTCTTCGACGGGCGCGGCCTGGCCGCCGCGCTCGCGTACGGTGCGGCCGGCATCGCGATGGGCACGCGCTTCCTGATGAGCGCCGAATCGCCGGTGCCGCGCGAGACGCTCGACCGCTACGTCGCGGTCGGCGACCCGGCGCGCATCCGCGTGTCGGACGCGCTCGACGGACTGCCGCAACGCATGATCGACAACCCGTATCTGCTGAAGCTCGAACGCTTCGGCCCGCTGCGCCGCACGCTGTTCGCGCTGAAGACGGCCGAAGCGTGGCGGCGCCAGAACGGGCTGCGCACGAGCGACATGCTCGGCCTCGCGATCAAGGCGCTGCGTTCGCACGACTACACGGCAAGCCAGACGCTGATGGCCGCGAACGCGCCGTTCCTGATCCAGCGCGCGATCGTCGAGGGCCGCCCCGACGAGGGCGTGCTGCCGAGCGGCCAGGCGGCGGCGATGATCGGCGCGATCGAATCGTGCGACGTGCTGATCGCGCGAATCGTCGCGGAAGCCGGCGAGCGGCTCGACGCACTGGCCGCGCTGCGCGGCGCGGCAGCGGCGCAGGCCGCGTGAAAAACATCACAGGGAGGCAATGGAGATGACAGCATCCAATCACCCGGCCGGCGCGATGCCGTTCCGGATCGACCGCGCAGACGGCATCGCCGAACTGGTGATCGCCCATCCGCCCGTGAACGCGCTCGACGCGCAGGGCTGGCATGCGCTCTCCCGCGCGCTCGACGCGCTCGGCGAGGACGACGACGTGCGCGTGATCGTCGTGCGCGGCGAAGGCCGCGGCTTCTGCGCGGGCGTCGACATCAAGGAACTGGCCGCGCATCCGGAGCGGATCGTGGCGGTCAACGCGGGCAACTACGAGACGTTCCGCGCGGTGCACCGCAATCCGAAGCCGGTGATCGCGGCCGTGCACGGGTTCGTGCTCGGCGGCGGGATCGGCATCTGCGGCGCGGCGGACATCGTCGTCGCGGCGGATTGCGCGCGCTTCGGCGTGCCCGAGATCGACCGCGGCGCGATGGGCGGCGGGGCGCACCTGCAGCGACTGTTCGGCGTGCAGAAGGTGCGCACGATGTATTTCACCGGCGAGATGATCGACGCGGCCGAAGCGTACCGGCTCGGCGCGGTCGAGCAGGTCGTTGCACGCGACGCGCTGCGCGACGCCGCGCTCGCAATCGCCCGCAAGATCGCGGACAAGAGCCCGGCGATGGTGCGGCTCGCGAAGGAGGCGCTGAACGGCGTCGAGGACGGCGATCTCGAGGACAAATACCGCTGGGAGCAAGGCTTCACGCTGCAGGCGTACATGACGAACGATTCGACCGAAGCGCGCGCCGCGTTCGTCGAGAAGCGCGACGCGCGTTTCGACGCGCAGGCAACCGCCGAGGAGGCACGCGCATGAACCTGACCTACACGCCGCAACAGCAGGCGTTCCGCGCGGAAATCCGCGCATGGCTCGCCGCGCACGTGCCGCGCGAGCGTCTGCCGAGCTTCGATACCGAGGCAGGCTTCGCCGCGCACCGCGAATGGGAGCGCACGCTGCACTCGGGCCGCTGGAGCATGGTCACGTGGCCGCGCGAGCTGGGCGGGCGCGGCTGCGACCTGATCGAGTGGCTGATCTTCGAGGAAGAGTACTGGCGCGCCGATGCACCGATGCGCGTGAACCAGAACGGCATCTTCCTGCTCGGCCCGACGCTGATGGATTTCGGCACCGCGGAGCAGAAGGCGCGCTTCCTGCCCGCGATGGCGGCCGGCGAGCACGTGTGGGCGCAGGGCTGGTCGGAGCCGAACGCGGGCTCGGACATGGCCGCGATCCGCACGACGGCGACCCGCATCGGCGACGAGTACGTGCTGAACGGCCAGAAGATCTGGTCGACCCGCGCGGTGTGGGCCGACTGGCTGTTCGGGCTGTTCCGCAGCGATCCCGAATCGTCGCGCCACCACGGGCTCACGTTCCTGATGGTGCCGCTGTCCGCGCCGGGCATCACGGTGCGGCCGATCCGGCAGCTCAACGGGCAGACGGGCTTCGCGGAAATCTTCTTCGACGACGTGCGCGTGCCGGTCGAGAACCGGCTCGCGGCCGAAGGCGCGGGCTGGCAGGTCGCGATGGCGACGGCCGGTTTCGAGCGCGGGCTGATGTTGCGTTCGCCCGCGCGGTTCCAGCGCACCGCGCAGGCGTTGCGCGACCTGTATCTCGCGCATCGCGACAGCGCGGACCGCGATCCGACGCTGCGCGAGCGCGTGGTGTCGGCGTGGATGGATGCGCAGGCGTATGCGCTGTCGACCTACGCGACCGCGAGCCGGCTGCTGAAGGGCGGCCACATCGGCGCGGAGTCGAGCACCAACAAGGTGTTCTGGTCGGAGCTCGACCTGCGCATGCACCAGACCGCGCTCGACATCCTCGGCGCGCACGGCGAGGTCGTCCCGCAGACTCCCGCGCAGCACGCGACGCTCGGCCACTGGCTCGACGGCTTCCTGTTCGCGCAGGCCGGCACGATCTACGCGGGCACCAACGAGATCCAGCGCAACATCGTCGCCGAACGGATGCTCGGCATGCCGCGCGCGTAACGGCGCCGGCGACCTCCTCACTGAACGGACATCGTATGGATTTCGTATTCGATGAAGACCAGGAAGCGCTCGCGGACAGCGTGAAGCGCCTGCTGATGACCGAGATGACGCCCGAGCTGATCCGCGAGCTCTGGGCGACGCCGACCGGGCGCTCGGACGCACTCTGGGCGCTGTTCGCGTCGCAGGGGCTGACCGCCGTGTCGGTGCCCGACGCGCACGGCGGGCTCGGGCTGACCGAAGCGGAATGGGCGCTGCTCGCGCAGACCTACGGCTATTTCGGCAGCCCCGAGCCGCTGCTCGACACGGCGCTCGTGTCGGCCGGCGTGCTCGCGCGGCTGCCGGCGAGCGACTGGCGCGACGCGCTGCTGCGCGACATCGCCGAAGGGCGCGCGCGCGTCGCGCTCGTGCATCCGGTGAACCCGTATGCGGCCGACGTGCACGTCGCGCAAACGCTGCTGTGCGAACACCGCGGCGAGCTGCATCGCGTCGATCCCGCGCAGTGCGCGTGGCGCGCGGTGGACAGCGTCGATCCGTCGCGGCGCCTGTTCACGCTCGACTGGGAGCCGTCGCCGGCCACGCGCATCGCGGGCGCCGCCGAGGCCGCGCCGCTGCTGGATCGTGCGCTCGACCACGGCGCGTTCGCGGTCGCCGCGCAATTGCTCGGCCTCACGCAGCGCGTGCTCGACGTCGCGATCGACTACAGCGCGCAGCGCAAGCAGTTCGGCAAGGCGATCGGCTCGTACCAGGCGCTCAAGCATCTGCTCGCCGATGTGGCGATCCGCTACGAGTTCGCGCGGCCGGTGGTCGCGCGTGCTGCGCAGGCGATCGCCGACGATCACCCGCAGCGCGCCGTGTTCGTGTCGCACGCGAAGCTCGCGGCGACGTCGGCCGCGCAACTGGCCGCGCGCCACTCGATGCAGGTACACGGCGCGATCGGCTACACGTGGGAGCTCGACCTGCAGATCTTCATGAAGCGCATCTGGGCGCTCGCCGGCAGCTGGGGCGACAGCGCGTTCCACAAGGCCCGCGTGGCCGACGCGATCCTCGGCGACGCGTTGCCGATCGGCCCCGCGCAGACCTTCGACCTCGAGGAACTGAACTGATGAAACAAGCCTATATCGTCGACGCGCTGCGCACGCCGACCGGCCGCCGCAAGGGCGGGCTCGCGCACGTGCATGCGGCGGACCTCGGCGGCTTCGTGCTGAAGACGCTCGTCGAACGCAACGCGATTCCGGCCGACGAATACGACGACGTGGTGTTCGGCTGCGTCGACACGATCGGCCCGCTCGCGGGCAATATCGCGCGCACCTGCTGGCTCGCGGCCGGGCTGCCGCTGCAGGTGCCGGGCGTGACGGTCGACCGCCAGTGCGGCTCGTCGCAGCAGGCCGTGCACTTCGCTGCGCAGGCCGTGATGAGCGGCGTGCAGGACGTCGTCGTCGCCGGTGGCGTGCAGACGATGACGCAGATCCCGATCTCGTCCGCGATGACCTGCGCGGCGCCGCTCGGCTTCACGGATCCGTTCTCGGGCAGCGCCGGCTGGCGCGCGCGCTTCGGCGATGCGCCGGTGTCGCAGTTCGTCGCCGCGCAGCGGATCGCCGATCACTGGAACCTGTCGCGCGACGCGATGGAGCGTTATGCGCTCGAAAGCCACCGCCGCGCGGTCGCGGCGATCGAGGCCGGCCATTTCAAGCGGGAAATCGTGCCGTTCGAAGGCGTGATGCACGACGAGACGCCGCGCCCCGACACGTCGCTGGAAAAGATGGCGACGCTCGAACCGCTGACGCCGGGCGGCTCGCTGACGGCCGCCGTCGCGAGCCAGACCTGCGATGCGGCCGCCGCGCTGCTGATCGTGTCGGAGGATGCGCTGAAGCGCTACGGCCTCACGCCGCGCGCGCGGATTCACCACCTGAGCGTGCTCGGCGACGATCCGCTGTGGATGCTGACCGCGCCGATTCCGGCGACGAAGGCCGCGCTCGCGAAGAGCGGGCTCGACTGGTCGCAGATCGACGTCGTCGAGATGAACGAGGCGTTCGCGTCGGTCGCGCAGGCCTGGCTGGCCGACACGCGCTTTCCGCACGAAAAGACCAACCCGAACGGCGGCGGCATCGCGCTCGGCCATCCGCTCGGCGCGACCGGCGCACGGCTGATGACGACGCTGCTGCACGAGCTGGAGCGCACCGGCGGCCGCTACGGGCTGCAGACGATGTGCGAAGGCGGCGGTCTCGCGAACGTCACGATCATCGAGCGCCTGTGAGCGCGTCACTTTCACGATCCAAGAGGCACCAGCATGGGAATCTGTAACGGACGCACCGTCATCATCACCGGCGCGGGCGGCGGGCTCGGGCGCGAATACGCGCTCGCGTTCGCGGCCGAAGGCGCGGCGGTCGTCGTCAACGACATCCGGTACGACGCCGCGCAGGCCGTGTGCGACGAGATCGCACAGCGTGGAGGGCGGGCGCTCGCGAATTCGGACGACATCACGCAGGTCGACACCGCGCAGCGGATCGTCGATGCGGCACGCGAAGCGTTCGGCGACGTACACGTGCTCGTCAACAACGCGGGCATCTGCCGCGACAAGATGTTCACGAGCATGACCGAGCAGGACTGGGACGACGTGATGCGCGTGCACTTGCGCGGCCACTTCTGCCTGTCGAGCGTGCTGGCGCGCGTGTGGCGCGATGCCGCGAAGGCCGGCCACGCGGTCGACGCGCGGATCGTCAACACGAGTTCGGGCGCCGGGCTGCAAGGCTCGATCGGCCAGTCGAACTACGGCGCGGCGAAGGCCGGGATCGCCGCGCTCACGCTGATGCAGGCGGCCGAGCTGCAGCGCTACGGCGTGCGCGTGAACGCGCTCGCGCCGGCCGCGCGCACGTCGATGACCGAAGGCGTGTTCGCCGACATGATGAAGAAGCCCGAGGACGGCGGTTTCGACTATTTCGATCCGGCCAACGTCGCGCCGCTGGTCGTGTGGCTCGGCAGCGCACTGTCGGCCGACGTGACGGGCCAGGTGTTCGAGGTCGCGGGCGGGATGATCGCGGTCGCCGAAGGCTGGCGCACAGGCCCGAGCGTCGATCGCGGTGCGCGCTGGGCGGCGGCCGAGGTCGGCCCGGCGGTCGCGCAACTGCTCGCCGGTGCGCGACCGGCGCAGCGCGTGTACGGGAGCTGACGATGGATCTGGCGCTCACCGACGAACAGGTGATGATCCGTGACGCGGCGGCCGACGTGCTTGCCGAGCGCAGCGCGTCCGCCGACGTGCGCCGCGCGTTCGAGCTGATGGCCGGCCGCGACGATGCGCTGTGGGCCGCGCTCGCGGGCGAGCTCGGCTGGAACGCGCTCGCGCTGCCGGAGGCGGCGGGCGGGCTCGGGCTCGGCGCGGTCGAACAGACGGTGCTGATGGAACAGCTCGGCCGGCGTGTCGCGTGCGTGCCGTATTTTTCGACCGCGTGCCTCGCGGCGACCGCGCTGGCCGGCTGCGACACGCCGCTGGCGACCGGCTGGCTCGCGAAGCTCGCCGAAGGCGCGTGCAGCGCGACGCTCGCGCTGCCGTTCGACTGGCCGTTCGGCGAGCCAAGTGGCGCGCGGGTCGGTTGGCCATATGGCGGGCCAGGCGCCAATGCGTTCGGCGCATCTTTCGGCGACGCGTTCGACGCACCGGCCAGTACGCGACCGCTTCCGTTCATCGCGGAAGAAACCGCGGCTGGTTTCGCGTTGTCCGGCGTCGCAGCACAAGTGCTCGACGGTGCGCGCGCCGACCTGCTGTTGGTTCCGGCGCGGATCGCGAACGAAGGGCAGTCGGTCGGCCTGTTCGCGATCGACATGACCGTCGGCGCAGCCGGCGTTGCGGTGACGTCGCTCGACACGCTCGACGCGACGCGGCCGCTCGCACGGATTGCGCTCGACGACGTGCGCGTGAGCCGCGACGCGCTGATCGCGGGCCGCGACGCGGCGCAGGTGCTCGAACGCACCGCATGGTTTGCGGCGCTCGCGCTGGCGGCCGAACAGCTTGGCGGCGCGCAACAGTGCCTCGACCTGACGCTCGATTACACGAGCCAGCGCGTGCAGTTTGGCCGCGCGATCGCGTCGTTCCAGGCCGTCAAGCATCGCTGCGCGCAGATGATGGTGCTGATCGAAGCGGCGCGCTCGGCCGTGCTCGGCGCCGCGCATGCATGGGACGCGGAAGCCGGCGCAACGCCGGGCGGCGCGCTGCGCGCCGACATCGCGGCCGCGAAGGTGGCCGCGAACGACGCGTATGCGTTCTGCGCACAGGAAGCGATCCAGTTGCACGGCGGCGTCGGCTTCACGTGGGAATACGACCCGCATCTCTACTTCAAACGTGCGCAGGCGTCGGGCGCGCAGTTCGGCAGCACGCCGCAACTGCTCGAATGGATCGCATGCCATGCGATCGACGGCGGCGCGGCGAACCGCGACGACACGCCCGCAGCTGCGGTTGCGCCGGTTGCGGCAGCCCGCCCATCCGCCGCGCGCGCAGGAGCCCTTCAATGAACAGCGAAACGCGTGAACAGCAATTGCGGCACGAAGTGGCCGACTGGGTGCAGTCGCACCTGACCGGCGAATTCGCGTGCCTGAAGTATCGCGGCGGCCCCGGCGACGAGGAAGCGTGGCCCGAACTGCGCAAGGCGTGGGAACGGGAACTGGCGCAGGGCGGCTGGACCGGGCTCGGCTGGCCGATCAACGCCGGCGGACGCGGCTTCTCGGTCGCCGAGCAGGTGATCTTTCACGAGGAATACGCGCGTGCCGGCGGCCCCGGGCGGATGGGCCATATCGGCGAAGGGCTGCTCGGGCCGACGCTCGTTGCCTGCGGCACCGACGACCAGCGCGCGCGCTTCCTGCCGGGCATCCTGGCCGGCACGCAGTTCTGGTGCCAGGGGTATTCGGAGCCGGGCGCGGGTTCCGATCTGGCCAACGTGCGCACGCGTGCGGAACAGGATGCGGACGGCACGTGGCGCGTGCATGGCCAGAAGGTATGGACGTCGCTCGCGCACGATTCCGACTGGATCTTCGTGCTGGCGCGCACCGATCCGGCGTCGAAGGGCAACAAGGGGCTGTCGTTCCTGCTGATGCCGCTCGACCAGCCGGGCATCGAGATTCGGCCGATCAAACAGCTCAACGGCGGCGCGGAATTCAACGAAGTGTTCTTCGACGGCGCGCGAGCGGCAGCACGCGACCTCGTCGGCGCGCCGGGCGACGGCTGGCGGATCGCGATGACGCTGCTCGGCTTCGAGCGCGGGATGTCGACGCTCGGCCAGCAGATGCAGTTCGTCCGCGAGCTCGAATGGGTGATCGACGCCGCACGCGAATCGGGCGCGGACCGCGACCCCGTGCTGCGCCAGCGGATCGGCCGCGCGTGGGCCGGGCTGCGCGTGATGCGCTACAACGCGCTGCGGATGCTGTCCGGCGCGGACGACGCAGACGGCGGTGCCGGCGCGCCGCTGCGCCGCGAGGCGCTGATCTACAAGTACTACTGGTCGAACTGGCACCGCGACCTCGGCCAGCTCGCGATGGACGCGCTTGGGCCGCGCGCGAACGTGATCGATCCGGCCGACGAAAAGCTCACCCATCTGCAGCGCGTATTCCTGTTCTCCCGTGCGGACACGATCTACGCCGGCACCAACGAAATCCAGCTCAACATCATGGCCGAGCGCGGGCTCGGCATGCCCAGGGAACCCCGAGGTAACGCATGACCGAACCCCAGATCCAGAAGGCCCCGGCGTATGTACCGGGCCATCAACTGCTCGCCGGCAAATCGGTGCTGATCACGGCCGCCGCCGGCGCCGGCATCGGCTTCGCGGCTGCGCGCCGCTGCGCGGAGGAGGGCTGCCGCGCGCTGTTCATCTCCGACATCCACGAAAAGCGCCTCGAACAGGCGGTTCAGACGCTGCGCGCCGAAACGGGGCTGCAACAGGTCTACGGCCGCCTGTGCAACGTCGCGGTCGAGGCCGACGTGCAGGCGCTCGTCGCCGATGCGCAGGACAAGCTCGACGGCGTCGACGTGCTGATCAACAACGCCGGGCTCGGCGGGTCGACCCGCATCGTCGATATGGACGATGCCGAATGGTCGCGCGTGATCGACATTAGCCTGACCGGGACGTTCCGGATGACGCGCGCGATGCTGCCGCACATGCAGGCCCGAGGCCGCGGCGCGATCGTCAACAACGCATCGGTGCTCGGCTGGCGCGCGCAGGCGGAACAGGCGCACTACGCGGCGGCGAAAGCGGGCGTGATGGCGCTCACGCGCTGCGCGGCGCTCGAAGCGTCGCCGTACGGCGTGCGCATCAACGCGGTCGCGCCGAGCATCGCGATGCACGATTTTCTGAAGAAGTCGGCGCCGGCCGACTTGCTGAATCAACTGGCGTCGCGCGAAGCCTTCGGGCGCGCCGCCGAAGTCTGGGAGGTCGCGAACGTGATGGTGTTTCTTGCAAGCGATTACGCGTCGTACATGACGGGCGAAGTGCTGTCGGTCAGCAGCCAGCACGCATGATGGACACGACCCTCGAACCCGTGCAGGCGACGCCCCGCGTGTTCGCGCATCCCGGCGAACTCGCGGCGGCCGTCGGCGAGATGCTCGGCGCGAGCGCGTGGCTCGCGATCGACCAGCTCCGCATCGACGGCTTTGCCGATGCGACCGGCGATCACCAGTGGGTGCACGTCGACCCGGTGCGCGCGAAGGACGGCCCGTTCGGCGCGTGCATCGCGCACGGCTACCTGACGCTGTCGCTCGTCAACCATTTCCTGCCGCAGATCGTGCGCATCGACGGCGCGCGGCTCGGCGTCAACTACGGCTGCGACAGGATCCGTTTCCCCGCGCCGGTGAAGGTCGGCGCGCGCGTGCGTGGCGTCGGCGAGCTGCTGCGCGTCGAGCCGCTCGACGGCGGCGTGCAGGCGTGGATTCGCGTGACCGTCGAGATCGAAGGCGAAGGCAAGCCCGGCTGCGTTGCCGACACCATCAGCCGCTATTACTTCTAGAGTCAGAGAGCCAGTCCATGGAAGACGCAGTCATCGTTTCCGTCGCACGCACGCCGATCGGCAAGGCGTTTCGCGGCATGTTCAACGACACCGAGGCGCCCGCGCTGGGCGGCCACGTCGTGCGCGCGGCGCTCGAACGCGCGGGCGTCGCGCCGGCCGACGTCGACGATGTGCTGATCGGCTGTGCCGCGCAGCAGGGCACGCAGGGCTACAACATCGGCCGCCTGTCGGCCGCGGCGGCCGGGCTGCCGGCGTCGGTACCCGGCATGGCGATCGACCGCATGTGCTCGTCGGGCCTGATGTCGATCGCGAGCGCCGCGCGCAGCATCGGCGCGGGCGACGCGCGGATCGTCGTCGCGGGCGGCGTCGAGTCGATCTCGCTCACGCAGAACAAGCACAAGAACGCGTATCGCGCGCGTTCGCAGGCCGTGCTCGACCACCAGCCGGCCGCGTACATCGCGATGATGGAAACGGCCGAGATCGTGTCGCGCCGCTACGGCATCTCGCGCGCCGCACAGGATGAATTCGCGCTGCAGAGCCACCAGCGCACCGCGCAAGCGCAGGCGGCCGGCCGCTTCGACGCGGAAATCGCGCCGCTCGACGTGCGGCGCGCGCTGTTCGACAAGGAAGGCAACCCGGCCGGCCACGAAGACCTGCGCGCAGCGCGCGACGAAGGCGTGCGCGCCGACACGACGGCCGAGCGGCTCGCGGGGCTGAAGCCGTCGTGGAGCGGCGGCAAGATCGTCGAGCAGGGCGAGTTCGTGACGGCCGGCAACGCGTCGCAGTTGTCGGATGGCGCGGCAGCCGTGGTCGTGATGTCGCGCAGCGAGGCGACGCGTCGCGGGCTGACGCCGCTCGGTGCGTTCCGCGGCCTCGCGGTGGCCGGCTGCGAGCCGGACGAAATGGGCATCGGCCCGGTGTTCGCAATCCCGAAGCTGCTGGAGCGCTTCGGGATGACCGTCGGCGACATCGGGCTGTGGGAGTTGAACGAGGCGTTCGCGTGCCAGGCGCTGTATTGCCGCGACACGCTCGGCATTCCCGACGACCGGCTGAACGTGGACGGCGGCGCGATCGCGCTCGGCCATCCGTTCGGGATGTCGGGCACGCGGATGACGATGCACGCGTTGCTCGAAGGTGCGCGGCGCGGCGTGCGGCACGCGGTCGTGACGATGTGCATCGGCGGCGGGATGGGTGCCGCCGCGCTGTTCGAAGTCGGCGCATAGCGGCACGCGGTTTGGCGGCCGGAGACGGCCGCACACCCATCAGGACGATTCGAGGCCGCGGCAACGACCGACGGCCCGGAGACTTGCAGGCGACGGATGTTGGCGCTTCGGCGCGAACATCCGTCGAACGCAGACACAGGAGACAAGCGATGAAACGAACTTTGCCCGGACTCGCGATGTCGGCGCTGGTGCTCGGCGCCGCGCTGTTCGCGTTTTCGCCGCGCCCGCTGCCGGCGTTCCCGGTCACCGCGATCCATGCGGACCGGCTGCAGATCAACGGCCTCGCGAGGGCCGGCACGCGCATCGTCGCGGTCGGCGAACGCGGCGTGATCCTGCTGAGCGACGACACGGGCGGCCACTGGCGGCCGGCGTCGGTCACGCCCGACCAGGCGTCGACGCTCACGCAGGTGCGCTTCATCACGCCGACGCTCGGGATCGCGGTCGGCCACGACGGCCGGATCCTTCGCAGCGACGACGCGGGCGTGCGCTGGCGCGAGGTGCACATGGACCACGAACATTCCGATCCGCTGCTGTCCGTGTGGGGTACCGCGGACGGCCCGCTGTTCGCGGCCGGCAGTTTCGGCCAGCTGCTGCGCTCGGACGACGCCGGCGTCAACTGGCAGGCGGTCAAGACGCCCGCAGGCGACCGTCACCTGAACGCGATCGTCGGCGACGGCCACGGCAACCTGCTGATCGCGGGCGAGAGCGGCACGCTGCTGCGCTCGACCGACAACGGCGCCACGTGGGACAAGCTGCCGTCGCCGTATGCAGGTTCGCTGTTCGGCGCGCTGATGCTCGCGAACGGCGACTGGGTCGCGTACGGGATGCGCGGCAACGTGGTGCGCAGCAGCGATCGCGGCACGACCTGGACGCATGTCGACAGCCACGTGCCGGTGTCGTACTTCGGCGCGACCCAGCTTACCGACGGCGAACTCGTGCTGGTCGGGCAGGGCGGCGCGATCGTCGCGTCGCGCGACGGCGGGCTGACGTTCGACGTGCGCAAGCTCGGCGGCGTGCAGAGCCTCGCGGCCGTGCTCGACATGGGCCACGGCGCGCTGCTGCTCGGCGGCGAGGCCGGCGTCGCGCCGCTCGCCGCGTCGCCGTCCTGATGCGCGGCGGCCTGGCCGCCTGCTTCCGTTCGTTTCGCATCGTCCGCACCGACAAGAGAATCCCATGAACGACCTGTCACGCCCCCCTGAAGCCGTTCCCGCGTCGCGCCTCGCCACCTTCGTCGAGCGCTGCGCCAACACGATCATTTGCCGGCGCCGGCTGCTGATGCTGCTCTGCGTCGCGGTGACGCTCGCGCTCGGGCTTTCCGCGACGCGCCTGAAGCTCGATCCGGGCTTCAACAAGATGATCCCGATGCAGCACCCGTACATGCAGGTGTTCGAGCGCTATGCGGGCGCGTTCCCCGGCGCGAACACGATCCTCGTGAGCCTGCGCTGGAAGGGCGACGGCGACATCTACAACCAGACGTTCATGGACGCGCTGCGCCACGCGACCGACGACGTGTTCTTCATCCCCGGCGTGAACCGTTCGCGCGTGTTCTCGCTGTTCACGCCGAACGTCCACTACACCGAGGTGACCGAGGCCGGCTTTCGCGGCGACGTGGTCGTGCCCGGCCAGTTCTCGAGCGCGAACCCCGACGATCTCGCGAAGGTGCGCCGCAACGTCGCGCGTTCCGGGCAGATCGGCCGCCTCGTCGGCAACGACCTGAAGTCGGCGCTGATCCGCGCCGAGCTGCGCGAGACCGATCCCGCGACCGGCAAGCGGCTCGACTACAGCGCGGTCGCGCGCCAGCTCGAGGAGATCCGTGCGCGGTACGCGAAGCAGGGCATCGACGTGAACGTCATCGGCTTCGCGAAGCTGGTCGGCGACGTCGAGAGCGGCATCGCGGGCGTGATGGCGTTCTTCGCGCTCGCGTTCCTCGTCACGGCCGCGCTGCTGTTCGCCTACACGCGCTCGCTGAAGACCACCGTGCTGGCGCTCGTCGTCGCGCTGCTGCCGGTCGTGTGGCTGCTCGGCGCGTTGCCGCTGCTCGGGCTCGGCATCGACCCGATGTCGATCCTCGTGCCGTTCCTGATCTTCTCGATCGGCGTGTCGCACGCAGTGCAGATGACCAACGCATGGAAGCAGGCGCTGGTGCGCGGCGCGTCGTCGGTCGACGCCGCGCGCGACGCATTCCGCAAGCTGTTCGTGCCGGGCACCGTCGCGCTGCTGACCAACGCGCTCGGCTTCATGGTGATCATGCGGATCAAAATTGACATCGTGCGCGAGCTCGGCATCACCGCATGCCTCGGCGTGCTGCTGATGATCGTGACGAACAAGGTGTTCCTGCCGATCCTGCTGTCGTACACGCGCCTCGAACGCGGCACGCTGGCGCGTGCGCAACGCACGGCGGCGGCCGGCGGCAGCGGGAGGTGGTCGCGCTTCGCGGTGTTCGCGCGGCCGGCGCCCGCGCTCGGCGTGTTCGCGGTGGCGCTCGCGCTGCTCGCGTACGGCACGCTCGAATCGCGCAAGCTGGAGATCGGCGACATCGGCACCGGCGCGCCGGAGCTGCGCACGAACTCGCGCTACAACATCGACAACGCGGCGATCACGCACCAGTACAACATCGGCGTGGACGTGCTGTCGGTGATCGTCGAGACGACCGGATTCGACGACGCGTGCCTGCATTACCCGGTGATGAGCGCGATCGAGAAGTTCGAGATGAACATGCGCGGCGTGGCCGGCGTGCAGTCGGTGACGAGCGTGTCGTCGCAGGGCAAGGTGTTCATCGCCGCGTTCAACGAAGGCAATCCGCGCTGGGCCGCGCTGCCGCGCTCCAGCGACGGGCTCACGCAGGGCTCCAACGCGTTCGACCCCGACAACGGGATGAACACCGCGAACTGCAAGGCGATCCAGGTGCTGATCTACACGAAGAACCACGAGGGCACGACCATCGCGCACATCGTCGACGAGATCAAGCGCTTCGCGGCCGAGAACCCGACGCCGAACGTCGCGTTCCGGCTCGCGGGCGGCAACGTCGGCGTGATGGCCGCGACCAACGAGGCCGTCGGCGACGCGGAGATCGCGATGCTGCTGTCGATCTTCGGTGCGATCGCGCTGCTGTGCGCGGTCACGTTCCGCTCGTGGCGCGCGGTGCTGTGCATCGTCGTGCCGCTCACGCTCGTGTCGATCCTGTGCAATGCGGTGATGGCGCGGCTCGGCATCGGGCTGAAGGTCGCGACGCTGCCGGTGATCACGCTCGGCGTAGGCGTCGGCGTCGACTACGGGATCTACCTGTACGAGCGCCTGCAACACGACCTCCGCCACGGCGCGACGCTGCCGGACGCGTTTGTCGACGCGATGCGCCAGCGCGGCACCGCGGCGCTGTTCACGGCCGTCACGATGTTCATCGGCGTCGGCACGTGGGCGTTCTCCGCGCTGAAGTTCCAGGTCGACATGGGCGTGCTGCTCGCGTTCATGTTCCTCGTGAACCTGTTCGGCGCGGTGTTCCTGCTGCCCGCGCTCGCCGCGTGGCTCGGCGTCGAGCGTGCCGAGCGCCGCATGCAGCAGGCGCAGCCGTCGCCGGCGGCCGCGCCGCAACTGCAGCCGGCGCGCGCGCTCGAACACGGCAATCCGATGCGCTGAACGGCGCACCCCCCATTTCCCCCGCGCGCGGCCGGCCGCCGCGCGCTCGCCAAAAGAGGAGTCAACCCACATGTCCGCACGCCCTTACAAGATCGAAGCCCAGCCGCTCGCGCAGCGCTATGCGCGCGGCTGGCACTGCCTCGGGCTCGCCCGCGACTACAAGGACGGCAAGCCGCATACGCTGAACGTGTTCGGCCGCAAGCTGGCCGCGTTCGCCGATTCGACCGGCAAGGTCAACGTCGTCGACGCGTATTGCCCGCACATGGGCGCCGACCTGAGCCTCGGCACGGTCCAGGGCGACAACCTCGTGTGCCCGTTCCACGGCTGGGCGTGGAGCGGCGAAGGGCAGTGCGCATCGATCCCGTACTGCAAGCGGATTCCGCCGAAGGCGCGCATCGGCGCGTGGCCGACCTGCGAGGAAAACAACCTGCTGTTCGTGTGGAACGACCCCGAAGGCAATGCACCGCCGGCCGACGTCGCGATTCCGCGCCTCGACGTGTGTTTCTCCGACGAGTGGTCGGACTGGGTCGTCGACAAGATGGTGATCCAGGCCAACTGCCGCGAACTGGTCGACAACATCTCCGACGTCGCGCACTTCGCGACCGTGCACCGTGCGCCGATCGACTATTTCGCGAACCTGTTCGAGGATCACAAGGCGACGCAGCTGATGGTCGGCCGCAGCGAGAAGCTCGGCGGCGACAGCCTGACCGCGCTGTCGACGTATTTCGGGCCGGCCGTGCACATCACGCAGATGACGGGGCAGAGCAACGGGCAGCCGATCCATTCGGTGCTGCTGAACTGCCACGTGCCGATCGACATGAACAGCTTCGAGCTGCGTTACGGCGTGATCGTGAAGAAGGTAGCCGGGCTCACCGACGAGCAGAACCTGGAGATCGCGAACGCTTACGTGAAGGAAGCGCAGCGCGCGTTCTACGAGGACGTCGACATCTGGCACAGCAAGACGCGGATCGACAACCCGCTGCTGTGCGAAGGCGACGGCCCGCTGTACCAGATGCGCGACTGGTATTCGCAGTTCTATCTGGACGTGGCCGACGTGCGGCCGACGAGCGTCTTGCGTAAGGCATTTGAAATGCGGATTCGCGACGGCGCCGAGCCGCCGGTGCTGCATCACGTGTTCGAGCCGCAGTAAAAACCGGCGGGCCGGCCTAAAATCGGGGGCGTATCGAAAACTGTTCCGTCGGCCGGCAACCCCCGCCACATAAGGCGCGCGCGTCGCCCGTGCGTGCGCGTCGCACCGAAAGGGCTTGACGGAACGGCCGCTACCGCGTAGTGTCCGTGACCGAAGTCTTCAAGAAGTTCGATTGCTCATCATTGGCCGCACTCCGTGCGGCAGTCGTTGGTCTCTCCCTCTTTGATTCTTTCTGTGCCCGTCACGGGCGCATGTTCAATTATTCGTATTAAGGAAGTATTTGTGGATACCGGTACCGTCAAGTGGTTCAACGAAACCAAGGGCTTTGGTTTCATTTCCCCGGACAACGGCGGCGACGATCTGTTCGCCCATTTCTCCGAAATTCGCGGCACGGGTTTCAAGACCCTGGCCGAAGGCCAGAAGGTCAGCTTCGAAGTGAAGCGCGGCCCGAAGGGTCTGCAAGCGTCGAACATCACGCCGCAGTAAGCCGCATCGGCACCGGCCGCCGATCGGCGGCCGGTGCCGGATGGAGTTTCGCGCGGGGCGCCGCTGTTCCGGCGGCCTGCGCGTTCCGATGCGCACGACCGATGCATCGCGACATTCTCGATGCATCGGTCGTGACGCCTCCCTCATCGCATGCGTGACCCGCGTGCGACACAGCGCCCTCGCGAAGCGCCCGCCGCTTCGCCAGCGCATCACCGCTTTAACGCATCAACCCGAGCAGACCGACGCCATGCCGTAGCAACCGGCGCGGTCCCGACTACTTGCGCGGCGCTCATCGCGCCGCCGCCACCGACCGCCCGAACGCCGCAACGCGCCGGGCTCCGATCGCAAGACAGGCCTGTGGCCCGTCTGAACGAACCGATACCCGGCAGCCTGCCAGCCGTCGCCCCGTTGCGGGAAACGGCGCCTGGCAGATCGCCGCGGCCGCGGTCAATCACCTTGTCTGGAGGAATTGGTTTGGCAAAAGAAGAACTGCTGGAACTCGACGGGATCGTCGACGAAGTGCTGCCGGACAGCAAATACCGTGTCACGCTGGAAAACGGCGTGGTGGTGGGCGCATACGCGTCGGGCCGCATGCGCAAGAACCACATCCGCATTCTCGCGGGTGACCGCGTGACGCTGGAACTGTCGATGTACGACCTGACCAAGGGCCGCATCAACTTCCGTCACAAGGACGCGAATTCGCCGCGTCCGCAGCGCACCGGCGGGCCGCGCCGTTAAGCGGCCAGGATCGCGCGCGCAGCACCGCGCCGATCGACTCCCGTCCGGCCATACGGCCGGACCAACCGGATGGACGGGACATGCCGTACCGTTCGTCGGTCGCCGGCGGCGTCGTCACGCCGCGGCGGCCAATACCGCCTTCTCCGGTCGCCGCGCGTGCGTAACGCTCGGGCGGCCGCGTCTCGCAGGAAAGCCTCGACGATCATCGCGATATACGGCGGACATTCCTGCATCGGGTCATGCGCGCCAGTCGGCATCGTCACGAGCCGGCGAAACTCTACGCTCGGAGCGCCATCCCTCCCGACACCTCGATGCGCTGCGCATTGACCCGGCGATTGTCGTCCGACAGCAGCGACGCGATCATCGGCCCGATGTCGTCGGGCTCGCCCACGCGGCCGAGCGCCGTCCGTTTCGCGGCGCGCCGGTTGACCTCCGGATTCTCGCGCATCATTCCGCCTCTGAAGCCGATCGCCAGTGCCCCCCGCGCGACGTCGTCACGCTGAAAACCGCGGCCGGCGGCTGAACGCACGCGCGGCGACGCGGTTCGCATGCGGCTTTACGCGAGGGCCGGGGCGGTCGTACACTCGTCGGCAATTCGCGGCCCGCGCGTGCAGCTTTCAATTCCTTCAATTGCTTTCAGCGGGCCAACGACCGTGCCAGCCGGACATTCGTCGCGCGACGCCAGGAGGCGCCATGAGTGCAGACGTAGCCCCCGCATCCCCGCCGGTTCAGAGCCGCATCCAGCACGTGTTCGTGCTGATGCTCGAGAACCGTTCGTTCGATCACCTGTTCGCGCTGTCGGGCGTCGCCGACATCGTTGCCGCGTCGCCGGGCGACAGCAATGCATACGGCGGCGCGGTCTATCCGTTCGGCGGCGGCGCACCCGACCGGATGCCGACCGACCCGTGCCACGAATTCACCGACGTGCTTGAACAGCTTTGCGGCGCAGGCGTGCCGTTCGTGAAAGGGCAGGCATATCCACCCGTCGTCAATTCGGGGTTCGTGTCGAACTACGCGACGTCGCATTCCGAAGGCACGCCGCCGCAGCCAGCCGACGCGGGCAAGATCATGCAGGGCGCGAACGTGCAGACGCACGCACCATCGCTGTACGCGCTCGCGAATGCGTTCGTGCTGTGCGACGCGTGGCATGCGTCGATGCCGGGGCCGACCTGGCCGAACCGCTTCTTCCTGCACGGCGCGTCGTCGGCCGGGCTCGACCATTCGCCGACCAAGGCGGAAATGGGCGGGTGGGATGCATTCGACGGCTTCCCTTATCCGAAGGGTTCGATCTTCGGCGCGCTCGGCGACGGCAACTGGCGCATCTACCAGGACCAGTCGGGCGATCCGCTCGGCCACGTGCCGCAGGTCGCGTCGCTGAAGGGCATCAGCTTCTTCGACATCGACGATCTCGCGCACTTCGAAGCCGATCTCGCGGCCGGCTACACGGCACGCTACACGTTCATCGAGCCCGGCTACGGCGACATCGTGCACGGCACCTACCAGAACGGCAGCTCGCAACACCCGATGGACGGGCTGGCCGGCGGCGACCAGCTCGCCGCGCGCGTGTACAACGCGATCCGCAATTCGCCGGTATGGAACAGCAGCCTGTTCGTGATCGTCTACGACGAGCACGGCGGCTTCTACGATTCGGTCAGGCCGGGCGCCGCACCGCCGCCGAACGACGGCGCGGCCGCGACGCTGAACGCGAGCGGCTTCGGGTTCGACGTGTACGGCGTGCGTGTACCGGCGATCGTGATTTCACCGTGGGTCGCGGCCGGGCAGGTCGACCACACGCCGTACGATCATGCGTCGGTCGCCGCGACGCTCGAGCGGCTGTTCGGCCTCGCGCCGCTGACCGACCGCGACCGCCTCGCCAACGACCTGCTGGCGCTCGTGACGGCTACCTGCCGCACCGACTGCCCGCAAAGGATTGGATCATGAGCACGACCCCGGCCCCGGACCCGCGCGATGCGCTGCCCGTGCGCGACGGCACGAGCCTGATCGCGTATCTGCACATCCTGAAGAAAGCGCATGCGGCGCTGGTCGGTCACGACAACGCCCATCTGCGCTTCAGCGAGATCGTCACGCGCGGGCAGGCGCGGCAATACATCGAGGAACTGATGCCGGCGTTGCTGCAGGCGCGTGCGGAGCATCGGCGGCGCCGGCACGGCGGGAAGCATCGTTGACGGGTATGGCGGCGCGCGGTTGGGGCGGTGTGTAGCCGGTGCCTGCGTGAGAGAGGCCGCGACGCGTCACGCGGCCTGCCGCGCGCGCCGCACGCCTCTTCCCGTCGAAAGAAAGCGGGGCTTGCACCCCGCGTTGCACCCCGCATCCGGATGGATGCCGGCCGCGTTTGCTCAGGCCGCAATCTCCCGCGCCCGCACCATCGTCAGCGCCGCGTCCTCGATCATGTCCTCCTGGCCGCCGACGAGCCGCTGCCGGCCCAGTTCGACGAGGATGTCGCGCGCCGGAATCCCGTACTTCGCTTCCGCGCGCTTCGCGAACAGCAGGAACGACGAGTAGACGCCCGCATAACCGAGCGTCAGCGCATCGCGGTCGAGGCGGATCGGCGCGTCCATGATCGGCACGACGAGATCCTCGGCGACATCCGAGATCGCGAACACGTCGACACCCGTCTCGATCCCCATCCGGTCGCACACCGCGACGAACACTTCCATCGGCGTGTTGCCCGCGCCGGCGCCGAGGCCGGCCGCGGCCGCGTCGATCCGGTTCGCACCGGCGGCGACCGCCGCGACCGAGTTCGCGACGCCCATCGCGAGATTGTGGTGGCCGTGGAAGCCGAGTTCCGTCTCCGGCTTCAGCGCGTCGCGCACCTGGGCGATCCGCGCGGTCACGTCGTCGGGCAGCATGTGGCCGGCCGAATCGGTGATGTAGATGCAGTTCGCGCCGTACGACTCCATCAGCTTCGCCTGCACGACGAGCTGCTCCGGCGACGACATGTGCGCCATCATCAGGAAGCCGACCGTGTCGAGCCCGAGCGTGCGCGCGAGGCCGATGTGCTGTTCCGACACGTCGGCCTCGGTGCAGTGCGTTGCGACGCGGATCGTGCCGACGCCGAGTTCGTGCGCCATGCGCAGGTGCTCGACGGTGCCGATGCCGGGCAGCAGCAGCGCCGACACCTTCGCCTGTTTCAGCTCCGGAATCACGGCGCTCAGGTACGCCTCGTCGGTATGCGCGGGGAAACCGTAGTTGACCGACGCGCCGCCGAGCCCGTCGCCGTGCGTGACCTCGATCAGCGGCACGCCGGCCGCATCGAGCCCGCGCGCGATGTTGCGCATCTGGTCGAGCGTGATCTGGTGGCGCTTCGGGTGCATCCCGTCGCGCAGCGACATGTCGTGGACGGTGATCTTCTTGCCTGCAAGTGACATCGCGTGGCTCCTCAACTCAAGCGGTGGCGGCCGTCGCGGCCAGCATCTGTTCGGCGAAACGCTCGGCCGTGGCGGCCGCGGCGGCGGTCATGATGTCGAGGTTGCCCGCGTACTTCGGCAGGTAGTCGCCGAGCCCTTCGACATCCATGAACACCGACACGCGATTGCCGTCGAACACGGGGCCGTTCTTCAGCGTGTAACCGGGCACGTAGCGCTGCACTTCCTTGACCATCGCATGCACGGACGCGGTGATCGCGTCGACGTCGGGCGGCCCGTCGGTCAGGCAGTGGATCGTGTCGCGCATGATCAGCGGCGGCTCGGCCGGGTTGATCACGATGATCGCCTTGCCCTTGCGCGCACCGCCGACCTGTTCGATCGCACCGGACGTCGTGCGCGTGAATTCGTCGATGTTCTTGCGCGTGCCGGGGCCGACCGAACGCGACGACACCGTCGCGACGATCTCGCCGTACGCGACCGGCTGCACGCGCGACACCGCGTACACCATCGGGATCGTCGCCTGGCCGCCACAGGTCACCATGTTCACGTTCATCTGCGCGCTGTCGAGATGCGCGTTAAGGTTCACCGGCGGCACGCAGTACGGCCCGATCGCGGCGGGCGTCAGGTCGATCATCTTCACGCCGAGCGCGGTGAGCTTGTCGGAGTTGTCGCGGTGCACGTAGGCCGACGTCGCGTCGAACGCGATGCGGATGTCGTCGGCGGCCACGTGCGGCAGCAGCCCGTCGACACCCTTGTCGGTGGTCTTCAGGCCGAATTCGCGGGCGCGCGCGAGACCGTCGGAGGCCGGATCGACGCCGACCATCCACACGGGTTCGAGCACCGCCGAGCGGCGCAGCTTGTACAACAGGTCGGTGCCGATGTTGCCGGGACCGATCAGTGCGCATTTGATTTTCTTCATCAGGGTTCCTTTAGATAAAGCGGACGTCGCAACTGCCGATGCCGGAGATATGCATCGACAGCGCGTCGCCGGCCGTGACCGGAATCAGTTTCGCGAGCGAGCCGGACAGCACGATCTCGCCGGCAAGCAGCGGCACGTCGTACGCGGCGAGCGTGTTCGCGAGCCACGCGACCGCGTCGGCGGGATGGCCGAGCGCCGCGTCGCCGCGCCCTTGCGCGACGGGTTCGCCGTTCTTCTCGATCGTCATCTCGCATGCGGCGAGATCGAGCGTGCGCGGGTCGACGCGCGCGTCGCCGAGCACGTACACGCCGCACGACGCGTTGTCGGCGACGGTGTCCTCGATACGGATCGCCCAGTCGCGGATGCGCGAATCGACGATTTCGAAGCAGGGCGCGACGGCGGCCGTCGCGGCGATCACGTCGGTGCGGTCGATGCCGGGGCCGCGCAGGTCGTGCGACAGGATGAACGCGATCTCGCCCTCGGCGCGCGGCGCGATCAGCGAGTCGGCGGCAATCGCCTCGCCGGCCGCGTAGTGCATGCCGGACAGCAGGATGCCGAAATCGGGCTGACGCACGTTCAGCATGTCCTGCACGGCCTGGCTCGTCACGCCGATCTTTTTGCCGACGACCGCTTCGCCCTGTTCGATGCGGCGTTCGATGAAGCGCTGCTGGATGCGGTACGCGTCATGGAGCGACAGCCGGCGTGGGCGGCTCGACAGCGGCGCGACCGGCGCGCGCGCGTGCCACGCGGCGTACAGCTCGTCGCCGAGCGTCGTATGCAGGCGGGAAGACATGAAAGGGCCCTCGAATGGAAAAGGCCGCCGTCGCGGGCGGCGTCGTGCGCCGGAGCGGGGCTCCGGCGCGTGGGGGGCGGGCGTGCCGCGTCGCTTAGTTCCCCGAACTGCGGATCGCGTCCGGCGAGAAGTACGCCTCGTTGAACTGCGGGCTGTTGTCGAGCTTCGGCATCGGGCCTTCGTTCGTCAGGCGGTCGGCCATGTACGCACCCGAGATCAGGTCGTGGAAGAACACCGCGCTCGGGTAGAACACCTTCGCGTCATACGCGTACAGCGACGTCGCGACGTTGGTGCGCCAGAGCTGGCCGCGCGCGTCGTAGTTGTCCGCGAGCAGCGATTGCCACGAATCCTCGTCGATGTACAGCACGCGCTTCGCATACTGGTGGCGATAACCGCTCTTCAGCGTCGCTTGCAGCACCCACACGCGATGCAGTTCGTAGCGGATGTACGCCGGATTCTCGTGGCCCTTGGTCAGCAGGTCGCCGTACTTCAGCGAGCTGTCCATCACCTTGTAGTTGTCGTAGGGCACGTAGATCTCGCGCTTGCCGACGATCTTCCAGTCGTAGCGGTCGCCGGGGCCGTTGTACAGGCGGTCGTCGTCGACCGTGCGGAAGCCGCCCGGGCCCTGCGGCTGGTCGTAGCCGTATTCGGGCGCCTGGCGCACGCGCCGCGTGCCGGGGTTGTACATCCACGTGCGCGACGAGTTGTCCGCGCCGGCCTTGTCCCAGTTCGTGAAGCCGACGATCAGCGAGCCGCGGTCGGACAGCGGCAGCTCCGTCGCGTTGCGGTAGTACGTGCGGTTGTTCAGGTCGCTCTTCACGTCGTACTTGCCGACGTTGCGCGGCGAGTAGATGTCGTAGCGCACCTTGCCCCACGCGATGTTGCCGTCGGAGTACACGACCGCCTGGTCGTAGGTGGCCTGCTCGGTGCCGATCGACGACGAGAAGCGCTGGTTCCACAGCAGTTCCGCGGCGGTCTTCGGGATCGGGTAGGGCACCGTCGGCGGCGCATTCGTCAGGCCGTTCGCGTCGGACGTCATCGTCGAATCGGGCGCGTACGCGCGGATGTCCTTGTAGACGGCATCCGGATAGCGGAAATCGCGGTGGCTCGGGTAGACGATGATCTTGAAAGTGGCCGGATAGCGCTTGAACATCGCCTTCTGGCCGTCGGTCAGGTGCTCCGCATACTGCGCCATGTTCTCCGCGGTGATCGTCGCGACCGGCTTCTCGTTCGCGAACGGATCGGGGTAGCGGCTGCCGCGCTTGTACTGCACGTCCGCGGGCGTGCCGAGCCACTTGCCCGACCACTCGGGCACGGTGCTGTCCTTGCTCGCGGCGCGGACCGCGCCCATCGGGGTCAACTGGCCGTCGAGCGCCTTCAGGTCGTCCGGCGTGACCTTCGGGAACGACGCCGTCGCAACGAGCGCGCACGCGGCCATCACCGACGCGCGCAGGAGGGGGAGACGAATTCGCTTCATGACTAATCCTCTTCTTGCTGAGTGACGAGCGGCCGGGCCGCTCAGAAGTGGTAGGTCGCCGTGGCCAGCACGTAGTCGCGATCGGCGAGCGGCCGCGTGGCAGGGTTCGGCGAACCGAGGAACTTCGCGTAGACGAGCGACAACTGCAGGTTGCTCAGGCGCGTGAAGGTCACGCCGGCGGTCACGCGATGGTCGCCCTGGCCCGTCAGCGAGCCGAGCGCGCCGGCGAGCGGCGACGTGCCCGTCAGGTCGTGCGTGTAGGTCAGCGGCACGTCGAGATCCCAGCCGTTGAACACGTTCTTGTAGCTGAGCGTCCACGCGATCTCCATCGCGAGCGCGTTGCGCGAATTCGCGAGCGTGGTCGACCCGTCGAGTGCCGAGATGCTGCCCGCGTGCACGTACGTGAGTTCGCCGACCAGCGACTGCGAGTTCGCGAGGAAGCTCGGCCCGATCGAGTAGATGCCGGACAGGTTGGTCTGCAGCACGTTCGCGCGCGTCGACTGCGGGCCCGTCGCGGTGTTGACGAGCACGGCCGCGCCCTGGCGGTACGACACTTCGCCCGCGACGTTCACGGGGCCGACCTGCGTCGAGAAGCTCGCACCGGTCAGCTTGATGTTGCTGAAATACTTCTGCTGGTACTGGAGCGTCGGGAAGAACGTCGTGACGACGCTCGGGTTCATGTCGTTGTAGTGCAGGTGGTACAGGCCGAGCTCGGTGTCGCCGAGCACGCGGAAGCGCGCGCCGATCCCCCACTGGTTGCGTGCGCTCGGCTTGTCGTCGGGGCCGCGCGGAATCAGCATCCCGCCCGGGCCGATGATGTACTGCGCGCCGGGGCCCACCACGTCCGAATAGCTCCAGTAGGTGCCCGGCGCGGTGAGGCGGTTCTCCTTGAACGCGAACTGGTAATACGCGAGCAGGCTGAAGTTCGGCGTGATCTGCCACTGCGTCGAGATCTGCGGCACGGGCAGCAGGATGTCCTTCACCTCGGCGCCGGCCATATACGACTTGGTCGCGTCGGCGGGGCCCTGCGCACCCGCGATGTTCGGGAAGAACAGGCTTTCGCCCCACGCGACGACCTGGTCGCCGACCTTCACGTTCAGGCTCGTCGATCCGAGGTGGAACGTGTTGTACGCATACGCGGCGAGCAGCGTCGTGTGGCCGCCCGACCAGTAGCGCGCATCGCTCGTGAAGTTGTTGAACTGGCCCGAGTGGTTCACGGTGCCCGGCGCATCGTTGTAGTTCGGGCGGTGATACGCCTGGTCGTAGAACGTGTTCGCGCGGACGAACACCCCCCAGTCGTCGTGCTTCAGGTTCACTTCGCCGAGCAGGCTGACCTGGTTCTCGATCAGCTTGTTCTTCGCGAAGTTGCGGTCGCCGTCGTCGCCGTTGATGTTCGCCGGCGTCAGCAGATTGCCGCTCGGTGCACGCGTGCGCATGCCGAGGCCGTAACTGAGCGTGAACGTGTAGTCCAGCGTCGTGTCGGCGCCAAGCTCGATCGTGCTGCCGGCGTGCGCGTTGGGAACGGCGCACGTCAGCAGCGCGGCGGCCAGCGTCGACAGCGTGGCGGTTGCCCGCTTGTCGGTACGGCGCGAAATCCGTTGATGCATGGTGTCTCCTCTTGGGGGTATCGACGACGGTCGACTATGTGTTGTCGTGAGAGGCAGAGTAGGGAGATCGCGGTAGCAGGGAATCGTCAAAATGAACTAGATGACTTCCCTAGGACTGGAAACGATTAGCCCCGCACCGCTTGCATGGCAGGCATCAACGCGCGGCCGCCTGCGCGGCGGTCAGGAACGCGGGCCGCTCGCCGCCGCCGTCGAGCCGCAGGTTCGCGCCCGACGTGTACGACGCGTCGCGCGACGCGAGGAACAGGCATGCGGATGCGACGTCATCGGGCATCGCGAGCCGGCCGGCGGGAATCGTCGCGCGAATCGCGTCGAGCGCTGTGTCGTCGCCGTAGTGGCCTTCGGTGGCCGATTCCGTCTGCACGAGGCTCGGGCTGATCGCGCACACGCGCACGCGCGGCGCCCACTCGACCGCGAGCGACGTGACCGCGTTGACAAGGCCCGCTTTCGCGGCGCCGTAGGCGGCCGTGCCGGGCGACGGCCGCGACGCGCTGACGCTCGCGATGAACAGCATCACGCCGCCTTCGGGCTGCGGCTGCATGATCGCGTTCACGCGCTGCGCGAGCTGCAGCGGCGCGATCAGGTTCAGTCGTACGATCGATTCGGTGAAGCGCGGCGACGCGTCGGCCGCGAGCGCGAACGGCGAGCCGCCCGCGTTGTTGACGAGCACGTCGAGGCCGCCGGCTGCATCGCGGATCGTCGCGAGCATCGCGTCGACCTGCTCGATGTCGCGCAGGTCGGCCGCGACGAACGCCGCCGTGCGGCCGCCGGCCGAAGGCGGCGTGTCGGGCGCGCTGCGTCCGCAGACGAATACGCGCGCCCCCGCCGCGAGAAACCGTTCGGCGATGCGCCGCCCGATGCCCTTGGTGCCGCCCGTCACGAGCACCGTCTTGCCGCTGTAGTCGAATCCGTTCATCGTCTGCCTCCGTTTCGGTGGGCCGATGATAGGAAGAAGCGCGCGCGGCTTCGTAGTCTGAAAGGATGATGCCGGCCGGCGCCGGCGGCGCAATCATCGTGGCAGACATCCATCGAACGACGAAGGAGACAACCCGCGATGACGATCCCCACGACGCCGCCGGCCGGCATCTTCACCGACGTACCGGGCGGTTTGCGCCTGCACCATTACGAGGCGGGCGAGGGCCGGCCGGTGGTGTTCATCCACGGCAGCGGCCCGGGCGCCAGCGGTTTCAGCAACTTCAAGCACAACGTCCCGGCGTTCGCGGCGGCCGGTTTCCGCGCGATCGTCGTCGACCTGCCCGGCTACGGGCAGTCGTCGAAGCCGTCCGACGTCGCCTATACGCTCGATTTCTTCGTCGGCGCGCTGCATGCGCAGCTGGCCGCGCTCGGGATCGGGCCGGCCGTGCTGCTCGGCAACTCGCTCGGCGGCGCGATCGCACTGAAATACGCGCTCGACTATCCGGACGAAGTCGACGGGCTGATCATGATGGCGCCGGGCGGCGTCGAGGATCGCGACACCTATTTCCGGATGGAAGGGATCCAGCGGATGGTGAAGCTGTTCACCAATCGCCAGATGAATGACGACACGATGCGCGAACTGCTGACGCTGCTCGTGCACGACCCGGCGATCGTCACCGACGCGCTCGTGGCCGAGCGGATGAAGGTGTGCGTCGAACAGCCGACCGAAGTGCTGTCGACGATGAGCGTGCCGAACCTGACCGACGCGCTCGGCGACCTGCGTTGCCCGGTGCTCGGTTTCTGGGGCACGGACGACCGCTTCAATCCGGTCGGCGGTGCGCTGAAGTTTCTCGAACGCTGCCGCGACGCGCGCTTCGTGCTGATGAATCGGTGCGGCCACTGGGTGATGGTGGAACACGCCGATTACTTCAATCGGGAATGCCTCGATTTTCTTGCGACGCGGATTGCGCGATAACGCCGGATGCCCTTGAAGGCCGCCCTGCACGCGGGCGGCCCCGGCATGGGCCGCCCAACTGAATACACGGAGACACCATGAAACTCATCGAAGAACTGTTCGACCTGCGCGGCAAGGTGGCCGCGATCACCGGCGGCGCGCGCGGCATCGGCGCGGAGACGGCGCGCACGCTGGCCGCGGCCGGCGCGAGCGTCGCGATCCTCGACGTGCTGTCGCAGCCGGCGGAGGCGCTGGTCGAGGAAATCCGCGCGCAGGGCGGTGAGGCCGCGTTCTGGTCGCTCGACGTGACGCACGAGGCCGACGTGTCGCGCGTGTTCGGCGAGATCGTCGCGCGCTTCGGGCGCCTCGACGTGCTCGTGAACAACGCGGGCATCGAAGGGCACAACGTGCCGACCCACGAGCTCACGCTCGCACAATGGCAGCGCGTGCAGGACGTGAACGTCAACGGCGTGTTCCTGTGCACGCGTGCGGCGATTCCGCATATCGACGCGGCCGGCGGCGGGTCGATCGTGAACCTGTCGTCGATGTACGGGATCGTCGGCGGCCCCGACGTGCCCGCATATCACGCGTCGAAGGCCGCGGTGCGGATGATGGCGAAGGTCGACGCGATGCTGTATGCGGCGAAGAACATCCGCGCGAACTCGGTCCACCCCGGCTATATCCGCACGCCGATGCTCGAGGATGCGTTCCGACAGATGGGGCAGGACCCCGACAACGTATTCGGTTATCTGCAGACGCACGTGCCGATGGCGAAGATCGGCACCCCGCGCGACATCGCGGCCGGCATCCTGTATCTCGTGTCGCCGGCCGGCCGTTACGTGACCGGCGCGGAACTCGTGATCGACGGCGGGTACACCGCGCGCTGACGCAACACGGTACGCGCAACGGAACAGGAGGCAGGCAATTGAAAGTGCTCGTGGCAGTGAAACGCGTGGTCGACGCGAACGTGAAGGTCGGCGTGAAATCCGACCGGACGGGCGTCGATATCGCGAACGTGAAGATGTCGATGAACCCGTTCGACGAGATCGCGGTGGAAGAGGCCGTGCGGTTGAAGGAAGCGGGCGTCGTGACCGAGGTGGTCGCCGTGTCGGTCGGCGTCGCGCAGGCGCAGGAAACGCTGCGCACGGCGCTCGCGATCGGCGCGGATCGCGCGATCCTCGTCGAATCGAATGAAGGCGTCGAGCCGCTCGGTGTCGCGAAGGTGCTGAAGGTGCTGGTCGATCGGGAGCAGCCTTCGCTCGTGATCCTCGGCAAACAGGCGATCGACGACGATTCGAACCAGACGGGCCAGATGCTGGCCGCGCTCGCGGGCCTGCCGCAGGCGACGTTCGCGTCGAAGGTGGTGATTGCCGAGGGTCGCGCGACGGTTGCGCGCGAAATCGACGGCGGCGCGGAAACGCTGTCGCTTCAACTGCCGGCCGTGGTGACCACGGACCTGCGTTTGAACGAACCGCGCTACGTGACGCTGCCGAACATCATGAAGGCGAAGAAGAAACCGCTGGAAGTCGTGAAGCCGGAAGACCTTGGCGTGGATGTGACGCCGCGCGTGAAGGTGCTCAAGGTGAACGAGCCGCCGAAGCGCGCGGCCGGCGTGAAGGTGCCGGACGTGCAGACGCTGGTCGGGAAGCTGAAGACCGAAGCCAAGGTGCTGTAACAGGGAACGCAACGAAATGACGATTCTGGTAATTGCGGAACACGACAATGCTTCGATCAAGGCCGCGACGTTGAATGCGGTGGCGGCGGCCCAGGCGCTTGGTGCTGCGGGCGGCGGCGATATTCACGTGTTGGTTGCGGGACACAACGCACAGGCAGCGGCAGACGCAGCAGCGAAGATCGCAGGTGTTTCGAAGGTGCTGCTGGCCGACGCGCCGCAACTCGAAGCGGGCCTCGCGGAAAACGTCGAAGCGACCGCGCTGAACATCGCGAAGGACTACTCGCACATCCTCGCGCCGGCCACCGCCTACGGCAAGAACATCGCGCCGCGCATCGCGGCGAAGCTGGACGTCGCGCAGATCTCCGAGATCACGGCCGTTGTTTCGGCCGACACGTTCGAACGCCCGATCTACGCGGGCAACGCGATCGCGACAGTGCAGTCGACCGATCCGATCAAGGTCATTACGGTGCGTGCGACGGGTTTCGATCCGGTTGCAGCAGAAAGCGGCAGCGCAGCGGTCGAGAAGATCGAAGCGGCGGCCGACGCAGGCGTGTCGCGGTTCGTGAGCCGTGAAGTGACGAAGCTGGAGCGTCCGGAGCTCACCGGCGCGAACATCGTCGTGTCGGGCGGCCGCGGCCTCGGCAGCGGCGAGAACTACACGAAGGTGCTGGAGCCGCTGGCCGACAAGCTGTCGGCTGCACTCGGCGCCTCGCGCGCGGCAGTCGACGCCGGCTACGTGCCGAACGACTACCAGGTCGGCCAGACCGGCAAGATCGTTGCACCGCAGCTGTACATTGCCGTGGGCATCTCGGGTGCGATCCAGCACCTGGCCGGCATGAAGGATTCGAAGGTGATCGTCGCGATCAACAAGGATCCGGAAGCGCCGATCTTCAGCGTGGCCGACTACGGTGTCGTCGGCGACCTGTTCACGCTCGTGCCGGAAGCGGTCGCGGCGCTCTGACGATGCCGCTGTTCGAATTCAACGGGATGCGGCCGCGCGTCGATCCGTCCGCGTATGTCGATCCGAGCGCGGTCGTGATCGGCGACGTGACGATCGGCGCGCGCTGCTACATCGGCCCGCATGCGAGCGTGCGCGGCGACTTCGGCGCGATCGTCGTCGCCGACGGCAGCAACGTGCAGGACGGTTGCGTGCTGCATGTCGGGATCGGCGAGACCTGCCGGCTCGGTGTCAACAGCCACGTCGGCCATGGCGCGATCGTGCATGGCGCGACACTCGAACCGGACACGATGATCGGGATGAATGCGGTCGTGATGGACGGCGCGACGATCGGCGCGACGACGATCGTCGCCGCGTGCGCGTTCGTGAAGGCCGGGTACGACGTGCCGCGCGGCGTGCTGCTCGCGGGCGTGCCGGGGCGCGTCGTGCGTCGGCTGAGCGACGCGGAGATCGACGCGAAGGCGAACGGCACGCGGATCTATCAGCAGTTGGCGGCGGATTGTTTGAGGACGATCAGGCGGATTGACGGGTGAGCGGGGCGATATCGGAACGATTGCGTCACACATCGCCGTTGGCTTAAGATCGGCAGCAGTTCATCCCACGCCTTCAGCGCCAATGAAAACGAGCATAAGCCTGCGGGTCGCCGTCATTACCACCGCCTTTGCGGTGTTCAACGCTTACATGCACATCCAGCAGTTCATCAGTGGCTGCATGTGGGTCAGGGGCCATTACCGCTGCAGTTTCGAAAACAGCGCGAATTTCGAAGGCTGGATGGATCTCGACCTGCTGATCACGTGTTGCTGGGTTGCCGCCGCCGTAGTGAGCTGGGTGACCGTCGCACAGGCGGGGAGGAAGCCGGGTTAACTGCGCGACGCGCGCAGCCGACGAAACAGCTTGCGATCGAATCGGCTCTGTCAATCCGTGACAACGCGTATCTGCCGATCAGTGGCGAAGCCATTCCCGATCCATTCGAACCGGAAACGAACTCGCGAGTTGCTGTCGGCGGGCGAGATCATGGCGATCCTTGGCGACAGAAGCCGGTGGGCACGACCCGTGCGACGCGTTCGGGCCGGTCGTCAATCGTTGTGCTTTTTTCCTTCCTTGCCCGGATAATTGTCCGGCGTCGCGCGCGATGCGCGAGGGAGGCTCCCATGCAATTTCCGACGGGATCGGTGGTCGCGCTCAGTTCGGCAGCCGCGACGATGTTTTCGATGGGCATGCTGTTTCTCGGCTACTGGGGATTGCACGAGGCATTGCCCTGGCGGTTCGGCGACTACGTCGTCATCGTGCCCGCGCTGTCGGGCTTCGCGTGCCTCGCCAGCGTGCCGTTTCTCGCGACATCGCCGATGAAAGCACCCGATGACGAGTCGCGGATGTTCGTCGCACGGCGCGTGTTTCTGTGCGGCGCGAGTGCGGCGTGGTGTGCGATCGTCGCGTCGCTGTTCGCGTGAGATCGGGATGTGATGACGGTTGCCGGAACCGCCTGCAGCGAGCAGTTCGAAACGTCATGCGTGGGGCCGGAACGCATGGGCTTTACGCGTCGAACCGGGCCGCCGTTCCGGCTTTGATTTCCCCGATGCCGTGCACTAGATTCGAAAGATTCATGTGTCACAGCGCGAGGTGGAGCCATGACTCCGTGGGAAATTCAGGGTACCGAAATGATCAGTTGCAATTGCTCATACGGTTGTCCTTGCCAGTTCAATGCGTTGCCAACCAACGGCAATTGCGAAGCGATGGGCGCGATTTCGATCGACGCAGGCCACTACGGCGACGTGGTGCTCGACGGTGTCAGGATCGCGGTCGTGTTTCAGTGGCCGGGGCCGGTCCACGAAGGCAAGGGCAAGTGCCAGCCGATCGTCGACGAGCGCGCCGGTCCGGCACAGCGCGAAGCGGTGCTGAAGATCATGACCGGTCAGGATACCGATCCGTTTGCGACGATGTTCTCGGTATATGCGTCGACGCTCGAGCACGCGTTCGAGCCGATCTTCACGAGGATCGACTTCGACGTCGATGTCGATGCGCGGCGCGGCCGGATTCATGTCGAAGGCGTGTTCGACGTCGCGGGCGAACCGATCCTCAACCCGGTGACGGGCGCCGAGCATCGCGTGCGGATCGACCTGCCGCAGGGTTTCGAATACGAGCTGGCCGAGATCGGTTCGGGTTCGGGGCGCTCGCAAGGCAACATCGCATTGAATCTCGACGGAACCTATGCGCAGTTCGCGCGGCTGCACCTGAACAACCACGGGCTGATCCGGCATCGCGCCGCCGCATGACTCCTTTCGACACCTGGCTCGGACGCGAGCGCGTCGTTACGCTGCTCGGCATGGCCGCGCTCGTCGGCGTGTGCTGGTTCTACCTGTGGACGGGCGCGGGAACCGGCATGTCGGCGCTGGAGATGACGACGGTCGCGCTCTTCCCGCATCGACTGGCGGACGACATGGGCGGCATGGATCCGTCGCTGCCGACCGTGATCGCGATGTGGTGGGTAATGATGATCGCGATGATGACGCCCGGCGCGGCGCCGCTCGTGATGCTGTACCGGCGCGTGCAGCAGCATCACGGCGCGGACGATTCGGCGGCCGCACTCTCTTCGATGTCGCTGCTGGCCGGTTATCTGACCGCATGGCTCGCGTTCTCGATCGGCGCTGCGTTGCTTCAGGTGCTGCTGCAGCCGGCCGGGTTGATCTCCGCGATGATGCTGTGGTCGAAGAGCGCCGTTCTTTCCGCGGTCGTTCTCGCGCTGGCCGGGCTCTATCAATTCTCGCCGCTGAAACGCGCGTGCCTTCGGCAATGCCGCGCGCCGGCCGGCTTTCTTGTCGCGCACTGGCGTCCGGGCGTCGTCGGCAGTTTCCTGCTTGGCGCACGCCACGGCATGCATTGCGTGGGCTGCTGCTGGTTGCTGATGGCGCTGCTGTTCGTCGGCGGCGTGATGAATGTCGTCTGGATTGCCGCACTGTCGCTGTTCGTGTTCGCGGAAAAAATCCTGCCCGGCGGCGAACTTGTCGGGCGCGTGCTGGGCGTCGTGCTGATCGCCTGGGCCGGTGTGACGTTGTTCGTTTGAACGGCGCATCCGGGTTCGCCAGTCATCCGCGATGCGCGACTTTCACACGCAACGGAAACGTCTTCTGGGCAACGGAAGACTTTCGATGAAGCGGCGGCGTGCGCGAGGTGCCGGGGCCGGAGCAGGCGAGGTGCGGTCGCGGCCGGCTTTTCACCATTCATGCTACGTAACACGGGGCCGGTGTTACGTCAGCGTCGCGGGGCCGCAAGGGCGGATCGCACGGCAGGGCTGGGCCTATATGCGATGCGTCGTGCCGGAAAGTGCCGTCGGCAAAGCCGCTGCGGCCCGGTTGCTGAATTGTTAACGAAGCCGATGAAGGTGGCACGGTAGATGCTTGCTGGAATGTTCGCGCTGAATAGCTGACGGGGACTTCCATGCAAAATCATTTCATCAAGGCGAACGTTGCGCTCGCCGCCATTGCTGCGGCGTGTGCGCTGGCAGCGTGCGGCGGCAGCGACGTTACGGCGCCGAAGGTGGCCGGTACCAACATCGGGACGAGTACGAGTGGCACGAGCGGGAGCAGTGGCACGAGCGGGACCAGCGGCACGAGTGGGACCAGCGGCACGAGTGGGACCAGTGGCACGAGCGGGAGCAGTGGCACAAGCGGGACCAGCGGTACGAGCGGGACCAGCGGTACGAGTGGGACCAGTGGCACGAGCGGAACCAGCGGCACGAGCGGAACCAGTGGCACAAGCGGAACCAGCGGCACGAGCGGAACCAGTGGCACCAGCGGCACCAGCGGGACCAGCGGGACCAGCGGGACCAGCGGGACCAGCGGGACCAGCGGCACCAGCGGCACAAGTGGGACCAGTGGCACCAGTGGCACCAGCAGCGGAACCAGCAGCGGCACCAGCGGAATCGGCGGCACAAGCGGAACCAGCGGCACCCCTGGCACGAACGGCATCATCAGTTCCGTCGGCGGGGTCGTCACGGATGTGGGCGTCACGATAGGCGGCGCGAGCCTGCCAGGCGGCGTCAGCAAGGGCGTGACCGCCGGGCCGGCCGACACGGTCACCGGCGTCGGCACGATCGTCCGCGATACGTCGAACGCGCTGAGCAACGGCATCGGTCAGATCGGTTTCACGCCGAACCCGGTCGGCACGACGGTCGCCGGCCTCGGCACCATCGTCGGCTCGATCAGCAACCCGGTCAGCGGTCTCGGCGAAACGGTGAAGGCGCTCGGCTCCGGCCCGCTGTCGCCGCTGGCGCCGATCACGACGCCGGTCGGCGGCCTGCTCGACACGGTGGCCGGCGGCCTGAAGTCGGGCGGCACCATGCTCGGCTCGGCCCTGTCGTCGGGCCCGGTCCAGCAGGCGACCCAGGCGCTCAGCACGGCGATCACGCCGCTCGTGACGACGGCCGGCCAGCTCACGCAACAGGTCGGCACGGCAACCGGCCTCGGCCAGCCGGTCGCCGGTCTGCTCGGGCAAATCGGCGGGGCAATCACGTCGGCCGGATGGAAGGTGACATCTGCGTCGCCGCAGCCGGTCGTTGGCGGTGTCGGTGATCTCGTCCGTGCCGTCGGCAATACGGTGACCAACGTAGGCGGTCTCGTGAACCCGAGCGGCGCGAACGGCGCGGTGCCGATCGCCGGCCTGGTGACGAGCGTGGTCGGCGGCATGCCGGCGGCCGTGCACAACGGCTCCGCGACCGGCACGGGCAGCGGCACGCCGTTGGGCAACCTCGCCAATCCACTCGCGCCGGTGACGTCGCTGGTGGGCGGCCTGCTCGGCGGCGCGGTCGGCAAATAACCGAGCGGCGCCGAACGTCACAGAGGCAACCGGCCGAATGGCCTTGGTCGGCCGGCCGGCATCGGCCGTCCAAGGTTCAGGACGGGATCTGTCGGACGGTCATGAAAACCCGGCCAGCTATTTGCGGCCGTCATCGAACTTCGACGGCGGCCGCGCCAACCCGCGCGCCGGCAGCGGCGTCGACATCACGATCGACGTGCGCGTTTCGCCGTACAGGTTGATGCGTTCGATCAGGTGTTCGAGGTGGGTCATGCTGATGGCGACGAACCGCATGACATACGAATCGGCGCCCGTCACGTGATGGCATTCGACGACTTCGGGAATCGTCTCCAGCAGCTTGAGGAATTTCGCTTTCGCCGGTTGCGGCACCGTGATGCCGATCAGCGCGCTCACCGGATAGCCGGCCGCGGCCGGATTGATCCGGGCCGTGTAGCCTTCGACGACGCCGGCCGTTTCAAGACGCTTCACGCGCTCCGTCACGGCCGGCACCGACAGATGAACCTGGCGGGCCAGCTCCGTATAGCTGATGCGACCGTTGGCCTGCAACAGCGCCAGTACCTTCCAGTCCAGATCGTCCATCGCGGCGGGATTTTTTAAGGTGGAATGGCCATTTTTCCTTAAAAACCGCATTCAGCGGTGACCGGACTTTCCCTACGATGCCTGTTCAACCCGTTGCATGTCGCAAGGAGCAGGCGATGCTGTTCATCAAGTCCGTCGTGATGGGGCTGTCGATCGCGGTGCCGGTCGGCCCGATCGGCATGCTGTGCATTCAGCGCAGCCTGAGCCGCGGCTTTCAGGCCGGGTTCGCAACGGGTGTCGGCGCCGCGTGCGCCGATGCGATCTACGGCCTGCTCGGCGCGCTGGGCATCGCGGGCATCGTCACCGCATTCCCGATGCTGACCGTCGGCCTGAAGATCGGCGGCGGCGCGTTCCTCGTGTGGCTTGCGTGGACCATTGCGCGCCAGGCGCCGGCCGCGTCGGCGCTGCAACGCGACCTGCCGCGCACGACCGTCCTGCGCGATTTCCTGACGACGTTCGGCCTCACGCTGTCGAACCCGATGACGATCCTGTCGTTCGTCGGGATTTTCGCGGCGCTCGGCCCGCTGTCGGGCACGCGGGAAGGCGCGATGTGGCCGGCCGTGGCGCTGATGGTCGCCGGCGTGTTCATCGGCTCCGCGATCTGGTGGTTGTGCCTGAGCAGCGCGACCGCCGCGCTGCGCACGAAGATGTCGTTCGCATTCATGCACGGGCTGTCGCGCGTGTCGGCCGTCGTCATCGCGGCATTCGGTGCGATCCAGTTGGTCGCGGGCGTGCGCGGCGTCATTTAGGCGAGCGGGGCATCGTCGTTCGACCGGATGTCGTCGACGGCCGTCCGCAGATGCGCCAGCAGTTCGAGCATCACGGCTGCCCGAAAGACAATCAAAATAAACTGAACTCGATGTCGTAAGGGCGAGGAGGACCTGATGGCTTTCCTTGCACCGGGTGCTGCTTGGCCCACGTCTGGTTTATGTTTCGAAAAAGAAGATCACTTTGAGTGATCTTTTTTCTTTCCGATCAAACCATTGCAACTTGGCGAAAGTTTGCAAGTTGCGTCACGCGTCGACGCCAACCATTCGCCTGAACCGGCTCGGCGCCACACCGGTCCAGCGCACGAACGCACGCCGGAATGCTTCCTCGCCGCCGAACCCGAGATGCGCGGCTACCCGCGCGACCGGCCAGTCCGTCTCGTGCAGGCATCGTCGCGCAGCGTCCGCCAGGCATTGCTCGCGCAGCGCGTGATATCCGCTGCCTTCGGTTGCGAGCCGCCGCCGCAATGTCGCTTCGCTGACGCCAAGCCACGCGGCCAGTTCCGCAAGCGTCGGCAGCGCCTGTTCGTGCGCGAGCGCCGCATCGAGAAATCCGCGCACCTGCTGCGCCCACGACACGACGGCCGGCGCCGCATCGATCAGACGAAACGGGAAATCGACGAGGAATGCATCGACTTCGCCCGGCTGCCGGATCACGCGGCAATCGAGCAGCGTCGCGTCGAACGCAAAGCCGTAGGTTTTCCGGCCGACGTGGACCGGTGCATTGAACAGCCCGAGCAGCGGCACCGCGTCGTCGCGGCGCGGATGGCCGAGCCACACTTCGGCCGGCCGCAGCGGCTGCCCGATCAGCCAGCCGAACAGTTGCAGATAGCAGAACAGCCCGGTTAGGTCGACGAGGCACGCGGCCGGGCTGCGCATGCGGCGCAGCGAGTCCATCCGGAACGTCGCACGTCCGTCGCGTACCGCAAGCGACAGCACGCCGGCGCGCGGCGTCAGCATCTCGCAGAATTCGCGCGCGCAGCGGATCGCGTCGGCGAGTGTCGCGCAGCTCAGCAGGCAGCGGCACATCAGGTCGACTTCCTGCTTGCGCATCGGCGGATGGCCGTCGCCGCGCGCGACCTGGGCCTCGAGCCGCTCGATCGCGTCGCGGTACAGCGCGACGAAATCGCTCGCCGTCGTCGCGTCTTGCGGTGGCGGTGCGTCGCGGTCGGCCGGCGGCGCGCCGCTGCGCTTGAGTTCGCTCAGCAGGCGCGCGCCGAAGCCCGGCAGGACGCGGCCGCTGGCCGGCATGGCGCGCTGTTTCATATGTCTCCCGTTCTGATCGTTACGACAGGGGCGAGTGAGCGGGCCGGTAGGGGTCTGCGAACCGTCGCCACGCAAGAATGCTATCCACGCCGGCCGCGTTCGGCCTCGCCGGAACGGCGTAGGCCGGCACGACGCATCCCGCCACGAACGACCACGGACGACACGCGAATGATCCAGATCGTAGACGAAATCACGCTCGCGCCCGAGCGCATTCCCGACGTGCTGGCGCTGCTGCGCGAGCGTTACCTGCCGGCCCACACGGCGCGCGGGCTGACGGCGGCCGGCTGCTGGGTGTCGCCGCCCGTCGCGGTGCCGGGGCAGCCGAGCACGCTGTGGCTGACGTGGCACGTCGCCGATGCGCCGGCCTACTACCGGATGCGCGCGCTGACCGATGGCGACGTGGTCGCGTTCTGGATGGCCGTCGACGGATTGTGCGACGCGCGCCGCCGCCATGTCATGACGGACGCCGACGCGCCGCTGCCCGCGCTGACGGAGGTCCACCATGCGGCATGACACGGCGCAGGTATTCGTGTCGGCGGATCACGACGCCGACGCAATCGAACGTGCGGTGCGCGAAGCCGCGCGCGCGCTGCCCGGCGTAACCCGTGTCGCGCTCGCACGCAATCGGGAAGGCTGCTGGGGCGCGGGCGACTACACGCTCGACGTGCTGCGCGACGAACGGGCGGCTGATCGTGCAACCGATTTCGAGATGCTGGTGCAACTGCCGGGCGTCGCTCGCATCGACGGCGCCGCGTGCCGCGCGATCGGAGGCGGCCTGCGCGAGCCGACGTTGCGCGATGGCATCTGGCGCACGTTGATGCTGCGTGTACGGCCGCAGGCAAGCGAAGCACAGGTCGTCGCGCTGGAGCACGAGTTGCTGCACATGCCCGCGTTCATGCCCGGCATCCGCAACTGGCGGCTGAGCCGGATCGAGACGCCGGGCGCCTGGACGCACGTGTGGCAACAGGAATTCGCGCACGTCGGCGATCTGCTCGGCGAATACCTGATGCATCCGTATCACTGGGGCTGGGTCGACCGCCGGTTCGACGCCGAAAGCCCCGACTGGACGGTCGATGCGATTTCGCATGCGTTCTGTCCGCTCGCGTCGAGCCTGCTGGCCGACACGGCGACGTGACACGCAGCGCACCACACACCAAGCCAACAAAAAACCTGGAGACACGAAGATGCGAGCCCTTCTGATCGACCGCGTCGGGCATGCCGACGCGTTACGGCTGGCCGACGTTCCCGTACCGAAGCCGGGCCCCGGCGACGTGCTGATCCGCGTCGCATACGCGGGCGTCAATCCCGCCGACTGGAAATGCCGCGAAGGCTATCTCGGCGCGTTCATGCAGTACACGTTTCCGTTCGTGATCGGTTTCGATGCGGCGGGCGTCGTTGAAGCGGTCGGCGAAGGTGTCGACGGTATCGCGCCCGGCATGCGCGTGTTCGCGCAGACCGACGTCGGCGCGGGGCGCTGGGGCGCGTATGCGGAATACGTCGCGGTGCGCCACGACTCGGTCGTGCGCCTGCCCGACGCGGTGAGCTTCGCGGAAGCGGCCGCCACACCGACGCCTGCGCTGGCCGCATGGGCCGGCCTGTTCGACGACGGCGGGCTGCGCGCGGGGCAGACCGTGCTGGTGCACGGCGGCGCGGGCGCGGTCGGCACGTTCGCGATCCAGCTCGCCGCACAGGCCGGCGCGCGCATCGCGGCGACGTGTTCGGCGCGCAACCGCGACACGGTCGAATCGCTGGGTGCGGAGGTCGCCATCGACTATCGCGCGCAGGACATCGCCGCAGCGGTGCGCGCATGGGCGCCGGGCGGCGTCGACCTCGTGCTCGATGCGGTCGGCGGCGACACGCTGCACGACGCGCTCGACCTGCTCGCGCCGGGTGGCACGCTCGTGAACATCATGACGCTCGCGGCCGGCGACGCCGAGCGGCTGGCCGCGACAGGCGCCGAAGCCGCGCGGCGCGGGCTGCGCACCGCGATGACCTACAGCCGGATGCCGAGCGGCAACACGCTCGCATCGATCGCCGAACGGCTCGGCCGGCGCGCATTGCGCGTGCCTCGCTTCGACAGTTTCCCGCTCGAACAGGCCGCGCGGGCGCTCGATCTCGTTCAAACGGGCGACGCGAAAACCAAGCTCGTGCTGCACGTTGCGGATATCGCGGGCTGAACGGCCCGCACTCAAATCACTGGAGACATGATGACCGACACCCGAACCGCGATCCTCGCGGGCAAATGCGCACTCGTGACCGGCGCGAGCCGCGGCATCGGCCGCGCGATCGCGCAGCGCCTCGCATCCGAAGGCGCGACCGTCGTCGTGACGGCGCGCAGCCTCACGCAATCGGCCACGACCGCCGGCACGCTCGCCGAAACGGTTGCGCTGATCGAACAGGCCGGCGGCCGCGCGATCGCGCTCGCGGCCGACCTGTCGAACGCGGCCGAGCGCGACGCGCTCGTCGCGCGTGCGGCCGACGCGGCCGGCGGCCTCGACATTCTCGTGAACAACGCGGGCGTGGCCGACTACGCGTGCGTCGACGCGATGCCGATGACGATGTTCGACACGACGATCGAACACTATTTGCGGATTCCGTTCGCGCTCGCGCAGGCCGCGATCCCGCTGATGCGGGCACGTGGCGCCGGCTGGATCGTGAACGTCGGCTCGGTGACGGCGCTGCCGCCGCTGCGGCCGTTCGACGATTTCTCGCGTGCGGGCGGCGCGACCGTCTACGCGGCGGCGAAGGCCGCGCTGTCGCGCTTCACGCAGGGGCTCGCGGCCGAACTGGAAGCCGACGGCATCGCGGTGAATCTCGTCGCGCCGAGCACGGCGATCCGTACGCCGGGCGCGGCGCGCTATATCCCCGAGGGTTATCCGACCGAGGACGTCGCGTATCTCGCCGAAACCGCGCTCGCGCTGTGCAGCCTGCCGGCGCGCGAACGCACCGGCCTCGTCACGCACAGCCTGCATTTCCCGCTCGCGCAGCGCCTTTCCGTGCGTTCGCTCGATGGCCGCACGTCGCTGCCGCCGCCGGTGATTCCCGCGTACGCGCATCCCCACATCGACCCGACAGGACTCTGACATGACGAATTCGATTCGCTTTCACGGCGGCACCGCCGTGATCACCGGTGCGGCCAGCGGCATCGGCAGCGGGCTCGCGCGCCACGCGGCCGCGCTCGGCATGCGCGTCGTGCTGGCCGATCTCGATCCGGCGAAGCTCGACGCGTTCGCCGCGACGCTCGACACCGACGTGCTGTGCGTGCCGACCGACGTCAGCCGCCCCGAAGCTGTCGACGCACTCGCGGAAGCCGCATGGCGGCGTTTCGGCGGCGTCGACCTGCTGTTCAACAACGCGGGCGTGATGGCGACCGGCTTCAGCTGGGAAATCACGCCGGAACGCTTCGAGCGCAGCTTCGCGATCAACGTGCACGGCGTGCTGAACGGGATCCGCAGCTTCGTGCCGCGGATGCTCGAACGCAACGTGCCGGCGCGGGTCGTGAATACCGCGTCGGTCGGCGGCTTCCTGCCGAGCCCGTTGATGTCGCCGTATTCGGCGACGAAATTCGCGGTGGTCGCGCTGACCGAATCGCTGTACGGAGAACTGAAGATGCTCGGTGCGCCGGTCGGCGTGTCGCTGCTCGCGCCGGGCCCCGTGCAGTCCGGCATCTTCAACGATCCGTTCGGCGCCGCGCACGACCGGCCCGAGGTACGCGGCTTCGTCGATACGATGCGCTCGATGCTGAACGCGCACGGGCTCACGCCCGACGCATTCGCCGGGCGGGTGTTCGACGGCATCCGCGCAGGGCGCTACTGGCTGATTCCGCAGCCGGAGACGATCGACGGCGCGCTGCAGCGGCGCACCGACGACATCCTCGCCGCGCGCGATCCGTCACTGCCGTCGTTCTGACAACGACGACCGGGCGCGGCAGCACCGACCGGCGCGCCGTTACATGCGGGTACCGGTGTGCGTGCGGCCGCTCGGGTCGCCGCCGCGGTCGGGCGGCGTATTGTTCTGATCGATCTTCGCGAGCACGAAGCCGGCGGACGGCAATGCGCCGGGCGAACAGTGGGTCGCCTGCGCGACGGCGTCGCGCGGCGATGCGGCGGGAAAACCGGATGACGTAACGCCCGGTTGAGCGAACGCCGAAAGGGAAGCGGCCGCCAGGGCGGCGGCGACGATCGCGTGCGTGTTCATGGTGGCTCCTTCACGACTGACTGCGGGACAACGTAATCAGTCTAGGGCGCGAAACTTAACGCGGCGTGAAGGAGCGGTGGCGTGCGCATGACAGGATGTTCATGCGCGCGATGACGTTCATGCCGATGCCGACACCAGCGCGCAGAAGTTCTCCAGATCGACGTTGCCGCCGCTGATCACCACGCCGACGCGCTTGCCTTGCAGTTGGTCCTTCATCCGCCGCACGGCGGCGAACGACAGGCAGCCGGTCGGCTCGACGACAATCTTCATACGCGTCGCGAAGAAGCGCATGCAGTCGACGAGTTCGGCGTCCGTCGCGGTCAGGATGTCGTCGACGTCGCGGCGGATGATCGGGAACGTCAGGTTGCCGAGGTGCTGCGTCTGCGCGCCGTCGGCGATCGTGCGCGGCGTGTCGATATGCACGATCGCGCCGGACCGGAACGATTGCTGGCCGTCGTTGCCGGCTTCCGGCTCGACGCCGTACAACTTCGCGTGCGGCGACAGCGCGCGCGTGGCAAGCGCAGTGCCAGACAGCAGCCCGCCGCCGCCGAGCGGCGTGAAGACCGCGTCGAGCGGGCCGACTTCGTCGAACAGTTCCTTCGCCGCCGTGCCCTGGCCGGCGATCACGTCCGGATGGTCGTAGGGCGGGATCAGCGTGAGCCCGTGCTGCTCCGCGAGATCGCGCCCGATCTGCTCGCGATCCTCGGTGTAGCGGTCGTAGGTCACCACGTTGCCGCCGTAGCCGCGCGTCGCGGCCATCTTCGCGGCCGGCGCATCCTGCGGCATCACGATCGTCGCCGGGATGCCGAGGACGCGCGCCGACAGCGCGATCGCCTGCGCATGGTTGCCGGACGAGAACGTGACGACGCCGTTGCGCCGCTGCTCGGCATCGAAGCGCGACAGCGCGTTGAACGCGCCGCGGAACTTGAATGCGCCCATGCGCTGCAGGTTCTCGCACTTGAAGAACACCTGCGCGCCGAGCGCTTCGTCGATCGTCCGCGACGTCATCACCGGCGTGCGGTGCGCATGGCCTTCGAGCCGGGCCGCGGCGGCGGCGACGTCGTCGTACGTGGGGAGAGTCGGAGAGTTCATGGTCGATCGAGGGTCGGAAAGTTTAGTCAACATGAAAGCAGCGCGCTTGTTTCATTTCGCATCGTTGTACACCGTCGCGCGCGATACGCCGAGATGCTGCGACACGATCTCCATCGCGCGGCGTACCTCGAGGAAGCCGTCGGCCTTCAGCGTCTGCATCAGCTCGCGGCGCTGGTCGGTCTTCAGTTCGCGCGGCGTCGTCGCGAGGCGCGTCGCGAACGCGTCGATGCGTTGCCGGATCGCGTCCGCGCCGGCCGGGTCGAGCGTTTCGGCGATGGTTTCGCCGTCCGTGCGGCAGAACTGGTTCAGCATGCCCTGGAAGCCGCGGAACAGCGTGACGTCGGCATTCAGGCACAACGCGGCCACATAGTGGCCGCTCGAATCCTTGATGCCGATCGACGTGCTTTTCGCGGTGCGGCCGTCGGCGAAGCGGTTCGGGTAATTCGCGAGCACTTGCGGGAAATCGTCGTCCTCGATGCGGGCGAGGCCGAGCTCGGTCGCGGGGTCGCCGACCGCGCGTCCGGACAGGTTGTTGTGGATCGCGAGGATTGCGTGCTTCGGCGTGCGCAGGTCGTGCACCACGACCTCGGTGAACGGCGCGAACATCTCGCCGAGCCCTTCGGCGATGCGCTGCACCTGTTCGATCAGCGATGCCTGCTCCGACAGCGCTTTGTTCCGGGTGGTGGTCATGGTGGGCTCGCGTTCAGGTTTCGGATCGATGCGATGGCTTCGGGAAACGATCAACCGGCGTGTGCCTGGCCGTCTGTCGTTTCCGGTCGCGTGATGTCGGCCAATAACGGGCGCGCGATTCGTACGTAGTCGGCCGCATCGAGCACGACCGAGCGGTCGAGGCGGCCCGCGTTGAATGCGATCTCGTCGTTGCGTTCGACCAGCGCGGGATCGACGACGAGCGTCACGTTGCCGTCGAACACGAACGGCGGCACGGCGCCCATCACGCAGCGCGTGACGGCGGCCGCGAGATCGGGCGGCGCGAGCGTCGCCTTGCGGCGGCCGACGGCGTCGGCGACCTTGCGGAAATCGATCTTCAGGTGGCCGGGGATGACGGCGAGGGCGGTTGTGTCGCCACCGTCCTTGAAGGTGCACAGCATCGCCTTCGCGCCCTGTTCGGGGCGTGTGCCGCGGATCGCGGCGATGACGTCGGATTTACCTTCCGCCGGGTGCTCCAGCACGCGGAAACGGGCGCCGGATGTTGTCAGCAGGTCGCAAAGCGTGTCGAAAACGGGGTAGGCGTTCATGTCGCTCCGGGGAGGTTGGGCCGGGGAATCGCGGTGTGCATGCGATCAGGCGTGGCGGTGGGCCGGTCGATGGATTGTCCAATTATAGACGTTTTGTCATGGGGTGGATAAAAGCGTGTGTTGTCGCGGAGCAGCGACCGTTGTCATAGGAAACGGGAAGGCGAAAGAATGACTCTTCGCGCAATGGTGCGGAACACGGAGCGAACTGCCTGCGTTCGGCCAGGAAGAGACGTTTGCGCCTGCCGGGGAATGTCCGCTGCTCGGCCCGTACCGGCCGCAACTTTCCGGCGAAGCTGGCCGCTTGTGCCGTGCTTCAACAACGGCGTGACCACACGCATAAGCCATCCCGTGCAGTGACACGTAGAGTTACTTGGACTATCCGTCCGTTCTGCTATACCCAATTCATGAGCTGTGCGCGGCCCACGCGCCGCACGGCGAGTCGAGCGCCCGTTGCGACTGGCGCGACACAGGGGGCAACACGTCGGTGGGAACTGCTTTTTCGGGCTGGAAGCTGGCAGGAGGCTGACATGGCAAATTACCTGTTCGTAGAATCGCGCGGTCCACATGGTGCCGGGGATCCCGAGCACGTCGAGGAACTGGTCAGGGGCATACGCCAGAGGGGCAACACGGTCACCCTGTTCCTGGTTCAGAACGGCGTGCTTTCCACTCGCCCGGGCGCAAAATTCAGCGAGCGATATGCGGATCTGACGCGCAGCGGCGTCACCGTCCTTGCCGATGAATTCTCCTTGCGCGAACGGGCGATCGAACGGCTGGCTGAAGGTGTCCAGAAGGCGGACATCGGACACCTCGTGGATCTTCTCCTGGTGGCTGGGACCAAGGCCATTTGGCACTGAATCAAGGAGAGCGTGATGGCTACTGGTATGAAATTGACCCTGGCACTGATGGACCCCCCGTATGAGAAGGCTGCCAGCACGACGGCGCTGCGCATCGTGGATGCCGCGCTGCGACGGGGGCACGACGTCACCGTGTTCGCCTACGAAGGTGCAGTCAATCTGACCATGAAAGCGCAAGCCCCGCATGCCAATCCGGTCAAGGGCACGTCGGTGGAGGAGGAGGATCACCCGACGACCAGGGACTGGGTGGCAGCCTTGTTTCAACTTGCCGCCCAGCAGGGTGTCAAGCTCGATTGGATCAACTGCGGACTATGTGTGGACGAACGCGGTGCAGGTGACTGGATTGAGGGTCCCCGCCGCGGCAGCCCGAAGGATTTTCTCGAATCCGCGACCCAGAGCAACGCTGTGCTGGTAATTCCGACGAAATAGGAGCTGCGCGATGAAAATCCTGAGCATTGTTGAGACAGCCTACCGGGCTACCCTGGAAGAACAGGATGACACCATCCTGTGGCTGAACCATGTGCTGAAAAACGCCGGCGCCGACATCAGCCTGCTGCTGTACGGAAGCGCCGTGAACTATGCAGCGCGCGGGCAGGATGCCACCGGCCTCGCCTTCGGCGAGCGCCGGCAGGTTCATCCGCCGGCGCTCGATAAGGATCTGGGCAATATGATTGGGGCCGGCGTTGCCGTGTATGCGGTCAACGAGGACATGCGCGACTGTGGACTGGCACAGGACGATGTCATCGGCGGCCTGACGCTGCTCGCGCGTGCCGAGATCCCCGCCCTGTTCGATCGCTTCGATCAGGTCTGGCACTGGTAACGGCTCGAGGCTGCACCGCATTTTGCTGATCGGAAGGACCGCTTGCGTTTGGCTCGCAACCGTTGCGGCATGCCGTCAATGGGACGCCCCGGCCATGCGCAACGGTCACCGAGCGGAGCGTTGCAGTGATTCCCGGATTGACGACAATCGAACCGCGCGGCCACACCCGCGCGGCCCGCGATCGCCTCAACCTACCCCCGCACCGCCTTCACCACATACTGACTGGTCGGCACCACATCGATCTTGTCGAAGTCAATAAACCGGCCACAGCTATCCATCATCTCGGCCACGTTGCGCTGAAACTTCTCGTCATCGCCGACCGCATCGAAGAACGCATGCGGATCGGTCATCGCCGCAGCCGGGAAGCATTCCTCGACGATCGCGTCATACCCGGGCGCAGCATGCGTAAGCGCACGCACGACAACGTTCTGCACATACAGAAAATTGTCCTGCGTATCGATCGCGACGCGCGTGTGATGACCGTGCCATACATCGAGCCAAGCTTCGTGCGTGAGGCGCGGCGGCCGCTTCAGGAACGCGAGCTGCGAGAAGCCGATCGTGCGCTCGCCCGGCCGCGCCGGAAAGCGCGTGTTCGGAATCGGTTGCGATTCGGTGACGAGATACGCGGCCATGTGCGGCACGACCGCGCGCACCGCATCGTCGAACGGCTGGCGGAACATCGCGTTCGCGCTGTCGATCCACACCGCGACGATCCCGTCGATGCCCGGGTGCGTGTTGGTCTGCTTCAGGCCGGCGGCCGGCGCGACATCGGCGTCTGCGATGTTCACCTGCACGCCGTGCGCGCCGAGCGACAGCAGCTTGTCGGCGAGTTGCGCGCGCACCGAGCGGCTCCACTGATCGGGCGCGGCCTGCGCGTCGTGCCACAACACGTAAATGACTTTCTCCATTGTTACGGCTCCAGAGGGGAATGACGGGATCGGCGGCGTTGCCGCCGGGGTTCAGGAAGCGGTGACGGCCATGCCATGCACACCATGCGCACCCGGCGCGAACCGGTTCGCGGTCAGCGTGAACGACGGCGGGATCGGCGACGTGACGGTTTCGAACAGCCGCTCGTGGCGCGTCGCGTGAATGCGCCACACGCCGTCGCGTTTCACGTACTGGTCGTCGTAGAACGCGGTGCCGTGCAACAGGTAGTTGTCCTCGAGATTGATCGCGTGATCCTCGAGAAACCACACGCCGCACGCATGATCGGCGGACACCAGCGTGAGTTCGGGGTGATGGCCGTGATGCATCGTCAGGAAGGTCGGCTTGCCGATCAGCGCGCGCAGGCTCGACACGAACGCGTCGCGACCGTCGTATGCATAACGGCCGCCATACAGCCGCGCCTCGCAATCCACGGTCAGGCAATCGCCGAGCAACGACCAGTCGTGCGTATCGACCGCACGGAAATACCGGTACTTCAACTGTCGGATCTGCTCGTATTCATGGAGCGTGCGGGTCGTGTCGTCCATCGCCGTATCTCGTGGTGGTGTCGTTCGATGGTAGGAACGAAGCCGCCCGCATCACATCGTCTGTTCGGACGAAAGGCGAGCACGCATGCGGCCGGTGCTGTCGCGATGAACCGCCGGATTAATCCGAACGGGTGATGGCCGGCGCGTCGCGCGGCGGTAACGTGGCATCGACGCGGCATCCGATCCGCGCCGGCACCGAACAAGGAGACGGGATGACCCTCATCGAATCGCTGGAAACGCGCGTGCGCAGGCTGGAGGATGCCGATGCGATCCGCCGGCTGAAAGCGCGCTATTTCACGTGCTGCGACCGCAAGGATCCGCAAGGGATGCGCGACTGCTTCGTGCCCGGCCGCGTGCACATCGACTATGGCCGGATCGGCACGTTCGATACGCGCGACGCGCTCGTCGACGTGTTCGAACGGCTCGGCTGCCATCCCGACATCGTCGAGATGCACCACGGCGTGAATCCCGATATCACCGTACTCGACGACACGCATGCGCGCGGCACGTGGGGCCTGCACTACCAGATGATCGACACGAACGCGCGCACGCTCACGCAGCTCGGCGCGCATTACGACGACGAATACCGCAAGGTCGACGGCGAATGGAAGATCGCGGGCACGCGCTGCGTCGTCACGTCGACGCTGTCGGCCCGCTACGAGGGCGACGCGCCGGGCGTGCTGTTCGCCGGCGCGCAGCCGCCGGCTGCCTGACGCACGCCATCGCCACGCACGTGGCGGACATTCCACAGGAGACATCGAACATGACACAGAACCACGATGCGCCGGTCGCCGTCGTGACGGGCGCATCGCGCGGCGCGGGCAAGGGCATCGCGCGCGCGCTCGGCGCGGCCGGCATGACCGTCTACGTGACGGGCCGTTCGCAGAACGAAGGCGATGCGCCGCTGCCCGGCACGATCCACGAGACCGCGCGCGAGATCGACGCGCTCGGCGGCCGCGGGATCGCGGTGGCCTGCGACCACGCGGACGACGCGCAGGTGAAGGCGCTGTTCGAGCGCATCGAACGCGACAGCGGGCGGCTCGACATCCTCGTCAACAACGCGACGTATCTGCACGACCAGTTGATCCTGCCGGGCCCGTTCTGGGAAAAGTCGCTCGACCTCGTGAACATCCTCGACGTCGGGCTGCGCTCGGCCTACGTCGCGAGCTGGCATGCGGCGCCGCTGATGGCGAAGCGCCGCAGCGGGCTGATCGCATTCACGTCGTCGTTCGGCGCGAGCTGCTACATGCACGGCGCGGCGTACGGCGCGCAGAAATCGGGCGTCGACAAGTTCGCGAAGGACATGGCCGTCGACCTGAAGCCGTTCGACGTCGCGGCCGTGTCGATCTGGATGGGCCCGCTGCGCACCGAGCGCACGACGCGCGTGTGGGACGAGCATCCGGATCTCTACAAGGATTTCTCGCTCGTCGCCGAAAGCCCGGAATTCACGGGCCGCGTGATTCACGCGATCCACGGCGATCCGCAGCGCATGGCGCTGTCGGGGCAGGTGCTCGTCGGCGCGGAAGCCGCGCTGCAATACGGCATCGCCGATCTCGACGGCAAGCAGCCGCCGTCGTACCGCGAGCTGCTCGGCGGGCCCGTGCAGGCCCATCCGGCGATCGTCGCTTAAGGAGTGCGCATGGGCATCCTGAAGGGCAAGGTCGCGCTCGTGACGGGCGCGGGGCAGGGCGTTGGCCAGGGCGTCGCGCATGCGCTCGCATCGGAAGGCGCGCACGTCGCGGTGGTCGGTCGCACGCGCGACAAGCTGCTTGCCACCTGTGACGCGATCCGCGCACGCGGCGGTATCGCCGAGCCGTTCGTGTGCGACGTGATGAACGCCGCGCAGATCGCGGATTGCGTCGATGCGGTCGTCGAACGGTTCGGCGGCGTGCAGATCCTGATCAACAACGCGCAGGTCGTGCCGCTTGGCCGCCTGCTCGACGTGACCGATGCGGATTTTCTGGCGGGGCTCGAATCGGGGCCGATCGCGACGCTGCGGATGATGCGCGCGTGTCATCCGCATCTGAAGGGCGACGGCGTGATCGTCAATTTCGCGTCGTCGGCCGCCGTGCGCTGGGATGCGTCGGGTTACGGCGCGTACGCGGCGACCAAGGAAGCGATTCGTGCGCTGACGCGCGCGGCGGCGTGCGAATGGGGGGCGGACGGCATTCGCGTGAACGCGGTCGCGCCGCATGCGTTGTCGCCGGGCCTGAAAGGCTGGGTCGATGCGAATCCGCAGGAAGCGGCGGCGTTCTTCCGCACGATCCCGCTCGGCCGAGTGGGCGACTGCGAGCACGACATCGGGCGCGCGATCGTGTTTCTCGCGAGCCGCGATGGCGCGTACCTGACGGGCGCGACGCTGCCGCTCGACGGCGGGCAGGCTTATTGGGGCTGACGGCGGGGGCTGACGGCGCGAGCCGCGCACCAATCATGGGTCCGGCACGCATGCTCGCGCGTGAATGCCGGCAAACCGGAATCGAAGAGAGGACGACATGGGTCGACTGGAAGGAAAAGTAGCGATCGTCACGGGCGGCGCGCGCGGGATGGGCGCGGCAACGTGCAGGCTGTTCGTCGAAGAGGGCGCGCGCGTCGTGATCGGCGACGTGCTCGACGCGGAAGGCGAAGCGCTCGCGCGCGAGCTCGGCAGCGCGGCGCGCTTCATGCGGCTCGATGTCGCCGACGAAGCGAACTGGGCGCGCGTCGCCGACGCGACGGTCGAGCAGTTTGGCCGCATCGACGTGCTCGTCAACAATGCGGCCGTGCTGACGTTCGGCGGCATCACCGAGCTGTCGAAACGCGATTTCGAACGAGCGGTATCGATCAACCTCGTCGGTACGTTCGTCGGCATCCGCACGGTTGCGACGCGCATGATCGCGCAGAAGAGCGGGTCGATCGTCAACATCTCGTCGGTGGACGGCCTGCGCGGCGTGAATGCACTCGCCGCGTACGTGTCGAGCAAGTGGGGCGTGCGCGGGCTGACGAAGGTCGCGGCGCTCGAACTCGGCCACCAGGGCGTGCGCGTGAATTCGATTCATCCGGGCGGCGTGAACACGGTGATGTCGAACCCGACCGGCGCGCCGCTCGAGGAAATCAACAAGCACTATGCGAACGTGCCGCTGCAGCGCGTCGGCCTGCCCGACGAAATCGCGCGCGCGACGCTATTCCTCGCGAGCGACGACGCGTCGTACTGCAACGGCGCCGAACTGGCCGTCGACGGCGGGATGGCGGCGGGCGCGTATTACCCCGGATTGCCGGGCGCGCCGTTTTGAGCAGTGGCGTACATCACGCGTTCTTGCCAGATGTTTGTGTACGCAACCTAATTCAGGGTTTGCCTGAGTAGCGAAAACGAGAATCCGCCGGGCGCGCATTCGCAATTTTCATGCGCGCGGCCGGCGGGCCGAACTTGGCGGTTTCGCCAAACCCTTGTGCGACGGACCTTCCGCGGGTTTCGTCCCCGACAGCGATCGCATCGACGCAGTCAAAATGGCTTGCCGGCAACGCATGTGCCTGCACGTCGTCACACTTGTTTCTTGTTGCAACGCAACGCCCGCTCAATAACGGCGATGGTATGCTGGCCGGCATGGAAGTTGTAAGGCAGGTTGCATGCATGGCGAAACTCGCGTTCGCATCTTCTAACGAGACATCACATCCTCTCGCCCGCATCGCGGCATCGACACGCGCACAGCTCGCGTGCCCCGCGTTGCGCGTTGCTGCGCCCTGCATTCCGATCGCATTCCCCATCTGGCGGGTTCACCCCGCATCCCCCATCCCCGCCCAATAATCTGGAGACGTTCCCATGTCGCAAAACAATCTGGCCGAAGCGACACACGGCCCGCTGATCGCTCCCCCGGCTTTCGTCAAACATCGCAAGCTGATCGACTGGGTGTCGCGCATCGCGGCACTCACGGAGCCCGAGCATATCGTTTGGTGTGACGGTTCGCAGGAAGAAAACGACGCGCTGTGCCAGGCGATGGTCGACCAGGGCACGCTCAAGCGCCTGAACCCGGCGAAGCGCCCGAACTCGTATCTCGCGCAATCCGATCCGTCCGACGTTGCACGTGTCGAAGATCGCACGTTCATCTGCGCGGCATCGCGCGACGACGTCGGCCCGACCAACAACTGGATCGAGCCCGCCGAAATGCGCGAGAAGCTCGATGGCCTGTTCCACGGCTCGATGCGCGGCCGCACGCTGTACGTGGTGCCGTTTTCGATGGGCCCGCTCGGCTCGCCGATCGCGCACGTCGGCGTCGAACTGTCCGACAGCCCGTACGTTGCCGTGAACATGCGGATCATGACGCGCATGGGCCGCGACGTGTACGACGTGCTCGGCGAAGACGGCGAATTCGTGCCGTGCGTGCACAGCGTCGGCCATCCGCTCGAAGCGGGTCAGCAAGACGTGCCGTGGCCGTGCAACCCGGTGAAGTACATCGTGCACTTTCCTGAAACGCGCGAGATCTGGAGCTTCGGTTCGGGCTACGGCGGCAATGCGCTGCTCGGCAAGAAGTGCTTCGCGCTGCGCATCGCGTCGACGATGGGCCGCGACCAGGGCTGGCTCGCCGAGCACATGCTGATCCTCGGCGTGACGTCGCCGGCCGGCAAGAAGTATCACGTCGCGGCCGCGTTCCCGTCCGCGTGCGGCAAGACCAACTTCGCGATGCTGATTCCGCCGCAGGGCTTCAACGGCTGGAACGTCACGACGATCGGCGACGACATCGCGTGGCTGAAACCGGGCCGCGACGGCCGCCTGTATGCGATCAACCCGGAAGCCGGCTTCTTCGGCGTCGCGCCGGGCACCGGCGTGAAGACCAACCCGAACGCGATTTCGACGCTGACGGAAAACGTGATCTTCACGAACGTCGCGCTGACGGAAGACGGCGACGTGTGGTGGGAAGGGCTGACCGACACGCCGCCCGCGAAGCTGACCGACTGGCAGGGCAACCCGTGGACGCCGGAGATCGGCAAGGAAACCGGCCGCAAGGCCGCGCACCCGAATTCGCGCTTCACGGCACCGGCCGCGCAGTGTCCGTCGATCGACGCAGACTGGGAGAACCCGGCCGGCGTGCCGATCGATGCGTTCATCTTCGGCGGCCGCCGCTCGACGACGGTACCGCTCGTGACCGAGGCGCGCGACTGGGTCGAAGGCGTATACATGGCCGCGACGATGGGCTCGGAGACGACCGCCGCGGCAGTCGGCCAGCAGGGCATCGTGCGCCGCGACCCGTTCGCGATGCTGCCGTTCTGCGGCTATAACGTCAGCGATTATTTCGCGCACTGGCTGAAGCTCGGCAAGCAGCTCGAAGGCGCGGGCGCGACGTTGCCGAAGATCTACTGCGTGAACTGGTTCCGCAAGGACGCGAACGGCAAGTTCGTATGGCCGGGCTTCGGCGAGAACATGCGCGTGCTGAAGTGGATGCTCGACCGTCTCGAAGGCACCGGTGGTGGCGGCGAACATGCGTTCGGCGTGTCGCCCGCTTATGAAGACCTGCACTGGGACGGGCTCGATTTCACGCGCGAGCAGTTCGACGCGGTGACGTCGATGAACGCCGACGAATGGCGCGACGAGCTGAAGCTGCACGCGGCGCTGTTCGACATGCTGAAGCTGCGTTTGCCGGCTGAAATGACCGACACGATGAAGAAGATCGAACAGCGCCTCGGCGCCTGACGATCTGTATTGACGCATCGGCGCATTGACGCATCGACCCTGACGTCCCGCCGCCGGCATCCATCGCCGGCGGCGGGACGTTTTCGCATCGATGCCGCTTACTGCACGCTGCAATGCGCGACGACTTCGTCGACCGCGCGCTGCACGTCGCCGCGCCGGTAGCGCAGCAGCGCGATATCGGCCGGATCGGGTTCGTACGACACGACGTTGCCGCGCCCCGTGTAGATCGCGATGTCGGGCAGCAGCGGATGCTCCTGGTCGAGCGACGGCACATCCTGTGCGTTGCCGGCCGCGCGGAAGAACGCCGCGAAGTAATCCGCGAAGCTGAGGTTCTCGTCGCCGACGAGGTACGCCTTGCCCGCTGCGCCGCGCTGCAGTGCGCCCCAGATCGCTTCCGACAGCGATTGCGTCGAGATGAAGTTGCTGCCGCCGGCCGGCCCGTACACGGGCAGCCCCGCGAGCCGGCCCTGCGCATAACCCGTGTACGCGGCGAACATCTCGTTGCGCAGCCCCGGCACCGATCCGACCACGAACGGCGCATTGACGCTGCACACCGCGAACGACGGCGTCGCGAGCGCGCGTACGCGTTCGTCGGCGAGATGGCGCGAGCGCACGTACGGCACGGTATCGACGAGCGCGGGCGCGACTTGCGGATAGAAACTGCCGACCAGCACCGCGCGCTTCACGCCCGCGTCGCGCGCAAGCGAGAAGAAGCGCGGCACCGCGTCGACGTTCGCGCGTTCCCAGTGCGCGGCTTCGTCGGTGCCGGGCGGCAGGTGGCGGATGTCGTTGCCGGCCGCGAACACGACCGCGTCGAACGGCACGAGATCGTCGCGCGTGAAGTTGCCTGCCACGTAGTCGCGCAGCAGCACGTCGAACTGCGCGAGCGCGCTGCCGGCCGCGGGCGGCTTGCGCGCGGCGAGCGTGACGTGGTTGCCCTGCGCATGCAGATGCAGCGCGGCGTGGCCGCCGATAAGGCCGGTACCGCCGACGATCAGGATTTTCATGGTGTCTCCGTGGCGGTGCAGGCGCACCGCGTGAAATGAACGGGGGAAGCTGCGAGCGCGTGCGCAGCGCCGCTCAGAAATTGAAGCCGTTGCCCGTGACGACGGGCATGTTGGTCCAGAAGCCGTTCGGGTCGCGATACCAGCCGGCCGCCGCGAGCGCGCCGCCGTCGACGTGCAGCGTCGTACCGGTGACCCACGCGGCGAGCGGACTCGCGAGGAACAGCGCGGCGCCCGCGATGTCGCCGGCCACACCGAAGCGTCCGAGCGGAATCCAGCGCGGGATGTGGTCATGGTGTTCGGCCGCGACCATCGCGCTGATGGGCACCTGCGGCGTCTCGGTGGTTTCGGGCGCGATCTGGTTTACGCGAATGCCGACCGGCCCGAGTTCGAGCGCGAGGCTTTTCGTGAAGCCGGTCAGCGCGGCCTTGAACGACGCGTACACGGTGCAGTTCGGAATCGCGCGGAAGCCCTCGATCGACGACACGCCGACGATGCTGCCGCCCGCGCCGCGCTTGCGCAGCAACGGCAGCATCACGCGCGTGACGGTGAACACCTGGCGCAGGTTCACGTCGAACAGCCGCGCGATATCGTCGTCGGTGCAGTCGTCGAACGGCTTCGCGATCTGCAGGAAATCGCCGACGTTGTTGACGAGCACGTCGAGGCCGCCGAAGTGCGCGTCGACCGTCCGCGCGAACGCATCGACCTCGTCGCGGCGGGTGACGTCCACGGTGCCGACGAGCGCGTCGACGCCCGCGGCTTCGAGCGCGTGCCGCACGTCCTGCGCGCGCGCCGCGTCGATCTCGGCCACGGCGACGCGTGCGCCGGCCGCGCCGAACGCTTCCGCACAGGCGCGGCCGATGCCCGCGCCGCCGCCGGTGACCAGCACGGTCTTGCCGGTGAATGAAATCATCGAAGGACTCCTTTGAACAGGAAAGCGTCGAGCCGCGTCACAGCGACGACACCAGTTGTGCGTTGTCGATCCGCAGTTCCGCGCCGTTCACGAAACGCGATTCGTCGGACGCAAGGAACAGCACGAGATTCGCGACGTCCTGCGGGTCGCACATGCGCGCCATCGGATCGCTGCCGATGCCGAGGGCGGCCGGATCGAGATCGGGCATCAGCGCCTGCGTCATCGGCGTCCAGATCCCGTCCGGATGGATCGAGTTGCAGCGGATCCGGTAGCCGCTGCGCTTGCAGTGCACGGCGACGCTGCGCGCGAGCGCGGTCACCGCGCCTTTCGATCCGGTGTACGCGCACATCATCGGCAGCCCGCCGAGCGCGGCGACCGACGACATCATCACGATCGAGCCCGGCGTGTCGTTGCCTTTCATCGCGCCGATCGCGTACTTGCAGCCGAGGAAATAACCGTCCGCGTTGGTGCGCATCACGCGCCGCCACGTGTCGAGGCTCGTGTCCTCGATCGAGCCGACCGGGCAGATCGCCGCGTTGTTGACGAGCACGTCGAGACGGCCGAAGCGGTCGAGCGTCGACGCGATCGCGTGCCGCCAGCCTTCTTCGTCGGCGATGTCGTGGCGCACGAACAGCGCCGCGTCGCCGATCTCGCGGGCGAGCGCACGGCCCGCGTCGTCGTCGATGTCGGTCAGCACGACGCGCGCGCCTTCGGCGGCGAGCAGCAGCGCATCCGCGCGGCCGACGCCGCTTGCCGCGCCGGTGACCAGCGCGACCTTGTTTGCGACTCGATTCATGTGTCGGTCGATTCCTGTGAGGTTGAAAGAAGGTGGGGGCTCACGCGGCGCCCGGCGCGCGTCCGGCCTTGACCGCATCGAGCGCGGCCGTGCCGTAGATCTGCGCGATCGTGTCGTCGACGCGCGGGTTCGTGCGCAATTCGTGGCCGCCGTCGACCGCGAAGCTCTGGCCGGTGACCCAGCCCGACTCGGGGCCTGCGAGATAGCGCACCGCATGCGCGATCGCTTCCGGTTCGCCGAGCGTGCCGAGCGGAATCTGTTCGAGAAAGCTGTCGACGAGCGCGCGGTTGTCGAACATCGGCGCGGTCGCTTCGGAGCGCGTGAGGCCCGGGCGCACCGCGTTCACGCGGATCTTCGCGCCGGCCAGTTCCTCGGCCGCGCCGCGCACGAGCGCTTCGAGCGCGGCCTTCGCGGCGCAGTACGCGGACAGCCAGCGGAAATTGATCCGCGCGGCGGTCGACGAAATGCAGACGATCGCGCCGCCGCCGCTGTCGGCCAGCCGCGGCGCCGCATGACGGATCGCAGCGAACGCGCTGTGCAGGTTCAGGTCGATTTCCGCGCGGAAGCTGTCGGCGTCGTGGAGCAGCAGCGGCCGGAACCCGGCGCCGCCGACCGTCGGCACGACGATGTCGAGGCGGTTGTCGAGCGCCCACGCGCAGTCGAGGGCCGCTTGCAGGTCGGCTTCGTCGCATGCGTCGCCCGCGTGGATCGCGACGCGGCTGCCAGGCGCCGCGTCGGTCAGTTGCCGCTGCGTGCGTTCGAGCGCGTCGCGGCGGCGGCCCATCAACACGACGGCTGCGCCGTCGGCGACGAGCGCGTGCGCGCAGGCCGCGCCGATGCCGCCGGCACCGCCCGTCACGAGTGCGGTGCGGCCTTCGAGGGGAAGGGGGGTGCGCATCGCTCAGCCCTCCAGCGGCAGGTCTTGCGACCAGTCGACGTGCAGCGTGCGCGCGGCGAAGCGCCACGTGCCGCCGTCGAACACGCAGCGGTCGCGATAACGGAGCCCCCAGTCGAGCTTGCGCTTCACGCCGTCGCGCACGTAGACGTGGCATGCGACGCCGTAGGTCTCGACGTCGGCCTCGCCGCCGTCGAGCGTGACGAGCTGGTTGTGGACGTGATGCTGGGTCGTCTCGTAGCGCTCGATCACGCGCATGCCCGCGACGATCGCGTCGCGGTCGTCGAAGCGGAAGCCGGGGCCGGCGAGCTGCGCATCGGCGGTGAAGAGGGAAGTGAGCTGCGGCCAGTCGCGCCGGTCGACGGCTTGCGCGTAGCGGCACGCGAGTTCGTACAGCGCGTGGCGGGGATTCGAATCGGTCATGCAGTACTCCCGTGGAAGAACGGAAAGAGTCGGCCGCGTCGCGAGTGCGGACGCGGCGGCATTGCGACGTCGATGCGCAGGTTCGCATCGGACCGATCGGGACTCATCATCCATACGGAGCAGGGCGAGGGTCGGGGAAAACACCGGGGCGGGCCGCCGCGCGCCGTTCGATCGCGCATCGATGGCGCGGCGCAACAACCGATGCGCGGCATGCGTCCGACGATTGGGGCGGCCTGTTGCGAAAGGCGCGCGACGTGCCGCGTTTGCGCCATGCGTGTGAATCGGCGGCTCGCGATGTTGCGATGCCGCACGCCACCTGCGCGCCGCTCAGCGTTTGCCCCTAGTCGGAATGGACGATGGCCGGCGGCCGGGCGCTGGCTACCGTGCAGTCATCCGGTGCGGCATGCGATGCGCGCCGGACACGAACCGCACAAGCGGCCAACCGGAGGGGACGACGATCATGAGACTGACGACTCGCAAACTGTGCGTATTGGCGATGGGTACGTTCGCTGCCATGGCAATGGCGCGATACGGAGCCGACCAGGTCCCGTCGCCGCCGTATGCGGCCGGCATCCTGCAATGCCGCTCGGTCGACCCGAACGGCCTGCCGACCGGTTGCGTGCCGATCGACCCGTCGCACTTCGGTTTCGCCGCGTTGCGCGGCATGTGACGCCGGCGCGACGGTGCACGGGCAGCTTGCGCCGGGGGGCGCCAAGTAATCGTTGCATATCGGCCAGGCTGCGCGGCCGGTCCCGCTTCACGCCGTTCGACTTTCGCCGCGCCCGACACGGCGCACGGCTTGCATCAACACCGCCGCGTGCTCGTCACGGCAACGCGACACCGTGCACGGTGACACGGTGACACCGCGACACCGCGACACCGCGACACCGCGACACCGCGACACCGCGACACCGCGGCACCGTGACGACGCGAGAACGCGAAAACTCGGCGCAGTGACACCGCATCGCCCCCCCGCGTCAGGCGACCAACCCGGCAGGCCAGCGCCACGCCCCTCGCTTCCCGCAGATTTCCTTCACGCTGACCCATCCCCATGTCATCAGACTATTCCCTGACCCGCCCCCTGAACGTCCGCGACGTGCATCGCTGGGACGCCGAACACGATGTCGTGATCGTCGGCTTCGGCGCGGCCGGCGCGTGCGCGGCGATCGAAGCCGCGAGCATCGGCGCCGATACGCTGATCGTCGAGCGCGCATCGAGCTACGGCGGCACGAGCGCACTGTCGGGCGGCGAGATCTACCTCGGCGGCAGCGGCGGCACGCCTGCCCAGCGGCAGGCCGGCTTTACCGACGACACCGAGGACCTGTACCGCTACCTGATGCTCGCGGGCGGCCGCGACGCCGACGAGGCAAAGGTGCGCGTCTACGCGAACGAGAGCCTTGCACACCACGACTGGCTCGTCGCGCAGGGGCTCACGTACAAGAACACGTTCATCGCCGAGCGGATCGTCGAACCGGAAACCGACGACTGTCTGATCTGGTCGGGCAGCGAGGAAGCCTGGCCGTTCAGCGAGGCCGCGAAGCCATGCCCGCGCGGCCACACGCCGCAATGGCCGGGCTGGGGCGGCGGGCAGATGCTGATGCGCGTGCTGGCCGAACGTGTGGCGGCGCTCGGCGTCGCGACGCGCTACGACACGCGCGCGCTCGCGCTGATCGTCGACGATGGCGGCACGGTGCGCGGCGTCGTGCTGCGTGCGTATGGCGAGACGGTGTGCGTGCGTGCGCGTGGCGCGGTGATCCTGTGTGCGGGCGGCTTCGCGATGAACCGCGACATGGTGCGCCGGCATGCGCCGCAGTTCCTGCGCTCGGACGAACCGATCGGCAGCCCCGGCGACGACGGCTCGGGCATCCTGCTCGGCCAGAGCGCGGGCGGCGCGGCGATCCACATGGACCAGGGCTTCGTCAGCCTGCCGTTCTACGCACCCGAATCGCTGATCAGGGGCATTTTCGTGAACGCGCGCGGGCAGCGCTTCATCAACGAGGACGGTTATCACGGCCGCACGGGCCATCATGCGTTCCACCAGGCCGACGACCGGATCTACCTGCTCGTCGACCATGCGACGTACCAGGAGCCGCCCGCGATCGCGCGGATCGGCATCGCGGCGGCCGGCGAAACGTGGGAGGAAGTCGAGCGCGACCTGCAGATGCCGGCCGGCACGCTGACGGCGACCGTCGACGTGTACAACCGCCATGCGGCCGAAGGCGCCGATCCGCTGTTCCACAAGGCGAAGAAGTGGCTGCAGCCGCTGATCGAGCCGCCGTTCGTCGCGCTCGATTGCCGGATCGACTACGCGTTTTATCCGCATTTCACGCTCGGCGGACTCGACACGCTGCCGACCGGCCAGGTGCTCGATGCGGCGCGCGCGCCGGTGCCGGGCCTCTATGCGGCCGGCCGTACGACGTGCGGGCTGCCGCGCTGGGGCGCCGGCTACAGTTCGGGGCTGTCGCTGGCCGACGCGACGTTCTTCGGCCGGCAGGCCGGCCGTCACGCGGCGCACGCGGTACGCGACGCATTGCGCAGCGCCGCGTAGCGTAGCCGCAAATGAACGACGCCCCGGGCAATCGATCGTTTTGCCCGGGGCGTCGTCGTTTCAAGCGGTGAAGCGGTGAAACGGTGAAACATCTAAGCGACCAACCGTCCGTCAGCCGAGATCGAGCGCGTTCGTGAGATCGCCCGGCGGCGTCTCGCCGCGCGCCGTGAACGCGTTGTTGCGCGCGGCCACGCCGTCGAGCGGCGCGAGCCCGTGCACGCGGCTGATGAAGCGCAGGATCGAGTTCGTGTCGTACAGCGTGTGATCGACGAAACCCTTCTTCGCGAACGGCGAGATCACGAGCGCCGGAATCCGCGAGCCCGGCCCCCAGCGGTCGCCGACCGGCGGCGCGACGTGATCCCACCAGCCGCCGTTCTCGTCGTGCGTCATCACGATCACGGTGTTGTCCCATTGCGGCCCGCGCCGGATATGGTCGATCACGGTCGCGATGTGGCGGTCGCCCGATTCGATGTCCGCGTAGCCCGCGTGCATGTTCAGGTTGCCCTGCGGCTTGTAGAACGTGACGGCCGGCAGGCGGCCCGCGTCGATGTCGGCGATGAAGCGGTTCGTCGACGGCTCGTCGCCGAGCCCCGCGTCGCGCAGGTGCCGCTGGCGCGCCTCGGTGCCCGGCGCGTAGTTGCGGAAGTAGTTGAACGGCTGGTGGTGGTACTGGAAATCGGGCACGGTGCCCGTGTCGCGATGCGCGAGCGCGTACTGCCACGCGCCGCTGTACCACGCCCAGTCGATGTTCTTCTCCGACAGGCGATCGCCGATCGTCGCGTAGCCCTGCGGCGGCAGCACGCGATGGTCGTCCGGATCCGCATACGCGGCATTGCCCGGATCGGGCGGCGGCACGTAGCTCGGCTGGTACGGCGGCGCCATCGTGTTCACGCCGTAGCCGTCGGGCGTCAGCGGGCCGTCGCCCGCGAATTTCGGCGGGCCGTCGAGCGCGGATGCCGGCGAATCGGCGGCGAGCGCGAGGCGCGTGCCGGCCGGATCGTCGCCTTCGACCTTCGACAGCAGCTTCGCCGCGTGCGGATGCTTGTGCGCGTCCGGATACCGCGGCGCCTGCGCGGAAATCAGGAACATGTGGTTCAGCCACGAACCGCCGAAAGCCGCCATGAAGAAGTTGTCGCACAGCGTGTATTGCCGCGCGACATTCCACAGCCGCAGCGTGTCGGCCGAATTGCGGTAGTGGCCCATCACGAGGCCGCCCGAATCGGCCCACGCGGCGAACTGGTCGTTGCGGCCGGCCGCGATCTGCATCTGGTTCTGGTAGAAGCGGTGCCACAGGTCGCGCGTGATCACGCCGTTCGGCAGCGGCTTGCCCTGTGCGTCGGCGATCCGGAACGGCGCGTTCGGCAGCTTGTCGATGTCGCGCTCGGCGATCGCGTAGCGCTTGCCGTCCACTTCCTGCGCCTGCGGCACAAGCCCGCCCCAGATCTTCGGCAGCACGGGCAGCGGCGTCTTGCCGTCGCGGTCGAGCTGCTGCGCGTGTTCGGGCCGCACCTCGCTCAGCGGATGGCGCACGCCCGGGAAATCGCCGTACAGGTTCGCGAAGCTGCGGTTTTCCGCATAGATCACGACGATGTGGCGCACGCGCTGGCGCAATGCTTCGTCGATGCGCAGGTCGGCGGCGGAGCGCGGCGCGCTGCCCGCCGTGGTTTCACAGCCGCTGAGCGCGACACCGGCACCGAGTGCGGCGAGGCCGCCGAGTACACGGCGGCGGTCGGGATCGGCAGGAAGGTCGTCGGGGCGATCGGGGGTGTCGGTCACGTCGTGGGCTCCTCGAATGAGCGGGTTGGCGATGTCGTTCGATGCGCGGCGGCGTCGCTCAGGCTGCCGCGATGCGGGACGGAAAGCAACGGCCTGCGGTGCGCAACAAGCGCGTGCGGTTCATTTGTCATAAAAATGTCACGAACGCGACTATAACGCGGCGGGGGCCGCCGACGAAAGGTGTTTGTCGGACGATTCGACTCGCGTGGCAGGCGATGCGCGACGCCCGCGCGGGGACTAGACTGAATTCAGGGGCGGCACGTCGCGGCGTGCCGCCCGGGCGAGGATCGCCCGACGACGCCGGCCGACGGCGCCGCCGCGGCGTCATCGATGCGACGAAACGAGGCGACACAGCGAGGCGACGATGACGCGGATGCATGCCGTTTCCGCATGGCCGCCGATGCCGCGCGCCGGTCGCGCGCGGTTGCCCGCGTGAGCGCGCGCCGCACCGCGCGTGCGGCCGGGCCGATGCCATGGACAAGAAATTCGACTACCCGGGATTGCTGATCGCGGCGGGCTTCTTCGTGCTGTTCGCCGCGCAGTTGCTGATGCTGCACCCGGCGTCGGCGTCGATCGCCTACAGCGATTTCCACCGGCTCGTCGACGCACGGCTCGTCGACGATCTCGAGATCGGCCCCACGTCGATCTCGGGCACGCTGAAGATGCCGCAGGCCGGCACGATGCTGCCGGCATCCGAAGCCGCGGCCGCGCAGCAGGCCGGTGCGCCGTGGCGTTTCACGACCAACCGCGTGACCGACGATCACCTGACCGACACGCTGACCGCCGCCGGCATTCGTTATCACGGCACGCCCGACACGAGCTGGATCGCATCGCTCGCGTCGTGGCTGCTGCCGCTCGTGCTGTTCGTGTTCGTGTGGAACATGATGGTGCGAAAGCGCGGCGGGCTGCAGGACTTCACCGGGATGGGCAAGAGTCGCGCGCGCGTGTACGTGCAGCAGGAAACCGGCATCACGTTCGACGACATCGCCGGCATCGACGAGGCGAAGGCCGAGTTGCAGCAGCTCGTCGCGTTCCTGCGCAACCCCGACCGCTACCAGCGGCTCGGCGGCAAGATCCCGAAGGGCGTGCTCGTCGTCGGCGCGCCGGGCACGGGCAAGACGCTGCTCGCGCGCGCGGTGGCCGGCGAGGCGGCCGTGCCGTTCTTCTCGATCAGCGGCTCGGCATTCGTCGAGATGTTCGTCGGCGTGGGCGCCGCGCGCGTGCGCGACCTGTTCGAGCAGGCGCAGCAGAAGGCGCCGTGCATCGTGTTCGTCGACGAGCTCGATGCGCTCGGCAAGGTGCGCGGTGTCGGCCCGATGTCGGGCAACGACGAGCGCGAGCAGACGCTCAACCAGTTGCTCGTCGAGATGGACGGCTTCCAGGCCGGCTCCGGCGTGATCATCATGGCCGCGACGAACCGGCCGGAGATCCTCGATCCCGCGCTGCTGCGGCCGGGCCGCTTCGATCGCCACATCGCGATCGACCGGCCCGACGTGAACGGCCGCCGGCAGATCCTCGGCGTACACGTGAAGCGCGTGAAGCTCGCGGCGGAGGTCGACCTCGGCGAACTCGCGTCGCGCACGCCGGGCTTCGTCGGCGCCGATCTCGCGAACGTCGTCAACGAGGCCGCGCTGCATGCAGCCGAACTCGGCAAGCCGGCGATCGGCATGGCCGACTTCGACGAGGCGATCGACCGCGCGTTGACGGGCCTCGAGCGCAAGAGCCGCGTGATGAACGCACAGGAGAAGCTGACCATCGCATATCACGAGGCCGGCCACGCGCTCGTCGCGGAAAGCCGCGTGCATTGCGATCCGGTGAAGAAGGTGTCGATCATCCCGCGCGGCGTGGCCGCGCTCGGCTATACGCAGCAAGTGCCGACCGAGGATCGCTACGTGCTGCGCAGGAGCGAGCTGCTCGACCGGATCGACGCGCTGCTCGGCGGGCGAGGCGCCGAAGAGCTTGTGTTCGGCGACGTGTCGACGGGCGCGCAGAACGATCTCGAACGTGCGACCGCGATGGCGCGCCACATGGTCATGCAGTACGGGATGAGCGAGAAGATCGGCCTCGTGACCTTCGACGACGGCGATGCGCGCCAGGGCATGCCCGGCGCATGGCATACGGGCGCCGGACGCTGCAGCGAGCACACGGCGCGGATGATCGACGACGAAGTGCACACGTTGTTGGCCGACGCGCATGCGCGGGTCGCGGCGACGCTCGGCGAACGCCGCGATGCGCTCGAACGCATCGCGCGACGGCTGCTGCAATGCGAAGTGCTCGAACGCGGCGCGCTGCAGGCGCTGATCGAAGGGCGTATCGAACCGTCGTCCGAGGCAGCGGCACCCGATGGCGATGCCGGTCCGCGCGGCGACGCGCTCGCGCCGGAGCAGGCGTCGGCGGTCGAGCGCGATTTCATCGCGTACGGGTCGCGTCGCGAGCCCGAACGCTGAATGTGCCGCAAGCCTGCGAACGGCGCGTGCCGATACGGCGATGCGCCGGCATTCCTTTCCCCCTTTCCAGACACGGAGTCGCCATGAGCGAGCCGCACGTATCGGTCAAGGTCGCGCAGCAGGCGCGTTTTTGCTTCGAAGTCTCGTTTGCCGGTACGACGTTGTCGCCGGTGCTCATCGACGAGCCGCCGCCGCTCGGCGACGGGCGCGGGCCGAATCCGGTCCGGCTGCTTGCCGCGGCGGTCGCCAGTTGTCTTGCGGCGAGCCTGCTGTTCGCGCTGAAAAAGCAGCACGTCGATCCGCAGCCGATTGCCGCGCATATTGATGTCGACATGGTGCAGAACGAATCGGGCAGGGTGCGCGTGGGCGCGATGGCGGTGCGGCTGTCGATCGGAAAAGCGTGGGCCGATCTCGCGTCGGCGACGCGCGTGCTCGACCGGTTCGATGCGTATTGCGTGGTGACCGAGAGCATGCGCGCGGGCATCCCGATCTCGGTCGACCTGTGCGATGCGAACGGCGCGGCGCTCGAATACGCGGCGACGGGTGGGTGAGTGCGGTCAGTGCTCGGTGGCCGCGGCGACTTCGGCCGCTTCCGCGAGCGCTTCGAGAAAACGCGTGCGCCACCAGTGCACGTCGGTCTTGCGCACGATCGCCATCAGCGCGGAGTGACGTTGGCGGCGTTCGTCGAGCGGCATCGCGAGCGCGCGCTGGATGGCCTGCGCGGTGCCTTGCGTGTCGTACGGATTGACGAGCAACGCCGATTTCAATTGCTCGGCCGCGCCCGCGAAACGCGACAGCACGAGCACGCCCGGGTCGGCCGCGTCCTGCGCGGCGAGGAATTCCTTCGCGACGAGGTTCATCCCGTCGCGCAGCGGCGTGACGAGCGCGACGCGGCTCGCGCGATAGAGGCCCGGCAAGCGCTTGCGCGCGACAGTGCGGTGAATGTAGCGCATCGGCATCCATTCGAGTTCGCCGTAGTCGCCGTTGATCGCACCGCACAGGCTGTCCATCTCGCGCCGCAGGTCGTCGTACGCGCCGAGATCCTCGCGGCTCGGCGCGGCGATCTGGATCAGCGTCGCGCGGTTGCGGTTCTCCGGATACTGTTCGAGCAACTGACGGAACGCATGCACGCGCTGCGGCAGCCCTTTCGTGTAGTCGAGCCGGTCGACGCCGACGAGCAACTGGCGGCGCGAATATTCGTCGCGCATCCGGTCGAACATGGCGATGCCGTCGCGATCGCGGGCGAGCGACTCGAATTCGTCGACGTTGATGCCGATCGGAAACGCACCGGCCGACAGCGTGCGGCCGAACGCGCGCAGGCGGCCGTCCGGCAGCCGCGCGGCGCCGGCTTCCGCTTCGACGTAATGCTCGAAGTGGAGCAGATCCGATTCGGTCTGGAAGCCGACGAGGTCGTACGCGAACAGCGAGCGCATCAACCATTCGTGTTCCGGGATCGCGGCCATGATCGGCGGCGGCGGCATCGGGATGTGCAGGAAGAAGCCGATCGGATTCGTGCAGCCCATCGCGCGCAGCTCGGCGGCGAGCGGAATCAGCTGGTAGTCGTGTACCCAGATGATGTCGTCGGGCCGCAGCAGCGTGCGCAGCTTGCGCGCGAACAACTGGTTCACGCGCCGGTAGCCGTCGGCGAAGCGCCGGTCGAACTGCGCGAGATCGAGCCGGTAGTGAAATACCGGCCACAGCACGTTGTTCGAATAGCCGAGGTAGTACGCGTCGTAATCCTGCGGATCGAGATCGATCGTCGCGAGCTGGATGCCGCCGACGTTCTGGATCTGCACCTCGTCGCCATGCGAGGGCTGATCGTCGCCGCCGCGTAGCCTGCCGCTCCAGCCAAACCATACGCCGCCGGTTTCCTGCAGGCTGTCCTTCACGGCGACGGCGAGGCCGCCGGCCGCGGCTTTACGGGGGTCTGCGATGCGATTGGATACGACGACGAGTCGGCTCACCAGCTCTCCTGACGATTGTTGGGGGAAAGGTTCGTGCGGCCGGCGGCGCGAAGCGGACGCCGCCATCGACGTGCTGCGATGGGGCCGCAATGCGATCGGACGAGAGTCAGGGCACGCGATTCGCCGTCCGAACGGGGAGTGCTTTTTTAAGCATACTCGTCATTCGTTCGTTTTAAAAGTCTGCATCGGCGAGCGGTGCGAGCGCGAATGCAGCGCGATATCCATGACATCGGTGTGGCAACGCGCGATGCAAAGGCGGGATCGAAGCTTGCGCGGGGCTGCAAACGCAGCGTGTGCACTGCACGGCAGCGGATGGGGATAATCCGGCGCGATCGTTCGTGCCGGTGCGCGTGCATGAGTGCCGCATGCGCACTTCCGCACGCGCACACGCGCAAGAGATGCCGCGTCGATCGACGGCGAAGGCTTTCGATGCGTCTACGCCGATGCGCGGCCTACATGCATGCGTGCCGCGAATGAGCGACACGGATCGGCGTCGCACGATGTCGTGCGCACGCACCAGGCTCGCAGGATGACGACGATGCGCAGCCACACCGCATGCCGCGCGCGGCCGCGCATCGCGCGGTACGCGCAAGCGCAAACGCGATGCAGGCGGACAACCGGAACAGCGTGCGCATCGTCGTCTCCTTGCCGCATCCGTTACGCGGCGGCCGGCTGCCAGTCACGCGTGTCGGCCTCGTGCGCGTGCGCGCCCGGCGACGTCGCGTGCGTGCCGGACGGCATCCGGAACACGGCGACCGTTTCGGACAGCTCGCGGCCCTGCGCTTCGAGCGACTTCGATGCGGCGGCGGCCTGCTCGACGAGCGCCGCGTTCTGCTGGGTCGTCTCGTCCATCTGCGTGATCGTCAGGTTCACCTGGTCGATACCGCGGCTCTGCTCGGCCGACGCGGCCGCGATCTCGCCCATGATGTCCGTCACGCGCGCCACGGCCTGCGTGACGTCGGACATCGTCTTGCCGGCTTCGCCCGCGAGGGCCGAGCCGTCCTGGATCGTCTGCACCGACGCGGAGATCAGCTCCTTGATTTCCTTCGCCGCCGTCGACGAACGCTGCGCGAGACTGCGCACCTCGCTCGCGACGACCGCGAAGCCGCGGCCCTGTTCGCCCGCGCGTGCGGCTTCGACGGCCGCGTTCAGCGCGAGGATGTTGGTCTGGAACGCGATGCCTTCGATGATGCCCGTGATGTCGGCGATCTTCGATGAGCTTTGGCCGATCTCCGTCATCGTGTCGACCACGCGGCCGACCACCGAGCTGCCGCGCTGCGCGACATCCGACGCATTCGCGGCGAGCGTGCTGGCCTGTTGCGCGTTTTCCGCGTTCAGCCGCACCGTCGACGTGAATTCCTCCATCGTCGCGGCGGTTTCCTGCAGCGACGCGGCCTGTTCCTCGGTGCGCTGGCTCAGGTCGAGGTTGCCCGACGCGATCTCGCCCACCGCGTGCGCGATGCTGTTCGACGAATCGCGCACGCGGCCGACGATGCCGATCAGCCGCTCGTTCATCGTCCGCAGCGCGTCGAGCAGGTCGCGCGTTTCGTCGTTGCCGGTCACCTGGATGCGGCTGCCGAGATCGCCGTTCGCCACCGTGCGCGCGACGTCCACGGCCGAGCCGATCGGCGCCGTGATCTTGCGCGTGAGCCACAGGCCGCCGCAGGCCGCGATCGCGACGGCGATCAGGCTGATGCCGGCCAGCACGTTGCGCTCCATCGCGTAGCGGTCCGCGAATTGCTGCGCGATCGCGACTCCGCGTTCATGCGTATCGCTCGCGTACGCGTCGGTCGCGCGCACCAGCTGCGCGAGCAGCGGGCGGCAATTTTCGTCGATGTCGGCGGTCGCCTCGTCTTTCTTGCCGGCTTGCGCGAGCCCGACGATGCGCAGCGCGACCGGCCCGTAGCGGGTTTCGATGCGCACAATGTCGGCCACCAGTTCGCGTGCGCGATCGGATGTGTCGGTCGCGTTCGCCATCATCTCCTTGAGCTTCGCGAGATGTTCCTGCACGTCCTTGTGCGCCTGGTTCACTTCGGCCAGTTCGAGCTCGATGTCGGAGGGTTTGGTCACGAGCACGAGATTGCGCGCGGCGATCGCGCGCCGGTCGACCGCGGTGCGGATTTGCGCGGACAGGTTCGCCCGCGCGTTGATGCCGTTCATGTAGCGGGAAAACTCGGCGTTCGTATCGGACAGCGCCTTGAGGGCCACGCCCGACACGATCACGACGACTGCGGCGAGCAGGCCGAAGCCGCCAAGGAGTTTTGTTTTGATGCTCATTCTGGCGATTTTCACGTTGTGCCCCTGTGCGTGTGGTTGGCAAATGGAATTTATTGTTCGACCAGATACGGGCTCGTGCCGACATTAACGGGTATGCGGAATGATTCTTTACCCTTCGAAAACCCTGATATTGGTTTTTTTTAGTGATGAAAGCCTTGTTGGGCGGGCTTCCTTGATCCTGATCAAAAACCCGCGTATCGCCCGTGATTCAAGTGTTTATACGCGGAATTTGAAACTGTTTTTATTGGTGAAACATAAATCGTCTTTTTGCTAATAATTGTCTGATGAATGTGTTTCGATTTATGGATGAATAACGGAATTTTCTTTCGAGCGAATTCCGGGAGGGGCCGATATACGTTGTCGGCGTGCGCCGCGCGGTTGGCGGCAATGGGGGATAAAGAGGAATCGGCGCCGGATGTCGTCGCGCCGGACAGGCCCGCGGCGGGCGCCGCGAGCCGTGTGAGGGTCAGAACGTGGTGCGCAACCCGGCCATCACGCTGCGGCCGCCTTCGGGCGCGAAACCGCGCACGACGGAAGTCGAATAGCGGATTTCCTGGTTCGTCAGGTTGTCGCCGCGCAGGTACGCGAGCCAGTGCGTCGCGCCGACGCGGAACTTGTAGGTCAGCATCACGCCGAGCGACGTGTAGCCGTCCGTCGAGACGTCGTTGTCGGGCACGCGATGCTGCGACCACGCGTGCGTGACCTGCGCGCGTGCGCCGAACGGGCCATAGCCGTAGTCGGCCGCGAGCGTCGCGCGCAGCGGCGCGATGCGCGGCAGCGGCTGGCCCGTGTCGACGTTGCGCGCGTGCGTGTAGTCGGCCGTCAGTTCCAGGTCGACCGTATGGCCGCGCCGCGAGAACGCGCGCCATTTGCCGTCCAGCTCGATGCCGTAGAACTCGGCGCGCACGCCGCGATAGATCGCCTCGTTCAGCGCGCCGTCGGTGCCGGGCGCGACGGGCTCGTCGTCGCCGTTCACGACGCGGCCGGTGTTGTACTCGGTCAGGTAGTTCGAGAAGCGGTTGTAGAACACGCCGACGCTGCCGCGGTTCGGGCCGCTCGCATAGCGCAGCGACAGGTCGGTCGACACGGCCTTTTCCTTCGACGCGTTCGGGTTGCCGATCAGGAACTGGCCGGTCGCATCGTGCGGGCCGTTCGAATACAGCTCGTAGAAGGTCGGCGCGCGTTCGGTGTACGCGACGTTCGCCGCGACCGACCACACCGGCGTCAGCGAGAACAGCGCGCCGGCCGACAGGCTGCCCGCGTTGAAGTCGCGCGGCTGCGCGCCCGCGAATTTCTCGACGCCGGCCGGATCCGGGTCGACCTTCACATGCTCGAAGCGGCCGCCGACGCTCAGCTTCAGCGCGGGCACGACCTGCCATTCCTCGAGGCCGAACAGCGCGACGCTGTTCGTGCGCGTCGACGGCACGAGCAATTCGTCGCCGAGCGCGGAGAACGTGTTCTGGCCGAACTGCACGCCGATCGCGCCTTCGAACGGGCCGATCTTGCGATGCCGCGCCTCGATGCGCGCCTCGTAGCCGCGGTTGCGGAACGTGGTTGCCGTCTCGCCGTTGTCGACTTCCTTGTGGCGGTAGTCGGTGTACGCGAAGTCGAATTTCAGCTTCGTGAACGGCCCGCTCAGGTTGCGCACCTCGGACGCGAGCGCAAGGCGTTCCTGGCGCATCCGCAGCCGCACGTCGCTCTCCGCGACGGAGCCGTAGTTCGATTCGTAGCCGCTGTACGACAGGCCCGCGAAGCCGTCCGCCCACGTGTACGACGCGCCGACCGCGCCGCCGTGCACGCGGCCGTCGCTGTTCGGCACGCTGCCTTCCGGCTGCGGCGTGTCGGGGCCGTCGATCGCGCGTTGCGCGCTGCTGCGCGCGTAGCCGGGAATGCGCAGCTTGCTCGTTTCGCGGTCGAACGCGTCGACGTGGAACGCGAAGCGGCCGTTGCCGCCTTCGACCTGCGCGGCGCCCGCGCGCACGGAATTCGCGCCGCCGTAGCGCGCGTCGAGCGCACCCGTCACGCCTTCGATCGCTTCGCGCGGAATCCGGTTGTCGATCGTGTTGACGACGCCGCCCACCGCGTTGCCGCCGTACAGCAGCGCGGCCGGGCCGCGCACGATTTCGACGCGTTCGATCGACAGCGGATCCTGCGGCACCGCATGGTCGTACGACAGCGACGACGCGTCGTAGGACGCGACGCCGTTCTGCAGCAGCCGGATCCGGTCGCCGTCCATCCCGCGGATGATCGGACGGCCGACCATCGGCCCGTAGGTGGTGGTCGACACGCCGGGCAGGCCGTTGAGCGTTGCGCCGAGCGAATCGGCCTGGCGGCGCGTCAGCGCGTCGCCGGAAAGCTGGACGGTCGGTGCGATCAGTTCGGTATCGCCGAGCGGGTTCGCGGTCACGAAGATCGGTGCGAGCGGGGTGGCCGCAGGCGTGCCCGACGCGGCGGGCGCATCGGACTGCGCGTGCGCGACGGCGGCGAACAGCATCAGCGAAAGGGGCGAAAGCGGGCGAAGCGGTAGACGAGGGAGGTCGCGCATGGTCGGTGAATCGGTTGGAATCGGATCGGATAACGAGCGATGCGGGTCACGGCTGGATACGATATATTGTTGCGTCAACGACGCGTTTGACCCGTTGGAACATGGCTCGGCGAGGCTCGGCCACCCACGGTGGAACGGCGTCGGGCGGACGAGCACGCGAAATGATATGTTATATCATTTCAAATTCCAAGCCGGCTGGCGGGGTTTCGTCGGGTTTCTGTCGGATCGGTGAAATGGGAGGCGGGAGCGGAAACCGGCGACGGGACGCGTCGGCCGGCATTCGTCGGGCGCGTCGACCGCATGAAACGGTTCAGCCGGCTTCGGGCAACCTGCGCGACGAGACTGTGATAGATTTCCGTCGCGGCCAATTTGCCGCGAACGTTCTCAGGGCGGGGTGAAATTCCCCACCGGCGGTAATCGCGCGATTGCGCGTAGCCCGCGAGCGCTTGCCGGGGATGGTTGTCACGGCAAGGTCAGCAGACCCGGTGTGATTCCGGGGCCGACGGTTAAAGTCCGGATGAGAGAGAGCGGGGTTCGTTGCGTACGCAAGGTACGCGGCTTGTCCCTGTGCGCCCATTCAACTCACACAGGATCAGCCGATGACCCAGATTTCCCACGTTTCCCCAACTGTCGCTCCCCGTATCGCTTTTGTGCAGTCGTGCTGGCACAAGGAGATCGTCGACCAGTGCCGAATCGCGTTTGTCGATGCACTGGGCAACGCGAACATGAGCGAATCGGATTGCGATTTCTTCGAAGTGGCCGGCGCCTTCGAGATTCCGCTGCATGCCAAATTGCTCGCGAAAACCGGCAAATACGCGGCCATCGCCTGTGCCGGGCTGGTTGTCGATGGCGGCATCTATCGCCATGACTTCGTCGCGCAAACGGTGATTTCGGGCCTCATGCAGGTACAGCTCGAAACCGAGGTGGTGGTGTTGTCGGCGGTGCTGACGCCGCATCATTTCCATGGATCGGACGAGCACGTCAAGTTCTTCCACGAACACTTCCTCGTGAAAGGTGCGGAGCTCGCGCACGCATGCGTCGATACGATCGGCAAGGTTGCGGCGCTCAAGGCGGAATCCGCGGCCACTGCGATGAAGCAGGCCGCCTGACGCTTGAGCCGCGCGATTTGGCGCGCGACACACGCTGTTCAGGGCGGGCCGCCGCGCGACGGACGACGTCGCGTGGCGGCGTTGCGGTCAGGTTCGCGTCACGGCGCGAAGAACACGTCCGTGCGGTTCGTCAGGTTGCCCGCGCTGGTCTGGACGAAGAATGGATGGAACGACGACGACGGGCCGACGTCGAGGCCCTGATAGTCGCCGATGAAGAAGCCTTCCGCGTTCGGCGCGAGCTTCATGTCGAACGGGCCGCCAACGCGCCGCTCGGCGACGAACGTGGTGCCGCCGTCGAGCGAGATCTTGCGCCAGAAGCCCGTCGGCAGCGTCGTCGTGTTCCCGGCCAGCAGGTCGCGGAAATCGTAGTGGGTGACCATCACGGCGCTTGCGTTGTCGACACGCACCGACGGATTGAAGGCCGGCCGGCCGGTCGGCGTGTTGACCTGCAGCGGCGCGCTCCAGGATGCGCCGCCGTCCTTCGACGTCGATAGCGCGATCTCGTCGTACTTGCCGCCGTTGAAGCGGCTGTCCTGCCACGCGACGTAAAGCTGGCCCGACGCGGGATCGATCGCGGGCTCGGGAATGATGTCGCCGGTGCGCACGGGTTCGCCGGTGTTCGGGTCCGTCACGCCGACCGTCTGCAATCCTGCGATCACCTGCGGCTTCGTCCACGTCGCGCCGTCGTCGGTCGACTTGATGAACGCGACCTTGCCGGCGGCCTTGCTGAACGGCGGCTGGATCAGGTTGAAGAAATCGTAGAGCGTGCCGCTCTTCGGATCGACGACGATCTGGTTGCCGATCGTCTGCTGGCGCGACGGCACGTGGACGATGACCTTCGCCTTGCTCCACGTCTTGCCGCCGTCGGTCGTCTTCGAGAACAGCGTCGGCCCGCGGAATGCCTGCGTGTGCAGGTTCGCGTACGGGTTGCCGTTCGGCAGTTCGAGGCGGTCCCATACCGCGTATGCGGTGCCGGCCTTCACCGGATTCGCCGTCACCGATTCCTTGTCGTTGAAGAACTGCGTCGTCGGTTCGTTGTTCGCGATCAGCAATGCGGGACTGCTCCACGTCTGCCCGCCGTCGGTCGATATCGATGCCGCAACCGCGTTGCTGTTGTTCGACTGGTTGAACGTGATCGCGACCGAGTACGCGGTGCCGTCCGGCCCGATCGATACCCACGGGTCCGACGCGCGTTCGTACGACAGCCCGCCCGGCGCGCACGCGCTGAACGGCTGCGTCGTCCGCGCCCAGGTGGCGCCGCCGTCGAACGTGTAGCCCGCGACATGGCCATGCGCGCCGCCGTTCGACCAGCGGTCCTGCTGCCACACGCCGATCATGTTTTGCGGGTTGGCCGGATTGACCGCGAGCCACGGTTCGACCTCCGCATTCACGTAGACGGTGCCGGGCCCGCCGATGGTGCAGGCGGCGTATGGACTGGGGCCGGACACGAGCACGGGATCCGCGTGCACGGGGGCACAGGCCAGTGCCATCGCGGCGGGCAGGCAGGTGAAAAGCGGGTGGGACACGATAGTGCGTCGCATGAACTGCTCCTCGTTGGCGTGCGGCCGCGATGGTGCGGTGGAACGAGGCAGCGCGACCCGATGCGCGCCGATACAGGCCGTGCGGGTCGTCGTGCCGTGGCATGGCGACGCGCAGGATGCATGCCGCCGGGACGTGTCGTTCAGGATGCCGCTTCAGCCATCGCGATCCGCGTGCGCTGGATACCGCCAGCACTTCGGTCAAGACTCCTATTCGTTTTTATTGCTTGTGACGGATGTGTCGTTGATGCCGCCCAGCCAGGAGGCCGGTTCGGGCAGGCGAAGAATGCGTAGAAGTGGATTGCAATGTAGTTGATCCGGGTGCGGCGCGGCAGGCAATTTTTTGTAACAGCGCGTAGCCGGAAAGCGTTGCCGAACACGCGCAAAATCGCGGGAAAAATTTGCCGCGGCGAGCAGCGGAAATCGAAACGGAAAGATGAATCGCTATCGTTTCCGTGCGACGTGCGTTGCCGTGCGTCGCTCAGCGTTCCGCCGGAAACCGCTCCTGCAACGCGTGCAGCCAGCGTGCGACGACATCGAGTTCGTCGTCGGAAAACCCGTCGCACAGCTTCTCGTTCAATTCGCGCAGCAGTACGCGCGCATGCTTGAGCGCCGCCCGGCCCGCGTCGGTCAGGAACAGGCGCGTCGCGCGGCCGTCGTCCGAATCGGCGTGGCGCGCGATCAGTCCGGCTTTCGCCATCCGGTCGGCGAGGCCGGTCATCGCGGATGGTGCGAGCTGCAGCGCCGCGCCGACTTCGCCGATCAGCGCGCCGTCCTGCTTGTCGAGAAAGAACAGCACGCCGGCTTGCGCGGCGCTCGCGCGCGAGTCGGTTTCCGCCTTGCGGTCGATCCAGCGCTGCACGCGCCGCTGGCCGAGGTTCAACAGGAAAAACAGTCGTCGTTGTTCGCTCAAGCTGAGTTCCCGACAGCAATGGAAAGGGACGGACGGCCCGCGTGGCGCGGCGTGTCGAGCGCCTGCGCGAGCCAGTCGGCGACGCCCGGCCACAGCACCGAGCCGGGCCGGCTGCGGAAGAAGCCCATGTGCCCGACCGGGCCGCTGCCCGCCGCGTGCGGATCGACCTGGCGGCGCTCGACCGCCGCGCCGGTCAGGTAGCTTACCAGCAGGTCGATCGCGGCGGGCGTCGCCCACGGATCGTCGTCGAAGCCCAGCGCGAGGATCGGCAGCCGCTGTTTCGCGTAGCGTTCGGCGGCGCCGAGTGCCGGATCGTCGAAGAAGTAATGCGGCAGCGTCGTCCAGCGGCTCCATTCACGGAACACGCCGGCCGGCAGGTCCTCGCCGAGCCCGAGCCGCTTGCCGGGCACGTAGCCGAGCAGCGCGGACATCAGCGGGCCGAGCACGCGCAGGATCAGGCGCACCTTCACGCGTTCGGCCGCGCTCGCGATCAGCCGTGTGGTGCCCGCGTGCGCCGCGACGAGCACGGCCGCGCGCAGGTGCACCGTGCCGGCGGACAGCCCGATCGCATGCCCGCCGACGCTGTGGCCGACCGCCAGCAGCGGCAACCCGTCGTACGCCTGCCGCGCCCATGCGGTCGCGGCGCCGACGTCGAGCTCCATCCAGTCGCGCATGCTGGCCTGCAGCCCGCTCAGGCGCGCGGGCCGCGACGCGTCGATGCCGCGATAGTTGTAGGTCAGCGCCGCGAAGCCGCGCCCGGTCAGGAAACGTGCGAAACCCGCGTACAGCCGCTCCGGCACCGCCGTCGCCGGATGGATCAGCACCAGCGCGCGCGGTTCGGCGTCGGGCGTCCAGAACGTGCCGCGCAGCGGATAGCCGTCGATGGCGGAGAACTCGATGGGTTGAGCGGTCATGGCCGTCCTCGTTCCGGGAGTTATTTCGTATGCGAAATATAGTCTGAAATGTATTTCGCGTGCGAAATATCTGTCGAAGGATCATTCGAGGGCGGCGTTTCGGGCAGGCATGCGCGGTGCTTCAATTCATAAAAGTTTTGCATCTTTTCATAGAAGAATATTGCGTTTGTCTCATGAAGCGCGTCGACGTATCTTCATCGGTTCCATCCGTTCCGCCGGCCATCGCGCACGGCGGACAACGAGGCGCCGCCATCGCGCGGCAGCCTGCCAACCATCCGGGAGATCACGTTGCTGAGCCGAATCGTCACGGCGCTCTTGCTGGCGCTTGCCGCGCAGCCGGGCATCGCAAAAGACACCGTCACGCTGCGCGTCGGTGAACAGAATTACTTCAACATCCAGGCGTCGATGGAGGCGTCCGGCGTGCTGAAGGACCTGCCTTACACGATCGAATGGAAGCACTTCCAGGCCGCCGCGCCTGTCGCCGAGAGCCTGAACGGCAACGCGATCGACGTCGGCTTCCTCGGCGATTCCGCGCTGCTCACGCTGGCCGCGCGCGGCGCGCCGGTGAAGGTCGTCGCGGTGTCGCGGCAGAGCCTCGACGGCGTCGCGATCCTCGTGCCGAAGCATTCGCCGGTGCACAGCGTGGCCGACCTGCAGGGCAAGACCGTCGCCGTGTGGCGTGGCGCATGGAGCCAGCAGCTCGTGCTGCGCGCGCTCGAACACGCGGGCCTGCGCGCGGATTCGGTGAAGTACGCGTACCTGATGCCGATCGACGCGACCAACGCGCTCGCGAACGGCTCGGTCGACGCCGTGTCGCTGTGGGAGCCGTTCGTCAGCACGCTGGCGCTGCGGCAGGGCGCGCGGCCCATCACCACCGCGCAGGGGCTGATGCCCGCGCTGAGCTTCGTCGCCGCGAACGAGCAGGCCGCGTCGGGCAAGCGCGCGGAGATCAGCGATTTCCTGCGGCGCGTCGTTGCCGCGCGCCAATGGGTCGACAGCCATCCGCGCGAGTATGCGGACCTGTGGTCGAAGCGCGCGAAGCTCGAACCCGATGTCGCGTACCGCTGGCTCAACAATGCGAAGCAGCGCGTGGGCCCGGTCGACGACACGGCCGCGAAGGACGCGCAGAACACGGCCGACTTCCTGCACAAGGCCGGTGTGATTCCGGCCGCATACGACACATCGAAGCTGCTTGACCGTTCGTATGCGGGTGCCTTCGCGGCGCCCTCGCAAAAGACGGCCGCCGCGCAGTAATCGCACCGTCACATCCCCGATTCCCGATCGAGAACCAGAAGGACTTCCCGACATGCCAGTCGACATCATCGGCATGATCACCGCGACGCCCGGCGCGGAGGTCGACGTACCGGGCGGCGCGGCCGTCCAGCCCGACTACGTGCGCCGCTTCGCGCAGGCGCACGAGGCCGCCGGCTTCGACCAGATCCTGGTCGGCCATTTCAGCAACGCGGCGGACGGCTTCATCGTCGCATCGTTCGCGGCCGCCGCGACCGAACGCATCCGCATCCTGCTCGCGCACCGGCCGGGCGTGATCGTGCCGTCGGCCGCGGCCAGGCAGATCGCGACGCTCGACGTGTTCAGCGGTGGCCGGCTCGCGCTGAACGTCGTGTCCGGCGGCGACGATGCGGACTTGCAGCGCGACGGCGATTTCGTGTCGCACGATGCACGCTATCGCCGCACCGGCGAGTATCTCGACGTGCTGAAACGGATCTGGCTGGCCGATGCGCCGGTCGACCACGACGGCGAGTTCTATCGGCTGCGCGGCGCGTCGCCACTCGTGAGGGGCGCGCAGCGGCCGCACGTGCCGGTCTATTTCGGCGGGTCGTCGCCGGCCGCGCTCGCGGTCGCGGGGCAGCACGCGGATGTCTACATGACGTGGGGCGAGCCGCTCGCATCGGTGCGCGAGCAGATCGCGCGCGTGCATGCCGCCGCCGCGCCGTTCGGTCGTGTGCCGCGCATCAGCGTGTCGTTTCGGCCGATCGTTGCCGATACCGAGGCCGCCGCGTGGGAGAAGGCCGAGGCGATCCGCGAGCGCGTGCGCGCCACGCGGCTCGCGAGCGGCCAGCCGATCGCGGGGCATGCGCCGCAGAACGCGGGCTCGCAGCGGCTGATGGCGGCCGCCACGCAGGGCGATGTGCTCGACGAGCGCTTGTGGATGGGTGTCGCGAACCTGACCGGCGCGCGCTGGAATTCGACGGCGCTGGTCGGCACGCCCGAACAGGTCGCGCGGGCGCTCGGCGCGTATTACCGGCTCGGCGTGTCGACGTTCCTGATTCGCGGGTTCGATCCGCTCGACGATGCGCTGGCCTACGGGCGCGACCTGATTCCGGCGATTCATGCGCAGGTCGCGGAGCTTGACCGGCATCAGGCGGCGGCAACGGCGTAGGCGCGGCTCTGCGTCGAACGGTACGGCTTCGACTCGCCCCGGCATTTCCGTTGTGGAATGCCGGGGCGATGTCACTCGGGCATCGATGCATCGACGCATCGACACCTTCAGAACGACGGCAACCCCGGTGGATTGGTCTCCGCCCGCGCGATCGCTTCGCTCTGCAATCCCCATCGTGACAGCGCCTGCCCGTAGCGGCCGTTGCCGATCAGTGCATTCGTCGCGAGCGTCAGCGCGGGGGCGAGCCCGCTGCCGCGACGCGTCGCGATCGCGACGTCGGCATTGTTCGGCCAGCCCGCATTGACGACGCCCACACGGCGGATCTTGCCGCTGCGCGCGGCCTCGTACGCGAGCGACGCGTTCGGGTTCAGCTCCGCATCGGCGCGGCCCGACAGCAGTGCGACGCGCGCGGTCGCATCGTCGTCGAAATAGAGCAGCTCGGCCGGCTTCAGCCCCTGCGCGACGTTGCGCCGGCTCCATTCGAGCAGGATGCGCTCCTGGCTCGTGCCGGCACCGGTGATGATTCGCAAGCCCGCGATGTCCTTCGGCTCGGCGATCTTGGCGATCGGGCTGCCGGTGCGTACATAGAAGCCGTGCAGCCCGAGCCGGTAGGTCGTGAAATCGTATTTCTCCTTGCGCTTCTCGGTCACGCCGACGTTCGAGATCACCGCGTCGTACTTGCCGGATGTCAGCCCGAGCGGCCAGTCGGCCCATGCGATCGGCACCAGCGCGAGCGTGCGGCCGAGCGCGTCGGCGACGAGCTGCGCATAGTCGGGATCGGCGCCGACCACGGTGCGCGCGTCGGTCGCGTAGGTCGACACGGGCGGCGCGTGCGGCGAAATCGCGACCGTGAACGCGCCGTCGCGTACCCAGCGGTAGCCGGCTGCCGCACGGATCGCCGCGTCGTCGCGCTCCGCGCGAAGGCGGCCGGCCTGGCGCGGGTCGAGGTCGGCGGTTGCGGCCGCCGCGTGTGCGATGCGCCATGGCAGGCTGCCGGATGCCGCGATCAGCGCGGCGGTCATGAATTGACGTCGATCGATCATCGTGTGGCGCCCCGGTTATCGGCAGGGATTCGCATCACAGCACCCGCGACAGGAACGCGCGCGTGCGCGGATGCGACGGCGCGTCGAGCACGGCGGCCGGCGGCCCGGCTTCGACGATGCGCCCGCGCTCCATGAACAGCACGTTGTCCGCGACTTCGCGCGCGAAGCCGATCTCGTGCGTGACGATCACGAGTGTCGTGCCCGAGCGCGCGAGTTCCTTGATCACGTCGAGCACCTCGTTGACGAGTTCCGGGTCGAGCGCGGACGTCGGTTCGTCGAACAGCAGCACCTTCGGACGCAATGCAAGCGCCCGCGCGATCGCGACGCGCTGCTGCTGGCCGCCGGACAACTGGCGCGGGTACGCATCGGCTTTATCCGCAAGACCGACGCGCGCGAGCAGCATGCGTGCGGTGCGCTCGGCGGCGTCGCGCGTGACGCCTGCGACGGAGACCGGCGCCTCGATCAGGTTTTCGAGCACCGTCAGGTGCGGGAACAGGTTGAAGTTCTGGAACACCATCCCGACGGCCGTGCGCCGCTTCAGCACGTCGCGCTCCTTCAGTTCGTAGAGCACGTCGCCGTCGCGCCGGTAGCCGATCAGTTCGCCGTCGATGTCGATGAAGCCGTCGTCGACGCGTTCCAGATGGTTGATCGTGCGCAGCAGCGTCGATTTGCCCGAGCCCGACGGCCCGACGATCACGGTCACGCTGCCGCGCGGCGCGACGAACGACACGTTGTCGAGCACGCGCTGCATGCCGAACTGCTTCGATACGCCGTGCACGGCCACTTCGCCGCCGGCGCGCGGCACGGCGGCGGCAACGGTTTCGGTATCGCTTTCGGCCCGCACGTTCGACGCCGCATTGCGCGACGTGGCGCGCCGCCACAGCACGCCGATGCGTGCGAGCGCGAACGTGAGCACCGACGGCGGCGGATTGCGCAGCGCACCGCGCGCATAGTGCCGCTCGACCTGCACCTGGATCGCCGACAGCACGGTCAGGATGATCAGGTACCAGACGGTCGCGACCATCAGCAGCGGAATCACTTCGAGATTGCGGCGGTAGATCACCTGCACCGTGTAGAACAGCTCCGGCATCGCGAGCACGTACACCATCGACGTGCCTTTCGCGAGCGTGATCAGGTCGTTGAACGCGGTCGGCAGGATCGCGCGCATCGCCTGCGGCAGCACGATCCGCGCGGTCTGTCGGCCACGCGGCAGCCCGAGCGCCGCAGCCGCTTCGAGCTGCCCCTGGTCGACCGCGAGAATGCCGCCGCGGATCACCTCCGCGGCAAACGCCGCGTGATTCAGCGTGAGGCCGAGCACGGCCGCGAGGAACGGGCTGATCAGGTCGGTCGTCGGCGCTTCGAACCACACGATGTCGGTGAACGGCACGCCGAGCCGCACATGTTCGTACAGGTAGCCGAGGTTGTTCAGGATCAGCAGCAGCACGATCAGCGGAATCGAGCGGAACAGCCACACGAAGGTCCACGCGCTCGCGGAAAGCAGGCGCGAACGCGACAGCCGGGCCAAGGCGACGAACGCGCCGAGCACGAAACCGAACACCGCGCCGAGCAGCGTCAGCACCAGCGTGCGCGCGAGCCCCGACAGCACCGGCGGCGACAGGAACCATTCGGCGAACACCGGCCAGCCCCATTGCGGGTTGCCGAGGATCGAATGCAGCGCGATCGCGATCAGCACGACGGCGAGCACGGTGCCGGCCGTGCGCGCCCGGTGGCGCGCGGGCACGATCCGGAACCGCGTGCCGGGCGCGCGCGCGCCGGGGGAAGAGAGCGGCGGCAGCGCGCCGCCGAGGTGGGTCGTGTCGCTCATGTCGTTGGAAGTCCTCGAATCGGTCGGGAACGCCGCGCACGGGCGGCGCGGTGCGTCGGCCCGTGGCCGGGCCGCGGTGGGTCAGGCGTGCGCTTCGGCTGCCGTTTCCTGCGCAGCGCCGGGCGCCGCATGGCGGCTTGCCTTGCGCGGCAGGCCGAGGTGGTCGCGCAGCGTCGCGCCGGGCAGGTCGCGGCTGTAGCGGCCGCGTGCCTCGAGCACCGGAATCACGAGTTCGACGAAATCGTCGACGCCTTGCGCCTGCACCGGAAAACCGAGGATGAAGCCGTCGCCGGCGCCCGCGTCGTGCCAGCGGATCAGCTCGTCGGCGACATGCTCGGCCGTGCCGATGAAGTTCGGGCGCGGCGTCGCGACCGCGAGCGCCGTCTCGCGCAGCGACAGTCCTTTCTGTTTCGCGTCGGCCTTGATGCGGTCGGTGGTCGAGCGGAAGCTGTTGCGGCCGAGCTCGCCGAGTTCCGGGAACGGCGCGTCGAGCGCGTACTGCGTGAAATCGTGGTGATCGAAATAGCGGCCGAGATACGCGAGCGCCTCGTCGATCGTCAGCAGGTCGCGGATCGCCTGGTATTTGTCTTCGGCCTCGGCGGCCGTGCGGCCGACGATCGGCCCGACGCCGGGGAAGATCTTCACGTCGTCGGCATGACGCCCGTGCTCGACTGCGCTTTGCTTCACGCGCCGCGTGAACGCGGCCGTCTCGTCGAGCGACGGCGAATGCGTGAACACCGCGTCCGCGTATTTACCGGCGAGCCCGATGCCGGTGTCGGACGAGCCGGCCTGGAAGATCACCGGCTGCCCCTGCGGCGAGCGCTGGATGTTCAGCGGGCCCGCGACCTGGAAGAAGCGGCCGTGGTGATCGAGCGTATGGAGCTTGTCGCGATCGAAGAAGCGGCCGGTCGCGCGGTCGCGCACGAACGCGTCGTCGTCCCAGCTATCCCACAGGCCCTGCACGACGTCGAGGTATTCGTCGGCGATCTCGTAGCGCAGCTCGTGATCCGGATGCGCCTTGCCGAAGTTCTTCGCGGTGCCTTCGAGCGGTGTCGTCACGACGTTCCAGCCCGCGCGCCCGCCACTGATCGCGTCGAGCGACGCGAGCTGGCGCGCGACCGTGAACGGCTCGCTGTACGACGTCGAGATCGTGCCCGCGAGCCCGATCTTCTTCGTCGCGACCGCGAGCGCCGACAGCACGGTCAGCGGCTCGAAGCGGTTCAGGAAGTGCGGAATCGACTTCTCATTGATGTAGAGGCCGTCCGCGACGAACGCGAACGCGATGCCGGCCGCTTCCGCCTTGCGCGCGATGCCGATCGCGAAGTCGAGGTTGATGCTCGCGTCCGGCGGGTTGCTCGGGTGCCGCCATGCGTTCATGTGGCTGCCTGCGCCTTGCAGCATCAGGCCGAAGGGGATCGATCGTCGGGTCGTCATGGGAGCGTCACGCGTTCTGGTCAGGGGAGAGGGAGCGGTCGGCCGCGAGGGCCGCCTGCAACGGCGTGGCCGACAGCGCGCCGCCGAGCCATTCGGCCGACGCGAGCCGCGCCGCGTAGTCGGTCACCGGCGAATCGATCACGAATGCATCGACGTCGAGCCGCCGGCTCAGCGCATCGAGCGCGCGGTGCACGCGCTCGGGCGTATCGGCCAGCACCGTCGGGCGCAGTTCGTCGATCCGGTAGTCGGATGCGCCGCTTTGCCGCGCGAATTCGGCGGCCGCCTGCGCGCTCGCGAGGTTGAAGCTCTGGCCGCCCGCGAATTGGAGCTTGAAGATCTTCAGCGCTCCGATCAGTTGCTCGGCCTCGTCGCGCGTCGGCGCGGCCACCGCGTACAGCGCGACGAGCGGCCGCGTGCCGCCCGCGCTACGGTACGCGTCGAGCGAGCGTTCGAGATTCACGTCGTCGCCGTTGAAATGCCCCGCGTAGCAGAAGCGCCAGCCGTTGCGCGCGGCGAGCGCGCCGCTGTCCGGCGAGCCGCCGAGCAGGATGCGTTCGGGCGGCTGCGGCGGCACCGGCATCGCGACCGCGCCGGCGAGCGGATGATCTTCGGCGACGCCCCAGCCGAGAAACGCGTCGAGCTCCGCGAGCTGGCCTGCGAAGTCGGGCTTGCGTGCCTTGTCGTGGAACCACTGCAGCGCGCGCGTGGTCAGCGGCAGCCCGCCGGGCGCCTTGCCGATACCCAGATCGACGCGGCCCGGCGCGAGTGCCGCCAGCAGCTTGAACGATTCGGCGACCTTGAACGGGCTGTAGTGCTGCAGCATCACGCCGCCCGAGCCGACGCGGATGCGCGACGTGTGCGCGAGCAGGTGCGCGACGACGATCTCCGGCGCCGAGCTCGCGAAGCCCGGTGTGCCGTGATGCTCGGCGACCCAGAAGCGCTCGTAGCCGAGCTGTTCGGCGCGTTGCGCGAGGGTCGTGGTGAAGCGCAGTGCGTCGGCGGCGTTCGCGCCGTCGGCGATCGGACTCTTGTCCAGCAACGAAAGCGAATAAGACATGGTGAGCGGCGTTCCTGCGTATGGCGTGGATGGACGGGGCGCGCGCGTGGCGCTCAGCTCTTCGGCAGCCCCGGAGGATTCGTGCGCGACTGGTCGATCGCTTCGGACGCGAGGTTCCAGCGATCGAGCACCTGCTGGTAGCGGCCGTTCTTGATCAGCCCGTTCAGCGCGACGGTCAGCGGATCGGCGAGCCCGCTGCCGCGACGCGTCGCGATCGCGATGTCGGCCGTGCGCGGCCAGCCGCCGCTGATCGCGCCGACGAGCCGCGTCTTGCCTTGCTGCGCGCTTTGATACGCGAGCACCGAGTTCACGCTGAACACGGCATCGGCGCGGCCCGACTGCACGGCGACGATGCGCATCGCCTGATCGTCGTAGTACTGGATCTGCACGGGCTTCAGCCCGTGCGCGACGTTCTCGCGATCCCACGCGAGCAGGATCTTTTCCTGGTTGGTGCCGGCGTCGGTCACGACGCGCAGCCCCGCTACGTCCTTCGGCTCGCGGATCGCCTGGATCTTGCTGTCGTTGCGTACGTAGAAGCCGACCAGATCGTGGCGGTACGACGAGAAATCGAACTTCTGCTTGCGCTCCTCGGTGACGGTCACGTTCGAGATCACTGCGTCGACTTTCCCCGATTCGAGCGCGAGCGGCCAGTCGGCCCACGCGAGTGCGACGATCTTCAGCTTGCGGCCGAGGCTGTCGGACACGAGCTGGCCGACGTCGGCGTCGAAGCCGACCACCGTGCGCGCGTCGGTCGCATACGAGCTGATCGGCGGCAGGCTCGGCGCGATGCCGATCGTCAGCGTGCCGGGCTCGGCGAACTTGAACGACGCGGGCACCGCGCGTTCGACGGCCGCGTCGGCAGTGCTGCGCGGGCGGCCGCGCTGCTCGGGGCTCAGGTCGAACGTCGCGGCGGCCGCGGCGAATGCGCTCAGGCCGATCAGCGCGGCGGCCAGCGTGCGGACGGCACGGGAAGAAAGCGGTACGGCTCGTTGCATGAAGACGTCCTGTCGTGGAAAGTGGAATCGGGCGAAAGCGGGGCAGCCGCGCGCTCAGCGCGGCAAGACGGGTTCGGGCACGGGCGCCCACAGGTCGGCGAGCGTCGACGTGCGCGACGGATCGGCGAGATCCTTGCCGAACGGCAGGTGGAAGTACGCTTCGGGGGCGATCGACGAATCGAACAGCCGCGTATAGCCGGTGCGGTCGTACAGCGCCCACGCTTCGGGCTGGCGAAAGCCGGTGGTCAGGTAGAGGCGCCGATAGCCCTGCTGTGCGGCGCGCAGTTCGAGCGCGTCGACGATGAGCCGCGCGAGCCCCTGGCGGCGCAGGTCCGTGCGGGTCCAGATGCGTTTGAGTTCGGCGGTCTGCGCGTCGTAGCGCTTGAACGCGCCGCCGCCGATCGTTTCGCCGTCGCGCAGCAGCAGCACGAAGGCGCCTTCGGGCGGCGCGAACAGTTCGGCCGGGTAGCGCGCGAGTTCGTCGCGCGCGGACGCGCGGCTATCGGGGCGGTACGCGTCGTAACGGGTCGAATACTCGTCGATCAGCGCGTCGATCAGCGGCTGCGCGCGAGCGTCGAGCGGCGTCGTGTCGATGAGGCGGTCGGTCGTGGCCATGGGCATCGCGAAGGGCGCGCGATGCGGACGTTCCTGTCGGGGCGCGGGCACGCGGCCCGTCCGGTCTGTTCCGTTATCGCGGCGCGGTTGTCGTGATGACGGCGGCCGGTGCGCATCCTGCGATGCACGGGGCGGGCCGCCGCCGTTTCGAACACGTTAGCGGCGCGGCCGGCAAAGGCGAACGAAGCAATTTCGATAAGGATTTCGCGGCAGGCGTCAGAAGGCTTGCAGCGGGCGTGGGGTGGGGATGGCGGGGAGCGTGCGCACGCGTCGGAGCCGGTGCTTGGCGCATGCGCGATGCCGACATGCGAGCGCTTATGCCGCTCGGACTTCGGCGAGTAGATCGGGGTGACGATCCAGGATCTTCAGCAATTTCACGAGGGCAAGCGGCGGATTCGTCTTGCCTGTCTCGTAACGGGAGAACGCGTTGACGCCGCCGCCGAAGAGCTCGGCCGCCTCGCGCTGATCCAGCCTCAGCTTCTTGCGCACCTTCGCGATGTACTTCGGGTCGACGATGGTTGCGTTCACCTGCTTGTTGAACTCGGCGATCGCTTCGCCGAGACGGGTCGCCTCGTCGAGATCCAGTACCGATTCCCCGCAGGCCGGGCAGAAATCGCCGGTGATATCGCGGACGACAGTCGACCGGCCCTTGTAGGTATAAGGGATGTCTCGCGTGTCGCGGACCAGCTTGGCCGCACCGCATGCAGGACACTTCATTTTCATCGCTCCTTGAAAGACACGATCAGCACCTCGTCGATCACCGTCAGTTTCAGGTACACGTCGCCACGCACCGTCAACGGCCGGTAGACGTCCTGCCAGATCGTGTGGTCGGCGTACGTCGTCATGCTCTTGTGGAAGTCGAGGTCGGTCAGCGACATCACGACATCGAGCGCCTCCCTTTCCGTGAAACCCAGTTGCCGGGCGCCGAATACCGCGCTCGTGGTCAACCGGACCTTGCCGGATTCGACCAGCGCCTTGACGAGGGGCAGCTTGCAATGAGGCCTTCTCTTTTCCATTGATGATCATAACCAAGTGGGTTAATTTGTCAAGTTGGTTAATGACGCACGTATGCCGTCCGCCATGAATGGCAGACTGCACGGAAAAGAGATGAATCTGGAACTAGCCTATTGGCCAACGCTCGGCGGAGCCGACAACTCCGCCAGCTGGAACAGGCAATCGCCGCGCCGCACTTGCGCGGGCACGCGCTTGCACACCACTTCGCCGTCGCCCTTGAACCGGTGCAGCATCGGTTCGCGCAACGGCGTATCGGGGAAATGCACCCACGCGGCCGGCTGTCCGGCCTTCACCTGGTCGCCGAGTTCGACGAGCGGCTCGTACAGCCCGCGCTCGTACGCATAAACGAAATGGCGGTCGCCGTCGACGCGCATGAAGCGGGTGACGGTCGGCGGCGCGTCGGGCACGAGCGCGCCGCGCAGCAGGCCGATATAGCCGAGGTAGTGCAGCAGCCCGTGGCGGCCGAGCCGGATCAGCGACGGATCGGCCATGCCCGCGCCACCGAGTTCGGTCACGATCGAGATCGCGCCTTGCCGGCGCGCGGCCGACGCCGAATGCACCGGGTTCGGCGCGTGCAGCAGCGCATTCGGCAAGCCGAACGCGACCAGCAGCCCGTTGAGCTTCGCGGCTTCGTCGGCGTCGAGCGGATCGATCGCGAGCATGTTGCCGCCCTGGTACAGCAGCGAACTGCCACCGGAATGCAGGTCGACCAGGTACTGCGCACGCGACAGCAGCGCATGCTCGATGTAGTGGGCAATCATCTGCGTCGGCGTGCCGGTCGGCTCGCCGGGAAAGCTGCGGTTCAGGTTGCCCTCGTCGAGCGGCGACACGCGCAGGCCCGCGTCTGCTGCGGGGAAATTCGCCATCGGCAGCAGGATCAGTTGCCCGCTGACCATCTCGGGCTCGATCTCGCGCATCAACTGCGACACGATGATCTGGCCTTCGTATTCGTCGCCGTGGTTGCCGGCCATCACGAGCGCGACCGGGCCGTCGCCGTTGCGGATCGACGCGATCGGGATCGGCAGCCACCCGTACGCCGAGCGGTGTACGGAATGCGGCAGCCGCAGGTAACCCGCGTGCTTGCCTTGCGCGTCGAGATCGATTTCGCAGTGGATGGGGTTTCGCTGTGAGGAAGGGGCGGTCATGGCGGCATCGTTCGATGAACGGAATCTGCCATCTTATCGGGAAACGACCGCCGCGCGGCGCGCGGGGAGCGTGCAACGCCGAACGTCGTCAACCGGCACGCGCGCGGATGCGCATGGAGCGAGCCGGCTTGCCGATACGCCGATACGCCGACTCGCCAACTCGCCAACTCGCCAACTCGCCAACTCGCCAACTCGCCAACTCGCCGACTCGCCAACTCGCGAGACCACACGCGATGTTGCATCGATGAACGCATGCCGGCGCGCGGGCTGGCCGCACTCGTGCATCCGGTTTCGCGCCGATCCCTTGTCGCGACAGGGCCGGCGCGCGCGGCCGGCTCAGCGGCCCGATGTTTCAGCTTCGATACGACCTTCTTCCCACAGTGCCCAGAAACGGCTGCCGGCGCGATACGGATTCGCACGCCGCGCGCCGTGATCGGTGACGCCCTGGCGAAACGCGCCGTACAACGTCAACGGCGGATTGTCGACGCATGCGGCTTCACGCGAGGCCGGCATGCGGCGCTCGGAAACGAGCCGCCGGATCAGCGATGCGCCGTCGATCACGGCCTGTTCGTCGATGGTTGCGCTGCGGCTGAGGACTTCGACGGTATTCATGTTGGGTCTCCCGGACAACCTGTTTCCCTGTCAGGGAGCAATAAGAGTGCCAGCCTCGAAAAGCCTTGCGCTGCATCGATCGTGCAGGCTTCTGCGGTCAATGTGACGGGTGGCGAACGCCGATGTTACGGAACACGTCACGTGACACGCGAGCGCACGGCGGGACGTGCGACCACGCAAAGATCGTTTCGGAACTGAATCGTCGGGAGGATGCGGCCGGTAGTGGAAACGAGGATGAGCGGGCCGCGCGCGTCGCCGGGTCAGTTCGCGGTGGCCGGTGCCACGCGGTGGCTGCCGCTCGAATAGAAGCGGTAGATGCCCTTGCCGTCCGACTTAGCGTCGTACAGCGCGCTGTCGGCCTGACGGATCAGTTCGTCGGGGGAGCCGTGCCCGTCGTCGAGCGCGATGCCGATGCTGATTCCGAGGCTGACGCTCTCGCCGATCGACAGCGTGTACGGTGCCGAGATCTGCCGGATGATCCGCGCGGCGAGGATCGAACACGCGTGCATCGTCGTGTCGTCGATCACGACGACGAATTCGTCGCCGCCGATGCGCGCCGCAAGCTCGCCGGGCGGCAGCGTCTTGCCGAGCCGCGCGGCGACCTGCGTGAGCACCTCGTCGCCGGACTGGTGGCCGAAGTGGTCGTTGATCGCCTTGAAGCCGTCGAGGTCGAGATACATGACGGCGAGCGAGGGGCCCGGCAGGCGCGGCCGGTGCGCGAGCATCCGCTTGAGCTGGGCATGCAGTTCGTGGCGGTTCGGCAAACCCGTCAGCGCGTCGTGCCGCGCGAGATGCCGGATGTGCTGCTCGGTCTGTCGGCGCGTGGTGACGTCCTCGACGATGATCACTGCATTGCCGTCCGGCACGCGGTGGCGCGTCAGTTCGAGCTGGCGGCCGTCGGCGAGCACGATGTCGAACGGCTCGGGCTCGTCACGGGTCAGCCAGACATCGCACTGCGCGGCGAGACCGGCGTCGCCGGAATCGGACCTGGCGTTCGCGCCGAGCGCCGCGACGACGTCGGCGAGCGCCGTATCGAGCATGATCTCGCGCGGCGAGCCGAACAGCTGCGCGGTGCGGCGGTTCGCGACGGTCACGCGGGTCTCGCTGTCGATCATGCACAGGCCGTGCGGCATGTAGGTGAGGGCGGCGTCGAAGCGCGCGACGAGTTCGGCGTTGCGCTGGCGCGCGGCGATCAGTGCGACGAGCACGCGGTAATGGCGCTGGACGACCGTGCGCATGGCCGCGAGATAGATCGCGAGCGGCGGCAGCAGCAGCCACGCGCCCGGCCGGTCGGCCAGCAATGCGCCGAGGCCGATCGGCAGCACGCCGAGCGTGACCTGCGTCATCGCGAGCCGCGGCAGCGCCGAATTGCGCGATGCGATCCCGCCGAACACGCCGCCCGCGACCATCACCGACAGCGTGCCGAGCTCGACGTCGACGGCATCCACGCAGCCCATCACGCCGAGGCCGAGCACGAAGCACGCGGCGAGCGACACGGGCGCATAGCGCCTCGCCCAGTATTCGGCGCGATCGTCGCCGGCGTCGCGGCGCACCGTGTAGGCCCGCGCGATCGCGAGCCGGGTGACGAGCAGGCCGACGTCGACGATCAGCCACACGAGGCACCAGAGTTGTTGCAGCCGGATCAGTGCGACGGCCGCGACGAAGCCGCTCGCGAGCCCGGACATCGCCATCGGGCGGATATCCTCGAACAGCGTGACCAGCATCGACGGGCGCAACGCCGCCGTGACACGGTGGTTGCCGGAGGAGGGAGTGGCGAGAACGGAGTCCAGGAGAGATGCCCTGACTGCCATGGATTTTGACCTCGACACGATATCGCGATGACTGGCAGCGCCCGCACGGTACGTAGCGGAAGCGCCGGCAAGCCGGATACGCGCGACATTACCATGAATCACGGGCGGCGCGGGGTGCCCGGGCGCATGACAGCGGGAGTCCATCGACACGGGATATCGCGCCGGCCGCTAGTCGTAAACCACGCCTGCGAAATTGTTGCGCATTCGACGGCGCGGAGGCAGCATCGTTGCGAACGGAACAATGTGCGGCGGCCGACCGGAGACCGGCCGCGATGCGTGGGCACTTGCCCGTCGGCAGATGTCGATGCCGGCCGAAGCCGGTGCGACGGGAGGCAAACGCGCGCAAATCGCCGACGCATTGCGCGCCGCGACCGTCCACCGCAGCCCGTATGAATCGCGTTATAAGAAATTCAATAAGTATTTCATGCGAGAAATACTATAGGCGATATATCAAAAACAATGCCAGAATGCGCGCCGCTCCGAACGCCGCGACACCCGATCGCCGTCCGAGCCGCATCAGGAGGTTCCCCCAATGAAAAACCACGGCCTGTCACGGCGGGGTTTTCTGAAAGCCAGTGTGCTGGCGGGCGTCGCAGTGTATGTCGCGCCCCTGGGCAGCCGCGCATTCGCGGCGCTCTTCGAAGAAAAACTCCTCACCCCCGTCAAATGGGATAGCGTCACCGGCATCCCCCAATTCCGCATCGACGGCATCGCGAAGGTCACGGGCTCGAAAGTGTTCGCCCGCGACGTCCGCGCGGCCGACATGCCGCACTGGCCGCAGCAGCAGTCGCATGCGCTGATCCTGCGCGTCACGCAGGCCGACCGCACCTACGAAGGCTTCGACCTGTCGCTGCTCGGCGACGACCTGAAACCGGACCGCGTGGTCACGGCCGACGATCTCGCGCGCGACGGCGTCGCGTTCCCGGCGTTCTACGGCGACGACATGCTGTTGCCGGCCGGCAAGACGCCCGCATATCTCGGCCATGCGGTCGCGATCCTGATCTATCACGACTTCGCGCGCTTCCGCTTCGCGAAGAACACGCTCAAGTTCCGCGACGACGTGATCCGCTACGGCGCGGTCACGGGCCCGCTCGAGCGCGATCCGTGGGGCACGTTCCGCTATGTGCGCGTGGGCGGCAAGACGGCCTATGACGACGACGTCTATTCGAGCCTGAAGGATGCGCCGATCTTCCCGAGCATGATGCGCAAGCACCTGCCGGTATGGCCGGACGGCAAGGAGCACGGCAAGCTCGACGAGCAGGGCATGTTCCTCGCCGGGCAGATCGCCAGCGAGCTCGATCATCCGTCCGCCGACTGGCTCGTGTTCGATCGCGAGTACAACACGCAGTCGGTCGATACGGCCGCGCTCGAACCCGACAACGCGAACTGCTGGTACGACGCCGCGACGCAGTCGCTGCACCTCGTCGTGCCGACGCAGTCGCCGCTCGAAGTGGCGGAGAACGCCGCCGCGATGGTCGCGAAATGCCGCTTCCCGGTGAAGAAGCTGTTCGTGCATCCGTGCTACACGGTCGGCTACGGTTCGAAGGATCACTTCAACGTGCCGTTCTACGGGCTCGTCTGCGCGCTGTACGCGGACGGCCGCCCGGTGCGTTTCGCGAACGACCGCTACGAGCAGTTCCAGACCTCGCTGAAGCGTCACGCGTTCAAGATGCACTACCGGATCGCGGTCGACCGCAACACGGGCCTGCTGCAGTCGTTCAAGGGCGACTTCGAGGCGAACGGCGGCGGGCGCATGAACTTCTCGCCGTCGGTCGCGATGGTCGGCGCGACGGCCGCGCAATCGATCTACTACTTCCCGAAGAGCGACCTCGCGGCCGTGGCGATCGCGTCGCGCGCGATCGATGCCGGTTCCGCGCGCGGCTACGGCACGCTGCAGAGCATGGCCGCGACCGAGATGGCGGTCGACGAGATCGCCGCGCAACTGAACATCGACCCGATCGATTTCCGGCTGCGCAATGCGCTGCGCTCGGGGATGAAGAACACGCAGGGTGCGATTCCCGCCGGCGCGCTGCGCGTCGACGAAGTGCTGGAGCGCGCGAAGCAGCATCCGCTGTGGACGCGCCGCGCCGCGCGCAAGGCCGAATTCGAGGCCGCGAACCCGGGCAAGCGCTACGGCGTCGGCTTTGCCTGCGTGCAGAAGGATTTCGGCACGGGTGCGGAAGCATCGTTCGCGAAGGTCGAGTTCGACGAGCACGGCAAGGTGTCGCTGCAGCACACGGCTGCCGAGATCGGCACGGGGATGTCGACGTCGCAGGCCATTGCGGTCGCGAAGTGGCTCGGCCGTCCGGCGACCGAAGTTCGGGTTGCCCTGACCGAATGGCCGGACCTGCCGATCGAGACGAGCGGCGATCCGTACCTGATGTCGCAGGCCGATCAGGATCGGCTGAGCGCGAATCCGCGCTGGTCGCCGAACTATGCGTCGCCGTCGAGCGCGACGAATTCGGCGTACTACTTCACGCACAGCACGCGCGAAGCCGCGCGCGCGGTGTTCCGCTACGGGCTGTGGCCGGCCGCGATGTCGATCTGGACGCGCGGCCTCGGCGGCGGCCAGGCCGCGCCGTACGCGATCCGCATCGACGACGCGCGCTGGGTCGACGGCAAGCTGACCGCCGACGGCCTCGAACCGCTGACGTTCGAACAGCTCGCGAAGCAGGCGCATGCGCTCGGCCTGCCGACCGGCGCCGTCGTGCACGTGTTCAACCGCTGGCAATGGACCGACGCCGAGTTCGAAGTGGGCGGCACGGTCGAACGCCTGCCGATCGACGGGCTGTCGCTGCGCGTCGGCGCGCCGAAGACGGGCGACAAGACGGGCGACGACAACGGCCCGGTGCCGGGCACCGCTGCGCCGGCTGGTGCGACGACGATGCGCGGCACGCTGCCGCCGACCGCGAACGGCTACCGCGTGCTGGACCGCAAGCGCGTGTTCATCCCGCCGACGAGCCGCAACAACGCGGCCGTCACGTACTACACGGCCGTCGGCACGCTCGTCGAGCTGGCCGTGCACGAAGCGACCGGCAAGGTCGAACTGCTCACGCACCACTCGATCATGGAATGCGGCAACCAGATTTCGCCGCAGCTCGTGTCGGGCCAATTGCAGGGCGGCCTCGCGATGGGCATCGGCCATGCGCTGCATGAATACCTGCCGCTCTACGAGGACGGCCCTGGCAACGGCACGTGGAACTTCAACCGCTACCCGTTGCCGCGCGCGTCCGACGTCGCCGTGTGGTCGCAGACGGGCGACATCCTGCCGCCGCTGTCCGAGACCGATCCGCCGAAGGGCGTCGCCGAAGTGGTGATGATCCCCGTCGTCGGCGCGATCGTGAACGGCATCGCGCACGCGATCGGCCATCGTTTCACCGACCTGCCGGTGACCCCGCAAAAGATTCAGGAGGTGCTCGCATGACGACCGCCCAAACCGCGGCTTCGGCCGCGAGCGCCAGCGCGGCTGCGACCGGCGCTTCCGCGCCGACCGCGGCTTCGGCCGCACCGGCGTCCGCCCCGGCGGCAGCCTCGGCCACTGCGCCGGCCGCCGTCGAGCGTCCGCTCGTCCGGTTCCAGCAGAAGCCGCTGTCGGTCAAGATCAACGGCAAGTCCGTCGGCCCGATGCAGGTGCCCGAAGGGCTGATGATGATCGAGTTCCTGCACGAGTACGTGGGCCTCACCGGTTCGCGGCTCGGCTGCGGGCAGGGCATCTGCCATGCATGCGTCGTGATCGTCGACAAGCCGGACGGCACGAGCGAGGAAATGCGCACCTGCATTACCGGCGCGCACTTCTTCCACGGCCGTTCGATCCGCACGATCGAAGGCCACGCGAAGCGCAACGACGCGGGCGAAGTGGTCGAGCTGTCGCCGATCCAGCAGAAGTTCCTCGAGCACTTCAGCTTCCAGTGCGGCTACTGCACGCCGGGCTTCGTCAACGCGGCGACCGTGCTGATCGAGCGCCTGACGCGCGAGCCGGTCGCGAAGGCCGACGTCGAACGCACGATCACCGAGGCGCTCGACGCGCATCTCTGCCGCTGCACGGGCTACGTCCGCTACTACGAAGCCGTGAAGGACGTGGTGCTGACGACGCCGGGACTCGTGAAGGACGCCGCATGAAACGCACATTCGCCCATCGTGTCGCGCGGGCCGCGGGCCTGCCCGCGCTCGCGGCGGCCTGCGCGCTGCTGCTCGCCGCCTGCGGCGGTCATGACGCACCGGCCTCGAACGCAGCATCCGGCGCGCCCGGTGCCGATCAGGTCGCGCGCGGCCGTTATCTCGTCAAGGCCGCCGACTGCGCGGCATGCCACACCGCGAAGGACGGCGCGCCGTTCGCCGGCGGCGCGAAGCTCGATTCGTCGTACGGCACGTTCTACGGCTCGAACATCACGCCCGACAAGGGTCGCGGGATCGGCAGCTGGAGCGCGGACGACTTCTACGCCGCGCTGCACGACGGCAAGGCTCGGGCCAAGCGGCTGTATCCGTCGATGCCGTACACGTCGTACCGGCAGCTCACGCGTGCCGATACCGACGCGATGTACGCGTACCTGATGACGGTCAAGCCGGTCGCGCAGGAAAACCGCGCGCACGAGTTGAAGTTCCCGTACAACCTGCGCTTCGGCATGGCCGTGTGGGATCTGTTCTTCCTGAAGGACAGCCTGCCGGACGCGTCGGCCGGGCAATCCGCCGACTGGCAGCGCGGCCGTTATCTGGCGAACGCGCTCGGCCACTGCGCGGAATGCCACACGCCGCGCACGTTCACGGGCCAGCTCGACAGCGCAAAGCCGCTCGCGGGCGCCGCGCTCGGCCGCGTGGCCGCGCCGGACATCACGCCGGCCGGCCTCGCCGCGCGCGGCTGGACGGGCACCGACCTGCAGACGTTCTTCGGCGTCGGCATCGCGCCGCAAGGCTCGGCGTTCGGCGAGATGTATCCGGTCGTGCACCTGAGCACGCAAACCCTGACGAAGGACGACCTGCGCGCGCTGTCCGTGTACCTGCTCGGCGATACGCCGCCCGCGCCGCAACCGGTGAAGCCGGTGTCGGCCGACGCCGCGCAACTCGCGGCCGGCCGCTCGGTGTATCTGGCGGTGTGCGCGGGCTGTCACGGCTTCGACGGCGAAGGCAAGCCGCACGTCGCGGTGCCGATGAACGGCAACTCGACGGTGCGCCAGGGCGATCCGCGCAACCTGCTGGTCGCGATGCTCGACGGCATCGAAGAGCAGAAGTTTGCCGGTTTCGAAAACCTGCAGCCGATGCCGGGTTTCGCGCACACGCTGAGCGACGACGAACTCGCCCAGCTCGCGAACTACCTGCGCGCGACGTGGGGCGGCCAGCCCGCGAGCGTCACGCCGGCCGACGTGAAGGCGATGCGTTAAGTGTTGTCGCACGGCGAAGCGTCGCGCGCGATATAGCCGGTTTCCGGTGATCGCGCGCGATGTGTCGCCCGACTTCTTGCGGGGGCTCTTCAGTAGCCGCCGCCACCTCCGCCACCACCTCCGCCTCCGCCGCCTCCCGACCCGCCGCCGCCGTACCGGCTCATGCCGGGCCCTTGCGAAGTACCGCTGCCCGACTGCGTACATCCCGCCGACAGTACAAGCATGAGCGCCGCGATCAGCGCCGCGGCCAACGTTGCCGATTTCATTGCAATCTCCTTGCAGCGCGCAGGCCGCAGGACAGGCCGGTTCGCGTGAACCGCACGTCTGCGCGATGAAGAAACGGATCGGGCGGGCCGCTTATTCCATGCTTTTTGCGTATCGTCGCGCACGATGGTGCCGGATCGGATCCGCCGCGCGGTGCCTTGATACACTCCAGCACGCCGCCATTCCGATTCCGAATACAAAAACCATGAGTGCCACTCTCGAGCGCCCTGCGCGCAAACCGTTGCGTGCGTCCGGCCGTGCCGTGTTCGGCTGCCTGTCATTTGCCGTCGGCGGCCCGCTGGTCGCGTCGCTCGTCTGGCCGGCCGTGATGCTGATCGCGTGGACGTTGATCGACGGTCCGTCATGGGACGAACTGAAAACCAGCGCCGGCATGGTGCCGCTGATCTTCTTTGCGTCGTTCCTGTTCGGCTACTTCCTGCCCGCGATGGTGACCGGCGGCATCATGGGGGCGCTCGGCACGCGCATCCGGCGCCGCTGGTTCGTGTTGCTGGGCGTGATCGTGGGCGCCGGCACGATGGTCGGTTACGTGCTGCTCCAGACCTGGCTGATCAAGGCGGACAAGGTGGGTGATATCAACGCGATCGCCACGCTCGATGCGATCGTCACGTCGGCCGTGATGTCGCACTGGCTGCATCGGCGGCTCGAACGCCGGCGATAAGCAAATGGTGCCGCGCATGAACCCCGCGAGCCGAATGGCACCGCCCGGTCGAGACTGCGGCCTGCTACGCGGTCCCATGCTTTCCTTTACCAGGATGCCGCTGTCGCGGCGATGTCCGCTCAACGATAGACGAGATCGGCGCGGCGGTTTTGCGCCCACGAATCCTCGTCGTGGCCGAGCGCGACCGGCTTTTCCTTGCCGAGACTGACCGCTTCGAGTTGCGTGCCCGGCACGCCGAGCGTTTCGAGTGCGCTCAACACGGCTTGCGAACGGCGTTGGCCGAGCGCGAGGTTGTATTCGGACGTGCCGCGTTCGTCGGTGTTGCCCTGGATCAGCACGCGCCGCGACGGATGGCTGCGCAGGTAGCCGGCGTGCGCCTGCAGCAGCGACTCGTATTCGGGCTTCACGGAGTACGCGTCGAAATCGAAATAGATGCTGCGCTTCGCGAGCGGGCTGTTCGGATTGTCGAGATCGTCGGCCGTCACGGTTGCGACGGCTTCGCTGGAGGGCGTCGGCTCCATGCCGGCATTCTCGGGTGTCTTCGCCGCGTGATGGCAACCGGCCAGCAGTGCGACGGCTGCCAGGACCGCAAATCGGTTCGTTTTGCTCATCGTTCGTCTCCAGCGGTTGACTGCGTTGGAAGCGTGGTGCGTGCCATCTGCACGTACGTATCCGGTTGCAACGGCGCGAAAGGTCCGGCTTCGTCGACGTGATGCATGCCCGTAAGCCGGTGGTGCGCCATAGGAAAGCGTGTTGCGCCCGGAACGCCGAATTTCGGCGTCGCTGCAAACAGATTAGGAAAAATGTCGAAACGTCACCAGTTTCTCCGCATTTTTTGCGCGGACGCGACAGTTCGGAAGGCATTCTTGCTCCCGCCGTCGGCACGCGGCACGCAATGACACAGCGAAAAGGCCGCGCACGCGCGCAGCCTTTTCATCAAGGGGGCACGACGATCACGCGGCGCTTGAAACGCGTGCCGTATGCGGCCGGCGGGGCGGTGAAGCGCCGAAGCGCCGCATCGTCAGAACTTGTGCCGCAGCCCCAGTGCGACGACGACCTGGTTGCTGTTCGCCGAAGGCGTCAGCGTCCAGACGGTCGCGTTGAATGCGGGATGGCCGTTGCCGCCGCTCACGCTCTGGTAGACGCCTTCGAAATACGCGTCCGTGCGTTTCGACAGCGCATAGTCGGCCTGCGCGACGACCTGGTTCCACTTCGGGCGCGTCTGGCCCGTGCGCGTGTCGAAGCGGCCCATCGTGTACATGTATGCGGCGGCGAGGCTCAATGCGCGCGTGACGAAGTAGCGCCCGTCGACCGTGAAGTTGTCGAACACGAGCGATTCGCCCTTCAGCGGCGCGATATTGCCACCCTGGAGCACGCCCGTCACGCCGTCGGTGGTCGAGTGCGACCACGCGGTGCCGACCGAATGCGGCCCGAATGCGTAACGGCCGGCCACGGCCCAGATCTGCTGGTTGCCGCCCGTGATCGTCGCCGAGCCGTCGACCGTGCTCAGCGCGCCGTCCGGGTTCGGCGAATGGCGGTCGCGGCTGATCTTCAGGTAGCCGGCGCCGAGTTTCAGCGGACCGTTCGCATACGACAGCCCCGCGCTCCATGCCGCGTTGTTGGCGAACTGGCCTGCTGCGTTCGAGAAACCGTACATCGCGCCGAACGTCAGCCCGTGGACCGTCGGGCTCGTGTACTTCACCGCGTTGTTGATGCGCAGGTTGCGATTCGAATCGTCGTTGTCGTACGGATGGACCGCGAGGTTGCCGCCCCAGCCGGGGCCGGACGCACCGAGCGGCGTCACGAAGTCGAGGATCAGGTCGTACTGGCGACCGAACGTCAGCGTGCCGGCCGCCTTCGAGCTCACGCCGATCCATGCCTGGCGGCCGAACAGGTCGACGCCTTTCTGCGACAGCTTGCCGGTGGTGCCCGAGAAGCCGTTTTCGAGCGTGAAGACCGCGGCCATCCCGCCGCCGAGATCCTCGCGGCCGCGCAGCCCCCAGCGCGACGCGTTCAGCGCGCCGCTCGTCATCGCGACGCTGCCGCTGCCGGGCGAGCCGGCGCCCTGTGTGCGCTGGTTGGTCGAGTAGGTGATCGACGTGTCGATCAGGCCGTACAGCGTCACGCTGCTCTGTGCGTGCGCGGCGGCCGGCACGAAGCCGGTCAGGCATGCGGCAATGACGGTCCCCGCGACGCGCGCGCTGGCATGCTTGTTCATCTGGTAGGAATGCATAGGAATTTTTATCGTTGGCCCGGCCCGGTGGCCGGCGGGTCGCGCCGGCGTGCTGGCCGACGGATCGAGCGGCCATTATTGGAGATCGTGCGACGGTCGATTAAGGCGTTGCACAGGAAAGGTCCTCTGCGGAATCGAGCAGAATCGCGGCGTGTCGGTGTCGGTGTCGGTGCCGGTGTCGGTGCCGGGGGCGGCGTTGGGGATTCAGTCGGAAGCGGGGCGCGTGTGGTGCAGGAGGGTGTGGATCAGGCCGTGGCGCTCGGGCGATTGCAGCGGAGCATCGCCCGACAGATCACCGATGGCACATCAGCCCTTGGTGGACTCGCCCGCCCGTCGCTGCAGACGATAAGCCAGTTGCGCACGGGTAATGCCGAGCGTGCGCGCCGCTGACGACAGGTTGCCGTTGGCGCGCTGCACAGCCTCTTCCAGCAGTTGCTGCTCCAGCGCAGGCAACGACGTGCCGCTGCCTCGCACGTGCTGGCTCCAGCCGTCGACCAGGTCCAGCAGCGTCTCGGGATAGGGCGCGGGCGTGTCGCCGTGTTGTTCCGAGGCCAGCGTGGCGACCTCGCCGGCGATGGCCAGGGACAGCACTTCCTGGTTGAGCGTCTCGCCGCTGATGAACATGTGCGACAGGTCCACCAGCCCCGCTTGCGCGAGGATCACACCGCGTTCCACCAAATTCTGCAGTTCGCGGATGTTGCCGGGGAAGCTGTAGTTGAGCAGTGCCTTGATCGCGCGCGGGCTGAACCCGCGCACGGCCAGCCCGTGCTTGTGCGCGTAGCTCTTGACGAAGTGGCTCATCAGCAGCGGGATGTCGTCGCGGCGCTCGCGCAGCGGCGGCAGGTGGATCGGAAACACGTTGAGCCGGAAGAACAGGTCCTGGCGGAAGCGCCCCTCGCGCACGGCTTGCTGCAGGTCTTCGTTGGTTGCGGCCACCACGCGCGTGTTGACCCGCTGTGTGCGAGTGGAGCCGACGCGCTCGAATTCGCCTTCTTGCAGCGCGCGCAGCAGCTTGCCCTGGGCGACGAGGCTCAGCGTGCCGATTTCGTCGAGGAACAGCGTGCCCTCATGGGCGAGCTCGAAGCGCCCTGCGCGCGAGTGTGTGGCACCCGTATAGGCGCCGCGTTCGACACCGAACAGCTCGGCCTCTACCAGCGTTTCCGGAATGGCGGCACAGTTGATGGCGATGAATGGCTTGTCCAGACGCCGGCTGATCTGATGCAGCATGCGCGCAAAGCGCTCCTTCCCGACACCGGATTCGCCGGTGAAAAGCACGGTGGCATCGGTCGGCGCCACCCGCTGGAGCAGATGGCACGCCGCGTTGAACGACGATGAGGCACCCACCAGCGCCGCTCCGGGAACGTCCTCGCTGTCGCGCTCTTCCGACGTGGCGGCTGCGCCGCCTGGCTCCGCTTCGCCGGGCCGCGATGTCGGTCTGGGCACGCTGGCGGTCAGCATGCCCGAGTCGACGAAATCCTGCGCGTTCAGGTAGCGCAGGTCTTCGCTGGCGTCGTCCCACAGCTCGGCCGACTTGCCGATCACCCGGCAGACTGCCGCGCCCATCGAGCGGCATTCCACCTCGCGAAAGATCACCAGGTGTCCGAGCAGCGTGCTGACGTAGCCGATTGCATAGCCGAGCTGCAGCCAACAGGCCGGCGAGGTGCCTACACCGTAGGCGTCGAGGTGCTCGTCGTCCTCGCTGGAGTTGTGCCACAGGAATTCGCCCTGGTAACGGCCGCTCTCGGGCTCGTAGCTGAAGTTGACGGGCACCACCTTGACCACGCCTTCGAGCGTATGGAGCCGTGTGCCGGCGATGAAGATGGCCGAGGGTTCGGCGTCCGGCCATCGCTCGCGCACCAGCCTTGCATCGTTCGCGCCCGACACGTAGCCCGAGCGGGTGAGCAGCCCACGTGCCTTGTCGATACCCAGGCTGTCGATCAGCTCGCGCCGCAATGTGCCCATCGCCCGGCTGTGCAGCAACAGCATGCGCTGGTCGTTCAGCCAGATGCGTCCATCGCCGGGCGAGAAGTACAGGCATTCACTGATGTCGGCCAGCGTGGGCTGCGAGTCGGCACTCCAGCGGTCGGTGCCGGCCGGGCTGAGCACCTTGCCGGTGGTGCGGGCCACTTCGGCAAGGGAGATGCGGGACAGCTGTGCCATGGAGGTTCCGGGTGGGTTCTTCAAATGAATATATCAGGTGGCCTGATAATGTATCGTTTTCATCAAATCCGCAACTGCGGTCCGGGCGAGGGCATTGTTGCGCCGCGGCAGATGGACGCGTGATCGGCGAGCAATGCGATACCGGTCAAGGCACACGCGATTTGTTGCCGGACGGCAAACGCGTGCGTGGTCGTCAGTGGCACGGCGCTTGCGAATCAGGGTGCCGACAGCCGGCTCGAGACGAGCAGCCGGACACGATCCCACTCACAGGAGACACGATCGATGAATGCCCCCGAAGCCACGCGCTTTCTGGATTCCGCCCAATGGGACGGCCTGCTGTTCCAGGGTAATTGGGTGCCGCCGCTGCACCAGCAATCGGTTGACGTTATCGAACCGGCAACCGGTCAGCGACTGACGCGTGTCGGCGTTGCCGACGCCGATGACGTGGCTGCCGCCGTGCAGGCCGCCTGCGTCGCCCAGCGGGCCTGGGTGTCGATGGCGCCGCGCGAGCGCGCCGAGGTGTTCCGCCGCGCCGCTGCGCTGTTTGCGCAGCACCTGGATGAATTGGCGCTGGCCGTCGCACGCGAGACCGGCGGGGTGCTGTTCAAGGGCCAACACGAAGTACGCGAAGCGGTCACGCTGTGTCACCTGGCTGCGGGCATGCCGCTGGACGCGCAGGGCCACGTGCTGGCGAGTCCCGCAGGCCGCCTCAGCTATGCGCGTCGCGCGCCGTTCGGCGTGGTGGGCGTGATCTCGCCGTTCAATTTCCCGTTGATCCTGACGCTGCGTTCGGTGGCGCCCGCGCTGGCAGCCGGCAACGCCGTGGTGGTCAAGCCGGATCTGCGCACGCCGGTGTCGGGCGGATTTCTGATCGCCCGCATCTTCGAGGAGGCCGGCTTGCCGGCGGGGCTGCTCCACGTGCTGCCCGGCGGGGCCGAAGCGGGCGAGGCCCTGGTGGTGCATCCGCAGGTACCGATGATTGCCTTTACCGGCTCGCCCGGTGTCGGTCGCCGCATCGGCGCGCTGGCGGGACAGCACCTGAAGAAAGTCTCGCTCGAACTGGGCGGCGCAAACGCGTTGATCATCCTCGACGATGCAGACCTCGATCTTGCGGTCAGCAACGCCGCGTGGGGGGCCTGGTTGCACCAAGGGCAGATCTGCATGGCATCCAACCGCATCCTGGTGCATGCGTCGCTGGCCGCGGAGCTGACGGCACGACTGGTCGACAAGGCCCGGCATCTGCCGGTGGGCGACGGCGCCAGCGGACAGGTCGCGCTGGGGCCGCTGATCGACCAGAAGCAGTTGCAACGCGTGCACGCCATGGTGCAAGACAGCGTCGCAGCAGGTGCCCAATTGCTCGCAGGCGGCACGTACGAGCAACTCTTCTACCGGCCGACCGTGCTCGGCGGCGTACGCCCGGGCATGCGCGTATTCGACGACGAAGTGTTCGGGCCCGTGGCCAACATCATCACCTTCCAGAGTGACGACGAAGCGGTGGAACTGGCCAACAACAGCCAGGGCGGATTGTCCGCCGGGGTGCTCTCGGCCTCGGTCGGGCGCGCCATGGCACTGGGCCAGCGCTTGCGCGTCGGCATGGTCCATATCAACGACCAGACCGTCAACGACGACTGCGTGAACCCGTTCGGCGGCCCCGGCATCGCAGGCAACGGCACCAGCGTGGGCGGTCCGGCGGACTGGGAGGAATACACCCAATGGCAGTGGACGACCGTCAAGGAGCGAGCGCCCCGGTACCCGTTCTGAACCAGGGGTGCCGGCCAACCCGGCACCCGGAAAAATAGAAATCGACAGGAGACAACCATGCAACTGAGCAACAAGACCATCGTGGTGACCGGCGCGTCATCGGGCATCGGTGCGGAGACCGCACGCCTGCTGCGCTTTCATGGCGCACGCGTGATCGGCGTGGATCGCAACGCGCCGGGCATTACCCTGGACGGCTACGTCCAGGCCGACCTGTCCACGGTCGAAGGGATCGACCACGCCGTGGCGCAACTGCCGCCGCAGGTCGACGCGCTGTGCAACATTGCCGGCGTGCCGGGCACCGCGCCACTGGATCTGGTTGCGCGCGTCAACTATCTCGGCTTGCGGCATCTGACCGAAAGCCTGCTGCCGCGCATGGGGGAGGGCAGTGCCATCGTCAACGTCGCATCCGTCCTGGGTGCGGAATGGCCGCAGCGCATTCACCTGCACAAGGCGCTGGCCGAGGTCGGCGGTTTCGATGCGGGCGCCGCGTGGCTGAACGCGCATCCCGTGCCGCAGGCCACCTGCTACCAGTACTTCAAGGAAGCACTGATCGTGTGGACGCTGACGCAGGCGCAGAAGCTGTTCCTGCAACACGGCGTGCGCATGAACTGCGTGGCGCCCGGACCGGTGTTCACGCCCATCCTGGGCGACTTCGTCACCATGCTCGGCACCGAGCGCGTGGAGAAGGACGCGCACCGCATGAAGCGGCCCGCCTATCCGGACGAGGTCGCTCCGGTGATCGCGCTGCTATGCGCCGACGAGACCCGCTGGGTTAATGGCGTGAACGTGCCCGTCGATGGCGGGCTCGCTTCCACCTACTACTGACGCGACAACCCATCCGAGGTCAGGTGGCCGCGAGGCTGCCTCCCATCGCTCGCCCGGCCGGTGTTCCCGGCTGCGCGACGCGAGGGCCTCGCTTTGCCTGTCATCTGCCAAGGAGACGCAAGATGCAACACGCAACACACGACACCGGCTACGAGCGCAAGACGCTGGTGTTGATGGGACTCGGCTTCGGCCTCGTCGGGCTCGACCGCTGGATCATCGCGCCGCTGTTTCCGCACATCATGCAAGACCTCGGGTTGAACTATCAGCAACTCGGCAACCTGATCGGCATCCTCAGCCTCACCTGGGGCGCGTGGGCGATCGCGATGGGGCGATTGTCCGACCGCATCGGCCGCAAGCGGATTCTCGTCGTGACCATGGTGGCGTTCTCGGTGCTGTCCGGCCTGTCTGGTTTGGTCACCGGCTTCGTCAGCCTGCTGGCCATCCGCGCCGCGATGGGCGTGGCGGAAGGCGCGTTTACGCCCGCCAGCGTGGCCGCCACCGGTGAGGCGTCGTTGCCGGCGCGCCGCGGCTTCAACCAGGGGCTGCAACTGAGCATGTTCTCGCTGCTCGGGCTGGGCTTCGCTCCCATCATCGCGACGCAGTTGCTGCAGGTGCTGCCGTCGTGGCACTGGGTGTTCATGGTCTCGTGTATTCCCGGCCTGGTGACGGCGGTGCTGATTGCGCGCACGTTGCGCAGCGACACGCCGGAAACCGCGCGAGTCGCGAGCCCGGTCGCGGCGTCGCCGCGCTGGCGTGGCCTGTTCCGCTCCCGCAACGTGGTGCTCGCGACGCTGGCGGTGCTGTGTGCGATGGCGGGCATCTTTGTCATCAGCGCCATGGTGCCGATCTACCTGGAGCACGTGCTCAAGCTGGGCACGCAGCAGATGGGCTTCGTGGTGTCGGCCATCGGCCTGGGCGGCTTTGTCGGTTCGTTCGGCCTCTCGGCGTTGTCGGACCGTATCGGTCGACGTCCGGTCGCCATTGGCGCGTTCATCGGCTCCGCCGTGCTGCTGTATGCCTTTGCACGGACCGGAGCCAATCCACACATGCTGTTCGTGCTGTTGTTCGGCCTGTCGATGTGTGCGCTCGGGCTGCTCGGCTTGCTGTCGGGGCCGATCGCCACGGAAGCCGCGCCAGCCGGGCTCATTGCGTCATCGGTCGGTTTCGTGTCGGGCGCGGGCGAGATCTTCGGCGGCGGGCTGGCCCCCGTGCTGGCCGGCTACGTCGCCGAGCACTTCGGTCTGGCGTACACGCTGCACGTCGCACTGGGCGGGTTCATTTGCGGCGCCGTCGTGTCGCTCTTCCTGCTCGAGACCGCACCATCGCGCCAGCCTCGGGCCGACATGAAGACCGTGGCCGTGGAGCTCGACAGGTCGTAACCGACTCCCTCGCTTCTCGCACACCACAACACCCAGGTTTCGATCGAGTGGCTGCCCCGTGCCAATGCGGGGCAGGCCGGGGACGCCTGCGCGCCGTTCGGTCGGACCATACAGGAGACACCGCATGTTCATTCACCGCATCAAGTCCATCAAAACCGCACTGCTGGCGGCCGGCCTTTCCGTCACCGCATCGTTCGCATGGGGCTTCGATCAACCCTCCGTCAACATGGGGGCCACCAGCTTCTTCGATGGCGCACCGTTGCCGGGCGGGCCGGGCTTCTATTTCATCGAATATCTCACCCAGTATTCGGCCAACAAGCTGATGGATAACGGCGGCAATCAGGCCGCGTTTCCGGCCAAGCAGAAGATCGATCTGACGGTCCCGGTCAGCCAGTTGATCTTCTTGCCGGAAGGGGCGAAGTGGGGCAACAAGCAACTCGGCTTCCAACTGCTGTTGCCGTGGGTGGCGGCGGCGCGCGTCGACGACGGGATGAACAACGCGGTGCTCAAGGGGGCCCGTGGCATTGGCGACCTGACCTTTGGCGTGTCGCTGCAGTTCGATCCGATCATGGGGAAACAAGGACCGCTGTTCTCGCAGCGCTTCGAGCTGCAGGTGATCGCACCCACCGGCCGCTACGACCGCAACGCCGCGGTCAGCCCCGGCAGCAACTTCTGGTCGTTCGACCCGTATTGGGCGGTCACCTTCTGGGCGACGCCGAAGCTCAGTTTCAGCGGCCGCTTCAACTACCTGTGGAATGCACGGAACGGCAATCCGAATGTCGCCTTCGGCAATGACGCGACTTCCACCCAGGCGGGGCAGGCATTGCACGGCAATTTCGCCGTCGAGTACGAGATCAAGCAGGGATTGGCGGCAGGTCTGAGCGGCTACTGGCTCAAGCAGATCAGCGACAGCAAGGTGAACGGCGCGAACGTGCCGGGACGGCGCGAGCAGGTGGTGGGGCTCGGCCCGGCAGCCATGGTGGCGTTGTCGCCCAAGGACTTCCTGTTCTTCAACTACTACAAGGAGTTTGCCGTACGCAACCGCGCCCAGGGCGACAAGTTCCAGATCCGCTACGACCACCATTTCTGATTCCGGCGAATCTTCCTGCACGGGCGCGCCGCTCGCGCCTGGTGTTTCGGCTTCGTCGAACATCTTTTCGCAAACGCTTCAGCGGCCTGTATTCTTCGAATTCATTCGGCGTCAAGGCGACGACGGTTTTGGCGAACGCAATGTCCAGGCATTGTTCGCGTCGCTCGACCGCGACCGGATCGCGCGCGGCCCGCTGCGAACCGGGCGTTGATGGCGAGGGCCGAGAGGGTCAGCGTCGCGGCCGGCTTCAACTCGCACAATGCGACTGCGACGAAGTAGACAAAAAATAATCGGGCGGTCCGGGCCGTTCAGCCAACGGCGCCCGTCATCCAGGAGACGCATGAATGAAGATCGTCAAGACTTTGCTGTTCGCCTTGTTATGGATGGCCGCTCAGGGCGCGTACGCGGAGAAGACCCCGGATATGGCCATCCATGTCGAGGTACACCAGATCCCATCGCTGACGCTCAGCGACAGCCAGATGCTGACCGGGGATGGAAACGGCAAGCCCGTGACGGTGGGCGGCATCCTGAGGCTCGCGAAGCACCCGGGGAAACAGCCGGTGGTGGTGCTGATTCATGGTTCGAGTGGCATGGGCGCGAACATCGAAATGTGGGAGCGCACGTTCAATCAGAACGGCATCGGGACGTTCGCGATCGATGGCTTCACGGGCCGCGGGATCAGGTCCACCAGCCAGGACCAGTCGCAACTTGGCCGGCTCAATCTCACCCTCGATGCTTATCGGGCGTTGAACATTCTTGCGCATGACCCCCGCATCGATCCGGACAAGATCATGCTGATGGGGTTTTCGAGGGGCGGGCAGGCAACGCTTTATGCGGCCATGACGCGACTCAACCGCCTGTGGAATACGTCAGGCGTTCGCTTCCGCGCCTATATGCCTTTTTATCCCGACTGCATGACGCGTTATCGCGACGACACCGAGGTTGATGGCCCGATCCGCGAATTCCACGGCGCCGACGACGATTACGATCCTGCGGCGGCCTGTACTGCATACATCGAGCGGCTGCAGCAGGCAGGAAAAGACGTCGCGATGACCGTCTACCCGCACGCATCGCATGGGTTCGATATGCCGTACGCGATGCCGACAGTTGCCGTAAAGGGCGCGCAGACCGTACGCGCGTGCCGGATCGTTGAAGACGCGAACGGTAAACTGATCAACGAGGCGACCGGCGCTCCCTTTTCCTTTCATGACGATTGCGTCGAGACCGATCCCCACGTCGGCGGTAACGCGCAAGCGCGCGACGCGGCGATCGCGGACGTGATCGCCTACCTGAAGACATTGCTTGGCAGCTAGGCGCCGCACGTGCAGCGCCGGGCATTCGTTGCACAGGCGGCCGCGGCGGCGTCAGTCGCGGCCGGCCTCGCGACCAGGTGCGCCTCCAGCTCGTCGATCATGCACGACAGTGCCGGCTGATCGACGTGCAGGCGTTCGGATGCCCGCGCGACATGGCGTTCGTCGGCCACGGCCAGGAAACAGCGGAGATGGCGAAGCACCATTGCGTACCGATCCTGTTTCAGGCTGTCGCGGCCCGATGGTCGAGCCGGGAACCAGGCGACGGGGAGTCGTTGGCAACGGCCGTCATCGCACGGCTTCCCCGGCCGCCTTCATCGCGTCTTCCGCCGAGCGTGCCACTACGACCTTGCCGGTCATTCCGCCGTTTTCCACCAGCCGATGTGCGTCGCGCAGGCGGGCGGCGTCGAGCGGATATAGCACGCGGCTGACGGTCGAGCGCAGTACGCCGGCATCGCGGCTTTCCCGCATGACTTCATTCGCCGTGTGATCCAGCGCGCCGACATGGCGGCGTGGCAGGAATTCGTAGTGATGCGAAACGTCTCATGCCAGTGCCCTTGGTGAAGCACTGTCGCGGCAGGCCGTCGGTATTTTCGTCAGCCCGGCGCCGCCCGGGCTGCGCAGGTCGCAATATCACGCGAAAGCTGATCCACCCTGACAGTGCGAATCGTTCACTGACGCCGCCGCCGGGTGGGTCAGTTGCGCTCCTGCTCCAGCCAGCGTCTTTGCGACGCGTAAAGATGTGTCCGCATGGCTGCCTGTGCCATCAGCACTTCGCCATTCTCGAGCGCATGAAGGATCGACTCATGCTCCTCGAATGCTTTGGCCCACGTTTGCCCGCTCTCGGCCCGTGCGCTGACGCGTGACGAGATCGGGCTGTGGCGTCCATCGAAGAGCTCGCCCACCAGTCGGACCAGAACGGAATTGCCCGTTATCGCGGCAATTGCCACGTGAAGTTCGCGATCGTGCTGAAGCGGGGAGCGGCCGTCCGCAATCGCGGATCGCATCGCTGCCACGGCGCGACGCACGGGTGCCAGCAGTTCAGGCGTCGCGCGGGCGCAGGCCAACTCGATCACGCTGCCTTCCAGCGCCGCACGGGCATTCATCAGTTCGATCGGGTTTTCGCCAAGCGATGTCGCCGGCGCGGCAGGGGCCTTTGGGGTAGCACACACGAACACGCCGGCCCCCATCCGCACTTCGACGATGCCTTCGATCTCCAGGGCAATGAGCGCCTCCCGAACGGACGGCCGTGAGACCCCCAGCTGTTGCGCGAGATCGCGCTCGGGCGGCAGGCGTTCTCCGTCGGCAAAGCGCCCCTCCTCGATCAGCGAGCGAATCTGGTCGGCGATGCGCTGATAGAGACGGCGGGTATCCACCTGATTGAACTGGCCCGGCAATGCTCCCCCTCGCGGCGCACCGCGCTTGTGTGTTCCGGAGCAATGAGTCTACTGCACCTTGGGTGGCCTGACCAATTTGTCAGGCGTTCGGGCGACTCGCACCGGAGCGGGTCGCACTTTGCCTTGAATTGGCCTTACCAAAATGTTGTGAATCTGCATCATCCGATGCTCTGCGTGTACAGGCTAATCGCCTTGCAGGCCGTGCGAATTGGGCTTGCAGGGGATTTCTCGACGGCGTCGCGATCTAGGTGTTTTCCATGGATTCAGGGGAATTGGCTTGACCACAAAAGGTCAGGCCAATAGTCTTCGGCTGGTCAGGCCAATTTATGTCAGAACCGTCCTCTTTTCATACGTTATCGAGATCCCGATGAGAACAGTCATTTGCGAAGAACCCGGCCGCCTCGTTGTTGCCGAGCGTCCGATGCCGGCCGCGGGGCCCGACGATGTGCTGATTCGCGTGAAGCGGGTCGGCGTATGCGGTACCGACATGCACATCTTTACCGGCAACCAGCCGTACCTCGCGTATCCGCGCGTGATGGGGCACGAACTGGCCGGCATCGTCGAGAGCGCCCCGGCGGGCGCGCGCGTCAAGGCGGGCGACCAGGTCTACGTGATGCCGTACCTGTCATGCGGCACGTGTGTCGCGTGCCGTGCCGGCAAGACGAACTGCTGCACGCGAATCCAGGTGCTGGGCGTGCACGCGGACGGCGGCATGGTCGAATACCTCGCCGTCCCGCAGGCATTCGTGTTCGACGCGAACGGCGTCACGCTCGATCAGGCCGCGATGATCGAATTCCTCGCGATCGGCGCACACGCGGTGGCGCGTGCCGACGTCCGCTCCGGGCAGCGCGTGCTGGTCGTCGGCGCCGGTCCGATCGGCATGGCCGCGTTGATTTTCGCGACGCTGCGCGGCGCGCAGGTCAGCGTGCTCGACGGTCGCGCAGACCGGCTCGCGGTTTGCGCGACGGCGCTGGGTGCGCACGCCACCGTGCGGCTCGATACGACGGGGGAGGGGGCGGATGTGCAGCGTCTCGCAGCGCTCACCGACGATGAGTTTTTCGACGTCGTGTTCGATGCGACCGGCAATCTCGCAGCGATGGAGCGCGGCCTCGACTTCGTCGCGCACGGGGGCAAGTACGTGCTGATCTCGCTCGTGAAAGGTCGCATTTCGTTCTCGGACCCGGAATTCCACAAGCGCGAAACGACGCTGCTCGCGAGCCGCAACGCGACGCCGACGGACTTCGAAACGGTGCTCGCCGCGATGCGTGCCGGCCAGGTGCCGACCGATTCGCTGAAGACGCACGCGCTGAGCCTGGCCGATCTGCCTGACCGCTTCGCGGAGCTGCTCGAACCGGACGCCGGCGTGATCAAGGCGCTCGTCGAATGCTGAGCGCGGACGGCAAACCGATGGCCAATCCAATCCTGCAATTCGGTACCAGCCGCTTCCTGCAGGCGCATGTCGACCTGTTCACGTCGGAAGCGCTGGCCGTCGGCCGCGCGCTCGGTGCGGTGACGGTCGTGCAGACGACGTCGAGCGCCGAGAGTCGCGCGCGCATCGATGCGCTGCGCGCGGCCGGGCGCTATCCGGTGAGAATCCGCGGCAGGCGGAACGGCGCGACGATCGACCGGCAGGTCGACTGCGTGGCGATCACGGAAGCGCTGCATGCGAGCGAGGAGTGGGCGCTGTTGCGAGAGCGTGTGGCGCACGACGTCCGGGTGATCGTATCGAACACCGGCGACAGCGGCTATGCGCTGTTCGACGACGACGGTGCGGACCTGCTCGACGGGCGCCGCACGCCGCGCGGCTTCGCGGCGAAACTTGCGGTGCTCCTGCACGAGCGCTTCCGGGCAGGCGGCGCGCCCGTCACGCTGCTGCCGTGCGAACTCGTCGCCCGCAACGGCGACACGCTGCGCGACCTGGTGGTCGGCGTCGCACGGGGCTGGCACGCGGACGCGGCATTCGTCGATTACCTGATCGGCGGTTGCGTGTGGGTCAATTCCCTCGTCGACCGCATCGTGTCGGAGCCGATCCATCCGGTCGGTGCGGTTGCCGAGCCGTATGCGCTGTGGGCCGTCCAGCGCACCGCCGGGATGACGCTGCCGTGCGAACACGCGGACATCGTCGTGACCGACGATCTCGAGCGCTACGAGCGGCTGAAACTGCTGCTGCTCAATCTTGGACACACGATGCTCGCGCAGCAATGGCTCGCGCTCGGCAGTGCGGCGGACATGACGGTCGGTGCGGCGATGGACGATCCTGCCTACCGCGAACCGCTCGAAGCGGTGTGGAACGAAGAGGTGATGCCGGTGTTCGTCGCGCTCGGCGAGCGCGACGCGGCGCTCTCGTATCTGGACGAGGTTCGCGACCGGTTCGCGAATCCATTCCTCGCGCACCGGCTGGCCGACATTGCCGGCAATCACGACATGAAGAAGATGCGACGCCTGCGCCCGGTGCTCGACATGGCGCGCGCGCTGAAGTTGCCGATCGGGCAGCCGCGCCTGATCGCGGCGCTTGGATAACCGGCCGCAGTGGTTCGGGCTCGTTGCAGGAGCGTCCGGGCGCGGTGCCGAGACGAGATGAAACGACAAGGAGACAAACAGCGATGACGACACGCATTATCGATGTGCAGGTACGCGACATCCGCTTCCCGACGTCGAAGAGCATGGACGGCTCCGACGCGATGAACGGAAATTCGGACTACTCGGCAACCTATGTGACGCTCGTCACCGATGCGCGGAACGGCATCGACGGGCACGGCCTGACCTTCACGATCGGCCGCGGCAACGAACTGTGCGTCGATGCGGTGAAGTCGCTCGCGAAGCTGTTCGTGATCGGCCGCTCGCTCGAGGAGATCACGGCAGACTTCGGCGCGTACTGGCATGAGATGGTCGCGGGCGATTGCCAGCTTCGTTGGGTCGGCCCCGAGAAGGGCGTGGTGCATCTCGCGACGGCCGCGCTGATCAATGCGATCTGGGACCTCTGGGCGAAAACGGCCGGCAAACCGGTCTGGAAGCTCCTTGTCGACATGACGCCGGAACAACTCGTGAGTTGCGTCGACTTCACGTACATCGACGACGTGCTGACCCGCGAGGAAGCCGTCGCGATGCTGCGCCGGGCGGCGCCGGGCAAGGCGCTGCGCGAACGGGAGATGCGCGAGCACGGCTACCCGGGTTACACGACCGCGGCCGGCTGGCTCGGCTACCCGGAGGACAAGATGCGCATGCTTGCGCGCGAGGCGGTCGCGGACGGGTGGACGCACCTGAAGCAGAAGGTCGGCGCGGATCTCGAGCAGGACGTGCGGCGCGCGCGGATCCTGCGCGAGGAGCTCGGCTGGGAGCGCAAGCTGATGATGGATGCGAACCAGAACTGGGGCGTCGACGAGGCCGTCGCGAACATGCGCGTGCTCGCGCAGTTCGATCCGTGGTGGATCGAAGAACCGACCAGCCCGGACGACATTCTCGGTCACGCGGCGATCCGGCAGCGAATCGGGCCGATCGGCGTCGCGACCGGCGAGCACGCGCACAACCGCGTGATGTTCAAGCAGTTCTTCCAGGCGGGCGCGCTCGACTTCTGCCAACTCGATCCCGCGCGGCTCGGCGGGTTGAACGAAGTGCTTGCCGTCGTCCTGATGGCCGCGAAGTTCGGTGTGCCGGTGTGCCCGCACGGCGGGGGCGTCGGCCTGTGCCAGTACTCGCAGAACATCGTGCTGTTCGACTACATCGCGGTGTCGGGTTCGCTGGATCGGCGCGTGCTCGAATACGTCGATCACCTGCACGAGCATTTCGAGGCGCCGATCGTGATTCGCCGCGGGCGCTACATGCCGCAGGAGGCGTCCGGTTACGGCGTCACGATGAAGGCGGCGTCGCTCGACGCATTTGCCTACCCGAACGGGCCCGAATGGCGGGCGTGAGCGATCGGCCCCACGACGAGAACAATCCCGGAGACAACGATGAACCATGATCCGCAACAATCGCAGCACCTCGCCGGCGCGGTCAGGAAGGCCGCGATCCGGCTCCTGCCGTTCCTGACGCTGATGTACGCGTTGGCGTTCATCGACCGCGCGAACGTCGGTTTCGCAAAGATCGCCTATCAGGCCGATACAGGCCTGAGCGACGCGGCATTCGCATTCGGCGCCGGTATCTTCTTCATCGGCTACGCGTTGTTCGAGGTGCCGAGCAACCTCATCATGAACCGCATCGGCGCCCGCGTATGGATGAGCCGAATCATGGTGACGTGGGGCTTCGTGTCGGCATCGATGATGTTTGCCCACACGCCGACGCAGTTCTACTGGATCCGTTTCCTGCTCGGTGCGGCGGAGGCCGGATTCTTTCCCGGGATCATCCTGTACCTGACCTACTGGTTTCCGGCGAAGGGGCGCGCCCGTGCGCTCGGGCTCTTCTACTTCGGCGTGCCGATCGCGATGCTGATCGGCAACCCGCTGTCGGGCTTCCTGTTGCAGATGCATGACATGTTCGGCTTGCGGAACTGGCAATGGATGTATCTGGTCGAGGGCCTGATGGCGACCGTGGTCGGCGTGATCGCGTTCTTCTACCTGACGAGCCGGCCGAAAGACGCGCGCTGGCTGACCGAGAACGAGAAGCGGGCGCTGAGCGACGCACTCGACGCCGAGGAGCGCGCGAAGCCCCGGCATCTGTCGACGACCGTGTTCGGCGTGCTGAAGGACCGCCGCGTGCTGACGTTCATTGCCGCGTACTTCTGCATCCAGATCGGCAATGCGCCGCTCGCGTTCTACCTGCCGTCGAAATTCGCCGCGACGATGGGCTCCCAGATCAATGGAAAAATCGGTCTGCTGCTGATGATTCCCTGGTTGTGCACGATCGCCGCGATGATCGTCGCGACCCGCTTCGCGGATCGTCGCGACAATCATCAGCAGGTCGCGGCCGGCATGCTGACGGTCGGGATTCTCGCGTTCGCGTCGCTGTCCGTGATCAATACCCCGGTGCTGACCTTGCTCGCATTCTGCATCGCGATTCCCGGTCTTGTCGCGTGCCAGCCGGTGTTCTGGTGCCTGCCGACACGCTATCTTGGCGGGACGGGCGCGGCGAGCGGCATCGCGTTCATCGTGTCGATCGGCAATCTCGGCGGCTTCGTGTCGCCGCAGATCAAGGCGTTCGCGGACGCGGCGTCGCACGATGCGCGCGCCGGCTTCGTGGTCGTCGCCGCGTTGTGCTTCGTCAGCGTGCTGCTGCTGCGTTCGCTGCGCGGTATGGGGCACGCGGCGGCCGAAGGCACGCACGGCGGTGCACAGGTCGGCACGCATCGATGAAGCGTCCGCCAGTGCGCCACCTAACGACCCATCCAGGATCATCATCATGACTACCTCCGCCACCGAACAGGTCGCGATCCGACTGCATCCGAATGACGATGTCGTGATCGCGACGCGCCAGCTCGTATCCGGCGCCCGGATCGCATCCGAGGCGCTCGTCGTCGCCGGCCTGATTCCGCCCGGTCACAAGATCGCGACGCGCGACATCGCGAAAGGCGAGCCGATCAGGCGCTACAACCAGATCATCGGCGTCGCGCGCGAAGCGATCGTGCGCGGCCAGCACGTGCACATGCACAATCTCGGCATGGCCGAGTTCGCGCGCGAGCATGACTTCGGCATGGCCGCGAGTCCGACGCTGTTCGACGAAACACCGGCGACCTTCATGGGCATTCGCCGGGCTGACGGACGGATCGCGACGCGCAATTACATCGGCATACTGACGAGCGTAAATTGTTCCGCGACGGTAGCCCGCGCGATCGCCGACCATTTCCGGCGCGATGTGCACCCGCAGGCACTGGCCGATTATCCGAACATCGACGGGGTGATCGCGCTCACGCACGGGCTCGGCTGCGGAATCGACTCGCGGGGCGAGGGGATCGCGATTCTGCGCCGAACGCTGGCTGGCTACGCCGTGCATCCGAACTTCCATTCGGTGCTGTTCATCGGCCTCGGGTGCGAGACCAATCAGATCGGCGATGTGCTTCGCGAAGGCGGACACACGGATGCCGCACGCTTGCGGCATTTCACGATTCAGGAAAGCGGAGGCACGCGCAAGACGATCGAACGCGGCATTGCGATGGTCACGGACATGCTCGCGGATGCGAACCGCACGGCGCGCGTTGCGGTGCCGGCATCGCATCTCGTGGTGGGGCTGCAGTGCGGCGGCTCCGACGGATATTCGGGCATCTCCGCGAATCCTGCGCTGGGTGCGGCGGTCGACCGCCTGGTACGCCAGGGCGGCACCGCGATACTCTCCGAGACGCCGGAGGTCTACGGCGCCGAGCATCTGCTTACCCGGCGCGCCGTCAGCCGGGAGGTCGGGGAGAAACTGCTCGCGCGAATCGCGTGGTGGGAAGGCTATTGCGCGCGCAACGGCGCCGCGCTGGACAATAATCCGTCGGCCGGCAACAAGGCGGGCGGACTCACGACGATCCTCGAGAAATCGCTGGGCGCGATCGCGAAAGCGGGCACGACGAACCTCGTCGACGTGTTCGAGTACGCGCAGCGGATCGATACGCACGGCCTCGTCTTCATGGATTCGCCGGGCTACGACCCGATGTCCGCGACCGGGCAGGTCGCGTCGGGCGCGAACCTGATCTGCTTCACGACGGGTCGCGGATCCGCATACGGCTGCGCGCCGGCGCCGTCGCTGAAGCTTGCGACGAATACGGCGCTGTGGGAGCGTCAGGAAGAGGACATCGACATCAATTGCGGCGGCGTGATCGACGGCACGACGACGGTCGGCGGGCTAGGCGACGACATTTTCAGAAGCATGCTCGACTGCGCATCGGGCGCGTATTCGAAAAGTGAGTTGCTCGGTTATGGGCAGAACGAGTTCGTGCCTTGGCAGGTCGGCGTGGTGACGTAACACGAGGCGCTCAACCTGGCGCATGCTCGATCCCGGCCGTTCGGCTGGGCGCCATGGGTTGAGCTTGCCGTCTGCGACGTCCTGAATGACCCAGCTCGCGCATCGTCAGTGTCACCAATCGAGCTGGCTGCATGGTCGGCCCCCGTGCTTGCTCAACGAGCCGTCCAGCATGCCAGCAGTCAAAAACACGACATTAGGATATGGCTGCCACAACACATGTCAAAGCCATTCTCAAATGTCCGCGTCTCGGCTAAGTTGAAATGTCCGGGTTTACGGGCTTGAGGTTTGTTTCTCTTGGGTTACAGATCACGCAGTGTCGAAGAGCGGATCCTGAACGAGCAGGGTGCTTACGCTTGCGTCACTGCCCCTTGCAGACCGGCGGCCAGATTTGCGCGCGGGCTGTTGGACCTGTCTGCGTTCGGCAAGATCCACGATCACTTTCTCGACATCGGCCTGCGTGAACTCACGCTGCTTCTTTTTGTTCGGCTGAGTGGTGTTGCGGTTCGTCTTGGTCGAGTCGCCTCGATGCGTTCGAGACGGTGCCTTACCGATTCGGCTGTTATCGCGTTGCGCCTGAAGCGCTTGCGCGATCTGCAGCACATGACTCAGGCGCTTGTGTTCGACGATGGCACCTTGATCGATTTCGGCCAGCCGGTCGTACTGCCTGCAGGGCAACACGCGGCCCTCTGCTCGGAGTTCGATGCGCTCATCCGGGTACTCCCAAACCTCGATCGTTCGATCAATCAGTTGCCGATTCTCCGGTGTATCGTCCAGCAAATACATCACTCGGTCGTACTGCACCGTGAGCGACTTCGTCACTTTCCGCGGCTCGCGCCACGTCAGCACCAAGTCAAGATTCTCATCGGCGCGCAGCGGTCGGTGCGCATTGAACTCGCTCTTCGGTGGCTTCGCAAAACGTGCGTTGTAAGCGGCCATGAAGGAGGGCGCGTAAGCGTTGGCATCGGCCACCGTGTTGATCCCGCGCAGTCGCATCTCCTTGACCAAGCGATCCTGAAGCGTCAGATGTGCTCGCTCGACTCGCCCCTTGGCCGGACTGCTGTTTGCGCAAAACGCGTCGATGTTCAGCTCGTACATCGCGCGACCGAAGTGCGTCACCCGATTACCAGTCTTGCCTGGCGTTACGTTGCGGAACACACTGTACTTGTCGCTATAGAACGCCCCCGGCTTGCCGTGGCGCTCGATGTACGCCCGCGTCGCCTCGAAGTAGCTGAAGGTCGATTCGGTTCGCGTGAAATGCAGCATCATCAGCCGGCTCGTCGCGTCGTCCACATACACCAGCAGCGTGCAGGCCGGCGCCCGTTCCTCGAACCACCGATGATCGCTGCCGTCGATCTGGATCAGTTCACCCAGACATGCCCGGCGTGCACGCGGCTGGTAGACCTTCGGCGGCCGCTGCCGGCGCGGCACCCACAAGCCAGCCTCCGTCATCAGCTTCCTGACCGTTTCCTTGGCCAGCCGGATGTCGTGGCATTCCCAGAGCTTCTCGCAGGCCAGCGTCGGGCCGAAGTCCGCGTAGCGATCCCGAATGATCGACAGCGCCCGATCAGCCGTCATGCTATCCAATCGGTTGTTGCTGGGCTTCGCGCGCCGTTGCGACACGAGACCTTGCGGCCCGTGCTCACGCAATCGGCCGACCAGTCGCCGGATCTGCCGTGTCGTCAGTTCGAGTCGCTCGGCCGCGCGCCACGGCTGAAGCTTGCCGTCTGCGACGTCCTGGATGACCTTAAACCTGTCCAGCTCGTGCATCGTCATCGTGATCCGTTCCGTTGCAGCCATCGAAGCCTCCAGCGCTGGATTCCCAGCGGCCGATCAGCTTACGATGGGTCGAAAAGCGGACATTTGAACTTGGCTAGAAGCGGACATTACAACTTAGCCGCTACAACACATGTCAAAGCCATTCTCAAATGTCCGCGTCTCGGCTAAGTTGAAATGTCCGGGTTTACGGGCTTGAGGTTTGTTTCTCTTGGGTTACAGATCACGCAGTGTCGAAGAGCGGATCCTGAACGAGCAGGGTGCTTACGCTTGCGTCACTGCCCCTTGCAGACCGGCGGCCAGATTTGCGCGCGGGCTGTTGGACCTGTCTGCGTTCGGCAAGATCCACGATCACTTTCTCGACATCGGCCTGCGTGAACTCACGCTGCTTCTTTTTGTTCGGCTGAGTGGTGTTGCGGTTCGTCTTGGTCGAGTCGCCTCGATGCGTTCGAGACGGTGCCTTACCGATTCGGCTGTTATCGCGTTGCGCCTGAAGCGCTTGCGCGATCTGCAGCACATGACTCAGGCGCTTGTGTTCGACGATGGCACCTTGATCGATTTCGGCCAGCCGGTCGTACTGCCTGCAGGGCAACACGCGGCCCTCTGCTCGGAGTTCGATGCGCTCATCCGGGTACTCCCAAACCTCGATCGTTCGATCAATCAGTTGCCGATTCTCCGGTGTATCGTCCAGCAAATACATCACTCGGTCGTACTGCACCGTGAGCGACTTCGTCACTTTCCGCGGCTCGCGCCACGTCAGCACCAAGTCAAGATTCTCATCGGCGCGCAGCGGTCGGTGCGCATTGAACTCGCTCTTCGGTGGCTTCGCAAAACGTGCGTTGTAAGCGGCCATGAAGGAGGGCGCGTAAGCGTTGGCATCGGCCACCGTGTTGATCCCGCGCAGTCGCATCTCCTTGACCAAGCGATCCTGAAGCGTCAGATGTGCTCGCTCGACTCGCCCCTTGGCCGGACTGCTGTTTGCGCAAAACGCGTCGATGTTCAGCTCGTACATCGCGCGACCGAAGTGCGTCACCCGATTACCAGTCTTGCCTGGCGTTACGTTGCGGAACACACTGTACTTGTCGCTATAGAACGCCCCCGGCTTGCCGTGGCGCTCGATGTACGCCCGCGTCGCCTCGAAGTAGCTGAAGGTCGATTCGGTTCGCGTGAAATGCAGCATCATCAGCCGGCTCGTCGCGTCGTCCACATACACCAGCAGCGTGCAGGCCGGCGCCCGTTCCTCGAACCACCGATGATCGCTGCCGTCGATCTGGATCAGTTCACCCAGACATGCCCGGCGTGCACGCGGCTGGTAGACCTTCGGCGGCCGCTGCCGGCGCGGCACCCACAAGCCAGCCTCCGTCATCAGCTTCCTGACCGTTTCCTTGGCCAGCCGGATGTCGTGGCATTCCCAGAGCTTCTCGCAGGCCAGCGTCGGGCCGAAGTCCGCGTAGCGATCCCGAATGATCGACAGCGCCCGATCAGCCGTCATGCTATCCAATCGGTTGTTGCTGGGCTTCGCGCGCCGTTGCGACACGAGACCTTGCGGCCCGTGCTCACGCAATCGGCCGACCAGTCGCCGGATCTGCCGTGTCGTCAGTTCGAGTCGCTCGGCCGCGCGCCACGGCTGAAGCTTGCCGTCTGCGACGTCCTGGATGACCTTAAACCTGTCCAGCTCGTGCATCGTCATCGTGATCCGTTCCGTTGCAGCCATCGAAGCCTCCAGCGCTGGATTCCCAGCGGCCGATCAGCTTACGATGGGTCGAAAAGCGGACATTTGAACTTGGCTAGAAGCGGACATTACAACTTAGCCGCTACAACACAAACTATCGATAATTCACGTTATGTAAAATACGATTACGCCGAGTGTTCTTTCTCGACGAACTCGTTGTCCACGAGTTGCCGGACGCCATCCGTCCGCATTAGCACGAGATCGGCCTGCGCTGGTGAAGCGACTTCGAGGCGGGCTATCTCTGAAAACGCTGCAAATACTTCAACCTTTGTCCGTGGGCAGCGATGACTTCGGGCGGATCGGATATAACCTCCACGCCAATGGTCGCAGGACCGCAATGCAGGCAACGAGGCATCGGTGTGCCCGCGGGGATAACGCCATTCCCCCCCGGATTCGAATCTCTCATTCGGACGTTATACATCGCGAAATCACTAAAATCCGGATTCTCCCCCGCCTGGATCTGCGCGCTCAACGCATCGCCCAGCACGCGAACGTCGCCATGCTTCCCGGGCACGCCGTATTTTCTGGTGTGACTCGCACAAGGCTTGCCGCCTGGTGTCGTGCAATATTTCCGTATCAGATCGTTCCGATCAAGCAATTCCTGTAGCGCACGGTGGCTAGAGACAGGAAACATGTCTGCGGAAATTGTTTCGCGTTGGTTCTGCCCATAGAAAATCTCTAGCGTGGGTTTGAATACCACCACCGTCAGGCATGGCCCCATCGTCGATTTACCGGTCTTGAACGTGGTCCCATCCCTTCCATCGTAAAGCGTAATATTGCGCTCCCCTTCATTGGCTGCTTCGTGGGCAAGGTCAAATGCGTGATGTCCTGCGGCTACGGCGAGTTGCGCAGGATCTCGGATATCGGCGAGTTCGGACGGAAGATGGAGTTTGAGAGCCTTTGGCTTCAAAGCTGATTCTGTCTCGTCGTCAGGCTCCGGGACGCGGTCATCACGTGCGTCGTGCAACCCCAGGACATCGACCCTCACCACAGGATTGGCAACATACGCATAGAGATTGATGCCACCTGACTGCCCGACAGGATCCGATTGAAGGTAACGGCACAGCTCGGGGCTGTAGGAGCGGAACCGGTTGTAGTGCAGCCCCGTCACCGTGTCAAAGTAGTGTCCGGGAAACCGCAGGTTGTAGTCGACCAGGTTTCCCTCGGCCACCCGGATCGCCCCATACGGGTCGACGTCGGCAGCGATCCAGACCGTCGATCCCTCTCTGTCTTCGATCCATTGCGGCAGCCCCACCTGATTACAGCAGACCAGATACGTTTGCCCGTCAGCCGCGGAGGCATCGACAGATGGATAGTCGACAAAGAGGAACGGCACCAACGATGATTCGTTTGAGTAGACATAGAGCCGCAACCGTCCGTCGATCCTCACTTCTGCCGCAAGCCTGTCTCCATCCCAGTAGTAGTCGGTCCTATTCCCGCTATACGCCTGATAGATACGTCGACATAAACCGTCATACTCGGCAGTCCACGCTTCATGCCGATCACTCCAGTCAACTTTGACGAGAAGGTCCTTGCTGTTGTACTGGTAGATCGTGCGCACACCATCCGCACGCATGAATTCGGATAGATGGTTTCGTCGGTTATAGCTGAATGTGCCCAGACACGAACTCGCTAGACGGTTACCTTCAGCGTATCGCATCCATGCTGCCGCCGCCGTCGATGTCAGATTGCCGGCGCGGTCATACTCGAATTTCCTGATGGGCCATCCGTTGCGACTTTCTCCGATCAGTCGATGAGCCGCGTCGTACTCGTACTCTTCCGAGTCACCAGCGGTGCGCGTAGTCCGGCGTAGTTCTCCCGTTTCACTGTATTCGTACCGGGTGAAACGAAGCGGCGTTTCACGCGTGCGGCTCCATGAGATCTGTCCGACGCATCGTTTCGCACGATCGAAGCCACTCAATATGGCCGTGCCATTGGCCGCGTCGATCAGCACCCTTCCGTCCCCGCTGCGCTGCAACTGATGGCAGCCCCCTTCGGGTGTATGAATTCGCGTCGCGGAATGATCCACGACTTCGTAATGCACCGTGAAGCGTCCAAAGTATGTCGTGCTCGCAAGGCGCCCGACGGAATACACATGTTCTACTCCCAGACCGTTCCGTTTGTCCGCGGTGCGGCGATCCGCATGATCATATGCCAGCGTGACATCGTGCCCGTCGGTCGATGCCTTGATCGTATTCCCTCTTGCGTCGTAGTCGTAGACGTGGATCTCGCCACTGGCAAGTCTTCGTCTACGGTATCGACCATTGGTTCCAGCATCGAAACTCAACAGCAGGTTGCCTCCTCCATCACGTTTTTCGACCAACAGGTTAGCGGCATCGTACGCATACGTTTCTCGCACCACGCCGTTTCGCCTGACGCCTGTGATCCGCCCCTTGTGGTCGTACGTGTATGAACTCTCGTTGCCGTTCGCGTCGACGATTGCGTCGATCTGCTGCCTCGACGTTTGACGGAAGCGAATTGTATTGCCCAACGGATCGGTTTCGGCCACACGCAGGTTCCATGACGCAATGTCGTAGCGATAGATGTGCCCGTCGCTATCACATCGCTCGATCACATTACCATTCGCGTCACACCGGAAACGTTCCGTGCATCCGCATTCATCGGTACGCTCGATGACGCGTCCCGCCGCATCGCGCTGTTCGATCGCGTCTCCGCTCAGTGAAGGCGGAAGCGAAAAAATCACGTCTGAAAGTTGTTCTATTGAAGGGGGAACGAGCACCCTGGGGGCTAGTTCGGACAACACAATCTCGCCCCACTGTAACCCCAGGTGGGTGTCAGGCAAAGCACGAGGAATGCGATCAGGCACAACCGACGCTTCGTCTTTCGGTGGCCAGCACTTCCCCCATCGGTCTACACGGTGCGAGTTGCGCCCGCGGGCGTCGTATATCCACCGTGTGACACGTCCGCCCGAATCGACTTCGCTTACGATGCGACCGTCCGCGCCGAGCAGGTACTCGACCACGCCGCCATATGGGTCGATGACGCGTGTGATTGTGCCGGCTTCGTTGTAGAGAACTGTCCATCTGCCACCGTCGCTTTCGGTGATGAATGTGCGCCCCGGATGATACTGGAGCCGCACGCGCAACAAGCCGTCCTGTCCCTCGCTTTTCGTGCAGCGCCCATGAACGTCGTAGCGATAGAAGAACGCGTATCCGTTCGCGTCTGTAAGGCGGACAACTCGGCGCTGCATATCATATTCGCAAGCCGACACGGCATCGAGCGCATTGCGATAGCTGGCCAGACAGCCTTTCACATCGTATCCGTACCGGGCAATTCGGTTGACTTGGCCGTCGACGTCCGTGAGTACGACTTCGGTGATCCGACCGCGAGGTTCATACACAAATGCGACGACGCGCCGGATACTGTCGCTTGTGTCCGCTTGCGTAATTTTGCTGATGCCCCCATGGGTGGTCCACTGCAAGACGCTACGTGCCCCATCTCGGACATGAACCTTGCAGCGGGCGGACCGAGCCTTTGCCGAGGCACGCTCGAACTCCAGTTCACCCTCCACATCATGTCGGACGACAAAGCGCTGGCCATCAAGCTGCTCCATCTCGTAGCCCCGACAACAGCCACCATATGTGCCGTCCGCCCTTCTGCCGAACGTGTATTCCGTACCGCGAGGATCGATATACACGGCGCGCGTCCTCAACAGCAGCAACTCATGCTGCCATGCATGCCGGAATCCGTATCCCAGTACGCCGTCCCGTTCGTGCCAGCCGCTGCTGTAGTGACGCCCCCATTTGAACGGCACCACCTCGTCGGTCTCATAGTCTGTGAAATCGTTCTCGACCGCTCCGGTGACCGCGCTAACCGGCTCGCCAAACATCTCACAGGCCAGTTTCTGCGCCCACTTCGGCAACTTCGGCCGTACCTTCTTCCCGATCCCGTGCTTCGCCCCGTGCCACATCATTTGCGAGTCCGGTAGCGGAAACCCGCCGATCAGCACCGTCGGATCGCCCATGAGCAGCGTGCCCATACTCGGCTCGATACCGGGATCCTTGCCCATCAGATTGCTGAGCATCATGAATGCGAGATCGGCCGCAGTCTGCGCAGCAGTCATCGCGGCCGCCAAGGCTTCGTGATGTTTGACGTCACTGGCAGCGGTTGCCATCCCTGACGCCGGCCCAATCGCCGCGTTGCCAACCGACCATGCCTTCCCTGCCCCTCCCAACAACTTCGCTCGTCCGCTTACCTGAGCCGCCTCGCTCGCCACTTCCTCGCTTTTCTCGGCCGCACTCGCTGCTTCACCGCCCGATTTCCCGACATGACCCATCGGATTGCAATGCCGCGTGATGTCGATTCCCATGCGCGCCGCGCGCATTCCGCCGATGAACGTATTGCTCGAGCCCGTCTGGATATCGAAGTAAGGTGTCAGCCCGCCACAAGTAGGCGCGAAGCCGATGTCCAGCACCCGGGCGGCCGGGATACCGCCGATCAACACGCTCAGGCAACCGGCGCCAATCGTCATGCCGGAACTCGGCAAAGGGAAACCGTTACTGGGCGGATGACCATGCGCATGCGGTGTGCCGAGATGAGGAACGCCGATGGTAGCTGCCGGCATCCCCGGCACCTTGTCGAGCAGCGGAATCTCCGAGATACCGGTGTTGAGCAACTGCGACGGCATGCCTTGCAATGACGCAAGCGAATTCACCGCTTCGCTGACATGGTGGAGCGCGCTCCCCTTCGACGAGAACGTTTCCTTGAACGGATCGATCGTCGACTTGACCGTACCGAGCAGCGCATCGCACGCGGTGTCCGCTTTGACTTGCGATTGCGTCGTGTGACGCTCGGACGAATCGGATGCACGTGTAAAACGGGGCTCGGACTCACTCATTGCCGTGCCTGTTCGTATCCGGCCATCGGATCATGCGTAGCGGCTGTCGCGACTCCCCGCAAGCGCGCCATATAAAGCGGATCCTTTTCCAGCTCATACGCCCTCGCCTCGGTTTTCAGGCCGGCATTGCCATAAAGCGACACGAGCCGATCCAGAATGCTGATGCGTTGTCGTTCGCAGCCGAATTGCTCGCACAGCCCCTTCGCTGCAATCCAGCTTTTCGCGGCTTCCGCCGCCTGGCCACATGCCAGCAACGCGATGCCACCCTTCTCCATCGCCTCGATCTTCGTATGCACGAGCATCAGCCTTCCGGCGGCACCGCTCGCCAGATCGAAATAAGTCGCCGCCTTTGCATGTTCACCGAGCGTGTTGCAGCAGCTGCCCGTCGCCATCAGCGCATTGACCACGACCAGCAGATTCCGGCCATCGAGCGCCGCCGGCAGCGCGCGCACGTACCAGTCCTTCGCATCGCGCGGCGATCCGTGGCGCAATGCCACGTCGCCCAGGCCGTGCAACGCGATCGCGCAACCCGTCGGATCCTTCCGCTCCGCATGAAACGCAAAGAGCGCGTAGTACTTGCGCTGCGCATCGGGCAGCCTGCCGTGTGCAAGGTCGATTCCGGCGATCTGCATCAAGGCCCCCATGCGTTGCTCGATCGGATGCGCCGCATCGTTTGCGATGTCGACCAGATTTCGGGTCGCCTTTTCCGACGAGAAATCGACGGGAAGAATCAACACATGTTCTGCTTTTTTCTCGCGAGCGAGCGGAATCAGGCAAGGTTGCTTCCGGTCGTCGCGGATGCAGAACCGATGCCCTTCCATCCAGTCTTCAAAGCCGTTCAGTGCCAGACATTGCAGAACGATCTTTGCGAAGCCGCCGAAGTCGCCCATCGGCGAAGGCAACCATGCCCAAACGACTTTCACACCTTCCGGCACCAGCGTGTGCACATGAGCGATAGCGTCACGCAATCGCTGCGCAGGCGAGCGCCTCTGATCGGTACAAGTCAGAGGCAACGGCAACCAGCCTTCTTCACCGCGCTCGACGCGTGCATTGCTTTCGTCGTCGATCTGACGAGCAAGCACCTCCATGCATGTCTGCAGATACGCGTCGACCGAGTCGCACGGAAACGGAAAGATCAGGAAAATCGCGTCGCCGACACGCTCGTCGAGCGATTGCATCATCTTCAGCACGGGCACGATGTCGTTGTCGGTTGCTTCGAGTAGCAACGTGGGATCGTCAGGCTGATCGATGAACGCCTCAAGCGACGATTCGATGGCGGCGAATTCGCGGTGCATGTCGTCGGGCCGCCGTTTCAGTTCAAGCGAACGTATCGGCTGCGCACCACGGTGTCCGCTTCGGTCCGGATGTCTACGCCGCCTCGGCCACCTTCCAGTTCGAGTGTCTGCGCACTCAGTCTCAGCTTGCCGGCGACTTCGATGTTCACGTTCCGGTTCAGCAACGTCACGACCGGTCCGTCCGGCGATGCGCGCACCTGCAACAGCGGAGTGCCCGCCGCATCAGCTATCTGCACGCATTTGTCGGCTTCGAGCGAAAGCGCCAACACAGGTTCGACAACCGGCTCGACCGGCTCGCCATTTCCCTTCCGCTTCAGCATTCCGGCGATCAGAGGTTCGGGCCAGTTCACAGGCGATTGCAGCAGCACACGATCCCCGATACCGGGTTTCACGCCGTCCACGCATTCGAGCCAGCGTTCGCACGAAGTCTCATCCTGGGACGACCACTTCACGCGAATCAGCCCCATCGCGTCGGGATGATGCGTATCGGTCACCTCGCCGATCATCGTCGACGATTCGCGGTGTTTGGCAGGCGGCGTGCGATCCGGCGTCGCGTCGTTGGCGAACAGCCGACGCAACGCCTCGACCGTTTCCGCTTCGAGCGCGTCGTCGATCATCATCTGATCCGATTCGTTTTCCATCGAATGTCTCCCATGCTTCGAATTCAATCGAGCAACCGGCAGGCACCGGCCGCAATCAATTGATGTGAGCGATCGTCCCCTGGATCGTCACGCCTGAGCCGTCGAGCGTGATCGAGCCTCCACCGGTTGCCAGAACAATCTTTGTCGCGTTGACATTGACGTTGCAGCTGTCCTGACCGTTATCGATATTTACCGTCGGCGCCTGAAGATTGGCCGTCGACTTGCCGGAAAGATTGAGATCGTTCTCGCCATAAATCTTCACGCCTTGTGCATAGCCAGCAACGCTTACGCCCTTGCCGTATCCGACGATGGCCACCCCACCACCCTGGCCATTGATCCCGACGCCGGTATCGCCAGCGGTTCCGCCGATGGAAACGCCGACGTTGTCCTTATTGATCGACACGCCACTTTTTCCTGCACCCATGTCGATGTAGTTTCCAGCGACCAATGAAGCGACTTTGTTAACGTCCACGGAATGGTTTCCGGTATTGACCTTTGTCATATACGACCCTGTGCCGACGACATGCGTGCTGTCTCCCTCGACGAAGACGTCATGGGTACCGGTAACGACCGCCAGGTTGTGATTCCCCTTTGTCACCGTATGCGAGCTGTTGCCGTCAACCGTCACGCTGCGATTCCTCCCCACCCCATGCGTCTCATCCACTCCGATCTGCGCAACCCGATTCTTCCCGACATTCACCGTCTCGTTCTGCCCCACACTCCGTTGCCGGTTGTTCTTCACCTGCATCGTCTCGTCGTTCCCGACCGTATGCGTATGGTTGTTCCCCACCGACAGTGTGTGATCGGCCTCCGTCTCCGCATCGAAATTGCGTTCCGCGTGCATCCACAGCTGCTCGGCGCCCTTCTTGTCCTCGAACCGGAATGCATTCGCATGCTCGGTGGTCCCGCCCGGCGACGACCGCGACAGCAAGCCGCTCTGCGTCGCACTCCCCGGGAGCCCCCAAGGCGGCATCTTCTCGCCGTTATAAACTCGCCCGGTCACGATCGGCTCATCCGGATCGCCGTTGAGAAAATCGACCACGACCTCGTCGCCCACACGCGGAATCTGCACGCCCCCGAACCCACCCCCGGCCCAGGGACTCGACACCCGCACCCAGCACGACGAATCCTGGTTGCTCTGCCCGTACCGATCCCAGCGAAACTGCAGCTTCACGCGCCCGTACTGATCGGTCCAGATTTCCTCACCCGGCGGCCCGACCACAGTGGCCGTCTGCGGCCCGTTCGTACGCGGCCGCGGTGTTTCGCGCGGTGACCGGTAAGGCAGGCTCGACGGCTGCACGAGCATCATCGTCTGGTGCACGACGGCCTCTGCGCCTTGATCGCTCGCATACGCGTTCTCCTGGAATCGGTACTGGCACAGCACGATCAGGTACTCGCGGTTCTGGTCGGCACGCGGGCAATGCGCGAGCGTGAACAGATAACCGGGCGCGGCGCCGCGCACGTCCGTATCGGCGCTCGCGCGCTCATGCTCGGCCTGCTGTTCCTCGAGCCGCACGCGGCTGTAGTGGGCGCCGGGCGCGTCGTCGCGATAGCCGCCCGGCCATTCGAACGACGCGAAGCCGTCGTGATCGTGGCCGCGCGGGTCGACCTTCTGCGACGAAAGATCGGCGCGCGGCTTCGTGTAGTCGTAGTCGGTGGTCTGGTGCTTGCCGACGCTCACTTCCTGCGCGGGCAGCCAGCCGTCGATATGCTCCTCGTCGGCGATCGCGGTGCGGTCACGCGCGATGTACGGAATCGTCTCGTAGCCGGGCAGCGCGGTATGCGACGACATTGCGTCGCTGAGCATCAGCGTATGCGTGTCCTCCGCATGCCGGAACCAGTAATAGATGCCCTCGAACTCCATCAACCGCGACACGAACGCGGCATCGGTCTCGTTGTATTGCACGCAGTACTCGCGCGGCACATACGATTCGGCGAGGTGGTTCTCGATCGGAAAACCGTACGTCGACAGCACCTCCTGCACGATCTCGGGCACGGTCTTGTTCTGGAAGATCCGGCAATCGGAGCGGCGCGTCGCGAGCCACAGCCACGGGCGCACGACCAGCTCGTAGCCGTAGTACCGCTCGGCACGCCGGCCGGCAAGCGATGCTCGCGCAACGATCCCGTTCAGGTAGCGCGTCGACTGGTCCTGCTGTTCGATCCGGACGGTCACGGGCTTGCCGAGCATGTCCTTCAGCGACAGGCTGTGGCTGTCCGCGAGCGCCTCGATCCGGAATTCGAACAACCGGCCGAGTTCGTCGCTGCCGTCGAGCGTGTGGAATTTCAGGTCGTCGCCGTGCGGGCTGTCGAGGGTGAATACGCGATTCACGTCGTTGCCTCCTCGTCGAACCGGTAAGCGAATTCGCCGTCGGCCGCGCTCACCTCGATCGACGACAGCGTGCGACCTCCGAGCGTGGCCTGCAGGATCGCGCGGCTGATGCGCGGCATCACGGTATGCGTGAGGATCGCGTCGACCATCCGGCCGCCTGATTCGATCGTCCGGCAGCGCTCGACGATCAGCGCGGTCGCCGCGTCGGTGCAGCGCAGCCGGATGCCGTGATGCGCGTCGATCCGCTTCTCGATCCGTCGCAACTGCAACGCGACGATCCGCGCGAGCGTCGCATCGGTGAGCGGGTAATACGGCACGACGGTCAGCCGACCGAGCAGCGCGGCCGGGAACACGTCCAGCAGCGGCGCGCGCAGCGCATCGGCGAGCGTCTGCACGTCGGGCAGGCGCTCGGGGTCGCGGCATAGCTCCATCACACGATCGGCGCCGACGTTCGACGTCAGCAATATCACGGTATGGCGGAAATCGATGTCGCGCCCTTCGCCGTCCTCCATCCAGCCCTTGTCGAACACCTGGAAGAAAATCTCGTGCACGTCGCGGTGCGCCTTCTCGATCTCGTCGAGCAGCACGACGCTGTACGGCCGGCGGCGCACGGCCTCGGTGAGTACCCCGCCCTGCCCGTAGCCGACATAACCGGGCGGCGCGCCCTTCAGCGTCGATACGGTATGCGCTTCCTGGAACTCGCTCATGTTGATCGTGATCGCGTTGTGCTCGCCGCCGTACAGCGTGTCGGCCAGCGCGAGCGCGGTCTCGGTCTTGCCGACGCCGGACGGCCCGCACAGCAGGAACACGCCGTGCGGTTTCGTCGGATCGTCGAGCTTCGCGCGCGCGGTCTGGATCCGCTGGGCGATCAGTTCGACCGCGTGCCGCTGGCCGACGACGCGTTCGCCGAGCGTATCGGCGAGCTTCAGCACGGCTTGCGTCTCGTCGCGCACCATCCGGCCAAGCGGAATGCCGGTCCAGTCGGCGACGACGGCCGCCACTGCGTGCGTGTCGACCGCGGGCAGCACGAGCGGCGCATCGCCCTGCAGGTCGGTCAGTGCCTGCTGGGCGGTCGCGAGGTGCGCCTGGATATCGGCGCGCGTGGCGGCGTCGAGTTCGCGCGACGGATCGTCGTCGAGCAACGCGGCGCGCGATTCGACGATCGCCACCAATGCATTGCGTTCGGTTTGCCAGCGCACGTCGAACTGGTCGAGCGCGGCCTGCGCGGCGGCAATGTCGGACTCGATCGCGTCCCGCCGCGCGACTTCGCCGGTGCCGAGCGCGCACTCGCGACCGATCCGCTCCTGCTCGACGCGCAGGCTGTCGATGCGGCGGCGCGCGTCCTCGATCGGCGCAGGCACCGCGTGCTGGCTGACGGCGACGCGCGCGCAGGCCGTATCGAGCAGGCTGATCGCCTTGTCCGGCAACTGCCGGGCGGGAATATACCGGTGCGACAGCGTGACGGCGGCCTGCAGCGCGTCGTCGAGCACGAGCACGCGGTGATGGGCCTCGAGCTTCGCGGCGAGGCCGCGCAGCATCGTCAGCGCAGCCGCTTCTTCCGGCTCGTGCACGTGGACGAGCTGGAAGCGCCGCGTCAGCGCGGGATCCTTCTCGATGTACTGCTTGTACTCGGACCACGTGGTCGCGCCGATCGTGCGCAGCAGGCCGCGCGCGAGTGCGGGCTTCAGCAGGTTCGCGGCGTCGCCGGTGCCGGCCGCCCCGCCCGCGCCGACGAGCGTATGCACTTCGTCGATGAACAGGATCGCCGGCCGCTCGGACGACATCGCCTCGTCGATCACGCCGCGCAGCCGGCTCTCGAATTCGCCCTTCACGCTCGCGCCGGCCTGCAGCAGCCCGATATCGAGCAGGTACAGCGCAACGTCGCGCAGCGACGGCGGCACGTCGCCGGCGGCGATCCGCAACGCGAAGCCCTCGGCGACGGCCGTCTTGCCGACGCCGGCCTCGCCGACCAGCAGCGGGTTGTTCTGGCGGCGCCGCAGCAGGATGTCGACGATCTGGCGGATCTCGGCGTCGCGCCCGACGACGGGATCGATCTCGCCGGCCCGCGCGCGGGCGGTCAGGTCGACGGCGAAGCGCGCGAGCGCCGAGCCTTCGGCGGGCGCGGCGCGCGAAGCGTCGCCACCCTTCGAAGCCTGCGCGGCCGGTTGCGCCTCCGGCGAGCCGTCGACGATCGATTCGAGTTCATCGGCGAGCACGTCGGGCACGATGCGCTCGAATTCGCGCGTGATCGCAATCAGCACATTGCGCAACTGCGGCGTCTTCAGGATCGCGAGCAGCAGCATCGCGCCGCGAATGCATGTCGCGTCGTACTTCAACGTCGCATAGACCCACGCGCGTTCGACCGCGTCGTCGATGTGCACGGACAGGTCCGACACCGAGCCCGCGCCGCGCGGCAGCCGGTCGAGCGCGGCGACCAGCGCGCGGTCGATCGCGGCCTCGTCGATGTCGAAGCGGCGCAGCACGCGCTGCAGGTCGCCGTCGGGCCGCTGCAGGATCTGCTTGAACCAGTGCGCGAGCTCGACATACGGATTGCCGCGCAGCCGGCAGAACCCGGTCGCCTGCTCGAGCGTCTCGTAGAGGAACGGATTCAGTTTTCCGAACAGGTTGATGCGGCCGATATCGGACATGACGGTTCCCGTTTAGGCGGTTTCGCGATGAGGGTTGGCGCCTGCGCGCAGCGTGCCGCCACGGCGCACGTCGTAGCGGACGACGAGGTCGCGCGCGGGGCCCGGTTCGAGCCGCTGCCCGAGCCACGCGGTGCGGCCGATCCCCTGCGGCGCGCCGAGCGCGATCGCCGGCACGGCATTGGCCGCCAGTTCGAGCTGCACGTCCCAGTCGAACTCGATGCCGACGTATTCGCGCACCCATAACGCGAGCTGCCGCGCATGCGGGCCGCCCGGCAGGAAGCCTCGGTACGCGTCGAGCGACAGCGGGCCGAGCACGATCCGGAAACGCGACTGAGCGTCGCGCACCGCGACGCCGAGCGCAACGGCGCCGACGCGCAACGTCGGCCGCGTCGCGCGGATCGTGCAGCGCTGCGAGCGTTCGATTGCGACCCATTGCGGCACGTGCTCGACGATGCGCGCGTCGACGCCGAAATGTTGGCGCAGGATCTGCACGAGCCCTTCCGGGTTGCGTGTGTGCCGCACGAGATGACCCGCATGGAAATAGCGTGCATGCGGCGCGAGCGTGTCGGCGGTTGCCGTGGCTAACGCACCGGCTTGCGCAACCGGCCGGTCGCCGTGCGCCGCACGCCCGATCAGGCTTGCGATATAGCCGTCGAACCGTGCGCGCCCGGGGCGATCGAGGCTCACCGTCGGCTGCGCGTCGGCCCACGCACGGTAGAACAGCAGGATCAGCCGGTGATGGAACAGGTCCGCAAACGCGGCAAACGTCGGGTCGTCGTGCTGCGCCGCGCGCTCGTGCGCGTATTCGGTCAGGTGCGTCGGCAGCGGCCCGTTCGGCCCGAACAACCCGAAACCGTGGATCGCGATGCGTGGTGGCGCGGTGCCGTTCTCGTGCACGCCGGCCAGCATCGACGCCGCGAATGCGAGCGTCGGCTGCTGCCCGAGCCGCACGGGCTCGTCGCGCGGCCGCGCGGCATGGCCGAGCGGCGCGCGGCCGGGCGACAACGCGTCGAGCCAGCGCAGCGCCTGGAACAGGTCGTAGCCGTGCGGTGCGGCCCGCAGCCGTGCCCACCACGCATCGCGGCGCGCGGCTTCATCGGCCGGTCGAGTGCCGGGTGACGTGTCGCGTTTCATATCGCAGGTCGCCTGCCGATGCGCGCGGGCCAGTGCGCGAGCGTGCCGCGCTGCACGCTGGTCAGCACGCATTCGGCGAACGCGTTGATCGACACGTGACGCGCGAAGAACTGTTCGAGCACCGCGCCGAGCAGGAACGGGCTGTCGCCGGAGAACGCATGATCGTCGACGGTCACGTCGACCTGCACGCCGCGCCCGAACATCAGCGGCCCGGACGCCGGCAGCCGGCGGAACACCGGCGAGAACGCGACGCGTTGCACGCCGTCGATCTGCCGGCGCATCGCGGCATCGGCCGGGTCGGCATGCAGGCCGAGCAGCTCGCGCAGCGCATGCGCGCCTTCGTCGTCGTCGAGATCGGTCAGCGTGTGGCGTGCGAGCCCGAGATGGCGGATCAATCGCCACGCGGTTTGCGCGTCGGCGATCGGCGGGCGCGGCCGCGACGGGCCGCGGATCGCGACGATGCGCTCGATCGGGGCCGACACGCGCAGCGTGAACGTGTTCGCGTCGCCGGGCGGCTGCAACAGCACGAGATCGCGGTTCGTGCACAGCGTATCGGCGGACAGGTAGCGCATCGATTCGTCGTACGGCGCGCACTGGCTGTCGACGAGCGACACGTAGGTCTCGCTGCCGACGTAACCGGTGCGCGTGCCGTTCGCGCGCGCCGGCGCGGACACGAGCCGCGGCTCGCGCCGCACCGTGTAGTACGCGCCGTGGTTGCCGTCATCGCGGGCGAACGATGCGTGAAACGGCCGGAATTCGCGCGACTGGCCGTCGTCGCGCTGCTCGCTCGCGAGCCGCTGCACCGCATAGACCTCGTAGTCGAGCGGCCGGCTGCGGTCGACCACGACATGATGCTCGCGCGCGCCCGGCTGCAGCGGAATGCGGTCGGCGCGGCGCGCGAACAGGTTCACGGCCGGCGTGCAGTTCAGCGCGAGATGGCGCGCGTCGACGGCCGCTTCGAGCGCCGCGTCGTGGCGATCGAACAGCACGGTCAGCTCGCATTCGTCGCCGGTCGCGCGCGCGAGCGCGGCGCGCAGCCCGCCGATGCTGAAGAACAGGAAGCGCGCCGGAAACGCGAAATACTCGCGCAGCAGCCGGTAGCCGTGGAAGCTGCGGCCGTCGTCGGGCAGGATCGCCTGCGCCGGATCGAAACCCTCGTGGACGATCGCGTCGGCGTCGAGCGTATGCAGCCAGCGCGGCGGCTGCGCCGGGTCGTGGCACACGACGCCGAGCGCATGCGCGGCAATCAGTTCGAGCAGATGCAGCGCATCGCGCTCGGGGCCCGCGAGATGGAACGTCAGCCGGTCGAGCGGCAACTGCGCGAGTTTGGCGCCGCCGCGTGCCTTCAGCCGGATGCGCAGCGCGCCGCGCACGTCCTGCCGCGCGGCGACGGCGCCGCGCGGCAGCCACGACGGCGCACCGGTGACGGTCGCGTCGGTGAGTTCGAGCGGCCACAGCGTCAGATCGTGCGCGGTGCGGAATTCGCACGCGGTCTGCTCGGACGCGGCCGGCCGCGCGCGCAGCGCGGTGCCGGCCTGCAGCCGCCAGCCCTGCGCAAGGCTGCCCTCGTTCATCATCGGCGCGAACCGGACGATCGCCATCGACGGCAGTGGCGCGATATAGCCGGGGTACACGGCGTCGAGCAGCGCCTGCGTGAAGCGCGGGAATTCGGCGTCCATCTTCAGCTGCACGCGCGCGGTGAGGAAGCTGAAGCCTTCGAGCAGCCGTTCGACGTACGGGTCGGGCGGCCCCGATTCGTGCAGCCGCAGCCGCGCGGCGACCTTCGGGAACTGCTGCGCGAATTCGCCGCCGAGCTCACGCAGGTACGCGAGTTCGCGGTTGTAGTAGTCGAGCAGGCGCGTATCCATCGCGTCAGGCCCCCGCCGCGGATTGCAGCGACATCGCGCCCGTCTCGAGATCGAGGTCGGAGCGCAGCACGAATTCGAGCGGATGCGGGATCGACCACAGCGTGCCGCGGATCTCGAACAGCAGCACGTTGTGGCGCCGCTCGCCGGCCCGGCCGCCCGGCGCGTCGATCACGCTGCGGACTTCGACGCTGTCGGGCGCGATGCGCGGCTCGAAGCGCACGATCGCGTCGCGGATCGACGCCTCGACCGACATCCGCTCGACGCCCGACATCGGCTTGCCGACGAGCGGCCGCATCCCGTAGTTCAGCACCGACGCCTGCGCGTGCGCGAACGCGGACCAGTCGACGAAACCGTCCTCGGCGTTGCGCGTGTTGAGCAGCCACGCGAGATCGCGCAGCACGGCGGCGCGCAGCCGCTCGGTGCCGATCCATTGCGCGCCGGGCGCTTCGGCCGCGCGTTGCGGTGCGTCGTCGGTGAGGCGGTCGAGCAAGGCGGGCTGCAGCCGGTCGCGCAGGTTGCCGTCCCGGCCGTCGCGGGTTCGCGGGTCTTCCATGGTTGTCTCCGTGCCTGCTCGACCCGTCACATCTCGGTGTTTTCCTTGATGTTCCAGCCGACTGTCACCTCGGCGCCCTTGCCGCCGTTGTCGTTCTGCTGCCAGTACTGCTTCTTCACCTTCGCGGCCTGGAAGCCGTAGTGCATCATCAGCCGGTCGGCGACGTCGCCCGGATCGATACCCGCGACCTGCGCGGACGTGACGAGCACCTCCTGCAGCGTCACGCGCATGAACTCGACCTGCGTGCCGCCCGTCTTGCACGCGGATATCTCGACCGACGACAGGTGCTTGCCGTTCGCGCAGTTCTTGATGATCGCGGGCGCGCCCTTGTCCATGTACGCGGCGACGACGAGATCGTTGAAGCTCGCCTTGCCCGCGTTGCCGCCGCTGCCGCTCGCCATCGCGCCCGGCTGGCTCGCGCCCCACGTGAACGACTGGATGTCGGTCCAGCCCTTGTGCTGCGCGTCCGCCGATTCGCCGGTCACGCCGTCCACCTTCATAAACATTGCTACGCCCATTGCCGTCTCCGTTTCGGTTCGAGGTCAGGTTGAATGCCGTGTTGAATGCCGGTTGCCGCTCGTTTTTTCGCTCACTCGTTCGCCGCCTTCGCGGTCGGTAGCCGCGAGATCAGCCGCAGCGACACGGTGAGCCCTTCGAGTTGGTAGTGCGGCCGCAGGAAGAATTTCGACGAGTAGTAGCCGGGGTTGTCCTCGACCTCGTCGACGACCACCTGCGCGGCTGCGAGCGGCTTGCGCGCCTTGGTTTCCTGCGACGAGTTCACGGGGTCGCCGTCGACGTAGTTCATGATCCAGTCGTTCAGCCAGCGCTCCATGTCGTCGCGCTCGCGGAACGAGCCGATCTTGTCGCGCACGATGCACTTCAGGTAATGCGCGAAGCGGCAGCAGGCGAACAGGTACGGCAGGCGGCCGGACAGCCGTGCGTTCGCAGTCGCGTCGGGATCGTGGTATTCGGCCGGCTGGTACAGCGACTGCGCGCCGATGAACGCCGCGAAATCGGAGTTCTTCCGGTGCACGAACGGCATGAAGCCGTTCTTCGCGAGCTCGGCCTCGCGGCGGTCGCTGATCGCGATCTCGGTCGGGCATTTCTGGTCGATGCCGCCGTCGTCGGTCGGGAACGTGTGGCTCGGCAGCCCTTCGACCGCCCCGCCCGATTCGACGCCGCGGATCGACGAGCACCAGCCGTACTGCTTGAACGAGCGGTTGATGTTCGCGGCCATCGCGTAGGCCGAGTTCGCCCATGTGTAGCGGTCGTGGTTCGCGGCGTCGGTGTCTTCCTCGAAGTCGAATTCGTCGACCGGATTGGTGCGCGCACCGTATGGCAGCCGCGCGAGAAAACGCGGCATCGCGAGGCCGACGTAGCGCGAATCCTCCGACTGCCGCAGGCTGCGCCACGCCGCGTATTCGGTGTTCTGGAAGATCTTCGTCAGGTCGCGCGGGTTCGAAAGCTCCTGCCAAGAATCCATCTGCATCAGCTCCGGCGACGCGCCGGCGATGAACGGTGCGTGCGCGGCCGCCGCGATCTTCGACAGCTCGCCGAGCATCTCGACGTCGGGCGGGCTGTGGTTGAAATGGAAATCGCCGACGAGGCAGCCGAACGGCTCGCCGCCGAATTGCCCGTACTCTTCCTCGTAGATCTTGCGGAACAGCGGGCTTTGGTCCCACGCGACGCCCTTGTAGCGCTTCAGCATCCGCGCGACCTCGTTGCGCGACGCCGGCAGCGCCTTGATCTTCAGCAGCTCGTCGGTCTCGGTGTGCGTGACCAGGTAATGCAGGCCGCGCCACGCGCCTTCGAGCGTCTGGAACTCGTCGTGATGCAGGATCTGGTTGATCTGGTCGGACAGTTTCCGATCGATCTCCGCGATGATCTGCTTCACGCTGCCGTACGCGTCGGTCGTCATGCCGACCGTATGTTCGAGCGCCTGCTGCGCGAGCGTGCGCACCGCACGCTCGACCGATTCGCGCGCCTCGGCCGTCTTCGGCTTGAACTCCTTCTGCAGCAGCGCGGCGAACTCGTCGTGCGCAACGGCCGGCTGCGTGGCGTCGCGCGTGTCGGCGCGGGATTGGACGGGGTCATTCATCGCGGGCCTCCGGTTGGGTCGCAGCGCCGCCCTGCGCGGGTTCGTGCGGATTGCGCACGAGCGTCTTCAGCAGGTCGGGATCGTTGATCGCGCGCTCGATCAGTTGTTCGGCGCCGTGCTTGCCGTCCATGTACGACAGCAGGTTCGACAGCTCGGTGCGCGCTTCCAGCAGCCGGCGCAGCGCGTCGACGTTGCGCGCGATCGCGGCCGGCGAGAAATCGTCGATCTGCTCGAACGTCATGTCGACGTTGAGCATCCCTTCGCCCGTCAGCGTGTTCGGCACCTGGAACGCGACGCGCGGCGCGACCGACTTCATCCGCTCGTCGAAGTTGTCGACGTCGATCTCGAGAAACTTGCGCTCAGGCAGGTCCGGCAGCGGCTCGGCACGCTTGCCCGCCAGGTCCGAAATCACGCCCATCACGAACGGCAACTGCACCTTGCGCTCGGCGCCGTAGGTTTCGACGTCGTACTCGATCTGCACGCGTGGCGCCCGATTGCGCGCGATGAACTTCTGTCCGCTGCCTGCTGCCTTGGTTCTGTCAGTCATCGTCCACTCCTTCACTTTCACGTCGATCAGGTTGCGCAGTACGTTGCCGCCGCCCGCGTGGCGGCTTCCTTCGTTCGGTTCGTGCGTCCGGTTCGTGTCATTCGCTTCGCTCGCCGCTCAGCAGGTCCAGCTTCGGCAGGCTCTCCGGCGCAAGATCGCGGATGATTTCGTAGAAGTCGAGCGCAAGCAGCCGCTGCGCGCGCCGCAACAGCAGCGGCGCCGGATGGCTCGGCTCGTGCAGCTCGAAATAGCGGCACATCTTGTCGAGGCCGAGCCGGACGTCGTCGCGGCTCGTTACCTCGGCATCGCGCCAGGCGTGCGCGTTGGGCATGGCTGCGGAAGCAGCTGGTGCGATGCCGGCTTGCGATGCGTCACCGGATGCGGTCTGCGGCGTGGAACCCGGAACGTCCGGCGCACCCGGTTGCGGCTCGGGCATCGGCACTTCGCGCACGATCCGCTGCAACGCCTTTTCCGCATCGCCGGCATCGGGCGCCCACTCGCGGCCGAGCCTGTCGGTCACGGTCGCGCGGATCGAGTCGAGCGCTTGCAGCGCGGCGCGCGCAGCATCGAGCGGCGTCGTGCCGTCGCCGCGCACGGCCAACAACGCGGCAATCAGGCCGGCGCGGCCACCGGCTTCGTCGCGGCCGTCGAGCTGCCGTTCGGCATCGCGCACGCTCGGGCCGCCGTCGAACAGCGGCTGGCGCCGTGCTGCGCGTGCGCAGTCGTGCGCGCCGGCCACGTCGGCGAGCGCGTTCATCCGCGGCGTCGGGTCCGGTTCGCCGTCGGCGTCGAGCCGTGGATGCAGGTCGTCCCACCGGCGCTCGAGCAGGTTCGCGACGACCGCGAGCGCGTCCGCATAGCCGGGCATGCCGTGCTGCTCGATCCAGCTGCGCGCGAGATACGCGACGACGCGCAGGTCCTTCGTGCGCGCGGACAGCGCAACCGCGAGCCGCTCGACCGCGCCCCAGTCGGGCGCCTCGGCCGGGATCACGGTGTCGCCGTACTGCTGCTCGGCGCGCGGCGTCGCGCGCTCCTGCAACTGCAGGAACTCGGCGTCGTATTCGAGATTCGCGCCGCACGGTGCATCGGGCGCGACGTCCGCGAGCAGCCGGCCGATCAGGTCGGCGCGCGGCGACGCCGCCGGCAGGCCCGGCGACGCAGGGGAAAGCGCGGCGGCAGCGAGTGCCGTCTGGCTGACGTCATTCGAATGCATAGTCGATGTTGATCGGTTTGCTGCCGAAGTCGATCGCCACGGTGCGGCGCAACGGCGGCAGCGAGCCGTTGCGGATCTCGATCTGGTAGACGCCCGGTGTCAGCGACACCGAGCGCAGCGGCGGGCTTGCACCGCGCCGCGCGCCGTTCACGTACACGTCGCCCCACGGCTGCACGTTGAAGCGCACCTGGACGGTTTCCTGCGTCTTCGGCGGGCGCGGCTCGGCAGGCAGCACGTTCACAGCGGCGATGGCTGTCTCGGCTTCAGGCGGCGGCTTGGGCGTCGGGGTGGGCGTGGTCGCCGGTAATGCGGTGGCCTCCGACGGCGGCACGTTGACGACGCGCTCCGTCGCGTCGAGGCTGCCGGCCGGCGCGATGGCGGAACGGGAGCCGGCTTGCGCCGGCGCCGGGTTCGTGACGGTGGTCGCGACCTGCGGTGCGGCGGCGGTGGCGTCGACGGCCGGTGTGCTGGCCGGCGCGACGGCGACGGGCGGCGGCGGAACCTGCGCCGACGATCCGGCCGGCAGGCTCGACGGCGGCACGACGGTCGGCGTGGGCCCGTGCTGGGCCAGCGTGGCGTCCGGCGTGCTGGCGGGCGATGTCGCGCCGGCCAGCGACTGGCTCGCGCCGGGTGAGGTTTCGTCGGCGACGCGCGCGGGACGCGACAGATAGGTCGCGGCGAGGCCGACGGCAATCAATGCGACGAGCGCTCCGCCGACGTAGACCGGAATGCGGCGGTTGCGCGATCCGCTGGGTGCGGAGCCGCGTTGGGTGCCGGTCGGCGCGGATGCGCCGCCGGATGTCGATGCCGATGCGGCCGGAGGCGGTGCGGTCGTGCCGGCGGCGGCGTTCCCGTTCGTGTTCCCGGAATCCGCTGGGCTGCGCTTGCCGATGTCTGCGTCGGCATGCGTGGCTCGCGTATCTGCTTCGTCGTGCGCGTCGGTTCTTGCGACGGGCGATTCATTTGCACGCTCGGCGTTTCCGTTCGGCGCACCGGATTCAACCGGCTTCGCCGCCGGCTGCGAAGCATGCGATGCGGACGATGCCGACGCCGCCAGCGCGCCCGCAGTCGCAATCGCGGCGCCCTGCGCAGCTGCCTTCGACGCTGAAGGCTCACCCGCCTCCGGCTTGGCACCGAACACGGCAGACGAAGCCGATGCGGGATCCGATGGTGCGGACACATCGTCCGGACGTTCGCCCTTCGACGACGGCACATCCGACGCAGTGTTGCCCGCAGCGGCCCCGCCCTCGCCGATTGCCGCCGCGGCAACAGCCGACGCGGTGCCCGACGCAGCGGACGCATCGCCCTTCCGTTCCCCGCCGCTGCCCGCATCACCCACCGGCGGCACGACTGCCGCACCATATCCGCCGCCCGTGCGGTCGAAGTCCCGCAACCCGAGTTCCGCCGCGAACGCCGCGACCGATTCCGGCCGATCCGGAATCCGCAACTGCAGCGCATGATCGACGGCCGCGAGAAACGCCGGGCTGTACACCTCGCCGGCCGGCAATTCCCGTGACACGAGCGGGCGGTACGTGTCCTTGATGCTGCGCACGACGGCCGCGGGCGGCAACTCGCCGGCGATCATCGCGTGCATCACCGCGCCGAGCGCATAGAGATCGGTCCACGGCCCCTGGCTGAACGCCGGATCGTCGGTGTACTGCTCGATCGGCGCGTAGCCGGGCTTGATCATCATTGCGCCGTCGTCGACGAGATCGCCGATCCGTTTGCGCGCCGCGCCGAAGTCGAGCAGGATCGCGCTGCCGTTCGGACGGATCAGCACGTTGTCGAGCGCCACGTCGCGATGGAAGCATTGCGCGCGATGCAGCGTGTCTAGCGCGCCGAGCAGCGCGGCGACGATGTTGCGCAGTTGCGTCTCGCTGATCCGCATGCCGCCGTCGAGCAGTTGCTTGAGCGTGCGCCCCTCGTAGAACGGCATCACCATGTACGCGGTGCCGTGGCTTTCCCAGAAGTGCAGGACCTTGACGAGCCCCGGGTGATCGAATTGCGCGAGCAGGCGCGCCTCGTTGAGGAACGCGCCGCGCCCCGCGTCGAACGCCTGCGCGAACCGCTCGGAACGCAGCGACACCGTGTAGTCGCCGCCGCGCGTCGCGAGCATCGACGGCATGTACTCCTTGATCGCGACCGCGCGCCGCAACGTGCGGTCGAACGCGCGATAGACGATCCCGAAACCGCCGATCCCCAGCACCTCGTCGAGTTGCAGTTCGCCCAGGCGATGGCCGAGCGGCAGCGGCCGCACCGTGAATTCGGATGCGTCGCCGCGTGTCGCCGTGTCGTACTCGTTGTCTCTCGATCCAGCGTCCTTCATGTCCACCTCTTGAAACCGTGTGCCTTCTGCCCGCCGCGCTTCAGCCGGGCCGCTAACCGCCGCCGAACAGCGTCAGGAACAGCGCGTTGTCGGGCGTGCCCGTATGCGCATGCGTGCGCAGCGGCGATCCGTCGGCGCGGTTGGTCCACCAGAAGCTGGTCCCGCCGTGCGGATCGAAATAACCGGACAGCCCCGGCCACGCGGCGGGCGCCGGCTGCGCCGGCAGCGTCGCCGGCGGGCTGTCGACGCGATCCGCGTACCTGGCGCCGCCCGGCAAGAGCCGCACACGTTCGAGCGTCTGTTCCAGATGGCCCGGCGCGTGCGCATGGCGGATCGCATCGAGCAGCGCATGACCGACCTGCCAGTAGTACGCGTCGGCGGCGTCCGGCAGCCCGTTCCAGTAATCGGCCGCGCGCATCGGCAGCGTGACGATCACCGGGTAGTAGCGCCCCACGCGGTCGCAGCTCGGCGCGAGGCAGCCCGGCTGCACGCACGACGCGCCGGCGCCCGCCGGGATCAGGAAATTCCAGACCGGCGCGACCGTGTAATGGCGCTCGATCTCGTCCGCGCCGCGCTGGCGCATCGCGGCCATCCCCTGCTGGAGCCAGCGTTCCCACCACAGCGCGAGCGCATGCGGCAGCCGGCTGTTCACGAAGTCGCCGGCGCCGGGAATCTTCCCGTACCAGGCCGGCGCGTCGCCGGCGATGCTCGTGAGCGGCGGTATGGGGCTCATTGCTTCGGAGGGCATGTAAAGGACTCCATCTGGGCCAGCCTGAACGGGTTGCGGACGCTGCCCGCATTCACCTGCAGCACGATCGGTTTGCCGTCGACCGTGAAGCGCGCAATCATCTGGTCCGAGCCGCGCCCGGCCGATACGGCCGCGCGGTCGAACAGCCGGTGCAACGCCCACGGCCCGTCGGTCGTGTAGCCGTCGGCCGCGCCGGCCTGCCCCGACACCTGCAGCCGCACCTGGCTGCTGCCGCGCGGGCCCGGCCAGTCCACCGCGCTCTGTACGAGCGGGCCGTGCGCGTAGCGGACGATCTGCCCGTCGACGTCGAGCACCATCTCCGTGATCGACGGGTCCATTTCGAGCGGCTGGATCTGCACCTTCAGTTGCGCGGTGCGCGCCCCGCCGCCGAAATACGCGTCGCGGATCACCGCGGCCTTCTCGAACGACGCGAGCATCGCGGCCGCCGCCGGATCGGCGTCCGCATTGCGGTTCGCGAAGCGCCACGGGTGCGACGTCGTATCGACGATCGACTGCAGGTTCTTCTGGAAGAAATCGTCCATCAGGCCGCCCGGCGCGAACATCTGCGCGAAATCCGCCGGCGCGACGTCGCGCGACGATCCGCGCGCGAACGGATAGCGGCCCGCGATCGCCTGCCGGCAGAAATCGCCGACATTCGTGCCGGCCCGCAGCGCGACGGTGCGCTGCTCGACGGTCGCGACGCTGCCGTTCGCGACGTTCGACAGGTCGTCGAGCACTTCGCGGAACGGCGTCGGCAGGCGGCCGGCCTGCGCGCGCAGCCGCGCGGGCGCGTCGGACGGCGGCGGCTGTGCGCCGCTGCGCAGCGCGTCGTCGGTGGCCGTCAGGGTCGTGTACAGCGCGTCGATCGACTTCAGCACCGCGTCGAATCCCTGCGCCTGGTCGCCGCTGCCCGGCGCGAACGCACGCAGCCCGGCGAAGTGGCTGTCGACCACCTGCTCGGCGCTCGCGGGCGCCGCCGCGGACGGATTCGCGTCGCTGGCCTGGCCCGCGAAGATCTGCGACAGCGAACTGCGCGCCTCGTCGACCTTGTCCTGCGCACGCGCCGCGAGATTGCGCGCCCCGCCCGGCGCATCGCCGAGCGCCGTGTCGCGCGCGAGCGCGACCATCAGCCGCGTGAGCGGCGAATCGGCCGACGACAGCGCGCGCGCCACCTGGATGCTCTGTGCGAGTGTGGCCGTGCGCTGCAGCTTGATGTCCGCGAGATAGTCGTCCCAGATCTTCAGGTAGTCGTTCAGGTAGAGCTGGCGGATGTCGCGCGCCCACGCGGCCGCGTCGTTCGGCCCGGGGATCTCCGACAATCCGAGGTTCAGCACCCACACCTCCTCGCGCCCATACGCTTCGACTTCGCCGGCCAGGCGCGGCGCGAACACGTTGCGATAGCCGTTGCGCGTATAGAGGCCCGGCACGCCTTCCGACAGCGGCTTGCCGCTCTGGCGCCGGAACACCAGCGTCGCGTCGGGGCCGACCGCGCGCGCGACGCTGAAGTCGAACGCGGACGTCGCCGGGCGCAGCGTGCGCGTGAGCTGCCGGTACAGCCGCTGCGAAAACGGCACCTGCCGCAGCCGGTCGCGCACGTCGGCCACGAGCCGCTCGTTCATCGGATACGGCGACACCGCGACGCGGTTGCCGAACAGCGCGGCCAGATGCGCGCGCAGCGCGGAGCGTTCGGCCGGCGAGAAATCGGGCGGCAGCGAGCGCTCCATTTCCAGATCGACGACGGCCTGCACGAACGCGGGATCGTAGTGCGCGCTGTCGTACAGCATCAGGTACGCCTTCAGCGCCGCATACGCGTAGTCGGTTTCGTCGGGCCGCGCGTCGCGCAGCGCGGCCTCCATCCGGCTCGCGGCGATCGGCAGCAGCACGTCGTTGAGCGCGCGCCGGTACACGCCATCGACGGCCTCGTCGATCTTCTCGCCCTGGAACAGCCCCCACCGATACGCGAGCGGCGGATGCTGCAGGTCGACGCCGCCCGCATTCGCGAGCCCGCCGAGCGCGTCGAGCACCGGCAGCAGCCGGGCGATGTCGGATGCGTCGGAGAACTTCGCACCGGCGATCTGCGAATCGACGGCCGGCACGCGCGCGGCGATCTGGTCGAGATATGCGCGGTTGTTCGCATAGCTGCGCAGCCACGCGACCAGCACGGCCACGCATACCAGCGCAAGCAGCACGTAGCCGGCGATCTGCAGCACGCGCCGCTTCTGATGCCAGCGCAGGTCGCTGCCCGCGAGCGCGGCTTCGCGGAAGATGTGCTCCTGCAGCAGCGACTTCAGGAAGAAGCTGCGCCCGGTCGAGCCGACCTGCGCGACCGGCGGCACGCCCTCGATCTTCAGGAAGCGCTTGATGCCGCTCATCACGCGATCGAACGCGGTGCCCTCCTGCGTGCCGCTCGTCAGGTAGACGCCGCGCAGCATCGGCATCGGCTCGTAGCTCGATACGGAAAACACTTCGGCGACGAACTGGCCGAGCATGTCCTGCAGGTCGGCGATCTGCTGCGGCAGCAGGTACGTCATCTCGCGCTGGTGCGCATCGGTCTGCGCGGCGAGCAGTTCGGGCAGCGCGTCGTTCAGCCGCTGGTGCAGCAGCCGGTATTCGCGGTCGAATGCCGCGCGCAGGTCGAAGCCGGGCGCCTCGCTCTGCGCGAGCGGGAACGTGAAGCCCCACACCTGCGCGCATTCCGCGCGGCCGTAGTTGCCGAAATACTCGGCGAAGCCCGCGAGCAGGTCGGCCTTCGTCACGAGCAGGTACACGGGAAAGCGGATGCCGAGCTGCGCGCGCAGTTCGAGCAGCCGCTTGCGCAGCACCATCGCGTGCTGCGTGCGTTCGGCTTCCGACGCGCCGAGCAGGTCGGCCACGCTGATCGTCAGCATCGCGCCGTTCAGCGGCTGGCGCGTGCGGTATTTCTTCAGCAGGTCGACGAAGCCCTTCCACTCGGCTTCGTCGAGTGCGCGGTTGCCTTCGTGCGTCGTATAGCGGCCGGCCGTGTCGATCAATACCGCGTCGTTCGTGAACCACCAGTCGCAGTGCCGCGTGCCGCCCACGCCGCGAATTGCCGCGCGGCCGAACTGCTCGGCGAGCGGAAAGCTGAGCCCGGAATTCACGAGCGCGGTCGTCTTGCCCGAGCCCGGCGCGCCGATGAACACGTACCACGGCAGTTGATACAGATACTGGCGCGACATCCGGTCGAACCAGTGCGGCAGGCCCTTGCGCACCGTGTCGGCCTGCCCGAAACGGACTTTCTTCAGCAGCATCGCGGCTTCGTCGAAGCGGCTGCGCAGTTCGTCGAGCTGTGCCTTCGCAGGATCGTCGGCGGTAGCCGGCCCCGGTGCGGCCTCGCGCAACTGGTTCAGCAGTTGCGCGTTGAGGCGACCCGCGCGCCAGCTTCGCCACGCGACACGCGCGCCCCACGCGGCGAACAGCACCGCGATCGTCAGCCCGCGCGCCCAGGCGCTTTCCAGCGGCCGGACTTCGGCAAACGCGAACAGCGGGCCCGCGAGCCACACGAAGCACGCGAGCACGACCAGACCGGCGAAGGTCCAGATCTCCCGCGACGGCAACGGCCGGACGAAACGCGCGACAGCCTGGTTCATGTCAGTTGCTCCGAGAAATCTCGCCACTTATGGCGAAGATGAACGGAGCACCGTTGACAGACGGCATCCCAACGTTAGAGTGATCAGCATGATCCTTGTCTACCGATACCGCGTGAAGTCGCTTAACGGACTGCTTAACAAGCAGAGCCGTGCGGTGAACTATGTCTGGAACTTCTGCAACGACACGCAGAAGCACGCGCTCAAGTGGCGCAAGAAGTGGCCGACGGGTTTCGATCTGAACAGGCTGACGACCGGCAGCAGCAAGGAACTCGGCATCCATTCCGGTACGGTCAATGCAACGTGTGAGCAATACGCGAAGTCGCGCAGCCAGCACCGTCGCCCTTACTTGCGCTATCGCGGCAGGAAGTCGCTTGGCTGGTTGCCGCTGAAGGGCCGTGACCTGAAGCGTGAAGGCGATGCGTTTCGCTTTGCCGGCAACACCTTCCGCGTGTTCAACAGTCGGCCGCTTCCAGAAGGCAAGATCAAGGATGGGACCAATTTTGCGCAGGATGCGCGCGGCAACTGGTTCCTCAACATCGTGATCGAGATGCCCGATGTTCCGGCGCGCCCGATCCGTTCCGGCGTCGGCATCGATCTCGGCCTGAAAGACTTCGCCACACTTTCGACTGGCGAGAAGGTGCCCAACGACCGGTTCAGCCACCGCGCGGCCGAAAAGCTGGCGAAAGCCCAACGGGCGCGAAAGCACAAGCGCCATATCGCGAAGCTGCATGCGAAGGTGGCAAATGCCCGCGCCGATTTCCAGCACAAGCTCGCGCTCGCCCTGGTGCGGCGCTTCGATTACATCGCGGTCGGCAACGTATCGCCCACCAGCCTCGCCAAAACCAGGATGGCGAAGAGCGTCAACGACGTATCCTGGTCGTCCTTCCGCCACAAGCTCCGTTACAAAGCGACAGCGCACGGGGTCACGTTCGAGGAAGTGGACGAAAGCGGTTCTACCCAGTCCTGTTCGGCGTGCAGGTCGAAAGACAGCACGACGCGGCCGAAAGGTATCGCGGGGCTGCGAATAAGAGAGTGGGCCTGCAGTGGCTGTGGTGTCGTGCATGATCGAGATACCAACGCTGCGTTGAACATTCTCCGATGCGGACGTGCATCGCCAGTTGTGGGAATCCCCTGCCTTTAGGCGGGGGAGGACGTCAAGTCAGTTGGCCCCCTGCGTCGCGCCGACGGCGGCGCTGCCGGGCGCCGGCAGCAGCGTGATCTCGACGCGCCGGTTCAGCGCGCGGTTCGCCGGCGTATCGTTCGGCGCGACCGGATCGAGCGTGCCGCGTCCTTCCGCCGCGAGCCGCTCCGGACGGTCGAGCCGCGCGGCGATCATGCTGCGCACGGCTTCCGCGCGTTCGCGCGACAGGTCCCAGTTCGACGCGAAGCGCGCGGTATGCACGGGCGTGTCGTCGGTATAGCCGGTCGCGCGCACGTTGCCGGGCACCTTGTTCAGCGCATCGGCGACGCGCGCGAGCACCGGCACGTAGCGGTCGATCACCGACGTCGAGCCGGACTTGAACAGCCCGTCGCCACGCAGCACGATCACGCTGCGATCGGCATCGTCGCGCACCGACACGAGGCCGGCCGCGATCTCGGGTTCCAGGAACTTCGCGATGCGCGGCGCCGGCGCCGGGCGCGGCGGCGCCTGAGCGGGCTGCAGCTTCGGCACGTGCAGGGCGTCGATCGACGCGAACAGTTGATCCGAATGCCCGGCGAGCGCGATGCGCAGCCCGACGAACACGCCGAAGCCGATCAGCAGCGCGAGCGCCACGCACACCCACAGCGGCACGACGAAACGGCGCGCGACGTCGCGCGTGACGACGTCGCGCCAGTGCGGCGACAGCGCGGGATCGAATTCGCCGCGCACCGAGCGGATCGTCAGCGCGAGCTGGTGGCGCAGCGCATCGAGTTGCGCGTGGCCGTTGTCCAGCACGCGATAGCGGCCCTCGAAGCCGAGCGCCAGACAGAAATACAGCAGCTCGAGCAGGTCGAGATGCTGGCGCGGCTGCTGCGACAGGCGTTCGAGCAGGTGGAAGAATTTCTCGCCGCCCCAGGTTTCGTTGTGGAACGACACGAGCAGGCTGTGCGACGACCACACGCTGCCGCCCCACGGCGTCAGTGCGGCCGCCTCGTCGAGCGCCGTGCACAGGCAGTAGCGCGCGCCGATGATCGCCTCGGACGGCACGCCGGCTTCCTGCGCGCGTGCCTCGAACTGGCGGATTTCGACGACGAGATGCTCGCGCAGCCACGCCGGGTTCGGATGATGGACCGTCGAGCGGATCTGCGGCACCAGGTTGAGCAGCGGGTTCGCGGCTGCGACGAGCGGGTTCGTGCCGCTCGCGGCCCAGCGGCCGGGGCGCGGCTGCGTGGCCGTCGGCCCGGCCGCGCCGGACGCACCGGATGCGGCGGCCGGATGCATGCCGCCCGGATTAGGCGGCACAAAACCGCCCGCGCCCGCGCCTGCGCCGGTGGCGATCGAATCGGAGGAAGTATTCATCTCGATGCCCGCCCTCACCCGCGTATCGCCCAGAACTCCATCGAGAGCCCAGGGAATTCGCCGGCGAAATGAAATGCGAGACCGCCGGAACGCGCCAGCTGCTTCCACAGGTCGCTGCCCTTGTCGATCTCGAAGTACGTATGACCCGCGTGATACGGGATCTGTCGCGGCGCGACCGGCAACTGGCGCATCGTGATGCCCGGCAGTTGCAACTGCACCAGATCGCGGATCCGCTCGACGGGCCCGAGCTTGGCCTGCGCGGGAAAGCGCGCGCGCAGGCTGTCGGCCGGCACGTCCGCGCGCACCGCGAGCACGAAGCCGGCCGTGTCGCGCAGCGCCGGGTCGGCCAGCGTCGCGACGCGGATGCCGTTGCCCGCGTCGCGCAGTTCGATCTGGATCGCGTTCTGTTCGAGCACCGTCGACAGCGACCGGCGCAGTTCCGTCATCAGTTCCGCGAAGCTCGTCCTCAGGTCGTCGTGCACGTAGACCGCGAGCGACTGCGGGCGCCGGCCGGCCGCCGTGAACGTGCTCAGGTCGCACGCGAGCTTCAGCCAGTCGCAGAACAACGCTTCCGGATGCGTCGACACGTGCTGCTGCGCATGCCAGGTCAGCGCGAGATAGCGGTTCACGAGTTGCAGCAGCAGGAAGTCCGCGACTTCCGACACGCCGCCGCGCCCCGGCTCCGACAGCCGTTCCGCGAGCGCCTCGCTGCGCTGCGTGAGCAGCCCGTGCAGCTCGCGCGCATACGCCAGCAACACGGCATCGCGCTGCGCGACGAGCCGCGGCGGAATGTAGCCGTCGTCGACGAGCAGCCGCGCGTCGGTGCGCCGCTCGACGACCCGTGCGACGCCGAGCGCGTGCCAGTCGCCGGTCAACTCGGCTTCGAGCATCAGCCGCACGTTCAGGCGCCCCGTCTGCAGCAGCGCGGGGCCGAGCGCGACCGCGTTCGCGTCGGCCACTTCGTATTCGCGCACGACGTAGCGTGCGACGTCCGCGTTGCCGATTCCACCGTTTCCACCGATTCCACCGTTTGCGCCATGGCTATCGGTTGCTGCGCCCGCGCCGAACGACACCTCCTCGCCGCCGCCGCGCCACAGCGGCAGCGCGAGCATGACGAGCTGGTCCTTCGCGTCGGCCGGTACGTCGAGCGGTTCGGGGAGATCGTCCGGATGCGACAGGTCGAACGGCGTACCGTCGCGCATCACGCCCGACGCGGCGCGCAGCGCGACCTTGCCGAGCGCGAGTTGCTCGCGATCGATTTCCAGCGTGTCGAAGCCCCAGTAGAACCCTTGCAGCGGCAGGCAGCGCAGTGCGACGTAGCGTTCCCAGTGCCGTTCGAGCTGCTGGAAATGCTGCGGCCGCAGGAACATCCCCTCGGTCCACACCACGCGCTGGCGGAGTGCCGCGACCGGCGTCGCGGACATCGTCGGTTCGGTCATGGGCGCCCCCGGGCGTCGTTCAGTGCGATGCCGCCGTTCCGGACCGCGATCGCCAGCTTCAGCTCGCCCGGCGACGTCTGCCAGAACTTGTAGAGGTTGAGCTGCTTCGCGCGCGGCAGCGGCACCGTCAGCCGCCAGCGGTTCTTTTCGAGCATCCGGTATTCGGCGATCACGCCGATCGCGCCAGCCTCGACGTTGCCGCGATAGTGCAGCGTGCGCGATTCGCCCGGCCGCAGGATCACGCGGTCGGTGCCGAGCAGGTCCGCGCCGAGTACGTTCTCGGGCTTGTCCTGCAGCGAGAAGAAGTCCGCGCTGTCGAACACCGACGCCGCGCGAAGCTGGAACACCTTCAGCACGATCGGCGAAGGCTTGCGGTTCAGGTCAGGGTTGACGTCCGGCGCAACGTCGACCGTGATCGCATACGGCACCGCGGCCGCGTGCTCCGTCGCGCCGCATCCCGGAAACAGCAATACGCATCCCCATACGATGAAACTGCTCGACCGCCATTGCATATTCCACCCTCGCCACCCAATAGCCATCCGCCGGTTTCCAAGTTCGAAACCGGTTGATCGGATTAAAAAAAGGGACAATTAATTGACCGGTAATTATGTTGTTTACATATCCTTCCGTTGAAATTTTTTCCGGCACATTGTTCTCTTGGAAAAGCCGGGACAAATCATCCAGGGTTTATGAAAGTTGAATTATCGAGATGACAGGCAATTGAATCGGGATTGGTGAATAATCGAAAAAACTTGCCCGACCGGTTCGCCCTGGCGGCCCGGTTCTACGGCGTGGACACCTGTCGGATGGTCGCGGGGCGCAAGCCGGCCGGCCGCCGGGCAAGGGGTGCTCGCGACGCTGATGGTGTGCCAGGCTGTTCGTGCCGCCCGAACGGACGGTCCGGTTTTTCGTGCATTGACGCGCGCTGACAAAACAACTGACGAATCGGAAAAACACAGCGAACTATAGGTTGTTTTTTCGGATTAACAAGCCCTGAAATTCGTAGTCTATTTTCTGATTCAAATGGATTCGGGTCGGCCAGTTGAAACAAAACGTAACAGCGACTTCGGCGCCGATGATTGGCACTAGAATCCAACAGCGCTTGTGTGCCACCTTCCAATTACGCCAATTCTTCATTTCAAAAATGAAAGGCCGTTCATTGCTCGTTATTTTCCTCGGCGCCTTGTTGCTGGGGGCCGGCGGGTGCAGCACGTCCCCGACGCAGTCGGCCGCGCATGCGACGGTCGACAGCGCGCGCGCCGCGTACGCCGCCGGCGATTACGGGCGCACGATCGTGCTGCTGAGCCACGCGAAGGAGATCGACGGCGCCGACACCGACACGCAGGTCGCCGCGCACAAGCTGCTCGCGTTCAGCTATTGCGTGACGAACCGCGTCACGCCGTGCCGCGCCGAGTTCTCGAAGATTCTCGACCTCAACCCGCGCTTCGACCTGTCCCCCGCCGAGAAGGGGCATCCGGTCTGGGGGCCCGCGTTCGAGTTCGCGCGCCGCAGACATGCGTCGTCATCCTGAACGAACCGGTTTCCACGCGAGCGCTACATCCACCGAGCGACGTATGACATGCAACTGATCGTGATCGAACATGCCGGCGAACCGGTCGAAAACGACTCCTACGACGCCGTCGTGTTTCATCCGCCGGGCGGCACCATCGGCCGGGCCAACGACAACCATCTGGTGCTGCGCGACGACACGCGGCAGATTTCGCGGCTGCAGGCGCTGCTGCAGGTCGGCGACGACGCGTGCCTGCTGAAGAACCTGAGCAGCGTCTCGACGATCGAGGTGAATCGCGAGCCGGTCGGCTATGCGCAGGAACGCCCGCTCAATACCGGCGACATCATCCGCATCGGGCCGTACGTGCTGCGCGCCGAACGCGACGATGGCGGCGACGCGCCGGTCATCGACATGGCGCCCGATACCGATGTGCACATCGACAGGCGCGGCGCGCCGGCGGGTGCCGCATCGACGCAACCTTCACCCACGCACTCGCCTTCGCCTTCACCCTCGCCTTCGCGCGACGACACGAAAAGCGCCGGCAACCGGCTGTGGGGATTGCTCCAGGATCGTCTCGCTCCGCGCGGCAAGGCGGCGGATGCCAGTGCCACGCCGGGTGGTCCTGCCCGCGCGGACGCGGCGCAGCCCGCGAACCGTGCCGCAGCACAGCAGCCCGTGCCATCCGCACCGTCGCAGCGCGACCTGAATCAGCTATCGACCGATCCGCTCGACCTGTTCGCGCAGTCGTCGGCCGATATCGGCGCGTCGGGTACGGTGCCGTCGGGCGATCGCGGCAATGCGGATCGCGAAGCGTCGTCCGCGACGCAGGCCGACCACGCGCCAGAGTGGACGCAGCACGTACGCGTGCAGCCGGCGGCCGCGCGCGCCGATGCGCGGCCGGCCGACGAACCGGTGCCGCATGCCGCGCGTGCGCCGGCGCCGCCGACACCCGACGAACTGCTGAACGCGTTCTTCGAAGGCGCGGGGCTCGACACGGCCGCCGAATCGCACCAGTGGTCGGCCGAGCAGCTCTATATCGCGGGCCAGTTGCTGGCGCTGTTCGCGAACGGCACGGTCGAGCTGCTGTCGTCGCGCAGCATCCTGAAGCGCGAGGTGAAGGCGCACATGACGATGCTGCTCGATCGCGAGAACAACCCGCTGAAGCTGCTGCCGGACGGCGGCGCCGTGCTGCGGCAGATGTTCGGGCTGCCGCTGCCGGGCTTCATGTCGCCGCAGAGCGCGGTCAGCGATGCGTTCCAGGATCTGCACGCGCACCAGATCGGCATGGTCGCCGGCATGCGCGCCGCGCTGATGGACCTGCTGACGCGCTTCTCGCCGCAACGGCTGCGCGAACGCGACGATGCGATGCGCTGGTACGAAAAACGCGTGCCCGCGCTGTACAAGGCGCGGATGTGGGATCGCTACGCGGCGATCCATCGCGATACGGTGTTCGCAATCGAGGACGATTTCGCGTCGGTGTTCGGCAAGGCGTTTCTGGCGGCGTACGACGCGGAAGTGGAAAGCTATCGGGGCAGCAGCCGGCACTGAGTCGCGTCACCGCGTAACCCCCGTAGCCGCGCATTCGCGAATTGGGATACGCTCGCCCTGCACAGGCAACCGACGCCGGTCAGGAGCGAAATGAGCACGATGACGGGGACCCTCGATCCAGCGGCACCGCCGCCGCGCGTCGCGCGGCTGGTGCTGGTGACGCCGGATGGCGCGGTGGTCGGTTGCCTGCCGCCGATGCCGGTCGCGATCCCGTGGTGGCAGGAAGTCGAGTCGGTCGTGCGGGCCGCGCGCGAACGCCATGGCGTCGACGTGACGATCCTGCGCCTGCTGGAAACCGTTCGCGACCGCGCGCCCGGCGGCGAAGTCACCTATCTGGCCGAGATTGCGGAACCGGTGGCGGCCGAATCCTGGACAGGGAACATCGAGCCCCATTCGCTGCGCCGAAGTTACGCGCGGCCGGGCGGCCCGGCGGACGATCTCGGCTGGGCGGCGCGCGTGCTTGCCGGTCATGGCCTGTCGCCTACCGCCAAACCCGTGCAGGTCCGAACCTGGAACCTTTCGAGCGTCTGGCGTATTCCGATCGGGGCGCAATCGGCCTGGCTGAAAGTGGTGCCGCCCTTCCTCGATCACGAGGGCCGCGTCATCACGGCGCTGGCCGGCCGGCGCGTGCCGACGCTGCTGGGGCACGACGAATGCGGACGCATCCTGCTCGCGGAGATCCCCGGCAATGACCTGTTCGACGCAGCGCTGCCGCAACTGCTCGGCATGGTGACGCTGCTGGTCGACATCCAGGCTTCGTGGATCGACCGCGTCGACGAATTGCACGCGATGCGATTACCCGACTGGCGCGGCGCGGGTCTGGCTGCCGAGATTGCCGATGTCGTCGCACGGACCGGCGAAGGACTATCGCGCGCCGAACGTGCGTCGCTACGGCATTTCGTGAGCGGCCTTCAAGCGCGGTTCGCCGGGATCGATGCATGCGGACTGCCGAATACGCTGGTCCATGGCGACTGCCATCCCGGCAATTTTCGCGGCACGCGATCGGAACTCACGCTGCTGGATTGGGGCGACAGTGGAATCGGCCACCCGCTGCTCGACCAGTCCGCGTTTCTCGACGCCGTTCCGCGCCACTACGCGGCGGCGATCAAGGATCACTGGAATCGCGAATGGCTGGCGAGGCTGCCCGGCAGCGACCCGGTGCGTGCCGCCGCCCTGCTTGCACCGATCGCCACGGCCAGACGGGCGGTGATCTACCAGCGATTCATCGACAATATCGAGCCGTCGGAGCAGATCTACCATCGCGGCGATCCGGCCGACTGGCTAGGCCAGACGGCGGCGCTGGTCGCGACGCAGGATTGAACGCGGGATGGTCTTTGCCGATGCCGTGAATCGCCACGGCATGGAGATGTGAAAACAAAGAAAAAACGGCGCAGGCCGGGCACGATACCCGACCTGCGCCGTTCATGCGCGCCGCACCAACGGCGGGTGGCGCACACACGGACGATGGACCGTCAGACGGCCATCACCGTCACCGACTTCGTGACGAGGTACGGCTCGAGCGCTTCCGGCCCGCCTTCCGACCCGTAGCCCGAGTCCTTCACGCCGCCGAACGGCATTTCCGGCCACGGCGTCGCCGGCTGGTTGATCCACAGCATCCCGACTTCAAGGCGCTGCGTGAGCAGGTGCACGTTCGCGAACGAACGCGTGAACGCGTAGCCGGCCAGCCCGAACGGCAGACGGTTCGCTTCCGCGATCGCGTCTTCGAGCTTGTCGAAGCCGCGAATCGCCGCGACCGGGCCGAACGGCTCGTTGTTGAACACGTCCGCTTCGAGCGGCACGTTCGCGATCACGGTCGGCGCGAAGAAGTTGCCTTCCGAGCCGATCCGCTCGCCGCCCGTCTCGATGCTCGCGCCGACCTTGCGCGCGTTGTCGACGACCGATGCCATCGCGGTCAGGCGGCGCGGGTTCGCGAGTGCGCCGAGCGTCGTGCCTTCCTCGAGGCCGTTGCCGATCTTCAGACTTTCGGCATGCTTGACCAGCGCGCGCGTGAATTCGTCGCGGATGCTGTTGTGCACGAGGAAGCGCGTCGGCGAAATGCAGACCTGCCCCGCGTTGCGGAACTTCGCGCCGCCGGCGGCCTTCACCGCGAGCGTGACGTCGGCGTCTTCGGCGACGATCACCGGCGCGTGCCCGCCCAGCTCCATCGTTGCGCGCTTCATGTGCTGGCCCGCGAGCGCGGCGAGCTGCTTGCCGACCGGCGTCGAACCCGTGAACGTGACCTTGCGGATCACCGGGTGCGGGATCAGGTACGACGAGATTTCGGCCGGATCGCCGTACACGAGGCCGATCACGCCGGCCGGCACGCCTGCGTCGACGAACGCGCGCAGCAGCGCGGCCGGCGATGCGGGGGTTTCCTCCGGCGCCTTCACGAGGAACGAGCAGCCGGTCGCGAGCGCGGCGCTCAGCTTGCGCACGACCTGGTTGACCGGGAAATTCCACGGCGTGAACGCCGCGACCGGGCCGACCGGCTCCTTGACGACCGTCTGCTGCGCGCCGAGGTTGCGCGGCGGCACGATCCGGCCGTACACGCGGCGGCCTTCGTCCGCGAACCATTCGATGATGTCGGCCGCCGACAGCACTTCGACGCGCGCCTCGGTGAGCGGCTTGCCCTGTTCCTGCGTCATCAACTGTGCGATCGCGTCGGCGCGCTCGCGCACCAGTGCGGCCGCCTTGCGCATCGTCGCCGCGCGTTCGTGCGCGGGCACCTTGCGCCATGCTTCGAAGCCGCGCTGCGCGGCGGCGAGCGCGCGGTCGAGATCGGCGATGCCCGCGTGGGCCACCTTGCCGATCGTCTTGCCGGTCGCCGGGTTCACGACGTCGATCGTCTTGCCGCTCGCGGCGTCGACCCACTCGCCGTCGATCAGCAGCTGCGTATCCGTATAAGTCACGTTAGCCATCCAGACACCCCTACATTGCGTCGATAAAACGCGCGCTGCCGCGAGGCCGCACGCAGGTTGACAGAAAGAGCCAAGCCGCCGGGGGAGACAACCACCCGGCGGTGCAGACGGCAGGCGCATCGGCCTGCCTTCGTTCCGCATGGAGCCGCGCTCAGCGCGCGGCCGCCGTCGCCTTGCGGAGTTTCGCGACGTCCGCCGCCTGCACCGGCGGCGCGCCGTTGTTCCAGCCGGCGCGCATGAACGTCAGCACGTCGGCGATCTGCCGGTCGTTCAACTGGTTCGAGAACGCCGGCATCGGATACGCGGAAGGCACGCCGTCGATCACGAGCGACTCGCTGCCGTTCAGCGTCACGTTGATCAGCGACGATGCATCGGTTTCGAGCACGTTCGGATTGCCGGCGAGCGGCGCGAGCAGCGGCGCGTAACCGCGCCCGTCCGCGCCGTGGCAATGCAGGCAGTAAGCGTTATACACCTTCGCGCCCGGATCGGCTGCCGGCCGGCCCAGCACCACCTGCGTCGCCTTCGGATCATAGCTGTACGGCGGCGCGCCCGTGCCGCCCGCGGCCGGCAGCGATTTCAGATAGCGGGACATCGCCGCGAGATCGTCGTCGGTCAGCGCCTGCGTGCTGTGGTTGATCACGCTCACCATCGAGCCGAACGCGGTCGCGTGCCGGTTCGCGCCGGTCTTCAGGAACTGCGCGACGTCGGCCTCGTTCCAGCGGCCGAGCCCCGTGTTGTGCTCGCCCGTCAGGTTCGACGCGAACCAGCTGTCGATCGCCGCGCCCGACAGGAACGCCGTGCCGCCTTCGTCCAGCGCCTTCTCCTGGAAGCCGACACCGCGCGGCGTGTGGCACGACCCGCAATGCCCGAGCCCCTGCACGAGATACGCGCCGCGGTTCCACACTGCATCCTTGGCCGGCTTGTCCGCATACGGCGTCGTGTCGAGGAACACCGCGTTCCACAGCGCGAGCGGCCAGCGCATGTTGAGCGGCCACGGGATGTCGGAGGGCCGGTTCGCCTGCTTCACCGGTTCGACGCCGTGCATGAAGTACGCGTACAGCGCCTTCACGTCGTCGTCCTTCAGCTTCGCGTATGACGGATACGGCATCGCCGGATACAGGTTGTGGCCGTCTTTCGCGACGCCCTTGCGCAACGCGCTCGCGAAATCGGCTTCCGTATAGCCGCCGATGCCCGTCTCCGGATCGGGCGTGATGTTGGTCGTGTAGATCGCGCCCATCGGCGTGACCATCTTCAGGCCGCCCGCGAACGGCGTGCCGCGCGGCGCGGTGTGGCACGCGACGCAGTCGCCGGCTTTCGCGAGATACGCGCCGCGCGCGACGAGCGTGCTGTCGGCCGGTGCCGTCTGCGCGGCGTGCGCGACCGGGCCGGCCAGCAGCGCGGACAGCGCGAGCAGCGATGCGCCGATCGTGTTCAGGGTCAGGTTTCGCATGTTCGTTCCCGCCCCTCAGGCCGTCTTCAACTGGTTGCCGACCGGTAGCTTGCGCAGCCGCTTGCCGGTTGCCGCGAAAATCGCGTTCGACAGCGCCGCCGCGGTCGCGGCCGTGCCCGGTTCGCCGATCCCGCCCGGCGCTTCGCCGCTCTTCACCAGATGCACCTCGATCGGCGGCGTCTCGTTGATCCGCAGCATCCGGTAGTCGGAGAAGTTGCTCTGCGTCACGCGGCCGTCCTCGATCGTGATCTCGCCGTACAGCGCGCCCGTGATCCCGAAAATGATGCCGCCCTGCACCTGCGCCTCGATCGTGTTCGGGTTGACGACCATCCCGCAGTCGACCGCGCACACGACGCGCTTGACCTGGACCTCGCCGTCGTCCACCGCGACGTCGACGACGATCGAGAAGAAGCTGCCGAACGCATGCATCACCGACACGCCGCGCCCTTGCCCCTTCGGCAGCGACGGGCCCCAGCCGGCCGCCTTGGTCGCGACGTCGAGCACGTTGCGCGCGCGCGGCGTCTTGCCGAGCAGCGCGCGGCGGTATTGCACGGGGTCGGTCCTGGTCTGCGCGGCCAGCTCGTCGATGAAGCTCTCGACGACGAAGGTGCCGCGCGTCGGCCCGACGCCGCGCCAGAACGCGGTCGGCACGTGGCGCGGCTCCTGCCGCACGTAATCGATCAACTGGTTCGGCAGGTCGTACGGCAGGTCGGTCGCGACTTCGACCGCGTCGGGATCGACACCGTCCTTGAACGCGGGCGGCGCGAAGCGCGCGAGGATCGACGAGCCGACGATCCGGTGCTGCCACGCGACCGGCTTGCCGTTCGCGTCGAGGCCGGCCGAGATCCGGTCGTAATAGTACGGCCGGTACATGTCGTGCTGGATGTCCTCCTCGCGCGTCCAGATGACTTTCACGGGCGCGTTGACTTGTTTGGCGATCTTCACGGCCTGGCCAATCATGTCCGTCTCGAGCCGCCGGCCGAAGCCGCCGCCGAGCAGGTGGTTGTGCACGACGATCTTGTCCGGCGGAAAGCTCGTGAGCCGCTGCACGGTGTCGACCGCGCGTGCCGGCACCTGCGTGCCGACCCAGATCTCGCAACCGTCGCTGCGCACGTGCACCGTGCAGTTCACGGGCTCCATCGTCGCGTGCGCGAGGAACGGCTGTTCGTACACGGCGTCGACGCGCGTCTTCGCATCCGCGAACGCCTTGCCGACGTCGCCGTCCTTGCGCGCGACCGCGCCCTTGCCGTTCGCCGCGGCCTGCGCGAGATCGGCGACGATGTCCTTCATCGACACCTTCGCGTCCGCGCCTTCGTTCCACTTCACGACGAGCGCCGACGCGCCGCGCTTCGCGGCCCACGTGTGATCGCCGACCACCGCGACCGCGTTGTCGGCGCGCACGACCTGGCGCACGCCGGGAATCTTCTTTGCGGCGGTATCGTCGACGCTCGCGACCGTGCCGCCGAACACCGGGCTGTTCACGATCACCGCGTACAGCATGCCGGGCAGGCGCACGTCGAGCCCGAACTGCGCGGTGCCGTCGACTTTCTCCGGCGAATCGAGGCGCTTCGCGGGTGTGCCGATCAGCTTGAAATCCTCCGGCTTCTTCAGCGCGACGTCCTTCGGCACCGGCAGCTTCGCCGCGGCGTCGGCCAACTGGCCGTACGACGCGCGCCGGCCGCTCGGCGGGTGCTGCACTTCGCCGTTCGCCGCGCGGCAGGATGCCGGATCGACATTCCATTGCTTCGCGGCCGCCGCGACCAGCAGCGTGCGCGCCGTTGCGCCCGCGCGGCGCATCGGCTCCCACGCGTAGCGCACCGACGTCGAGCCGCCGGTGAGCTGGCCGCCGAGCAGCGGATCGAGGAACAGCTTCTCGTTCGGCGGCGCATGATCGAGCGTCACGCTCGACAGCGGCACTTCGAGTTCCTCGGCGATCAGCATCGGCAGCGCCGTATAGACACCCTGCCCCATCTCGACCTTCGGCATCACCAGCGTGACCTTGCCGCTGCGATCGATCTGCACGAACGCGTTCGGCGCGAATACGCCGGCACGCGCGGTTTCATCGCCGTCGCCGCCGATCACCGAACGGCGCGTGTCGTCGCCTGCCGCCGGCACGCTGAAGCCGAGCAGCAAGCCGCCACCGGCCGCCGCGCCGAGCGTGATCCCGAGTTTGAGAAACCCGCGGCGCGATACGCCGGTGCCAGCCGCTTGCCCGGCGACCTTGCCGGCTTCGATCAGTCCTCGCGACATGTCAGCCTCCGCAGAGCCGCCTCAAGGGGGCTGACCGCCCCCTCGGGGGGCAGTGAACAAAGTGAACGTGGGGGCTGTTTCATCTCAGGCCCCCTTGGCGGCTTGCTTGACCGCCGCGCGAATCCGGTTGTACGTGCCGCAGCGGCAGATGTTGCCGGCCATCGCCGCGTCGATGTCGGCGTCGCTCGGGTTCGGGTTCGATGCGATCAGCGCGGTGGCCGCCATCACCTGCCCCGACTGGCAGTAGCCGCACTGGACGACGTCGAGCTCGCGCCATGCCTGCTGGACCTTGTGGCCGGCCGGTGTCGCGCCGACGGCTTCGATCGTCGTGATCTTGCGGCCCGCGACGGCCGCGACCGGCAGCACGCACGAGCGCGCGGCGACGCCGTCGAGATGCACGGTGCACGCGCCGCATTGCGCGATTCCGCAGCCGAACTTCGTGCCGGTGAGGCCGACGACGTCGCGCAGCACCCAGAGCAAGGGCATGTCGTCGGGGGCGTCGACCGTGCGGTTCTCGCCGTTGATGTTGAGGGTGACCATTCAGCCTCCGGGGCCGGTGTATTGGGGAAGCGGCGCGCATGGCGCGCCGCGCGGGTCGTCGTTGTCATGGCCGTCGCGCGGTGCGCGACGGGTGCCGCGCGGCCCGGGTGGGACGAGCCGCGGCGGTGGTCCTGCGCAGTTACTCGGCCACGTCGACGCCCGACAGCACCTTGATGACCGGCGGTGCCGTGAACCAGTCGGCCGACTTCGTACGGAATTCGCCGAAATACGGGCTGGCGAGATGCGCGTCGAATGCGGCCTGGTCGTCGTAGATCTCGTACAGGTGCAGGTTCGGCGAGCCGTCCTGCTCGCGGAACAGGTCGTAGCGCCGGTTGCCCGGTTCGGCGCGTGTCTTGACGACCATGCTGCGCAGTTCGGCCTCGGCGGCCTGTGCGTGTTCGGGTTTCAGGAACAGCGAAGCAATCACGTGAAGCGCCATCTTGTCACTCCTTTCGAAACGGAATCGAGCATGCCACAAGCCGGCGTCGCGCGACGCCGGCGTGCAACCGCGGTGTGCTGCCGTGCCGTGGCATCAGGCCAGTTCGTCCGGGCCCACGCGCACGACGACCTTGCCGAAGTTCTTGCCGGCCAGCAGGCCGATCAGCGCTTCCGGTGCGTCGGCCAGGTCGGGGACGATATCCTCCAGCGTCTTCACCTTGCCCTGCGCGACCCATTCGCTCATTTCCTTCAGGAACGGCGCATAACCGGTCGCATAGTGATCGAGGATGATGAATCCCTGCACGCGGATGCGCTTGCGCAGGATCGCACCCATCAGCGCCGGCACGCGATCACGGCCGGTCGACACCGCGGTGTCGTCGTATGCCGCGTCGTTGTAATGCGCAATGATTCCGCACACCGGCACGCGCGCGTGATCGTTGAGCAGCGGCCACACCGCGTCGAACACCGCGCCGCCGACGTTCTCGAAATAGACGTCGATGCCGTTCGGGCACGCTTCCTTCAGCTTCGCGGCAAACGCCGGATCGTGGTGGTCGACGCACGCGTCGAAGCCGAGCGTGTCGGTCACGTACGCGCACTTGTCGGCGCCGCCCGCGACGCCGATCACGCGGCAGCCCTTCAGCTTCGCGATCTGGCCGACCACCGAGCCGACCGCGCCGCTGGCTGCCGCCACGACCACGGTTTCGCCGGCCTTCGGCTCGCCGATTTTCAGCAGCCCGGTGTACGCGGTAAAGCCCGGCATGCCTAGCACGCCGAGCGCGTACGACGGATGCGCGAAGTCGCGGCCGAGCGGAATCAGGTCGCGGCCGTCGGACAGCGCATAGTCCTGCCAGCCGGCGCCCGCGACGACGAGATCGCCTTCGCGGAACGCGGGCAGGTTCGACGACACGACGCGGCTGACCGTGCCGCCGACCATCACGTGGCCGAGTTCGACCGGCGCGGCATAGGACGGCGCGTCGCTCATCCGGCCGCGCATGTACGGGTCGAGCGACAACCAGACCGTGCGCAGCAGCACCTGGCCGGCGCCGGGCGTCGGCACGTCGCCGGATTCGGTGCGGAAGTTGCCCGGCGTCGGCGCGCCGACCGGGCGCGAAGTCAGGATGATCTGGCGGTTTGCGGTCTTGTTTTGCGGCATGTGAGTCTCCGTCAACAGGAATAAACGTGCTTCGTGGGCACGATCGGATCAGGGATGGACCAGCAGAAGACGCGCACGCGTGGCAGCGTCGGCGGTTTGGCCGTTGCGGTTGCACGCGTGCGGTTGGAGCAATCGGGACAGCGTAACGCGGAGCGAGGCGTTCGTCATGCGTGTGTAAGTAGACCAGTCGTCTAGAATCAGGGCAAAAACAAGGCGCGCCAATGCGCGCCCGGGTTACGACTGCGCTCCGTCATGCACGGCCGGTGGCAGGTTCAGCATGCGCCGCGTTTCGACCATTGCCCTTTCGAGCGGTTTGCGGTTGCGGTGAATCTTTTCCAGCAGCGTTGCGCCCAGCCACAGCTCGTAAAGGATCGCGGCCGTGTGCGGCGGATCGTCGACGGCGCTCAGCGAGCCGTCGGCCAGACCGGCCTCGATGCCGCCCGCGAGCCGTTCGATGATCTGGCTCGTGCCATGCCGCAGCACCGCGCGCATCGCTTCCGACAGGTCCGACACTTCCGCGCCGAGCTTTACCGCGAGGCACTTGCCTTCGGGATCGTCCGCGCATTGCGTGTGCAGCCAGTTGCCCCAGTACGTCATCAGGCGCTCGGCGCCCGTGCCGGCCTGATGCTTGAGCAGGTTGTCGAGATGCGCGAGATAGCCTTCGAAATACGCTTCGAGCAGCGCTTCGCCGAATGCCTCTTTCGAGCCGAAGTAGTGGTAGAACGAGCCCTTCGGGATGCCCGCCGCGGCGAGAATCTCGTTCAGACCGACCGCCGAGAACCCCTTGTGGAGCATGATCGGCTTCGCGATGTTCAGGATGTGCTGGCGGACTTCCGCGCCTGAAGATGCATTCATGATGGCGTATGGTAGCAACGATTAGACCGGTCGTCTAGTAACGTCGAACCGGCATGTTGAGCGGCACTTTACCCGATCCCCGCGTGGCACCCAATGGCCAGCGGGCGTTCCCTCGCCCGCGCTCCTGCGTTGCCGCATGCGCGGCGTCACACGAGCGACTCGGTTTCGTCGCAGGCGTTTCATCGATTTCCCGCATAAATACGCGCGGCGCATGTGCCGGCGAAACGCGAAGCTGCGGCCGGCATTGCACACGTGTGCAATGCGCCGGACCGTCGTTGCCTCTTCCCGAATCCGCGACCAGGAACGCTCATGACCGCTTCGAAACCCGTCCGCCCGACCGCGCCGAACCGTCGGCGCTTCATCCAGCGCGGCGCCGCGCTGACCCTGTCGCCGCTCGTCGGCACGCTGGCCGCGTGCGGCGGCGACGGCAACACGACGTCCGCGTCGTCGTTCGCCGCCAACGGCGCCGCCGATACGTCCGCGCGCAGCTACGGCATCGCCGACCGCTCGATCACGATCAACGTCGTCAACGCGATCCCGTCCACGACGCTCGCGTACGGCAACGCGGCGAGCCAGAGCGGCTCGCTGCCGCAGGCATCGCAAGCGCTGGTCGCGACCGGACAATCGACCGCCGTCAGCGCGTCGAACAGTTGGGGCGATTGCATCGGATCGTTCAGCCTGGCCGGCGGCGACGCATCGTTTGCGATTTCGTACACGCATCCGTTCGGATCGCAACCGACCACCGTCAGCGTCACGCCGTCGGCCGGCTATGTGTCGGGTGCCGATGCCGCCACGTTTCCCGGCCACGACTCGGTCGCGCATCTCAACCTGTATCGCGGCGTCGCGACCGCGAACGGCGCCTGGGTCGTCCCGCTCGCGCAGCTCGCGACGCCGCCGGCCAACAACTGCCAGGATTTCGCGAACAGCATGTTCGGCAGCAATGTGCGCACGGCCGCGGCGATCCAGTCCGCGTATCAGGGCACGGGCCCGCTCGGCTACGTGCCGCCTGCCGATTTCACCGGCGGCCAGCTCGCGGGCTTCGTCGCGCAATGGGTGCAGCGCTGGCAGAACGGCGCGTCATATACGGTGCTGCCCGGCGCCGATGCGCAACTCATCGACGCGCTGAAGCAGTATGTGTCCGCTGCATCGAGCGCCGGCCCGCTGACGATGTGGGTGCCGCAGATCGCGTGGCAGGCTGGCTCCGATCCGGCGGTGTTCGCGCTGACGGGCTATCGCGCGTTTCCGTTCGTCGATGCGCAAGGCAACTGGATCGCGGGCACGCTGTCCGCGTTCCTGACGCTGCTGGCGGCCGGTTCGCACATCGTCGCGATCAGCGCGACGAGCGACCTGCCGGCGGGTGTCACGATGCAGGCGTTCGACAGCTTCATGGGCGCGAGCGGGCTGACGACGTCGACAGATATCGGCAACTCGCACTACGCGTCGGTCGTGAACACGACGGGCCGCTATTACCTGAGCGTCGGCAGCGATTTCGCGCCGGCGAACTGCGGCCTGATCCTGTCGTTCCTGTACGGGCGCACGGTGAACAACCTGCTCGCGGGCGCCGGCACGTACAACACGTTCATCCAGCTCGAAGGCTGGCAGGCCGGCGGTTCGCGTCACAACGCCGACTACGCGACGTATCAGCAGACGCTGTGGAACATCTCGACGTACGGGGCGTCCGCGTACAGCGAGAAGCGTGCGACGTCGATCTTTCTCGCGCCGGCCGGCTGGACGCCGCAGGTCTATCAGACGACGCGGATGATGCCTTACGTCGGCGCCTATGCGCAGTCGAACGGCACGCCGCAGGGGTGGCTGAACACGTCGCTGGTCACGATTCCGGCGGATGCGCCGCCGCTGCCGTCGCGGTATGTGTCGAGCTGATCCGGATGGGCGAGCGTTGGCGTGTGTCGCGCTCGGCTGTTGGTCCGCCTGCCTGCTTCGGACGTGCGTCGCGATCGGTTGACGCACGCTTGCGGTTTCAGCGGTTTCAGCGGTTTCAGCGGTTTCAGCGGTTTCAGCGGTTTCAGCGGTTTCAGCGTCAGCGCGGTGCGTCGTCGGTGCGCTTTCTTGTGCGCGCCCGCCGCTCGCTTCGCTGCGCGGCGGGAGCCGTCTTGGCTCCGCGCACCGGTGCCCGCCGCGCAAGCACCGTCATCTCCCGTCTCAACTCATCGAGCTCTTTGACGCGCGCCGCATCGGTCGCCTGCGCGCCGTCGAGCTGTCCTTGAAGCACCCCGCATCGATGCAGCGCATCGCCCAGTTGTGCCTGCAGCGTCGCGACATCCTTCCGCTGCTGCGCATCGCGCTGCTCGGCGCGCGATGCTGTCGTGTCGAGCTCCTTTTGCAGCCGCGCGGCCGCGAGCCGCTCGCGATCGATTTCCTGAAGCGCCCGCTTTTCCGATGCGCGCAAGCGTTCCTCGGCCCGGCCCGCGTCGTCGCGCAGCCGGTCGAGCTGGGTCGTGAAATCCGCGCGCGCCTGCGCGAGTGCGCGGTCGCCTTCCGCGTTGTCGGCCTTCAGGCGTTCGATCTCCGCTTGCAGCGCGCGCCGCGATGCGTCGTCGGCCGCCCTCGCCTGCTCCAGTTCCTGGATGCGCACCTGCGCAGCCAGCAGCGCGGCCGTGCGTTGCTCGAGCGCGGTTTCGGTGCGCGCCAGTTCGGCTTGCAGCGTCGCGACTTCCGCCTTCGCCGTCGCCCGTTCGGCTTCGACTTCCGCGCGCAGGGCATCGAGCGCGGCGGCCGCGTCGTTGCTCGACCGATTCCACAACGCCGCGACCAGCTCACCGGCTGCCGCCTGCAGATCGGCCGGCAGGTCGGGATGTTCGATCCGCACGCGACTCTTTTCCCGCAGCTCGGCCCAGAACTCGCCGAGGACGGCCGTCGGCGTGCTCATGCTGCCCTTGCGGACGAGCTGGTACAGGCGGTTCGCGGTGGGCGTGATGCCGAAACGGAAGAACAGCAGCGCGCACGCCTCGCGATACAGCTCTCGGGTTTTCGGGAAGTCGGCCTTGAGGCGCTCGATTTCGGTGGTCAGGCGGGGTTCGTCAGCGGCGAGATCGGACATGGCGGGGATTCGTCGGGAATTTCGTGAATAATATAACGTAAACCGTTTGATATCCAATCATCACTGCCTATTGTTTTGACATTATTTCTATAATGTCGAGATCGTGGAATATCGGTATGTCCCCGCCGGAGTCGCCGCTTTTCCCTGATCGTGCTCAATAGCCTCGTTGACAGTATGCATATGCATAGATACCTTTCCCTCACGTAGCGGCCTGCGATCCTGGCATTGGATGCAGCCGCGCTGCTCGTTGCCGGCGGCCCTGCCGGCATCACGACGCAATCGAAACGGCGACGCGAAGCGCGCGGCGTGCCCCGTTCGCGACAGCCTCGCCCGCGCACCTTGCAACGTGATCCAGGAACGCATCATGAGTACACGCGAAGTCGTCATCTGCCACCCCGTCCGGACGCCGATCGGCACGTTCAACGGGTCCCTGAAGGACACCCCCGCCACCGAACTCGGGGCGATCGCCGTGCGCGAAACCTTGCGGCGCAGCGGCCTCGACGGCGCGGCGATCGACACGGTCGTGCTGGGCAACGTGATCCAGGCCGGCAACAAGATGAACCCGGCCCGGCAAGCCGCCATCGGCGCCGGCTTGCCGGTCAAGGTGCCCGCGCTGACGGTCAACCGCGTCTGCGGTTCCGGCGCGCAGGCGGTCGTCAATGCCGCGCAGGAGATCCTGCTGGGTTATGCGAACGCGGCGGTCGCCGGCGGCATGGAAAGCATGGAGCGTGCGCCGTACCTGCTCGACGGCGCACGCTCGGGCTACCGGATGGGCGACGCGCCGATCCGCGACAGCATGCTGCGCGACGGCCTCGTCGATGCGTTTTCCGACCAGCATTCCGGATGGCATACCGAGGATCTCGCGAGCCAGCTCGATATCTCGCGCGACCGCCAGGATCGCTGGGCGCTGCGCTCGCAGCAGCGTTTCTCCGCCGCGCTCGCGGACGGCAAGTTCGACGCCGAGCTTGTGCCGGTCGAGGTCCTGCAGCGCAAGGCGCGCGTCGCGTTTGCGCGCGACGAGACACCGCGTCCCGAGACGACGCTCGAAGCACTCGCGAAACTGAAACCCGCGTTCCGCCCGGACGGCACGATTACCGCAGGCAATGCACCGGGCCTCAACAGCGGCGCATCGGCGATGCTGGTTGCGGATCGCGCGTTCGCCGATGCGCACGGCATCGCGCCGAGCGCCCGGCTGGTTGCGTTCGGTGTCGCCGCCGTCGAGCCCGGCATGTTCGGGCTCGGCCCCGTTCCGGCCGTGAAGATCGCGCTCGAACGTGCAGGCTGGGCGCTGGCGGACGTCGAGCGTTTCGAGGTCAACGAAGCGTTCGCGGTCGTGCCGATCGCGGTGGCGGGTCAGCTCGGCATTGCCGAGGAGATCGTCAACGTCGAAGGCGGTGCGATCGCGCACGGTCATGCGATCGGCGCGACGGGCGCGGTGCTGACAACACGCCTGATCCATTCGATGCAGCGTGACGGCATCAGGCGCGGCGTCGTGACGCTGTGTATCGGCGGCGGCCAGGGCATTGCGCTGGCCATCGAGACGCTTTGAGCTGACACGGAGAAGCCGCGGGCGAAAACGTCCGCCGCGCGGGCTTCCCGGGAAACGGGACGGCCGGCAACCTGCGCCGTTCATCGCGTTTTGGGCTGACGGTCGGAGCGTTTGCCTGCGCATCCCGCGCGGATTCGGCGATTCCGCCCGTGTCACTGATCTGCCACCGTCGACCGGTAGCGTTCGGGGCTCACCCACGCTATCGACAGACGAATCCACCATGCAGCGCACGTCGCGCGCCACGTCCCATGTTTATGCGGCCACGTCCCGCGCCCTCGCCGTCAGCCTCGCGATCAACCTGCTGCTGCTCGCCGTCGAGACGGGCGCGGCATGGTCCGCGCATTCGTCGGGGCTGCTCGCGGACGTCCTGCACGCGGCGATCGATCTCGCGGCCGATGCATTGATCCTCATCGCGTGTCGGCTCGACGCGCGCCTGCCGCCGGAGCGGCGCCCGACCTACGAACCGCTTGCGCTCGCGGGCCTTGGCGCATTGCTCGCCGCGACGGGCGCGCAGATGATCTGGCATGCGGTCAACCGGTTCGACACGCCGCCCGTCGTGCAACCCGGTGCGACGACGCTCGCGCTCGTCGCCGTCACGCTCGCCGGCAAGGCCGCGCTGTCGCACTGGATGCTGCGCAAGGCGCGCGAGACGGGCTCCGCGCTGCTCGAGGCGAGCGGCTGGCATGTGCGTACCGATGCGCTGTCGTCGTTGCTGGCGGCGCTCGCGATGAGCGCGGCGCTGGTCGGCTTCGGCCGTCTCGACGACGTGGCCGCGCTCGCGATCGGCGCGCTCGTGATCCGCACGGGCGCCGGTTTCATCCGGCGCGGCTGCGCGCAATGGCCCGTGTTCGCTACGTGGGCGAATCGCTCGACGCGCGGTTCGTGAACGCGGCCGGCATCGTCGTGCATGCGCCGAGGCATGAAACATCCGATAGATACCCCGCTACCGGATATCGGCTGGGCGGAATGACAAAGAGGCTCGCGTAGTGCGAGCCTCTTTTGCGTGATGCCGTCATCTCCGTGCGTCACGCGACGCGTTGACCGACGTCGATGGTTCCCCAGACGAATACGGCCGGTTCCGATGGATCGACATCGGGAGCCGCTTACCCGAGCGGCACCACACTCCCGAGCAGGATCCGCACAAGCGTCGCCTGGCGCGTGACGCCCGTCTTCGAGAAGATTGCACGCAGGTGCGTACGCGCGGTGTTCTTGCTGATCCCCGATTCCTCCGCCGCTTCCTCGAGCGTCAACCCGTTCGTCAGCAGCAGCGCGAGCGACGTCTCGGCGGGCGTCAGGTCGAACAGCTTGCGGATGATTTCCTGCGCGCCCTGCGGCTTGCGGTCGGGGTCGCGCAGGAACAGCGTGACGGCAGGCCGCCGCTTGTTGTCCTCCGACCAGTCGGACAACAGCACCGTGCGCACCAGCAGCCCGAGGCGCGGCTTGTCGAAGCTGCGCGTGATCGGCATGGCCTCGACGGTCGCCGCGGCCGTGCCGTGGTGCCCCATCACCGCGTGGCGGATCAGCCGCTTCAGCGTGCGGTTCTCCTGCGCGTCGGTGGCCTCGATCGTGCCGCGCGCAATCGTCAGACCGTTGTTCTGCTTGAGGATCTCGTCGGCGACGCTGTTCAGGTCGATGATCGTGCCGTTCTCGTCGAGCGTGATCGTGCCGATCTGCATCCGGTTGATCGCGTTCGCGTAGATCGAGCGTTCGACCTCGGCCGTGTCGAGCCGCGAATGCAGTTCGACCGCGCGCTTCAGGTGCGGCAGCAGCAGCGCGCAGATCGCCTTGTCGCGCGCGGAGAACTGCTTCGACGCATGGTTGCGGCACACGCGGAACCGGCACTCGACGCCCGACGGCGTGCGCAGGTCGGCGCCGAGGATATAGCGCACGTCCTGCGGTTTCAGGAACTGCTTGTACAGTTCGCTCGACAGCCAGCCCGTGTCGCCGAACACGTCGTCGACCGTGACCACGCGATCGGCCGGCAGGCCGACGAACGGGTCGAGCGAATAGTAGTAGTTGTTGTACGAAGCCTCGCCATCGCCCGGGACGACCGGGCCGAATTCCGATGCATGCACGGACAGCGGCGCACGGCGGTCGCTCGCGGCCGCGCGCAGGATCAGCGTCACGTAGTTCGCCTGCAGCCAGCGGCGGACCAGTTCGAGCGCACCGGCCCACGGCGGCGTCTCAAGCGGCCCCTGGTAGATGCGCGCCATCAGCTCGCTGAAATCCGCGACGCCGATATCGGCCTCGTCGCTTGTTGCCTGGCTCTCTTGCGGAGCCCATCTCGTCTCCATCAGCACGCTCCATCCTCCATACGACATGTTTCCGGTGCGACTCAGCCGCGCCGCCTTGATTAAGACGCGTCTAAATTCCGGCGTCATCGGGAGATTTACTGAATGGTGAGAATTGGCCATCCAGGCGTGCGAACCATCGTCCAATCGGATGATGTGGCGCCCTGCCCGCTGCGCTGGAATGCCCGTCAGGCCGTGCCGGCAAGCATCCGGTGCGGACTCAGGGAAAACCGCGACACGGGTTTACCTGATTCAGACGAATCCGATTCAGACAGGAGTTCCCATGCCGCTCGACCCCCAGGCGCAGGCGCTGCTTGCCGCGTTCGCCCAGGCACCCGCGATCGATTTCGCGCAGCTCACCGTTCCCGCGTACCGCGCGAGCCTCGCCGCGGGCGGTGCCTTCGCGCCCGGCGACGCCGTCGCCGCCGAAGAACACTGGCAGATCCCCGCGTCGGGCCGTCAGTTGTCCGCGCGGCTGTATCGGCCCGATGCCGACGGGTCGTTGCCGCTGACCGTGTTCTTCCACGGCGGCGGCTTCGTGTCGTGTGGTATCGATTCGCACGCGAACCTGTGCCGCAGCCTCGCGAAACGTGCGCGCACGCTCGTGCTGTCGGTCGACTACCGGCTCGCGCCCGAGGCGCGTTTCCCGGCGGCCGCGCACGACGCGTGCGATGCCGTGCGCTGGGCCGCCGCCAGCGCGCGCGATCTCGGCGCGCGCGCCGGCGCGGTGGCCGTGGCCGGCGACAGCGCCGGCGGCAATCTCGCGGCGGTCACCGCGCTGCAGTTGCGCGGCTCGGGCATCGCCATCGCGCATCAGTTGCTGCTGTATCCGGTCGTCGATTGCGCGACCGAGCATCCGTCGTACGAATCGCTCGGCGACGGCTATTTCCTGACGGCGGACATGATGCGATGGTTCAAGGGCCACTATTTCGACGACGGCGCCGATCGCGCGTCGCCGCTCGCGAGCCCGCTTGCCGCACCGGACGTCGCGGGCGCGGCGCCGGCGACGATCGTCAGCGCCGAATTCGATCCGCTGCGCGACGAGGCCGAAGCGTACGCACTGCGTCTCGCGCAGGCCGGCACGCCGGTGACTCTCGTGCGCTGGCCCGGCCAGTTGCACGGTTTCGCGAGCATGCTCGGCGCCGTCGATGCAGCCGACCGCGTGCTGACGTTCGGCGCCGACGCGCTGCACCGCGCATTCGACGCGACGGAGGCGCAATGACGCTTGCCGGCACGCTGGAGATCGTCGACGAGCTTCGTGCGGGCCGCATGGTCCTGCTCGTCGACGAAGAGGATCGCGAGAACGAAGGCGATCTCGTGATCGCGGCCGATCACGTGACGCCCGACGCGATCAATTTCATGGCGCGCTTCGGGCGCGGGCTGATCTGCCTGACGCTGACCGCCGAGCGCTGCGAGCAACTGCGGCTGCCGCCGATGGCCGACCACAACGGCACGCCGTTCGGCACCGCGTTCACCGTCAGCATCGAGGCGGCCGAAGGCGTGACGACCGGCATATCGGCGGCCGATCGCGCGCATACGATCCGCGCGGCGGTCCGTTTGGGCGCGCGCCCCGACGATCTCGTGCAGCCCGGCCACGTGTTCCCGATCGCCGCGCGCCCGGGTGGCGTGCTCGTGCGCGCGGGGCACACCGAGGCCGGCTGCGATCTCGCGGCGCTGGCCGGGCTTACGCCCGCGTCGGTGATCTGCGAGGTGATGAACGACGACGGCACGATGGCGCGGCTGCCGGAGCTGAAGGCGTTCGCCGCGCATCACGGGCTGAAGATCGGCACGATCGCCGACCTGATCCACTACCGCCGCGAGCACGAATCGCTGGTCGAACGCGTCGGCGAGCGGCCGCTGCACACGCCGTGGGGACGGTTCCGCGCGATCGAGTATCGCGACAGCGTGCACGGCGCGCCGCATCTCGCGCTCGTGCGCGGCGAACCCGATCCGGCGACACCCGTGCTGACGCGCGTGCACGAATGCCATTCGCTGCTCGACCTGCTCGACGCGGAGCCGTCCGCGCATTCGTGGCCGCTGCACGCCGCGCTGCAACGCATCGATGCGGCCGGCTGCGGGGTCGCGGTGCTGCTCGACTGCGACATGCGCGGCGACGCGATGCGGATGCCGGCCGGCAATGTGCGTCGCGACGGACGCGTGACGGGGATCGGATCGCAGATCCTGCGCGATGTCGGCGTGCGGCGGCTGAACGTGCTGTCGAGCCCGTTCCGGCTGCCGGCGCTGTCGGGGCACGACCTGGAGATCATGGCGTTCATTCCGCTCGGGGACGACGATCCGGAAAGCGCGCGGGGCGCGCACGCGAACCCGCTTCGGGCGGCGTGATGTGCGGCTGATGCGCGGGATGGCCGGGCGGCATTCCGAGAAACAGGCTATCGTTTGTTTTTGTTAAATACAGTCTTGGGTTTGTATTTTTACAATACATACCATAGACTGTATTTTCCGATTACAAACGATCGCCTGTCATCCTGCGGAGCGCCCGATGGCCTTTCCTGTCCAGACCCTGACCCAGTTGCGCCCGATACTCGTCGGCTTCCGGAAGTCCGCGGGGCTCACGCAAGCGCAATTGGCCGCCCGCCTGGGCGTCACGCAGCAATCCTATGCGCAGCTCGAAGCCAATCCGTCGGCGGTCAGCATCGAACGCCTCTTCAAGGTGCTGAACACGCTCGGCGTTCGAATGACGCTCGATCTGGGCGTGCTGCATGAATTGGCGGGGCCCGACGATACCGAAGCCGATGCCGGGCCGGCGGCTCGCAAGCCGGCCGCGAAAAAGCGCATGCCGGACCCGGCGCGCGGTGTAACGGCAGCAAAATCCGCAAAAGCCCAAACCAGAACCCCGACCGTCGCCGCGCGCAAGCGGCCGGCGACGGCGGCACCGGGCAAGCCACGGGCCTCGACGCGGGAGGACTGGTGACAGTGGCCGCGCGCGCCCGCCACGACCGGCTCGACCTGTGGATGAACGGCATTCCGGTCGGCTACTGGGAAGTCCGGCGCGGCGTCGAGCGCCTCGTCTACCTGCCGGGCTGGCTCGACGATCCCCAAGGGCGGCCGCTGTCGCTGTCGCTGCCCTTCACGCCCGGCAACCAGCCGCACCAGGGCGCGATCGTCGCCGACTACTTCGACAACCTGCTGCCGGACAGCGAGCCGATCCGCCGCCGCATCGCGCAGCGTTACCGGCTCCGCTCGACGGCACCGTTCGAACTGCTCGCGTCGATCGGCCGCGATTGCGTCGGCGCGATCCAGATGCTGCCGCCCGGCGAGACGCCGGTCGACCTCGAGGCGATCGACGGCGTGACGCTCGACGACGCAGCCGTCGCCGACGTGCTGCGTCACGCGACCGCCGCGCCGCTGCCCGGCCGCGCGGAGCCGGACGTCGACTTGCGCCTGTCGATCGCTGGCGCGCAGGAAAAAACCGCGCTGCTGCGTCAGCGGAACCGCTGGTTGCGGCCGTCGGGCAGCACGCCGACGACGCACATCTTCAAGCTGCCGCTCGGGCGCGTCGGGAACATGCAGGCCGACATGCGGACGTCCGTCGAGAACGAATGGCTGTGCTCGAAGCTGGTCGCCGCATACGGCCTGCCGGTCGCGCCGTGCGAGATCGGCCGGTTCGACGACCAGAAGGCGCTGATCGTCGAGCGCTTCGACCGGCGCCTTTCGCGCGACGGCACGTGGATCCTGCGGCTGCCGCAGGAGGACATGTGCCAGGCGACCGGCACGCCGTCGGGCGCGAAATACCAATCCGACGGCGGCCCCGGCATCGAGACGATCATGGGCATCCTCGCGAATTCGGCCGACGCCGCGCACGACAGGCGGAATTTCTTCGTCGCGCAGCTCGTGTTCTGGGTGCTGGCGGCAATCGACGGCCATGCGAAGAACTTCAGCGTCGCGCATCTGCCCGGCAACAGCTACCGCAGCACGCCGCTGTACGACGTGCTGTCCGCGCATCCGATCGTCGGCACGCGCCGCAACCAGCTCCCGCCGCGCCGCGCGCGGCTCGCGATGGCCGTGTGCGGGAAGAACCGGCACTACGTGATCGGCGAGATCCAGCCGCGTCACTGGATTGCGCAGGGCCGGCGCGTCGGCCTGACCGAAGACGACGTGTGCGCCGCGATGGCGGCCGTCGCCGCGCGCACGGAGCCCGCGATTGCCGAAGTCGCCGCGCAGATCCCGGCGGATTTTCCGGCGGATGTGGCGGACGCGATCTTCGGCGGCATGCGTCGCCAGAGCCGCAAGCTTGGGGGTGGGTGATCGCGCGCGATGTTGCTCCGCGGTGTGCCGGGCTTGGGGCGTGATGCGGCGCTTCAACGCGTCGAATCGATGGTTCGTCCTGATTCGCCCGAATTCGCGCGATTGCGCGACATGGTGCTCGCGCTTTGGACGACAGCGAACCGCCGCGTAACGATTGCGCGGACGGCAAGCACATCGACACGTCGCACGCGCACCGGATCGGACGTTGTCGGCAATTCATCCCGGCGGGCGGTGAAGCCTGCGGGCACTTCATTTCAGGCCGGTCCGGACGAAAGGCTCATCCACCCGGACGATGCGCGCCTGCACCACCGCCGCACAATGGTCGCCGTGCCCATCCCGACGCCCGCGCCCTCATGGAATCCGCCGACCTCACGACCGCGTTCAGCCCGCTGCAGATCGGCCCGCTGACGCTGCGCAACCGCCTGATCAAGTCCGCCACCAACGAAGGCATGACGCCGAACGGCGTGCCGTCGCGCGCGCTCGCCGGCTTCCACGAGCGCATTGCCGAAGGCGGCGCCGCGCTGACGACCGTCGCGTACTGCGCGATCAGCGACGACGGCCGCACGTTCGTCGACCAGGCGCGACTCGACGTGCCGACGGTCCGGCAATTCCGCGCGCTGACCGACGCCGTCCATCGCCACGGCGCGGCCGCCTCCGCGCAGATCACGCACGGCGGCTGCTTCACGTTCCTGCCGTCGCTGTCGACGAAACGCCCGTTGAGTGCGTCGGGCGGCTTCAACAAGGTCGGTGTGATGAGCGGCCGCTTCCTGAAGCAGGCGATGACGCGCGACCAGATGTCGGCGATCGCCGACGAATTCGCGCAAGCGGCGCGGCATGCGCGCGACGCCGGCTTCGATGCGGTCGAAATCCACATGGGGCATGGCTATCTGCTGAGCCAGTTCCTGTCGCCGCTGTACAACCGCCGCCGCGATGCATACGGCGGCGACGCGGCGCGCCGTGCGGCGTTCCCGGTCGAGGTGCTGCGCCGCGTGCTCGATGCGGTGGGCCGCGATCTCGCCGTCGTCTGCAAGATCGGCGTGACCGAAGGCGTGCGCGGTGGCGGCACCGCCGACGACGCATGCGAGATCGCGCGGCGGCTGGAAGCCGAAGGCGCGCACCTGCTGGTGCTGAGCGGCGGGATGAACGTCGAATCGGTGTGGCAGCTATTCGGCAGCCCGCTGCCGGGCGAAGCGCGCGCGAACGCCGACAACGCGATCGTGCGCACCGCGATGACGCTGCAGAAGCTCACCGAGCCGAAGATGGGCGCGTTTCGCGAGATGTATTTCCTCGAACATTCCAGGAAGGTGCGCGCGGCCGTCAGGATGCCGCTCGCCTATCTCGGCGGCGTGCGTTCGCGCGAAAACGTCGAGCAGGCGATGCGCGAAGGTTTCGACGCGGTTGCGCTTGCCCGGGCGCTCGTGTTCGAACCGGGTTTCGTGAACGGGCTGCGCGACGGCCGGCTGACTCAGTCGGGCTGCACGTCGTGCAACTGCTGCGTCGTGTCGATGTACACGCCGGGCGGCACGGCGTGCGTACTGCGCGAGCCGAACGACCCCGCGCCGAACCGCGTGCCGGCCGCCGCCGCATGAAACTTGACGCGTGACGCGGGTGCGCAGGCGGCTCAGCCGGCGTCGCGCGCGCGGGCGAGTGCCGCGAGGTTTCCTTCGCCGAACCCGTGGTGCCCCTTGCGCTGCACGATCTCGAAGAAGATCTCGCCGGGCCGGCGCTTGACGAAAGTCTGGAAGAACAGGCGCGGCACGCCGTCGCTGCCGATCTCGCCATCGACCAGCACCGCGCGGCGGCGCAGCGCGTCGAGATCGACGCCGTGCCCGGGCAGCCGCGCATCGACGTCGTCGTAATAGCGTGCGGGCGGCTCGATGAATTCGACGCCGTTCGCGCGCAGTGCATCGACGCACGACAGGATGTCGTCAGTCGCCAGCGCGACGTGCTGGACGCCCTCGCCCGGATGGTCGGGCAGATACGCGTGCATCAGCTCGGTGCGCCGCGTGCCTTCCTCGTAGACCGGAATCCGCACCGCGCCGCACGGCGACACCATTACGCGCGAGTCCTCCGACACATGCCAGTGCGCGTCGATTTCGTGGATTTCGCGAAAATGCAGCAGGTCGTGGTAGAAATCCAGCCACTCCCGCATGCGCCCCGCGCCGACGGTTTGCGTGAAATGGTCGACCTGCTGCAGGCCGACGCCCACGCATTCGAGATCGGTATGCGCGGTCGCGATGTCGATCGGGCGGAAATCGATGTCGAAGATCGAGATGTCGCCGACGCCGCCGCGCTGACCGTCCCGCCCGCGCCAGCGGTCGACGAAATACAGGTGCGAATCGCCGATGCCCTGGATCGCCGGGATCTTCAGCTCGCCGACGCCGACCCGCTCGCCCTCGAATGCCCACGCGCCGAGCTCGATCGCACGCTCGAACGCGCGCCGTGCGCTGGCCACGCGCAGCCCGATCGCACAGACGCCCATCCCGTATTCCTCCGCGTAGCGCGCAGCGAACGATTCGGGCTCGGCGTTGATCAGGAAATGCATCTGCCCTTGCCGGTACAGCGTGACGTTCTTGCTGACATGTCGCGCGATCGCCTTGAACCCGAGCTGCTCGAAGCGTTGCGCGAGCGCTTCCGGCACGGGCGCCGCGAATTCGACGAATTCGAGGCCGGCCATCCCGAGCGGATTGGCGGCCGGATCGGCGACGGGCGGCGTATCGCTGGACAGGGGGTGGGAATTGCCGGGCATTCCAGTCTCCGGGGGCATGCGGTCGATGGGGATGGCGCCCGGCGCGTGCGGCATGCGCGGCCGATATGGCGACCGCGCATCCGCCCCGGACGGGCGAGTTTTCATGCTGCAGATTTTAACCAGATCGTTCACGGCGGCACACCCTGGCCGAATGGGATATCGTCGCGTCGCCTAGTGCAAACCCGGAAAGCGTCCGATAATCGCACGAATCTGAACGATAATCGCGCACTTTGTCCGGTTGGCCAATTGCCGCCGTGCGGCGTGCGCCCTATTCTCCGTTCACCCATCGACTTCAATGCAGCATCGGACGCGGCGCCGCCACGAATCCACGATGCGCCGAGCCAGGAGACACCGCCATGACCCCAACCTTCGACACCCTCGACGCCGCTGCCGGCATCCGCGCGCGCAGCCAGGCCCGCAAGGCCGCGATTGGCAGCTTCGTCGGCGCCGTCGTCGACTGGTACGACTTCCTGCTATACGGGATCGTCGCCGCGCTGGTATTCAATTCCGAGTTCTTCCCGAAAGTCAGCCCGACGATGGGCACGCTCGCGGCGTTCGCGACGTTCGGCGTCGGCTTCCTGTTCCGGCCGCTCGGCGGCGTCGTGTTCGGCCACTACGGCGACCGGCTCGGCCGCAAGCGGATGCTCGTGCTGACCGTGATGCTGATGGGGCTGTCGACGGTCGCGATCGGCCTGCTGCCGACCTTCGCAACCATCGGCTGGTGGGCGCCGGTGCTGCTGGTGCTGATGCGCGCGGTCCAGGGTTTCGCGGTCGGCGGCGAATGGGGCGGCGCGGCGCTGATGGCCGTCGAAAGCGCGCCGAAGCAAAAGAAGGCGTTCTACAGCAGCGGCGTGCAGGTCGGCTACGGCGTCGGGCTCGTGCTGGCCACGGGCATCGTGTCGATCCTGAGCCACACGCTCGGCGAAGCCGCGTTCAAGTCGTGGGGCTGGCGCCTGCCGTTCGTGTTCAGCATCGTGCTGGTGCTGATCGGGCTGTGGGTGCGCAAGAGCATGGACGAATCGCAGGAGTTCGTCGAGAAGGTCGAACACGGCAATCGCAAGCTGCGCCTGCCGGTGCTGGAAGCGCTGACGCGCCATCCGAAGGCGTTCCTGCTGATCATCGCGCTGCGGCTCGCCGAACTGTTCACGATGTATATCGTCACCGCGTTCGCGCTCAGCTATTCGACGACGAACCTCGGCATGTCGCGCGACCTGTTCCTGAACATCGGCCTGCTGGTCGGCGCGGTGAGCTGCATGACAATCCCATGCTTCGCGTGGCTGGCCGACCGCTACGGCCTGCGTCGCATCTACCTGATCGGCGCGCTGATCGGCCTCGCGTCCGCGGTGCCGTTCTTCGTCGCGCTGGAAGCGCGGTCGATCGCGTGGATCGTGATCTTCTCGATCCTGCTCGCGAACGCCGCGCACGACATGGTCGTGAGCGTCCAGCAGCCGCTGTTCACCGAGCTGTTCGGCGCCGAGTACCGCTACAGCGGCGCAGGCGTGGGTTACCAGTTCGCGAGTGTCGTCGGCGGCGGGTTCACGCCGTTCATCGCGGTCGGCCTCGTCACCCTGGCCGGCGGCTCGTGGCACCTCGTCGCCGGCTACCTCGCGGCGGGCTGCCTGATCTCGCTGGTGGTCGCCACGCGGATGCGGGCGGCGCAGTGACGAAGTGAGCGCGTGGCCGGCCCGATTCGCGGCCGGCCATTTCCTTGCGTCGGCCGCCAGCCGAACGGCGGTCCCCCCGACTCAACGTCAAACACCGTCAATCACGCGCGCCGATCCCCCGTTTCCCCTCCGAACATTCCACGCCGCCCGCCGACCAATGGCATCATATGGGCCTACGTCAGTCACCGATACGCCCCCATATCATGTCGAATCTCATCGTCCACGGCGGCACTCCGCTGCGCGGGGACATCAAGCCGTCCGCGAACAAGAACGCCGTCCTGCCGATCCTGTGCGCCACCCTGTTGACCGATCAGCCGCTGCGCCTTGTCGGCGTGCCGGACATCACCGACGTACGCAAGATCCTCGACATCTTCCGCACGCTCGGCAGCGATGTGTCGGTCGACTTCACGACGGGCCTGCTCGAACTCCACCATCGCAATACGAAGTTCGATCCGACCGTCCACCGACTGCCCGAGGCGATGCGCTCGTCGATCATGCTGATTCCGCCGCTGCTCGCGCGCTTCGGTGTTGCGCGCCTCGAGAACGACGTGAAAGGCTGCACGCTCGGCGTGCGCGAAATCGATCCGCACGTCGAGGTGTTCGAGCGCTTCGGCGCGCACATCGAACGCACGCCCGATTCGCTGATCGTCCGCACCGACGGCCCGCTGACGGCCAACGATCACTGGCTCGACTACGCGTCGGTGACGACCACCGAGAACTTCGCGCTGTGCGCGACGGCCGCGAGCGGCACGTCGACGCTGATGAACGCGGCGTCCGAGCCGCACGTGCAGGAGTTCTGCCAGTTTCTCGCGATGATCGGCGTCGCGATCGAAGGCATCGGCACGTCGCGGCTCTGTGTGACGGGCGGCCGCAAACTCGGCGGCGGCGAGTTCCGCTTCGCCGAGGATTTCCACGAGATCGCGACGTTCCTCGCGCTCGGCGCGATCACGGGCGGCGACATCACGGTGCGCAACTCGTCGCCCGAGCATTTCCCGCTGATCGACCGCACGTTCGCGAAGTTCGGCGTCAACGTCACGCACCGCGACGGCTGGTCGCGCGCGGAACGCGACGGCCCGCTGCGCGTGCGCCGGCCGTTCACGCAGAACATCCTGACCAAGGTCGAGGCCGCGCCGTGGCCGTACCTGCCGGTCGACCTGCTGCCGATCTTCATCGCGCTCGGCGTGCGCGCGGAAGGCAGCGCGATGTTCTGGAACAAGGTCTACGACGGTGCGCTCGGCTGGTCCGGCGAACTGTCGAAGTTCGGCGCGCACGTGCTGTTGTCCGATCCGCACCGGCTGATCACGTTCGGCGGGCTGCAACTGACGCCGGCACGCGTCGAAAGCCCGTACATCATCCGCGTCGCGATCGCGCTGCTGATGGTGGCCGCGAGCATCGAAGGCCGCTCGGAAATCATGAACGCGCTGCCGATCCGCCGCGCGCATCCGCATTTCGTCGAGAACCTGCGCTCCGTCGGCGCGAACGTCGAGTGGACGAGCAGCGAATAATGCCGCTCGGGCGGGTGCGGCTCGCGTGAAGTCGGCGCCGCATCCGTCTTTCCCCTTCCCTGGCCGGTATCGGCAGACTGCTCGGCAACCGGCGCGCCTTGAAGGATCGCCGCTTCGCTTCCCGGCGTTACTCCCCGTCCCCGCACTCGACGTCGCCCGCTCCCATGTGGTCGAAGCCGTACAGCATCACGGCAGTCGTGCCGTGCGCGGGATCGCTCGGCCGCCTGCCGAGGCTGTTGTCGGTCGGGCTCGACGGATACTGGATGCTCGTGTCCATCAGGTTGTCCGGCTGCTTGCGCAGTTCCGCTTCGGTCAGCTTGCGCCCCTCCGCGCGCGGCAACCCGAACGCCTTGCGCACGTCCGCTTCGTTCCACGTTCCCTTCAGCGTGACGGTGACCATCTGCAGGTCGCCATGCTCCCAGTCGAGCTCGACTTTCGTCGCGAGCGGATGCACGCGGGCCGCGAGCCGGTCGGGGAATGCCGGGCCTTCGTAGTACGCCTTCGTGTTCTTGCACGCGTCGCCGGCATTCCTGTACTTCTTCAGCGTGCAGTTGAAGCGCTTGTCGCGGTAGTCGAATGTCGTTTCGACGTAGCAGCCGAATTTCGGCGACGTCATGCGCGGCCATGCACGGATGTCGACGGCCGGACGAGCCAGTCCGGCGTCACTTGCAGGACTGGCGCCAGCGAGCGCCGGCACGGCCGCAGCGAACAAGGCCACCGAGAATTCACGAAATTTCATGTTGGGTTCCAAAAACGATGATCGTGTCCTGCCGGTAGCACGCCCGGAATTCGCGACGTTCAAGCAAACGGATTTCGCAGTACCGGACCGCCGTCCACGCGCAGGCCGTCGTGCATGTCCTCGGTGTACAGGGTCTCGCAGCCCTCGAGCGACGCGGCGGCAACGATGCACGCGTCATAGAAGGACAAACCATGCCGTTCCGCCAGCCTTCGCGCCAGGTCATGCGTATCGATCGTGACCGGTACGACATGGCACAAGCTCCTGATCGGTTCCAGAAACTGCCCCACGTCGCTCCACGGCATCCGCAATTTTCGGCTGCAAACGCTGGCGACTTCGTTCAGTACCTGGACACTGATGGTGGGCCGCCGAAGGAACAGTGCCTCCGCCCGATTCGCTTTGGTTTCGTCCTCGGACAGCAGATAAAGCACGACATTGCTATCGACGAACGATTTCGCCGACTCAATCCCGCTCATTCGCGTCGTCCCGGCTGAACTTGAAATCGGCGGGCAGCTTGCCCCTGAAACGCCGCAACCGTTGCAGAAGTTCATCGGCCCGCGGCTTGCGGCTGACGGCAAAAACGCGCGGGCTATCGACCACGATTTCGATATCGTCCCCTTCGCGAAGCTCCAGTGCATCGACCACACTGGCAGGGAGACGGACGGCCAGGCTATTGCCCCACTTTGCGACCTGCATACGGACCTCCTCGGATATACATCGGTGATTGTATATCTTCCATGTCTCACCTGCAAAATCGGGGCATAACGCATGCGTCGGAAGCCATCGCCGTTCGAATCGCGCGATAATCGCCCACTCCCGCGCGATCACCGCGCATCATGGCGCCGCGCCCCTCCCGACGATGAAAAAGCCCGAACTCGACCGACGCGACTGGATTGCCGGCCTCGAAAAAGGCCTGATGATCCTGGAAGCATTCGACAGCCAGCACGCGCGCATGACGCCCACGCAGGCCGCCGCGCGCACCGGCCTCACGCGCACGGCCGCGCGGCGCTACCTGCTGACGCTCGAATCGCTCGGCTACGTCTACACCGACGGCAAGCTGTACGGCCTGACGCCGCGCGTGCTGCGGGTCGGCTGGTCGTACTTCGATTCGGCGCGGCTGCCGCGCACGGTCCAGCCCTATCTGCAGCAACTGAGCGCGTCGCTGAACGAATCGGCTTACGTGAGCGTGCTCGACGGCTGGGAACTCGTGTTCATCGCGCGCAACGGCGTGTCGCGCGTGATGACGACCGGCTTCGTGCTCGGCGCGCGCGTGCCGGCGCCGCTGACGTCGCCGGGCGTCGTGCTGCTCGCGCATCATCCCGATCGCGAGGCCGTGCGCGCGTGGCTCGACGACACCGAGCTGACGCCGTTCACGCCGCACACGATCACCAACAAGGCGCGCCTGCTCGAACAGGTCGACCAAGCGCGCGACGCCGGTTTCGCGGCGATCGAACAGCAATTGCAGGTCGGTGTGCGCGGGATCGCGGTGCCGCTGAAGAATCGTCACGGCGAAGTCGTCGCCGCGCTGAGCACGAACATGCCGATCGGCACGGAGACGACCGACGCCGCCGTGCGGCGCGTGCTGCCGCACCTGCAGGAAGCCGCGCTCGCGATGCTGAACGTGCTGTAGTGCCGCCCGGCCCAGGGTGGCGCCTGCGACACCGCTACGCGACGGACAACACCGCTGCGCCGCAACCGGCAGTCTGCCGGCCGGGCTTCCTCCCGTTCACCCGATCCGCCACCAGCGCGGCAGCAGATCGCGCACCTCCCGCCGCCGATAACGATCGTCGATCAGATGCACGACGCCTTCGTCGTGCTCGGTGCGGATCACGCGCCCGGCCGCCTGCACGACTTTCTGCAAGCCCGGATACAGGTACATGTAGTCGTAGCCGTTGCCGAAGCGCACGTCCATCGCGCGCCGCATCTGCTCGTTGACATCGTTGACCTGCGGCAACCCGAGCGTCGCGATGAATGCGCCGATCAGCCGTTCGCCGACCAGGTCCACGCCTTCCGAGAACGCGCCGCCCAGCACCGCGAAGCCGACGCCGCGCCCGCCCGCGTCGAAGCGCGCGAGAAACGCATCGCGCTCGCTTTCGGCCATGCCGGGTGCCTGCGCCCACACCGGCACGTCCGGGTGACGCGTCTGCATCAGCGCGACCACGCGCCCCAGGTAGTCGAAGCTGCTCAGGAAACCGAGGTAGTTGCCGGGCCGGGCCGCGTATTGCGCGGCGATCAGGTCGACGATCGGTTCGAGCGAACGGTCGCGGTCGCGCCAGCGTGTGGACACGTGGCTCGCGACGCGCACGGTCAGTTGCTCGGCGCGGAATGGCCCGTCGACGTCGAGCCAGCCCGTGTCGCCGGGCAGCCCGAGCGTGTCGCGGTAGAAATGGAACGGGCTCAGCGTGCCCGAGAACAGCACGGTCGCACGCGCGGCTTCGTAGCGCGGCGCGAGAAATCCGGCCGGGATCACGTTGCGCACGCACAGCGTCGACTGGACGCGGCGCCGGCTGCCGGCCGACGCGACGCCGTCGAGCGCCGTCTGGCGCGGCATCGGTACGCCGTGCAGCGTCGCGTCGAAGATCGACGCGCTGTCGAAGGCTTCGGCGAGCACGCCGAACTGGATCGCCTCGAAATGAAAGCGCAGCAGCGCGTCGCCGTTCGCGCGCGGCGCGTCGGTCAGGTGTTCGCCGATCGCCGCGACGAGGTTCTGCACGGCCGACACGATCGGGCCCGGAATGTCCGGATACGCCGCATAGCGCTCGGCCTGCGCGCGATTGATCGTGCCCCACGCGCGGGCGAGCCGGTCGAACGCCTTGCGCAGCGCCGCGGGCGCGGCTTCGCGCGCGGCTGCGAACGCGAACGGATCGAGCGACGCGCTGTACATCTTGCGCGCGCGGTCGAGCAGGTTGTGCGCCTCGTCGACGAGCACGCCGACGCGCCACTGGTTCTGCTGCGCGAGCGTGTGCAGCATCGCGCTGCCGTCGTAGTAGTAGTTGTAGTCGCCGATCACCATGTCCGACCAGCGCGCGAGCTCCTGCGCGAGGTAATACGGGCAGACGTCGTGCGCGAGCGCGGCCGCGCGCACCGTGTCGCGATCGAGCAGCCCTGCACCGATCGCCGCGTCGCGCGCGGCCGGCAGCCGGTCGTAGAAGCCTTGCGCGAGCGGGCACGATTCGCCGTGGCACGCTTTGTCCGGATGCTCGCACGCCTTGTCGCGCGCGACGAGCTCCAGCACGCGCAGCGGCAGCGCGGGCGTGCCGGCGCCGAGCGCCGTCGCCGCTTCGAGCGCGAGCGCGCGGCCGGGCGTTTTCGCGGTCAGGAAGAACACATGGTCGAGCTCGCCCTCGCCGCACGCCTTCAGCAGCGGGAACACGGTGCCGAGCGTCTTGCCGATGCCGGTCGGCGCCTGTGCCATCAGGCAGCGTTCGTCGCGCGCCGCACGATAGACGGCGACCGCCAGCTCGCGCTGGCCGCTGCGGAACTGCCCGTGCGGAAACGCGAGCGCGCGCAGCGCCGCGTCGCGCGCCGCGCGATGGGCCGTCTCGCGCTCGGCCCAGCCGACGAAGCACGCGCACTGCTCGGCAAAGAATGCCGCGAGCGTGCTCGCGTCCAGCGTTTCCGTCAGCACGGTCTCGCGCTCGGACACGATGTCGAAATACACGAGCGCGACGTCGATTTCCGCGAGATCGCGCGCGTCGCACATCAGGTGCGCATAGACCTTCGCCTGCGCCCAGTGCAGCGCGCGGTGGTTCTCCGGCATCGCGTCGAGGCTGCCGCGATAGGTCTTGATTTCCTCGAGGCGGTTCGCCACCGGATCGTAGCCGTCCGCGCGGCCGCGCACGGTGAGCGTGCCCCACGTGCCCGTCAGCGCGATCTCGGTTTCGTAGCGCGCGCCGCGGTTCGACGTGACCGCGCCGTGGCCGGCGATGCCTTCGAGCGCGGTCGGCGCGGGCGTGAAGCGCAGGTCGAGATCGCCGCGCCGCGCGGTGAACTCGCACATCGCCCGCACCGCGACGACGTAGCTCACGCGGACAGCCCCGCCGCCTCGGCGTGCGCGACACTCGCGCCAGCCCACTCGACATCGACGACGCGCACCGGAATGCCGTGTGCGACGCAGTACGCGAGCCAGCGCGTCTGGTTGTCCTGCAGCCGGTCTCCCGGGCCCTTCACCTCGATCAGCTCGTAGCGGCGCTCGCCAGGCCAGAAGCGGACGAGATCGGGCAGCCCCGAGCGGTTGCTGCGGATATCCGCGAGCAGGCGCGCGAACCACAACCGCAAGTGCTCGGGCGGCAGGCACGCGAGCGCCTCGTCGAGCAGTTCGTCAGTCAGCACGCCCCAGAACACGAACGGCGACTGCAGCCCCGCCTTCGTCGCAAAATGCCGGCGGATCGTGTCGCGGTACGCGCCCGAATCGAGCTGCGCGAAACAGGCGGCGAATGCGTCCGCGCGGCGTGCGGCGAAATCGGGCGCGTGCAGGTCGGCCGGGCCGCGCTGGAACGGGTGGAAGAATGCGCCGGGCACCGCCGCGAACACGGGCTCCCAGCACAACAACCCGAACAGTGAATTGATCAGCGTGTTCTCGACGTAATGGACCGGCGACGCCGGTTGCGCGAGATGGTCGCGCACCGCGAATTCGACGCTGACGAACGCGTCGGGGCGCACCAGCACGAGCGTTTCGCGCGGCACGTCCGGCGCGGCGGCCGCGCGTTCGACGCGCTGGCCGACGCGGCGCTGCAGGCGCGGCAGCATGCGCTCGACGCGCTGGCGCTCCTCGTCGCTTTCGAAACCGCCGCGCGCATCGAGCACCAGCGCGAGCGCGTCGTCGTCGCGCCCACAGCGCTCGAGCACGCGGATGCGCCGATGGCGGCTGCCGGGCCATGCGCTGCGCGTGTAAGCGTCGAGCGCGGCGGCCCAGTCGGCGCGGCGCTCGCTGGTCTGCCCGAGCGCGAACAGCAGCTTCGCGCGACGCGTCGCGAGCCACGGCTGCGCGCAGCCCACCGCGTCGATCGCGCGCAGCAGGTCGTCGAACGGCAGATCGTCGGGCCACGCGTCGAGCGCATCGCGACACATCTGCAGCGCGAGATACGCGTCGACGTCGCTGCGCTGCTGGAACGCGCGAGACGACGGCGCGATCGGCACGCTTTCGTACTGGAACACGCCGAGATCGGCGAGCACGAATTCGCTCCAGTCCTGATGGAGATTGCCGAAGAACATCAGGCGCAGCCGGTCGCACAGCGCGCCGACCGTCACGCGCAGCACGCGGTCGCCGGCCTGCGCGCACCAGGCATCGAGCGGCTGCGCGGCATCGTGTGCGGGCCGCAGCCGTTCGAGCCATTCGGGCTTGCGCTCGCCGGCATGTGCGGCGAGCGACGGGAAGATGCGCAGCAGGTCGGCCTTGGTCGACAGCGCGAACAGCTCGTCGAGCGTCAGCGTGGGCGCCGGATCGACCCAGCCGAGTTCGACCAGCGGCGCGGCCGCATCGAGCGTGCAGCCGATTTCGTCGTATGCGAGCTTGCTGGCGCGGAAGTCGGATCCGTTGCGCATCAGCATCCGCACGAGCAGCGCGCGCGACGCCTGCGGCAGCGTCGCGAAATCGCGAACGAATGCCTGCTCCTGATGGTCGAGCAGGTCGTCGTAACGCTCGCCGAGCCAGGCCAGCGCACGTTCGAAATTGGTCAGGTAGTAAAACGCCGGGGGCGTCGTCGAAGCGGGCGTCACGGGAATCGATCACTGTACGTTTGTACAGGTCGGAATCATATCAAATGTGACGGGAATTGCCGCATGCCGCCGCCCGGCCAGGACGCCGGGATCAGAACTGGTAATTCACCGACATGTCGAACACGCCGTTGGTCGACTGCTGTGTAATCGGGCTGCGCGCCGCGCGGCCGACGAGCTGTTCGATGGCGCCGTCCATCGTCACGAACCAGTGCTTGTTCACGAACCAGACCATCGTCACGCCCACGCCAGCCGACTTGATCCCCGCACCCGACGAATAGGCCGGCAGCCTCGAACGCGCGGCGGCACCCTGGCTCACACCGAACCAGCTGTTCATGTAGCGCGAGTCGGCGAACGACACGGTCGGCCCCGCGAACCAGAAGAAGTTTTCGTTGCTGCCGGGCATCGGCATGTACGCGGAGACATCGCCGGTCCAGCCGTTCGAGCCGCCGAGGCTGCGCCGGACATCCGCGCGCAGCACGAGCGGGAATTCCTTCGAGATCACGTAATCGGCCGCCAGCTTCATCACGGGCGCCGCGTTGATGTTGTCGAGGCCGTTCAGGTGGCCGAGATCGTCGGCCGAGCGGCGCCCGAGGTCATAGCCGACCGACAGGCTCACGCGCCAGTTCGGCCCGCGCAGCACGTTCGCGCCCAGCCCCTCGCCGGTCGACAGGAAGAACAGGTCGCGATAGCGGATGTCGAGATTCGGGCCGCCCAGCACGCGATAGCGGTCGGAGCCCGCATAGCGTGGTTGCAGCGTCATCGCGGCGCCGACGCTGACCTGCCACGTGGAGATGGTCGGATCGAACAGTTTCTCGAGCGGCACGCCCGCCGAGTATTGCCACTCGCCGAGCGGCGAAGGTGTCTGGGCCGACGCGTCGTGGGCGCCGGCCGCGGCGAGCGCCGCGCATGCGGACAGGCCGGATACGAACCGGCGTGCGCCGGGTGACAGCAACAGGCGAGCAACAGTCATCAAGGCGTCTCCGTCGGTTGCGCGAAACGAACCTGCGGGAAAGCGCGTCGCGCCTCTTCGGCTGCAGCAGCTGGAAGCCGGCGGCGCGAACGTAGCGTGCGCTGAATTAACGGACATCCTACGCGACACGCGCGCAGACGCAAAGCGCCCGCTGCGCGCGGGCACTTTGCCTCGTCGGCGTGGAGGCGCGCAGCGTCGCCGGATCAGAAGCGCTCGACGTGATAGTCGCCGGCCAGCGCGGCCGGGCTGCGCGTCGACATCATCCGCGAGAAGCCGTCCGCAAGCCGCCCGAGCGCGAGCTGTTTCTGGCTGGCGTCCCAGTGCGTATAGGTGTCGTATGCGGCATCGTCGAACGATACGGTGACGGCGACCGGGCGGCCGCTGGCGCGAAAACCGATATACAGTACGCCGCCCGGCAACTCCTCGATGTGATAAAGCAACGAGCGCGATTCGAAATAGCGGCCCAGCACCTGAGCGATCGCGCGCTTGTCAGGCGATTGCACGTGAATGTCCATGAGGGTCCTCCTTTCAGTGATCGTGCGGCCGGTTGCGGCGCACCGCACCCGCCCGGCATCCGCATCGGCGGCGGGTGCGACGGCGGGGCGCCGTGCGGCAGCCCGTCGGGCACGGGCGGATCGACGGGATCGTCGTATCCGGGCTGCGTCGGATCGGAGTCGACCTCGGGTGTCGGTTCGGGGCGGTGCAGCGTGAATGGCGTCTTCATGTCGTTCCTGCGCGGGCAGCACGTGCATCTCGATGGCGCTGCGACCGCGCGCAAGCGGTATGCCTGCTGCCGTGCCGTACGCGTTGACCGATCCGGCACGGACGCTGCCGTGCGGTCAGTCGTCGTAGGCGGCCATCACCAGCCACATCGTGCGCCCTTCCGCGTTCAGCCGTACCGCGAGCGCAAACGGATCGGACGGCGCGCATTGCGCGACGAGCGCCTGCTGGGCGTGCTCGGGGCCGTCGTGAACGGTGTCGTTCAGTTCGCGCACCTCGTGCTTGCCGTCGAACATGCGCCGTTCGGGCCGATAGACCAGCGATTCGCGCTTCCACGCGTCGAACCGCTCGCGCACGTGGCCGAAATCGCCGCCGCATACGTTCGCGTCGTAACGTATTCTTTCCTTGGATGCATTCATCGCGATGTCCTCTCGTCCAGCCGACGGCGTGCGGGTCATGCCCGGCGCACCGGTCGGCGTCCCCCGCGCAAGCGCCGTGCCGCCGATGCCGCGCAGGTACGGCGCTTGCACCCGCACTATCCGCAAGGAGGTTCGACCATGACCGTTCACGCCCCCGGCCGCCGCAACGCCGTGTCACCGGCTGCCGGACTGCTCCGGCTTGCCACGTCCCGCCCGCCGCCCGAAGACAAGACGGAGGAGCGTATCGACGAAGGGCTCGACGAGTCGTTTCCGGCCAGCGACCCGCCCGCCGTCGGCGGTGCGACGCGTATCGACCCCGCCAAGCCGTCCGGCAAGCACGAACGTCGTGCGCCGCACGTCCCTTCCCCGCCCAGCGATCACGGCTGACGGCGGCACCCGGCTCGCGATGCGCTGCGGCGCATCGGCGCGCCGGCGAAAACCGGAGCGATCTAATGAAAATCCTTGAACGCCGATGGCATGAAATCAGCGGCGCCGCGGGCGTCGCGACGCTGGCGGCGATCGAAAGCGCCGTGGTGCTCGCGATCATCGCGATGACTGGCATCGGCCACTGACATCTCTTGCCGCCCGTTCGCGACTGCTGCCGTGGAAGATGTACAAGCGGGCTGGCAAATTTCTCCGTCGTCCGGCCGACAAGGGCCGGCGTGCGCGGCGCGCGCGCGGCACGGTATCTGCTCCCGAATCGATTCGCTCACGAAGGAGGCTTCATGTATCGCATCAACGAGATCATGTCGCGCGACGTGGTGTGCGTCGCGCCGACCGATACGATTCGCCATGCGGCCGAACTGATGCAGCGCTTCGATATCGGCGTGCTGCCCGTTTGCAACGGCACCGAACTCGTCGCGATCGTGACCGACCGCGACCTCGCGGTGCGGGCGCTGTCGCACGGCCATTCGTCCGATACGTCCGTGCTGGCGGTCGCATCCGCGCCCGTGCAGTGGTGCGTCGAGGACGACGGCGTCGGTGACGTCCAGCAGCGGATGGCCGACGTGCAGTTGCATCGGCTGCCGGTGCTCGACAGCAGCCTGCAACTCGTCGGCATCGTGTCGCTCGGCGACATCGCGACGCGGGCAGGCGGCCCGGAGCGCGACGAGCTCGCCAATACGCTCGAGGACGTGTCGCTGCCGCGTCGGCGCTGACGCGCGCGCGCCCCCTTGTTCCGCACGGCCCGCTGCCCGGGCGCGACGCGCACACGCACGCGTTTCGCGCGTGCGCCGGGTTGCCGCCCGGGTGGCCGTTTCGACCAGGAGGTTTTCGATGACAACGGACAAACCGTCGCGCGACGCCGCGCGCATTGTCGGCCCCGGCCGCCGCACGGCCGCGGGCGGGCCGGGGCCCGACGTGATGGCCGCCCGCACGCTCGAAGGCGATCGCGTGCTGACGACGGACGGCGACGACATCGGCAAGGTCACCGACATCATGCTCGACATGCGTTCCGGCCGGATCGCGTATGCGGTTGTCGCGTCGCCCGGCATGCGCGGGAGCGGCGACAAACTGCTCGCTGTACCGTGGAACGCGCTCATGCTCGACGTCGAGCGCAAATGCTTCGTGCTGCCCGTTGTCGCCGAACGGGTGCGCGAAGCACCCGGCTTCGACAGGAACCGCTGGCCGGCAATGGCCGATCCGGACTGGGCCGAGGCGCTGCATGCGTACTACGGCAGTGCGCCGTACTGGCTGATCGAGGAAGGCGAAACGGCGCTCGACTCGCCGCCGTACGAGGCGTCGCCGGGCGGCCCCGAAGACGACGGACGGCGCAAGCATTGAAATCGGCCGGCTGCAACGCGATTCAGTGCGCGGCCGCCACCGTCCGAGCGAGCTTCCGCGCGGCGGCCAGATGCGCGTTCAGCGTCGGCAGCGCGCGGGCCGCGAATGCGCGAAGCTGCGGGTCGCGGCCGTTGCGCGCCTCGGCTTCATAAAGCCGGATCGCCGCCTCGTGCGCGCGCGGGCCCGCCAGCGCGATATAGGCCGTGTCGAACGCATGGCCATCCTTCGTTCGCAATGCCGTCACCGCCGGATCGACAAGCATCCGCGTCTGAACCGGTACGCCCTTTTGCGCGCCAAGCTGCCGCAATTCGCCGGCGATGCGCGTGAGATCGTCGATCATCCGGCGCGCGAATGCCTTCACGTCCGGGTCCAACGAGCGTCGAGCGCGAGCTGGCTGGCCTGTCGTTCGACCTTGCAGAGCATCGCGGCCTTGTCGACGAATTCGGCATCGATGCCGGTCGGCCGCTGCGTCATGGCGGCCTCGTCGGCGGTCGGGCCGGGGCTGACGACGCCCGGCGCGACCTGCGCCGACGAAGCAGGCGGCGCCTGCGCGTGCGCGTGCGAGAGCGCGAACGCCAGCGCGCCGGCTGCGGCTGCCAGCGCGCATGCCGCCGGCCGGCGTCCGTCCCGGCTTATCCGATTCGTTTTCATCCGGGGACCTCCGTATGCGAGACAGAGCGGGCCGGTCGCGCGGTTTCCCGCACTTGGGACGCTCGGTCGACGTAAAGAAATCGGTCCACGCCGTTGCGCCACGCGCCCGCTGTGTCCGCTGCTACCGGTCGCGCGAATCGTCCCGCGCGACGTCGACGATCACGCTCGCCAGCGTCGGCATGTCGACCGGCTTGCACAGATACGCGTCGAAGCCGGCGGCCAGCACGCGGTGGCGGTCGGCCTCGCCGGCGTGCGCGGTGACCGCGACGACCGGCAAGTGTCCGGCGCCGCCCGGCAAATGCCGGATGTGGTCGAGCAGCCAGAAGCCGTCGCCGTCGGGCATCGCGAGATCCGACAACACGACGCTGGGCGGATGCCGTTCCACCGCGTCGAGCGCATCGTGCCCCGACTGCGCGGTCGATACCTGCGCGCCCATCGTTTCGAGTGCTGCGGCGAGGCTGGCGCGCGACGTCGCGTCGTCGTCGACGACGAGCACGCGGCGGCCGTCGAGCGCGATCGCGGCGGGCCGGCCCGCCTTGCGCGCCGGTGGTGCGGCCGGATCGTCTGCGTCCCAGCCGGCCGGCAGCATGACCGTCACGGTCGTTCCGCGTCCGGCACCCGCACTCGTTGCGACGACGTCGCCGCCGTGCAGTTGCGCGATGTTGCGCACGATCGACAGGCCGAGCCCGAGGCCGCGTTTCGGCGACGCGAACGCGCCTTCGGGCCGGTCGAACGTTTCGAACAGATGCGGCAGGTATTCCGCCGCAATGCCTTGCCCCGTATCGGCGACCGACAGCCGCACGCGCTCGCCCGCTCGCGTCAGCGACACGGTGATGCGCCCGCCCCGCGGCGTGAACTTGATCGCGTTCGACAGCAGGTTGGACAGGATCTGGCGCACGCGCTCGCGGTCCGCCGGAATCACGCAGGTCGGCATCGTGTACTGCGTCGACAGCGCGAGCCCGTTCGCCTGTGCCGTCGCGTCGAGTTCGCGCGTGGTGTCGCGCACGACCCGCACGAGATCGACCGGCACGCGTTCGAGGCGCAGCCGGCCCGTCGCGAGCGACGACGCGTCGAGCAGGTCGCCGACCATGTGCGACAGCGATCGCGCGCTGCGATCGATCGCGTCGATCGCCTGCTGCGCGAAGCCCGGCCCTTCGACGTTGCGCAGCACCTCGACCCAGCCGTAGATCACATTCAACGGCGTGCGCAGTTCGTGCGACACCGTCGCCAGCAACTCGTCCTTCAGCCGGTTCGACGAGTCGGCCTGCGCACGCGCGTCGCGCGCACCGCGCAGCGAGCGCAGGTCGCGCCGCTCATCGCGGCGGCGTTCGCGCGCTTCGCGCAGCGTCATCGACAGGCCCGTGCAGTTGCCCTGCGCATCGACGATCGGCGACGCCGCAAAGGTCGCACGAAAGCGGCCGCCGTCGCGGCGCATACAGAGCACGTCGAGCGGCCCAACAGGCGCATGCAGGTTCGCGAACGACGCGGGTACCGGATGCCGCCGCAACCAGCGCGGCGCGATCATCGAAGCGATGTCGCGCCCGGTCGCCTGTACCGCGTCGATCCCGAAGATCCGCCACGCGGCCGGATTCCAGTTCGTGATCCGCCGCGCGGCATCGACCCCGACGATCGCATCGGGCGAAGCGTCGACCACACGGCGCAGCAGGCTGTCGTCGGGCTCGCGCGCGGCGGGCGCGGGCTCGCCGTGCGGCGAGCGAGCATTGACGTTGCCGCCATCATCGATTTCGCGCAGACGATCGTTCGCGAGCAGCGGTTTCACGGCCGTCACGAGCACACACTCGACGAAGCTGATCGCGACGAACGCGCCGGCCTGCGCGAGCAGCGTGGCCAGCGATGCATCGCGCCACCACAGCGTGCCGATCACGGCTACGCTCGCGGCGGTCGCGGCCAGTCCGCCGCCGAACGACGTCAGCCACGCGGCAGCCGCAACGGCCGCATAGAAAGGCAGCGGCGCAAATGGCGCGTGCTCGCCGACGACGCGAATCGCCCACGCCTGTAGCGCGGACGCCAGTCCGACGGCCAGCACGACCCATGCACCCTGCCGTAACAGATCACGGGTCAGGTTCCTCATTGCATCCTTGCATCGCGCCGGCTACCGTCGCGCGGCGTTCTGCCGCTTGTCGGCCATCCGGCATGCGGTCGAGCGTGCCGGGCGAGCATGGATTATTAGCAAGCAACATGCCCGATGCGGAGCTGGAGTGGTGTTCCGACGGAGGATGATCGGACGGCACGCCATGCCAGCTGTCTGTTTGGCCACATTCGGCGGCACCCGTCGATGTCGCGGCACGCCCAGGGTGTATGAGCTCGCAACCGGCTTTTTCATCGGGTTTCTGTAAAAAAGCACCGGTAGACCCTGGATGGCACGGTCGTGCCCCACTCGCGGAAAGACCGATGGACGATCCCTTCCGCCCACGCCGCGCACATTGGAAATTTCTATTCAGCGGCACCTTCGTGGCTGTTTCGCTGTCGATGATAAATATTGCAATGAACGGAACGCGTGATGCCGATTTTCAAAACGGTCCGCTAACGCAGATGGGTGAAACCGCAAACCGGTCGAAGCAGCGCTCAGACGGCCGCCGGCTGTCCGGCCGGTCCTCCGCGATGCGCACGCTGCTCGCCCGCATCGAGAAAATCGCACCGACCCGCGCCAGCGTGATGATTGCCGGCGAAAGCGGGGTCGGCAAGGATATCGTCGCGCGCCGGCTGCACGATCTCAGTGCGCGGCGGAGCGGCCCGTTCGTGCCCGTGAACTGCAGCGCGATTCCGCCCGATATCGCCGAGTCGCAACTGTTCGGTCACGAGAAAGGCAGTTTCACAGGCGCGATCGCACAGCGGGAAGGTTTTTTCGAAGCCGCACGCGGCGGCACGCTGCTGCTCGACGAGATCGCGGAAATGCCCGCGGCGCTGCAGGTGAAGCTGCTGCGGGCAATCGAGTCGAATGCGATCGTGCGGGTGGGCGGCACCGAGCCGATTCCGCTTGACGTGCGCATCGTATCGGCCACCCGCCACAACCCGGCCGAAGCCGTGCGCGACGGCCGGCTGCGCGAGGACCTGTTCTACCGCCTCGCCGCGTTGGCGCTGTACGTGCCGCCGCTGCGCCGGCGCGACGGCGACATCGAGACGATTGCGCAGGAATTCGTCGATACGCTGAACGCGCGGCACCGCTCGCACAAGCGGCTGACCGACGCGGCGATCGCGGCGCTGCGCGCGTATTCGTGGCCCGGCAACGTGCGCGAGTTGCACAACGCGATCGAGCGCGCGTACATCCTGGCGGACGACGGCATCGACGTCGCGCTGCCGACGCAGCCGATGCCGCCCGACCGCACGTCGGAGCACGCGATGGCGCTGCCGCTCGGCGCGACGCTGCACCATGCGCAGCAGCGCTTCATCGCGGCGACGCTGCGTCATTTCGACGGCAACAAGCCGCGCGCGGCGAAAGCGCTCGGGATCAGCCTGAAGACGCTCTACAACCGGGCCGCGCTGATGCGCGACTGCTCCTGATCGGTGCGGCCGCGCATCCGGCGTGCCACATCACGCGACCTTGAACCGCCCGACCGTGGTCGCCAGCGCGTTCGCCTGCGACTGCAGCGCGGTTGCGGCGGCCGTCGACTGTTCGACGAGCGCCGCGTTCTGCTGCACCATTTCATCGAGCTGCGTGACCGCGCGATTCACTTCCTGGATGCCGCGCGTCTGCTCGTTCGCCGCGTGCGTGATCTCGGAAATGATCGTCGTCACGTTCGACACGTTGGACACGATCTCGCGCATCGTGTCGCCGGCCTGGCGCACCTGGCCGGATCCGGCCGACACGCTCGCGACCGTCGATTCGACCAGCACCTTCACTTCGCGCGCGGCCTGCGCGCTGCGTTGCGCGAGGCTGCGCACTTCCTGCGCGACGACCGCGAAACCGCGGCCCTGCTCGCCCGCACGCGCCGCTTCGACGGCCGCGTTCAACGCGAGGATGTTGGTCTGGAACGCGATTCCGTCGATCACGCCGATGATGTCGCCGATCCGGCCCGACGCTTCCTCGATCTTCCCCATCGTCGCGACGACGTCCGACACGACCACGCCGCCGTGCGATGCGATCCGCGACGCGGCCGCCGCGCGCTCGTCGGCCTGGCCGGCGGCCGCCGCCGACTGGCCGACGGTGGCCGTGATTTCTTCCATCGATGCAGCCGTTTCCTCGAGGCTCGCCGCCGCCGATTCGGTGCGCGACGACAGGTCCTGGTTGCCCGCCGCGATTTCGTTCGCGGCCGTGCGCACCGATTCGCTCGCGTCGCGGATCTGGCGCATCACGTCGTTCAGCTTGTCCACGAAGCTGTTGAACGAGCGCGCGATGTCGGCGACTTCGTCGCGGCCGTCGGCCGGCAGGCGCTGCGTCAGGTCGCCCGCGCCCGAGCCGATCGCGGCCATTGCCTGGCGCACCTGCGACAGGCGGCGGAACGCGGTCGCGGTGATCGCGCCGATGATCAGCGATGCGACGCCGACGATCACGACCAGCGTGATCAGCGACGCGGTCAGCAGCGAGCGCATCCCGGCCGTCGCCTCGGTCTTGTCGAGCAGCACCAGCGCGTACCAGTCGGTGCCCGGCACGGGCCGCGCGCGCACCAGCTTCGCGTCGCCGCCCACGCTGACCTCGACGGGCGCGGTCGCGGCCGCGACCGACGCGACGCTCATCGCGCCGAGTTCGGGCGACACGTCGGCGACCGGCTTCAGCGTGAGCTTCGGGTCCGGGTGCGCGACGACGTGGCCGCTGCTGTCGATCAACATCCCGAAGCTCGCGGGCGTCGGGCGGATCGACTTCACGTTCGCGATCACGCTGTCCATCGCGACGTCCGCGGCGACGACGCCCTTCAGCGCGCCGTCGCGCAGGATCGGCACCGCGAACGTGACCACCAGGTTGCCGGTGCCGGCATCGACGTAAGGCGGCGTGACGACCGGCTTGCCGGCCTGCGCGGCCTGCTTGTACCACGGGCGGCCGGTCGGATCGTAGTCGGGCGGGATGCCGGTCGGGTCGGAGAAGCGGAACGCCTTGTCGGCGTAGCCCGCGTAGACGTTCGTGAAACCGCCGGCCGTGGCCATCTGCTTGAACACCGGCAGCGGATCGGGCGCCAGCGCGGCATCCTGCAGCGACGCGATCATCCGGCTCCGGGTGGCGACCCAGTCGGCGATCCCGACCACATGGCCGCTCGCGACGGAGGTCAGGTTGCGGTCGATCGCGTCGTCGTTGTACGAGCGTGCGATGACGTAGTTGATCAGCGTGGTGGCGACGAGCGCGAATACGACAATGGCGACGCACGCGGCTAGGATGCGGGCGCGGATGGACGAGAGCATGGCAACGACTCGGTAAGGGAGCGCGAACGCCCGATGGACGAATTCACCGGGTAAACGGCAATCGCGCGGCTTACTTGAGGCCGTTGTGACAATTCAGTGAAATGTAAGGCGGAAGGCGCCGCCGGATGTCAGCGGATTGTCAGGACTGCCGCGCCCGCCCGGCCACCCGTGCGCGGGTTGTCGGGCGAGGCGACAATGCCGACGACCTCGCGCGCGGAGATCAGCGGGCGTTTCGGGTTGGCCGGCTCGCCATCGGCCGCCCGCGTGAAGGTCGAGCGGGATTTGGCCGCGGCCCGGCGACGCGTCGGGTAACGCCCGCAGCGTCAGCCGCGGCGAACGCCCGTCATAGACGATGGCTCGGGCGCGGATCGGATGCCGCGGCCGGCGTATCGGCCCGCGTGTCGCTGTCGAGATCGTCCTGCTGGCGCATCCGTTCGCGCAGGTGCCGGATCGCGAACACGTGGATGTAGTCGTGCACGCGCGCGCCGGACGACAGCGCGCGCACTTCGTCGTCGAGCATCGCGCGCAACTGATCCGCGCCGATCGCACGCTGTTCGGCGGCTTCCTTGAGTGAATCGAGCAAATTGTCCTTGGACATCGACGAACTCCTGACAGTCGAGGGTCGAAAAGATGACGGTACTGGAAGCTTAAAGACTGGACGGCTGCGCGACGTACGATGCGCCGGAGCATATTTGCGCGCGATCAACGGCACGTTGCGTGCCGCTGTGCCGATCCGCCTCCGGACCGGCCGCGCTTGGTTCGCGGCGCAAACTGCCCGCGAACGAGACTGGAAGCCCTGCCACGCCACCCCGGCGCGCGGCACCGGCAGACGAGCGGACGGTGGAACGCCGCGCGACGCCGATGCAGTGGGCAACTTAGACCGGCCGAAATCATGCGTCAAGCGACGTCCGACGCACCCTGTCCATTCGTCGGAACCAACGCGCCGGATCACCGCCGATACCACCGCACCCGCCGATCGGCCGCCGCGCGTGTCAGCGGATTCCGATACGTGCGCGCAATGCCTGACAGCGACTTCAGCGCACGCTGCTTGGCAGCACGTGTTCGCCACCCGATACTGATTGCATGGACGAAGCGTTCATACCGGGTCATCGCCCAGCCGGCCGTCAAGCCGGCATGCGGGGTCCGGCGCAGGAGACCAACCATGAAACATAGCAACTTCCCGGGCCGGGACGGCCAGCGGCGCGCGTCGGGCAACACGCGTGCCCTGCCCGCCCAGGCCGTGTCGGCCGGCAATCGTCCGTCAGACGACCTCGACACCTTGCTCGCGCTCGCACGCGAAGCCGGGCTGCTCGTCACGCTCGACGGGCAGATCGGCCGCGAAAAATACCAGAGCGTCGCGGGGTCGGTACTCGCGCTGCAACGGTTCGCCGCAGCCCTCTGCGCGCGGGCCACCCCCGACGCTCCCGCCGTTTCCGAGCCACGCCGCAAGGCGCGCCCCGGCTGGCCGCATGCGAACCGGCAGCGCAGTCGCACGTCCGTCGCGCGCGGACCGATGCATGTCGTGCGTCAACGTCCACGTGTACGCCGTGGCGCCGGCCGCCGGCACGACCTGCGGTCGATTCTTCGCACCTTCTGAGCGCGCGCGCAGCCGGCACGGTACGGGCCGTGCCATGGCTGCGTGTGACAGAAGCGTCTGCAGGGCGTGCAGTGGCCGCGCGTGTATTGCGACGCCGCGCATGCCGCGACCATCACCGATCCGCATTGGCGCGAACGCGCGCCGTCCCGCGCCATGACGGCCATCACGCGCCGCTCCACACGGCAGCATTCACGACGATTCCTGCGGGGAAAAGAAATCCGACGGGGCCAGCAACGCGGAAAGCGGACGGGGTGACTGCACCCCGCCCGTCCTCCAAGGCAGCCGTCGGCTGCCTACCCTCGTGCCAGAGAGTTCCCGGCGGATGACGCGCCATGCGAGGCGTGGCGCGGCTCCTGAAAAGATGGGGCGGCGACCAACGCGCCGTCGATCGATGCCGCGTTCATGCGCGACTGTCATTGCATTTGCACGACAGAGCGGCCGTGCAGGCAGACGTTCCATGAAATTCTCATGCGATGTGCACGACGTTTTTGACGCAGATCAACCCAAGCCCGCTTCGTGCGCGACACCGCGCCATTCACTCCGCGCCACGCACGAGCAAAACGGGCACTTGCGCGAGGTGCGCAACGCGGCGCGCGACGCTGCCGATCAACCACGCAGCAATGCCGCGCCGGCCATGCGTGCCGACCACCAGCAGTTCCGCACGCCAGTGCACGGCGTCGCGCATCAGTGCATGCGCCACGTCGTCGCTGGTCGGGCGCGTTTCGACGACACCGCGCTTGGTCGGGTTGCCGGTCGCCTGGAACAGCGGGCCGATCTTAGCAAGTGCATCCTCGCCCTCCGCGCGGTACGCGTCCTCCAGCGCGCGCACCGGCACGATATCGGTCAGACGAACCGCGCGATCGATCACGTATGCGGCATACAGCAACGTCGTCGGCGCCGCGAAGCCGAGGCCGACGCGCACCGCGTTCAGCGACGGCTCGCTGCCGTCGACCGCGAACATCAGACGTTGCAGCGTGCCGTCCGACGGGCGCGCATAGCCGACCGGCACGATCAGCAGCGCGCACCTCGCGCGCGTCGTCAGCGTGTCCGAGATCGCGCCTTCCACGAGCCGCAGCAGCCCGTGATGCGGATTCGCGCCGACCACGAGCACGTCCGCGCGCCACGCCAATGTGTCGTTTACCAGCGCATCGGCGACCGTGCCGCCCGTGACCGACGTATCGACGACGACCTGCTCGATCTCGATGCCGCTGTCGTCGAACAGCGCGGCGATCCGCGCATTGGTGGCTTGCGCTTCGCGCATCATGTCCTCGCGTGCGGAAGTCAGCAGCGCGTCGATACGCGGGATGTCGGGCAGGACGAGGCGCGGGTTGTCGATTGCGCAGACGATGCGCAACCGCATGCCGGCACGCAGCAGCGTGCGCGCGTAGCGCGCGGCGGACAGCGATTCGGGCGTCGGATCGACGGCCAGCACGATCCGGGCGAGCGGCGGGATGGACTGGACAGGCTGCATGGCGAAGGTCTCCGTGCGTGCGCGTCGCCGCGGAACGACGACGGGAGCTTCGCGGCGACGCGCGGCGGCCGGACAGCCGCCGCGGTCGCAGGCATCGGCGGGTAGCCACGCGAAGCGCGGACTAGCAATGGGTTCAGCATAGGTCGTCCGGCCCGCGCCCGCATGATCGCGATCAACGATCGCGCAGCCCTGCCCTTACCGCTTACGACTTCGTCGGTACCGATGCCGCCGGTCGGTTCGCGTAGAACAGCGCATACGCGATGCCGACCAGCACGATCCATACCGGCCCGATCACGAGCGCGACGCGCGTGTCGGGCGTGAACGCCATCAGCACGACGACTTGCTTTTTCGTCGAGCTCTCCTCGCCTCTAGGATAAGAGAACCCACTTGCCGTTTGGCTACACGATCCGTCTTGTATGTTTAAACCAGATCAGCGCGGTACAGTCTGGTTACCGCTAAGGTGACCGGACCGGGCCGTGTAGCCTGGAATCGTCTAGAGTCGGCGAGTCTGCTTGCCAGTTCGTACCTGAGTCGATTGCGCACGTCCTCCGTGCTGGTCTTCCCGATGCCCGAACGGTTAGTCGAGCGGTTTGATACCAGCTCGCATGCACAAGAAAGGGATATGAAGACCATGTCTGGATCATCCGTAATGGTGGGCATCGATGTGGCGAGTACCCATGTCGATGTGGCGTGTCTCGGGGCAACCTTGCCAGCCGAACTGACGCATATCAGCAACGACACCGAGGGGCACGTCGTTCTGGCCGACGCTCTGGCGAAGCTGCAACCCGGACTCGTGCTGATGGAGGCCACGGGTGGCTATGAGGCGGCATTGGCGTGCACGCTGCAGGCAGTCGGGCTGCGCGTGGCGGTGATCAACCCGCGCATGGCTCGTGACTTCGCTCGTGCGATGCAGCGCCTGGCCAAGACCGACCGCATTGATGCCGCCACCCTAGCCGAATTCGCTGCCGTACTGGCCCAACGTCCTGACTGCGAGCGCTTCGTGCGTCCGCTGAGCGATCCCGCGCAGCAGGATCTGGCGGCTCTGGTCACCCGACGACGCCAGCTTGTGGCTATGCGACTTTCCGAGCGGCAGCGCCTGCGCCTGGCTCGCCCGGTCACACGCCCGAGCATTCAGGCATTGCTCGAAGCCATTGCGTGTCAGCTTAACGACGTCGACGCCAAGATGCTCAGTCACGTCGAGCAGCACCGCGCCGTCATGTCCAAGCTGTTGCAGGACGTGGCGGGCGTGGGCCGTGTCGCCGCGACAACCTTGATTGCGGAATTGCCTGAACTGGGTCATCTCAATCGGCGCCAAATCTGCGCCTTGGTCGGCGTGGCACCTTATGCCAAGGACTCTGGTTCCATCAGAGGCCGTAGACGCATCGCCGGCGGGCGCTTTGAGGTACGACGTGCGCTGTACATGGCGACGCTCACCGCGACTCGATTCAATCCGGCCGTCCGCGCTTTCTACGAACGTTTGGTTGCCGCAGGCAAACTCAAGAAAGTGGCCTTGATTGCCTGCATGCGCAAGCTCATCACGCACCTAAATGCCATCGCCCGTAACCACCTGAATGCTCAAAATCAACCTCTCACAGCTTGACATTCAACACGGTTACTCAGGTCAACCGCTCTCCCGGTATCCGCCCCTGCTAACGCCATCGGAATCGTTGCAGCCAACAATCCAGTGCTTGCTCGGAGACTGATATGCCCGGCCAAAGAAGTCGGGCTGCGTTACTGTCGACCAATCGTCCCGCACGACGGCATTACGCACCATGCGTTGCCCACTACTACGCGGTTTCTCCATTGACGCGACTTCGGGCATGGAGATAGTCTCCATGGATTTTTTGAGCCACCTAGCACTGCTTCTCGTAGTTTCGAGAACAAACCCATCGAAAAATCCTCAGATTTCAATTTGCTCGTATATTTGGGCTGGACGCCGCCTTGATTTATCTGCCCCCGAAACTCCCCTGCAAGGAAAGCGCTAGAACAATCTTGTAGCCTACCTTAGCGGTAACGCCGTGCATGTCAGACAGCGTGCAATCAAACCACTTCAGATTCATTTCGCAGAGTCGAGTGATTGGTTCGGTTACGAGGTCGCATCGCTGCACCGTTAGAGGATTTCGTCCGCCTCATAGCATCATTGTGAGGGCGATTCGATAGTTTGATGCTGCGCTTTTCGGTCAAACGTGATTCCGAGCCATACCCATATTTCGGCAGAGGAAATTTTTTATTGACGTTCATCAAGGCGCTTGCGGATTTCGCCCCTCTAGCCAGAAACATCAGAACAAAAGTGGAACCCGATCCGAGAAGCATGAGCGTCACAGCCGCAACCGGATGGATTGCTCTCGAATCAGGTAGCGTGAGAAATGTGACAAAATAAATCAGTAGAGACAGAAATAGGAATGCCCAAAAATTTTGCCCCACCGTAAATCTCTTAAGCCACTTAAAGCGATTATCCTTGTAACCTCCTTCTTCGGGGCAAAATTTCACATATTTACCAGCATATTCCAGCGAGCGAAATAAGGTGAGCGCGTTATCTCGCTCGAATACAAATCTAATTTCATCCCCACTCAATTGCATCCCATACGCCTCTTTAACTGCGAGTTGTAGCGCGCCAGATGAGATTACACGCCAACCCTGATCCTTCATCTTCATTATTTCATATAATCGCTTCGTGCGTCCTTGAGAAAAAATCTGGCTTCCGGAGCGGTAATTTTTGAATAGCATGATGACGCCACCAACTCCAGTGACAATCGCGATGACAGTGCTAACCGTTCCCAGGGAATTGACAATCGTTTCGATAATCACGCCACACCCCACAAATTTAGTTAATTGCGGTATCCCGAATTACCTTATGCCGCTATGTGACTCCATTTTTCCAATCATAATGCGATGCGCCATCAACACAATCAACATCACACATCGACTGACATGACGTGCTGCGATGGGATGAGTAACGGCGGCACCGGACACGTGCAAACGCACAGATCGTCACTCAACGCTACGCGGCGACCGTCCGGCCCTGTCATCGGAATTCGCGGGCCGACACATTGAATCTTGCCGATCGTCTTGCACACCGGGCAAAACACATCGTCATCCTCATGCGCGATGTACCTACCGTCGAGTGCGAACGGCGTCGCCTTGGCTTGGACCGTTCCTGCAACCGTCGTATGGTCGCCGTCGAGAACCAGGAATCTCGTCATGGTCGGTTTTATCCGTCTTGCTTCTCAGTTGGCGACCAGTGCCAGTTCGTCGTACCCCAAGAACTGCCCTCGATCACCGGCATGATTTCGCCTGCTTCGAAATAGCGACGGCTTCCTGCCTTAGCTGGCGTATGCCACCACCCCGCTTCCGGGCATGCACTGCCGCCCCGCACACTTTGGCGGGCCGGTTCGCGATTCACTGGCAGTGGGACGATAGTCGGCGGCTCAGGAATCGGCGGAGCCTCAGACAAATCGAAACGGGCTACCCACTTCCGCGCATTTCTCATATCTGCGCTCGGAAGATCGGGGATGTAGGTATGCAGCGCATCAGGCTTCGGATCGCGCAACATACGCAAGGCGCTGTTCACGAACACGTACGGCTCAGGCAAGCCCTCTTCAGGAGCGCCGAGGCGCGGGAAGTCGCCAGCACGAACCATCAGGCATGCATTCGCGCGCTCGATATGAATGTCGGGGCGATCAAGCTTTTCCCGAATCGCCGCCTCGCCCCCCAAACGCTCGATGAACAGTTCACCTAGGATCGTGTACCAATTCACACCCTTGATGAAGCCCCACCGACCAACTTTCGCGCCGGGATGCAGATGATCATAGGAGGCGGTTAGATCGTCCTTGGATTCACCTTCGTAGGACACCGGGTCGTACTCTTGCTTCTGCAGGTGCGCGGTACTGTCAATGTCTAACCCGCTGAAACGTTCCGCAAGTGCCCATTCTTGCGGCATATATCGGTGGTAGCTATACGCAAGAACAGGCGCAAGCCCGCCATAGCCTCCACGCACTACGAGCTTGTTACACGCATAACGCAGAAATTCCTCGTACTTCGCGACGCCTTCGTCGGTAGTGACCAAGTTCATCGGCACATTGAATTTCAAATGCGATAGACCCGTCTCCCGTCCCTTAGGCACTCTCAATCGTCCGGTGGGCGAAACATAGTCTTCTTGGAGTGCCGTCCCGGTTAGCACCCCGATATTGTATTCCGCAGCTGTGTCTTGGTCGGTTGCACTGGAACGCAACACGCTGACTTGCATATATGACGGTGTATCGGAAATTGCACGGCGTATCTTCTCAACACCCTTTGCATTTCGCGTCGTGAATTTTCCAAGGTCGGCATCCTTCCCCCCCTTCAGATGCTCGCCGAACATTTCGTCAAAGCGGTCAAAGCAGTCAAGGATCGCTTGCCGTACCTCAGGTTGCGAGCCACGCTCAAAGAACACCGTACCGATGACACCCGGCAACACACCCATCGAGTTGTCGGCTAGGCGCACGCTCAAATCTTCCTGATAGAGGGAAAGAGCCTGCAACGGTGTCAAGACAGGTTTCGAATCGCTCAAAGTCATAACCGGAACGTTAATTGATCAGTCGCACATGAATTCAGTCAGCTTGCGGACAGCGCTGCGACTGCACTCCCACCTCCAAGCACTACCCCAAGGGTTGCAGCCAGTGCAGCAGCGGCCTCTGCACCAGTTGCGATAATCGCACACAGAGCAGCGAAAATCGCAATCAACTCAGGCAACAGCAGGATGACGATCGCGACGCCGACGACAATGGCTACTGCGACCGCAGCCCCTTTCAGCAACGTCACACCGACCTGCGCCCAATCGATATGCGTGAGCACATCCCACGTCATATCGGTCATTTGCACAATTGCTTCCCATCCGCCCTTCAACTGCGCCGCCGTATAGCGAAATAGCTCGTGCCCTTTCTCATCCACCCAAACCCAAGCACCATGCGCCTTGTCGGCAACCCACTGACCGGCGGTAAACATCCACGCCGCATGCTGATGCAGGAAGGCACTAGTCTCAGCGGACACGTAAGAATATCCACGTTGAACGGCATCCCAAACCGGGGCAACAGCCTGCTCAATGTCCTTGCCGTACTCATGTGCCTTTTGCCACCAGTCCTCATACCAGACGTGATGCGGAACAGCGGGAACGCTACGAATGGGTACGCGTTGTCGCTCCTTCTCATCTTCGGTTTTCGGTGCAGGAATGGGCGCGGGCTTAGGGATTTTCTGCAAGTCCCCATTGCAGTCAGTCACATCAATAACGGTCATGCGGTTTTTGAAGTCGCCGGAAATCGCCCGGTAAGCTTCCTCTTGCCCCGGCCCCCAATTGTCACCCGGGAATTTGACTTCGACCAATCGCAACATATTGTTGGCATGATGCCCGCCTTCGCGATCGACCGTTCCACGCCCGGGCCAGAGAATCGCCTCACTTTCCACAATGATCACGTCGGGTCGCCGAAGAGCACCTACCTTCGCTCCGGGCGGAAACGGGTTCCGGCTTCGACGACGCTCTGTCCCGTGGGGCTTTTCATTACTCAAGAAGGGAATCGGAGCGGCAACGCCGCCTGTCGCGAAGAACGGCATCATGTCGAAGCTCACTTCAGCCTTGTACTTGAATAGCCACTTCCACTTGAACTCTTCCTCGATCATCATCGGCACACTCATCGCGGACTGCATGAGCAACCGGTGAACGATCGACCCATCGCGCAACTTCACGGGAATGTATTTCGCCGTTTTTAGCGCCTTCTCAACCTTCTCCCGCAAGTACCCCTTTGCGTCTGGCGGTAGAAGCGCGTATTCAGGTACACGCTCTTTGATCGTCTCGCACGCGCCCGCCGGTTGAAGTGATCCGCCCATTATGTTCTCCTGGTATCGTCGGCGCTCACGTGCGCTCGTCGGGGTCAACCTTCAGGTAATCGGCCCAAATGTCAGGTTCCCCACCGCCTGCATACTTCCACGGCTCGACATCCTGCTTTTCCTGCTTGAACGCCTTGAGGCTCACACTCTGTGCATTCGGCGTAAAGACCGGCACTGTCTCGCCAAGATCGTTCGTGTGGCCGAGTACTGTCCGGCCTGATGGAAGCTTCAGTTCGTAGGCGTGTCGAATCATCGGCGTGCCGTCCGCCTCGTTTTTCAGGACGTATTGCGCCTGATACGACGGCTTGAACTGCGGCATTGCGTACGACTCACTGACCGGTCCTGCGAAGCTGAACGACGCGCCCTTGAAGTCAACGTTGCCCGGGGCATGTATCGAGACGTTGCCACCCTTAACGCGAATCGTTGCACCGCCGCAGTACAGGACTAGCTCCTGATCGGCCGCGATTTCCATCCGTCCGGCCACCGACAACAGTTTCACAAGTTGCTGCGCGATCATTTCCAGATCGCTGTCCTGTGCCTGTATTTCGACCTTGCCTTTACCCGCAACGGCTTTGATGCCCTGATTGCGAGCGAACAGGCTTAGATGTTCAATCGCCGCCGCGTGCATCGATCCGCCCGCCGCGAGATACGAGTCCTGTCCGCTAATCCAGTTCGCCTGTTGGTCTGCACTGGCATGGAGCGACTGATGTGTGGACAGGCCGATACCGGCCGGACTGCCGAGCAACAACAGCGGTGCTGCGAACGCGTTCGCGTTACCCGTGCCGCCGCCCGCTGTACGACCTCCTGACGCTTCGCCGGATGCGGATTGCTTCGTCGCATCGGTGAACGTCGCCAGCGCATCGACGCCGGATTTCAGGCTCTCGGCCTGGTGCTGTTCACTCGCATCCGAAATACTGCCGAGCAGGTCTTTTGAGCGCGTAAGCTGCTCGCGCGCTTCGTCAACGTCAAGTTGATCACTGTCGCGCGACACGGGATGCGCACTGATCGAGACGCCCCGGCTGCCGCGCACCGACGCGTAATGGTCAGCGTGCAACAGCAATCCCGAGCCGAGATATCGTCCGCGTGTGTTTCCGCTCTGCTGAATCAAATAGCCCTGCGCGATCGATGCGTAGCTGCTGCCGGTGTAGCTGACGAGCCGCGTACCGCTTTGATTCGTGGCGTCATCATGGACGAACGAATTGAACGCGCCGGTACCGCCGAACCCCTGCGACTGGAAACCCGACAGCAGGACATTCGAATGCCATTGAGAAGGCGTCGTGCCGCCGTTGACGCGACCCAAGATAAACGGCTTGTCGCAATCGTTTGCCCAATAGGCAATTAAAACCCATTCACCGGCCCGTGGCACGTGTACCGATCCGTAGCCGTTCCCCGTATCGGCCTGCATGGTCGACAGCAGCGGCGACGATGCAAACGTGCCATCCGGGTTCTTGCGGTCCCATGCGAAATGCACGCGTACCTGGTTCCGCTCGTTCGTCCACGCTTCCGATCCTTGCTGCGTCACGACGATCGCGTGCTCGATGGTCATGGTCGGCTTAGGATGGGCGAGCGGACTGCGATATTCGACGCTCGCCTCTTGTGCCTCAACCTCGATGGCGAAAAATCCGGCTGTCCCGTCTTGCGGGTGTTCCGGTGTCTTGAAACGCGCTCCGTGTATCGCCTGTTGCTCGGCCAGCGTCGCACGCAGACTGAGAGGATATTCCGTCGCCTGTTGACCAATCGACACGTTGTTTTCGATATACCAACGCGCCTCGATGACGAGAAATTCCCGCTTCTTCGGATCGCTGTCGGGATGGCGTGGATGGTTGTTCAGCGTGAACCTCAATCCGGCATCGAGCCATCGCAGACCTCCAACACCGAAATATCTGCGTGCCCGCGAATCCCACCCCTCAACACGCCGACGCGCGCGGGCCTCGCCGCTGTCCGAATCGGGATAGCCGTACGCGGTCGGCTGGTAAACCGTCATCGGTGCAACAGGGATGCTGCGCGAATCCGACTGCCGACCGCCGTCCGTTGCGTAGGTCGTAGATTGCAGCGCGCTGTCCGTCTGGAAATGGGACGTCGGTCGCTTGTAGTCGAACGCACGCGACATGTAACGCAGACTCTGCATCGTCTGCCTGATCGCCCATTGCGTGAACCCGTCCGCTTCGTGATCGGTGTTGCCGCGATAGTATTCCGCCGGTTTCGCTTCCGGCAGCGACGATACGCGGTCGAGAATGACGAGCGTAGTGTTCGGCGGCTCCCCCTCTTTCGTCGCCTCGTGCAGCCAATAGAAGTACCAGCCTTCATCTTCAAGATGGCGGTGCACGAAATGAAGATCGGATTCGCTTTGACGGCACCATGAGCGCACGGCAGGTTCGCGCGACAGATCGAAACGGAACCGCCCTTGGAGTTGCGGATATCGATTGAACACGTCGGAAACGATTTCGCGCGCGTCCTTTTCGAGCCACCCCTCGTCATTGTGGGTCTTGCTCAAGAAAATCAGGGCGGAGGAAAATTCGAGCTGGTACGTTGATACGCTACCGTCACCGCCCAAATATCCGACCTGATGCACAAAACCGTGCACGGGTCGATAGACCGAATCGGCAAAGGGAGCCGTACGCTGTTGAATCCACAGGGTGACTGGCTGATGCATCAGCGACAGCAGCGCCGTATCGTCGCGCAGAGACGCGACATCTACAGTCCAATGATAATCACCGCCAATCCCGGATGATCCGCGCGCCCGCAACGGGGTCAACGCGTTCTTGCCGAGCGGCGTATCCAGCATCAACAGCCGGTCGTGCTGCAACAAGCCGCGATGGACGGCCTCGTACAGGTCGCGACTTTTCAAATCCCCGGGTGCGGGTGGTTTAAACCCCATTTCTTGTCGTCCTTCTCTCAGGTTCGACTACCGTCAGAGAAACGACACAACGACGGCCAGCCAGCGGCGACGCAAGGTCGCTCTGGCGCAATTCTACCTAAAGTCTGAGGAATATTTGCCGACTCGACAAACGTTGACGCTGAGCGGCCAAGACAAAGTGCGGCCGCGTGGCGTGCGCTTCTCAACCGCCACTACGCACGGGCAGCGCTTGAGTCAGGGTTGATTGAACTGTGCGGGAGCACAACTCCTGCCTGATCAGCCGAGACAACGTCGCGAAGTAGACCGACGGAACCGCCCTTGCGAGCATGCCCAACGCCGCGCCATGTCGTATCGCAATTGCAGCATGCGGCCCAACACCGAGCATCGCTTCGAACGATGGCCTTCCCCACTGGGAGGTGGCAATGCTGGTTCGTCACCTGCCCCGAATTAGGTGCACCATTTGGACACTTTCCATTGGGAGCGACATCCCAGCATCACTTCGACAGCGTCGCGCGCACCGTATATTCGCCTTCGAGCGTGCCGTGTTCGGGACGCACGAAATAGCGCGACGAATCGAGATCGGCCGGCATCGGCTCGACCGGATAGCCGTGCTTCTCCCATGCATCGAGGCCGCCCTTCAGCGCCCGGATGTTGTGGATCATCTTCTTGCGCTGCATCTTCGCGATCAGGCGCTTCGCGGTCGCCTCGTTCGGGCACACGCAATAGACGACGATCGGCCGTTTCAGCAATTCCGGGTCGAGCAGGTCCGGCGAATCGAGATCGACCGGCACCGCGCCGGCGATCCGGTACGGCTCGCGCTCGCGGATCGCGCGCGGCCGCGCGTCGAAGATCAGCGGCGGTTCGTCCGACGTCATCATCTCGACGAGCTGCGGCGGCGAGATGCGCACCTGCGCAAGATAGCGGCGGAACTGCACGCGGCGCACCCAGCGGTACAGCAGGAACGTGATGAAGATCGCGAGGAACGCGTCGAGGATCGTGCCGCCGCTCGCGCGCACCCACAGCACGAACTGGACGATCTGGTCGTGAATGGCCGCGCCGCCGACGAGCCAGAACGCGGCCCACAGCGACGCGCCGGCCAGATCCCAGAACAGGAATACGCCGACGCCGATTGCAGTCGTGCCGAGCAGCGGCGCCGACACGAGGCCGAGGCCCGGCAGGAATTTGGACAGCACGAGCAGCGGCGCGCCGTATCTTTCGAATACGTTACGCGCGAAGCGCAGCGTGGTGTCGAGCGACAGCGAGAAGCGCACGAGGCCGTTCAGCAGGCGCCGGCCGCGCGTGCGGCCCATGAAGAACCACAGCGAATCGGCGAGCATCGTCGCGCCGATCGCCGCCGCGAACATGCTGGCCCACGACGCCTGCCCCATTGCCGCCATCGTGCCGCCGAGAATCAGCATCGGCACGGCCGGCACCGGCACGCCGAGCTGCGTGATCAACACGCTCGCGAACACGGCCCACGGGCCGAGCGACGATGGAATTGCAATGGGAAAGTGCCACACGGCGGCGCTCCTGGAAGACATGCGGGCCGCGCGACGGGGGCCGTCGGACCGGCTGTGCAACGGCCGCTGCGGCACGTCCGCAGCAGGCCTTGTGCATCACGGGCATTCTAAACGGGTTTGGCCGGGATCGCGCGGAACACACGCCATCGGCGAGGGCTTCGGGCCGACGGTTGCACCGCTTTGACAATCACGCGTCAGGGCGATGCGCGAGCCTTGCGACGTGTTCCGCGTAGTCGGGAAACGCAACAGTCAGCATGGCCGCGTCGGCCAGCTCGAATTCCGCGAACTCGAAGCCCGGTGCAACCGTGCAGCCGACGAGTGCGACGTGCTCCGGCGACGCGCAGCGCGCGCCGAACCAGCGTCCGGCCGGCACGACCGTCTGGAACACGGTGCCCGGATGCGTGAGCGGGTTGCCGAGCCGGTGGATCGTCAGCCCATCGCGCTCGTCGAGCACCCACACCTCGAGCGGATCGCCCGCGTAGAAATGCCAGACCTCGTCGGACCGGATCCGGTGCCACGACGAATAGGCGCCATCGCACAGCAGGTAGTAGATCGCGGTCGATGCGGCGCGCGGCGCGCCGTCGGCCGGACGCACGACCGAATCGGTCGCGCGATAGGTCTCGCGGAAATAGCCGCCCTCGGGGTGCGGCTGCAGGTCGAACTGGCGGATCAGGTCGGTGGCGGAAATGGGCATGGCGGATGACGTCGATAAGGTGAGAAACCGGCATCCGGCGTACGGCCCGGTTCATCGCGGATGCGACCGGGTGCCGCCGGATACCGCTGCGTCGATCGCCGGGCCATGCGCGCGGCGAGGAAGCGGACACGGTCGATGCTGCCAGAACTGCGTGTCGGGATGCAACCGTGGGCATGCAATGGCGGGCATGCGGAGGCCGTCCCGGGCGCCCTCGTCCGGACGACGCACGCGTCGAACGCGACGGGCGAACTCACGCGCGCCGCGCCGATCAGCGCGTCGCACGTTCCAGCTGGCAGGCATCCGGCAAAGGCGCGCGGCAGTCTCCTGCCGGCAACCGCAACCGCTCAAGCGTCAGCGCGGCACCGCGTGCATCACGCGGCCGCCGGCGTGCCCGGCTCGTTGTGCCGCACCAGCAGCACGGGCCGGTCGGCTGCGCGCAGCAGCGATTCCGCGACGCTGCCGAGCAGCAGACGGCGCAGGCCGTGCCGCCCGCTCGTGCCCATCACGATCAGGTCGGCGTCGGTTTCGGCCGCCGTACGCATCAGTACCGTCGCGATGTCTTCGCCGTACGCGTCGAGCGCTCGCACGGTGCCCGGCACGTGTTGCTGCGCGAGCACCGCTTTCGCGTCGTCGAGCACTGGCGTCGCGGCAGCGGTCGCGGCCGCATCGCCGTCGCGCTCGGCCGCGAAGCCCGCATCGACGTCGACGAGCTGCGGCCGATGCTCGACGACATACGCGCAGGTGACCTCGCCGCCGGACGCCGCCGCGATCCGGATTGCCTCGTTCAGCGCGAGACGCGCATTCGGGCTGCCGTCTAGCCCGACGAAAATCCGCTTGTACATGGTCCGTCCCTCCGACCGGGCACGCGCCGCGCATCGCGCAACGGCGGCCCGTTACCGCAAGCCGGCCCGGTGCCGGCTTGCCTGCCGAACAGTCTGCTCCACGTGTCGACGCACTCGTTGACGCGCGTCAAGCGCGGCCGGCGTGCCCGCTGCTCCGCGCCGTTTGCCGCATTTTCAGGTGACCCTATTACATAAAACGTGTAAAACGCGCACAATTTCATCTTGAAAATAGACGTTGCACGCAGCCGGTGCGAGTTTTGCCCGGTTTTGCCGCGCTGCCCGAGTGCCAAGGGCCCCGACAACTGAATGGCCATTGAATGACCGCCGGTGGAACCCCGACGCGTGATGCCCGAGAGCACACGCGCCTCCAGACCATGTTACGCCAGCCGCTCGCGGCCGGCGTCGTTGCGCTGTTTGCCGGCGCGGTGCTGTCGCTCGGCGTCGCGCTGCTGGTGCGCGGGCAGTGGCAAAGCGCCGTCCATACGCGCTTCGAACGCCGCACGGCGCACGTGACCGCGATGCTGCGCCACGAACTGCAGTCCGGCGTCGCCGTGCTCGAAAGTGCGCGCGGCGCGTTCGGCCTCGTGCCGGACATGACGCGGGAACAATGGCGTCGTTATGCGGAGACGCTCGCTCTCGACAGCGGCCGTTCGCCGATCCGGCAGCTCGGCTATGCGCCGTTGCCGCCCGCCACGCGCAGCGCCCTCGCCGGCGCGAACCCGATGCCGGCCAGCCCGCTCGCGGTCGCAACGCTCAGCGCGCCCGTATCGAACTCGCCCGTCGTGCGCTTCGCTGCTTCCGACGCCGCGCCGCTCGCGCGCGCGCTGCAGACCGGCGATATCGCACTTGGCGTCCACCCGGCCGACGACGACGCGTCCCGCGACGCGCGCACCCTCACGCTGTTCCTGCCCGTGACCGCGTCGCCGCATGCGGCAGCCACGCCGTCCGGCACGCGCGAAGCCGGCGCCGACGGCGTGCTGTTCGCGGCGTTGAGCCCGCGGCGCCTGGTCGAGCGTGCGCTCGACGCGGAACGCGGGATCGACCTGTGGATGACCGCCGGCGGCGATTCGCGCGCGATCGTCAGTGTCGAAACGACGACCGACGAGGCGTCGGCTTCGCCCGACCTGCTGCGGCGCATCGAGGTGCTGAATTTCGGCGGCACCATGCTGACGCTCGCCTATTCCGCTGACGGCCGCCCGAGCGCAACCGGTGCGCAACGCGCGGCCGGCACCGTGCTGGCGGCCGGGCTGATCGCGTCGTTCGCATTCGCGGCGCTCGTCCATGCGCTGGTGCGCAGCCGGTCCGGCGCCACGGCCGATTCCGGCGCGAGCAGCCGCGGCATCCTCAACGAGGCGCGGATGATGGGCATTATCCGTTCGTCGATGGAAGCGATCATCACGATCGACGAAAAGCAGACGGTCGTGATCTTCAATCCGATGGCCGAGCAGGTGTTCGGCGTATCCGCGATGGAGGCGATCGGCGCGCCGTTGTCGCGCTTCATCCCCGAACGGTTCCGTGCCGCGCACGCGAAGCACGTCGACCAGTTCGGCGTGACGGGGGTTTCGGAGCGGCAGATGGGCCGCCAGCGCGTGCTGTTCGGGCTGCGCGCCAACGGCGAGGAATTCCCGATCGAGGCGTCGATCTCGCAGATCCGCGACGCGTCGGGCAAGCTCTATACGGTGATGCTGCGCGACATCACCGAGCGGCTGCGCGCCGAGAACGCGCTGAAGCAGTCGCGCCAGGAATTGCGTGAACTGTCGGCGAACCTGCAGAACGTGCGCGAAGAGGAAAAGACGCGCATCGCGCGCGAACTGCACGACGACCTCGGCCAGCAGCTCACCGCGCTGAAGATGGACCTGTCGGTCGTCGAGCAGCAGTTGCGCGTGCCCGGCCGCGCGCAGCCCGACGCGGGCATGCTGTCGCACCTGCAGGGCATGCGGCGGCTGATCGATGCGACAGTCGCATCGGTGCGGCGCATCGCGGCCGACCTGCGCCCCGTGATGCTCGACGATCTCGGCCTCGTGCCCGCGATCGAATGGCTCGCGAACGATTTCACGAACCGCTACGGGATCGATGTCGAGCGTCACGTCGAAACGGGCGGCCTCACGTTCACCAGCGCGGGCGCGACCACGCTGTTCCGCATCGTCCAGGAAGCGCTGACGAACGTCGCGCGCCACGCGGATGCGACGCGCGTCGCGTTGCGGCTCGATATCGAGGACGGCTTCTGCGTGCTGCGTGTCGCGGACAACGGCCGCGGCGCGGCGCCCGGCGGCCCGGCTCACGAGGACAAATCGTTCGGCCTGATCGGCATTCGCGAACGCGCACACATGCTCGGTGGTACCGTGACGATCGATACCGCGCTCGCGCGCGGTTTCTCGATTACCGTCGCGTTCCCGCTCAGTACCGTTCAACAGGAAACTCTCATCACATGATCACGGTGCTCATTGCCGACGACCATACGCTCGTGCGCGACGGTCTGCGGCACATTCTCCAGAACGCCACCGGATTCGAGGTGGCCGGCGAAGCCTGCGACGGCCCGTCGACGATCGCGCTCGTGCGCTCGACGCCCGCGCAGGTGCTCGTGCTCGACCTGTCGATGCCCGGCCGCAACGGCGTCGAACTGATCAAGCAGATCAAGGACGAGAAGCCCGCGCTGCGGGTGCTCGTGCTGACGATGCACGCGGAGCAGCAATACGCGGTGCGTGCGTTCCGCGCGGGCGCGTCAGGCTATCTGACGAAGGAAAGCGCCAGCGCCGAGCTGGTCGGTGCGGTCACGAAGGTGGCGTCGGGCGGCGTCTACGTGAGCCTCGCGATGGCCGAGCAGTTCGCGCAGAGCCTGAACGAGCCGGCCGAGACGCTGCCGCACCAGCGGCTGTCCGATCGCGAATTCGACGTGTTCCGGCGGATCGCCGCCGGCCAGACGCTGACCGAGATCGCGCAGGCGCTGTGCGTGAGCGCGAAAACGGTCAGCACCTACAAGACACGGATCCTGGAAAAGATGCAGATGCCGCACGAAGCGGCGCTGGTGCGTTACGCGATGCGGCACAAGCTGCTCGACGAAACGGACGACGTGTAACGGACGACTCTGGCAGCGGATGGCGGGCTTGACCGACCGCGCGGCATGCGGCCGGTCAAGCGGTGCATGTTACTTGCCGGGCACCGGGCACGCGAGATCGCCTTCCTCGCAGGACAGATAGCCCTTCAGCGTTTCGGTGCGCGCTTTCGTCAGATCGTCGAGGCAGGTCGATACGACCATCGGGTATACGCTGCCGCCCTCTGCATTCGCGCTGGAGAAACTGCATTCGGCATCGCGGTACGCGATCCACGCGCGCTGCACGTTCACGAGTTTGTCGGCAAGCGGCCTTGCATCGCGCAGGCGCGCGGTGACGGCCTGGTAGGTCCGGTTCAGCTCCCCGTCGGATTTCTTGTACGCGCGATCGGCACATGACGTCATCGTCGCCTGATCCGTTGCGTCCGCACAATTCGCCTGTGCATGGGCAACGCTCGCCGCCAGCGCCAGCGAGCACAGCAGACCGGTCAAGACACGCATGGATGCTCCTTGTTGTTCGTTGAAGTCGTGGAAGCCGGTGCGGAGCCTGACGCCCCTGCCGCGCCTCGGCGCGCGGCCACACCGTCCGCGATGCTAGCGCACGCGCGTTCGCTTGTCAGCCGGCGTCGCGCTCCCGTGCCGGCTTGCATATCGTCCGCGCGCGCCTACACTGGAAAATCGATACGCCGCTTCAGGCCCGCGCTATCGCATCCATCCCGTCCCGCTTCCGCGCATTCTTCCGCGCATTTCGCGTTCGTGCCGTCGAGCGGGCATGACGTTTCGTCAGCCGGTTTCCTCTGCCCTGCGCACCGCGCAATCGCCGTCGCTCCCTGGAGGAAATCATGAGCTATCACCTGGAAGGCCGTCTGCTCGAAGTCTGCAACTGCCGCGTACTGTGCCCGTGCTGGATCGGCGAGGATCCGGATTTCGGCGTGTGCGACACCATCGTCGCCTGGCATGTCGACAAGGGCACGGTCGACGGCGTCGACGTCGGCGGTAACACGATCGCCGCGGTGTGCCGCGTGCCGGGCAATATCCTCCAAGGTAACTGGACGGCTGCGATCTACGTCAGCGACACGGCGTCCGACGAGCAGGAGCAGGCGCTCCTCAAGGTCTACACGGGACAGGCCGGCGGCCCGATCGCCGAACTCGCGAAACTGATCGGCAAGGTGGTGTCGATCGAGCGCGCACCGATCCGGTTCGACGTCGAGGGCGCGCGCGGCACGCTGTCGATCGGCACCGACTATCACGCGGAACTCGAGCCGTACCTGGGCCCGAGCGGCGCGCAGACGACGCTGACCGACACCGTGTTCTCGACGGTGCCCGGCGCACCCGTGTTCGTCGGCAAGGCGCCTGTCTACCGGTCGAAGAATGCGGCGATCGGCATCGACGTCGATCTGAAGAATCACAACGCGTTGCAGAGCACGTTCCTGTTCGACGCGTGAATCGCGGTCGCACGGATACGGCCATGGCAGCGTCGCTGCACCGGCGCCTGTTCCCGCTCGTGCTCGCGAGCCTCGTTGCATTCGCGTGGGTCACGCTGTGGGCGTGGACACGCAGTCCGTACGGGCGTTATCTCGAGCACGGCGACGGTACCGCCTCCGACCCGTTCAGCACCCTTTGTCGCGCGCTGCCGGGCGGCTCGTTATGGCTGCCGGCCGTGCTCGATGCGGCCGCCTGGACGCTGATGATCCTGGCGATGATGCTGCCGACGACGCTGTCGCTGTTCGATGCGTTCGCGCGCGTCGTCTCGAACCGCCCGGACCAGACGCGCCTGCTCGCGCTCGTCGGCGTCGGCTACGTCGTCGCGTGGAGCGGATTCGGCCTCGTCGCGCACGGCCTCCATGCGCTGGTGCTGATGGGCGTCGCGCATGTGCCGGCGCTCGCGTGGCGCGGCTGGCTGATCGGCGCGGCCGTGTTCGCGCTCGCCGGCGCATTTCAGTTCAGCCGGCTGAAGGAACACTGTCTGGACCGTTGCCGCACCCCTTTCGGTTTCGTGATCAGCCGCTGGCGCGGCCGCACGCCGTTGCGGCATGCGTTTGCGCTGGGCGCAAGCCACGGGCTCTTCTGCGTCGGGTGCTGCTGGGCGCTGATGCTGCTGATGTTCGTCGTCGGCGCCGGCAGTCTCGGCTGGATGCTGTCGCTCGCCGCGCTGATGGCCATTGAAAAGAATGCGGTGTGGGGACGGCAGCTCACGGCGCCGCTCGGCGTCGCGCTGTTCGGCGTGGCCGTGCTGATCGTCGCGAACCACGCGTGAGGCCCGCGATGCGCCCGCCCGCCTCCGCCTTCGCGCTGCACGTGCGGCCAGGCGTGCGGGTTGCCGCGCTGACGTCAGTCGCAATGCTCGCATTCGCGTCAAATTCGCTGCTGTGCCGACTCGCGCTGCAGGCCGGGCGGATCGACGCGGCCAGCTTCGGCAGCGTGCGCCTCGTGTCGGGCGCGCTGATGCTCGCGATCGTTGCGCGCGCGGGTGCGCGACGGCCCGCCCCGCCCGCGGACTGGCCCGCGGCGGCGATGTTGTTCGCCTATGTCGCGTGCTTCTCGTTCGCGTACCTGACCGTCAGTGCCGCAACCGGCGCGCTGATCCTGTTCGGCGCGGTGCAACTGACGATGTTCGCGGCGGGATGGCGCGCCGGCGAACGGTTTGCCCCGGCGGGCTGGGCCGGGTTCGGCGTCGCGCTCGGCGGGCTGCTGTATCTCGTGTCGCCGGGGCTCGCGGCGCCGACGCCACAAGGCGCCGCGCTGATGACGGCCGCCGGCGTTGCATGGGGCATCTATTCGATACGCGGCCGGAAGCCTGGCGATCCGGTCGCGGCGACCGCCGGCAACTTCCTGCGTGCCGCACCGCTCGCGCTCGCGTTGAGCGTCGCGCTCGCCACCCGCATGCACGTGACACCGGCGGGCATCGCGCTTGCGGTGCTTTCCGGTGCGCTCACATCGGGGCTCGGCTACGTCGTCTGGTATGCCGCGCTGCGGCACCTCACGGCCATGCGCGCCGCGGCAATCCAGTTGTCCGTGCCGCCGATCGCCGCGTGCGGCGCCGTGCTGTTCCTGTCGGAACAGCCGACCTGGCGGCTCGGGCTCGCATCGGCCGCCATCCTCGGTGGCGTCGCGGCGGTGCTCGCGACTCGTGCCCGCCGCACGGGTACCGCGCCGTGACGGCAGGCGGGCGCACCGCACTCGCCCTGGCTCGTTCGTGCATGCAGAAACGAAAAACCCGTACACGGATACCGTGCACGGGTTTCGGGGGAAGCGGCAAACCGGGCGCCATCGCAGGCGCCGGCTGACTTACTGGCCGCCGACGTACACCGAATTTCGATTGGCGGCGGCCGGCACGACCACGCGCAGGCCCGACTGCGACGTCGCGGCTGCATTCGCGCCGTAGCCCGTCGAGTCGCCTTGTGCACCGGTGTTCTGCGCGGCGGCGATCCTTGCCTGCGCAGATTGTCGGCCGGCGCGATGCGTCCCGTGGACGGGCCGCCTGGCAGCTCGCCCACGGCCTGGTGAAGTCGAGCGCGCCGCCCATCGACGCGGCTTCATGGCGGCAAAATCGGAGCACGATCAACGACGCGCAAGTGCGTGTCATCTTCGGCGCGCTGCTCACGCACGCCGCAAGATGTCCGCGACCGATTCGGCCGACGGCAATTCGTAGGTCCGCCAGATCAGCGCGCCAGCGCGGTCGACCACCTGGACCTGCGTACTGTGATTGTCGAGTCCTGTGAGGCCGCCGCCAAACAGCGCCTGCAATGCGTCGACATCCTGCAGTTCCGGCGCGGCCGCGATCCAGCCCGGCCTCGCATCGAAGCGCGCGAGCCACGCGCGCATCCGCGCGGGCGTGTCCTCGAGCGGACTGATGCTGAGCGACAGCAACTGCACGTCGGGGTGCCTGCGCGGCCCCAGCAATCCTTGCACGCGCTGGAACACGGCGCCCTGGATAGGACAGGTCGACGAACAACCGGTGAAGAATAGCTGCAATGCCGTCACCCGGCCGTTCAGCAGCGCGTGCAAATGGGTCGCGCGGCCGTCTGCGGTGTGTACCGGTACGTCCGGCACCGGTACCGGCGGCGTGACGCGCCCGCCGTGATAGCCGACGATCGGCACGGCGGGCGCCGGGCCGGGTCGCAGCGCCGCGAGCGCGAGCGCCGCCGTCAGCCACGCGCGCCGCCGACGGGCGTGCTCGTCGAGCGCGCTCATGCCCCGCCTCCGTTCAAATATCGCCAGAGCGCAGTGCAGTCGCGTTCATTGAGCGTGTAGCGCGGCATCGCGACGTTAACGAGGACAAAGGCAGGATCGAGGCCGGTGCGCAACAGCACGCAGAAGGCGTCGCGATCGTAGCGCGTCAGCGGGCCGCCGCGCCGGCCGCGCGGCGCAGTCAGCCAGTCGTGCGTGAGACGCGGCGCAAGCGAGTTCGGCACGGCTGGCCCCGCGCCCGCCGCATGGCAGTTCGCGCAGCGCACCACAGGCGGCGGCAGGCTGTCCGGATGCGTCGACAGCCGCCCTTGCAGCGGCGCGGCGCCGTCGAAGAGCGCCTGACCGCGCGCGGCAGCATCGCCGGCCGCGGCGGCGCTCCCGCCGGACATCACCATGGCGACGCACGCGCCTGCCAGCCGCGCCGCCACGCGCCGCCCGAAGCGCGGATGCGGCGTCACGAGATCTGCAACGACGTCGACACGCTCGGCACGCCCTTCGCGTCGAGCGCGAACAGCATGTAATAGCCGGGCAGCACCACGCCGGCGTCCGACGGGATCGCGAGCCGGTACGATGTCCCGCTCGCATTGACGATGGACAGCGGAATGCGGCGTTGATCGTTGTTCGTCGTGTGCGTCACCGACGACAGGCGCATCAGCACGAATGACGCGACCGGACCACGCGTCCCGACCTCGATCGATGCGCCGCGACTCGTCGCCGAAGGCGCGCTCGCGATTGCGGGGCGCGCGGCCGGCGAGCCATCGGCATTGAGCAGATAGGGCGGCGTGAGGATCTCCGCGTTCAGGTGATTGTTCACGCAACCGGTGCCGCACTGCCCGCCGCCGCCCGCGAACACGCGGCCGTCCGGCAGCAGGATCGCCGTGCTGTGATAGGTGCGTGGCGTCTGCATCGGCTTCAGCAGATTGAAGCGCTGGGTCTTCGGGTTCCAGATCTCCGGAACCATGATCGCCGTGGTGTCGGTGAACGGCATCGGCAAGCTCTGGCCGCCGATCATCACGATGCTGCCGTCCGGCAGAATGACGCTGTTCGCGAACGCGCGCTGGTAGGTCATCCCGTTCAGGCGTTGCACCGTGACCGGCTGGCTCGGCCCGCGCGTGATGTCGATCTGGTAGACCGCATTCGATGCATAACTCGACGCGCTGCCGTTCTGCTGGTACGACTTCGCGCCACCGGCCTTCAGGATCTTGCCGATGTCGTATAGCGACGCCGTGCCGTTGATGCTGTAAGGATCGGCGCCGCGCGTGCCGGCTGACTGGATCGTGCCGCTGCCGTTGGTCGAGATCCAGTTCATCTGCGCACTCGGGCCGGCGTGGAACACGCTGCCGTTGCTCTGCGCGAACAGCCACAGGTGGTTATCGCCCCGATAGATGCCTTGCGGATCCGGACCCACGATACCGGTTTCCGGCACGCCGGACAGCACCGTCCAGTTGGCGCCGTTCCAGACTTCTGCGCTCTTGCCGCCCTGGCCGCCGCTCCACGAGCCGCCAAGCGTCAGCACCGAGCCATTCGACAACAGTGTGTCGCCCTGATAGCCGCGCGGAATGTTCATCGTCGCCGATGCGCTCCACGTGTTGCTGTTCCAGTCGTACAGCGTCGTCTTCGGACTGCTGTCGCCGCCGTTCACGAGCAACCTGCCGTCGGACAGCATCGCAGTGCCCGGGCAGAACATGTCCGAGCCCGCGGACGTCTCCAGGAATTGCGTCGCCCGGTTCGTCGCGGGGTCGAACAGCGCTGTCTGCGTCTGCGTAGCCGTGTTGCCGACGTCGTTCTGGAAGCTGAAGGTCTGGTCCGACGACCACATCACGAGCTTGCCGTTCGGCACGTTCGCAATGCCGATCGGATTGACCGGCAGCGGGATGACCGCACTCCACGCCGACGGCAGCGTAACCGGGAAACTCTGCGGCAGGCCAAGCGTGAACTGGTCGTTCAACGCGGTCGCACCCTGGCACGGGTACTGGACCAGCGCAGCGCCGTCCGTGAGCGCGCCGCCGCTCACGTTCGCACACATGCCGCTCGCGACCGACACCAGCCGGTAGTTCGAGCCTGACGCGGCAGCGACGGTCCACTGGTCGTTCGTTTGCGCATCGCCTTGGCACGGATACTGGATCACCGGCGTGCCGCTCCCTCCCGTGCCGCCCGACACGTTCAGGCACTGCCCGGTGCGCTGGGACACGACGTGATAGCCGCTGCCGGCCGGCAGCAGCGACCAGCCCGCGTTGCTCTGGGTCGAGCACGCGCCCTGCACGATCGCGGCGCCCGCATTGGTCGAATTGCCGCTGACCGTCAGACAACGACCGCTGCTCGCGGACACGATGTTGGAGAATGCGGCGACCGGCAGATACAGGTTGAACTGGTCGTTCAGCGCGGTCGCGCCCTGGCACGGATACTGGATCAACTGTGCGCCCGATGCGCGCGAGCCGCCGTTGACGTTCAGGCACATGCCGCTCAAGACCGACACGATCCTGTAGCTTGCGCCGACGGCCGTGATGGTCCACTGGTCGTTGGTCAGGTTGTCGCCCTGGCACGGATACTGGATAAGCGGCGTGCCGATGGCACGCGAGCTGCCCGGCACGTTCAGGCACAGGCCGCTGCCCTGCAACACGATGTGATAATTCGCGCCGACGGGCACGAACGACCACGTCGTATTGCCCTGTCCCGCGCACGAGACCTGCACGACGCCCGCGCCGGGGGCGGCCGAGTTGCCCGCGATCGCGACGCACTGCCCGCTGTCCGCAGACACGATGTCGGAATAAGACGCCGTGACGGCCGCTGCGACGCTCGACGGCAGCCACGCAACGAAAATCGACACGCACACGCACAAGAACGCCTGTCTCCAGGAAAGCGCAGACACTTGCATGATTCCCCCATGGTCCCGTTTTAATTTCCGGTCGTATTAAAACGTCGAATCCCTGGATCGGGATGTACGGTGGGCCACTCAATGGAGACGACGCAAAAAAAGCCCGCACTCGTTACGAGCGCGGGCTTTTCGATACCACTTTGGCCGCGGCCCCGAAGGCCGCTATCCGGCCACCGGCTTAGTGGCCGAAGTACACCGACGTACGATCGGCGGCGGCCGGCACGACCACGCGCTGGCCCGACTGCGACGTCGCGGCTGCATTCGCGCCGTAGCCCGTTGCGTCGGCTTGCGCGCCGGTGTTCTGCGCGGCGGCGATCTTTGCCTGGGCGGCCTGGATGTTTTCCGGGTAATTGATCCAGTCGTTCGGGTTGTAGCCGGCCTTTTCGAGCTGGACCAGTTCGGCGCGCACTTGCGCGCGCGTCAGCGGCTGCTGGTTCGATTGGGCAAACGAGACAACCGGTGCGGCCACGAGAGCGGCCAGTGCAACTGCCTTGATCAGCGATTTCATGATGCGTTACCTCCAGGATTGTTTTGTCAGGCGCTTCGGACTCGGGGTCGTTGCGCATGAGTAGAAGTCTAGGAGGCGCGACTATCAGGGTAAATACTTAAATCGCGAATTCACTATTGACGGGAAGAGCACAATCGCGCGGGAATAACCCCATTCATCAGATGATTATCGGCGCTCATGTGCCGAATGCCGCGATACGGCATCCGGCGCGCGTTGCCCGTGCGTCAGCGCGATTGGTCGATGTCCGCCGCCGCCATCAGCCTGTCGAACAACAGTGCCTTGAGGCGGACCAGGTCGTCGGCGCCGATCTCGCCGAATGCGGCGTGATGAAGCGTCAGCGCCGCCGCCGACGGATCGGCATGCACGGCCCGCACCGTGCCGTCGAGCGCCAGCCATTCGACGCGGTCGCCCGCCTCGTACGGCAGCAGCACGCGCAACGGCTCGCCGGCCGCGGCGATGGTCCGGTCGAACGCGACCGACAGCCCGCTCAGGCTGATGTCGTGCACCATTCCGATGCTTTCCGTGCCATCCGCTCCACCCGTGCAGCAGGCCGCGATCCGCGCCGGCACGCGCGGCTCCGCGCGCGTGCGCAGCCGGTCGACGAAGCCCGGCGGCGACAGGATCATGAACGGCGCGGCGTCCGACACCTGCACCGACTCGACCGTCGCGCCGAAACGGGACACCGCGGCCCGGCCGATCGCCACCGCCTCGATGTCGTCGCCGCGCGCGAATTCGAGCACGGCCGCCGGCTGCGGTTCGACGAACAGCGCGCCCGACGCGGCGACCCCGATCAGCCGGCAGCGCTGCAGCGTGCGTGTCGTGCCGACCCGGCGGCGGATGCCGATCGCGGCGCCGGCCGCCAACCCCATGCGCCTGGCGGGCGGCACCGCGCCATGCACGCGCGGATCGGCATCGGCGTCATCGCGCACGCGCACGGGCCGGAAATGATCGAACAGGAAAGCATGCTGCGCCGCATCGCGCAGTGTCGTGCCGGCCGGCAGCAGCGCGGCGCCGTCGGCATCGTAGAGATCGACGCCGAGCGGAACGCCGGCGGAGAGATCGTCGCGCACGAGCGCGACGTAGTCGGTGGGAAGCCGCATCGGAGAGGCGCGCGGAGCGACCGCGCGAGCTGTCGTGACAACCTGATTACGGCAGCTTCGCGCGAAATCTGAACGGCGTCGTTACTGCGAGGCGCCCGTCGTGTCGGGAGCGACCGGCGCGGTCGGCTGGGCCGGCGTGGCGGGAGGTGCGGCTGCCGGTGCGGCGCCGGTGCCCGTGCCGACACCGCTCGTCGTACTCGCACCGGCTGCCGGCGGCGGTGCCGGCTGCGGTTGCGATGCGCCCGCCGACAGTGCCGCGGCCGATGCGGCCACTTCGGACGCCGGTATCCATTCCTCGACGATGCCGCCGGACGCCGCTTCGGGCGCCGATGCCGCCGACGCGGCCGATGCTGCGCCTTCGTCGGCTTCCGATGGCGGCTCGATACGCTGCGTCCTGACGGGCATAGGCGTCTTCTTCGGCTCGGACCTGAACCACGTGTCGAACAGGTCGGTCGCACGCTCGCGCAGCGACGCGAACCAGCCGGGCGACGGCTCGGTATCGAATCTCGCCTTCGTGTCGACGATCCGGGCGCGCTGCGCGCGCTGGAAGAAATCGCCGACGATCGGCAGCGCGCTGTGCGCGCCCTGCCCCCAGTAATCGCTGCGCAGCGTCACGCGGCCGTCGTCGAAACCGACCCACGCACCGGCGACGAGGCCGGGCTGCATCAGGATGAACCAGCCGTCCGCGTTGTCCTGCGTCGTGCCCGTCTTGCCGGCCACGTCGCCACGGATCCCGAAGCGCGTGCGGATGCTGCCGCCCGTGCCGCGCGTCACGACATCGCGCATCACGTCGAGCAGCGTCTTGTCAGTTTCGGCGTCGAACGCGCGCTCGGGCGGCGCCGGCGCGTATTCGGCAAGCACGTCGCCCTGGCGGTTTTCGATGCGCGTCACCATTTGCGGTTCGACATACAGCCCGCCGTTCGCGATCGTCGCGTACGACGCGACCATCTCCTTCAGCGTGACCGGGCTCGTGCCGAGCGCGAGCGACGGTACGCGCTCGAGCGGGCTTTCGCGCACGCCCATGTCGCGCGCGAGCCGGGCGACGGCCGCGGGCCCGACCTTTTCCATCACCTGCGCAGTGATCCGGTTGCGCGACAGCGCGACCGCATCGCGCAGCGTCATTGGCTTACCGGTCGGCGGCACGTCGTCGTTCGGTCGCCAGATCTCGCCGCCCTTCAGCGGGATCTCGACCGGCTGGTCGATGAACGTGTCTTCCGGCTTCATCCCGCTCGCGAACGCCGCGCCGTAGACGAACGGCTTGAACGTCGAGCCCGGCTGGCGCCGCGCCTGCGCGACGTGATCGAACGGCTCGTTGGTAAAGTCGCGGCTGCCGACCCATGCGCGGATCTGCCCGTCGCGCGGATCGATCGCGAGGAAGCCGGCCTGCACGTCGGTCTTCGCCTTGCACAGCGCGCGCATGAAGCCGCGATCGGCCGCGAGCAGTTTCATCGCGGCCGCGTCGCCCTTGCCGGCGTCCTGCGCGGCCTTGTACTCGGGCGACTCGCGCATGAAGGTGCGGAACACCTCGTTGTCGGTGCCGCAGCCGTCGCGGCCGCTCCATGCGTTGTTCGCAATGCCCTGCAGCTGATTGCCCTGCTGCGTGAGCGCCTGCGTCGCCATCTGCTGCAGCCGCGCGTCGATCGTCGTGCGCACGATCAACCCGTCCGAATAGATGTTGTAGTCGTTGCGGTCGGCCCACGCGATCAGCCATTTGCGCAACTGCTGCGCGAAATGCGGCGCCGGCCCCGGCGGCTCCTTCTGACGCTCGAAGTCGATGCGCAGCGGCCGGCGCTGCAACTGCGCGAACTGTGCCGCCGACAGCTTGCCGTACTTCACCATCTGGCCGAGCACCGTGTTGCGCCGCTGCAGCGCGCGCTCGGGATTCAGCACCGGGTTGTAGTAGCTGTTGCCCTTCAGCATCCCGACGAGCGTCGCGCTGTCGAGCACGTCGAGCTCGTCGGCCGACTTGTCGAAATAGGTGCGTGCGGCCATCTCGACGCCGTACGCGTTGTACAGGAACGGCACCGTGTTCAGGTAGGTCTCGAGGATCTGGTCCTTGCTGTAGACGGCCTCGATCTTGAGCGCGGTGATCGCCTCCTTCACTTTGCGCGTGAGCGTCGGCGCGCGGCCGATCTCGTCCGGATACAGGTTGCGCGCGAGCTGCTGGGTGATCGTCGAGCCGCCCTGGCGGCTGCCCGAGAACGTATGGAGCGCGGCCGACGCCGTGCGTTTCCAGTCGAGGCCGTGATGCTCGTAGAAGCGATGGTCCTCGGTCGCAATCAGTGCGTCGACCATGTGCGGCGAGATCTGCTTGAGCGCTACCCACTCGCGGTTCGACGGCTTGAATTCGGCCAGCAGCTTGCCGTCGGCGGACAGCACCTGCGCGGGCTGGTCGACGCGCGCCTTGCGGATGTCGCCGATGCCCGGCGTGAACGGGATCAGCACGATCACGTACAGCACGAACAGCGCCGGCACGGCAGCGGCCGTGAGCAGCGCGCCGCGGCGCGTCGGATGACGGAGATGGTGCCACGCGGTGGCGGCGAGAGGCTTGACCCTCGCGACGGCGGCAGCCGCGACGGGTTGGGCGCGCGCGATCCATCTGGCACAGAATTCACGCACTGACGACACGTTTCGGCGATTCACGCGGGTGGGGCTCGGCTGAAAAGGGTGCATCGTACCAAAACTCGCGCGGCCCGCCGGCCCGTGGCGGCTTTGCGTCGGCGTGCACGGCGCGGTGTCACGACCGTTCGCACGCAAAAAAGGCGCGTGCCCCGCAACGGGAGCGACGCGCCAAGCCTGGTACAACAACCGGGAAGCCGCGCGAGGCGGCCGATCGGCGCCGATGCTCAGCGCACGAGAAAACCGTAGGTCAGCGGATCGCGCTCGTCGACGATCCAGTTCGCGAAACCGCAGATATGCGCGCTGCCCTCCACTTCCGGGATCACGGCCGGGATGTCGCCGACCGTCGTCTCGCGCAGCACGCGCCCCTTGAAGATCGTGCCGACGATCGATTCGTTGACGAGCGTGTCGCCGGCCGCGAGCAACCCGCGCTGGTACAGCTGCGCGACGCGCCCGCCGGTGCCGGAGCCCGTCGGCGAGCGGTCGACCTCGCGATCCGCGAACACGCAGCAGTTCGCTTGCGTCGAGCCAGGATGGCGCGGCGCGTTCGCGATGATCGTGCCGTAGATATGGTTGATTTCCGGAATCTCCGGATGTACGACCGGGTACTTCGCGTTCGCGGCGGCCTTCACTTCCGCGCCGAAGCGAATCAGCTTTTCCACCGCCGCTTCGCGCACCGGCAGGTCGAACGGCGCGCCGTCGACGTAGAAGTAGAACGCGCCGCCATACGCGATGTCGCCGGTCACGGTGCCGAACGACGGCGTGTCGACCGACACGTCGCGCCGCCAGATGAACGACGGCACGTTGACGAAGCGCACGGGCCCCGCATGCTCGCCGTCCCACTTGACGAAGGCCTCGATGAAGCCGCACGGCGCGTCGATGCCGACCCGCGTTTCCGGCACCGTGCGCTGCACCCAGCCGAGTTCGACCGCGGCGGTCGACAGCGCGATCACGCCGTGCCCGCAATGGTCGCTGTAGCCTTCGTTGTGCACGAAGATCACGCCGAAATCGGCGTTCGGCGACACGGGCTCGGTCAGGTAGCCGCCGTACATGTCGGCGTGGCCGCGCGGTTCGAACATCAGCGCGCGGCGAATCTCGTCGGCGTTCTCCTTGAGCCATGCGCGGCGCTGGACGATCGTGTCGCCCGGCAGACGGGGCAGCCCGCTCGTGACGATGCGGAACGCTTCGCCGCCCGTATGGACTTCGACGGTGGAAAGGGATCGGGAAATTTTCATGGTCGATCGAATGCGTTGAAACGAAGGACGGCGGCCAGGCCGCCGTCCGGTGGCAGGCTGGCCGGTTACTTCGCGTACGGCTCGGGCAGGCCGTTGCGGATCACGTAGACGGTCGTCGGCGCGCCCTTCAGGTCGCCGTTCGCGTCGAACGAATAGGTGCCTGCGACGCCCGCATAGTTCGACTTCGCGAGCTGCGCGATCAGCTTCGCCTTGTCGGTGGTCGTGCCGGCCTTGACCATCGCGTCGGCGAGCAGCTTCGCGCCGTCGTAGTAGTTGACGCCGTAGACCTGCGGATCCGTGTGATAGGTGTCGTGGTACTTCTTCAGGAATTCGCGTCCGGCCGGCGTCTTCTCGAGCGCGACGCCGCCCTGCGCGCAGTAGACGATCGACGCCGCTTCGCCCGCGACCTTGCCCATGTCGGCCGAGCAGATGCCGTCGCCGCCGAGCAGCTTCGCGCGCAGCCCGCGCTGCTTCATCTGCTTGGCCATCGGCGCACCCTGCGCCGCATAGCCGCCGAAGAAGATCACGTCGGGGTTGCTGGCCTTGATCTTGGTGAGAATGCCGAGGAAATCGGTAGCCGACGAGCTCGTGAATTCCTGGTCGACGATCTTGATGCCGTTCGCTTTCGCGACGTTCATGAACTGCTCGGCAACGCCCTGCCCGTACGCGGTGCGATCGTCGATGACGGCCGCGGTTTTCGCGTTCAGCGTCTTCGCGGCAAACGTGCCCATCGTGCCGCCGAGCTGTTCGTCGCTCGCGCCGATCCGGAAGATGTTCTTGAAGCCCTGCTTCGTGAGTGCCGGATTCGACGCCACCGGCAGGATCGGCACGCCGGCAGTCGAATACACGCGTGACGCCGGGATCGCGACGCCCGAGTTGTACGGGCCGAGCACGGCGACGACGCCCTTGTCGACGAGGTTCTGCGCGACCTGCACGCCGGCCTTCGGGTCGGCCTGGTCGTCGTCTGAAATCAGCTTGAAGGTGACGGTCTTGCCGGCAACCTTCACGCCGGCCTTGTTGAGTTCGTCGATGGCAAGGCGCGCGCCGTTTTCATTGTCCTTGCCGTTCGCGGCCTGCGGGCCCGTCAGCGGCGCCGAATGGCCGATCATCACGACTTCCTGCGCGTGCGCGGAAGTCAGCGCGCCGGCGGCAACGGCCACCGAGAGCGCGGTAACGAGGTGTCGCATGATGTCTCCTGATTGGTTTTGTGTGAAACCAATGTAGGACACGCGTGGTCACATCGCAAGCAATTTCAAAATAATTTTCGCGATTCTGGTCATATTTCAGACCAGAACGAGGCCGTGCCCATCACTTCGGCGCGATGTCGCGCCGCACGCGGCGGATATGCTGCTCGACGTAGAACGCGGCCGCATCGGCGTCGCCGGATACGATCGCCTCGTAGATCAGCCGGTGTTCGGACACGTAGAGCCGGATCCGGCCCGCATCGTAGATGCCGTCGTCCTTCAGGCGCTTCCATAACGGCTGGTCCATCGTCTTCGCGACCTCGTCCGCGATCCTCACGATCAGCGGGTCGCCGGTCATCAGCGCGAGCTGCCGGTGAAACAGCCGGTCGCTCTCGTTCCACAGCGCGCGCTGGTGCGGATCGTCGACGTCGGTGATGGTTTCCATCTGCGCGAGATAGCGCTCGGCGCCCGGGTCGCCGCGGCCGTGCGACGCCGCGAGACGCGCAATCGCGGGTTCCAGGATCAGCCGCACGTCGAGCGTCGACGTCGGGCTGAAGTCGGCTTCGGATGCCGCGCGCATGTCGCCGCGCTCCGCGAGCACGTCGAGCGGCGACGCAACCACATAGGTGCCCGAATTGCGCTTCGTGAACACGAGCCCTTCGTTCTGCAGTGCGCCGAGCGCCTCGCGCACGGCCGGCCGGCCGACCTGGAACAGCACCGCGAGCTCGCGCTCGGACGGCAGCCGCGAATCGGCCGCGTAGCGCCCCGCGCGAATCTCGTCGCGGATCTTCTCGGCGACCTGCTCGTAGATCTGCAGCGGCCTGAAACCGCCTTCGAGTGATTCGGGACGCGCAGACATCATCGTTTGGCTCCTGCCCGGTCGCGGGCGTGGACTTGGAATGGGTTCGCACTATACCGGAGCGGCGCAGACATCGAGACCACGGCGACCCTTCTGGACAGATATTAGAACCAAAACCGCCCCTTTGCTTCCTTTCTCGGGTTGCGGGTGGGGCTGAAAGTGGTATAGATTCGATCCACGCTGCCCTGTATCACCGTACCCGGCAGCCCCTTGGCGGGCGCGTCATGCGCCCGTCGCCCACGCTCACCGACGCCTGCGACGTACACGATGACCGCCCTTTCCCGGATTCCCGTTTTCGATGCGGCCGATACGGCCGCGCTGCTCGACTACCCGGCGCTGCTCGCCACGCTCAGACAAGCCGTCGCCGAGTACGCGGCGGGCGAGATCGTCAGCCCCGAGCGCCTGGTCGTGCCGCTGCAGGCCGGCGGCGTGATGCTGTCGATGCCGTCGAGCGCGCGCGACCTTGCCACCCACAAGCTCGTGAACGTATGCCCCGGCAACGGCGCGCGCGGGCTGCCGACGATCCTCGGCCAGGTGACCGCGTACGACGCGACCACCGGCGAGATGCGTTTCGCGCTCGACGGCCCGACGGTCACCGGACGCCGCACGGCGGCCGTCACCGCGCTCGGCATCGACGCGCTGCATGGCGCCGCGCCGCGCGACATCCTGCTGATCGGCACCGGCAAGCAGGCGGCCAATCACGCGGAAGCGCTCGCGGCGATCTTTCCCGATGCGCGCCTTCACGTGCGCGGCAGCAGCGCCGACAGCGCGGCCGCCTTCTGCGCCGCGCACCGCGCGCAAGCGGCTCGGCTCGCACCGCTCGACGGCGACGCGATTCCCGATGCGATCGACGTCGTCGTCACGCTGACGACGAGCCGCACGCCCGTCTACCGCGACGCCGCGCGCGAAGGCCGGCTCGTGGTCGGCGTCGGCGCGTTCACCGCGGATGCGGCCGAGATCGACGCGAACACGGTGCGTGGCAGCCGGCTCGTCGTCGACGATCCGGTCGGCGCGCGCCACGAGGCCGGCGACCTGATCGTCGCGCAGGTCGACTGGCAGCAGGTCGCGTCGCTCGCCGACGTGCTGAGCGGCGCGTTCGCCCTCGGCGGACCGCTGCTGTTCAAGAGCGTCGGCTGCGCCGCGTGGGATCTCGCCGCGTGCCGTACCGCACGCGATGCGCTGGACGCGCGCCAGGCCGGCTGACCCGGCAGCAAAGCCCGCCGGCAGCGGGCGCGCCGCCGGTGCGGCACGCAACATCCGGAGCGCCCCGGTACTTTCCCGTACGCGTTGTAGGAAACGCCCTACAACACGTCGAAGCGGCCTACACCAACTTCCAATTCGGCCGATTTCATTTTTGGTGGCGCAACACGATACTGCCGGCATGAATGCCAGCCTGTCACCCGCCCCGCTCAGGGTGTTTCTCGTCGATCACGCCGTTGCCGTCCGGCAGCGGATCGCGCTGCTCGTCGGCGCGATCCGCGACGTCGCCGTCGTGGGCGAAGCGGAAGACGGCCAGGACGCGTGGACGCAGATCCGCAGCAGCCGGGCGGACGTGGTGATCGTCGACCTGCGGCTCGCGGACGGCAGCGGCCTCGACCTGATCGGGATGCTGTCGAAGGCCACACCGCGCATCGTCACGATCGTGCTGACGAATCATTCGGCACCGGCATTCAGAGAGGCATGCGCGACGGCCGGAGCCGACTACTTCTTCGACAAGACCGTCGAATTCGACGCCGCGTGCCGTGTCATCGAATCCCTGGTGCACGCTCGCGTGCACCACCCCTGACGAGCCGGAGTGACTCATGTCCACAGCCACCGCCTGCGCCGCCGACGTACCTATCGCGCCCCGCCCGACGATTCCGCTTCGTGCGGTGACGCGCGCCGACGCCACCAAACACCCCGCCGCGCGTTGCTCGGTCTGCGCGATGCGTTCGATGTGCCTGCCGCCGCACCTGACGGCCGCCGAATACGGCCGTCTCGACGCAATCATCTGCACGACCCGGCACGTTCGCCAGGGCGATGCATTGTTCCGCACCGACGATCCGTTCCAGAGCATCTATGCGGTGCGCGCGGGTTCGTTCAAGACGGTGATGATGCATCGCGACGGCCGCGAACACGTGACGGGGTTCCAGATCGCCGGTGAAACGCTCGGAATGGACGGTATCGGCGGCGGCCAGCACTGCTGCGACGCGATCGCGCTGGAAGACAGCGTCGTGTGCATCATCCCGTTCGGCGCGCTCGAAGCAGCGTGCCGCGAGATCAAGCCGATGCAGCATTTCCTCTACCAGATGCTGAGCAGCGAAATCGTGCGCGAATCGAGCCAGATGCTGCTGCTCGGCACGATGTCGGCCGAACAGCGCGTCGCGCACTTCCTGCTGAACCTGTCGTCGCGCTTCGAGGCGCGCGGTTATTCGGCGACCGAATTCAACCTGCGGATGACGCGCGAGGAAATCGGGTGTTATCTCGGGATGAAGCTCGAAACGGTCAGCCGGATGTTCTCGCGGTTCCATCGCGATGCGGTGGTCGAAACGCGCGGCAAGCGCGTCCGCATCATCGACGCGCAGGCGCTCGCGCGGGTCTGATACGGGGCTGATTCAGGTCTGAAGTACGCACCGGGATCGTCCGCGCGGCGTCATGCGTCGCGCCGTGCGTCACCGAGCCGTGCCGTCGGTTGCGGCGTCGGTCAGCATGGCCCTTTCACCACCGGCCTGCCACGCGATCAGCACCTGTTCGGCCTGACCGAACGCGCGGCGCAGCGCGTCGTCCACGTCGTCGCCGATGCACGGCGGCAGCGGCCTGAGTGCCGCATCGTGCGAGACCAGGTCGAGCCGTACGTCGTATGTGCGCGCGCCGTCGGCCGCCACGCGCGATTCGATTGCAAGGTGGCAGCCGCCGATCAGCGCGCGAAACCGTTCGAGCCGCACCAGTTGCGCGCCGGCTTCGGCTTCGACCGCGGCGGAACCCGTGAATCCGAGGCAGGCGATCTGCATGCCCACACCCATGTTGTTTCTCCTGACTCCTGACGGCGCCGCCCGCTCGTCGACCCGCCTTGCATGCGCCGCCCGCACCGAAAGGCGGCGGCACGCGTTTTCCGTGGCATGGCGCGGATTCTTCGATCGCTGGCCTGCCGACAGGGTTCGCCCGCGCCTCCATCGGCGCGGGACCGTTCATACGTTGAAGACCTGCGACGTCTTCATCTCGATCCACGTCATACCGGCCCGCAGCCCTTCGATCATCGCTTCGCGCTCGGTCGGATATGCGTGGCTGTGCTCGAACGTATGATGAAAGCGCGCGGCTCCGCTGCCGTGCTCGACCGACACGCGGCAGCGGAATTCGCCCGATTCGCACGGGCGCGTCTCGACTTCGACCGACCAGTCGCGTTCGTGAATATTGCCCTGCAGTGTCATGCGCCCTCCTGCGGTGTCAGTCGCCGAGCCGGAAATGGCCGCTGTGCAGCAGCACCGGCCGGCCGCCGATTTCCTCGAGCATCCGTCGTGCCATCGCCTCGATCGCCGAACGGTGCGCGTCGAACGCGGCCAGCAGGTCGCGTTCGAGCAGCGACGGCGCGCCGAAATGGTCTTCCAGTGCCTCGGCTGTGACCGCGCACTGCACGCAACGTCCGTCGACCAGCGCCGAAAACGCGACGACCAGGTCGCGCGCGCAATATTCGGGCGGCTCGGGCGGGAACACAATCTGCATCTGTCCGCCAGTCATTGTCGTGATCGCTCCATGACGAGAGCATAGTGGCGCGCGCGGCCGCGCACTTGACCCACGTCAACCGGTTCGCCGCACCGCACGATCGCGATACGGCTTCGTACCTCCGCGTCAGCCCGCGTCGGGCTCGATCGCCGCGCCGCGCGCCGCGAGCAGCTCGCGCAGCACGCTGCGGTGGCAATGGCGCTCGTCGTCGCAGTAACAGCCGATCGAGAACGCGGTAGTCGCCGACAACGCCGCCAGCAGGTCCAGCACCTTCGCCGGATCGCCATGCGCCATCTCCGCGCGGAAGTGGCGCTTGAACGCGTTCCATTCGGCGTCCGTCCCGGCCGCCTGCGCCTGCGCGACGAGCTCGGGGCTCGGCGACAGCGTCGGCAACCATACATCATAGTAGTTGCGCGACGCGAATTCCGCCTTCGGCACGCCGCGCGGCGGCCGCCGCACCGTCCCGATCCGCAGGCCCTCGCCGGCCGCGCGCGGCGTGCCGAGCTGGATGATCCGGATGCCCATGTCGCTCCTCTGTCCTGTGTCCGATTCCGTGATCGTACCGCCGCGGCCGCGCGTGCGTCAGCCGGGCAGCCTACATAGCGACCGTGCAACAAAAAACCGGCTGCCTCCGCGACGGGAGACAGCCGGTTCGGCCAGCCGCATTGCGCGCCGGGCGCGCGACGCTCAGACGCCGCTCTTCAGCACCTTGCCGATTGCGTCGGCGACGATGCCGACGTTCGAGTCGTTCAGGCCCGCGACGCACATCCGCCCCGAACGCAGGATGTACACGCCGTGCACTTCGCGCAGCGCGTCGACCTGCGATTCGGTCAGCCCCGTGTAGGTGAACATCCCGCGCTGCTTCACGTAGCGCGTGAGCGCTTCGCCGCTGACGTGGTCACGCAGGCCGTCATGAATCGACTGGCGCATCCGCGCGATGCGGCGGCACATCGCCGACAGCTCCTCTTCCCACTGCTTGCGCAGCGCCGGCGTGCCGAGCACGGCCGCGACGACCTTCGCGCCGTAGGTTTGCGGGTTGCTGTAGTTCGAGCGCACGGCGCCGGCCAGCTGGCCGAGCACGCGATCGGCCGCGGCCGCATCTTCGCAGACGACGCTCAGGCCGCCCACGCGCTCGCCGTACAGCGAGAAGTTCTTCGAGAACGAGTTCGCGACCAGCGCCGGCACGCCGCGGCGGGCCAGCTCGCGCACCGCGAATGCGTCCGCGTCGAGGCCTGCGCCGAAGCCCTGGTACGCCATGTCGACGAACGGCAGCAGGCCGCGCGCCTCGATCACGTCGATCAGCTTTTCCCACTGGCCTTCGTCGAGGTCGACGCCGGTCGGGTTATGGCAGCACGCGTGCAGCAGCACGATGCTGCGCGCCGGCAGCGCGTCGATCGCCGCGAGCATCGCGTCGAACTTCAGGCCGCCGGTCGCCTCGTCGTAGTACGGGTACGTGTTCACCGTGAAGCCGGCGCGCTCGAAGATGAAGCGGTGGTTTTCCCAGCTCGGATCGCTGAGCCACACCTGCGCGTCCGGGAAGTAGCGCTTCAGGAAATCCGCGCCCACCTTCAGCGCACCCGAGCCGCCGAGCGTCTGCAGGGTCGTGATGCGGCCGGCCGCGCGGGCCGGGTGATCGGCGCCGAACACGAGCGCCTGCACGGCGTCGCGATACGCGGCCAGGCCGACCATCGGCAGGTACGGCTTCGGGCCGCTCTCGCGCTGCAGCGCGGTTTCGGCCTCGCGCACGGCGCCCATCACCGGAATCCGGCCTTCGGCATCGAAGTAGATGCCGATGCTCAGGTTGACCTTCTGGTCGCGCGGATCTTTCTGGAAGTTCTCGTTGAGCGTCAGGATCGGATCGCCCGGGTACGCGTCGATGTGTTCGAACATGGCTTGAGTCGGTCTCGTTTGGAAGAATGGTCGGTCGTGGCCTGCGTCAGCGTGCGGACGCGCCGTCGCGCATCGCATAGCCTGCATTCTTCTGACGGAAGCGATACCCGATCGCGAGCACCGCGAGCCATACCGGGATCAGGTACACCGACAGGCGGAGATCCGGCGTCAGGTACATCACGACGAGAATGCCGGTCATGAATGCCAGGCACAGGTAATTCGTGAAAGGATAGCCCAGACTGCGGAAGGAAGTCTTCTCCCCGGCTGCGCGCTTGGCCTGGCGGAACTTCAGGTGGATCAGGCTGATCATCGCCCAGTTGATGATCAGCGCCGACACGACGAGGCCCATCAGCACCTCGAACGCCTTGCCCGGCATGAAGTAGTTGACCAGCACGCACGCGCCGGTGGCGAGCGCCGACGCGCCGAGCGCGGCGAGCGGAATGCCGCGCTTGTTCACCGAGCACAGCACCTTCGGCGCGTTGCCCTGCTGAGCGAGGCCGAACAGCATCCGGCTGTTGCAGTACACGCCGCTGTTGTAGACCGACAGCGCGGCCGTCAGCACGACGACGTTCAGCACGTTCGCGACCAGGTTGCTGCTCAGCGCATGGAAGATCAGCACGAACGGGCTGCCGCCGCTGACGACCTTCTCCCACGGATACAGCGACAGCAGCACGGCGAGCGCGCCGATGTAGAAAATCAGGATGCGGTAGATGACCTGGTTGGTCGCGCGCGGGATGCTGTGCTTCGGATCGTCGGCTTCGGCCGCCGTGATGCCGACGAGCTCGAGCCCGCCGAACGAGAACATGATCGCCGCCATCGACATCACGAGGCCCGACACGCCGTTCGGGAAGAAGCCGCCGTGCTGCCACAGGTTCCGGACGCTGGCCTCCGGCCCGGCATTCCCGCTCGCGAGCAGCCAGCCGCCGAAGCCGATCATCCCGACGATCGCGGCGACCTTGATGATCGAGAACCAGAATTCCGTCTCGCCGTACGACTTCACGCTGGTCAGGTTGATCAGGTTGATCGCGACGAAGAACACGAGCGCCGACACCCAGGTCGGCACGCCCGGCCACCAGTACTGCACGTAGATCCCGACGGCCGACAGTTCGGCCATGCTGACGAGGATGTACAGCACCCAGTAGTTCCAGCCGGACAGGAAGCCCGTGAAGTGGCCGAAATACTTGTTGGCGAAGTAGCTGAACGAACCTGCGACGGGCTCGTCGACGACCATCTCGCCGAGCTGGCGCATGATGAAGAACGCAACGATGCCGGCCACCCCATAGCCGAGCAGCACGGACGGGCCAGCCATCTTGATCGTCTGCGCGATGCCGAGGAACAGCCCCGTGCCGAGCGCGCCGCCGAGCGCAATCAGCTGGATGTGCCGGTTCTTCAGCCCGCGCTTCAGGCCGTCGCTCTCGTTTCCAGAAACCATGTCTTCTCCACTTTGTCCGCCTCCGCCGGAAGCGGTGCGGCGCGCCTCGGTGTGCCGGGCGCTGTTTTTGCTGTGCCGGCGGCCGTTCGTGGAGCCGCCGGGGTTGGGGACTTGCAATTTTCGCGTGGCGGCGCCCGATTTGCGTCGGCGTGTGCCCGCCAGACCGGCCGCCGACTTGTCGCTCACGCCGCATTGCTGCGGCCGCACACGAAAATCCGGGGTCAGTTTAGCGTCGCGACGATGAAATCGGGTTGCGTAACCCGTTCATGCAAACCCTACATTATGAGATAAGATTGCGCCCAGGAGACATATGAGGAAACAAAATGCCTGAACCGGATCTCGACCGCATCGACCGCCACTTGCTGTCGATCCTGCAGGAGAACGGCCGTGCGTCGAACCTCGATCTGGCGAAGGCCGTCGGCCTGTCACCCGCACAGACATTGCGGCGCCACCGGCGGCTGGAAGAGATCGGCGCGATCCGCCGCTACGAAACCCGGCTCTGCCCCGACACGCTCGGCTTCGGCGTCACCGCGTTCGTGCACGTGACGATGGAGCGCGGGCATATCCGCGACCTGTCGAAGTTCCAGAAACTCGTGTCCGATCTCGCGCAGATCCAGGAATGTTTCTCGGTGACGGGCGACATCGACTACGTGCTGAAGGTCGTCGCGCACGATCTGAAGGGGCTGTCGCAGTTCCTGCTCGAAACGCTGATGCGGATTCCCGGCGTGAGCGGCGTGCATTCGAGCGTGTGCCTCGACGAGATCAAGTGCACGAGTGCGATGCCGGTGGAAAGCTGATTGACCAGGGCGAACGCCCTGCACGTTCGGCTGCCGCGCTCAGCGCACCGCCTCGAACACACTGATCAGCAACGCCCCTGCCGCGATCACCAGGCAACCGGCCGCACGGCGCGGCGTCAGCCGCTCGCCGAGATACACGCGCGCGATCAGCGCCGCGAACACCACGCTCGTTTCGCGCAGCGCCGACACCGGGCCCATCGGCGCGCGATCCATCGCCCAGATCACGATGCCGTACGCGAGCGCCGCGAACACGCCGCCGCACGCAGCCTTCGCCGTTTCGCCGACATCCTGCGTCAGCCGCAGCGGCCCCACGCGCAGCCGGTAGTACGCGGCCATCATCGCCCCCGTCAACACGAACATCCACGCGGTATAGCCGACCGTGCTGCCGCTTTCCCGCACGCCGATCCCGTCGACCACGCTATAGGCCGCGATCGACACGCCGGTCGCGAACGCGGTCGGCAGCACCTGCGTCATCCGGTGCTTCGCGCCGCGCCCGCCCTCCAGCCCGATCGCCACGATGCCTGCGCAGATCAGCACGAGCCCGCCTTGCGCGCCGGCGTTCAGGCGCTCGCCCGCGAACGCCGCCGCGCCGAGCGTGACGAGCAGCGGCGCGGTGCCGCGCGCGACCGGGTATGCGACGGTCAGGTCGCCGTGCTCGTAGGCGCGCACCAGCAGCAACGTATAGGCGACGTGGATCACGGCCGATGCGACGACGCAGAGCCAGCTCGCGGGCGTGATCGGCGCGGCGGCGGGAAGGAACAGCAGCGCGAACAGCCCGATCGCGATCTGCAGCACCGTGGCCGACCGCAGCCGGTCGCCGCTGCTGCGGACGAGCGCATTCCAGGACGCGTGCAGGAACGCCGCACACAAAACGGCAAACAGAACGGGGATCGGCACGCTGAATTCTCGGTAACGGTCGGCAACATGACATCGTCGTCGCGGGGCATCCATCGTATGAATCCGTCATCCGATTGTCAAAAACCCGGCACGCGCCGCCTCTCGCCTGAACCGGCCGACCGCGCCCTTTCACCCGCCCCGCGCGGCAGCGGCCCCGCGCGCCGCGAAACGGGCTCCCAAAGTTGCACGCGATCCGCCCCTTTCCGTTCTCTTTCGCGCCGCGTTGCGCCGTAATGGAATCGATACCGCAGCGCAACCCTCGCGAAACCACTCCGTCCCCATATCTTCATGCGGGACTGTTCCAATGCGCGTGCCCTCTTGCGAGCCCCGCGCCGAACCGACACGGCGACGGGGCCGCTCTCCACCATCGAAGACCTTACCTGGAGTTGCCCGATGTTCCGTCAAGCCTTGCTCGTCACCGCCTGCGCAGCCGCAGCGCTTGCGCTGTTCGCCTGCGGCGGCAGCGACGATCCGACGTCGACGCCCGCGGTGTCGTCGCAGGATGCGCTGCAGACCGCCACGCCGATCAAGCACGTGGTCGTGATCTACGGTGAAAACATCTCGTTCGACCACTATTTCGGCACCTACCCGAACGCGACGAACCCGTCGGGCGAACCGGCGTTCACCGCGAAGGCCGGCACGCCGACGCCGAACGGCCTGACGGGCACGCTGCTCACCGCGAACCCGAACTTCACGAACACGGCCAACGGCACCGACGCGGCGAACCCGTTCCGCCTCGACCGCACGCAGGCCGCGACCGCCGACCAGAACCACGCGTACACGGCCGAGCAGCAGGCCGAGGACAACGGCCTCGCCGACCTGTTCCCGAAGTACACCGGCAAGGGCTCGTCCGGCGGCGCCGGCGCGTTCGGCACGAAGGGCCAGGTGATGGGTTACTTCGACGGCAACACCGTGACGGCGCTGTGGAACTACGCGCAGCGCTTCGCGATGAGCGACAACATGTACACGACGTCGTACGGCCCGTCGACGCCGGGCGCGCTGAACGTCGTGTCGGGGCAGACCAACGGGATGCAGATCGTGAAGACGTCGAAGCAGCCTTCGACGCTCGCCGCCACCTCGTACTACATCAATGACGGCCAGGGCGGCTTCACGATGATCAACGACGTCGACCCCGGCAACGACGTGTGCTCGAGCACGACCGACCAGGCGTTGATGAGCGGCAAGAACATCGGCGACCTGCTGAACGGCGCGAAGATCACGTGGGGCGGCTTCATGGGCGGCTTCAACCTGTCGACGACCAACGGCAACGGCACGACGGGCTGCGCGCGCAGCACGGTCGCCACCGCCGTGAACGCCGCGACGTCGGACTATATCCCGCACCACAACTGGTTCCAGTACTACGCGTCGACGTCGAACCCGCAGCACACGCGACCGAGCTCGGTCGCAGCGATCGGCTCGAGCCTCCAGACCGACGGCAAGACCGCCGAACCCGCGAACCACCAGTACGACACGGACGATTTCTTCGCGGCCGTGAAGGCCGGCAACTTCCCGTCGGTCAGCTACCTGAAGGCGCCGGCCGCGCAGGATGCGCATGCGGGCTATTCGGATCCGCTCGACGAGCAGGCGTTCGTGACGAAGGTCGTCAACTTCCTGCAGCAGCAGCCGGACTGGCAGAACACGGCCGTGATCGTCACGTATGACGACTCGGACGGCTGGTACGACCACGTGTACACGGCGCCGACGCGTGCGTCGTCCGACCCGGTCGACCAGCTCAACGGCAGCGGCAAGTGCGGCACGGGCGGCACCACCGGCGTGAACGGCGCGACCGTGAACGGCCGCTGCGGCCCGGGCGTGCGCATTCCGCTGATCGTGATCTCGCCGTATGCGAAGCAGAACTACGTCGACCACACGATGCTCGACCAGTCGTCCGTCGTGCGCTTCATCGAGGACAACTGGCTCGGCGGCCAGCGCATCGGCGGCGGTTCGTTCGATGCGACGGCGGGCGACCTGCGCGCGTTGTTCGACTTCACGTCGAAGCCGAACACGACGCCGCTGTACCTCGACCCGACGCTCGGCACGGCATTGAGCGCGGCGCCGGCGATCTGACCGGTATTGCATGACCGCAAGGCCGGCGCATCACGCGCCGGCCGTTTCCATTTAACGCGCCGCTTCGTGCGGTACCCGATTTCCGACCGACAGCATGACAGCTCGCCCCGCGTTCCCGTCTCCCGACGCCTCCGGCACCCCCGCGCCGCGTTCCCCTTCCCGCCTGCTGCGCCGCGCGGCGTTCGTGCTCGGCGCGGCCGCGCTCGGTTATGGCGCGTTCGCGATCGCGTTCCCCGCGCAGGTGCCCGCGGCGATCGGCACCGTCGTCGCCGACTGGACGGGCGCGAATCCGCATCCGGTCGTGCTGCAGCGGCCCGCCGCGCAGCCGCTGTCGGCGGTCGCGCAGCTCGGGCGCGCGCTGTTCGCCGATCCGTCGCTGTCCGCGTCGGGCAAGCAGTCATGCGCGTCGTGCCACAGCCCCGATCGTGCGTACGGGCCGCCGAACGCGCTCGACGTGCAGCCGGGCGGCCTCGCGATGACGCAGCAGGGGTATCGCCCGCCGCCGTCGCTGATGTACCTGTATCGTCAACCGAACTTCAGCATCGGCCCCGATGCCGGTGAAAACGACGCCGCACCGAGTGTCGCGCAGCAGGCCGCGTCGGCGGCCGGGGTCGTCAAGGCGCAGAAGGTGGCCGGCACGTCGGCCGCGCCGCAGCTCGTGCCGCAGGGCGGGATGTTCTGGGACGGCCGCGCCGATACGTTGCAGCAGCAGGCGTTCGGGCCGCTGCTGAATCCGGTCGAGATGGCGAACGCGAGCATCGACGACGTCGCGCGCAAGCTCGCGCAGTCGTCGCACCGCGCGCAGCTCGAGCAGTTGTTCGGCGCGCGCGTGTTCGACAGCCCGCAGCTCGCGGTGTCGGAGGCGATGTTCGCGATCGCGCGGTATCAGGTCGAGGATCCGTCGTTCCATCCGTACAACAGCAAGTACGATCGCTGGCTCGAAGGCCGTGCGCGCCTGTCGCAGGCCGAACTGCGCGGGCTGCGCCTGTTCAACGATCCGGACAAGGCGAATTGCGCGGGCTGCCACCTGTCGAAGCCGGGCAAGGACGGACTGCCGCCGATGTTTACCGACTACCAGTACGAGGCGCTCGGCGCGCCTCGCAACAAGCAGCTTGCGCAGAACCGCAATGCGGCGTTCTACGATCTCGGCGTGTGCGGGCCGTTCCGCGACGACCTGAAGGACCAGACGCAGTATTGCGGGATGTTCCTCACGCCGACGCTGCGCAACTCGGCGACGCGCCAGGTGTTCTTCCACAACGGCGTGTTCCACACGCTCGACCAGGTGATGGCGTTCTACAACGAGCGCAGCATCTCGCCGCAGAAGTTCTATTCGCGCGGTGCGGACGGCAAGGTCGACGAGTACGACGACATTCCGCCGAAGTATCGCGCGAACGTCGACGTGACCGATGCGCCGTTCGATCGCAAGCCCGGCGACAAACCCGCGATGACGGCGCAGGATATCAAGGATATCGAAGCGTTCCTCGGCACGTTGAACGACGAGCCGGTACGGCACTGAGCGCGGGTTGAGGGGCGCGCCGCGTCAGCAGCGCGCGCGGATGCACAGGAAGGCCGGCGCCAGCGACAACTCCGCATGGAGCCGTTCGGACGCGGCCTTCATCTCCGGCAGCGGCTTCGGCTCGACGAACCGGTCGAGCTGCCAGCCGCCGTCGGCTACCGCGTTCAGGATGTCGGCGAGCGGCCGCCGCCAGGCCTCGACATACGGCTTCGGTTCGCCGAAGCCCGACCAGTGAAAGCCGAACCGGGACGTGTCGAAGTAAACGCCCTCGCCGCGCGTGCGTTCATCCATCCAGTCGCGCATCGGATGCGCCATCGAGAACACGAGCGTTGCACCCGGCCGTGCGACGCGCCGGAATTCGCGCAGCGTCGGCGCGAGATCGCGCACGTAGTCGAGCGCGAGCGCGCACAGCACCTTGTCGACCGCACGGTCGGGCAGCCAGTCGAGCGGCGCCGCCAGATCGCCTTCCACCACGTCGACCGCGAGGCCCGCGCAGCGCGTTCTCGCGAGCGCGACCATCTCCGGCGTGACGTCGAATGCATGCATGGTCGCGCCGTGCCGCGCAAGGTGCTCGCTGCAGATGCCGGGCCCGCAGCCGGCATCGAGCACCGTCAGGCCGTCGACATCGCCGAGCAGCGCCATCGTCGCCGGACGCTCATAGAGCGCGTTGTGCGCCTTCGTCGGCGCGATGTCCGCATAGCGTTGCGCGAAGCTCGCGTACGCGCGGCGGCCGGGGGCATCGTTCGGATCGGTCATGCGGCATCCATCGTCGGAAACAGGGAGTGTGGATTCTGCCCGATCGGACGACCGATGGCGACCCGCGTCCGCGCTCCGTCAGGAAAGGCTGTCGAGCAGCCGATACCAGGCCACCCCGGCCGCGATATAGAAGCGCTGCAGCCCGTGAAACGGAATCGGCCGGATCGGCGTGGCCCGGAACGGCAGCGGCAATTGCGCATCGCCCGACAGGTGCGCGGCCAGATGCTTGCCGAGCGTCGTCGCCATCGCGATGCCGCGGCCGTTGTAGCCGAGCGCGATCGTCACGCCCGGTGCGGGCTCGTGCACGTGCGGCATGAAATCCGCGGTGATCGCGACGCGCCCTGCCCAGCGATATTCGAACCGGACGCCCTTCAGTTGCGGATACAACAGCGTCGTCGCACGCTCGAGATGGCGCCAGTCGCTCGTCGCGCGCGGCTCCGCGAACGGGCCGCGGCCGCCCATCAGCAGGCGGCCGGCCGCGTCGCGGCGGAAGTACAGCAGCAGGCGCCGCGCATCCGATGCGACCTCGCCGCCGGCGAGAATGTCGCGACCGAGATCCGGCGGGAGCGGCTGCGTCGCGACGATGAAACTGTTCGCGGCGATCACCGACTGGCGCAAGCCGGGCCACAGCCCGTCCGTGTAGCCGTTGGTCGCGATCACGACGCGATCCGCCGACAGCGTCGCACCGCCGGCCGTCGCGATCCGCCAGCGGCCGTCGGCACGCGTCAGCCCGACGGCGCGCGTCAGCCCGTGCACGACCGCCCCGCTCGCCTGCGCGGCGCGCACGAGGCCGCGCGTATAGCTGAGCGGCTGCACGCTGCCTGCGCGGCGATCGATCCAGCCGCCCGCGTAGGCGTGCGTGCCGAGCCGTCGCGCGACGTCGTCGCGGCCCAGCACTTCGACCGGTGCGCCGCGCGCGGCCCACTGCTGCGCGCGACGCGCGACCGTATCGAGCATCGCGGCGGTCGGCGCCGGCTGGATCCAGCCGTTGCGACGCGCATCGCAGTCGATCCCATGCCGCGCGATCAGGTCGAACACCGTGTCGGCCGCGCCGCCGACCACGCCGGCAAGCTGCTCGCCGGCCTGGTCGCCGAACCGGCGGATCAGTTCGTCGGGGTCGTATTTCAGCCCGGGGATCACTTGCCCGCCGTTGCGGCCCGACGCACCCCAGCCCGGCTGCGCGCCGTCGATCACGCGCACGTTCGCACCGCGTTCGGCCAGGTGGAGCGCAGTCGACAGACCCGTGAAGCCGGCGCCGACGATCGCCACGTCGCACGACGCGGACGCATCGAGTGCGGGGGTGTCGGGCGCCGGCGCGGCCGTCGCCGCCCACAGCGAATCCGGCCACCGGGAGTCGGGCCACGCGGGTACCGCTTTCCTGTCGCTCATGTTCGATCCGGGTTGGCGGCGCCGTCCGACGCCAGCAGACGGCGCAGGAATTCCTGCGTGCGGGGATGCTTCGGCTGCGTGAGCACGTCGCGCGCGGGCCCGCTTTCGCAGATGGTGCCGTCGTGCAGGAAGCACACGCGATCGGCCACCTCGCGCGCGAACCCCATCTCGTGCGTGACGACCACCATGGTCATCCCGTCGCGCGCGAGCCCGCGCATCACGCCGAGCACTTCGCCGACGAGTTCGGGGTCGAGCGCCGACGTCGGCTCGTCGAACAGGATCGCCTGCGGCTCCATCGCCAGCGCGCGTGCGATCGCGACGCGCTGCTGCTGGCCGCCCGACAGCTCGGACGGATACGCATTCATCCGGTGCGCGAGCCCGACCTTGTCGAGCAGCGCGCGGGCCTGCTCGCGCGCTTGCGCGGCCGGCACCCGCCGCACGTGTACGGGACCTTCCATCACGTTCTCGAGCGCCGTGCGGTGCGAGAACAGGTTGAAGCGCTGGAACACCATGCCAACCCGCATCCGCAGCTCGTGGATACGCTTCGAATGCGCATCGACCTTCACGCCGTCGATCGTGATCGAGCCTTCGTCGTAGGTCTCGAAGCCGTTGATACAGCGCAGCACGGTCGATTTGCCCGAGCCGGACGGCCCGATCAGGCACACGACTTCGCCCTGCTGCACGTCGAGACTCACGCCCTTCAGCACGGCGTGCTGATGGAAGCGCTTGTGTATCGAATCGATCCGGATCATGCGCTTCTCCTCAGCGCGAGCCGCTTGCCGAGCCGGTTCACGCCGAACATCAGCGGCAGTCCGAGCGCGAGATACAGCAGCGCGACGAGCGTATAAACGCTCATGTTCTGGAACGTCGACGACGCGATCAACTGGCCGGCGCGCGTGATCTCCGCGACCGTGATCGTCGACGCAACCGACGAATCCTTCAGCAGCATCACGAGCGTGTTGCCGTACGGCGGCAGCGCGATGCGGAACGCCTGCGGCAGCACCACGCGCCGCATGATCATCGGCCCGCGCATGCCGATCGCGTGCGCGGCCTCGATCTGGCCGCGGTCGATCGCCTCGATGCCGGCGCGGAAGTTTTCCGCCTGGTAGGCCGAGTACGCGATGCCGAGGCCGAGCACGCCGGCCTGGAACGCCGACAGTTGCACGCCGAGATCGGGCAGCACGAAGTACATGTAGAACAGTTGCACGATGATCGGCAGCCCGCGGATCACGTTGACGATCGTGCTGCCGGCCGTCGCCACGGCGCGGTTGTGTGACACCTTCAGCAACGCGAGGATCAGCCCGAGCACCGAGCTGAGCACGAACGCGCATGCCGTGATCTCGATCGTGACCACCGCCCCCTTCAACAGGATCGGCAGGAAATCGATCGCGTTCTGAAAAAACATGAGGTTTCCTATTCGATGGCCGAATGGCGCGCCGCAATGGGTGCCCGCAAGGCGCGGGCGATACCGGTCAGGAATCGGGAGCCGGCGCTCAGCTCATGTGCCACTTCTGCAGGATCTGCTGCAGCGTGCCGTCGCTCTTCATCTTGCGGATCGCGCCGTTGAGCTGCTCGAGCGTCGCGGTATCGCCCTTGCGCACGATGAAGCAGACCTGCCCCTTCACGACGCTCTGGTATTCGGGTACGAGCCGCACGTCGCGGTTGACGCCGTGTTCGATCTGGTACGCGACGATCGGCTGGTCGGCGAAGCCCGCCTTGATGCGCCCGAGCGCGACGTCGCGCATGATGTCGGCGATCGAATCGTAGGTCCGGACTTCCTTGAAGATGCCCTTCTTGTTGAGCGCGTCGACGAACGCCGTACCGACCTGCGCGCCGACCACCTGCCCCTTGAAATCGTCCATCGACGTATAGCGGCCCGGGTCGTCCGCCTTCACGATCAGGCCTTCGCCAAACGAATAGACCGTGTCGGAGAAATCGACGACCTGCTGGCGCGCGGGCGTCTTCAGCATCGCGGCCGAGATGATGTCGATCTTCTGCGTGGTGAGCGACGGAATGAGCGCCGAGAACACGGTCTGCTGCACGTCGACGCGAAAACCGGCCGATTTCCCGGCCGCGGTGATCGCGTCGACCATCATGCCCTGGATCGAATTGCTCTTGACGTCGAGAAACGTGAACGGCACGCCGGTGGCCGTCGCGCCGACCTTCAGCGTCGGCTCGGCCGCGACGGCGCCCGCCGATGCCGCGGAAATGGCGATACAGGTGGCGAAACCGGCGGCCAGTGCGCCGAACCGCTTGATGAACGAAACCATGATGTCTCCTTCTCGAATAAGCCAGTACGCCGTCCAGTCGCCGATCGACGGTGCGACGATGACTTGATCTTAAAGCGAATCAAAAATATCGCAAATAGATTTTTGCGTATCGATATTCGATACGTTATGATTCGATATCGAATCGATCAAGCCTCCCCTTGCTCATGGAAACATCGCCCGATCAGTCAAACGACCTGCTGTTCAACCAGTCGCTGGAGAAAGGGCTGAACGTGCTGCGCGCGTTCAGCGCGAAGCGGCGCACGATGACGCTCGCAGAAGTGGCCGACGCGGCGGGGATGACGAAGAGCTCGGCACAGCGGATGGTCTATACGCTCGAGAGGCTCGGCTATATCCGCAAGCATCCGGTCACGCGGCGTTACCAGCTCACGCCGCACGTGATGCGGATCGGCTTCAACTACCTCGCGGCCGATACGCTGATCGACGTCGCAAATCCGTTCCTGTCCGAGCTCACGAACCTGACCGGCGAAACCACCAACCTCACCGAGCCGGACGAGGACGAGATGGTGTACGTCGCGCGTTTCGTATCGACGAAGTTCGTGCCGATCCACATGCCGATCGGCAGCCGCATCCCGATGTTCTGCACCGGCAGCGGCCGCGCGTTCCTGAGCGCGCTGCCGCCCGACGATGCGCGCGCGCGGCTCGACGGCATGGCGCGCACGCCGCACACGCCGCGCACGGTCACGGCGCTCGACGCACTCGTCGCGCTGCTCGACAGCGCGCGGCACGAAGGCTACGCCACCAACCAGGAAGAACTGTTCATCGGCGACATGTCGATCGCGGCACCCGTGCTCGGCAGCCAGGGGCAGCCCGTCGCGGCCGTGCATGTGGTCGCGCCGACGAGCCGCTGGACGTTCGACGACGCACGCCGCAAGCTCGCGCCGGCCGTGATCGACTGCGCGCGCGGCATCAGCAATTCGATCCGGACGCTCGAATAGTGTCTGCGATCGGGGAATGGCAGCGCCGCTGCATTGCGCAGCGGCGCTTGATCGCTCGTGCGCGTCAGCGCGTCACCGCCGGGTATTCGCTCACCATCGCGACCGCCTTCTCGCGCCGCTCGGCCAGCCGCTGCGCGAACCGATACGCGACGAGCGCCCCGGCCACCGCAAGCAGCATCGGCACGAGGCTGTCGTGATTCGCGCGCGTGAATTCGAGCAGCAGCACGACGGCCGTAATCGGCATCTGCATCGACGCGGCGAGAAACGCGGTCGCGCCGACCAGCGCGCATCCGCCAATCGACGCGCCCGGCCACACGAGGCTCCACAGCCCGCCCAGCACGATGCCGAGCAGCGCACCGTTCGCGAGGCCCGGCGTCAGCAGGCCGCCCTCGGCACCGGCCCGCAGGCTGCCCGCCTCGATCAGCACCTTAAGCACCAGCAGCGCCGCTGCCAGACCGATCGTCAGCGTGCCGTCGAAACTCAGCGACGCCGGCCCCTTGCCGTTGCCGAGCAGTTGCGGAAACCGCATCGCGAGAAATCCGATCACCGCGAAGTTGACCAGCGCGAGCACGGGCAGCCGCCAGTCTTTCCGCGCGTTCGCCCGTGCACGGGTCGTGAGCCGCACGAAGCCGTACGCGGCGAAGCCGAACAGCGGCCCGCAGACGATCGACCATGCGACGAGCGGCGTACTCAGCGCGAACGCAGGCACCGTGTACTGGTGTTCGTTGCCGAGGCCGATCCACGCGACGGCCGCCGCAATCGCCGACGTCACGACCGCCACGATCAGCGCGCGCAGTTCGAACGTGCCGAGCAGCACTTCGAGCACGAAGATCGCGCCGCCGAGCGGCACGTTGTAGACGGCCGCGAGGCCGGCGCCGGCACCGCACGCGACCATCAGCCGGCAGTCGTCGGGCGTCAGCCCCGCGCGATGCGCAAGCTGCCCGGCGAGCAGCGAACCGATTTCGCGCGGCGCGACTTCGCGGCCGAGCGGCGAGCCGAGCGCGACGGTGACGATCTGCAGCAGCGCGTGAATCGTCGTGCTGACGAACGGCATCCGCGGATCGCCCGCGCGCACCGCGCGGCGAATGCTGACCAGCGGCCGGCCGTACCGGTAAAGCGCCCACCAGCCGCCGCCGGCGACGATCCCGCAGACGATCAGCACCACGAGCCTGCGCAACGGATCAGCGCCGGTCACGCCGGTCAGGAAGCTCTCGGTGCCGATCACGTGCGCGACGCTGTAGCCGTACGCGACGTGCTGGATCGCATGCAGCAGCAGCGCGAGCAGCATGCCGCCGAGCCCAGCGCCGACGCCGGTCAGGATCGTGACGGCCGCCACGCGTGCGAACGGGCTGGCAGGCGGTGAAGCGGATGCGGGAGCGGACGGGAGATCGAGGCGCATGAGGTCGGCGAACGGGGATCGAAAGGACGGCGCGCAACCCGCGCGCCGTCGTCAGGACCGCATCGTAGGCCTGCGCCTCTCATGAGACAAACGTATTTTTCGAATCGACTCATGCATTTTTCGAATGCATAAGCACGGCTGGCTTGTAACCGCCTTCCGCATCAACTCGATCGATCCGGATGAGTGACGCGCTCCGGTTTACGCCGCATGGTTGGATGAAAAGCATCGATGCGCGCGCACCGCGCATCAGGACCAGCCTTCAAACGACAAGCCTGTTTCGGCAGCCGCTTCCTCCGGCGTCACGTCGCGCACGTGCTGGCCGAACGTCCACACGTGCTGTTCCGGATCACGCGCGCGATACGTGCGGTCGCCATAGAACTGGTCGGCCGGCTCCTGCAGGATTTCCGCGCCGGCCTGTCGCGCGCGTTCGCAATGGGCGTCGAGGCCGTCGGCAAGCTGCACGTGCACGCTTTGCGTGTTCCTGCCGCCGATCTCCTGCGGGCTCGCGACGAAATCGGCCCAGTGTCCGCCGATCATCACGACGCCGCCGCGATGCGTCAGCTCGGCATGCGCGACCTGCCCGTCGGGCGTACGGACGACGATGCCGCGGGCGAAGCCGAACGCGCGCTCCAACCATTCGAGCGCGGCGCTCGGATCGCGGTAATACACGGCGACGCTGATCGGCGGATGGCGGTCGGGCTGGCGCATCGTGTGTCTCCGGTCGTGGGCACGAGCGACTCATTCTCCGCGAGTCGCCCGTACCGATCAACCGTCGTGCCGCGCCCCGCGCTTGTTGCAACGGCGCGACAGCCGAGTCGCGCCGGGCGGATACCGCGTGCCGGTCATCTCGCAAAAACGCCCCGCGTCGGGCGCGCGCGGCGCGTCGTGTCAGTTTTGTGAAGGACCGTTGCCGGATCCGGAAAGGTGCGCTCGCGGCCCCGGCGGCCTTGCGCGTGCCGTGCATTCCTATACTTGCGCCGAACTTTTGTTTCCAGTCCCACACGCAGGAGCCTCACCATGAAAAAAAACCTGATCGCCGGCGCATGCACCGCGGCGCTGTTCGCACCGCTCGCCCACGCGCAAAGCTCGGTCACGCTGTACGGCCTGATCGACGCCGGCATCGCCTACACCAACAACGTGAATGGCGCGTCGCAGTGGCGCATGGCCAGCGGCACGATCAATGGCAGCCGCTTCGGCCTGCGCGGCAGCGAGGATCTCGGCGGCGGCCTGAAGGCGCTGTTCGTGCTCGAAAACGGCTTCAACGCGAACAACGGCGGGCTCGGCCAGGACGGCAAGCTGTTCGGCCGCCACGCGTATGTCGGCCTGAGCCAGGCCGGCTACGGCACGCTGACGCTCGGCCGCCAGTACGACACGATGGTCGACTTCGTCGCGCCGCTGTCCGCGACGGCCGGCGACTTCGGCGACGCGGGCTTCGCGCATCCATTCGACAACGACAACCTGAACCACTCGCTGCGCATCAACAACGCGGTCAAGTACACGAGCGATTCGCTCGCGGGCTTCAAGGTCGGCGCGATGTACGCGTTCTCCAACTCGACGAACTTCAGCGCCAACCGCGCATACAGCGTCGCGGCGAGCTACACGAACGGCCCGTTGAAGGTGGCCGGCGCGTACCTGCAGATGAACGGCACGAAGGGCTCGACGAGCGCGAGCCCCGGCGCGACAGATTCCGCCGAAGCGAAGAGCGTGAGCCAGGGCGGCTGGTCGATCGGCTCGGACCGCATGCGCACGTACGGCGGCGGCGTCAGCTACGTGTTCGGCCCGGCAACCGTCGGCTTCGTCTATACGCGTTCGCAGTACGACAACACGGGCTCGTTCGGCTCGACCGGCCAGGTCGCGTTCAACAACTACGACGTGAACGTGCGCTATGCGGTGACGCCGGCCGTCAGCCTCGGCGCGGCTTACGTGTACACGGACGCCAGCGTGTCGAACCCGGACAGCAAGCACGGCACCGATCCGAAGTGGCACCAGGTCGACCTGCAGGCCGTGTACAAGCTGTCGCGCCGCACCGACCTGTACGCGGAGGCGATGTATCAGCACGCGTCCGGCCGCGGCTATCAGGCGTTCATCAACACGTCGGGCGGCGCATCGAGCACGGCGAACCAGATCGTCGGCACGATCGGCATGCGCACGCGCTTCTGACCGGCGTGAGGCAACGTCGCCCGCCGGCAACGAACCCGTGTTCGCATACGGGTTCGTTCGCCGCGGGCGACGTGCGCCAATGTTGTTCCATCTGGAAGGCAGCCTGCCTGGAATCGGGGTTTTTGCATGTGCAAGCGCTGCGTAGACTCGTATCGAAGCTCCGGGTCGCGCATCGCGCGTCGAACCGGCCACCTCCCCCTTGCTCAGGAGAACCTCGTGAAATCGCTCGTCGTTACCGCCGCCGCTGCCGTCCTGCTTGCCGCACCGGCCCTGTCGTTCGCCCAGTCGGCGAAGTCGCCCGTCACGCGCGCGCAGGTGCTGCAGGAACTGGTCGATCTCGAGTCGGTCGGCTACAACCCGGCGCGCGGTGAAATCGGCAACTATCCGGAAGACATCATGGCGGCGCAGGAACGACTGCAGGCGAAGCGTCTCGCGGAACGGAAAGCCGCTCAGGCCGCATACGGCCCGGCCGGCGAGCCGGCAACCGAATCGGGCGCGGCGGCGAAACCCGCGCTGTGACGACATGACGATGCGCGTCGCCCGCATGAATCGTGTGCTGCGGGCGGCGCATATGCCACGTGTGCATGAAGAAGCCTGTCGCGCGATCGCCGGCCACCGCAATGTATCGACGTGCCGGTGCGCGCCCCGCGCTCAGGCGGCCTGCGGTTCGCGGCCGATCGCGTTGAGCATCTCGACGTCGCGCGCGATCATCCCAGGCACCTGCGCACGCAGCATCTCGACCCAGGTCCGCACCTTCGCGTCGACGAAGCGGCGCGACGGATACAGCGCATACACGTTCATCTTCTGCAGGATATGCGCGGGCAGCACGCGCACGAGCGTGCCGTCGCGCAGCGCGTCGATCGCCGAGTACAGCGGCAGCATGCCGATCCCGATGCCGTCGCGGATCGCGAGTGCGAGCGATTCGGCCGTATTGGTCTGCACCGGCCCGGCGACGTGGATCTGCTCGACGCCTTCCGGCCCTTCGAGTACCCATTCGTGGGTCGGGAACGCGGGCGTACACAGCGTCAGGCACGCGTGCGCGGCGAGATCCTGCGGACGGGCCGGCACGCCGTGCCGTTTCACATAGTCGGGCGACGCGCACAGGATGCTGAACGTCGAGCCGAGCAGATGCGACACCAGCTCCGAATCCGGCAGCGACGACGCGGTCACGACGGCCATGTCGCTCGTGCCGTCGAACAGGTCGGGCATGCGCTGCGACAGCGACAGTTCGATCGACACGTCCGGGAACTGCGCGTGATAGCGCGTCAGCGCGGGCAATACATAGTGATGGCCGACGCTCGCGAAGCTGTGCATGCGCAGCACGCCGGCCGGCCGCTCGTGCGCGCAGCTCGCCTCTTCTTCAGCGCGGTCGACGTCGGCGAGGATCTGGCGGCAGCGCCGCAGATAGCTTTCGCCGGCCGACGTCAGCGCGAGGCGGCGGGTCGAGCGATTCATCAGACGGGTGCGCAGGCGCGCCTCGAGCTCCGACACCGCGCGCGACATCGCGCCCGTCGTCGAATTCAGCGATTGCGCAGCGGCGGTGAAGCTGCCGGTCTCGACGACGCGCGAAAACACCCGCATGTTTTGTAGGGTATCCATTCCTGTGAGCAACCTGTAGCGGAGCCGCTATTTTCCTCCACGGGGTGCGACAGATTGTTGCTCCGGCTGCAACTATCGTTTCCCCGCAGCTGCGTTAATGCACGGGCGCCGCACTCCTACAATCGGCGCCTCACCAGTCGAACGGACCCGTCCGGACGCGCCGCGGCATCACGCTCGGCGTCGCACGCCCCTCTCTTTTCATGAAGCCACAACCTGCGATCGAGCAACCTTCCATCGAACCCGCACGATGGCGATCATGGCTCGATCCGCTCGGCGACGCGGCACGCGACTGGGCCGCCAGCGACGGCCTGATCTGGCTGCACCTCGCGAAGACCGTGTTCGCGGCGCTCCTTGCGATGGGCATCGCGATGCGTCTGGAGATGTCGCAGCCGCGCACGGCGATGACGACCGTGTTCGTGCTGATGCAGCCGCTGTCGGGGATGGTGTTCGCGAAGAGTTTCTACCGCGTGCTCGGCACGGCGGCCGGCCTCGTCGCCGCGCTTGCGCTCGGCGGGCTGTTCGCGCAGCAACCCGAGCTGTACATGGCCGGCATCACGCTATGGATCGGCGGCTGCATCGCGCTCGCGGTGCGCAACCGCCATTTCCGCTGGTACGGCTTCGTGCTCGCCGGCTACACGGCCGCGCTGATCGGCCTGCCGGCGGTGATGACGCCGCAGTCGCTGTTCCAGTCCGCACTCACGCGCGCCGCGGAAGTCGCGCTCGGCATCGCATGTTCGGGCGCCGTCAGCGCATTGATCCTGCCGCTCAGTTCCGCGAAGGCGCTGATGCGCTCGCTGAGCGCACGCCACGCGACGTTCGCGGCCTTCACGGCCGGCGCGCTTGCGGGGGCCGTCGCACGCGGCGATTTCGAGCGGCGCTTCGCCGATTTCGTCGACGACATCGTCGGCTTCGAAGCGAACCGCGCATTCGCGTCGTTCGAGGATCCGCACATTCGCGCGCGCAGCCGCCGGCTTGCGCGGCTGAACAGCGAATTCATGAACGCATGCACGCGGTTGCATGCACTGCACCAGCTCGTCAAGCGCCTGCGCGCGAACGGCTCGGACGCGGTGCTCGACGCGCTTGCACCGCACATCGACGCGCTCGCGCAGCGGTTCGCCGCATTGCGCGACGAGCGGCCGCGCGGCATCGCACCGGCCACCGGTGCGATGCTCGATCTGCGCCGTTTCCACAGTGCGTTGCCGAAGGCCGCGCGCGCGTCGCGGCGGATCATCGAGGAACACGCGGCCGGCGGCCTGCTCGACTTCGATACGGCGATCGAGCTACTGTACCGCTTCATCGGCGAATATCTCGGCTACGCGGACACCTACGCGTCGCTCGACCAGGACGATCACGCATTCGAGCGCACGGTCACGCATTACGCGGTGAAGACCAACTCGTTCTTCGTCGGCTTCGCGTTCCTGCGCACGATCGTCGCCGTCGGCGCGATGAGCGCGTTCTGGATCGCGTCCGAATGGCCGAGCGGCTCGCTCGCGGTGATCGCCACCGCAATCGCGTGCGCGCTCAGCTCGACGTCGCCGCGCGCACCGAAGTTCGTCGCGCAGATGGGCGTCGGCGCGGCATTCGCGACCGCCGTCGGCTACCTGTTCCTGTGCTACGTGTATCCGAATATCGACGGCTTCCCGCTGCTGTGCGCGACGCTCGCGCCGGTGCTCGGCCTAGGCGCGTTTCTCGCGATGCGGCCCGGCCTGTCGGGCTACGGGATCGGCTTCGCGGTGTTCTTCTGCCTGCTCGCGGGCCCCGACAATGCGATCGCCTATACGCCCGAAATACTGGTCAACAACGGGCTGGCCGTCGTCGTTGCGATGCTCGCGTGCTCGATCGTGTTCGCGGTCGTGTTCCCCACCCACATGCCGTGGCTCACGGGCCGCATCGCGCACGACCTGCGCCGCCAGGTCACGCTCGCGTGCGAAGGCGCGCCGGACGGCCTCGCGCAGCGCTTCCAGTCGAGCACGCACGACCTGATGGCGCAGTTGCGCACGCTGCTCGTGCGACGCACGCGGCAGCATCGCGACGCGCTGCGCTGGATGCTGTCCACGCTCGAAGTCGGTCATGCGGTGATCGACCTGCGCGACGAACTGCACGCGTTCTCCGAATCGAAACCGCCGCAGACGCTGCGCTGGACCGGTTCGATCGATGCGGTGCTGCACGAGCTGCCGCGCTTCTTCGACGACCCGACGCCCGGCCACCATGCGCGCACGCTGAAATCGGTGAACCTCGCGATCCGCGCCGCGCAGCACACGCTGCAGGCGTGGTACGCGGTGCCCGACGCGCGCCGCCGCATGCAGCGGATCGTCGGCTGCCTGCACTTCATGCGCAGCGCGCTGCTCGACAAGGACGCACCGTTCAACCGGCATCGCCATTGAACATCGATGCGCACGCAACGGGATCCTTGTTCCGAATGGAAATAAGCTCTACAGGCGCGGTGATTAATCTTTAAGCAGTGCGAGCCTATAGTTTCCTCACTGCCAGCGAGACTGGCACTCACCCAGGAGAAACAAAATGAAGCCGCTGCACCTCGCCCTCGTTGCCCTGTCGCTCACCGCTGCTGTCGCCCACGCACAGCCCGCGCCGGCCGACGTCGCACCGCAACAGGCGAACCGCGCCGAAGCCGTCAAGGCCGCAGGCCGCGTCGATCGCGCGCAATCGAAGCAGGAAGACCCGAACGCCTGTGTCGGCCCCGTCAGCTTCTGCAACATCTACTTCGGCAGCTGACCATGACGCCGCGTCGTCACGGCCAGGCCCGCATCGCCCGCATCGAATCCGCGGGCGGGCGGCGGACCGGCCGAGCGCCGCATCGCATTCCCGCTCCACGCCGCTTCGATTGAAGCGGCGCATGCCGTTTCAGGCGCCACGCCCCGGCCGCCACCCCACTTCGCGCAACGCATCCAGCAAGCGCGCCTGCCCTAGCCCCTCGACCCGCGCACCACGCGATTCGACGTCGCCACCCGCGACAAGCGCATTCACGATCGCTTCCTCCACCGCCTCCGCCGCCGCGACGAACAGCGCGGAAATATGGTCGTTGTTGACCATCTTCACGCCGGTGGTCGGCGCGCCCTTGCTGCCGTAGTTCGCCGCCGGCAGCCCGTCGTTGCCGGTTGCGAACGCAAGGAAGATGTCGCCGCTCGAATCCTCGGTGCCGCCGCCGACGCGTGCGAGCCCGACGCTCGCGCGCTGCGCGAGGCGCGCGCATTGATGCGGCAGCAGCGGCGCGTCGGTCGCGATCGTGACGACGATCGAACCCATGCCGGCCTCGCCTGTCGCGTCGGGCACGCGGAACGGCGAATGCACGTGCCGCAGCACTTCGCCGACCGGATAACCGGCCACGCGCAGCATCTCGCGCACGCCGTAGTTCGCCTGCACGAGCGCACCGACGGTCCAGCCGCCCGCATCGGCCGCGAGCACGCGCGACGCGGTGCCGATGCCACCCTTGAACTCGTGGCAGATCATCCCCGTGCCGCCGCCCACGCCGCCTTCGGCAACCGGTCCCGACTGCGTGGCGGCCAGCGCGCACTGCACGTGCGCGGCGCTCACGTGCTGCCCCCAGATGTCGTTCAGCAGCCCGTCGTAGGTTTCCATCACGACCGGCATGCACCAGTACACGCGACCGGCCGCCGCTTCCCGCTCGTTCGCGACGAGCGCGTCGCGCACCGCGCCGACGCTGTGCGTGTTCGTATAGGCGATCGGCGTCGTCAGCAGGCCCGCCTCGCGGATCCATTCGAGCCCCGTCGCGTCGCCGTTGCCGTTCAGCACGTGCACGCCGGCGAAACACGGCGAATCGTGCGCAGTGCCCGCGCGCGGCTCGATGACGGTGACGCCGGTGCGGATCGATGCGTCGCCGTTCTCGACGTTCAGCGTGCAATGTCCGACCCGCACGCCCGGAACGTCCGTGATCGCGTTGAAGCGGCCCGGCGTGCCGAGTCCGATGCGGATGCCGAGATCCCTCGTGCGCATGATGCAATTCCTCCAGTCTTTCAATGGTTCGGTGTTTCGGTGCTGCAACGTGACGATCCGGCGTTCAGAGCGCGCGGAATGCTTCGCTGTGGCGCGCCCAGACGACATACATCACGAGTGCGGCGACCAGCAGCCCGGCGATGATGATCAGGTCGGTCGGCTTCGTCGCCGTCGCCAGCGTCGTGTAGAGCGTATACGCGGCGCCCGCCACCGCGACGAGCGGCGTCACGGGCCACAGCGGCATCCGGTAGTGATGTTCGACGTCGCGGCGCACGAACCGGCTCGCCAATGCGGCCAGCCCGACGACCAGGTAAATCAGCAGCAGCAGGTCGACCGTGAACGCGGTCAGCTCGTCGAGGCTCGACACGAACACGAGCCCGGCTGACGGCACCGCGAGCGCGATCGTCGCGAGCCACGGCGATTCCAGGCGCGGATGGATCGTCGAGAATGCGCGGTTGCAGGTACGCGACCAGAGCGCGTGCCGGCCGCTGCTGTACAGCAGGCGGCCCATCGTGATCACGATCGCGATGATCGCGTTGAACACCGACAGGAAGATCCCGGCGCTGACCACGCGCGACACGGCCGGGTTGCTCAGCGAACGCACGACATAGCCGATCGGGTCGGCACTCTTCGTCAATTCCGTCAGCGACGGCGCGCCGAGCACGATCGCGGTGAGCGGAACCAGTTCGACGACGAGGATCACGAGCAGCGAATAGATCACGGCCTTCGCGACGTTGCGGTTGCCGCCGCGCAGGTCTTCGGCGAGGTACGCAGCGGAGCCGAAGCCGTTGTAGCAGAAGATCGCCGTGCCGATCGCGGGCACGATGGCGGCGAGCGTCGCCGGCACGAGCGCGTTGCCGCTCGCGACGACCGGCGCGACCAGCACGTCGGCGCCGCGATGCAGCGAGCCGAAGCCGAGCCCGGCGATCAGCATCAGCACGCCGATCTCGACGACGAGAAACGCGCCGGTGATCCACGCATTCGTCTTGATGTTCAGCATGCCGAGCAGGTAGCTGAGCAGCACGATCGTCAGCGCGACCGACTGGTTGCTGAAGTGCGTGCCGAGCGCGTTGTTCAGGTACGGCGCAGCGCCGCTCGCGAGCACGGCCGGAATGAACACGCTGACGGACAGCACCGTGATGAAGGTCAGGTAGCCGGGCAGCGTGCCGAACACGCGCTTGGCCATCACGTATTCGCCGCCCGCGCTGCGATGCGCGGCACTGAGCTCCGCATAGCAGAGCGCGAATGCGAGTGCGAGCACGCCGCCGAGCAGGAACGACAATACGGCGCCGCTGCCGGCCTGCTGGATCGCGAACGGCGCGATCACGAAGATCGAGCTTGCGGGGGTCACGCCCGACACGGTGATCATCACCGCGTCGCGCACGCTGAGCGTCTGCGACAGTGCGCGCGGCGCGTCTTCCGTTGCAGGCGCCGCTTGCAGCGTGCCCGTCGATTCCGACATCATCGCCATCTCGTTCTCCTGTGCTGCGGTTTTTTGAACGCCCATACTCGGGCCCGATTGATTGCGTGGCAGTCTAGGAAGCCAATTTCAGGACCGCTATTCCCCCTTCGTGTTACGCCCTTCCGGTGGTGGTATGGATCGTCTCTTCTCCGAAATCGCGATGCACCAGGCGCTTGGCCGCGCAATCGATCATCTCGGCCAGCCGCGCTTCTGGCGGTTCCTCGTGCTGCTGCTCAATGAAATGACGCCGTTCGACAATGCGCTCGCGACCGCGATTGGTCGCGACGGCGTGCCGCTCGTGCTCGACGAGTACGACACCGGCGGCACCGACACCGCGTCGCCGGTGCCGCTTTACCTGAATGGGTTATATCTGCTCGACCCGTTCCTGCAGGCCGCGCACGACGGGCTCGCCGACGGATGCTACCGGCTCGAGGAAGTCGCGCCCGACCTGTTCCGGCAGAGCGAGTATTTCCTGAGCTATTTCCGCGATGCGGTCGGCGACGACGAGATCCAGATCCTCGTGCGGCCGAACGCCGATACGCTGCTGTCGTTGTCGCTCGGTGCGGCCGCGCGCTTCGACGTCGAGCCGCTCGGCAAGCTGACGGCCGCCATGCCGTGGGTGCTCGCGACGATCCGGCAGCACTGGCGGCTGGTCGGCGACGCCGCGCGCACGACACCCGACGCCGATCTCGGCGCGCGCGTCGAGCAGGCACTCGCGCGCTTCGGCGCGGGCGTGCTGACCGATCGCGAGATGTCGATCGCGAGAATGGTGCTGCGCGGCAATTCGTCGAAGGCGATTGCCGAGCGGCTGACGATCTCGCCGGAAACGGTGAAGGTGCATCGGCGACATCTTTACGCGAAGCTCGGGATCTCGTCGCAGCCCGAGCTGTTTTCGCGGTTCATCCAGGCGCTGGGAGAAGATGCGGCCGGATGAGCGCATCGAGCAGTACGGATGGCAACCGGCGCGGAATCGCGCACTATCCGTGAATCGCCGCAATCCGTGGTCATCCGGTGAAGCACACGCGGATGTTCCGTCGACAACCAGGCTGCCCGGAAACAGGAATCCCGATCCATGTCGCTCATTCCGCTCGTCGGACTTGGCTGGTTGCTGCCATGTGCGATCAGCGCCGCATCGATCGTGCTCGTGCCGCCGCTGCTGCTGGTCGCCTGCCTGATGGGGAAGGATGTCTGGTCGATCCTGACGCGCGGCCGGCTGCAGTTCGCGTTCCTGGCCTACCTCGGTTCCGCGCCGGTGCCGGCGGTTTTCACATTCCTGCTGGAAGCCGGCGCCGCCGCCGGGAGTGCCGGCGGCGTGGCGCCCGACGGCCTGTACAGATGGAACGAACGGTGCGTTTTCATTTTCGTTGGCGCGGCTGCACTGAGCGGCCTGCTGTTGCTGCTGCGGCCGCAAGACTGGCGAGCGGCAAACGTCGAGCCGTCACAGTCTGCGGAATAGCCGGCACGCGAACGCCGCGCCATGCCGCCCGCCCGTTTTTCAGGCAGGGGCACGGTCATGCGCAGCGTCCTGCTACTGCCACTTCGCGCCGAGTTGCGCGAGCCCGGCGTTCCGGAGATCGTCCGGCAGCATCACCACGCGGAACTCGCAGTCTGCATTCAACATCAGGAACCATGGCTCCGCGAGCGCCGGGATCTGCGACGGGTCATCCAGATTGACGATCACGACCGCCCCACGTCCGCCGCTCTGCTCCGTGAAATACACGGCCTCCGGCTTGACCGCTTCGAGTATTCGCGAGATCACGTCGCCGACGCTGCCGTCGCGCACCAGCGTGTTGAACGGCTCGTGAGGGATTCGTATGTTGAGAAGCATGCGCATGACCATCCTCCTTGGGCTCCGCCCGGCGTGGGCCCTTCAAGCATAGGTGTTACGCGACGCCGCGCCAGTGGCGCCGCAAGCAGTTGCCGGCACGCATTCACATTCCGACGATTCGATGACACCGCGTCGCGCAAACGGCAAGCGCCGGTGCGATGCAGGCCGGGTCGAATCGACCGCTTATGCCCCCGTCATGCGGAGACTGTATCGACCGTCAGCCCGGTCGGCGCGATCGCCAGATGCAACGCATGCTCCGGCCGCAGCGTCACGTTCAGCACCGCGCGCGGCGGCGTCATGCCGGGCGGCACCGACAACACGTAACGCTGCAGGATCATCGCAGCCACCACCGTCATCTCCGTCATCGCCAGATGCTGCCCGAGGCATACGCGCGGGCCCGTGCCGAACGGCATGTACGCGCCGCGCGGCAGCGCCGGCGCATCGTCGGCGAAGCGCTCCGGACGAAACGCGTCGGGCTCCGGAAACCATCGTTCATCGCGCTGCATCAGTTGCAGCGGCAGCATGAACAGCGTCCGTGCGGGAAACTGCCATGCGCCCAGCGCGACCGGCCGCGATGCACGGCGGCTGATCAGGATCGGCGCGGACGGATACAGGCGCAGCGTTTCGTCGAGCGTCTGCGTCAGGTAGCGCAACGACGAGCGCGTGTCGGCGGACGGCGCGCGACCGCCCAGCACGCGGGACACCTCGTCGCGCGCGGCGGCTTGCACGGCCGGATTCGTGGCCATGCACCATGCCCACCAGGTCAGCGCCCCGGCCGTCGTCTCGTGACCGGCCAGGAACGCCGTCATGCATTCGTCGTGCACGGCCTGCAGCGGCCATTTCCGTGCATCCGCCCGATGCAGCCGCAACAGGCGCGACAGCAGATCGTCGGGCCACGTGCGCTCCGGCAGGTCGACGCGCGCACGCAGTTGCCGGTCGATCAGCCCGTTCAGCACCGCCGTCGCCCTCACCTTGCCGCGCTTCCACGGCATCCAGTCCGGCGTGCTCGCCGGCTGGTAGAACGCTGCGTCGGCCGCAGCGCTCACCGCGCGCACCGCGTCCTCGGCGGCACGCGCATCGTCGCCGATCGTATCGGAGAACATCGTGCGCATGATCACGTCCATCGCCAACGACGTCAGCGCGCTTTCGATCGGCCAGTCCGGATCGCGCGCGGGCCACTGCGCGAGTGCATGACCGGCCGTTGCCGCGATCGCCGGAACGAACGCCTGAACCGGCTTCGGCATGAAGTTCGGTTGCAACGCATGCCGCTTGTCGCGCCACGCATCGCCCTCGGCGACCAGCACGCTATGGCCGTGGACCTGCGCGAATATGCGGATCGCGCGCTCCCAGCGCCCGAACGCATCGTGATGCGTGACCAGCAGCTCGCGCACGAGCGCCGGATCGGTCACGACCACGGCGTGCTCGGGCCACACGCGCAAGTGCACGAGGTCGCCGTATTCGCACTGCCAGCCGGACAGCGTGCCGATCAGGTCGCGCGACATCTTGCGCAGCAGCCCCCACCCCGTCAGGCCGGCACGCGGCCCCGGCGGCCATACGCCGGGCGGGTGAAGCACGGGCGCCGGTGCAGCGGCGCCCGCATGGAATGGACATTGGGAAGATGATTGTGTGTTCATGGGCCGGATTGTCCGCGTCGGCGAGCCGGCGGTCTTGAACGCAAACGACATCGACACGCGTGCGGCCGGTCCCTATACTCCGGCGTCATGTTCTCCGGACTGCCATCGATCCCGCCGTCATGCCCCGATCCGCTTGCGCGCGCACCCCGTGTGTCGAGCGGCGGGCGGTCGCCGCATGCGCGGCTGCATCCCGCCCCGGCCGCGCTGCAGGGTGCGGTGGTCGCGATCGTCCTGCACGACACGCGCGGCTTCGCGTTGAGCGACGCGCAGCGACTCTCGCACTTTCCGGCCACGCCGCTCGTCTGCGTGTCGTGGTATCGGGATCTCGACGTGGGCTTCATCGAACCGACGGCCGACGGCCCGCAATGGCGCCCCTTCGGTGCGGCCGCGACGCTGTCGGGCAGCCACTCGGCCCCCACCGTCGCGTGGGCGCCGACGGGCGGGCTGATCGGCATGATCTGTTTCAACGCCGATGCGGCACGGACACTGTTCGGCATCGCGCTGCCGGACATCCACGACCGTGTGCTCGACGCGCACGCGTGCCTCGGCCGCGACTGGCACCCGCTGCTCGATGCGCTGATCGCCGCGGATCGCGACGCCGACGCGCTGGCGGCGATCGATCGCCATCTCGCGCCCCGCTGGCAGGCGCTTCGGCCCGCGACGCCGCTGTCGTCGCTCCGCAACGCGGGGCGTAGCTGGGTCGAGCGCCTCGCGCTGCAGGCGCGCGAATGGCGAGGCACGCACAGCCCGCGCCACGTCGAACGGCGCATCAAGACCTACAGCGGCCGATCGCTGCGCGAATGGCAGGCGCTCGTCAGGACGGAAAGCGCGTTCTTCGCGGCGCGCGACCGGTTCGAAGCCGGCGCCGCGTTCAACTGGGCGACGCTGGCGCTGGACGAAGGGTTCGCCGACCAGGCGCACCTGAGCCGCGAGGTCAAGCGCATCACGGGATTCTCGCCGAGCGAATTCACGCAACGCTTCATCGACGACGAATCGTTCTGGATGTACCGGCTCTGGGTGTGACGCGGCGGCGGCCGATCCCGCCTGGTCATCCGTTTCGCGATGAACGGCCCGCTTGCGTCCCCCACTCAACCGCGCGGTTCGACGAAACCGCCTTCAGGCGCAGCGTGCGGCACGTTCCAGCCGAAGTACACCTCGGCCTCGACGATCCGGCCGTCTCGGACGCGCAATCGCTCCGCGTTCCTGAACCGCTTGCCGCCGCTCGTTTCGGCCTCGTACACGACGAATACGTGCTCGCCGCGAACGACGACGTCGACGAAATCGAAGTGCGCCAGCGTCACGCTGTTCGGCCAGCAGCGCCGGAAATACGTGTCGCGGTCGAGCCGGTTGTCGAGCGGGCTCGTGAAGTGGAAGTCCGGCGCGATCAGCGCTTCGATCGCGTCGCGGTCCTTGTCGGCATATGCGCGATAGCAGGCGCGCGCAACGTCGCCCGGTTCGTCGCTCGGTTCGTCAAGCATCGTCGTGTCCTCCTCGAACGGTCGGTGTGGACCTCACTCGCGCAGGTTCAGGTGTTCCGGCGAAACGCACCCGATACCATCCACGTCAAGCCGCGTCGGCCGGCGGCCTGCTGCCTTCCATCGTATGCCGCCAATGCCGTGGTTGCCCGATTCGGCGGGCACGGGCATGATGTCCGCGAACTCGCCGGCCGCTTGTTTAGCCGATTCTTGCCGACCTCGCCGCACCTGCGCGGCGTGTCACGCGAACGCTGCCGCCGTCACGCGAGCCATCCGCATGCCTGCCCCGCCGCCCACGCCACTTCGTCCATGTCACTCCGCGCATTCAGAACGCTGGTCGCCATCGCCCGATACCGGACCTTCGCACGCGCCGGCGAAGCCATCGGGCTCACGCAGTCGGCGGTGAGCCTGCAGATCAAGACGCTCGAAAGCGAATACAACGTGCAGTTGTTCGACCGTTCGCGCCGGCAGCCCGTGCTCACCGAAGCCGGCAACATCCTGCTCGCGCAGGCCGAGCAGGTGCTCGCGATGGTCGACCGGATTCCCGATTCGCTCAGCGACGAGAAGAAGCTCGTCGGCCGCCTGCGGATCGGCGCGATCCAGACCGCGCTGTCCGGCCCGCTGCCCGACGCGCTGCTCGCGCTGCGCAACGCCCATCCGTCGCTGCGCGTGCACGTGTCGGCCGGCATGTCGGCCGAACTGGCGAACCGCGTCGCGGCCGGCGAACTCGATGCGGCGATCACGACGCGCCCGGTGCGCCCGCATCCGGCGGAACTGACGTGGACCACGCTGTACGAGGATCGCTTCTGGCTGCTCGCGCCGCCGGACCATGCGGAACGCGACGCGGGCACGCTGCTCGAAGCGCTGCCGTTCATCCGTTTCGACGCGCAGGCCTGGGCCGGCCGCATGATCGCCGCCGAGTTGCGCCGCATCGGCGTACGCGTGCGCGAAGAGATGGTGCTGGACAGCGCGGAAACGATCGCACGGATGGTGGCGCGCGGGCTCGGCGCGGCGATCGTCGCGCTTCCCGATGCGACGCTCGCGCGCCTGCCGCCCGTCACGCGCTTGCCGTTCGGCCAGCCGCAGATGGGGCGCGCGGTCGTGCTGCTCGAACACCAGTCGCGTCCGGCCGAGCGTTTCGCACGTGCGCTGGCCGCCGAAGTGACCGCATCATCGATGAGAATTTCTCATTGAACACCCGATAATTAACAATTATTCCTGTTGCTTGCGCGTGTTAACTTGGCCGCATCGTCACTCTTTCGATTGCGTGTCGCCATGTTGCCCGCCGGATGGATTCCCGCCTCGCTCCACCGCTCCGCCTGCCAGCTGCCCCGCACGGCCGGCGTGAAGGCGCGCCGATGATCGGCCCGATCCTGCTCGCGCTGGCGCCGGTCGCGCTACTGGTCGCGTTCGGCCACGGCCTCCGGCGCACGGGTTTCATCGCCGAAGCGTTCTGGCCGCAGGCCGAGCGCCTTTGCTACTACGTACTGCTGCCCGCGCTGTTCGCGGACGGCCTCGCGAACGCGCGACTGCAAGCGCTGCCCGTTTTACCGCTCGCGGCCGCGCTGGTCGGTTCGACCGCCGTCGCCGCGGCGCTTCTCCTGCTGGTCCGCCCGTTCGTCCGGGTCGACGGCGCCGGCTTCACGTCGGTGTTCCAGGGCGCGGTGCGCTTCAACAACTATGTCGGCACCGCGCTCGCCGCCGGGCTGTTCGGCGCAAAGGGCATCGCGCTCGCGGCCGTGGGCGTCGCGGCGATCGTCCCGACCGTCAACCTGATGTGCGTGTTGGTCTTCGCGCGGTATGGCGACACGCGGCTCGGCGCGAATGCGCTCGCGCGCCAGATCCTGTCGAATCCGCTCGTCGTCGCGTGTGCGCTCGGGATCGCGATGCAGGCCGGCGGCGTCGCGTTCCCGGCGGCCGTCGAGCCGGCCGTGCGCGCGCTCGGCGCGGCGTCGATGCCGCTCGGCCTGCTGTGCGTGGGCGCGGCGCTGAGATTCGACGCGGCCCGTACGTGGATTCAGCCGGTATGCGTCGCGTCGGCGTTCAAGTTCATGGCGATGCCGCTCATCACGCTCGCGGCCGGCCGCCTGTTCGGGCTCGGCGATGCGGCGCTGACGGTCGCGCTGCTGTTCCAGGCGCTGCCGACGTCGTCGGCGTCGTACATCATGGCTCGCCAGCTCGGCGGCGACGCGCCGCTGATGGCCGGCATCACCGCGTTCCAGACGGTCGCCGCGGCGCTTGCGATGCCGGTCGTGCTGACGGCGCTCGCATCGGCGCCCGTATTTCGCTGACGGTGCGGCACCCGCCCCCATCCCGTTGAATCAGCGCTGCGCGCCAGTCGTCGCACGGTTCGTGCCTCGTGAGCCGCGCGCGGTCGTGCACGCGTTGCCGCACTACCTTTCGAGAAACCACCCCACATGAACGCTCCCGCCCCACCGGCAGGCACCGCCGCCACCCGGCCGAATACGGCCATCTACGTGAAGCTCACGCTCGTCGCGCTGTTCTGGGGCGGCACGTTCATCGCGGGCCGGATCCTCGCTGCGTCGATGTCCGCGACTTCCGCGGCCACCGGCCGCTTCGCGATCGCCGCGCTGCTGCTGGTCGCGCTGACGTGGAAGTTCGAAGGCGGCCTGCCGAAGCTGAGCGGCCGCCAGATCGTGACGACCTTCGCGCTCGGCGCGACCGGGATCTTCCTGTACAACGTGTGCTTTTTCGCGGCGCTCGCGCGGATGCCGGCCGGCCGCACCGCGCTGTTCGTCGCGCTGAATCCGGTCGCCACCGCCGTGCTGCTGTCGGTCGTCATGCGGGAACGCCTGTCGCCGTCGCGCTGGGCCGGCATCGCCGTCGCGCTGTTCGGCGCGCTGGTCGTGATCAGTCGCGGCGAATGGCTGCGTGTGCTGACCGATCTCGGCAACACGTTCGGCGCCGGCGAACGATACATGCTGTGCGCGGTGCTGAGCTGGTCCGCCTACACGGTGATCGGCCGGCGCGCGCTCGACGGGCTGTCGCCGCTCGCGGCGACGACGTACGCGACGCTGTGGGGCCTCGCGCTGCTGGTCGTCGCGCATCTGTTCGGCCCGGGCGCAAGCGGCGGCATGCGGCTGACGTGGCAGGCCGTCGTGTCGATGATCTATCTCGGCGCGATCGGCACCGTGATCGCGTTCGTCTGGTATTCGCAGGGGATTCGCGAACTCGGGCCGGCCCGCGCGGCCGTGTTCACCAACCTGGTGCCCGTGTTCGGCGTGCTGCTGTCGGTCGCGCTGCTCGGCGAACTGCTGTCGCCATCGATGCTGGCCGGCGGCGCGCTCGTGATCGCGGGCGTCGTGCTGACCAATCGTGCGCGGCGCTGATACATCGCCGCACGCGCCGCGCCGGCTCGGGGACGGATCCCGAATACCGGATCGCGACGGCACTCGCCGAACCGTTGCGCGACGCCTGCGCACCGCCGCCACGCGCCCGGACTTTCTCGCAGCCGTGCCAAAAACCGCCTATCGTGAATGAAGTGCACCGTTCGCCGCCATCCGACCCTGCGTCGCTCGCACCGGCGGCAACGGTGCCGCGTTCCGGCACCATTCATCGCGATCGTCGCGCCCGCTCGCCCGTGCGCATGATCGCGGCCGCCCACCGGATTACAGGAGGCACTCATGAAAGCCGCGCTGCTCGTCAGTTCCGCCCTGCTCGCCATTGCGTCCGCTTCAGCCTCGGCCCAAGGCTCGATCACGAAAGTCGAAAACGGCGCGCTCGTCGCCGCGAACGGGATGACCGTCTACACGTTCGACAAGGACAAGCCCAACGCCGGCACCAGCGCATGCTCGGGCCAGTGCGAATCCTTCTGGCCGCCGTACAAGGCCAGCGCGACCGACGCACCGGTCGGGCCCTACACGATCGTGAAACGCGACGACGGCAGCCCGCAATGGGCGTACAAGGGCAAGCCGCTGTACTTCTTCTCGAAGGACATGAAACAGGGCGACCGCAACGGCGACAACTTCAAGGACATGTGGCACGTGGTCGCGCCGTAAGCGTTGTTCCGCCGCCGTCCGCGCAATCGGCGCGGACGTAAAAAAGCCCGCCCGGATCGTGGTCGATCAGGGCGGGCCTTCACCTCTTCACGCCGGCCGCGTTGCATCGCCAGCCGGCGGGCCGGCAACGCATGCAGCCGGCATGCGCGTCAGCGGTTCGACGGGAAGCTGAACACCGTCCCTTCGCGCACGCCCGCCGACGGCCAGCGCTGCGTGATCGTCTTGCGCTTCGTGTAGAACCGCACGGCGTCCGGGCCGTAGGCGTGCAGGTCGCCGAACAGCGAACGCTTCCAGCCGCCGAACGAGTGATACGCGACGGGCACCGGCAGCGGTACGTTGATGCCGACCATGCCGATCTGGATGTTGTCGCTGAAGTAGCGCGCGGCCTCGCCGTCGCGCGTGAACAGGCACGTGCCGTTGCCGTATTCGTGCGCGTCGATCAGCGCCATCGCCTCGTCGAGCGACTTCAGGCGGATCACGCCGAGCACGGGCCCGAAAATCTCGTGCTGGTAGATCGGCATGCCGGGCTTCACGTTGTCGAACAGGCACGGGCCGAGATAGTAGCCGCCGTCGTGGCCGTCGACCTTCACGCCGCGGCCGTCGACGACGAGCGTCGCGCCCGCCTCCACACCCGCTTCGACGAAGCCCGTCACCTTCTCGAAATGCTGCTGCGTGACGAGCGGGCCCATGTCGACGCCCGCGCCGTTGCCGGGGCCGACCTTCATCTTGTCGATTTCCGCCTTCAGGCCCGCGACGACCTTGTCGCCCGTCTCGTCGCCGATCGCGACGACCAGCGGAATCGCCATGCAGCGCTCGCCGCACGAGCCGTACGCGGCGCCCATCAGCGCGTTCACCGCGTTGCCGATGTCGGCGTCGGGCATCACGACCGCGAAGTTCTTCGCGCCGCCGAGCGCCTGCACGCGCTTGCCGTGCGCGCAGCCGGTCGAATAGATGGTTTCGGCGATCGGCGTCGAGCCGACGAAGCTCACGGCCTTCACGCGCGGATCGGTCAGGATCGTGTCGACCGCTTCCTTGTCGCCGTTCACGACATTCAGCACGCCCGGCGGCAGGCCGGCCTCGAGCGCGAGCTCGGCCATGCGCAGCGTCGACGACGGCGTGCGCTCGGACGGCTTCAGCACGAACGTGTTGCCGCACGCGACGGCCATCGGCCACATCCACAGCGGCACCATCACCGGGAAGTTGAACGGCGTGATGCCGGCGGCGACGCCAAGCGCCTGGAACTCGCTCCACGAATCGATCGCGGGGCCGACGTTCTTGCTGTGCTCGCCCTTCAGCAGCTCGGGCACGTAGCTCGCGTATTCGACGTTCTCGATCCCGCGCTGCAGTTCGCCCATCGCATCGGCGAGCACCTTGCCGTGCTCGGCCGTGATCAGCGCGCACAGCTCGTCGGCGTGCTCCTCGAGCAGCGTCTTGAAGCGGCTCATCACGCGGGCGCGCTTCAGCGGCGGCGTGTTGCGCCACGCCGGGAACGCGGCCTGCGCGGACGCGATCGCGGCTTCGACGGTCAGCTTGTCGGCGAGCGCAACGCTCTTGTCCGATGCGCCGGTGGCCGGATCGAACACCGGCTGGACGCGGCTGCCGCCGTCGACGCGCTTGCCGTCGATCAGGTGGCCGACGGTGGAGGTCACATTGCTGTCGTGTTTCATGGTTCAGGCTCGTTCGTGAATTCGGTTGTCGCTGGGGGGCGAGCCGCGGCTCAGTCCACTTCGTTCAGTGCGTCGGACAGCGCGTTGACCAGGTTGTCGATCTCGCGCTTCTCCGAGATGAACGGCGGCGCGAGCTGGATCGTGTCGCCGCCGTAGCGCACGTAGAAGCCCTTCGCCCAGCAGCGCATCGCGATCTCGTACGGGCGCCGTGCGGGTTCGCCCGGCAGCGCCGCGATCGTCAGGCCGGCCGCGAGGCCGTAGTTGCGGATGTCAGTGATGTGGCGCTGGCCCTTCAGCCCGTGCACGGCCGCCTCGAAATGCGGCGCGAGATCGCGCACGCGGGCCACCGCGTCTTCCTTCACGAGCAGGTCCAGCGCCGCGACGCCGGCCGCGCACGCGACCGGGTGCGCCGAATACGTGTAGCCGTGCGGGAATTCGAGCATGTACTCGGGGCCGCCCGCAGCCATGAACGTGTCGTAGATTTCCTTCGTCGCGACCACGCCGCCGAGCGGCTGCACGCCGTTCGTCACCTGCTTCGCGAAGTTCAGGATGTCCGGCGTCACGCCGAATGCGTCCGCGCCCGTCATCGCGCCGGCACGGCCGAAGCCCGTGATGACCTCGTCGAAAATCAGCAGGATGTCGTGCGCGGTACAGATGTCGCGCAGGCGCTTCAGATAGCCCTTCGGCGGTACGACCACGCCCGCCGAACCGGAGAACGGCTCGACGATCACGGCCGCGATGTTCGATGCGTCGTGCAGCGCGATCAGGTCGAGCAGGCGGTCGGCCAGCTCCGCGCCGTGTTCGGGCATCCCGCGCGAGAACTTGTTCTCGGCGAGTTGCGTGTGCGGCAGGAAATCGGCGTCGAGGCCCTGCCCGAACAGCTTGCGGTTCGGCCCGATCCCGCCGACCGAGATGCCGCCGAAGTTCACGCCGTGGTAGCCCTTCTCGCGGCCGATCAGGCGCGTCTTCGTGCCCTTGCCCTTTGCGCGCCAGTACGCGCGGGCCAGCTTCAGCGACGTGTCGGCCGCCTCCGAGCCCGACCCCGTGAAGAACACATAGTCGAGGCCGGCCGGCGTCAGTTCCTTGATCTTGTTCGCGAGTTCGAACGACTTCGGGTGACCGAACTGGAACGCCGGCGCGTAGTCGAGCTGCGCGACCTGGCGGCTCACAGCTTCGACGATTTCCGTGCGGCCATGACCGAGGCCCGTGCACCAGAGACCCGACAGGCCGTCGAAGATCTTGCGGCCTTCGGCGTCCGTGTAATACGCGCCCTGGCCCGACACGATCATGCGCGGATCGGCCTTGAACTGGCGATTGGCCGTGAACGGCATCCAGTGCGCGTCGAGCCACGCGGCGTCGGTGCGGATGGTCGAGTCGTCCTGCTGCGCGGCGGTGGTGATGTCGGTCATGTCGGTCGGCGCGGCGCGCCCCTCCTTCTTGTGATGATGTTGCGTATTGTCGGGAGGCCAATTAGTCTCTTCAATATCGCAATATCAATGTTCACTTGCGAAACTATGCAAGCAAAGAAACCGAAGAGCCGCGCGCTGCTCGGGCAGCTCAGCGACATGGATCTCCGCCTGCTGCGGGTCTTCAAGGGCGTCGTGCAGTGCGGCGGGATGGCGGCGGCCGAACTGGAACTGAATATCGGCATCTCGACGATCAGCCGGCACGTGAAGGATCTGGAGACGCGCGTCGGCCTCGTGCTGTGCCGGCGCGGTCGCGCGGGCTTCACGCTGACGCCCGAGGGCCAGACCGTGTACGAGGAGACGTTGCGGCTGCTCGCGTCGATGGAAGCATTTCGTAGCAGGATAGACGGTATTCACGACCGGATGGGCGGAGAACTGCACGTCGCGGTGTTCGACAAGACGGCCACCAACGCGAACGCTCGGCTCGGCGACGCGATCCGCCAGTTCGCGGACGAGGCGCCCGACGTCACGCTGAACCTGCACGTCGCGTCGATCAACGAGGTCGAGCGCGGGATCATCGACGGCAGCTACCAGGTCGGGATCATTCCCGCCCACCGCAACTCGGGCAGCCTCGTGTATTCGGAGCTGTTCGACGAACGGATGCTGCTGTATTGCGGCCGCCAGCATCCGCTCTACGATGCGCCGCACGGCAAGCTCACGTGGACGACGATCCGCAACCACGCGTTCGCGGGGCTCGGCTTCCATTCGCCGAACATGGAGCTGAGCCATCGCGCGAAGCTCACACGCAGCGCGACCGCGTCGGATCAGGAATCGATCGCGACGCTGATCCTGTCCGGTCGTTATCTCGGCTTCCTGCCCGACCATTACGCGGAAAGTTTCGAAAACAAGGGGCTGATGCAGCCGATCGCGCCGCACCGGTTCAATTACCGGTGCCGGTTCGTGAGCCTGCTGCGGCGCTCGCCGCGGCCGTCGCGGGCCGCGCTGCTGTTCCAGTCGTGTCTGGAAGCTGCACACGATGCGAAGGCGCGGCCGGCGGCGTAGGCGGCTCACTCGGGGAACCCGGTTCGCGGCGGTGCGCCGTGCAGCATCACTGCGCGCGGGACGCTCGGCAGAACGACTGGCTGGCCATGCGCGCGCGCCTGCATCGAATATGAGACGAACAGGCTCAGCCGCGCGTTCGTTTCCGCCCTGTTACGTCACGCGCCGTCGCCCTTGTCGACCGCACCGCCCGCGCGCAGCCTGGCCCGGCTGCGCTTCATGAAATGCGTCGCGACGAGCGCGGCGGCAAAACCGGACGCGGCGCCGACGCCGAGCGCCCAGCGCGGCCCGAGATGGTTCGCGACCCAGCCCGCCACCGGTGCGCCGAGCGGCGTGCCGCCGAGCGCGACCGCGAGGCGCAGCGCCATCACGCGGCCGCGCATCGTCGGCTCGGTCGACAGTTGCATCAGGCTGTTGGTCGAGTTCATGAAGGTGATCGCGGCGATCCCGGTCAGCACGAGCGCGGCCCCGAACAGCCAGTAGCCCGGCGCCAGCGCGGCGAGCGTGCAGCCGAGCCCGAACAGCGCCGCGCCGAACCACAGATGCCGGAAGCGCGGCTGTTCGCGGCGTGCCGCGAGCAGCGCGCCCGACACCGTGCCGACCGCCATCATCGATGACAGCACGCCGAAGCCGCGCGCGTCGACATGAAACACGCTGACCGCCATCGTCGAGATGAACAACTGGAAATTGAGTCCGAACGTGCCGATCAGGAACAGCATCACGAGGATCGCCTTCAGGTCGTCGCGCTGCCACACGTAGCGGAACCCGTCGAGCAGGCCACTGCGCGAGCGGCTCGCCCGCACATTCGCGCGCAGTTCGTCCTCCCGGAGCAGCGACAGCGACGCCAGCACCGCGAAGAAGCTGAGCCCGTTGGCGAGAAACGCCCAGCCGGTGCCGATCGACGCGATCAGGAACCCGGCCGCCGCCGGTCCGATCATCCGCGCCGCATTGAACGACGTCGAATTGAGCGCGACCGCGTTCGCCAGCTCGCGGTCGCTGACCAGTTCCGCGACGAAGGTCTGCCGCACCGGCGCGTCGAACGCCGACGCGCAGCCGAACAGGAACGCGAACACGTACACATGCTCGAGCCGCGCGACGCCCGTGACGGTCAGCGCGCCGAGCGTCAGCGCCAGCACGCCCATCAGCCCCTGCGTCACCATCAGCAGCTTGCGCTGGTCGAAGCGATCGGCCGCGTAGCCGGTCCACGGCAACAGCAGGAGCTGCGGCCCGAACTGCAGCGCCATCACCGTGCCGACGGCCGACGCGTCGTGATGCGTGAGCTGCGTGAGGACGAGCCAGTCCTGCGCGGTGCGCTGGATCCACGTGCCGATGTTCGATACCAGCGCGCCGATCGCCCACACACGATAGTTGAAACTGCGAAGCGAGCGGAACACGCCCGCGGCTGGCACGCTCATGGCCGCTCCCGGTCGGGCTCGTTGCCGCCGTGCAGCGCGCCGAAGTGCCGCGCGAGGAACAGGCCGAGCGCCAGTACACCGAGCCCGAGCGCGGCCGCGTCGGCCGTAACCTTCGGGTCGAAATCCCCGACGCGGCACACAAGCGCATAGCCGATCGCGAGATTCACGACGCCCCACACGACATTCACTGTGGACGACGACAGCCCTCGGCCGGGCGGATTCGCGAACGGCGTCTGGAACGGCTCGCCGCGCAGCCCGCTGGCGAGATGCGGCACGGCGTTCGTGAGAAACGCGCCGCCGAAAAAGTACGACACGAGATGCAGGGCGTTCATGGTCGGGCGGTCCTTTCGGCGGGCGGGTCGATGCGGTTCACGGGCGCGCCGGGTCCTGGAATTCGGCGAGCCGCTGCAGCAACTTCACGGCCGCTGCGAGTTCGGCCTGCTCCCGTTCCGATAACTGCGCGTGCAGTGCACGGAACAGCCAGTCGTCCTTGGCCGCGCGGTTGGCCTGCAGCACCTTGCGGAAACCGGGCGTGAGCGCGATCAGCGTCTGTCGTCCGTCCGTCGGATCGGGGGCGCCGGTGACGGCACCCAGCGCCTCGAGCGTCGCGACCGTCACGCGCATCGACTGCGGTCGCACGCTTTCGGCGCGCGCGAGCGCCGACACGGTCGCGGGGCCGTCGCGGTCGAGCCGCAGCAATACCGATTTCTGGGAAGACGTGAGGTCGTTCGGATGGGTCTGCTCCCGCATCCGCCGTATCAGCTTGCCGACCGAGATGCGGAGTTCGCCGGCGAGACCGGCCAGTGGGAGCGATTCGGAAGATGGCGATGGCGTGTTCATGAATCCACGGTAGCACATATACAGAAAAACTGTACAGTTTGACTGTATATATCGAGATGCGATGCTCACGTGCCTGCGGAGATCCGCGAATCGGGGACGAACGCGAAACGTCGCGTTCAGCCGCGCGATCCGCCTCTGCGATAATGCGGGCTCCCCATTTCCGCTCCGCCTCCCGCCATGACGCAGCCGCCCGCCCCGCTCTCCACCGACCTGCCGCCGATCTCGTGCCTGCCCGGCGATGCGCTGCCGTGGCTGCCGATGAGCGCCGACCTGCCGGGGCTGGCGATCAAGTACCTGCACATCAATGCGGCCGAGGACACGCTCACCGCGCTGTTGAAGATGCCGGCCGGCGGCACGCTGCCGCGCCATCGCCACGATGGCGAGGTGTTCGTCCATACGCTGCAGGGTGCGTGGCGCTACCTGGAATACGACTGGGTCGCGCACGCCGGCTCGACGGTGCTCGAACCGGCCGGCTCGGTGCATACACCGGAAACGCTTGGCGCGCCGGGCGAGGACGTGATCACGCTCAACGTGATGCGCGGCGATCTCGTGCTGCTCGACGACGACGGCCGCGAGACCGCGCGCGAGAATTGCCGCGTCGCGCTGCTGCGCCAGCGCAAGCATGCGCGCACGGCGCCGGACGCCGCCGTGGCGTTCGTGACCCGCTGACGTCGGGCGCGGTCGGATTCGGCGATCGGCGCATGCACGCTCGGCGTTGAAATGCCGGGGCCGCGCCGCATCGCCGAACGGGCCTAGTCAGCGGACCGCCGGATCAACTGGCGCAGCGACAGCGCGTGCAGCAGGATCGAGGTCGGCACTACGAACGCCGGGGTCAGCACATCCGGATAAACACCGGCACCGATGCTCGGCACATTCGGAACGATCAGTTGGAACCGGCCGGGCGACGTGATCATTCCCAACGTGATCGCGACCGCGAAATCCGCGAGGCCGAAGAGGTTCCACATGATCGCCACCTTCCGCCCGTCGGCCGTGCCGGTCGCGACGGCGATTGCCGCCGGCACGGCGAACACGCCGGTCAGCACGTCGCCGATTCCCGCCGGCAACGCGAACACGCCGGGCATCCCGCCATGCAGCCACGCGGCGAGCGCCCAACCGCCGAATACGCGGTAAAGCTGAATCGCGACGAGCCACGTCGCCGGCATCGCATCGAGCACCTGCCCGACCCGCCTCGACAACAGCAACAGCGGCGCGCCGATCAGCACCGGCAGGACAATCGCCAACGGCAGCAAAGGCGGCGCGTCCGGCGTGCCCGCGCGGAACGTGCCATCGATGGCCGCGCTCCACGCGACAGCGAACCAAAGCGTGTACGGAATCATGACCGCAAGCCAGGTCGTGCTGCGTTGGCCCGGCGTCAGGCCGGTGCGTTCGAGGCCGAGCCATAAACCGATCGCGACGACCGCATGAACCGCCAGTTGGTGAGCGGTGACTGCAACGCCGCTCGCGGGGATAGCCGGCTGCCAGTAGATCAGGCCGATCCGCAAGGCCGTCAGCGATGCGATCCAGAGCAGGCCGCGCCAGGCGGCACGCGACGGAACGATCCCGGCAGGAAAAGGAGCGGTTGTCATCAGCGGGCCTCCATGCGGTTCCGGATATTCGTGGCGTCGGCCTCGAACACCGCAGTGAGAATGCCGACCCGGCCTTCGACGAGATTGCGTCCCAGGTTCGCGAACAGTTGCGCGAAGTCCGGCCCCAGCACAATGCCAAGATTCGGCGACGGCGGCGGACCGGACGCGCGCCGTTGGGCGATCCACGCTTTTGCGGCCTCGGTGTCGTCCTGCCATGTCAGCGTGCGGAAACCTGCTGTCTCGATGGCCTCGCGTGTTGCGTCGGCCGTCATCAGGAAGCTCGTGGCCGGGGTTCGCGCCCACGGAACGGGATAGTGCGGTTCGCTGCCGTTTGCGACGACGTCGTATGTCGCGAATTTGCCGTCTGGCTTCAGCACGCGCCGGATCTCCCGGTAAAGCCGTGCGCGATCGGCGATGTTCATCGCCACATGCTGCAGCAACACGACATCGAAACAGCCGTCGTCGAACGGAAGGTCCAGCGCGCTGGCGGTACGAAACGACACCTGCCCGCTCTGCCCGGTGCGCTGCGCGAGATAGCGCGCGGCATCCACGAACGGCTCGCTGAGGTCGATGCCCGTCACCCGGCAGCCATGGGTTGCAGCCAGAACGCGAGCCGGCCCGCCGATGCCCGAACCGACGTCCAGCACCGCCATGTCGGCGGTGATCCCCACCAGTTCGGCAAGCTCGTCGGTGGCAGCCAGCCCGCAGGTGTGAAACTGGTCGAGGGCGTCCAGTTGCCGCGGTGCGAACGGTTGATCTTCCGGTCCGAGCACCGTGAGTGCGGCTTTCAGCCGCTCGGTCAGGCCGGTCGCGCGATAGTGCTCGCGCACGCCATCAAGCGCATCGTTCATGGTGACGTTCCTCCATGGATTCAAGCAGATCGTTCCGGGCTTGCGCGTCGAGATCGGCGCGATGCCTCGTCTGCAGGCGTAGGTGTAACATGGCCGCTGGCGAGCGACTATTCATCACAATGTTGATGGGCCATGAAGCAGAACTTCACAGTCAGGCAACGCGCACTCGATGGTGTGGAAGCGTTCCTCAGCGTTGCCCAGCATCGCAGTTTTCGCCGCGCTGCCGCCGAACTCGGCGTCACGCCGTCGGCCATCAGCCAGGCCGTGCGTGCGCTTGAAGAACGCATTGGCGCAGCGCTCTTCATCCGCACCACGCGTAGTGTCGGCCTGACGGAAGCCGGCGAACGGTTTCTGTCGCGTGCAAAGCCAGCGTTCGAAGAGCTCGTCGCCGCCAGCGAGGTGGCCCGCGATCTCGGCCAGCGGCCCACCGGACTGTTGCGCCTGTCGGTGCCGCGCGCGGTGGTGCCGATCCTGCTGGAACCGCTGATTGCATCCTTCTGCCGCGCGTATCCCGAGATCGAAGTCGAGATTGCCGCGAACGAGGCGCTGGTCGATCTCGCGGCGGAAGGGTTCGACGCCGGCATCCGACTGGGCCAGTTCGTCGACGCCGACATGGTCGCGGTGCCGCTCACGCCCCCGTTCCGTCTCGTCATCGTCGGCAGTCCTGCCTACCTTGCTGGCCGCGGCCGTCCCGAACGGGTGGACGATCTGCGCGAACATGCATGCTTGCGATGGCGGAGATCCAATGGCGCGCTCGCGCCGTGGTCATTCAACGACAACGACCGTGAGATCGAGGTCGCCGTATCGGGCCCGCTTATCGCGCATGATTTTCCTACCCTGCTGGGTGCGGCAGTCGAAGGTCTGGGCCTTGCGCAGCTACCTGAGCCCATGGTCTCGGAAGCGCTGAAAGCGGGAACCCTGGTGCACGTGCTGGAGCCGTTCGCGCCGGTGCGGCCGGGCGTGTTTCTCTACTATCCAGGCCGTCGGCAGATCATGCCGAAGCTGCGCGCGTTCATCGATCACGTGAAGAACCACCCGCCAGGTCCCGGCAAAACGTCGGCGCATCGTGCGCCGGGGCGTGCAGGACCGGGGAAAGGCGGATGAGGTTTTCTTTCGCGTGGCCGATTAGCGAGTCGGATGGTCGATCCGATCGGGCCGCAGGATCGCGATATCGAATGCCTCCCGCGCGTCGATCCGCCGCTTCAGCGCGGCCGCGTTGGCGAACGTGTTTGCGACACGATGTCCGGTCTGCCGCTCGAACTCGGGCGCGATTTCCTCAAGCGTCGAATTCAGCGCGGGCGTGCCGAAGACCTTGAGTTCGTCCGCGCGCCCTGACGCTGGGGCATGCAACGGTCGCGAGCCCCCGTTATCCATGCGCAGCCTCCCAATCATGAAGCGTAGCCACGCCGGGGAGCCGCTTTCCGTTTGGCCCGATGGGTTCAGAAAGTCAGCGGATAAGCTATCCGAAAACCCGAGCCCATGCCGCCCGAAGGCGTCGCGCGCGGTCTTCGAAGATATATGATGCCGCCAGCGTCAGGAGACCTGAAATTGCACCCGTCACGATGTGCTCGACATAGGGGATACGGTAGTGACTCGTGTGCGAGTAGGCGTCGCCCAACGTTGTCAGGACGCCAACGACCAGCGCATTGCCGAATCGATGCGCGTAGAGTTTCGCCGCGGGCGTGAAAGTCAAAAGTACAGCCAGGAGTCCAGTCAGCAGACCTGTATGAAATGCAATGGTCCAGTGGGCAAGGCTCATGATATTGCCCCAGCTCCCCGGCATGCAGGTCATGCACGCACTGGTCGGCTGCCAGAAGCGCTGGATAAACAGTCTGACGCGGTGCTTCCACTCGGTTGACATGATGCATTCCCATCAATGCCGTCATCGCGGCCGACGCCACCACACGTATCGTTGACGCAGTTTCCAAACCCTTTAACGAGCTTGCCGCCCTTGTCACGGATGGGCTGGCGGTGCGCCGTAGAGGCCGAGCAATGACTTGGATATGGGGAATACTACTCCACGATCAGACGGCCGCTGTCTCGACCGAGACCGGAATTCAACTCTTGTGTCTATCCGTGCGGTCCCGTCCATGACGGGCATCGAACGATGCGCTTCCGCGCGAAGTCGAGGTCCGGCATCGACCCACAACGGCCGGTCAGGTTTCGCGATAGCGGACCTTCATTTCCCACGTTTGTCACCTTGCGGAGCCCAATGATCTGGGGCGCACCGTCGCCTTACTGCTTCTGGCCGAACGCGTGTCAAAAAGCGCAGGCTCACACCTTCCGTTTACAACGGCCGCACCTACGCTTCCGGGATTTCGATTGTCCCTTCAAGATATTGAACAGCCTGACCGGAGATATATACCCGGTCGCCTTGTACGCGACAATGAAGTAACCCGCTGCGGCGTGACACCTGCATGGCCACGAGTTGTGACCTGCCCAAACGGTCGGACCATAATGGCGCAAGCGCCGCGTGAATAGACCCGGTCACCGGATCTTCATCTCCGCCATTGGCAGGCCAAAAGTAGCGGGACACAAAATCATGCTCATCTCCGCGCGCTGTCACGACAACATCGAGCGGACCAAGTGCCGACAGCAGATTGAGTTCGGGTACGACGGATCGTACCTCGTGTTCCGTTCCGTAGATCGCAACATAGGCTTGCTGGTTTATCAGCACTTCTTGAGGCCGTATCGAAAGCCCCTGGATCAAGTTCGCGGGTATTTCGTCCAATTTTTCAGGCCGGCGCTGCGGGAAGCTCATTTCGATCAGACCGTCATGCGTAAGGCAAACGGCAAGCCGACCGACCGCTTTCGCAACAAATTCGATGACTTCCAAATCATCACGTCGCTTGAAGATCACGTATGCGCTTGCCAGCGTGGCATGTCCACAAAAAGCAATTTCGGTAAGTGGAGAAAACCAGCGGATGTCGAACGCACCGTCGGCATTTTTCACGAAGAATGCTGTTTCGGACAGGTTGTTCTCAGCGGCGATTGCCTGCATCAAGCTATCGGGCAACCAGCGTTCGAGTGGCACTACCGCAGCGTAGTTACCCTTAAACACCTTATCTGAGAATGCGTCAATCTGATAGATCGGCAGTTTCATGAAATGTGCCTGTTCAAAGCGGGAGGTTAGTCAGCGATTTGCGGTGTTATTCGTAGACAACGATATCAGCCCGGGAAGCTGGCGAACATGTACAGATTGCGATGTTCGACACAAAAAGCGACCGTTCGCTTGGGCCGACGATGCCGTGGGCGTCGTCTGAAAGCAGCCGTTTGCCCAACGTTTTGCTGCCCGTCGATCCTGCGATGAAATGTTTTAGCGAGCATGAGCGGTGGCCCACCGGGACAACCGCGCATGACGATGACGGAAAAGAAACACGAGCACGCCTCCAATCATACTTGGCCACCCTGGCAGCCATCGCGTCGGCGAACGCAACTCAAAAGTCAGTTTGTCGTGCACTTCACAACCGCCGCTTATGTCGCGAATGGTCCGTTCGTGAATCCAGGTCCGAATGCCGAGCATTCGCGACGTTTCCTTGAATCGGAATCCGGGGCCCACTTCAGCGAGCGTGATGTCGTCGAAATCTACCGGGAGCACGCCCAACACAAGGAGCCAGCTCCGGCCGAGACAGCGCCCAAGCGGGAGTTGATCGATCGACCTACCTCGCAGAGCGGCAGGGACCGTCATGTGTAACCACGGAAACAGTTCGTCGTTGATGCCTTGCGGCGTTGTCACACGCGACCACGCTGCAGCGGCGCTTACCGGGAGTGTGGACCTTCGTTCAAATGTTGTTCTCACAGTCATCCCAATGTTTGAGTATTGTTCTCCCGGCCTGCCGGTCTCCACTCGGTCGAAAGAATTTGCACGGGCCACCAGCCTTGACAGTGAGTGGCCGTGATTGTCGACGATTCGATCGGTGGTGTCGACCGACCGAAACTGGCGGCGGATTCAGCCGGTAGCGGCCCTCGTCCCCACCCAAGCCAAGCCGACCCGATTCGTCCACATGCCCCTGCCTGTGGCGACCACCGGCCTAGCCACCTCCCCGATCGTCCGTACGCGCATCGCGACGCATCGCCTGCGGCGGCACGCCGAACCCGCGCACGAACGCCTCGCGCATGTGCCGGCGATCGCGAAAACCGTTCTCCTTCGCGATCACATCGAGCGGATGGCGGCTCTGTTCGATCATCAACCGCGCGGACTCGAGCCGCAACCGCTCGATCGCCTTCGCGGGCGACTGCCCCGTTTCGAGCGTGAACACGCGGCTGAACTGCCGCGGGCTCAGGTGGACCGCATCGGCGAGGTCCTCGACGGTCAGCGCGCGGCCGAGGTTCTGCCGCGCGTAGTTCAGCGCGTTCTGGATCCGGTCGGATTTCGGCGCGAGCTCCAGCATTTCCGAATGCTGCGACTGGCCGCCGGCCCGGCGCTGGTGCATCACCAGCTTGTGCGCGACCGAACGCGCGGCATCGGCGCCGAGATCCTTCTCCACCATCGCGAGCGCAAGGTCGAGGCCGGCCGTCATCCCGGCCGACGTCCAGATCGGCCCGTCGACGATGTAGATCCGGTCTTCCTCGACGCGAGTCTCCGGGTAGTGCCGCTGCATGTCGCGGCCGAAGGCCCAGTGCGTCGTCGCGCGGCGCTGCGCCAGCAGCCCGGCCTCGGCCAGCACGAATGCGCCCGTGCAGATGCCGGCGATCCGCCGCGCACGCGCGTTCGCGCGGCGCAGGAACGCGACCACGCCGGCCGGCGCCGGCGCAGCGAGCGGATCATTGACGCCCGCGACGATCCACGTATCGACGTCGATCCGCCCGCGCAGCGCGCGCGTCGCGACCGACAGCCCGAGCGACGAGCGCACGTCGCCGCCGTCGACCGAATAGTTATCCATCACATAGAACGCCTCGCCCGCGCCCATGTTCGCGTACTCGAACACCGACTGCGCGGCGAGCGCCATGATCTGGAAACCGTCGCTGATCAGAAAGCCGATTCGGTGCATGCGTGTTCTCCGGTCCCGGGCGTATCGGTGGCCCGACGTCCTGAATCATACCCATCTACGTCATTTGTGTCGCAGCGATTCGAAGCCAGAATGCATTCACGCCATTCGGCCACCTTCATCGAAACGGAGCGACATCATGACTCAAGCACATCGCGGTACCGCCCTCATTACCGGCGCCTCGTCGGGCATCGGCGCCCTCTACGCAGACCGGCTCGCGCGCCGCGGCTACGACCTGATCCTGGTCGCGCGCAGCCGCGACCGGCTGGCCGCCCTCGCCGAGCGCATCACGAACGACACGCAGCGCAGCGTCGAGATCGTCGACGCCGACCTCAACGACCGCGCGGCGCTCGCCGCCGTCGAAACGAAGCTGAAGCAGGACGCGAGCATCACGCTGCTCGTGAACAACGCGGGGATCGGCACGCACACGCCGCTGCTCGACAGCGACGTCGACGCGATGACGCGGATGATCGACCTGAACGTGACCGCGCTCACGCGCCTCACCTATGCGGCCGTGCCCGGCTTCGTCGCCCGCGGTCGCGGCGCGGTGATCAACATCGCGTCGATCGTCGCGATCTCGCCGGAGACGCTGAACGGCGTGTACGGCGGCAGCAAGGCGTTCGTCCTCGCATTCAGCCAGTCGCTGCACCACGAGCTCGCCGACAAGGGCGTGCAGGTGCAGGCCGTGCTGCCCGGCGCGACGGCCACCGATTTCTGGCAGACGGCCGGCCTGCCGCTCGAGCACCTGCCGAAGGAAATCGTGATGCCGGCGGCGGACATGGTCGACGCGGCGCTGGTCGGCTTCGATCGTGACGAACTCGTGACGATTCCGTCGCTGCACGCGGCCGACGAATGGGAAGCGTACGAGGCCGCGCGCCGCACGATGGCGCCGCACCTGTCGACCGATACGCCGGCGCCGCGCTACACGGTGGCGCGCTAATCCCCGTTTTCGCTTCTCCCCGATCCGATCACACAAATGGAGCACACGTCATGAAACTCAGCGGCAATACTGTCTTCATCACCGGCGGCACCTCCGGCATCGGCCGCGCGCTCGCGATTGCGCTCGAGCGGCGCGGCAACAAGGTCATCGTCGCCGGCCGGCGCAAGGCGCTGCTCGACGAGATCGCGCAGCAGCACCCGAATATCGACACGGTCGAACTCGATGTCGGCGACGGTGCGCAGATTCGCGCGGTCGCCGCCCGGTTGATCGACCGCTATCCGGCACTGAATATCGTGATCAACAACGCGGGCATCATGCCGTTCGACGACGCGGGCGGCCCGCTCGACGACGCGCAGGCCGTCCGCCTCGTCGATACCAACCTGCTCGGCCCCGTGCGCGTCAGCGCGGCATTCGTCGAGCACCTGAAGCGGCAACCCGACGCGACGATCATCAACAACAGCTCGGTGCTCGCGTATGTGCCGCTCGCGGCGACGGCGCTCTATTCGGCAACGAAGGCCGCGATTCACTCGTACACGCTGTCGCAGCGCTTCGTGCTGCGCGACACCAGCGTGCGCGTGCTCGAAATCGCGCCGCCGTGGGTCGACACCGATCTCGTGCACAAGAGCGGCGATCCGCGCGCGATGCCGGTCGACGCGTTCGTCGCCGAAACGCTGGCGCTGCTCGAAACCGCGACGACGGAAGTCGTCGTCGAAGCGGCCAGGCCGTTGCGCGACAACGCAGGGCCGAACGAGCACGCATTCGTCGAACAATTCAACCAGTTCGTCGTCGACAACCCGATTCCCGTGGCATGACGTCGCCCGGGAAACCCGTCATCGGAGCACACATCATGACGACCGCACTGGAAGAGAAAAACACGGCCTTCGTCCTCGAAGCGCTGGATACGCTGTTCAACCGGAAAGACTACGACCGTGCCGCGCAATTCTGGGCCGACGACTACGTGCAGCACAGCCAGCACGTTCCGGCCGGCCGCGACGGGCTGTTCAGCCTCGTCGATTCGATGCCCGACCTGCGTTTCGAATACGACAGGGTCGCCGCCAACGGCGACTTCGTGTGGGTGCACAGTCGGTACACGCACTCGGCCAGCCCCGTCGCGCTGATCGCACTCGATATCCTGCGGATCGAGGGCGGCAAGCTGGTCGAGCACTGGGACGTGCTGCAGAACGAGGCGACGCGCGCCGAATCGGCCGGCGGTCACCCGATGTTCGGCGACGCATTTCCGGACACACGTTGATGCGGTCGTTCGTCTGACGAAAAGCCTGGCGCCGGCGCGCCGGGACGCCGCCGGGGACTCCTTCCCCAGCGGCGCAAATGGGCTGCATGGAACACCGATTCCCGCACGCTTGCGTTGTATTTTTCGCAACAGTAAGCTCTATCGCTGCAGTCTCCGAAGCAGCGCCATATCGGGCGCGATCCGTCCGATCACCCGGGCAATCGACCGTTGCGGAATTCGACCATGCGGTTCCGTATGTTCATCACCGAGACCGGCGACGCGCCGGCCACCGCGCGCGGTTCGGCCGACCGTCAGCCGGCGCTTGCGCCGCCGCCCGAACTGGCGATCGTCTGCCGCATTGCGCGTGCGCATTTCGGCACGGCCGGCGCCTTCGTGGCGCACGCCGAAGCCGGCACGCAACGCGTGCTGGCGGCCGACGGAGTGCTACCCGACCGGCTTCCCGCCGATTTCTTCCCGCCATACGTCGAACGAGATCCGTCTGCCGGCAGGCGATTCGTCCTGCCCGGCGCGAACGGCGGCCTGCAGTCCGACAACACCCCGCCTCACGCACCGCAAGTCGTCGCCGCCTGCGAACTGGTCGCGCCCGACAGTGACACGCTCGGCACGCTGTGCATCGTCAACCCTGGTGCCCTGACGCTCGACGCCACGCAATGCGCGCTGCTGCGCGACTTCGCCGCGCTGGCCGAACGCGCACTCACCCGCGCGATTGCGGAAGCCGCGTTGCGCGATCGGCTCGGCATCGTCGAGGAGCACAGCACGATGACGACGCTCGCGCTGACCGAAAGCGGCACCGGCGTGTGGGACCGCAACGTGGAAACCGGCGAGATTCATTACTCGCCGGCCTGGAAGGCGATGCTCGGCTACGCGCCGCACGAACTGAGCAGCCGGATCGAGGATGCGTACCAACGGCTGCACCCGGACGATGTCGACGACGTGAAGGCCATGATGCTCGCGCACTTCGAGCGGCGGACCGACAACTACGAGGTCGAGCACCGCATCCGCTGCAAGGACGGCACATACAAGTGGATTCGCAGCCGCGGCAAGGTAATCAGCCGCGACGGTATCGGCCGTGCGCTGCGCATGGTCGGCACGACCACCGACATCACGGCGCTGCGCGAACTCGCCACGCGGCTGCGCGACTCGGCCGCGCTCGTCACGGACCTCACCGACCAGGTTCCCGGGCTCGTGTTTCAGCTGCGGCAGGCGGCCGACGGGCGCCGCACCTTTACCTATGCGAGTGCAGGTGTCAGCGACATCTACGAACTGACGCCCGAGCAGATCGCCCGCAGCGCGGATGCGGTCGAGACGCGGATCCATCCGGCCGACCTGATCGCGTATCGGCAGTCGCTGCATGAGTCGTCCGTGCGACTGACGCCGTGGCGCCTCGAATATCGCGTGCTGCTGCCCGGCCAGGGCCTGCGATGGCGCGAAGGCGATGCGCGCCCGCAACGCATGGCCGACGGCGGCACCGTGTGGCACGGCTTCATCACCGACGCGACCGACCGCAAGCGCATCGAGGCCGAACTGCAGCGGATGGCGACGACCGACCACCTGACGCAACTGTCGAACCGCCACGCGTTCATGCGGCAGAGCGAAGCCGCGCTGCGCTGCGTGCGCGCGACCGGCCGGGCCGCCGCGGTGCTGATGCTCGATCTCGATCACTTCAAGGCGCTGAACGACCGCTGGGGCCATCCGCTCGGCGATCGCGCGCTCCGGCATTTCGCGCGGCTGCTGCTCGCGGAAACCGGGCCGGACAGCATCGTCGGCCGGGTCGGCGGCGAGGAATTCGCGATCGTGCTGCCGGGATCGGACCTCGATACGGCGATTGCGTTTGCCCGGCGCCTGCAGCAGCGCGCGATGCAGGCACGGCTCATCCACGAGGATCAGCCGCTCGAGCTGACCGTCAGCATCGGCATCGACGCGATGCGCGAGTCGGATTTCGGCGCATACCAGTCGCTGTCGCGCGCCGACAAGGCGCTCTATCTCGCGAAGGATCGCGGCCGCAACCGGATCGAGGTGTATCGGGCGTAGCCCGGGACGGATTCGCCCCGCGTGTTGATCGATCGTGTAGGCTTGCGCATCGATCTGACGAATGCCACCTCGCCATGAGCCTTTCCGAACGAACCACGCACATTCCGGCCTGCCTTCTCGGCGTCGCGCTCATCGAGCTGCTTGCGCTCCTGATCTGCTACCTGTCCGCCAGTTCGATGGAAGATCCGTATGCCGGCGTTCGCGTGCTGCTCACCGCGCTGGTCTGCGCAGCTGCGATATCGGCCGTCGCGCTCATCGCAGGCATCGCGTATCTGGCAATCGACCTGCAGGCGCGCGGCGCCAGGATCAACAGTGCTGTGGCACTGCATGGCGTGCTCATCCTGCCGGGGCTGTATCTGTATTTCCATTGAACTGACCTGCGGTCGCCCGGTCACGCACGCGCCTGCGCGCGCACGCCCAGCAGCGCCGCGATCATCAACATCGCCGGATCCATGCGTCTCCTCGATGGATTCGGATGGGGGACGCACGTGAAGCGCCGGCCGCCGCCGCCCGCGGGCAGCGGCCGGCCGTGGTTCAGTCGCGCTGTGCGGCTTCGCCCTTCACGCCGAGCATCAGCGCGACGCCGCTCGCGACCAGCAGCGCGGCCAGCAGGTACACCGCGAGATCCATGCTGCCCGTGCGCGTGCGAATGATCCCGATCACCCACGGGCTGACGATGCCGCTCGTGATCCCGATGCTGCTGATCAGCGCGATCCCGGCCGCGGCCGCGTTGCCCGACAGGTAGCGGGTCGGCACGGCCCAGAAGATCGGCAGCGCGGCGAAGATCAGCGTCGCCGCGATCGACAGGCACGCGAGCATCGCCGCGAAGCTGTGCAGATGCAGCGTCAGCGCCGCGAGCGCGAGCCCGCCGCCGATCGTGCAGCACGCGAAGTGCTTGCGGCGTTCGCCGGTGCGGTCCGAGCGGCGCGCGATCAGGATCAGCCCGACCGCGCCGACCGCATTCGGCACGACCGTGTAGAGGCTCACGGCGACGACGTCGGTCACGCCGAAGTCGCGGATCATCAGCGGCATCCAGAAATTGAGCGTCAGCGACGCGCAGGTCAGCGAGAAATAAATGAACGCGAACAGGTACACGCGCGGGTTCGCGAGCGCAGCGGCGAGGCTGCGCCCGTCGTGCGCGCTGCCGTGCCCGCGGCCGTCCGCGCACAGCGCGGCGACCCGCGCCTTGTCATCGGCGGTGAGCCATGCGGCGTCCTGCGGCCGGTCAACGAGGAAAGTGAACGCGGCGAACGCGAGCAGGATCGCCGGCGCGCCTTCGATCGCGAACATCCATTGCCAGCCGTGCAGCCCGAGCACGCCGCTCATGTCGCGCATGATCCAGCCCGACATCAGGCCGCCGAGCACGCCGGCCACCGCGACGCCCGCGAAGAACACCGAGATCGCCGCCGCACGCCGGTTAGCCGGGAACCACCAGGTCAGGTACAGCACAATGCCGGGGAAGAAGCCGGCTTCGAACACGCCGAGCAGGAAGCGCAGCACGTAGAAATGCGATGGCTGCGACACGAACATCATCCCCGTCGACGCGATGCCCCACAGCAGCATGATCCGCGTGAACGTGCGGCGCGCGCCGAAACGCGCGAGCAGCAGGTTGCTCGGCACTTCGCAGAACACGTAGCCGACGTAGAACACCGCGGCGCCGAGGCCGTACATCGCATCGCTGAAGCCGAGATCGTGCTTCATCTGCAACTGCGCGAAGCCGATGTTGATGCGGTCGAGGAACGACACGACGTAGCAGAGGAACAGGAACGGGACGATCCGCCACGCGATCTTGCGGAACAACAGCGCGTCGCCGGATTCGGACGTCGATGAGGATACCGAAGCGCTCGCGTGTGCGAGCGTCGCTTCGGCGGGAAGCGATTGGGGCATGTCTCTCTCCAAACGGGCCGCGCGAATCGAGCGCGCAGCAGTCTCCGAGGGCGTGCATGCGCCCTGCTTTCTTGTGAGACCGGATACGGCGGCGGAAACCGCCGCCCTCAGTGAAACGGCGGCGCGTTCACGCGAACGCCCCGCCGCCGTGTGCCGCTCAGTCCTGCAACGCGGCCCACATGTCCTTGTCGCGCTGCGCCGTCCAGATACGCGGATGCGTGATGCCGCTCGCCTCGTCGAACGCGCGCGATACGTCGAACGGCAAGCAGTGCTCGTAGATGAACACGTGGCCGAACTTCGGATCCATCGCTTCGCGCGTGAGCGCCATCGACGCCTTCAGGTCGAGATTGCGCTCGACGGCCTTGCGGCCCTGCGCGAGCAGCGTCGTGACGAAATCCTTCGTGTAGTCGAGGCCCTTGTCGACCTCGGCCGGATTCAGCAGCGCGGGGCCGCGGCCCGGCACGAGCTTCTCGGCGCCGAGCGCACGCAGCGCCTCGAGCGTGGCCGGCCACTGTTCGAGCTGCGCGTCGCCGCAGTAGCACGCGGCGTCGTATTCGACGAGGTCGCCCGAGAACAGCACCTTCTGCGACGGCAGCCAGACGATCGTGTCGCCCTTCGTATGCCCCGAGCCGACATGCATGATCTTCACTTCGAGCTTGCCGAGGAACAGCGTGATCTCGCGCTCGAACACGAGCGTCGGCCAGGTCAGGCCGGGCACCGTCTCGACGCCCGCGAACAGGCGCGGGAAGCGCTCGATCTCCGACTTCATGTCGGCGTCGCCGCGCTCGACGATCATCTCGTACGTGCCGCGGCTCGCGATCACGTGCTGCGCGCCTTCGTCGAAATACGCGGACGCGCCGAGCACGCGCACCGCGTGGTAATGCGACAGCACCACGTGCTTGATCGGCTTGTCGGTCACGCTGCGGATCTTCGCGATCAGGTCCTGCGCCATCGCGGGCGTCGCGGTCGTGTCGACGATCAGCACGCTGTCGTCGCCGACGATCACGCCCGAGTTCGGGTCGCCTTCGGCGGTGTACGCGTACGCGTTCTCGGACAACTGCGTCCAGGTGACTTTCTTCTCTTCCAGATCGGCTTGGGAGGCGAATGCTTTGGCCATGTTGCGTTCCGTGGCTGCGAGCCATGTGTTGAGGGGTGTGAGCGGATCATCTTCCCGTGCCGATTATTTGTCAATGACAAAGTCGCTTGCTATTGTTTAATACGGGTAAACCTGCGGGCTGGCGCGATAAATGGCGTCGGATACCATGCGGGGTTTCGTCAACGGAAGATTCATCGCGTGCAGAACCACGAAGTCAGCGCAGACGACGCGCCGCCCAAGGCGCAGCGCGGGATCCAGAGTGTCGAGGTCGGCGGCCGGCTGCTCGACGCGCTCGCGCGCCGGCGCAAGCCGCTCGGCCTGTCGGAGCTGGCCGCGGCAGCCGACCTGTCGACCGCGCAGGCGCACACCTATCTCGTCAGCCTGACGCGGCTCGCGCTCGTGAAGCGCGACGCGATCACCGGCAACTACGAGCCGGGCCCGTTGTCGTTGCGGCTGGGGCTGATGTCGATCGAGCGCCAGCCGGCCTACCGCGCGGCGCTGCCGCACGCGGTGCGGCTCGCGGAAACGGTGGGCCTGAGCGTCGCGCTGTCGGTGCCGGGTGCGCTCGGCCCGACGATCGTGCGCATCGAGCACGGCGGCTATCCGTTGCACGTGAACCTGCACGTCGGTTCGGTGATGTCGCTCGACACGACGGCGACGGGCCGCGTGTTCCGCGCATTCGGCGATCCCGCGCAACTCGACGCGATGGCGGCCAGCCAGGCCGGCGCAGGCGATACGCTCGCAGGCGCCGAAGGCACGCAGCACGCCCCGGACGCCGACGCGCAACAGGCCGCACTCGACGCGATCCGCGCACGCGGCATCGAGCGCAGCGTCGACCGGCCGAGCCCCGGCGTCAGCGCGATGTGCGTGCCGGTGTTCGACGCGCACGGGCGCCTGCAGCTCGCGTTGACGGTGATCGGTTCGAGCGGATCGATCGATGTCGGCTGGGACGGCCCGATCGCGACCGCGTTGCGCGATGCGGCTCGGCAGGCCACCGCATCGCTCGGCGCGGAACGTGCGGAACCGCCGCCCGCACCGGCGGCGGGCGCATCGCGCGTGCCGCCGGCGCTGGCCGACGACGCGAAGGCGCAGCGCGGAATCAATGCGCTCGACAGCACCGGCGAGCTGCTGCTCGCGCTGGTATCCGCAGGCCGCGCGCTGCCGCTGCGCGATCTCGCGGCGGCGGCGGGCATGCCGGCGGCAAAGGCGTTTCCGCACCTCGTCAGCCTGCAGAAGATCGGCCTGCTGAGCCGCGACGACGCCGGCTGTTTCGACGGCGGCCCGCTCGGGCAGGCGCTCGGCCTGATCGCGATGCAGCGCGTGTCGCCGACGCGCGACGCAGAAGCCGAGATCGTCGCGCTGGCCGGCGCGACCGACATGAGCGTGGCCGCCGCGACGCTCGGGCCGCTCGGGCCGACCGTGATCCGCCTCGAGGAATCGGCGCGGCCGCAGCATGTGAGCCTGCAGGTCGGCACCGTGATGTCGCTCGTCAATACGGCGATCGGCCGGATCTTTGCGGCCGGCATGTCCGACGACGTGCTGGCCGACCTGCTCGCCAACGAGCCCGTGCGCCTCGCCGGCAGCGGCCCCGCGCAGGCCGACGATGCATTCCGCGCGCGGCTCGCGGCGATCCGCGCGGACGCGCTCGATTTCGCGTTCGACGCGCCGGTGCCCGGCATCGGGACGATCGCCGCGCCCGTGTTCGATCACACCGGCAGCATCCGGCTCGTGATCGCGATCATCGGCTCGTCGCGCGGCTTCCCGCGCGGGCCGGACAGCGACCTCGCGCAGACGCTGCTCGCCGCGACGCGGCGGCTGTCGTGGCGGTTCGGATGGATCGGCCGGTAATCGCCGCAACGCCGCCTTCCTCTCCGTCGCTCGATTCCCGCTCTCCTTCTCCTTGCAAGGCCGTGCTTGCCACGGCCTCGTCGCGCCTGTCCGCGACCTGGTGGATCGCGCAAATTCATGTTGCGTAGCAGCAACATAAATTGTCAGTAATTCTCATATAACGAAATCGAATTTCACAGGGCGGTGACGTTTCGCTATGATTAGGGTTATCCCTAACTCGCCACCTATATGGGGCTTCGTCATGCAAACGTCTAATGTCTCCGATCGTTCCACCCAATCCGCTGGCTGGCTCGCACGTGTTGGCGAGCTGCTGGCAGAAGCCTGGCAACTCCACCTCGATAACTGCGAAGTCATCGCCGAAGCGCACGCGCGCCTCCCGCACTGAACGGAACGACCGGGGCTGCACAGGTTTGAAATGAATGACGGTCCGTCGAGCGGACCGTCATTTGCAATCGGGCATGCTTTCCGCCGCGGCCTGCGCCGGTCTCCCGGCCAGGTTCCTGCGACGGGCGGGCGTCAGCCCTTCACCGCATGCTTCGCGGCCGCCGGCCGCGCGTCGTCATCGTCGTCGTGCCGTCGCGTCGCCTGCTGCGTGTCGCCCGGCCGCACCGGGTACGCCTTCGCCCCCATCAGCCCCTTCCACAGCACCTTGTTGTACGCGACCGCATCGAGCCGGTCCTCGACCGAGAAGTCCATCCCGCGCGTGACCGCTGCCCAGTAGCGCATCCCGTGCGTCGGCTTGAGCGCCGCCGTCTTGATGTCGCCCGCCGGGATCGGCAACTGCGTGTTCGCGAGCAGGCCCGACGCGACCGCCTTGTACGTCCACTTCGACTGACTCATGTCGAACACGTCGGTCATCGGCCCTTGCGTCGCGTCGAACAAACCGAGGTGATCGAGATTCAGCACCTCCGTGATCGTGCGGATCATGTTGACCGTCGTGTAATGCGTGCTGACGACCGCGTTCTGCTTCACGTACGGCCCGATCACGAATGCCGTGCTGCGATGTGCGTCGACGTGGTCAGGCCCGTCTTGCGCGTCGTCCTCGACGATGAAGATCAGCGTGTCCGCCGCATACGGGCTGTTCGCCAGCGCCTGCGCGACGCGGCCGACCGCATAGTCGTTGTCGGCCATGTCGAGCTCCGGCGTGTTGACGCCGTCCAGCGACGACGCAAAGCTGCCGGTATGGTCATGCGGCAGCCGCAGCAGCGTCAGCGCGGGCATCTGGCCGTTGCTGACGAACTGGTTGAATTCGCGCTCCCACTCCAGCTCGCGGTACAGGTCCGGATACGCGTTGTCGTAACCGCGGAAATACGGATCGGTGCGATCGACGAGCGCAGGCGTCACGCTGTACCCCTGCACCTTGTTGTCGGCGAACGGCGCGCGATCCATCGGAATCGCGTTCGGTCCGCCGTTGCGCGAGATATCCATGAAGAAGCCGTAGTTGCGCACCGTCAGCCCCGCGCGCAGCGCGGCGTTCCAGATATAGCCCTGCTGTACGGCGTCGGACGGGCCGTCCGGCGCCGACACGTCGGCCGTGCCGGGCAGCAGGTCGGGGTCGGCCGGCGTGAGCGGGTTCGCCGTCGTGCGTTGCGCGCCGGTCAGGCCCACGTCGACGTTTCGATTCTGGCCTTCCCAGTCGTAAGAGCCGCCGCGCGAGCCGCTGCGCACCGGGCTGCTGGCATAGTTAACGGGCAGCATCTTCGCGCCGGCGTCGGATTCGCGTGCGCCGGTCGACCACGGCCAGCCGTTGCCGCTCACGTCGCCGGAATCGTGGAAGTTGTCGAGCGTGACGAACGTCTTCGCGAGTGCGTGCATGCTCGGCGTCGTCGCGTCCGGGAACTCGGCCAGCGACGGATCGCCGTTCCCGCGGCCCAGATCGCCGAGGACCTGGTCATACGTGCGGTTCTCCTTGACGATATAGATCACGTGCTTGATCTTCTGTCGCAGCGCGTTCATCGTCGCGACGTCCGCCGTGGAGAGCGCGGCGTTGAAACTGTTGTTGTCGGCAACCTGCTTCGTCAGCAGACCGAGCGTCGCGCTATCCGGCGCGGGCATCCACATGAAGCCGCCCTTGCTCAACTGCTCGATGTACTGGTTCTCCACCAGGTGCACGGGCGAGTTCTTGACCGGGCACGGCACGGTCCGGCCGCTGTCCTTGCAGTTGCCCGGATTCGGCCCCGGCATGTTCTTCGTGTAGACCACGTAGAGCGCGTTGTTCGCGCCGACCGCGACATCGGACGGATACCATCCGGTCGGAATCAGTCCCGTCACTTTCGCCGTATCGCCGGACAGCGAAACGACCGCAACGTCGTTGGTGCCGCGATTGGTCACGTACAGTGCGGTTTCGTCCGGTGACAGCGCGAGCCCGTTCGGCGACGCGCCGCGATACTGCATTTCGGTGACGAGCCCCGCGGGCGCAACCGTCGACACGCTCGACACCACCTTGTTCGATGTCGTATCGATCACCGACACGGTGTCGGCGTTGTCGGACGCGACGTAGAGGCGCGTCTGCGCCCGGTTCAGCACCATCTTGTTCGGATTGCCCTTGACCGGGATACGCGTGACGACCTGCGGCGCATTGGTCGAGATGTCGACGACGACGATCTCCCGATCGCGTTCGCTCGACACGTAGGCCGTCTTGTTGCCGACGATGCGCACCGCGTTCGGATATTCTCCGCCGGGCGCGCCCGCTGCGCCGCCGCTCTTGCCCGGCCGGAGATCGCGTTCGGCGAGCACGGCGCCGGCTGCGACATCGACCAGCGTGACGGAGTCGTGATAGCGGTTTGCAACGACCGCGCGCTTGCCGTCCGCCGTCACGTCGACGCCGGTCGCGAGCGGCGAGCTGCCGAGGCCGTTGCCGCCCTTGTGATTCAGCGCGATCGGCGCGCCGGCTTCGCCCCACACGCCCTGCGACAGCGCAAACACATGCAGGTTGTCGTCGCCGCCGCCCGTCACGTAGAAATGCTGGCCGTCCGCCGCGAAAGCAATGCCGACGTAGGTATTCGGCACCGGCAGCACCTGCTTCTTCACCGGCGTGCCGCCCGACACGTCGAACACGAACACGTACTCGCTCGAATCCGCACTGATCAGCTTGCCGCCCGCATCGAGCCTGTTGTTGTAGCCGCTCGTCAGCACGAGCAGCGTCTTGCGGTCCGGGCTGAGCGCCTCCGACACCGGTTGGCCGGCGATCAGGTCCGGCACGTCCTGCAGCCCCGGATTCAGCGCGACGAGCGTCGTGCCAGGCGCGGCAGACGGCGTAACGCGCTGTCCGGTCGACAGCAGCGTCGACGTGGTGTCGCCGAGCGTCGCGGTCGTGTTCACGGAATCGCTGTTGCACGCGGTCAATGTCGCGGCAACCGCTCCAGCAAGGACGAGAATCTTGTACACGGATACTCCTGTTCGTCGAATGAGAACGTTTTCACCGCCCCACCGAAACGAGCGGTAATTATTCGTAACGAACAGCAGGATATTGACCGTGGGTGAACCACCGGTGACGGCAACCTTGCCGAAAGCATTCAAGCGCTTTCGTTTCGCCTTCCATCACCGCTCGGTGCGCGCGCCGGCCCGTGCGCATTGCGCGTCGACGACGGCCGCGCATGCCGATCGCGGGCGATGGGCAACCCGCGCAGTGCTGCGCGCTCAGCGCCCACGCCCCGAACGTTCACACCTGGATCGAAGGCACATCCTTCATGCAGCGCAGCGCGAACATCGAGCGGCTGTGGCGGATGCTCGAGATTTTGTACAGCTTTTCGCGCAGGAACCGCTCGTAGCCGGCCGTGCCGTCCACGGCGACCTTGATCCAGTAGTCGTATTCGCCCGACACCAGATACGCCTCGAGCACTTCCGGCAGCGCGGCCAGTTCCGCGCCGAAACGCGCCAGCGCATCGTCTTCGTGACGATCGAGCGTGACTTCGAGGATCACGATGTCCGCGTAGCCGAGCATGCGCTGGTTGACGAGCGCGACGTAACCGTCGATGTAGCCGTCGGCTTCGAGCTGCCGCGTGCGGTTCCAGCACGCGGTCGTCGACATGCCGATCTGTTCGGCCAGTTCGGCGTTCGACAGACGCGCATTTTTCTGCAATGCCCCAAGGATCTTGCGGTCCTGATTGTCGAGCGTTTTTGGCATGCGTTCGCGGTTGGCCATGATGAGAAGAATCTTCTACTGAAAATCGGCATTCTATCTGAACAGGATTCCGGTTTCAGACCCGTTTCGCCGGAAAACAGGAAGCCTTTTAACCTGCCCGCTTGATACATTTTCTCCATGCCTGTTGCCCGGCACGCTCCCCGCGACAACCCCTTCGCACCGGGACGCACGGCCGCAATCACGAGTTGCGGTGCCGGACAAGCAGGCATGCGATCCCCGCCGCCCGCACGCCTACCCGACCGCGTGCGGAGCCGGTGCCTGCGTCCCCGTTCTTGCACTTCCCGTCATGTCGTTCAGGCTTTATCTGTCGTTCCTCGCTGCTTCCGTCGTTCTCATCTACGCGCCCGGCCCCGTCAACCTGCTCACGATGAATCAGGCGCTGCGCACTGGCTGGCGCCGCGCGCTGCCGTGCGTGTGGGGCGGCACGCTCGCCGTGCTGCTGCAACTCGCGCTGACCGCGCTGTGCCTGAATTCGCTGGTCCACATCAATGAGCACGCGCTGACCGTGTTGCGCTGGGCCGGCGCCGCGTATCTCGTGTGGCTCGGCGGCAAGCAATGGCTCAACCGCGCGCCGGCTAACGCGCCTGCCGTTTCGGCGGATGCCGAAGCCGAAGCCGCAATCGTCCCGCAGGACACCGACACCGGACGCGCGCTGTTCTGGCGCGGCGTCGCAACGTCGGGCCTGAATCCGAAGACGCTGCTGTTCTTTCCGTCGTTCTTTCCGCAGTTCATCAGCCCGACTGCCGACTGGAGCCTGAACCTTCAATACCTGCTGCTTGCCGCGTCGTTCGCGCTGCTGTTCGCGGGCGGCGTCGCGTCGATGGCGCTGTTCTCGCACCGGCTGAGCCGCGCGTTGCAGCGGCCGGCGCGGATGCGCGCGATGAACCGGGTAACGGGCGGGCTGCTCGTCGGGATGGGCGCGATCATGGTCGGCTGGAACTGAGCGATCAGCGCGACCTCGAACGGCTGCGCCTGCTGAAACCCGACATGCTGTTCTCGCCGCAGCAACTCGCGGGCGAACTGCTCACAAGCACGCTCAACGACGAACCGGTCGACAAGTCGGTGATCTCGCACCTGCAGTTCGGCACGGCCGATGCCGCCTGACGCTGTGAGCCGGTGTGACGGTGTGACGGTGTGACGGCGTGACGGTGTGACGGTGAGCCGGTGTGACGGTGTGACGGTGTGACGGTGAGCCGGTGAGCCGGTGTGACGGTGTGACGGTGTGACGGTGTGACGGTGTGACGGTGTGACGGTGTGACGGTGTGACGGTGTGACGGTGTGACGGTGTGACGGTGTGACGGTGTGACGGTGTGACGGTGTGACGGTGTGACGGTGTGACGGTGTGACGGTGTGACGGTGTGACGGTGTGACGGTGTGACCCACGGCGCCCAGCGCTCGGCCGGTACAATCGCGCGATGTCCGAATTGCTCACTTACGGCGGCCTGTTCGCCGTGTCGATGGTCGCCGCGACCCTGTTGCCGCTCCAGTCCGAAGCCGTCCTCGCCGGCCTGCTCCTCGCCGGGCGCGAACCCGTGTGGGCGCTGGTGCTCGTCGCGAGCATCGGCAACGTCGCCGGCTCCGCGATCAACTGGGCGCTCGGGCGCGGCATCGAGCATTTCCGCGACCGCCGCTGGTTTCCCGTCAAGCCGTCCGCGCTCGCGCGCGCCGAGCGCTGGTATGCGCGCTACGGCCGCTGGTCGCTGCTGCTGAGCTGGGCGCCGGTGATCGGCGATCCGCTGACGATGATCGCCGGCGTGCTGCGCGAGCCGCTGCCGACCTTTCTCGTAATCGTCACGATCGCGAAGGTCGGTCGTTATCTGGCGGTCGCGTGGCTCGTGACGGTCTGACGCGCCCTATCCTGCGTCGACGGCGCCTGCTCGCGCCACCACCGGCTTCGCACCGCTAAAGAATTCGCCAAAGCTGCCGTATTCCTTACGATGTGCGGTGACGCGTGCGTTCCGCCCCTCTCCCTCCCCACTCAGGATGCCGTATGAGATTGACCCAAATGGGCCGGGTGAGCGTCGGCGCGCGCCTTGCCGCGCTGGCGTGCGCGCTCGTTGCACTGTTGTTCACCGTTTTCGCTTGGGCGCTCGCCCATTTTGCCAGCCAGCAACTCGCGGACGAGGCGCACGCGCGAATCGCCGACAAGGAGCAGTCGATCCGTGCGATGGTCGAGATGTTCGACAAGGCGCTGTCGGCCGAAGCCAGTCGCTCGATGTCGCTGTTCGCGAGTTTCCTCCCCGCCGATTTCTCGCTCGACCCGGCGCGCACCGTCGACATCGGCGGCGTCGCCGCGCCCACGCTTTCCGCGGGCGGCCAACCGCTCGACCTCGATTACTCGATTCCCGACCAGTTCCTGAAGAAAAGCGGCGCGATCGCGACGATCTTCGCGCGCGACGGCGACGATTTCGTGCGCATCACGACGTCGCTGAAGAAACAGGACGGGGCACGCGCGGTCGGCACGCGCCTCGATCGCGCGAGCCCCGCGTACGCGCCGCTCGTCGCCGGGCACAGCTACACGGGCCTCGCCAAACTGTTCGGCCGGTCGTACATCACGCAGTACAAGCCGGTCACCGACGCAACAGGCCGCGTGATCGGCGCACTGTTCGTCGGTCTCGACGTCGGCGCCGAGCTGCAAGTCGTCCAGGACGGCATCCGCGCGTTGAAAGTCGGCGAGAACGGCTACTACTTCGTGCTCGATGCATCGCCGGGCGCATCGCGCGGCACGCTCGTCGTCCATCCCGACGCAGCCGGCCAGCGCGCCGACGACACGCGCGCGCCGTACACGCAGATGCTCGCGGCCGGCCAGGGCCAGCTCGCGTATACGTCGGCGGACCCGGCCGCGCACGACAGCCAGCCAACCGCGAAATTCGTGTCGTTCACGACGATTCCGCAGTGGCAGTGGCTGGTCGGCGGCATCGCGGTCGACGACGAACTGCTCGCCGGCATGCGCACCCTCCGCGACCGTTTCCTGATGATCGCGGCCGTGCTCGTCGCGGCGTTCGCGGCGCTGTTCGTCGTCGTCGTGAAGCGCGTCGTGAGCCGGCCGCTCGACGCGGCGGCACGTGCTTCCGAACGCTACGCGGCGGGCGACCTCAGCGTGCGGATCCGCGACGGCGAGGCGGCACGCAGCGCCGCGGGCAACGACGAGATCGGCCGGCTCGTGCAGGCAGTGGACGGGATCGGCGACGGCCTCGCGCGGATCGTCGCGCAGGTACGCGGCGGTTCGGCCGACATCGCGCGCGGCATGGTCGGCATCGCGGCCGGCAGCGGTAACATCGCCGCGCGGATCGCGACGCAGGCGAGCAGCGTCGAACAAACGGCGGCCAGCATGGAGCAGATCACGGCCGCCGTGCAGCAGAACGCCGAGCACGCGGCGCAAGCGAACGCGCTGGTCGCGAACGCATCGGCCGCCGCGACCGACGGCGACGCGGCGGTACAGCGCGTGGTCGCGACGATGGACGAAATCGGCCGCGCAACGCGCCGGATCGCCGAAATCACGAGCGCGATCGAAGGCATCGCATTCCAGACCAACATCCTGGCGCTGAACGCAGCCGTCGAGGCCGCCCGCGCGGGCGAGCACGGCAAGGGCTTCGCGGTGGTCGCGGCCGAAGTGCGCGCGCTCGCGCAGCGCAGCGCGGCCGCGGTCAAGGAAATCGACACGCTGAGCGCCGAATCGTCGACGACCGTCGAACAGGGTTACCGAATCGCCGACGCGGCGCGCGGCACGATGCGCGACATCGTCGCCCGGGTCGATCAGGTCCGCACGCTGATCGGCGAGATCAGCGCCGCGTCGCGAGAACAATCGGCCGGTATCGAGCAGGTGAACCAGGCCGTCACGCAGATCGGGGAGGCCACGCAGCAGAACGCGACGCTGATCTCGAATGCCGAACGCGCGGCCGTCGCACTGCGCGACCAGGCCGCGCAACTGTCGGAAGCCGTCAGCGTGTTCCGGCTCGAGCGCGACGCATGAGCGTCGACCGGCGGCGGGCGACCGGCAGCGGGCGGTGGCCGCTCGCTGCCTACTTCTTCTCCCCCGCCAGGTCGATCGCCTTGTCCGATCCGACCGCATTGCGCAGCTGGAACTTCTGGATCTTGCCGGTAGACGTTTTCGGCAGCTCGCCGAAGCGCACGGCCTTCGGCACCTTGAAGCCCGCGAGCAGTTGCCGGCAGTGCGCGACGATCTCCTCCTCGGTCGCGCTCGCGCCCTCGCGCAGTTCGACGAACGCGCACGGCACCTCGCCCCATTTCGGGTCGGGCATCGCAACGACGGCCGCAACCGCGACGGCCGGATGCCGGTACAGCGCGTCCTCGACCTCGATGCTCGAGATGTTCTCGCCGCCCGAGATGATGATGTCCTTCTTGCGATCCTTGATCCGGATATAGCCGTCCGGCGTCAGCACCGCGAGATCGCCGGTATGGAACCAGCCGCCGTGGAACGCCTCGTCGGTCGCCTTCGGGTTCTTCAGGTAGCCCTTCATGCAGATGTTGCCGCGGAACATGATCTCGCCGAGCGTCTCGCCGTCGGCCGGCACCGGCGCCATCGTGTCGGGATCGATCACCGTCGCGCCCGCTTCGAGGTGGTAGCGCACGCCCTGGCGTGCATTGAGCCGCGCGCGCTCCTCATCGGAAAGTTCTTCCCAGTGCGACTGCTTCGCGCACACGGTCGCCGGGCCGTAGACCTCGGTCAGCCCGTACACGTGCAGCAGGTCGAAGCCGATCTCCTTCATCTTCGCGATCACGGCCGGTGCGGGCGCCGCGCCCGCGACCATCGCGTGCACCGTGTGGTCGATCCCTTCGCGGAATTCGGCCGGCGCGTTCGCGATCGCGCTCTGCACGATCGGCGCGCCGCAATAGTGCGTGATGCGTTCGCGGCGAATCAGGTCGAACACGGTCTTCGCGTCGAACTTGCGCAGGCACACGTTCACGCCGGCGCGCGCCGCGACGGCCCACGGGAAGCACCAGCCGTTGCAGTGGAACATCGGCAGCGTCCACAGATACACCGCGTGCTTCGGCATGTCCCATTCGAGGAGGTTGCTGATCGCCGCCAGATACGCGCCGCGATGGTGGTAGACGACGCCCTTCGGATCGCCGGTCGTGCCCGACGTATAGTTCAGCGCGATCGCGTCCCATTCGTCGGCGGGCGGCGTCCATGCGTAGTCGGCATCGCCGCCGGCGACGAACGCTTCATAGTCGGTCGCGCCCGCGAACCGGTCGGGATCGGCCGGCATCGCATCGGCCACGCTGACGATCTTCAGGCCCGGCACCTCGAGCGCCGCGCGATGCGCGAGCTCTGCGTATTCGGTATCGACGATCAGCACCTTCGCCTCGCCGTGACGCAGCATGAACAGCACCGACGGCACGTCGAGCCGCGTGTTGATCGTGTTCAGCACGGCGCCGGCCATCGGCACGCCGAAGTGCGCCTCGACCATCGCCGGGATGTTCGGCAGCATCGCCGCGACGGTGTCGCCGCGCTCGACGCCGGCCTGCGCGAGCGCGCTCGCCAGTTGCTTCGCGCGCGAATAGGTCTCGCCCCACGTGCGCCGCACGTCGCCGTGCACGATCGCGAGGCGCTCGCCGTAGACCTCGGCCGTCCGGACCAGGAAGTCGATCGGCGTGAGCGGTACGTAATTGGCATCGCGGCGGCCGAGCCCGGCCTCGAACATCTGCGTCATGATCCTGTCTCCCGTGTTCTGTCGACCGGTGTGCATGCACCCCGGATCGTTTTGATGTGGTTCAATTGCCGACAGCCTAACCGGCGTTATTGTGAGCCGTCTGTCATCGAAACGACAGAGTGCCTTTCGAGCGCCGCGCGTTATCCCTATCCTCGCAAACCCGCACCCATGCACGACCATCTCGTTGCGCCGCCCGACGCGGCCGCCCACCCGGCCGACGCGCTTCCCGAACCGGGCCTGCTGCCGGCGCTGTCGACGCTGTTCGGCCAGTGCGCGTGGTTCCGCACGCTCGCGCCCGAACACCAGGCGCTGGTGCTCGCGCAGTCGCGCGTCGAGCAGTGCGAGGCCGGCGACGTGATCGCGCACCGGCTCGCGCCGTCCGAATACTGGATCGGCGTGCATCGCGGGCTGCTGAAGCTGGCGATCTTCAACGCATCGGGGCGCGGCTGCACGTTTTCCGGCGTGCCGTCGGGCGGCTGGTTCGGCGAAGGCAGCGTGATCAAACGCGAGCTGCGCAAGTACGAGGTCGTCGCGATCCAGCGTTCGACCGTGCTGTTCGTGCCGGTCGACACGTTCCATGCGCTGCTCGACACGAGCCTGCCGTTCACGCGCTTCGTGATTCACCAGTTGAACAACCGGATGGGCGAATTCATCGCGTCGATCCAGAACAGTCGGCTGCTCGACGTCGATGCACGCGTCGCGCAGTCGCTCGCGCAGCTCTTCAACCCCGACCTGTATCCGGACACCGGCCCGTCGCTGTCGATCTCGCAGGAGGAACTGGGGATGCTCGTCGGCGTGTCGCGGCAGCGGATCAACCAGGCGCTGCAGCAACTCGAGAAGCTCGGTGTGCTGCGGCTCGCGTACAACCAGATCGAGGTCGTCGATCCGGGTGCGCTCGCGCGCGTCGGGATGGAGCAGATCTGAGCGCGGTGCGATGAGCGAATCCGCTGCCGGCACGACGCACGCATCCGGTGCCGCAACGGTTCGCCGGTCGCAGCACGCTCACGCATTTCGTCAGCAGAATCGGCCGACCTCGACCGCGCCACAACCTGACAATTCCGCCAGTTTCGCGACAGTAACCCGTTCCATGCCGACGCCTATCATTCGGGTTCCCTTCACCGACGCCTGATCACCGCCCGTCCCGCCGCCTCCATGTGGATTGTCAATCTCGCGCTCAGGCGCCCCTACACGTTCATCGTCATGGCCATCATGATCGTGCTGGCCACCCCGCTTGCGCTGATGCGCACGCCGGTCGACGTGCTGCCCGCGATCAACATCCCCGTGATCAGCGTGATCTGGAATTACGGCGGCTTCTCCGCGACGGAGATGACGAACCGCATCACGGCCGTGCATGAACGGATCCTGACGACGACCGTCAACAACATCCAGCATGTCGAGTCGACGTCGCTGCCCGGCATCGCGGTCGTGAAGGTGTTCCTGCAGCCCGGCGCGAACGTGCAGACGGCGATCGCGCAGACGGTCTCGTCCGCGCAGGCGATCGTGCGGCAGATGCCGCAGGGCGCGACGCCGCCGCTCGTGATCACCTATTCCGCGTCGAGCATCCCGGTGATCCAGCTCGGGCTGTCGAGCACGACGCTCAGCGAACAGTCGCTCGCCGACATCGCGCTGAACTTCCTGCGCCCGCAGCTGATCACGGTTCCGGGCGTGCAGATCCCGTTCCCGTACGGCGGGCGCACGCGCGTGGTCGCGATCGACCTCGATCCTCAGGCGCTGCAGGCGAAGGGCCTCACACCGGCCGACATCGTCAACGCGGTCAACGCGCAGAACCTCGTGCTGCCGACCGGTACCGCGAAGATGGGCCAGACCGAATACCGGATCGACACCAACGCGTCGGCCGACACGATCGCGGACATCAGCCGCCTGCCGATCCAGACCGTCGGCGGCGCGACGACCTACCTGAACGAAGTCGCGGCGGTACGCGACGGCTTCGCGCCGCAGACCAACGTGGTGCGGCAGAACGGCCAGCGCGGCGTGCTCGTGTCGATCCTGAAAAGCGGCGACGCGTCGACGCTCAAGGTCGTGTCGGACCTGAAGACGCTGTTGCCGAAGGTGATCCCGACACTCCCCGAAGGGCTCACGATCACGCCGCTGTTCGACCAGTCGGTGTTCGTCAACGCGGCCGTGCAGGGCGTGATCCACGAGGCGCTGATCGCGGCCGTGCTGACCGCGATGATGATCCTGCTGTTCCTCGGCAACTGGCGCAGCACGCTGATCATCGCGATCTCGATCCCGCTGTCGATCTTCACGTCGCTGATCGCGCTGTCGGCGCTCGGCGAGACCATCAACATCATGACGCTCGGCGGGCTCGCGCTCGCGGTCGGGATCCTGGTCGACGACGCGACCGTCACGATCGAGAACATCGAGCGGCACCTGCATCTCGGCACGCGCCGGGCCGCCCCAAGCGTGCCGAGCGCCCCCCTCGGGGGGCAGCGACCGAAGGGAGCGTGGGGGTCGTCGTTCAGCACGGACCTGCACGAGGCGATCCTCGAAGGTGCCGGAGAAATCGCGGTGCCCGCGTTCGTGTCGACACTGTGCATCTGCATCGTGTTCGTGCCGATGTTCTTCCTGACGGGCGTCGCGCGCTACCTGTTCGTGCCGCTCGCGGAAGCCGTCGTGTTCGCGATGCTCGCGTCGTACGTGCTGTCGCGCACGCTCGTGCCGACGCTCGCGATGCTGCTGTTCCGCCCGCAGCAGGCCAGCACCGGCCCCGATCACGCGACGTCGCGTTTCGCGCGCGTGCATCATGCGTTCAACAACGCGTTCGAGCGGCTGCGCGCGTGGTACATCGTGCTGCTCAGCATGCTGCTCGTGCGCCGCCGCTTCTACGCGATGTGCTTCCTCGGCTTCTGCGTGCTGTCGACGGGCCTCGTGTTCGCGCTCGGCCGCGACTTCTTCCCGAACGCCGATTCCGGCAACATCCGGCTGCACATGCGCGCGCCGACCGGCTACCGGATCGAGGAAACCGCGCGGCTCGCCGACCGGGTCGAGCGCGTGATCCGCGAAGCCGTGCCGCCAGATGAACTCGGCGCGATCGTCGACAACCTCGGGCTGCCCGTGAGCGGCATCAACCTGTCGTACAGCAATGCCGGCACCATCGGCACGCTCGACGGCGAGCTGCTGATCGCGCTGAAGCCCGGCCACCGCGCGACCCAGCATTACGTGCAGACGCTGCGCAAGCTGCTGCCCGAACGTTTCCCGGGCGTCGAATTCTTCTTCCAGCCGTCGGACATCATCACGCAGATCCTCAACTTCGGTCAGCCAGCCGCGATCGACGTGCAGGTGCTCGGCAACGATCTCGCGAGTAACATGACTATCGCGAGCAACCTGATGAAAAAGGTCAGGCAAATCCCCGGCGCCGTCGACGTGCATGTGCTGCAACGCAACGACGAGCCGACCCTGCTGGCCGACATGGATCGTACGCGCATGCAGCAGCTCAATCTCTCCGCGCAGAACGTCGCGCAGAACATGCTGATCTCGCTGTCCGGCAGTTCGCAGACGACGCCATCGTTCTGGATCAACCCGCGCACCGGCGTCCAGTACCCGCTGCAGATCCAGACCCCGCAATACAGCATCTCGTCGGTCGACGACCTGCTCGGCACGCCGATCTCGGCGAGCGGCCGCACGGGCATGCCGCTGCAACTGCTCGGCAACCTCGTGCAGGTGCGCACCGCCGCGAATCCGGCCGTGATCACGCACTACAACATCCGCCCGGCGATCGACCTGTACGTGAGCGTCGAGGGCCGCGACCTCGGCTCGGTCGCGGGCGAGATCGAGCGCATCGTGTCCGACATGCGCGCGAGCCTGCCGCGCGGCACCGAGCTGACGATGCGCGGCCAGATCGAGACGATGCGCACGTCGTACATCGGCCTCGGCGCGGGTGTCGCGATGGCGATCGTGCTCGTCTACCTGCTGATCGTCGTCAATTTCCAGTCGTGGCTCGACCCGCTGATCATCATCAGCGCGATGCCCGCCGCGCTCGCCGGCATCGCGTGGATGCTGTTCATCACCGGCACGCACCTGAGCGTGCCCGCGCTGACGGGCGCGATCATGACGGTGGGCGTCGCGACCGCGAACAGCATTCTCGTCGTGTCGTTCGCGCGCCAGCGCCTCGCGGCCGGCGCGCCGCCGCTCACGGCCGCGCTGGAAGCCGGCGCGACGCGGATCCGGCCGGTGCTGATGACGGCGCTCGCGATGATCATCGGGATGGTGCCGATGGCGCTCGGTCTCGGCGAAGGCGCCGAGCAGAACGCGCCGCTCGGCCGCGCGGTGATCGGCGGGCTGCTGTTCGCGACCGTTTCGACTTTGCTGTTCGTGCCGCTCGTGTTCGGCGGCGTGCATTCGCGGCTGGCCCGCCGGCGCGCGCGCCAGGCCGGACACTGACTTTCGCCTATAGACCCGGTTGAATTGGTTGAATTCATGGAAGAGAAACATCACAGCTCCGTCGGCATCCAGGTGGACGAACACGGCATGCACCTGCCGACGCGCACGTCGGTGTCGCGGCGCGGGCGAATCGTGCTGATCGTGATCGGCGTGCTGCTGGCCGCCGGCGCCACACGCACGATCGTCGTCAACGTGCTGAACCGCAACCGGCTCGACGCGATCGCCGAGCAGAACACGCGCCAGTACGTGAACGTCGTGCATCCGGTCGACGCGGCCACCGGCGGCAAGCTGACGCTGCCCGGCACGCTGCGCGGCTTCGTCGAGGCGCCGATCTACGCGCGCGCGAGCGGTTATGTGCTGCGCTGGCAGGCCGATATCGGCGCGCACGTGAAGCAGGGGCAAGTGCTCGCCGAACTCGACACGCCCGAACTGAACCAGGAGCTCGCGCAGGCCACCGCGCAGCGCCAGCAGGCGCAGGCGGCGCTCGCGCTCGCGAAGACGTCGTTCGACCGCGCGCAGCAGTTGCGCCAGCGGGATGCGGTGTCGCAGCAGGAACTCGACGACCGCCAGGGCGCATTCAACCAGGGCACCGCGAATCTCGCCGCGGCCGATGCGAACATGCGCCGGCTCACCGAACTGAAGGGCTTCCAGCGGATCGTCGCGCCGATCGACGGGATCGTCACGCAGCGCAACGTCGACGTCGGCGATCTCGTCGGCTCCGGCAACGCGGGCCGCTCGCTGTTCACGGTCGTGCAGGCCGACCGGCTGCGCCTCTACGTACAGGTGCCGCAGGCCTACGCGCAGCAGGTGAAGGTCGGCCAGCACGTGAGCGTCGCGCAGGCCGAGCTGCCGGGCCGGACCTTCGACGGCACGATCACGCGCTCGTCCGAGGCGATCGATGTCGCGACGCGCTCGCTGCAGATCGAGATCACGTTGCCGAACCCGGATGCACGGCTGCTGCCCGGCGCATACGTGCAGGCAACGCTGCCGATGACGCCGGTCGGCCGCCTGCAGATCCCGTCCAATACGTTGCTGTTCCGCGCCGAAGGCCCGACGGTCGCGGCCGTCGATGCGAACGGCCAGGTCCGCCTGAAACCGGTGACGGTCGTGCGCACGATCGGGCAGACGCTCGAAGTCGACGGGCCGCTCACGCCGAACGACCGCCTCGTCGCGAACCCGAGCGACGCGCTCGCGAACGGCGACCCGGTCGTCGTGTCGACGCCGGCGGCGAAACCCGCATCCGGCGCCGCGGGAGCAAAGTCGTGATCGCGAAACGCGCCCGCGTGCGGCCCGCGGCGCTCGCTGCCGTCATCGCGGCAGCCGCCCTCGCCGGCTGCACGGTCGGCCCCGACTACCGGCGCCCGGCCGTCGATACGCCGGCCGCATGGCGGCTCGACCCGGCCGACGCGTACTGGCACCCGGCCGCGCCGGCCCGCGCGCCGCTCGATCCCGCGTGGTGGACCGCGTTCGGCGATCCGCAGCTCGACGCGCTCGAGACCGACGCGCTGCGCAACAACCAGAACCTGAAGGCCGTCGCCGCGCGCTACGACCAGGCGAAGGCCACGCTCGCATCGGTCGCGTCCGCGCAGTATCCGGCGGTCGGCCTGAACGCGAGCGGCCAGCGCTTCAAGATTTCCGCCGACCGGCCGCGGACCAACTACGCGACGCAAAGCATGTCGACCGTGCAGAACGACATCCAGGTCGGCGCAAGCGTCAGCTACGAACTCGACCTGTTCGGCCGCGTGCGGCGCAGCGTCGAATCCGCGCAGGCGAGCACCGAGCAGGCACACGACGATTTCGCGAACGCGCGCCTCGTGCTGACCGCCGATCTCGCGTCGAGCTATTTCGCGCTGCGCGAGTTCGATAGCGAGATCGACGTCGTCAAGCGCTCGATCGACCTGCAGCAGAAGGCGCTCGACTACGTGAGCGCGCGCCACGACCTCGGCGCGGTGTCGGGCCTCGACCTGCTGCAGCAGCGCTCGCAGCTCGACGCGACGCGCACGCAGGCGCAGTTGCTGATCCAGCAGCGCACCCAGGTCGAAACCGCGATCGCGACGCTGGTCGGTACGCCGGCCCCGGCCTTCTCGCTGCCGCCGCTCGTGGTGCCGATCAACGCGCCCGCGCTGCCGACCGGCATGCCGAGCGACCTGCTGCAGCGGCGCCCCGACGTCGCGTCGGCCGAGCGCGCGATGGCGGCCGCGAACGCGCAGATCGGCGTCGCACGCGCCGCGTATTTCCCGCGCATCACGCTGTCGCCGGACCTCGGCTGGGATGCAACGCGCTTCGCGAGCCTGTTCACCGTGCCGGCGCTGCTGTGGTCGGTCGGCGCGTCGGTCAGCCAGCCGCTGTTCGAAGGCGGCAAGCTGAAGGCCGGCGTCGATTTCGCGCAGGCCGGTTATGCCGCCGCGCAGGCCAGCTACCGGCAGACCGTGCTCACCGCGTTCCAGGAAGTGCAAAATGCGGTGACGGGCCTGTCGGTGCTGGCCGATGCCGCGCAGCAGGCATCGGCGGCCGTCGACGACGCGCGCAAGCTCGTGTCGCTCGCGCAGGACCGCTACGCGGGCGGCCTGACGCCGTTCATCGACGTGCTGACGGCCCAGCAGCAACTGCTGACGAGCGAGCGCCAGGCCGTGCAGATCCAGGGCCAGCGCGCGGCGCTCGTCGTTTTTCTCGCGAAGGCGCTCGGCGGCGGCTGGGATGGTGGCGCGGCGAGCGGCCCCGCGCCGTCCGACGTCGCGGCAGCCGGCGCGCAGCGCACCGTGGGCGTCGCCCCTTAACCCGATTAGGCGGAAAACCAACATGAAAGTCCTGATCGTCGAAGACGAACCGAAAGTCGTCGAATACCTGAAGAGTGGCCTGACCGAGGAAGGCTGGGTCGTCGACACCGCGCTCGACGGCGAGGACGGCGCGTGGAAGGCGGTCGAATTCGACTACGACGTGGTCGTGCTCGACGTGATGCTGCCGAAGCTCGACGGCTTCGGCGTGCTGCGCGCGTTGCGCGCGCAGAAGCAGACGCCCGTCATCATGCTGACCGCGCGCGACCGCGTCGACGACCGCGTGCGCGGGCTGCGCGGCGGCGCCGACGACTATCTGACCAAGCCGTTCTCGTTCCTCGAACTGATCGAACGGCTGCGCGCGCTGACGCGCCGCGCACGCGTGCAGGAATCGACGCTGATCTCGATCGGCGACCTGCGCGTGGACCTGATCGGCCGCCGCGCGACCCGCGACGGCACGCGCCTCGACCTGACCGCGCAGGAGTTCCAGTTGCTCGGCGTGCTCGCGCGGCGCAGCGGCGAGGTGCTGTCGAAGACGACGATCGCCGAACTCGTGTGGGACGTGAACTTCGACAGCAACGCGAACGTCGTCGAGACGGCGATCAAGCGCCTGCGCGCGAAACTTGACGGCCCGTTCGCGGACAAGCTGCTGCACACGATCCGCGGGATGGGTTACGTGCTCGAGGCGCGCGAGGACGGCGACACCGAGAGGCAGGCATGAAACGCTCGATCGTCCTGCGGCTGTCGGCGATGTTCGGCATCGTGTCGCTGCTCGTGTTCACGCTGGTCGGCTGCGGGCTGTTCGTGATGATGGAGCGTCAGCTGTTCGCCGAGCTGCGCGCGACGCTCGACACGCGCGCGAAGGTCGCCGAGATGATCGTGTCGCATGCGACGACGGCCGCGCGCGGGCGGCTCATGCAGGAAAAGCTGGCCGACCTCGAACCGCCGGACGGCTCGACGCACTACCAGGTCGACAGCACGAACCCGGCATTCCGCTTCGGTACGCCGGTCAACGGCGTGCCCGTCGAGCCGCCGTTCGGCGCGTTCCAGCGCTACGCGCTGAACGACAGCAGCTACCACGTGATGACGAAGACCGTCACCGTGGCCGGCAGCGGCGAGCGACCGACGCTGAAGCTGATCGTCGCGAGTTCGTGCGAGCGCACGCAGCGGATGCTGCGCCGCTTCGGCTGGACGCTCGCCGCGCTGATCGCCACGGCCACCGTCATTACGCTGCTGCTGAGCCGCGCGGTCGCGCGCTTCGGGCTCGCGCCGCTCGACCGGCTGTCGCAGGACGCATCGGCGATCAGCCTCGCGAACCGCCGCCAGCGGCTGCAGACCGACGCGCTGCCGGCCGAGCTGCGCGACCTCGCCACCTCGTTCAACGGCGCGCTCGAACGCATCCAGCAAACCTACGCGCGGCTCGAAGCGTTCAACGCGGACGTCGCGCACGAACTGCGCACGCCGGTCAGCATCCTGATCGGCCAGACCCAGGTCGCGCTGACGAGCCGCGATCGCTCGGTCGACCGGATGCGCCAGACGCTGCAGTCGAACCTCGAGGAATTCGAGCGGCTGCGCATAATCATCAACGACATGCTGTTCCTGTCGCGCAGCGACCGCGGCGAACGCGCGACCGACCTGAAGGACGTGTCGCTCGCCGACGAGGTGCGGCGCATGCTCGACTTCCTCGAAATCCCGCTCGACGAAGCGCAACTGCGCGCCGAACTGCACGGCGATGCGCGCGCGGCCGTCGATCCGTCGCTGTTCCGCCGCGCGATGACGAACCTGCTGATCAACGCGATCCAGCATTCGGCGCCCGGCGCGACGGTGAACGTGACGATCGCGCGCCGCGACACGCTGGTCGAGATGGCCGTGTCGAATCCCGGCGAGCCGATCGATCCCGTGCAGCGGTCGCACGTGTTCGAACGCTTCTACCGGCTCGAGGAAGCGCGCGCGAACAGCAAGGAAAACCACGGGCTCGGGCTGTCGATCGTCAAGGCCGTGGCCGAGATGCACGGCGGCAGCGTGTTCGTCGCATGCTCGGGCGGCATCAATACGTTCGGCTTCTCGGTGTCGACGCAACCCTGCGCGGGCGGCCCGCTGCGCCCGGCCGATGCCACCGATTCCGCCGATGCCGCCGATGCCGCCGGCGCGGCCGATTCGCACGCCACGCGGCCGGCGCACGCGCCGCGCGCGTTGCACTGACGGCGGCCGCGCGCCGCCGAGGGCAGTTTTCTTCAATACGGGCCGATGCGGCTCCCGTAGTCTCGATGCGACTTTCGACATTTCGCATGGAGACACCTGATGAGCATGCTGGTTTCGATGGCGGCGTTCGCGCTCGCCTCGTCGATCACCCCCGGTCCCGTCAACATCGTCGCGCTCAGCGCCGGCGCACGCCACGGCCTCGGCGCGAGCCTGCGTTATGCGGCCGGCGCGACGCTCGGTTTCGTCGCGCTGTTCCTGCTGATCGGCCTCGGCCTGCACGCGGCGCTCGTGCGCTGGCCCGTGCTGACGACCGCCACGCAGTGGTCGGGAATCGCGTTCCTGCTCTATATGGCGCTGCGGCTCGCGCTCGACGACGGCCGGCTGTCGGCCGACCCGGACGTGGCCGGCCCGTCGGCGGCGGCCGGCGCGGCGATGCAGTGGCTGAATCCGAAGGCGTGGCTCGCATCCGTGGCCGCGATGGGCGCGTATGCGGCCGATGGCGACCGCGCGCAGGTCTGGTTATTCGCCGCGCTGTATCTGGTGATCTGTTTCGCGTCGATCGCGTGCTGGGGATATGCGGGCGCGTCGCTGCGGCACCGGCTCGCGAACGCGCGGCGCATGCGCGTGTTCAACCGGTTGATGGCATTGCTGCTCGCGGGCAGCGCGCTCTTTTTGCTGGACGTCTAGCCGGCCTGCTCGCGAATCAGGCGCTTCGGCGCATCGACGGCGCAAGCGCACTCCGCACCCCGCGCCCTGCCGTTCAGCTCATCGCGCTGCGGTACTGCCCGGGCGTCGCGGCCGCGATCCGCCTGAATGCACGCTGGAAATGCGCCTGGTCCGCGAAGCCCGCGTCGAGCGCGACCTCGGCGATCGGCCGGCCGCGGCGCAGCTCCGTGCGGCCGTACTGCACGCGGCGATCGATCAGGAAAGCATGCGGCGTCATTCCGTAGCGCGCGTTGAAAGCGCGGATCAGGTACGACGGCGACAGATCGGCCGCCGCGCAGATCGCATCGAGCGTGACGCCCTCGCGGCAATGCGCGGCGATGTAGTCGGCCGCACGCGCGAGCTTCGCGTTGTCGTCCGGGGGCCGCATGCCGGGCAGCTCGCGATCGAGCGCGCCGTGCAGTTGCGTGAAGAATTCGACCGCCGCGCTCTCCTTGCCGAGCGGATCGATGCCGGGCGACACGAGCGTGCGGTAGAAGCCGCCAAATTGCGCGAACAGATCGCGCCGCTCCGTCAACTTCGGCGAAAACCCGTGAAAATCGCTGTTCGGGTCGCGGCCCAGCGAATGCTGCAGCCGCGCGAGCCATGGCACGTCGACGTAGACCATCCGGTACGCCCATGCGTCGGTGCCGTACGGATTGCACGCGTGCACCTGCTCCGGATCGATGATCACGAGCACGCCGCGCCCGACATGCGCGTTCGTTGCGCCATTCACGTAGGTGCTCGTGCCGCCGACGATCGCGCCCAGCGAAAACGTGTCGTGCGTGTGCTTCACGTAGCAGATCGCGCGCCCGTCGTCGACGGTGCGCGCCTCGATGAACGGCAGCGCGGCGTCGCGCCAGAACGGCGACGGGTCGGCGGATCGGTTGACGGGACGGCTCACGCGGCGGGCTCCTGGTTCGGACGGCGAACGCTCACCGTACAAGACTGCGCGGGCCGATGCAACCGGCGCCTTGCAGCTTCGACGCCGGATCGCGCCGTTTCGCCTAAGCTTTGAATTCCGGCCGCCGCGACACGCGCGGCGGTTCCCGTTTACTCCTCTCCCGTCACGCTCATGCACATCGATCTGAAAGGCAAGACCGCGGTCGTCACCGCCTCCACCGCCGGTATCGGGCTCGCGATCGCCGAAGGGCTCGCGCGCGCCGGCGCGCGCGTCGTCGTCAACGGCCGCAGCGACGCATCGGTGCAGTCCGCGCTCGCGCAACTGCGCGCCGCCGTGCCCGGCGCGAGCCTCGATGGCGTCGCCGCCGACCTGTCAAACGCGGCCGGCGTCGCGCGCGTCACGCAGCACACGCCCGATGCGGACATCCTCGTCAACAACGCGGGCATCTACGGCCTGAAGGCGTTCTTCGACATCGACGACGCCGAATGGGAACATTACTTCCAGATGAACGTGATGTCCGGCGTGCGGCTCTCGCGGCATTACCTGCAGGGAATGATCGAACGCAATGCCGGGCGCATCGTGTTCATTTCGTCGGAATCGGGCCTGAATATCCCGGTCGACATGATTCATTACGGGTTCACGAAAACCGCGCAACTGTCGATCGCGCGCGGCCTCGCGAAGCTCGCGGCCGGCACCCATGTGACCGTCAACTCGGTGCTGCCGGGGCCGACGCTGTCGGAAGGCGTGCGCGCGCTGCTGAAGGAAACGGCCGACGAAACGGGCCGCAGTGTCGAAGACGTGGCCGTGGATTTCGTGCGCGATCATCGCTCGAGCTCGATCATCCAGCGACCCGCGACGCCCGAGGAAGTCGCGAACCTGGTCGTGTACGTGTGCTCGTCGCAGGCTTCGGCGACCACGGGTGCGGCGTTGCGCGTCGACGGCGGCGTGGTCGACACGCTCGCCTGACGGCTCACGCGCGGCGCTCGCCGCCGCGCTAGCGCGAAGCGGCCTTGTCCGGCTGGAGCGTGCCCTTGCGGTCGGCGTCGATGCAGGTATCGAAGCCGTACTGCGTGACGACGCCGGCCTTGTCGAATACGACGAAGTAAGGCCGGTGATCGTTGCCGTGCTCGATGAAGTAGTTGTAGCAGACGCCGCTGCCGTTGCGGACCATCCATACGCTGCGCGGATTGCCGCCGGCGCGGACGACATCGGCGCGCGTCGCGCCATGCCGCGATGCGGCCCGCGCGAGCGGCGTGCGCGAATACGAGAACGGTAGCCACGAGTCGAACCACGCGCAACCGTGCAACATCAGGCAGCCGGCAGCCAGGGACAGCGCCGCCGCGGGACGGGACATCGGAATCAATCGCATGCTTGGGGAAATCTGCTGCGCCATGCCGGCGTGATCGAAAGCCCCATGCTACTCGACCTTTGGGTCCGGATCGAAAAGAAATGTAGAGATCCGTATCCGAACCGTTGCCTTGCATGCCCTCGCGCCAGCCGGATCATTGCCGGCCATTGCGGCCGGCGCATGCTTGCACGCGCATCCATCCCGTCGCGCCGATGCATCGAATCGGCGCGACGACGAGCCTCGTCACGCAATCCATTCGGCCCACAGCATCGTCAGCACCGTCATCAGCGCGGGGCCGACGAACAGCCCGATCAGGCCGAACGTCTCGGCACCGCCGAGGATGCCGAACAGCACGAGCACGAACGGCAACCGCGCCGAACTGCCGATCAGCACCGGCCGCACGAAATGCTCGGCGACGAACACGACGACGAAACCGAGCACCGCCACCACCACGGCCCACATGGTCGCACCCTGCACGAACAGCCAGAGCGCCGCGCCGCAGAACACGATCGGCGCACAGAACGGCAGCATCGCGGCAATCGCCGTGACGAGGCCGAGCAGCGCCGCATGCGGGACGCCCGCGAACGCATAGGCGATGCCGAGCAACGCCCCCTCGCCGAGCCCGACGACGACGAGCCCCGTCACCGTGCCGTACACGGCCCTGACCATCCGGTCGATCAGTTCCGCGCCGTTGCGACCGAACGCGCGCTGCGCGCCCTGCAGCAATGCACCCGACAGCTTGTGGCCGGCGCGCAGGATCACGAACAGCGTGACGAGCATGAAGCCGAATTCGAGCAGCGCATGCGCGAGCTTCGTGCCGAACTGCCGGCCGAACGCGAGGAATTTCTCGCCGTTGGCGCCGTGCATCGCGCTGGCCGCATGCAGCGGATGACCGAGATTGGCCTGCCACCATTCGGTGATCTGCGCCGACCCGTAAGGCAGCCGGCTGACGACGTCGGGCAGCGGAATGCCGTTGTCCTGGATCGTACGCAGCCACTCGCGCAGGTCGTGCGCCTGCCCGATCGCCTGGATTGCCGCGACGGCGATCGGCAGCACGACGAGCAGCGAGATCGCCGCCGTGATGACGAGCGCGTTGACCGTTGGCCGGTTGCGGAACAACCGGTGCGATTCGACGCGTTTCAGCAGCGGCCACATCGCGATGGCGATCACGCAGGCCCATGCGATGGCGGGAATGAAGTCGCGGATCACCCAAAGCGCGAGCACCAGCAGCGCCGCATACAGCACGACGCGGGCGATCTGCTGCGCGCGCGAAGGTGCGGCGGACTCGTGAGACGACGGGACATGTGCGCCCATGGCACCTCTGTTGAAATGGAAAAATGGCGGCTCGCGCAGGCAACCGCCCGCACGAACCGCCATTCTATCCATCGCCACCGTATCGGCGGCGCGCGTCCTGCGCGGGCCGCCCCGGCGCTACGTCGCCGCGCCCGCTCAGGCCACCTTGTCGGCGACCCGGTAACGCTCGAGCCAGTGCGCGTACGGCGCGGGCAGCGTCCACGACGGGCGCTCGACGCCGAGCTGCTTCGCCGCGTAGTACGGCCAGTGCGGATCGGCCAGATGCGCGCGGCCGACCATCACGAGATCAAGCTGTTCTTCCGCCACCACGCGGTTCGCCAGTTGCGGCGTGTCGATGCCCCACGCGGACGACACCGGCAGCCCGGCCTCGCGGCGCACGCGCGCGGCGATCGGCGCGAGGAACGCCGGGCCCCACGGAATCTGCGCGTCGGGCGTCGTGAAGCCGACCGACACGCTCAGCATGTCGAGCCCTTCCTGCTTCATCCGCCGCGTGAGTGCGATCGACTCGGCGAGCGTCTCTTCATCGCGGCCGTCGTATTCGATCACGCCCAGGCGTGCCGTCAGCGGCAGATGCTCGGGCCATACCTTGCGGACGGCCGCGAGCGTCTCGACGAGGAAGCGGCCGCGGTTTTCGGCCGAACCGCCGTATTCGTCGTCACGCCGGTTCGAATGCACCGAGAAGAAGCTCTGGCCGAGATAACCGTGCGCGAAGTGCAGTTCGAGCCATTCGAAGCCCAGGTCGCGCGCACGCTGCGCCGATGCGACGAAGTCGGCCTGCACGCGGGCGATGTCGTCGCGCGTCATTTCACGCGGCACCTTCGGCAGATGCGCGCCGAACGGCACGGCCGACGGCGCGATGGTCTGCCAGCCGTGCGGATCGCCATCGGCGATATGGTCGTCGCCTTCCCACGGACGGTTCGCGCTCGCCTTGCGGCCCGCGTGCGCGATCTGGATGCCGGGCACCGCGCCGGCCGCCTTGATCGCCGCGACCGACGGCGCGAACGCTTCGGCCTGCGCATCGTTCCACAACCCCGCGCAGCCCGGTGTGATGCGCCCTTCCGGCGACACGGCCGTCGCCTCCGCGATCACGAGGCCCGCGCCGCCGCGCGCGATGCCGGCCAGATGCACGCGATGCCAGTCGTTGACGACGCCGTCTTCGGCGACGTACTGGCACATCGGCGGTACCGCAATACGGTTGCGCAACGTGACATCCTTGAGTTTGAACGGTTCGAACAGGGCAGACATCCACGACTCCTTTGCTTGGTTCTGCATAACATGGGCGCACCCGCCGCGTGTCAGGCGGCGGGACGAAAAGGTGTGCCCGGCAACGATCGCCGCCGGGCGGCAGCGCAACGCGCGGCGTCAGGCCCGCTTGAGCTGCGCGAGCAGTGCGGCAGCAGCCGGCTCCGACGACGCCGGGTTCTGTCCGGTGATCAGCAGGCCGTCGACCACCACGTGCGGTGCCCAGTCGGGGCCGTGCTCGTAACGCGCGCCGTTGGTCTCGAGCATGTTCTGGACGAGGAACGGCACGACTTCGGTCAGCTCGACGGCGGCCTCTTCGCTGTTCGTGAAGCCCGTCACGCGCTTGCCGCGCACGAGCGATTCGGCCGTCCGCGGATCCTTCGCGTGACGCAGCACGCCCGGCGCGTGGCACACGAGCGCAACCGGCTTGCCGGCGCCGATCGCGCGCTCGATCAGCGAGATCGAATGCAGGTCTTCGGCGAGATCCCACAGCGGACCGTGGCCGCCCGGGTAGAACACCGCGTCGTAATCGTCGATCGACACGTCCGTCAGCTTGCGCGTGCTGGCCAGCTCGGCCTTTGCCGTCGCGTCGGCGTCGAAGCGGCGCGTCGCATCCGTCTGCGCGGACGGATCGCTGCTTTTCGGGTCGAGCGGCGGCTGGCCGCCCTTCGGCGAAACCAGCGTCAGCTCGACGCCCGCGTCCTTGAACGCGTAGTACGGCGCGGCCAGTTCCTCGAGCCAGAAGCCGGTCTTCTTGCCGGTGTCGCCGAGCGTGTCGTGCGAGGTCAGGACAACCAGGATCTTCATGATCGCAACTCCTTCGAAATGGGGGGAACGGGGCCGCGCGGCCCGGTTTTGGCCGGCACGGCACGCCTGTCGGTTAGTCAGATACCGCGCGGCAACGTGCCGCTCACGGATCCGAAATACCGCACGATTCTATTAGACCAGTCGTCTAGGAAAAGTCCAAAAAAAACGACGGTGTCTCGCTGCACGTTCAGCATCGCAGTGCGATATGGCATTTTCGCGTCGCGTTGCCCGAGCCGGGAGGGGTCGTCGCATTCGTCAGGGCGGATGATATCCGCTGATTAGACCGGTCGTCTAGTGAACGGGCATTCATCCCTGCAAGCGTCATGGCCTTTTCGACCGGGCGCGATCCGGCAACGTCCGCCACCGATCGCGCCCTGCCCGGGCCCGTCGCGCCGGCTAGCCGCGCACCGGGCCGTCAGTATCGCCGGCTTCGATGACCGGTGCCTCCAGTCGATGCTCGTGTGCGCCGTCGTCCAGCCGCCGCAACATCAACTCCGCCAGCGCACGCCCCGACGCGTGCCCGGTCGGCTGCATGACCGCCGTCACGCGATGCGGATGCGCGAGGTCCGGCGGCACGCCGTCATAGACGATCAGCGACATGTCCTGCCCCAGGCGCAGCCCGCTGTCCACGAGCGCCCGAAACGCGCCGCTGCCCGCGATATTGTTGTCGACCAGCAGCGCCGTCGGCCGCTCGGCGTGTGCGAGCAGCGTCCGCGCGGCCTGCAGCCCGCCGTCGTGCGTAAACGCGCACTCGACGAGCAGCGCCGGATCCGGCTCGATACCGGCTTCGTGCAATGCCGACAGATAGCCTGCGCGACGCTGCGCGGCGAAATTCAGCACGAGCGGCGCGCTGATCATGGCAACGCGCCGATGCCCGAAACCGGTCAGCCGACGGACAGCATCGCGCGCGCCCGCCTCGTTGTCGAAATCGAACCACGCATACGGCTCGACCGCTTGCGTGCGACCGTACGCGACGTATGGAAACGCGCTCGACTGCAGGTAGGCAATGCGCGGATCGTCGACGAGCGTGCGCGCGACGATCAGCCCGTCGACGAGCTTGCCGTCGACGATCCGCCGATAGGTGTCCAGTTCCGCATTCGGTCGCGCAGACGCGATGATGAAATCGAGATTGCGCTCGGCCAGCCGCTCGGTGATGCCCGCGACGACCTCGCCGAAACGCGGATCGCCGAGATCGCCCGCGCCGAACGGATAGACGATCCCGATCACGTCCGCCCGCCCGGTCGCGAGCCGGCGCGCGGTCGGGTCCGCGACATAGCCCATTTCCCGCGCAGCCTTCGCCACGCGTTCGCGCGTCGCTTCGCTCACGTCGTCGTAACCGTTCAACGCACGGCTGACCGTCGTCCGCGACAGCCCGAGCGCATCCGACAGCGCCTTCAGATTCACCTTCACCGTCGCTCCTCGCATTCTCTTGTCCGCCCGATCGCCCGGATGCCCGTACGCCGGATGCCCGTACACCTCAATCGGGTAATTATTTCCATTTGGTAAGCATTACCGTCAAATAAATATCTTTTGCGTCCCAAACCGGTTTGAAATACTATCCAAACCGGTTTGGACATCGATGCCCACTCAGCCGTTCACTTTCACTTTCCCTGGAAACAACGACGAGATGACACACTTTCCCCTTTACCGTTCGCCGGCGGCCAAACGTTTGCTCCTCGCTGGCGGCGCACTTGCCGCCTTCGCGTCCGTCGCGCACGCGCAGTCCGGCGGCACGGGCGCGCCTGTGCCCACGCCGCATACGCAGCAGGCCTACGATCCCGAAGGCAACTTCACGATGCGCTGGACCCGCGCGGACATCCGCCAGATCGTCGCGCAGTCGCACACCGCAGGCGCCGACAAGAACTCGCTGCCGCAAGCGCTGACGATGCCGGACATCCCGCAGGATTTCCCGTTGGTCAACTCGAACGTGTGGGTCTGGGATACCTGGCCGCTGGCCGACCTGCGCGCGAACCAGCTCAGCTACAAGGGCTGGGAAGTGATCTTCTCGCTCACCGCCGATCCGCACGCGGGCTACACGTTCGATGACCGCCACGTCCACGCGCGCATCGGCTTCTTCTACCGCCGCGCGGGCATCCCCGCGTCGCAGCGCCCCGCGAACGGCGGCTGGACCTGGGGCGGCCACCTGTTCCCGGACGGCGCGAGCGCCAAGGTGTTCGGCACCGCGCCGATGACCAACAACGCCGAATGGTCGGGCTCCGCGCGCCTCACGCACGGCGACAACGTCAGCCTCTACTACACCGCCACATCGTTCAACCGCTCGGCGCCCGGCGGTGCCGACATCACGCCGCCGCAGGCGATCATCACGCGCGCCGACGGCCACATCCATGCCGACGACAAGCACGTGTGGTTCAACGGCTTCGACGATCACAAGGCGCTGCTGCAGCCGGACGGCAACTACTACCAGACCGGCCAGCAGAACACCTACTTCTCGTTCCGCGATCCGTTCGTGTTCACCGATCCCGCGCACCCGGGCAAGACCTACATGGTGTTCGAAGGCAATACCGGCGGCCAGCGCGGCGCCCGCACCTGCACCGAGGCCGATCTCGGCTACGCGCCGAACGATCCGTACAAGGAAGACCTCAACGCGGTGATGAATTCGGGCGCAGTGTATCAAAAGGCCAATGTCGGCCTCGCGGTCGCTACGAACCCGCAACTGACCGAGTGGAAGTTCCTGCCGCCGCTCCTGTCGGCGAACTGCGTCGACGACCAGACCGAACGCCCGCAGATCTACCTGAAGGACGGCAAGTACTACCTGTTCACGATCAGCCACCGTACGACGATGGCCGCAGGCGTCGACGGGCCGGACGGCGTGTACGGCTTCGTCGGCAACGGCATCCGCAGCGACTTCCTGCCGCTGAACGGCGGCAGCGGCCTCGTGCTCGGCAACCCGACCGATTTCTCCGCACCGGCCGGCGCACCGTATTTTCAGGATCCGAACCAGAACCCGCGCGAATTCCAGTCGTATTCGCATTACGTGATGCCGGGTGGCCTCGTCGAGTCGTTCATCGATGCGATCGGTCCGCGTCGTGGCGGCACGCTCGCGCCGACAGTGAAGGTCAACATCAACGGCACGTCGACGGCGGTCGACCGCACCTACGGACGCCGTGGGCTCGGCGGTTACGGCGACATCCCGGCGAACCTGCCCGCGACGGGCGCCGGTCACAACGACGGCCCGGGCACCCGCCCGTAACGGCCGCGGCGGGCTCCGCCCGCGAGCGTTGAGGCGGTGCACGTCGCGCGTGTCGCGTGCGCACCGCCGTTTTTCTTCCGCAATTCGCACATGCCGCCGTCTCACGCGGCATGCGCCCTCCTTTCCCGCTTCGCGCGACGGAGCACGGATCCCCGCATGAGATCGACGTTTTTCCGCTTTTCCTTCCGGATCGCCCGGCTGCTGCTCGGCTGCGCGGCCTGCACGCATGTCGCCGCCGCAACCTGTGTTACATCGCCCGACAACGGCACGCCGCAATGGCGCCCCGCGCTGCATTACACGCCGCAACGCAACTGGATGAACGATCCGAACGGGCTCGTCTACGACAACGGCCGCTACCACCTGTTTTATCAGTACAACCCGGTCGGTAACGACTGGGGCAACATGTCCTGGGGCCATGCGACCAGCACCGATCTCGTTCACTGGCGCGAACAACCGGTCGCGATGCGCGCGAACGCCACCGAGGAAATCTTCTCCGGCTCGATCGTCGCCGACACGCGCAATACGTCGGGCCTCGGGTCGCCCGGACAAGCGCCACTGGTCGCGCTCTACACGAGCGTCTACAAGGACGGCTCGGGGCACGTGCCCGGCACGCAGGCGCAGTCGCTCGCCTACAGCGTCGACCATGGCGCGACGTGGCAGCCCTACGCGCACAACCCCGTGCTCACGCTCGATCCCGAATCGAAACAATTCCGCGACCCCAAGGTGTCGTGGTACGCGCCGGGACGCTACTGGCTGATGACGACGGTCGTCGCCGACGCGCATGTCGTCAAGCTCTACCGTTCCGACGACCTGATCCACTGGTCGTTCCTGAGCGACTTCACGTTACCGGACGTGCCGCACGCAGGCGCACTGTGGGAGATGCCCGACCTCGTGCCGCTGCCGCTCGACGGCGATCCTCGACACATCAAGTGGGTGATGATCGTCAATGTGAATCCGTGGTCGATCGCGGGCGGCTCGGGCGCGATGTATTTTGTCGGCGACTTCGACGGCCGCACGTTCACGCCCGATCGGGTCGCGCCGGCCGGTTCCGATCCCGCCCGATTCCGCTGGGTCGATCACGGCGCCGATTTTTATGCCGCGGGCACCTTCTCGGGCGCACCCGGCACGCGGCCGGTCGCGATTGCGTGGATGAGCAACTGGGATTACGCCGCGAAAGTGCCGACGACGCCGTGGCGCGGCGCGACAACCCTGCCGCGCGAGCTGGCGCTGAAGACGATCGACGGCGAACCCCGGCTCGTCGTCACGCCGGCCGCCGCGTTCGACGCGTGGGCGGACGGCCGGCCCGCCGTGCACGAAGGCGAGCTTGCGGTCGAGTCCGCCACGCGCGAGCTGTCGGCTGCGACGCGCGGCGTCGTGCAACGCATCACCGTGACGATTACGCCCCAGCGCGCGGCGCGCGCGGGCCTGATCGTCCGACGCTCGGCGGACGGCACGACCGGCACCCGGATCGTGTACGACACGGCGAAACGCACACTGACGCTCGACCGCTCGCAGTCCGGCGAAGCGAATTTCGCCGGCACGTTCAGCCGCGAGCACATCGTCGACCTGCCGCTCGAACACGGGCAACTGCGGCTCGAAATCGTCGTCGATCGCGGGTCGGTCGAAGTGTTTGCGAACGGCGGTCGCGTCACGCTCACCGATCTGGTCTTTCCGCCGCTCGGCGCGGACCGCATCGCGGTATTTGCCGAGCACGGCCGTGCAACGTTCTCGGGGCTCACGGTGACGCAACTCGAAGCCGGCGGCGCTCCGCGTAGCGCCTGTGCGGCGCGGTAGGCGCGGTTCGAGAGCGTCGCCCTTCCCGCATGTGACGGGGACCGTCCGCCCGGCGTTGCGTCGGTCGGTTGCGGTCCCCGCCTGCGTCGCGGCTCAGAGCAATCCCATCCCGCCCGACGCGATGATCTCCGCACCGACGATGAATGCGGATTCCGCCGCGCTAAGGTGCAGCACCGTCGACGCGATTTCGTCCGGCGTGCCGAACCGGCCGATCGGGACGAGGCCCTTGATCTTCTCGGCCGTCTCGTCGAGCGTCGCCGCATCGAGCCCGAGCTTGCCGTACAGCGGCGTCTGAACCGGCCCCGGGCTCACGACGTTCACGCGCACGCCGTGCGGCAGCAATTCCGTCGACAGCGTCTTCGCGAACGAATTGACGGCCGCCTTGCTCGCCGCGTACACCGACGAGCCGGGCATTCCGATGTGCGCGTTGATCGAGCCGTTGATCACGATCGATGCGCCGCGGTTCAGCAGCGGCACCAGCAACTGGATCTGGAAATACGCGCCCTTCACGTTGGTGTTGAACACGAGGTCCCACATCGCCTCGTCGCTGTCCGCGAACGGCGCGAGTTTCGCGACGCCCGCGTTGATGAACACGGCGTCGAGCCGCGCGCCCGCGGTCGCGATCGCGTCCGCCAGTGCGCGGGCCGACGCGACGCTGCCGGCCTCGTTGCGGATCGCGAGCGCGCCTTCGCCGAGCGTTTGCCGTGCGGCTTCCAGCGTCTGCGCGTCGCGCCCGGTGATGATGACCCGCGCGCCTTCGGCCGCGAATGCCTTGGCGGCCGCCAGGCCGATGCCGCTGTTGCCGCCCGTGACGAGGACCGTTTTTCCTTCGAAGCGTTGCATGATGTTCTCCTGTGAACCGGTGAGTTGACCGTGAACACAGGATGCGCGCGGCGCCCGGACATGCCGTACGACGGGGGCGACGAACATGTTCGAAATCGTCGAACGTGTTTGAGTGGGTTCGAGCGTTGGCCACGGCCCGGCGACCGTACCCGCCGCACATGTGCCCTGGCATGCGTGGCCGTCGCCGCCATCCCGCCGACTGACGCCGCGCGCCCGGTCAGCGTTCATCCGGTCACGTCGATCCCGTCGAGCAGGCGCTGCGCGAGGCGCGGCTCGCGCAGTTGCTCCAGCCACCATTGCAGCGCGCGGCCGTCGCGATCGCCGTGCCATGCGACATACAGCACGTTCGGTTCGCGCGGGTTGTCCGTCTGTTTTTCGACGAGTTCGCCGCGCGCGAGCAGCGACGCCACGCGCCGGCGCGGCACCCAGCCGACGCCGAGCGCGTCGCGCTGCGCGAGGATCTTCGCGCGCATCGACGGCACCGCGAGCACGGCCTGTCCGCCGAGCAGGCCATACGCGCGGCCCGCCGCGCGCCGCGACGAATCGGCGACGACGACCGCGCGATGCGCGCCGATCGCGTCGCGCGTCAGCGCGTCGCTCGCCGAGGCAAGCGGATGGCGCGGCGAGACTGCGAACACCCACTCCATCGCGCCCAGCTCGAACCATTTGAAGCCCGGAATCGCCGGCGGCTCGTTGGTCGCGCCGACGACCAGATCCGCGCGACCGTCGCGCAGCGCTTCCCAGGTGCCGCCGAGCACCTCGTGCGTGAAGCGCAGCGACACGCCCGAATCGAGCGCGTCGAACGCGCGGACGACCGGCAGCAGCGTGTCGAACTCCAGCACCTCGTCGCTGACGATCCACAGCCGGTCCTCCCAACCGCTCGCGACCTGCCGCACGCGCTGCGTCAGCCGCGCGACGTCCAGTGCCAGCCGCGACGCTTCGTCGGCCAGCAATTGTCCGGCCGGCGTGAGCTGCAGCCGGTAGCCGCGCCGGTCGAACAGCAGCGCGTCGAAACGCGTTTCGAGCTGGCGCGCGGCGTGCGACACGGTCGACGGCGCCTTGCCGAGCCGCGCGGCGGCGCGCGACAGGCTGCCGGTCGCGCGGATCGCGTCGAGGAGCGCAAGTTCGTCTTCGGACAGCATGGGGTCGCTCCGGTGTGGGTTGGTCTGGGTTGGTGTGGGTGGTCTGGGTTGGTCTGGGGTTGTCGCGGCTCCCGTGGATCGTAAGGCAGTGGCGGGCGGCGGTCCAATCGGACGGCATTCGATGCTGCGAATGGGCGGGCAGGCGTCGGGCAAACTCCCTTCATTCGGTGTTCCGCTCGCCTGGCCGGCCGGTTTCGCTGGTTTCGCTGGTTTCGCTGGTTTCCCCGGTTTCCCCGGTTTCCCCGGTTTCCCCGGTTTCCCCGGTTTCCCCGGTTTCCCCGTTTCCCCGTTTCCCCGTTTCCCCGTTTCCCCGTTTCCCCCGTTTCCCCCGTTTCCCCCGTTTCCCCCGTTTCCCCCGTTTCCCCCGGTTTCGCACACTCGATCACGGCCCACGCCTTCCGGTTCCCCGCCCTTGCACCGCGTCGAACACAACATCCCGCCCACCCGAATCCGCGCGCCGGCGGCATACTGGCGGCACACCGATTCCGGCAAAACAGCATCAATCGAGGTAACCACTGCGATGGACATCGCGATCCGTATCGAAGGCCGTCACGACCTCACTGGGCAAATCTTCCGGCAACTGCGCACTGCGATCGTCGACGGGCGCCTGGCAGGCGGCGCACGGCTGCCATCAACGCGTGATCTCGCGAAGCAGCTCGGCGTATCGCGCAAGACGACGCTCGATGCGTTCGAGCGTCTCGTCGCCGAGGGCTACCTGAATACGCGTGCGGGCGATGGCACGTTCGTCGCCGACGGCCTCGCGCGCGTGCCGCACGCCGCGGCCATGTCGGCGCCGTCGATCGTCGAGGACACGCCGCGCATCGACGCGGTCGACGCGCGCGCGCTGTGGAACGACCTGCCCGACGCGCTCGCGATGCCCGCGCCGCAGGATTCGCCCGGCTTCGACTTCCGCGGCGGCGTGACCGACAAAACACTGTTCCCGTTCGACGCGTGGCGGCGCTGCCTGCACCACGCGCTGCGCCAGCAGGCGCGCGGCCCCGGCCAGTACCACGACCCGGCCGGCGATCCGCAGTTGCGCGGCGCGATCGCGCGCTACGTCGCGTTCAGCCGCGCGGTTGCGTGCAGCTGGGACGACGTGCTCGTCACGCAAGGCGCGCAACAGGCGCTCGACCTGCTCGCGCGCGTCGTCGTGCGGCCCGGCGACGTGGTCGCGGTCGAGGATCCCGGCTATCCGCCGGCGCGCGCCGCGTTCGCGTCGCTCGGTGCGACGGTGATCGGCGTGCCGGTCGACGCGCACGGCCTCGTCACGGAACGGCTGCCCGACGAAGCGCGCCTCGTCTACGTAACGCCGTCGCACCAGTTCCCGCTCGGGATGCCGATGACGCTGGAGCGGCGCATCGCGCTGCTCGAATGGGCGCAGCGCCGCCGCGCGGTGATCATCGAGGACGACTACGACGGCGAGTTCCGCTTCGAAGGCCGGCCGGTGGAATCGCTGAAGAGCCTCGACCGCACGGGCCTCGTCGCATACGTCGGCACGTTCTCGAAGACGATCTTTCCGGAACTGCGGATCGGCTACGCGATTCCGCCGCGCGCGCTGCGCGGCGCGCTCGCCAAGGCGAAGCAGATCGTCGACTGGCACAGCTGCACGCTGACGCAGGCGGCGCTCGCGCGCTTCATGGTCGAAGGCGATTTCGCGCGGCACCTGAAGCGCGTGCAGAAGCATTACGATGCGCGCCGCAAGATGCTGATCGCGCATCTGCGCGGCGAACTCGCGCCGTGGTTCGACGCGATCGTGCCGACCGCCGGCATCCACCTCGCCGCGCACCTGAAGCCTGGGCTCGACGAAGCGGCGCTGGTCCGCGCGGCGCGCGAGCAGGACATCGGCCTGTACGGGATCTCGGCGTTCCATGTCGGCGTGCCGGTCCGCGCGGGACTGCTGTTCGGCTATGGCGGGATCGACGCGCTGCGCATCGACACGGCGCTCGCCAAGCTGGCCGGGCTGCTGGGTTCGGGCAGTTTCGGCGCTCCGCCACTGGTTACCTGAATTTCCACATAATTGGCTATTCAAGCAGGCCAATCCGGGTCTTAAAGTGGGTCCTGTCGCGCCACCCTGCGCTACCCAACCGAAAAAGGACCTGCCATGCAACCGCGCCTGAACTTCTATACCGCCAGCCCGAATGCGATCAAGGTGATGCGCAACGCCGAGGAATTCCTCGCGAAGAGCTCGATCGAGAAGCCGCTTGCCGAACTCGTCCGCCTGCGCGCGTCGCAGATCAACGGCTGCGCGTTCTGCGTCGACATGCACACGACCGACGCGCGCAAGGGCGGCGAAACCGACCGCCGTCTCGCGACCGTCGTCACGTGGCGCGAAACGCCGTTCTTCACCGAGCGCGAACGCGCGGCGCTGGAATGGACCGAGGCGCTGACGCTGGTGGCCAGCAACCACGTGCCCGACGCCGTCTGGGAGGCCGTGAAGCCGCACTTCAGCGACGAGGAGCTGTTCGACCTGTCGATGCTGATCGCGACGATCAACACGTGGAACCGCTTCGCGATCGCGTTCCGCAAGATGCCCGAGTAAGGAGACGACGATGATCCGCTCCACGCTCCAGCGAGCCGCCCTGTGCGCAGGGCTCGCGCTCGGCGCCGCGCTGCCGGCCGCCGCCCATGCGCACGACACCGGCGACAACGTGCACGCGATCATGCAGCAGGCCGTGCCCGAAGCGCCCGGCAAGCTCGTCATCGTCGCGACCGTCGACTATGCGCCCGGCCAGGCTTCCGAAGCGCACCGGCACCTCGGCTCGGTGTTCGCGGTCGTGTCGAAAGGCGAAGTGCTGTCGCAGGTGAACGGCGGCCCGCTGCATCGCTATCGTGCCGGCGAAGGCTGGTACGAGGCGCCCGGCTCGCGCCACCAGGTGTCGCGCAACGCGAGTGCGACCGAGCCCGCGCAGCTCGTCGTGTTCGGGCTGACCGGCGAACACGAGCCACTGAAGTCGCCGATCGATCAGTGACAATGATTCGGGGGCGCGTGCGATATCAGGTCCGCGCCTCCGTTTCGTGATCGGCTTCCCCGCCGGTTCCGCGCAGTTTCTCCGCCGCGTTTCGCGGTTTCCGCTCGCCCGTTTCCCCATTAGCCGCTCCCTACACTTCGCCGCCGGCACCCTGCCCGCCGCGCGCGCCGCCTCCCTGCTCGTCCGCGCCGCCATTCGACACGCGTCCGATCGCGATCAACGCCGGCGAAAACCCTTCCTTGAAATTAACTAACTCATCAATTAGCGTCGTCTGCATGAACGCGAAATCCACCGTCGCCAGGCCGCGCGGGCGCCGCCCGTCGGCGGACGATTTCGACCTGCGCGACCACATGCTCGACGTCGCGATGCAGTTGTTTGCCGAGCGCGGCATCGCCGCGACGACGGTCGCGCAGATCGCCGCCGCCGCCGGCGTCACATCCGCGATGGTCCACTACTACTTCACGAATCGCGAGCAACTGCTCGACGCGATCGTCGAGGAACGGCTCGCACAGGTCATCACGTTCGTGTGGCGGCCGACCGAGCCGCAGATCGAAAACGATCCGTTCGCGCTCGTCGCCGAACTCGTCGATCGCTTCTTCGACGTCACGCATCGCATGCCGTGGCTGCCGTCGATCTGGCTGCGCGAGATCGTCCATGAAGGCGGGCTGCTGCGCGAGCGGATGGTCCGGCGCATTCCGCTCGAACATGTCGGGCGTTTCGCCGAACGCGTCCGCGCCGCGCAGCAGGCCGGCACGCTGAACCCCGCGCTGGAACCCGCGTTCCTGTTTCATTCGATCATCGCGCTCGTGATGCTGCCGCTCGCGACCGCGAAGCTGTGGCAAAGCGCGCGCGGCCTGCCGCCGATCGATCGCGACGTGCTGCACCGGCACGTCCGCGCACTGCTCGGTTCCGGCCTGCAGCCGCCGGCTGCCGCGCCGCGTGCGCGGACGCGCTCACCGCGGCGGCCGTCATGAACGCGGCCCGCGCACTGCCGCTCGCGCTGGCCGCCGTCGCGCTGCTCGCCGGTTGCGGACGGTCGACGGACAACGGCACGACCTACCAGGGCTACGTCGAAGGCGAATTCGTGTATCTGTCGTCGTCGCAATCGGGCACGCTGGCGCAGTTGTCGGTCGCACGCGGCCAGGCCGTCGTCGCCGGCGCGCCGGCCTTCTCGCTCGAAGCCGTGAACGAAACGGCCGCGCTGCTGCAGGCGCAGCATCAGCTCGCCGCGGCACGTGCGCAGCTTGCCGACCTGCAGACCGGCAAGCGCCCGCCGGAAGTCGCGGTCACGCAGGCACAACTCGCGCAGGCCACCGCACAGGCCGCACGGGCCGCCGCGCAACTCGCGCGCGACGAACGCCAGTACGCGGCCGGCGGCCTGTCGAAGCAGCAACTCGACGATTCGCGCACGTCCGCGCAGACCACCGCCGCGCAGATGCGCGAGCTGCAGAACCAGGTCGACGTCGCGCGCCTGCCGGGCCGCGCGCAGCAGGTCGCCGCGCAGGCCGCGCAGGTCGACGCCGCGCAGGCGGCGGTCACCGAAGCGCAATGGAAGCTCGACCAGAAGCGCGTCGCCGCGCCCGCCGCCGGGCGCGTGTACGACACGCTGTACCGCGTCGGCGAATGGGTGCAGGCCGGCAATCCGGTCGTGCAGATGCTGCCGCCGCAGAACCTGAAGGTGCGCTTCTTCGTGCCGGAAACCGCCATCGCATCGCTCGCGCCGGGGCGCACGGTCGCGATCCGCTGCGACGGCTGCGCGGCCGACGTGCCCGCGCGCATCACCTACGTGTCGAGCGAGGCCGAATACACGCCGCCCGTGATCTACAGCAACGAGAGCCGCGCCAAGCTCGTGTTCATGATCGAGGCGCGCCCCGCCGTCGCCGACGCGCCGAAGCTGCATCCGGGCCAGCCCGTCGCCGTGAGGGTGCAATGAACGCGCCGGCCGCTCCGTACGCGATCGACGTCGATCGCCTGAACAAGCGTTTCGGCGACAAGCACGTCGTGAAGGACGTCTCGCTGCGCGTCGCGCGCGGCGAGATCTTCGGCTTTCTCGGGCCGAACGGCAGCGGCAAGACGACGTCGATCCGGATGATGTGCGGCCTGCTCACGCCCGACTCGGGCAGCGGCACCTGCCTCGGTTACGACATCGTGCGCGACAGCGCGCAGATCAAGCGGCGCGTCGGCTACATGACGCAGCGCTTCTCGTACTGGGACGACCTGTCGATTCGCGAGAACCTCGATTTCGTCGCGCGCGTGTACGGGATGTCCGACCGCAACGCGGCCGTCGCGCGCGCGCTCGACGGGCTCGGCCTCGCGAGCCGCGCGGACCAGCTCACGGGCGCGCTGTCGGGCGGCTGGAAACAGCGCCTCGCGCTGGCCGCGTGCATGCTGCACGAGCCCGAACTGCTGCTGCTCGACGAGCCGACCGCCGGCGTCGATCCGGCCGCGCGCCGCGACTTCTGGGAGGAGCTGCACCGGCTGGCCGCGCAAGGAATCTCGGTGCTCGTCAGCACGCACTACATGGACGAAGCCGAGCGCTGCCACAAGCTCGCGTATATCGCATCTGGCGCACTGCTTGCGCAGGGCACGTCGGCGGAGATCGTCGCATCGCAGCGCCTGTCCACGCGCGAGATCACCGGCGAGCACCTGACCGAGCTGTCCGCGCGGCTGCGCACGATGCCGGGCGTCGATCAAACCGTCGTGTTCGGTTCCGCGCTGCACGTGAGCGGCCGCGATCGCGCGCTGCTCGACGCAACGCTCGCGCAGGTCGCGGCGCAGGCCGACGGGAATGCGGCGCTGCAGGTCGCACCGATCGACACCGGGCTCGAGGACGTCTTCATCTTCATGATGGGCCGCGCGTCCGGGCCGCCCGGCGGAGCATCGTCATGAACGCGTGGGCGCGCCTGCGCGAATCGTTCTCGGTCGCGCGCTGGTGGAGCATCGTGCTGAAGGAATTCCTGCAGTTGCGCCGCGACCGCGTGACGTTCGCGATGATCGTCGGCGTGCCGATCATCCAGCTCGCGCTGTTCGGCTTTGCGATCAACACCGATCCGAAGCACCTGCCGACCGCGGTGATCGTCGCCGATTCGAGCCCGTTCGCGCGCAGCTTCATCGCCGCGATGCGCAATTCCGCGTACTTCGACATCGTCGAGACGCTGCCCGACGAAGCGGCCGGCCGGCATGCGCTCGCCCGCGGCGACGTGCAGTTCGTGCTGAGCGTGCCGGCCGATTTCTCGCGGCGGCTGCTGCGCGGCGAGCGTCCGGCGCTGCTCGTCGAGGCGGACGCGACCGATCCCGTCGCGACCGCGTCGGCGATCGGCGCGCTGCCGGGCCTCGTGCAGCCCGTCGCGGACAAGGACCTGACGGGGCCGCTCGTGCACCTGAACGGCCGCCCGGCCGCGTTCGACGTCGTGCTGCACCGGCTGTACAACCCCGAAGGCATCACGCAGTACAACGTCGTGCCGGGCCTGATGGGCGTGATCCTGACGATGACGATGGTGATGATGACGGGCCTCGCGATCACGCGCGAACGCGAGCGCGGCACGATGGAGAACCTGCTCGCGACGCCCGTGCGGCCGCTCGAGGTGATGACGGGCAAGATCGTCCCGTACGTGTTTATCGGGCTGATCCAGGTATCGATCATTCTCGCGGCCGCGCGGTTCGTGTTCGAGGTTCCGTTCGTCGGCGGCGTGTTCGCGATCTACCTGTCCGCGCTGCTGTTCATCGCCGCGAACCTGACGGTCGGCATCACGCTTTCATCGCTCGCGCAGAACCAGTTGCAGGCGATGCAGCTCGCGGTGTTCTATTTCCTGCCGAACATCCTGCTGTCGGGCTTCATGTTCCCGTTCGCCGGGATGCCGAAGTGGGCGCAGTTCATCGGCAACCTGCTGCCGCTCACCTACTTCAACCGCCTCGTGCGCGGCATCCTGCTGAAAGGCAACGGCTGGGCCGACCTGTGGCCGTCCGTGTGGCCGGTCGCACTGTTCACGGTCGTCGTGATGGGCATCGCGCTGCGCTTCTATCGGCGCACGCTCGATTAGGCGCCGCGCGATGAAACCGGCCTCGCATCGCGCCTCCGTCGCTGCCCGCGGCCTTACGTTGGCCGCTGCTGCGCTGCTCGTCTCCGGTTGCGCCGTCGGGCCGGATTTCCGCACGCCGGACGCGCCGGCCACGCAGCAGTACACGCGGGATGAACCGCCCGTCACGACGGCAGCCGCCGGCGGCCCGACGGGCGACGCGCAGACGTTCGCAGCGGCCGCGCACACGCCGCAACACTGGTGGACCGAGTTCGGCTCGGAACCGCTGAACCGGCTCGTCGACACCGCGTGGCAAAACAGCCCGACGCTCGCCGAGGCCCGCGCGCGGCTCGACGAAGCGCGGCAGAACCATGCGGCCGAAGCCGGCGCGACGATGCTGCCGCGCGTCGATGCGAACCTGTCCGCCACGCGGGAGAAGGTCGACACGACGGCGTTCGGGCTGCCGGCCAACGTGCCGAATCCGGGGCCGTTCACGCTGTACGACGCGTCGGTCAGCGTGTCGTACGTGCTCGACGTGTTCGGCGGCAACCGGCGCGCGCTCGAAGCACTGCGCGCGCAGGTCGACTATCAGGCGTACACGCTCGACGCCGCGCGCCTGACGCTCGCGGGCAACGTCGTCGCCACCGCGATCCTGCGCGCATCGCTCGCGCAACAGGTCGTGCTCACGCAGCAACTGGTCGACGCGCAGGCTCGGCAGTTGCGCATCGTCGAAGCGCGCTTCGCGGCGGGCGGCGTGTCGCAGGCCGACGTGCACGCGCAACGCGCGCTGCTCGCGCAAACGCAGGCATCGCTGCCGCCGCTCGCGGCCCGCCTCGCGCAGGCCGGCCACCGGCTCGCGATCCTGCTCGGCGCGCCGCCGTCCAGCGCGATGCTGCCCGACCTCGCGCTCGATGCACTCGCGCTGCCGCGCACGCTGCCCGTCACGCTGCCGTCGACGCTCGCGCGCGAACGGCCCGACATCCGTGCGGCGGAAGCCGTACTGCACCAGGCGAGCGCAAACGTCGGCGTGGCCACCGCGAACTTGTATCCGCGTTTTTCGATTTCGGCGGGGATCGGCTCGGAGCGCACGCGCATCGCGGATATCGTGAGCGGGTTGAATGTCTGGAACGTCGGCCTGGGTCTGACGCAGCCGCTCTTTCACGGCGGCGAACTGCGCGCGAAGAAGCGCGCGGCCGAAGCGGCGTACGACGCCGCGTTCGCGAGCTATCGGGAAACCGTGCTGCAGGCGCTTCAGCAGGTGGCCGACGCGATGCGCGCGGTCGAACACGACGCGGCCGAACTGCAGGCGAGAGACACCGCTGCGGGGGAAGCGGCGGCAAGCAACGCGATAGCCGGCGATCGCTACGCGGCGGGCGGGATCAGCACGTTCGACCTGCTCGACGCGCAGCGGCAGGCGTTGCAGACGGCGCTCGACCGTACCCGCGCGCAGGCCGACCGGCTCGCCGATACGGCGGCGCTGTTTCAGGCGCTGGCGGGGAGCTGGATGGATGATACGGCGCGGTGACCGACAGGATGGTGTTGGCACCGGCCGAACACTGCCGGCCTGCACGGCCATGTACCGCATGTGCGGCGCATTGGTCAGGCTCGGCTGCGGTCGCCGCCCGCTTCCATTCGATGCCCGCCGATGACTGAACCCGCAATATGCGTAACGCGTGCCGCACATAAAAAAACCGACCCGAAGGCCGGTTTTTCATACCGCATGTCGTGAGCGGCGCTCGCGCGCCGCGCGACATTAGAAGCGGTGGATCAGGCCGACGCCGGCGGCGATCTGGTTCTGCTTCGAACCTGCGCCCACGCCGTCGCCGATCGACGTCGTTGCTGCCTGGATACCGGCAGCCTTGTTCAGCGTGTTGCCGCTCGCGTGCTGGTAAGCCTCAACTGCATACAGGCCCGTGCGCTTCGACAGGCTGTAGTACTGCGACAGCGTGACCTGGTGGTACTTGGCTGCGCTCGAGATGCCGTTCGACTGCGTTGCCGCCGTGTACGAGTAGCCTGCCGCGAAGTCCCACTGCGGCGCTGCCTTCCAGTGCAGCACGGCGCCTGCCGTGTTGAAGATCGCCGTGTTGCGGAACGCCGAACCGACTCCCGGCACGTACTGGACGTTCGTGTACGACACGGACACGTCCCATGCCGGCGTGAACTGGTAGCCGGCCGTCACACCGAGGCGCTGCTGCGTTTGCGCCGTTTGGTAGCCGCTGTTAATCGACGACACGGCCGGCTGGCCGCCGCTCGTGACCGTCGAATTGTCACCCCACACGCCGCCGCCGAGCGTCGAGTTGTTGACCTTCTGGAAGCCGACCGCGATGCCTGCCGGGCCGTTCAGGTACTGGATCGCCGCGCTCCACGTCGAGCCGCGGTTGAAGCTGCCTGCCACGCCGCCGAGCGAGTACGAACCGCCGACCGTGAAGCCGTAGAACTTCGGCGACATGTAGACGAGCGAGTTGTTCGCGCGGTAGCTGGTGTCCAGCGAGTCGATATCGCCCGGGTGCGCGCCGTAGTAACCGGTCAGCCAGGTCGTCGGGCTATACGGCGACAACAGCGTGTAGTACGCGGTGTACTGGCGGCCGGCCGTCAGCGTACCGTACGCGGCGTTGCTCAGACCAACCCACGCCTGACGCGTGAAGATGCCGTTCGCCCACTGCGACGAGCCGTTGTTCGCGTTGAAGCCGGCTTCCAACTGGAAAATCGCCTTCGTGCCGCCGCCGAGATCTTCGCTGCCCTTCAGGCCGAAGCGGCTGCCCGCCCAAATACCGGTGGCCATCTGCACCTTCGAGTGACCACCCGTGGTCGCGCCCGTGGCCGACGAGTTGTTCTGCCAAGCGATAGCGTTATCGACGATACCGTACAGGGTCACGCTGCTCTGGGCGTGGGCGGCGGTAGCGGCTGCAAGGCCCACTGCCGTCATGGCGAAAGCGACGCGCTTTTTCATTGATTCTCCGTCCTCAAAGAATGATTTCTTTTCTGGTGTGGTTTTATGACTGACACATGTGCGAGTACATGCCGGCGCAATTCTGACGGATTACCAATCATTTCCCAACATGTGCAGTCGGTCATCGTATGATCGACGCAACGCGCGGGTTCACCAAGCAGTTACATAACACCTGAAAACGCTTACGCGGCGGGCCTTCCCGGCATTTCCCGGTGAAAACCCTAGCTTTACATTTTTACTGGTGCAACGCGACCGACCGATGTCGTCAGACGCCTTCGGCAAATAATCCTCTTACAAATACGCGATCGCAGCTGACGCCGCGATTCACGCCGCCGCGCAGGATCGCTGACGTTCATGACACCCACATTTCGAGAAACGAAATCGTGAAAACGTTTCAGTCCGCGCCGGAAGATCGGATGGGAGCGGCCCGGCGAACGCGGGCCGAAGGACGATGCCGGCGCGGCGCGCCGGCGACATTCAACGCGACGCCGGCGACGCGAGCCGCGCGTTCACCGCATCGGCGAGCGCGGTCATCCGCGCACGGATCGCCGTGTTCGAGCCGACCAGCGCGAGCGACGACGCCATGATCCTGTAGATGCGTTTTCTCGGCACCTTGGCCGGCTTTGCCGGATCGAGCCACGCATCGTGGCCAGCGAGCAGCTCGAGCGTTTCGAGGCCGATCATGATCGGCCACAGGCACGCGAGCCGCAGCCGCACGAAGCGGCGCGGGATCGCGAGCGTATACAGGCACGCGTCGCGATACTGGTCGAGCGCGATGCGCAACAGGTCGACCAGCACGCCGCGCGCGCGCGCCGACGCGTCGGGCTGCATCAGGTCGGCGACGCCGAGCCCGTGCGCGCCCAGCACGTCGTCGGGCAGGTAGCAGCGGCCGATGCGCAGGTCCTTCGCGCAGTCGCGCAGGATGTTGGTCATCTGCAGCGCCTTGCCGAAACGGATGCCCTTCTCGCGCATGTCCGGCAGGTCCCAGCCGCGCGCGGCACGCGTGTGTGCGCCCGTCATGTCGGTCCAGAACTCGCCCACGCAGCCCGCGACGAGGTACGTGTAGCGGTCGAGCATGTCGCGCGTCGGCAGCGATGCGACCTGCCCCGACTGCTCGTCCGGGAATGAGCGCAGGTCGAATTCCATGCCTGAAGTCAGCGTTGCGACGACCTTGCGGATCGACGCGCGGTCGGCGTCCGGCTGTGCGCGCAGCAGCGCGAGCATCGGCTCCATCGAGCCGAGCAGCACGTGCTCGTGCGAATCCGTCTGCATCCGCGTCACGTCGTCGAGCGAACGCGACAGCGCCACGCCGTCGCCGAGCCGCTCGACCTCGTCGCGCAGGTCGGTCAGCAACGCCGCCCGGCGATCGGGTGCGACGAGCGCGGTGTCGGCGATCGTGTCGGCCGCGCGCGCAAGCAGGTACGCGAGGCCGACCGGGTCGCGCATGCCGTCAGGCAGCACGCGCAGCGTCAGGTAGAAGGAGCGGGAAACGTTCTTCAGCAGGTCGCCGAGCAGGTAGGCGGAATCGGTTCGGGTCGTCATGGGTCGGGAAAAATCGGCCGGCGCGGGCCCCGGACGCACACGGGCGCCGGGCGCCCGCGCCGGCCCGCGAGTCGCCGCATCGTCGCGCCGCGCGGGCGTCGGCCCGGGCGCTGCGATGCAAAATTCCCGCAAGTTTAGTGCATCCGGCGCGCGGCCTGCCCGGCGACGGCCGGAATGCGGCAGGCATACGGCCGCCGCGCCCCTCCCCGCCGCCCTCATCGCACCCTCGAACAAAACGGAAAGGACAAAGTAATACATATGTAATGATTCGATGCGACGATCGCGTCCCGTTCGATTCCGTATGGCACCGCATGACAGCCGCACCGGCGGAGCGAGCGCCCTTTTCCGATTTTTCCGACTCCCGTTTCGAAGGTTCATCGACATGTTCTTCACGCGCCCGAGCGCCCTGCGCTACGTCCCGTTCGCCTGTGCCGCCGCCTTCCTGCTCGCTGCGTGCAACGACGGCGACGACCTGACGTCCGATCCCACCCAGCCGATTTCCGCGAAGGTCCAGGTGGTCGGCCATCGCGGCGCGAGCGCGCTGCGCCCCGAACACACGCTCGCGTCGTACCGCAAGGCGATCGAGGACGGCGCGGACGTCATCGAGCCCGACCTCGTGTCGACGCGCGACGGCGTGCTCGTCGCGCGCCACGAGAACGAGATCTCGGGCACGACGAACGTGTCGGCGCTGCCGCAGTTCGCAAGCCGCAAGGCGACCAAGACGATCGACGGCGCGCAGCTCACGGGCTGGTTCACCGAGGATTTCACGCTCGCCGAGCTGAAGACGCTGCGTGCGCGCGAGCGCATTCCGCAGGTCCGCCCCGCGAACACCGCGTACAACGACCAGTTCGAGATTCCGACCTTCGACGAGATCGTCGCGCTCGCGAAGCAGATGTCCGCGCAGACCGGCCGCACGATCCACCTGTATCCGGAAACCAAGCATCCGACCTACTTCCAGTCGATCAACCTGCCGCTCGAGGACCGCCTCGTCGACGCGCTGCTGAACGATACGTACACGTCGCGCACCGCGACCGTCTACATCCAGTCGTTCGAAGTCGCGAACCTGAAGACGATCCGCAACCGGATCAAGTCGAGCCAGCCGAACTGGAAGCTCGTGCAGTTGATGGACGAAGCCGGCCAGCGCCCGTACGACTTCGTGAAGACGAACGACAAGCGCACCTACGGCGACCTGTCGACGCGCGACGGCATGCGCGAGATCGCGACCTATGCGAACGGCGTCGGCCCGTACAAGACGTCGATCATCGCGGTCGCCGCGGACGGCACGCTGCAGCAGCCGACGCCGTACGTGCGCTACGCGCATGAGGCGGGCCTCGTCGTGCATCCGTACACGTTCCGCCCGGAAAACAACTTCCTGCCGGCGTCGCTGAAGGACGGCGGCACGGCGGCCACGCGCAACACGGCCGGCTCGGTGCGCGAGATCCAGGCTTACCTGCGCGCCGGCATCGACGGCTTCTTCACCGACGATCCGGCGGTCGGCCGCACGGCTGTCGATACGTTCAAGCGCTGAACGTGCTGAACGTGCGGTAGCCGGGCGCGGCGCATTGCGTGCTGCCGCACCCGGTTGCCGCCGTATCGGTCAGATCACGCTGAAGTGGTGCGTGCCGTCCCGCTTCAGCTGATCGACCAGCCCGTATTCCCAGTCGAGATACGCCTGCATCGCGGCAGCCGCGTTGTCGGTGCCCTCATACGGGCGCCGGTAGCGGTCGACGCGCGGCGACGCGAGCCGCGTCTCGCCGCCTTCGAGCGGCAGCCCGGCATCGATCCATGCGGCCGTGCCGCCGGTCAGCACCGAGATGTCGGCCGATGCCGGCAGCAACGCGCGCGCGTCGTCCGCCGCGAACCGTGCGAGCAGGCTCGATCCGCACGTGAACACGTAGCGCTTCGCGGGCGGGATCCCCGCGAGCGCGTCGCGCAACTGCGCGCGCACGGCGAACCAGGCGCCCGGAATATGGCGCTTCACGTAATTCGCGCTGACCGTCACGTCGACGATCGCGAGTTCGCCGGGCGCGGCTTCCTTCAGCCAGCCCGCGAGCGTCGCGGGCGACACGTCGGTCGCGGGCGGCGTTGCGGGCACGTCGCGCGGCGGCTGGCCGTGCTCGCCAAACGCCGCCGCGCCGGCCGGTTCGACCACGCGCACGTCCCAGCCCATCTGTGCGAGCCACGACGCGGTCATGTCCGCGCGCACGCCGTCGTCGTCGGCGAGCACGATCCGCGCGCCGCGCACGGCCGCGTGATGGTCGGTCTCCTGCACGAGCTGGCCGCCCGGCGTGTTCAGGAAGCCCGGCAGGTGGCCGGCTTCATATTCCTCCGGCGTGCGCACGTCGAAGCGGTACAGCGTGCGGCCCGGCTCGTCGAGCGCGGCAACGTTCGCGAGCGCGACGCGCGGCACGCCGGCGCGTTCGGCCACAGCGCGCGCAGCCCGGCGCGCGTCGGCGCGCTGCGTCGCGTCGATCTCGTCCGGAAAGCGGCGCGCCGCGCCGTGCTCGAGCGTCTGGCCGGCGAGCGTCCAGCCGATCGTGCCGTTGCGCAGTGCCGCGACCGGGTTCGGCAGCCCCGCGTTGACGAGCGACTGCGTGCCGATGATGCTGCGCGTGCGACCCGCGCAGTTGACGACCACCTGCGTTGCCGGGTTCGGCGCGAGCGCGCGCACGCGCAGCACGAGTTCCGCGCCCGGCACGCTGGTCGAGGTCGGGATGTTCATCGTCTGGTATTCGTCGAAACGGCGCGCGTCGACGATCACGACATCGGCCTTCGCGTCGATCAGCGCCTGCACTTCCTGCGCGGACAGCGACGGCGTATGCCGCTCGGCCTCGACCCATTCGCCGAACGACTTGCTCGGCACGTTCACGTCGATGAACAGTTCGCCGCCCGCGGCCTGCCAGCCCGCGAGGCCGCCGTCGAGCAGCCGCACGTCGGTATAGCCGAGCTGCGCGAGCTTCGCGGCCGCGCGCGGCGCGAGATCCTCGCCGCCCGCTTCGCCGAACACGACGATCGGCGTGTCGCGGCGCGGAATCCGCGTCCACGCGTCGAGTTCGAGTTTGGACAGCGGAAAGTTGGCGGCCCACAGCGGGTGGCCCTGCGCGTACGGATCTTCCTCGCGTACGTCGATCAGCGCGATCTCGTCGCGGGCAAGCAGGCGCGCGCGCACGTCCTGGTACGACGCGGCGGGAAAGCGGGAGGTGGAATCGGCGGATTGCGTCACGGTGTCTCTGTCGGATTCTGTTGAAGTCGGTGAAGAAAGCGAAACGGATGAATCTTGGGCCTGCCGGCGCACGCCCGCAACGGGCCGCGCCGGCGGGCGCTGCATCAGGCGTTCGAATAGCCCGACACGAAAGGCTTCACGGTGCCGTCGTCCAGGTACACCGCGCGCTCGACCTTGCCGATGTTCGCGCCGTACGCATGGATGCTGATCGATACCTGGTCGGCGAATGCGTTGGTCACGCGATGGACGTCGCCGATGCGTGGCGACACGGCCTCGACCTCGCCCGGCCGCAGCAACACCGCTTCGCCCGCCGGCACGGGCTTGCCCGCTTCGTCGAATCGATAAGGCTGCGAAAACTCGCCGCCACGCAGCATCCCGATCAGCCCCCATACCGTGTGGTTGTGGATCGGCGTCGTCTGGCCGGGCCCCCACACGAAGCTGACGACCGAGAACCGTTCGTCCGGATCGAGATACAGCAGGTACTGCCGATAGCGCGCGGGATCGGGCTGCGCGAACGCGTCGGGCAACCAGTCGTCGTGTTCGACGAGCGCGGCGAGCAGCGCGCCGCCCTCGTCGAGGATGCGCGCCTCGTTCGCGCCGGACGCGAGTAGCGCACCCAGGCCGTCGACGAACGGGCGCAGCGGCGTCTGCTGCAACGAAAGCGTACTCATCGGCTGCCTCCTCGAATATGATGCCGAATATGATGGATCGTCATGATGCACCCGAAAGACCATGCAGAACAAACATGAAAATTAGCGATATCGACGCTTTTGCAGCGGTCGTCCGCTGCCAGACCCTGAGCCAGGCCGCGGCCGAGCTCGGGATGACGCAGCCCGCGATCACGCGGCGCGTCCAGAATCTCGAGGAAGCGCTCGGCGTGATCCTGCTCGATCGCAACACGAAGCCGCCGCGCCCGACCGATATCGGCCGGCAGGTATTCGAGCAGTGTCGCGCGATCCTGCGCGAAGTCGATGCGCTGCGCGAACTGACGGCCGGCCAGCAGCCGCCCGCCGGCGAATTCCGGATCGGTCTCACGCAGGGGCTCGGCGAACTGATGCTGCCCGCGCTCATCGCCGAACTCGCCGCGCAGTGGCCCGCGCTCGCGACGCAGGTCACGACCGCGTGGGGCGGCATGCTCGTCGAGCGCGTTGCACGCCGCGAACTCGACGCGGCGCTCGTGTTCCTCGCGCGCGAGATGGTGCTGCCGGCGCAGGTCGAGGGCGAACGGCTGCTGGCGACGCGGCTCGTCGCGGTCGGCCGCAAGGGCGACTGGCCGCGCCGCAGCTACCGGCTCGCCGATTGCCACGCGCGCGGCTGGGTGCTCAATCCCGACGGTTGCGGCTTTCGCGCGGGCCTGCGGCGCGCGCTGGACGCACAGGGCCTGCCGATGCCGGTCACGCTCGACACCTACGGCCGCGACCTGCAACTGCAGAGCGTCGCGAACGGCTTCGGCATCGGGCTGATGCCGCTGCCGCTGGTCGAAGGCAGCCCACTGCGCGACGCGCTCGAGATCGTGCCGCTCGCCGATTTCAAGCCGCAGATCGATCTGTGGCTGCTGCGCCGGCACGATGCGGCGCGCTTCGACGCGCCGCTTGCGGCCGTCGCCGCGCATGCGCGCGCGGCGTTCACGTTGCCAGAGCAGACGCAAGGCAAGGCTGCTTGACCATACAGGGCGGCGCCCGCATCGCACCGCCCTGTTTCTGTTTGCTTCCACAGCAGCGCGGCACAGCTCACGCATCGTTTCGGCCGCGTTCGTCCTCGTAGCGTGACACCTCGCCCGTGTCCGCCTTCGTTTCGCCCCGACTCGCCGCGTCAAGCACCGCACGCCCTGCGGCGATCGCAATCGCGTCGTCCTGCGGCGTATGCACGCGGCTGCACAGCACGTCGCGGTAGTGGCGTTCGAGCGGATTGCCACGGCTCAGCCCGTGGTTGCCCGACAGCTTCAGCGCCTGCTCGACCGCGCGGATCGCGTGCTCGGTCACGGTCCGCTTGACGAGGCCGCTCGTCGTCACCGACGGCGCGTTGCCGGCGTCGGTGCGCGCGATGTGATCGTCGAGCAGCACGCGGTTCGCATGCAGCCAGCCCTCGATTTCGCCGACGGCCTCCTGCACGCGCGGCAGCGTCGCCAGCGGCGCACCGAGCCCGCTCGGCGCACGCGTCGTCGCGAATCCGACCAGCCAGTCGCGCGACGCACGCGCCACCGCGTCGTACAGACTGCCGAGCAGCACGACCATCCACGCCTGCTGGTCGGCCTGCGCGTCGGCATCCGCATGCGTCGCGGCCGACACGGCCCACGCGTGCGGCGCGCGCACGTCGACCGCGTGGTCGGCCGGCAGCCGCACATCGTCGAATACGACCTCGTGACTGCCCGATGCGCGCAGGCCAAGGTGATTCCAGCTTTCGATCACGCGGATGCGGTCGCCGTCGGCATCACGGTCGCGCGGCACGAGAAACACGCCGACGCGCGGCTCCGGTTCATCCGTGCGCGCCCACACGGCCAGCCAGCGCAGCGCCGGAATCCCGGTGCTGTACAGCTTGTGGCCGGACAGCCGCCAGCCGTCGCCGTCGCGGCGCGCAACGGTGTCCGGCAGGCCGCCGCGCGACGGCGAACCGAGCGCCGGCTCGACGCGCAGCGCGTTGATCAGCGCGCCTTGCGCGACCGCGCTGTCGAACACCGCGCGCCGCGCCGGTGCCGGCCAGCGGTTGTCGGCACGGGCGAGCGCGCGATGCTGCAGATACGTCATCGTCAGCACCAGCGCGGTGGCCGGATCGGCGCACGCGACGGCGGCCACGATCCGGCTCGCCCGCGCGAGCGTCGCGCCCGCTCCGCCATGTTCGCGCGGCACGACCTGCGCGATCAGCCCCGCGCGATGCAGCCGCGCGAAGTTCTCGTGCGGAAAACGGCCGTCGACGTCGTTGCGGGCCGCGTCGGCGGCGAGTTCGGGGGCGAGGCGGTCGAGCAGCGCGGCGACGCGCGCGTCTTCTGCATCGTCCGAGTCTTCGGCAGGCAGAAGGCGCAGCGAAGGCTGCTGCGGCGACGGTGACGAAGCGGCAAGGCTGGCGGACATCGAGACGGATTCCCTGGGTAATACGCAAAGGCGACGCAGAGGCGACACAAAGGCGGCCACCGCAGCAAACGCCGCAATAGCGGCGATCGATCGTCATGCGGCGCGGTTTCGCGTGAAGTCGGCGATGTTGAACGTGTTGAACGCGCACTCGCCCGATCGTTCGTGAGCCCACAGCGTATGCGCAGTGCCCACCCACCCAAACCATGCAAATCTGATATTCAAATCGGGATTGATTATTTCCATTCCGCATGATCCCGGCGTTAACCTGCGCTCCATTCCTGCCCGGCCGTGCGCCGGGACGTCCCTGCACCGGAGACCCAGATGAGCGTCGAATTCATCGGCATGATCCAGAGCCAGAAGCAATCGGAAATCCACCCGCCGTCCGGGCCTGTGGTCGATCCCGATTACGTGCGCGACTTTGCGCGCGCCCACGAAACCGCCGGCTTCGACCGGATCCTCGTGCCGCATCACTCGACCGGCCCGTCGGCGACGCTGACGATCGCGTTCGCGGCGGCCGCGACCGAACGCATCCACTTCATGCTCGCGCATCGCCCGGGCTTCACCGCGCCGACGCTCGCCGCGCGGCAGATCGCGACGCTCGACCAGTTCAGCCGCGGCCGGCTCGCCGTGCACTTCATCTCCGGCGGCTCGGACAGCGAGCAGCAGCGCGACGGCGATTTCCTCGACCACGACGCGCGTTATGCACGCACCGACGAATACCTCGGCATCCTGCGGCGGATCTGGACCGAAGCGCAGCCGTTCGATCACGACGGCGCGCACTACCGCTTCAAGCAGGGTTTTTCGGAAGTGAAGCCGTTCCAGCAGCCGCATGTGCCGATCTACTTCGGCGGCGCATCGGAGGCCGCGCTCGCGGTGGCGGGCAAGCACGCAGACGTCTACGCACTGTGGGGCGAATCGCTCGACCAGGTGCGCGACCTGACGACGCGCGTGCGCGCCGAAGCCGCGCAGCACGGCCGGCAGGTGCGTTTCTCGGTATCGTTCCGCCCGATCCTCGCCGCGACCGAGGACGAAGCGTGGGCGCGCGCGCATCGCATCCTCGACGAAACACGCCGGCTGCGCGAAGCATCCGGCCTCGGCGCAGGCGGCCCGCAGCAGAGCGAAGGCGCGCGCCGCCTGCTCGCCGCGGCCGAACGCGGCTCGCGCGTCGACAAGCGGCTGTGGACCGAAATCGCGAAGCTCACCGGCGCACGCTCGAACTCGACGGCGCTCGTCGGCACGCCCGAGCAGGTCGCCGATGCGCTGCTCGACTACTACGACCTCGGCGTGACGACGTTCCTGATCCGCGGCTTCGATCCGCTGGAAGACGCGATCGACTACGGCCGCGAACTGATCCCGCGCGTGCGCAGCGCCGTCGCCGCACGCGACGCGGCGCGCCGCGCCGCATGACGCCAACGGAGCCGCACGCCATGTCCGCCGTCCTCGCCACGCCCGTCCGTACCGCATCGGGCCTCGTGCTCGCCGAAGCACCGCGCCAGCATTTCTGGTTCGACGCGCCCGCGCCGCGCATCGACGTCGCCGCCGAACGCCGCCACCGGCAGGAGCGGCTCGCGGCCGCGTTCCGCCTGTTCGCGCGCTACGGTTTCGCGTCCGGGCTCGCCGGCCACATCACCGCGCGCGATCCGGAACTGCCCGACCATTTCTGGGTGAATCCACTCGGCGTGCATTTCTCGCAGATCAAGGTGTCCGACCTGCTGCTCGTCAACGCGCGCGGCGAAACCGCGATCGGCACGCGGCCGCTGAACAAGGCCGCGTTCGCGATCCATGCGGCGATCCACGAAGCCCATCCGCACGTCGTCGCCGCAGCACATACGCATTCGACCTACGGCAAGGCGTGGTCGACGCTCGGCCGCCCGCTCGATCCGCTGACGCAGGACGCGTGCGTGTTCTACGAGGATCACGCGCTGTTCGACGACTTCACGGGGATGGTCGTCGACACGAGCGAAGGCGCGCGGATCGCACACGCGCTTTCGAAGCCGGACGGCGCCACGCACAAGGGCGCGATCCTGAAGAACCACGGGATCCTGACGGCCGGCCCGACCGTCGAGGCCGCCGCGTGGTGGTACATCGCGCTCGACAACGTCGCGCACACGCAGTTGCTGGCCGAAGCGGCCGGCACGCCGCAGCCGATCGATCATGCGACGGCGCGCCATACGCATGGCCAGATCGGCGGCCCCGAAGGCGCACTGCACGCGTTCGACAGCCTGTTCGCGCGCGTCGTCGCCGACGAACCCGACCTGCTCGACTGAGCGCCCTTCCGCACGACCGGAGACCCGACCACCATGACCCAATCCACCGCACCCGCGCCGGCCATCGCGCACGACGACAAACGCCGCAGGCTGCTGCGCGCGGCCGGCGCCGCCGCGCTCGCCGCGCCGGCGATCACGCTCGGCCGCAACGCATGGTCCGCGCCGCCGCTGAAGAAGCTCACGTTCGCGTGGAACCAGAACGCCTTCTGCCTGACGCCGATCGTCGTCGCGCAGGAGCGCGGCTTCTTCGAGAAGAACGGCCTGAAGGTCGACCTGATCAACTACAGCGGGTCGACCGACCAGTTGCTCGAATCGATCGCGACCGGCAAGGCCGATGCGGCGGTCGGGATGATCCACCGCTGGCTGAAGCCGCTCGAAGCCGGCTTCGACGTGAAGATCATCGGCAGTTCGCACGGCGGCTGCGTGCGGCTGGTCGGCGCGAAGGCGGCCGGCGTCACGACGCTGCAGGCGCTGAAGGGCAAGACGGTCGGCGTCAGTGATCTCGCCGCGCCCGGCAAGCATTTCTTCTCGATCCTGCTCGCGAAGAACGGGATCGATCCCGAACGCGACATCACATGGCGGCAGTATCCGGCCGACCTGCTCGGTGTCGCGGTCGACAAGGGCGAGATCCACGCGATCGCCGACGGCGACCCGAACCTCTTCCTGCTCGAAAAGCGCAGCAACGGCGCGTACACGGAACTCGCGACCAACCTGTCCGGCGAATACGCGCGCAAGGTGTGCTGCGTGATCGGCGCGCGCGGCGATCTCGTGCGCAACGACCGGCCGGCGGCCGCCGCGCTCGCGCGTTCGATCGTGCAGGCGACCGAGTTCACGCACGACAACCCGAACGAAGCCGCGAAGGTGTTCGCGAAGTATTCGCCGAAGATCAGCCCCGACGACCTGCGCAAGCTGTACGCGACGCTCACCTACACGCATCACCCGACCAACGTCGACCTGCAGCAGGAAATCGCGTTCTATGCGGACGATTTCCGCCGCATCAGCGTGCTGAAGAAAAGCACGGACCCGCAGCGCTTCGCGCAGCAGGTCTATGCGAACGTGCTGGGGTGACGCGATGTCGACGATCGAACACGCTTCCTCCGCACGCACCGCATCGGCACCGGCCGGCGGCGCCAATGTGTCCACTGCCGCCACTGCGTCCGCGCGCATCGCCTGCACGGCCTGCGAAGCCACGCTCGCGGCCGAAGCCCGCCGCGCCCGCACCTGGCCGACCGGCATCGTCGCCGCATTCGCGTGGGCCGCGCTCGGCGCGCTCACGCAACTGTGGCCGAACCGCGTCGTCGGCTTCACCGACTGGGCGTACACGGACACGTTCGGCACGGCAGCCTGGTCGATCGCCGCGTTGCTGCTCGTCGTCGCGACGCTCGGCCATCTCGTCCCCGCCACGCGCACGCGGCTCGCGCGCGTGCGTCCGGCCGGCCCGTGGCTCGTCGCGCTGCCGCTCGTGCTCGCCGCCTGGGAAATCGTCACAGCGAAAACCGGCTGGCTGCCGACGCCGTTCTTCGCGCCGCCGCAGGCGCTGATCGAGGTCTACGTCGACGACTGGCCGCGCCTGCTCGGCAGCGCCGGCAACACGCTGAAGCTGCTCGCGCTCGGCTTTGCGTACGGCGTCGCGGTCGGCTTCGCCGTCGGCGTATCGATCGGCTGGTCGCGCCGCATCGGCTACTGGGTACACCCCGTGCTGCGCGTGCTCGGCCCCGTGCCGGCCACCGCGCTGCTGCCGCTCACGTTCTACTTCTTCCCGTCGAGCTATTCGGCCGCCGCGTTCCTGATCGCGCTGTCGACCGGCTTCCCGGTCGCCGTGCTGACATGGTCGGGCGTCGCGAGCGTCAACCGGCAGTACTACGACGTCGCGCGCACGCTCGGCGCGAACGCGCGCTTCCTCGTGCTGCGCGTCGCGATTCCGGCCGCGCTGCCGCACGTGTTCGTCGGCATCTTCATGGGGCTGAGCGCGTCGTTCACGGTGCTGGTCGTCGCCGAGATGATGGGCGTCAAGTCGGGGCTCGGCTGGTACCTGAGCTGGGCGCAGGGCTGGGCATCGTACGTGAACATGTATGCGGCGCTGATCGTGATGGCGCTGCTGTTTTCCGGGCTGATCGCGCTGCTGTTCGCGGTGCGCGACCGCGTGCTCGCGTGGCAGAAAGGAACCGTCAAATGGTAAGCGCCGCCGTACTCGAACCGCCCGTTGCCGCTTCGCCCGCCACTTCGTCCACCACCACGGCGCCACGCGGCGCGCGCATCGACATCCGCCGCGTGAGCCATGCGTTCGACGGCCCCGGCGGCCCGCTGCCGGTGCTCGACGACGTGACGCTATCGGTCGCGGCCGGCGAATTCGTCGCGCTGCTCGGCCCGAGCGGCTGCGGGAAATCGACGCTGCTGCGCCTCGTCGCGGGCCTCGACGCCGCGCGGCAAGGCACGATCGCGCAGGACGGCGTGCCGATCGAGCAACCCGATCCGTCGCGGATCGTCGTGTTCCAGGACCCGACGCTGTACCCATGGCGGCGTGTGCGCGCGAACGTCGCGCTCGGCCTCGAAGCGCGTGGCGTGGCGCGGGTCGCGCAGCATCGCGTCGACGATGCGCTCGCGCGCGTCGGGCTGCAGGAATTCTCGAACGTGTTTCCGCATCAGTTGTCCGGCGGGATGGCGCAGCGTGTCGCGCTTGCCCGCGCGCTCGTCAACGATCCGCGCCTGCTGATTCTCGACGAGCCGCTCGGCAAGCTCGATTCGCTGACGCGGCTCACGATGCAGGCCGAGCTGACCGCCCTGTGGCAACGCGACGGGTTCTCCGCGCTGCTCGTCACGCACGATGTCGAGGAAGCGCTGTTCCTCGCGCAGCGCGTGATCGTGTTCGGGCCGCGTCCGGCACGAATCGTCGCCGAATTGCACGTCGACCTGCCCTACCCGCGCCATCGCGGCGACCCGCGCCTCGCCGAACTGCGCCACGACGCGCTGCGGCATCTCGGGCTCGATGCGAGCTGGTAGATGCAGGGTGCCGTTCGACGATTGGCCGCCGCGCGGCAAAGACGTGTGCGATGAATGCACCGCCGTTCTCCGACTGGGCGCTCGCCTTCCTGCAACTGCTGTATCGCGCGCAAATCGCATTGGCGCGCGTGCTGCATGCGGTCGGCCTGATCGGCGACGCCGACGGTCAGGCTGCGTGGCCGTGGGCGCACCGGATCGCACTCGAGACGCTGCGCATCGACGCGGGACTCACGCGGCAACTCGCGTTCGCCGGTGCGGCGACGGCACTCGCCGTGGCGCTCGGCTTCGTCGCAATCGCTTCGCGCAAGTGGCGTTTCGCATCCGCGATCGCCGCGCTCGCCGTTGCATGGTTCGCGCCTTGGCCGCCGTCGTCACTGTGGCTGTCACCCGCCGTGCCGACGAGTTTCCAGCGCGACCCGGCGCCGTTTTCGGTATCGAACGTGATGCGCGGCGCGCACCTGTATGCACAACACTGCGCGGCGTGCCACGGCGCGGACGGCCGGGGCGAAGGGCCGCTCGCGGCCACGCTTTCGCACTGGCCGCCGACCTTTGCCGGGTCGCTGCTCGCGCGCCGCCTCGACGGCGAGCTGTTCTGGCGTGTGCGCCACGGCACGCGCGACGAGCACGGCGCACCGACGATGCCCGGCTTTGCGGCGACGCTCGGCCCGCAGGACACGTGGGCCGTGCTCGACTACCTGAAAGCGCTCTCTGCTGGCAGCGGCGCGCAGGCGGAAGGCGCGTGGCCCGTGCCCGTCCCGCTGCCGGCGCTCGACGTGCGCTGCGGCGGCGCCGCGCCGCAATCGCTCGATCGCTGGCGCGAAGGCCAGCGCGTGCGCATCGTCGCGCTCGCGCCGGGCGCCGCACCACCGCCGGAAGACGCTCGCTGGCAAACCTTGCTCGTCACCGCGCGCGGCGCGCCCGTGCCGCCGGCATCCGGCACGCGTGCGAACTGCGTCGCGTCGACGCCCGATGCATGGCTCGCGTTCGCGACGATTGCCGGCGTGGCACCCGACGCGCTCGGCGGCACGCAACTGCTCGCCGATCGGCGCGGCTGGTTGCGGGCGCGTGCGCTGCCGGGCAGCGCCGGTTGGTCCGATGCCGACCTGCTGTGTCGTTCCGACGCCGCTGCACGGCCGCCCGTACCCGCCGCGAACGGCGATCCGCTGACCGCGCTGCTGCTGCGCGTCGACGCGGAACCCGTGCGCGACGTGCAGGCCGGGCTCCCGCACTGAATTCCCGAACCTCTCTTTCGATCGACCGAACTTCACGATGAATCCGACCCGACGCCATTTCCTCGCACAGGCGAGCGCCCTCGCCACGATCGCAGCGGCCCCGGCCGCGTTGCGCGCGCAATCGGGCGCACGGCCGCTGCTGCGCGCCGGCGACCAGAAAGGCGGGCTGCGCGCGCTGCTCGAAGCGGCCGGCGAACTGAACGGCCTCGCATACGACATCGCGTGGACCGAGTTCCCGGCCGCCGCGCCGCTCGCCGAAGCGCTGAACGCGGCCGCCGTCGATTGCGGGCCGATCGGCGATGCGCCTGTGATCTTCGCGCTCGCGTCGGGCGCACGCATCAAGGTGATCGGCGCGAACCGTTCCGATCCGTACGGCACGGCCGTGCTCGTGCGGCCCGACGCGGCGCTGAAAGGCGCGGCCGACCTGAAGGGCAAGCGCATCGGCACCACGCGTGGCTCGATCGGCCATTTCGTCACGTTGAAGGCGCTCGACGCGGCCGGCCTGCCGCCCGATGCCGTGTCGTTCCGCTTCCTGCCGCCGGCCGACACGATGCTCGCGCTCGCGACCGGATCGATCGACGCATGGGCGACGTGGGAGCCCTATACCGCGCTCGCCGAAACGAGCGGCCGCGCGCGCGTGCTCGTCAACGGCCGCGGCCTGTGGTCGGGCCTCAGCTATCTCGCGGCGACCGACGCGGCGATCGCGTCGAAGCGCGACGTCCTGCACGATTTCATGCGGCGCGTCGTGCGCGCGCAGGCCTGGTCGTACCGGCATGTCGACGCGTATTCCGCGGCGCTCGCGCGCATCATCGGCATTCCGCCGGCAGCCGCGAAGCTGCAGTTCGAGCGCCGCAACACGCGCTGGCTGCCGCTCGATGCGACGGTGATCGCCGAACAGCAGCGTACGGCCGACTTCTATCTGAAGGCCGGGCTGTTGCGCCAGCCGCTCGACGTGCGCACGACCTTCGACGCGGGCTTCCCGCTCGCATGACGGGCCGCGCGGCGATACGCAACCGCCCGAACGGCTTCAGCACGATCTGGCACAATCGCCCTTTGACCATCCACGTCATTCGAAGCCAGCGCCATGCCAGCCATCAGCGAACTTTTCGTCTACCCGATCAAATCCTGCGCCGGCATCGCGCTGCCGCGCGCGCAACTGCTCGAAACGGGCCTCGCCTACGACCGCCGCTGGCTGATCACCGATCCGGACGGGCAGATGATCACGCAGCGCACGCACCCGCGCCTCGCGCTGATCCGCACCGCGCTCGACAGCGATGCACTCGTGCTGAACGCGCCGGGCATGCGCGAGATCCGCACGCCGCTCGACGGCGATGTATCGCCCGCAACGCCAAAAATGGCCGCGACCGTCTGGCGTGACACGGTCGACGCGATCGACACGGGCGCCGAAACGGCCGCATGGCTCACCGAATATCTCGGCATGCCCACCAAGCTTGCGCGCTTCGGCCCCGACGCCCGTCGCGGCTGCGACCGCAACCGGACGGGCGAAATCGATACGCACACGCAATTCGCGGACGCCTATCCGCTGCTCGTGATCGGCCAGTCGTCGCTCGACGACCTGAACGCGCGGCTCATCGCGAAAGGCGCGCCGGCGATCCCGATGAACCGCTTCCGCCCGAACATCGTCGTGTCGGATCTCGATGCATACGAAGAGGATTTCGTCGAACACTTCGATACGGAAGGCGCGACACCCGTGCGGCTGCGCCTCGTGAAGCTGTGCACGCGCTGCCCGATGCCGACGATCGACCAGGCCACCGGCGCACCCGATCCCGCGTGGCCACACGAGCCGACCGACACGATGCAGACCTATCGCGCGAATCCGAATTACGAGGATGCACTGACGTTCGGCATCAACGCGATCGTCGTCGAAGGCGCCGGCGCGTGGCTCGAAATCGGGCAGTCGGTCGAAGCGGAGATCGGGTTCGGCGATTAGAAAATCGCGAACCCGCATGAATGGCGCAAGGCGCTGAATCGGAAGGCGGCGCATGCGATCGTTTACCGCAATGCGCCACCGGATTCGATTTCAGACAATACGCCGATTGATTTCTGCTGGAATCACAATTCCGTAATCTTTGCGTCGCTCACCGTGATCTTTTCTTCCGGATTTTGGGGATCGACGCTCGTGTAGTTGGCCGTTCCGGTTTTCGAACCCTGCGGAATAAGGGAGGACAAATCCAGCACCGGAAACAGTGCCGGCGGGATGCCATGATACTTGTTGACGGGAATGATCCCGCCGACGTAACCATGCACGTGCAGCAAAAGCGACCGTACCAGAAGAGCGGACGCGCTTTCCTCTTCCTTTGACGGGAAGTAGGTATAGTTTCCGCCGATCGTGATTCTGGCCACGTTATTGGGCCGATGGGCCCAGATAATCGTGCCGGAGCCTTGCAGCGAGCCCGAGGGATGCTCGAATTCCGGGTGGAAAGCAGCGGCAAAGCGGATGGCCGGCGCCTGTCCCTTTCCTGACGTGACGTGCCCACCGCTGATTCTGAATCGTTTGACGAAAATCTCCGGCAGAACTTCTTCATCGAGTGTCGTGGCCATGGCCTTGCCCTCACTTAATTGTGGAAAATTACGATTCATCCCTGAATTGACGAGACGAAGCCGCGTATTGAACGGCTGATTCAGCTTAGGTCGGATAATCGGAATTTGTAGCTGTTATAAATAGCAGCATGTCACGTGATTATAAAAATACTCAATTCCACTATTGATTTTTTCGATTTTCTAAAATCTCGCGATTGTGCATGATGGCGCAGATAATCACCTGCGCTCCGCATATCCACCGTCGCCCGGAAAACACAATCCGAAATGTGTTTCTAAAGGCTGATCGGCAGCGCCACCGTGACCATCAGCCCGGCGCCGCCCGCATCGGCCAGCGCCACCGTGCCCTGGTGCACGCGTGCGATCTCCCGCACGATCGACAGCCCGAGCCCCGTCCCTTCGACCGTCTGCGTCTTGCTGCCGCGATGAAAGCGCTCGAACACCGCGTCGCGCTCGTCGGCCGGAATGCCCGGCCCGTTGTCGATCACGTCGAGCCGTGCATGCTCGCCGTCGCGCGACACGCGCACCGTGATCACCGCGCGGTCGCCCGCATAACGAATCGCGTTGTCGATCAGGTTGCCGATCATTTCGCCGAGCAGGTCGGACTGCCCATGCACGTCGACGTCGGCCTCGTGCTCGAAGCCGAGATCGATGTCGCGCGCGCGTGCGACGGGCGACCAGTCGAGCGTCACGCTGCGCGCGAGCCGGTGCAGCGCGACCGGCTTGTGCGCGACCGCATGGCCGCTGTCCGAATCGAGCCGCGACAGCGACAGCAGTTGCTGGACGATCTTCGCGGCCTGCCGCACCGCGCCGTTCGCGCGCCGCAGGTGACCGTTCACGCGCGTCTGCTCGTCGGGCCGCAGCGCAAGCTCGACACCGGCCTGCACGGCCGCGAGCGGTGTCTTCAGTTGATGGGCCGCATCGGCGAAGAAGCGGCGCCGCGCGACCTGCATCCGCTGCGTGCGGCCGATGTACTGGTTGATCGAATCGACGAGCGGCGTTAGCTCGCTCGGCATCGCGCCCGTGTCGAGCGGCGTCGTGTCGTCCTCGCTGCGCGCGGCGACCGTCGCCGACAGTCGGTTCAGCGGCCGCAGCCCGCGCCCGACGCCGAGCCATACGATCCCGAGCGCGAGCACGACGAGCAGCCCTTCCTGCAGCAGCGAACCGACCAGGATCTCGCGCGCGAGCGCCTGGCGCGCCTCGATCGTCTCGCCGACCATCACCCAGACGATGCGCGACTGCGCGGTCGGCACGTCGTGCACGGGTATGCGCAGCGCGGCCATCCGCAACTGCTCGCCGCGATAGACGACGTCGTAGTAGCGCGTGACGAACAGCGCGCCGTCGCCCGTGTCGCGGCCCTGCGGCAGCGGCAGGTCCGGGTAGCCGGTAATCGTGTGGCCGTTGTCCTCGCGGATCAGGTAGTAGATCTTGCCGCCGTCGCTCGATTCGAGCATTTCGAGCGCGAGATACGGCAGGTCGACCTCGATCTCGCCGTCGTTGAGCCGCACGCCTTCGCGGATCGACTTCAGCGACGACGACAGCGTGCGGTCGAACGCGACGTGCGCGGCGCTCATCGCGCGCTGGTACGTGAGCCACGAGTCGAGCGCGAGCAGGCCGAGCAGCGGCAGCAGCAGCCACAGCGCGACCTGGGTGCGCAGGTTCGGACGGGTCATTCAGCGGTCTCCGCCTTCGCTTCGAGCAAATACCCGAGCCCGCGCAGCGTGACGATCGCGACGCCCGTGTTCTCGAGCTTCTTCCGCAGCCGGTACACGTAGATCTCGATCGCGTCGGCGTTGACCGACTCGTCGAGCCCGAAGATCTTCTCCGACAGCGTGTCCTTGTTGATCGCGCGACCGTTGCGCAGGATCAGCACCTCGAGCACCGAGCGCTCGCGCGGCGTGAGCGACAGCGGTTCGCCCGCAAGGTGGAAGCTGCGGTCGATACTGTCGTACGAAAGCGGTCCGCATTCGACGCGCGAATGCTCGTGGCCGAGGCTGCGCCGGATCAGCGCGCGGGCGCGCGCCTCCAGTTCGGTCAGTTCGAACGGCTTCGCGAGATAGTCGTCGGCGCCGAGATCGAGCCCCTTCACGCGGTCCTCGACCGACCCGTGCGCGGTGAGGATCAGCACCGGCACCGGATTGCGGCGCGCGCGCAGCCGCCGCAGCACCTCCAGCCCGTCGAGCTTCGGCAGCCCGAGATCGAGGATCACCAGCGCGTAATCCTGCGTGCGCAGCACGTGGTCCGCCGCCTCCCCGTCCGCCATGTGATCGACCGCGAAGCGCGCGGCGCTCAGCGCGTCGTTCAGCGACTGCGCCAGGTTCGGATTGTCTTCGACGAGTAGCACACGCATGGGGATTCCGGTAAGGTCAGCGACAGGCCGCTACATTACATGATCCTTTCCATGTCGACGCCTCGCGGAAACACCGGTTGCGCCGCCCCTGCGAACCCGCGTCGCCCGGTCCGGCCGACCGTCGGTCATCGCTCGGCGGCGGGACGGCTCCCCGTCGCGAAGCGCGAACCGTCGGTCACGCGCCGCTCGCGAAGACCGACGACCACCGCCAGGAACGCGGCGCTCGCGCCGACCGTGACGGCAATCATCGGGCGGGCGGCGCCGTCCGACAGCCACGCCAGCACGCCGCCGCACGCGGCCGTGATCGCCATCTGGATAAAGAAGAAGAGCCCGGACGCCGTACCGGCGATCGTCGTGTACGGCTGCATCACCGCAAACTGACAGGCCGGAATCGCGATCCCGACGGCGATCATCACGACGAACATCGGCACGACGAGGGCCGCCACCGCAGTGGGGGCGATCGCACCGCAGCCCCACAGCGCGATAGCGCCGACCAGATTGACGGCGGCCGCCGCCACGATCACCGAATCGGCTTTCCAGCGGCCGCTGGTCCGCGCGAACACGCTCGAACCGATCAGGTAGCCGAGCACCGTCAGGCCGAAGATCGCGGCATAGACCGGGCCGGACACGCCCATTTGCCGCTGGAACAGCGTCGACGATTCCGCGATGAACGGATAGTACGTGCAGTAAGCGAAGCTGATCGCCAGCGAGTAGCGCAGGAAGCGGCGCTCGCGCAGCAGGCCGGCATAGGTCCGCAGGAGCCCGGGGCCGAGCGCCGGCCGCGCATCGTATTCGCGGGTCTCGGGCAGGTAGCGCAGCACCATCGCCGTCGCGACGAGCCCGCCCGCCGCCAGCCATCCGAACACGCCGCGCCAGCCGAGCCACTCGGCGACCGCGCTGCCTGCCAGCGGCGCAATCACCGGCGACAGCGCCATGCCGGCCGAGATTCGACCGAGCATCGTCGCCTGCATCGCGGTCGGAAAGCGCTCGCGCACGATGACGCGCCCGATCACCGTTCCGCTGCAGCCGCCCAGTGCCTGGAAGATGCGTGCGGCGATGATCGCCGGGATGCTCGTCGACAGCGCGCAGGCAACGCTCGCGATCGCGTAGACGCACAGGCCGCCGACGAGTACCGGACGGCGGCCGTACCGATCGGACAACGGCCCCGACACCAGCATCGACAGCGCATAGCCGACCATGTAGAGGGTCAGCGTGAGCTGCAACTGGGCGTCGGTGCCGTGGAGTGCATCCGCCATCGCAGGCAGCGACGGCAGGTAGGCGTCGATCGTGACCCGCGGCAGGCACACGACGAGCATCAACAGGAACAGCCAGCCCCATTGGGGCAAGGAACGCGTCTTCATGCGGTGTGTCCGTCTCCGGTCGAATGGATGGGGTTGGTGTGGTCGACAGCAATCTAAGGGGAAAGTGATATAAGCTGAAGGACCATTAAATCGATCATAGACTGGACCACTATGCCGCGAGGCAAAGCCGCGATTCCGCTTGATCTGCCGTGCCCTTCCGGGCTGTCGACCGGCAGCCCGCAGTCGAAGCAGGCGTGCATTGCCGACGCGATTCGCGACGCGATCCTGAAGCGCCTGCTTCCCGGCGACAGCCCGCTGCCGTCCAGCCGGACCCTTGCCGCACGCTGGGGCGTCGCGCGGGGAACCGTCGAAGCGGCGTACGACCTGCTGTGCTCCGAGGGCTACATCGCACGCACGCGCGGCTCCGGGTCGCGGGTCTGCGCAGTGGTGCCGGACAGCTATCTGCGCGCGGCCGCGCAGTCGCGCGACGGCAGCCCCCGCCGCCCCGACACGCCCCGCGCGTCGGCGGGCACGACGGATGCGGCCGCGCCGGAACATGGCGTGCGCCCGGGCGTCCCGTTCGTCGCGCGGCTCGCCGATCCCGGCCTGATGCCGATGCAGCAATGGAAGAAGGCGCTCGGCGCAAGCCTGCTTGCCGCGACGGCGAACGACCTCGGGGCAACGCCGTCGCAAGGCGTCGAAAGCCTTCGCGCTGAAATCGCAGCCTACCTGCGGGAATACCGCGGCATTCCGTGCGAGGCCGGCGACATCTTCATCACGACCGGCATCCGGCATTCGATCGATCTCGTCGCGCGCACGCTGCTCGCGCCCGGCTCGACGGTGCTGATGGAAGATCCCGGTTATGCGTCGGCCTGGCAGATTTTCACGATCGCAGGCGCGACCGTGATCGACGTGCCCGTCGATCGGGAAGGGATCGACACGGCGTCGCTGGATCGCCACCCCGATGCGCGCGCGGCCTACGTGACGCCCGCCCATCAGGCGCCACTCGGCGTCACGATGTCGGTGTCGCGCCGGCTCGAACTGCTCGACTGGGCGCAGCGCAACCGCGCGTGGATCATCGAAGACGACTACGACGGCGAATTCAGTTACCAGACCGCCCCGCTGCCCGCGCTGAAATCGCTCGACGCCTGCGATCGCGTGATCTACTGCGGCTCGTTCAACAAGACGTTGTTCTCGGGGCTGCGGATCGGCTTCATGGTCGTGCCGGCGGAACTGCGGCCGATGCTGTCGGCCGTGTGGCACGCGACCGCGCGCTCCGTCGGCGTGGCGCCCCAGCTCGCGCTGGCCCGCTTCATCGCGCACGGCGATTTTGCGAAGCACCTGCGCGCCAGCCGCCACGCGTACCGCCAGCGGCGCGACATCGTGCTCGACCAGCTCGCGAAACACGCCGGCGGGCGGTACACGGTGTCCGGCGAGCACGCGGGGTTTCATTTCGTGCTGTGGCTGCCGCCCGGGACGGACGACGCGTCGTACGTCGCGCAAGCCGACGCGGCCGGCGTCGCGTTGCAGACGATCCGCGGGTTCTGTCGAAGCGCCGACTGCGAAGCGGGCGTCGTCGTCGGGTATTCGGCACTGACGACCGCGCACGCGCGGCATGGCGGCCGGATCCTCGCAAAGCTGCTGGCGCAACCCGCATAGCCGCCTTTGCCCTCGTTGCCGCGTTCGGCGGCAACCCGCTTCCTTCCCTTTTCAAACCGGGCCGCGCGCCGCGAAAACCGCGGCCACCGTCGTTTCGACCTCGGGAAATCCATGACACAAAGGACGCGATTGTGAACGGAAATGAAAGCAGGCTGAAAGTGCCTCGCAATTAACATCCGCGTCACTCGAACAACATCTATGCGTAACTGGAGGAAGACATGCCGTTTGCACCGAAGCACCTCGCCGCCGCACTGGCGATCGTTCTGGGCACTGCCGCCGGCAGCGCCGTCGCGCAGGTTCCGGCCGGGTATCCGGGTAACTACCAGGGCGTGATCGACGCCGCGAAGAAGGAAGGCAAGCTGATCGTCTACTCGACGACCGACACGGGCCTCGTGCGTCCGCTGATCAAGGACTTCGAAAGCCTGTACGGCGTCAAGGTCGAGTACAACGACATGAACAGCACCGAGCTGTATAACCGCTACATCAGCGAGAACGCGGCGAGCAGCACCAGCGCCGACGTGCTGTGGAGCTCGGCGATGGACCTGCAGGTCAAGCTCGTCAACGACGGCCTGATGGCGTCCTACGATTCGCCCGAAAGCCCGAACCTGCCGCAATGGTCGCAATACCAGAAGCAGGCGTACGGCACGACGTTCGAGCCGCTCGCGATCGTCTACAACAAGCGCCTGATCCCCGAGAACGAAGTCCCGACGACGCGCGCCGACCTGATCAAGCTGCTCACCACGCAGGGCGACAAGTTCAAGGGCAAGGTCACGACCTACGACATCGAGAAATCGGGCGTCGGCTTCAACTACCTGACGCAGGACGCGCACGTAAACGAGAAGGTCACGTGGGAGCTCGTGAGGGCGATCGGCGCGACCGGCCCGAAGCTGCAGTCGAGCACGGGCGCGATGATGGAGCGGATCTCGTCGGGCGAGAACCTGATCGGCTACAACATCATCGGTTCGTATGCATACGCGAAGGCGAAGAAGGACAAGTCGATCGGCTATGTGTTCCCGAAGGACTACACGCAGGTCGTGAGCCGCCTCGCGACGGTCTCGAAGAAGGCGAAGAACCCGAACGCCGCGAAGCTGTGGGTCGACTACCTGCTTTCCAAGCGCGGGCAGACGCTGATCGCGAACCAGGCGAACCTGTACGCGATCCGCACGGACGTCACGGGCGAAACGTCGGCCGCGAGCCTGTCGAAGGAGCTCGGCGATTCGCTGAAGCCGATCCAGATCGGCACCGGCCTGCTCGTCTATCTCGACCAGTCGAAGCGCCTGGCTTTCCTGAAGCAATGGCAGCAGTCGATCAAGCGCTGATCCGCTGATTGCCGGCCGCCCGCCACGCATCGCGCGGGCGGCCCCTTTCCCTCACCGATTTCCTGGAGGCGGCCATCCGGATGGCCGCAGGGGCGAACTCATGCTTTCAACCAGCACACGCGGAACGGCGCCGGCCGTTACGCCCGCCACCGGCCAGCGCGACGCGATTCCCGCGCTGCCGGTCAACAGCCTGCAGCCGCTCGCCGGCATGCTGCGCTGGATCGTCGTCGCGGTACTGACCGTCGCGGTCGCGCTGCCGCTCGGCTTCATCCTGTTCCAGAGCCTGCTGACCGCGCCGTTCTTCGACGCGAACAAGACGCTCGGCATCGAAGGTTTCCGCTTCATCTTCAGCGATCCCGACTTCTGGTCGGCCGTGAAGAACTCGTTCATCATCGCCGGCGGGATGCTGTTCATCTCGATCCCGCTCGGCGGCATCCTCGCGTTCCTGATGGTGCGCACCGACCTGCCCGGCCGCCGCTGGCTCGAACCGCTGCTGCTCACGCCGGTGTTCGTGTCGCCGATGGTGCTCGCGTTCGGCTACGTGGTCGCGGCCGGCCCGGTCGGCTTCTACTCGGTGTGGTTCAAGGAACTGTTCGGGGTGCAAAACGTACCCTGGAACGTGTACTCGATCTTCGCGATCACCGTGATCGTCGGCCTCACGCACGTGCCGCACGTGTACCTGTACTCGTCGGCCGCACTGCGCAACCTCGGCTCGGACGTCGAGGAAGCCGCACGCGTGACGGGCGCCCGCCCGTTCCGCGTCGCGCTCGACGTAAGCCTGCCGATGACGATGCCCGCACTCCTGTTCGCCGGCGTGCTCGTGTTCTTCCTCGGCTTCGAAGTATTCGGGTTGCCGCTCGTGCTCGGCGATCCGGAAGGCCACCTCGTGCTCGCGACCTACCTGTACAAGCTGACCAACAAGCTCGGCGTGCCGTCGTACCACCTGATGGCCGCGGTCGCGGTGTGCATCGTCGCGATCACGTTCCCGCTCGTGCTGCTGCAGCGCCGCCTGCTGAAAACGGCGAACCGCTTCGTCACGGTGAAGGGCAAGGCCGGCCGCGCGACGGTGCTGCCGCTCGGCGTGTGGCGCTGGGTCGCGCTCGCGATCGTCGCGCTGTGGCTGATGCTGACCGTGATCGTGCCGATCTCGGGCATCGTGCTGCGCGCGTTCGTGACCAACTGGGGCGAAGGCGTCGCGCTCGCCGAAGTGCTGACGCTGTCGAACTTCATCGAGCTGTTCGAGCAGGACAATCTGGTGCGCGCGATCGTCAACACGCTCGGCATCGGCGTGATCGGCGGCGCGCTCGCGATCGGCTTCTACTCGCTCGTCGCGTTCGCCGGCCACCGCCGCCCCGACTGGGCGACCAAGCTGCTCGACTATCTCGTGCTGCTGCCGCGCGCGGTGCCCGGCCTGCTCGCCGGCCTCGCGTTTCTGTGGATCTTCCTGTTCGTCCCCGGCCTGCGCGAGCTGAAGAACTCGATGTGGAGCATCTGGATCGCGTACACGGTCGTGTGGCTCGCGTACGGGATGCGGCTGATCCAGAGCGCGCTGCTGCAGGTCGGCCCGGAGCTCGAGGAAGCCGGCCGCAGCGTCGGTGCGACGCGCAGCCGCGTGTCGCTCGACGTGACGCTGCCGCTCGTGCGCTTCGGCCTGCTCGCCGCGTGGCTGCTGATCTTCATGATCTTCGAGCGCGAATACTCGACGGCCGTCTACCTGCTGTCGCCCGGCACCGAAGTGATCGGCGCGCTGCTCGTGTCGCTGTGGGCGACCGGCGCCGTCGACCAGGTCGCCGCGCTTTCTGTCATCAACATCGCGATGGTCGGCGCCGGTCTCGGCGTGGCCCTGCGTTTCGGAGTGAAACTTCATGGATAAGCTCATCGTCGACGACCTGCATCTCAGCTACGGCGCCAATCCGATCCTCAAGGGCGTGTCGTTCGAACTGAAGGCCGGCGAAGTGGTGTGCCTGCTCGGCGCATCGGGCAGCGGCAAGACCACGCTGCTGCGCGCGGTGGCCGGACTCGAACAGCCGTCCGACGGCCGCATCCAGCTCGACGACCGCGTGTTCTTCGACGGCGCGAAGCGCGTCGACCTGCCCGTCGAGCAACGCTCGCTCGGCCTCGTGTTCCAGTCGTACGCACTGTGGCCGCACCGCACCGTCGCCGAGAACGTCGGCTACGGGCTGAAGCTGCGCCGCGTCGCGCCTGCCGAACAGAAGCGCCGCGTGCAGACCGCGCTCGACCAGCTCGGCCTCGGCCATCTCGCGGAACGCTTTCCGCATCAATTGTCGGGCGGCCAGCAGCAGCGCGTCGCAATCGCACGCGCGCTCGTCTACAACCCGCCGGTGATCCTGCTCGACGAGCCGCTGTCGAACCTCGACGCGAAGCTGCGCGAGGAAGCGCGCGCGTGGCTGCGCGAGCTGATCGTGTCGCTCGGGCTGTCGGCCCTGTGCGTGACGCACGATCAGACCGAAGCGATGGCGATGTCCGACCGCATCCTGCTGCTGCGCAACGGCCGCATCGAGCAGGAAGGCACGCCGGCCGAGCTGTACGGCGCGCCGCGCTCGCTGTACACGGCTGAATTCATGGGCAGCAACAACCGGATCGACGCACGTGTCGCCGCGATCGACGGCGAATGCGTGACGCTCGCCGGCGACGGCTGGGAAATCCGCGCGATGGCGCGCGACACGCTCGCGCCGGGCCAGGACGCGCAGGCCGTGATCCGCCTCGAACGCGTGCAGGTCACCGACGGCCCGGGCGCGAACCGGCTGCAGGCCGACCTCGTCACGTCGATGTATCTCGGCGACCGCTGGGAATACCTGTTCCATTGCGGCGACATGCGCCTGCGCGCGTTCGGCCACGTGCCGCGCGCGGCCGGCAAGCACTGGATCGAATTCCCGACCAACGACTGCTGGGCGTTCGCGAAAGCGGGCTGACCCGAGCGCGGCGGCCCGCGCGCCGCCGTGCCTGCACGCCGCGCACATCGCGCGCATTGCGCCATGCGATGACCTGCAGGTCCGGCGGACGTCTTCCGGCGTCCGCCGCGGCCGGTTGCGCGCCGCACCTGTTTCACCCAACCCACAAGAACCAAGGAGACACCGTCAATGAAGTCACGCGCAGAACGTTCCATTCGCACAGTAGTCCTCACGGGCTCGGCCGCCGCGGCCTGCATTGCCGCGCCCGCCGCGCACGCGCAGTCGTCGGTCACGATGTACGGAATCATGGATGCCGGCATCGAATACACGAACCATGCGGCGCCGGAGGGCGGCAGTTCAGTCAAGCTGAAGTCGGGCAACAAGAACACGTCGCGCTGGGGCCTGCGCGGCGTCGAGGATCTCGGCGGCGGGCTGAAAGCCGTGTTCCGCCTCGAAAGTGGTATCGACCTCGCGAACGGCGCGTTCGACGACGGCCCCGACTCCATCTTCGCGCGCCGCGCGACCGTCGGCCTGAAAGGCAAATGGGGCGAACTGACGCTCGGCCGCAACTACACCGTCACCTACGACTACATCCTGCCGTTCGACCCGATGGGTTATGCGCAGAACTACTCGTGGGCGACGTCGTCGATGGCGACGGGTGGCCGCAAGGACGGCATGTTCACGCGCTCGTCGAACGCGGTGCGCTACGACGGCGAATTCAGCGGCTTCAAGTTCGGAGCGATGTACGGCTTCGGCAACGTGCCGGGCAGCGTGAAGACCAGCTCGAAATACGATTTCGCGCTCGGCTACGAGACCGGCCCGTTCGCGGCAGTGGTCACGTTCGACCGGCAGAACGGCGCGGCCGACAGTGTCACGCCGGCCGATACGGTCAACTACATCCAGGGCATCCACGCAGGCTTGAGCTACGACTTCGGCAACCTGAAGACGATGGCCGGTTACCGTAATTACAAACGCACGTTCCGAACCACTGCTGCAAACCAGCTGAGCGACATGGTTTGGATCGGCGGGTCGTACCAGTTCACGCCGACGTTCTCGCTGATCGCGGCCGTCTATCACCAGAACATCAAGGGCGGCACGGACGCCGATCCGACGCTCGTGTCGCTGCGCGCGAACTACGCGCTGTCGAAGCGCACGGTGCTGTACGCGGCCGGCGCGTTCGCGATCGCGAAGCACGACCAGAAGGTCGGCGTGTCGCGCGATTTCGCGGGATACGGCACGACGCAGGTCGGTGTCACGGCGGGGATTCAACAGCGGTTCTGAGCTTGATGCGGCGGGTGGCGACGGGTGTGTTTCGCCCGCGGCCGCCCTGCTTTCCCCTCACGCGCGGCGGCATCACGATGGATAGCCGGTTGTCGCCGCGCGGCTCGTTCATCGCACCGCGTCGGGCCCGCTGCGGTTCGGTCGCCGTTCACGCGCCGCGCATCGTGAACACCGTGCGCACGAGACTGTTTGTATCGCCCCAGTGTTCGCCGACAGCCGACAGCGGCACGATGCGCGTCTCGATCGCCAGCCGCGCCGGCCCGGCCGCGTCGAACACACCGCGCACCGACTCCAGCAATCGCGGCAGCGACACGCTGCCGAGGCCGCTGCCCATCAATTCGATTGCGGTTGCGCGCAGCACCGCGCCCGGCAGCAGCACGTCCGCGCCGCCGATCGAGCCGATCTGCACGAAACGCAACCGGCGGCCATCGGGCGTCGCCTTCGCCGCGGCAATCAACAGCGTTTGCGCGCTGATACCCCACAGATAATCCAGCACGACGTCCACGCCCGCGCGGAAATGCGGTTCGAGCGCACGCGCCAGATGCGCGTCGTCCTGCTGCAGCGACACGACGGCGTCCGCGCCCGCGTTCAGCAACGCCTGCAGCGCGACCGCGTTGCGGCCCGTCGCGATCACCTTCGCGGCGCCGAGATGCTTCGCGATCCGCACCGCCAGCCGCCCCGACGTGCCCGTCGCGCCGTTGACGAGCACTGTCTCGCCCGCGACGAGCCGCGCGCGTTCGGTCAGCGCGGCCCACGACGACATCCCGGGAACCGCGATCGCCGCGGCCGTGACGTCGTCGAGCCCGTCCGGCAGCGGCACGCACTGCGTGTCGGGCGCGATCGTGCGCTCGGCCATCGCGCCGAACGGCGCGGGCGCACCGAAGAAATAGACGCGCTGCCCGTTGTCGACGCGCCCGACGCCGTCGACACCGACGACGAACGGATAACGTCCATTCGACGAATAATGCGTGCCGGACGCACGCGCCTGCGCGATCCGGCTCAGCGCGGACGCCGTCACGTCGATCAGGCTGTGGCCCGGCATCGCGCTCGGCGGTTCGAATTCCATATGGACGGGACGCTCGCCGGCGCCCGTCACGACTGCGGCTTTCATGTCGGCTCCTTGAATCGGGGATCTCGATCGGCGGTTCGGGTGGACGTCAGCGTGCGTCGAGCCACGCGCGCAGCGCGGGATCGCGCACTTCCATCACGTCGAACAGGCCGAGCGCGCGCAGCGCGGGCAACGCGTCGATCGTGTCGGCTTCCGCGCGTGCCCGGTCGGCGGGCGTGGCGTCGGGATCGGTCAGCACACGCGCGTTGACCAGAAACGCGCCGATGGTGCCCTTGCGGATCGTCGTTCCGCCGGCCTCGATCCGGTCGGCATGGTCGGGAAGCATCTGTTCGGCTCGCATCGCGTCGTACTCCGGTTGTTATCGATGGACGCAGTGTAGGCGTGCTAAGCCGGCCGATCTCCGGTATAACAGCCATTCGATACCGCTATCCGGCCATGTCCGATCCGCTCCTGCCCGCCCGCTTCATCACGTCCGACGACGGCCCGTTCGTCGTCGCCGCCGTCCTGTCGCAACGCGACCCGCGCGTGACCGCGCCGCACGCGCATGCGCGCGGCCAGCTTGTCGGTGCACTGAGCGGGCTGCTGACGATCGGTCTCGACGACCAGGACTGGGTCGTGCCGGCGATCCACGCGATCTGGATTCCGCCGCATTGCCGGCATTCGCTGCGCTCGTTCGGGCCGATTTCCGGCTGGTCGGCGTTCGTCGCCGAAGCGCGTTGCGCGGTACTGCCGGACACGCCGCGCGCGATCCGTGCGTCGCCGCTGCTGCGCGAAGCCGTGCAGCGCGCCGCGAGCTGGGACGGTTCGGAACTGAATGACGCGCAAACGCGGATCGCCGACGTGATCCTCGATGAAATCGCGTCATCGGAGGTCGAAGCGCTGGGGCTGGTGCGACCGCAGGACCCGCGGCTGATGAAGATCACCGACGCGCTGGCCACGAACCTCGCGGACAACCGGCGGCTGGAGGAATGGGCCGAATGGGCCGGCATCAGTGCACGGACGATGAGCCGCCGTTTCGTCGCCGAGACGGGGCTGACGTTCGCGCAATGGCGTCAGCAGGCAAGGCTGCTGCGTGCGCTGGAGAAAATCGCGGATGGCGTGCCGGTGACGACGATCGCGCTCGATCTCGGGTACGACAACGTGAGCGCGTTCATCGACATGTTCCGGCGCGCGTTGGGGACGACGCCGGGAAGGTATTTGGAAGCGGGAATATCAGAAGTCGGGACCACTAGAAGTCAGTCGTAACCCATCCGCAGGGCTTGCGCCTACGCACTCAGTTCCGCCATCGTATCGCCGCTTGCTTCACCATTTGTTTCCCTGCGACACGTCAGGTCAATGGCACGGACACGTCGACGAACCGCCGCATCGCGATATGGGATCGACTTCAGTTCAAGCGAGGTCATCCGGTCCCTTTGCGAAGCCTTGTACGACTTCTCCGATTCGTCAGGCAGTGCCTCCGCGTCATTTGGCATGTCTGCCACGGCCCCTCGCTCAATACGTCGTGTCGCCATTCTTTTCCGTCGGTCGCGATACCCCCTTGAACTGCGCTGCGAGCCGCTCCGCGCTTCTCGCGAGCAGCGTCGTATCGACCCCGACCGCGACGAACAACGCGCCCGCTTCCAGATAACGCCGCGCCGCCGCTTCATCCGCACTCAGAATGCCCGGCGCCTTGCCGGCCGCCTTGATCGTCCGGATCGCGCCGTCGATCGCGGCCTGCACGTCCGGGTGCCCCGGATTGCCGAGATGCCCGAGATCGGCCGCCAGATCGGCCGGCCCGATGAACACGCCGTCGACACCTTCGACCCGCGTTATCGCGTCGATCGCATCGAGCCCCGCGCGCGTCTCGACCTGCACGAGCACGGCCATCTCTTCGTTCGCGCGGTGCAGGTAATCGCCGACGCGATTCCATCGCGACGCGCGCGCCAGCGCGCTGCCGACGCCGCGCATCCCGTGCGGCGGGTAACGCGTCGCGGCAACGGCCGCGCGCGCCTCGTCGGCGCTCTGCACCATCGGCACGAGCAGCGTCTGTGCGCCGAGATCGAGCACCTGCTTGACGATCACCGGGTCGTTCCACGGCACGCGCACGACCGGGTGCGACGGATACGGCGCGATCGCCTGCAGTTGCGCGAGGATCGTCGGCACCGTGTTCGGCGCGTGCTCGCCGTCGATCAGCAGCCAGTCGAAACCGGCGCCCGCGACGACTTCGGCACTGTACGGATTCGCGAGACCGAGCCACAGCCCGATCTGCGCATCGCCGCGCGCGAGCGCGGCCTTGAAGACATTCGAAGGAATCTGCATCGCTCGCTCACTCGAAGTAGCACTGGATCGTCCCGAGCGGGCCGTAGTCGACACTGAACGTGTCACCCGGCCGCGCTGCGCACGGCCGCGTGAACGAGCCGCCGAGCACGATCTGCCCGGGCTCCAGCGCGACGTCGAAGCGCGCCAGCCGGTTCGCGAGCCACGCGACGCCGTTCGCCGGATGGTTCAGCACGCCGGCCGCGACGCCCGTTTCCTCGACCACGCCGTTGCGCGACATGATCGCCGCGACCCAGCGCAGGTCGACGTCGTGCGGCTTCACCGGCCGCCCGCCGATCACGACACCCGCGTTCGCCGCGTTGTCGGCAATCGTGTCGAACACCTTGCGCGGCCGTTTCGTATCGGGGTCGATCGACTGGCTGCGCGCGTCGATGATCTCGAGCGCGGGCACCACATAGTCGACCGCGTCGTACACGTCGAAGATCGTGCAGTCCGGGCCCGAGAGCCGCTTGCCGAGCACGAACGCGAGCTCCACCTCGACGCGCGGCACGATGAAGCGGCCGGTCGGGATCGTGCCGCCGTCCGCGAAGAACATGTCGTCGAGCAGCGCGCCGTAATCGGGCTCGTCGATCTGCGACGTGTTCTGCATCGCCTTCGACGTGAGGCCGATCTTGTGTCCCTTCAGCGTGCGGCCTTCCGCGAGCTTGAGGGCCACCCACGCGCGCTGGATCGCGTATGCGTCGTCGATCGTGATGTCGGGATGGTCGAGCGAGATCTGGCGGATCTGCTTGCGCTCGCGCTCGGCGTCGTGCAGACGCTGCGCGAGCTGGTCGATGATGGCGGGTTCGAGCATGGTCGGATCGGGAATGAGGTTCAGCCGGCCCGCTTGTAGCGGGCGTGGATGTTGTTGTGCTTGTACGAGCCGCTTTCGCTGAACTCGGTCAGCTCCATCGACAGCGCGAGGTAGCGCTTCGCGTACAGCTCGGCGAAATGCGCGTTGATCGCGTCGAACAGCGCGTCGCATGCGGCCTTCTTCGTATCGTCGCTGCGGCCCGAGCCGATCTTCAGCGTCACGTGGACGAACGCGTCGTCCTCCGTGCCGTCGGCGACGCAGTAGTCCTGCAGCTCGATCGCGCGCGAGCGGATGCCGCCGGTCGGGAACACGCCGCCCTGCGCGATCAGCGTGGCGTTGATCGTGCGCAGCAGCGCGGGGATGCGCGCGTCGTCGCGGATGTTCGCGGTGTATTCGACGACGATGTGTGGCATAGCAATTCTCCTGTCGACCCGAGTTAGTGCTTTAGCGCTTACTCGGGTCCCATGCATAGCAGTCGGATGTCGGATGCGGGGCGGCGGCGTTCAGGGCAACGGAAAGATCGCGTTGATCTGTCCGGTGCCCGAACTCGCGAAATAGTCGGTGACGATCTCCACAGGCTTGTCGTAACGATCCCAGCCGAGCAGGCCAAGCAGCATCGCGGTATCGTGCATGCCGCCTTCGCCGTGGCAATGCGTGTTGTACTCCGGCAGCATCGCGCAGAAAGTCTTGAAATCGCCCTGCTTCCACAGCTCGACCACGCGCAGGTCGACCTGCCGGAAGAATTCGCGGCTGATCTGGTGGATCGATTCTTCGGGGCTGCCGTTATCGTTGAAGCGGTGCGACAGCGAACCGCTCGCGAGGAACGCGACGTTCGAATCGCTTTTCTCGATCGCTTCGAGCAGCGCCTCGCCGAAGCGCCGGCTTTCGTCGAGCGTGTGCCACATGCACCAGCCGGCGATCGACACGACCTTGAAGTGCTGGTCGCCGTTCATGTAGCGCATCGGCACGAGCGTGCCGTATTCGAGTTCGAGGCTGTCGATCTCGTGTGCGCGCGTCGCGACCCCGCGTGCGCTGGCCGTCTCGGCAATCAGTTGGCCGAGCGCCGGGTTGCCCGGATACGCGTACTGCATGTCGCGGATGAAATGCGGCAGCTCGTTGCTCGTGTACGTGCCGGCGAACCGCGCATTGCAGTTCACGTGATAGCCCGCGTTAACGAGCCAGTGCACGTCCGACACGACGATCGTGTCGACGCCGAGCGCACGGCAGCGCTCGCCGATCAGCTGATGGCCGCGGATCGCCGCTTCGCGGCAGCCGTGATGCCTGCCGGGCAATTCCGACAGGTACATCGATGGCACATGCGTGATCTTCGCGGCGAGGGACAGTTTGCCCATCGTTAAGTCTCCGTATCGTTCTTGCGGCGAAACGACCCGCGCCCGTTACACGCCCCAGCGCGGAATGTGATGCGAACCCATCGAGATGCACACGTTCTTGATCTCCGCGAACACCTCGAAACTGTACTCGCCGCCCTCGCGCCCGGTGCCCGATTCCTTCACGCCGCCGAACGGCTGGCGCAGGTCGCGCACGTTCTGGCTGTTCACGAACACCATCCCGGCCTCGATGCCGCGCGCGAGGCGATGCACCTTGCCGACGTCCTGCGTCCAGATGTATGACGCGAGGCCGTACGACGTATCGTTCGCGAGCCGCAGTCCTTCTTCCTCGTCCTCGAACGGAATCACGCACGCGACCGGCCCGAAGATCTCTTCCTGCGCGATGCGCATCCGGTTGTCAACGTCGGCGAACACGGTCGGCCGCACGAAGTTGCCGTTGCGCAGATGGTCGGGCAGGCCCGCCGGCTTGTCCGCGCCGCCCGCGACCACGCGCGCGCCTTCCTGCTCGCCGATGCGGATATAGCCCGTCACCTTCTCCCAGTGCTGGCGCGTGATCATCGCGCCGAGCTGCGTGGCCGGATCGGACGGATCGCCGACCACCAGGTTGTTCGCGCGGCGCGCGAATTCCTGCACGAAGCGGTCGTAGATCGTGCGCTGCACGAAGATCCGCGAACCGGCCGTGCAGCGTTCGCCGTTGATCGAGAAGATCGTGAACAGCGACGCGTCGAGTGCACGGTCGAAATCCGCGTCGTCGAAGATCAGCACCGGCGACTTGCCGCCGAGCTCCATCGAATACTTCTTGAGGCCCGCGCGCTCCATGATCCGCTTGCCCGTGACCGTGCCGCCCGTAAACGACACCGCACGCACGTCCGGATGCCGCACGAGCGCGTCGCCGGCCGTCGCGCCGTAGCCCTGCACGACGTTCAGCACGCCGCGCGGGATCCCGGCTTCGAGCGCGAGCCGGCCGAGCTGGTCGGCCGTCAGCGGCGACAGCTCCGACATCTTCAGCACGGCCGTGTTGCCGAGCGCGAGGCACGGCGCCGTCTTCCATGTGGCCGTCATGAACGGCACGTTCCACGGCGACACCAGCGCGCACACGCCGACCGGCTGGTACAACGTGTAGTTCAGCATCTGGTCGTCGACCGGATAGGTGCGGCCGTTCATCTGCACGCACACTTCCGCGAAGAAATTGAAGTTCTCGGACGCGCGCGGGATGAGCTGCTTGCTCGTCTGCGCGATCGGCAGGCCGGTGTCCTGCGTCTCCAGCGCCGCGAGCATCGGCACGTTCTTCTCGATCAGCTCGCCGAGCTTGCGCATCAGCTTCGCGCGCTCCTTCGCCGGCGTGTTCGCCCACTTCGGGAACGCTTCCTTCGCCGCGCGCACGGCTGCGTCGACTTCGGCCTCGCCGGCCGACGCGACGTCGGTGATCACGTCGCCCGTCGCGGGATTCAGCGTCGTGAAGGTCTCGCGGCTCTCGACTTCGCGGCCGTCGATCCAGTGCTTGATGGTCATGGGTTCTCCTTGGGCGACGGGCTCAGCCGGCGCGATAGTAGTCTGCTTCGCCGACGATCGTGTTCACGAGCCGGCCGATCCCTTCGATTTCGGTCACGACCTCGTCGCCCGGCTGCGTGTCCGCCAGCCCCTCGGGCGTGCCGGTCAGGATCAGGTCGCCCGGCGAGAGCGTCATGAAGCTGCTGATGTGCTCGATCAGCGCCGGCACGTCGAAGATCATGTCGCGCGTGCTGCCGCGTTGCGTCTCCTGGCCGTTCACCGTCGTGCGCAGCGTCAGATCGCCCGCGTCGCCGATCTCGTCGCGGCTGACGAACCACGGCCCGAGCGGCGTGCAGGTGTCGCGGTTCTTCACGCGCAGGTTCGGGCGGTAATAGTTCTCGAGATAGTCGCGGATCGCATAGTCGTTCGCGACCGTGTAGCCGGCCACGTAGTCGAGCGCCTGCGCACGGCTCACGTTGCGCGCGGGCCGGCCGATCACGACGGCCAGTTCGCACTCGTAGTGCATGTGCGTCGCGTCCGCCGGGCGCACCGTGCGCGACCGGTGGCCGACGAACGTGTTCGGCCCCTTCAGGAAGATCAGCGGCTCGCTCGGCGCCTTGAACGCGAGTTCCTTCGCGTGGTCGGCGTAGTTGAGGCCGAGCGCGAACGTCGTGCGTGGCGCGACGGGCGGCAGCCATGCGACCACCTCCTCGGCGACCACCCGCCCGGTATCGAGGCGGATCGCGCCGTCGCCGGCCGGTTCGGCCGCATGCAGTGCGCCGTTGTAGATCACGCGCGCCGTCTTCATCGTGTTTCCTCCGCAATCAGCGTGTGCCGCAGCGTGCCGATGCCGGCGGCGGCGATCTCGATCGTGCTGCCCGCGCGGGCGCGCGGTGCGCCGCCGGCGACGCCGAGCAGCAGCACATCGCCCGCGTCGAACGACATGAACGCGGTCACGTCGGCGATCAGTTCGCGCACCGGGCGGATCAGCGTCGCGGTCGACGCCGATGCGGCCACCCCGCCGTCGATCCGCACGGTCAGTGCGAGCGCGTCGACATCGGCCAGCGCGGCGGCCGGCACGATCGCCGGGCCCAGCGGGCAGAAACCGTCACGGCACTTGAAGCGTACGGCCGGACGGTAGTAATCGGGATGCGGCACCGACACGTCGCTCGCGAGCGTGAAGCCGTGCACGTAGTCGAGCGCCTGCACGGCCGGCACACGCGTCGCGCGCCGAGCGAACACGACGGCCACCGACGCGCCGATCTCCAGCGCATCGACGCCGGCCGGCACGACGACGGCCGCGCCGTCGGCCGCATGCGTGTTGGCCGGCTTGATGTAAAGGATCGGCGCCTGCGGCGGGCGGCCGTAAGGCGGCGCGTTCACCGCATCGCCGAGCGCGTCGAGCGCCGCGCGCTCGTTGAGCAGCGCACCGTAGACGGTACCGATGGCGACCGGCAACGGCGGCGCCGCGGCGGTCGTGCAAGACAGCTCCATGCGTCATTCCCCTGCCGCGCGTCGCGGCGCATCGTCAATAGTTAATATCTTAAGTAAACAATCGAGCGCTGGCAACCTCGATTACCCTGATATGCGAAATTCACCACCTTCGGCTGTTAAGATTGATGCGTCCCCGTCCACTGTCCACCCCGATGAACCGTACGCTCGACCATCGCAACCTGGCCATGCTGCTGCTCGAGGCCCGCGAAACGCTGATGGGCCTGTTCCGCCCCATTCTCAAGGAATTCGCGCTGACCGAACAGCAATGGCGGATCATCCGCGTGCTCGACGGCGAACCGTCTCATGCCCTCGAAGCGGGACAGATCGCGCGGCGCTGCTGCATCCTGAGCCCGAGCCTCACGGGCGTGCTGGAACGGATGGAGCGCGACGGCCTGATTACGCGCACGCGCGCGCAGGAGGATCAGCGCCGGCTGCTGGTCAGCCTGACGCCGCAAAGCAGGAAACTCGTCACGGAAATCGGTCCGCGCATCGACGAGCAATACCGGCAGCTCGAATCGCGCTTCGGCCAGGACGGCCTCGAAGACATTTACCGCGCGCTCGACCGGCTCATCGAACTCGGCGGCAACGCGTGACGATGGTGCCCGTTCCCGCCAGCAGCGGGAACGGGCACCGGTACAGCGCGGGCGGTCAGTGCAGCGCGCCTCGCATCAGCTCGGTCACGGCAACGCCGCGCGACGTGCGCATGCATTCCTCGACGTAATCGATGAACGGCAACGGCTCGAAATCGATTTCGTCGCGCACGCGGCGGTTGTCGAACACGCGATCGACCGTCGCGAATTCCGCGCAACGCTGCAGCGCCCGGCCGATCACGCGTTCGAGTGCCGGATCGGGCCGCCCGAGCACGTCGCGCACCACGAGCGGCAGCTCGGCCGGCGCGCACGCCGCGTAGCGCGGCGCCCCCGTCATCCCCGCCGCCTCGTCCATCGCGCGCACGATCTGCGCGACCTGCGGCGCCTCGTCGCCGGCCGACACGTGATAGAGATCGTGCGCGAGCGTCGGCTTGACGGCCAGCAGCATCGTCGCGCGCGCCACGTCGTCCACCGACACGATGTCGATGCGCGTCATCGGCCGCGCGGTGAAGCGGCGCGCGGCATGCGCAAGCCGGAACATCCAGAACGAATTCGGCGCGGGCCGCGTACCGAGCACCGTGTGGCCGACGACGTGCGACGGCCGCACGACGACGAGCGGCAACCCGAGCGCGCGCAAGCGCTGCTCCGTTGCCGCTTTTGCATGCAGGTAGTCGGCCGCGAGCACTGCGCCCGGCAGCCCTTCGCCGTCTTGCGCGACGTCGTTCGCCATGGCTCCCGCCGCTTCTTCGTGCACGATGCCGCCGCGACCCGCATGCGCATAGGCCGTGCCGACGTACACGAAACGCTGCAGGCGCGGCGCCCGCGCGAAGCGTTCGGCGAAGCGCACCGAATCGGCGATGTCCGCCTGCAGGTGCGCACCGTCGGCCGGCGACGCATGACCGGCGCAGTGGATCACGTGCGTCGCACCGGTGAGGCGCGGTGCGTCGGCGCCCTGCCACACGTCGCCGAGCGCGCCGACGATCACGTTCGCCTCGGTCAGGCGCGACGCCCAGTACGGCGCAAGCCCCGCGCGCAGCGCCGCTTCGCGCAGCCGCGCGACGGCGTGGCCGCGATCCTGCGCGCGCACGACGCACACGATGCGTTCGAGCAGCCCTGCATTGACGAGCGCCGTCAGCACGGTACTGCCGATGAAGCCGGTCGCGCCGGTCAGCACCAGCCGTCCGACGTTCGCCGCCGCGACCGGTGCGCTGGCCGGCGACACGAGGCTCGTCCGCCAATTGAGCGACAACGCGGTTTTCCAGATCAGCACGATAGTCTCCTTCGAAGAGTCGGCCGGGCGGCGCGACGCCCGCGGTTGCGGGCTGCGCACGGCTCACCGGCCGGGCCGGGGCTGACGCGCGCGCCCTGGCTGTCCCGATCGGGCGTGCGGCCCGCGATCGCGTCGATCGCGTCTCTGGCACGAGGCGGCGGCAGCCGCCGAGGACGGGCGTCCGCGGCACGGGATCGGGAAGCTTCCAGTGTGGGGCCCGATCGCATGCAAGTCTGTCCCGAAAGTTTCGTGAAAGTGTGCCGATTTGTACGCGATTGTCGGAGTGTGTCGTTCCGGCCGCGCCGTCAACGCGCCGAAACATCCGGTCGGGCCCCATTCGGGCGCTGCCGGGTTGCCTAGGTTGGCCTGGTTTCGGCGGCGGCCCGCGCGCGACAGATCGACGCGCCCCCGGCCATGTCATCCCATGTCTCGACCGTCACCCATGCGCGCGTCGACACCGCAATCGCCTCTGCCACGTGCGTTTGCGCGCGCCGCCGGAATGACCGCGAATCGTCAGACGTCGTTTCATCTGAAACCGCAATGGACTCAATATGGATTTATTGCGGATTATCACTTGCGTTTCACACCAGTCTATCTAGACTGATCAAGTCAAAACGGTCGAATGCATCATTTCTTTCAGGAGACGATCCAATGCGCCTCACGATTCGGATTAACGGCAGCGAATCCGCAACCCGGCAATTCTTCGCGGTGCTGTGGGTGGATACCGACGAGGGACTGTGGTCGCGCGAGGCACATCAGGGCATCGATCTCCCGACCTGGGGCAAGGTCCGCGACGTCGAGGGCGCGATGGCGCTCTGCGCGGCCGACGGCGGGAGCGCCGTATGCCAGTTGAAGGGGCTGTCGTTCGGTGCGACGCAGCGTGAACAGGGCCCGGCCGTGCTCGCCGGCGACCACCCCGGCGCGTGGCGGCTGCAGGCCGTCGATCGTTGCACGACCGAGCCGGAATACCATGAATTCATTTCCGTCGACCGATAGAAATATTTGACGCAAATCGTCTGCGGTTTTCGGGTTTATTCCGGTTTCAGCGATATTCATTTCGATATTCAGCATTAACGGCGCCCCTCTTTGGGGCGTTTTTCATTTTCCGCCTTAAAGAAATAATCAGGTTCCGGGCAATTGATCGCATACCGGCGACGGTCTGAAACGATTGGTCCCGGATGTCATGCGTCCGGATCGACACGCAGCGGATCGTCCGCCTTTCATCGCCCGCCGCGGCGGTGAGATTCCGCTTCCGTCCCGCCTTTCCTGCCCCCTTTTCGGCACTTGACCGGTTCATCGCCACGCGGCTTTTCACGGGGCCGGAACACACTTTCCCCACACGGCGTTTACTCATTTATTACAATCGCATTATTCAGACTGACCTGCCGCCGTCCGGCGGCCCGACCCGGCCATTGCATGAGCGTGAAAAAGAAGACCCACCCCGCCGATCCGTACGCGGCCAAGAATCCGATGCTCGCGTCGCGCCTGCCGATGTGGCGCTCGAAACTGGTCGTGATCGTCGTGTTCCTCGCGTTCGCCGCGCTGGTCGCGCGCGCCTTCTGGGTGCAGGTCGCGAACCAGGATTTCTACGTCGGCCAGGGCCAGAAGCGCTACCAGCGCACGATCGAGCTCGACGCGATGCGCGGGCGCATCGTCGACCGCAACGGCGCGATGCTCGCGGTCAGCCTGTCGACCTATGAAATCTGGGCGAATCCGAAACAGGTCGCCGATACCGACTATCCGCAGATCGCGAAGCTGCTCGACATACCGCTCGTCGAGGTGAAACGGCGCCTCGGCAACGACAAGACGTTCGTGCTGCTCAAGCGGCAGGTCGACGCGGACACCGCGGGCCGGCTCGACAAGCTCGCGATCGACGGCATCACGCAGATCGCCGATTCGAAGCGCTTCTACCCGGAAGGCGAATCGGCCGCGCACGTGGTCGGCTTCACGAACGTCGAAGACAAGGGCCAGGAAGGCGTCGAACTCGCGGCGAATGGGCGCCTGTCCGGCACGTCCGGCCAGCGCGAGGTGATCCGCGACCGGCTCGGCCGCATCGTGTCGGACACGCGCCCGCTCGTTCCCGCGCAGCACGGCGCGACGATCGAGCTGACGATCGACCGCCGGATCCAGCAGCTCGCGTTCAGCCAGCTCAAGGCGGCCGTGGTCGAGAACAACGCGCTGGCCGGCAGCGTCGTCGTGCTCGATGCGCAGAACGGCGAGATCCTCGCGCTCGCGAACTACCCGACCTTCGACCCGAACGACCGCGCGCGCCTCACGGGCCAGCAGTTGCGCAACCGCGCGGTGATCGACACGTTCGAGCCCGGCTCGACGATCAAGCCGCTCGTCGTCGCGCTGTCGATCGACGAGCGCAAGGTCACGCCGAACACGATCATCAACACGTCGCCGGGCACCTACAAGATCGGCCCGGCCGTGATCCACGACACGTCGAACCACGGGTCGCTGACGGTGTCGCAAGCACTGCAGAAGTCGAGCAACGTCGCGCTCGCGAAGCTCGCGCTGAACCTGCCCGCCGAAACGATCTGGAACAAGTACCAGGAATACGGGATCGGCCGCGCGCCGGAGCTGACGTTCCCGGGCGTCGCATCGGGCCGGCTGCGCGGCTACAAGCGCTGGCGGCCGATCGAGCAGGCGACGATGGCGTACGGCTACGGCCTGTCGATGTCGCTGCTGCAGATCGCGCAGACCTACACGGCCTATGCGGGCGACGGCACGCTGCACCCGGTGTCGCTGCTGAAGAACGGTACCGACCAGCAGACGATCGACGCGCATCGCGGCCACCGCGTGACGTCGCCGCAAACGGCCGCATCGATCCGCTCGATGCTCGAGATGGCGGTCGGCGAAGGCGGCACGGGGCGCCGCGCGCGCGTCGATGGCTACCGGATCGGCGGCAAGACGGGCACCGCGCGCAAGCAGGTCGGTGCGACCTATGCGAAGGGCAAGTACCGCGCGCTGTTCGCGGGGATGGCGCCGATGAGCAACCCGCGCCTGATCGTCGCGGTGATGATCGACGAGCCGCGCGGCAAGGGCTACTACGGCGGCACGGTGGCCGGCCCGGTGTTCGCGTCGGTCACGAGCGGCTCGCTGCAGTTGCTCGGCGTGCCGCCCGACGCGCCGGTCGAGCCCGCGACGAATGCGCCGGTCAAGGCGGCCGCGCCGCAGAAGACGGTCGCGGCGCCGAAGGCGGCCGCTCAACCGAAACCGGCTGCCGCGCAGAAAGCCGCCGTGCCGGTGAAGACGGCCGCGCAGTCCGGCACGACCGCGCCGACGAAGGCAGCGTCAAGCTGACGCCGCCGGGCGCGTGATGCGGCATGCCGCACCGCCCGCGCGCCATCTCCGTTCCCCGCTTTCATCCCACTTTCAAGGAACGCCCCGCATTATTTGAGCGTTCCGGCTGCGTTCACCTACAATTTTTTCGCGCCGCGGGCAACCTTGCCCGCGCGCCGTCAATGCGCCGCCGCTGCGACCGGCTTCACCATCCGGCCGAGCACGTGCTCGGTCATCCCGCGCGCGAGTTCGGTCTCGCCCATGAACACGGTGCCGATGCCTTCGCTCGACAGCAGCGCGGCCTCGTCGCCGCTATTCGTGCACAGCACGACCTCGAGCGTCGGGTTGAGCGTGCGCGAGATCTCGACGATCTGCCGCACGTCGAACACGTCGGGCAGCGCGACGACCAGCATCCCGGCGCGCGCGATATGCGCCTGCACGAGCACGATCGGCTCGATCGCGTCGCCGGACACGGCAGCGATGCCGTCGGCGCGCAGCTTCTCGACGAGCTCGCGATTCTGCTCGACGACGACATACGCGATCCCGCGCTCGTCCAGCGCATGCGCGATCCGCGTGCCGACCTTGCCGTAGCCGACGATCACGACCTGCCCGGTCAGGTGCGTCTGCGGCGTCGACATCGGCAGCGCGGCGAGCGGATCGTCGCGCGCCTCGAGCTTGCGCGCGAACGCCGAATGCTTGCGGATCCACGCGAGCGCCGGATCGATCATCGCGAACAGCAGCGTGTTCATCGCGATCGAGATCAGTGCGACCGCCAGGATCAGGCTCTGCCCCTCGGCCGACAGCAGCCCGAGCGCACGGCCGAGCCCCGCGAGGATGAACGAGAATTCGCCGATCTGCGCGAGGCCCGCGCCGACCGTCAGCGCGGTGTTCAGCGGATAGCGGAACGCGATCACGAGCGCGACCGCCGCGAGCGTCTTGCCGACCAGCACGATCGCCGCGACCTCGATCACGTGCAGCGGCTCGTCGATCAGCACCTTCGGGTCGAACAGCATCCCGACCGAAATGAAGAACAGCACCGAGAACGCGTCGCGCAGCGGCAGCGTCTCGTCGGCCGCGCGCCGGCTGAATTCCGACTCGCGCATCATCATCCCGGCGAAGAACGCGCCGAGCGCGAACGACACGTCGAACAGCTTCGCCGCGCCGAACGCGATGCCGACCGCGGCCGCGATCATGCACAGCGTGAACAGCTCGCGCGAACCCGTGCGCGCGACGAGCCACAAAATGCGCGGGAATACGCGCTTGCCGACCACGAGCATCAGCGCGATGAACGCCGCGACCTTCAGCATCGTCACGCCGAGCGTGCCCCACAGGCTACCGCCGGCCGCCTGCGCGTCGCCGGGCGGCGTGCCGCCGAGCAGCCCCGCGACGGGCGGCAGCAGCACGAGCACCAGCACCATCACGAGATCCTCGACGACGAGCCAGCCGACCGCGATGCGCCCGTTGACCGTCTCGACGAGCCCGCGCCCTTCGAGCGCGCGCAACAGCACGACGGTACTCGCGACCGACAGCGCGAGCCCGAACACGAGCGCCGCCCCGAGGCTCCAGCCCCACGTGAGCGCGAGCCCGCCGCCTAGCAGCGTCGCGACGGTAATCTGTACGACGGCGCCCGGCAGCGCGATCTTGCGCACCGCGAGCAGGTCGCCGAGCGAGAAATGCAGGCCGACGCCGAACATCAGCAGCATCACGCCGACTTCGGCGAGCTGCTGCGCGAGCGACAGGTCGCCGACGAAACCGGGCGTGCCGGGGCCGATCACGATCCCGGCGAGCAGATAGCCGACGAGCGGCGGCATTTTCAGCAGCGACGCGAAGTAACCGAAGATCATCGCGAGACCGAAACCGGCCGCGAGCAACGCAATCAGGCTGACGTCATGGGGCATCCCCCCTCCCAAGTTCTTGTAACTATTTAGTAAGGTTCAAGAATGGAAGGATAAGGGATGAGGCGGAACAATGGCGCGCCACCGCGAAAATTTCACGCAGCGGCGCGCCTGTGCGGGGTGCAACCCCGGCGAAACGGCAGGCGCCGCGTGGGCTCGGCGGCACCTCGAAGCGGGTCGGACAGGCGGGGCTGGCGCCCCGCCGCCCCGTCAGCGCGACGCTTGCGGGAACCGCGCGCCCGGCGGCGGTTCGGGCCGGGTCGACGGCACGCTCTTGCGCACCTTCGCGACCTGCGCGGCCGTCACCGGCGCGCCCGTATTGCCCCAGCTCGTGCGCACGAAGTTTGACACGTCCGCGACTTCCTGGTCCGACAGGCGCCAGCCGAACGGCGGCATCGTGAAGGTCGACGGCGCGGTGCGCGTGCCCTGCAGCGCGCTGCCTTCCAGCACGACGTGGATCAGCGACGTCGGATCGCCGCCCTGCACGACCGGGTTGCCGGCGAGCGCCGGGAACACGCGCGTGTAGCCGTGGCCGTCGCTGCGGTGGCACGCCATGCAGTTGTCGCGATAGACGGCCGCGCCCGGCTTGCTCGCGTCGCCGGTCTGCAGCGCCTTCGCGGCGGCCGCGTCGTACACGTGCGGCTGCTCGCCCTGCACGCGCGGCGGCAGCGTCTTCAGATAGCGCGCGATCGCATTCAGGTCGTCGTCGGTCATGTGCTGCATGCTGTGGCCGACCACGTCCGTCATTCCGCCGAACGCGGCCGTGCGGAGCGTGCGGCCGGTCTTCAGGAACTGCACGATCTCGGTTTCCGTCCACGTGCCGAGCCCGGTGCGCGGCTCGCCGCGCAGGCTCGTCGGCACCCAGCCGTCGATCGCCGCGCCGCCGGCCAGGAAGTCCGGCCCGTCCGCGTCGGTCAGCCCGCGCTCCTGCATCGTCGGCGCGCGCGGCGTGTGACACGCGCCGCAGTGGCCGAGACCCTGCACGAGATACGCGCCGCGCGCGACCACCGGGTCGGTGTACGGCGCCGCGTCGAACGGCTTCGGCGACGGCGCGAACATCGTGCGCCAGATCCCGAGCGGCCAGCGCATCGACAGCGGCCACACGATGTCGACCGTGCGGTTCTCGTGCTCGACGGGCGCGACGCCGTGCATGAAGTACGCGTACAGCGCCTTCATGTCGTCGTCGGTGAGGCGCGCATAGGACGGGAACGGCATGGCCGGATACATCGTGTCGCCGTTCTTGCGCACGCCCTCGCGTACCGCGCGGGTGAAGTCGTCGAACGTCCAGCCGCCGAGGCCGGTTTTCGAGTCCGGCGTGATGTTCGTCGAATAGATGCCGCCGATCGGCGTGTCGAACTTGAGCCCGCCCGCGAACGGCTTGCCGCCGCTCGCCGTGTGGCACGCGATGCAGTCGCCCGCGCGGGCCAGGTATTCGCCGCGCTTGACGAGGTTCACGTCGGCGGATCGGGCCGCCGGCACGACCGCCGAGCCGGAAGCCGCCGCGGGTGCTACCGCCGGTTGCGCGAAGGCCGCGGTGCCCGCGAGGCCGAACGCGGTCCAGGCCGCGCCGGCCGCCAGCGCGCGCCGCACCGGGGAAATGCGGCGCGCTGCGTTGTGGTTCATCGTCCTCTTCATATGGTCACCAGCGGGGCGGGATTCTTCAGGTATTGCTCGCGGATCGCGCGCGCCGACCAGTAGGCCAGCGCCGCGATGATCCCGGTCGGGTTGTAGCCGATGCCCTGCGGCAGCGCCGAGGCGCCCATCACGAACACGTTGTGCACGTCCCAGCACTGCAGGTAGCGGTTCAGCACGCTCGTCTTCGGGTCGGTGCCCATGATCGCGCCGCCGACGAGGTGGGTCGTCTGGTACTGGCGCGAATCGAAGTGCTTGCCGAACTCGCGCGTCGACACGCCGATCGCCTTCGGCCCCATCGCCTCCGCGATCTTCTTCATCTGCCCGGTCACGTACTGCGCCATCCTGATGTCGTTGTCCTTCCAGTCGAAGGTCATCCGCAACAGCGGCTGGCCGTACGAATCGCGATAGGTCGGATCGAGGTCGAGATACACGTCGCGGTACGACATGTTCGAGCCGTGCGCGTCCATCGAGATCGTGTGCGCGTAGTAGTCCTTCACGGATTTCTTCCACGCCGAGCCCCACTGCGGCGTGCCGGCCGGCGTCGCGATGCCGCTGACCGGCTTCACGCCGGCCTGGTTCACCCACAGCGGCGAGCCGCCGACGAAACCGAGCGGCCCGTGGTCGAAGTTGTCCGCGTTGAAATCGTCCACCGCGACGCCGTTGCCGCCTGCGCCGATGAACGGATTCGTGTAGGTGTCCTTGTCGAAGAACGCCTTGATCGTCGACAGGTTCTGGTACGCGAAATTGCGGCCCACGACGCCTTCGCCGGAGATCGGGTCGTACGGCTTGCCGATGCCCGACAGCAGCAGCAGGTGTACGTTGTGATACTGGAACGCGGCCACGATCACGAGATCGGCCGGCTGGTGCACTTCGCGCCCCGCCGGGTCGACATAGGTCACGCCCGTCGCGCGTTTCTTCGTATCGTCGAGGTCGACGCGCAGCACGTGGCACTTCGAGCGCAGCTCGAAGTTCGGCGCCTGCTTCAGCGCCGGCAGGATGTTCAGGTTCGGCGACGCCTTCGAGTACATGTAGCACGCGTAGCCGCTGCAGTAGCCGCAGAAGTTGCACGGGCCCATCTGCACGCCGTACGGGTTCGTGTACGGGCCCGACGTGTTCGCCGATGGCAGCCGGTACGGATGCAGGCCGAGCGACTGCGCCGCGTCGAAGAAGCGCTGCGCCGAATAGGTATTGAGCTGCGCGGGCAACGGGAAATCGTTGCTGCGGTTCGCCTCGAACACGTTGCCGTCCCCGACGACCTTGCCGCCGACCTTGTACGCCTGCCCCGACGTGCCGAACACCTTCTCGGCGAAATCGAAATGCGGCTCGAGCTCGTCGTAGCTGACGCCGGTGTCCTGGATCGTCATCCCTTCGGGGATGAACTTCTTGCCGTAGCGCTCTTCATAATGGCTGCGCAGGCGCAGCTCTTCGGGCGTGATCCGGAAATGCACGCCCGACCAGTGCAGCCCCGCGCCGCCGACGCCTTCGCCCGGCAGGAACGCGGCGAGCTGCCGGTACGGCAGCGCGGTGTCCTGCACGCCGTGGCGGATCGACACGGTCGTCTTCGACAGGTCGAGGAACAGCTTCTTGCGGACGTTGTAGGTCAGCTCGTCGATCGTGTTCGGATACGCGCCGTCCGGATAGGTGTCGCGATACTCGCCACGCTCGAGCGCGACGACCTTCAAGCCCGCTTCGGTCAGTTCCTTCGCGAGAATCGCGCCGGTCCAGCCGAAGCCGACGATCACCGCATCGACATGCGGCTTTTTCTCTGCGGTCATCAGCTGCGCTCCCCGTTGATCGAGACGGGGCCGTACGGATAGGGCTTGCCGTTCTGGTTGACGAAATCCATGAAGTCCGCGCGCGCGCCCGGAAAGCCGATCATCTTCCACGCGGCCATGTCGTGATTGCCGCCGTGTACCGGATCGCAGAAATAGCCCTCGCGCGTGTTCTGCAGCAACTGGCCGAAGAACACGCCGGGCGGCACGTCGTCGATCTGTGCGCCGCCCCTCTCCAGCGCGCCGAGCACGGTGTCGCGCGTCGGCGCGTCGAGCTCCGCGAACGCGTTGCCGTGCGCCTTTTCGCAATAGCGGTTGACGGCCGCGATGCCGAGCCGGTAGATGTCGCGCGGCACGAGCTTCAACTGGTAGCCGAGCTCGGGCACGCCCTGCTGGAACGGCCCCTGCATGTACCACGTCGCGCCGTGCGCATACGGCGTCTCCATCTGGCGGTCGATGAATTCGGGCACGCCCGATTCGAGCGCGCCAGGGCCTTCGGCGTCGGCCGGAATCAGCCGGTCGACGGCGGCCTGGACGAACGCCCACTCCTTCGCATCGAAGAAGGTCGGCTTGTACGGGGCACGTTCGGCGCTGGCCGATGCGGCTTGCGTGTTGCCGGCCGTCGTCGCGGACGGCGACGACGCGCGCAGGTCGCAGCCGGCGACCGACGCGATCGGCACGAGCGCGACCGACGTGCGCAGGAAGCGGCGGCGCGAGTTGGGTTTGTCAGGTGGCGTGGACATGGTCGGATGTTGATCGTTGGGGATCGGGGGCCGGACGCGCGCATTCCGCATGCGGCGTGTCCGGCACGGCAGCCATGCCGCATGCGGCTGGCCGTCCTGTTCATTCGTGTGTTGCGAACAACCTCGATGCGGACACCGGCCGCGCGATGTGCGGCGGCGCCGTCATGCAGCCGCGTGCGTGCCGGTTCCGGCGGCGCCGCGCGGATCGGCCTCTTCGCGGACCTGATCGTCGGACAAATACCGGCCTGTCGGCCCGGACCTGCCCGCCATCGCCATGACCCTGATCCAACTTAGACGCCGCGTTTGCCGACGGCAAGCGCAGCGTGCACGACCCTCGTTCGGGTCCGGCGACGCGTGGCGCGAATTATAAATGGAACCGGTTCCATTACTAGGTGGTTCGATGCAATTCAATGCATCGAAAATTGCAACAATTGAAAAATCCGGAAGCGGGAATGCGCAAGGATGGCGCGATCGCTGGCGGATCAGCACGTCGGGCAGACGATTGTTCTACGTCGGGTGCAGCCGATCGCTGTCGCTTTCCAGCCACGGCGGGCAATGGCACGGTGCCGGCCTGCGCGGCGGTCTGGTAGCCTCCGCGTCTCATGAGTACACAGAAAAACGAACCGCTGGCGCCCGACGCGATCAGCATCAGCAAATACCTGAGCTACCTGCTGCGCCACGAGCCGCACGCCATCGGCCTGCCACTCGACCCGGAAGGCTGGGCCGACATCGGCGAACTGATCGCCGGCGCCGCCCGTCACGGGCGCAGGCTCGATCGCGCGACGATCGAAACCGTCTGCGCGACCAACGACAAGCAACGCTTCGCCCTCTCCGACGACGGTCAACGCATCCGTGCGGTGCAAGGCCATTCGACATCCGTCGTGCAACGCCGGTATCCGGCCGCGCCACCACCGGAGCGCCTCTATCACGGCACCGCGACGCGCTTCCTGGAGTCGATTCGGGCGCAAGGGCTGAAACCCGGCGCCCGTCATCACGTGCACCTGTCGCCGGACATCCGGACTGCATTGGCCGTCGGCACGCGCTACGGCGTGCCCGCGATTCTCGAAGTCGATGCGCAGCGCATGCACCGGCAAGGCCACACGTTCTTCGTCGCCGAAAACGGCGTCTGGCTGACCGATGCCGTGCCGGCCGAATACCTCACTCGGATCGACACGCCGGCGCGCTGAGCCGCACGCCGCTCACCACGGCCAGAACATCGACGCGAGGGACAGCGCGAGCGCCGCGCAAAGCGGCGAGTAATACAGCGTGTCCATCCGCGCGAAACGCGACCCGCGAATCCGCTTGAAGAAGCCGACATAGCGGAAATCGCCGACGGCCCGCACCGCGAAGATCAATGCGAACGCAACGATCGCGAACGCGATCGTGCCGGGATACGCGTTCCGCCCCAGCCAGCCGGCACGCGCGGCGACCACGCATGCGCCGGCCAGCAGCGCCGCCGCGACGGCAAGCGTGCCGACGGCGGTCGGCCGCAGCAGCGGTACGCCGTCCTGTTCCGGAATGGCCGCACGCTTGCCGAGCCGCCCGCCGAACGCCCAGTAGACGTGAACGAGCGCGAGCGCGCAAAGCGTCGGCACGCTGAAATACGCACCGGTCATGTCGGTAAATGTCCTTGTCTGGTTGTCTCGTTGTTTTGCCGGAAGGGTTCCGGCACGCGGCCCCGGCCCGCGCCACGCATGACGATACCGAAACCCGCCAGTGCGTGCATTGCGACGCCCGGTCGCAACCCGCCGCGGCGCGTGCTGCGGTGCAATGCGCAGGCATCGTCACGCCGGCCGCCCGCTTGACTTCCCTCCGCGCACTACTACGCTGGTATTCCAGTACTGCCGTCGGCATGCCCCTGCGCAACCGGCCGCACGTGCATCGTTCGCCGCGCGGCGCACCTGCACGACAACGATAACGAAGGCCATGGAGGCGACTCATGCTGATCGGTGTGCCGAAGGAGATCAAGAACCACGAATACCGCGTCGGCCTCACGCCGGCCAGCGCACGCGAACTCACGCGGCACGGCCACACCGTGCTCGTGCAGCGCGGCGCGGGCACGGCGATCGGCCTGCTCGACCACGACTACACGGCCGCGGGCGCGTCGCTCTGCGACGGCGCCGACGAAATCTTCGCGCGCGCCGACATGATCATCAAGGTCAAGGAACCGCAGCTGGCCGAATGCGCGATGCTGCGGCGCGGGCAAATTCTCTATACGTACCTGCATCTCGCGCCCGATCCCGAACAGGCGGCCGCGCTCGTGAAGTCCGGCGCCGTCTGCATCGCCTACGAAACCGTGACGGGGCCCGGCGGCGGCCTGCCGCTGCTCGCGCCGATGAGCGAAGTGGCGGGACGCATGTCGATCCAGGTCGCGGCGACCCACCTCGAAAGCCCGCGCGGCGGCCGCGGTCTGCTGATGGCCGGCGTGCCCGGCGTGCCGGCCGCACATGTGGTCGTGCTCGGCGCGGGCGTGGTGGGTACCGGTGCGCTGCAGATGGCGGTCGGCCTCGGCGCGCGCGTCACCGTGCTCGACAACAACGTGAACCGCCTGCGCCAGCTCGACCTCGTCTTCGCCAACCGGATCACGACCGTCTGCTCGAATGCGCAGACGATCGACGAAGCCGTGCGCGATGCCGACGTCGTGATCGGCGCCGTGCTCGTGCCCGGCGCATCGGCGCCGCGGCTCGTCACGCGCGACATGATCGCGACGATGCGCACGGGCGCCGTCGTCGTCGACGTCGCGATCGACCAGGGCGGATGCTTCGAGACATCGCATGCGACAACGCATGCGGACCCGACCTTCGTCGTCGACGGCGTCGTGCACTACTGCGTCGCGAACATGCCCGGCGCGGTCGCGCGCACGTCGACCTTCGCACTGAACAACGCGACGCTCGGGCATGCGCTCGCGCTCGCCGACAAGGGCTGGAAGCAGGCGATGGCCGACGATCCGCACCTGCGCGCGGGCCTGAACGTCTGCGACGGGCACATCACGTACGAGGCGGTCGCGCTGGCGCTCGGCCTGCCTTATGTGCCGGCCGCCGGCGTGCTCCCATGACGGTGCCGGCTCGATGTCGAGCGCACGGTGGCGCGTGACGCACGCGCCGCCGGCCGCCCTCACGCGCGCTTCGACCGGCTCCGCTTCGACCCGCCGCCCCAGGGCCTGTTCCCGCTCATAACGGGCTTGCGAACGTGCGTTGCCGGTCGTAGTGCAAGGAGTGAAGAGCGCCGTTTGGCCGAGCCAAACAAGCGACGATCGACGCCGCAATACGGCCGGCAAAGCATGTTCCCCTGTTTGGAAAAATTCATTCGTGGGGCTGGCCCCCAGAAGGGCCGATCGCCGCGTCATGCTCCTCGCGAATACGTCGAGTATTCGCTTCGTCGCATTCCTTGCGCTTGGCCCTTCTGGGGGCCAGCGCAAGCCCGTTATTAGCGGGAACAGGCCCTACATCGTGCGCGCCAGCAACGGCCGCAGTTGCGCGAGCGTGCGCGTGTTGAGCACGTCCGGCCGCGTGAGCCAGCCGCGGCGCGCCTGATCGACGCCGTACGCGAGGTTGTCGAGTTCGTCGGCGCTGCACGCATCCGAGCCGATCGCGACCGGCACGCCGGCCTTCGCGGCCTCGCGGCACCAGATGTCCGGCAGGTCGAGCCGCCGCGGCTGCGCATCGAGTTCGACGAAGCAGCCGCGCGCCGCGGCCTGCGCGATCACGCGCGGCACGTCGAGTTCGCATGCGTCGCGCTCGCCGAGCATGCGGCCGGTCGGGTGCGCGAGTATCGTGAAATGCGGATGATCCATTGCGCGCAGCATGCGGTCGGTCTGCGCGGCGCGCGACAGGTCGAAGCCATCGCGTACCGCGCCGACGACGAGATCGAGCCGGCCGAGCATCGCGTCGGGCACGTCGAGGCTGCCGTCCTCGCGAATGCCCGCTTCCACACCCTTGAGCAGCACGAAATCGTCGAACGACGCATTGACGCGATCGATCTCGTCGAGCTGCCGCGCGAGCCATTCGACGCCGTTGCGGCCGCCGCCGGCAGGCGGTGCGCGGTCGGTGACGGCCAGGTACGTAAGCCCGCGTGCGCGCGCGGCGTCGGCCATCGCACGCAGGCTGTCGCGGCCGGCCGATGTGTTCGTATGCGCATGCAGGTCGCCGTGGATGTGCTTGCGCTCGACCAGCGCCGGCAGCGTGCCGGCGCGCGATGCGTCGATCTCGCCGCGATTCTCGCGCAGCTCGGGCGGCACGTCGTGCAGCCCGATTGCGGCGTAGACCGACGCCTCCGTTGTGCCGGCGATCCGCTCGTCGCCGCGAAACACGCCGTATTCGTTGATCTTCAGCCCGCCGGCCTGCGCGATCCTGCGCAGCGCGATGTTGTGCGCCTTCGATCCGGTGAAATAGACGAGCGCCGCGCCGAACGCATCGGCGTCGACCACGCGAAGGTCGACCTGCAACCCGCTGTCGAGCACGACGCTCGACTTCGTCTTGCCGTGCGCGAGCACGCGCGCCACCTTGCCGTAGCCGACGAACACGTCGGCAACCGCAACCGGATCGCGTGCGGTGACGAGAATGTCGAGATCACCGACCGTCTCGCGGCGGCGGCGAAAACTGCCGGCCGGCACGGCCTTGCCGACGCCTGCGACCGCGCGCAGGCGTTCGAGCAACGGCGTCAGCGCGTGTGCGGCATCCGGCAGCAGGAAGCGCTGCGGTTCGCGGTGCAGGCGATCGTCGATCGCTTCGAGCAGATGCGCTTCGGTTTTCGCGCCGAAGCCCGGCAGCTCGCGCACGTGCCCGCTTTTCGCTTCGACGCGAAGTTGTTCGAGCGAATCGATGTGCAGTGCGTCATGCAACGCCTTCACGCGTTTCGCGCCGAGCCCCGGCACGTCGAGCAGCTCGACGATCGCGCCCGGCAGCGCGTGGCGCAGCGTTTGCTGCAGTTCGCAGGTGCCGGTCGCGGCGATCTCGCGCAGCTTCGATGCGAGATCGGGCCCGATCGACGGAATCTTCCCGGGATCGTCGCCATTCGCGATCATCGTCGGGATGTCGCGCCCGTAGTCGGCGATCGTCCGTGCGGCGTTGCGGTACGCACGCACGCGGAACGGATTGGCACCCTGGATCTCGAGCATGTCCGCGATCTCGGCGAACACGGCCGCGCACTCGGCGTTGTGGATCGGCATGATCGGCGTGGCTCCCTTCCACGTGGATGGCGCCGCACGCGTGCGCGACGGCGTCTGCCCGCCCGGCGCCGCATGTCGACGCCGCCGGGCGCCCGTTCGTCATCCTACGCCGGCCGCGCAGCGCGTGCAGCGTGCAGCGCGAAGGCGGGAGCGGGAGCGCGACGTCAGAGCGATGCGCGCGGTGTCGTCGCGTAGCGTCGTTCGTAGATCGACTGGCAATGCGTGCAGCGTTCGGCCGCCGGGCGCGCGAGCAGGCGCTCATAGCCGACCGGCGCGTCGCAATCGATGCATTCGCCGTAGCTGCCGTCGCGCATCCGCAGTTGTGCGCGCCCGATCGCGCGCAGTTCGGTCAGCTTCATGCCGATCAAAGCATGATCGACGTCGACGAACAGATCCGCGTTCGCCTCGTCGCCCTCGTCCGGCGACGCGCCGGCGAGGTCCGCATAGGATTCCGACGCGCGCTGGTCTTCGCTCGTGCGGATTTCCGCACGCAGCGTCTGCTCGCTATCTTTCAGCCGCTGTTGCAGCGTCTGCCGTTGTTGTTGGTCGAGCGCCATGGCCGTCTCTCCTGTTCCGGGTTCCGCGCGGAAAGTGTGGCGCGCGGTGTCGCGCCGGTGCGCGGCAGGCAGACACGACCGGCGCCGCCGCGCCCGGATGTGCGCCCGGACGCACGAAGCGCCGGATGCATTCGACGCAGGATAAACCCATTGAACACGCGTGTGTTGACCGGAATCAGCGCGACACGCGGCGCGCGGCGCACGCGTGCGGAAACTGGGGACGGACGCGAAAACGCGGCTTGACCGGATTCGTCTGATGCAAACGCCGCGGGGATCGTCCGATACGCGGCGCAACGTTGCGTGATCGCATGTCAGGCATCGGCGCGAACGATGTCGAGCAACGCGCGCGCCGAGCGCTGCCAGCTATAACGCCGTGCGTGCTCGCGGCCCATCGTGCGCAGCCGCGCACGCAGTTCGGGATCGTCCATCACGCGCGCGATCGACGCCGCGATATCCGGCGGCGAATACGCATCGCAGAACAGCGCCGCGCCGCTGCAGACTTCCGGCAGTGCGCCCTCGTGCGACACGACGACGGGGCAGCCGCACCGCATCGCCTCGAGCGGCGGCAGCCCGAACCCTTCGTACAACGATGGAAAGACGAAGCAGCCCGCGTGCTCGTACAGCGCCTTCAGTTCGCCGTCGGTCACGTAGCCGGCCCACGTGATGTACGGGTCGTCTTCGCGCAAGCCGGCTGCCCGTGCGCCGAAGATCTTCGCATTGGCACCGCCCGCGATCACGAAGCGCAACGTCGGGTGCGACTCGCGCATCAGCGCGATCGCGGCAAGCGCGCGCACGAGATTCTTGCCGGGCGCGAGCGACCCGACGAACAGCACGTAGCGGTCCGTCTCCAGATTCAGCCGCGACAGCACGGCGGGGTCGGCATCGATCCGGTCGATATGATCGACCGCACCCGGCACGACCGCCAGGCGTGCAGGCGGCACGCCAAGCCGCGCGGCCAGCCGCGCTCGCGAAAAATGCGAGACCGTCACGATATGGCGCGCGCGCCGCTTCAGGATCGAGAACGCGAAGCGATACCACAGACGGAACGCGAGCGAATAACCGGCCGGCAGATCGAAAATCGCCGCATCGTGAATCATCAGCAGTTGATCGCGCTTCGCCAGCGGCCCGATGTTGCACAGGCTCAGCAAGGTCCGGCCGCGCGTCGTGCGCGGCAGCGTCCATTGTTCCCAGAGCGTGCCGTGCCGGCGATCGGAGGTCTGCGACCGCGCGCCGGCCGGCAATGCCGCCGGATCGTGATCGGACGGCACGACGAGCGCCGGTGCATCGTCGGCATTCGCGATGCGCGCGAGTTCAGCCGTCAGTTCGTATGCCACCCGCTGAACGCCCGTCATGCGCTGCGCAGTGAATTTTCCGTTGATTGCGAGGCGGCGCAACCGCGTGGTTTGCGCGGCGGTGCCGACGCCCCGCTCCGCGCACGCTTCCTGCAACACAGGTACGCTTCGCTCCCGAATCGACGTTGACATGATCGTGACTGTTCCGATGGCTGCGGCGCGCTTGCGCGCCGCCGGACACCCCGTTGCGCGGGGTGCGACTGTGCCGTCAGTGTGTTCGCCGCCCGAGGTCCGGTCGGTACGTTCGACCGCACAACGCAGCGCTTTCCGGACGATTCGCGATCCTCAGAATGCGTTGCGCCCGATGAAGCCGCGCACGACCGTCAACAGGATGATCTTCATGTCGAACCAGAAGCTCCAGTTCTGCATGTAGAACAGATCGAACTTCACGCGCGCGGCCATCGCCTCGACCTTGCGCGTCTCGCCGCGATAGCCGTTCACCTGTGCCCATCCGGTGATGCCGGGCCGCACGCGGTAGCGGTACATGTAGCAGTCGATCAGTTGCCGATAGAAGTCGTCGTGCTCGAGCGCGTGCGGACGCGGACCGACGACCGACATTTGCCCGAACAGCACGTTGAAGAACTGCGGCAGCTCGTCGAGCGACGTGCGCCGCAGGAACGCGCCGACGCGCGTGATGCGCGAATCGTTGCGCGACGCCTGCCGCAGGACGCCCGGCTGTACGCGATGCACACGCATCGTCCTGAACTTCAGGATGTCGAACTCGCGGCCGTCGACGCCCTTGCGGCGCTGCCTGAACAGCACGGGCCCCGGCGACGACAGCTTGACCGCGATCGCCAGCATCGACAGCAGCGGCAGCAACGGAATCAGTACGCCGACCGCGAACAGCCTGTCGAACGCGAACTTCGCCCACAGCTCCGGCGCGGAGCGCGGCGTGGTCGCGAGATTGATCGCCGGCATGCCGAGCACGTCGGTCGCCGAGCGATCGACGACCGCCATCTGCCGCACGTCGGGCAACAGCCGCAGCTCGACGAACTCGTCGCGCAGCTCGCGCACGATGCGCTGGATCCGCCACTCGTGCGACATCGGCAGCGTCAGCCATACCTCGTCGATCTCGCCGCCGCGAATCATGTCGCGCAATGCGTTCCAGTCGTCGATCACCGGCACGCCGCCGATGCCGCCTGCGGCGGCCGGCGCATCGTCGTCGAAGACGCAGGCTGCCACGAACGGGCCATTCGATGCGAGCTGCATCCGCTCGATCGCCACGCGCCCATACGCGGTTGCGCCGACGACGGCCACGCGGCGCTGCCGCGTGCGTGGGTCGTCACGCGTCAGCGCGAGCGCCAGCAGCGCGGCGCGGCCGAGCAGCAGCGCCGCATCGCCGGCCAGCACCGTGCGTACGATCCAGCGTGTCGTGACCGTGCCGCCGCGGTTCATGATCCATATCGTGCCGGCCACCGTCAGCACGCTCGCGCAGACGACGGCCACCATCGTCTGCGTCAGTACGTGTGTGCCGCCACGCGGTGCCACGCCGCCGCGCACGGTGCGCAGGTAACGCGGCAGCAGCGCCGCGGTCAACACGCACAGCAGCGCGATCGCCCCGCGCTGCGCATCGGACAGCTCGCGCCACGCCAGGCCCGACGCCGCCTGCGCCGCGAGCGCCCCTGCCAGCACGAGCACGACGTCGGTCGCCGCGATCGCGGCACGCCGCATCGTATTCGCTCCACCGGACATCGACTGCATCGTCACGCACCATGTGCCGGGAATCCGCAACGTGCGTCCGGCATGCGGGGGCGCACCGGCGTCGGCCGCGCATTCCCGCGCGTGCCGAGCAACCTGCGATAGTCGGCGCGAATCAGGTTGTAGCATTCGCACGCGTGATGTTCGAGGCCGTCGCGGTCGAGCAGCGTGATGCGGCCGCGGCGCTGCCGGATCAGCCCGGCTTCCTGCAGGTTGCCGGCCGCTTCCGTCACGCCCTCGCGCCGCACGCCGAGCATGTTCGCGATCGTCTGCTGCGTCACAGTCAACTCGTCGCCGTCGATGCGGTCGTGCACCAGCAGCAGCCAGCGGCTGAGCTGCTCGCTGACCGAGTGATGCCGGTTGCACAGCGCGCTGCGCGAGATCTGCGCCATCGTCGCCTGGCAGTAGTTGAGCAGCAGCCGATAAGTCTCGGGCGACCGTTCGAATTCGGCGCGCATCACGCAGGTCGGCACGCGATAGGCCATGCCGCCGATGCGCACCTCGACCCGGTTCGATGCCGCGACGCCACCGACCAGCGTGCCAAGCCCGACCACGCCCTCGCGGCCGACCACCGCCACCTCGACCATCGCGCCGTCCTCCATCAGGTGCTGCACCGACATCATTGCCGTCGTCGGGAAATGCAGGTGGCGCGTCGGCTCGCCGACCCGGTCGAGCATGCCGGCCTTGATCCTGACCAGTTCGAGATGCGGTGCGATGGTGCGGATGCTGTCCTCCGGGAGGGCATCGAGGATGGCATTCGCCGAGTAGCTCGAGTGAAGATGAAGCATGTCTGTATCCCTTTTATCGTCCGCGCCGCCTGCAGCCGCCTGCACGGAACTCGTTATCGCGATGCGCGCCCGGACGTAGACAGCGGTTGCGGCCCACAACCCTGAATCCGACCGACCATCGGCTTTCACCGCTGGATTGAGTCGACCGTCCCGTTTCGACACGCCAGCCCGAATAAGCGATTTACGTGCCAATACCCGCCCATCCTTAATATATGAATCACGTCCGATTTAGATCGACCGAATAACCCGCCTGAAACTCGAAAAAACGTCTCATTTCCGGACACTCTTCCGCACGACGGACACTGAACAGCATTCAACTGACCAATTTGCGGGCATCTGCTCGGAACCCCCGCAGCGGTGCTGCGAGGCTTGTCGGTCATATACTTACAGGCGATTTTCAATTGTTTCCGTGATGTGCCGAACGGCGCGAGACAGCTCCTTCACGCGTCACACGGTCGTTTCAAACTGTCTCAAAATTGAATCGGCACGCTAATTCAAGGCTCCGTCTGCTATCGCACATATCGCACGCAAGCCATTGATATTTATGGACATTTGTTAAATGCACGCTTATTTGTCAAATAATGTTCAATGAACTCGCGACGCTTTCCTCGTATGATGGGCGGCTTCGACCGATTGATTCCCGATCGACATTGAATGGCTGACCAGCCTGTCATTCCACTTCAGGATGATTAATTCCGTAAAAATGAATCATTAAATCCGCATAACGTTTTCACTCAATCAAAATCGTCAAACTTTGTGAAATGACGCAATGTGCAATTGGTTGAATTCAATTGCGTGCTAGCCTTTCCGCAGCATCGTCATTCGATTTTCGATGAACACAAGTCCGCACGAGCGTGCGAAATTCCCTTTTCCGGGGTATCGCCGCGACGACGCGTGACCGCCACCCAACGAGGATGCGCCGTGACTCACCAGGCCCCCGACGCCGTCGCGCACGCGAACGGCATGATCGAGCTTTCCCACAGCTTCGATGCAAACCGCTTTCTCGCGGCCGTCGACCGCGACGAGCTCGCCACGCTGATTCCCCACCTCCAACTCGTTCACCTGAAATCGGGGCAAGTGCTCTGTGAACCCGGCGAAATGCTCGCCGCGGTCTACCTGCCCGTCACGACGGCGATTTCGCTGCAGTACGTGTCGTCCGGCGGCATGACGCTGGAGGTCGCGGAGATCGGCAGCGAAAGCGTGGTCTGCGACGACGTGATCGGCGGCAGCGGCCACATGCCGTGCCGTGCCGTCGCCTGCCGCGACGGCTTCGTCTACCGGCTCGACCGGCGCGTGTTCGCGGCCGCGTTCGACGTGTCGCCGGTGATCCGCCATCTCGTGTTCGTCTGCGTGCGGCTGCTGATGGCGCAGGTCTCGCAGATCACGTTCTGCAGCCGTCATCACGTGCTCAAACATCAGTTATGCAGATGGTTCCTGCTGGCGTACGACCGCACGCGCAGCATCGAGATCCAGGTCACGCACAGCATGCTGGCGCAGATGCTCGGCGTGCGGCGGGAAACGGTCACGGACGCCGCCGGCGAAATCCAGAAGCTCGGCCTGATCCGGCAATACCGAAGCTCGATCGAGCTCGCCGACCTTGACGGCCTCGAGAAGATGTCGTGCGGCTGCCGCGCGATCGTGCGCGACGAGATGAAGCGCATCCTGTCGGCCGACTCGGGCGTGCCGGCCGCATCGCGTGCCTGATAACCACGCCGATTGCCGCGCCGATTCGTGCGGCGCCTGCGTGCGGGGTTAGCGGTTTGTAGGGTGGCGAACAGAACGCCGTGCGTGCGAATGGTCTACTGATGCCGGACTGCCGGGGGGATGTCAGCGCAATGCGCGCGTCTGCCCGAGCGGACGACACCACGCACGCCGGAGCCGCACGTGAAAAACGAAATCAGAACCATCCTCAAACACGTCGCCCACCTCGAAGCCGCGATCGATTCGATCGGCGACGGGGACGACCTCTACGAAGCAGGCCTCTCGTCGCTCGACACGATCCAGTTGATGCTCGCGATCGAGAAGCAGTTCAACATCGAGATTCCCGACGAGATGCTGAACCGCAACCTGTTCCGCAGCATCGACGCACTCGCGGACACGATCGCCACGCTGCAACGCACCGAGCATTCCGCATGAGCGCGCTGCTTCCCGAACTCGCGGCCGACAGCGAATCGCATCGGCTCGACGAGGCCGCGCGCGCCGTCGCACAGATCGCCGCGCAGCACGCGGATGCGGTCGACCGCGACGCGCGCTGCCCCGTCGAGGCGATCGAGGCGATGCGCGCGCGCCGGCTGCTGGGCGCGATGGTACCGGCCCATCTCGGCGGCGCGGGCGCGTCGCTGGAAGAGATCGCTTCGGCCTGCTCGATCCTCGGCCAGGCCTGCGCATCGTCGGCGATGGTGTTCGCGATGCATCAGATCCAGGTCGCCTGCATCGTCAACCACGCCGTCGACCAGGGCTGGCACAAGCTGTTCCTGCAGCAGCTCGTGCGCCACCAGTGGCTGCTCGCGTCGGCCACGTCGGAAGACGGCGTCGGCGGCAACCTGCGCGCGAGCCAGTGCGCACTCGAAACCGATGGCGGCGAGTTCCGGCTGCGCAAATCCGCGCCGACGATCTCGTACGGCGACTACGCCGACGGCATCCTCGCGACCGCGCGACGCGACGCGGACGCGCCGGCTTCCGAACAGGTGCTCGTCACGCTGCTGCGCGACGGTTATACGCTCACGCGCCGCGGCGAATGGGACACGCTCGGGATGCGCGGCACCTGCAGCAACGGCTTCGTGCTCGACGCACAGGGCGCCGCCGCTCAGTGCCTGCCGGTGCCGTTCGCGAAGATCGCCGAAGACACGATGGTGCCGGTCTCGCACATCCTGTGGGCCGCGGTCTGGATCGGCGTGGCCAGCGACGCATTCCATCGCGCACACCAGTTCTTCCGCGCGCAGGCACGCCAGACCGACGGCGCGCCGTCGCCCGCGTCGCGGCGCATCGCCGAATCGCTCGAGCTGATGCAGGCGATGCAGGCCCGCGTCGACAACGTACTGCGGCTCCATGCGAATACGTCGGCCCGCTCGTGGTCGGCCGGCATGGCCTGGGCCGCGGAGATCAACACGCTGAAGACCTACGTGTCGACGACCGCGCTGGAAGTCGCGCAACAGGCCATGATGATCTGCGGGATGGCCGGCTACAAGCAAGGCACGCCGTTCAGCATCGGCCGCCACATTCGCGACCTGCACGCGGCGCCGCTGATGATCAGCAACGACCGCATTGCCGCCAACACTGCGAGCCTGCTGCTCGCGCTGCGTCCTGCGACGCTGGAGAAACATTCGTGAACGATCGCCTCGCCGTGCCCTCCACCGCCCCCACTCCCGCCGACGCGCCGCTCGACCGCGCGGGCGTCAACCCGCTGCGCGATGCGCTGATCGACGCCGGCCTGCTGGTCTCGACCGGCATCCAGGGCCTGTTCGGCCGCAGCGAGCGGTTCGAGCGTGTCGTCGAAGCGCTCGACGCGTTCGTCACGCGCCTCGGCGCCGATCAGCAGGCCGAAGTGCTGCGCTTCCCGCCGGCGATGAGCCGCATGGAATTCGAGCGCAGCGAATACATGAAGAGCTTCCCGCAGCTCGCGGGCAGCGTGCATGCGTTCTGCGGCGACGAGCACCAGCACCAGCGCCTGCTGCAGTGCCTCGATCGCGGCGACGACTGGACGGAAAACCAGAAGCCGACCTACGTCGTGATGACGCCGGCCGCGTGCTACCCGGTCTATCCGGTCGTCGCGCGCGCGGGCGCACTGCCCGGCGACGGCCGGATCGTCGACGTGTTCTCGTACTGCTTCCGCCACGAGCCGTCGCTCGATCCGACCCGCATGCAACTGTTCCGGATGCGCGAATACGTGCGGATCGGCACGCCCGAGCAGATCGTCGCGTTCCGCGAGACGTGGATCGAGCGCGGCACGCGGATGATCGACGCGCTGCGCCTGCCGAACGCGATCGATCTCGCGAACGACCCGTTCTTCGGGCGCGGCGGCAAGATTGTCGCGAACAGCCAGCGCGAGCAGAACCTGAAGTTCGAGCTGCTGATCCCGATCGAGCACGACGACCGCCAGACCGCGTGCCTGAGCTTCAACTACCACATGGATCATTTCGGGCTGCTGTGGGACATCCGCACCGCGACGGGCGACGTCGCGCACACGGGCTGCGTCGGCTTCGGCCTCGAACGGCTGACGCTCGCGCTGTTCCGCCACCACGGCTTCGATATCGACGCGTGGCCGCGCGACGTCCGCGACGTGCTGTGGGGCACGCAATGAGGTTCGTCTCCCGCGACGGCGAAAACGCGTCGTTCGACGACGTGCGCCACCGTGCGCGTCATTACCGGCCGCACCCGCTGCACAGTCAGGAGATGGTCTGGAAACAGACCAACTGCTACGTCGACATGTGGCTCGAGGTGCTCCGCTGGTGGGGCTTCAATCCGTACGCGGCGCTGCCGTTTACGATCGCGCTCGATTTCGAGGGCGACCAGTTCACGTTCTTCAAGTTTCCGCATGACGAACTGGAGCGGCTCTACGGGATCGTCGTGCAGGAGCACTCGATCTACGAGCCGCTCGACCAGCACATCGAAACGCAGGTCGCGCGCGGTCACCTGATGATCGTCGAGGTCGACGCGTGGTTCCTGCCCGACACGCGCGGCAGCAGCTATCGCACGCAGCACACGAAGACGACGATCGGCATCGACGCGATCGATCGCGCGAAACACCAGATCGGCTATTTCCACAACAGCGGTTATTACGTGGCCGAGGATTTCGACTACGACGGGCTAGTCGGCGGCAGTTCGCCGATGACGCTGCCGCCGTACGTCGAAATCGCGAAGCGGCGCTTTGCGCCGCTCGACGAGCGCGCGCTCTGCGACGCATCGCTCGCCGCGCTGCAGCGCCACCTGCGGCGCCTGCCGGTCGTCGATCCGATCGCGGCATTCCGGCGGCAGTTGCAGACCGATGCGAAGACGCTCGCCGATGCGCCGCTCGAACACTTCCATGCGTACTCGTTCAATTCGGTGCGGCAGCTCGGCGCGAATTTCGAACTGTTCGGCCATTACGCGCGCTGGCTGCAGGCCAGCGGCTGCGTCGGGCCGTTCGCCGAGATCCGCGCCGCGTGCGACCGCATCGCGTCCGAAGCGATGGTGCTGGAGTTCCGGCTCGCGCGCGCCTGCGCACGCGGCAAGGAGGAACGCGGCGATTCGACGCTCGAAGCAATCGGGGCCGCCTACGTCGACCTCGTTGCCTGCGCGCGGCAGATCGGCTCGCCGCTGCGGCACATGACGCCCGCGCGCAGCGACGCGGCGCCCGTGCCGGCCATGCGGTGACGCGCGCGCGTGCCCTGCCCGCGTGGTCGATGCTGGCGACGGCCGCGGGCGCCGTGCAGGAACCGCGCGAGCTCCCGGCCGCCGGCGACGGCTGGATCGCGGCACCGGTGCCCGGCACGGTCGCGCAGGCGCTCGCGCTGGCCGGCCGGCTCGACGAAGCGGCGTCGCTCGACGAACGCGACCACTGGTACCGGATCGAGTTGCGCGGGCGCGGGCCGCGCGTGCTGCGCTTCCACGGGCTCGCGACGCTCGCGCAGGCATGGCTCGACGACACGCCGATCCTCCGCTCCGACAGCATGTTCGTCGCACACGACGTTCCCGTGTCGCTCGACGGCACGCACCGGCTGACCCTCTGCTTCCGCGCGCTCGCGCCACACCTGCGCGACGCGCGCGCGCCGCGCCGTGCGCGCTGGCGCACGCGGCTCGCCGAGCCGGCGACGCTGCGCACGGTCCGCACGTCGCTGTTCGGGCACATGCCCGGCTGGTTTCCGCCGTACGTGCCGGCCGGCCCGTGGCGCCCCGTCGACGTGCTCGATCCGGCCGACGGCTTCGTTCCGGTCGATTGCGACCTGCGGGCGCGCATCGAAGGCGACACGGGCTGGCTCGATGCGGAACTGACATTCGCCGCGCCGTTGCCCGACGCGCTCGCGGCGCGACTGTCGTGCGGCGAACACCAGGCGACGCTCGAACGCGCCGGCGCCGACCGTTTGCGCGCAAGCGTCGCGGTGCCCAACGTGCGCCGCTGGTGGCCGCATACGCACGGCGAGCCGGCGCTCTACGAGATCGCGCTGCATATCGGCGACGAACGGCGGCCGCTCGGCTCGACCGGCTTCCGCACGATCGAGATCGATGCCGGCGCCGACGGCAAGGGTTTCGGGCTGCGCATCAACGGCGTGCCCGTGTTCGCGCGCGGCGCATGCTGGAGCAGTGCCGCACCGCTCGCGCTGCATGCGGACGACGCGACCTACGGCCGCCTGCTCGGGCTCGCGCGCGACGCGGGTTTCAACATGATCCGCGTCGGCGGCACGATGACCTACGAGGCCGACGCATTCCACGCGTGGTGCGACCGGCTCGGGCTGCTGGTGTGGCAGGACTTCATGTTCGCGAACTTCGATCATGCGCTCGACGATCCCGCGTTCGCGGACAACGTCGACCGTGAAGCGAATCAATTCCTCGCGCGGCACGGCGCGTCACCGTCGCTCGCGGTGCTGTGCGGCGGCAGCGAGATCGCGCAACAGGCGGCGATGTCGGGGCTCGGACCGAAGCAGCGCTTCCTCGAGCTGACCGCCGAGCGGCTGGCCGGCCACGCGGCCGCACGCCGGCCCGACGTCCCGTACGTGCCCGATTCGCCCGACGGCGGCGTGCTGCCGTTCGCGCCGCGCGAACGCGTGTCGCACTACTACGGCGTCGGTGCGTACCTGCGCCCGCTCGACGACGCGCGCCGCGCGGACGTGCGCTTCGCGAGCGAATGCCTCGCGTTCGCGAACGTGCCGTGCGATGCGACGCTCGCCAGCCTCGGCTGGCCCGGCGTGCACGAGCCTCGCTGGAAAGCGGCCGTGCCGCGCGACCCGGGCACGTCGTGGGATTTCGAGGACATTCGCGACCACTATCTGCAGACGCTGTACGACGTCGCGCCCGACCGGCTGCGCCGCGAGGATCCGGCACGCTACTTCGAGCTGTCGAGGGCCGCGATCGCGGACGTAATGCGCGACACGTTCTCCGAATGGCGGCGCACCGGCTCGCGCTGCGCCGGCGCGCTCGTGTGGCAGTTCCAGGACGTGATGCCGGGCGCCGGATGGGGGGTGATCGACGCCACGCACCGGCCGAAATCGGCGTGGCATGCGCTGCGCCAGGTGCTGCAGCCCGTGCAGGTGCTGCTCGTCGACGAAGGCTTGAACGGGCTCGACGTGCACGTGGTCAACGAACGCCCGGCGCCGCTGTCGGCGGCCGTCGAGCTGGTCGCGCTGCGCGACGGTCGCACGCCGGTCGCACGGGCCGGCTGCCCGGTGCGGATCGCCGCGCACGACGCGGTGCGGATCGGCTCGGCCGAACTGCTCGGCCGGTTCTTCGACTGGACCTATGCGTATCGTTTCGGGCCCTGCGAACACGACACCGTCGTCGCGACGCTGCGCGCCGACGACGGCACGCAACTGTCGCAGGCGTTTCATTTCCCGTCCCGCACGCATCCGGCCGTGCTGGCGCGGCGCGAACTCGGGATCGAAGCGTGCGTGTCGCGCACCGGCGATACATGGCACGTCGACATCGACACGCGACACGTCGCGCGTCACGTGCAGATCGACGCGCCGGGTTTCATGCCGCGCGACGACTGGTTTCATCTCGCACCCGGCACGCCGGTGCGCGTCGCGCTCGTTCCGCTGGAAACTGCCGGGAAGATTCGGGATGCAGACGGCGGGCCGCCTGCCGTGGAAATCCGCGCGGTGAACGCCGCGCGAACGGTGCGCGCCACGCAGGCCGGTTGACGTGACGCTCGCGGCCCCGGTGCGCCGCGAGCGTCACCATTCGAACGTCAGTCGGACGAGCCCGTGCCGCGCGGCCGCTCGATTCCGTACGCTTCCATCCAGCGATACAGCGTCGCGCGCGACACGCCCAGCTCGCGCGCCGAAGCCGCGACGCGCCCGCGCGTGCGCAGCAACGCGGTTTCGATCGCCTCGCGCTCGATCGACTTGCGGATGTCGGCCACGGACGGCGACGCCGCATCGAGACAGTATTCGAGTTCGAGATCCCGCGCGGTGATCAGGCGCCCTTCGGTCATCACGACCGCGCGGCGCACGCGGTTGATCAGTTCGCGGACATTGCCGGGCCAGTCGTGCTTGTAGAGTGCGGTGATCGCGTCCGTCGAGAAGCCGCGCACGCGATGGCGCGCATCGCCGCGGAAACGTTCGAGCATGTGGTGCGCGAGCAGTTCGATGTCCTTGCCGCGCGCGCGCAGCGGCGGCTGGTCGATCCGCATCACGCACAGGCGGTGGAACAGGTCCGCGCGAAACCGCCCTTCCTCCATCGCGCCGCGCAGGTCGACGTGCGTCGCCGATACGATCCTGACATCGACCGGCACCGGATCGCTGCCGCCGAGGCGATGGATCGAGCGCTCCTGCAGAAACCGCAGCAGGCTCGCCTGGCTCTCGTGCGGCAGGTCGCCGATCTCGTCGAGCAGCAGCGTGCCGCCGTTGGCGGCCTCGACATAGCCGATCTTGCGCGCGTTCGCACCGGTAAACGCGCCGCGCTCATAACCGAACAGCTCCGATTGCAGCAGATGCGGCGGAATCGCGCCGCAGTTGACCGCGACGAACGGGCCGTTGCGCCGCTCCGAATGACGATGGATCGCGACGGCCGTCAGTTCCTTGCCGGTACCCGTTTCGCCGAATACGAACACGGGCGCGTCGGTGCGCGCGAAGCGCCGCACCGTATCGAACAGCCGCAGCATCGCGCTGCAGGTGCCGACGATGCCTTTCTCGTCCGATTCGAGCTGTTCGCGGTCGCGCGCGAACAGGCATTCCATGCCGTACGCATGGCCGACCGTATCGGCGATGCGCTGATGCGACGCGGGCAACGTGACGTAGTCGAAGCAGTAGTCGCGCAACAGCGCGCGCACATTCGGGGACGCGGTCTGGCCGACGTCGACGAGCGCAACCCACACGACGTCGCGCATCGACGCGCAGGTCGACGCGATGCTGCCGATCGCATCGGCATGGCCGCCGCTCAAGTCGAGAATGCCGCAGGTGATTTCGCCGGACGTGTCGCGCAGCTCGTTCGCATGCGCGACGATCGAAACCTTCCAGTCGCGTCGCGCCAGTTCCTTTCGCAGCATGACGGACGGCGACTGCGTCCAGTAAATCAGCGGGCGCGGCCCGTTACCGCTTCCCCCGCCGGCGCGCTTATCGCGCGTTATTGGCATATTCATAACGAACCATCACTTTCTCCACTCCGCGAACCGTTCGCGTGCGCTGCGGCCGGCGGCGCATGGCCACCTGTCCGCGCTGCGTTTCCGCAGCTTTGGCGAAGATCGAAACTGCACACGGCAGAGCCCCCGGAGGTCGAGCCGGATCTCATCCGGCCTCGTTGTCATCGAACTCGAAGGGAACGCGCGGCCGCGGAGCCACGACGTTCCGGCTTTGATGCGACGCGCCGTCAGGCGGGGCACGTCGGCAAACGGAGAATCCGTCCGCATGTGCATCGCGTCGTACACGACAGTCGCGCCTGATGCCGAACCGGATGGCCGCCAACCCGCTCCCGGAATGACCGCCTCATTTCATCCGTTCCTGAATCTACACCCCGTTTCGAGATGGCCGTGTTACCAAAAGATAAACATGATTCAGGCTATTACGCCACTGGTTGGGCCGCTCAAACTGCCTTTGACCACTGAAATTTGATTATCTCCGACTATTCCCGTCAGTCAGTGGCAAATCCTACTTTTCGGCAAGATCGGGGCATTCATTGCGCGCGATTTTTACCGGAATCCCGGGTTAAAGCCGGACGTCCCATTCAGCGAGTCGATAATCGCGGGGCACATGCCCCGCCGACATCGCGTGGCGAACGCACGCGCCCCGGCCCTCCGTTACAGCGTCGTAACCAAACGCCGGTGCCGCCGGTCAGGTCCGCAGCGCCGCCTCGTCTGGCAGCGCGTGCCGATCGCGCATATCGCCACGGGCCGAAACTCCGTTGTCCTGCGTGAAACCGGCGGTGCCGGCCATCTCCTCCTGCAATGCAGCATAGCCATCCATCACGAAGCGCGTGAACTCGTCGCGGAAACGCGCCGAGCCGAAGCATTCGGCATTCGCGCGGCACGCGTGCGGATCGAACGACCCGCGCGGCAGCGCTTCGAAGCGGGCCAACGCGTCGACCAGTGCGTCGGCCGTCTGCGCGCGATAGAACAGGCCCGTCGCGCCGGCGCCCGGCCACGCGCGCACCGACTCGCGCACGCCGCCCTTCCCGTACGCGATCACCGGCGTGCCGCACGCCTGCGCCTCGACCGGCGAAATGCCGAAATCCTCTTCCGCCGCGAACACGAACGCGCGCGCGCGCTGCAGGTGGTCGTGCAGCACATCGAACGGCTGGTAGCCGAGCAGCGTGACGTTCGGCCCCGCAAGCGCGCGGATCTTCGCCATGTCGGGACCGTCGCCGATCACGACGAGACGGCGCTCCGGCGTACGCGAGAACGCCTCGACGATCAGGTCGATCCGCTTGTACGGCACGAGCCGCGACGCTGTCAGGTAGAACGCGTCCTTGTCCGTGCGCAGCGACAGATGGTCGACGTCGACCGGCGGATAGATCACGGTCGCGTCACGCCGGTAGGTCTTGCGGATGCGGCGCGCGATGAAGTGCGAATTCGCGGCCACGCGATCGACGCCGTTCGCCGAACGCGCATCCCAGTTGCGGATGTAATGCAGCAGCGCCCGCGCGATCGCTGATTTCGGCCCGCGCGCGAGCCCCGCCTCGTTCAGGTACTGGTGCTGCAGATCCCACGCGTAGCGCACCGGCGAATGCACGTAGCTGGCGTGGAACTGATCCGGTCCACTCAGCACGCCCTTCGCGACCGCGTACGAGCTCGACAGCACGACGTCGTATTCCGACAGGTCGAACTGTTCGATCGCCAGCGGAAACAACGGCAGATAGCTGCGGTAGCGCTTGCGCGCGAACGGCAGCTTCTGGATGAAGGACGTGCGTACCGCGCGGCCGCGCAGGCAGTCCCGATCCTCGAGGAAATCGACGAGGCTGTAGATATCGGCCTGCGGAAAGCAGTCGATCATGTGCGCCAGCACGCGTTCGGCGCCGCCAGGCACGACCAGCCAGTCGTGAACGATCGCAATCTTCAAGTACTGCCCCTGGTTCTTCATTGACGTTCGATGTGGCGGGCCGCGCAGCGCGGCCGCCGTGACGTGCCAATTATCGGAAAGCCCCGTCACGGCCGATGTGTGCTACCGCACATTGCGCCGCTCTCGTCGCGCCGGCCGCGCGAAACCATGGCGTGAGTACGCTTTCGAACAGACCGGCGCGCGCGGCGTCCGCATCATGACCATCGCCGCACCGCACGGAACGAACGCGTCCGTGCGGTACTGCGTGCTGAAGGCTTCACGTGAGGACCGCATCATGGAATGGCATTGTTGTGAATTCGAACATCTGGGCGCCGTCGATCTCTATGCAATCCTGCGCGCGCGCAACGCCGTGCTGGTCGTCGAGGATGCGCACACGCATCTCGACATCGACGGCAAGGACGCGGGCGCACTGCACGTGTACGCGACCTTACGTCACGGCGACATGGCGGAAGTCGCGGCCTACGCGCGCATCCTGCCCGGCGACGACATCGATCCGGATGTCGTGATCGACAAGGTACTGACGAGCGAAGCGTGTCGCGACGGCGACACGCTCGAACGCCTGCTCGAACGCGCGCTGACCGCCGCGCTGGCCGCGTGGCCGGACGCCGCGCTCCGCATGCACGTTCCCGCGCCGCGCCAGGCGTTCTACAAACGCTTCGGATTCCGCAAGGCGTACGGCCCGTATCTGGAACAGGGTGCACCGTTCGTCGGCATCATCCGGCCGGCCGATCGCGCCGCCGGTGCGCTGCGTCAACTGCTGTCCCGGGCCGTTTCGGCGCCCCGGCCCCGAAACGAAGATGCACGCGCCGACGGCCGCGCGCACAACCGGCTGCCCGCCGATACCGGAGCCAATCGATGACCCGCCCCCTTCGCCCGGTTCCCGAACCCGACCTGCCGCGCATCCTGCCGGTCATCCTTGCCGGCGGCTCGGGCACGCGCCTCTGGCCGCTGTCGCGCGAGCAGTTTCCGAAGCAACTGATCGAGCTGACCTCGAACGAATCGCCGCTGTCGGCAACGGCGCGCCGCCTGAACGGCATCGCGAACGCGTCGCTCGGCGACACGCTGCTGCTGGTGTGCGGCGAACAGCATCGCATCATGAGTGCCGCGCAAGTGGTCGATCGTGCGGCGCCGGCGCGCATCCTGCTCGAGCCGGCCGCACGCAACACGGCACCGGCGCTCACGCTCGCCGCGCTCGACGCGAGCGTGCTCGCGGACGATCCCGTGCTCGCGGTGATGCCGGCCGATCACGTGATCGCCGATGTCGGCGCATTCCAGGACACCATCGCGCGCGCGGCGCGTTACGCGCAGGAAGGCGCGATCGTCACGCTCGGCGTGCTGCCGCGCCGTGCGGAAACGGGCTACGGCTACATCCAGGTCGGCGAGCCGCGCACCGGCCGCCTCGGCGGACAAGGCGGCTATTCGATCGGTCGCTTCGTCGAGAAACCCGACGCGACGCTCGCCGAGCGCTACCTGCAATCGGGCGACTACTGGTGGAACAGCGGAATTTTTGTCACGCGTGCGTCGGTCTGGCTGAAGGCGATCCGCGCGCTGGCGCCCGCGATCCATGCGGCCTGCGAAGCGGCGTGGCGCGCGGGCGTCGCCGAGGATCCGTTCTTCCGGATCGACGCGGCGGCGTTCGACGCATGCCCGTCCGACTCGATCGACTACGCGGTGATGGAGCGCCTCGCCGAAAGCCGCGAGCTCGGCATCGAAGGGATCGTCGTGCCGCTCGCGGCCGGCTGGTCGGACGTCGGCACGTGGGATGCGATCTGGGAAATCATGCCGAAGGACGATCAAGGCAACGTCGCGCGCGGCCCGATCGTGTTCGAGGATACGCAGGACAGCTTCGTGCGTTCCGAGGGGCGGCTCATCGCGTGCGTCGGGATGAAGGACGTCGTCGTGATCGAAACGCCCGATGCGGTGCTGGTCGCGAACAAGCACGACGTGCAGCGCGTGAAGAACATCGTCGCGCGCCTGAAGATCGACCGGCGTCCGCAGGCGAGCGAGCACCGCAAGGTGCAGCGTCCGTGGGGGCATTACGATTCGATCGATCTCGGCGAACGGTTCCAGGTGAAGCGGATCGTCGTCGAACCGGGCAAGCGGCTGTCGCTGCAGATGCACTATCACCGTGCCGAGCACTGGATCGTCGTGCGCGGCACCGCGAAGGTGACGCGCGGCCGCGAGACGTTCCTGCTCAGCGAGAACGAATCGACGTACATCGCCGTCGGCGAGGTGCATCGCCTCGAAAATCCCGGCCGGATTCCGCTCGAGATCATCGAGGTGCAATCGGGCAACTATCTCGGCGAGGACGATATCGTGCGCTTCGACGACCAGTACGGACGCGCCGTCGTCGACTCGCTGCCGGACACGCATGCGGTGCCGCACGCTTCGCGGGAACCGCATGAACGGGCGGTGGAAGGAGATGTCGTGCGGTAAGCGCGGTAAGCGCACGCCGGCGCACGCATCGTGCCGTCAATCGATGCCGCGTTGCGACCAGCGTGCCTGCCTCAACGATTCGCGCACGCGCGGCAACTGCGACGCGTCCGCGCCCACCGTCACGCTCGTCGCGAGCGGCTGCGCGCCCGCCGCCCCGCACTGCCCCGCTTTCGATCCGCCGGCATTCGGGCGGGCTGCGTTCGGATGGCCCGCGGTACAGCCTCCTCCGACACCGCCCACCTGCACCGGCATCCCGCCGATCGCGGACAACCGGTTGTCGGCGATCCGGTATTGCGACACGTTTCCCCACACGCGAATGCCGGCGAACCGCGCGCGCGACACGCGGTTGCCGACCACGGCCACGCGCGTCACCGAGCCCGACCACGTACTGACGTCGATCGCGGCCTGCTGCGTCAGCGGGCGCGGATCGGTGCGCGCGGTCGCGGTCTGGATATCCGAGATCTCGTTGTTCTCGACCAGCACGCCGGACGCGCCGTAGGTCCGGAAGCTGTCCTCCTGCGCGACGAGAATGCCCGCGCTCACCTGCACGTTGCGCACGATGTTGTTCGCGATCGTCACGTCCGCGCCGCCGACGACCGTGATGCCGCGCCCCCACGCATTGCCCTCGAGCGAGTTGCCGGTAATCAGCACGTTGCGGCTGAGCACGCCGTCGCCCTGGTAGCTCACCACCGCAATCATGTCGTCGCCGGTGCCGCGCACGACGTTGCCCTGCACGAGCACGTTGCGCGCGCCGTGCGTGATGTGGATGCCGTCCGCCAGCGTCGCCAGCACTTCGTTGCCGACGATCGCGACATCCGCTCCGCCGAACACGAAAATCCCGCCGCCGCCGCCATCGATCGCGTTGTCGAGCACCTGCACGCCGCGCCCGGTCACTTCGATCTTGGTCGATTTCGGCGTTTCCATCCGCGTCGAGCCGGTTCCCGCCAGCCTGAATCCGACGATCGTCGTACCGTCGCCGCGCATCTCGATCGTCTGGTCGTCGGGCACGGTCGCGATCAGCGTCGCGCCGTAGCCCGACAGCACGACCTGCGTTTGCCGAACGACGAGCGACCGGCCGACGACGTACCGCCCCGGTCCAAACACGAGCCGCTGGCCGGGATGCAGCGCGTCCAGCGCACGTTGCAGCGCGTCGGCCTGGTCCGCGCCGTCGGGTGCAGGGTCGACATGTGCGTCCGGCACCGTTGCGCGGAGCGCGCGCTGCGCCGCGGGTGCGGCCGCCGCCGCAGCGTGTGCCGCCAGCGCGGGACTGCACGTCGCCCATGCACCGAGCATCGCGCAGCAAAGACAGGCAAGGTATCGGCGTCTACACATGCCGGCCGCGTCCACGCGTCTCATGCGGCCTGCGGGCGCACGACCGCCCCGCGCCCCGGCCACGACGGAAATCCGGCCGCCCGCGCGGTCCCCGTGCGCAGCGCGATCAGGTAAGCCGCCATCGGAACCGCGACGCCCGCGAGCGTGCCAAGCGCGAGGTGCATCGTGAGACTGCTGATGCCCGCGCGCATCAGCACGATGCGCACGCCGGCCATCACCAGGATATGCATCAGGTAGATCGGCATCGACGCACACCCGATCGCCGCCAGCCATCCGGCGCGCTCGGGAGACGACGCATACCGGTACGCGAATTGCAGCATCAGCGCGATGCCGGCGAACGCGGCGGGAACGGCCCAGATGCTCGTTGCACCGCCCAGCCCGTGCGCCAACGCGACCGCCGAGACGAAGACCGCCGCCGTCGCAGCACACGCGACGAGATGGCTGTGGCGTTCGAGCCAGCCCGGCAACGCGCGCGAAGCAACGACACCGGCCACGAAGAACGGCCAGTTCATCAGCGTCGTCGACAGGATGCCCCATTGCGTCGCCGCGCCGATGGCCAGCCCGAGCACCGCGCTTGCAATGAGCGCGCCGCGGATGCGCGGCGGCATCGGCACCTGCGCGAGCGTCGGCACCTGCTGCGCAAGCAACCAGACGCCGATCATGCAAAGCATCAGCGCATACAGGAACCAGAACTGCGCGAACGGCCGCCAGCCGATCGCCAGCAGGTCGGCGAGCGTGAACGGATGATTGGTGCCGTGCGACGCCATCGCGATCTGCACGCCACCTTGCAGGACCGACCACAGCAGGTACGGATAGGCGATCGCCCGCGCCTTCGCCCCAATGAACCGGTGCGGCGCGCTGCGCAACGAGCGGCAGACGTGCAGCCCGGACAGGAAGAAGAACAGCGGCATGTGGAACGTGTAGATCACGTAGTCGATCCACGCGAACCCGGTATCGGGCAGGCCCGCCGGCATGAGGCCCGACGAGACGGCGCCGCGCAAAACATGTCCGTAGACGACCAGAATGATCCCCGCGCCACGGGCGACGTCGAGGCTGGTTTCGCGTGCGGTCGTAGTCATGTGAAATGTCGATGCGGCGAGCCCCATCAGGGCCCGCGCGCGTTGCGAGTGGTCATGAGACGCTCCACTCTATGCATGCCGGCAGCGAAAGACTGTGGGCTGGGCGACAGTTAGCCGATGTCGGGCGCATGCCGGATCGCGGCGCCGTGCGCGGCTGCGGGCGACGCCCGTTCCGGCCGCTTCGCGAAGCACCGGAACACGACGATCAGCAGCACGACCGGTACGAAGTTTCGGCCGCTGAACAGGTTCGGAATCCGCAGGATTTCCATCAGTGACACATAGAGCACGGCATGTGCGCAGCACCAGAAACCGTTCCCGGCCCGCCAGCCCGCGTAGCCGCGACCGAACACCCAGCCGGCAAACGCCGCGTTCAGCAACCCGAACCAGCCCCATTCATAAAAGTGGACGAAGATGCCCGACGGATTGTTGAACTCGGGATCGGCGTAGCTGTTCAGGAACAGGTCGAGACTGTCGCCCGAATCGAGCCACGGCTGGAGCGTTGCGCCGATCGCCGGGAAGCGCAGCAGCCAGTCGAACGTGAACATCGGATGCCCGCTGCCCCATCCGAGCACGTCGAGGATCCCGGCGCCGTTGTTCAGCGACGTCGAGTAGTACAGACCCAAACGTTCAAGCGCGAAATCGAAGATGTTGTCGTAGATGTTGATGTAGTAGGTTTCCCACGACCGGTTGTATTCGTTCACGATGAACAGGCCGAGCAGCAGCGGAATCGCCGCATACGGCCCGAGCGCCAGGAGCCTCGAACGCTTGCGGCCGAACCGGAACCGCACGGCCATCAGCGCGAACGGCAGCACCATCTCGATGATCGCGAGCCGCTCCGCGAAGATGAAGCTGCGCAGCAGCGTCAGCACGGTGAGCACGGCCAGGTACGCCTTGTAGCGGTTGAAGCCCTTGACCGGCGTCCTGAACACGTAGAAATACAGCGCGACGAACGGCGCCGTCGCCTGCGTGAAGGTGCTCAGGCCGGTGATGCGCCCTTTCAGTTCGATCAGCTCGAACGTGTTCGCCGTGCCGGACAGGAACGACAACAGCACGGCCAGATGCGTGAGGATGCCGCTCATCATCACGAGATAGCCGAACAGCGCGAGCGCGAACACGAAATCGAGCACGCGCGGCGACAGCTCGACCGGCCCGTCGTCCGGCGCGCGCCGGAACTGCGCGTCGGTCGCCGCGAACCATGCGGACGCGATCAGCACCAGCAGGAACAGGCCGCCCGCGAACGCGACGTAGCCGTCGAAATAGATGCGCGCGATCGACTTCTGATCGCCGAGCAGGCCGATCGACAGCATCGCGTACAACGGCAGGATGAAGATCAGCACGAGCCGCGCCGGATCCTCCCACCAGTAACCCGCGTAACCGGCAGCCCGGGCGGCGCGCGCCGCCCGGCGCACCGTCGCCGGCTGTCGGCGCCGCACACGCACACCGGCCGCCACTCGTTTGTTCATGATGTCCGTTCCATCGCTTCCCGTGCGCGCACCGTGCGAACCCGCCGGCGCCACGCGTTCGCCGCTCAGCGCGCCGGACGCCGCGCCGCCATCACGCCGGCGTAGCCGGACGCGGCCTGATGGGTGTTCGCATCCGTGTATCCGGAGTCGTACCGTCCCGGGCTGCCCTTGAAGTCGTTCAGGATCACGCCGCGTACGTCGATATGCGCGTGCTCGAGCCGTCGTGCGCTTTCGTCGAGCTCCGTCAGCGTCGTCACGCCGCTGCGCGCGACGAGGAACACGGTTCCGGCCAGGCGCCCGAGCACCAGCGCGTCGGCCACCGGCAGCAGCGGCGGCGCGTCGATCACGACCATGTCGTAGCGCGACGCGACGCGCTCGATCAGTTCGGCAAGCGCGGGCTGCAGCAGCAGTTCGCCCGGATCGGGCACGACGTTGCCCATCGGCATGAAATCGAGGCCGGGCATCGCGTCGCGCTTGATCGCCTCGTCGAGCGCGTGCGTGCCGGCCACCACGTCCGCCAGGCCCGGCGCGCGGCTGTAGCGGAACTGCTCGTGCAGCGAGCCCTTGCGCAGGTCCGCGTCGATCAGCAGCACACGCCGCTTCGCGGCGCCCACCAGCGACGCGAGATTCGCGGCGACGAACGACTTGCCGACGCCCGTCGTCGGCCCCGAGATCAGCACGACGCGGTTCGGTGCGTCGGGCATCGCCAGTTGCAGCGCCGTGCGGAAATTGCGCAGGCTTTCGAGCGCCGCGCCCTCCGGGGCACCCGGCGGCTCCGGCGTGCGCGCGGCGCGCCTCCGCGCGCCCTTCGACGGCGGCACGGCTGGCCCGGACACCGGGCTGTGCGGCACCGCCGCGAACACGGGCAGGCCCGTCGACCATTCGATTTCCTCGGCGTCGCCGACCGTGCCGGCGACACGCTGCCGCACGATCACGACCGCGGCACCCGCCAGCAGGCCGAGGATCAGCGACGCGATCACGGCCATCCCGCGATGCGGCCCGGCGGGCGTCTCGGCGACCTTCGCGGCATCGACGATCCGCACGGTGCCGGTCTTGCTGGCCCGCGCGAGGATCATCTGCTGGCGCGTGTTGAGCAGGTTCGTGTAGAGCGCGGTATCGACGGCCACGTCGCGCTGCAGTTGCAGCACGCCCTGCTCGACGGTCGGCAACTGCTGGATCTGCTTGCGCACCGTGTCCAGCGCATGCTGTGCGTCTCCAAGCTGCGCGTCGACCGCGACGACGGCCGGATGCTTCGGCATGAACCGGGTCAGCAGTTCCTCGCGGCGCTGCTGCAGCGTCTGCACGCGCGTCTCGATGTCGACCGACTGCTGCCGCAGCGCCAGCCCTTCGTCGCTCGTGTTGACCGTGCCGTGCGACGCGCGGAACGCGTTGAAGCGGCTTTCCGCCTGTTCGAGCTGCGCTTTCAGTTGCGGCAACTGCGTGTCCATGAAGCGGATCAGCTTGTCGGCCGCCGCGGACTTGCGCTGCGTGTTCTGCGCCAGATACGCGTCGCCGACCGCGTTCAGCACGCGGCTGTCGTGCACGGGATCGGTGCCGTCGAGCGTCACGCCGATCATGTTCGACTGCTTGCCGCGCTCCGAGATCAGCGCGTTCTTCTGCAGCCACGCCGTCGCCTCTTCGTCGGCGTAGCGCGTCAGGTCGAAGCGCGCGCCGGGCTCGCCCGCGACGCCGCGCACGAACACGTCGAGCGGCCCCTGCGGCGTCTCGACGTGCAGCGGCTGGCCGACCCTGCCTTGCCATACGGGGCCCGTCCTGCCGAGCAAGCCCGTGCGCTGCAGCGTATAGGCGCCGTCGTTGCCGACGGTCAGCGCGAAACGCTTGCCGAAGAAGCGCTTCGGCACGTCGAAGGTCGGTACGTCGATGCGCTCCGTGCCGTACACGTAACCGCCCGGCAGCGGCGACGACAGCCCGTCGGCCGCGTTCACGAACCGCCAGCCGATGATCGGCAGGTAATGCGGTCGCGCATCGACGGCCAGGTTGGTATCGTCGACCGCCCGCGCCATCACCGCGCGCGATTTCAGCACCTCGATCTCGGTCGACGCGTCCGTCTTCAGGTCGAACACCGACGACGGATCGCCCGGCGGCGAGCTCGGCTTCGATTCGGTCGGACTCTGCTCGACCTGGAACAGGACGTCGGTCCGGTAGACGGGGCGCGCGCAAAGCGCATAGACGGCCCCGGCAAGCGCGCCCGCGACCGCCGTGCACAGGATCAGCCGCCGGCCGCCGACCAGCATGGTCCAGTAGCGGCGGTACGGATAGGACGGCCGCAACGCGGGCCCTTCGTGCGGGTCAGGCAGGGTCAGGGAGTTCATGCAGGATCAGTCCCGTAGGCGCGACGAGTCGCGGTCGCGGTCGCGGTCGCGGTCGCGAAATCGGTCACGAGGTTCACGGCGAAATGGCCTTGGCCGTCAGCGCGCCCTGCGCGGACGACGGGATCAGCAGGTTGACGACACGGCTCCAGCGCACCAGCGACGACGCATCGACGAACACGACATCGCGACGCTCGAGCGGGAACCGGTCGGCCAGCGCGAACGAGGCCGGCGCGCTCCCGTCGAGGTGATAGACCTGCGGCCGGTTGCCGGGCCCGCGCCGCACCACGTACACCTGCCGCGCGTCCGCCGTGTACTGGCTGACGCCGCCCGTGTCGCCGAGTGCTTCGCCGAGGCTCATCCGGCCGTCGGTCAGCGTCAGCGTCGCCGGACGCGACACTTCGCCGAGCACGAACACCTTGCTGTCGCTCGCCGCGCGCACGCGCACGAGATCGCCGTCGTGCAACAGGATGCTGGTCGGGTTGATGCCTGCGGCCAGCATGGCCGGCAGGCTCACCATCACGGTCTTGTCGCCGCGCGTCACCGACACCTGGGAGCGGTCGGCCGTCGCGGTGAAACCGCCCGCGCGGTCGATCGCCTCGGGCAGCGTCATCGGCATGTCGTTGACGATCTGCAGCCCCGGCGTGCGCACTTCGCCGTCGAGATAGACGCGCTTGCTGCGGTACGCCTGGACGCGCACCGCGATCTGCGGCTTGCGCACGTATTCGCCGAGCCGCTTCGTCAGCACCGCGCGCGCCTGCGCCTCGGTCAGCCCTGCCACGTGCACGAGGCCCGCATAGGCGAACTGCACGCTGCCGCTCGCGTCCACCGTATAACCGGTCGCGACCGAGCTGGCGCCGACGCCGTCGCCGCCGCCCGTCGTCTGGGTCGTCGGCAGGTTCAGTTCCGGGTGATCCCACACGACGATGCTCAGCACATCGCCGGGGCCGATCACGTACGGCTTCGGCTTGCCGAACAGCTGGCGGATTTCCGCGTCGACGCTGGCCGACTGTGCCGCATGCTGCCGCTCGACGAACGCCGGCGTGATCTCGATCAGATCCTCGCCCGATACGTTCTGAACGCCGTCGAGGCCGCCCGAACCCGATGCGTCGGCACCCACGCGCGCATTCGCGTCGCGTTCGGCAGGCGCGCGATACGTCATGCCCGGTGACAGCGCGCACGCGCTCAGCGCGCACACGGTCGCCGCCAGCGCCACGCGCGACAGCCAGCGCATGCGTGGCCGCAGCCTCCCGGTCGTCGATTCCTTCTGCGTCGTCGTTGACATGGTGTCCTTCCGAAACTGTGCGGTAACCCGCCAAACGCGGCGAGCTCCGGCATTACGCTTGCCAGCGCGGCTCGCCATACGGCGCCGCGCCTCCCTCGTTACCGCACGTCATTCCGTACGATTCGTCATGAACTGCTCTTCGTCGCTTTCGTCGCTCGTCTGCATCCTGTCGGCCGGTTTCGCATGCGCCGCCGCGGCGCAATCCGTGCGCTCCGACCCGGCCGACGCGCCGGCCTTCGCATCGTCCGCGCTTGTCGCGCCGGTCCCGCTGCAACGTTCGGCGCAAACCACGACTGCCGGCGTCGCAGTGTCGGCATCCGATGGCGCGGCACCGAACCTTGCGCTTCCCGGCATCCGCACCGCCGAGGAACCGGCCTCGCGCGCCCGCAGCACGCTGCGGCGTCCGCTCGTGCCGGGCCGGCCGAGCCGCCCGAAAACGGCCAGTGCGCCCGCCGACGACGCGTGGCACAGCGACACGCTGTACGCTTCGCCGTACACGACATCGCCCTACGCGCAGCCGGGCGATCCGGAGTGATGCGGTCCGGCCGGTCATGCGCCCGTCATGCGCCGGCATGACGACGCATGCACCGATGCAGGATTGGACACCGCCGCGACCGGCGTGTCTGTGAGCGAGCCCACCGAACGTCGATCTTCATACGAAGCGGGGATCGCACCCCGTAATCCGCGCGACCGCGACGCGATGCGTGTCACGAACTTCCGACCGATACGTTCGCGTACGGCCGCCCGGCTGCGTCAGGTGCCGACGGATCGGCCACGCGTACCGCCGGCCGACCCGGATCGCCGCCCAGCGCCTGCGTGCAGAGATCGATCACGGCGGCCGTTCCCGCCGCGCCGTACAGTGCATGGTCGACCTGCGGCATCAGGTGCACGCGCACGTGGCGCGAGCACCGAAACGCGCGCTCGACCGCGCCGAAGTGGCGCCGGACGTCGTCGATGCCGGGATCGAGCGCGCCGTAGACGAGCATCGTCCACACGTTGCGCTGCGCGAGTTCGCGCATCACGCCGCGCGGCGTATCGGCGCGCGGCTTCCAGCCGACGCGCGCGGCCGCCGCCTTCACCGGCACGCTGATGCGCGCGATACCGTTCGCCGCCACCGCGCGCAGGATCGGGCGCAGGTCGCGCCGCTCGACGACGAGCCGCTTCCACCGCCGCCAGTCACGCACCGACAGCCAGTAGCCGCGCACCGAATTGATCCGCTGCTTCTGCGCCGCTTCGAGCGTGAGCCCGGCCGGCCACACGAAGCGCGCGAGATTGATCGCGATCACGCCGCCGAGCGAAGCCGTTTTCACCGCCGCATGCAACGCCGCGTACGCGCCGGAGCAGATGCCGGCCGCGATCACGTCCGGATGGCCGATCGCGCGCAGCCAGTCCGCGGCGGCCGCGACGTCGTCGATCGCCTGCGGCGAATACACGACGCCCGACTGGTCGTCCGGCGCGCCGGGCCCGCTGTCGCCGACGCCGGTCACGTCGATCCGCAACGTCGTCACGCCGGCCCGCGCCAGTGCGCGGGCGATGCGCACGCCGAAGCGCCCTTCGCCGCTGCGCGGATTCGTCGACGTGTTCGCGATCACGAGCGCCGGGCCGACCGGCGCTGCCGGCCGCGTCTCCGCCGGCCGGCACAGCACGCCGACCAGCCGGCCGGGGCCGACCGCGACGACCTGCTCCGTCATGTCGCTCATGTCGAGCGCAACGCCCGACTCGCCGTTCCACGCGCCGACCGCACGCGATGGAACGTCAGCGGCCACGGCCGCATCCGGCGCGCGCTCGACAATCCAGTTGACCAGCGTGTCGATCGCCGCGTGCGGCAGGTGCGAACGCGTGCCGTCGAGCATCGTCGTCGGCCATTCGCGGAACGGCTCGCATGTCACGTCCACGCCGCGCGCCAGCAACGCGTCGCGCAACGCGGGGCCGTCGCCCTGCTCCGGCTGGATCAGCAGCATCGCGCCGGGCAGCGCCGGCGCGTCGCGCACGACGTCGCACAGATCGGTTGCCTTCAGCGCATCGACGAAATCGGCCGGGTAGCGATGCCCGAGCACGTTCATGCACGGTTCGTCGCGGTGCGCGACACGGATCGCGGGCGGCGTCGTATCGAGCCACTGACGATGCACGAACGACAGCTCGCGCAGGTACGCACGGCCGCGCACGACCGGCGACAGCGCCGCCATCGCCTCGACGCGCGGCGACGTGTGCCGGCCCGCGCCCGCGGCAGCCAGCATCGCGAACAGCGCGCCCGCGCGGAGACCGACGAGCGTCAGCGCGGTCACACCGGCTTCGTCGCGCAGCAGGTCGATCGCGCGATGAATGCTGTCGATGCTGGCGGCATGTCGCCCGGCGTCGAGATCGTCGCCCGCCGAGTCGCCGGCGCACGGGTAGTTGAACCGCAACACTGTGACGCCCGCACGGGCGAGTCGCTCCGCGATCGCCCGCATGAGCTTGTGCGTCCACGCGGCCTCGTGGCCCAGCGATTCGCACAGGATCACGCCCTGTCCCGTCTGTCCTTCGTGCAGCCACCCCACGCAACTGCCGAACGTTATCGGTTTCACTCGGTACTCCTCGGATCGGTATTTGTTATTCCATGCGCACACGCGCCGGCGGCTCCACCGGCATGCGCGGCTGCGCAATTCCCGCGGCGGGCCGGCGACGGCAGGACGACCGGCTGCAGCCCTCCGCCGCGCCCCTGCGCGGCCCGCTCGCCGATTTCCATGTGCCGCACTGCCCCACGCACGAACCGGTTTCGCGCAAGCGCGCGCCGGCCGGCATGCGTGACCTTCGCCGCGTTGCACCGGCTTCATCCGCTCGCGGGCCGGTCGTGCTGCCGGTCGCAAGCGCCGCCTGCATCCTTTCGGCGACGGACGAAACAGTGCGTCTGATTAGATCATTCGGCCCGATCCGCCTTCGGTGCGCCAGCTTACAAATGCATTCATCACCGCGGCGATACAACACGGCGCGCCCTTCCGCGATTCGTTCCGCTCGTGCGAACGGAATCCGCGTACGGTAGGCTCGCGAACAATGCCTCGTCGCACGGCCCGTATCATGGCCGCCATACGATGTGGCCGTGCCGGCATCGCCGGAACGGGTCGCGAATCCTCGCAGCCGGGTCAGCGCCGACCGGCCGCGCGTCCGCACGGCAGCACGCAACCCGCCGCCATGCGACACCCAACGGCGCCGACCGAGCGAATGTCAAACCTCAAGAAGAATTTCCTGCTGCTGCTGACGCTGCAGATTTCGATGTATGCGGTGCCGCTGCTGATCGCACCACTGCTGACGCATGCGCTGGGCCCGGAAGGCTATGGCCAGCTCGCGTTCTCGCTCGCGGTCATCGCGTATCTCACCAACTGCACGAGCTACAGCTTCGACCTGACCGCGACGCCACGCATCGCGCTCGCCCGCGACGATCGCGCCGAACGCTCGCGCATCTTCTGGGCGACGCTGTACGCGCAGATCGGGATCGCAGCCGTCTGCTTCGTCGTGCTGGTGGTGCTGACCCTCGTGATCGGGCGCTTCGGCGAGGACCGCGACCTGCTGCTGATCGGGTTCGGCATGGTGGCCGGCGTCGCATTCACGCCCGGCTGGTATTTCCAGGGCATGGAGAAGCTGCGCGCGCTCAGCGTGATCCTGTTCGTCGGCCGCGTGCTGAGCCTTCCCGCGATGTTCGCCGTCGTGCACAGCCCGGCGGACATCGATCGCGCGATGATCGTCAACGCCGCCGTGCCGGTGCTGTCGGCGATCGCGCTGGCCGTCTACCTGTATCTCCATCGCGAAATCGACTTCGTGCGCGTCGGCGTTGCCGACATTGCCGAATCGCTGAAAGGCGGCTGGCAGGTGTTTCTCGCATCGACGTCGATCGCGTTCTACGCATCGACCAACACCGTGCTGCTCGGCTTTGTGTCGGGCAACGTCGCGGCCGGCTACTTCGCCGCCGGCGACAAGCTGATCCGCGCGGCGCTCAGCATGCTCCAGCCGCTGAAGGCCGCCACCTATCCGCGCATCAGCTACCTGATGCGGCACGCGCGCAACGACGCGTTCTCGTTCCTGCGCAAGCTGTTCGTCGTGCAGGTCGTGATGGTGCTCGGCATCTCGCTCGTGATTTTCTTCGGTGCGCCGCTTGCGGTGCGCATCCTGTACGGCCCGTCGTACGAACCGACGGTTCACGTGCTGCGCTGGATGGCGTTCATCCCGTTCATGGCCGGCATGACCGACCTGTTCGGCGTGCAGACCATGCTGCCGCTCGGCATGAAGACGGCCTTCACGCGCATCCTGATGTCGTCCGGCATCCTGAACATCGTGCTGCTGCCGGTGCTCGCGAAGTATTTCGCCGAACTGGGCGCCGCCGCCGCCGTGCTGCTCGCGGAGGCCGCAGTTGCCGCCGCGCTCGCGGCCGTGGTCTATCGCGCCGGCATTCCGCTGCTCGGCAGCTCCGTTGCGCGCCGCTAGCGTGCAGCCGTACGACCGCGCGGTGCGAGCCGCCCGCGCCGCCCGCGCCGGAACACTCGAACCCGCTTCACCGGGGAGCTGCTCATGGCAGACCTGACCATTGCAATCTGCAACTACAATCACGGCGCCTATCTGCGCGCCGCGATCGATTCCGCGCTCGCACAGACCGCGAACGGCATCCGCGTGCTCGTGATCGACGACGGATCGACCGACGATTCCCGAGACATCATCCGCTCGTACGGGGAGCGCATCGCGTCGGTCTTCCAGGAGAACCGCGGCCAGGTCGCTGCGTACAACCGCGCGCTCGAGCATGTCGCGACCCGGTACGTGATCCTGCTCGACGCGGACGACCTGCTCTACCCCGACGCGACCGCCCGCGTGCTGGCCGCGTTCGCGTCCGGCGACTTCGTGAAGGTGCATTTCCGGCTCGACGTGATCACGCGCGACGGCGCCGCAACCGGCGTCACCGTCCCGCAATCGGGCGTCGACACGGATTGTGGACGCCTGCTGCGCGCGGGCTGGCTGTATCCGTCGCCGCCCGCGTCGGGTAACGCGTACCGGAGCGACGCGCTCAGGCGCATCTTCCCGGTGCCCGTCACGGCCGACAATCTGCACGGTGCCGATTTTTATGCGATCTACGGGATCGTGCTGCTCGGCGCCGTTCACATGATCGACGCGCCGCTCGGCGGTTATCGCGTTCACCAGTCGGCCACATACGACGCAGCCGGCAACGCGAACCGCGACACCGCCGATCTCGCATTCGCCAATGCGGAGGACGCAGCCACGGGTGCATTGAAGGCTGAACGCCGATGGTCGACGCTGCGCGCGATTGCCGGCTCGCGGCTTCACGAAGCGCTGCCGGGCGAGCCGTTCGATTTCTCGATCGAAAAGGCGCGCTTCGCGAGCACGCTGTACCGCGCGCCGCTCGCGCGCCGCTGGCGCTGGTTCCTGTCCGATTCGGGCCGTTACTGGCATACGGTGCTGCGCAATCCGTTCTGGCGTCCGTTCAAGAAGCTGGCCGTCGCCGGGCTGTCGCTCGCGTGCCTGCTGCCGTCGTCGACGCTCAGCGACCGGGCGATCCGCTACATCGCCAATCCGCTCGCCCGCGCCCGCAAGCCGTCCGATCCGCGCACCGCACGCGACCCAGGATCCCGCACCGCCGGATGACGGCAGGCACCGTCGATTCGATGCGCACGCAACGAATCGCACTTGCCGCGTCGCAACACTCCCTGCGCAAACGGCCGCACACAGGCACTTCTTACCCTGCTGCACAGCCACAATCGGGAACGATGACCGCCTTTTCGTCGCGTCGCGCGACCGTTCCGAATAAAGATCGTACGTATCGGTAGAAACACCGATGCTGTAGTCGAACTACATTCATACCATTAGTCCCTGCTGAGAGTCGCTACATCCGATTCGGCAGCGTCGGACGGCCTGCGCGTCGCCGCCCGCGTTGACCGGTCGAGCCCAACCGGTCGTAACGATTCCCCGCCTGACCTGGCATGCCGACGCGCAACCACCCTGCATCGCCAGCCGAATGCGTCCGGTGCGAATCCACCGGGCGTGCGCAGCTCCAGACATCATCCGAACAACGAGCAATACGATCATGGAGAGCAACATGCGGGACAAACTCTGGCCGGCCGTCGTGCTGGCAGCGACCCTCTGCACCACCGCGTACGCGGGCAACGCCGATTTCAACTCGCAGGGCGACGCCACCGACGCATTCGCGTCGGCCGGCGCGCAACGACGCGCCGACCTGCTCGTGCGCAAGATGACGCTCGACGAAAAACTTCAGTTCATTCATTCGCAATACGAAATGTCGAAGGTGCCGGGTGGTGGCGCCGGCTACATCCAGGGCGTGCCGCGGCTCGGCATTCCCGATCTCAACATGGTCGACTCGGCGACCGGTTCCGGCAGCACGTCGCAGGCCAGCACGACGTTCCCCGCGACGATCGCCGTCGCCGCGAGCTGGGATCGCCGCCTGTCGTACGACTTCGGCAAGCAGGTCGCGATCCAGTTGCGCGCGCAAGGGTTCGGCATGGGCCTCGCCGGCGGCACCAATCTCGCGCGCGAACCGCGCGGCGGCCGCCTGTTCGAGTATCTCGGCGAGGATCCGCTGCTCGCCGGCGACCTGCTCGCCGAACGCACGCTCGCGACGCAGCGGCAGAAAGTCATCGCGACCATCAAGCACTACGCCGGCAACGAACAGGAGCACGGCCGGATGGGCGGCAACACGCAGATCGACGAACGCACGCTGCGCGAGCTGTACCTGCTGCCGTTCGAGATCGCCGCGAAGCGCGGGCGGCCCGGCAGCGTGATGTGCAGCTACAACCGCCTGAACGGCGCGTATGCGTGCGAGAACAATCACCTGCTGAACGACGTGCTGAAGAACGAATGGGGCTTCCAGGGCCAGGTGCAGTCCGACTGGGGTGCCGCGCACAGCACCGCCGCCGCGATCAACGCCGGGCTCGACGAGGAAGAGGACGTCGGGCCGACCGTGTACCTGACGCCGGCGGCCGTGAAGCAGGCGATCGCGAACGGCTCGGTGTCGACCGTGCGCCTCGACGACATGGTGCGCCGCAAGCTCGCCGTGATGATTCGCGTCGGCGTGATGGACGATCCGGCCAAGGGCGGCGGCACGATCGATTTTGCGGCCGCGAACCGGTTTGCGCAGGCGGCGTCCGAGCAGTCGATCGTACTGCTGAAGAACGACGGCAACCAGTTGCCGCTTGCCGCGTCCGCGCTGTCGCATATTGCCGTGATTGGCGGCCATGCCGATGCGGCCGTGCTGTCGGGCGGCGGCTCGGGCAACACGCGCGACCCGGTGACGGGTTCGTTCGCGGGCTGCGGCGGCCTGACGTTCGGATCGTCGACGGGTTGCAGCTGGTGGCGTAATCCGTGGCTGAAGGTCGACGTGCCGATCGTCGCGGCGATCCGCGCGCTCGCGCCGGCCGCGCAGGTCACGTACGCGGGCAACAGCGACCAGCAGTCGCCGTTCCGCGCATACACGCAGCAGGAAATCGACCAGGCCGCCGCGCTCGCGGGCCGCTCGGACGTCGCAATCGTCGTGGTCGCGCAGCCGGCCGGCGAGGATTTCGGCGATCTGCAGAGCCTGAGCCTCGCGAACCCGTCGAACCAGGATGCGCTCGTCGAAGCCGTCGCGCGCGCGAATCCGCATACGATCGTCGTCGTCCAGAGCGGCAATCCGGTGCTGATGCCGTGGAAGGACCAGGTGTCCGCGATCGTCGAGGCGTGGTATCCGGGCGAAGCCGGCGGCAAGGCGATCGCGAACGTGCTGTTCGGCGCCGTCAATCCGTCCGGCAAGCTGCCCGTCACGTTCCCGGCGCGCGACCAGGATTCGCCGGCGTGGGGGCAAAACGGCGCGTTCGACAACGATCCCGTCTACGCGGAGAAGCTGAACATGGGCTATCGCTGGTATGACGCGCGCAACATCAAGCCGATGTTCGAGTTCGGCTACGGGCTGTCGTACACGCACTTCGCGTATTCGGGGCTGTCGGTGTCGAAGCAATGGGACGGCTCGCTGAGCGTCGCGTTCACCGTGCGCAACGACGGGCGCGTCGCCGGTGCGGAAACGCCGCAGGTCTATCTCGGCGTGCCGTACAAGGACGAACCGCCGAAGCGGCTGGTTGGCTGGGAGAAGATCCGGCTGAATCCGGGCGAGGCGCGGCACGTTCACGTCACGGTGTCGCCGCGGATGCAGAGCGTGTGGGATACGTCGCGCAACGGCTGGCGCGTTGTGCCGGGCGGGACGGTGTATGTCGGTGCGTCGTCGCGCGATATCCGGCTGCAGGGTAACTGAGCGGCGATGTAACACAGCCGGAAGCGCCGCGGGTATCGCGTGCGGCGCTTCCGGTCATGCGACGGCGCGACTGCTGCATCGCATCTCGCCTTGTCTGCTTGTTCCCGGATGCCCCGAGCTTGCCCGCCCGCTGACGATCGTTACCGGACCATCAGCGCCAGCAACGTCGTCAGCACGGCGATGGCGGCTATCCCGGCCGCTACGCCTGCCAGATGAGCCGCGACCGCGAGGCCGGCGGGCAATCGCGTCGATGGCCCATCGCCCGCCCCGCCGGGCGATCGGCCGCGTGCCACCGGCCGGGCCCGCGATCGCGACACCACGCCGGCCATCACGCGCCGCTCCCTTCCAGCGTGTCGAGCAACGGTTTGGCCAGATGCAAGACCTGGTACACCGTGCCCGCACCGCCGTCGTCCGGTTCGTGTTCGGTGACGAGTATCCGCGTCAGCCGCCAGCGCAGCGGATCGAGGCTGACGGCGGCCGCGACGACACCCGGCCGCGCCGCCGCTTCGCGGTTGCGCGCGATCTCCCGTGCAAGCGTCGCGTCGAGGTCGGCATCCGCCGGAATATCGAGCGCTTCGAGACGAGCGAAACGCCCCGTCGACGTGCTGCCCTTGCGCGCGTCGAGCGCGACCTGCACGTCGATCGGCGCGCGCCCGAAGCTGTCCGTCACGACCCGATAGCGGCCATCCGTCACGAACCCGGCGAATGCGCGGTCGTTGCGCCACAGATAAAGCGACGCATAGCCGTTTTCGGTCGCGCCGTCGCGGCCGGCCTCGCGCAGCAGGAATCCCTTGAACACCAGTTCCGGCGTGTCGTCCCAGAGCCTGCCGCGTTCGCGGACGCGGTTGCGGATGATGTCGAGGTCGTAGTCCGCCGGCAGGCGGTGCACGTAGTACGCGGTCAGCATGATCGACTCCTGGCGAAAGAAACGCGGGAATTCCGGACGGCTTGGGAACAGCGTAGAAGACCTTGAATCATTTGAAAATACGATGGCAGAATATTTCAATGATTCGATTCAGAAATGGATAAGCGCGCGATGAAAACACTCGACATCGAAGCCGTGCAGGCGTTCGTGCTGACCGCCGACCTCAAGAGCTTCACCCGGGCCGCCGAGGCGATGGACACGACGCAGTCCGCGGTAAGCCTGAAGATCAAGCGCCTCGAAGACGGTCTCGGCCGCCGCCTGCTGGAGCGCACGCCGCGGCAGGTCCGCCTGTCCGCCGACGGCACCGCGTTCCTGGAACCGGCGCGCGAACTCGTGGCCGCGCACCAGGGTGCGGTCGGCGCGTTCGGCACCGGCCAGCGGCGGCTGGTGATCGGCGTCAGTCACCATGTCGTCGGCGCCGATCTCCCGATGCTGCTTCGGCGCATGAGCGAGGCCGAGCCGGGGCTCGTGCTGGAGATTCGCGTCGCCGCGTCGCGCGACGTGCTCGATGCGTTCGACCGCGGCCAGCTCGACGCGGCCGTCGCGCTGCAGCACGACAGCCGGCGGCTGGACGGCGAAACCATCCTGGCGGAGTCGTTCGGCTGGATGGCCGCGGCCGATTTCGAGTACCATCCGCCGCAACCGCTGCGGCTCGCGACGCAGGCCGAGCCCTGCAGCGTGCGCCGCATGGCGGTCGGTGCGCTCGACGAAGCCGGCATCGCATGGACGGAAGTCTTTGTCGGCGGCGGCGTGGCGACGATCGGCGCGGCGGTGTCCGCGGGGCTGGCCGTCGCGGCGCTCGGGCATCGCGTGGCGCCCGCCGGTACGGTCGATGTGAGCGTGCGATACGGGCTGCCGCCGTTGCCGACGCGCGATGTCGTGCTCTACTCGAACCTGACCGATGCGCGGGCCCGGCAGGCGCTGCGCACGCTGGGCGCGGCGCTGCGGTCGTCGGTGGGCGTGCGTTGACGTCGAACGCGGTATCGACGGATCGGCATGCGCGCCGGCTGCCGAACGGAAGTGCGTTCGCCGGACGTTTCGCCGCCCTCCCGGCTCGCACGCGGTATGCTTCGACACGCGCCGCGCATCCGCGGCCGATCCAGACAACACCCGGAATACGGGCACGCGATTGCATCGGTCGTGCTTGCCCATGACGATCAACGTGACTTACACCCTATCCGCTTCCCGCACGACCGAGCTCGAGATCCGCAAGAGCCGCTTCATCGCATACGCGATACCCGTCGACGACCGCGACGCCGCGATGCAGGTGCTGCAGCGCCTGCGCGACGAGCATCCGTCGGCCACCCACGTATGCTGGGCGCTGCTGGCGGGCGGCCAGTCGGGCATGTCGGATGACGGCGAGCCGTCGGGCACGGCGGGCCGGCCGATCCTCGAAGTGCTGCGCCATCACGATCTCGACGGCGTGCTGGGCGCGGTCGTGCGTTACTACGGTGGCGTGAAGCTCGGCGCGGGCGGGCTGGTGCGCGCGTACACGGATGCGATCGCGTCGGCGCTGCTCGATGCCGAGCGCGTCGAACGCATCCGCCAGACGCGGCTCGCGATCGAGATGGGTTACCCGGACGAGGCGCGCGTGCGCCGCTGGGTGGAACAGGCAGGTTATGAACTGGTGGACAGCGCGTACGGGATGACGGTGAAGCTCGTGATCAAGCTGCCGGAGACCGCCGAGGCCGATGCGAGAACCGAGTTGTTCGATCTGACGCAGGGGCGGTCGGGGTTTCCGGAGCTGTGAAGCGCTCGTGGCGAAGTGCCTGAGCGGTTGGCATCGCGTACGTTTCGGAACGCTTTCGACACGGTCGATCCGAAACATTGAAAGACGATAAAACCCGCCATCACGCACGCTTGCCGAACCCAACAAAAAAACGCGCCGCATGAAGCGGCGCGTTGCGTCAACCGTGAACCTGCCGGAACCGCTCAGTAAATATCCGGCACGATCATGGTGTCCGGCACCGGCCGGCGGATGTAATCCTCGTGATGCTCGCGCTGCGGCAGATCGATTGCCGAGCGCGGCACGTCGTGATACGGCACCTGGCCCAGCAGGTGGTGGATGCAGTTCAGCCGCGCGCGCTTCTTGTCGACCGCCTGCACGACCCACCACGGCGCCTCGGGAATATGCGTGCGCTGCAGCATCTCTTCCTTCGCGGCCGTATAGGCCTCCCAGCGGCGGCGGCTCTCGAGGTCCATCGGGCTCAGCTTCCACTGCTTCAGCGGATCCTCGATCCGGGCCTGGAAGCGCACCTCCTGCTCGTGATCCGTGATCGAGAACCAGTACTTGACGATCTGGATCCCGCTGCGCACGAGCATCTTCTCGAACTCGGGCACCGAACGGAAAAACTCCTCGTACTCGTCGTCGGTACAGAAATTCATCACGCGCTCGACGCCTGCGCGGTTGTACCAGCTGCGGTCGAACAGCACGATCTCGCCGCCGGCCGGCAGATGCGCGACGTAGCGCTGGAAGTACCATTGCGTGCGCTCGCGGTTGTTCGGCGCGGGCAACGCGGCGACCCGGCAGACACGCGGGTTCAGGCGCTGCGTGATGCGCTTGATCACACCGCCCTTGCCCGCCGCGTCGCGCCCTTCGAAAATGACGACGAGCCGGTGCCCGGTGGTCATGACCCAGTCCTGCAGCTTCACGAGTTCGCCCTGCAGCCGGAACAGCTCGCGAAAATACTCCTTGCGCGCTTCGCGACGCTCCGGCGAGAACAGCAGGTCCTCGCCATTGTCGAAGCGGCGATCGTCGAGCTCCATCTCGAGTTCTTCGTCGTACGCGTCGACGAGATCTTCCTCGAAACGGCGCTGGCGCGTTTCCATCGATTCCATATCGGCGACGTCGTCGGTCTCGGTGCGGGTATCGTTTTCGCCCATGGGGCCTCCTTCCATCATTGACGCAGGCAAACTTTGCCATTATCCCAGTGTCGCGCGTCAAATTGATGAAAACCGGCTGTTCAGGCCCTGGCCCGTCAGAAGCGGAATGCGAGCAGCACGCTGGCCAGCACGGGGTTCGCCGAAATGTCGAACGTATTCGATGCGAGCGTCCGGTTCGGCTGGCTGATGTCGAGCGTAATCTTCGTACGCAACGGGATGTAGGTCACCATCCCGGTGATCCAGAACTGGCGCGTGATCTGGTAGCTCGCGCCGACGGTGAACACCGGCTCCCACACGCTCTTCACCTTCGCGGACACGTTGGTCTTCCCTGACAGCAGCAAGTCGCCGCCGGCATCCCAGATCCGCTGGAACAGCGCCGGATCGAGCAGCAGCGACTGCAGGCTGCCGATGTCCGCACCCGCCGCGAGCAGCCCGCCGAGCGACGCGAGCTTGCGCTGGAACACGGGATTCAGGTTCGTGTTCGTGAAGCGCGTATAGCTGATGCCGATGCCGGCGAACGGACGAAAACGATCGTCGCGCTCGCCGAGGTAGTACTTGAACACGACGGACCCGAGCCATGCGCGCGTGGTCGCGAGCGGGTTGCTTTGCGGGTTCGCGAGATCGATCAGCGGAAAGCGCCCGTGGACGCCGGAAAAAATGCGGTCGAGCGGCAGCGCGATGCTGCCGTGCCCGCGCAGCGTCAGCACCGGCGGAATGCCGCCACCGAGTTCGGCCGCCCAGTTCTCCGAGAAGAAATGCGTGAGCGTGAACGCCAGCGTGTTCGTATTGCCGAGCGACAGGCTCGACCCCTGGTTCTGGAAGCTGTTCAGCCCGAGCGCGTCGGTGTGCGTCGTCACGGGCGTCGACCGGCCGGTCGTCCCGACGAAGTGCCAGCCGAGGCCGACCATGTTGCGGTCGTCGCCCATCAGTTGCTCGAGCAAAGGCGGCGCCTGGGCCGCCGGCAGATCGGGCAGCCGCGACGGATCGACCGGATGCAGCTCGTACGGCATCCGGTCGGCGTGAACGACGCCGCGCGCCGGCGTGTCGTCCGCCGCATCGTGCGCGGCGGACGGATCGCAGCCGGCAACCGCACCGCCTTCGTCGAAGCCGATGCCGTCCGTGCCGTCGTCCCGAGAGGCGGCGCATGCGCGCCCCGCCCCGTCGGCACGCTGCCCGAGCGTGATCTTGCGCGCCGTCAGCGGCACGGCGGGCTGCGGCGCGTCGACCGCACCGTCGCGCCCGCCGCGCGCCGGCCCGGCATCGGTCGCCCACGCGCTCGCATCGAACCCGTCCGCGTCGCCGCCCGGCCAGAAGCCGATCCCGTCGGCGCCGGCCTGCCAGCGTGGCGCTGCGTCGCCGTCCGGCTGCGGCGCGCCGTGCGCGGCGGCCGCGCACGCGAACAGCGTCGCGCCGAGCCAGCGCGACAGCGGACGCGCGGAGCCCGGCCGCGCGCGGCGGCAGCATGAGTCGCGAAGCGTCATCGGCTCAGGCCGGCACGCCGAACAGGCGCTGCCGGATCCGGTACAGCGGCTCGAACAGCCATTCGAGCAGGCTGCGCCGTTCGAGCACGATGTCGGCCTTCAGCATCATCCCGGCCCGCAGCGACAGCGGCCGCCCGTCGAACGACGGCGCGCGGTCGGCCAGCTCGACCCAGGTCTTGAAGTAGGTCTGCGGCGTGGCCGCATCGCCCGGCAGGTTCAGCTCCTTTGCCGAGAACGCGACCGGCGAGATCGACAGCACCTTGCCGCGATACGTGCCGAACTTCTCGACCGGATAGCTTGCGTACGCAACCTTCACCTCCTGCCCCTTCTTCACGAAGCCGGCCTTCGACGACGGAATGTAGACCTCGGCGATCAGCCCGTCGGCCTTCGCGGGCAGGATCTCGACGACGCGCGTGCCCGGCGGGTCGATCACGCCGCCCTGCACGACGTCGAGCCGCACGATCTGCCCGTCGGCCGGCGCGTACAGCACCTGGTTCACGTTCTCGTCGATGTTGTATTCCTTCGCGTTCAGCTCCTCCTGCTTGATCTTCAGTTCCGCGTTCGCGCCGTCGTACTTGCTCTGCATCGTGTCGAGGTCGCCGCGCAGCTTCATCGCGTTCTTCGCGAGCTCGGCGCGGCGCAGCAGCAGGTCCTGGTACGCCTGCCCGGCCTGCAGGTACTGCGTGTTGACCTGGTTGTACTGTTCGAGCGTCACGACCTGTTCGTCGAGCAGCTGCTTCACGCGCGCGCGCCGTTCGCCGTACTCGTCGACGATGCGCTTCTGGTCCTGGATCTGCCGGTCGATCAGCCCGCGGCTCTCGCCCTGCGCGGCGATCTGCTGATTGATCTGCTGCACCGACGACCGGTATTCGAGCCGCGCCGCGTCGATCTGCTGCGTCACCTCGACGCGTTGCCGGTCGAGTGCCGCACGCATCCCCTGCACGTTGTTCGCCTGGCTGACGAAGCTCGTGTCGCGCGTCACTGCCAGCAGCCGCTGGCCGGCCTTCACGTGCTGGTCCTTGCCGACGTAGATGTCGCGCACGGCCCAGCCCGGCGGCGCACTGACGCCGATCAGCCCCGAACGCGGCGTCAGCATCCCCGACACGCTCTCGGTATTCGCGTAGCTCAGTTCGACGAGCGCGGTCACGAACATCGCGAACATCGCCAGCGACAGGTAGCAGAAGAACCGCATCGACACCGGCACGTCGACGACGCCGTGTATCACGGTGCCGAAGGTCGTGCCGCGCGCGAGCTTGCGCGACGGCTTCTGTTCTCGGAGGGCGGAGTTCCAGGTCGGCATGGGGCAGGCTCGTCAGGAGCGACGCCGCGCGGCCGCGTCGAGCAGCGGCGTCGGCATCAGGTAAGGCGTGAAGTGTTCCCAGAAATGCCACTGCTCGGGCTGGCGCACGAGCGCCTGCTCGAGCCGGTCGACGATGCGCTGGTGCGTTGCGCGCACGGGCGACGCGTCGTCGTCCGCGCCGAGCATCGGCGCGAGCGGGCTGGCCGCGAGTTCGGTGAAATGCACCGCGCAGCGATCGCGGAACGGTACGCCCGTCGCGTATGAGACGAGCAGCGGAATCCCCTGCTCGACCGCGAGCTTCACACCGCCGCCGGCCATCCGCACCCAGCGCCCGCCGAGCCGGCAGCGGTTGGTCTTGCCGAACTTGCCGTGCAGGTCGGAAAACAGCAGGAACACGGGCGCCTCGCGCCGCAGGCTCGTGATCAGCCGCCGCAGGTGCACGCGTTCCTCGATGTCGATGAATTCGACCTCGCCGGCGCCATATTCGGCAACGAGCCGCAGCGCATCGTCGAAGAACGCGCCCGGTGCGTCCCGGTGCAGGATCACCATCAGCTTGCGGTCGTCGGGGATCATGAAGCGCAGCTTCGTGACGAACAGCATCAGGTTGCCGAAGTGCAGCCCGGCGAGCATCAGCGGGCCGCTGCGCGCGAGCGCCGCCTGCAGTTGTTCGTCGCCTTCGCATGCCATCCCGTCGATCATCGTCTTCATCGATTCGAGGCTGTGCGTGCGCAGCTTGAGCCCCGCGAACTCGGCCTCGAACAGCTCGCGCACGATTGCCGCAGACACGTCCCGCACGCGCCGCGGATCGTCGTTCAGGTGAGCGCTCAGCATGTGCGCGACCGCGCGTTCGATCGATTCGCGAATGCACGGGAAACAGCGCAGGCACGCACTCGAGCACCAGCGCATCAGCCGCAGCCCGCGCGCGGGCGACGTGCGCAGCGCGACGGCACGCACCGCGCGCCGCACCAGGAACGCATACGAGAACGGATTGAGCAGAAAGAGTCGCCCGAGCATCACCGTGCCTCCTCGACCGAGCGCCACTCGTGGGTCGCATCGGTCAATACGCCGTCGTGCATCCGGTAGATCCGGTCGACCATCGACAGGATCGACGCATCGTGCGTGACGAGCACGATCGTGCACGGCAGCGTCAGCACGTTGCGGCAGATCTCGTGCGTCGTCGCCTGGTCGAGGTTCGACGAGAATTCGTCGAGGATCAGCAGGCGCGGCTCGCAATACAGCGCCCGCGCGATCAGCAGCCGCTGCATCTGGCCGGCCGACAGGAATTTCTGCGTATCGCCGAGCGGCGTGTCGTAGCGATGGTCGAGCCGTTCGATCTCGTCATGGATGCACGCGAGCTTCGCCGCATCGAACATCGCGCCGATCCGCGGCGCCGGCGCGAAATTCGTGATGTTGTCGCGGATCGTCCCGCGAAACAGCTGGTCGGACTGCGTGACGGCCGCGAGATGCTTGCGGTACTGCCGCAGGTTCACTTCCGCGAGATCGACGTCGCCGACGAACAGCGTGCCGGGTTCGGGCCGGACCAGCCCGCAGATCAGGTTCAGCAGCGTCGTCTTGCCGCTGCCGGTGCGGCCGACGATCGCGATCTTGCCGCCGGCCGGCACGTCGAGCGCAATGTCGCGCAGGATCGGGCGGTTGCCGCCCTTCGGCGTATACGACAGCGCGCGGATCGACAGCGCGCCGTCGAAACCGTCGACCGGCCGCACGACCGCATCCGGCGCGGGCTCCTCGGTCTCGGTCTGCAGCACGTCCGCGACGCGGTCCATGTGAACCTGCAGCACCTTGCGGCGCACATAGAGCTGGATCGAATCGATGAACTTGTCCGCGAACAGGTTCTTGTACTGGATGAACGCGTAGATCACGCCGATCGTGCTCTGCCCGTGCATCACGAGCCACGCGCCGTACGTGACGATCACGAGCTGCTCGACGTGCACGATCCCCTTCGACACCGCATCGAACAGCAGTTGCAGCCGCTCCTGCTGGCGCATCGCCTGCAGCTTCTGCGTGAACGCGTTGATCCACAGGCTGCTGCGCGCGGTCTCGGCCGACAGCAGCTTGATCGAATGCGCGGAGCGGATGTTCTCGATCAGCAGCGCATCGGCCTCGGCGCCGCGCGTGAGGATCTGCGACATCGCGTCCTGAAGCTGCGGCTGGATCGCGAGCCGGCTGAGCGCGAATAGCACCATCCCGGCGAGGCTGATGCCGGCCAGCACGGGGCTGTAGTACAGCATCAGCACGAGCGTCAGCGTGCAGGTGACGATATTGAGCAGCCCGCCGACCAGGCCGTCGACGAGAAACCGCCCGACCTCCGACACCGACGACACGCGCGAGATCGAATCGCCCGTGTTGTGGAACAGGAAATACCCGATCGGCAGCCGCGCGAGATGCCCGACCATGTTCGCCGACAACTGCTGCGACACGATGTTGCGCAGGTAGCTCTTGATGTTGCCGACGAGGTTGGCGTACAGCGTGTCGAACAGGAACACGATCGCGAACAGGATCGTCAGCAGGTACAGGATGTCGACGTCGGTCTTCTTCAGCGCCTCGTCGATCGTCAGTTGCACGTACGACGGTCCGAGCAGCAGCAGGAGCTGCGCGGCGACGCCGCCCGCGATGCCGATCGCGAGGCTCTTGCGGATGCCCGTCAGCCCTTCGAGGTAGTCGCGCAGCCGGATCCGGTCGGCCGGCCCCGCATGCGTGAAGCCGATGTCCGGATTCAGTTCGAGCGCATAGCCGGTGATGTGCGTGAGCGCCTGCGCGAGCGGCAGCTTCGTCTCGCCGAGCGCGGGATCGACGATGTGCACGCTGCCGTAGCCGACCTTCGTCAGCACGACATAGTGGTTCATCCCCCAGTGCAGGATGCACGGCGTCTTGAGCGCATCGAGTTCGCCGGCGTCGAACTGCAGCCCGCGCGCACGCAGGCCGAGATCGTTCGCGATCTCCATCAGGTCGAAGAACGACAGCCCGGAATCGATCCGGACCGGATAGCGGTTGCGCAGCGTGCGCAACGTCGTTTCGCGCCCGTGCCACGACGCGATCATCGCGAGACAGGCCAGGCCGCACTCCGTCACCTCGTCCTGCAGGACCGGACGGACTTTACGCGTATTGAAGAGCATGGTCGGGCACCCGGGGCGCGACAACGCAACGCCGGAGCCTGCCGATGCGGGCCCGTGGCGGGTCGTGCGCGATACGCATGGGCGCAGCCGGCGCGCGGCCGGTTGCGACGGAAGATCGGTGTTGCCGGCCGCTCAGCGCGACGAGCCGAGCGACATCCGGAACTGTTCGACGGCGCGGGTCTGGTACTGGGTCATCAGGCCCTGCAGCGTGGACCCGATCGACTGGTTGACGAGATCGACCGTATAGGCGGCCGAATTGGAGTAAAGCGATGCGCCGCCGTGAATCTGGCGGGCCTGATCTTCCGTGATGTCTCGCATTTTTATGGCCTTTATATTGTCGGAATGCCTGCGGCCGTCAGCCAATTGAAAACTCGACGGCCGTTCACTTTATTACGGGGATAATCCGGCACTCCTGCCTCCCGATAATCGCCCGAACCGAAATAATATATTTCGGATTCGCTTTATTTCCACTGCGGCGATCGATTCTTTTCCTTTTGTTTCGCAGCATTTCGCGCGGGGGGCGCCTCCCCGCGCACGGCGGTTACTTGCCGGTGTTATTGAACGTCTTCGGGTTCTGCAGGTAATTGCCGAGGCTCGGCAGGAACTGGCCGAGCGCGGTCACCACCGGCGCGGCGTCAACGGCGAGGCTACCCAGCGAGCTGATCGCACCGCCGCCATGCACATTCCTGACCTGTTCCGTCGTCATGACCTTCATCATTCTCTCCTCGTAAAAAATAAAGATGATGCAAAGAACCTTCATTGAAAGACAAACGGCTTTTAATCCCTAGCGACTTGTTAATCTAATAATCACTGCGATTACGAGCCGAAATCAGGCTATCATGCGGACGCATCGGAATTCAATGGAGGACACACTCTTACAGGCGCGTTTTACGATGCGCCGCAGGCAGTAGTCATTCACGCTGTTTGAATTTCAATTTCAAAACGTTTAAATCCCGCCGCAACGCAATGCGGCATGGGCAGGAGACGGAGACGGCCATGTTTGAAACGAGGCGCGCGCATCGCGGATCGGCGATGCAGGATGCGGGTAATCCCCTATCAAGATTTCCGACTAGGTGGAATCCCCTACTTGCAACCGTGACACTGTTCGCCGTAACGATGGCCGGCATGTCTGCGAACGCGCATGCGTTCTGCCTCGACACCGCTTACCAGTACGCTGTCGTGCACGATCCGCGTTACCTGCAGGCGCGCAGCGAATACGATGCGGCCCGCCAGAAATTCCCCGAGGCGCGCGCGCAGATGCTGCCGCAGGCCGCCGCGCAGCTCGAATGGGGGCGCTACGGCACGCACGCGAACCTGTTCGGCATCGACGTCAGCGGCTCGAGCAACGCGGCGTATGGAGCCGCGCAGGTCACGCAGGCGCTGTTCAACGTGCCCTACCTGTACGACATGCGGCGCGCGACCGAGTACGAGGAGTCGGCGAAGCAGAAGCTCGAGGTCGCGAGGCAGGACCTGATCCTGCGCGTCGCGAATGCGTGCTTCGACCTGTTGAGCGCGCGCGAGAAGCTGCAGTCGGCCGACGACGAAGTGAGCGCGCTCACGCGGCTCGAAAGCGATACGCGGCGCATGGCGCAACTCGGGATGAAGACGATCGGCGACACGGCCGAGATCGAGGCGCGCCGCAGCCTCGCACAATCCGACGAGGCGCTTGCGCAGACCGACGTCGACGCACGCCGCGCGCGCTACGAGACGCTGCTCGGTTCGACGATCGATTTCTCGCGCTGGCCGCGGCTGGCGATGCGCGGGTCGTCGCCGCGCATTCCGTCCGGCGACTACGCGCCGCAGGACAACCCCGCGTACCGGCAGGCTTACCGAGATGTCCAGGTCGCGCGGCTCGCGGCGAAACGCGTCAGCGCCGAGCACCTGCCGACCGTCGACCTGTTCGCGTCGTATTCGCGCGGGCTCAATCCGAACCTGCGCGGGCTCACCGATCGCTCGGACTTCCATCAAAGCGCGTTCGGCGTGCAGGTGACGATCCCGATCTTCTCCGGCGGCAGCGTGTACTACCGGCAGGTGGAGGCCGAGCACGTGACCGAGCAATACCGCAACCGGCTGCGCGAAGTCGAGGAGCAACTGGGCACCGATCATCGCGAGGCGTTGTCCGCGCTCGAATCGGTCGGCAAGCGCATCCGCGCGCTGCAGCAGTCGCTGCAGGCCGCCCGGCTCGCGTACGATTCGTCGATGAAGGCGCACCAGGTCGGCTACAGCACGACGTACGAAACGCTGAACCTGCGGCGCGACATCTCGGGCATCCGGCAGAAGCTGTTCGACAGCTATCTCGATGCGCTGAAGCTGCAGTTGAAGCTGAAAAGCGTGCTCGGCACGCTCGACGAACAGTCGCTGGTGGCGGTGGACGGTTTTCTCGAGAGCAATGCGGCGGGAGGCGTGCGTTTGGAGTGACGGTTGCCATGCATATCGGGGCGCGGCGTCCAGTGCCATGTGCGTCGCTTCGATTGTTGAATGCGGCTTCGCGTCGCGACCGTCTGCACCGGTCAGAGTGCCGGAGTCGACACACTAGCCCCGGACGAACGGCATCGCGGCACGTCAACCATCGAATGAGCCGCGGACGCGTCCATACGTATGACAGTCAACCCATTGGAGGTCCGTTCCACTTGTCTGTTCGACCAGCCACGGCACAACGGCCCACGCCTTCGCGTGGATGTCGTGAAACAGAATGACGCCACGACGCCAGAGGAGCATCAGAGTCAACACTCGCTGCTTGACCTGATCGGCGTCCATCTTGCTGCTCCAGTCTTGCGAATCGATGTTCCACAGCGCCACACGCAAGCCTTGGGCATCAAAGAACGCGCCACTGTCAGCGCGACGCTGGCCATACGGGGGCCGAAACAGTGGCACATAGCTGGAAGGCAAGCTGTTGCGGACAAGGCCAATGCTGCGTGTAACCGAGTCCTGCCATTGCGGCCATGCACTGTGCGACTTGTGTTGCCAGCCGTGCGAACCCACGCACATTCCCTGGTAGGTGCGAGAAAGTTCACCTGGCGCGTTTTGCTGCAACCGCGCCTGCAACGGCTCGCCTAGCACGAAAAAGGTGGCGTTGAGATGTTGTTTGCGCAGCGCATCCAGCAACTTGTCGGTGTTGCCGCCAGTTCGGGTGGGACCATCGTCGAAGGTGAGTAGGAAATGCCGGTCTGCCAACTCGTTGCCGGTCAGTTCGTCGGGTGAATAGGTCGCCACTTCACTGCTGGTGCGCTGGAACAGTGACGCGAGACGCAGCAATTCGTCCAGATAGGTACGGTGGAACCGCTGAGACGCCACGAGCCACGCGGCGTAGCGATCGTCGGGGGCGTGCGTGAAAGCCGCCGCCGCCTTCCTGAACGCCGTTTCGTCGAAAGGACCAAGGCAGAATGGCTCGCTCTGCATACAACTGGTCGATGCCAACGTGTAATTCGCCGCCAGACGGCGCCAATATATCGTGCGCACACGATCAAGCGCGCTTTGGTCGAATTGCGTGTGCTTGAGCTTGAGCCGATCGCGCAGCGTGTCGTCGCCGTCACGCTCGCTCTCGCTCAACGCGTGCGCAAAGCTAAGCACTTCTGCGCGCGACGCCCGGTCGAAACCCGCGGGGGACGCAACGGAGTCCGGCCAGAGACTGCGGTCTACAGACGCGACTGCACCTGGGCCGGCGGCCTGGGCCAGACCAGCCATCACCAGCAGACAAAACACGGCAAGGCGTTTGTGCATATGTGGAACTCTCAGGGAACAGGCCCCCGCCCGCGGGGGCATGGTTGATTACATACGCGCGCTGACGCGCTCGATGGCCTTGTCGTAGACCGGATTGTTTTTTTCACGCTTAGCCGCCTGGTAGTTTTCCAGTGCGTTGGCAAACTGCCCCGCAGACTCGTACATCCGGCCGATGTTGTAGTGGGAACTCGCGCGTACCGTAGCGGCGGTGGCACCGCTAGCGAGTGCAATCGCCTTGCGATTGGCCCAGATCGCCTCGGCACTGCGCCCCGCCTTTTGATAGGCCAGGCCGAGGTTGCTATAAGCCTGCCCGTAATTCGGATCCTGCTCGATAGCCTGACCGTACAGAACGATTGCCTCGTCTAGCTGACCGTTGCGATAGGCCTTTTCACCGGACTGATTGAACGCGCGCGCGCGTACGGAATCGATCGGCGCCTGATTGTCAGCCACGACACGGTTGCGTTCGTCGCCGATGTCAGAGAGCGTGTTCAGGACATCTTCGGCGTCCACTCTCACACCGCGCATCGTATTGACGTCCTGGAACTCGCCTGCGCCAGTGATGCGAAACACGGTCCACAGATTGCCCGGCTGATTTCGCGGCACGTAGTATGTGCGTACCAGCGATTCGCCTACGTAGACGAACACTTTCGCTTGACTCTGCGAAAGCGCCATCGTGCCCGGATCGTCACGGTCGGTATAATCGTGTACCGCATATACATAGGTTTCGCCGTCACGCTTGCGCTCAAGCGTGACGGTTTCCGGGCCATAGCCATCGGTATCGTCGACATCGAGGTTCGCACTGGTGCCATGCTTGCTTCTGAAGTAGATGTGATTGCCCGGATAGACCATGTGTGAATCAAGATCTCGCGGCGTCGCCCCCCAAGTCAGCACCACGCGCAAACCATCCAGGTTGCGCATCACCGGGCTCAACGCATAAGTAAGATCGGTACAGGGGCATTTAGCGACGAGATTCGAATAACCTTCCTTCTTGATGATGATCAGCGATGCTCCGTCGGACAGCACATTGGCATCAATCGACGCCTGACCTCGCGTGTCCGTCGTGGCAGTAATCGACTGCTCGCCGTTCCTTTGGAGAATGACCGACGCGCCGGCTATCTTCTGGTCTTTGACGGTAGCGCTAAGTACCTGCACGCGGGCGTCCGCGGCGTGGGCACCAACCGTGGCCGACAAGGCCAGAGCAGCCACGAAGAATCTAATACGACTTATCATTTCCATTCCCAATTAAAATTTATAAGAATAAAAAACGTACATTGTCGACAATCAAAAGACCATTCAATGCCACGCCATTAAAATTGGCTTATCTATTTTATATAAATCTAAATTTCAAAAAATATTCCAGTATTTTTCGCGCTCCGAATCCTACACGAAAACAAAATTCACAAATATTGGACAAGTACGAATTACACTTGCGCAGCAATACAATTCGGTCAATCAATTGTGAATATTGTTAAATTCAGAAAATCGTACTTCGGTTAAGCATGATTGCCACGAGTCCCCCACCGCCAGTGGCCTGGTATCGATTTTCACGGAAACTGGCGCGTGGCATTCTGCGCACTGAGCGGGATGACCGCGCTGTGGTTGTCCTACGCTGTCCTGATCTTCGCGGTCGCCGCGCACTTCGGCGCATCCCCGTTCATCGAGACGAATCTGCGGCACCAGCCAGGCATTGTGCCGTCCGTCGTCGAGGTCCTGCAGATTGCGTTCGACACGCGAGGCTGGATGGCAATGTTCTGGCCGGGCTCGCGATCGATCGACATTTCGATCAGGTAGTTGCGGCGCCACTGGCCCTTATGCGTACGGCGCTGATCGCGGCCCAACGGCGCGGAAAACACCAGCCGGCGAACCTGATCGGCAGCGTACCCGCGCGAAGCACGCGACGCCGAACGAGCCGCGAATAAAAAACGCCGGGCATCAGCCCGGCGTTCGTCGATGCGCAAGCGGCCGCCATTCGTGGCCGCATACGCCCCGTCAGTGAATCACCCGCGTCACGCCACGACCGCGCGGGTCGGCCATCGCCTCCGGCGTCTTGCCGTCGATCTTGATCACCTGGATGTCGCCGCTGAAGTCCTGCCCCTTCAGCGTGTAGCCACGCGCCTCGATCTGTTTCGCGAGTTCGCCTTCGATCGGGTGGTACGGCTCCCAGAAGATCGTGTTCGGCGGCAGCAGCTGGTGATGGAAACGCATCGCGCCGACGGCTTCCTTCAACGGCATCCTGAAGTCGTAGATGTTGTTGATCACCTGGAAGATCGACGTGAAGATGCGCGAGCCGCCCGGCGTGCCGATCACGAGCGACACCTTGCCGTCCTTGGTCATGATCGTCGGCGACATCGACGACAGCGGGCGCTTCTTCGGTTCGATCGCGTTCGCGTCGCTGCCGACCACGCCGAACATGTTTGCGACGCCCGGCTTCGCGGAGAAGTCGTCCATCTCGTCGTTCAGCACGATGCCCGTGCCGTCGGCAATCACGCCCGAGCCGAAATAGCCGTTGATCGTGTACGTGTTCGACACCGCGTTGCCCCACTTGTCGACGACCGAGAAGTGCGTCGTTTCGGCTTTCTCCGGCATCGTCGTGCCGAGGCCCGGCTGCACGCTCTTCGTGTCCGACGGCTCCTTCGGGTTGACCTCGCCCGCGCGCTTCGCGATGTATGCGTCGGCGGTCAGTTGCGCGATCGGCACCTTGTAGAAGTCCGGGTCGCCGAGATACTGCGCGCGATCGGCAAACACGCGCTTCTCGATTTCCGCGACGAGGTGGATGTATTGCGGCGAGTTGAGCTTCACGCCCTCGAAATCCTGCTTGAGGTCGGCCTTCATCTTCAGCAACTGCACGAGGCCGATGCCGCCCGAGCTCGGGGGCGGCGCGGTGATCACGTCATAGCCGTTCCACTTCGCCTGCACGGGCTGGCGCCACACCGCGCGGTATTGCGCGAGATCCTCGGTGGTGATCAGCCCGTTGCCGTCGCCGGTCTTCATCGAAGCCGCGATCAGCTCGGCCGTCTTGCCCTGGTAGAAACCTTCCGCGCCGTCGTTCGCGACCCGCGTGAGCACGTCGGCGAGGTCGGGCTGCTTGAAGTTCACGCCGGCCTTCAACCCGGAGAAGTACTTGTCGAAGTTGGTCTTTCCGCCGAACTCCTTCGACGCGTCGACGCCGCGCTGCGCGAGCTGCTCGTCGACGACGAAGCCATCGCGCGCATAGTGGATCGCCGGTGCGAGCACCTGCTTCCACTTCAGCTTGCCGAAGCGCTTCTGCGCTTCCCACATGCCCGCGACCGTGCCCGGCACGCCGACCGCGCGCGGGCCGTACAGGCTCATGCCCTTGACGACGTTGCCGTCCTTGTCGAGGTACATGTCCTTCGTCGCGGCGAGCGGCGCGCGCTCGCGGTAGTCGATGAAGTACGGCTTGCCGTCCTTGTAGATCGTCATGAAGCCGCCGCCGCCGATGTTGCCGGCTTCGGGGTACGTGACGGCGAGCGTGAATGCGATCGCGACGGCCGCGTCGATCGCGTTGCCGCCTTCCTTGAAGATCCGCTCCGCGGCATCCGCGCTGTACTTGTCGGCCACCGCGACCGCCGAGCTCGTCAGGACCGCCGGCTGCGGCCCTTTCGCATAGGCGGGCGTGTTCGGCAGGAAACCGATGCCGGCCACCGTCGCAAGCACGACAGCGGATGATTTGAAGCGATTCAGCGTAGTCATTGCATGTCCCCCATGTAGATCTCCTTCAGGCAGGAAAAGCACCTGATCCGCTTATAGCCGCTGGCGCGCCGACGGCCATATGCCGGTTTCGTAGTATAGGGGGACAAAGAGGGTCGAACACGCGGCGCGCCACGAAAGCGCTTCGAGTGGGTGCGCCCGGTCACGCAGCGGCGCTGCAGCATGCATGCGGGTCGGTCGAAATGGCATGCGGTACGACGCGTCATCACGCAACGCACAAAACGGAAAGTTGCGAACTACGCTGCATGCAACACATGCACACAAAAAAATCTGCGAACGAGCCACCCGTTGCCCAGACCGATCTGAGAAGATAGCGCCCCGCTTCGCGCCGCATCGTTTTCTTTCACTCACGCGCCGCTTCACGTTTCTTCGTCTCATTCCCTATGGCATCACACAATGCGCATCATGCGTCCGGCTTCGCGGCCGGCGTCGCCGCCGCCGTCCTCGTCGCACAAACCGGCACAACAGGCCCGTGGCACGTAGGCCTGCTCGCCGCGTTCGCGGCCGGCGTCGCGGGCGGCACCGCGCCCGACTGGCTCGAAGTCGCATGGTGGAGCCGCAAGCGCCGCCTGTGGATCACGCACCGCACCGTCACGCACTGGGGCATCGGCTGGATCGCGCTGCTTGCGCTCGGATGGCACGGGCTCACCCATCATCCGCATCCGCTGTGGGCCGCGCCGCTGTTCGGCTTCGCGTGCGGCGGCGTGATGCACCTGCTCGCTGACTGGCCGAACCCGCTCGGCGTGCCGTGGATCTGGCGGCGTCACTCGCTCAACCTGTGGAACAGCGGGCATTGCGACCTGATCGTGGTGGCCGCCGCATGGGGCGGCACGCTGTGGCTCGCGCAGTCGCTGTGGACGCGCGCGCCGCTGCTCGAACACTGGCTCGGCTGGCTGCATCGCGTGTAGTTGCATGTCGTTACGTGTCGTCGCGGATCGGGCTGCGCAACTACCCAACGCACGTCGAACGCAACTTCCTCCTCCCGCTGATCCGGCACCCGTAACCGAACGGGTACCGCCCCGCGCGCGCCTGTTGAAATGCCGGCACCGCGCCTCATCTGAATCTCCGACTCGCGCGCTCCCCCGCCCGCAGTGCCCGGCACGCACACGCGACGTCTGGCACACTGACGATTCACGCGATCCGCCCGCACACTCGCACCCCATTTCAACGCTTCGATGGACGTCACCGCTACCCGCCCTGCCGCCAGTGCGCTCGACGTGTTCCACCCGGCCGTCGCCGCGTGGTTCCGGCGCACGTTCGCCGCGCCGACCGGCGCGCAGGCGCTCGCGTGGCCGCACATCAAGGCCGGACGGTCGACGCTCGTCGCCGCGCCGACCGGCTCCGGCAAGACGCTCACCGCGTTCCTGTGCGCGCTCGACGAGCTGGTGCGCGATGCGCTGTCGCACGACGGCACGCTTCCCGATGCGACGCTCGTCGTCTACGTGTCACCGCTGAAGGCGCTGTCGAACGACATCCACGTGAACCTCGACGCGCCGCTCGCCGGCATCGCCGAATCGCTCGCGCAACTCGGCCTGCCGGTGCCGGCGATCCGCACCGCCGTGCGCACCGGCGACACGACGCAGGCCGAGCGCGCCGCGCTGCGCAAGCGCGCGCCGCACATCCTCGTCACGACGCCCGAGTCGCTGTACGTGCTGCTGTCGTCCACGTCGGGGCGACAGATGCTGTCGAACGTGCGCTCGGTCATCGTCGACGAAATCCACGCGCTCGCATCGTCCAAGCGCGGCAGCCATCTCGCTCTGTCGCTCGAACGTCTCGACGCGCTGGCCGGCCGCGCGCTGCCGCGCATCGGGCTGTCGGCCACGCAAAAACCGATCGACGCGGTCGCGCGGTTCCTGGTCGGCGGGCCGGCCGATGCGCCGCGCGACTGCACGATCGTCGACACGGGCCACACGCGCGAGCGCGACCTCGCGCTCGAACTGCCGAACGTGCCGCTCGAACCCGTGATGGCGACCGACGTGTGGGAACAGATATACGACCGGATCGCGGGGCTCGCGGCCGCGCATCGCACGACGCTGGTGTTCGTCAACACGCGGCGCACCGCCGAGCGCATGGCGCGCCATCTCGCCGATCGGCTCGGCAAGGAAGCGATCGCCGCGCATCACGGCAGTCTCGCGAAGGAGCACCGCTTCGATGCCGAGCAGCGCCTGAAGCGCGGCGAACTGAAGCTGCTCGTCGCAACGGCATCGCTCGAACTCGGCATCGACATCGGCGATGTCGATCTCGTCTGCCAGGTCGGCTCGCCGCGCGGGATCGCGCCGTTCCTGCAGCGCGTCGGCCGCTCGGGGCACCACGTCGGCGGCGTGCCGAAGGGCCGGCTGTTCCCGCTGTCGCGCGACGAACTCGTCGAATGCGCGGCGCTGCTCGATTGCGTGCAACGCGGCGAACTCGACGCATTGCGGATTCCCGAAGCGCCGCTCGACGTGCTCGCGCAGCAGATCGTCGCCGAAGTCGCGTGCGCGGAATGGCAGGAGGACGCGCTGTACGCAAGCTTCACGCGCGCGGCGCCGTACGCGCGGCTGACGCGCGAGCGTTTCGACGAAGTGATGACGATGCTCGCCGAAGGCTTCACGAGCCGCCGCGGCGTGCGCGGTGCATACCTGCATCGCGACGTGGTCGGCGGCACGGTGCGCGGGCGCCGCAACGCGATGATGACCGCGACCACCTCGGGCGGCACGATCCCCGACATGGCCGACTACGCGGTGCTGCTCGAACCGCAGGGCATCCAGGTCGGCACCGTCAACGAGGATTTCGCGATCGAGAGCCTGGCCGGCGACGTGTTCCAGCTGGGCAACCAGTCGTACCGGATCATTCGCGTGGAAACGGGCCGCGTGCGCGTCGAGGACGCGCAGGGCCAGTCGCCGAACATTCCGTTCTGGCTCGGCGAAGCGCCGGGGCGCAGCGACGAGCTGTCGGCGGCGGTCGGCCGGCTGCGCGCGCGGCTCGACGGGTTGTTCGCCGACGGCGACCGGCAAGCGGACGCCGACGCCGGCGGACGCAAGCGCGCGGGCGGCGAGTCCGTGAGCAAGACGGGAGCGCGAAGCAAGGCGAAAGCCAGGGCGGAAGTCGAAACAGGCTCCGCAGCCGATCTGCAAAACGACGCCGACGGCACCGCGATCGCTCCCGCCGAAAGCCGACTCGCACCAGCATTGCGCTGGCTCGTCGACGATCTCCACCTGTCGCCCGACGCCGCGCACCAGATCGCCGCTTACCTCGCTCGCACGCGTGCCGCGCTCGGCGCGCTGCCGACGCAGGACACGCTCGTGATGGAGCGCTTCTTCGACGAATCGGGCGGCACGCAGCTCGTGATTCATTCGCCGTTCGGCAGCCGCATCAACCGCGCGTGGGGGCTCGCGCTGCGCAAGCGCTTCTGCCGCAGTTTCAACTTCGAGCTGCAGGCCGCCGCGACCGATGACGCGATCATCCTGTCGCTGTCGCTCGCGCACAGCTTCGCGCTCGACGAAGTGTGGCGCTACCTGCGTTCGGCCAGCGCCGAGCACGTGCTGGTCCAGGCGCTGCTCGACGCGCCGATGTTCGGCGTGCGCTGGCGCTGGAACGCGACGACCGCGCTCGCGCTGCCGCGCTTCACGGGTGGCCGGCGCACCGCGCCGCAACTGCAGCGGATGAAGAGCGAGGATCTGCTCGCGACCGTGTTCCCGGACCAGGTCGCGTGCCTCGAGAACATCGTCGGCGAACGCGAGATACCGCATCACCCGCTCGTCGACCAGACGCTCGACGATTGCCTGCACGACGCGATGGACACCGACGGCTGGCTCGCGCTGCTGCGCCGGATCGAAAGCGGCGCGATCGAGCTCGTCGCGCGCGACCTGCCCGCGCCGTCGCCGCTCGCGGCCGAGATCCTGAACGCGAAACCCTACGCGTTCCTCGACGATGCGCCGCTCGAGGAGCGCCGCACGCAGGCCGTGCAGTCGCGCCGCTGGAGCGATCCCGAATCGGCCGACGATCTCGGCGCGCTCGACGCCGATGCGATCGATGCGGTGCGCGACGAAGCATGGCCGCTCGTGCGCGACGCCGACGAAATGCACGATGCGCTGCTCACGCTCGCATGCATCGCCGACGGCGAAGCGCACACACACGAAGGCTGGCCCGACCGGCTCGCGGAACTCGCGGAACGCCGCCGCGCGACGAAACTCGTCGCGCCGGGCGGCGCCGCGCTGTGGGTGCCGGTCGAACGGCTCGTGTGCATGCGCGCTCTGCATCCCGACGCACGCGTGACACCGCCGCTCAAGGTGCCGGCCGCCTGCGCGCAACCGTGGGAAGCCGATGCCGCACTCGTCGACGTGGTTCGCGCGCGGCTCACCGGCTTCGGGCCGCTTGCGCTCGACGCGATTGCGACACCGCTCGGCCTGCCGCCGGCGTCGATCGCGACGGCGCTCGCGGCGCTGGAGCGCGAAGGTTATGTGATGCGCGGCCGGTTCACGCCGGGCGCGACGACGGACGAATGGTGCGAACGCCACCTGCTCGCGCGCATTCATCGCTATACGGTGAAGCGGCTGCGCCGCGAGATCGAACCGGTCGAACGCGCCGACTTCATGCGCTTCCTGTTCCATTGGCAGCACCTGACGCCCGACACGCGCGGCACCGGCCGCGACGCGCTCGCTGCCGTCGTCGAACAACTCGAAGGCTTCGAGGCCGCGGCGAGCGCATGGGAAGACGCGCTGCTGCCCGCGCGGCTCACCGACTATATGGCGGGCGGCCTCGACGAGCTGTGCCGCTCGGGCAAGCTCGTGTGGACGCGCATCGGCGCGCCGGCACGCGCGGCCGGCACGCCCGTGAAGACGACACCGATCGTGCTGCTGCCGCGCCGCCACCTCGCCGCATGGCAGGCGCTGCGCGACCCCGATGCGCAACCGGCGCTGTCCGCAAGGGCCACGCAGGTGCGCGACGCGCTCGCCGCGCACGGCGCAATGTTCTTCGATGCGCTGCTCGACGACCTGCACATGCTGCCCGTCGAACTCGAACAGGCGCTCGGCGAACTCGTATCGGCCGGCCTCGTGAATGCGGACAGCTACGCGGGCCTGCGCGCGCTGCTGAAGCCGGCCGTCAAGCGCAGCGCGACCTATGCGCCGCGCACGCGACGCGGCGGTGCGCTGATCGGCGGGATGGACGACGCGGGCCGCTGGGCGCTCGTGCAGCGTCAGGCGCCGCCGGACGATGCGCCGGCGCCGAAGCGCGGCCCGGCCGCGACCGATCCCGACGCGCTCGAACATATCGCGTGGACGCTGCTGCGCCGCTACGGCGTCGTGTTCTGGCGGCTGCTCGAACGCGAAGCCGACTGGCTGCCGAGCTGGCGCGAACTCGCGCGCGTGCTGCAACGCCTCGAAGCGCGCGGCGAGATTCGCGGCGGTCGTTTCGTCGCCGGGCTCGCGGGCGAGCAGTTCGCGCTGCCCGAGGCGATTCCGATCCTGCGCGAACTACGGCGGCAACCCGGTGACGGGCAGACCGTATGCGTGACGGGCGCCGACCCGTTGAATCTCGCCGGCACGCTGCTGCCCGGCGACAAGGTACCGGCGCTGGCCGGCAATCGCGTGCTGTTCCGCGACGGCGTGCCGGTCGCATCGCTCGTGTCGGGTACGTTCCACTACGCGCCCGAACTGTCGCCCGCCGCGCGCGAGGACGCGCGTCTGCGGCTCGCGCGCCACTGCTGACATCCACAGACTACTGATCGCCGGGCCGCGCTGCCGGCATCGTTCGGGTAGCATCGACCGATTGCCCGCGCGGGCTCCCGCGCCCAGACAAAACAAGACTTCCGGAGACTGCCACTGATGACTTCGCATGCCGACTCGCCCGCCGCACATCACGCGGGCTCGCTGACCATTTTCCAGGGTGCCGCGCTGTATATCGGCGCGGTGCTCGGCACCGGCGTGATCGCGTTGCCTGCGCTGGCCGCCGAGGTCGCGGGCCCGGCGTCGCTGCTCGCGTGGGCCGCGCTCGTCGTGCTGTCCGGACCACTCGCGGCGACCTTCGCCGCACTCGGCGCGCGTTATCCCGACGCGGGCGGCGTTTCGACCTACGCGCGGCGCGCATTCGGGCCGAAAGCGGCGGCGATCGTCGGCTGGTGCTTCTATTTCGCGGTGCCGGCCGGCGCGCCGGCCGCTGCGATGTTCGGCGGCGCGTACGTCGCGGCCGTCACGGGCGGCGGGCACACGACGGTCATCGTCACGGCTGCCGCGCTGATTGCGACCGTGTCGGCCGCGAATGCATTCGGCGTCACCGTATCGGGCCGCATGCAGCTCGTCTTGTCGGCGCTGCTCGTCACGCTGCTGCTCGCCGCGGTGCTGGCGTCCGCACCGCATGCGCGCACCGCGAACCTGCAGCCGTTCGCGCCGCACGGCTGGCTCGCGGTCGGCCAGGCCGCCGCGCTGCTCGTGTGGAGCTTCGCGGGCTGGGAAGCGATCACGCATCTCGCGGCCGAATTCCGCCGGCCCGCGCACGACATGCCGCGCTCGGCCGCCATTGCGGTCGTGGTCGTCGGGTTCCTGTATCTGTCGGTCGCGGCCGCGAGCGTGACGGTGCTCGGGCCGTCTGCCGGCGCATCGGGCGCGCCGCTCGCCGAACTGATCGCGGGCGGCATCGGCGGCCATGCACAGGTGCTCGCAGCCGCGGCCGCGCTGCTGCTCACGCTCGGCACGATGAACGCGTATTTCGCGGGCGCGGCCAAGCTCGGCGCGGCGCTCGGGCGCGACGGTGCGTTGCCCGCGTGGCTCGCGCAAGGCAGCCAGGTCGGCGGCGTCCCGCGCCGCAGCCTCGGCGTGATCGCCGTGCTCGCGGCCGTCGCGCTGGCCGCGACGACGATCTCGGACGTTGGACCGAAACCGCTCGTGCTCGTGACGTCCGGGTGTTTCGTGATGGTGTATGGGCTCGGTGCGGCCGCCGCGCTGAAGTTGCTGCCGCGCGGCAGCATCGCTTACCGCTGCGCGTGGATTTCGCTGGTTGCGGTTGCCGGGCTGTTCCTGACGACGGGCTGGTATCTCCTGTGCCCGCTGCTGCTCGCGGGCGGTGCGCTGCTTTATCTGCAGGTGACCGGGCCGCGCAAATGACCCGCCGTGCGCGCGCGGGCTGACACCCGCCCGCTCGCGACGACGCGCCGGCAGATCGCTGGACGGATCGCCGCGTGCATCGCTTCGGTCAGGCCGGCACCAGTTCGAAGCTGAGCCGTTTGCCGAGCGCGGCGGCCGCGCTCGCGAGCGTCGCCAGCGTGAGGCTCGTGTCGGTTTCGTCGAGCAGCCGGTTGAGCGCGGCACGACTGGTTTTCATCCGCGCGGCCATCGCGGTTTTGGTGATGTGCTGCGCCTTCATTTCCTGCCCGATCTGCCACGCGATCACGCGCTTGATCGCGGTGGCGGTGGCCGCTTCGAGATTGCCGTCCTCTTCGAGGAAGGTATCGAAGTCGCTGCCGATATGCGGGTTGTTCGTGGTCGTCATGTCGTACTCCAGTGCATGGCGTTGCCGGCTGCCCGACCGTCGACGACGGTGGGTTGCGGCGCAACCGGGAATTCAAATGGCGTGCGTCAGCGCTTTCAGACGCGCGACGGTGACGTCGAGATCGTCCGACGGCGTGGCCCGCGACTGCTTGAAGAAGCCGTGCAGCAGGACCATCGTGTCGCCGACGACCGTGAACAGCACGCGGGCGCTCCGCCCCGGCAGCATCACGCGGATCTCCCACAGATCCTTCGCCATCTTCCGGACCAGCGGCATGCCGAGCGGCCAGCCGAGTTGAACGGTCTTGATCTCTTCGCCGATCGCCCTTCGCTCCACGTGCCCGAGCGCCTTGAGCCATTCGCGCACCGGCTCGTTGCCTCGGGCCGTGCGAAAGAACCGCACGCCGAGCGTGACCTGAATCTGCTGTCTCGCCATCGTCTTGCCACCAATCGTACCAAAAACGATACGATATGCCAAGCACCGCAAGGACGGCTACTGGCCGGATGGCCAATCCAGAAGCGGCGAAAGGGATTGAGCCGGGCTTGCCGCACGGCCCGAAGGATCAGCGATCGCCGCGAGCCGGTTTGCGCGCGGCGCGTGGCGGCCGGTGCGGGCGCTTGTCGCCGAACCGCGACCGCGCGATCTCGCGCACGGCATCGATCAGCGTTCGTGCGACCGGCGACGGCTGCGCATCGGTGCGCAGAATGAGCCCGACCGGCTCGTCGGTCCCCGCGGACGGCAGTGGCAGGCGCGCCAGCGCACCGGCCGACAGATCGTATTCGGCCGCGTAGAGCGGCACGAACCACACCGCGTCGTTCTCGAGCGCCAGCGCGCGCGCGACCGATACCGACAACACCTCGATGAACGAATCCAGCGGCGGCGCGCCGCATGCGCCGAGCAGTTGCTCGGCCGACTGCCGGATCAGCGTGCCGTACGGCGGCAGCACGACCGGATAGCGCGCGAGCTCGGCGGCCGGCGCCGCGCTCGACAGCAGCGGATGCCCCGCGCGCACCACCGCGACGAGCGGCTCGTTGTACAACTGCTCGAACGCGAGCCCGATCATCCGCTCCGGCTCCGACAATCGCCCGATCGCGCATTCGATCGCACCGGACTTCAGGCGCTCCAGCAGATCGGCGTTCGCGGCCGTCGCGATCCGCACGACGATGCGCGGCCAGCGCTCGGCCAGCGCCTTCATCAACGCGGGCGCAAGCGATGCCGCGACGGTCGGCAGCATGCCGATTTCCAGCGTCGCCGCGGCGGCCCCGCCCTCGCGCGCGAGCAGCCCGACGCCCTGCCGCAGCGCCAGCACGCACGCGTTCGCATGCGGCATGAACAACTGCGCTTCGCGGGTCGGCTGCGCACCCTGCCTGCCGCGCTCGAACAGCTTCACGCCGAGGATCGCCTCCAGTTCGGCGATCGTCTTCGACACGGCCGGCTGCGTGATCGACAGGCTTTCGGCCGCCTTTTGCACGCCGCCCAACTGCGCGACCGCGAGAAAGCACTGCAGGTGCCGGAACTTGACGCGGCCGTCGGCGATACGGTTATTCATAACGGGTGGTTATGCAAATGACGATGAAATGCCATTTTGCATAACTTTCCGGATAGTCCCAAGCATTCGGTGAAACGTCACGCATCACGCCGCAGCGCATGGAAACCGGTCGGCTCCCAGATCCGCGTCGCGATCAGCAAGCCCGTCCCGTGCTTTTGCCCGAGCGGCGCGGACGACGATTCCGCATGCAGTGCGGCCGCCTTGCTGCGCAGCCGGCGCAATTCCAGTTCGAGCTCCGCGGCGGCCGCCTCCGTCAGCATCCCCTGCGAGAACGTCATCGTCTCGCCCGCGCCGTCGAAACGGCTGTCGAGGAAATCGCCAAGCGCGTGCGCATGGAAATAACGGCGGATCGGCCCGCCCGGCAGCCAGTCGAAATCGCGCGCGACGCGCACGCGAATCCGGTCGCCCGGCAGCAGCGCGACGACGTTCATCCGGTCGAGCATCAGCAGGTATTTCACGCATTCGGCCTTCGTCATGCGATAGGCCGACACGATGTCCTGCACGGTCCAGTAGTTGATCGCGCAGACGGCGACGAGCAACAGTTTCTCGTCCGACACGAGCAGCGCCTCCTGCTGCTCGGTCAGCACGTGCAGCCTCGGCGCCGACGCCGATGCCTCCTGCACGAGCTCGGCCAGCGTATAGCCGAGCAACTGCGCGATCTCCGCGACGCGCTCCAGCGTGAAGCGGCCGCTCGCGAACAGCCGCTTCACGCTCGTCTCGGAGACGTCGAGCGCACGCGCGACGTCGCGATAGGTCATTCCCTGCGCCTTCAACTGGCGCTTCAGCGTTTCGATGAGTTGGGCGGTTTCGGTCATTTTGGTATCGAAAAATGATGCTCCAGGTCGGATATTAGGCTACCTGCGCATGCATCTGAACACTTTTGGTTACTTGTCTGCATAATCCGCTCCGTCCTGTCACTCAACGACGGAGCCGAAATGGCCACCCGAACCGACGCCGCCGCTTACGAACCGCAGCACACCGCACCGCGCGATGCACGCGACACGGATCGCACGATGCCGCTCGCCACCGTCCGCACGCTGGCCGCCAGCGCGCATGTAGGCGATCTCGTGTTCATCCGCGTGCCGGCCGGCTCGCCGCGCGACGCGGCAGGCACGACGGGCGCATGGGCCAATCGCTTCGGCATCGTGGTCGATACGTCGGGCGACGAACCCGTGATCGCCGAGCCCGCGTTTGCGTGGACGAAGCTCACGCCGCTGTCGCGCTTCGTCGCCCATACCGACGGCGGCCGCATCGCGCTGGCGCGCCGCGTCGCGGCACCGACCGCCGACGAGCAGCGCAACGCGCATGCGACGGCCGAACAACGGATCGACGCATTGCTCGGCAACCGCTTCAACCTGAGGGCGCGGCGCGGGTTCTGCGCGCAGTACGTGAGCGACGTGATCGGCACCGACCGGGCCGCGACGCCGGCCGTACTGCTGCGCAGCGGCACGCTGTCGCTCGAATTCGACGGGATCGTGTTCGATCCCGGCTGCAAATGACAACGGTCAGGCTCAGGGAGGCCGGATAACAACAAGAACAAAAGACAAAAAATAGCGACGGGCTGGCTGGAGGGCCGTGCACGGGGTCGTCACCGACGACGCGAAGCCCGATCGCTTTCATCCGCCGGACAGGCATCCTGTCCGGCGGATTTTTCATTGGCGCCGCGAACATAACGAACGGTTATGCGTCTCGCGAAAAAAGGTCATTTTGCATAACTTTCCGGATTGGCTAAAGTCCTGCCATCCACTTCGTGAAATACCTATCAGGAGACGCCCGATGGATTCCCCCACGATCCTCACGCCGCGCGACTGGCCGTCGCATCCGGCCTATGTCCACCCCGAGTACCGCTCGTCCGTGAAGCGCGGCCCGACCCGCCCGCTGATCCCGCTGAAGGAGAAGCTGCGCGACCAGTACGCGCCCGTCTACGGCGCGGAAGATCTCGGCGCGCTCGACCACGACCTGACGAAGAACGCCGTGAAGAACGGCGAGCCGCTCGGCGAACGCATGGTCGTCACGGGCCGTGTGCTCGACGAAGGCGGCAAGCCCGTGCGCAACACGCTCGTCGAGGTGTGGCAGGCGAACGCGGCCGGCCGCTACGTGCACAAGGTCGACCAGCACGACGCGCCGCTCGACCCGAACTTCCTCGGCGCGGGCCGCTGCCTGACCGACAACGAAGGCCGCTACCGCTTCCTGACGATCAAGCCCGGCGCGTATCCGTGGGGCAACCATCCGAACGCGTGGCGCCCGAATCACATCCACTTCTCGCTGTTCGGCGATTACTTCGGCTCGCGTCTCGTCACGCAGATGTACTTCCCCGGCGACCCGCTGCTCGCGTACGACCCGATCTTCCAGGGCACGCCCGAGGCCGCGCGCGATCGCCTGATCTCGCGCTTCTCGATGGACATCACCGAAGAAGGCTATGCGCTCGGCTACGAATTCGACATCGTGCTGCGCGGCCGCGACGCTACCCCGATGGAGCGCTGAACCATGACGACGCTGAAGCAAACCCCTTCGCAGACGGTCGGCCCGTACTTCGCATACGGCCTGTGCCCGCAGCAATACGACTACGACCTGAAAAGCCTGTTCACGCCGACGATCGCCGCGACGCACGCCGACGGCGAGCACGTGCTGCTGGTCGGGCAGGTGTTCGACGGCGACGGCAACGTCGTCGGCGACGCAGTGCTTGAATTCACGCAGGTGGATAGCTCGGGCCGCTTCCCCGCATCGCGCGACGACATCGCGAAATCCGGCTTCACCGGTTTCGCGCGGGTCGGCACGGGCACCGATGCGCAGCACCGCTTCGTCGTCGAGACGGTGAAGCCGGGCCGCGTCGCCGCCGACGAAGCGCCGCACGTCAACGTGACCGTGATGATGCGCGGGATCCTCACCCACGCGTTCACGCGCGTGTACTTCGACGACGAAATCGCGGCGAACGCAGCCGACCCCGTGCTGAACGCGGTGCCGGCCGAGCGCCGCGCGACGCTCGTCGCGAAACGCGACGCGCAGCCGGGCCGCCCGGTCGTCTACCGCTTCGATATCCGCATGCAGGGGCCGGACGAAACGGTGTTCTTCGACGTTTGACGCACGCGCCGGCGCAGGCCGGTTCCGGATGCAGACGCACCGCCGCGTGGCGCGATACCGACAGGCATCGCGCCACGCGGCGTTTTTGCTGTGCCGTCAATCTTTCGATGCTGCGCTGCATCGCGCCGGGACACGGTTGTCGATGTCCATTGGTCGGGACTTCTGCCCCTACATCGAACGCGCGATTGAAACGCATGCTGCGACAGCACATGAATCGTCCGTTCGGCGGTGTATCGTTTGCGCGTTATGCGGCGTATCCTTCGTTATCCGCAACGCACCGACACGATTGAATCGGAAGAAGCAACAATTACGCAAGTAATGCGCGACACCGGCCCGCTGGCTGTGCGTGCATTTCTTCTGACCGAGTGCCTTTAAACGCGTCTGACCGAATTGGGCAGGCGCGTATTTTTTTGCGGCTGCGACCGGCAAACGGGCGTGGCACGCGCGTCGGCGACTCCTTCCGCTTAGCGCCGAATCTCCAGATACCGGCTTGGCGTGTCGCCCAGAATGCGGCGAAACGCCGACGTGAACGCGCTCGCGCTCGCATACCCGAGATCGAGCGCGACGCGCGTCACCGGCTGCCCGTCGCTCAGGCGGGAAATCGCCGCGAGCATGCACACCTGCTGACGCCACGCGGCAAAACTCACGCCCGTCTGCGCGCGGAACTGCCGCGTAAACGTGCGCCGGCTCACGCCCGCGTCGGCGGCCACCTGGTCGAGATCGGCCGCGATCGACGGCGACGCGAACAGGTGCCGGCACACCTTCGCCAGCCGTGCGTCGGCCGGCAGCGGTGCATGCAGCGACAGGCGCGGCATCGTCGCGATTTCCGCGATCAGCAGCGCCATCAGCTTGCCCGCACGGCCATCGACGTCGTACATGGCCGGCAGGTCGATCGCATCGTCGATCAGTTGCCGCAGCAACGCGGACACGCCATACACGCCGCACTGCCCGGGCAGGCCCGCTTCCTGCGCGGCGTCGCCGGACACGAACGTGTTGAGCATCGTGACCGGCCCGGTCATCGTCATTTCGTGCCGCACGCCGGCCGGCACCCAGCACGCACGCTGCGGCGGCACCAGCCAGCGGCCGTGCGGCGTCGACACGCTGATCGTGCCGCGCGACGCGAACGCGAATTGCCCGCGCCCGTGCGCGTGTTCCGGAAACGTCGTGCCCGCCGCATAGTCGTTGGCGGTCACGACCACGCTCCGGGGAATGTGTTCGTAGGGATCTAGCAGCGTATTTCTCACGGCCCGAATTCCATCATCAATGACCCGATATCGAAGGCGGGTCTCCTTCGATCCATCTACGATCCGCTCCACGCTTGCGCGACCTGACGGCCGCAAGACCCGTCGGCCTGATCGGCCGGATAACAACCTCATCGGAGCGGACATGCCCAATACGTTTCATCGCGTGGGAGACGGCCCCCACCCTGTTCTCGTGCTGCACGGCTGGTTCGGCGACGCCCGCGCGTTCGAACCCGTCGAAGCGTGGCTGTCGCGCGAGCGCTTCAGCTATGTGTTCATGGACTATCGCGGCTACGGCCGCATGCGCGACGCACGCGGCGACTACACGATCGACGAGATCGCCGCCGACACGCTCGCGCTCGCCGACATGCTCGGCTTCCCGACCTTCAGCCTCGTCGGCCATTCGATGGGCGGCATGGCGATCGAGAAAATCGCTGCCGTCGCGCCCGAACGCGTACGCGCGCTGGTGCCGATCGCGCCCGTGCCGTGCGGCGGCCTGCCGTTCGACGCCGGGCGACGCGCGCTATTCGAGCGCGCCGCCGACACCCTCGCCGATCGCAGGACCATCATCGATCGCAGCACCGGTGGCCGGTTGCCCGCCGCCTGGGTCGAGTGGAAAGCCGCGTATTCGGCAGCCTGTTCGTCGGCGCATGCGTTCGGCGCGTACTTCCGCGCGTGGGCCGATACGGATTTCAGCGACGAGATCGCGGGCATCCATCCGGTGAAAGTGCTGATCGGCGAACACGACCCGGCGTTCGACGCGGCGCTGATGGCGCGCACCTATCTGCGGCGCTATCCGCGCGCCACCGTCGAGGTGCTCCGCAACGCGGGCCACTATCCGATGAACGAGACGCCGCTCGCGCTGGTCGCGGCGATGGAAGCGTTCCTGCTCGCCGCGACAGCACACCCCGTCGCCAGCGACTGACCCGCCGCGCGCAAGCGGCATCGTTGCGGCACGCATCACCGCAGCATGAACGACATCGCCGACAGGCTGTTCAGCGTGCGCACCACATGCTCGACCGACGGCCCGTCGAAGCGCAGCGTCACCGCATCGACGCGCTCGAGCGACGGCAGCACGCAGAACAGGTCGGCCAGCGCGGCCGTCTGCACGCGCAGCGTGCAAGCGGCCGGCGCGGGGCGATGTGCGCCCGCGCGACAACCGGACGACAGCGCCTGCGCAACCGTCTCGCGCGCGGCGTTCGCAATTCGGGCGCACGATGCGGCAGGCGTAAGCGTGTCGCCGCTCGATGCGCCGCCGGCCGTCTTGACCGTCTCGAAACGCGCGTCCGGAAACAGCGGCTGCGTTTCCTCGGCGAACACGTCGTCGCCGGTTGCCAGTGCGACGCGCGCGCCATATTCGCGCGCCAGCGCGCCGTACAACCCGGCTTCACCGAGCTCGACGCCGTTCAGCCATACCTGCGTGAACGCGAAGCTGTTGATCGTGTGCGCGAGCACGCCGCGCGTCTGCGATTTCGCGTGATAGCCGATCATGAACACGAGGTCGGGCTGCTGTTCGAGGCCCGCCATCATCCCGAGCGTGCGCGGCTTGCCGAGTACGACGCGTGAGCGTGCATCGAGCCCGTCGGGCAGCAGGTTGCGAAAGCCGCCATGCGAATCGTTGATCCAGACGGCCTGCGCACCGCCCGCGAACGCGCCTTCGATCGCCGCGTTCGCCTCGGCGGTCATCCAGCGGCGCGCTCGCTCGTATTCCGGATTGCCGGCACGTGTCTGCTCGGTGGCGAATACGCCGGCGACACCTTCGATGTCGGTCGAGATCAGGATCTTCATGACTGGGTAGAACGCCCTTCGTTGCCTTCGTTAAACAGGTGATCGAGATCGGGCACCGCGTCGCGCAGCGATTGCCGCTCGTGGCCGTCGCGCCCGGCGACCGTCACGGCCTGCAGCAATGCATCGGCGATCGCGTGCTCGACGCTTTCGGCCGCGGCCATGAACAGCGGGTCGAGCGCCGCATCGGCCACGAGGGCCGGCAGCGCGAGGGTCGACGCGTCGTGCGCGATCGTGTACGCGGTCGAGAATGCGAGCGCGATGTCGCCGCTGCCGTGCCCGTAGACGGAACCCGTGCGGGCCAGCCCCGCGCCCGCACGGCGCGCGAGCCGCGACAGTTGCCGCGCATCGAGTGGCGCATCGGTCGCGAGCAACAGGATGATCGAACCCTGCTCGGGCGGCGCCGCGTGCGCGGCCCCGGCCGCCCGCCGTTGCGCGACGATGCGCCCGAGCGGCACGCCGCCGAGCGTCAGCATCGGCAGCCGGCCGAAATTCGCGAGCACGAGCGCGCCGACCGTATAGGGCCGGCCGGCCGCGACGGCGACGCGCGACGCCGAGCCGACCCCGCCCTTCAGATCGAAGCACGACATCCCGCGCCCGGCGCCCACCGCGCCGCGTGCGACGTCGCGCGACGCGGCGCGGCATGCGTCGTCGTAATGCGCGGCCGTCACCGCGAACGCCTGGATATCGTTCAGATAACCGTCGTTGCACTCGAACACGAGCGGGTTGACGGTCGACCAGTCGCGGCCGATCTGCGGATTCGCGGCGATCGCCGCGCGGATCTGCGCCTGCGCGACCGCGCCGACGCCGAACGTATTGGTCAGCGCGATCGGCGTATCGAGCGTGCCGAGTTCGTCGACCTGCACGAGCCCGACGCTCTTGCCAAAGCCGTTGATCACGGCCGCGCCGGCCGGCACCTTGCTGCGGTACACATCGCCCGGATGCGGTTTCACGACGGTCACGCCGGTCTGCACGTTGCCGTCGGCGAGCGTGCAATGGCCGACCGTCACGCCCGGCACGTCGGCGATCGTGCCGCGCGGCCCGGCCGGCAGCGTCGTCGCCCACATCGGACCGGCACGCATCAGCGGCGCTCCAGCTTCGGGTCGAGCGCGTCGCGCAGCCCGTCGCCGAGCAGGTTGAACGCGAGCACGGTCAGGAAGATCGCGAGGCTCGGGAACACCGCGATGTGCGGCGCCGTCACCATGTCTGCGCGCGCCTCGTTGAGCATCGCGCCCCACTCCGGCGTCGGCGGCTGCGCGCCGAGCCCGAGGAACGACAGGCTCGCGGCCGTGATGATCGACGTGCCGATCCGCATCGTGAAGTAGACGACGACCGACGACACGGTGCCCGGCAGGATGTGCCGCATGATGATCGTCCAGTCCGACGCGCCGATGCTGCGCGCGGCCTCGACGTAGGTCATGTGCTTGAGCATCAGCGTGTTGCCGCGCACGAGCCGCGCGAACGCCGGGATGCTGAAGATCGCCACCGCGCAGATCACGTTGACCATCCCGTTGCCGAGGATCGCGACCACGCCGATCGCGAGCAGGATGCCCGGGAACGCGAACAGCACGTCGGCGATGCGCATCGTGATGCGATCCCACCAGCCTTCGTAGTAGCCGGCGAGCAGCCCGAAGATCGTGCCGATCAGCGCGCCGAGCGCGACCGAGAAGAAGCCGGCCGCGAGCGAGATGCGCGTGCCGACGACGATCCGGCTGAAGATGTCGCGGCCGAGCGAATCGACGCCGAACCAGTGCACGGCCGACGGCCCCGCATTCAGTGCTTCGTAGTCGAAATAGTTTTCCGGATCGAACGGCACGATGTGCGGGCCGACGAATGCCAGCACGACGAGCGCCAGCACGAAGCCACCCGCGACGAGCGCCACCGTCTGCTTGCGGAACTTGCGCCAGAATTCGCGCCACGGCGTGCGGATCGCGGTCGATGCGGCCGGTGCCGCGGGCTGGACAGTCGCGTTCATGTACGCCTCACTTGAACCGGATGGTCGGGTTGATGACCGCGTACAGCACGTCGACGGTCAGGTTGATCAGGATGAATTCGAGCGAGAACAGCAGCACGATCGCCTGGATCACCGGGTAGTCGCGCATCGTCACCGCGTCGACGAGCAGGCGCCCGAGCCCCGGCCAGTTGAACACGGCTTCGACGACGATCGAGCCGCCGAGCAGGAAGCCGAACTGCAGCCCCATCATCGTGACGACCGGGATCATCGCGTTGCGCAGGCAGTGCTTGAGCACGACCATCGGCTCGTGCACGCCCTTCGCGCGCGCGGTGCGCACGAAATCCTCGTTCAGCACCTCGACGAACGACGCGCGCGTGAAGCGCGCCATCACGGCCGCGACCGCGGCGCCGAGCGTCAGCGACGGCAGCACGTAGCTCTTCCACGTGCCGTCCGGCACGACCGGCAGCCAGCCGAGCTTCACCGAGAAGATCTCCATCAGCAGCATGCCGAGCGCGAACGCGGGAAACGAGATGCCCGACACCGCGATCGTCATCCCGATGCGGTCGGGCCAGCGATTGCGCCACACCGCCGACGCGATCCCGATCGCCATCCCGAACAACGTCGCCCACACCATGCTGACGAGCGTCAGCATCAGCGTCGGCATGAAGCGCTCGCCGATCTCGGTCGATACCGGCCGCTTGCTGCGCGTCGACATGCCGAAATCGCCGTGCGCGATCTTCATGAAGAAGTTCGCGAACTGGGTTGGCATCGGCTTGTCGAGGCCGAGATCGGCGCGCACGAGCGCGACCGTCGCGTCGTCGGCTTCGGGGCCGGCCGCGAGCCGCGCCGGGTCGCCCGGCAGCAGGTGCACGAACAGGAACACCAGCACCGCGACGATCGCGAGCGTGGGCAGCAGGCCGAACAGGCGTTTGACGAGGAAATTCAGCATGGGGCACCGATCGAATCAGCGCGCCGGCAGCTTGCGCCGCCGGCGCCGCGTGGCGGGCAAACCGCCGTCATTTCAGCGAGATCTCGTCGAAGTTGAACGAGCCGTCCGGCATCACGTACATGCCCTGCAGGCGCTTGCTGCGCGCGTAGACGATCTTCTCCTGCACGAGGAAGATCCACGGCGCGTCGGCCCAGATCTGCTTCTGCGCATCGCCGTAGAGGGTGGCCTTCTTCGAGCGATCGGTCGTGGCGAGCGCCTGCGCGAGGTCGTCGTCGACCAGGCCGTTCTTGTAGTACGCCGTGTTGTACAGCTTCGGCGGCGCCGACTCCGAAGCAAGCAGCGGCGACAGTGCCCAGTTCGCCTCGCCGGTCGACGCCGACCAGCCGCTGTAGTACATCCGCACCGGCGCCGTCGCCGGATCCTGGGCACTTTCCACCCGGGCGACCCGTTCGCCGGCCTCGAGCGCCTGCACCTGCACCTTCACGCCGACCTGCGCGAGCTGCTGCTGGACGAACTGGATCAGCTTCTGCGCCGTCGTGTGATTGTAGGCAGACCAGAGCGTCGATTCGAAGCCGTTCGGATAACCGGCTTCCTTAAGCAACGCGCGTGCCTTCGCCGGGTCATACGGCCAGGGCCCGAGTTTCGTTGCGTATTCGACGCCCATCGGCGCAACCCCCGTCTGCGGTGTCGCGTAACCGGCGAACACGACCTTCGCGAGCGCATCCTTGTTGACCGCGTAGTTCAGCGCTTCGCGCACCTTCGGGTTGTCGAACGGCTTTTGCCGCGTGTTCAGCGAAATGTAGCGTTGAATGATCGACGGCGCCTCGATCAGGTCCACCTTCGGATTGCTCTTCAGATCGTTCGCCTGCTCGAACGGAATCGTGAATGCGAAATCGGCTTCGCCGGTCTTGATCAGCGCGGCGCGCGTGTTGTTGTCGACCACCGGCTTCCAGTCGATCGTGTCGATCTTCGGATAGCCCTTCTTCCAGTAACCGGCGAATTTCTTCACCTTCATGTCGTCGGTCTGCTTCCATTCGACGAACTCGAACGGCCCGGTGCCGACCGGATGCAGCGACACGTCGCGCCCCCACTTCTTCAGTGCGGCCGGCGAAATCATCACCGCGGACGGATGCGCGAGCGTGTTGATGAACGCCGAGAACGGCTCGCGCAACGTGAACCGCACGGTGCTCGGATCGACCACTTCGGTCTTCTCGATCACCCGGAACAGGCCGTACCGCTTCAGCTTGTTCGCCGGATCGGTCACGCGATCGAAATTCGCCTTCACCGCGGCGGCATTGAAGTCGGTGCCGTCGTGGAATTTCACGCCCTGGCGCAGTTTGACCGTGTACACCTTCGCGTCCGGCGACGCCGTATAGCTGGTCGCGAGCACGTTGACGAGCTTCATGTTCCTGTCGAAACCGAACAGGCCCTCGTAGAACGACTTGACGACAGCCTGCGACACCGTATCGTTCGCGTCGTACGGGTCCATCGTCGTAAACGTCGAGTACACGGCGACCACGACGTTCTGCTGCGCGAACGCGGGCACCGCAGCCGACAACGCAAGCGCGCCGGCACCCGCAGCGAGCAGCGCGCGCGGACGGAACATCGGGAACGAATACGGCTTGTTCATCTTGGTGGGCTCCTGTGGATGATTCGGTAACGCATGGTTGAAATCGCGGCGTGACTGCCCCCGCTCGGGATAAAGACGCCGTTGCCTCGCTCGTGCGCAGCTGCGGTCCATATGCAACCTCCCGCGCGTTCAGTACGCGCCGCCGACGCGATGCGTCGCGACGTAGTGATCGGGGCCGACCGCGACGAGCGGCGCAACCACCGGCTCGTCGCCGACCGTGCGGATCGGGCTCGGGATCTCGTCCGCCGCGAGCTGGCGCGGCGCGTGCCGGCGCGCCGGATCGGCCACGGGCACCGCGCTCATCAGCTTCTTCGTGTACGGATGCTGCGGCGCTTCGAACACCGCGCGGCGCGGGCCGATCTCGACGATCTGGCCGAGATACATCACCGCGACGCGATGGCTGATGCGCTCGACGACGGCCATGTCGTGCGAGATGAACAGGTACGCGACGCCGAGCTCGCGCTGCAGGTCGAGCATCAGGTTGACGATCTGCGCCTGCACCGACACGTCGAGCGCCGACACCGATTCGTCGGCGATCACGACCTTCGGGTTCAGCGCGAGCGCACGCGCGATCGCGATCCGCTGGCGCTGGCCGCCCGAGAATTCGTGCGGATAACGACGCGCGGCCTCGGGCGGCAGGCCGACCTTATCGAGCAGCCAGTCGACGCGCGCCTGCGCTTCGCGGCCGCTCGCGACGCCGTGCACGAGCAGCGGCTCCATGATCGAGAAGCCGACCGTGAGACGCGGGTTCAGCGACGCGAACGGATCCTGGAAGATGAACTGGATGTTCCGGCGCAGCGCCTGCAGGTCGTGGCCCTTCAGCGCGCTGATGTCGCGGCCGTCGAATTCGATCGAGCCGCTCTGCGATTCGACGAGGCGCAGCAGCGAGCGGCCGGTGGTCGACTTACCGCAGCCCGATTCGCCGACCAGCGCGAGCGTCTCGCCCGCGCGCAGCTCGAAGCTCACGCGCTCGACCGCATGCACGTACTGCGACACGCGGCCGAACACGCCGCTCTTCACCGGAAAGCGCGTGACGAGATCGCGTACGCGCAGGATCGGCGGCGCGGCCTGATCGACGGGCGGCTGCACATCGTCGTTCGCCGCCGGTGCCGGTGCCGCGGCGCTAGCGCCGTCCACCTTCAGCAGCGGGAATTTCTCGGGCGCGTCGGTGCCCTGCATCGAGCCGAGCCGCGGCACGGCCGCGAGCAGCGCACGCGTGTAGCGATGCGCGGGCGCCGCGAAGATGCGGTCCGACTCGCCCTCCTCGACCTTCTCGCCGCGATACATCACGAGCACGCGGTCGGCCACCTCGGCCACCACGCCCATGTCGTGCGTGATGAAGATCACGCCCATGTTCATCTCGTCCTGCAGCCCGCGAACCAGTTGCAGGATCTGCGCCTGGATCGTCACGTCGAGCGCGGTCGTCGGCTCGTCGGCGATCAGCAGCGCAGGCCGGCACGACAGTGCCATCGCGATCATCACGCGCTGCCGCATCCCGCCCGACAACTGATGCGGATAACGCACGAACACGCGGCGCGCTTCCGGGATGCGCACCAGATCGAGCAGCCGCAGCGCCTCGGCACGCGCTTCCGACGCGCTTTTCGACTGGTGGAGCGCGATCGCCTCGCTGATCTGGTCGCCGACCGTGAACACCGGGTTCAGCGATGTCATCGGCTCCTGGAAGATCATCGCGATGTCCGAGCCGCGGATGCCGCGCATCGTCGCGGCGCTCGCCTGCGCCAGATCGACGAGCGCGCCGCCGCGGCGCCGGAACGCGATCCGGCCGCCCGTGATCGCGCCGCCGCCATGCTCGACGAGCCGCATCAGCGCGAGCGACGTGACCGACTTGCCGGAACCCGATTCGCCGACGATCGCGAGCGTCTCGCCGCGATCGACGTGAAACGACACGTTGCGCACCGCGTCGAACGTCGCGCCTTCGCGGCGGAACGTGACCGACAGGTCGTCCACGGCGACGACGCGCTGCTCCGGCAGCGCCAGGCCGGACGGGTTACGGCTCGAAGTCATGCGGTTCTCCTCGTGCGATCCGGAATCAGGCTGCGTCGTCGCGATAGATGCCGACGACAGGCGCTTCGCCCACACGCGCGTAGCCACGGTACATCCCTTCGGTGTTGAACGGCATCGCGACGTTGCCGTGCGCGTCGACCGCGATGATCCCGCCGCGGCCCGCCAGGCGCGACAGCTTGTTCATCACGACGTCGTGCGCGGCGTCGGCCAGCGACGCGCCGCGATACGCGATCTGTGCGGCAACGTCATGCGCGGTCGCGAGCCGGATGAACATCTCGCCGGTGCCCGTCGACGATACCGCGCAGGTCGCGTCGTCCGCGTAGCAGCCGGCGCCGATGATCGGCGAATCGCCGACACGCCCCGGCTGCTTGTTCGTGATGCCGCCCGTCGACGTCGCCGCCGCGATGTGGCCGTGCAGGTCGCACGCGACCGCGCCGACCGTGCCGTGCTTGCGATCCGGATCGAGCGGCTCGGCCGGCTGCGGCTGCGATGCGCCGAACGCGAACGTCGCCGCATCGTGGTCGAGCATCATGCCGGCCGCCGCGCGCGCCTTCAGCCACTGAGCATGACGCGCCTCGGTGTCGAAGTAGCCGGGTTCCGCGAGTTCGAGCCCTTGCGCGGCCGCGAACGCATCCGCTCCCGCGCCGGCAAACAGAACGTGTTCGCTTGCCTCCATCACGCGCCGCGCGGCAAGCACGGGATTGCGCACGCGCGTCGCGCAGCAGATCGCGCCGGCATCGAGCGTCGCGCCATCCATGATCGCCGCGTCGAGTTCGTGCTTGCCTTCGGCCGTATACACCGCGCCGCGCCCGGCGTTGAACAGCGGGCAGTCCTCGAGCATCCGCACCGCGACGGTGACGGCGTCGAGCGCGCTGCCGCCGTCGGCCAGCACCTGCTGAGCGGCCTGCAGGATCGCGGTCAGTTCGGCACGGTACCGACGTTCGGTGTCGGTATCCATCGCATCGCGCAGGATCGTGCCTGCGCCGCCGTGAATCGCGACGATCGCGGGTGAAGTCATGATTTTTTCAGACGGGGGGAAGAAGGGTTGGCGGCCTGCAGCGCCGCTTGCGGCTGCACAAGCCACGGCAGCAGGAATTCGGTCATCTCGGCGGCGGATTTCGCGGACCGGTGCGTGCGCAGCGCGACCGCATCGATCAGCGCCTCGATCATCGTGAGCACGGCGGCTTCCGACGTGGCCGCGAAGCGTCGTTCGGCCTTGACGTACAGGTTCAGCGACGCGATCGGCGCAAGCGGCGATTGCGGGCCGTCGGAGATGCCGAGCACGCGTGCGCCGCGCGCCGCCGCGCGACGGGCCAGCTCGATCGTGTCCTTCACGTAGCGCGGAAACGCGAGCGCGATCACGAGATCGCGCGAGTCGGCCGTATACAGGCGCCGCGCCGCATGCGACGGCCCGCCGAGCAGCGCGAGCGACTGCACGCTGTCGTGACACACGGACAGCCCGTGCTCCATCAGCCCGGCGAGAAACGCACTCGACCCCGCACCGAGGATCAGCACGCGCCGCGCGCCGACGATCGCCTCGACCGCGGCCTCGACATCGGCCGCGTCCAGTTGCGCGCGCGTGTTCTCGATATTCGCGACAGCCTGGTTGAACACCGCGTCGATCCATGCGGCACCGCGTACGCCGGGCTCCTGCTCCTGCGCCGAACGCAGCCGTTCGACCGGCCCGAGCGTCGCCTCGAAGCCGCGCACGAGCGCCGCGCGCATCGCCGGATAGCCGTCGAAGCCGAGCGCCTTCGCAAAGCGGTTCGCGGTCGCGATCGACGCATTCACGGCCTGCGCGAGTTCATCGATCCGCATCGTCGCCGCGCGAAACGGATTCGCGAGCACGAATTCGCCCATGCGCCGGTGGATCGGCGTCATCAACGGCATCGCCGACGCGATCCGCTCGGCGATCGCGGGTTCGTCGTGACTGGCGTCGTGCTGAACGAGAGGCGTCATGCGAATGGTCATTGCAAGGTGGATGAAAATCAATTTACACAATCCACGAACCAGAAAAAAATAAATTTTCACCAAGGCTGCTGTGCCCCATCCGTCGCCCACCGATCGCCCGGCCATCGCACAGCCCCGCCGCACGGGCATCCGATACGCAATCGCCGTCCGTCTCTGCGCGCGTCGCTCCCCCTGCCATCGGGAAAACCCCGATCACGTTCGTTCGAATGCAAATTCCCGTTGACCGGATTCGTATTCGAACATAGGATGTTCGAAAATGATCAGTCGTCAGATAACATCCGTATCCAACGACGCCGAAATGTTCGCTTGAACAGCGGAATTTCGATATAACCCGGAAAAACTGGCGTTTATCAAGATCAGACATCGTATGAATAAGACGACAAAGCCCTCCTGACCGGACGGCTTGCATGGATCAGGCAGGTGCCGCATGCCCGCCCTGCCCAACAGGAGACAGTAGTGAAAACAGTCAAGGCGTTGCGCTGGTGGATCATCGTGCTCGTATGTCTCGGCACGATCCTCAACTACCTCGCACGGAACTCCCTCGCGGTGCTCGCCCCCGAGCTGAAGCAGGTATTCGCGATCTCGACGCAGCAGTATTCGTACATCGTCGGCGCGTTCCAGATCGGCTACACAATCATGCAGCCGGTGTGCGGGTTCATCGTCGACCTGATCGGGCTGCGGCTCGGGTTCGCGCTGTTCGCGATGCTGTGGTCGGTGGTCGGCGTCGCGCACGGCTTCGCGTCGGGCTGGCTGTCGCTCGGCATCCTGCGCGGCTTTCTCGGGCTGTTCGAGGCCGCCGCGATTCCGTCGGGGATGAAGGCCGTCGCCGAATGGTTTCCCGATCGCGAGAAATCCGTCGCGGTCGGCTACTTCAATGCGGGCACGTCGCTCGGCGCCGCGATCGCGCCGCCGCTCGTCGTGTTCATCTCGATGCGGTTCGGCTGGCAGTCGGCGTTCATGGTCACCGGCGCGCTCGGCTTCGTGTGGGCCGCGCTCTGGTACACGCAATACCGTTCGCCGGCCGATCATCCGCGCATCACGCCGCAGGAGCGCGCGCTGATCCGCGACGGCCAGGCCACGCTGCCTTCCGTGTCGAAGCGCCGCATCCGCGACGTCGTCACCGCGCGGCGCTTCTGGGCCATCGCGCTGCCGCGCTTCTTCGCGGAACCCGCGTGGCAGACCTTCAGCTTCTGGATTCCGCTATACCTCGCGACCGAGCGCCACATGCCGCTCACGCAGATCGCGATCTTCGCGTGGATGCCGTTTCTCGCGGCCGACGCCGGCGGCATTGCGGGCGGCTACCTGTCGCCGTATCTCGCCAACCGCTTCAAACTGCCGCTCGTGTGGTCGCGCGTCGCCGGCGTCGCGCTCGGCGCGGTGCTGATGATCGGGCCTGCGATGATCGGCCTCGTGTCGTCGCCGTACACGGCCATCGCGCTGTTCTGCGTCGGCGGCTTCGCGCACCAGATGATCTCCGCGCTCGTCAACACGCTGTCGGCCGACGTGTTCGATTCCGAGGAAGTCGGCACCGCCAGCGGCTTCGCCGGGATGGCCGCGTGGATCGGCGGGCTCGGTTTCTCGCTGCTGGTCGGCGCGCTCGCCGACAAGATCGGCTATGCACCGCTATTCGCGTGCCTCGGCCTGTTCGACATCATCGGCGTCACGCTGCTCGCGGTGCTGATCCGCGGGCAGTCGAAGCAGGAACGCCTGCTCGCACGGCACGCCTGACATTCGCTTTCACCAGGAATCGCATTCATGACTTCGCTTCTTCATCCGCCCGTGTTCCGCATCGCCGGCCGGCACGCCAACCGCCTGCTGCTCGCGTCCGACGCGGGCGCGACGCTCGAGATCTTCGTGCTCGAGGACGACATCGTCCGTGTGCGCGTGCTGCCCGACGCGACGGCACGCAACCCGCGCACGTGGTCGATCGCACCGGGCCTCGACGACGTGCCGCTCGACGGGCGCGACCGCGTCGACCTGGACGGCTTCGCGCTGCCGTCCTATAGCCTCGTCGAAGACGACGACGGCCTGCGCATCGAGACCGCGCAGATCCGGCTCGCGGTGCGCTGGCAAGGCGGCCATTGCACGTGGTCGATGCGCGGCGCGGACGGCGCATGGCGCGTCGCGCTCGCCGACCGCGCGACGCAGGCATACAACTTCGGCTGGTGGGACGATCGCGCGTATCACTACGTCGCCCGCGAGCGCAGCGACAAGGTGTTCGGCCTCGGCGAACGCGCAGGCGACCTCGACCGCACGGGCGCGCGCTTCGAGATGCGCAACATCGACGCGATGGGCTACAGCGCGAAACACACCGACCCGCTGTACAAGCACATCCCGTTCTACATCACGTGGTCGCCCGCTGCGTGCCAGGGGTTCGGCCTGTTCTACGACACGCTGTCGGATTGCTCGTTCGACATGGGCCGCGAGCTCGACAACTATCACGGCCCGTACCGCTATTTCGTCGCCGAGCACGGCGATCTCGACTACTACTTCATCGCATCGCCCGATACGCCGCTCGCGGCCGCGCGGCGCTTCACGTGGCTCACCGGGCGCCCCGCGCGCACGCCGAAATGGGGGCTCGGCTATTCGGGCTCGACGATGAGCTACACCGATGCGCCGGACGCGCAGCAGCAGATGAACCAGTTCGTCGAGCAGTGCGACGCACACGACATCCTGTGCGACTCGTTCCACCTGTCGTCGGGCTATACGTCGATCGGCGCGAAGCGCTACGTGTTCAACTGGAACCGCGACAAGTTTCCCGACGCGAAGGGTTTCGTGAAGCATTACCGCGACCACGGCATCCGCCTGTGCGCGAACATCAAGCCGTGCCTGCTGCGCGACCATCCCGCATTCGACGAGGCCTCAAAACGCGGGCTGCTGATCCGCTCGGCGTCCGGCGAGCCTGCGTGGGTGCAGTTCTGGGACGAGGTCGGCGCGTATCTCGACTTCACGCAGCCGGACGCATATCGCTGGTGGCGCGAGCAGGTCACGTCGGCGCTGCTCGAATACGGGATCGAGTCGACCTGGAACGACAACAACGAATACGAGATCTGGTCGCCCGACGCGATCGCGCACGGCTTCGGCCAGCCGTTCCCCGCGCGCGAGGCGAAGGTGCTGCAGACGATGCTGATGATGCGCGCGTCGCGCGACGCGCAGCGCGCACATGCGCCGGCGCAGCGGCCGTTCCTCGTGTCGCGCTCCGGCGGCGCCGGCATGCAGCGCTACGTGCAGACCTGGTCCGGCGACAACTATACGTCGTGGGAAACGCTGCGCTACAACCTGAAGATGGGCCTCGGGCTCGCGCTGTCGGGCGTGTCGAACATCGGTCACGACATCGGCGGCTTCTCCGGGCCCGCGCCGTCGCCCGAACTCCTGCTGCGCTGGGTGCAGTTCGGCATCTTCATGCCGCGCTTCAGCATCCATTCGTGGAACGACGACGGCACCGTCAACGAACCGTGGATGTATCCGGAGATCGCCGCGCAGGTCGCGTCGCTGATCAAGCAGCGCTACCGGCTGCTGCCCTACCTCTATCACCTGCTGTGGCTGTCGACGACGCGCTACGAGCCCGTGCTGCGGCCGACCTTCGCCGATTTCCCCGGCGATGCGCGCTGCTACGACGAGTGCGACGACATGATGCTCGGCGACGCGCTGCTGGTCGCGCCGGTCGTCGATCCCGGCCGCACGGAACGCACGGTCTACCTGCCGTCGGGCGCGCGCTGGACGTGCTGCGCGAGCGCGCAGTCGTTCGACGGCGGCGCGAGCGTGACGCTGCCCGCGCCGCTCGATACACCGGTGATGCTGCTGCGCGAAGGCCGCGTGCTGCCGCTGAACGTCGCGACACAGCATTTCGGCGCGCGCGCCGACACGCGCGGCTTCCTCGTCGCGCCGCGCATCGAGGACGGCGTCGCGTACGGCGAATGCGTCGAGGACGACGGCGAGACCGAAGCGTGGCGCGACGGCGAATACGGACTGTGGCGCATCGAGACCGGCCGCGAGGCGTCGGGCGTGCTCGGCGTGTCGGTCCGCTGGGACGGCCGCCCGGCCCGCCCGGCCGACCGCGTCGAGATCCTGCTGCCCGCGTCGCTGCAAGGCCCGCTCGCCGTCCGCGGCGCGCGCGTCGAACAGGACGCGCAGGACGGCGCATGGCGCCGCATCGTCGTCGCGTTCGATAGCTGACCGCGCACGCCGCACCGATCAGGCGGGCCGTTCGCGCGGCCCGCCACCCGCCACAGAGGAGGTCTCCGAACCTCCCGCCCCCTTTGAACGAAGAGTCTGGAGATCAACAATGAAAGCACCCGTCAATCGCTATGCAATCCTGATTTTATCGGCCGCGTCGCTCGGCGCGACCGCCGCCCACGCACAGAGCAGCGTGACGCTGTATGGCGTCGTCGACGATTCGCTCGCGTACGTGAACAACCAGCAGGGCCACTCGAACATCTACATGCGCGACGGCAACCTGTATGCATCGAAGTTCGGGCTGCGCGGCGACGAGGATCTCGGCGGCGGCACGCACGCGATCTTCGATCTGCAGTCCGGCTTCAACCTGAACACCGGCGCGCAGGCCGCCGCCGGCACGATGTTCAATCGCCAGGCATTCGTCGGCCTGCGCAACGATCACTACGGCACGGTGACGGCCGGCCGCCAGTACACGCCCTACTTCCTGTTCGTCGGCCCGTACGCGTCGAGCAGCTGGCTGACCGGCGCGACCGGCGCGCATCCGGGCGACATCGACGGCCTCGACACGACGATCCGCGTGAACAACTCGGTCACCTATACGTCGCCGATCTTCGGCGGGCTGAGCGCGAGCGCGATGTACGCCTTCGGCGGCATTGCCGGCGCGACCGGCAAGGGCAACACGTTCAGCGCCGCGCTGCGCTATGCGAACGGGCCGGTCGGGATCGCGGCCGGTTACCTGCGCATCAACAGCTCGGGCTCGTCCGCGGGCTTCCTGAACCCGGCCACCGCATCGTCGGGCAGCTTCGCGGTGTCCGTGCTGAACCAGGGCTACCTGACCGCGAAGGCCATCGAACACGTTGCGGCAGCCGGCAACTACACGCTCGGCAACCTGACGATGGGCGTCAACTATTCGAACGTGAAGTACCTGCCCGGCAACGGCTCCGTATTCACCGACACGGCCGTGTTCAACACCTACGGCGCGCTCGCCGCATACCGCTTCACGCCGGCGTTCTCGGTGGCCGGCGCGTTCGCGTACACGCTCGCGTCGAAGGCGAACGGCGTCGCGAACGCGGCCCGCTACCAGCAGTATTCGCTGAAGGAGTCGTACAGCCTGTCGAAGCGCACGACGCTCTATGCGCTGCAGGCGTACACGCATTCGAGCGGGCGGACGCTCGGCGCGCAAGGCGCCGGCCACATCATCGACGCGGCGCCGATCGTCGGCGATTCGCAGCAGCTGACGCCGTCGACGACGCACGGCCAGTTCGTCGGCATGGCCGGGATCGCCGTCACGTTCTGAGCGCCCCCAGACCTGTCGCTTCGCGCCAGGCCCCCCGAGGGGGTCAAGAAAACTTGGAGCGGCCCGGCGTTTTCTTGAGAACCCGCACGGCAGCGCCTTCAGCGCGCTGCCTTCGCCCCGGACGATGCGCATCGCACGTGCGCCGTCCGAGGCACCCCAGGCCCGGCGCCCGCCGCGCTTTCCGCATCCCGTCCACTCGCCGCGCGAACCACGCGGTTTTCCTCGACCGCCCCGATACCTTACAATTCGTCAGGTTCATCTCTTCTGCATGCCCCTTCTTGCAGTCCTGACACCGCGGTACACTCGACGCACGCCGTATCAGGGTCCGGCGCGCCACGTGCGCGCCGGGCGGCGTCGCGCCTCGTTGCGCCCACAACTGGATGCCCGACATGCCGGAATCCCGTCCCTCTCCCCGCACAACATTCAAGCCGCAGGTCGTCCTGCCTGCGCTCGCGGTCATCGGCGCACTGCTCGTCGTGTGCGGCCTGCTCCCGAATGAAGCCGGCGCGCTGTTCTCCGCCGGCCAGCAATGGGTCATCGCGCGCTTCGACTGGTTCTACGTGCTGGCCGTCACCGGCTTCCTCATGTTTCTCGTGCTGATCGCCGCGAGCGATTTCGGCAACATCCGCCTCGGCCCGGACGACGCCGAACCCGAATTCAGCTTCGTATCGTGGACGGCGATGCTGTTCGCGGCCGGCATGGGCATCGGGCTCATGTACTTCGGCGTCGGCGAGCCGATGCAGCATTTCCTGAAACCGCCGACCGTCGACCCCGGCACGCCCGCCGCCGCGCGCGAGGCGATGCTGATGACCTTCTTCCACTGGGGCTTCCATGCGTGGGCGATCTACGGGCTGATGGGGCTCGTGCTCGCGTATTTCGGCTTTCGCTACAACCTGCCGCTGACGTTGCGCTCGGGGCTGTATCCGGTGCTGCGCGAGCGCATCAACGGCTGGATCGGTCACACGGTCGACGCGTTCGCGCTAGTCGGCACCGTCGCCGGCATCGCGACGACGCTCGGCTACGGGGTGATGCAGATCAGCGCAGGCCTGCATACGGTCGCCGGCTGGGACACAGGCAGCAATGCGTTTCGCATCGGGCTCGTCGCGCTCGTCGTGATCCTCGCAGGGCTGTCGGCCGCAAGCGGCCTCGACAAGGGCGTGCGGCGGCTGTCCGAACTGAACCTGCTGCTCGCGTTCCTGCTGCTCGCGTTCGTGGCCGTCGCGGGCCCGACGGCGTTCCTGTTGCGCGCGCTCGGCGACAACATCGGCCAGTACCTGTCGAATCTCGTCGACCTGTCGTTCCGCACCTACGCGTATGCGTCGCCGCGCGAGGAAGGCTGGTTCGGCGGCTGGACGATCCTCTACTGGGCGTGGTGGGTATCGTGGTCGCCGTTCGTCGGCATGTTCATCGCGCGTATCTCGCGCGGCCGCACGATCCGCCAGTTCGTGATCGGCGTGCTGCTCGTGCCGACCGCGTTCAACCTCGTGTGGATGACCGTGTTCGGCAACAGCGCAATCTGGCTCGATACGCACGGCGCGGCCGGCGCGCTCGCGCAGACGGCCACCAGCGTCGATGCGCTGCTGTTCCGCTTCTTCGATTTCCTGCCGTTGTCGCAAGGGCTGTCGATCGCCGCGATCGTGCTGATCGCGGTGTTCTTCGTCACGTCCGCCGATTCCGGCGCGTTCGTGATCGACCAGATCGCGACGCGCGGCAACGCGCACTCGCCTGTCTGGCAACGGCTGTTCTGGGCCGCGCTGCTCGGCGTGACGGCCGCGGTGCTGCTCGTCGCCGGCGGGCTCGGCGCGCTGCAGGCGATGACGCTGATCGCCGCGCTGCCGGTCGCCATCATCATGCTCGCGCTCTGCTATGGGCTGTGGCGCGGGCTCGCGGCCGACCGCGCGCACTATTCGCAGGACATCGCGCCCGCGACGAGCTACTGGACCGGCCAGCACTGGCGCCACCGCCTGACGCACATCCTGCGGCAGACGACCGAGGCCGACGCACGCCAGTTCGTCGCCGAGACGGTCGAGCCTGCGCTGCGCAAAGTCGCCGACGAACTGCGCGCGAGCGGCGTCGATGCGCACGTGCAGCGCGACAGCGACGACGCCGTGCGGCTCACCGTGCCGACTGCCGACCACCGCGATTTCGTGTACGGCGCGCGCGTGACGGTGAAATCCGCGGCCGCGTTCCTGGTGCGCGAAGCGGCCGAGCCGGAAGCGGCACGTGCGCACGTGTACGGGATCGTCACGTTCTTCGAGGACGGGCGGCTCGGGTACGACGTCGAATACCTGCGCGGCGACGAGGTGATTGCCGACGTGCTGCGCCAGTACGAACGCTATGTGTCGCTCGCGGCCGACAAGCGCACGCATCTGCTGAGCCGCGCGCCGGGGCACGCGACGGAGGCCGAATGAGCGCGCACGCCGCAGCCTTTGCTGCACCGCGCCGGTCCTGCACGTTCGGCGGAGCCGCACGATGAACGCGCTCCTGCATGGCCGCTCCGCCGACATCGTCGCGCTCGGCACGCTCGCCGTGCTTTATCTCGGCGGAGCCGGCATCGCGCTGTGGCGGATCCGGGCCGCGGCGCCGCGCGGCAAGCTCTACTGGATCGTCTGCATGGTACTGCTGGCCGGCGGCGCGATCGCGATGGGCGGCAACCTGTCGCCCGCACCGAACAGCGGTGAAATGCCGCCCGGCTTCGCGCTCGGCGTCGAGGCCGTCCTGCTCGGCCTCATGCTGGTGGCCGGAGGTTGCGCGTGGCTGATGCTGCGCGCGCGCAAACGCTGACGCGCGCACGTCGCGCGGCCTTGTTTCATCGTGCGCGAACGGCAATGCGCATGACCAGCAGGCGGTCCTTTCCTGATCCGTCCTTTATCTCATTGCGCGGAAGGCGCGCGCCGTCACGAGCCAGCACGCCGCGTCGAAGCGCACTTCCGCACCATGCACGTAACGCTCGAACGCGGCACGCACCGTGTCGACCACGCGCCGCCGCGTCGCGTCGTCCGTCTCCAGCAACGCGAGCCCGACCGGGCCCAGCCGCGCGATGTAGTCGTTCAGCGCGGGCTCGGGCAACGCGCACGCCCTATCGACCGGCTCGATCGCAACGTCGGCCCAGCCGCTGTCCGACAGCACCGACGTGATCCGCTGCCGGTCGCCGAACGCGAACTGCCCCGGCGCGCCGGGCCGCCGCGCGGGCAGGTTCGGCAGCAACGGCCCGGCGGCCCGCTCGGCTGTCGTCATGAACGGGTTGTCGGCCGCACTGCGCCACGCGACGAACCGCATCTGCGCATCCGGCCGCGCCGCGTGCCGCAGATTCGCGAAGGCCCGCACCGGATCGTCGAAGAACATCACGCCCAGGCGCGACACGATCAGGTCGACGCTCGCGGGCTCGAACGCATGCGTCTGCACATCCGCGCGCACAAAGCGGGCGTGAAGGCCGCTGCGTTCGGCGCGCGCCTGCGCGGCATCGATCATCCTGGCCGAGATATCGATGCCCGTGCATTGCGCATTCGCACCAAGCCGGCGCGCGATCGCGAGCGTGACCGCACCCGTGCCGCAGCCGACGTCGAGCACGCTGCGCGCGGACGACGCGGCCGCCGCATCGGCGAGCAGCGCCGCGAGCGGCTCGAACATCCGGTCGATCGGCGCCTGCGCATCGACCCATGCACGCCCCGACGGGCCGTTCCACAGCGCGGATTGTTCGTCGTTGGGCCGGTTGGTTTCCATCGTCGATTCCCCTTCTGGTTCGTTGATCATGAACCGGACTGTGCTGCTTCAAGCCGGCTTGAGGTCAAGGCCCTGACCGCGAACACCGGCGCATCGGCGAGCAGCCCGTCGCGCCACGGTTTTTCACATTTCTTACATTCGCGCTGCGTATCGTTGACGACTTTCCTACGGTGCCTCCCATGCGACGACTCCTCCCACGCGCACTGCTCGCGCGCTGCGCCCCCCTTGTTGCCCTCGCCGCGCTGTCGGCGTGCTCGAATCACATCGATACGCCGGCCGATCCGGCAAGCGCCGCGATCAACGTCCAGGCCGCGTGGGTCGAGATCGGTGACGCAAACCAGGCGATCGCGCGCGTCATCACGAACTACACCCCCGCATCGGCCAGCGATCCGCTGTGTCCGCAACTGACCGTCGACGGCAAGCTGTCGCGCATGACGCTGCGCGCAGGCGCCGCGACCCTGGCCCAGCGGCCGACCGCCAGCGACCCGGCCGATTCGAAGCCGTCGAACTTCCCGGTCTCCGTCTGCGAAACGACGTTGCCGGCCGATGCGCAGGCGGCGAGCGTCGCGGGCCGCACGCTGCCGCTGCCGAAAGCGCAGCCGCAGCGCATCGCGATCATCGCCGACACCGGCTGCCGGATGAAGAAGGCCGACAACGCATGGCAGGCATGTAACGACGCGACGGTCTGGCCGTTCGACACGATCGCGGCCAGCGTCGCGAAACTGTCGCCGGATCTGGTCATGCATGTGGGCGACTACCACTATCGCGAGAACGCCTGCCCGCCGGACATCGCCGGCTGCAAGGACAGCCCGTGGGGATATGGCTGGGATACGTGGCAAGCCGACCTGTTCCGCCCGGCCGCGCCGCTGCTCGCGAAGGCGCCGTGGGTCGTCGTGCGCGGCAATCATGAGGAATGCGCACGTGCGGGCCAGGGCTGGTTCCGCTTCCTCGATCCGCGCCCGTATTCGGCTGCCCGCTCGTGCGACGATCCGGCCAACGACACCAACGCGAACTATTCGGAACCCTATGCGGTGTCGCTCGGTGGCGGCTCGCAGGTGATCGTGTTCGACACCGCGAAGGTCGGCCGCACGCCGCTCAAGACGACCGACGCGCAATTCGGCATCTACCAGAAGCAGTTCCAGACGGTGGCCACGCTCGCGTCGAAGGCAGGCATGACGACGACGATCTTCACGAACCATCATCCGATCCTCGCGTTCGCGCCGATCGCCGGCAGCACGCCCGCGCCGGGCAACCTCGCGCTGCAGTCGGTGATGTCGAGCCTCTACGCGCAGGCGTACTACCCGCCGGGCGTACACGTCGCACTGCACGGTCACGTGCACGACTTCCAGGCGATCAACTTCTCGTCCGGGCACCCGGCGACGATCGTGTCCGGCAACGGCGGCGACAACCTCGACGTCGCATTGCCGGACCCGTTCCCGGCCGGCCTGACGCCGGCACCGGGCGCCGTGATCGAGCGGCTGTCGCACAACAACAGCTTCGGCTTCCTGATCATGGAACGCCGTGCGGCACCCGCGACGGGCTGGGTGTTCCGTGCATATTCGGCCGCAGGCAAGCTGCTCGCGTCGTGCAACCAGTCGGGCACGACGCTCGCCTGCGACAAGACGGGGTTCATTGCGCCGTGAGTGAAGAGGTTCGATGCGACGGCCGCGTCGTGCGCGGCCGGCAAACGCTGCACACGCTTGCCGCGGCCGTGCTCGCCGGCCTGGCGCTGGCGGCGCACGCCGCGCCGTCCGAAACGGTCCTGCTTCCCGGCGCGCCGCCGTCGCGCGTCGTCGACACGATCGGCAACGGCACGCCGCAGGTGATGGGCAAGATCGACGCGGCCACCGCGCGCTTCGCGCCCGACCCGACGCTCGTCGCGCTCGGCCGCCGGATCTTCTTCGACCCGCGGCTGTCCGAGCCGCGCGGCATGTCGTGCGCGGGTTGCCACGATCCGGGCCGTGCGTTCGCGCCGACGCTGTCGGCGGCTTCGCTCGCGGGGCCCGGCGTGCCGGAAGGCAGCCGGCCCGGGCGCTTCAGCCAGCGCAATGCGCCGTCGCTGCTCTATGTGCGCTACGTGCCGCGCCGCCACTTCTACCAGGACGACGACGCGCCCGCGCCGTCGCCGTTCGGCGGACTGTTCAGCGATGGCCGCGCGGATACGCTCGCCGAGCAGATCCGCGGGCCGCTGTTCGATCCGAACGAGATGAACAACCGATCGCCGGCCGCGCTGCTGCGCAAGGTCAATGCAACCGAACTCGCGCCCGATCTCGCCGCGCGTTTCGGCGCGCCGGTGCGACGCGATCCCGAACAACTCGTGCGCGCGCTGGGATCGGCCGTCGAGGCCTATCTGCAGAGCGACGAGATGGCGCCGTTCACGTCGCGCTTCGACGCGTTCCTGCGCACGCGCAAGCCGCTCGCGCCGGCCGAAATGCGCGGCCTCGCGCTGTTCCGGAATCCGGACAAGGGCAACTGCATGACCTGCCATACGCTGTCGGACACGTCGAGCCGCCCGGAGCGCTCGCTCTTCACCGATTTCGGTTATGACGCGATCGCCGTGCCGCGCAACCGCGCGCTGCCAGCGAACCGCGATCCGCGCCATTTCGACAACGGGCTGTGCGACACCGCGCGGCGGCTGCGCTGGCCCGAGCCGACGCAATGGTGCGGCTACCTGCGCACGCCGGGGCTGCGCAACGTCGCGGTCAAGCAGACGTTCATGCACAACGGCGTGTTCACGACGCTGCGCGACGCGGTCGCGTTCTACAACACGCGCTCGACCGACCCCGGCTTCTGGTATCACGGCGCCAGGACGTTCGACGACGTGCCGGCCGCCTATCGCGGCAACATCAACGTCAACTCGACGCCGATGAACCGCCGGCCCGGCACGCCGCCCGCGCTGACCGACACGGAAATCGACGACATCGTCGCGTTCCTCGGCACGCTGACCGACGCGCGCTATACGGGCATCGCCGCGGCCGCCGCTCCTGCTGCCCCTGCTGCCCGGATCGCCGGATCGCAGGACCGTCGAACCACCGCGCCGGCGCGCTGACCCTGGCCGAACGGCCAGCCGCAAGCGCGCCCGCTTGCAGTCGCCGCAAACACTGGTTATATTTACAGTACTGTATTTATGAACAGTGAGGTGCGCGATGGAACATCTGGTCCGAATCGTCAACGACACCGATCGCCAAGTGCTGGCGTGGCTTCGCGCCCAGGTCGGCGACGCCCGCGTCGAGCGCGCGGCGCGCCAGCTCGGGCATACCCGCAAGCCGTTTCCGTCGGCCGTCTGCCGGTATCTGGGCATGAGCGCGCCGGCCACGTTGCGCCAGGCCGAACGGCCGCGCGTCGCACGCGATTTCTCGGTCGGCGATCGTTACCTGTCGTTGATCCGCCAGCACCTCGCGTCGCACTCGGCCAGCCGCTGACAGGGCGGCGGCCGGCCGCCGCGGTGGCGCGGCGGGCCGGAACGATCGCGCATGCGCGAGCCCGGCCGGCAACCGCCGTGCTTATGCAGCCGCCACCGCGTCGCGTATCAGGCGGCCGAGCGTTTCGAATGCCGCCTCGTGCGCCGCATCGAACACGCGTGTGCACGCAAGCCGGATATAGGCGTCGAAGCGGTCGGAATTCGAGAAGATCGAGCCGGGCGCGATCTTGACCCCGTGCGCCAGTGCGGCGTCGAACAGCGCATCAGAGCGCACGCCGTCCGGCAACGCGATCCACAGCAGCATCCCGCCCGGCGGCTGGTTCATCCGGGTTCCGGACGGAAAATGCCGCGCAATCGCGTCGATCGTCACATCGCGCTGCTCACGCAACTGTTCGCGAAACCGGTGCAGATGGCGATCGAACGCGCCCGAACCGACGAATTCGGCCGCAACGGCCTGCAGCAACGCGGCGTTGTGCCGGCTGTGCGCGAACTTCAGCATCTTCACGCGCGCATGCCAGCGCCCCGCGCTCATCCAGCCGAGCCGCATCCCGGGGGCCAGCACCTTGTTGAACGACGGGCAGTAGATCACCGTGCCGTCGCGGTCCCATGCCTTGACCGGCTTGACCGCCTGCGGCGCCTCGACGAGTTCGCGATACGGCTCGTCCTCGATCACGGCCACGCCGTGGCGAGAGCACAGCGTGACGAGCGCGGCCTTGCGTTCGTCGGGCATCACGCAGCCGAGCGGGTTCTGCAGGTTCGGCACGACGACCACGGCCCGAATATCCGGATACGCGGTCAGCGCCACTTCGAGCGCCTCGATCGACAGGCCGGTCGTCGGGCTGGCCGGGATTTCGAGCGCGCGCAGGCCGAGGCTTTCGAGCAACTGGATCAAGCCGAAGAAGGCCGGCGATTCGATCGCGATCGTGTCGCCGGGGCGCGCGACCGCCCGCAGCGCAAGATTCACGGCATCGACGCCGCCGCTCGTCGACATCACGTCGTCCGGCGACACGGTCACGCCGTACGACAGCGCGCGTTTGGCCATCGTCTGCCGGAATTCGGGCGAACCGCCGACGGGCCCCGCGTCGGTCAGCAGCGTCGGCTTGCGCCGCAGCAGCCGGATCGCCAGCGCCTGCAGGCGCTCGGTCGGATACAGCGCGGCCAGCGCGGATGCGCCACCGAGATTCAACGCATCGGTTGCCGCATTCGCGCGGTCGATCACGCGCGACACGCGTTCGTGCAGACCCGCGAACGGCGGCTCGACGCTCAACGGCGGTCCGTCGCTTTCCGGCAGCGTTTCGAGCGCGGCCGACGCGCGGCGCCGCACAAAGTAGCCCGAGCGCGGCTTCGCCTCGCACCAGCCCGTATCCTCGAGCCGCCGGAATGCCTGGATCGCAGTCGACAGGCTCACGCCGTGCTGCGCCATGAATGCGCGCACCGACGGCATCCGGTCGCCGGGCGACAGCGTGCCGGCCGCGATGATGCGGCGGTAATGTTCGGCGAGCCGTTCGTAAAGCGGCTCGCCGTCCATCGGCAAGGGCGTGCGGGATGTGTCGGCGAAAGGCTTCATGCGAGCCATCGTGCCCGCGCGATCGGGGGCACGCCAGATACAGATTCGGGGGAAACCCACCGATACAGCGATGCAAAATCGGCACCTGCACCGCAACAGATTCCCGGCCCCTGAATCTGTCGTGCCCGCGCCCGTTTCCCTAACCTGACTGCACGCTGTCGCCTCGCCGTCGCGAGGCCGCGCAACCGGGAAAAGGAATCGCCATGCGGACGCAACATATCCGGCTCGACGCCGGGCAAAGCCACTTTGCGTGGTTCGACAAGGGTAGCCAGGTGATCGTGCTGGACGGTGCGCTCGCGGTTACGCTGCGTCACGGCGGGCTCGACTGGCTGCCCGACGCGCCACAGTACATCCGCCGTGTGCTCGACGAAGGCGAATGCCTGGTGCTCGACACGGCCCGTCACGTGGCGTTGTCGACCGGCGGCGCCGGCGCGGTCAGTATGGCGGTTGTGGAGCCTGGCGGCCGCAGAGGCGTGCTCGCATCGTGGCGCGCGATCCTGCGCCGGCTGTCCGGGCTGGTGCGCGGCGGCCATCATGTGCGAGAGCATTCCTGACATCGCGGCGCGCCGAGCCGCGGCGTCGGCCACGCAGCCACCGCATCATCCCGGCGACAAGCGAACGCGCTCCGTTCCAGCCCCCTCATCCGGGTAGACTGCCTCGACAGCCGCGGCCTAAACGGCACGCGGCCATCGCGTCACCGCGCGCTCCTGCTCCTGCGACGCTCGACCCACTCGAATATCGCCATCCCGGCCAGCATCGCGACGACGAATCCGATCCCCTTGGCCGACCCGAAGCCGATCGACACGATCGCGGGCCCCGGACAGAACCCGGCCATCCCCCAGCCGATGCCGAACACGGCGCTTCCGGCGACCAGGCGCACGGTGATCGTCCGCAAGGCCGGCAACTGCATCGGCAAGCCGAGCCACGACCGCGTCCGGCGTTTCGCCCACGCGAACGCGAACACGGCCACGCCCGTCGCACCGGCCATCACGAACGCAAGCGACGGATCCCAGCGGCCCGCCAGGTCGAGAAAGGCGAGCACCTTCTGCGGATTGGCCATACCCGACACGATGAGGCCGACACCGAACAGCAGCCCAGCCAGAAACGCGAATCCTGCCTGCATGTCAGCCTCCCAGCATGTGCTGCCGCACGAACACGGTCACGAAGCCCGCGACCATGAAAGTCGCGGTCGCGACCACCGAACGCAGCGCGCCGCGCGACATCCCGCACACGCCGTGGCCGCTCGTGCAGCCGCCCGCGTATCGCGTGCCGATCCCGACCAGCAGGCCAGCCGCCATCAACTCGGGCCATCCTGCGTCGACCTGCGGCGTCAGGCCGGCTCCGGCGGCGCGCATCGCGAGCGGTGCGGCGATCAGCCCGGCGACGAATGCGACGCGCCAGTCGCGCTCTCCGGAACCCGCCGCGAACAGGCCGCCGACGATTCCGCTGATGCCGGCAATCCGGCCGTTGAACGCGACGAGCCATGCGGCCGCGAGCCCGATCAGCACGCCGCCGGCCAGCGACAGCCACGGCGTGAAATGAATCGCATCAAGCTGCATCGCGCGCCCCCTTCGCGGCCGGGCCGCAGAACTGTTCGTACAGCACGCCCATCACCGCGATCGCGGCCGGGCTGTCGAGCGAATAGTGGATGTTCTTGCCTTCGCGGCGCGTGCGGACCAGCGCGTTATCCCGCAACACGCCGAGTTGCTGCGACAGCGTCGGCTGGCGGATGTCCAGCCTGCTCTCGAGATCGCTCACGCAGCGCTCGCCCTGCGACAGTTCGCAGAGCAGCAGCAGCCGGTCGGGGTTCGACAGCACCTTGAGGAGCGCGCAGGCCGATTCGGCGGCTGCGCGCATCTGGCCGGGCTCGGGCAGCCCGGCGGGAAGATCGTCGTTCATCGCGGCAGGACAACACAATTAAAGAATCAATATTATATCAATTTATATAGTATTGATTCACGCTGCCGCAAAACCGATAGTCTTGCGCGTTCCTGCGCTCAGGCTTGCTCGCCCGCGATCCCGTCGGCACTCGACGCACGCGACGCATCGGCGCGAACCACGCCGAGCGCCAGCACTGCAATCCCCGCGATCACGCACGGCGCCGCGACGACGGCAAACGCGGTCGACAGCGGCACGCCCATCGCCAGCATCGCGCCACCCGCCATCGACCCGACCACCGACCCGCCGCGGCCGATCCCGTTCGCCCAGCTCACGCCCGTGGTCCGGCACTCGGTTGGATAGAAGGCAGCCGACAGCGCGAATCGCGCGGCCGTGGCCGCGACGATCGAGTGCCTGCGCGCCTGTGCGGCGCCTCAGGTCGGCGGATGGGAAAAGGTAAACGTGGAGTGAATGGCGCGGCCCGGTGTCGACCGGGCCGCTTCACCGCGACGCGTCACGCGCCGTCGCAGGATGCCGTGCCGTCCAGCATCAGCGTGCCGACCCGCGCGGGTACGAGCGGCGTGCGCGGCACGGGTGGCGTCCAGCCGAACAGCGCCTGCGCGGCCGCGCCGCATACGCGGCCCTGGCACGCGCCCATCCCGCAGCGCGACTGCAGCTTCGCGGCCGTCCAGCCCGGCTCGCGTGCGACCGCATCGAAACGCACATCCTCGCAGCGGCACAGCAGCGTATCGGGCCGCGCAAGGCGGCGGATCGGCTCGCGGATCGCGAAACGCTCGCGTACCGCATCTGCAAACGCCTGCCAGTGCGCGCGCCGCGCGACGAGCGCAGCCAACGGCGCCGTCTGCCCGGTCGCCGCATAACCGGCGATTTCGCCTTCGACCATCGCCAGCTCGCTGCCGCCGACGCCCGTGCACTCGCCGGCCGCGAAGTACCCGTCGCGGCTCGTACGCTGGTGCGCATCGACCGCCACCGCGCCGTTCCCGATCCGGCAGCCGAGATGGCTCGGCAGCACGGTGTTCGGCACGAGGCCGAAACCGCACGCGAGCCGGTCGCAGTCGACGTCGAACTCGCGATCGCCTTGGCGGATCCGCACGCGTTCGAGCCGCTTGTCGCCGAACGCCTCGACGACGTGCGCATCGGGCCGATAAGCGGCCGTGACGAGCTTCGCGGCCTGCGCGAGCTTCGACGGCCAGCGCCACAGCCCTGCGCCGAAGCCGGCCACGTCGCCCCATGCGGCCTGTTCGAGCACGTGCGACACGCGCGCGCCGGCCTGACGGGCCGTCGCCGCGCTCGCCAGCAGCAGCGGCCCGCTGCCCGCGATCACCGTGCGCTGCCCGCGCACGTCGAGGCCGTACTTGATCAGCGCCTGCAAGCCGCCCGCCCCCGTGACGCCCGTCAGCGTCCAGCCCGGAAACGGCAGCAGCAGCTCGCGTGCGCCGCAGCAGAGAATCAGCGTCCGGAAATCGAGCAGCAGCCCGCGTTCGTCGTCCTCGAGCAGCAGCGTGCCCGGCTGCGTTTCGGCGACGATGCGCGTCGCTGCAAGGTGCGTGACGTTCGGCTGCCGCAGCACGGCGAGGCGTTCGGCGGCAGCCGAAACCGGCGTGGCCGCTGCGCTTTGCCGCCAGATCTGCCCGCCCGCGCGCGGGTTGTCGTCGACGATCGCAACCGTCGCACCGCTTTGCGCGGCGGCCCGCGCGGCCGACAACCCGGCCGGGCCGGCGCCGACGATCGCGACGTCGACGCTCAGTCGTTCCTGTTTCATCTGGTGCGCTCCACCTGCATCCCGTCGCGGCACAACGTCTGGCAAGCCAGCCGACGCCGGCCGTCGATCGTCATCCGGCACTCCTGGCAAATGCCCATTCCGCAAAACGGCGCGCGCGCCGCACCCGTGCACGACACGCGCGTCGTGTCGTCGCCGCTCGCCGCGACGGCGGCCGCGACGGTCGCGCCGTCGGCCACCGTCAGCGCGCGGCCGTCCAGATGAATGATCATGTCAGCCTCCGCCGGGCCGCCCCAAGGAGGCTGACGGCCCCCTCGGGGGGCGCCTTGCATGGGACCGGCGTAAGCGCTGAAGCGCCAACGCCGGTCGACAGCGAACGAAGTGAGCGTGGGGGTCGTTTCATGTCAGCGCTCCGGCTACGGGGGACGCGGTCAGGAAGCGTCCCGGCAAATACGGTTCGATATCGATGGGTGGCCGTTCGCCGGCCATCTGCGCGGCGACGAGCCTCGCGCTGCCCGGCGCGGTCGTCACGCCGAGCCCTTCGTGCCCGACCGCGAGCCACACGCCCGGCCGCGCCGGGTGCTCGCCGAGCAGCGGCAGGCCGTCGGGGCTCGCGGAACGGAACCCTGTCCATGAACGGATCCCGTTCAGGTCGGCCAGATCCGGCAGGTAGCCGACCGCGCGACGCAGCATCCGCGCGAGCACCAGCGGCTCGACGCGCGCGTCCTCGGTATCGAACTGGCGCGACGAGCCGATCAGCAACTGGCCGGTCGGCCGCGGCTGCACGTTGAACGCGACCGACGTGCCGTCGCTCGCATGCGCACTCGCCGCATAACCAAGCTCGACGAGCTGGTGCGACACCTGGCCCGGATAGCGGTCGGTAATCAGCAGGTGGCCCTTTTTCGGGCGCAGCGGCAGCTCGGGCAGCAGCGTGCGCGCCGCGACGCCGTTCGCGACGACCACGCGTTCCGCACGCAATGTGTCGCCGCTCGCGAGCGTCACGCTCGGGCCGTCGACCGCAACGGCCCGATCGCTGCGCAACGTGATGCGCGGAGCGCGCTGCAGCAGCCAGTTCGCGGTGACGGGCGCATAGAGGATCGCGTCGCCGGGAATCTTCAGCGCGCCGCCGAGCCCTGCGCGCAGCATCGGCTCCAGTTGCGCGAGCGTCGCCGCGTCGATCAGCTCGCCGGCCACGCCGTGCGCGGCAAGCGTCGCCTGCTTCGCGCGCGCGAGATCCATTTCGTGCGCATCGGCCGCGAGCCACAGCGTGCCGCAGTTGCGGTATGCGCAGCCTTCCGGCATCTCGCCGCTCAACGCGCGCCACAGTTCGATCGAGTAATGGCTCAGCGCGAGTTCGGCCGCGTTGTCGTCCATCGCGACGAGGTGGCCCATCCCCGCGCCGGTTGCACCGCCGCTCGCGTCGTCGACGACGAGCACGCGCAGCCCGCGCTGCGCGAGTTCGTGCGCGCACGCCGCGCCGACGATGCCGGCGCCGATCACGACGACGTCGCTACTTGCGTCGCTCACGGCGCGATGCCCCAGCCGAACGGATCGTCTTCCTCGATCAGCAGCGTCGCTTCCGCGCTCAGGTGCGCGCTGCCGCGGATCGTCGGCACGATGCCGCCGTCGGCCTGCTCGTAGCTCGCGTGGAACACGCTGCCGATCACGCTCGCCTGCCGCCACACGGCGCCCGGCGCGAGCTTGCCGTCGGCCGCGAGGCACGCGAGCTTCGCGCTCGTGCCGGTGCCGCACGGCGAACGGTCGTATGCCAGGCCCGGGCACAGCACGAAGCTGCGGCTGTCGTGCTCGGGATCGTCGGCGAACAGCTCGATATGGTCGATCTCGCCGCCGTTCGCGCCGGCGATGCCCGCGCGTTCGAGCCCTTCGCGCACAGCCGACGCATACGCGGTGAGCACCGCGACGTTGTCGCCGGCGACGCGCTGCCCGTGGTCGCTGATCAGGAAGAACCAGTTGCCGCCCCACGCGATGTCGCCCTTCACGGGGCCGTAACCCGGCACGTCGACCGCGACGCCCGTCGCGTGGCGATACGCGGGCACGTTGCGCACGCTGACCGACAGGTCGTCGTGCAGCGTCGCCTCGACAGTGCCGACGGGCGTTTCGATCAGATGAATGCCGGGCCGGATGCGCCCCATGTGATGCAGCGTGCGCACGACACCGATCGTGCCGTGCCCGCACATCCCGAGATAGCCGCTATTGTTGAAGAAGATCACGCCGGCCGCCGCGTCGGGCGACACGGGTTCGCACAGCAGCGCGCCGACCAGCACGTCGCTGCCCCGCGGCTCGAGGATGCACGCGGTGCGGTAACGGTCGTGCTCGCGCGCGAGCACGTCGCGGCGCTCGGCCATCGTGCCGCTGCCAAGCGACGGGAATCCGGACACGACGAGCCGAGTGGGTTCGCCGCCCGTGTGCGAATCGATGATCTGGATGCGCTTCATCATGAGCCGTCCGAAGTGGGGAAAGGAGCATAGCTTCCTCTGTCGCGCGTCCGTCCGCTTGTGGCTTTTCGATGAGGACGACGACGAAATCGGCATAGTGCGAGGCGCCCTTCGCGCCCCTGCCGGCCGCTGTGCCGATTTCGTCATTTTGCTCCGCGATACGACTCAAGCGTGATGGGCATTTGCGCGGCGATACTGGTTGCCACACCGACACACCTGTCGGCCGACCGATACGAACGTAGGAGATTTCAGTGAGCCGCAAAGCCATTCAGTGGACCGGGGTTTTCCCGGCCGTCAGCACCCAGTTCAAGCCGGACTTTTCCCTCGACATCGACGCCACGCACCGCGTGGTGAAGAACCTGGTGAACGACGGCGTGTCGGGCCTCGTGGTCTGCGGCACGGTCGGCGAAAACACGTCGCTGTCGACGAGCGAGAAGCTGCAGGTGATCGAGGCTGCACGCGACGCGGCCGGCGGCAAGATTCCGGTGATCGCCGGCATCGCCGAATTCACGACCGAATTCGCACGCAACACGGTGCGCGAAGCGCAGCGCGTCGGCGTCGACGGCGTGATGGTCATGCCCGCGCTGGTCTACTCGGCGAAGCCGCATGAAACCGCCGCGCACTTCCGCGCGGTCGCGACGAGCACCGACCTGCCGGTGATGGTCTACAACAACCCGCCGATCTACAAGAACGACGTGACGCCCGACGTGCTGATCGCGCTGCAGGACTGCGAGAACATCGTCTGCTTCAAGGATTCGTCGGGCGACACGCGCCGCTTCATCGACCTGCGCAATGCCGTCGGCGATCGCTTCGTGCTGTTCGCGGGCCTCGACGACGTCGTGGTCGAAAGCATCGCGGTCGGTGCCGAAGGCTGGGTGTCGGGCATGTCGAACGCGTTCCCGAAGGAAGGCGAGACGCTGTTCCGCCTCGCGAAGCAAAAGCGCTTCGACGAAGCGCTCGCGCTGTACCGCTGGTTCATGCCGCTGCTGCACCTCGACGCACGCCCCGACCTCGTGCAGTGCATCAAGCTGTGCGAAGAGCTGGTCGGCCGCGGCAGCGCGATCACGCGCCCGCCGCGCCTCGCGCTGCAGGGCGACACGCTCGCGGAAGTGAAGGCAATCGTCGCGAAGGCGCTCGAAACGCGCCCGGCGCTGCCCGACGTCGGTCTCTGATCGACTCCCCCTGCGGCGGCGCGCAGGCTTCCCCCTGCGCGCCGCCGTCTCCGGTCCGGCGTGGCCCGCGGGCCCGTTCGCCTAGGCGCCAACCCGCGCCGCGCGTGACCGGGCCGCGGCCCGCCCCGGTCGTTCGAACCGGGCGACGCCGGCCGGCAGGCGTGCGCCGCTGCTCCGTCGGAGCGCGGCGCACTCACGCCTGCACCGCCATTCCCCCAGGAGACAAGCCCATGCCAGGCCAAGGCAACGCTCACCCGTCTGTCCCGCTTTCCCGTACCGCGCACCCCGACGCGGGTCACGGCAAGTTCAAGAAACAGTTGTCGCTGACCGATCTCACGTTCATCGGTCTCGGCGCCATTTTCGGTTCGGGGTGGCTGTTCGCCGCGAGTCACGTGTCGACGATCGCCGGCCCGGCCGGCATCTTCTCGTGGCTGCTCGGCGGCTTCGCGGTGCTGCTGCTCGGCATCGTCTACTGCGAACTCGGCGCCGCGCTGCCGCGCGCGGGCGGCGTGGTCCGCTACCCGGTGTTCTCGCACGGCCCGCTGCTCGGCTACCTGATGGGCTTCATCACGCTGATCGCCTTTTCGAGCCTGATCGCGATCGAAGTCGTCGCCGCGCGCCAATATGCAGCCGCGTGGTTTCCGGGCCTGACGGTCGAAGGGTCGAGCGACCCGACGACGATCGGCTGGCTCGTGCAGGCCGCGCTGCTCTGCTTCTTCTTTTACCTGAACTATTCGAGCGTGAAGACGTTCGCGAAGGCGAACAACATCATCAGCATCTTCAAGTTCATCGTGCCGCTCGCGGTGATCGGCGTGCTGTTCACGTTCTTCAAGCCCGCGAACCTGACCGTGCACGGCTTCGCGCCGTTCGGGATGCCGGGCATCGAGATGGCCGTGTCCGCGGGCGGCATCATCTTCGCGTATCTCGGGCTCACGCCGATCGTGTCGGTCGCGAGCGAGGTGCGCAATCCGCAGCGCACGATCCCGATCGCGCTGATCCTGTCGATCCTGCTGTCGACGCTGATCTACGTGCTGCTGCAGCTCGCGTTCATCGGCAGCATCCCGACCGCGATGCTCGCCGGCGGCTGGCACGACATCAGCAAGGCGTTCACGCTGCCGTACCGCGACATCGCGCTCGCGCTCGGCGTCGGCTGGCTCGCGGTGATGGTCGTCGCCGACGCGATGATCTCGCCGAGCGGCTGCGGCAACATCTACATGAACGCGACGCCGCGCGTGGTCTACGGCTGGGCGAAGACGGGCACCTTCTTCAAGGTGTTCACGCGCGTCGACGAAGCGTCGGGCATCCCGCGCGCGGGCCTGTGGCTCACGTTCGGCCTCGCGATCTTCTGGACGATGCCGTTCCCGTCGTGGGAAGCGCTGATCAACATCGTGTCGGCCGCGCTGGTGCTGAGCTACGCGGTCGCACCGGTATCGGTCGCCGCGCTGCGCCGCACCGCGCCCGACCTGCCGCGGCCGTTCCGCGCGAGCGCATTCGGCATCACCGGCCCCGCTTCGTTCGTGATCGCCGCGCTGATCGTCTACTGGTCGGGCTGGAGCACGGTGTCCTGGCTGCTCGGCCTGCAGATCGTGATGTTCGTCATCTATCTCGCGTGCCGCCGCTGGGTGCCGACCGCGCACCTGAGCCTCGCCGAACAGGTGCGCTCGTCCGCGTGGCTGATCGCGTTTTATGCCGCGATGATCGTGCTGTCGTATCTCGGCGGTTTCGGCGGCACGGGCCAGCTCGCGCATCCGTACGACACGGTCGTCGTCGCGGCCGTCGCGCTCGTCATCTACTACTGGGGCGCGAATACCGGCGTCCGCTCCGACAAGCTGCAGCTCGACGACGACGAGGACTGACGCACCCACTCCCTTTCCCACCGTCACTCCGGCCGGGCGCACCACGCCCGGCCCCTGTTTTTTCCGAGGAAAACCATGCAACTCACAGGTCAGCTCCTGATCGGCCAGTCCGCCGTCGCCGGACAGAACGGCACCCTCCACGCGATCGCCGCCGCGACCGGCGAGCCACTCGAACCTGCTTTCGGCGGCGCGAGCCTGCACGACCTGGAGACGGCCTGCGCGCTCGCCGACGCCGCGTTCGACACGTATCGCGAAACGACGCTCGACGCGCGCGCCGCCTTCCTCGACGCGATCGGCCGGCACATCATGGCGCTCGGCGACGACCTGATCGAGCGCTGCGTCGCCGAGACGGGCCTGCCGCGCGCGCGCGTCGAGGGCGAACGCGGCCGCACGGTCGGCCAGCTCGCGCTGTTCGCATCGCTGGTGCGCGACGGCGGCTTTCTCGATGCGCGGATCGATCCGGCGCGCCCCGAGCGCACGCCGCTGCCGCGCGTCGACCTGCGCCTGCGCAACGTCGCGGTCGGGCCCGTCGCCGTGTTCGGCGCGTCGAATTTCCCGCTCGCGTTCTCGGTCGCCGGCGGCGATACGGCGTCGGCACTCGCGGCCGGCTGCCCGGTGATCGTCAAGGCGCATTCCGCGCACCCGGGCACGTCGGAACTGGTCGGCCGCGCGATCCAGCAGGCCGCGCGCGAATGCGGGATGCCGGCCGGCGTATTCTCGCTGCTGTTCGACGCGTCGCGCGAGATCGGCCAGGCGCTCGTCGCCGATCCGCGCATCAAGGCCGTCGGCTTCACCGGCTCGCGCCGCGGCGGCGTCGCGCTGATGCATATCGCGGCCGCGCGCCCCGAGCCGATTCCCGTCTATGCGGAAATGAGCTCGATCAATCCCGTGCTGCTGTTTCCCGCCGCGCTCGATGCGCGCCACGACACCATCGCACCGCAGTTCGTCGCATCGCTCACGCTCGGCGCCGGCCAGTTCTGCACGAACCCGGGCCTCGTGCTCGCGGTCGACGGCCCGGCACTGCGCGCGTTCGAAGCCGCTGCGGCCGATGCCGTGCGCGCGGCGGCCGCGCAGACGATGCTGACGCCGCACATCCACGCGAGCTATGCGGAAGGCGTCGCGGCGCTGCGCGGGCATGATGCGGTCGAATTGCTCGCGGAAGGCGTCGAGGGCAGTCGCTACCAGGCACGCGCGGCGCTGTTCGCGACGTCGGCCGACGCGTTCATCGCGCGCCCCGAACTGCGCGAAGAAGTGTTCGGCCCCGCTTCGCTGATCGTGCGTTGCCCGGACGCCGACACGCTGCATCGCGTACTGAAGTCGCTCGAAGGCCAGTTGACGATCGCCGCGCATCTCGCCGACGGCGACGCGTCGCTGTTCGCCGCGCTGCGCCCGACGCTCGAGCGCAAGGCCGGCCGCATTCTCGTCAACGGTTTCGGCACGGGTGTCGAGGTCGGCCATGCGATGGTGCACGGCGGCCCGTTCCCGGCGACGTCCGACACGCGCACGACGTCCGTCGGCGCACGCGCGATCGAGCGCTTCCTGCGCCCCGTGTCGTACCAGGACCTGCCGGACGCGCTGTTGCCGGAAGCGATCCGCAACGGCAATCCGTTGAACGTGCCGCAGCGCATCGACGGCGTGCCCGCGCCGCGGGAGGTGAACCATGTCTGAGCACACCGCCGAAGTCGTCCTGTCGCTCGATGAAGTTCATGCGCTCGCGCTGCGCGTGCTGACGCACCACGGAATGTCCGACGCGCATGCGCGGGCCATCGCCAACGTAATCACGCAGGGTCAGCGCGACGAATGCCATTCGCATGGCGTGTACCGGCTGCTCGTCTGCGTGCGTTCGCTGCGCAAGGGCAAGGTCGATCCGCAAGCGGTGCCGACGCTGCGCCGGCTGTCGTCGTCGATCGTCGCGGTCGACGCGCATCGCGGCTTCTCGCTGCTGAGCTTCGAAACCGGGCTGCCCGTGCTCGTCGAGATGGCGAAGGAGCACGGGATCGCCGCGATGGCGATCAACCATTGCTACCACTTCTCCGCGCTGTGGCCCGAGGTCGAGGCGATCGCGGCCGAGGGGCTGGTCGGCATCGCGATGAACCCGAGCCATAGCTGGGTCGCGCCGGAAGGCGGCCGCGAGCCCGTGTTCGGCACGAACCCGATCGCGTTCGCGTGGCCGCGCCCGGGCGGCGAGCCGTTCGTGTTCGATTTCGCGACGAGCGCGATCGCGCGCGGCGACATCGAGCTGCACGCAAAACAAGGCAAGGCGATTCCGCCGCACTGGGCGATCGACGCCGACGGCCAGCCGACCACCGACCCGAAGGCCGCGCTGCAGGGCGCGATGCGCACGTTCGGCGGCCACAAGGGCTCGGCGCTCGCGGCGATGGTCGAATTGCTCGGCGGCGCGCTGATCGGCGACATGACGAGCCGGGAATCGATGGACTTCGACGAAGGCGTCGGCGCGACGCCGTGCCACGGCGAGCTTGTGATCGCGTTCGATCCGAAGGTGTTCCTCGGCGACGATCTCGACGCGGGGCTCGCGCGCGGCGAGCGGATGTTCGGGGCGATCGTCGCGCAGGGTGCGCGGCTGCCGTCGCAACGGCGCTTCGACGCCCGCGCGCGCAGCATCGCGAACGGCGTGCGGATCCCGAAGGCGCTTTACGACGAGATCCTGACGCTGCTCGACTGACGCCGGAACGCGGTGGCGGCGCGCATGCATCGTCGATAAAGCGCCATCCGGCCGCCTCCCTGACCCGCCGCGCGGGCGTCCCGCAACCGCCCGCGCGTTCCGCGCCGCGCACACCGCACGCGCCGGCCGCCGGCCCCGCGGGCGCCACGCCCGCGGCGGCTGTGGGATAATCGCCCGGTTTGCCCAGGGCGCAGCTCAAGAGGTTGTTCGCACGGGCGCGAGAGAGGCCTTTATTCCCGTGCCTCCACCCTTTTCCGCGATATTTCTTCAGCAACCACAATGCCCACTTACCGTTCCAAAACCTCCACCGCCGGCCGCAACATGGCAGGTGCGCGCTCGCTGTGGCGCGCCACCGGCATGAAAGACGACGATTTCTCGAAGCCGATCATCGCGGTCGTCAACTCGTTCACCCAGTTCGTGCCGGGGCACGTGCACCTGAAGGATCTCGGCCAGCTCGTCGCGCGCGAGATCGAGGCTGCCGGCGGCGTCGCGAAGGAATTCAACACGATCGCGGTCGACGACGGCATTGCGATGGGCCACGACGGCATGCTCTATTCGCTGCCGAGCCGCGACATCATCGCCGACTCGGTCGAGTACATGGTGAACGCGCACTGCGCGGACGCGATGGTGTGCATCTCGAACTGCGACAAGATCACGCCGGGGATGCTGATGGCCGCAATGCGCCTCAACATTCCGGTGATCTTCGTGTCGGGCGGCCCGATGGAAGCCGGCAAGACGCGCCTCGCGAACCCGGTCACCAAGACCGTCGAACTGAAGAAGCTCGACCTCGTCGACGCGATGGTGATCGCGGTCGACCCGTCGTATTCCGACGCCGAAGTCGCCGAAGTCGAACGCTCGGCCTGCCCGACCTGCGGCTCGTGCTCGGGCATGTTCACCGCGAACTCGATGAACTGCCTGACCGAAGCGCTCGGCCTGTCGCTGCCGGGCAACGGCACGGTAGTCGCGACGCACGCCGATCGCGAGCAACTGTTCAAGCGCGCCGGCCGCCGCATCGTCGAACTGACCCGCCAGCACTACGAGCAGGACGACGAACGCGTGCTGCCGCGCTCGGTCGGCTTCAAGGCGTTCGAGAATGCAATGACGCTCGACATCGCGATGGGCGGTTCGACCAACACGATCCTGCACCTGCTGGCGATCGCGCAGGAAGCCGGCATCGACTTCACGATGAAGGACATCGACCGCCTGTCGCGCGTCGTGCCGCAGTTGTGCAAGGTCGCGCCGAACACGAACAAGTACCACATCGAGGACGTGCACCGCGCCGGCGGCATCATGGCGATCCTCGGCGAGCTCGAGCGCGCCGGCAAGCTGCACACCAACGTGCCGACCGTGCACGCACCGACGCTGAAGGACGCGCTCGACCAGTGGGACATCGTCCGCACGCAGGACGACGCAGTCCGCACGTTCTACCTCGCCGGCCCGGCCGGCATCCCGACGCAGGTCGCGTTCAACCAGGACACGCGCTGGCCGAGCCTCGACCTCGACCGCGCCGAAGGCTGCATCCGCTCGTACGAGCATGCGTTCTCGAAGGAAGGCGGCCTCGCCGTGCTGACGGGCAACATCGCGCTCGACGGCTGCGTGGTGAAGACGGCCGGCGTCGACGAGAGCATCCTCGTGTTCGAAGGCTCGGCTCACGTGACCGAATCGCAGGATGAAGCGGTCGAGAACATCCTGAACGACAAGGTCAAGGCCGGCGACGTGGTGATCGTGCGCTACGAAGGCCCGAAGGGCGGCCCCGGCATGCAGGAAATGCTCTACCCGACCAGCTACATCAAGTCGAAGGGGCTCGGCAAGGCATGCGCGCTGCTGACCGACGGCCGCTTCTCGGGCGGCACGTCGGGCCTGTCGATCGGTCACTGCTCGCCGGAAGCGGCAGCGGGCGGCGCGATCGGCCTCGTGCGCGACGGCGACAAGATCCGCATCGACATCCCGAACCGCACGATCGACGTGCTGGTATCGGACGAGGAACTGGCGCGCCGCCGCGAAGAGCAGAACGCGAAGGGCTGGAAGCCCGCGCAGCCGCGCCCACGCAAGGTGTCCGCGGCGCTGAAGGCCTACGCGAAGCTGGTCATGTCGGCCGACAAGGGTGCGGTGCGCGACCTGTCGCTGCTCGACGACTGACGAGTCGGCCTACCGGCGACGGTCGGCCGGCGACGGGTACCGGCAACGGGCATCCCATCCGGTCGGGCTGCGGGCCATACAACCGCCCGCTCGCCCGATCCAGAAGCCGCTCTCCGGAGCGGCTTTTTTTCGTCCGGCGCCCGGAGAACCCGCCGCGCTGGCGGCGTCAGTGACGGAATTCGTCGGATCCGACGCCTCCGCTACCACCACCGCCACCGTGGCTACCGCCGCCGTTTCCGCCGCCTTGCGGCCGCGCGTAACCGCCGCCGCCGCCACCGCCACCACCACCTCCCTGATGCATCGGCGGCGGCATCGCACGGACTTCACCGCCCGGTGCGGGTGATGGATGCATGACGGCCGGCGGCGGGCTTGCCGGACGGGCATTGCCCGCCGCGCCCGGCATCGGCGCAGGTGCCGGCGGCGGCGGCGTGCGGTTCGCTCCGTTCCAGCCGCCACGCGTAGCCGACGGCCGCGCGTCATGCGGCCCAGGTGACGGGCCGCCCGGCGCGGCCTGGATCGGCCCGCCCGGCTGCGGACGGCCCCGTCCCGGCGGGAACCCGCCGGGGCCGAGCCGCGGTTCCGCGCGATGCTCCCAGCGATCGCGGTCGTGGAACCACGGGCGGTGCCGGTAATAACGATCCCAGTACGCGCCAATTGCGAATCCGGTCACCGGGACTCCGATGATCGCGCCGTATTCGAGCACCGGCACGTAGCTACCCTGGTACGGATACGCGAGCAACTGCGCATCGATCCAGCCGCGCACGCCCGGCAGCGCGACGTCGCACCACGAGTAGTCGCTCAGGCAGCCGAATACGTCCAGCGCCGTGTCGGGCGGGAGCTCCGCGACCACCGGATAATCAGGCGCCGGCCCGGCGAACAACTCGGCCGGCGAGTTCGTGTAAGCGCTGCTCTGCGCATCGGCGACGCCCGGCGCGGCCGCAAGGCCAAGCAGGACGACGCACAGACTTCGGACAATCGTGTTGCTCATGATGCTCTCCCGCGCGGCCCCGCCGCGCGTCGGTCAATGCCGATGGCCGCCGCCCCTGTGGCCGCCGCCCCAATGCCCACCACCCCACGGACGATGCCAGTACCCGCCGCGCCCGCCCCAGTATCCGCCGCCCCAACGGCCCCAGAAGCCGATCGTGACGGGCGGCCCGTACCAGCCCGGGTAGTACGCGGGGTAGTAGTACGGATACGGCGGCGGCACATAGGCCGGCACGACATACACTGGCGCCGGCGTGCCGACGTCGGCCGACGTGTCCGGCGCGGTGGGCGCCGGCGAAAGCGCCGGACCGGGCGCGGCCGGTGCAACCGGAATCTCGCGCTGCGTCACCGTGGCGGGCACCGGTGCGTAATAAGGCGCATAGCCGTACGGGCTCGTGTAGTAGCAGCCGCCGAGCGTCAGCGCGGACAGCGCGATGACGGCGGGTCTCGCGGCGGGAATCGGGTTCATCTCGTGCTCCGGCAAAATCCGCGCGCCGCCGCCGGGCGCGCGCCTGACTCTAGCTTACGTCCCCTGCAGATTTCAGCGGGTATGATCGGTTACTTTTTGTTTCCTGCGCCGGCGGTGGTGCGGGTATGCTGCGTGCTGGCCCGTCTGCCGCGCCCGCGTTGAAGTTGGCGCAAATGCCCTCAACTTGAACGATGTCAGGCTGACCGGCGCGGACGAGCGTTCGCGGACACCCGGCGGCCGGAAACCGGCGGACCTCGGTCCGCCCCCGACAGGAGCGCGGCTCACGCCGCCATCGACATGACTACGCCACGCCCCACTCCCCGGGCGGACACGCCGCTCGATCCGATCATCCAGTTGCTGGCGCTCGCCGGCGAACAGGGTTATCTGACGCACGCCGACCTCGTCGACGCGCTGCCGCCCGAAAGCGACAGCCCCGACGCGCTCGACGTCGTGCGCGCCGCGCTCGCCGACATCGGCATCGCCGTGCTCGACGAGCCGGCCGCACCTGCGCCGTTCGCCGGCCCGGCGCCTGTCGATGTCGATCGCGACACGCTCGACGAAGGCCGGGCCGTGCTCGGCGACCTCGCACGCGGCACGAGCGCGTCGACCGATCCGCTCGCGCTCTACATGCGGCGCATGCAGGCGGTGCCGCTGCTCACGCGCGAAGGTGAAATCGTACTCGCCCGCGAAATCGAGACGGGCCGCCACCAGGTGCTGCACGCGCTCGCCGGCTGTCCGGCGGCGGTCGACGCGCTGCTTGCGCGTCACCGTGCAACAGGTGCCGCCAGCGTAACCGGATCGCCCGATGACGACGACGGCGGCACGCCCGTGCCCGCCAGCGACGACGCGCTGCAGGCAGCCGCGTCGGCGCTGCGCGGCGCATTGCATGCGCATGGCTGCCGTTCGGACGAATACCGCGACGCGCGCAACCGCATGGCTGCCCTGCTCGGTTCGATCGCGTGGGTCGCGCCGGCCGTCGATGACGCAAGCCGCGTCGTGCGCGCGCTCGCGGCAGCGCCGCACGACGCCGCCGCGGGCGAAGCCCGCTGCTTCGACGCAGTCGCCCGGCGTGCCCTCGCGGCAGCGCTGACCGACGGCCAGCAGAAGGTGCACGACGCGACGCGCGCGATGCTCGAGGCGAACCTGCGGCTCGTGCTGTCGATCGCGCGCAAGTACATGAACCGCGGCATCGACCTGCCCGACCTCGTGCAGGACGGCTGTCTCGGCCTGATGCGCGCGATCGAGAAATTCGAATACCGGCGCGGGTTCAAGTTCTCGACCTATGCGACCTGGTGGATTCGCCAGGCGGTCGCGCGCGCGGTCGCGGATCGCTCGCGCACGATCCGCGTGCCCGTGCACGTCGGCGACCAGTACCAGCGTGTACAGCGGCATGCGCTGCGCTTTCGCCAGCGCACGGGCCGCCATGCGACGCCTGCCGAGCTCGCGGCCGAAACCGGGTTCGACGAGGACAAGCTGCGTGCGGTGCTCGCGCTGCCCTCCGAGCCCGTCTCGCTCGACACGCCGCTGCCCGACGCGGACACCGGCCTCGTGGACCTGATCGAGGATCGTGCGTCGGCCAGCCCGTTCGAGCAACTGGCCGACACGCGCATGCGCGAATGCGTGACGTCGCTGCTGCAGTCGGTCACGCCGGCCGAGGCCGACGTGCTGCGCCGGCGGTTCGGCCTCGGCGGCACCGAGCCCGATACCTACGACGCGATCGCGCAGGACGCGGGCATGTCGCGCGAACGCGTGCGGCAGATCGAGAAGCGCGCGCTCGCCGCGCTGCGCACGGCCGCCGAGGCCGAGAACGCGCAGTCGTTTCTCGACGCGTAATCGCGTCACGCGACGCACGGTCGTGCCGGCATGCGGCATGACCGTGCGCTTCGCGCCTGTGTTACGTTTGCGATTTGATGTGCGTCAAGTTTTGCACGTCGTGCGTCGCGACAATGGTGAAAAGCCGACCGGCGCATCGCTCGCCGCGTCCATTCCGTTTGTGCTTCCCCGGGTCCCTCGCCATGCAGTCGACCGCCAGCCAAACGTACGAGGAAAACCGGCACATCGCGGCACGCCTGCGCGAGGCCGCGCAGTGGCTTGCCGACCAAGGCGCGAATCCGTACCGCGTCGCTGCGTACCGCGCGTCGGCCGATACGGTCGATGCACTCGACCGCAACCTCCGCCCGGTGTTCGAGGCCGGCGGCGTCGATGCGCTGGGCGCGCTGCCCGGCATCGGCACGGGCGTCGCGCAGGCGATCGCCGAGTTGCTGGTGACGGGGCGCTGGCGCCAGCTCGACCGGCTGCGCGGCGATGCCGAACGGACATCCGCATTCGAGGCCGTGCCGGGTATCGGCCACGCGCTCGCGCTGCGCATTCACGACACGCTGCACATCGACACGCTCGAGGAGCTCGAACGCGCGGCCCGCAACGGCCAGCTCGAAACGATCGCGGGCGTCGGCCCGCGGCGCGCGGTCGGCATCCGCACCGCGCTCGACGACGTGCTGAGCCGCCGCCGGCGCTGGCAGGGTCACGTGGAAAACGCCGGCCCCGGCACGGAGCCGCCCGTCGAGCTGCTGCTCTACATCGATCGCCAGTACCGCAACAAGGCCGCCGCCGGCATGCTGCCGATGCTCACGCACCGACGCATGAACGCGGACGACTACGTGCCGCCGCCCGTGATGCACATGACGAAAGGCGGTTGGCATTTCACGGCGCTGTGCCTGCACGCCGCCGCGCGCACGCCGGAATCCGGTCACACGATGGACTGGGTTTCGCTCTATTTCTACGACGCGGTGCAGTGCGAACACCAGCGCACCGTCTTCACCGAAACGTTCGGCTCGCTTGTCGGCAAGCGCATCGTGCGCGGGCGCGAGATGGAATGCCGCGTGTATTACGCGGGATGAGTCACGCGCCGGATGCTTCGCTGACGTCGAATGCCGTAAAGCGCAGGCCGACGACTTACGCGCGTTCCGCCTTCGTGCGGCGCGCCGGATGACGATGCGCGGCGATGCGCAGCAGCTTCTGGAACGACGGGCATTCGAGATGGTTCGGCGCCGGACACACGGCCGCATGCCGCAGCGCATCGCGCACGGCGCCGAGACGGCGAATCGTGCGGTCGAGTTCGTCGGCCTTGCCGTCGAGCTTCGCGCGATCGATCGCGGGCCGGCCGTCCGCGCCGACCATCGCGAGGATGTCGTCGAGCGAAAAACCTGCCTCGCGGCCGAGCGCAATCAACGCCAGGCGCTCCAGCACCGATTCGTCGTATTGCCGCCGCAGCCCGTGCCGGCCGGTCGGGACGATCAGCCCCTTTTCCTCGTAGTAGCGCAGCGTCGACGCGGGCAATCCCGTGCGCCGCGCGACGTCCGCAATGTCCAGACGGCTCATGCTTGACCTCAAGTGAACTTGAAGTTGCAAGATAGTCGCCCGACTCCGTAAAGACAAGCCTGGGCCGACATGAAACCGCTGAAACCGACTCGTATTCCGCTGCGTCGCGCAGCCGTCGCCGTTCGCCGCGGAGGTGCGCGATGAGCCCGCCCGACGTCCTGCTCAACCTGCTGCCGATCGGCGCAGGCGCCACGCTCGTGATGGATCTGTGGACGCTGTTCCGGCAGCGTGCGTTCGGCATTCCGTCGCTCGACTATGCACTGGTCGGCCGCTGGGTCGGCCACATGATGCGCGGCCGGTTCCGGCATGCGTCGATCGTCGCCGCGCCGCCCGTGCCGGGAGAGCGCACGCTCGGCTGGATCGCGCATTACGCGATCGGCATCGCGTTCGCGGTGCTGCCCGTCGCAATCGCGGGCACGGACTGGATCGGCACGCCAACGCCGCTCCCCGCGCTCGTGGCCGGTCTCGTCAGCGTGGTCGCACCGTTCTTCGTGATGCAGCCTGCGTTCGGCTTCGGCATCGCGGCGTCGCGCACGCCGCATCCGGGCGTCGCACGCCGGCGCAGTCTCGTCACGCATCTGTCGTACGGCGTGGGGCTCTATCTGGCGGCGTTCACGCTCGCGGCGCTGGCCCGTTGAGCCTGCGGTTTTACGGGAGCCATGCCGGGTGGATCCGGGTCCGGCTCCGCCGGCCGTCGCCGAAACCGGCGATGCGTCGTGCCCGTGCCATGTCTCCCGGCGTTCCCGTTGTTTTCGCTCCCGCCATCCGGCGCGCCCGGATGGCGACACGCATCACTCGCCGCCGCAGTCGATCAGGTTGTGGCGCACGCGCCCGAGCAGCCGCACCAGCGTATCGCGCTCGTCGGGCGTGAAGCCGCGCAGCCCGTCGTCGGCGACGGTATCGCCGACTTCGAGCATCTGCGGAAAGATCTCGCGCGACTTGTCGGTCAGCCGGATCACGAACGCGCGGCGGTCGTCGTCGTTCGCGATGCGTTCGATCCAGCCATAACTTTCCATCCGGTCGAGCAGCCGCGTGAGCGAGATCGGCGTGATCTCGAGCCATTCGGCGAGCCGCGCCTGGTTCATCTCGCCCTTCCAAGTCAGGTACGCGAGCACGCGGCTTTGCGCGCGCGTCAGCCCGATGCGCTTCGCGCGCCGGTCGAACAGGCGTCCTTGAAGGCGGGCTACGTCTGAAATCAGGTAGCCGATCCGGTTCTCGTAGGTCTTGTCCATCCGGCGATTATAGGGTCAAGCCGTCACCGGCCCTCGGCTCGAGACCTGGCGATAAGCAGATATATAATAAGCGTGCTTATCATTCGAGCCATGCCGGATCGCCGCCCACGGCGACCGCCCCACGGAGACACCGCTTGAACCCCGCCGCCGACGCCCCCGCCTCGCCCGCCCTGAACCGGCCGATGCTGACCCTGTCGATCATGCTCGCCACGCTGATCCAGACCCTCGACAGCACGATCGCGAACGTCGCGCTGCCGCACATGCAGGGCACCCTGTCCGCGTCGCAGGACGAGATCACGTGGGTGCTGACCTCCTATATCGTCGCCGCGGCGATCGCGACGCCGCTCACCGGCTGGCTGTCCGACCGGCTGAGCGTCAAGCGGCTGCTGATCGTGTCGATCGCGGGCTTCACGGTCGCCTCGGCGCTGTGCGGGCTGTCCGAAACGCTCGTGCAGATCGTCGGCGCGCGGCTGCTGCAGGGCGTGTTCGGCGCTTCGCTGGTGCCGCTGTCGCAGTCGATCCTGCTCGACATCAACCCGCGCGAGAAACAGGGCCAGGCGATGGCGATCTGGGGGATGGGCGTGATGGTCGGCCCGATTCTCGGCCCGACGCTCGGCGGCTGGCTCACCGACAGCTACAACTGGCGCTGGGTGTTCTTCATCAACGTGCCGATCGGCGCGTTCGCGCTGGCCGGCGTGATGACCTTCCTGCCCGCGCGCGCACCGCGCCCGCACGTGAAATTCGACGCGTTCGGCTTCGCGACGCTGGCGCTCGCGATCGGCGCGTTCCAGGCGATGCTCGACCGCGGCGAACAGCTCGACTGGTTCGGCTCATACGAAATCCGCATCGAGGCGCTCGTCGCGGCGCTCGGCTTCGCGTTCTTCCTCGTGCATACGGCGACCGTCGGCAACGCGTCGTTCTTCAAGTCTGAACTGCTGCGCGACCCGAACTTCGCAACCGGCACGCTGTTCATCTTCGTCGTCGGCGCGGTGCTGTACGCAACGCGCGCGCTGCTGCCGCCGATGCTGCAGAACCTGATGGGCTACCCGGTCGCGACGACGGGCCTCGTCACCGCGCCGAGCGGCGCGGGCACGATGATCGCGATGCTGTTTGCCGGGAGGCTGCTGAAATACATGGATGCGCGGCTGCTGCTGCTCGCGGGGCTGTCGATTTCCGCGCTCGCGCTGTGGCAGATGATGCAGTACACGGTCGTGCTGTCCGAATCGGACATCGTGTGGCCGGGCGTCATCCAGGGCTTCGGGCTGGGGCTCGTGTTCGTGCCGCTGAGCGCGCTGTCGTTCTCGACGCTGCCGCCCGCACTGCGCGCGGACGGCACGGCCACCTACAGCCTGATGCGCAACATCGGCAGCAGTATCGGCATCTCGATCGTGCAGACGCTGATGACGCGCAACACGCAGGTCGCGCATGCCGACCTCGCGACCCACATCACGCCGTTCAATCCGGCCGTGCAAGCAATGGCCGGCAGCCAGCTCGACTTCGCACTGCTCGACCGCACGATCAACCAGCAGGCGACGATGATCGCGTACCTGAACGACTTCAAGCTGATGTTCGTCGCGACGCTGCTGATGATTCCGCTGTTGCTGCTGATCCGCCCGCCGCAGAAAACAGCGAGCGTCGATGTCGCGCACGCGGCGATGGATTGACGATCGCGGCAGGCGCACGCGCGGCGCGCGCCCGCTTCGCGCCGCGCCTCGTCAGATCTTCATCGTCCCGGTCCGCACGTAGCGCTCGTGCCACGACAGCGCTTCGGCGAGCAGATGCGGCGTGTGCTTGCCGAAGCTGTCGCGCGACGCACGCTCGAAGTAGTCCTCGAGCATCGGCCGGTAATCCGGGTGCGCGCAGGTCGCGATGACCTTGCGCGCGCGCTGCTTCGGCGACAGGCCGCGCAAGTCCGCGAGGCCCTGCTCGGTGACGACCACCGCGACGTCGTGCTCGGTATGGTCGACGTGGCTCGCCATCGGCACGATCCGCGAGATCGCGCCGCCCTTCGCGGTACTCGCCGACATGAAGCACGACAGGTAGCCGTTGCGCGCGAAGTCGCCCGAGCCGCCGATGCCGTTCTGGATCTTCGTGCCCATCACATGCGTCGAGTTCACGTTGCCGTAGAGGTCGGCCTCGATCATCCCGTTCATCGCGATGCAGCCGAGGCGGCGCACGAGTTCCGGATGGTTGCTGATCTCCTGCGGGCGCAGCACGATCTTCTCGCGGAACGTCGCGATCTCGTCGGCAAAGCGCTGCACGGCGGCCGGGCTCAGCGACAGCGCGGTGGCCGACGCGAAGCTCAGCGTGCCGTCGTCGAGCAGGTCGAGCATGGCGTCCTGGATCACTTCGGTGTACGCGGTCAGGTTCGAGAAGCCGGCCGAGCTGAGTTCCGCGAGCACTGCGTTCGTGATGTTGCCGACGCCCGACTGCAGCGGCAGCAGGTTGTCAGGCAGGCGGCCGCGCTTCACTTCGTGGCGCAGGAAGTCGATCAGTTGCAGCGCGATCTGCTTCGACGTTTCGTCCGGTGCGGAGAACGCATTGCTGCGATCGGGCGCGTCGGTCTCGACGATCGCGACGATCTTGTCGGCCGGACAGCGCAGGTACGGCTCGCCGATCCGGTCGTCGCTTTTCGTCAGCGGAATCGGCTTGCGATGCGGCGGCAGCGCGGTGCCGTAATAGATGTCGTGCATCCCGTCGAGGCCGAGCGGCTGGCGCGCGTTCACTTCGAGGATCACGTGCTTCGCGCGTTCGAGCCACGTCTTGTTGTTGCCGATCGACGCGGACGGAATCAGCAGCCCGTCCTCGCGGATGCCCGCGACTTCGACGATCGCGACGTCGAGATCGCCGTACAGCCCGAACCATGCGTATTGCGCGACGTGGCTCAGGTGGACGTCCTGGTAGTCGACTTCGCCGCTGTTGATCTTGTCGCGCAGCGTCGGGTCGGACTGGTACGGCAGCCGCATCGAGATGCCGTTGGTGCGGGCGAGCGCGCCGTCGAGTTCCGGCGCGGTCGACGCGCCCGTCAGCACGTTGATCCGGAAGTCCTCGCCGCGCGCGTGTGCCGCGTCGATGTGGGCGGCAAGCGCGGCCGGCACGGCCTTCGGATAGCCGGAACCGGTGAAGCCGCTCATGGCGACGGTCATGCCGGGACGGATCAGCGCGGCGGCTTCGTCGGCGGTGCGGACGAGCGAACGCAGGGCGGGAGCGAGGATGCGTGATGAAGACATGGCTGGTTTCTGACGCTTTGGTCTGTCGTTGACGTCGCGGGGGGTGTCTCCGGAGCGACATGAAGCCCTTGGGGCCGCGCGGGGCGGCCGGCACCACAGGCACGGTCGGAGTATCGCAGAGGCGATCGCCGCGAAATGTCCGCTGGATGCAAAAGATCCTTGCCGGATTTGCCGGGTATCGAACGACCGTTCTGTGACAGGCGCTCCGCATGAACAGGATGCGCATGAAAGGTGTGCGAAAGCGTCGGGACGAATGACCGGTCGCCGATCGCCAACCTTTGCGACTCAATCGGCGGATTTCCATTGCAATTTGCCGCCCGTCGATCGGCAATTGTCGATCCGTATGCGGCGCGGCCGATTGTCGCCCGATGCACCTGTTCCGGGCCTGACGCATGTCAAGGTTGCATGCGCCGCGCGCCGTCCGCCGGCAGGTACGAAAAGCACCGCCGCGCCGGCCTTCGAGGCCCGTCCGTCCTTGACAGCCGCGCGATGCGAACCACACTGGAATACGGGCCCGGCCGCCGCGTTTGCGCGCCCTTTCGCACGCCCGGTTTTCGACCGGCCGCGCCCCGCAAGACGCGGTAACACTCCTGTATGTCAGGACATTGATCGAATAAAAAGCAACAAATTACAATTCCGTATATATTTCGCCGATGGACCAAAGAAAAACCGCCACACGCTCCGAGCCCCCCCTGCCACGCACCTGGGATGCGCGGCTCGCGCGCTCGCTTGTCCGACCGCTTGTCGATACGCCGGTCACCCCGAATCACCTCACTACGCTTCGTCTGCTGATTGGCCTCGCCGGCGCCTGGTGCCTCGCGCACGGCGGCTTCGGCTGGAGCAACGCGGGCGCGTTCCTGATCGTGCTGTCGAACTTCGTCGACCACACCGACGGCGAACTCGCGCGCATCAGCGGCAAGTCCAGCAAGATCGGTCACTTTTACGACCTCGCGGCCGATGCGCTCGTGACGATCGCGCTGTTCGTCAGCATGGGCCTCGGCATCGTCGCCCAGGGCGGCCAGATGGCCGCGTCGCCGGTGCTGCTCGGCGCGCTGGCCGGCGCGGCCGTCGCGCTGATCTTCTTCCTGCGCATGCGGATCGAATCGATCGCCGGCAAGGCCGGCACCAAGCAGGCATTCGCCGGCGGCTTCGAGACCGAAGACGTGCTGTACCTGCTGCCGATCGTGACGCTCGTCGACGGCGTCGAGCCGTTCCTGCTCGCGGCGTCGATCGGCGCCCCGCTGTTCGCCGCGTGGGTCGTGATCGACTGGTGGCGCATCGTCCGGCGCGGCAACCTCCCGCAAGAAAACGCCGTGCCGCCCCAGGTCTTCTTGTCCCCCTCGGGGGGCCTGGCGCGCAGCGACAGGTCCGGAGGCGCTCAAAACCCAACCGAAATCCAGGCTTCCAAATGACTCCGAGCACGCGCGACGACTCCGTGCTGAGCCCGGCACGCCCCGCGCCTGCGCGCGCGGCCGCGTCCGCCCCCGATCGCACGGTGGCCGACTGCGTCGGCCATCTCGACCTCGACCGCCTGCGCAGCGACTACACGCGCCAGGGGTCGTTCCTGTACCTCGACGCCTTCCTGCCGGCCGACGCGCACGCGAAGCTCGCGGCCGCCGCCCGCGCGATGCGGGCCGGCCTGAACCGCAATTACCTGCCCGGCCACAAGCAGGGCGGCAGCGTGAGCCGCCATACGATCGACGAACAGGCGCCGTACATCGCCGAGCTGTATCGGTCGAAGGCATTGATCGGCTTTCTCGAGAAGGTCACGGGCGACAAGCTGATGCTGTCGCCGGACGACGATCCGCACGCGTATGCGCTGTATTACTACACGAAGCCCGGCGACCACATCGGCTGGCACTACGACACGTCGTACTACGACGGCCGCCGCTACACGCTGCTGATCGGCGTGATCGACGAATCGTCGTGCCGGCTCGACTACGAGCTGCACACGCGCAACCCGGACGTGCCCGACGAACCGGGCTCCGTGCAGATCGCCGACGGCGGCATCGTGCTGTTCGACGGCGACAAGCTGCGCCACCGCATCACGCCGCTCGGCCAGAACGAGATGCGCGTGTCGCTGACTTTCGAATACGTGACGAACCCCGGCATGCGGCCGTGGAAGCGCTTCATCTCGAACATGAAGGACGCGATCGCGTATTTCGGTTTCCGCCAGGTGTTTAAGCAACTGGCCACGCGACGCACGACCGGATCATGACACGCGCCGGCCTGATCCTGCTGTCCCTCGGGACGGCACTCTTCATCGCACTCCTGGCATGGCAGGGCGTCGGCGCGGTCGCGTCCACGTTCCTCGCGGCCGGCTGGGGCCTCGCGCTCGTCGCGGCGTTCCACGTCGTGCCGCTCGTGATCGACGCGATCGCGATCTCCGTGATGTTCCGCCGCGGCCAGCCGGGCGCCGAACTCGGCAACGCGCTGCGCGCGCGCTGGGTCGGCGAATCGGTCAACAGCCTGCTGCCCGCCGGGCAGATCGGCGGCCCCGTGCTGATGGTGCGCCACCTCGCGCAGCGCGGCACGCGAATGGCCGACGCGGCCGCCGCCGTGACCGTCAGCACGACGATGCAGGCGCTCGCGCAGATGGCGTTCGCGCTGATCGGCATCGCCGCGTTCAGCCTGTATGCCACGCACGAGTCGGTCGCGCACCTGCGTACGCCCGCGCTGATCGCCACCGGCGTGCTCGGCGCGCTCGCCGCGCTGTTCTACGTGGCGCAGCGGCGCGGGTTGTTCGGCCGCGGCCTGCGCCTCGCGTCGAAGCTGCTCGGCCCGCGCGACTGGTCGTCGCTCGCGACCCGCGCCGACGCGATCGACGACGCGGTCGGTGCGCTGTACCGCGATCGTGCGAAGGTCGCGAAGACTTTCGCATTGAGCCTCGTCGGCTGGATCGTCGGCACCGCGGAAGTGTGGCTCGCGCTGCACTTCCTCGGGCACCCGGTGAGCTGGCTCGACGCGCTGCTGCTCGAAAGCGTCGGCCAGGCGATCCGCGGCGCGGCCTTCGCGATCCCGGGCTCGCTCGGCGCGCAGGAAGGCGGTTACCTGCTGCTCGCGCCGCTGGTCGGCCTGCCGCCCGACGCGGCGCTCGCGCTGTCGCTCGCGAAGCGCGCGCGCGAACTCGCGCTCGGCCTGCCCGGCCTGCTCTATCTGCATTTCAGTGAAAGAAACTGGCAGCGGCGCCGTGCGCCGCAGCCGCTCGCCGACTGATCGTTCAGATCCGCCGGCTTTTTGGTTGGAGAACCCATGCGAGCCATCATTCTTGCGGCAGGCCTCGGCTTGCGCCTGCAACAACCGCCCGAGGCGCAGTTCCCGAAGTGCTTGCTGCGCTTCGACGACGTTTCGCTGCTCGAGCGCCATCTGCGCGTGCTCGACGCCGCGGGCATCGACGAGATCGTGCTCGGGCTCGGCTTCCAGGCCGGGAAGGTCGAGCAGGAATTGAAGCGCCTCGGCCGCCAGGCCGAGATCGTGCTGAACGAGCGCTACGACCTCGGCAGCGTGCTGACCGTGCATACCGTCGCCGATGCGATGACGCGCGGCGGCGACGTGCTGCTGATGGACGCCGACGTGCTGTATGACGAGAACATCCTGCACGCGCTGGTGGCCGATCCGGACAAGTCGGTCGATCGCCTCCTGATCGATCGCGACTTCGAGGCCGGCGACGAGCCCGTCAAGCTGTGCGTGAAGAACGGCGTGCCGGTCGAGCTGCGCAAGCAGCTCGCGGTCGACCTCGACTACGACACGATCGGCGAATCGGTCGGCTTCTTCCGCTTCACCGAAGGCACCGCGCGCCGCCTCGCGACGATCGTCGCGGGCTACGTCGACAGCGGCCGCGCGAACATGCCGCACGAAGAAGCCGTGCGCGACCTGCTGCTCGAAGGCGGCCATTCGTTCGACGTCGCCGACGTCACCGGCTCGCCGTGGATCGAGATCGACTTCCCGAACGACGTCGCACGCGCGACGCAAGAAATCCTCCCCCTGATTCAACGTACTACCGCCGGAGCCGCACGATGAACGCACGCGAACCCAATTTCACCGAATCGCGCAGCGCGCGCCTGCGCCGCATGCTCGTCAGCAGCGACCTCGAATTCCTGATGGAAGCGCACAACGGCCTGTCCGCGCGGATCGTCCGCGAGGCCGGTTTCAAGGGGATCTGGGCATCGGGCCTCGCGATCTCCGCACAATTCGGCGTGCGCGACAACAACGAGGCCAGCTGGACGCAGGTCGTCGACGTGCTCGAATTCATGGCCGACGCGAGCGACCTGCCGATCCTGCTCGACGGCGACACCGGCTACGGCAACTTCAACAACGTGCGCCGCCTCGTGAAGAAGCTCGAACAGCGCGGCATCGCCGGCGTCTGCATCGAGGACAAGCAGTTCCCGAAAACGAACAGCTTCATCGACGGCGAGCGCCAGCCGCTCGCCGAGATCGACGAGTTCTGCGGCAAGATCAAGGCCGGCAAGGATTCGCAGACCGATCCCGACTTCTCGATCGTCGCGCGCGTCGAGGCGCTGATCGCGGGCTGGGGGATGGACGAGGCGCTGCGCCGCGCGAACGCGTATGCGGAAGCCGGCGCCGACGCGATCCTGATCCACAGCAAGCTGTCGCGCCCGGACGAGATCCTGCAGTTCGCGCGCGAATGGAGCGGCAAGGCGCCGCTCGTGATCGTGCCGACCAAGTACTACAGCACGCCGACCGACGTGTTCCGCCAGGCCGGCATCAGCACCGTGATCTGGGCGAACCACCTGATCCGCGCATCGGCGTCGGCGATGCAGGCCGTCGCGCGCGAGATCCACGAGAACGAAACGCTGATCAACGTCGAAGACCGCGTCGCATCGGTCAACGAGATCTTCCGCCTGCAGGACGCCGACGAATACTCGGCGGCCGAGCGCATCTACCTGTCGTCGTCGTCGCGCGCGTCGAACGCGGCGGTCGTGCTCGCCGCGAGCCGCGGCAAGGGCCTCGAAGCCGTCACCGAAGACAAGCCCAAGGTCATGCTGCCGGTCGCCGGCAAGCCGCTGCTGCGCTGGCTCGTCGACGGCTTCAAGAAGCAAGGCGTGAACGACATCACCGTGGTCGGCGGCTATCGCGCCGATGCGATCGACACGTCGGGCATCAAGCTCGTCGTCAACGAGCGCCATGCGCAGACCGGCGAACTCGCGTCGCTCGCGTGCGCGGCGGAACGCCTGACCGGCGACACCGTGATCTCGTACGGCGACCTGCTGTTCCGCAGCTACATCCTGCGCGACCTCGCGGAGAGCGAGGCCGAATTCAGCGTCGTCGTCGATTCGTCGCTGACGCAGCCGACCAACCAGAGCGTGCGCGACTTCGCACTCTGCTCAGCTGCGGACGATCGCGGCCTGTTCGGCCAGAAGACGTATCTGCAACGTGTATCGAGCGACGTCGCCGCCGGCACGCCGCACGGCCGCTGGATCGGCCTTCTGAACGTGCGCGGCGCCGGCGTCGACCGCCTGAAGGCGATGCTCGCGACGCTGCAGGCGCGCGACGATTTCGACACGCTCGACATCCCGTCGCTGCTCAACGAACTGATCGCCGCCGGCGAGAAGATCGAGGTGCAGTACGTGCACGGCCACTGGCGCGGCGTCAACGATCTCGAAGACTTCCGCCGCGCGGGCGACTTCGCGCACGGCCAGACGCCGCTGTCCGAACCGGGTGCCGGCAACGGGGGCGCGCAATGATCGAAGCGGCCCAGTTCGTCGAGGCTGCGCGCGAACGCGGCTTCGACTGGTACGCGGGCGTGCCCTGCTCGTACCTGACGCCGTTCATCAACTACGTGCTGCAGGACCCGACGCTGCACTACGTGTCGGCCGCGAACGAAGGCGACGCGGTCGCGCTGATCGCGGGCGCGACGCTCGGCGGCAAGCGCGGGATCGCGATGATGCAGAACTCGGGGCTCGGCAACGCGGTGAGCCCGCTGACGTCGCTGACCTGGACGTTCCGCCTGCCGCAACTGCTGATCGTCACGTGGCGCGGCCAGCCCGGCGTCGCCGACGAGCCGCAGCACGCGCTGATGGGCCCGATCACGCCCGCGATGCTCGACACGATGGAGATCCCGTGGGAGACGTTCCCGACCGACCCCGAACAGGTCGGCCCGGCGCTCGACCGCGCGATCGCGCACATGGACGCGACGGGCCGCCCCTACGCGCTCGTGATGCAGAAAGGCAGCGTCGCGCCGTATGAACTGAAGGCGAACCCGGCGGCGCAGCCGCGCGCGCATGTCGCCGCGCAAGCGTCGTCGCGCGCCGCGTCGGCCGATGCATGGCCGACCCGTCACGACGCGCTGCAGCGCGTGATCGCTCACACGCCGGTCGACTCGACCGTCGTGCTCGCGTCGACCGGCTTCTGCGGCCGCGAACTCTATGCAATCGACGATCGCCCGAACCAGTTGTACATGGTCGGCTCGATGGGCTGCGTGACGCCGCTCGCGCTCGGCCTCGCGCTCGCGCGCCCCGACCTGCGCGTGGTGGCCGTCGACGGCGACGGCGCCGCGCTGATGCGCATGGGCGTGTTCGCGACGCTCGGCACCTACGGCCCGGCCAACCTCACGCACGTGCTGCTCGACAACGGCGCGCACGAATCGACGGGCGGCCAGGCAACCGTGTCGCAGCATGTGTCGTTCGCGGGCGTCGCGGCTGCGTGCGGCTATGCGTCGGCGGTCGAAGGCGACACGCTCGACGTGCTCGATGCGACGCTGGCTGCGTCAGGTGACGGGGTTCAGTTCGTGCGCGTTGCGATCCGCACGGGCGTGCCCGACGGCCTGCCCCGCCCGACCGTCACGCCGGTCGAGGTCAAGACCCGTCTGATGCGGCACATCGGCGCCGCGCAGACCGAAGCCCACGCTGAAGGAGCCCTTTGATGCTGCTGCTGAATCCCGGCCCGGTCACGCTCACCGAACGCGTGCGCCGCAGCCTGCTGCAACCCGACCTGTGCCATCGCGAAAGCGAATTCTTCGATCTGCAGGACGAAGCGCGCGCGCGCCTCGTCGCCGCATACGAACTCGATCCGGCCGAATGGGCCGCCGTGCTGATGACGGGCTCGGGCACCGCCGCCGTCGAGAGCATGATCGCGGCGCTCGTGCCGCAGGACGGCAAGCTGCTCGTGATCGAGAACGGCGTGTACGGCGAGCGGATCGCGCAGATCGCGACGCAGTACGGGATCGCGCACGACGTGCTGAAGCACGAATGGATGCAGGCGCCCGACCTCGCGCAGATCGCCGCGCGCCTCGACGCTGGCGGCTATTCGCACGTCGCGGTGATTCATCACGAAACGACGACGGGCCGCCTGAACGACCTCAATGCGATCGCCGAAGTCTGCCGTTCGCGTGGCGTGAAGCTGCTCGTCGACGGCGTCAGCAGCTTCGGCGCGGAAGCGATCGACTTCGCCGGCGGCGACATCGACGCGGTTGCCGCGACCGCGAACAAGTGCCTGCACGGCGTGCCGGGCGCGGCATTCGTGATCGTGCGCCGCAGCGCGCTCGCGAAGGCCGCGAGCCGCACGTACTACCTCGACCTCGGCCGTCTCGCGAAGCTGCAGGACCAGCGCAACACGCCGTTCACGCCGTCGGTGCACGCGTACTACGCGCTCGTCGAGGCGCTGCGCGAATTCGACGAAGCCGGCGGCTGGCGTGCGCGCCATGCGCATTACAAGGCGCTCGCCGACCAGGCGCAGGCCGGCCTCGCCGCGCGCGGGATGCCGCTGGTGCTGCCGGAAGGCGCGTCGTCGGTCGTGCTGCGCGCGTACCGGCTGCCGCAGGGCGTCACGTACGAGACGCTGCACGACGGCCTGAAGGCACGCGGCTTCGTGATCTACGCGGGGCAAGGCGGGTTGTCGAAGGAACTGTTCCGGATCTCGACGATGGGCGCGATCGAAGCGGCTGACGTCGACCGGTTGCTGGATGGGTTTACCGAGTTGACGCGGTAAGCGGTTGCCCTTTCTCGTCGACCCAAGGCCCGCAAGGGCCTTTTTTGTTTTTCGCGGATTTCGGTGGGCGTCGCTTGTCGACCCAAGTCGGCCTGTCGAATATCTACAAACCGGCCGTTCGTTCGTCGTGGCGTGCAACAGGCTACCGCCCCGTCGCGAGAACGAACCGAAGCGAGAAAGGGCAAACTCCTACGCCAATCGCAGATCCCACAACGCATCGAGTACATGTTGCGTCGAACGCTCGACGTGCCCCGCACGATGCGCGACGCCGAGCCGACGCCACAACGCCGGGCGCAGCGGACGCATGACAATGCGCGTGTCGGGTAATGGCGTAGTGGCCTCATGAGGCAACAGCGTCGCGCCATAACCTGCCGCTACCAGACTCTTGATCGCATCGTTGTAATTGAGCTGAATGCGTGGCGCGGGATGGTGACCTCCGGTCGCAAACCACTCCGCAGTCAGGCGCGAGAGACGCGTGGTCGCATCATTGAGAATGAGTGGTTGAGCGGCGAGCCATTCAGGCGTAATGCGAGCCGGACACCGCCAATGCGCCGGCACGAAGGCCATCACGGGGTCGCGCCGCCACGGCTTTATCACGAGTCCGGCCACCGGAGGCTGAGGCAGTGCGACCAGCCCGATATCCAGCGTCCCGTCCGCCAATCGGGTTAACGTTTCATGCGAGGTGAGTACCGCGATCTGAATATCGATAGCGGGATGGTGCTGACGCAGCACTTCAAGCGCTTGCGGCAAAAGATGCGCAATCGCGCCGGTCGACGCTCCGAGCCGAACACGCCCGACAAGCCCTTGAACCTGGCGGTGAACATCGTCTAACGCCTGTTCCGCGTCGGCCAACAGTCGACGTGCGCGCTCGACCAACAACTCGCCCGTTGCCGACGGTCGAACATGCCCGCGCTTGCGCGACAGGAGCGGAGCCCCGATGCGCTCTTCCAGTTCAGCGATATGGAGGCTGACCGTTGGCGGCGCCAGATGCAACGCACGCGCCGCGTCGGCGAATGAGCCACGGTCGGCAATCGCGACCAGGGTGCGCAAGCGGTCCAGGCTGATCTCTCGCATGTCGGCGTCCCGATTCAGAAAAACTGAATGTCCAGGTTATGAAATTCAACTTTCGCTATTCTAGCGGTGCGCGGAAGATAACAGGCTCGTTCCACTTGTTACCAGTCACCGGAGTACCGCGCGCATGAGCTCTCCCCTTGTTTTCATCGACGGCGACCAAGGCACCACCGGGTTGCAAATTCACGAACGGCTTCGCGGCCGGACCGATCTGAAACTGGTCACGCTTCCCGCGGCGGAACGCAAGGATTCCAGGCGTCGCGCCGAAGCCATCAACGCCTGCGACATCGCCATCCTCTGCCTGCCCGATGACGCCGCGCGCGAGGCGGTGGGCGCCATTGTCAACCCTGCCGTCAGGGTAATCGACGCAAGTTCCGCCCATCGCACCCAGCCGGACTGGACATACGGCTTTCCGGAAATGACTCCGGGACAGGCCGAGCGCATTGCGTCCGCGCGTCGGGTCACCAATCCAGGTTGCTATCCGACCGGTGCAATTGGCCTGCTGCGTCCCCTGCTGCACGCCGGGCTCATTCCAGGGAACCACCCGATCAGCATTTACGCGGTGTCTGGTTACTCCGGACGCGGGCGTGCCGGGGTGGAAGAACACGAGGGGCCGGGTGCTGTCAACGCACCGTCGTACCAGGTGTATGGTCTGGAGCTCGCGCACAAGCACACGCCGGAGATCCAGCAGCACGCCGGACTCGCGCGGCGTCCGATCTTCGTCCCTGCGTATGGTGCGTTCCGCCAGGGCATCGTGCTGACGGTGCCCCTGGATGTGCAGCTGCTGGCACCCGACGTAGATGGCGCCACGTTACACGCGTGCCTCGCACGCCACTATGCCGGGGCGGCCCACGTACAAGTGTTGCCGCTGCACGAATCGTGCGTTTTGAAGCAGCTGGATCCGCAGGTGCTGAACGGTACCGACGATATGCGCTTGAGCGTGTTTCCCAACATGGAACACGGGCACGTTCTCCTATCCGCGGTTTTCGATAATCTTGGCAAAGGCGCCGCCGGCGCTGCGGTTCAGAACCTGAACCTGATGCTCGCGCAGTAATGGTGGCCGATGGCTTGCCCTGATGTTCGGCTGCGCCTGTATGCCAACGCTTGTTGGCAATCTGGTCGTCGCAGTCGAGTGACTTAAACTGGCCGGACACCGACGCTCTGCCCCGCGTTCCCGGGAAATTTGCGAAGAACCCGTTTTCCCATCGAGACCATGAAAATCCGTCGCTTCGTTCCTTTTCTGGCGCTCGCCGCCGCTCCCGCCGTGCACGCCGCCGACAGCCAGCCTTGCGGCGACGATACCGTCACGGCCGTCGCCCGCTGGGCCGGCATCGCAAGCGCACGCATTGCCACGCGCGACGCGGACCGGCTCGTCATCGCGTCGGCGTGCAAGGTCATGCCGAACGCGCCGGGCACGACGATCGCGGCCGTCGCGTTCGATTCGCTGCCAAAGAGCAAGAATCCGAACGAGAGCAACAAGCTGCAGATCGTCGCGCTCGTCGAAGGCGGCAAGGTCGTTGCGGCCGATCGTGCGGTGGTGCAGGAAGATGCGGCGACGGAGATCGGCGAGAACAGCTATCGCATCGACACCGCGCCATATCGGCTGTCGCCCGACGTGCGTGCATTCGGCGTCGTGTTCACGAGCAGCGCGCGCGGGCCGAGTTGCCCCGATGCTTACGCCGAGAACGAAATGACGCTGTGGGTTCGCGAAGGGAATCGCATCCGTCCCGTGTTCGGTACCAACCTGGACGGCTGGGTCGGCGTCGAGGGCGAGGCCTGTGGCCCCGGCGTCGGCGACGCGAGCAGCGAGTCGGCGCACATGACGATCGCGGTCGAGAACACCTCGAGCCACGGCTTCGCAGACCTGTCGATCACGGCCCGCATCACCAAGACGCAGCGTAAGAACGGCGACTATTCGGACAGCGGCAAGCGAACCTCCCGCACCGTCGTCCACTACGACGGCAAGTCGTACGGGATCGATATGTTCCGGAACTTCTGGTATTCGCCTGGGGCAATGAAGCGCTTCAAGTAACGCAGTGGCGGGCCGGGCCGAGCCCGCCTACTCCACCACCTTCGGCCCGATCGCATCGGTCGGCGCCGGCATCCGCAGTGAGTCGTCGCGCACGCGTCGCGCCTCGCGCGCCGTATAGCGATCCTTCAGCCGCAGGAACGGCTGCTCGACGAGGAAATAACTGGCGGTCGCGGCCAGCAGCGCCCACACGATGCCGAGCGGAAACGCATGCGCGATCGGCAGATCCGGGTTCGCGAACGGCTGCTGCCACAGATAAAGGCTGAACGAGATCGTGCCGATGAACACGACCGGCCGCGCGCGCAGCCAGCGCGCGCACCAGAACTCGCCGCGGAAATTCAGCACGACGATCACGATCGCGATCAGCGCGGCTTCGAGCGTCACGCCGTACGTCGCGTTCCAGAAGCCGCCGAGCCGATGTTCGGCGAGCGGCATGCCGAACAGCACGATGAAGACGATCGCCGTCACGATCCGAGTCTCGCCGCGCCACGAGCGGATCCACGCTTCGAGCCGTTCGCGGTTGAGCGCCGCATAGCAGCCGATCAGGATCGGATCGACGCCTGTATGGAGCATCATCCCGAGCTGCCCGCGCAGCGCCGGTGCAACAAAATACGTGACGGCGCGCACCAGCGGCACGATCAGGATCAACGCGGCCAGCCAGCGCGTGCCGCCGCGGCGGGTGCCGTACACGAACAGCAGCGGCCAGAACCAATAGAACTGCTCCTCGAGCGCGAGCGACCAGAAGTGGCCGAGATACCACGCGCCGTCCGGATGCAGCGCGTTGTCGGCGGTCAGCCCGAACCACGCCGAGTAATTCCACAGGTGCAGCGCGGCATACAGCCACTGCCGGCGATCGACGTCGAACCAACCGGCAAAGGCCACGATCGCGACTGCCGCGAGATAGACATAGCAGGCCGGCCAGATCCGCAACGCGCGCCGCACGTAGAACGACGTCAGCGCGATGCCGCCCGTGCGCACGAACTCGGCGCGCAGCACGTTGGTGATCAGGAAACCGCTGAGGACGAAGAAGATCAGCACGCCGAGCCGGCCGTCGGCGATCAGCCGCAACGGCGCGTACCAGCCCGTGTAGCCGCCGGGCAACACGTGCTCGGCGTGTCCGATAACAACCATCGACACCGCGACGGCGCGCAACCCGGTCAACTGCGTGACGCGATGGTTCATCGGCTGGTTCCCGTTGGCACGGTAAAGAAGCAGGAGATTGGCAGGCGCCCCGGTCGGCACGCCGATATGCCGCCGGGATTTTGTATGAAAAATATCGGAATGAAATTACGTCAAAAATCCGGGGCGGACACCGGCGACGGCGCACGCCCTGGCGAGCCGACGTCCGCGGCGGCGAATTGGCATAATGACAAGCCTTGTCCGGCGGCGGCCGGTCCGATGCCCACGCAACGAATTTTTGCGGCGCCGCACTACCCGCAGTACCGTGCCCCGCCCGCACACCGGCCCACTCGTCCGCCTCCTGTCACCCCTCACCCGGAGCCTGCCTGTGTACCCACCGATCGAACCCTACGCCCACGGCCACCTCGACACCGGCGACGGCCATCGCATCTACTGGGAGCGCTGCGGCAACCCGGCCGGCAAGCCCGCCGTGTTCCTGCACGGCGGCCCCGGCGCGGGCTGCAGCCCCGACCATCGCCGCCTGTTCGACCCGGAGCGCTACGACATCCTGCTGTTCGACCAGCGCGGCTGCGGGCGCTCGACGCCGCATGCGAGCCTCGAGAACAACACGACGTGGCATCTGGTCGCCGACATCGAACGCCTGCGCGAAATGGTCGGCGCCGAGCAATGGCTCGTATTCGGCGGCTCGTGGGGTAGCGCGCTGTCGCTCGCGTATGCGGAAACGCACCCCGAACGCGTGAGCGCGCTGATCGTGCGCGGCATCTTCACGATGCGTCGCGCGGAATTGCTGTGGTACTACCAGGAAGGCGCGTCGTGGCTGTTCCCCGACCTGTGGGAAGCGTTCCTTGCACCGATTCCGGAGGCCGAGCGCGACGACCTGATGGCCGCCTACCATCGCCGGCTGACGGGCGACGACGAAGCCGCGAAGCTCGAAGCCGCGCGCGCATGGAGCATCTGGGAAGGCCGCACGATCACGCTGCTGCCCGATCCGGCGCTCGCCGCGCACTTCGCAGACGGCCACTACGCACTCGCGTTCGCGCGGATCGAAAACCACTACTTCGTCAACAATGGCTTCGTCGAAGAAGGCCAGTTGCTGCGCGACGCGCATCGCCTCGCCGGCATTCCGGGCGTGATCGTGCAAGGCCGCTACGACGTCGCGACGCCCGCGCGCACCGCATGGGACCTGTCGAAGGCGTGGCCGGACGCGACGTTCGAGATCGTGCCCGGCGCCGGGCACGCATACAACGAGCCGGGGATCCTGCAAGCGCTGCTCGCGGCAACGGACCGGTTCGCCGCGTAATCGACGCAACGCAACGCGGCGCGTGCGGCCATGCCTGCCGGCATGCGCCGCGCCGCCCGATCACAGTGCGGTTTCGACGATCGTCCTGCCGCTGATCGCCCGCTCGACGAGCTGTTCGTCGCCGACCTTGCGGATCGCGTCGTCGAGCAGCCCTTCCGGTTCTTCGGTCGCCACCTTCAGCAGGCCCGTCAGGCCGCGCGCGTCGAGCACCACCAGCGTTTCCATCGAATCCGCACGGCTCACGAGCACGCGCCGCAACGCCGGCCCCGCGCCGAAGCTCGCGCAGAGCGCAATCGTCTCGCTGCCGAGCGTGTAGTCGAAGTGCTTGATCATGATCTGTCGCCGTTGCAAGGGAATGGCGAGGCGCGACGGCGCGGCGCCGTGACGTCGACGCACCCGCGCGTGCCGCCGGCGCCGGATCGGGCCTCGATCCGTTCGCCTGCACGACCATGCTAGGCGTGCAGTATTAACGAAGACTTAAAGCGGCTCCAGGCATCATGCAGTTTCTCGTTGCCACCGGATAAGCATGATGGCTGCCCGAACTGGGCGACTCCTCGCGCTATCGAAATTCACCACGAAAAGCCCTGTATCCCGTAGTTGGTGTCGTGTCGACGGCCCCACCACGGTAGATAGGCGTTGTTTTCGCCGCGTGCACGGAACCAATCCGTGTCCGGATCTATCCGAGTGAGCTTCGACGGCGGCGTCACCACGACGGCGACAGGATGACGCGGGTCGGTCGTACCGGCAACGAGTGCGTTTCCTCCGAAGTGGTTGATACGACCGATTGCCAACGCGACGTCGGTTAGCGCACTGCCCGTGCCCATGTCGCCGAGCAATGCTGCCGTGTTGAATGCCTGCTTACCATGGTCGTATTCCGGCAGGGTTTCGGTCAGGGTCTGCGACAGCGCAACAAGGCGCGTGGACGCAACATCGCTGCCGTTGCCCGCATCGTGGACGATGTACTTGATGTCCGGAACGGCTATGCCGGCGTTGCGCGCAGCCTGATCGATGGTTGCCTTCCAGGCTTGCACGGTACGCGTCGTGCCGACTTTCGGCGAAAAAGCCTCCGTATCGCCAGTCGCAGCGTTGCCGATCCATGCGAGCGGCTCACGCTCCGTGTTGAAGGTCGGACCGGCGAGGAACAGCACGACGAGGTTCTCGTTGATTTGCGCGTCCGTCGGCGGGAAGTTCGGCGCATCCCAGTTCATCACCCACACGCTCTTGTCGGGGTTCGCCTGCAAGTAGTCGAGTGCCTTGTTCAGCGACGTAAATCCGGCGTTCGCGTCACCCTGGGTGATCTGCACGTCGGGAAGTTCGCTGCGGCGCCAGAGTGTCTTCGGGAACGGCTCGCCAAATCTGTAGAAACTCTTCATGCGCTTGCGCAACCAGTCGTGCGCGTCCTGTGGCTCGAGTCGATTCGGAATCGCAAGTTCGATACGCTGGCCGGCAACCTCGCGCCAATCCTTCGAATTTTCGGGCGCCGCCGTATAGAAGTATTTCGCGTTTGTTCCATAACGCGTGTTCATCAGCAAGAGAAACTTATCGACATACTTGGCATAGAAGCCGTTGAAAGTTTCTGTTCCACGATTGCCATATACCAAAGCCCCGATTGACCGAAGCGACGAGTATTTCTCCGCGTTCGTTCGCACCATGTCATCGTTCTTGTTCGGTTTAACAAGTCCTTGCGTCCACAACAATTGCCACTCCGTCGGGTAGTCCCGACGCTGCAACGGATTCAACCAGATCAGACCGACTACCTGTGCCACGAATGGCTTTGGGGATTCGTCCGCCGGTGAAGTGGCAATAGCCGCTGATTCCGGGTTCAGCGCGGCTTGAGTGGGGCGCACCAATGCAGTAGTCGACAAGAGCACCATCAGAGCCATCAGGCCGGGAGCAATCACGAGTCGCTTCATCCAATCTCCTGTTTCGAGTAATGACGGGAGGGGGTGATCCAGATGTTCCATCAGGGCGAGCATCATCAGGGTCGAGACAATCCACGCCACGACTGCCAACGCGATGCGTCGTGGCCACGTAGCAATCACTGCCTTCATACGACGCCTCCGACGCTCAGATAGAATTGCCCTTCGCGTTCGTCGACGATCTTGCCCGGCATGTTGCCCTCGCTACCATCCGCGTGTACCCATTCGTGTATCGCCAGGTCGGCGATACGTCCGGATGCAAAATAGTCAGCGTACTTTTTGTTCGGGTGGTCTCGTCCAAGCCCTTCGCCCATTCTCCAATCCGCCTCGATCCGCAAGCCAACCATCTGAATGGGTGTGAGATAACACGGACCGATGGCCACGTCATACGCAAGCGCCTTTTCTGCGTGCTCCGGGTTGGTCATCGTCGTCGAATGGTTCGTCGGGCTATTGGTCATACCGCGATCGAGCAAGTCGGTAATTTTCCTGTCGCGCCATTCCTTGTAGCCTTCGGGCGCCACGCTATTGGCGTTCTCGCCGATTGCGCGGCCGGCTTCATCGAGCCATGCGGCATTCCGCTCGCGGCGTGCCTCCATGCGCATCACGGCCCGATCCTCGTAACGCTGTCCGGCCTCGGTCATCGCGGTTCCCTGGGCATTGCCGTCCTTGTTCTTCGCCTTGTACCGGTCGTACGGATCGTCCGCCTGTTTGTCCGCGTCGGTCTTGCCTGCATCTCGCCACGCAGCGGGCGGATCGTTGTCTTCGTTGAAATCGCTGACCGCGTCGCCGTCCCGCGTCTCGATCGGATTGCCGAAGCGCAACGCCTTCGGCGTGAACGGCTCGTCCAGCGCCGGGGCATCGGCGGCCACCGCCCAATCCTCCGGCGGATCTGCATTCACGCGAAACATGTCCAATGTCGAACTCACCCGGGTCAACACAAACATGACCGGTGATGTCACCAATGTGACCATCATTCCCAGCACGCTTTCGTTGCCATTGAGTGCACCGATCAGATTGAATCGGGCGGACGGCGAAGGCGGATACCAGAAGCCCGGTTTTGTCTCTCGCTTGCGATGTCGCCAGTCGTCTTGCCAATACCGATACGATTTCTGAACGCCAACCGGGAAGCCTGACGCAAATACGCGTTGCGTCAGGATGCCGGACGCGCCGATGTCGGTCAGCTCGTCTTTGCTGATGCCCCGCCAGCCAATGCCCTGAACCGTCAACGCTGAAATGACCTGGTCATGCGGGCAGCAATACACCGTGACGCGCCCGGACGTCGATGCATTCAGGCCGAATCGCTCACGATCCGCCTGCGCCGCGTAGGATCGCCAACTGGTCGGAGACACTCGGCTGTTTGCCATGTCTTCGTCGACCTTGTCGGGCGGCGGCTCGCAGGCGGCGCGCGCACCGACGATCGACAGAAATTTGCCGAAGGTCTGCACACGCGCCGCATATGTCTGGCGCCCCCGGTTTCCCTTCGCGTCCTTCATCCCGCGCTGCGACCAAGTATCCATGAACGTATCGGATTTTTTCGGGCCGCTCCCGTTCGCGAGGCTGTATGGCGCATTTGCCAGCACGTAGGCGTCCGCCACGCAGCGCCCCTTGCGTCCCCACGGATCCTCCACGTCCGGCAGCGCATCGCCGAAGAACGCCGCCATGAGGCCGACGATGTTGCCTTGACTGTGGCACACGACGGTGATCGGCACGTCGGCCTGCATTCGACGGATCGATTCGATCAGTTTCGCGAGTCGCAATGCAGCGAGCGCGCCATAAGCGCGCGGCGGCGCGCGATATAGCGGTCGATTGATCGGGTTGATGCCCTGCACGGTCGTCCATCCGAACGCGCGGTCGTCGAGACCGGCTTGCCAAAGATCGGGCAGGCTCGAGCAGCCGTTGACGAACGGGCCGCCGCCCCAATAGTCTTTCTCGTTCAAGAAAATCTTGTCGCCGTACTCTTTGAGTTCCTCGATGGTTGCCTTATAGCCCCAGCGAAAGTGGATGACAGGCGAAAACGACGGATCGGGCTTGACGTAATTGTCCGGCAGCAGATCCGGATTCAGAAACCCATCCGGCGTCACGCTTTCGGTGTACGTAGCCGGCAACATCTGCCCCGCGTCGATACCGAGATACATCATCTGATCGTTCAAGCGCCCGAGCCGGCGATTCAAGCCATCGCACAGGCCCTGTTCAGCCGCGTCGAACCACTCCCCCTCCGAATTCACGCCGTGCACGAAGATAACGACACCCGGCAATGGCAGTTGCTTCACGCAGATCAATCGTGTGTCCGCGGCGAACATCGTTACCCCTTCAACGCGACCGACGACGATCTCCGGCGGTTCGCCCGATGACGCGGGGCCACCTGACGCGGCTGCATTGACTGACGACACGCCGAATTCGTCTGTCGTCGATTCAAGACCGGGGTAAGGCTGAGTCATCCTGGCTCCTGCGCGTGGTTGGGCATCCTTCGCCAATCCATGCCGCCAGCCATTCAAACGGGCCGGGACACGAACGGGCATCCGGATCATCGAAAATCAGCCCACCAGCGCGCAAGCGCTGTTTCTTGCTCTGGAGAAAAATCGAACCCGTCTGATCAAATCACGTGAAAAATGCGTCTGTCTGCCGCTATGTCTCACGGTCAAGTACGAAACCGCACACGTGCCATGAATGGCCGAACGGCAACTTCATGCCGCCCGTCATGGGCGTGCATTTCTACGATCATGTGGAAGTGAACAGACGAGAGACAGGGTCGGCCGGCACGGGCGTGCCGCCAACCGAGAGAAGACGGGAGCACTACAAACGCGCAGGATCAACGCATCATCGAAGGGCGAATACGTGCCGCCACTCGTCATCAAGCCGCATCGAGCGGCTCGACCGTCACGCCGACCTTCAGCTCCTGATCCGCGCCGCCGCCGCGAATCACGCCGCGCAGCGGCGTCACGTCCGCGTAGTCGCGGCCGATCGACAGCATCACGTAGTCATCGCCCGGCGCGCGGTCGTTGGTCGGATCGAGCTGCAGCCAGCCGTTGTCCTCTGGCCAAGCCGGGTCGTACACCTCGACCCACGCATGCGATGCGTCGGCGCCGATCAGCCGCGGCTGTCCGGGCGGCGGCTGCGTGAGCAGATAACCGCTCACGTAACGCGCGGCCAGCCCGAGCGAGCGCAGCGCGCCGATCATCACGTGCGCGAAATCCTGGCAGACACCCTTGCGCAACCGCAGCGCATCGAGTGCCGACGTCGTGATGTCGGTGCTGTTCGGCGTGTACGCAAAATCGGCGTGCACGCGCCGCATCAGGTCCCAGGCGGCCTGCACGAGCGGCCGTTGCGGCGTGAAGCTCGCGGCCGCATACGCGGCGAGTTCGGGATCGCACGCGACGTGCGGCGAAGCAAACACGAATTCGCTCGCCGCGTCGTAAGGCTGCCCCGCGCGGAACCGCAAGCGGTCGCGCACGGCTTCCCATGCGGTCGCCTGTTTTCCGTCGGGATGCGCGATCGCGGGCGGCGGCTCGCCGCGCGCACCGCGCGAGCACACGGGCGGCGTCACGCGCACCGTGCTGCGGCTGCGCACGAGCAGCGCGTCGTGCGGCTGGTTCAGCGCGAACGATGCGCGCGCGTTGCCGAACGCGTCGATCTCCGTGCAGATCGATTCCGGCGCGGGCTCGATGTCGAGCGCAAACGACAGCACCTGCTGGCGCGGCGTCGCGAGCGGTTGCAGGCGCGCCTGGTGCTGTGCCGATTCGACGCGTGCCGCGTAACGGTATTCGGTGTCGTGCGTGACGCGCAGCAATCGGCCGGGCGCAACGGAAGACGGCGCGGACGGTGCCGGTGCCGCTGCCTGTCGTCCGTTGCCGGAACCGGACGGCGTTTTCGCCGTGCCTTTCGTCGTCACCATAGCGTCCTGCCCGCCTCGCGCACGTGGCTGAAATAGCGTTCGCCGATCCGGTTCGACAACACCCAGACCGCCTTCACCGTCGCGTCGAGCGCGGCGAGCAGCGTGTCGTGCCGGCCGCCGTCGGCGGTTTCGCACAGCTCGTGCAGCGACCACGCCGGCACGTCCGGGATCGTCTCGGCCAGCTCGGACAGTGCATAACCTTCGCTGCGCTCGACCTTCGCCAGCCGGCCGCGCAGCGCCTGCACGACCCAGCCGAGCGAGCGCGGGTTGTCGGTATCGAGCACGACGAGCGACAGCAGCGGCGCGACGTCGAAGCCGCGCTGGAACCGCGAGCGGAACGTGATCGTGCTGTCGAACAGCTCCAGCACGAGCTCGAAGCCGTCCTGCCGGTACACGGCGCCTTCGTCGAACGCGAACTTCAGCACGCTGCACAGGAAGTCCAGCCGGTCGATCTGCCGGCCGATCGACAGCAGCCGCCAGCCGTCGTCGCGCGTCATGTGGTCGGTCTGCGCGCCCGTGATCGCGCCAAGCAGCAGGCCGAGGCGCTCCAGCAGTTGCAGCGCCTCGTTGCCGATCTGTTCATCGGCTTCCGGATGGTCGGCGCTGTCCGCGAACAGTTGTGTCGCGTCGTCGATCAGCCGCCACTGCTCGCTCGACAGCCGTTCGCGGATCGCGGCGGCAGCGCCGCGCATCCCGAACAGGCACGACGCGATGCCCGACGTGCGGTCCGCGCCGCGCGTCAGCGACGTCGCGAGCGCGTGCTGGAACGCGCGCGGCGCATCGACGGCGTTCGGCGTATCGGCCGCGATCAGGCCCGTGTCGCGGCACAGCGTGTCGATCAGCTCCAGATGCGCGGGGCTGTCGACGTCGTCCTCGCCGCGCAGCCGTTCGAGCGCGGCGCGCGCCAGGCGCATCAGGTTGGTCGCGCGTTCGGTGTAGCGGCCGAGCCAGAACAGGTTCTCGGCCGCGCGGCTCGCGATCGCGCGCGGCCGCTCGACGAGGTCGTCGGGGCCGAGGTGCGTCTGCAGCAGCGTCGTCGAATCGACGATGCCCTCGGTCATCACCCATGTATCGACGGTGCTGCCGCCGTGCGGCATCGGCGCGTTGAACAGCGTGTCGCGCGTGCCGACCCGCGACAGCCCGCCGGGCAGGAGCCGCCAGCGCTGCGCGCCGTCGGCGAGCGCGAACACGCGCAGCAGCAGCGGTTTCGGCACAATGCGCGCGCCGCCGTTGCCTTCGGGCGTGCCGTGCCCCGGCCAGGTCGGCGCCTGCGACAGCGGCAGATCGGCCTGCACCGTGTAGTGTTCGGGCTGCGCGAGTATCCGCGCGCGCCAGCCGGCAAGCTGCGCCTGCGTGAGCCGCGCGCCGATCACCGGGTCGAACGGGCCGCCCGCCTGCACCTCGGCCGGATACGACGCCTTCACGATGCCGCGCGCGAGTTGCGGCAACGCGTCGTCGCACGCGGCGGCCTCGCCGCACCACCACGAATGCACGGCCGGCAGCGTCAGCGTTTCGCCGAGCAAGCCTTCCGCGAGACGCGGCATGAAGCCGAGCATGGCCGGCGATTCGAGGAAGCCCGAGCCCGGCGCATTCGCGAGCAGCACGTTGCCCGCGCGCACGGCCTGCAGCAGCCCCGGCACGCCGAGCATCGAATCGGGCCGCAGTTCGAGCGGATCGAGCCATGCATCGTCGACGCGCCGCAGGATGCCGTGCACCGGTTCGAGCCCGCGCAGCGTCTTCAGGAACACGTGGTTGTCGCGCGCGGTCAGGTCGCCGCCCTCGACGAGCGTGAGGCCGAGGTAGCGCGCGAGATACGCATGCTCGAAATACGTCGCGCTGTGCGGCCCCGGCGTCAGCAGCACGATCCGCGAATTCTTGCGGGCCGGGCTGAGCGCCTGCATGCTCTGCAGCAGCGCGCGGTATGCGGATGCGAGCCGCTGCACGCGCAGCCCGCGAAACCCGCGCGGAAAGAGCCGCGACACGATCAGCCGGTTTTCGAGCAGGTAGCCGAGCCCGGCCGCGCCCTGCGTGTGCTGCGCGACGATCCGCCACTGCCCGTCCGGGCCGCGCGCGAGATCGAACGCGACGACGTGCAGCCACGTGTCGCCCGGCACGCGCGCGCCGCGCATCGCGCGCAGGTAGCCGGGATGCCCGGTGACGAGCGCGGGCGGCAGCAGCCCGCGCTGCAGAATCGTCTGCGGCCCGTACAGGTCGGCCATCGTCGCGTTGAGCAGCCGCACGCGCTGCAGCACGCCGCGTTCGATCGCGACCCAATCCTCCGGCGTGACGATCAACGGCAGCAGGTCGAGCGACCACGGGCCGGCCGCGCCGTCGCCGGCGCGCTGCTCGTGCAACTGGTAGAACAGGCCGTTCTCGCGCATGCGCCGGTGCAGCGCGTCGGCGCGGCGATCGAGGTCGGCCACGCCGTCGCTGCCGATCGATGTGAAGAAACTGCGCCATGCGGGCGCGAGCGCGGGCGCGTTCAGGCCGGCCGCGCTGCCGCGCAGTTCGTCGTAACGACCGGCAGCCGCCGGCGCCGCGAGCGCGGCGGCCAGTTCGGCGGCGTCCGGCTGCGCGCCGGTATCGAATAGCGTGGGCATCGCGTCGGGATCGGCGAGATGGTCGGAGTGAATGGGCTGCACAGTGTCGTTTCGTCGTCAGGGCGCGGGCGCGCATGCACGCCGCCGCACGGGCGGCAGGCCGCGGCGCGCGGCCGCAATCTGCCCGCATCCTAGCATTCCGGCGGGGCCGCCAGCGGCCGGCGCGCCAGGAGGTCGCGAACCGCGCATCGTCGTCCGCCCCTTCATCGGCCCGTCACGGCCGCCGCAGGTCGAGCGTGAACGGGAATTCGCGGCTCGGCGCGGCAGCCGACACGTCCATCCGCCCCGGCGTATGCCCCATCTCGACGAAGCGCGCGAGCCGGCGGCTCTCGGCCTCGTACGCATTGACGGGGAACGTCGCGTAGTTGCGCCCGCCCGGATGCGCGACGTGATAGCGGCAGCCGCCGAGCGAGCGCTGCAGCCACGTATCGACGATGTCGAACGTGAGCGGCGCATGCACGCCGATGGTCGGATGCAGCGCCGACGGCGGCGACCACGCCTTGTAGCGCACGCCCGCGACGTATTCGCCGACGGTGCCGGTCGGCTGCAGCGGCAGCGCACGGCCGTTGACCGTCACGACGTGCCGGTTGTCGTTGAGCCCCGTCACGCGCACTTCGAGCCGTTCGACCGACGAATCGACGTAGCGCACCGTGCCGCCGGGCGCGCCCTCCTCGCCCATCACGTGCCACGGCTCCAGCGCGCCGCGCAGCGACAGCTGCATCCCGTTCACCGCGATCTGGCCGAACAGCGGGAAACGGAATTCGAAGTGCGGCGCGAACCACGCCGGATCGAACGCGAAACCGGCGTCGCGCAGTTCGGCCAGCACGTCGTCGAAATCCATCTGAAGAAATGCGGGCAGCATGAAGCGGTCGTGCAGCGCGGTGCCCCAGCGCGTGAGCGGCGTCGTGTACGGCGCGGCCCAGAAGCGCGCGACCAGCGCGCGCAGCAGCAATTGCTGCACGATGCTCATCCGCGCATGCGGCGGCATCTCGAACGCGCGCAGTTCGAGCAGGCCGAGCCGGCCGGTCGACGAATCGGGCGAATACAGCTTGTCGATGCAGAATTCGCTGCGGTGCGTGTTGCCCGTCACGTCGATCAGCAGGTTGCGCAGCACGCGGTCGACGAGCCACGGCGGCATGTCCTGCCCGTAGAGCAGCTTGTTGCGCTGGATCTCGGCGAACGCGATGTCGAGTTCGTAGAGCTGATCGTTGCGCGCCTCGTCGACGCGCGGCGCCTGGCTCGTCGGCCCGATGAACAGCCCGGAGAACAGGTACGACAGCGACGGATGGTTGTGCCAGTACGCGATCAGGCTCGCGAGCAGGTCGGGGCGGCGCAGGAACGGGCTGTCGGCCGGCGTCGCGCCGCCGAGCACGAAGTGGTTGCCGCCGCCCGTGCCGACGTGGTGGCCGTCGACCATGAACTTCTCGCTGCACAGCCGCGACTGCCACGCGGCGTCGTACAGGAATTCGGTGTGATCGACGAGCGCGTCGAAGCTCGCGGCCGGATGGATGTTCACCTCGATCACGCCGGGATCGGGCGTCACCTGCAGCATCTTCAGCCGCGCATCGCGCGGCGGCGGGTAGCCTTCGAGCACGAGCTTCACGCCGAGCGCGTGCGCGGTCAGCTCGATCGCGCCGAGCAGTTCGAGATAGTCCTCGAGCGCGGCGAGCGGCGGCATGAACAGGTACAGGATGCCGTTGCGCACTTCGACGCACAGCGCGGTGCGCGTGATCCACGCGGCCGATTCAAAGCGCTCGGGCCGGCGCTGCGGATCGTGCGCGGCGGGCCGCCCGTCCGCGGCCGTGCCGTCGTTGCGCCACTGCATCACAGTCTGCGCGGATGCTTCGCGATGCACGCCGGACAGGTAGCGCGGCGCGTCGGCCGGCCCCGCATGGCGCGCACGGATGGCGGCGGCTTCCGGCAGCGCGTCGCGCGGCGCGAACGGATCGCGCTCGACCAGGTACGGATGGTCGGCGCGGGCAGCCCACGGCAGCGAATCGAGCGGGAGCCGATAGCCCATCGGCGAATCGCCGGGCACGAGGTACATCCGCTCGTCGCGGAAGAACCACGGGCCCGTCTGCCAGCGCGGGCCGTCGAGGCCCGGCGCGTCATCTGTACGCTGGACCGGCAGCACGTAGCCGACCACGCTGTCGAGCTGCTGCTCGAACACCTTGCGCAGCCGCGCGCGTTCGAGCTCGTCGTCGAGGCGCGAGTCGAACGGGTCGACGTTGACCGGCAGCCGGCGTTCGCGCCACAGGTAGTACCACACGTCCTCGTAGCCGGGCAGGATGAAGTCGCCGGTCAGGTTCAGCCGCGCGGCCAGCGCGTCGATGAAGCGCTTCGCGTCATCGGTCGTATAGGCGGACGGCTCGCGCTCGTCGGCGAACAGCGACGGATCGTGCCACACGGGCTGACCGTCCGCGCGCCAGAAGATCGACAGCGCCCAGCGCGGCAGCTGCTCGCCCGGATACCACTTGCCCTGCCCGAAATGCAGGAAGCCGCCGTCGCCGTATTCGGCGCGCAGCCGCTGCACGAGCTCGGTCGCATAGCCGCGCTTGGTCGGGCCGAGCGCATCGGTGTTCCATTCGGCGCCGTCGCGATCGTCGATCGACACGAAAGTCGGCTCGCCGCCCTGCGTGAGCCGCACGTCGCCGGCCGCCAGCGCGCCGTCGACCTGCGTGCCGAGCGTGCGCACGGCATCCCATTGCGATTCCGTATACGGCTTCGTCACGCGCGGCGATTCGTACACGCGCGTTACCGCCATCTCGTGTTCGAACGACACCTCGCACTCGTCGATCAGCCCTTCGACCGGCGCGGCGCTGGTCGGCTGCGGCGTGCACGCGAGCGGAATATGCCCTTCGCCGGCGAGCAGGCCCGACGTCGGATCGAAGCCGATCCAGCCGGCACCGGGCAGGTAGACCTCGCACCACGCATGCAGGTCGGTGAAGTCGACCGACGTGCCGCTCGGGCCGTCGAGCGACTTCACGTCGGGTGTGAGCTGGATCAGGTAGCCCGACACGAAGCGCGCGGCGATGCCGAGATGGCGGCAAAGCTGCACGAGCAGCCACGCGCTGTCGCGGCACGAGCCGGATGCGAGCTCCAGCGTCTGTACGGGCGTCTGCACGCCCGGCTCCATCCGCACCAGATAGCCGATGTCGCGCTGCAGCTGCTGGTTCAGCGCGACGAGGAAATTCACGGTGCCGGCCGGCGTGCGGTCGACGCCGTCGACATACGCGCGGAACAGCGGCGACGCACTCGTTTGCGGATCGCATGCGAGATACGGCGCAAGCTCGGTCTTCAGTGCGTCGTCATAGCTGAACGGGTATTGGTCCGCGCTCGCTTCCAGGAAGAAGTCGAACGGGTTGTACACCGACATCTCGGCGACGAGATCGATCGTGACCTCGAAGTACTCCGTGCGCTCCGGAAACACGAGCCGCGCGAGATAGTTCGAGAACGGGTCCTGCTGCCAGTTGATGAAGTGCTGCGCGGGTTCGACCGTCATCGAATACGCGAGGATCGGCGTCCGGCAGTGCGGCGCGGGCCGCAGCCGCACGACCTGCGGGCCGAGGTTGACGAGCCGGTCGTAGCGATAGCGGGTGGTGTGATGCAGCGCGACGTGAATGGACATGGGAGCTCGATTCGGGTTGAGCCGGCCGCACGCGCCGCGTCGCCCTCGACGCGGCGGCCCGGCATGGCGGATTCGGCGAAAGCGCGCGTCGGGTCAGACGAGTTCGGGTGTCGGCACGACGCTGATCTCGACGCCGACGGCCGTCGCGCCGAGCCCCGTCACCGGTTGCGCGTCGCGATAGTCGAGGCCGACCGCGATACGCACGTAGCGCTCGTCCGGGCAGCGGTTCATGAACGGATCGAACCCGACCCAGCCGAGCCCTTCGACATAGGCCTCGGCCCACGCATGGCCGGCCGGCTGCTGCATCAGTGCGGCGGCTTGCGGCTGCGCGCCGAGCGCCGCCTGCGACTGTCCCTGAGACTGCGACTGCGATTGCGACTGTGAGGCACGCGACACGCCGAGCGCCTGCTGCATGCCCTCGCCGCTCTGCAACGCGACCGCTTCCTCTTCTTCTTCGTCGCCCGCGTTCTGCTTCGCATCGGCGATGCGCTGCATCGCGCTGTCGGCGAGCACGTAGCCCGAGATATAGCGCGCGGGAATCTTCAGCACACGCGCGGCCGCGATGAACGCGTGCGCATGGTCGCGGCTCGTGCCCTCGCCGCTTTGCAGCGCGGTTTCCGCATCGACGGGCGCGTCGGCGGCCAGGTTCGGCGCGTACGCGATGCGGCCGTGCACTTCCGTCATCAGCCAGTGCAATGCGTCGAGGCCGCGCGGCTCGATCGGCAGCGCTTCGCTGAGCGCGCGCACGGTGTCGCCGGCCTTCGTGAGCGCGGTCTCGCGCTCGAAGATCCACGGCGGCGCATAACCCTCGGGATTGCCGATAACGCCCGCGCGGTCCTGCGTCTCGACGACGCCGGCCGCGACGACGACGATCTCGGCCTTCGTGCCGCGGTCGTGACGCACGAGGTCGATCCGGTTACCGAACCCGTCGGCGTACGACAACGTCGGCTCGACGCCGTCGATCGTGACCTGCCACGCGCGCACCGTCTGCCCGGGCCCGGACTGCGGGCGCAGCCGCAGCCGTTGCAGCGCGTGGGTGGCTTGATCGTCGAACTGATAACGCGAGATGTGTCGGATGGCGAGTCGCATGGCAAGTTCTCAGTCGAAGTTGTAGGCCTGGGCGATTTCGAGCCCGAGGCTGTTGTTGCGGCCGATGAAGTCGGTCAGGAATTCGTGCAGGCCGCTCTTGAAGATCCGCTCGACCGAGGTATCGGACAGCATCTGCAGAATCTTCGTGGCCGTGTCGTGACACGGGTGTGTCACGCCGTAATCCTTCGCGAGCAGGTTCAGGCTCGACACGACGCGCCCGTAGCAATAACGCAGCGAACGCGGCATGCGACCGTTCAGGATCAGGTAGTCGGCGATGTTCATCGGCTTGTACTGCACGTCGTACACCCAGCGGTACGAACGGTGCGCGGCCACGCAGCGCAGGATCGTCTCCCACTGGTAGTTGTCGAGGATCGTGCCGACGTGCGACACCGACGGCAGCAGCAGGTGGTATTTCACGTCGATGATCCGCGCGGTGTTGTCCGCGCGCTCGATGTACGCGCCGATCTGCGCGAAATCGAAGATCTCGTTGCGCAGCATGGTGCTGTAGAAGCTGCCGAGGATCAGCGCGGTTTCGCGCTTCACCTCGTCGAGCACGGCCGGCAGCTCGCTCTCCGGCACCGGCTCCGCAAGCGCGCGGCGCAGCGCGAGCCACGCACCGTTCACGCTCTCCCACGCCTCGCGCGTCAATGCCGTGCGCACCATCCGCGCGTTCGAGCGCGCGGCCTCGATGCACGCCAGCACGCTCGACGGGTTGTCGCGGTCGCGCAGCAGGTAGTCGGTCACGGTATCGGCCGCATACGCGTCGTATTTCTGCCGGTAGCCTTCGTCGGCGCCCGAGCTGACGAGCACCGACGACCATTCGGCCGGCGCGTCGGCCGTGCGCGTGAGCGCCATCCGCAGCCCGGCATCGACGATGCGCGCGATGTTCTCCGCGCGCTCGATATAGCGGTACATCCAGTAGAGACCGCTTGCAGTTCGTCCCAGAAGCATCTCGTGTCCACTCCGTCTTCGTTCGGTTCGCGCGCCGGCTCCGGCGCGCGCGGTCGTGCCCGGCTCAGTCGGCCAGCACCCACGTGTCCTTGGTGCCGCCGCCCTGGCTCGAGTTGACGACGAGCGAGCCCTCCTTCAGCGCGACGCGCGTGAGCCCGCCCGGCGTGATGCGGATCCGGTCCGACACCAGCACGAACGGCCGCAGGTCGACGTGGCGCGGCGCGAGGCCGGCTTCGGTCAGGATCGGCGTCGTGGACAACGCCAGCGTGGGTTGCGCGATGTAGTTCGCGGGCCGCGCACGCAGCTTCGCGGAGAACGCCTCGATCTCGGCCTTCGACGCGCACGGCCCGACGAGCATCCCGTAGCCGCCCGAGCCGTGCACTTCCTTCACGACCAGTTCGTCCAGATGCTCGAGCACGTATTTCAGGCTGTCGGCCTCGCCGCAGCGCCAGGTCGGCACGTTCTCCAGCAGCGCCTTGCGGCCCGTGTAGAACTCGACGATCTCCGGCATGTACGAATAGATGGCCTTGTCGTCGGCGATGCCCGTGCCGGGTGCGTTCGTGATCGTGATGTTGCCCGCGCGGTACACGTCCATGATCCCCGCGACGCCGAGCACCGAATCGGGGCGAAACGTGAGCGGATCGAGGAATGCGTCGTCGACGCGCCGGTACAGCACGTCGATCGGCTGGAAGCCTTCGGTCGTGCGCATCGCGACGCGGCCGTCGATCACCTGCAGGTCGCTGCCCTCGACGAGGTGCACGCCCATCTGGTCGGCAAGGAACGAATGTTCGTAGTAAGCGGAATTGTGGATGCCGGGCGTCAGCACGGCGATGGTCGGGTTGTCCGCGTTGCCGCCCGGCGGGCACACGGCCGCGAGCGACTGGCGCAGCATCTGCGGATAGGTCTCGACCGGGCGCACCTTCACCTGCTGGAACAGCTCGGGGAAGAGCTGCATCATCGTCTCGCGGTTTTCCAGCATGTACGACACGCCGGACGGCGTGCGCGCGTTGTCCTCCAGCACGTAGAACTCGTTCTCGCCGGTGCGCACGATGTCGACGCCGATGATGTGCGTGTAAACGTTGCCGGGCGGCCGGAAATCGATCATCTCCGGAATGAACGCTTCGTTGTGCGCGATCAGGTGCTTCGGCACGATGCCCGCGCGCACGATCTCCTGGCGGTGATAGATGTCGTCGAGGAACGCGTTGAGCGCCATCACGCGCTGCTCGATGCCGAGCGACAGCCGGCTCCATTCCGAACCCGAGATGATGCGCGGGACGATATCGAACGGAATCAGCCGCTCGGCGGCCTCCGCGTCGCCGTAGACGGCGAACGTGATGCCCGTCTTGCGGAACACGCCCTCCGCGTCGTGGGCTTTCTGGGCGAGGCTCGCGGGATTCTGCGTGTCGAGCCATTGCTTCAGGCGCGCGTAAGGCGCCCTTACCATGTCGCCGGATTGCAGCATTTCATCGAATGGCTTCATCGATCTTTTCTCCATCGATCGTTTTCCCCGGCATTGCGCATGCCGGACCGGCGTAACGACTACTCTGCAAGGACCGTGCCTTGCAATATCCCCCTTTTTGCGCCGCGCCGGGCATGCCCGCGCGGCATGCCGCACCAATACGGTGCGGCGCGCGACGCCGACGGCGGCATCGATGCGCCGCGATCGCGCACGACCGATGCTGCGCCGCGTCTGACGAACATAGTTCTCCCGCGTGTCACGAATGCGCAATCTGCACTGCACAAAAAACGGCCCGCCTGACGCGCCGGACCGCCGGAGCGGAGGGAGGAAAAGGCGGGCCGGCACGCACACCGCGCGTGCCGGACCCTGGGGAAGTACCGTCTGCGGCGCCCCGGCAGTTCGACGCGATGAACTAACCGGTTAGCCGGGTCCGGCACCTCAACGCTATGTAGCCGTAATCCCGCCGACAATGCCCATGCATATTTCGACTGACACCCATCGAAAAAAAACATCGGGACGACCGACGCGAGGCGCGGTACGCTACAAAATTGTTGCAGCGAAGCGGCGCCACCGCCCTTCCGGCGCCCGACTATAAAAGCGAAGATCGAAATGGAAGCAAAGTGGCTGGAAGATTTCCTGAGCCTTGCGGATACCAAGAGCTTTTCCCGCGCCGCGCGTAACCGGCACCTGACGCAGTCGGCATTCAGCAGACGAATCGCCGCGCTCGAAACCTGGATGGACGCGAAGCTGGTCGACCGGAGCATCAACCCGATCACGCTGACGCCGGCCGGCCAGATGTTCCGCGGCCTTGCCGCGGACATCCTGCGCAGCATGTATGCGGCGCGCAATCTCGTGAACGGCTACGACCAGTTCGCGGCCAGCGATCAGGTCGTGCGTTTCGCCGTCGCGCATACGCTCGTCTTTACGCTGTTCCCCGAATGGCTCAAGCAGCTCAACGGCGAGGTCGGCCACGTGACCGCGCGCGTCAACGCGGTGAACGTGCCGGAAGGCGTGCAGCAGCTCGTCGAAGGCGAATGCGACCTGCTGCTCGGCTATCACCATCCGCAGTTGCCGATCGTGCTCGACCCGAACCACTTCCCGTTCGTCAACCTCGGCGTCGAGCGGATCCTGCCGGTGTCGACGCCCGACGCGCGCGGCAAGCCCGTATTCCAGCTGCCGGGCACGCCCGATGCCCCACTGCCGCTGCTCGCGTATTCGTCGGGCGCGTTTCTCGGGAACATCGTCGAGATGCTGCTGCTGAATGCGACCGAGCCGTATGCGGTGCACCGGTGCTTCGAGACGCATATGTCCGAGGCACTGAAGGGCATGGTCGTGGCCGGGCACGGGATCGGCTGGCTGCCGGAAAGCTGCGTCGCGAAAGAGCTTGCGGAAGGCACGCTCGTGTGCGCCGGTTCCGGAGACTGGGTCACCGAACTCGAAATCCGCCTGTATCGATCGGCACGCAAGCGCGGGCTCGCGGCCGAGCAGTTGTGGACCTACATCATGAACCGGCCGCGCACCGCGGTCGAAGGCGCGCTCGGCACCGAGCCGTCGGCCGCACCGGCCATGCGCATCGCGCGGCGAAGCGCGGGCGGCAGCCACTGACAGTCGCGCTCGCGTCGTGTTCGTCCACGGCGCGGGTGCGGGTGCGGGTGCCACGCGATCCCGGGCAAGCAGGCGTCCGCAGGCGTCCGCGTCGCACGGCTTCGGATCGAACTCGCCCCCGCCTCGATATCAAGCTGCGCCCCGCCGTCGGCAGGTGAAATCACCGCAACCACGCCCGTAATCGACATCAAGGGAAAAAGCAAACGTTTGCTTTTCAAAATCGTATTCCCACTGCCGCTACGCAATACCCAGATAATCCGTCTTATTTTCCGGCCAGAAATACCCCGTTACAGAACAAATTAAAAGTTTCGATTTACTTGTAACAATCAAAAATATCAGGGCACCGCACCCTCATTTTAAATCACACGACCTGTATCCTTACCTTCATTGATTCGAATCGAACACAGGCGCAATAATTCCTTTTATCAGTCGTTATTTTTCGGCACAAATGTCGATACCTCCGACGAAATTGAATGCGCGCACGATCATCGCTACCGACACCTATAATCATATTTGGCAATATCGACTTTCTTCAGCAGCAAGCCGGCCTGACAAATCCGGCGATATCCTATTTAAATAGGATATTTCACCCTTGTCCCATTTCGACCACACGCGGTTGTTGGCTCAAAATCCGTCGTGTATTAATAGCGTGTCGCAAAAAGAACGCCGGAAAATTTGACTCGGAATAAATGCGTCGCCATGGATTCCGAACCGGAGGTTGCAATGTCTTCCTCGTTTCGACAGCATGCTCGCCCTTTCCTGAGCGTTGTCATTTCTACGCTCTGCCTCCATGCCATGGCCCAGGCCCCCGCATCCGGTCCGGGCGCAGGCCGCTACGTGATTTCGTATATCTGCGGCGACTCGCGGATCGACGGGACGGCACCGCTTCCCCCCGACGGCCGTCCGTACAACCTGGGCGTGTCGTTTGCTTCCGCCCAGACAGGGCAACCGCTGGCCAACGTGCAGGTGCGCCTGCGGCGACATGGCCGCGTGCTCGTCGAATTCAATGCAACGGGGTCGCGCTGCCTGTTCAGCGTGCCCGATGCGAGCTACCGGGTTGAAGGGACCTATCAGGGAGCCACGCAGTTCGCGATTGTCGAAACGGGCGTGCTCACCACGCAGTTGCGATGGTGAGCACCGCCTGAACCCGCCCCGATTGCGTCATTCACCGCAGCGTATCGAATCGAGGAGCTTCGAATGACTCGTGCAGAACGAACGGACGACTCGCCAGCCCGCCCGCCGACACCCTCCTGGGGGCCTGGCAAGAACGCCGCGCTCAGCTTCGTCGCGTTCGCCACGATCTTCGGCCTCTTCGCGTATACCGAGCGGGACACGGTGATCGGCCATGCCAGCGTGACGCACGATATCTCCGGCGTGATCACGACCGCCGTCGGGAAGTACCGCAACGCGATCATGGCCGCGACGTCCCGCGCAACGGGCGCGTCCGGCGCGTCCGGCGCGTCCGGCGTGTCAGGCGTGTCAGGCGTGTCAGGCGTGTCAGGCGTGTCAGGCGCGTCCGGAACATCGGCCGCCCCCTGGCCGGCGCCGATGATCGCACAGGCCGTACCGCCGGTGCCGGTTCCGGTGCCGCCCGAGCCGTCCGCGTCGGCAGCGCACGAGGCGCCGACGGCGCCATCCGTCACGCTCGCGGCCGAACCTGCAGCCGCGCCACGGACAGCGCACCGCACTACCGCGAAACACCGGCAACCGTCGCACGCGCCGCCCGTGACACTCGCGGCCAATACGCATACGGGGTCGGGCCACGATCGTGTCGCTACGCGGTCCGTCGCTGCGCATCGCGCATCGCGAACCGAGACGCTGGCGGGCACGAGGAAGCGCATGGATCTCGCGCCGAAGCCGCACTCGTACGGCAACGATCCGGCGCACATGCAGACGGCCAGCGTCACGCACGCGGAACTGGAAGGCGCCCGCGCGCTGGCAAAGGCGCGCTGGTGCGCACGAATCGACGAATGGAACTGTGTGGAGCAAAACGCGAGCCGGGCGCTCGCGATCGACCCGAAGAACAGCGAATCGCGCGCGTTGCTCGGGCAAGCGGTCCGCAATCGCCTGTGAGCCGGTTCCGCGCGGCCGGGCCCCGCTGCCCGGCCGCGCGACGAGCGGCGGCGGCCAGCGTCGGGTGTGCAACCGATGCGATCGTTTCATAGTGAGGACACACCGTGGACAACAATCGGAAACAACACTGCACCACCGTCGCTCCGTCCAACCGGCGGATCCTCCTGCATGCGCCGCTGGTGTTGCTGCTCGTCGCGTCCGGCCCCTGCTTCTCCGCCAACGGCGATACGGAATCGGGCGGTGCCGGTGAAATCGCCGGGACCCGCAATGCACCGGATCCGAAGCCGCCGGACGTGCCGATACGGGGTTCGCTGGCGCCGGACGCGCAACCGCCGACTGCGCCGACGCTGATCGCGCAGGCGTCGAGCGCCCCGATGCCGAATGCCGCGGCTCCCGCTGCCCAAACGCAGAGCCCGCCGCCGGGTACACCGACGCCCGCTGCCCAAACGCAGAGCCCGCAGATGCCGGGGGCGCAGGCGCCCGGTGCCCAAACGCCAGGCGCCCCGATGCCCAATGCCGCGGCACCCGCCGCTCAAACGCAGAGCCCGCAGATGCCGGGCAAACCGACGCCGGATGCGCAGGCGCCCGGTACCCAGCCGCCAGGCGCCCAGATACCCGACGCGGAAACGCCGAACGCGCAGATGCCCGACCTCCGTACCGCCGATCCGGCCACCGTCCGTAACGACGTGTTCGGGCTCGCATCGAGCGGCGGCGCGGTCAAGGCGCTGGAGGAAGCGAAGGCGCGCCCCGACGTCTTTTCCGCGGTCGATCTCGCGCAGCTCGAGGAACTGTCGATTCGCCAGCAGGTGCGCGGCGGACGCGACAAGTCGCGCTCGATGACGAGCGCCGACCGCTTCGACGGGCTCGACAACGCATTGCGCGCGGCGGACGACCTCGACAAGCGGATGCCGATCACGCCCGAGTATTCGCAGGTCAGGACGGCGCTCGCTGGCGACCGGACGGTCGCCTACGCGGCGCGCGGCGACATGAAGAAGGCCGTCGCGACGTTCGAGACGATTCCGCCTGACGCGGAGATCTCGATCGACGCGCTGGCCGCCGTCGGCGACGCATACCTGTACCTGAGCGAACCGGGCAAGGCCAACGCCGTCTACCAGCGCGCGCTGAAGCAGGCGACCGCATCGACGACGGACCGTGCGACGCGCGGCTTCCAGTACGGCCCGCGCACGCGCCCGATCGAGTTGCGCGAGGGCCTGTTCTGGTCGTACGTCGACCAGGGACGCGCGGCCGACGCGAAGCAGGCGCTCGACGACATGGGCAAATCGCTGCCGCCGGCCGACCAGGTGCGGACGTGGGGGCCGGAAAGCGACGACTACCTGCGCTACTACCGGCTGCAGGCGCAATACCTGATCTACACGGGCCGGGTGGAGGAAGGGATCGCCGCGCTGGAAAAACTCGAGAAGGAAGTGCCGTTCAATGCGGAAGTCCGCGCCGCGCACGCCGACGCCGTATCGGGCCAGTCGCATCCGCGCCAGGCGATCGCGATGTATCGCGCGTCGCTGACCGACCACCCGGACAGCGTGGAAATGCTCGCCGGGCTCGGCCGCGCATCGCTGACGGCCGACGACTACGCGACCGCGAAGAGCGTCGACCAGACCGTCGACAACACGTTCCCGGACAGCGGCGCGGTGCGCGCGTTCAAGCGCGATTACAACGCATACCGCAGCCCCGTGTTCACGACCGACCTGAGCTTCGAGCACGGCAACAGCGCACTGGCCGACAACAGCTTCTCGTCGGACAGCTATGTGTATTCGCAACCGTTCAGCGACAACTGGCGCGTGTTTTCCCACACGTTCTTCGGCCATGCGCAAACCGACGCCGGCAGCGTCAGCCGCACGCGCACGGGTGTCGGCGGCGACTACCGGCACGGGCCGCTCACGATCCAGGGCGAAGTCACGCGCTCGTTCGGCAGCGACGGGCGAACCGGCGGCCGCGGCTCGATCACGTACAACCTCAACGATTACTGGACGGTCAGCGGCGCGCTCGACTCCAACGACAACACGCTGCCGTGGAAGGCGTATCTCGCGCACGTCTGGGGCCGCTCCGCGAACGTCGAGGTCGTGTATCGCCAGAACGACCGCCGCGAAGTCAAGCTGAGCTACGGCGTGAGCCGCTACAGCGATTCGAACCTGCACCAGGAAATTTCCGCGACCGGCACGCAACGCGTGTACACGTCCGCGAACCAGCTCGTCAACGTGTCGCTGAATCTCGGCACCGACAGCAACACGCGGCAGAACGCGCCCTACTTCAGCCCGGGCCGCGACTATGCGGCCGCGGCGACCGTCATGCACCAGTTGACGCTGTGGAAGAAGGGCGACATGTCGCTGCAGCAGCGCCTGTCGGCGTCCGGCGGCGTGTACAACGAGCGCGGTTTCGGCACCAGTCCGCTGTGGAGCGCCCGCCTCGCGCATGCGTGGACGTTCAAGCACGACATCACGCTGACCTACGGCGTCGAGGTCAGCAGCCATGCGTACGACGGCCAGCGCGAGCGTTCCGAAACCGGCTTCCTGTCGCTCAACCTGCCGTTTTAGAAAGGAGCTCGAACAATGCAATCCAGACGGACCTTCATGTGCGGATGCCTCGGCTCGTTTGCGGCCTGTTCGTTGTTCCCCGGCGTGACGAACGCGCGGATGATCGACCTGCTGCCGCCGTCCGATCCGGTCGACGGCAAGACGTTCCGCGTGATCTGCCTGCACGACGTGCGCGACAACCTGCTGTCGTCGTTCGCCACGTCGAAGATGGTCGATCCGTTCGCGGTCGATACCGGCACGCTGACGGCCATCTTCTCGTGGCTGCAGACCAACAACTACCACACCGTCACGGTCAGGCAGATCGAGGCGTCGCGGCACGGCGGCAAGCCGCTGCCGCCGCGCGCGGTGCTGCTCACGTTCGACGACGGCTACCGCAGCCACTACACGAAAGTCCTGCCGCTGCTCGAACGCTTCAAGTATCCGGCCGTGATGGGCATCGTCACCGCGTGGATCGACGCGCCGCCGGATGCGCCGATCAGGATCAGCGACAGGATCGAGATGCCGCGCGACTACTTCATGTCGTGGGACGAGGTGCAGAAGGTCGGCCGGTCGGATCTCGTCGAGCTCGCGTGCCACACGCACAACCTCCATCACGGCGCGGTCGCGAATCCGCAGGGCAACGAGTTGCCGGCCACCACGTCGCACCTGTACCTCCAGAACGAGAAGCGCTATGAAACCGACGCGGAGTTCGAAGCCCGCGTGCACAACGACCTGCAGACATGCGTGCGGCAGATTCGCGAACGCACCGGCGTCGTCGCACGCTCGATGGTGTGGCCGTACGGCGCGGAAAACCAGCCCGTACGCAAGATCTCGACGTCGCTCGGCATGGACATCCAGTTCAGCCTCGACGCCGGCCCGAATACGCCGGACGTGCCGCTCGACCGGCTGCGGCGGATCCTGATGATGTACGACGTCGACATCGGCGGGTTCGAGCGGTCGATGCGCGAGCCGGCGACCAACCGCGGCGACGTCGATGTCCCCGAGCGCGTCGTGCAGGTCGATCTCGACCAGGTCTACGATCCCGATCCGGCGCGGCAGGAAACGAATCTCGGCAAGCTCGTCGAGCGCATCTACCGGATGCAGCCGAAATCGGTATACCTGCAGGCGTTCGCCGATCCGAAGGGCACGGGCGTCGCGGAATCGCTGTACTTCCCGAACCGGCACCTGCCGATGCGCGCCGACCTGTTCTCGCGCGCCGCGTGGCAGCTCAACACGCGCTCGAACGTTCAGGTCTACGCATGGATGCCGGTGCTCGCGTTCCGCCCGCCGCCCGACAAGCATCGCGGGCTCGAGGCCGTCAGCGCATATGGCGGCGCGCCCGCGCGCGAAAACGGCTCGCGCCTGTACCGCCTGAGCCCGTTCGATCCGCAGGCGCGGCTGATGATCCAGCAGATCTACGAGGATCTCGGCAAGTACGCGTCGTTCGGCGGCATCCTGTTCAGCGACGACGCCGTGCTCGACGATTACGAGGATGCCGGCCGGCACGCGCTGAGCACGTATTCGCAGTGGGGGCTGCCGGCCGACATCGGCAAGATTCGCGCGACGCCTGACCTGATGAGCCGCTGGACGCGGCAGAAGACGCGCTACCTGATCGACCTGACGCGCCAGCTCGAACAGATCGTGCTCGCGAACCAGAACGCGGGCGACGTGCTGACCTCGCGCAACATCTTCGCGCTGCCGGTGCTGAAGCCCGAGTCCGAAGCGTGGTACGCGCAGAATTACGACGACTTCCTCGCCACCTACGACTTTGTCGCGCTGATGGCGATGCCGTACATGGAACAGGCGCCGGACCCCGAGCGCTGGATGGACCGGCTCGTCGACGCCGTGCGCGCGAAACAGCGCGGCCTCGCGCGCACCGTGTTCGAACTGCAGTCGTACGACTGGCGCGCGCGCAAGGACATCGGCGGCAACGCGCTGCTCGCGCAGATGCGGCGGCTGCGCAGCAAGGGCGCGGTGAACTTCGGCTACTACCCGGACAACTTCCTGAACAACCAGCCGGATCTCGACACGATGCGCGACGTGATGTCGCTGAAGTCGCGTCTCGATCCGACGTCGATCAATGCGTTGATGCACGGACAGCAATCGCAGGGGACGAAGACACCATGACGAACCACGGCATCATCCAGCGCTTGCAGGATTTCGTCTTCTACTACCCGTTCTTCATGTCGTATCTGTGGATGATCGGTGGCGTCGTGCATTACTTCCTGCTGGAGGAAGGTCGCGAGCTGTCGACGCGGACGATCGCGTCGAGCGGCATCCCGAAGATCTCGATCGTCGTGCCCTGCTTCAACGAAGCCGCGAACGCGCGCAGCGTGATCAGCCACCTGAACGCGATGCAGTACCCGAACTACGACATCATCGCGGTCAACGACGGCAGCCAGGATCGCACCGGCGAGATCCTCAACGAGCTGGCCGTGGAGATTCCTCGGCTGCTCGTGATCCATCACGCGCGCAACGAAGGCAAGGCGGTCGGGCTCACGACCGCGGCGGCCGTATCGAACGCGGAATACCTGCTGTGCATCGACGGCGATTCGCTGCTCGCGCACGACGCGATCAGCTGGATGCTCGAGCACTTCCTGACCGACCCGGGCGTCGGCGCCGTGACCGGCAACCCGCGCATCCGCACGCGCACGTCGCTGCTCGGCCGCATGCAGGTGGGCGAATTCTCGTCGATCGTCGGACTGATCAAGCGCACGCAGCAGGTGTACGGCCGCATCTTCACGGTGTCGGGCGTCATCACGATGTTCCGCAAGACCGCGCTCGCCGACGTCGGCTACTGGAGCTCGGACATGCTGACCGAGGACATCGACATCAGTTGGAAACTGCAGTGCCGCGACTGGCGCGTCGTGTACGAGCCGCACGCGCTGAGCTGGATCCTGATGCCCGAAACGGTGAAGGGGCTGTACCGGCAGCGGCTGCGCTGGGCGAAAGGCGGCATCCAGGTGCTGATGAAGTATGCGGGCACGCTCGCACGGCCGACGCAGATGATGATGTGGCCGCTGTTCATCGAATACCTGATCGGCATCGCGTGGGCCTACTCGATGTCGTTCATCCTGCTGCTCGCGCTCGTCGACGTCTTCCATCCTTTGCCGCAGAGCTGGCATGTATCGGTCGTGCCGCACTGGCACGGCATGCTGCTGGTCGCAACCTGCATCCTGCAACTGATCATCGGCAGCATGATCGATCGTCGTTACGACGAAAAACTGCTGATGTACTTCCTGGACACCGTCTGGTATCCCGTGGCCTTCTGGCTGATCAGCATGATCACCACCGTCGTCGCCCTGCCCGCCATCCTGTTGCGGGGCCGCGGCAAGCGGGCCATATGGGTCAGCCCCGACCGAGGCATTCAACATGAAGAACGCACCGATTATTGACCTTTCCCTGCGCACGCCGCGCGAAATGATCGCCGAGCGCGGCCGCATCGTCGGGCTCGTGCTGGTCGTCTGGTTCCGCCTCGTGCGGCCTGCGCTGGTGGGTGCCGTGTGGGCATCGATCTGCATCTACACGTACCGCTACCTGCTGCCGTTCAACCAGGCCGAGATGCCGATCGAGCAGATGGTGTTCTACGCGACCTGCATCGCGATCATCGCGGGCACGACGGTCACGTGGCTGATCGCGGGGCGCGTCGTGCATCCGCTCGCGTACCGGCTGCGCGTGTCGAAGATGCTGCGGCGCTCGGCCAGCGCGAAGGTGCGCTCGGTGCCGGCGCCCGTGCTGACCGGCGCGCGACGGCGCGGCGCGCGGCGCACGACGCGCATTCTCGTCGCGTCGCACGACGCGAACGGATCGATTTCCGGCATCGAATGGATTGCCCATGCGGGGCCTCAGCCCCGCGAGTAGATCAATGCAGACGCGCCGCCGCGCACGGGACGGCTTCCGTGCGGTGCGGTGCGGCGCCGCTCCTGACGCCGCGCTGCCGCACATCGCCGGCAAGCCGACAACTTCTAGTGAACGAGGTGAATCATGTGCGGAATCGTCGGAGCAAGCGGCCTGAACAATCAGGTGCCGCAACTGGTCAATGCACTGAGCCGGCTCGAGTATCGCGGCTACGATTCGTGCGGCATCGCCGTGCAGGACGGCGGACGCCTGCTCAGCGAACGCACGCTGCGGCGCGTGACGGACCTGCAGGATCGTGTGCTGACGCTCGGTCTCGAAGCGCGGACCTGCATCGCGCATACACGCTGGGCGACGCACGGCGCGCCGTCGGAAATGAACGCGCATCCGATCATGTCGGGCGACACGATCGCGGTCGTGCACAACGGCATCATCGAGAACCACGACGCGCTGCGCGCCGAGCTGCGCCAGCACGGCTACGCGTTTCGCGGCGAAACCGACACCGAGGTGATCGCACACCTGATCCACAGCCTCTATCGCGACGACCTGTTCGACGCCGTCATGCGTGCCGTCAAGCGGCTGCACGGCGCGTACGCGATCGCGGTGCTGAGCGCGCGCGAGCCGCAGCGCCTCGTCGCCGCGCGCGCCGGCTCGCCGCTCGTGATCGGCATCGGCGCCGAACAGAACTACCTCGCGTCGGACTGCGCGGCGCTCGGCGACCTGACCGACCGTTTCGTCTACCTGGAGGACGGCGACGTCGCGCTGATCACGCCGGAACGCATCGCCGTGGTCGACTCGGGCGGGCACGAGGCGCAGCGCCCGCTGTGCCAGGTGAAGGCGCGCGACGACGACGCCGCGCTCGGCCCGTACCAGCACTTCATGCAGAAGGAGATCTTCGAGCAGCCGAAGGCGATCGCCAGCACGCTCGACGGCATCGACACGATCTCGCCGGCGCTGTTCGACGCGAGCGAAAGCACGCGTGCGCTGCTGTCGAGGGTGAGGAGCGTGCTGCTGCTCGGCTGCGGTACCAGCTACTACGCGGGCCTGACCGCGAAGTACTGGCTCGAAAGCATCGCGGGCGTGCCGGCGCAGGTCGAGATCGCCAGCGAATACCGCTACCGCGACACCGTGGCGGATCCGCGCACGCTCGTCGTCGGCATCTCGCAGTCGGGCGAGACGGCCGACACGATCGGCGCGATCGAGCGTGCGCGCGAGATGGGCCAGGAACTGTCGATGGCGATCTGCAACGTCGCGACCAGCACGATCGCGCGCAACGCGCCGCTGCGGTTCCTGACGCGGGCCGGCATCGAGCTCGGCGTCGCGTCGACCAAGGCATTCACGACGCAGCTCGTCGCGCTGTTCGTGCTGACGCTGACGCTCGCGCAGTTGCGTGGCCGGCTCGACGCCGCACAGGTCGCGATGCACCTGAAGCAGCTGCATGCGCTGCCCGAGCGCATCGGCCACGCGCTCGCGCTGGAAACGCAGATCATGGGCTGGGCCGCGAAGTTCGCGCGCACCGAGAACGCGCTGTTCCTCGGGCGCGGCATCCATTTCCCGATCGCGATGGAAGGCGCGCTGAAGCTCAAGGAGGTGTCGTACATCCACGCGGAAGGCTATCCGGCCGGCGAGCTGAAGCACGGGCCGCTCGCGCTCGTTACGAGTGCGATGCCGGTCGTCACGATCGCGCCGGACGACCGCCTGTTCCAGAAGCTGAAGTCCAACATGGCCGAGGTGCGCGCGCGCGGCGGGCGGCTCTACGTGCTCGCCGGCAACCAGCTCGAGATCGACGCCGACCGCGATACGCACCTGATCCGCGTGCGCGAATCGGGCGACCTGCTGTCGCCGATCGTCAACGTGATCCCGCTGCAGTTGCTCGCGTATCACGTCGGCTGCGCACGCGGCGCCGACGTCGACAAGCCGCGCAACCTCGCGAAATCGGTGACCGTCGAATGACGGAGCGAAGGCGCCTGGCGCGGCCCGTGGCACGGCGCGTCGCGGCTGCCCTCTGTGGCGCGTGTTGCATCGTCGCGGCGCCGCCGTCGGCCCGCGCCGTCGAACCGGCTGTGCATACGGTCGCCGTTCGGGCTTCGGCAGCGCCGCAGGACACCGGCGACCCGCGGCGCTTCATGCACGGCATCGGCGTGGCCGACGCGGGCAACGGCAAACGCTGGGTCTTCTTCAGCAGCTCCGGCATCGTGCCGCGCGGCGCGATGCGCAACGGCAACTGGCCGCACGACGTGTACGTCGGCGAATGGCAACCCGGCAAGCCGCACCTGCTGCACGTCCGACCGTTCATCAGCCGCCCCGAGGCGCAGGAGCCCGTGTCGATCGCGCAGAACGCGCGCGGCGATATCTTCGTCACGTTCGAGGACGGCTGGAACGCGCCGCAGGAAGTCAGCCAGCGCTACGGCGTCTACCGCCGCGACCTGAAGCCCATCAAGCCCTACCCGAACGACGTCGAGTCGGGCGGCCACTCGGGGCATGTCGCGACGGTCGGCGAACGCTTCGTCGTGTTCTATTCCGCCGACTGGATCGACGGCGGCGGCGTCGACAACCTCGGCACCGGCAACGGCGTCTACCTGAAAACCTACGACGCGGCCGGGCGCGTGCTGAACCACGTCGCGGTCGCGCCGCACCGCCGCGAGTGGTGGCCCGTGATCGCAGGCTCGCCGCGCAACGCGCTGCTCGTCTGGCAGAAATTCATCGAAGGCAGTACGGACGCAACGCTCGAATACGCGATGTTCGATCCGGTCACGGCGAAACTGGATACGCTCGGGGCGCTGAACGACGCGATCCGGTACTACGTGTACGCGTCGGCCTACGTGCCGGCGATCGACCGCTTCATCGTCGTCACGACGACCGCAAGCGATCGCGGCGTCGCGATGCTGATCGCCCCGGACGGCCGCCGCACGGCGACGCTCGACTGCCTGCCGGCGTCGGTGCGCGAATCCGGCATCGGCGTTTCCGGCACGCATGCGTATGTGCCGACCCACGACGGGCGGCTGCTGACGCTGGCGCTTGCGTCGGCGGACATTTCGGTGAGCGGCGTGCAGCGTTCGCCGATTCCGTGGGGCACGACGGGCATTGCCGGTTTCCCGGCGCAAGGCGCGGCGATGCATTTCGTGTCGCTGACGCCGGCGGGTACGCGCGAAGCCGATTTCGACCCGCAGCGGGACGCGCCGCTGCCGAAGAACGAAATGCCGTGTACGAGTCGTTGACGACGGTCCGGTAACGGGGATGTCGTGAACGCCGGCAGTCCGCGTGTTCGACACGCGGCCCTTCGTTTTCTCCCTGCCCGAACCGCGCTACGACAGCGCCACACCAATCTGGCGGCCTGGTAGCCTGACACGCTGTCGCGCGCCTGTCCTATCGTGCCCGCCCCACCTTCCCCGCGCCGAAGTCGCCAGCGCCGCGCGTACCGGATAGACTGTCGCCCGATTCCTTCCATCGGCCGCGGCTTGCGTCCTGCCGCCGCAACGCCCTTTCCCGGAGAACGAATGCTGAAGCGCCAGTGGTTTTCGCTTGTGCTGCTGACGGTTTGCCTGATCGGACAACGCGCGTCGGCCCAGTCCACGCTCGAACTCGAGACCGACGGCACGGCCCGCGCCCTCACGCGGCAGACGCTGCTCGCGCGCCCCGATGCGACGGAGATCCACGTGCCGCGCGACATCGCATACGGCCGGCCGATGACGTTCCGCGCCGTGCCGTTCGCCGCGCTGCTCGGCGACACGCCGCTGCCGGCCGACGGCGTGCTCGAAACGCGCGCGGCGGACGGCTTCGCCGCGCAACTGCCGCTGGATCTCGTGCGCCGCCGCGCGCCGGCCGGCGCCGTCGCGTGGCTCGCGATCGAGGATTCGGCCCATCCGTGGCCGAAGCTGCCCGGCAAGCAGGTCAGCGCCGGGCCGTTCTATCTCGTGTGGCTCGGGCCGGATGCGTCGTCGGTGCGCGGCGAGCAGTGGCCGTACCAGATCGTGCGCGTCACGATCGAGTCGTCGCCGGTCGCGCGCTGGCCGTCGCTCGCCGTCGATCCCGCGCTGCCCGAAAACGATCCGGCCCGCGCGGGCCAGCAGCTGTTCGTCACGCAATGCCTCGCGTGCCACCGCGTCGACGGCGCGGGCAGCAGCCATGCCGGCCCCGACCTGAACGCACCGATGAATCCGGTCGACTACTTCCAGCCCGCCGCGCTGCGCCGCTACATCCGCAACCCGGCGTCGGTACGCGACTGGCCGGGCCGGAGCATGCCGGCGTTTCCGCCCGATCAGTTGAGCGACCGGGAACTCGACCAGATCGTCGCGTATCTCGCGTATATGGCGCGGCGCAAGGCGGGCAAGTCACGCGCGGACGCACAATAAGAGGAACGCAGATGACGTCAGGCGACCCGCTGTTCACCATCGCATCGATCGAAGCCGCGCAGACGCACGCGCTCCGGGCGACGATCCTGCTGAACGGCGATCTGAATGCATGCGAACTGCCCGGCGACCATGCACCGACGACGCTGCACGTCGGCGTACGCGATCGAACCGGCATCGTTGCCGTCGCGTCGCTGTGCGAAGAACCGCGCGACGACGACCCTGCGCTGCCGGCATGGCGGCTTCGCGGGATGGCCGTCCACCCTGCCGTGCGCGAGATGGGTTTCGGACGGGTGCTGGTGCAGGTGTGCGTGCGGCACGCGGAGGAACGCGGTGCCGCGCTCGTGTGGTGTACCGCACGCGAAGCGGCGTACCGGTTCTATGAAAAGCTCGGTTTTGCGGCCGATGGTGCGCCCGTGACGATGCCGGGGCGCACCGATACCGCGTTCCATGTGATGCGGCGATACATCGATCGGCACGCGCCGTCTGCGTGAAGCGAACCGCGCATTTGCGTCGTCAGCAGAGAATCGATGCGGCCCGGCGAACACCTGCCCGCCGGGCCGCCTTCGTCAGGCTCAGGCTTCCTGCGCGCTCTGCAGCACCGCCCGCAACAACACGTCGGCACCGGCCGCCGCCCATTCCGGCGTAATCGCCTCGGCCTCGTTGTGGCTCAGCCCGTCGACGCACGGCACGAAGATCATTCCCGTCGGCGCGACACGCGCGACATAACATGCGTCATGGCCCGCACCGGACACGATATCCATGTGCGACAGCCCGAGCGCCCGGGCCGCGTCACGCACGGCGTCGATGCAGCGCGGCGCGAACGGGATCGGCGGGTACTTGAAGATCTGCTCGATCTGCGCGCCGAGGCCGGACGCTTCCGCCACACGCGCGAGTTCCACACGCAGCGCCGCGTCCAGTTCGTCGAGCACCGCATCGTCGGGGTGACGGAATTCGACCGTGAAGAAGCAGCCGCCCGGCACCGTGTTGCGCGAATTCGGCCGCGCGTCGATCATCCCGACCGTCGCGCGCGCGTACGGCGCGTAACGACGGCCGAGCACGTCGATGAACGAGATCATCCGCGCGGTGCCGACCAGCGCATCGCGACGGAATTCCATCGGCGTCGTGCCCGCATGCGCATCGACACCGGTGAGCGTCACCTCGTACCAGCGCTGCCCCTGTCCGGCCGTCACGACGCCGATCGTCTTGCCGGCCCGTTCGAGAATCGCGCCCTGTTCGATATGCAGTTCGTACGCCGCGTGCACCGGATAACCGCCGACGGGCTCCGCACCTGCGTAGCCGATCCGCGCCAGTTCCTCGCCGATCGTCCTGCCCGCGCTATCTGTGCGCGACAGCCCGTATTCGAGCGTATAAACGCCCGAGAACACGCCGGCCGAGATCATCGCCGGCGCGAAACGCGAACCTTCCTCGTTGGTCCAGATCACCACGTCGATCGGGCGTTCGGTCTCGATGCCCGCGTCGTTCAGCGCGCGCACGACCTCGAGCCCGCCGAGCACGCCGTAGATGCCATCGTAGCGGCCGCCCGTCGGCTGCGAATCGGCATGCGAGCCCGTCAGCACCGGCGCGGCGGCGGGATTGCGGCCCGCGCGGCGCGCGAACACGTTGCCCATCCGGTCCACGCGCACCGTGCAACCGGCGTCGCGCGCCCACAGCACGAACAGGTCGCGCGACTCGCGATCGAGATCGGTCAGCGCGAGACGGCAGACGCCCCCCTTCGGCGTCGCGCCGATCTGCGCCATCCGGTCGAGCGACGCCCACAGGCGGTCGCTGTCGACGCGCGGCGCACTCACGTTGTCGTCACGCATCGCCGTTCTCCGGCGCGCTCTGCAGTGCGTAGCGGAAATCGCAGCGCTTGCCGCCCTGCATGATCGTGCTGGTGCGCGTAAGCGCGATGCCCGGTGCATAACCCTGGATGAAATAGCTGTCGCGCGCGCAGCTCAGCAGGTGGCCGATCTCGCCAAGCCCCATCGCGTGATACATCTCCGCATAGCTGCAGCGATGCACGTCGTAGTCGTAGTGCGCGTCATCCGCGCGTCGCACCTCGACGTCGAGCGCATCGTCCTTCTCCCACAGCACCTGCAGCGCGATGAACGACTTCACGCTCGTGCCGTCCGGCTCCTGCGCGGCGAACGTGCGGCCCGCGTCGACGGCCGCGCCGCGCACGGCTTCCGCGATCACGGCCTGCGCGCGCTCGGCGCCGAACTCGCGCTTCATGATCTCGTAGATCGGCTTGATGATTTCCGCTTCGATGCGGCGCCGCGCGAGGATCCCGAGGCGCGAGTCCTCGGGTGCGGCGGCGGATGTCCGGGTGGGTTCGGTCATGGGGATCGTCCGTGTCGTTTATTGGGTCGCGGTGCGCGTGCCGCCGAGCACGTCGACGACGGTCCACTTGCCGCCGCGCACCTGGTAGATCGTGAAGGCCGGGGCCTTCAGGTTGCCTTCGCCGTCGAACGCGATCCGCCCCGTCACGCCGGGCCGGTCGATCGCGCGGACCGCCGCGACCAGCTTCGCCGGCTGCGTCGTGCCGGCCTTCTGCGCGGCCGCGATCAGCGTGGCCGCCGCGTCGTACGCGAACGGCGCGTGCAGTTCGATCGGTGCGCGGAAACGCGCCTGGTATTGCGTGTCGAACGCCTTGCCGCCCGGCATCCGCTCGAGCGGCAGGCCCGGTTCGAGCGCCGTGACGCCGTCGCCGTCCTTGCCCGCGAGCGACAGGAAGGTCTGGCTCACGAAGCCGCCCGCGCCGAGCAGCGGCGCGTTCACGCCGAGCTGGCGCATCCGGCGCGCGATCGGCGCGGCCTGCGCATCGAGGCCGCCGAAGAACACGAGATCCGCGCGCTTGCCCTTGATCGCGGTCAGCACGCCGCTGAAGTCGGTCGTCTTGTCGTTCACGTACTGGCGATCGACGATCGCGCCGCCGTTCGCCTGCACGCCCTTGACGAACTGGTCGGCCAGCCCCGCACCGAACGACGTGCGATCGTCGATCACCGCGATGCGCTTCGCCTTCAGCGTCTTCACCGCATACGCGCCGGTGAAGTTGCCGCCCGCATCGTCGTGACCCATGATGCGGAACGCCGTTGCGTAGCCCTGCTGCGTGTATTGATGGCCGGTGGACGCCGGTGCGATCTGCGGAATGCCCGCATCGCGGTAGACGCGCGACGCCGGCACGCTGCAGCCCGTGTTCCAGTGACCGACGACGCCGATCACGTGCTGGTCGACGAGCTGCTGCGCGACCGCGACGGCCGTGCGCGGATCGGACTGGTCGTCGGCCGCGACGAGCTTGTAGACGACCGGCTTGCCGCCGATGGTCGGATGCTTGGCATTCGCGTCGTCGATCGCGAGTTGCGCGCCGTTCTGCAGGTCCTTGCCGATACGCGCGGACGGGCCGGTGAGCGGCGCGGCGAGGCCGATCAGGATCGGCTGCGGCGCGGACTGCGCGAACGCGGGAACGGAGGCGACCAGGGCGGCCGCCGAGAAAACGAGGCTGGCGTGAAGGAAAGGGATTTTCATGTGCGGGGATCGGTGAATCGGATCAAAACATGAAAAATATTAAATATTCCGCATCCGCACCCCAAATACTCAATTGTTGGATGCTTATTCCGTTCTCGACACATTAACCCAACACACTGTAAACACAAGATATTTTTATGTTGTCGCTTACCCCGACTTTTCGATAAAATTCGATACATGAAAAATATCGAACAATTGCCGCACGATCCGCCGTTGCGCGCGGTGCGTGCGTTCGAAGCGTTTGCGCGTCTCGGGTCGGTCACCGCGGCGGCGGGCGAGCTCGACATCACGCCGTCGGCGGTCAGCCATCAGCTGCAACTGCTCGAAGCGTTCATCCAGACGCCGCTGACGGTGCGCGAGGGCCGGCTGCTCGCGCTCACCGACGAAGGACGCGACTACTACCGCTCGATCAGCGCCGCGTTCTCGGTGCTGCGCAGCGCGACGCGCTTCGTGCGCGACCGGTCGTCGCTGCGGCAGATCACCGTCAGCCTGATCCCGCTGCTCGGCATCGGCTGGTTCATTCCGCGGTTGCATGCGTTCCTGGCCGACAACACGGATGTCGACGTGACCGTGCTGTACGCGCATCACCGCAACTACCGAAGCGATGCGTCGGACCTGTCGATCCGCTTCGGCACCGGCGACTGGCCCGGCTACCGCTGCGAGCGGCTGCTGCCGGGCGCGATGGTGCCGATGTGCAGCCCGTCGTTCCTGAAGCGCCACGGGCCGTTCCGCACGCCGGCCGATCTCGCGCATGCGCCGCTCGTGCACGACGAGGATCGCAGCACGTGGGTCAACTGGCTGCAGGGCGCCGGCGTGCGGCATGTGTCGCACGCGGTGGGGCCGATGTTCGAAGATGGCCAGTTGACGCTGAGCGCGGCACGCGCGGATCTCGGCGCCGCGCTGCTGCGCGCGCCGCTGGTCGAGCGCGAACTGGCGAACGTCGAGCTCGTGAAGCTGTTCGATCACGCGCTCGACGACGGGCGCGATTACTACCTGTGCACGCGCGAGGACGCGGACATGCCGGACGGGGCACGGCGGCTGGCGGAATGGTTGAGGAAGATGGCGGGGATATGAGCGGAGCACGCCGCCGCTGCGCCGCCGGTCGGCTGATCCGGAACGCAACACGCGTATCGGGCTTGCCGCGACCTTGCACTGGCGCGGCCGGATCGTCATGATGGGCGTTTCACGTGACGGAAGTCGAAATGCGCAGAATTCCGGTCGATCTGTCGGATGACCAGCTTGCCGCGTTAGCCACCATCGCGGCGATCAAGGACAGCTCCCGAGCCGAGATCATTCGCGACGCAATCGATGCCTATATCGCGCAGCACGCAAGGACATATGCCGACGACGTGTTTGGTCTATGGAAGGGCCGTCCGGTCGTCAGTCAAGAGAGCTTGCGAACCGAGTGGTAAAGCAGCGCGCCGACAGTCAGATCGGCGATCTGCGGGCCCGGACTCGATCCGCCATCGCACGGTGTCGTTTGATGCCTTCCCGCCCGCATCGTCGCGGCAAACGAGCCCTTCACCCCGAAGGACACATTCCCTCACGTTCTCACCGAACGGGCGCCCGACTCGCGACCGCCCGCCCGCACGCAGTGCGTCAAACGTCCCTCCCCGCCCACCCCGCCCAATCAAGGGCCGGAAGCAGATAGAAATTCCCGATGCCCTGGATTGAAACAAGCAATTTCCCTAAATCAGGGTGAACCCGGATACTGGCAACACTCCACTCACCACTGACGCAAAGGAAACCACCAGATGCCGATCATCAACACCCAAATCAAGCCGTTCAAGGCAACCGCATACCACAACGGCGATTTCGTGTCCGTGTCGGAAGAGAACCTCAAGGGCAAGTGGTCCGTCGTCGTGTTCTACCCGGCCGACTTCACGTTCGTCTGCCCGACCGAGCTGGGCGACCTCGCCGACCGTTACGCGGAATTCCAGAAGCTGGGTGTCGAAATCTACGGCGTGTCGACCGACACGCACTTCACGCACAAGGCATGGCACGACACGTCGGACACGATCGGCAAGATCAAGTACCCGATGATCGGCGACCCGACGCTCACGCTGTCGCGCAACTTCGACGTGCTGATCGAGGAAGAAGGGATGGCACTGCGCGGCACGTTCGTGATCAACCCGGAAGGCGAGATCAAGCTGTGCGAAATCCACGACAACGGCATCGGCCGCGACGCAGGCGAACTGCTGCGCAAGGTGCAGGCTGCGCAATACATCGCGGCGCACCCGGGTGAAGTGTGCCCGGCCAAGTGGACGCCGGGTGCGGAAACGCTGACCCCGTCGCTCGACCTGATCGGCAAGATCTGACGATCGCTCCGCGCGCCTCGCACGAGGCGCGCGACGTCTGGCCGCCGCCGCTCGCGGCCAGCCCCTGCTCCGGCACGACGTGCCCGACCATAATCATTAATACGGAATCCGAAACGCCATGCTCGACGCCAATCTCAAGAACCAACTGAAAGCGTACCTCGAAAAGATCACGCGCCCGATCGAACTCGTCGCCTCGCTCGACGACAGCGCGAAATCGCAGGAACTGCTGGCGCTGCTGAACGAGATTGCGTCGCTGACGGATCGCGTGACCGTGACCGAACGCCGCGACGACGCCGAGCGCAAGCCGTCGTTCTCGATCGGCGAGCCCGGCAAGCCGGCCGGCATCCGCTTCGCCGGCATTCCGATGGGCCATGAATTCACGTCGCTCGTGCTCGCGCTGCTGCAGACGGGCGGCCACCCGATCAAGCTCGACGACGACGTGATCGAACAGATCCGCGCGCTCGACGGCGACTACGCATTCGAAACGTATTTCTCGCTGTCGTGCCAGAACTGCCCGGAAGTCGTGCAGGCGCTGAACGTGATGTCGCTGATCAACCCGCGCATCCGCCACGTCGCGATCGACGGCGCGCTGTTCCAGAATGAAGTCGAGTCGCGCCAGATCATGGCCGTGCCGACGATGTTCCTGAACGGCGCATCGTTCGGCCAGGGCCGCAGCAGCGTGAAGGAAATCCTCGCGAAGCTCGATACGGGTGCGAGCGCCCGTGCCGCGAAGTCGCTCGAGAACAAGCCGGTGTTCGATACGCTGATCGTCGGCGGCGGCCCGGCAGGCGCGGCCGCGGCAATCTACTCGGCGCGCAAGGGCATCGCGACGGGCGTTGTCGCCGAGCGTTTCGGCGGCCAGGTGCTCGACACGATGGCGATCGAGAACTTCGTGTCGGTGCAGGAAACCGAAGGGCCGAAGTTCGCGACCGCGCTCGAGCAGCACGTGAAGCAGTACGACGTCGACATCATGGACGTGCAGCGCGCCGACGCGCTGATCCCGGGCGACGTGCACCAGATCCGCCTCGCGAACGGCGCGGTGCTGAAGGCGAAGACGATCATCCTCGCAACCGGCGCGCGCTGGCGTGAAATCAACGTGCCGGGCGAGCGCGAATACCGCAATCGCGGTGTCGCGTACTGCCCGCATTGCGACGGCCCGCTGTTCAAGGGCAAGCGCGTCGCGGTGGTCGGCGGCGGCAACTCGGGCGTCGAGGCCGCGATCGACCTCGCCGGCATCGTGAAGGCAGTCACGCTGATCGAATACGGCGCGCAACTGCGTGCGGACGAAGTGCTGCAGCGCAAGCTGCGCAGCCTGCCGAACGTGACGATCGTCACGCAGGCGCAGACGATCGAGCTGACCGGCGACGGCAGCAAGCTGAACGGGCTCGTCTACAAGGACCTGCGCTCGGGCGAAACTCAGCGCATCGATCTCGAAGGCGTGTTCGTGCAGATCGGCCTCGTGCCGAACACCGAATGGCTGAAAGGCACGGTCGAACTGTCGAAGCACGGCGAGATCGTCGTCGATGCGCGCGGCGCGACGTCGGTGCCCGGCGTGTTCGCGGCTGGCGACGTGACGACGGTGCCGTTCAAGCAGATCGTGATCGCGGTGGGTGAAGGCGCGAAGGCATCGCTCGGCGCGTTCGACCACCTGATCCGGCAGGACGTGACGCCGGCAGCAGCGGTTCAGCCGCAGGCCGAAGAAGCGGTCGCCGCGTAACGCACAACAGTTTGTCTCTCTTGGCCCCGCATGCCTTGGTCGGCGTGCGGGGTCCTTTTTTTGTGTCGACGCTTGGAGGCGCAGAAAAATAGCGAATTGTCCTTAACTGACGAGTCGCATCCCGGCAACCTTGGCCGCTTTCGCGTCAAACGTCATCGTGTATTGGCATTGCGCCTCATGGCACGTCCGTTCGATCAGACAATCGGAGAAATCCGCGGACGAGCCGGAATACACGCGCAATGCCTTCCAGACCGTTTCCGCGGCTTCGACGACCAGTTCCTTTGTCCGCAATAGCGCCTCGATCACCTGCGAGATCTCGTCGCGGTCCGAACCGTAGGCCCGCGCAAGCACCCAAACAACCTCGACCAACGCAACCTGCGTGATATAGCCGGGGTGCTCGGCAGTCAGCGATTCGACCAGCCGGGTCGCCTTCTTCGATTACGCCTGGTCATCCTGCACGAGATAGCTCACAAGCACATTCGTGTCGAGACCGATCGTCGCACCGGCGCTACCGCTCCGCGATCGCGGCATTCATGTCCTCGATCGACACGGGTCTTGCCGGCTTGCGAATGATGCCTTTGAGAGCGGTAATCGAACTCGTGGCGTGAACGACTTCGTACCGCCCGGTCTGTGCGTTGAGAATGAACTCGATTCGATCCCCGGTCGCAAGACCCAGGCGGGTTCTCACGTCCACGGGTATGGTGACCCGCCTCTTCGATGTCACGGTTGCCGATGCAATTGCGCCTCCGATTCAGATTTCCTTACGTTAAGGCAAGGAATCGGAGGCCGCAAGAACGCGTGCCTCCGCCGGACAGATCGAACCACCCGCGACTGCCCTGCAACGGGCGCATCAGTCAAATGCCGGATACCCGATCATCTGCGCGCAAAATTCACGCTCGAATCGCGCGGCTTACTTGGTGGCAGACGGATCGCCATTCGCCGAAGGCGACGCCTTGAAACTGCTCGACTGCCTGACCAGTTGCTCGGTCATCGCGGCGGCAACCGGATTCGCGCCGGACGACGAACCACCCTGCCGAGTCGAACCGGAACCCGCCGGCATCGATGACATCGGCGGCGGCGGCAACGACGGATCGAGCTTCGCCGACTCCCTCACGAGCGCGGCCGTCTCCGCCGTTTCGGATTTCGTTGCTGAAGGTGCTGCGGCTGCATGGCGTTCGAGGCCGTCGCGCTTGCGCGGTGCGCGTTGCGTGACCTGCGATGGCGCGGCCGGCTGTGCAGGCTGTGCAGGCTGTGCCGGTTGTGCAGCCGGCGGGGTCGAATCCTGCGCATCGACCGTCACGACGTTGACCTTCGGCGGCGGTGCGCTCGGCTTCGTCACCGGCTGTGCTTTCTCGCTGACAACCGGAACGGCGGGGACAGATGCAGGTGCGGCGCTGACGCGCGGGGGTGCTGCCGGCGCCGGTGCCGGTGTGGGTGGCGGCGGAACAGCTGCCTGTTTCTGCGCCGGTACGGATGGTGGCGGCGGAACAGCCACCTGTTTCTGCGCCGTATCGGCGTGGGCTGCCGTCGCGGCAGCCGGTACCGGCGGCGCGATAGCGCCCTGCACCGCGTGATCGTTGTTCACGGGCGCCGTGGCAACCGGCGCGGACGAATCGCCAATGCCGGCGTCTTCGATCGCACGATGGTCCGCGCGCAGGAGCATTACGTATGCAGTGCCGGCTGCGGCTACCAGGAGCCCTCCGGCGATCATCAAGGTCTTGCGGGTACTCGTCATGCTTGTTCACCGATCATGTCGACGTGAACAAGCCATCATACGCGGCGATCGGCCGTTGATCCCGCATGAATACATTTGGTTGCATTGATGCCGGCGGCGCGATCGTCAGACGTATCGCGCCGCCGTTCCGGCACGATCAATGCACGGCGCTTACTCCGGAAACGGCAGATCGGTTTGCCCGTCCGCGCGCATGCCGAACGTGTTCAGCGTCATCGCGACGAGCGCGTAATAGCCGAGCAGCGCAACGAGATTCACGACGGTTTCGTGGCCGAAGCGCGCTTGTGCACGCGCGAACGTTGCATCGCTGACGCGCCGCGTGTCGTACAGCTCGCTCGCGAACGCATGGATCAACGCATCGTCGTCCGACTCGAATGCAGGTTCGGCGCCGCGCCGGATCGCGTCGGCGGTCGCGGCCGGTACACCCGCGTCGAGCGCGATCGGATGGTGGATGTGCCACTCGGCCTGCGAGCGCCAGCGCGCGGCCGTCACGAGAATCGCGAGCTCCGACAGCCGCAGCGGCAGGCCCGTGCGATAGCGGCAGAACGCGCCGAGCTTCTGCGCGTGCTGAGCAAGCTCGGGGCTTGCGATCCAGCCGAGAAACGGGCCGTTCAAATTGCCGCGCGGGCCGCTGAGAATATCGGCCAGCACGGCCTTCTGGGCGTCGGTGGCCGATGCGGGATCGAACGGTGGCAGTCTGTCTGTCATGGTGATTCCCATAAGGGTTCGGTGCATCGATGCCGTCACGCGCCGGCCGCGGCGAGCGCCGCGCCGATCGCGCCCGACAGCCGCTCGACGATCGTATCGATCTGCTGCGCGGTGCAAACGAAAGGCGGTGCGATCAGGATGTGATCGCCGTGGACACCATCGATCGTCCCGCCCATCGGATACACCATCAGGCCGCGCTGCATCGCTTCGCGCTTGACTGCCGCGTGCAGCTTCAGCGCGGGATCGAACGTCGCCTTGCTGTCGCGATCGCGCACGAGCTCGACGCCGACGAACAGCCCGCGGCCGCGCACGTCGCCGATATGCGGATGCGCGCCGTAGTGCTCGCGCAACGACGCGCGCAACTGCTCGCCGCGCGCCTTCACGTTGTCGAGCAGCTTCTCTTCGGCGATCACGCGCTGCACTTCGAGCGCGGCTGCGCATGCGGTCGCGTGGCCGAGGTACGTATGGCCGTGCTGGAAGAAGCCCGACCCGTCGACGATCGTCCTGTAGATGCGGTCGCTGACGAGCGTCGCGCCGATCGGCTGGTAGCCCGCGCCGAGCCCTTTCGCGATCGTCAGCAGGTCGGGCGCGACGCCGTCTTCATCGCACGCGTACAGGTAGCCCGTGCGCCCCATCCCCGACATGATCTCGTCGAGAATCAGCAGTACACCGTACTTGTCGCACACCGAGCGAATCTTCTTCAGGTACGTGCGCACCGGCGGCACCGCGCCGGCCGTCGCGCCCACCACCGTTTCCGCGACGAACGCCGCGACGTTTTCCGCACCGAGTTCGACGATCTTCCGTTCGAGCTCGTCCGCCAGGCGCTGCGCATACGCTTCGTCGGTTTCTCCCGCCTGCTGGTCGCGATACGCATAACACGGGCTCACGTGATGCGCTTCGATCAGCAGCGGCAGGAACGGCTCGCGCCGCCAAGCGTTGCCGCCGATCGCGAGCGCGCCGAGCGTGTTGCCGTGATAGCTCTGGCGCCGTGCGATGAAATGGCGGCGCTGCGGCTCGCCCTTCTCGACGAAATACTGGCGCGCGAGCTTCAGCGCGGCCTCGATCGCCTCGGAGCCGCCCGACACGAAATACACGTGTTCGAGGCCGGCCGGCGCGGCTGCGACGAGCCGGTCGGCCAGTTCCTCGGCCACGTCGGTCGTGAAGAACGACGTATGCGCGTACGGCAGTTGCTGCGCCTGCCGCTTGATCGCGTCGATCACGCGCTGGTTGCTGTGGCCGAGACACGAGACGGCCGCGCCGCCGCATGCGTCGAGATAGCGTTTGCCGGTCGAGTCGATGATCTCGATGCCGTCGCCTGCGACGGCGACGGGCAAGGTGGTGCGCGGAGCGCGATGGAAAACGGTCGTCATGCGTTGCCTCATGGATCAGGACGCGTCGTGCGCGTGCCCGGACGGCACGATGCGCGTCGCGAAGCGCTGCGTGCCGTGCTGGTGAATGGTGAAATCGATCGACGCCGCGCCGATCGCGAACACCGCGGTTGCGAGCGTGTTCTCGTCGTCGGGGTCGGCCGGGTCGTCGCGGTAGATCGGCAGCCCTTCCGGCGCGCGATCGCCGAGCACGCGCAGCAGCGCGGCTTCGTCGATCGCGTCGATGCCCGGCGTCAGCGCGTCGACGCGTCGCTGGCGATCGGCCGACGATTGCGTGACGATCTGCGCTTCTGCTTCGCAGCCGGGATGCACGAGATGGTTCGCATGGCCCGCGAGCCGCGCGACGTCGATCGCCGAACAGCGCGCGGCGCTCGCTTCGATGCTCAGCAGCCGTGCATCGCCGGTCGCGCCGAGCGTGTGATGAAAGCCGCTCGCGCGTGCATGCAGGCGCAGCACGTCGGCTGCCGCGTCGAGCGACGTCGCGTCGAGCACGGCGCGCGCGAGGATCATTCGCGGCACGCCCGGTGCCGGCGTGCGGATCCGCAGGTTGTTGATCGCCTGCGCGATGCCCGCGCGGTTCACGGCAAACGTATGGCCCGGCAGCGAACCGGGGTAGTAGAAACTGACGAAGCCCGGCTTGCCCTCCGGCTGCACGTCGACGAGCAGGCAGCGCTCGCGCAGGAACGGATCGCCGTCCTCGTTGTGCGCGATCCAGCGCGTGCCGTCCGCGCCGCGCGCGGCGAGCGTCGTGCAGCCGTCCGGCGCGTTGTGGATCAGTTCGCCGCGGCAATTCCACAAAAAGATGTCCTCGGCCGGCCAGCCGATGCCCGCCGCGATCCCGTCCAGTTCCGCGACGAGATCGGGGTACGCGGCCAGCGCCGCCTGCCGAAGCGCATCGACGAACGGATGGCCGCGCCAGCGGCGCACGGCCTGCCACGCGCTGCTCTGCTGCATGTACGCATCGAACACGGGACGGGCGAGCTCGCCGAGGCGCACGCCGATGTCGAACGGCGCGCCGGCGATGACGGGAGAAAGGGAAAGCGGCATGTCAAATGATTCGGTTTCGTTCAGGACACGTGTTTCAAGAATTCCTTCAGGCGCGGCGTCGGCGGCCGGTCGATCAAGTCGACCGGATGACCGTCCTCGGCGATGCCACCCTGATCCATGAACAGCAGGCGCGTGCCGACCCGCTTCGCGAAGCCGATCTCGTGCGTGACGACGATCATCGTCATCCCTTCGTTAGCCAGATCCTGCATCACTTTCAGCACTTCGTGGCGCAATTCCGGATCGAGCGCCGACGTCGGCTCGTCGAACAGCATCAGCCGCGGCCGGATCGCGAGCGCGCGCGCGATCGCGACACGCTGCTGCTGGCCGCCCGACAGCTCGGACGGGTAATGATTCGCGCGCGATTCGAGGCCGACCTTGTCGAGCAGCGCCATCGCCTGGTCGCGTGCTTCGGCGCGCGATGCACCGCGCACCTGGGTCGGCCCGAACATCACGTTCTCGAGCGCGGTCATTTGCGGAAACAGGTTGAACTGCTGGAACACCATGCCGGCTTCGAGCCGAATGTTGCGGATCGTCGTCGCATTGCCGCGCACGCTCTGGCCGTCGACGAGCAGTTCGCCGCCGGTGATTTTCTCGAGCGCATTGATACAGCGCAGCATCGTCGATTTGCCCGACCCCGACGGGCCGATCACGACGACCACCTCGCCCGCGTCGATCTTCAGGTCGATGTGCTTCAGCACCGGCACGTGGCCGAAGCTCTTCGACACGTTCTGGAATTCGATCATGCTCATAGGATCCTCATCCGCTTTTCAACGAGCCGCAGCGTCAGCGTCATTGCGCCGGTCAGCAACAGGTAGATGACAGCCACCGCGCTCCAGATCTCGACCGCCTGGAAATTGCCCGCGATGATTTCCTGCCCCTTGCGCGTCAGTTCGCCGACCCCGATCACGATGAACAGCGACGTGTCCTTCAGGCTCACGATGCACTGGTTGCCGAGCGGCGGAATCAGCCGCCGGAACGCCAGCGGCCCGACCACCTTCAGCAGCACGCGCGGCATCGACAAGCCCATCGCGAGCCCCGCTTCCGTCAGCCCCTTCGGGATCGACAGCAGCGCGCCGCGCACCACTTCCGCGAGATACGCGCCGGAATTCACCGTGATCGCAATGATCGCGGCCGTCAGGCCGTCGATGCGGATGTGCGCGAGCAACGGCAGCGCGAAATACAGGAACATCACCTGCACGACGATCGGCGTGCCGCGAATCAGTTCAATGTAGACCTGTGCGAGCACGTTCATCGCCTTCGGTCCGTATGCGCGGAACATGCCCGCGACCATCCCGACGATGAAACCGCCCACCAGCCCGAAAAATGCGATGAACACCGTCAACCGGACCCCGTCCATCAGGTCCGGCAACGCCGCCCAGATCGCCGACCAATCGAAATTCACTTGTCGCTCCCCATTCGATTCAAGACCGGCGCGGCCGCATGGCCGCGCGCTGTTGCGGCGTCACGCTCACATCTTCGGCGGCTCGGCGCCGAACCACTTCTTGTAGATCTGCGCGTAGCGGCCGTCGGCCTTGATCTTCACGAGCGACGCGTTGACCTGCGGCACGAGCGGGCTGCCCTTCGGGAAACCGATCCCGTACTTGTCGCCGCTGACCGGCTGGCCCGCGACCTTCACCTTGCCCTTGCCTTCGTTGTTCACGAAGAACAGCACGTTCGGCGTGTCGTGCATCGCCGCGTCGACGCGGCCGGCTTCAAGCGCGAGGTAGGCCTGGTCGATGTTCGGGAACTGGCGGATCTCCTTCGGCTTCAGGTGCGCCTTGATCCAGTCGATCGTCGCGGTGCCCGTCTTCGCGGCGATCACCTTGCCGTTCAGGTCGTCGATCGACTTGACCGTCGTGTTGCCGGTCTGCACCATCGCCGCGAGGCCGCTGTCGTAGTACGGCGCGGAGAAGTCGATCGCCTTCTTGCGCTCCTCCTTGATCGTCATCCCCGACAGCGCGACGTCGATGTTCTGCGTCTGCAGCGCCGGGATCAGGCCCGCGAAATCCATCGGCTGGATCGTGTATTTCCAGCCCTGGTCCTTCGCGATCTCCGCCCACAGGTCGAGATCGAAGCCGACGTACTTGTCGCCCTGCTTGAACTCGAACGGCATGAACGACGTATCGGTGCCGACGACGAGCGTCTTGGTATCCGCGTGTGCGAGGCTTGCGCCGAGCGCGGCAACGACCACGACGGCTTTCAGGAAGGAACGGCGACTCATGGTTTCTCTCCGCATGATTGAGCGATGTAGCCGGCCAGCCGGCCGGCGGAAACGACGACATCAAGCAGCACCGCAACATGCGATGTCGAATTAGACATTAGTGCAACATGTGTTGTCAATCGCGATACTACGACAACAAAAAAGTCCGCAAGGGGGAATTTCATCGAGACAAACCCGAGCCGCGCGGGCCGGATAGATCGGAGGAAACGGGCTGGGGGAGATGGCCGGGCGGCATGCGCGGGCCGGAGCGCGCCGCGCTGGCTGGCTGGCGGCTGGCGGCTGGCGGAAGGCGGAAGGCGGAAAGGCGGAAAGGCGGAAGCTTGAAGGGAGGATCGCGGCGGCTGGCGCGGGCCGGCACGACGAATGTCCCGTGCAACGCGTGCGGCAGGATGACGATGGCGCCATCGCCGCCACCCACGCATCGGTTTGCGCGGACGGCCGGCGATTCAACCAGGCGCCGTGTCGGGATGGCCGTGCGCGCCAGGCCGGCAACCGCCGACGCGGTTCAACGAACGTTGCGGGATTCGCGCGTCAATGCCGTCCGGCGACGCGCCGATGCAGCATCGGTCACGCCGCCACCCCGCTCGCCTGATGCGACACGAGCCGCGCATACGCGCCCTGCCGCGCCAGCAGTTCCGCATGGCGCCCGGCCTCGATGACGCTGCCCTGCTCGATCACGAGGATCAGGTCGGCATTGCGCACGGTCGACAGCCGGTGCGCAATGATGATCGACGTCCGTTGCGTCATCAGGTCTTCGAGCGCCGCACGGATCTGCTGCTCGCTGATCGTGTCCAGGTGGGACGTCGCCTCGTCGAGGATCAGCACCGGCGCATCCTTCAGGAACGCGCGTGCGATCGCGACGCGCTGGCGCTGGCCGCCCGACAGCTGCACGCCGCGCTCGCCGACGCGCGTCGCGAGCCCGTCCGGCAGCCGCGCGACGAATTCGCCGAGCGCCGCATGATCGATCGCACGCTGCACGTCCGCGTCGGACGCGTCGCTCGCGGCGAGCCGGATGTTCGCTTCGAGCGTGTCGTTGAACAGGTAGGTATCCTGCGCAACGAGCGCGATGTGCTGCCGCAGATCGTCGAGCCGAAGATCGCGCAAGTCGACGCCACCGAGCGTCACGCGGCCCTGCTGCGGATCCCAGAAGCGCAGCAGCAGGCTCGCGACCGTCGACTTGCCGGCGCCCGACGCGCCGACCAGCGCGACCGTGCTGCCGGGCGGCACCTCGAAGCTCACGCGGTCGATCGCGGGCACACCGCGCCCCGGATACGTGAAGCGTGTTTCCTCGAACCGCACCGCCGGGTTGCCGGGCATCGGCTGCGTGCCGTCCGTCACGGTCACGGGCTCCTTCTCGAGCGCGCGCAACCGGCGCGTCGACGCGATCGTGTCGGCAAGCTGGCGCGCGACCTGGCCGATCTCGGCAACCGGCATGAACGCGGCCACCGCGACCAGCACCAGCAGCGGCAACGACTCGCGCGGAAACCAGCCGCGCGCACACAGCAGCACACCGAGCGCCGCAACGGCCAGCCCGCCGAGCCCGCTCGCGATTTCCAGCGCGGCGCTTTGCGTCGACAGATCGTCGAGCAGCTTCGCGCGCTGCTTCCGGTACGCATCGACTTCGGCCACGAACGCTTCGCGCCGACGCGCGATCGCCTGGAACGCGGTCAGCTCCGCGAGCCCCTGGATCGTCTCGGTCAGGTGCGCGCCGAGCTGGCCGAGCGCTTCGCGCGCGCCAGTGCCGAGCCGGTCGACGTCGCGGCGGGCCAGCACGGGCGCCAGCCCGGCCCACAGCAGGAACGGCAGCAGCACGAGCGCGAGCGGCCACGCGACCGACGCGAGCAGCACCAGCACGCCGGCCGGCACGAGCACCGCGACGAACGCGGGCGCCAGCGTGTGCGCATAGAAATACTCGACCGTCTCCACGTCCTGCGTCGCGAGCGACACGAGATCGCCGGAGCGGCGGCGCAGCAGCCCGGCCGGCGCGAGGCGCTCGAGCGTCGCGAACAGCGCGATGCGCATTTCCGCGAGCAGCCGGTACGCCATGTCGTGCGCGAGCCACGATTCGAGCCAGTGCAGCACGGCCGCCACCGGCGCGATCACGAGCAGCGCCGCGACGAGCGCCGTGCTCGCGTGACCGGCCGACACGGCGCCCACCACCAGCGCGCCGATCACGCCGACGCCGATGAACGCGAGCACGCGGCCGATCCCGAACAGCACGGTCAGCGCGACCTTGCCCTTCCACGGCCGCACGAAGCGCAGCAGCGTCCGCAACGTTTCCGGCCAGCCGATCGTCGCCGCGTCGTCGTTCAGCGGCCTGACCTGCGGGCCCGACGACGCGCGTGCGGTGGCCCCGGCCGTCGTCGCCGCGCCGACCGATTCCGCGACCGCTTCCAGTTGCGGCCCCATCAGCCGGCGATACGGGCCGTCGCGCGCGATCAGCGCCGCGTGCGTCCCTTCGTCGACCACCTGCCCCTGGTCGAGCACGAGGATGCGGTCGGCACCGATCACGCTGGACAACCGGTGCGCGAGCACGAGTGTCGTCCGCCCGCGCGTGAGCCGGTCGAGCGCCTGCTGGATCAACGCTTCGTTCTCCGCGTCGACCGACGAAAGCGCTTCGTCGAGCAGCAGGATCGGCGCATCGCGCAGCAGCGCGCGGGCAATCGCGATGCGCTGGCGCTGGCCGCCCGACAGCATGAGCCCGCGTTCGCCGATGTGCGTCGCGTAACCGTCGGGCAGCGCCGAGATGAAATCGTGCGCGTTGGCGGCGCGCGCGGCCGCGATCATGTCCGCGTCGCTCGCGTCGGGGCGGCCGAGCCGCAGGTTGTCGGCGACGCTGCCGTCGAACAGCGTCGCATCCTGCGCGACGACCGCGATCATCTCGCGCACCTGGCCGGCGTCGAGCGCGCGCACGTCGTGGCCGCCGATGCGGATCGCGCCGCCCTGCGCGTCGTGCTGGCGCAGCAGCAGGCGCACGATGGTCGACTTGCCCGCGCCGCTCGGGCCGACGATCGCCACCGTCTCGCCTTCGCGAACCGAGAAGCTCAGCGCCGCGTGCGCATCCGCACGACGCCCCGGATACGCAAAGCTGACGCCGTCGAACGCGATCTCCGGCCGCAGGCTCGTCACGCGCGGCGCGGCGGCGGCCGGCGCGTGGCTGCCCGCGTCGAGCAGCGCGTGGATCGCATTCGCCGCCGACTGGCCGATCATCCCCTGGTGCAGCACCGCGCGCAGGTCGCGCAGCGGCCGGAAGATCTCGCTGCCGGCCATCAGCACGATCAGCAGCGCCTCGAGGCTCATGTCGCCGTGCCGCACGCGCCACGCGCCGACCGCGATCGCCGCGGCCGCGCCGAGGCCGGTGCCGAGATCGGTGAAGAGCCGCGTCAGCAGGCCGAGCGCGAGCACCCAGAACGTGCTGTCCGACAGCGCGCGCGCCTTCGCGGCCAGCTTCGCGCCGAACGCGGTGCTCTGCCCGAACGCCTTCAGCGTCGGCAGGCCCTGCACCGCGTCGAGAAACTCCTCGCCGAATGCCTTGAAGGCGGCCGAGCGGGCGAGCGCCGCGCGCCGGTCGGCACGATGCACGAGCTGCGGCAGCGCGAGCGTGACGAGTGCAGCAACCAGCAGGATCGCGGCCGTCGGCACGTCCCACCACGCGAGCACCGCGAAGATCATCACCGGTGCGCACGCGGCGATCACGAGTTGCGGCAGGTAGACGCCGAAGAAGGTCTGCAGTTGCCCGACGCCGTCGACGACGGCCAGCATCACGCCGCCGGTGCGTTCGCCGCTGAACCATGCGGGGCCGAGCGCCGCGATCCGGTCGAACAGCCGCGCGCGCAACGTGGCCTGCACGCAGCCCGCCGTATGCTGCGCGAGCACCGTGCGACGATGGTCGAGCCACGCGCGCAGCAGCACGCAGGCCGCCGTTGCAACGACGGCTTCGGCGATGCTGCGCACGGGCGCGCCGGAAAAGACCAGCGCCAGCACGCGGCCGAGGAACACGAAACGGAGGATGCCGACACCCATCGCGAGCAGCCCGAGCGCGACGGCCGCGGCCACCCGCCCGCGTAGTCCCGCCATCATTGCCCATAGTCGTCGGTCGAAATACATGAAGCCCTCCAGTCGGTGTTTTGGTGCGGTTTTTCTTGACCGGATCGAGGCTACCCGCGCGGCCCGCGCGCGGCAAAAGATGATTTCTCAACGGGTGTTGAGTCAACTACAATACCCCGCATGTCGCACCTTCCTCCCCTTAGCGCACTGCGTGCTTTCGAGGCGGCTGTCCGCCTCGGCGGGTTCGCGCGCGCGGCGGCCGAGCTGAACGTATCGACGAGCGCGGTCAGCCATCAGATTCGCGCGCTCGAGGAATCGCTCGGCGCGCGGCTGCTCGAACGCAGCACGGGGCTCGGCGGCATCGGCCTCACGCCGCCAGGCGCGCGCCTGCTGCCGGCCGTCAGCGACGCGCTGTCGCGCCTGACCGACGCCTGCGCCGAGATTCGCGGCACCGCGCAACGGCTCACCGTTTCCGCCAACGCGCCGTTTTCGTCAATGTGGCTCGCGCGCCGTCTCGCGGAATTCTCGTCGCTTCATCCCGAAACGCCCGTGCATGCCGTCGTGCTCGAAGACGAACCCGATTTCGCGCGCAGCGGCATCGACCTGGCGATCGTGCACGTGCCTGCGCACCGGCTGCGGGCCGACGACGACGTGCTGATGCGGGAAACGGTGTTCCCGGTGTGCAGCCCCGAATTGCATCCGTATGCGTCCGTGAACGTGTGCCGCTCGCGGCTGCTGCAGGAGATGCACGAAAACAGCCCCGAGATCGACTGGCGCAACTGGGCATCGGAGTTCGGCTTGCCGGACGATTTCGAAACGAAGATCGTCCGTTACAGCAGTTTCAGCCAGGTGATCGGCGCGGCGGTGGGCGGTGCGGGCATCGCGCTCGGACGCGTGCCGCTCATCGAGCCCGAACTGCGCAGCGGGCGGCTCGTGCCGCTGAGGCCGAGCCTCGAGCGCGACGCGTCGTGGCGCTTCGTGCTGCGCCGCCATCCGTCGACGCGGCACCGGCTGCTCGATCCGTTGATCGCGTTCCTGCGCCGCGAAGCGGATGCGCCGCCGTTCGTTGCCAAGATCGTTGCGCCCGCATCCAACGACAGTCACGCGCGGGGCGCGGGCGGCGCGTAGGGCCGGTTCCCGCCAATCACGGGCTTGCGCTGGCCCCACGAATGATTTTTCCAAACAGGGGAACCTGCGTTGCCGGCCCGTTACGGCGCGGCAAAGAACAGCGCGACGACGCACACCATCCCGGCGAACCACACGAGCGAACGCAGCGACGCCCAGTTCAGCAGGTACATCAGCATATAGACGACGCGGGTCGCGACGAAACCCATCGCGAGCTGGTCGACGTGGTGCGCATTCGCGCCGTTGTGCCACGCGACGACCAATGCGGCCGTGAACAGCGCAAGCGCTTCCCACGCGTTCTGGTGCGCGGCCTGCGCCCGTGCGCGCCAGCCTTCGAGTTTCGCCAGGTACTCGCGCGGCGTACGGTTGTCGTAGCCCTTGCGGGCCTTGGCCAGGAACGTCAGCGGGAACGGCAACAGCGCCACGATGAACAGACACAGCTGGGACGTCGTCATCAAAGTCTCCTCCTTTATGATTACATTATTCAATGACAAGATCGCCGAGAGCTTAGCATTGCGCGGCGCTATCGCGCACCGGTTTTCTAGACGGGAGACTCGGCTGCACGTGCCGCCGACGGCCGCGGCGAGCACGGGTCCGCCACCAAAAATTCCACCAAATCATCGACAAATACGTTAATTAAAACTGGTCGAACACCAATAAGATAGCGCTCGACACTGGCTTGGCGCGTTACCGCGCCAGCCTGCCGATCCGGGCGCGCCGCCGCGCGCCGAACGACATCCGACCCGAGCCATCACCATGCCCCGTCCCATCGTCGCCCATATCCGCCCCGACGCCGTCCGCCACAACCTCGACTTCATCCGTCGCACCGCCGCGTTATCGCGCGTGTGGGCCGTGATCAAGGCCAACGCATACGGCCACGGCATCGAGCGGATCTACCCGGGCCTCGCGGCCGCCGACGGCATCGCGCTGCTCGACCTCGACGAAGCCGTGCGCGTGCGCGAACTCGGCTGGGACAAGCCCGTGCTGCTGCTCGAAGGGATCTTCGAGCCGGCCGACGTCGAGCTGGCCGATCGCCACCGGCTGACCGTGGCCGTGCACTGCGACGAGCAGCTCGACCTGCTGATTGCCGCGAAGCCGCAACAGCCGATCGACATCCAGCTCAAGATGAATTCCGGGATGAACCGGCTCGGCTACCGGCCCGCCGCGTTCCGCGCCGCATGGGAACGCGCGGCGAGCGCACCGTCGATCGGCAAGATCACGCTGATGATGCATTTCGCGAACGCGGACGAAGGCGAGGTCGACTGGCAACTCGATCAGTTCGACGCGACCACGGCCGGGATTCCGGGCGAACGCTCGGTATCGAATTCGGCGGCGGTGCTGTGGCATCCGCGCGCGCACCGCGACTGGGTGCGGCCCGGCACGATCCTGTACGGCGCGTCGCCGACCGGTGCGTCGCGGCATATCGCCGACACGCCGCTGATGGCCGCGATGACGCTGACGAGCAGGATCATCGGCGTGCAGACGCTGTCGCCGGACGAAACCGTCGGCTACGGCCGCCGCTTCACGGCCGACCGGCCGATGCGGATCGGCGTCGTCGCGTGCGGCTACGCGGACGGCTATCCGCGCCACGCGCCGACCGGCACGCCGATCGCGGTGGACGGCGTGATGACCCGCGTCGTCGGCCGTGTGTCGATGGACATGCTGACCGTCGACCTGACGCCGTGCCCGAACGCCGGCATCGGGTCGAGCGTCGAGCTGTGGGGCGACCAGGTGAAGGTGGACGACGTCGCGGAAGCCAGCGGCACGATCGGCTACGAGCTGATGTGCGCACTCGCGCGCCGCGTGCCGGTCGTGATCGTGCCGCCGGGCGCGTCGACCGCACAGCCGGAGCCGGCGCTGCGGACCGGGAGCTACGGGCGCTGACCGACGTCGATGCTGCGGCGCGCCACCGCGCCGCCGCGCATGCCGCTTCACTTGCGGGCCGCCCTCGGCCGCCAGGCTTCAGCTGTCCAACTTCGTGGGGTCAGTTCACCGCGGGCGGCCCGTTTGCGTTCTGGCGGACAGGAAACCCGAGTTGACGAAAACGCGTTGGCTGCGGCCCTTCCGCCCCACTCAACGCTACCATCCGGCGTGTATTACGAACGCCACGTCGGCTTCCGCTTCTCGAGGAACGCGTCGATCCCTTCGCCCGCATCCTCTTCCATCATGTTGCGCGCCATCACGTCGCCCGCATACGCATAGGCTTCGTCGAGCGGCAACTCGCGCTGGCGGTAGAACATCTGCTTGCCGTAGCGCACCGCGGCCGGGCTCTTCGCGACGATCTCCGCGACCTTGCGCGCGACGGCCGCATCGAGCGCGTCCTCGGGCACGGCCTCGTTGACGAGCCCCCACGCGGCGGCTGTCGCCGCATCGACGAAGCGCCCGGATACCAGCATGTCGAACGCGCGCTTCGCCGTGACGTTGCGGCTCAGCGCGACGGCCGGCGTCGAACAGAACAGCCCGACGTTGATGCCCGATACCGCGAAACGCGCGGTATCCGCCGCGATCGCGAGATCGCACGCGGCGACGAGCTGGCAGCCCGCCGCGGTCGCGATGCCGTGCACGCGCGCGATCACCGGCACCGGCAACGCGCGCATCGCGAGCATCACGCGGCTGCACTGCGCGAACAGCGTGCGGTAGTAGTCGAGTTCCGGCTTGCCGCGCATCTGCCGCAGGTCGTGGCCCGCGCAGAACGCCTTGCCTTGCGCGGCCAGCACGACACAGCGCACGTGCGGATCGGCCGCCAGCGTTTCGAACGCGTCGTGCAGGCTCGCGAGCATTGCTTCGGACAACGCGTTGAACTGCTGCGGCCGGTTCAGCCGCAGCGTGACGACGCCGTCGCGCACCTCGCGCAACAGGATCGGCTCGGCAGTCTCTTGATCGGGTTCCATGATGTTCCGCTCGACGGGGTTCGGCAGGATTCGGTACGGCACGAACGGGCAGCGACGGCGCACGCCCGTTCGCGGCGTACCGATGAAATGGTCCTCCACATTCCGTGCGGCGTCCAGTCGCGCGGCGTCGGCGCTCAAGCGCGCGTGCGCCCGCTGCGCCACGCGCGCACGCCCGACCCAAGGTGCCCGATGCCGCCCAGGAAAAAGACGGCGCCCATGACGCCAAAGGTCACCACACCGCCCCAGATCGCGCCGAACGTATTCATCCGCGCGGTCATCGCGGGCGCCTCCGGCGCGTAGCGCACCTCGACCGTTGCGCCGTCCTGCACGCTGACGTCGCCGCCCTGCGGGTATTCGACCTGCTCGCCCGCGAGCGTCGTGAACGCGATCTCCGGATGATGCGGGCCCGCGTTCAGCCTGACGACGCGGCCCGGCACGACGACCGACGTCCGCAGGAACTCGTGCGTCGATTGCGCATACATGACGACGCCGATCAGCAGGCACGCGCCTGCCACGGTGAACACCACGCCCTTCGCGATCAGCGTCTGTGTGCGCTGCGCGGCCGCGCGGGCCGATTCGGGCGCCATCTCGCCAGCCCTACGGGCGTGACTGATAGAACGACACGTCGATCTTCGACGGCGTCTTGCAGCGGTACATCACGCCGCGCCCCGTTTCGTCGGTCACACCTTCGTACGGGCCGTTGCAGCCCGTGACCTTGTAAGCCGCGAACGGGATGCGCTGGCCGTCCGTCGGCCGTACCAGCACCGGAATACGCCCGGTCGGGCCGGCGCCGATCATGCGGACGAGCACCATGCGCGCCGCGTCGATCGGTGCGGCGGAGCGCACATACGCGGTGCGCCCCTTCTCGTCGGTCGTGCCTTCGACTTCGAGTTCCTTACTGTTCTGGGCCGCGCTCGTGTAAAGCGCAAATGCATAGCGCGTATTCGGCAGCGGCTGTTTCGTCGCGGGATCGTGGAGTACGAAATAGCAACCGTTGGCCCCTTTCCCGGCCGAGACCTGCCCGTCGGCTTGCGTGCGATTGCACGTGTATGACGAACCGCTGTCGGCGGCGGCCTGCTGCGCAGCCTGCGGCCCGGTGCTTGCGCATCCGCCCGTCAGCGCGGCCACCAGCGCCACGCACGCGCCGCGCGCAAGCGCTGCCCGATCGATTCTGATTTTCATTGGATTTTCCGTTCCTGATTGTTATGGATGCCGGGCGTGATGCGCATGACGCGCAGGCACGCCGCCCTCGGCATCCGGCAGGATACGGACATCGCGGTGCGCTGTAAATTGCGCACGCCATTTGCCGCTATCAGGCACTACCCGCCGCTCGCGACACGCGCGACCGTCTCCGCAGCCGGATGTCCGCGGCGTCGTGCCGTGGCGGCCGCACAACCCGAGGCGCAGCGTCGAACGCGGAACCGGAATCGGGCCCTCGCCAGCTCGAAGCGCGTCAGCCCGCGAGCTTCTTCAGCGCATCGAGCACCGCGTCGCCCTTGAACGGCTTCACGATCCAGCCCTTCACGCCGGCCGCCTTGCCGCGCTCCTTCATCGCCGGGCTGCTTTCGGTCGTCAGCATCACGACGTTGACCGCCGTGTTCGCCAGTTCGCCGCGGATCTTCTCGACCATCGTCAGGCCGTCCATGTTCGGCATGTTCACGTCGCTGATCACGAGGCGCACGCCGGGCGTCGCCTTGAGCTTCGCGAGCCCGTCCTTGCCGTCGACGGCCGTCGCGACGTCGAGCCCGTGATTGCGCAGGAAGCCCGCGACCTCGTCGCGCACCGTACCCGAATCGTCGACCACCAGAATCTTTGCCATGTCGTATTCCCCTTCCTTTATTTCGGACTTCAAATTTCAAAACAGTTCGAGTTCACCCGATTCGACCATCGGCCCCACGTCCTGCACCGATTCGCGGAAATCCTCCGGCGACCAGCTCAGGCTGAACACGAAACGCTGATCGAGACGGACGGAGCGCCCCGATTCGGGGTCGGTCATCCGGTACTTGAAACAGAGCTGCGGACAGTCGCCGCCGAACGAGATGAATTTCTGCTTGTGATTGACGACGAGCGGCACCTGCACCGGATGGCGCGCCAGCGCTTCGGCGTCGCCGAGATAGCGGTTCTTGAACGCACCCCATACGAGGTTGGTCAGCTCGCCGAGCACGCTGTTCACGTCGCGGAAATCCGGCGCGCGGCCGTCGTCGCGCGTGCCGCCGAGCATGTCGAGCAGCGGCTGCTCGCTCGTCTGCAGCAGCATGTAGCCGCGGCACCACGCGCTTTCGAGCGCAATCAGGCTGAACACTTCGCCGAAGATGATCTGGTCGCGAACGATGCACGGCGTGTCGTGCTCGATCGTCATGCCCGGAAACAGGCTGTCGATCCGCGCCTCGGTAATCTCCGAGATGCCGCGCACGAGCGCGTTCGGGTAGTCGCGGCCGAACAGGTATTCGTCGATCGCGCGCTTGAGCGGCGTCATGTCGTCCGCGACGTAGGCCGCGCATGCCACCCGCGCAAGCGCGTCGGGCAGCCCGTCGCGCGACGCCAGCGATTCGCGGCGCAGGATGATCGGCAGCTCGGGCCGCAGCGCATCGATCTGCGTCGCGATGATCGCGCTCTCGACCGGCGAGCCGCCGTAATCCTCGGCGAGCAGGATCGCGCCGAGATCGATGTTCGAGCGCAGCACCTTCAGCAGCCGGCTGCGCCGCACGGTCAGGCCGACCAGGTTGTGCTCGTCGCAGAAACGCTTGATCGCATCCGCGTGCGCGCGGCTGTCGTCGAGCACGAGCACCTTGCTGACGGGTTGGTCTTCGGTCATCTCAAGGGTTCCTGATGGTCGGTCAAAACAGTTCGAGTTCGCCGCCGGTGTCCACCATGGCCGTTTCCGGCACATGGAAATCGACCGGCGCATTCGCGCACACGCACAGCGTCGCGCCGACCCGCACGTCGCCGTCGAGCGTCAGGTCGTAGGCGGCCACGTGATCGGGTGCGAGCGCGGGCAGCCAGTCGATGCTCGCGCCGCTCAGCAGGCTAGGCGTCGACATCCCGAGATCCGGAAACGGCGCGGTCAGCGCCTGGTTGATCGCGCCGCAGCACAGGTTCGCGACTTCCATGAACGCTTCGGGCAGCGGCCGCTGGCCGCTCGCGCCCGTCGTCGCACCGGCGAAATGGCGGCGCGTCGCATCGTCGTCGCTGAAGCGCAGCGCGAGCAGCAGGCGGAAATGCAGCGCCGAGATCGTCAGCACCGCGACATGCTCGAGCACCTTCGGTTTCGATCGCGAGGTCGCACGAGCAGGATCGAGCGCATCGCCGGCCGACGGCCGGATGTCGCACGCGCCGCCGGACGCGAGCCGCGTGCGCGCCGCATCGAAAAAAATCCGCTCGAAGCCGGCTTTCGCCTGCGCGCTGATCACGCCGCCTCTCCTTCGATCCGCGCGTGCAGTTGCCCGGCGAGCGTCTCGACGGTCGCGAGCGCGGCCGTGATCATCTTGCCGCCGGCCTGGATGTCCTGGAACGTCGCGGCCGTCACGAGATCGTTGCGGTTCAGGCTGTCGCGATAACTGTTCGACAGTTGCTGCGAGCGCGCGGCCAGCCCGCGCACCTCGCTCGCGACGATCGAGAAGCCGCGCCCGGCCGTGCCCGCACGTGCCGCCTCGATCGACGCGTTCAGCGACACGATCGACACATGCGCGACGATCGCCGACAGTTCCTGGTTCTTCGAGCGCATGTCCTGGTTCTGCGTGGTCAGCGAGATCATCTGCTCGTGCCAGCGCTCGAACGTGCCGGCGAGCCCGCGCAGGCGCGCGGCTTCGTCGGCGATCTTCATCGCATGCTGCGCGAGTGCGGCGCGGTCGGCCGACAGCGCTTGCAGCGCGTCGCGCTGCGTGCCGGCCGCGGACGCCTCGCGCGCCAGCGCTTCCCCGAGCTGCGCGTCGCGTTGCGCCCATGCGTCGGCGGCTTCGGCATGTGCCGACGCCGCTTCTGTCGCCCTCGCGTCGGCCGCGTCGAGCGCGCTGCGCAACGCATGCGCGTCGCGTTCCATCGCCGCGACGAGCCGCTTGCGCGTCACGCGAAACACGACCGCCGCCGCCACCGCGACGCCGAAGCCGCCCGCCAGCGCGGCGGCAATCTGGATCATCCATGCGTGCACGATCACGCCATCACTCCGCTGCGCCGACGTCCGCGATGCGCGCGCGCTCGTGCGCGGCACCGTGACCGGCACCGTCCGCAGCGAAACGCGCCGGCAGCGACACGATCGTCTCGAACGCACGATACGGCGCACCGACGCGATCGTCGGTGAAGCGCAGCGCGATGTCGCCGCCGTCGCGCTTCAGGAAGTTGCGCACTGCGTCCATGCCGACGCCGCGCCCCGACACTTCGGTTACCGCATGCGCGGTCGAGAAACCCGGCCGGAAGATCAGCTCGGCCACATCTTCGTCGGTCAGCGCCGCTGCGTTGTCGGCATCGATCCAGCCGCGCTCGCGCGCGATGCCGCGAATCCGGTCGAGCGCGAGGCCGCGGCCGTCGTCGCTCAGCACGAACCACAGCTCGCCGCCGCCCACGCCGACCGCGATGTCGATCGTGCCGGACGCCGCCTTGCCGGCCGCGCGCCGCTCTTCGGACGACTCGATCCCGTGGTCGATCGAATTGCGCAGAAGGTGCATGAACACGTTCTTCAGCGTCGCGCCGATCTCGCTGCGCACGCGATGGCCGTGGCTGTCGATATGCACGACGGGCGCCGGCTTGCCGAGTTCGGCCGCGAGCGACGGCAGCGACTCGATCACGCCGCCGAGCGCATCGCCGATGCCCTGCGTGCCGAGCTGGCTCAGCATGCGGCGCACGGCATCGCGTGCCGCGTGCCAGTCGGACGCGTTCGCCGGATCGGCGCCGTCGAGCACGCGCAGGCTCTCGCTGATGTGCGCGCGCTCGACCATCAGGTAGTCCGCGCCACCCTGCGCCGGTTCGCCGCTGCGGCCGAGCGTGACCGCGTTGATCGTCGCGTAGCGGTCGACGGCCTCGCGCACGCGCGCCAGGTCGTCCATCAGCGCATCGCGGTTCCACTCGGGGCCGCCGTCCGCGCGGCGCAGCGATTCGTACGCCTGTTCCGCTTCGTGGACGATGTTCGTCAGGTGCTGCAGGCTGTACGTGCGCGCATTGCCCTTGATCGTGTGCATGTTGCGGAACAGCGCCGCGACGATCGAGTGATCGACGCGCTCGTGCTGGCGGATCATCCGCTCGTTCTCGCTGAGGAAGCCCTTCGCGCTGTGCACGAAGTCGTGGAACTTGTCCTGGCTGATCGACAGGATCTCGCCGATCATTTCGAGGCGGCGCTGCTGCTCGCCGGCCTGCGCGGTCAGCTCGCGAATCTCCGTCACGTCGCGCACGCACAGCATCAGGCGCACGACCGTATCGGTCTCGTCGGTAATCGCCGACCAGCTCAGGTCGAGCCATTTCTCGCGGCCGTCCGGCATCCGCTTCGCGACTTCGTTGACGAGCAGGTGCGCGTTGAATTCGAAGTTCATGCTGTCTTCGCCGAGGCACGCGTGCACGGCCGCATCGACCTGCGAACGCGCGTCGGCGCCGATCGCCGAATCGTCGAACACGAGCGCCATCAGGTCGCGGCCGGCGATGTCGTTCGTCTCGAAGATGGTTTCGAGGTACGCCGAATACTCCGCATGCACGACGCCGCCTTCGACGACGGTCAGGATCCCCTGCTGCATGTTCTGCAGCATCGCCTGGATGTCGGCCGTCTTCTGCTTGAGCTGCGCGGCGTTCTCCTGGATCTTCTCGATCATCCCGTTGAACGCGACGATCGAATGACCGATCTCGTCCATCCGGCCCACCGGCACGCGGCGCGTGAAATCCTGGCTCGTCGCGATCTCGCTCATCATCGTCTGCATCCCGATCAGCGGACGCGTGATCTGGCGATACAGCACGAAGCCGAGCGCGGTCAGCAGCACGATCACCGTGCCGGCAACGCCCGCGATCGCGGTTGCCGTCGTCGCGAGCATCCCGTTCAGTGCGCTGATCGCGTCGTCCTTCTGGCGGTTTTTCTCGACGCGCAGCGTGTCGACGATGCTTTCGAGCTCGTCGCGATACTGCGCGACGTTCGCGAACAGGTAGGCCTGTGCCATCTCGGGCTTGCCTTCGGCCTTCATCTTCACGGTGTCGTCGATCGCCGCGAAATAGTTCGCTGCGCTGTCCTTCGCCTGCGTGACGAGGCCCTCCTGCGCGCGGCCGACCGCCGATTGCGCCTGCCCGTCGAGTGCGGCGCGCAGCGCGGCCTGCTTCGCCTTCAGCTCGTCGCGCGCCTGCGCGGCGGTATTCGCGTCCGGCGCGTAGACGAGCGTCATCGTCGCGATCTGGATGTTCTTCACATCGGCGACGAGATCCGCCGACGCGAGTGCGCTCGGCACGATTCCCTGGGTGACCTGGCGCACCTCGGACGCACTCTTGCGCGTCTGGTACACGGCATAGATGCCGATCGCGGACAGCGCGAAGAACGTCAGGACGACTAGCAGCGTAATGCGATGACGGATGGTCATGAGTCCAGCTCCCCGCAGCGATCCGGATTCGATCGCCCATTGGTCTATTGAAAGAATATGAGCGGCAAATTATCGGGGATGGTGCATGACTGTCCGATGACCGTTAATCAATCGATCATTGAGGAAATCGGAATGATTAATTGCAGCGGGAAAAGGCTAAAGTTTTGCGCGGATTTGCCGTTAACCTCTGGCACCCGCGTGCCCGTGTGGCTGCAGGATTTGTCGAATCGGCGGAATGGTGGATATTCATTGTTTTATTCATGCTCCGCCGGCTCGATAATATCGATTATCGGTAAAACGTTTGCGCACTATCGCGCGAGTCGCTTCGTTTCCGCCTTTTAATACTGAAAAAATACCGGATGCAATGCACGGGCCCGCGTCGTCGTTCACGGATCGAGCGCACCGCCCGACCAGCCGGCCGACGGCCGCGAACCCGTCAGCTTCAATGCGACATCGCCCTGCGCGACCAGCCGCTCGCGGTTGCGCGTGACGATGCGCCCGGCCTGCGGCGCAACCAGCACATGCTCGCTGCCGGGCACGCCCGGGTGCGCGACGATCCGCGCAACGCGCTCGCCGGCCTCGACCGTCGCACCGAGTTCGCGTTCGTAGACGAGCACGCCCGACACGGGCGCGATCACCGTCTCCATGTGTGCGATCGGTACGGCTTCGCCGTGCCAGTCCGGCAAGCCGGGTGATTCCGCGATGACGCCGCGGCCGCGCAGGAACGTGAGTACGCCGTCGGCGTCGCGCTCGGCGAACGCGTCCGACACGTCGGACTGCCCGCGCAGCTCGACGGTCGCGACGAGCCGGTCGCGCAGTCCGCCGTCGCGCGTCCAGTGCGCGGCGACGGCACCTTCGAACGCGCCGTCGTCGTCCTCGTCCCACAGGATCGCGATATCGGCGCCGAGCGCTGCGGCGAGGTCGCGTCCGGCCGGCCACAGGTTGCGATGCAGGTATATGTACGGCAGCGCCTCGGAATCGGTATGGAGGTCGAGCACGATATCGGCGTCGCACGCGGCGGCAAGCAGCGTGCGCTGCCACGCGGCGAACGTCGTCGCAGGCCGGCGCGTCGCCGCGGACTCGTGGAAATGCCGATTGAAATTGCGGTGCGTCGCTTCGTGGAAACGACCCAGCAGCCGCCCCTGCCGGAACTGCGCGAGCCCGAGCGGGTTGGCCTGCGGCACGACCGTCACCGTGCCGCGCAGCACGCCGCGATCGTGCGCCGCGCAAAGTTGCGGCAGCAGCCGGTGCAGCACGAGCATGCCCGCGATCTCGTCCGCATGCACGCCAGCCTGCACGTGCACACGCGGCCCGTCGCCGGCCGACAGCCGCCACGCGCGGATCGCGAGCGGCTGCCCATGGTCGCCCGGCACCTGCCAGGTCAGCGTTTCGATCATCGTCTGCTCTCCTTCAGGACCGGTGCGTCATTCACGACGATTCACGACGACGAACGCGAACCGGCGCCGAGGCTTGCGACGAACGCGGCAATGCGCTCGCACGCGTCGGTCAGCCGCGCATCGTCGACGACGAAGCCGAAGCGCACGAAGCCCGACGCGGTGTCGCCGAACGCGCTTGCGTCGAGCAGCGCGACCTGCTCCGCGCGGAACAGCCCCCACGTGAACGCATGCGCGTCCAGCCCGGTGCCGCGCACGTCGACCATCATGAACATGCCGGCCTCCGGCAGCAGGCAGCGCAGCCCCGGCACGTCGCGCAGGCGCGCGTACGCGAGATCGCGGCGGCGCCGGTAGAGTTCGCGCATGTCCGCGACGATCGCGGCCCGGTTGTCGAGCGCGGTGACGGCCGCCTGCTGGATGAAGCCCGGCAGCCCGTACAGCATGCACAGCGCGAGCCGCTCCGCATGCTCGATCAGCTCGGTCGGACCGATCGCCCAGCCGACCCGCCAGCCCGGCATCGCATGCGATTTCGACAGGCTGCCGAGCGTCACCGTGCGCTCGGCCATCCCCGGCAGCGACGCGATGCTGACCATGTCGCGCTCGAACGTCAGCGCCGCATACACCTCGTCGGACACGACCCACAGATCGCGCTCGCATGCGAGCCGTGCGATCCGTTCGAGATCCGCGCGCGGCATCACGACGCCGGTCGGGTTGCATGGCGTGGCAAAGAAGATCGCTTTCGTGCGCGGCGTCACCGCCGCTTCGAGCGCGTCGAAGTCGAGATGGAAACCGCGCGATGCATCGACCGGCACCGGCACGAGCGTCGCACCCGACGCGCGCACGCTCGCCTCGTAGGTGAGGTACATCGGCTCCGGCACGAGCACCTCGTCGCCCGCCTCGCACAGGCACATCGCCATCGCGAACAGCGCATTCTGCGCACCGGCCGTCACGATCACGTGCTCCGGGCCGACCGCCTGCCCCGATGCTTTCGCGTGCTCGCGCGCGATCGCCGCGCGCAGTTCGGCACGGCCGCGCACTTCGCTGTAGTGCGTGTCGCCGCCGCGCAGCGCGGCGACCGCGCGCTCGACGATCACGTCGGGCGTCGCGAAATCGGGATCGCCGACGCTCAGGATGATCGCCGGCTCGCCGGCCGCGACCGCCTGCTGCGCCGCGTAGTGAATGTCCCATGCGCTCGTGCGCTTGCCTTGCAGGCGATCGACCAGCTTCGAATAGTTCATGCGTCCTCCAGCGCGCGGCGCCCGCCCGGCTGCCGCGCCGTCAGTAGTGTCATTCAGCGCGGCATGCGCACCGGCACACGCCGCTCGAGCCGGCCGAACGCGCGCTCGATCACGAACGCGAGCGCGACATAAATTACCGCGATCGCCAGCAGCGGCTCGTAAGTCCGCAGCGTCTGCGCGCGGATGTAGTTCGCGGCGCCGAGCACGTCCATCACCGCGACCGTCGATGCGAGCGCGGTCGATTTCAGCAGCATCACGGTCTCGCCGGCCAGCGTCGGCAGCAGGATCTGGATCGCGCGCGGCAGCCATACTCGGCGCGCGATCATCGACGGGCGCATCCCCATCGCACGCGCGGCCTCGATCTCGCCCTTCGGCACGCCGCGCAGGCCCGCGCGCAGTACCTCGCCGACATACGCGCCGACGCTGATCACGAGCGCGAACGCGACATACCAGAAGCCGTCGCGCAAGAACGGCCACAGCACGCTGTCGCGCAGCGCGGGCCAGCCCGCGAACAGCGAGCCGACGCCATAGTAGATCAGGTAGATCTGCACGAGCAGCGGCGTGCCGCGTATCACCTCGGTGAAACCCTTGCTGACACGCGCGACGAGCGGGTTCGGCGACAGGCGCGCGAATGCGACGGCGATCGCGAGCCCGAAGCCGAACACGGCCGAGATGACGAGCAGCTTGACGGTGGTCAGCACGCCGAGCAGCAGCAGCGATCCGTAGGAAGACAGTACGCTCAGATCCATGACGTTGATCCGGTTCGATGGGAAAGCATGCGGGAAAGCGCGGCGTGGTTTACGATGCCGGCATCCAGCGGCCGAAGCGGCGCTCGATTTCGCGGAACAGCACACCCGACAGCGACGTGATCGCGAAATACACGGCCGCCACCATCAGGTAGTAGTGCATGTATTCGCGGGTCGAGCCGGCCGCCTGCTTCGCGGTGTAGAGCAGCTCGCTGTAGCCGACCACGCTGATCAGCGCGCTGTCCTTCACGAGGATCAGCCACAGGTTCGCGAAGCCTGCCAGCGCGTACGGCGCCATCGCCGGCAGCGTCACGCGCCGGAACACGAGCGTCGGCGGCGCACCGAACGCACGGCCGGCCTCTATCTGCCCGTAAGGGATCGCGAGGATCGCGCCGCGGATGATCTCCGCCGCGTACGCGCCCTGCACGATGCCGAGCACGATCACCGCCGCCGCGAAACCGTTGACCGCGACCGGCCCGACACCGATCGCCGTCATCAGCAGGTTGATCGCGTCGGTGCCCGCGTAATAGAGCAGCAGGATCAGCAGCAGTTCGGGCACCGCGCGGCACAGCGTCGTGTAGCCCTGTGCGATCCGTTCGAGCGTGCGCACGCCGGACAGCTTCGCGGCCGCTCCCAGCAAGCCGAGCACGATGCCGACGACGAACGCGCCGAGAGAAATCTCGAGCGTCACGCCCGCACCCTGCAGCAGCGCGACGCCCCAGCCGTCCGGGTCCATGCCCAGGTAGCTCACCCATCCCCAACCGTCCATGCCGCCTCCTCGTCCGTGCGTGCGCCGGTGTGTCCGTATGCCGGTAGCGGCGCGATCAGTGCGGCCAGAGGTCGATCGGGAAATACTTCTTCGCGATCTGCGCGTACTTGCCCGACGCATGCAGCTGTTCGAGCGCCTGGTCCATCTGCTGCTTCAGCGGCGCATCGGCCTTGCGCATCCCCGCGCCGACGCCGTAGCCGAAGATCGCCGGATCCATCTTCACGCTGCCGGGGCCCTTCAGCTCGAACGTCGAACCGTCCTTCGACTTCAGAAAATCGAGGATGCCGAGCTGGTCGAGATACATCGTGTCGATCCGGCCCGCGACGAGATCCGCGTTGCAGTCGTCCTGCGTGTTGTACAGGCGCACCGTCGCGCTCTTGCCGTACGCCGTCTTGATGAACTCGGCATTCGCAGTCGAACCCTGCACGCCGATCACCTTGCCCTTCAGCCCGTCGGGCGTCAGCGTGAGCTTCGCGTTCTTCGCGCCGACAAAGGTGCCCGGCGTCTCGTAGTACGGCCGCGAGAACGCGATCACCTTCTGGCGGTCCGGCGTGATCGACATCGAGTTGAAGATCACGTCGATCTTGTCGCTGAGCAGCGCCGGGATGATGCCGTCCCACGCGACTTCCTTGATCTCGCATTTCGCCTTCATCTGGTCGCACAACGCACGGATCAGGTCGGCCTCGAAGCCGCTCCACTGCCCGGTCGGACTCTTCATCAGGAACGGCGGATACGGTTCGGCGGCGACACCGAAGCGCAGCACGCCTGACGACGCATGCGCGGAACCGAGCGGCGCGAGCGCCGCGACGACGACACTGAACAGGCACAGCAGACTGCGGACGACACGTTTCATGGTCGGACTCCTTGCAGGAAAGATACGGATCGGGCGGGCCGGCCCGCATGCTCGCGGGCGGCTCCCGTGATTCAGTGGTGCTGCCGGTGCGCGTTGACGAACTGGCGGCAGCGTTCGCTCTGCGGCGCGTCGAAGATTTCCGCCGGCGTGCCGCTCTCCTCGACGCGCCCCTGGTGCAGGAACAGCACCTTGCTCGACACGTCGCGTGCGAACGCCATCTCGTGCGTGACGAGAATCATCGTGCGGCCTTCGCACGCGAGATCGCGGATCACCTTCAGCACTTCGCCGACGCGCTCGGGGTCGAGCGCGGAGGTCGGCTCGTCGAACAGCATGACTTTCGGCCGCATCGCCAGCGCGCGCGCGATCGCGACGCGCTGCTGCTGGCCGCCCGACAGGAAGGCCGGATAGACGTTGCGCTTGTCGGCCAGGCCGACGCGTTCCAGCAACTGCTCGGCGCGCGCGATCGCTTCGGCGCGCGGCTCGCGCAGCACGTGCACGGGCATCTCGATCACGTTCTCGAGCACCGTGCGGTGCGCCCACAGGTTGAAGCTCTGGAACACCATGCCGAGCCGCGTGCGGATCCGCTCGACCTGACGCGCATCGGTCGGCACCGTGCGCCCCTTGCGGTCGACTTTCAGCCCGATCTCCTCGCCGTCGACGACGATGCGCCCCCGGGTCGGCGTCTCGAGCAGGTTGATGCAGCGTAGCAGCGTGCTCTTGCCCGATCCGCTCGCACCGATCAGCGAGATCACCTCGCCTTCGCGTGCGCTCAGCGACACGCCCTTCAACACTTCCAGGTCGCCGAACCGCTTGTGCAGATCTTCCACCTGCACGCGTTCCTCGACGTCCGTTTTCACGCTCTCCACCCGCGCCAACATGCTGTCTCCTGTGTCGAATTCTCACGCCCGTCCCGCGCGGGATCGCGGCGTCTTGTTGAATGGCCGACCAACCTCATGCGGAGTCGAGTATAGGCGCTGTTGAACAGTGGTTCAACAGTTTTAAAATAATCCGGAGCAAGGGTTTTCGCGGGTTTCGCGTCGCTTTCAGCGTCGTAATTGAACAAGCGTCCGGCACTCCCCTATAATCGGTGCCATGACGAATCCGTAAGGTCACCACGTGAAAAAGACTCCTGGCACGGCACCGGTTCAGACGCGCAGCCGCGGCATCCGAGAAACACCCGCGGTGCGTCAGCAATCGATCATCGACGCGACGATGCGCTGCATTGCGCGCTACAGCTATTCCGAGACCACGATCGACCGCATCTGCGCGGAAGCGAAGGTATCGCGCGGGCTAATCAACCATCACTTCCAGTCGAAAGACGAACTGATGGCGCAAACCTACAAGCGGCTCGCGACCGACCTGCTCGACGTATCGCGCGCGGCGGCCGCGAACGCGACGGGCCCCGAGGAAAAACTCGATGCGATCATCAAGGTCTGTTTCGCCGCGCCGGTGTTCGCACCGAAGAACGTGAAGGTGTGGCTCGGCTTCTGGAGCGTCGCGCACAGCGATCCGGTGATCCGCAAGGCGCACAAGGAGCTGTACAGCGGCTACCGGCAGGCGCTGAAGAAGCTGTTCGACCAGATCGCGGAAGTGCGCGGCGGCACCGTCGACAGCGATCTCGCCGCGCTGACGCTGACGGCCGTGATCGACGGCTTCTGGCTGGAGCTGGCGCGCGACCCGACGTCGTTCACCGCGGAAGACGCGCTGACGAGCTGCCTGCGCGTCGTCGATACGTTCCTCCCGCCGCCGAAGACAACCCGCAAGCGGGCGTAACGCGCAACACGCGCACGCGCCGCCTCGGGCAACCGGCGCAAACGACGGCCTCGCTGTGCGAGGCCGTCTGTGCTTTCAGGCCGTGCGGATCTCGATCAGGTACGGCGCGTCGTGCGCGGCCGCTTCGCTCAGCGCACCGGCCAGCGATGTGCCCTCCTCGACTCGCTGCGCCCCCCATCCGTACGCACGCGCGATCGCAACGAAATCCGGCGTGTGCAGATCCACGCCGACCGGCGCGACGCCGACGTCGACCATCGCGCGCTTGATCTCCCCGTACCCGCCGTTGTTCAGCAGCACGACGATCACACGCGCGCGATGCTGCACCGCGGTGCCGAGCTCCGCGAGCGTGTACTGGAGCCCGCCGTCGCCGGCCACGCAGACGACCGGCCGCGACGCGTCGCCGAGGCTCGCGCCCACGGCAGCCGGCAGCCCGTAGCCGAGCGAGCCGAAGCCCACCGATGCGTTGAACCAGCTGCGCGGGCGCGGCGCCGCGAAACCGACGTTGCCGGCATAGACGATGCGCGTCGAATCGCCGACGATCGCCGCATCGGGCAACGCGTCGCGCACGCTGTCGAGCAGCGCGAGGTCGCGCCGCATCTCGTCGTTCAGTTCCTGCCGCGCGGCCGCGCGGCACGTCGCCGCGCGTTCGATTCCGTCGCCGTCCGCGCGCGCGTGCGCATCGGCCGACCAGCCGCGCCGGAGTGCGCGAACGGTTTCGCCGACGTCGCCGAGCAGCGGCAGCGCGGGCACCGCGTTGCGGCACAGCTGCTGCGGGTCGATGTCGATCCGCACGAGCGGCGCGGGCATCGCGAAACTGCGCGTCGCGTACAGATCGTAGTCGGTCGGCCCCAGCTCGGTGCCGAGCGCAATGATCAGGTCGCTGTCGCGCATCAGCGCGCGCACCGCGTCGCTCGACGCCGACCACGCAATGCCGAGCGGATGCGCGGGCGGCAGCACGCCGCGCCCGTTGATCGTCATCACGACCGGTGCGTCGAGCGTTTCCGCGAGCCAGCGTACGTCGTCGGCCGCGTCGAGCGCGCCGCCGCCCGCGAGGATCAGCGGCGCGCGCGCGGCGGCAGCCTTCGCGCGGAATGCATCGATGCCCCGCGCCGATGCGGGCCCAGGCGCGATGCGCGGCGCCTCGGCCGGCACGGGCGGCAATGCATCGGCAGGCGCCGCGAGCACGTCGAGCGGAATCTGGATGTGCACGGGGCGCGGGCGGCCGCCCGAAAACACCGCGAATGCACGCGCGATCGCCTGCGGCAGCGCATCGGCGCGCGGCACCGTGTAGCTGAACGCGGCGACGTTCTCGGCCAACGCATGCTGGTCCGGCAATTCGTGCAGATGGCCGTTGCCCGAGCCGATGTCGCCGGACGCATTGACGCTCGAAATGACCAGCATCGGAATCGAATCCGCATAGGCCTGCGCCATCGACGTCGCGATGTTCGTCATGCCGGGCCCGGTGATGACGAAACACACGCCGGGCTTGCCGGTCGCACGCGCATAACCGTCGGCCATGAAGCCGAGACCCTGCTCGTGGCGCGCGCTCACGTGACGCAGCGCGCTGCCGGCCAGACCGCGGTACAGCTCGATCGTGTGCACGCCGGGAATGCCAAACACCGTGTCGACGCCATACGCAGCGAGCAGGTCGACGAGGTACATGCCTACTGTTTTCATGAGGTTTCCGTTATTCAGGACAGGTTTCAGGATCGTAAGTCCGCCGATGCCGTCAGTGCGCGAGCCCCGGCAGCAGTTCGCGGATGCCTTGCGCGAGCATCTGGAACGCGATCGCGGTCAGCACGATCCCGGACAGCCGCTCGACCAGCGTCCGGCCGATCTCGCCGAGCCGGCGGCACCACGACGCCGAGCACGCATACGTGAGCCCGATCACGCCGGCATGCAGCACGCACGCGGCGCTCAATGCGAGCAGATCGGCCGGTGCATGAAAGCGCGTCGCGGTCGTGATCACGAGCGACATTACCGCGCTGCCGATCGACAGCGGAAAGATCAGCGGCACCGCGATGTAGTTGCGCCAGTGCGCATACTCGAGCCGCGTGTCGCTGCCGCTGCGCTCGTCGTTCGCGGTCCCGCGCATCATCGGGATCGACCACAGGCACAGCACGAGGCCGCCGGTCAGCGTCAGCGCGCCAAGCGTCAGGCCGAGCATGCGCAGCAGGAACTGCCCGCCCCATACCGCGCCGACCATCAACGTCGCGATCCACGCGAACAGCCGGAACGCGATCTGCCGCTGCGCCGCGTCCGGGAAATGCCCGGTGACTGCCGCATACATCGGGATCGCGACGGGCGGACAGAACAGCGTCAGCAGGCCCGTCAGGAACAGCAGCACGTCGCTCGACGTCAGGGTCATCGTTCGCGCTCGGATGCGGTCGGGTGAAGGAGAAGCGCAATGGCATTGCGGCCGGGGGCGCCGTCAGCCGAGTTCGGCGCGGAGTTCGGGGACCGTCGAAAACAGGTCGCCGACGAGGCCGTAGTCGGCCACGCTGAAGATCGGTGCTTCCGGATCCTTGTTGATCGCGACGATCACCTTCGAATCCTTCATGCCGGCCAGATGCTGGATCGCACCCGAGATGCCGACTGCGATGTAAAGCTGCGGCGCAACGATCTTGCCGGTCTGGCCGACCTGATAGTCGTTCGGCACGTAGCCTGCGTCGACTGCCGCGCGCGAGGCGCCGAGCGCAGCCGACAGCTTGTCGGCCAGCGGCTCCAGCACCTTCGCGTAGTTCTCGCCGCTGCCCAGACCGCGGCCGCCCGACACGATGATGCTCGCGCTCGTGAGTTCCGGACGGTCCAGCTTCGTCACTTCACGGCTCACGAACTGCGACTTGCCTGCGTCGGCTGCCGCTTCGATCTTCTCGACCGCTGCACTGCCGCCAACGGCCGCCACCGGATCGAAACCCGTCGCACGCACCGTGATGACCTTGATCGGGTCGCTCGACTGCACCGTCGCGATCGCGTTGCCCGCGTAGATCGGGCGCTCGAACGTGTCGGCCGAATCGACCGCCGTAATGTCCGAGATCTGCGCGACGTCCAGCTTCGCGGCGATGCGCGGCGCGATGTTCTTGCCGTAGGCCGTCGCCGGCGCGAGGATGTGCGAGTAGTCCTTCGCGATGTTCAGCGCGGTCGCTTCGACGTTTTCCGCGAGGCCCGCTTCGAGCTGCGGCGCGTCGGCCAGCAGCACCTTCGAAACACCTGCGATCTTCGCTGCTGCGTCTGCAGCCGCTTGCGCGTTGTGGCCCGCGACCAGCACGTGAACGTCGCCGCCGATCTTCGCAGCCGCCGCCACCGTGTTCAGCGTCGCGGCCTTGATCGACGCGTTGTCGTGTTCTGCAATCACCAGAATCGTCATTTCTTTCCGCTCCCTCTTACAGCACCTTGGCTTCGGTCTTCAGCTTCTCGACCAGCGTCTTCACGTCCGGCACCTTCACGCCGGCTGCGCGCTTCGGCGGCTCGACCACCTTCAGCGTCTTCAGACGCGGCGCGACGTCCACGCCCAGGTCTTCCGGCTTCACGGTTTCCAGCGGCTTCTTCTTCGCCTTCATGATGTTCGGCAGCGTCACGTAGCGCGGCTCGTTCAGGCGCAGGTCGGTCGTGATCACCGCCGGCAGCGTCAGCGACAGCGTTTCCGCGCCACCGTCGACTTCACGTGCGACCGTCGCCTTGCCGTCGGCGACCGTCACCTTCGACGCGAACGTCGCCTGCGGCAGGCCGGCCAGCGCGGCCAGCATCTGGCCCGTCTGGTTCGAATCGTCGTCGATCGCCTGCTTGCCGAGGATCACCAGCTGCGGCTGTTCCTTGTCGACCAGCGCCTTCAGGATCTTCGCGACGGCCAGCGGCTCGACGCTGTCGGTCGACTCGACGAGGATCGCGCGATCCGCACCGATCGCCAGCGCCGTGCGCAGCGTTTCCTGCGCCTGCGTGACGCCTACCGACACCGCAATCACTTCGGTCGCGACGCCGGCTTCCCTCAGGCGCACGGCTTCTTCAACGGCGATTTCGTCGAACGGGTTCATCGACATCTTCACGTTTGCGATGTCGACGCCCGTGTTGTCCGACTTCACGCGGACCTTCACGTTGTAATCGACCACCCGCTTCACTGCCACCAGTACCTTGATGCTCATTCATTCCCCCGTCATTGAATCGTTCAGTCCTGTGCGGCTTCCTGCGGCGCGCGTTCGCGCGGCCGCATGTCGCCATCGAAATCGTCGAGCGTCGGGAACGCCATCGGCGCGAGCCCGTCGAGCTGCGTCAGGTACGCGTCGTACCGGTCGAGCACGGCCGCGCGCTCGGCATCGCCGATATACGGCACGTGATAACCGACGAACGACGGCAGCACGTCGAAGCCCGCATAACCGAGCGTGCCGCGCAGCACGTGGCGCAGCATCAGGTCCATCTCGCCGTGCACGCCGTCCGCGCCGAACATATAGTCGCGGCCGCCGCACGTATAGGCGAGCAGCGCACGCTTGCCGCGCATCCCGCCGCGATCGTAGAAACGCACGCCGCCGTACACCTTGCCCGACACGAGCACGCGGTCGATCCAGCCCTTCATGATCGCCGGCATCGAGCACCAGAACAGCGGGAAGCTCAGGATCAGCAGATCGCAGGCGACCAGTTTGTCGAGTTCGGCGGCGATGTCGGGCGCGATCGCATGCGCGGCGACGTTTTCGCGCTGCTCCAGCGCATAGACGAGATAGTCCGGGTTCTTCCGCACGCCGAAATCGGCCGCGCTCGCGACCGGGTTCCACTGCATCGCGTACAGGTCGGACACCGTCACGGTATGCCCCTGCGCTTCGAGCGTGCTCACCGCGCGATGCAGCATCGACGTCGTGAACGACTGCGGTTCGGGATGGGCGTGAACGATCAGGACTTTCATGGTGCTGTTTTTCTCCGCAACGTAACGTTGATTCGGTTGATATCAGACGGACCCGGCCGCACGCTTGCGCAGCAGCGACAGGCCGATCGCGACACAGGTAGCCGCCAGCAGCAGCGTGGAGACCGACGCGATCGCCGGATCGACGTTCTCGCGCATCCCGTCCCACATGCGGCGCGGCAGCGTGTAGACGCCCCGGCTCGAAATGAACAGCGTGACGATCAGTTCGTCCCACGACAGGATGAACGCGAACACGGCCGCCGACAGCACGCCGGGCCGGATCGACGGCAGGATCACGTAGCGCAGCGTCTGCGACAGGTTGGCCCCGAGGCTGCGCGACGCCTGCTCGATCCGCAGGCCGACCGTCGCGAGCGACGCGGATACCGCGACGACCACGTAAGGCACCGACAGCACGACATGCGACAGGATCACCGCCGGATAGCTGTCGAGCATCCCGAGCTCGCCCCACAGCCGGTAGAACGCGAGCGCCGACACGATCGGCGGCACGATCAGCGGAAACAGGATCACGCCGCGCACGAGCTCGCCGCGCCGCGATGCGACCTTCCACAAGCCGATCGCACACAAGGTGCCGAGCGTCACCGAGAGCGCCGACGAAACGAGCGCGATCAGCCCGCTCTGCAGGAAGCTCGATACCCAGCCGTCGTCGTCGAGCAGCACGCGGTAGTGCCGCAGCGACAGCGCGCCGTCCGGCATCGACAAGTAGTCGATCGGCGTCAGCGACACGGGTACCGACACGAGCAGCGGCAGCATCAGGAACAGGATCGCGGCCCATGCGATGCCGATCACCAGCGCGCGGCCGGCCGTCAGTCTGGTCTTCATCTTCGATTCCTCCGATCGGATTCAGCGTGCGCCGAACAGTTCGCGCAGGTCGACGAAACGCGCGAGCAGCGCGAGCGCCGCCAGGATCGACGCCAGCAGCAACGACGCGAGCGCCGCCCCGCTGCCCCAGTTCACGAGCTGCAGGATCTGCGTGCTGATGTATTCAGCGATCATCACCGTGCGGCCGCCGCCGAGAATCACCGGCGTCACGTAGAAGCCGAGCGAGAAGATGAACACGAGGATCGCCGCGCCGACGATGCCCGGCCGCGTCTGCGGGAAATACACCTTGCGGAACGTGACGAGCGCGCCCGCGCCGAGCCCCTGCGACGCGCGCACCAGCTGCGGGTCGATGCCCTTCATGTTCGCGTACAGCGGCAGCACCGCGTACGGGATCATGAAGTGGATCATCCCGATCACGACGCCGATCTCGTTGCGCATCAGCGGCAGCGGCGCGTCGATCAGCCCGATGCGCATCAGCAGCGTGTTGACGAGCCCCTGCTCGCCGAGCAGGAACAGCCACGAGAACGCGCGCACCAGCACCGACGCCCAGAACGGCACGAGCAGCCCGAACATCAGCGCCATCCGCTGGCGCGGCCCGACGTGCGCCATCGCATATGCGATCGCATAGCCGAGCGCGACGGAGCACACGGTCGTGACCGCACACACGCGCAGCGTCGTCCACAGCACGCGGTGCACGCCGCGGTTGTCCAGCAGCCGCGCGTAGTTGTGCAGGCCGGGTTCGGGCACCGCAAAGCCGAGCCACAGCACGCGCACGAGCGGATACACGTACAGCACGATCAGCACCGCGAGCAGCGGCACGACCAGCAGCCAGTAGCGGTCGGCTTTCGCGCGGCCGAGCGGGGCGGCGCCCGCGACAGGGGGAGACAGGGTATTCATCGCGTCACGCTCACGAGGCGGCGGCTCAGGACGACATCAGGTCGGTGTACTGCGCGAGCGTCGCTTCGTAATGCTGCGCCCACCACTCGGGATTCACCTTGCACTGTTTGGCCCAGTTCTCCGGCGTGCCGGGATTGTCCGCACGCAGCGCCTGCGGTACGGCGGCCGTCGCGGCCGGCGTCACCGGCCCGTTGCCGAGCAGCGACAGCAGGCGCACCTGCGGCTCGACGCCCTGCACGAACTTGATGAACTGCCAGACCGCGTCGCCCGACGGATTGTTCTTCGGCACGCCCCACACGTCGCACGACGCGAGCCCTTGCTCCCACGTATAGCGGAACCGCCCGCTGCTCTCGCGCTGCAGCACGTTCGCGCGCGTATGCCAGATGCACGCCATGCTGACTTCGCCGTTGCGCAGCAGTTGCAGGCTGTCCGCGCCGGAATCCCACAGCAGCACGTTCGAGCGCAGCGCCTTGAGCTTCTTCATCGCGCGCGGCACGTCGATCGGGTAGACCTTGTCCTTGTCGACGCCGTCGGCCATCAACGCGGCCTCGAGCGCGCCGCCCATCCACTTCCACAACCCGCGCTTGCCCGGAAACTTGCCGACGTTCCAGAAATCGGCCCAGTTCTTCGGCGGATTCGCGCCGAACTTGCGCGCGTCGTAGACGAGCACATAGCTCAGCAGGTACGACGGCACACCGAAATCCGATGCGAGCCCCGGCAACGCGTTACGGCCGACGACCGAATAATCGATCGGCCGCAGGAACCCCTGCTTGCCGAGCTTGATCGCCGCGAAGCCGTCGAGATCCATCACGTCCCAGATCACGTTCCGGTTCTCGACCATCGCCTTGATCTTGCCGTCCTCCGGCGACGAGTCGTAGCCCATCCGGATCCCGCTCGCCTTCGTGAACGGGTCCATGTAGGCGGAGCGAAACGCGGAACGCGCCTCGCCGCCCCACGCGCTGAGCACGATTTCCTTCGGGTTCGCGGCCAGCGCATCCTTCACGCCCGTCGCCAGCAGCGTCGGTGCGAGGCCGGCAGCCGCGCACAACCGCAGGAAGTCGCGGCGGCGCTGCGATGGCGCGGTTTGAAGCTCGCGTGCTTGGTCGAGCAGGTCCTGCAGATAGCGGTTCGTCATGGTGTCTCCTCCAGGCTGGGCAGCGCCCGCACGCATCTCGTCGTTTCCGGGCACCGTTGAATCGGCCGGCGACGACGGCGCTCGCCGCGTCGCGCGGGATGCATCGTTCGTCGCGTCAGTCCGACGCGATCCGGCAAGTGGCGTCGCGCTCCCACTGCACGAACACGTCCATGCCGGTGCGCGGCGACGCGAGTCCGCGCCATGCGGGCACATCGGCAGTCACGCAGCCGAGCACCGCGGTCTCGATCTCGAAACGGTACGACGAACCGAAATAGCTCCAGTGGCGAATCCGGCCGGCCACTTCGTTGTGTGCGCCGCCGCACGATGCCGCCGAGACGGCGACCTTCTCCGGCCGCAGCGCGAACAGCAGCGCGTCGTCCGGCCGCGCGCCGCAGGCTGGCGCGACGAAATGCGCATCGCCGACGCGATAGTGCGTCGCCGCGGCATCGCCGCCGAGCGCGACACCTTCGATGAAGTTGCTCTTGCCGAGGAAATCGGCGACGAAGCGGTTGGTCGGCTGTTCGTACAGCCCGTCCGGCGTACCGATCTGTTCGAGCCGGCCGTCGCGCATGATCGCGATGCGGTCCGACATCGACAGCGCCTCCTCCTGGTCGTGCGTGACGAACAGGAACGTCGCGCCGAGCCGTTCGTGCAGCGCCTTCAGTTCGACCTGCACCTCGCCGCGCAGCTTGCGGTCGAGCGCGCCGAGCGGCTCGTCGAGCAGCACGAGATCGGGATCGAACACCAGTGCGCGCGCGATCGCGACGCGCTGCTGCTGGCCGCCCGACAACTGGCGCGGCAAACGATCCGCGAGATGGCCGAGCCGCACGAGATCGAGTGCGGCCTTCACGCGCTTCACCGCGTCGGGCCCCTTCTGCTTGCGCACCATCAGCGGATACGCGACGTTCTGCTCGACCGTCATGTGCGGAAACAGCGCATAACCCTGGAACACCATCCCGAAGTTGCGCTTCTCGGGCGGCAACGCGACGATGCTGCGGCCGCCGACACGCAGGTCGCCGGTAGTCGGATGCTCGAAACCCGCGACGATCGTCAGCAACGTCGTCTTGCCGGAGCCCGACGGCCCGAGGATCGTCAGGAATTCGCCGCGCGGAATGTCGATCGTCGTTTCCCGCAGCGCATGCACATTGCCGTAGCGTTTCGACACGCGGTCGATCTGCAGACCCGCGCCGCACGCCGTACGCCCCGCCGGTTCCGCGCGAACCGCGTGCGCACCGGGCCCACCCTGCTCCACACCTGCCGTCGTCTCCATCACCGCGCTCATCGCGTGTCTCCTGGCCAACTCACATTTGGGTTGAACGTTCATTTAACAGAACTTATACTATGCCGAAATGCGGTTCGCAAGTAGCGGCGTCCCTTGCCGGCTCTGACACAACACGACACCCAACACCAAGGAGACAGTGGCAACATGAGCAACGAGGACATCCGAATCGAACGGCACGACGGCGTCGTGACGCTTCGCCTGAACCGCCCGGCGAAGCGCAATTCGCTCGCGCGGCCGCATCTCGACTTTCTTCGCGACACGCTCGACGCACTCGCGAACGACCCGGCCGTCCGCTGCCTCGTGCTGACCGGCACGGGCAGTGCGTTCTGTGCGGGCGCGGACGTCGACGAGTGGGCCGAGGCCGAGCGCAACGGCGAACTCGACACCTACGGCTGGAGCGAGCGCGCGCACCGCTTCGTCGAGGCGCTGGCGGCGTTTCCGCGCCCCACCGTCGCGGCGCTGAACGGCTCGACGGTCGGCGCGGGCACCGACATCGGCTTCGCGTGCGACTTCCGCATCGCCAGCACGGCCGCGACACTACGCTGCGGTTATACGGGCATGGGCTACAGCCCCGACATGGGCGGCAGCTGGTTCCTGCCGCGTCTCGCGCGGCCCGACGTCGTGCGCCGCTTCATCTTCCTGAATGAACGCTGGAACGCGCAGGACGCGCTCGCGGCCGGCTTCGTGTCCGAAGTCGTCGATGCCGACGCGTTCGCACAACACGTCGCCGCCTTCGCCGCGCGTCTCGCACAAGGGCCGAGCGTCGCGTTCGGCCATGCGAAGGCGCTGCTCGCGCAGTCGCTCACACACACCCTCGCCGAGCAATTGCGCGGCGAGTTGGCGGCCTGCGTCGCTTGCGGCCACAGCGAGGACGGCCAGGAAGCGCTTCGCGCGTCGGTCGAGGGGCGCGCACCTCATTTTGTCGGGAGATGATTCATGGATTTTTCGCTGACTCAAGAGCAGGAAATGCTGGTGTCGTCGCTGCGTCAGTTCGTCGAGAAGGAACTGCAGCCCCATGAATTCGCGGTTGACCGTGCGGACGACGTGCCGCCCGAACTCGCCGATTCGATCCGCCGCAAGGCGCTCGAACTGGGTTTCTACGCGTTCAACATGCCCGAAAGCGCCGGCGGCCCGGGCCTCGACTACGTGACGCAGGCGCTCGTCGAGCGCGAGCTCGGCCGCACGAGCTGGGCGCTGCACGTGTTCGTCGCGCGGCCGAGCAAGATCCTGATGGCGTGCAAGGGCGACCAGATCGAGCGCTATTTGAAGCCGGCCGTGCGCGGCGAGCGCGTGGATTGCTTCGCGCTGACCGAGCCGGGCGCCGGTTCCGACGCGATGGGCATCCGCACGCGCGCGGTGCGCGACGGCGACGACTACGTGATCAACGGCAGCAAGCACTTCATCAGCCATGCGGATACGGCCGATTTCGTGATCCTGTTCGCCGTCACCGGCGAGGAGGAAGTGCGCGGCCAGAAACGCAAGCGCGTGACCTGCTTCCTGATCGACAAGGACACGCCGGGCATGACCGTGCGGCGCGGCCCGCACTGCACGAGCCTGCGCGGCTATCACCAGTCGGAAATCTTCCTGTCCGACTGCCGCGTCAGCACCGCGCAGATCCTCGGAGAAGAACATCGCGGCTTCGATCTCGCGAACGACTGGCTCACCGCCGGCCGTGTGATGGTCGCGGCAAACAACATCGGCCGTGCGCAGCGCGCGTTCGAGATGGCCGCCGAATGGGCGGCGACACGCCACCAGTTCGGCAAGCGCATCGGCGAATTCCAGGGCACATCGTTCAAGCTCGCCGACATGCAGACCGAGATCCGCGCGGCGGAACTCGTCACGCTCTACACCGCGCAGAAGCTCGACCTGGGCACGATGACCGATGGCGATGCCGCGCTCGCGAAGCTGCTGGCGACCGAAACGCTCGGCCGCGTGACCGATCATGCGGTGCAGATCTACGGCGGCATGGGGCTGATGGACGAACTGCCGATCGAGCGCTTCTGGCGCGATGCGCGCATCGAGCGCATCTGGGAAGGCACGTCCGAGATCCAGCGGCACATCCTGTCCAAGGAAATCCTCCGACGCTACAGCTGACGCGAACCGTCGCGCCGGCCCGTCCGGCGCGACTTCCGAAAGGACTTTTCATGACCTCCTCTCCCGCAGTCAGGGATCGCCGCGCCACTGCCGCGGCCAACCTGCGCCGGCTGCTCGAGCCGGCCAGCATCGCGTTCGTCGGCGGACGCGGCATCGCGGGCGCCGTGCAGCGCTGCCGCGACTACGGCTATGCCGGCGATATCCGGCTCGTCAACCCGAATCATGCCGAGATCGACGGCGTGCGCTGCCACGCGAGCGTCGCCGACCTGCCCGCCGCGCCCGACGCCGTGTTCGTCGCGGTGCCCGCGCGGCAGGCGATCGACGTCGTGCGCGCGCTCGCCGAACGCGGCGCGGGCGGCGCGATCGTCTACGCATCGGGCTTCTCCGAGACCGGCACCGACGGCGCCGCGCTGCAGCAGGCGCTCGTCGACGCGGCCGGCGACCTGGCCGTGCTCGGGCCGAACTGCTACGGGCTGATCAACGGCCTGAACGGCAGCGCGCTGTGGCCCGTCGCGCACGGCGCGCCGCGCGTCGAATCGGGTGTCGCCGTGATCACGCAGAGCGGCAACCTCGCGTACAACCTGTCGATGAGCGCCCGCTCGGTGCCGTTCGCGTACCTCGCGAGCGTCGGCAACCAGGCCTCGGTCGACATCGCGCGCCTCGTCGACGCGTTCGTCGACGATCCGCGTATCCGCGCGATCGGCGTGCATCTCGAAGGCCTGAAGGACGTGCGCGCGTTCAGCGAGGCCGCCGCACGCGCGCTCGCGCGCGGCGTGCCGATCGTCGCGCTGAAGAGCGGCACGTCGACGCTCGGCGCGCAGCTCGCGATGAGCCACACGAGTTCGCTCGCGGGCTCGGACGCGCTGTACGACGCGCTGTTCCGGCGGCTCGGCGTGATCCGCGTGAAGGATCCGGTCGGCCTCGTCGAGACACTCAAGCTGCTCGCGATCGCCGGCGTGCCCGAACGCCGCACGCTGGCCGCGCTCGCGACGTCCGGCGGCGACGCGGGGCTCGTCGCCGACCTCGGCGAAGCGCGCGGCATCGCGTTCCCGCCGGTGGGCGACGCGGGCCGCAACGCACTCGGCAACGTGCTGCCGGCCTACGCGACGATCGCGAACCCGCTCGACTTCACGACGACGCCGTGGGGCGACCCCGACAAGATGCGCGCATGCTGCGACGCGCTGCTGGCCGATCGCCCGGGCGCGGCCGCGATGATCCTCGACTATCCGCAGGAAGCGACCGGCGAGCGGCCGCTGTGCGACATCGCGGCCGGCGCGTTCGCGGCGTCCGCACGCGAGCACGGCGTGGTCGGCGCGGTCATCTCGGTGTTTCCCGACCTGACGCCGCCCGATCACGCGGCGCGCATGGCCGCGGCCGGCATCGCGCCGCTGCAGGGCCTCGCCGACGGGATCGACGCGATCGGCGCGGCCATGACCTACGGCGACACGCGCCGCCGCATCCTCGATGCCGATGCGCTGAACGCGCTGCCCGTCTTGCGGGCCGGCCAGCGCGACGACGGTGCCGCCACGCTGCACGACGAATGGGCAAGCAAGCGGATGCTGGCCGCGCACGGGCTCGACGTGCCGCCCGCCGAATGCGTCGCGCCCGCCGATGCGCCGGCCGCCGCCGTGCGGCTCGGCTTTCCGGTCTGCGTGAAAGTCGTCAGCGATCGCCTGCCGCACAAGACCGAGGCCGGTGCGGTCGCACTGAAGCTCGCGTCGCCCGAGGCCGTCGCCGCCGCGGTCGAGCGGATGACCGCGCAAGTCGCGCGTCATGCGCCCGACGTGCGCGTCGAGCGCATCCTCGTCGAGAAGATGGCCGACGCGCCGCTGCTCGAACTGATCGTCGGCGTGAAGCGCGAGCCGAACTTCGGTCTCGCGCTGGTGCTCGGCGCCGGCGGCGTGCTGGTCGAGCTGATTCGCGACACCGCGACGCTGCTGCTGCCGGTCCGCGAAAGCGACGTGCGCGACGCGCTGCTCGGGCTGAAGCTCGGGCCGCTGCTGACCGGCTATCGCGGGCGGCCGAAGGCCGATCTCGACGCGATCGTCGCGAACGTAATGGCGATCGCGCGCTTCGCGCAAGCGCATGCGGACACGCTCGTCGAGCTGGACGTCAATCCGTTGCTGGCGATGGAACACGGCGCGGTGGCTGTCGATGCGCTGGTGAGGCTTGACACCTGACGTCGTGCATGAAGCGCACCGGCCCGCTCGCGCGATGCGTGAGCGGGCCGGATGCCGCTGCGCGGCGCAACGCTCAGATCACCTTGCCGGGATTGAGCAGCCCAAGGGGATCAAACGCCAGTTTGAGCCGGCGCATCGCCGCGATCTCGGCCTCGCTGCGCGAACAGCCGAGCCAGTCGCACTTGTAGCGCCCGATCCCGTGTTCGGCCGACACCGATCCGCCCGCGTCGCGCACCAGCGGATACAGCACCGCGTCGACGTCGTGCGCGCTTTCGCCCGGCGCATACGGCGCCGACACGCACACGTGCAGGTTGCTGTCGCCGAGATGACCGAAAAAGAACACGTGCGCGCCGGGCCAGCGCATCTTCAGCGCGCGATCGCACGCGTCGATGAACGCCGCCTTCTCGCACAGCGGAATCCCCACGTCGAAATTCACCAGGCCGGGCAAAGCGTCGATCGCGAGCCCTTCCCGCAGCGTCCAGAACGCCTGCGCGTCCGCCTCGCTCTGCGCGAGCGCCGCGTCGTCAATCAACCCGCGTTCGAGCCAGTCGGCCAGCACGGCTTCGAACCGCTCGGCGGTCCGCGCGGCATCCCCGCTCGCGCATTCGACCAGCACCTTGACACCGCCGTCCGCCGGCAACGGCGCGCGCATGCCCGGCGTATGTTCCGCGACGTAACCGTAGAACGCCGGCCACATCGTCTCGAAACTCAGCAAGTCCGCGCACGACGCCCGCGCGTCGCGCAGCAGCGCGAGCGCCGCGGCCGTGTCACGCACCGCGCATAGCGCGGTCGACGGCGCGGCGAGCTTCTGATGCAATCGCAGCACCACGCGCGTGACGATGCCGAGCGTGCCTTCGCTGCCGACGAAGAGCTGTCGCAGGTCGTATCCCGCGTTGTTCTTCAGCATCTTGTTCAGCGAGCTCAGCACGGTGCCGTCGGCCAGCACGACTTCCAGGCCGAGCACCTGCTCGCGCGTCGTGCCGTAGCGGATCACGCGGTTGCCGCCCGCGTTGGTCGCGACATTCCCGCCGATCTGGCAGGACCCGCGCGCACCGAGATCGATGCCGAGCGCGAACCCCGCTTCGTCCACCGCTTGCTGCAGGTCCTGCAGCGTCGTGCCGGCCCAGGCTGTGACGGTGGCCGCGTCCGCATCGATCTCGACGATACCTTTCAACCGTTCGACCGACAGCACGACGTCGCTCGCGCGTGGCGCCGCGCCGGCCGCGAGCCCCGTCATGCCGCCCTGCGGCACGACTGCCTGCCGGTAAGCGGAGCAGATCGCGAGCGCCCGGCTCACGTCGTCGACGCCGCGCGGGCGCAGCAGCGCGCGCGGCCGCACGCCCGGCGCCTCGCCGTAGTTCGTGAAATGGCGCTCGCCGATCGCGTCGTCCACGCTCACGCAATCGGCACCCAGCGCGTCGCGCAGCGCGGCGACGACATTGTCTTTCGAGAAGGAATCGGACATGGTCGACGGGGCCGGCCATGCCCGGCCCGGGAACGAGAAAGGATCAGAAGTTGTGCCGCATGCCGATGCGCGCGGCGGCCTGCGTGCGGCTCGTCGACGGCGCGAAGCTGTAGCCGATCACCGCGCCGACGCCGTTCGACGCGCGCATCCAGTCGACGGCCGCATACACGTCGGTGCGTTTCGACAGCGCGTAATGCGTCCCCAACGCCACCTCGTGCCAGTGATGGCCCTCGAACGTCGTGTACTGGTAGCCCGCGACGAGCGACAGCGGCGCGGTCGCCTGGTACACGCCGCCCGCCTCGTACACGCGCATCGTCGACGATTGCCCGTAGCCCTTGAACGTCGTGTTGCTGAAGTCCGCGCTGAGCGTCAGCTTGCCGAACACGTACGACGCGCCGATCCCGAAGATCGACTGCGAATCGACCGCAAACGGGGTCGAGTCGTGCAGGTCGGTGACGGCGCCCGTCGCCGGATCGATCGTCGCGACCGTCTGCCCGAGCATCGACGTCACGCCGATCTGCGCATACGGATCGAGTGCCGCGAGCCCGCGCGGCGCATTGAGCCGCGTATAGTTGCCGCCCGCCGAGAAATCGCCGTGCGTATAGGTCGCGCCGACGCTCCATGCGCTGCCGTCGTGGAAGCTGCCCGCGTCGTTGCTGAACGAATACATGCCGCCGACCACGAGCCCGTGGAAGCTGTTGCTGACGAACTTCACCGCATTCTGCAGCCGGTCGCCGCTCTGGCGGTCGAAATCGCCGAGGTGCACGCCATAGCCGCTGCCGAACGCGCTGACGTTGAACGCAGCCGTGAAGTCGAATGCAAAATCGTACTGGTTGCCGAACGTCAGCGTGCCCCAGTCGTTGCCGAGCCCCACGTAGGCCTGGCGCCCGAACATCGCGCCGCCCTGATTCAGCTTGCCCGTGCCGAGCCGGAAGCCGTTCTCGAGCTTGAACACGGCCTTGTTGCCGCCACCGAGATCCTCGCTGCCGGTCAGGCCGACGCGGTTGCCGTACGACACGCCGTCGTCGAACAGGGTCGCATGCGCGCCGCCCGCATTGTTCACATAGGTGATGCCGCCGTCGATGATCCCGTACAGCGAGACGCTGCTCTGCGCGTGCGCATAGCCGTGGACCATTACCGACATCATGCCGGCCAGCAGGAAGCGTTTCTTCATTTCCGGTGTCTCCAGTTTCCGCGCGACGCGGATCGATTGTCGTTGTTCGTGAAAGACCGCCCGCCTGCTTCGTTTCGGCATCGCGGCGCTGGCGAGTATAGGTTTTGCTGAATGAATGTTCAACCGATTGAGGTGTCGGCCAGCACCGGTGTTTACACGCATCGGCGATATCTTTATTGAAAAAACGTTCAACCCGTCATAACATCGTCCGGCAGCCCCGCGGACGACGTGCGGGCCCGTTCCGAACCTCGGAGTGCACTGGATGACGACCCATCTCAACCCCGCCGCCGAGCTTCGCCTGCGCTCGGCCTACGAAGGACAGAAGTCTCGCCCGTACGACCCCGGCGTGCCGATTGCGACACCGCTCGAACTGCACCGCTGCGCGGTGCAGCCCGAGTGGGTCGATTACAACGGCCACATGAGCGAGTCGTGCTACCTGCTCGTGTTCGGCGACAGCAGCGACGCGTTCTTCCGCTACTTCGGCATCGACGACGACTATCGCGGAGCCGGCCGCTCGATCTATTCGGCGGAGACGCACATCCGCCACCTGGGCGAAGCGATGCTCGGCGATCCGCTCAGGCTCACGCTGCGGCTGCTCGATGTCGACGACCGGCGCCTGCATGTGTTCCATTCGATGCATCACGCGACGACCGGCGCGCAACTCGCAACCGGCGAACAGTTGCTGACTCACGTCGACATGCACATGAAGCGCTCGACGCCGTTCCCCGATGCGATCCGCCGCCATCTCGACGCGATTCATGCCGAACATGCGCGCGCGCCGCGCGAGCCTCATGCGGGCCGCGCGATCGCAATCCGCCGCCCCGCCCCTGCTTCACGCTGAACCAAGATGGAGCCTTCCATGCAGACGAACGATGCCTGGCGCACGCGCGCCGGCCAACTCGACATCGAATCCCGCGCTTTCGTGGACGGTGCGTTCCGCGACGCGCACGACGGCGCGACCTTCACGAGCACGAGCCCGATCGACGGCCGCGTGCTCGCACAGGTCGCGCATTGCCGGCAGGCCGACGCCGACCTCGCGGTTGCGGCCGCGCGGCGTGCGTTCGAGCATGGTGCATGGCGCGATGCGACGCCGCGCGAACGCAAGCGCGTGCTGCTGCGCTGGGCCGCGCTGATCCGCGAGCATGCGGACGATCTCGCGCTGCTCGAAACGCTCGACACCGGCAAGCCGATCGGCGATACGACCACGGTCGACATCCCGTCCACCGCGTACTGCGCCGAGTGGTTCGCCGAAGCGATCGACAAGACGGGCGGCGAAGTCGTGCCGGCCGATGCGCATCTCGTCGGGCTCGTCACGCGCGAGCCGATCGGTGTGGTCGCGGCGGTCGTGCCATGGAATTTCCCCGCGATGATCGCGATGTGGAAGTGCGCGCCCGCGCTCGCAGCCGGCAACAGCGTCGTGCTGAAGCCGTCGGAAAAATCGCCGCTGAGTGCGCTGCGGCTCGCCGCGCTCGCGGCGCAGGCCGGGCTGCCAGCCGGCGTGCTCAACGTGCTGCCGGGTTTCGGCGACGCGGGCGAGGCGCTCGCGCGCCATCCGGAGGTGGACTGCATCGCGTTTACGGGCTCGACCGCGGTCGGCCACAAGGTCGCTCGTTGCGCGGCCGATTCGAACCTGAAGCGGGTGTGGCTCGAACTCGGCGGCAAGTCGCCGCAGATCGTGCTGCCCGACTGCCCCGACCTCGACCGTGCGGCGCGCACCGTCGCGCATGCGGTGTTCTACAACACCGGGCAGATGTGCACGGCCGGCTCGCGCCTGCTGGTCCACCGGGCGATCCGCGACGCGCTGGTCGCGCGCGTGCTCGAGATCGCGCCCGAATACGCACCGGGCGACCCGCTATCGCCCGACACGCGGATGGGCAGCCTGATCGACGCGGCGCAGGTCGAGCGCGTGCTCGGCTATGTCGAGACCGGCCGCGACGAGGCGACGCTGCTGGCGGGCGGCAAGCGCGCGCGCACCGCGAGCGGCGGCCAGTACGTTGAGCCGACCGTGTTCGATTGCCCGCGCGCCGACGCGCGAATTGTGCGCGAGGAGATCTTCGGGCCCGTGCTCGCGGTCACCCCATTCGACGATCTCGATACGGCCGTCGCGCTCGCGAACGACACACGCTACGGACTGGCGGCATCGGTGTGGACGGCAAACCTGACGGCCGCGCACGAAACCGCGCGCCGACTGCGCGCCGGCACGGTATGGGTGAACGGCTACGAGGAAACCGACGACATGAACTTCCCGTTCGGCGGCTTCAAGGAGTCGGGCAACGGACGCGACAACTCGTTGCACGCGCTGGAGAAATACACGGAACTGAAGTCGACGATCATCCGGCTGCGGTAATGCGAAACGGGCGGCGCTCGCAGGCCGGATCGCGAGCGCTTGGCGAGCCGGATACGGCGAGCAGGATTCCGTTCCGGTCGCCGCATGACCGCAATGCGGTCAGCCTTCACGCGGCACAGCGAGCCAGTCTTCGACTTGCAGCCCGGGGACGCGCTCGAATTCCCGGACGTTATGCGTGACAAGCACCAGTTGCCGGGCGCGCGCCTGCCCTGCGATCAAGGCGTCATAAGGGCCGATCGGCGTACCGGCCGCGATTAGATGGGCCCGAATCTCGCCGGCATGCTGCGCATCCTCGACATCGAGCGATACGACCTCGAACTGAAGCGCCTCGACACGCGCCACGTTCGCAGCCACTCGCTGGCTTTTGTAGGCACCGTAATAGAGTTCATGCGCGACGATCGCGGGTATCCCGAAATCGGCCGGCTGGTGCGGTCGCAGACGGGACAGCATCGCCGGCCCGCCTTTGAGAATGGCGATCACCGCGTGGGTATCCAGCAGGAACTTCATTCAAATACGTCCAGACCCGACCGCTCCCGAGTGGATGGCTGCGTGGTCGCGGCAGCCTCGAAATCGGCGTCGACCGGCCCGATCAGCGGCGTCAGCCATGCCCAGTCTTGCGGCACCGGCTCGAGAACGATGGACGACCCGTGGCGACGAATCCGGACCTCGGTCGTCTCGAAGCGGAAATCCTTCGGCAGCCGGACGGCCTGCGATCCGCCATGCTTGAAGATTTTGGCACGATCCATCTTCACGCCCTCACGTATCTACAAAATGTATCTACTTTATCAACTGCGCGTGAGGACGACGAGTCGTCCGATTGGCCTGTCGTCAGCGGATATTTCGGCCTGTGGCAGGCGCTAAGCGTCGCGATATCGGCAATCTGTCCCCGACACGTACCGCGACCGAATTCATTCCTCCCAGGAAATAATCAATCGCCATCCGGCGATTCACCTCCCCGGCCGCACGATCTAGACTGTCGCATCGTTCCCCTTTCCGGACCCACGCGATGACCGACGTCCTGCCGCTGACCACCGATCCCGATTCGGGCCTCCCGTACCGGCTGCGCCCGGCCGCCAGCCGTCCCGTCGCCCGCCTGTTGCTGCTGCATGGCGTCGGCGGCAACGAAACCAACCTGCTGAACGTGGCCGAAATGATCGATCCGCGCATCGAGATCGCGTTCGTGCGCGGCCCGCTCACGTTCGGGCCCAATCAGCACGCGTGGTTTCCGGTGCGTTTCGGCCCGAACGGCCCCGAAATCGATGCGGCCCGCGCTGACGCCAGCCGCCTCCAGTTGATCGCGCTGCTGCGCGCCTTCCGCGCGCAGGACGGCGCGGGCCCCGCGTTGCCCGCCGTGATCGCCGGCTTCAGCCAGGGCGGCATCATGAGCGCGGGCGTCGGCCTCACGTCGCCGGCCGACGTTACCGCATTCGCCGTGCTGTGCGGGCGCATCCTGCCGGAAATCGATCCGCTGATCGCGCCACGCGATGCGCTTCGCCCGTTGCACGCGCTGATCGTGCACGGCCGCTTCGACGACAAGCTGCCCGTCGCGTGGGCCGACACCGCCGATGCAAAACTCACGGCGCTCGGCGTCGCGCACGACACGCGGCTGTACGCGGCCGGGCACGAACTGACTCCGGAGATGGCCGCCGATTTCGGCAAATGGGTCAGCGAACGTGCCGGGTTGAACTGACCTCGACCGGAAGCCGGCCCGCGAACGGACCGGCGCCCCCGGCGGGTACCGTCACGCGTTCTGCGCAGGATCTGCGACGCCACGCGCGGGCGTGCGCGTCGCAATCGCCCGCTCACGCTCGGCACCGCGCTTCGCCAGCTTCCAGCCGATCACCAACGCGAGCACGACAAGCGGAATCGTCGCGACGGTCCACGTACCGCCCGGGTAATCGAACGCCATCAGCACCAGCACGCCGGCGAGGAATGCGAGCGTGAGCCACGACGTGAACGGCGCGCCGGGCATCCGGAACGACACGGCCTTCAGTTCGCCGCGATTGACCGCGCGGCGGAACAGGATCTGGCACATCACGATGAAGCCCCACGTCGTGATGATCCCGAGCGATGCCATGTTCAGCACGATCTCGAACGCCTGGGCCGGCACGATGTAGTTCAGCGGCACGCCGATCGCATTGATCGCGACCGTGATCAGGATCCCGCCGTACGGCACGCCGCGCGCATTCATCCGCGACACGAAGCGCGGCGCCGACCCGCCCATCGCCATCGAGCGCAACACGCGCCCGGTCGAATAGAGGCCCGAGTTCAGGCTCGACAGCGCGGCGGTCAGCACCACGACGTTCATCACCGTCCCGACATACGGCACGCCGAGCTTGCTGAAGAACGTCACGAACGGGCTTTCGTGCGAGCTGTACGCGGTCCACGGCAGCAGCATCGTCAACAGCACGACCGAGCCGACGTAGAACAGCGCGATGCGCCACATCACGCTGTTGATGGCCTTCGGCAGCACCTTGCGCGCGTCGGCAGTCTCGCCCGCCGCGACGCCGACGAGCTCGATGCTCGCATACGCGAACACGACGCCCTGCACGATCAGCACGGCCGGCAGGATGCCGTGCGGAAAGATGCCGCCGTGGTCCGCGACGATATGCAGCCCCGGCATCTGGCCGGCGACCGGATGGCCGCTCGCGAGGAACACGGCGCCGACCGCGAGGAACACCGCGAGCGTGCCGACCTTGACGAGCGAGAACCAGAACTCCATCTCGCCGAACACCTTCACGCCGATCATGTTCATCACCGACACGATCCCGAGCGCGCCGAGCGCGAACACCCACTGCGGCACGTCCGTGAACACGGCCCAGTACTTCATGTAGATCGCGACCGCGGTAATGTCGACGATGCCGGTCGTCGCCCAGTTCAGGTAGTACATCCAGCCCGCGACGAACGACGCGCGCTCGCCCATGAACTCGCGCGCATACGACACGAAGCTGCCGCTGGTCGGCCGGTGCATCACGAGCTCGCCGAGTGCGCGCATGATCAGGAACGCGAATACGCCGCACACGAGATACACGAGCGCCAGTGCGGGCCCCGCGCTTTGCAGGCGGCCGCCCGCGCCGAGAAAGAGGCCGGTGCCGATCGCACCGCCCATCGCGATCATCTGCACGTGCCGCGGCTTCAACTGCTTCGCATAACCGGCTTCGTGCGACGCGAACATCGCGTCGGGATCGGCATGACGGGAATCCGCGCCGCCGGCCTGATCGGCCGGGCGCTCGCTGGTGTGTTTCATCGTTAGTCTCCGTTTATTGATGTGTCGCGCCCCTCTCCAGGGCGCGTTTGAACGGTCGCGCGCAGGCCGCCGGCGGCAGGCGCCGGCGCCGCGCGACCGGTGTCAAAGCGCGCGCGGCCGGATCAGCGCTTCGGGCTGCAGCGCCTCGTCCAGTTGCACGTCGGTCATCAGCTCGCGCTCCAGCACGACCTCGCGGATCGATTTGCCGGTCGCGTGCGCTTCGGCGGCCACGGCGGTCGCGCGCTTGTAGCCGATGTACGGGTTCAGCGCGGTCGCAAGTGCAACGGAGCGCTCCATCGTTTCGCGCAGCCGCTCGGGATTCGCGGTGATCCCGCTCACGCAGCGCTCCGCGAGCGTCGTGCAGGCGGCCGTCAGGTGGCTGAAGCTGCGGAACAGCGCGCTGGCGATCACCGGCTCGAACGCGTTGAGCTGAAGCTGTCCGGCCTCGGCAGCGAAAGTCACCGTCAGGTCGTTGCCGAACACCTCGAACGCGACCTGGTTGACGACTTCCGGGATCACCGGATTGACCTTGCCGGGCATGATCGACGAGCCGGCCTGCACGGGCGGCAGGTTGATCTCGCCGAACCCCGCGCGCGGGCCGCTAGACAGCAGCCGCAGGTCGTTGCAGATCTTCGACAGCTTCACGGCGATCCGCTTGAGCACGCCCGAGACCTGCACGAACGCGCCGCAATCCTGCGTCGCCTCGATCAGGTTCGGCGCGGTGCTCAGGTCGAGCCCGGTGATGCGCCGCAACGCCGCCAGCGCCTTCTCGGCGTACTGCGGATGCGCGGTGATCCCCGTGCCGATCGCGGTCGCGCCGAGATTGATCTCGCGGATCAGCCAGCCGGCTTCCTGCAGCCGCGCGATGTCTTCGGTCAGCATCACCGCGTACGTCGAGAATTCCTGGCCGAGCGTCATCGGCACGGCGTCCTGCAACTGCGTGCGGCCGAGCTTCAGCAGGCCCGCGAACGCGTCGGCTTTCTCCGCGAACGCATCGCGCAGCCGCCCCATCGCTTCGAGCAGGTGCTCGACCGCGAAACACGTCGCGACCCGGATCGCGGTCGGATAGACGTCGTTGGTGCTCTGCGCGAGATTGACGTGCTCGTTCGGATGCAGGTATTCGTACTGCCCGCGCGCGTACCCCATGATTTCGAGCGCGCGGTTGCAGATCACCTCGTTCGCGTTCATGTTGGTCGACGTGCCGGCCCCGCCCTGGATGACGTCGACGACGAACTGGTCGTGCAGGCGCCCTTCGCGGATCTCGACGCACGCGGCGGCGATCGCGTCGCGATACGGCTGCGGCAGCAGGCCGAGCTCGCAGTTGGCGTCGGCCGCGGCTTCCTTCACGGCCGCGAGCGCCATCACGAGGTAAGGCAGCGACGCAATGGTGCGGCCCGAAATGTCGAAATTCTCTTTCGCGCGCAGCGTATGAACGCCGTAGTAGGCCGCATCCGGAATACTTCGTTTACCTAAAAGATCCGCTTCGACGCGGAAGCCGTTTTCTGCCATCGTGCCCTCCTGAATGTCTCGTGCCGCTTGTCGTGTGCCGCTTCCCGACGCGACGGGTTCGCATTCTATGCCTTTGCAAAAACAAGCTCGCCTCTGTATTATCGAAAGCGGTTTTGCGTGGGACGCAACAGCGAGAATCGAATGAAAAAAGGCGTGAGAGAGACAGGCATCGATCACCTCGGCGCGATGCGCGCGTTCGTGAGAGTGGTCGAAACGGGGAGTTTTTCGGCGGTTGCAAAGGAGATGCACGTGTCGACGTCGACCGTCGCACGCAAGGTGACGGCGATCGAGGACGCGCTCGGCGTCGCGCTGCTGCACCGTTCGACGCACAGCGTGACGCTGACCGAGGCCGGCCACATCTATCTGGAGCGCGCGGTCACGCTGATCTCCGATCTGGACGACACGCTGCGCGTCGTCGCCGAGCTGAATGCGCAGCCGAGCGGCCCGCTGAAGCTCACCGCGCCGGTCGCGTTCGGCCGCCGCCATCTCGCGCCGCTGGTCGCGCCGTTTCTCGCGCGCTACCCGACGATCCAGCTCGACGTGCGGCTCACCGACAACCACAACGACCTCGTGGCCGGCGGCTTCGATCTCGACATACACGAAGGCGAGAACTACCTGGACAACCTGGTCGTCCACCGGCTGTCGCGCAACGACAGCATCCTGTGCGCGACGCCCGGTTATCTCGATCGCTGCGGGCGCCCGTCGACACCGGACGACCTGAAGCACCACAACTGCCTGCGCTACGTGCACCCGGAAGGCGATCCGCGCTGGATTCTCGCGAACGGCGACGCGCAGCACAGCGTATTGCCGGCCGGCAATCTCGTCACCGACCATTCGGAGCTGCTGCTCGAAGCGACCTGCGCGGGGCTCGGCATCGCGGAATTCGAGATCTGGCTGGTGCGCGACCTGCTCGCGAACGGCCAGCTCGAGGCCGTGCTGCCGCGCTACCGGCTGCAGAACCGGCTGACGGGCGAATTCATCTACATCGCGTATCTGGCGAACCGGCGCAGCTCGGCGAAGCTGCGCGTGCTGAAGGACTTTCTCGCGGAACATCTCGCGCAGATCGGCGAGCTGTCGGACGTCGAACTGGCGAAGATTCGCGGCGCTCGCGGGTAGCGCGGGCGTTCGTGTTCGCGTTCATGTCGATCGGCCGGCGGGCGCCGATGCGCGCGGCCGTCCCGGTTCAAGGGCCGGCGGCATCGGCGCGGTTACGGCCTTCAGGCCGGCTGCAGTTCGAACGGGAACGTGGCGTGCCCGATCACGACGCCCTGCGTGTTGAGCATCCGCGGCCGGTGGAAGCCGGCCAGTTGCGCGCGCTGCACGAACGTACCGATCTGCAGCCGATCGAGAATCTCGCTGACGACCATGTAGAGCACGTCGAGGTTGCCGTCCTCGATCTTCACCGAGATGCCGAGCGCACCGTCGGCGCCGAGTCGCCGCGTGTTTTCCGAGGCACGCACGCCGAGCCCGTAGCACGCATCGGCGCCCAGCTTGCCGACCACCTGCCCGTCGAACGCGTTCATCAGCACCGTGCAATAACGCCCGTCGCCGGCGACCAGTTCCGGATGCGCCGTCATCGCACGATGAATGCGCGCCAGCGCGCGAACGCGATCGCTGATCTCGCCGCCCGCTTCCACCGTGTCCGCGCCGTCGGCCAGCGACGCGTAGAGGCGCGCCAGCCGATCCAGCGAAAACGCCGGCGTCGGCAGGTTGCACCCGTCGATCGCCCAGTCGACTTCGTCGTCGCGCAAGCCGCACGCATCGGCCACGACATGCTTCACGCGCACCTGCATCGGGTGGTCGGGCAGATGGTAATCGGCCATCGCGGCGCCGATCGCCTGTGCGCCGGCCAGCATCCCGACATGCTTGCCCGAACAATTGCTGCACACGCCGGTCGGCGTGTAGTCGCGCTTGATCCACGACCGGTACACCGCATCGGACAACGGCGGATGGCCGCCGCAACGCAAATCCGATTCGTGCGCGGCGACCTTGGCGAGCATCGCCCGCGTGCGGTCGATGTGGCGGTCCTCGCTGCTGTGCGACGCGCACATCAGCGCGATGTCCGCGTCGTCGAAGCCGAACCGCTCGGGCGCGCCCGTCTCGATCACCGACAGCGCCTGGGCCGGCTTGGCCGCCGAGCGCGCCAGCGTCATCCGGAACGGATCGCCGAACCGGGCCAGCAACCGGCCGCTTGCATCCACCACCGCCACATGGGCAACGTGCCTGTTCTCGATCGCATTGCCGCGGTACGTGACGACCGCTGCGCGTTGGGTGTCCATCGTGTCCTGTCTCCTTGCTCGGGGCCTGGTTGCCGGGGCCCGTCCAACCGGTACGGAAGTGTATCGAGTCGCCGCCGCCGCGCGCCGGCCGGGCAATGGAAAGCGGTGTTGCATACGACGCAAAGGCAGCCGCGCGGCCCACAAAAGTCGGACCGAATCAGCACAAGAAGCATTTGATTTTTTTGCGAGATTGTCGCCAATTCGCGCAATTACGTTCGAAAACGCAAAAAAATCAGCCGCATTTACATCGATGTTTTCCGATGTGGTGGCCTTGCAGCCGAGCCCCGAATCGTTCACGTCGCCGAACGGCGTCGGTTCGAGTCGATAACCCGGCACCTCACGCCCGTTCACGCGAGGTGGTAGCGCAGCCAGAAGGTTTCGCGGCATGCGTTGTCGAACGTCAGCCGCGACGGGCTGACCGGCTGCGCATCGGGATGGCGGAGCACGTCGTAATCGATCCAGCATTCGGCGCACAGCAGATCGGACGGCGCGCGATCCTGCTCGACCGAGCGGCGCACGATCGCGCCGTTGTCGAAGCGGTATTCGGTTTCGTCGCGCGTGACCTCGACATCGTCGTCGGTCCAGCGGTCGTGCGACGTCGCGTGCGACACGATCGACACGGGGCCGGCGAGCCCGTGGATCGCGGCGACGTAGAAAATGAGCTTGTCCATGAAGAGGCGGCGAACTGGCGGATGGCCGCTTCGCGCGATGGTTGCTGCGCGAAACGGCCCGAGCGGCGAGTATAGCCGCGCGCCGATGACCTTGCCGCCGGCAGGGTTTCGCGCGCTCGCTCGCGCGCTACGCTTCCAGCGCGAGCAACGCGAACGTCGCGAGCCAGTGCTCGCCCATGTAATCGCCGGCCACGTGCGCAAGCGCGCTCGCGAGATGCCGGTCGGCCGCGTCGAGCAGCTTCGCGCGCCGCGCATCGCCTTCCGGCAGCGCGCCGGCGAGCGCACGCTGACACCACGCGCGGCTCAGGTTCAGCCCGTCGAGGTGCGCGATCTTGCCGTCGCTGCGGTCGCTGACCGTCACGGGCTCGAACAGCGTCGCCGGCTCACCGCGCGCGAGATCGGGCAAAAAGCGCGCAAACCAGCCGTCGAATTCGGCCGCCGGCAGCACGCGCCGCATCAGCTCGGCCTCCATCAGCGCAGGCGACAGGAATTCGTCGCCCGACGGCTCCCACGCCTGGCACGCGACGTCGTTCAGGTGCCAGCGCTTCGCGGTATCGACGATCAGCGCCGCGAGCCCGTCGCGCTGCGTGTCGCGCGCGAAGTCGAGCGTAAGAGCCAGCGCGAACGCGGTGTTGAAGTGCGTGCCGACGCGCAGCGGATAGGTCGCCTTCGGCAGGAAGGTCTCGAAGCGCGCCACGAACAGGTCGGTGAGCGGCGCCAGCGTCTTCGCCCAGCGCGCGGCCTGCGGCAGCGCGCCCTTCAGCGCGAGCCGTTCGAGTTGCGCGGACAGCGCCAGCAGCCACGCCCAGCCGTACGGCCGTTCGAAGCCGCTGTTGTGCGGCAGCGCGAGGTACGCGCGCTCGCCGGCGACGTTCGCGTCGGTGAAGTGCGCGTCGACGATCGCGACGATGCGCTCGGCTTCCGGCAGCGCCGGATAGCGTTCGAGCACGCGCAGCACGAGCCAGTAGCCGTGCACGCACGAGTGCCAGTCGTAGCTGCCGTAGAAGATCGGATGCAGCGCGCGCGGCCCCTGCACGTCGCGCGGGCCTTCGAGCGAATGCGTGAGCTTGTTCGGATATTCGCGGGTCAGGTGCGCGAGCGCGAGCGACGCGAATTTCGACGCGAGTTCGGGTGTGAGTCGGTCGGTCATGAGGATCTCGTCCATCGAGTCAGAAGCGGAAGGCGAACGCAACCATCAGCAGCGTGTTCACGGCCAGCAGCAGCACGGCCGTCGGCCATTGCGCCTTGATTACGCCGTTCTTGTCCTTCAGTTCGAGCAGCGCCGCCGGCACGATATTGAAGTTCGCGGCCATCGGCGTCATCAACGTACCGCAGAAGCCGCTCAGCATCCCGATCGCGCCGACGATCGCCGGGTTGCCGTGGAACTGGTGGACGATCAGCGGCAGACCGATGCCGGCCGTCATCACCGGAAATGCGGCGAAGCCGTTGCCCATGATCATCGTGAACAGCGCCATGCCGACCGTATAGGCCGCGACGACCGCGAACGGCGAATCGATCGGCACCCAGTCCTTCACGAGCCCCGACACCACGCCGCCGACGCCGGCGACCGCGAACAGCGCGCCGAGCGCCGCGAGCATCTGCGGCAGGATCGCGGCCCAGCCGACCGCGTCCATCGTGTGGCGCGCTTCCTTCAGCGCATGCACGGGCGAATCGCGCAGCATCGCGAGCGCGACGACGAACGCGACGATCGTGCCGAGCACGAGCGAGATCAGCGTCACGCTCTTCGGATCGACGAACGGCACGCGCTTCAGCGCGAACGTGCCGATCAGCGTGACCGCCGGAATCAGCAGCGCGGGCAGGAACAGCCGGTTGCCGAAGCGTTGCGCGAGCGACTCGCGCCGTGTTGCCGCCGCGTCTCCTGCTTCGTCGGACTTGCCGCGGCCGAGCTTGCCCGAGCCGGCGATCACCGCGAGCGCGATCGCGAGGCAGCCCGTCACGAAATGCGGCAGCAGCGCGCCGAACAGGAACGTGACCGCGTAGACCGCCCAGAACGCGAAATTGACGACGCGGCGCGGGTTCGTGCGGTCCGTCAGGTTGAAGCACGCGAACGCGGCGAACATCAGCCCCGCGAGCGTATACAGCGATTCGAGGCGGATCATCGCGCACCCTCCTGTGCCAGCAGGCCGAATCCACGCGCGAGCCGGCGATCGAGCAGCGCGAGGCGCGTGCAGTGGATCAGCAGCGCGGCGATCGCGGTCGGGATCGCCCACACCGACAGGTGCAGCGGCTCGATGGCGATCCCGTTCTGTTCGAGAAAGCCCTTGATCAGCAGGATCGACTGGATCGCGATGAAGATGTCCTCGCCGAAAAACACGGCGACGTTGTCGGCGCCCGACGCATGCGCGCGGATCTGCTGGCGGACCGACTCGGGCAGCTCGCCATATCGGTTGACGGCGGCGGCTTCGGCCATCGGCGCGATCAGCGGCCGCACCATCTGCGCATGGCCGCCGAGCGACGTGAGGCCGAGCGCGGCCGTCGCCTGGCGCAGCACGAAGTACAGCATCAGCACGCGGCCCGTGGTCGCCGCCTGCACGCGCGAGATCATCCGCTTCGCCTGCTCCTTGAGCCCGTTGCGTTCGAGCAGCGCGATCACCGGCAGCGTCAGCCAGATGAGCCCCATGTAGCGGTTTTCGGTGAACGCCTTGCCGAACGCGCTGACGATGTCGACGAGATTCAGCCCGCCCGCGAGCCCCGTTGCGAGCCCCGCGATCGTGACCACCAGCAGCGCATTGAAGCGCAGCGCGAAACCGATCACGACGATCGGCACCCCAATCAGCACCAGCATTGCTCCTCCTTGTGTTGGACGCGCGGCGCCTTCGCGGCGCGCCGCCTGCCCGGTTTGGACCGGGTTCGGACGGCAAAATCTAACACGAGACTTTATCGATAAAAAGTCGACGATTTACCGATTCGGGTAAACGTTGAAGCATGCGGATACCGTGCACGGGACGTGTGTCAGCGGTGTTTCGTCGGACGAATCGATCGCCGGTCGGCCGGCGCGGGCGCGCGCTCGGCGACGCGCGCTTCCCTGCATTCGCACCGGCCGGCGGCCGCCGGCACGGGCCGCCGCGCGTGGCGGAGCCCCGGTGCGCCGACTACACTGGAAAGCATCTGCAACGTACGGGAGAGCCGCCATGATTGACGTATTCCAGACCATCGGCAGCCGCGCGTTCTCCGCTCATCTGGCGAAGGACGGGATGGTGACGCTGATGGAACAGCGCCATGAAGTCGACCGCGTGACGCTCGCGACCGCCTATGCCGCGCTCGTCGAGGAAGCCGAGCAGGAAGCCGACCTGCTCGACGCGACGGTCGAAGGAATGATGCGCGCGCTGATCCAGGGGTACGCGCGCAGCCATTGACGGCGCGGCCGCGCATGCGGTGCGCGGCCGGTTGCCCGTCCGGGTGCCGCTACGCGGCCGGCGTGCCGGCGCCCGCGCCGAACCACCGGCCCGCGCGCAGTTGCCCGTAGTCGGCCTGCGTGAAGATCCTCAACAGGTTAGCCACGGCGCCGTTGCTGTCGCGGTCGAGTTGCGTCAGGAACGCTTCGACGTCGTCGCGGCCCGCAAACAGGATCGTGCTGAAGTAGCGTTCGCGCTCGGCGTCGGACAGGTTCGTCGCGCGCAACTGGTACGGATGGTGAAGCGCCGCGAACAGGAAGTAGTAGCGCTCTGGGTCGTCGCGCAGCACCCGTACCGCGTCGGGCTCGACCGGAAACTCGCGGTAGAACGATGCGTGCCCGCTCTCGATGTCGATCTGGTACAGCAACCGGCCGTCGCGTTCGATCACGACCGGCGCGTGCGGGTCGCGGCTGACGAGCGTGGTGTCGGGCGCGGTCATCCGAATCTCCTCGTCCTTTTTGTCGAAGCCGGCACGGTAACATGCGTGCTTCGGCGGCCTGCCGTGGCGAGCTCACATGGCCGTGGCATCCACGCGTGCGCCGGCCCGGTTCCGTTACCGGCCGGAAACGCCGCATCGTCATAGAGGAAACGCACTGAAACGGCGCAATGCGCAAATTTTTCGATTGCCGCCGCCCGCGCCGCATGACAGCATTCGGGGCGTCGCCAACCAAAAAGAATGCCGTGCCGTCCGGCCGCCGATGCCGTCCGGCGGCGCCGAACAGGCAGCCCCTTCCATGAACCCGGCCTACCTCCAACACTACGAACCGACCGGAGAATTCCGCTTGTGAACATCGGCATCGTCAACGACCTCCCGCTTGCCGTCGAGGCGATGCGCCGCGCGATCGCGCGTCGGCCCGAGCACCGCGTGCTGTGGGTCGCGACCGACGGCGCGCAAGCCGTCGAACTGTGCGCCGCGCAGCCGCCCGACGTCGTGCTGATGGACCTGATCATGCCGAAATTCGACGGAATCGAAGCGACGCGGCGGATCACGCGATCCGAACGACCGTGCGCGATCCTGATCGTGACAAGCTGTATCGGCGCGAACGCGTGGCGCGTGTACGAGGCAATGGGCGCCGGCGCGCTCGACGCGGTCGACACGCCGCGGCTCGGCGACGGCGCGGCCGGCGACACGACCAGGTTGCTGCTCGCGAAGATCGACCAGATCGGCCGCCTGCTCGATGCGCCGGGCGGCTCGCGCGTCGCCGACACGGCCCCCCGCGGCAGCGGCGGCCCGTTGATTGCGATCGGCGCATCGGCCGGCGGCCCCGGCGCGCTCGCGTCCGTCCTCGGCGGCCTGCCGGCCGATTTCAACGCGCCGATCGTGATCGTGCAGCACGTCGACCGCGCGTTCGCCGAAGGCATGGCGCAATGGCTCGACGGCCAGACGCCGCTCGCCGTGCGCGTCGCGCGCGAAGGCGACCGCCCGCAGCCGGGCGTCGCACTGCTCGCCGCGACCGACGATCACCTGCGCATCACCCGCGCCGGCACGCTCGAATACACGCGCGAGCCGGCCGCCACGCCGTATCGGCCGTCGGTCGACGTGTTCTTCAACAGCCTGACCGAGCACTGGCCCGGCCGCGCGATCGGCGTGCTGCTCACGGGGATGGGACGCGACGGCGCGATCGGCCTGAAGGCGCTGCGGATGAAGGGCTGCCATACGATCGCGCAGGACGAGGCGACGAGCGCCGTGTACGGCATGCCGAAAGCGGCCGCAACGCTCGGCGCGGCGCGCGCGATCCTGCCGCTCGGACGCATCGCGGGCGAGCTGGCGGCACTCGCGCGGATCTGATCCCGACGATGAACACGCGCAACACCCATGCCTGCCCTTGCAACGACCCGCATCGATCATGACTAGCGACCTGACCCGCCCGCCGGGCGGCCCGTACACGCCGCCCGCCGATGTGCCGGCAATGGTGCTGCTGGTCGACGACCAGACGATCGTCGCGGAAGCCGTACGGCGCGCGCTCGTCGACGAGGAAGGCATCGACTTCCACTACTGCCCGCGCTCGGACGACGCGATGGCCACCGCGATCGAAACGCGGCCGACCGTGATCCTGCAGGACCTCGTGATGCCCGGCACCGACGGGCTGAGCCTCGTGAAGGCGTACCGCTCGAATCCGGCGACGCGCGACGTGCCGATCATCGTGCTGTCGACGCAGGAAGAGCCCGTGATCAAGAGCGCCGCGTTCGCGACCGGCGCGAACGACTACCTCGTGAAGCTGCCCGACCGCATCGAGCTCGTCGCGCGCATTCGCTATCACTCGCGCTCGTACATGAACCTGCTGCAGCGCGACGAGGCCTATCGCGCGCTGCGGCAATCGCAGCAGCAACTGCTCGAGGCCAATCTCGAACTGCGGCGCCTCACGCACTCGGACGGGCTGACCGGGCTGTCGAACCGCCGTTATCTCGACGAATACCTGGCCGCCGAATGGCGGCGCGGCACGCGCGAACGCAGCGAGCTGTCGCTGCTGATGATCGACGTCGACAATTTCAAGCTGTACAACGACACGTACGGGCACGTGTCCGGCGACAGCGTGCTCAAGCAGATCGCGTCGACCATCGAGCGCTGTCTCGGGCAGTCCGGCGATCTCGCCGCGCGCTTCGGCGGCGAGGAATTCGCGGTCGTGATGCCGGCCTCGTCGCCGGGCGCCGCACGGCTGCTCGGCGAGAAGATCCGTCTCGCGGTCGAGGCGCTCCGGCTGCGGCACGCGCATTCGTCGACGGGCAATACCGTGACGATCAGCATCGGCGGCGCGAGCATCGTGCCGGCGCCCGGCCTGCCGACGACCGTGCTGATCGAGGCGGCCGACCGCGCGCTCTATCGCGCGAAGCACGAAGGCAAGAACCGCGTCGAGATCGATGCGACGCCGCCGCCAGGCGCCGCAGGGTTCGGCGCGCCGCGCGACGACTAGCGCCGGTTCCCGCCGATAACGGGCCCTGGCCCGCGCGCCGCGCTCACGCGGCGCCGAGCCGGCGCGCGTAGTCGTTCGGGTCGAGCGGCCGGCTGAACAGGTAGCCCTGCTGCATGTCGCAGCCGATCTGCTGCAGGAACCGCGATTGCGCCTGCGTCTCGACGCCTTCGGCCGTGACCTTCATCCCGAGCGAATGCGCCATCGCGACGACGGCCTGCGTGATCGCGACCGAGTCGTGATGATCGGGCACGCCCGACACGAACGAACGGTCGACCTTCAGGTTGTGCAGCGGAAAGCGCTTCAGGTACGCGAGCGACGAATAGCCGGTGCCGAAATCGTCGACCGAGATCCGCACGTTCATGTCCGTGAGCGCTTCGAGCATCGGCAGCACGGTGTCCGTGTCGTTCATCAGCAGTCCTTCGGTAATCTCGAGTTCGAGCGCGGACGGGTCGAGCCGCGTTTGCGCGAGACAGCGGGCGACCGATTCGACGAGCCCTTCGTGGAACTGCCGCGGCGACAGGTTGACGGCCACCATCAGGTCGGGCGCGATCGTGCGGCGCCATTCGGCCGCCTGGCGGCATGCGGTTTCGAGCACCCACTGGCCGATCGCGACGATCAGCCCCGTATCTTCGGCAATCGGAATGAATTCCGACGGCGACATCGGCCCGAGTTCGGGGCTCGTCCAGCGCAGCAGCGCCTCGGCACCGACCGTGCGGCCGCTGCGCGCATCGACGACGGGCTGGTACGCGAGCCGCAGCATGTCCGACGCGAGCGCGCGCCGCAGCGACTGCTCGACCGCGAAGCGACGCTGCAGCCGCAGATTGAGCTGCGCGGTAAAGAACGTGAAGTGATTGCGGCCGCGCTGCTTCGCGTCGTACATCGCCGAATCGGCATTGCGCATCAGCGTGACCGCGTCGTCGCCGTCGCGCGGCGCGACGCTGATGCCGATCGACACGCCGAGCCAGTACTCGTTGTTCGCGACCGCGAACGGCTTCGCGATCGCATCGATCACCTCGCGCGCGAGCACCGCGAGACGGTCGGGATCGTCACAGTCGTCGACGAGGATCACGAACTCGTCGCCGCCGACGCGCGTGAGCGCATGCCGGCTGCCTACGCAGCCCGCGAGCCGCGACGCGACGCTGCGCAGCAGCGCGTCGCCGGCGTCGTGGCCGGCCGTGTCGTTGACCTTCTTGAAGCCGACGAGATCGATGAACAGGATCGCGACGCGCGCGGGCCCGGCCGCCGCATCCTGCCTGCCGAACAGCTCGCGCATCCGGTCGGCGAGCCAGCGGCGGTTATAGAGGCCCGTCAGCGCATCGCGTGTCGCCAGGTAGCGCAACTGCTGCTGCGCTTCGCGCACCGGGCCGATGTCGTTGAACGACACGAGCACCGAGTCGGCCTGCGTCTCGCCCGGCCTCACGATCGGCACTGCGTTGCCGCGCACCCAGATGATGTCGCCGTCCGCCAGGCCGAAGCCGACCGTGTAACCGAGCATCGGCGTGGCCGTCTCGAGCGCGAGCCGGCTCGGCCAGTCGTCCGGCGCGATCGGCGTGCCGTCCTCGCGCAGCTTGCGCAGGATCACCGTCGACAGCCGGCGGCCGACGAGGTCGCCCTTCACGCGCATCATCCGGTCCGCGCTCGGGTTGCTCGCGACCACGACGCCGTCGCGCGACACGACGAGAATCCCTTCGTTCAGGCTGTTGACGACGAGCCGGTGATGTTCCTCGCTGCGCGCGAGCTGCCGCACCATCCGGTCCTGGTGAACCGCGAGGCCGACGCTGTTGCCGATATCGCGCAACAGGGCGGTTTCCTCGTCGCTCGGCCGGCGCGGCGTGCGGTGATAGACGGCGAACGCGCCGAGCACGGCGCCTGCCTCGTCGAGGAACGGCACCGACCAGCACGCGCGCAGGCCCAGCGGCAACGCGACAGAACGGTAGTCGGCCCACAGCGGATCGGTTTCGATGTCCTCGACGGCAATCATCCGGCGCTCGTACATCGCCGTGCCGCACGAGCCCGCGGCGGGCCCGATCGACGCGCCGTCGATCGCGGCGCTGTACTGCGCGGGCAACGACGGCGCCGCGCCGACACGCACGTGCACGCCGTCCGTATCGAGCAGCAGGATCGTGCACGATGCGCCGTCGCCGAGCAAAGTCTCGGCGCGCCGGCAGACTTCGATCAACAGCTCCGGCAGCGGTGTGTTGCGCGTGATCAGCCTCAGCACGCTCTGCTCGGACGCGAGCACTTCCGCCGCGAGCCCGAGGCTGTAACGAGAACTTTGCGGTTCGGTATTCAAGTTGAATCCTGCCGTCTGTCCGATCGGGTCTGATGCGCCCGATTCGTTTTCGATCCTTCGTGCCGTTTTCGCCCCGGGTTTACGCTGATACCCGATGCGCCCCGTTTTCGCGCCGAGCCAAGGCGCGCCGAAATGTATTTAACACCAATCCGTGACAACCCGCGAATCCGCATGCATCAGGGCTTACGCGCGGTTGCCGTGCCGCTCTCGTGCGCCGGTCAGCTTGCCGAAAGACTTGCGCGCCGCGCGACGGCCTCGGGCACCGCCATGCGCGCTGTCGAAACCGGTTCGTCGGCGTGTGGCGGCGCCCTGCTTTGCGCCCGCTTCAATCCCGCTTCAACCGTCCGCGCCACGGCCCTCGGTGCATCGATCGCGGCCGCGACCGACACGCTGCGACGCGCCGAACGCGGCGCGCCGCCCGTCAATCCTTGCGGATGTGTTCGGCCAGGAAGTCGATCAGCAGGCGCACGCGCGGCAGCAGCCCGCGCCGCGACGGAAACACCGCGTGCACCACACCGCCCTTCGGCGCCCATCCGGGCAACACGTCGACCAGCGTGCCGTTGCGCAGGTCGCCCTCGACGACCATGCACGGCAACTGCACGATGCCGACGCCGTGAATCGCCGCGTCGCGCAGCGCGTGCATGTCGTCGGTGATGAAGCGCGGATGGTGGCGCAACTGCGCGTGCTCGCCGTTCGGTCCGACCAGTTGCCACACGTGATGCCGCGCCGGCCCCCAGTCGAGGCTCGGCGCGCCGGCCAGCTCGGCCGGGTCCGACAGCGCAGCGCGCCCGTCCAGCCATTGCGGCGCGGCCACCAGCCGCTGCGGGCTGTCGGCGAGGATGCGCATCACGAGATCGCTGTCCTCCAGCGGCGGGAAGCGCACGCGCAGCGCAAGGTCGAACCCTTCGCTCAGCAGGTCGACGCGGCGGTTCGTCGCCTCGAGATGCACGTGCACCTGCGGATGAATGGCCATGAAGCGCGCGACCAGTTCGCTCACGCGATATTCGAGCAGCGCGGTCGGGCAGCTCACGCGGACGATGCCGCGCGGCTCCGCGTGCCGGCGCTCGATCACCTCGCGCGCGGCGTCGGCTTCGACCAGCACGGCGTGACAGCGCTCGTAGAATTCGCGCCCGATGTCCGTGACCGTGAAATGACGTGTCGTGCGCTGCAGCAGCCGCACGTCGTACTTCGCCTCCAGCGCCGCGATACGCCGGCTCAGCGTCGATTTCGGGACATCCAGCGCGCGCCCGGCCTGCGTGAACCCGCCATGCTCGACCACCTTCACGAAATAGTAGAGGTCGTTCAGGTCATCCATGATTGTTCCACTCATAGAACACTGACGGCATTTTAAGGGACTGGAACGCCGGTTGTTGCGCGAATAGCATTGTTTTTCGACGTGGATCGATGTTGTCGCGGTGGCCGGGATCGTTTCATCCGGCTCCGCCGGCAGCCCGCCCGATTCACCGAGCGTGGCACTCCCCCCTCACTTCCTGCACTGTCTCTGGAGGCAACCATGGCAAGCGAACCGATTCGCGACCCCGCGAACGACCACCTGCTCACCCCGCAGAATGCGGCGTTCATCGTCATCGATTACCAGCCGGTCCAGGTGAACTCCATCGCATCGATGGATCGCCAACTGCTGATCAACAACATCGTCGGCGCGTCGAAGGCGGCCGTCGCGTACGGCCTGCCGATCGTCCATTCGACCGTCAACGTGAAGACAGGCCTGAACAAGCCGCCGATCCCGCCACTGCGCGCGGCGCTCGAAGGCTATCCGACCTACGACCGCACGAGCATCAACTCGTGGGAAGACGTCGAATTCCGCAAGGCCGTCGAGGCGACCGGCCGCAAGAAACTGATCATGACCGCGCTGTGGACCGAAGCGTGCCTGACGTTCCCGGCCCTCGACGCGCTGAAGGCCGGCTACGAGGTGTACGTGGTCGTCGATGCCGTCGGCGGCACGTCGGTCGCCGCGCACGAGGCGGCGCTGCGCCGCATCGAGCAGGCCGGCGGGCAGATGATCAGCGTCGCGCAACTGTTCTGCGAACTGCAGCGCGACTGGGCGCGCAGCGCCACCGTGCCGGCGTTCATCAACCTGTTCATCGAAACCGGCGGCACGGCCGGCATCCAGTTCTCGTACGACAGGAGCTGACCGGGGCCCGGCGCGCGCGACCGCGGGATTTCCCTCCGGCGGCGCGCGCCCACGCTGTCTTTGTATCCGTTCCAGCGGCACCCGGACAACATCGCGGCCCCGCCAAGCCGCGTTTTCGTATCCGTGATTCAATGTCGATCGAACCGGCGTCGCGCATTCCGGCGGCACGGCGACGTGTGTCCTCATCGAACGACCTTCACTGGATCACCATGACGAACCCCACCGAAATCAAGGCGCTCGTTTTCGATGTCTTCGGAACGATCGTCGACTGGAGAAGCGGCGTCGCACGCGGTGCCGCCACCTTCCTGGATCGCCACGCGCCGGCGCTCGATCCGGTCGAGTTCGCCGATGCGTGGCGGGCCGAATATTCGCCGTCGATGGAGCAAATCCGCAGCGGGCGCCGCCGCTACGTGCGGCTCGACGTGCTGCATCGCGAGAACCTCGTCCGCACGCTCGACCGCTACGGGATCGTCGACGTGCCCGACGCGGACATCGATGCGCTCAACCTCGCGTGGCACAGCCTCGACCCGTGGCCCGACGCCGTCGCCGCGCTGCACCGGCTGAAGCAACGCTTCATCATCGCGCCGCTGTCGAACGGCAACATCCGGCTGATGGTCGACGTCGCCAAGCGCGCAGGGCTGCCGTGGGACGCGATTCTCGGCGCGGAAGTCGTCCGCGCGTACAAACCTTCGCCGCAGGTGTACAGCGACACGGTCGAGATTCTCGGCGTCGCGCCGGCCGAGCTGTGCCTGGTCGCGGCGCACAACGGCGATCTCGCCGCCGCACGCCGGCTCGGGCTGTCGACCGCATTCGTGCTGCGGCCGACCGAACACGGGCCCGGCCAGACGACCGACCTGCAAGCAGAAGACGCGTGGGACTTCGACGTCAGGGACCTGAACGAACTCGCTGATCGGCTCGACTGCCCGGCTTGAGCGCCGCATCGGCCGATGATTGCGCGAACCACGCAATCGGGCCGGCCGCAAGCCGTATGCACGCGTCACACGGTTGCACAACGGCCGGTGCCGGCGGCACGGACGCACGGGCGCACGGGCCACTGGTAGACTCTGCGTCCATCGTCATTCCGTTTCGCCTGCCCGCATGTCATCTCCCCTACATCTGGTCGAAGGCAAACTGACCGCGTTGCGCTTTCTCGAACGCCCGGATCAAGACAGTTCCGAAGCCCACCTGTTGCAGCCAGTCGACCCGGAAGCCAGGAAGCGCTCGCTCGGCTACTGGTTCACGCACAACGTGGTGCCGATCATGGCCGCGCTGACCGGCAACGGCGCCGCGGCCAATGCGCTGGTTTTTCAGCAAGGCAACGAAGACAGCATCCTTGCCAAACTGAACGCCGACGCCGACAAGGTCGAGCATCCGGCAACGTGGTCGTATGCGAATATCCGCGACAGCAAGACCTTCGCATCGCAGAACGCCTACGTGACCGTCGGCAAGAACGGCAGGATTCTCCTGGCCAAACTCCCGGTGGAAATCGAAATCGGCGGGAAAACGTATCGTGGATTTCTGGGCGGGCAATGCTTCGAGGTCGGCGATGAAGTCGTCGCCGTCATCGATCGACAGGGTCGCCTGTTTGCGCTGTCGTCTCCCGACAGGCGCTATCTGGTCATGGATTACGCCTGCGGAGAGACCGGGCTGGCCGGCATGACGCACAGCCTCTGGCTGGCGTGGAAATGGTTGTTCATCGGCATGAACTGTCTGCTGATCCCGATGATGCTCCTGGTGCTCTGGACCGGGGACGGCGGGTTTTCCGACCTCGAACTCGATCTGGCCATGCTGCTGGGCGGGCCACTGATGGTGGGTACGCTGCTGGCGCTGATCATCGGCGTGCGGCTCTCGTGGTCCGACTGGCTGCCGGCGTGGCGCACGTCGAGCATCCTGAATGCGCTCGGCCGCCCGGATCTGTGCACGCGCGATTTCAGCGTCGCGCGCGAGGAAGCCGAACGCACGGGGCAAATGCGCGACACCGATATCGGGCGAATCTATTACGCGTAGGCGCTAGGCCCCGGGCGCCCGTTCCGTCGCGGCGGAACGCCCCTTCGCCGCAATCGCGAGGCGCCGCCAGTTGCGCGCCGCATACCGGTGGGCCTGCTGCAATGCGAGCCATAAGCCGATCTGCCTGACCGGCTTGAAGATTCCGCGCGCGCTGAACACGGTGCGCCGCTCGACACGCGTCCTGCCCCCTTCGATCGGCGCAAGCGTGAATTCGTCTTCGAGCAGCTCGACCCAAGCCCGGCACCAGACCGTCGACGACACCATCCGGTAACGCAGCCGGCGATTCTCGTCGAGCACGAGTATCCGCTGGTCGATCGTGCCGCGATCGGTCGTGCATTGCCGCGTATTACCGACGGCCGGCGTGCCTTCGAGCACGCGGCAACTGACCGGCTTCGGCACGCCGAGGCGAAACAGCAGCGGCCGCGTATCGTCCATCCGCGCATGGAGGAAATGCGGCCATACATGCTCGGGCCGGCAATCGAACGTCCATTGCGAATGAATTTCCACGACACTCTCCTGGCGGCTGCCGGTGCGGACATGACGCGATGATAGCCCTCGCGCCCGCCTTGTGCCGCGCGAGCACCGCTGCCGCGATCGCCGCGCGAATCGCCGCCGCTTCAGTCACCGGCTAACCAGCCTCGCCGACGAATTTCAACGTCCCCGACTCCCCCATCAGCAATTCCCGGTTCGCATCCGCCGCCGCGCGCAGGTAATCCCACAGCGCGGTCACGCGCCGCAGCTTGCGCAGATCCTCGCGGCAGGTCAGCCAGAAGCACCGCGTGACGACCACGTCGTCCGGCAGCACGGGCACCAGCGCCGGCTGCGTGGCCGCCATGAAGCACGGCAGGATCGCGAGCCCGCCGCCCTGCAGCGCCGCGAAATATTGCGCGATCACGCTCGTCGTGCGCAGCCCGGCCGTCGCGCCCGGCACCGCGCGGTCCAGGTACAGCAGTTCGTTGCTGAACGCGAGATCGTCGACATAACTGATGAACGCGTGCCGCGCGAGATCGTCCGTGCACGCGATCGGCGCGTGGTTCGCGAGATAGTCGCGCGTCGCGTAGAGCCGCAACTGGTAGTCGCACAGCTTCGTGAACACGTAAGGCCCGCGCTCCGGCCGCTCGAGCGTGATCGCCAGATCGGCCTCGCGCTTCGGCAGGTTGACGAAATGCGGGACCGGCAGCAGGTCGACCGTCACATGCGGATGCGCGGCGCGAAACTGCGCGAGCTGCGGCGCCAGGAAAAAGCAGCCGAACCCTTCGGTCGACCCGATCCGCACGTGGCCCGACAGCGCCTCGCCGGTGTTCGCGACCTGGTCGCATGCGGACTGCACGGTCGTCTCCATCGCGTCGGCATACGCGACGAGCCGCTGCCCTTCGGCCGTCAGCGTGAAGCCGCCGGAGCGCGACTTGTCGAACAGCAGCGTGCCCATCGCGGCCTCGAGCGCGCGAACGCGCCGCGCGACGGTCGTGTAGTCGACCCCGAGCCGCTTCGCGGCGCCGCTCGCGCGCTGCGTGCGCGCGACTTCGAGGAAGAAACGCAGGTCGTCCCAGTTCAGGTTGCCGGAAACCGGCTCGGTGGCATGTCGCATCGGCGAGGAAAAAGGGCTGGAGTCTCCGGGCCGGCCGTCGATATGCATAAATGCACATCCAACCGGTTTCTTTATCGGTACATGATGAATCTGCGCATAACTATACTCGACCGTGACCTGCGGACCACGAGCCGCGGCACCCACCACGGAGACACCATGCGGACGCGATCCACCCTCGATGAGCATGCGACAGTCGCGACGCCGGCACCCGCCCGCACCGCGAAGCACTACCTGTTGGCCGGCTGGGCCAGCATGGCCGGCACCACGATCGAGTGGTACGACTTCTTCCTCTACGGCACGGCCGCCGCGCTCGTGTTCAACCGCATCTTCTTCCCGTCGCTGGACCCCGTCGTCGGCACGCTCGCCGCATTCGGCACGTTCGCGGTCGGCTTCATCGGGCGGCCGATGGGCGGCATCGTGTTCGGCCACTTCGGCGATCGGATCGGCCGCAAGTCGATGCTGATGATCACGCTGCTGCTGATGGGCGTGCCGAGCATGATCATCGGGCTGATCCCGTCGTACGACAGCATCGGCTACTGGGGCGCCGCGCTGCTGATCGCGATGCGCTTCCTGCAGGGGATGGCCGTCGGCGGCGAATGGGGCGGCGCGGTGCTGATGGCCGTCGAACACGCGCCGAAGGGCCGCAAGGGGCTGTTCGGCAGCCTGCCGCAAACGGGCGTCGGGCTCGGCCTGATCCTGTCGTCGCTCGCGATGGCCGCGGTGGCCGCGCTGCCGGAAGCCGACATGCTGTCGTGGGGCTGGCGCGTGCCGTTCCTCGCGAGCATCGCGCTCGTCGGCCTCGGCTGGTTCATCCGCGCGAAGGTGCCCGAGTCGCCCGACTTCGAGAAGATGCAGCGCCAGGGCAAGGCCGAGAAGTCGCCGGTGACGGCCGCGCTGCGCCGCCATCCGCGCGAGGTGCTGACGATCGTCGGCGCGCGCGCCGCCGAGAACACGTGGTTCTACATGGTCGTCACGTTCGCGCTCGCTTACGCGACCCAGCAGCTCCATCTGCCGAAGGCCGGGATGCTGCACGCGATCACGGCCGGCGCCGCGCTGTCGCTCGTCACGATGCCGCTGTGCGGCCACCTGAGCGACAAGATCGGCCAGCGCCGGATGTTCGCGATCGGCCTCGTGCTGATGTGCGCGTTCGCCGCGCCGTTCTTCATGATGCTCGGCACGCAGCAGACGTCGTATGCGTGGTGGGCGATCGTGCTCGGCCTCGGCGTCGTGTTCCCGATCCTCTATGCGCCGGAAGCGCTGCTGTTCGCGCAGCAGTTCCCGGCGGAAATCCGCTACAGCGGCATCTCGCTGTCCGTGCAGCTGGCCGGCGTGATCGGCGGCGGCTTCGCGCCGATGATCGCGACGTCGCTGCTCAAGGTCGGCGGCGGCCAGCCGCACTACGTGATCGCGTACCTCGTCGGCTTCGGCGTGTTCGCGCTCGGGTGTACTGCACTGATGCGGCCGCCGCGCGCCTGAGCGCGCCAGCCGGTAGCCGACCGGATCCAGTTCGTCCTGCTTGTCCGCCGTGCCTGCACGTGCGGCGGATACGGGCGGCCTTTTTCATCGCAACACCGCTTCCATCCCGGAGAGTTCCATGAACGCCGCAGTTCCCCAGACCACCCTCGCCCTGCCCACCGCCAAGCTGCTGATCGACGGCGCATTCGTCGAATCGCAAAGCACCGAATGGGGCGACATCGTCAACCCCGCGACGCAGGAAACGATCGGCCGCGTGCCGTATGCGACGCTCGACGAGGTCGACGCCGCGATCGCGTCCGCGCAGCGCGCATTCCAGACGTGGAAAACGACGCCGATCGGCGCGCGGCTGCGCATCATGCTGAAGTTCCAGGATCTCGTGCGCCGCAATCTCGAGCGGATCGCGCACACGCTGACGGCCGAGCAAGGCAAGACGCTGCCCGACGCGCAGGGCGATATCTTCCGCGGCCTCGAAGTGGTCGAGCACGCGTGCTCGATCGGCACGCTGCAGCAGGGCGAATTCGCGGAGAACGTCGCGGGCGGCGTCGATACCTACACGCTGCGCCAGCCGATCGGCGTGTGCGCCGGCATCACGCCGTTCAACTTCCCCGGGATGATTCCGCTGTGGATGTTCCCGATGGCGATCGTCTGCGGCAACACGTTCGTGCTGAAGCCGTCGGAACAGGATCCGCTGTCGACGATGCAGCTCGTCGAACTCGCGATCGAGGCCGGCGTGCCGCCCGGCGTGCTGAACGTCGTGCACGGCGGCAAGACGGCGGTCGACCGCCTGTGCACGCATCCTGACATCAAGGCGATCTCGTTCGTCGGCTCGACGCGCGTCGGCACGCACGTGTACAACCTCGGCAGCCAGCACGGCAAGCGCGTGCAGTCGATGATGGGCGCGAAGAACCACGCGGTCGTGTTGCCCGATGCGCATCGCGAGCAGTCGATCAACGCGCTTGTCGGCGCGGGCTTCGGTGCGGCCGGCCAGCGTTGCATGGCGACGTCGGTCGTCGTGCTCGTCGGCCAGGCGCGCGACTGGCTGCCCGAACTCGTCGAGAAGGCGAAGGCGCTGAAGATCAACGCGGGCCACGAGCCGGGCACGGATGTCGGGCCGGTCGTGTCGAAGGCCGCGCATGCGCGCATCACCGCGCTGATCGACGAAGGCGTGAAGGCCGGCGCGAAGCTCGAACTCGACGGCCGCAACGTGAAGGTGCCCGGCTACGAGCACGGCAACTTCGTCGGCCCGACGATCTTCTCGGGCGTGACGACCGACATGTCGATCTACACGGAAGAAATCTTCGGGCCGGTGGTCGTCGTGCTCGAAGCCGACACGCTCGACGAAGCGATCGCGCTCGTCAACCGCAACCCGATGGGCAACGGCGTCGGGCTGTTCACGCAGAGCGGCGCGGCCGCACGCAAGTTCCAGAGCGAGATCGACATCGGCCAGGTCGGCATCAACATCCCGATTCCGGTGCCGGTGCCCTACTTCAGCTTCACGGGCTCGCGCGGCTCGAAGCTCGGCGATCTCGGCCCGTACGGCAAGCAGGTCGTGCAGTTCTACACGCAGACGAAGACGGTCACCGCGCGCTGGTTCGACGACGACGCGACGGCCGGCGGCGTGAACACGACGATCGCGTTGCGCTAATCGAGGGGCTCGCACATGGAAATCGCATTCATCGGGCTCGGCAACATGGGCGGCCCCATGGCCGCCAACCTGCTCAAGGCCGGCCACGCGCTGACGGTGTTCGACCTCGACGCGAACGCAGTCGACGCCGCGGTACGCGCAGGCGCGACGGCGGCCGGCTCGCCGCGCGACGCGGCCGCGCGCGGCACGATCGTGATCACGATGCTGCCGGCCGCGCAGCACGTGCGCGCCGTCTACCTCGGCGACGACGGCGTGCTGGCCGGCGCGCGCGCCGGCGCAACGCTGATCGACTGCAGCACGATCGACCCCGGCACCGTGCGCGCGGTGGCCGAAGCGGCCGCACAGCGCGACTTCCCGCTCGCCGACGCGCCCGTGTCGGGCGGCACCGGCGGCGCGCAGGCCGGCACGCTGACCTTCATGGTCGGCGCGGATGCCGAGCTGTTCGAGCGCATCCGCCCCGTGCTGCTCGACATGGGCAAGAACGTGGTGCATTGCGGCGGCACCGGCACCGGGCAGATCGCGAAGATCTGCAACAACCTGCTGCTCGGGATCTCGATGATGGGCGTGTCGGAAGCGATGGCGCTCGGCGCCGCGCTCGGCATCGAGCCAGCCGTGCTGGCCGGCATCATCAACACGTCGACCGGCCGCTGCTGGAGCGCGGACACCTACAACCCGTATCCGGGCGTGAGCGACACGGCGCCGGCCGCGCGCGGTTATGCGGGCGGCTTCGCGGCGAACCTGATGCTGAAGGATCTCGGGCTCGCGACCGAAGCCGCACGAAGCGCGCATCAGCCGGTGTGGATGGGCGCACTCGCGCAACAGCTTTATCAGTCGATGAGCCAGCAGGGGCTCGGCACGCTCGATTTCTCCGCGTGCGTGAAGCTGTACGAGGCGCAGCCGGCATAACCTGCGCAGCCGACGCCGGACGTGCGCCGACCCGCGATGCGCTTGCGCGTATCGCGGGTCGGATTGCATGCGGGGGAGGAAAACGCAGGTGCCGCTTCAGGCGCCGGCGACGCAACGCCGCCGGTCGTTCACCCGCGCGGGTTCGACGCCGTCTCGAAGGTCGGGTGGCACTCGAATGCGAGTTCGGAGCGTGCGTCGACGCGGCGGCCGCCGGTCAGCGATTCCTGCTTCAGGCTCGCGCGCATCCCGCGCTGCGTGCAGTAGTTGGTGGCTTCGTCGACGGCCTTCGCATGGGCATCGGCCCACGTCGTCGCCACGCCGACCGTGCGCGTCGTCACGGTGAATACGTTCGGGCTCGACGTCGCGGTCACGTCGGAAGCGGTCGAACACGCGGCGAGCAAGCATGCGGCAGCCGCGACGGTCAACCATCGCAGGGTTCGAAAAGAAACTGGAATGAACATGAGGGGCAAGCGCACGCCGTTCGACGTGTATTGAGCAACATAGGCGACAGTATGCCTGCTCGATCGCCGGAGATCATGCCCCTTTCAGTGAACACATTGTTTCGAATGGTTAAACGATCGCAAGCGCAGGCAAGATTTACAGCCCGGCGCCGCGCCCGCTTTCACCCCGTAGGTAGTTTTTTCCCGGCCGGTGCGCCGTTTCGGGCGCTCACGCCCGCAAGCCGGTCGAGGCGTGCGCTTCCTGCGTTGATTCGTCGTCCGCCGCGCAGGTACATCGCTTGCACCATCCACGCGCCCGCCTCCCCGGCGGACAGCATTCTTCCCGCAACCGGCGCTGCGCCCCGCGCGATCCAGCGCGCGGCGGTCCCGCATCGCCAGCAGGCTCCCTGAACGAGAGGACAACATGAAATCAATACGAACACTGATGGCCTTGTGCTCCGTCATTTCCGTGCTCGCGGCATGCGGCGGCGGCAACGACGTCGGCACCGAACTCGGCATCTCGAAGCCGCAGGCGCGCTTCATCAACGCGGTGCCGGCCGGGCCGAATCTCGACTACTACCTGAACGCGAAAATCGACCAGGCCGGCGTCGCGTACAAGGGCGTGACGCGCTATCACGACATCGATTCGGGCACGCAGAACGCGAGCTACGACGTGTCGGGCACGACGGCGACCGTCGCCGCGCAATCGTTCAGCGCGGCAAACGGCCATCACTACACGACGATCGCGCTGCCGAGCACGTCGTCGCCGATCTCCGTGATCGACGATCCGTACAACAAGGGGCTGCTGTCGGACAAGGCGCGCGTGCGCAGCTTCAACGCGTCGCCGAACGCGCAGAACGTCGACGTCTATGTCGTTCCGCCCGGCACCGACATCACGGCGCAAAGCCCGACGCTGGCGGGCGCGGCCTACCAGAACGCGGTGCCGGCATCGACGCAGGATTCGATCTACCTGAACGGCGGCAGCTATCAGGTGATCGTCACGATGGCCGGCAGCAAAACGCCGATCCTCAAGACCGCGCCGGTCACCATCAACAACAACGCCGACTGGCTGCTCGTGACGATTCCGTCGGGCGGGATCGGCGACGTGACGCCGAACGATATTCACGTGCTCGTCGCGCAGGGCAACGACGCCGATACGTCGGCACAGGAACTGGGCCCGCAGTAAGCGCTCCGACGGTCGCGGCGGCCGGTGCGGCAGTGCCGGCCGCCGGGGACCTCGAGCCTCGGCTTCAGTCGACCCGCTCGAGGCGAATCACATGCTCGACGCGCGTACCGTCGCCATGCTCGATATCGACATCGCCGACATGGCGCACGCGCCAGCCCGGCAGCGTCGCGATCTGCGGCAGGTTACCGGACGGTCGGCTCTCGATCCCGCCGAGCCCTTCGTCGGGCGTGTCGACGGCGTCGTCGAGCGACGCGTTCGAATAGATCACGTTGTCGTGCCACTCCGATGCGCCCGTGGCGGCTTCCATGCCCTTGCCGTCGACGTCGACCGTGTTGTCGGTCATCGCCATGTTCGCGTTGTCGAGCGTGACGATCCGGCCGGCGGCCCGGCGCACCGGATCGCCGCTGTCGACCGCGTGCACGCCGACGTCGATCGGCGGCAGGCCGGTCGGCATTTTCGCCGCGATCGCCTCCGGCGTCAGCGGGCGCCGCGCCACCCGGGCGGCGTGGGGTGCCGCGTCGGGCATGTCGCCGGCCGCCGGCGTCTTTCCCGGGTTCTCCTCGATCTGTTCCCGCTGCTTTTGCGGGTCAGGGTTCGATTCCGCGTTCTGCATCGCACCTCCTGTCCGGCCGGCATGCGCTGACTCAAGCCGACGCCGCCGGTCCTGGAATCGCTACAACGGTTCTTGCAAATCTTTCATGAGCACGACCGCGCGCACGCGCGCCACCCGGCGCACGTGCGAAGCCCGCACGGCACTCGACCAGCGAACGGCGCACCCGCGCCGTCCGCCCGACCGGTCAGCCGCCCGGCGCGGAAGCAGGCGCGGAGGCCGCGCCCGGCATGGCCGCGCCGCTTCCGGCCGAGCCGCTGCCCGGCATGCCCGACGGTGCGGTGGACGGTGCGGCCGACATGCCGCTCGCTGCGCCCGAATCGCCGCTGTCGCTCTTCTTCTGGCAGCCTGCGCCTGCCGCCAAGCCCGCAATCAGGATGCCGGCGAAGACAGCTCGCGATATATGACGAAATGAATATCGCTGCATGACACCTCCGCTGATGTCGAAAGGAATGGAGCCCATCGGCGCGCAATTCGCGTGCCGAGCCCGGCCACCGCCGCCGATCGCGTTCCATTCATTTTTCAAATGCCGCCCAGCCGAATATTTAATTTCCCATCACCGGGCCGGCCACCCATACTCGCGAACAAATCCGAGACATAACGTCCACGGCGGCCGGGCCCGCGCTGCGTGCACACGCTGCCGGTTTCGCGCCCCGCACATGGAAGGAGACAACGGCGTGCAACTGGAAGCCACTCACCGCCCGGGCCTCGTGCTCGGCGCGGACGACGCATCGCATCGAACCGACCCGGCCACGCGCGACCCCGCGCTGAGCCCGCGGCTGCACAACCCCGACCTCGCGCCGACCAAGGCCGAGGGCCGGACCTGGGGCCGCTACAGCATCTTTGCGCTGTGGACCAACGACGTGCACAACATCGCGAACTACTCGTTCGCGATCGGGCTGTTCGCGCTCGGCCTGTCGGGCTGGCAGATGCTCGCGTCGCTCGCGATCGGCGCGGTGCTCGTGTACTGCTTCATGAACCTCACCGGCTACATGGGCCAGAAGACCGGCGTGCCGTTCCCGGTGATCAGCCGGATGAGCTTCGGCATCTACGGCGCGCTGCTGCCCGCGATGATCCGCGCGGTGATCGCGATCGCATGGTTCGGCATCCAGACCTATCTCGCGTCCGTCGTGCTGCGCGTGCTGCTCACCGCGATCTGGCCGGGCCTCGCCGCATTCGATCAGAACGCGATCTTCGGGCTGTCGACGCTCGGCTGGATCACGTTCGTCGCGATCTGGCTCGTGCAGATCGGCATCCTCACGTACGGGATGGAAATGGTCCGCAAGTACGAGGGGCTCGCCGGCCCGGTGATCCTCGTCACGACGCTGTCGCTCGCCGCATGGATGTTCAGCCGCACGGGCGGCCATCTCGCGATGTCGATCGGCAAGCCGATGACCGGCCTGAAGATGTGGACGGAGGTCTTCGCGGGCGGTTCGCTGTGGCTCGCGATCTACGGCACGCTGGTGCTCAACTTCTGCGATTTCGCCCGCTCGTCGCCGAGCGCGAAGACGGTGCGGGTCGGCAACTTCTGGGGCCTGCCGGTGAACATCCTGGTGTTCGCGACGGTCAGCTTCGTGCTCGCCGGCGCGCAGTTCAAGCTGAACGGCCACATCATCCACAGCCCGACGGAAATCATCGCGACGGTGCCGAACAAGCTGTTCCTCGTGCTCGGTTGCCTCGCATTCCTGATCGTGACGGTCGCCGTGAACATCATGGCGAACTTCGTCGCGCCGGCCTTCGTGCTGACGAGCCTCGCGCCGCACCGCCTGTCGTTCCGCCGCGCGGGCCTGATCAGCGCGACGATCGCCGTGCTGATCCTGCCGTGGAACCTGTACAACAGCCCGATCGTGATCGTCTATTTCCTGTCCGGCCTCGGCGCGCTGCTCGGCCCGCTGTACGGGATCATCACGGTCGACTACTGGCTCGTGCGCAAGCAGCGCGTGAACGTGCCCGATCTCTATACCGAAGCGCCGACCGGTGCCTATTTCTACACGCGCGGCGTGAACCGCAAGGCACTCGCGGCGCTCGTGCCGTCCGCGCTGATCTCGATCACGCTCGCCGTCGTGCCGGCCTTCAGCGCGATGACGCCGTTCTCCTGGCTGCTCGGCGCGGCCATCGCGGGCAGCGTGTACTGGCTGCTGGCCGATCGCAAACGGCAATACGACGAGCGCTCGGGCGAACCCATCGCGGTCGCCTGCGCGCAACACTGAACACACGCATAGGAGTCACGATGAGGATCCTGGTAGTCAACGTCAACACGACCGAGTCGATCACCGACGCGATCGCCGCGCAGGCGCAGGCCGCCGCGTCGCCCGGCACCGAGATCGTCGGGCTGACGCCGCGCTTCGGCGCGGAGTCGGTCGAAGGCAACTTCGAGAGCTATCTCGCGGCGATCGCCGTGATGGATCGCGTGTTGAGCTACGACGAGCCGTACGACGCGGTGATCCAGGCCGGCTACGGCGAACATGGCCGCGAAGGCCTGCAGGAACTGCTGACGGTGCCGGTCGTCGACATCACCGAAGCGGCCGCGAGCATCGCGATGCTGCTCGGCCATCGCTACTCGGTCGTCACGACGCTCGACCGCACGGTGCCGCTGATCGAGGATCGCCTGAAGCTCGCCGGGCTCGACGCACGCTGCGCGTCGGTGCGCGCGAGCGGCCTCGCGGTGCTCGAACTCGAAGAGAACCCGGCCCGCGCGATCGAGTCGATCGTCGGCCAGGCGCAGCGCGCGGTGAAGGACGATCACGCGGAAGTGATCTGCCTCGGCTGCGGCGGGATGGCCGGCCTCGACCGGCAGATCGAGGAATGCACGGGCGTGCCGGTGGTCGACGGCGTGTCGGCCGCGGTCGCGCTCGCCGAGTCGCTGGTGCGCCTGAAGCTGAAGACGTCGAAGGTTCGCACGTACGCGCCGCCGCGTCCGAAGCGGATCGTCGGCTGGCCGGGAACCTTCGCAAAATGACGGGCCGCCGTCCGGCTGGCGCGTCGCGCTCGGGCATTGCGTCGCCGGGAGGCGTATCGGCATGCGGGATCCACTAGACCCGAACGCCCTGCCCCGCAACGCGTCCGTTACGACGGACGTGCTCGACGTGCTGGATGCGCGGCTGATGCGCATCCTGCTCGTGCTGCTGACCGAGCGCACCGTGTCGCGTGCGGCCGTGCGGCTGAACATGTCGCAGCCGGCGACGAGCGCCGCGCTCAAGCGGCTGCGCACGCTGCTCGGCGATCCGCTGCTGGTGCGCAGCCGCTACGGGATGGTGCCGACCGAATTCGGCGCGCGGCTGATCGAACCGCTGCGCAACGCGCTGCGCGTGATCGACTTCATCCGCATCCAGCAGCCGACGTTCGACGCGCGCACGTCGGTGCGCACCTACCGGATCGGCTGCCCCGACTACCTGAACGTGCTGTTCGTGCCGAAGCTCGTCGCGCTGTTCCGCGAACGTGCGCCGAACGCTCAGCTCGTGTTCCATCCGCTCGGCGACGGTTTCGATGACGAGCGCGCACTCGCCGACGGCGAGCTCGACGTCGTGATCGACAATCGCCCTGCCCGTTCGTCGCGGTTCCGGCAGGACGACCTGTTCGACGACCGCGTCGTGTGCCTGATGCGCGCGACGCATTCGCTCGCACGGCGCGGCGCGATGACAGCCGCCGATTTCGCGGCAGCGCCGCAGCTGTGTCCGACGCCGTCGTGGCTCGAAGCGTCCGGCGCGATCGACCGGCAGCTCGATCGTGTCGGGCTGCTGCGGCGAATCGTCGTGACGCTGCCGCACTTCGAACTCGCCGCGCATGCGCTCGTGCGCTCCGACATGATCCTGACCACCACGTACCGGCTCGCACGGCACTACGCGAAACTGCTGCCGCTCGCCGCCGTCGTGCTGCCGGTCGAACCGCCCGACATCGTGTACCGGATGACGTGGAACGAATCGGGGTCGTGCGTCGACGGCGTGCGCTGGCTGCGCGGGCTGATCGCCGAAGCGACGCGCGGCTGGCTCGATGCCGAGGCCGCGCTGCCGGCGGTTGCGGCGGTTGCGGCGGTTGCGGACGCAACCGTATCGGCAACGCCCGCGTCCGAACCGCTGCGCCCGCCGCGAGCACGCAAGGCAACGCACTGCCGCGCTTCGCGCCGTCCGCTTGTCGCGCGCGCCGCGCGTCGTCTGCGCCCCACGACGAAGTCGCACTGAACCGCCAGCGAACCGCCGCGAACGCACGTCGTGTCGTGTCGCCGCACGCGCATCGCACCAGTTGTCATCGCATCGATCGCTCCGGCACTCCGCGTAGCCTGCTCATGGCCGACACATCGGCTATCCAGCGCGATACGCAAGCCCGATCGGGCCTTTCCTCTGCCGTCCTCTGCACGTCACCGACCGCATGTCAGACTGATCCTATTTACCCGTGCCGGTCCGCCCTTGCACAACGGCGACGCTTCGTCATGCACTTCTCCAACAACAAACCCTGCCACCGGCAGCACACCGAGGAATCCCCGATGAAACACCCGCTGATTGCCATCACGCTCCCGATCGCATTGCTTGCCAGCTCCGCCGCAATGGCCGACACGCAGGATTGCGCCACGCGCATCCGCGCGCTGCAGACACAAATCGACTACGCGAAGCTGCACGGCAATACGCAACAGGCAATGCACCGTATGCGATCCACGACCGACGTCCTTCAGAGTAAATTGGTGGAGCGCCTTGAGGTCGGTGACCCGGTTTCTTGGTAGGCTTCATTTCGGCGGTTCTCCTATCTGCGAGCGTGGTCTTGGAATCCGATTTTCTCGGATTCCTGCGGGAACCGCCGCCTCCAACCTTCAACTATTTTGGGACTTCGCCCAATGTCAGACGACGAATCGATACACGCGTATCCAGGGGAAGAATCCATTTTCAATTGCACGTGCTGTGGTCACGAGACGAGGAGAATCACGGGCGAACTACATCAAGACAATTCAGTTGTTGGTGTCTACTTCGTCCAATGGGCGATCGGAAGGCCGGACCATCCACCGACCATTGACCTTGTGTTAGGCGACTGGGGGGAAAGCGCCGGGCCTGCCGACCGCGTCTTGGTTTCATTGATCTATATGCCGCGCAAGAGAGGCGGTGCTGTCTCCATCGTGAACGCCGCGGAACGCGGTGTTGATATTTCCACCTTATTTGAATTCGCGCTTGCCCGAGAGCAGGTCATCGGTACGCCGCTGGCCCCGTTGGTGTTTCAGATTATCGATGCGCTCTGGATCACCGAGCCACGAATCGCAGAGGTCAAAGCACTAGACAACGTCGTGTAGATCAACCTCCTGGTGCTTCATCAACAACCAGACGCCGTTCCCATCCCAGGCGAGGATCTTGACTCGATCGCGACGTCGAGAAGGCGCAGCGCAAGCTGCGCGACGCGACCCGATCTGCGCGCCGCGCGCGGCATCAGCCGTGGCGCGCGATCATCATGCATGCCCCGGACGCCCCGCTACGCGTCGCGCATCGGTTGCGCAAGCAACTTGTATGAAACGACGGACGCAACGAGCGCAAGCACGCCGCTCACCATGAGCGCATCGGCGAACCCACTCGCGAACGCGACGGGTGCCGCCTTTGCGAGCATGCCGGCGGCCGACGGCGGCACGCGGTCGAGCGCCTGCGCCAGATCGCCGGCCAGCAGGCTCGACATGAACGGCGCGTCGGCGAACGCGCGCAGGCCTGACGCGGCCGACAGCAAACTGTCGAGCCGCGCATGCGTGCTCGCCGCCAGCACCGCGCCGAGCACGCCGACGGCCGTCACGATCGCCGAGAAGCGCGTCGTCGTGCTGATGCCCGACGCCATGCCCGTGCGATCCGGCGGCACGCACGCCATGATCGCCTTCTGCGTATCGCCGTTCATGATCCCGGCACCGCAGCCCGTCACGAACATGCCGATCGCGACGAGCCGGTAGTCGCCGCTGGCCGTCAGCGCCGCGGTCGCGAGATTGCCCGCGCCGATCAGCGCGAGCCCGCCCGCCAGCACGCCGCCGGACGACACGCGCGCGGCGAGCGACGCGCCGAGCGACGGCCCGGCGATCATCGCGAACGCGAACGGCAGCATCCCGAGCCCCGCGTCGATCGCCGACATCCCGAATGCGTTCTGCAGGTACAGCGGCAGGAACGTCATCATCACCTGTGCGCACGCCGCATAGCCGAACATCGCGAGCACGGCGCCGACGAAACGCGGCTGGCGGAACAGCGCGAGATCGATCATCGGCCGTGCCTGCCAGCGCTCGGCGCCGATGAACGCGGCAAACAGCGCGACGGCCAGCGCGAGGCGGCCGAGCGTCGCGGCCGACAGCCAGCCGTGCGACGGCGCGCCGATCAGCGCCGCGATCGCGCAGGCGAGCGCCGCGCCGAACAGCAGGCTGCCGGCCGCGTCCACGCGTTTCGCGTGCGGATCGCGCGATTCGTCGATCGCCACGCGCGCGCCAATCGCCAGCAGCGCGCAGACGGGCAGGTTCAGCAGGAACACCCAGCGCCAGCCGATCCATTGCGTGATCGCGCCGCCGACGAGCGGCGCGATTGACGTCGCGATCCCCATGCACATTCCCCAGATCGCCCATGCGCGCGCCCGTTCGCGCCCGTCCGGAAAGCGGTTTGCGATCACGGCAAGCGCGGCCGTCAGCAGCAGCGCGGCGCCGCCGCCCTTCACCGCGCGTGCGGCGATCAACCAGCCGGCCGACGGCGCGACGCCGCAGCCGAGCGACGCGACGAAAAAGAGCGCGAGCCCGGCACCGAGCATCCGCTTGCGGCCGAAGCGGTCGGCGAGCCCGCCGGCCGGCAGCAGGCACGCGGCGAACGCGGTCATGTACGCGCTGACGACCCATTCGATATCGGCGAAGCTCGCATGAAAACTGCGCGCGATGCTCGGCAGCGACACGGCCACGACGTTGGTGTCGAGCACGATCAGCGAACAGGTCGCCGACGCGACGGCGAGCGTCGCGGCGGCCGGCATGCGGGCGCCCGCATGCGGGGCGGCGGCCGCGCCCGCGCGCGACGCCGGTGAGGACTGGGACATCGGCAACTCCGGAACAGGATGAACGAGCCGTATGCTAGGCTTGTCCGGTATTGCGTGTCATTGACACTCCGATGCTGTTTTATTGACGAAAATTGCAATCATGGACCGGCTCGAATTCCGTCACGTGCGTGCGTTCCTGAGCGTCGCGCAGCACCTGCATTTCGCCCGCGCGGCCGATGCGCTCGACATGGCGCCGCCCGCGCTCACGCGGCAGATCCAGGAAGCCGAACGCGTGCTCGGCGTGCGGCTCTTTCACCGGTCGCGCCGCGCGGTCACGCTGAGCGCGGCCGGCGAGGCCTATCTCGCCGAGGCCAGTGCCGCGTTCGAGCACCTGCAGCGCGGCCGCGAACTCGCCGCGCTGGCCGAGCGCGGCGAACTGGGCCGGATCGAGATCGGCTACGTATCGTCCGCCGTCTATTCGGGCACGCTGCAGCGCACGGTCGGCGCGTTCCGCGCCGCGCACCCGCGCATCGAACTGAACCTGCGCGAAGTGCCGATGGACGACGTCGCGAAGCAGCTCGACGCGGGCCGGCTCGATCTCGCGTACGTGCGCCCGCCGCTGCCGCTGCCCGGCGGCCTGCGGATCGTCACGCTGCAGCGCGACGTGTTCGTCGCGGCCGTGCCGGCCGATTCGCGCTACGCGTCGATGGCGGCCGTGCGCGCGGCCGACCTCGCCGACGCGCGCTTCGCGGTGCCCGAACAGGAGCTCGGCACGCTCGAAGTCGCGCGCCGCGGCCGCTTCGCGCCGGTGATCGCCGCGCGGCCTGGCGGCTTGCTCGCGGTGCTCGCGTGCGTGTCCGTGAACGGCTGGGTCGCCGTGATTCCCGATGCGCTGGCCGGTTGCGTGTCGTTGCCGGGCGTCGTGTACCGGCCGATCGCCGGCAAGCCGATCATGTCGGAACTCGCGCTCGCACACCGGCGGTTCGAAAAGGCGCCGGCGGTGCGGGCGTTCCTGCGCACGGTTTCGCCGGCCGCATAAGCCGCCCACGCGCGCCCGGCCGTCGCCGCGCGAATATGCATTTCACGATTCGATGTTTGTCGGCCGGAAACCGATTCCGTAACCTGCCCGGCAGCCGCGCCGCTCGCGCGCGGATCACCGAGGACACGCATCCGATGAACCCCTCTTCCGCCACAGCACGCCGCCGCGTGCTGCAGCGTCTTGCCGCCCTCGCCGCCGCGCCGCTCGCCGGCGGCATCGCACTGCCCGCCGATGCGGCCGACGCCGACCTGTCGGGCGTCACGCTCGTGCTCGGCGACCAGGCCGGCGGCCTGCGCGCACTGGCCGAAGCCGCGCACGTGCTCGACGGCACGCCATACCGGTTCCGCTGGGCCAACTTCCAGGGTGCCGCGCCGCTGTTCGAGGCACAGCGCGCGGGCGCGATCGATCTCGCACCGGCCGGCGACCTGCCCGTGCTGACGGCCGCGCTCGGCGATCCGTCGTTGCGGATCGTCGCGACCCGCGTCGGCTCGCCGACGTCGCTCGGCATCGTCGTGCAGCCCGACTCGCCGGTCCGCACCGTTGCCGACCTGAAAGGGCAAACCGTCGTCGTGTCGTCCGCGCGCGGCAGCATTTCCCAATACCAGCTGTACGGTGCGCTGCGCGAGCACGGCCTGGCACCGCGCGACGTCGACGTGCGTTTCGTGCTGCCCGTCGATGCGTTCGCCGCGTTCGAGGCCCGGCGGATCGCCATCTGGGCGACGTTCGACCCGTACTACGGTCATGCGGTCCGACGCGGCGCGCGCATCGTGCGCGACGGCAGCGGCATCAATTCGGGGCTCGCGTTCCTCACGTCGCCGGTCGACACGCTCGACGACCGCGCGAAACGCGCGGCGCTCGCGGACGTGCTCGCCCGGCTCACCCGCGCGGGCCAATGGGCGCTCGCGCACCCGGCCGACTATGCGAACGTCTATGCGTCGCTGACGCGCCTGCCGCCCGACGCCGCTGCGGACATCGCTCGCCGGGCTGCGCTTGCGCAACGCAGCCTCAGCAGCGCCGACATCGACGTGCTGCAACGCGTCGCCGATCGCGCGGCGGCCGATGCAATCCTGCCGCGGCGCGTCGACGTCGCGTCGATCGCGATCCGGAATCTGTCCGCGGGATAGAGACGGCGTGCGCGGGCGGCACCGCAACGCGACGGACTACGCTCAGCGCGGCTTCGACATGTCGAGATCCGGCACGTCGTCGCCGAAGGTCGAAGCGACGAGCGTACGCATCGCGGCGATCAGCAGCGTCGGCCCCGACTGATTGAACGTGCAGCGCTCGCCGGCGGCCGGCACCGCACGGTGCAGCACGGCCCGCCACGCGCCGCGCCCGCCGTCGCGCTCGAACGCGGCGAACGGCAGGCGCTCGACGATCGGGCCGCCGTCTACCCACGACGACGACGGCTCGAACGACACGCTCGCGCCGCCCGCCTCGCGGATCGCCCGGCATGCGCCGTCGGCGACGCACGGCGCGCCGAGACCTTCGGCCATCGCCACCCAGTAGTCCAGCGCTGCGCCGGTCAGGTCCTGAACTTGCATCGCGCCCTCCGTCGACATCGAAAACCTCGCCCTGGCGCCTGCGCGCCCGCCGTCGACGAACCACGTCCCGACGGTGAAACAGGCGGCCGCGCGCCCCGCGCATCGGTATTACGAATCGTCGATTTCTGCATACAATGATCGTAACGCCTGTCGTCCGGCCTGCGGTGGACGACAACCGGATCAATACGGTGCAGCGCAGGCCGGATCTCTCGGGGGACGCATGCCCACGCACGCCAGAAAGCCGCTGGTCTCGCTCGTCGTGCCGTTTCACGACGAAGACGAAACGATCGACGCGTTCTTTGCCGAAACGCTGCCCGTCCTCGAGTCGGTCGACACGGTCCGCTTCGAGATCGTCTGCATCAACGACGGCAGCCGCGATCGCACGCTCGACCGGCTGCGTGCGGTCATGGCCGGCGACCCGCGCGTGCGCGTCGTCGATCTCACGCGCCGCTTCGGCAAGGAGGCCGCGCTCACCGCCGGCCTCGACGAAGCGGCCGGCGCCGCGGCGATCCTGATCGACGCCGACCTGCAGGACCCGCCCGCGTTGATCCCCGCCATGGTCGAGCGCTGGCTCGCGGGCGCCGAGGTCGTTGCCGCGAAGCGCACCGACCGCAGGTGCGATCCGTTGATGCAGCGCGTGGCCGCCGCGCTCTACTACCGCGTGCACAACCGGCTCTCCGAAGTCGAGATGCCGGAGAACGTCGGCGATTTCCGGCTGATGGACCGTCAGGTCGTCGACACGCTGCGCGCGCTGCCCGAGCGGCGACGTTTCATGAAAGGCCTGTTCGCGTGGGTCGGCTTTCGCATCGAGATCATCGAGTACACGCGCGCGCCGCGCAGCGGCGGCCGGTCGAAGTTCTCCGGATGGAAGCGCTGGAACTTCGCGCTCGAAGGCATCACGAGCTTCAGCACGGTGCCGCTGCGCGTGTGGACCTATGTCGGCCTCACGTTCGCGATGCTCGCGCTCGTATACGGCGCGTTCATCGTCGTGCACACGCTGCTGCTGGGCAACCCGGTGCATGGCTACGCGTCGCTGATTTCCGTCGTGCTGTTCATCGGCGGCATCCAGCTGATCGGCATCGGCGTGATCGGCGAATACCTCGGCCGCATCTATCACGAATCGAAGCAGCGCCCGGTCTATCTGGTGCGATCGCGCTACCGCGCCGAGCGGGATGCCGCCGCGCTTCCGGCGTCGAAGCTGCTGCAGTTCCCGCTCAAGCGCACGCACGCGGCCCGTCGCCGGCCGGCCACGCCCGCGGCCGCCGGCCACGGCGCCAGGAAAATCTCCGTCAAGTAACCGGCACGCGGCGCATGGACATTCCCCGGCAATCGATGCGCTCGGCGGAGCGCCCCGTCCGCGCGTGGCTGACGCCCCGGCGCGTCGTCACGTACAGCGCGTTCGTGCTCGTGTTCCACGCGCTGTTCCTGGCGATCTGGGCGTACGTCATCCGTTACACGCCTGGCACCACCATCGCGAGCCCGGGTGCGGACTACTCGGTGTTCTGGTCGGCGTCGTACGTGATGCTGCACGGCGCGCCATGGCAGGCGTACGATTTGCCGACCTTCTCGCGGCTGGCCGCCGCGTTGTTCCCGTATTTCCGCAGCGAAGGCCTCGTCGCGTGGCTGTACCCGCCCACCTACCTGCTGCTCGTGACGCCGTTCGCGCTACTGCCCTTTGCGATCGGTTATCCGCTGTTCGTCGCGTTCGGCATCGTCGTGTTCGGGTTCGCCGCGTGGCGCGTCTCGGGCCTCGGCGCGACGCCCGGCGTGCGGCGCGTCGGCGCGTTCGCGCTGGTCGCCGCCCCGTGCGTGTTCGTCACCGCGATGCTCGGGCAGAACGCGTTCCTGACTGCTTCGTGCGCGGCGCTGGCCGTCTACTGGGCCGACCGCCGGCCGATCTGGGCCGGCCTCTGCATCGGCCTGCTGTCGGTCAAGCCGCAGATGGCGCTGCTGTTCCCGTTCGTGCTGGTCGCCGCGCGCGCGTGGCGCACGATCGCGTGGGCCGCGCTCGCCACCGCCGCGTTCGGCGCGTTGAGCGTGCTGGTGTGCGGCGTCGAATCGCTGCGCCTGTTCGCCGCCAGCGCGGGGCTCGCGCGGGCGCTCATTCTCGAGCATGGCGTGATGTTCTGGTTCGCGTCGCCGACGCCGTTCGCGTCGTTCCGCCTCGCCGGCCTGCCGCTCGGCGCCGCGTATGCCGCGCACGCCTGCGTCGCGGCGATCGCGATCGCCGCCGCGTGCATCGTGTGGGCGCGCACGCGCGACACCCGCGTGCGCGTGGCGGTGCTGGCGGTCGCAACGCTCGCGGCGAATCCGTACGTGTGGCACTACGAACTCGCGTGGCTCGGCGTCGCGATCGCCTGCATGCTGGCGATCGGCTGGCGCGATGGCTGGCTGCGCGGCGAGCAGGCCACGATCGCGCTTATGTGGGCACTGCCGCTCTACGAATACCTGAACCCGTGGCTGCTGCTGCCGCAGATCGGCCCGGCCGTGACGCTCGCCGCCCTCCTCGTGCTGCTGCGCCGCGCGCGGTCCGGCGCTCACAACGCGAGCCGCGGCGGCACGTACACGCCGTAGTACGGCCCGACGCCGGTCGCGACGCCGGTCATCTTCACGCCGGCGACGAAGTGGCCCTGGATGTACTTGTACGTGCCGCCGAGCGACACGTCGATGTGGAACGCCGCGAACGCGACGATCGGCACGTAGGTGCTGCTCGACGTTTGCGTGACGACCGGCAGCACCACCGTCGTGCCGGCCGGCACCGACGTGTACAGCGTCGCCTTCACGCCGGTCGCGAGGTAGATGCTGTCGCCGATATTGAGCGTCGTCGGGTTGCCGGTCACCATCAGCCCGCCCATCGTCGTCGTGTCGGTCGCCGTCGACAGGAACGACGTCCACTGCCCGCCCATGCACAGCGAGCCATAGGTCTGGCCGTTCGTGATCGAGAACTCGTACGGCAAGCCCGTCAGCGGATTGATCAGCGGCTGGTTGGTCACGGCGTTCCAGTACTGGTTGTACACGCACTGATCGATCGCGACCGGGAACAGTCCGCCGGCCGCGACCCCGCCCGGCGCGGCCAGCACCGCCACCGCGGTCGCGCTGCCGGACGCGCCGGGAATCCCCAGCAGCCCGCCGAGCAGCAGCGGAATCGAGCCGCCGTTCACGCCCGGCGCACGCGACACGGTAACCTGCACGGCCGGCACGTCGTACGCGCCGGGCGTGATGGTCGTCGCCTGCATGGATGCGGGGCTGCGCGTCACGTTCCAGTAGCCGGCGGTCACCGTGCCGGTCGACAACGCGGCGCCGGCCGCCGAGTTCTGCGCGATCACGCCGTTCGCCGCCGGCGCGGCCTGCGACCAGTTCAGCGCGCCGCCGCTCGGCGACATCATCGCGTCGGCCCCCGCGAGCGCGGCCGCGTCGGCGGCGTTCTGCAACTGGTTGCGCACCGTGGCCACCCATGCGATGTCGATCGCCAGCGCGCCGAACGACAGCAGCGGAATCAGGAACAGCAGGAAGAACAGCGCGACCGAGCCGCGCTGCCGCGCGGGGCCGAGCGCTCGCGTGTCGCCCGCGTCATTCATAAAGCATCACCGACGTGGCCGAGACCGTCACCGGGCCGGTCAGCGCGCTGAACGCGGAACCGAGCACCATCCCCGAATACGTGTAGGTCACCGTCACCGTCAGCGCGGTGCCCGCCGTCGTGCCGTTCGCCTGGGTCACGGTCACGGCCGGCGTCGTCGCGGTGCCGCCGGTGATCAGGCTGTTCTGCATATAGGTCTGCGCGACGCTGGCGATCTGCGTCGTGGTCAGCATCGGCACGCGCAGCACGACCCCGGCGCGCGCGGCCTCGCGGCTCGCGTTCGTGATGACGGCCTTGTCGCACAGGATCAGGCTCGTGTCGATGATGCCGATCAGCACCATCAGCAGGAACGGCAGCATCAGCACGAACTCGAGGGACACGACGCCGCGCGCGCGGCGGGCGCCCGTCGCCCCGCGTGTCATTTTGCGGCCCCCGCTCCCGGCGGCGCGACGCCCGACTCCAGCGCCGCGCCCGACAGCGGCGGCGCGCCGCCTGCTGCCCCGCGCGACGCGAGCCGCGCGCGCACCGCCTGGTAGAAGCGCAGGTTGTCGGCCACCGCCGACGCAGGCAGATCCGCGGACAGCAGCTTCTTCGCCGAATCGGTGTTGCCGAGCACGCCATACGCGAACGCGAGGTTCTGGCGCGCCTGCCACGGCGCATCGGGCAGCCCCGCGACGTCGAGCAGCACGTTCACGCCCTCGCGCGGCCGGTTGCTCAGCACGAGCGACAGCCCGAGGTCGATGCGCAGCCCCTGCGCGTCCGGGTGCGCGCGCAGCGCGTCGCGATACACGGCCTGCGCATCCGCATGGCGCCCCTGCAGGTCGAGCACGGTGCCGAGCCCTTCCGCCGCGAGCGGATGGTTCGGCTGCGCGGCCAGCAGGTCGCGATAGCGCTGCGCGGCCTCGTCGAGCCGGCGCTGCCGCAACGCGACGCGCGCGAGCCCGAGCCGCGGGCCGAGCTCCGCGGGCGACTGCCGCTGCGCTTCCTCATAAAGGATCCGCGCGCGCTCCAGGTTGCCGGTGCGATAGTTGACGTCGCCGAGCCCCAGCTGCGCTGCGAGCGAATCGGGATGCGCGGCGAGCACCTTCTCGTACAGCGTCGACGCGAGATCGACGTTGCCGCCGGCAAGCGCGCTGTCCGCGATGCGCAGTTCGGCCTGCGGGTCGTCGCTCTTGTGCGACAGCACCGGCCGCGTCTGGACGCCCTGCGCGCCGCAGCCGGCCAGCACCGGCAGCACGGCCGCGAGCGCGAGCGCGCGTACGACGGATCGTGTCATTTGAACACCTCGAGGAGACGGATCGCCGCCGGGCCCGCCGCGATCAGGCAGACCGTCGGCAGGATGAACAGCATCATCGGCAGCGTGATCTTCGGCGCGAGCTTCGCGGCCTTTTCCTCGAGCGCGACGATCTGCTCGGTGCGCTCGGTGCGCGACAGGGTTCGCAGCGCCTGCGTGATCGGCGTGCCGAACCGCTGCGACTGCGTGAGCGTCGTCGCGAGCGAGCGCGCCGACGCGAAATCGACGCGCATCGCGAAATGCGTGAGCGTCGCGGACACGTTGCCGCTCAGCGTAAGTTCGTCCGCGCACACCGTCAGCTCGTCGGCGAGCGGCGGGCAGATGCGCGCCAGTTCGTGCGCGACGCGCCGGATGCCCGAAGCGAGACTGTTGCCGGCCATCGTGCAGATCACGAGCAGGTCGAGCGCGTCCGGAAAGCACGCGGCGATGATCCGCCGCCGCCGCCGGATCATCACGCCGAGCACATACTCGGGCACGATCACGCCGATCACGAACGCGGCGACCATCGCCAGCGCACGGATCACGAAGTATTCGCCGAAGCGCGGAATGAACGGGCTGAACACGATCGCGACGCCCGCGAACAGCACGCCGCAGCTCAGCTTGATGCCGATCATCGACGACACCGCGCGGCGCTCGCGAAAGCCGGCACGCGTCAATTGCAGGCCGAGCTTCACGCGCTGCATCGGGTCGAGCACCGGCAGCCGTTCGCCGAGCTGCGCGAGCCGCCGCGTCAGGCCCTGGCGGACCTCGTCCGGCTGCAGCCGCCCCGCCGATAGCGACGGCGCACGCTGCCCGGCCGCCTGCTGCACGCGCTCGGCGATGCGCCGGCGCGTGCTGCCGCCGGGCGTGGCGAGCGCCACGCCGACGCAGGCGAGCAACAGCAGCAGTTCGAGGCCGCGGGCGGCCAGTATCGACATCGTCATCGCGCGGTATCCAGTCTCGAGATCTTGCGGATCGTCAGCAGCCCGACCGTCAGCAGCCCGGCGGCGATCGTCAGCATCATGTTGCCGGCGGGTGTCGTGAACAGCAGCATCACGTAGGCGCGGTTCACGAGGAACAGCGCGCCGATCATCACGAACGGCACCGCCGAAATGATCTTCGTCGTGATCCGCCCTTCGGCGGTCAGCGCGCGGGTCTTCAGGCGGATGTCGCGGCGCGAGCGGATGATGCTCGACAGTTCGTCGAGCGTCTCGCCGAGGCTGCCGCCGGTTTCGCGCTGCAGCAGCAGGTAGACGGTGAAGAACGAGAAGTCCGCGATCATCAGCCGGTCCGCCGCCTGGGTCAGCACATCCTTGAGATCTGCGCCCACCCGCAGGCTGTCGCCCATCGTGCGGAACGTCGAGCGCACCGGCTCGGCCGCGCCGTCGCCGACCGTGCTGATCGCCTGCGTAACCGGAATACCTGCGCGCACGGCCCGCACGATCAGGTCGATCGCGTCCGGGAACGCTTCGAGAAAACGGATCCGGAAGCGCTCGACCAGCGAGCGGTAGCTGGCGCGCATCGCGAGCAGCGGCACCCCGACGCAGATCAGCGGACGCAGCACGCCCGGCGGCCCGATCAGCTTCACCGCGACGAGCGCCGCGATCGCGCCGGCGATCGTGCTGGCGACGACGATCCGCATGCCGCCCTTGCCGCCCACCGCGTGCACGCGCGTCACGTAGCGCTGCAGCCACGTTCGCACACGGCTTTGCCGGCGTTCGAGGTTGAACAGCGCGACGCCGGCCCCGTCGGCCGCGCCCGCGTCGCGGCCTGCGCGCAACGGCGACAGGCGCCGCAACCGCTCGCGAATGCGCTGCGCCGGCGTGTGGCGCGCGCGATCGAGCGCCGACGACAGCGCGAGCCCGATCCCGAGGATCACGACGAACGCGCCCGCCGCGAACAGGTCGGCGGCCTTCATTGCCGGAACACCTCGGTGAGCGCGTCCTCGACGCCGTAATACGCGGCGCGCGCCGCGAACGCCGGCCGCAGCGACGACGCGTCGAACACGCCCTTGACCGCGTCGCGCGTCGTGTCGCCTTCCTGGCGGAACGAGAACAGGTCCTGCGTGATGACCACCTCGCCTTCCATCCCGACGATCTCGGTGATGCGCGTGACGCGCCGCACGCCGTCGCGCATCCGCTCGACCTGCACGAACAGGTGAACGGCGCTCGCGATCTGGCGCCGGATCGACAGCAGTTGCAGGTTCGCGTTCGCCATCATGACCATGCTTTCGAGCCGGCTGATCGCGTCGCGCGGCGAGTTCGCATGGATCGTCGTCATCGAGCCGTCGTGGCCGGTGTTCATCGCCTGCAGCACGTCGAACGCCTCCGGGCCGCGAATCTCGCCGAGGATGATGCGGTCGGGGCGCATCCGCAGCGCGTTGCGCACGAGGTCGCGCTGCGAGATGCCGCCGAGCCCCTCGGTATTCTCCGGCCGCGTCTCGAGGCTGACGACGTGCGGCTGCAGCAGTTGCAGCTCGGCCGCGTCCTCGATCGTCACGATCCGTTCGTGCTGCTCGATGTGCTGCGACAGCGCGTTGAGCAGCGTCGTCTTGCCCGAGCCGGTGCCGCCGGAGATCACGATGTTCAGCCGGCACGAACACGCCACCTTCAGCACCTGCAGCATCGGATGCGAGATGTTGCCCTGATGCGCCATCCGCGCGAGCGTGATGTCGCGCTTCGCGAACTTGCGGATCGAGATCGACGGGCCGCGCATCGCGATCGGCGGCAGCACGACGTTCACGCGGCTGCCGTCGGCGAGACGCGCGTCGACCATCGGGCTGCTCTCGTCGACGCGCCGGCCCACCGCCGCCGCGATCCGCTGCGCGACGCTCGTCACGTGCGCGTCGTCGCGAAACTTCAGCGACGTGAGTTCGAGCCGGCCCGCGCGCTCGACGTAGACCTGGTCAGGCCCGTTGACGAGGATGTCGGTGACGGTATCGTCGGCGAGCAGCGGCTCGATCGGCCCGACGCCGAACATGTCGTTCAGGATCGCGTCGACGATCAGCACCTGCTCGCCGGCCGTGATCTTCAGGCGCTCGCGCTCGACCGTGTGCGCCGCCACCTGCTCGATGCCCGCGCGCACTTCGTCGCGGGTCTTCATCAGCGCCGCCGACATGTTCATCGACGCGAACACCGCGGTGCGGATCGCGTCGAACTTGCCGGAGCGGATCAGCGCCTCATGGGTGTCGGCGGCCGCGGGCGCGCGGGTCGGCGGCGGCGCGGGCGCAGCCGCCGGGGTCGGCGCGTGCGGCGCCGCGGGCGAGGTGGCCGGCGCCGGGTCCGGCGGCGGCCGGTTGCGGTTACCGAACGTCACGGTCCTTTCCTCCACTTGACGAAGCGCGCATACCACGGTTCGGCGACGGCCATCGGTTCGCCGGTGATGCCGTTCGCGAGCGCCCGGATCCCGTCCAGGAAGCCGCGGCGCTTCGCGCCTTCGATCGGCTCGCCGAGGTTTTCGGCGACCGCGAGCGTCTGCGGCTCGTGCGGCAGCTCGCGCAGCGTCGCGCCGCTGAACGCGTCCGCGAAATCGGCCGGCTCGACGCGGCCCGCGACCGGCGCGAGCGGATTGTTCAGCACCATCGACAACAGCCGCTCGCCCGGCAGCTCCTGCATGAAGCGTCCGAGCCGCGCGGATTCGTACGCCGCGTGCACCGAGCGGTCGGCGACGACGTAGACGAGATCGGACGTTTCGAGCGCATCCTCGAACAGCTTGCCGGCGCCGCTGCCGACGTCGAACAGCACGTAGTGGAAGCGGTCCTTCAGCATGTCGACCAGCCGCGCGACCGCCCCGTCGCTCAGCGGCAGGTCGGCGCCGTACGCGAGCTCGGCCGACAGCACGTGCAGGCGGTCGCCCTGCGTGACGAACATGCGGTCGAACAGCGCGTCGTCGGGACGCTGCTCCATGTTCAGCAACTCGACCAGCCCGTTGTTGCTGGACAGCCCGAGCATCGAGTTCGCGCCGCCGCCATGCAGGTTCAGGTCGACGTACGCGACACGGCGGCGCTTCTCGCCCGCCAGGCATCGCGCGAGACTCACCGCGATGGTCGTCGTGCCGACGCCGCCGCGTGCGCCGACGAAGCTGACGATCTTGCCGGTGCGCACCTGCACGACCGATTCCGTCGCCGTCAGCGCGCGCCGCATCAATTCGACGGTCAGCGGCTTGACGATGTAGTCCTGCACGCCGATGCCGAGCAGGTTGCGAAACAGCCCGACGTCGTTCTGCGTGCCGATCGCGACGACCCGCACCGACGGATCGCACACGTCGGCGAGCCGCATCAGGTCCGACACCGGCAGCACTGAATCCGACACGTCGATGACCAGCTGGCGCGGCGAACGCTCGTGCTGCTGCAGCAGCCGGATCGCGTCGTCGCAGGTGCCGATCTGCAGGTGCGCGCGCGCGATCGACAAATCGTGCGCGACGCGCCGGATCACGTCCTCGCTGCCGGGATCGGACACGACCGCGACGAGATCCGTCGCGCCGGCGGACGCGGCGCGCTTGGCATTCTGGCGGTCGAGGACGTTCATGGGCGGCATCGCGATGGCATCCGGAATCGGTTCAATGGCCGGGCGAGCCGGTCGTCGTCAGCGTCTTGCCGGGCGTCGGCAACTTCACGCGATCCTCGACGTAGCGGCGCACCGCGCCGGCCGCGACTTCCGCGTCGGCGCCGCCGTACGGCACGGGCGCGACGAGATCCTGCGGCCGCGCGAGCATGGTCGCGAGGTTCGTGTAGGTCGCGCAGCCGAACGGCACGCCCGGCCGCCCGAAGCCCGCGTCGACGAGATGCGACGGCTGCATCAGCTTCGCGCAGTCGGGCGGCACCGCCTGCACGCCGTCGAAGCCGATCGACCGCGCGTCGGGCAGGTTCAGCGGCGGCTGCGCCGACATGCAGCCCGCCAGCGCCAGCGGCAGCAGGGCCAGGACGGTGGTTCGAACTCGCATGGGCGATCCTCCGGTTCAGTACACGAAGCCCGCGGCGCCGACGAGGCGCGGCGTGTCGCCCGACAGCAGGTCGAGCCCGAGGTTGCGCTGCACCGCGAACTCCAGATCGCTGCTCGGCCGCGCGACGGTGTCGATCGCCTGCTCGAGCTGGCCGGGCCCGGCCGGCTGCACGATGTACGGCGTGACGATCACGACCACCTCGGTCTTGTTGTCCTGGAAGTTCTTCGACGAAAACAGCCGGCCGATGATCGGCAGCCGGCCGAGCCCCGGGATCTGCGACACGGTGTCGGCCGTCTGGCTCTGCAGCAGCCCGCCGATCGCGAAGCTCTGCCCGCTCGACAGCTCGACCGTCGTCTCGACGCGCCGCACGGTGAGCGCCGGCACCTTGATGCTGCCCGTCGTCACGCTGTTGCTCGAATCGACCTCACTGACCTCCGGCCGCACCTTGAGGCTGATGCGGTTGTCGGCGAGCACGGTCGGCGTGAAGTCGAGCGACACGCCGAACGGCTTGTACTCGACCGTGATCGCACCCGTGTTGCCACTCTGCGCAACGGGGATCGGAATCTCGCCGCCCGCGAGGAAGCTCGCCGTCTCGCCGGACATCGCGGTCAGGTTCGGCTCCGCGAGCATCGTGATCAGCCCTTCCTGATCGAGCGCATCGAGCACGACGTCGATCGACCAGCGCCCCGCGCGAAACCCGCCGAGCACCGAGAATGCGCCGGTCGGCGACAGGTTGAACAGGCCGTTCGTCGGGTCGAACAGCGTGCGCCCGTTGAACAGCCCGCCGACGAAGTTGCCGGCGCCGCCGAGCGCGCTCCAGTTGATGCCGAGCTGCTGCGTGACGTTGCGGCTCACCTCGGTCACCCGCACGCGCAGGTTCACCTGGATCGGGCGCGACAGCGTGAGCCGGTTGACGATGCTTTCCTTGTCGTGCAGGTACGGCGCGAGCGACTGCATCACGGCGTCCGCATCGGCCGCGCCCGGCACCTTGCCCGACACCATCAGCGAGCCCGGTGCGCCTGACACCGACAGCTTCAGCTGCGGAAAGCGGCTGTCGAGCACCGCCTGCAGCGATGCCGTGTCGACCTGCACGATCACCGTCCTGCGCAGGATCGGCCGATGGTTCGCGCCGAGCGCGATCAGCGTGGTCGTGCCGGCCTTCTTGCCGAATACGAACACGGTGCGCGGCGACGGCACCTGGATGTCGGCGATGGTCGGATCCGCGACGAACATCGCGACCGCGGGCTCGGGCAGCGACAGCATCTCGCCCTTGCCGGTCGCGATCGACAGCGCCGCGCCGGCGTCCGGCGCGCGCGCGCCCTGCGCGAACGCGACGCCGGGCGCGGCGAGGCTGGCCAGGCACCAGAGAGCGATCCAACGAACCATGCGCACCATGCGTGTTCCCGTCATCCCGTCAAATGCCGGCCGGCGGCCGGCCCGATCCGTCAACCCGTCATTGCGGCGCGGCCACCCTCGGCAGTTGCGCTGTCGCATCCGTCGCGACATTGCCGCCGCCCGGCAGCGCCGCCAGCCCCGGCAAGCCGGACGGCAGCGGCGGCAGGCCCGGCGTGCCGGCGCCGCCGCCGCGCGACCCGTCGTCGATCGATGAACCGCGATAGATCACGACCGTGTTGCCCTGTCCCGTCGGCCGCGCGCCGCCGGCTTCCGGCCCGGCGGACGGCGCACGCGCGGCCTCGCGGGCCGCGCGCGACACGTCGCCCGCCCACACCGGCTGCGTATCCGGCTCCGGCTCGTCGCCGCCCGCCGGTTGCCGCCGGTCGCTGGTCGCGAAGCTGCGCAGCACGAGCGACAGCGAGCCGAGGCGCGTCGCGACCAGCACGACCTGCGCGGTGCGCGGCGCGACCTCGAGCGTGACCGTGCGCGCGCGCGCCGTCGCGTCCGGCGCGCTCGCCGGCGTCTTCGCGCGCTGGAATTCCGAGCCGACCGCGAGCACGCGCGCGCGCCGCACGACCGTCTCCGCTTCGAAGGTGCCCGGCGACGTCGCCGAGCCGCCGATCTGCTGCGTGAGCACCACGTCGACGAAGTCGCCCGGCTGGATCAGCCCCGCGTTGCCCGACACGTCGTCGACCGGCACCGAGATCGCGCGCATGCCGGGCTGCAGCGCGGCCGCGAGAAAATCCGGCGCGCCGCCCGGAATCACGTTGTCCGTGCGGATCGGCGTGCCGGCGCCGACGCGGTTGCGCAGCAGTGCGCCCTTCAGATCGGCGCCCGGCTGCGACTCGACGAACGCGCCCGGCGGCACCTGTGCGCGCGGCATGCGCTTCCACGCGAGATCGTTGTCGCGCAGCAGCAGCCCTTCCGGCAGATCGGCGGCCGCGACGCGCACGCGCGCCTGGTCCGCTTCGCCGGGGGCCGACGGTGTCGACGCGGCGACGTACAGTTCGCGCAGGATGAACGCGCCGATGCCGGCAGCGACGATCAGCACGGCCATTCTCAGAGGTTTGGGCATGGCGGCGTGCGTCCCCCGGCTAGGTAAGCGAAACCGCGTGCGGAAACGGCGCCCAGACGGCCAGCGCACCGCCGAGCGCGAGCGCGACGCCGTACGGCACGCCGCGCGCGGCGACCGCGCGGGCGGGCGCGGTGCGCCGCTGCCACGCGACGGCCGCGAGCGCAGCGAGGCCGCACAGGGCGCCGCCCGCGCCGACGATCGTCAACACCGGGAACGCCAGCGCCGGGCCGGCCCACAGGAATACCGCCGCCGCCAGCTTGACGTCGCCACCGCCGATCCAGCCCGCGTGGCGCAAGCCGCCGAACAGCAGCAGCATCGCCGCGGCAGTCGCGACGTGGCCGGCCAGCGGCGCGAGCCCTTCGCGCGCGAGCGCCGCCGCGACGAAATACAGCATCGCGAACGCCAGCACCGCGCGATTGGACAGGCGCCGGTCGCGCAGGTCCTGCGCCGCGAGCGACGCCAGCACGACCGTGGCCACCGACTGCACGAGAGTGAGCATGGGAGAGCCGTCCGTCGGCGCACCCCCGGCTGGATACGTTCTACCGCTGCGGATCCGTGTGTTCGTCGGCGGCGCGCGCGTTCAGGGAATCAGATCAGGCTCGTCACCTTCGTGATCAGCGCCGTGAACACGCTCGGCAAGCCACCGGAAGTGCTGCTGAGAATCACGCCGACCGCCGCCAGCGCGACCACGACGATGCCGGCCAGCACCGCATATTCGAGCGAACTGACGCCACGTTCATCACGCAGCAGGGACTTGACGTATTGCAGCATGGCAACCTCCGTGTGACGGGGTCGATGATCGACCGTTGAACGTAAAGACGCTACATGGTCCGGCGGTTGCCCGGGGCGTTCGCCCATTCGCGACTCACGCGAACGACCCTGGCATCAGGCCGTTCGCCTCCCCGAAGTCCGCTCGATCACTGCGGCGCGCGGCATGCAACGACGGCATCGATCGTTGCATTCGCGCACCTGCTTGTGCGGCCGTGCCGACATGACGCCGACCGCGCTGATTCGTCTAGGGTATAGACAATTTTTCGGACGATTTCAAATTATTTAGCGTCGGAATGTATTTATGGATGGCACCCTGAAACGATGCAATTCATACGCGTCGTCTTCCGAAATTCTTTCTCGCGACATTCCGTATGGTTCAGATGCAGACGTAAGTATGTTAACTGTCGCGATACGTCATTTCCCGGCGGGCGGATAACCCGTTTCCATTCGATTTTTCGGTATGTCGGATGCGGCCGTGCGCACCGTTTCGCGCGGCCAGCCAGGAAAAGATGACCGTTCGGGATCGGTTTCAATCAACCGCCCGATACTCGTCCATACTCAATTCACCGTCTGAATTCGCCCGCCGATCGACATGCGAATCCGCGATTTCGCCATTTCAGGGATTTCCCGATCGTAGCTTGCCGATCAGGCAATCTACGTGAATCGACATGATCGGAATCCTGAACGATTCCCCGATACATGCGAATCCGCTTTCCGTCCGCGCAACACGGCGCGCCCGGCCCGGCAACCCGCCAAGCGGCGATAAGCATAGTTCAAATCGTTGCTTGTCCCACGCCGGAAGCGTCCACCAGAATGGCGTGACGCCTCGCTGCCCGACTTCATTTTCTCCCGACCCGACGCACCATGACCGATCGATTTCCGTTTCCGCTGCGCCTGCTGCGATCGCTGCTGGCAGCCACGCTGATGACGCTGGCGGCCACCGCCGCGCACGCCGACAAGCCCGCCACCATCCGCATCGGCGTCGCCCAGCAAGGCGCCGGCGATCCGCCGACCTTCGGCGGATCGAGCGCCGCCACTGCGCAGTTGCAGCAACTGGTCGAAAAGGAGTTCGCGGCCGACGGCATCAAGGTGCAGTGGCTGTTCTTCAAGGGCGCGGGGCCGGCCGTCAACGAGGCGATCGCCAACAAGGCGCTCGACTTCGCGTACCAGGGCGACCTGCCGGCCGTGCTCGCACGCTCGAACGGGATCAAGACACGCCTGCTGCTCGCCGCGAGCGTGCGCTCGGGCGTGAAGATCGCGGTCCCGCCCGACTCCGGCATCCGTTCGATCACGGACCTGAAAGACCGCCGCGTGTCGATCTTCCGCGGCACGAACCTGCAACTCGTCGCCGACAACGCGCTCGCGAAGAACGGCCTCAGCGAACGCGACCTGCGCGTGATCAATCTCGATGCCGCAAGCTCGCTCGCCGCGCTCGCGTCGAAAGGCATCGACGCGTCGGTGAGCGACTACGCGCTATACAAGCTGCGCGACGCGGGTCTCGCGAAGATCATCTACGAATCGCAGAACGATGGCCCGCAGTACACGCGCCAGACCCACCTGCTCGTGCTCGACGATTTCGAGCGCGCGCATCCGGACATCGTGCAGCGCGTCGTCAACGCGATCGTAAAGGGCGCGCAATGGTCGTCCGACGAAGCGAACCGCGATGCGCTGTTCAAGCTGTGGGCGAAAAGCGGCGTGCCGTATTCGTCGTGGCAGGCCGATTATGCGAACCAGCGCCTGAAGGACCGCCTGTCGCCGCTGATCGATCCGTTCCTCGTCGCGCGCTACAAGGCCGTCGCGCAGGATGCGCTGAAGCTGAAGCTGATCCGCCAGCCGGTCGACGTCGACGGCTGGTTCGAGCCGAAGTATCTCGACAATGCCCTGCGCACGCTGAAGCTCGACAACTACTGGCCACGCTACGACGCAGCCGGCAAGCCCCTCTCCTGACCCGGACCGGCCCCGATGAGCGACACCGCGATCCCGATTCCGTCGTCCGAGCCGCATGTGCTCGCCGCGCAGCCGCGCCGCGCGACGAGCGCGAAGCGGCTGGCGTGGCAGCTCGCGCCGTGGGTACTGCCCGCGCTGCTGTTCGCGCTGTGGACCGTCGGCAGTGCGCGCGGCTGGATCGCTCCGCAAATCCTGCCGCCGCCCGAACGCGTGTACGACGCGCTCGCCGAGCTGGCGACGAGCGGTGATCTCGCGCGCCACACGCTGATCAGCCTGCAGCGCGTGCTGGTCGGCTTCGCGGCCGGCTCGCTGCTCGGTTTCGCGATCGGTGTCGCGCTCGGTGTGTCGCGCACGCTGGAAGCCTACGTGCTGCCGAGCTTCAACGCGCTCGTGCAGATCCCGGTGCTCGGCTGGCTGCCGTTCCTGCTGCTGCTCGTCGGCGTCGGCGAACCGCTCAAGACCCTGCTGATCGCGCATGCCGCGCTCGTCCCCGTCACGATGAGCACGCTGCAAGGGTTTCGCCAGACGCCGCCCGCGCTCGACGAAGTCGCGCGCGGGTTCGGCTACACGCGCCGGCAACGCATCGTCCACGTCGTGCTGCCGGCCGCGATCCCGACGCTCGCGACCGGCGTGCGGCTCGCGTTCACCAAGTCGTGGCTCGCGCTCGTCGTCGTCGAGCTCGTCGCGTCTTCCGAAGGGCTCGGCTACCTGATCGTGTACGGGCGGCAACTGTTCCAGCTCGATCTCGTGATGGCGGCCGTGGTCGTGGTCGGCGCGGTCGGCCTGCTGATCAACCGGCTGCTCGACGCACTCGAAGCACGCCTGCGCCGCGGCGTGCCGTCCGCGTTCCGCGGCTGAACCAGCCTGCCCGCGCAACCGAAGGAGATCACCCGATGCCGCACTCCGTCACGCCGACGCTCGCGCTGGACGCCACGCCATCGCCCGTCGCAGCCGCCCGCCGCCTGCATGCGCCCGACTGGCGCGGCGTCGTGCTGCCGCTCGTCGCGTTCGCGCTCTGGTGGGCGATCGCCTCCGCGCACCTCGTGAACAGCGGGCTGCTCGTCGGCCCGGCCGATGTCCTGCGTACCGCGTGGTCGCAAGTCACGAGCGGCGCACTCGGCCGCGCGCTGTCCGCGTCGCTCGCGCGCGAAGCCTGCGGTTTCGCCATCGGCGCGACGGGCGGTCTGCTGCTCGGCACCGCGCTCGGGCTGTCGCGCATCGCCGCGCGCATGGTCGGCCCGAGCTTCGACACGTTCAAGCAGATCTCGCTGTTCGCGTGGATTCCGCTGATTTCCGTGTGGTTCGGCCTCGGCGACGTCGCCAAGGTCGTGTTCCTGTCGCTCGCCGCGCTGCTGCCCGTCGCCGCACATACGTGCGACGGCATTCACGCGGTGCCGCGCGCGTATGTCGACGTCGCCCGCGCGCTGCGCTACTCGCGGCTCCAGCTCGTCCGCTACGTGATCCTGCCGGCCGCACTGCCGTCGATCTTCACCGGGCTGTATCTCGGCCTGATCTATTCGTGGCTCGCGACGCTCGGCGCCGAATACCTGCTCGTCGCCGGCAGCGGGATCGGCAACACGCTGATCGACGGCAGCGAGCAGTTCCGGATGGATCTCGTGCTGTTCGGGATCATCGTCGTCGGCGTGACCGGCTGGGCGCTGAACGCGATCGCGCGCGCGATCGAACGCAAGGTGCTGGCCCGGCGCGGCGACCTGCCGCGGTGATCGCCCTCTCCTTTCCTGTCGCGTCCTTACTCGCTCCGCCATGACGACCCTCGCTTCCGACTCGCTCGACATCCTCCACGTAAGCAAGCACTACGCGCAACGCGGCGCGTCGCTCGCCGTGCTCGACGACGTGTCGCTGCACGTGCGTGCCGGCGAATTCGTCACGATCGTCGGCGCAAGCGGCTGCGGCAAGTCGACGCTGCTGCGGCTGATCGCGGGGCTCGACACCGACTACTCGGGCGAGATCCGCGCCGGCGACGAACGCGTGCGCGACACGTCGCTGCAACGCGGGATCGTGTTCCAGGATCACCGGCTGTTCCCGTGGCTCACCGTCGAACAGAACATCGGCGCCGCGCTGCGCAACGCACCGCTCGACGCGGCCGCGAAACGGCGCGCGGTCGCGGACCACATCGCGCTCGTCGGGCTGAACGGCTTCGAGCACGCGTTTCCGAACCAGTTGTCGGGCGGGATGGCGCAGCGCGTCGCGATCGCGCGCGGCCTCGTGAACCGGCCGCGCATGCTGCTGCTCGACGAGCCGTTCGGCGCGCTCGATGCGCAGACGCGCGCGCGGATGCAGAACGAACTGCTGCGCATCTGGCAACAGGAACGCATCACGACGATCCTCGTCACACACGACGTCGACGAAGCCGTCTATCTCGGCGATCGCGTCGTCACGATGGCGCCGCGTCCGGGCCGCATCGAACGGATCGTCGACGTCGCGCTGCCGCGGCCGCGCCGGCGCGATTCGGCGGAATTCACGCGGTTGCGCGACACGGTGCTCGCCGATTTCGACGATCACGAACCGCCGCACGACGATGGCTCGGGCGGCAAGCGCATCGACACGCCGAGCACGCACCGGATCGGCGAATGGCGGCTTGCGTGGTAGGCACGTGTCGCGACCGCATTGCTCAGCAAAACGACACATATCGATCATCGCAGCGCGCACGCTAAGGTTGTGACGATTCATCGGTTCCGGTTCCGCGCGGTCCCTGCTTGAATGGAGACTCGACCGACCCGACTCCAGGAGATTCCCGATGTCCGACGTCCAGCACGCCGCTCACCCGTCTTCGCATGCTTCGCACCCCGCGCCGCGCACGGCCGCCGCTCCGCTCCAGCTTCGCCAGGTGGCCGGCCGGATCGGCGCCGAGATCGCCGGCGTCCGGCTGTCGGCCACGCTCGACGACGCGACGTTCGATGCGATCCAGGCCGCGCTGCTGCGCCACAAGGTGCTGTTCTTCCGTGGCCAGCACCAACTCGACGACACCGCGCAGGAAGCGTTCGCGCGCCGCTTCGGCGACACGGTCGCGCACCCGACCGTGCCGTCCGTCGACGGCAGCGCGCATCTGCTCGAACTCGATTCCGCGCACGGCGCCCGTGCGAATTCGTGGCACACCGACGTCACGTTCGTCGATGCATACCCGAAGATCTCGATCCTGCGCGCGGTCGTGATCCCGCCGTTCGGCGGCGATACGGTGTGGGCCAACACGGCCGCTGCGTACACGCATCTTCCCGACCCGCTGCGCGCGCTCGCCGACACGCTGTGGGCGATCCATACGAACGCATACGACTACGCGTCGACGCACGTGCACGCCGACGACACGCAACTGAAGCGCTACCGCGAAGTGTTCACGTCGACCGTCTACGAAACCGAGCACCCGGTCGTGCGCGTGCATCCGGAAACCGGCGAACGCACGCTCGTGCTCGGGCACTTCGTGCAGCGGCTCAAGGGGCTGTCGGCGCAGGATTCCGCGCACCTGCTGCAGGTCTTCCACGAGCACGTGACGCGTCTCGAGAACACCGTGCGCTGGAACTGGGAGGAAGGCGACGTCGCGATCTGGGACAACCGCGCGACGCAGCACTACGCGATCAACGACTACGGCGATGCGCGCCGCGTCGTTCGACGCGCGACGGTTCACGGTGATGTACCGGTCGGGATCGACGGCCGCCAGAGCGTCGTGCTGAAGGGGCCGGGCGCGACGCTGCAATAACGTCCGCGTACCGCGGCGGCGGCACCGTTCCGTGCGCGCCGCCGCACGTTCCCAGCCATTCGCCACCCACTGGACACTCGAGCATGAACCTCCCTCCGCCGCACCGACGCTTGCACACGCAACGATGTCGGCCATCCGCCCCGTTCACTTCCGCCAGGAGCGTCGCATGAGCGCCCTACCCGAACCGGCCGCCCAGCCGGTCGACGTGATCCCGCTGTCGGCCCATATCGGCGCGGAAATCCGCGGCGTCGACCTCACGCAACCGTTGACCACGCCGCAGATCGCGGCCATCCGCACCGCGCTGCTGAAATGGCGCGTCATCTTCTTCCGCGAACAATTCCTCACGCACGACCAGCACGTCGCGTTCTCCGCGCAGTTCGGCGAGCCGACGGTCGGCCACCCGGTGTTCGGGCACGTCGACGGTCATCCGGCCGTCTATTCGATCGCGAAGCACCGCAAGGCGACGCGCTTCGAAGGCGAACCGGTGCGCCGGCCGTGGACGGGCTGGCACACCGACGTGACGGCCGCCGTGAACCCGCCGTGGGCATCGATCCTGCGCGGCGTGACGATCCCGCCGTACGGCGGCGACACGCACTGGACCAACCTGGTACGCGCGTATGAAACGCTGTCCGCGCCGCTGCGCGGTTTCGTCGACGGCTTGCGCGGCATCCACCGCTTCACGCCGCCGGCCGGTGCGCGCGCCACCGGCGCGTTCGACGACGCGGTCGAGCGCCGCCCGCTCGTGACCGAGCATCCGCTCGTGCGCGTGCATCCGGAGACCGGCGAACGCGCGCTGTACGTGAGCCCGAGCTTCCTGAAATCGATCGTCGGGCTGACGCCGCGCGAGAGCCAGGCGTTGCTCGAACTGCTGTGGGAACATGTGACGCGGCCGGAATTCACGATCCGCTTCAAATGGGAACCGCGCAGCATCGCGTTCTGGGACAACCGCGCGACCGCGCATCTCGCGCCCGTCGACATCTTCGATCTCGACTTCGACCGCCAGCTCTACCGTACGACGCTCACCGGCGACGTGCCGGTCGGCCCCGACGGCCGGCCCTCGGTCGCGCTCGAAGGCACGCCGGTCGAAACGGCAGCGGCCGTCGCGCTCAACTGACCGCAACCGGCGCCGGCGCACGCGAGCGCGCCGGCCCTTCCTCTGTCAATCCAGCCACACGCCGTCGAACCGGTGCCCGCCGAGCGGCGAGAACGTCAGCCCGTGTACGCGCTTGGACACCGGCAGCGACACGATCGACGTCGCAATCGGCGTGAACGGCACCTGATCCTTGAACACCACCTGCGCCTGTTCGTACAGCGCCGTGCGCTTCGCGACGTCCGCATTCGAGCGCGCCGCGCTCACCAGCTTTTCGAAATCCTGGTTGCACCACTTCGCGAGGTTGCTGCCGTGCACCGCGTCGCAGCCGAGCAGCGTGCCGAGCCAGTTGTCGGGATCGCCGTTGTCGCCGGACCAGCCGTACAGGATCGCGTCGTGCTGCCCGTCGTGCTTCGCGCGGCGGTTATATTCGCCCCATTCGTAGCTGACGATCTTCGCGCGCACGCCGATCTTTGCCCAGTCCTGCTGAATCAGTTGCGCCATCAACTGCGCATTCGGGTTGTACGGCCGCTGAACGGGCATCGCCCACAGCGTCAGGTCGAAGCCGTTCGGGAAACCGGCCTGCGCAAGCAGCGCCTTCGCGGCGGCCGGATCGCGCGGCGCATCCTTCAGGCGCGGGTTGTACGACCATTGCGCAGGCGGCATCGGGTTCGCCGCGATCTTCGCGTCGCCGTTGAAGACGGTCTTCACGATCGCCGTCTTGTCGATCGCGATGTCGAGCGCGCGCCGCACGTCGACGCGATCGAGCGGCGCATGCTGCGTGTTGTATGCGACGAAACCGACGTTGAAGCCCATCCCCGAGAACAGCGCCAGCTTCGGGTCGCGCCGCACCGTGTCGAGATCGGCCGGCCGCGGGAACACCGACACCTGGCACTCGCCGGCCACGAGCTTCTGCAGGCGCGCGGCCGGATCGGGCGTGATCGCGAACACGAGGCGCGCGAGCTTCACGTCGTCCGGTTTCCAGTAGTCGGGGTTTGCTTCGTAGCGGATCAGCGCATCCTTCTGGTACGTACGCAGCAGGAACGGCCCGGTGCCGACCGGGAACTGGTTGATGTCGGCCTCGCGATGGCGCGCCGCGAGCTGCGACGCATATTCGGCCGACAGGACCGACGCGAACGCCATCGCGAGGTTGCGCACGAACACGACGTCGGGTGTCTTCAGCACGAAGCGCACCGTGTAGTCGTCGACCTTCTCGATCCGCTCGACGTTGCGGTCGAAGCCGAGATCGCTGAAGTACGGGAAGCTGACCGGGTAGGCCTTGCGGAACGGATCGTCAGGATCGAGCATGCGGCGGAACGTGAACACGACATCGTCGGCCTGGAACGGCCGCGTCGGCTTGAACCACGCGGTCGTCTGGAATTTCACGCCGCGCCGCAGGTGGAACGTGATCGTGCGCTGGTCGGGCGACACGTCCCAGCTCGTCGCGAGCGACGGTTCGAGATCGAGCGTGCCGCGCTTGAACTGCACGAGCCCGTTGTAGATCGTGTACGTGCTCGCGTCGAAATCGGTGCTCGTCGTGTGCTGGCCCGGATCGAAACCGGCCGGGCTGCCTTCGGTGCAGTACACGAGCGTTTTGCCGGCCGGCGCGGCGAGCGCCTGCGTGGCCGCGCCGGCGAGCAGCAGCGACGCGGCCATGCAACGAAGTGCCGCAACGGCATGCGGTGCGCGACGCATGTGACGCGCGGCTGACGAAACGAAAGAATTCTTCATGGTGGCGGAGAGAAGGAAGGGCTGTCATGCAAATGACGACGGCCGATCTTCGCGCGCCTCCCGCCGATCGCTTACCAATTAATTCGGCGTTGCTTATCGCCGCAGGTGCATCCCGCTGCCCGTGCATGAATATGTCCACGCTAGCGCCGGGAGATCGCCCGCAAGACCCTTCGCGCCACATCGCAGCGTGCCGCCGCCTTCCGGCCCCCTGCAGACTCTCCGGAATTGGCGCATCGTATCGGCTGGCAAACGCCGGCCAAGGGCGCGCCGGGATCCGCCCGACGCCGCCGCGCCGCCGGTTCCTGGAGGACCCACGATGTCGATCAACTCCGATACGCCCTCTCGTCCCGTCAAATCGCCGGGCCCCGATCATCCGATCACGATCGAACCGCATCCGTCGCGCGTGGTGGTCAAGGTGGCCGGCAAAGTCGTCGTCGATACGCGTCGCGCGCTGGCGTTGCGCGAAGCCAGCTACCCGGCCGTACTCTACGTCCCGCGTGAAGACGCCGAAATGTCGCTGCTGCAGCGCACGGACCATTCGACCTACTGCCCGTACAAGGGTGACTGCGCGTATTACTCGATCCCGGCCGGCGGCGAACGCGCGACCAATGCCGTGTGGACGTACGAGCATCCGTATCCGGCCGTCGAAGCGATTCGCGGGCACCTCGCGTTCTATCCGGACCGCGTCGACTCGATCGAGGAAAGCGCCACCGGCACCGATTGAGCGCCGCTGATTTGCATATGCGCATTCATTGGTTGGCCGCCGGCACGTGCGGCCGTATCGTCCTGAATCCGGCGCGGGCCGGCCCGGTGCGAGCATCGCCCGCATCGGGCCCCGTCCTGCGCCGGCCGCGCCGCCTTGGCGCGCGACCCGTGAACCCGCACGCAGGACACCCGATGAGCGACACACCGCACGCAGACGTTGAAACGCCCCCGGCGAACCCGCGCCGCCGCCAATGGCTGCACGGCGCGGCCGCCGGGCTTGCCGGGCTCGCGCTCGGGCCGCTCGCGACCCTGCCCGCACTGGCCCAGGGCAATGGCACGCGGCTGCGCATCGGGTTCCAGAAATACGGCAACTTCGTCGTGCTGAAGGCACACGGCACGCTCGAGAAGCGCCTGGCGAGCCAGGGCGTCGCGGTGCAATGGCTCGAATTCCCGGCCGGCCCGCAACTGCTCGAAGGGTTGAACGCCGGCGCGATCGACGTCGGCACGGTCGGCGAAACGCCGCCGATCTTCGCGCAGGCGGCCGGCGTCGATTTCGTCTATATCGGCAACGAGCCGCCCGCGCCGCAGGGCGAAGCGATCGTCGTGCTGCCCGATTCGCCGATTCGCAACGTCGCGCAGTTGCGCGGCAAGAAGGTCGCATTCAACAAGGGCTCGAACGTCCACTACCTGCTCGTGAAGGCGCTCGAACGCGCGGGCCTCGCGTATGCGGACATCCAGCCGATCTACCTGACGCCCGCCGACGCGCGCGCCGCGTTCGTGCAGCGCAGCGTCGATGCGTGGGTGATCTGGGATCCGTATCTGGCGGCCGCCGAGCGGCAACTCGGCGCGCGCGTGATCGCGAACGGCGACGGGCTCGTGCGCAACACGCAGTACTACCTCGCCGCGCGCAAGTACGCGGCCGCTTATCCGCAGGTGCTGCGCGCGCTGCTCGACGAAGTCGACGCGGTCGATCGCTGGGCGCGCGACCACACGCCCGACGTCGCCGCGCAACTGTCGCCGCTCGTCGGCCTCGACGCGCCGACGCTCGAAGTCGCGCTCAAGCGCGCCGGCTACGGCGTGCAGCCTGTCACCGACGCGACGGTCGCGTATCAGCAGAACATCGCCGACACGTTCAGCACGCTGAAGCTGATTCCCGGCAAGCTGACGGTCGCCAGCGCGCGCTGATGCGCCGCCGAAACGCGATGCGACACGTTACGACGCAGGCGTCGCGCCGATGCGCCGCCATTCGTCGTAGTCGGTGACGAGGCCGGCTTCGTCGATCGCGATGTCGGCCGCATAGGTGCCGCTCTCGTAGCGATATACGAGCGGCCCCGTACGCGTATAGCGCTGCTCGCCGCGCACGATGGCGAAATCCGGAAAGCGTAGCCAGGCGGTATGGATCGTCGCCGAATCGCCGACGGCCAGCGCCAGCCGCCGGATCGGCAGCGTATTGGTCGACGGGCTGAAACCGAGGTCGATGTCGGTCGCGCCCGCGAGCATCGGCGCGTCGACGCCGTCGATCGTCCAGCGCTCTGCGTCGCATGCGATGTCCAGTTGTTGCGGCGGCAACGCGCCGATCCAGCGTGTCACGCGCGCCGAGCGCGTGCGCCAGTCGGCGCCGCAGGCGATCGCATAGTCGATGCGAAACGGCGTGCCGTCGATCGCGCCCGATACCGAACCCGACAGATCGATTCGCGTGCGCGTCTCCGCGAGCCGGCACCATTCGGCCGCCTGCCACGTCTGCACGATCTGCCATGCGACGCATCGCGTGCGCACCGCTTCATCCTGTTGCGTCATGTCGCCGTCTCCTGTCGGTCGTGCGAAGGCCGATTTTCGCTCATCGCGCCGATGAACACACGCGGCTTCGGCGGTCGGCACGTTCGCCGGCACCCATCGGTTTTTGACCGATAGTCAGTATCGGATCAACCCGCACCGCCGGGCCGGCGACGCTTTGGTACCATCCGTCGAGCGGAACACGCTCCGGCACGCACCGTCGTTCGTCGACGACACTGGGCATCGGCCGGGAATCGGACAAGCAGACAACAGGCGCAACTACATGGATTTGTTGGCGACGATGCGCATCTACGTCAGGGTCGTGGAGCGCGGCACGATGTCCGGCGCGGCGCGGGATCTCGACATGGGCCAGCCGGCCGTCAGCGAGCGCATCGAACGACTCGAAAAACATCTCGGCACGCGGCTGCTGCTGCGCAGTGCGCGCACCCTGACCTGCACGGAAGAAGGCCGCATCTTCTACGAGCACAGCAAGGCGCTGCTCGACGCGGCCGAAGTGGCGGTCGCATCGGTATCGAAGACGGAACACGCGCTCGACGGCACGATCCGGCTCGCGGCGCCGCAATGCTTCGGCGAGGTCGTGATGCCGCGCGTGCTGATGCAGGTCCGCACCGCGTATCCGGAATTGCACATCGACCTGGTGCTGAACGACGACATCGTCGATCCGGTCACCGAAGGCGTCGACATTTCGATCCGGGTCGGCCAACTCGGCAACGGCGGGTTCGTCGCGCACGCGCTCGGCGAGGTCGGCCGCGTGCTCGTCGCCGCGCCGTCGTATCTCGACCGGCACGGCCCGCTCGACACGCAGGCCGATCTCGCGGCCCATCCGTTCATTCGCGTGAAAGGTGTCTTCGCCAACGAGCAGTTGCCGCTGCAACGAGACGGCGGCGCAGTCCAGCACGCGCGGATCCGGACGGTCATGACCACGAGCCACTGGCGCCCGATGTTCGACACGATCGTGGCCGGCGGCGGCATCGGCGTGGTGCAGCACCCGGCCTGCGCCGACGCGCTCGCGCGCGGCGAACTCGTCCGGCTCCTGCCGCAGTACGCGATCCCCGATTTCGCGCTCAATGCGCTCGTGCACGCGCAGCGGCCGCTGCCGCCGCGCGTGCGGGCCGTCGTCGATCTGCTGAAGCAGGAAATCCCGCCGCTGCTGACGAAGCGCCACCGGTGACGACGACAGCCACCGGCAGTCACCGATGGCCGCCCGCTGTCACGCCTGCAGCGACTTCCCCGGCTCCTTCACGTGCGCGTCGACTTCCATCTGGTAGAAGCGCGCGCTGACGAAGCCGAACAGTGTCCAGCCCAGGAACACGCACAGGCCGCCGAGCATCAGCGCCTGCTCGCCCGAGCTGTACAGCGCATAGAAGCTGTACGCGGTGGCCACCATCGCGATCGCGTTCGTCAGCAGTGCCTTGGCCGGCGGCACCTTCGCGACCTTCTGGATCGTGATCAGCGCGGCCATCGACATCACGTACGGCACGAGGTTCGTGACGACCGCGAGATCGACGATCTTCTGGAACTGGCTGCTCAGTTCCGGGCTGATCGTCATCAGCGCCAGCGCGACCTGCGCGACGAGCAGGAGCACCATGCCGACGATCGGCGTGCCCGTGCGAGTCGCACGTGCGAACACCGGCAGGAAGTAGCCGACGTCCGCCGAGCTCTTGAACACCTGCGCAACCGTGAACTGCCAGCCGAGCAGCGAGCCGATGCACGCGATCACCATCAGCGCGGTGACGATCGTACCGACCGTCGGCGTGAACATCGTCGCGAACGCGATGCCGAACGGCGCGTTCGATTGCGCGAGGATCGCGTTGGGCACGATCCCCGCGATCACGTTGGTCGACACGATGTAGAAGATCGCCGACGCGACCGTGCCGCCGAGCACGGCGATCGGCACGTTGCGCTCCGGATTCTCCACCGCGTCCGAGTTCGCGCATGCCGATTCGAGCCCGAGGAACGCCCACAGCGTCACCGCGATCGAGCTGCCGACGGCAGGCCCGAACGGCAGGTTGTGCGGATTCCACGCGGCGCCCCAGGTCGCGCCGCTGAACCAGAACCAGCCGATCAACGACACGATGACGACCGGAATGATCACGCCCCACACGGTGACCGCGCCGATCCGGCCGGTGATGCGCGAGCCGCCGAAGTTCGCGATCGTCGTGAGCACGAGCAGGAAGATGGTCCACAGGCACGTTTGCAACGGCGACAGCGTCGCGTCGAACAACACGGTGCCGTAGCCGACCGCCGTGACGCCGATCGCGACGTTGGCGATCACGAGCGACAGCCCGTACGTGTAGTTCGCCATGTAGTTGCCGGCCTTGCCGAACGCGTATTCCGCGTAGCCGCCCATCCCGCCCGGCTTGCGGCTCAACATCCCGCAGCGCGCGAACGCATAGGCCAGCGCGAGCGAGCCGCCGGCCGTGACGATCCACGACAGCAGCGAGATCGTGCCGACCTGCGCGAGCTTCGACGGCAGCAGGATGATGCCGGAGCCCATCATGTTGACCGCCGTGAGGATGGTGAGCTGCCAGACATTCATCCGGTTCTTCGCCGCGGCCGCCGGGGCCGCGGCGGATAGGTGCGCTGCGTTTTCCATGATGTCGATCCTTCGATGTGAGGCCGCCGCGCGGCCGGTCGCTCGTTCGTCCGGCCGCCCGCTCAGGCCGCCAGGCAGTACACGCGGTACGTGCCGTCCTCGACTTCCACGCCGTGCGTGTCGTGCGCGAAGCCCGGAAAGCGCCGGTCGTACGCTTCGAGCGCCTTCAGGTAACCGAGCACCGGGCCGCCTGCCGGCCCCGCGTTCTCGCCCGGCATCAGCAGCGGAATGCCCGGCGGATACGGCACGACACCGGTGGCGACCGTGCGCCCGGCGAGCTCGTCGAGCGTGACCTGCTCGACGCGGCCTTGCACGAGATGCTCGTATGCGCGCACCGGGCTCATCTCCGGCTTCGGCAGGATCGAGAATGCCTCCGACATCAGCCGCGTCGTGCCGAGCTGCTCCATCGCCGCGAACATCGTGTCGGCCAGGTCCTTCAGCCCCATGCCCGCATAGCGCGCGCCATGCGCCTTCGCGAGCGACGGAATCGCCATGTCGAGCGGCAGGTTCGCGTCGTAGTCGCGCTTGAAGTCGCACAGCGCGCTGACGAGCGAGCCCCACTTGCCCTTCGTGATGCCGATCGAGAACAGGAACAGGATCGTGAAGTCGGTCGTCTTCTCGACGACGATCCCGCGCGCATCGAGATAGGCCGTGACGACGCTCGCCGGGATGCCGACCGGCATCAGGCCGCCGGCCGGTGCGACGCCCGGCGTGACGATCGACACCTTGATCGGATCGAGCATGCAGTAGCCGTCCTCGATATTGCCGAAGCCGTGCCATTGCGCGCCGGGTTTCAGCATCCAGCACCACGGGTCGGTGGCGAGCAGGTCCGGCGGCGCCTCGTGGAACGGCAGCGACCGGCCCGTGCGCGTGTCGAGCACCGTATCGGGCTGCCAGCATTCGACGAACCAGTCGCCCTTCGCCGCGTACTCGGCATTCATCCGCGCGATCATCTGCCGGAACGCGACGGCCTCCTCGATCGACTCGCGCGTCAGCGCTTCGCCGCCGGGGCCGTCCATCATCGCGGCCGCGACGTCGTTCGACGCGATGATCGCGTAGTTCGGCGACGTCGACGCGTGCATCATGAACGTTTCGTTAAACTGACCATGCGGAATCGGGCTGCGGCCGTCGCGCACGTGGATGTACGACGCCTGCGACAGCGCGGTCAGCAGCTTGTGCGTCGACTGCGTCGCGAACACCGTGGGGCGGTCCGCATGATGGTCGCGCGGGTCGCCGTGCATCGCATGGCGGTCGCGGTAGATCGGATTGAAGCGCGCGTAGCCATACCACGCTTCGTCGAAGTGCAGCCGGTCGACGCTCGCACCGAGCAGTTCCTCGACGCGCGTGACGTTGTAGCAGAGGCCGTCGTAAGTCGAGTTCGTGACGATCGCGTGCTTCGGCTGGCGATCGGCCAGCCCGGCCGCGAGCGGGTTCGATGCGATCGCCTCACGGATCGCCGCCTGCGTGAGGCGCTCGGACGCGATCGGCCCGATGATCCCGTAGCGGTTGCGCGTCGGCACGAGGTAGGTCGGGATCGCACCCGACATCGTCATCGCGTGCTCGGCCGACTTGTGGCAGTTGCGGTCGCACAGCGCGATCTGGTCGCGGCTCACGCTCGCCATCAGAATGATGCGGTTCGACGTCGACGAGCCGTTCGTCACGTGATACGTGCGATGCGCGCCGAACACGCGCGCCGCGTAGCGCTCGCTTTCGCCGATCGGGCCCGAGTGGTCGAGCAGCGAGCCGAGTTCGCCGACCGAGATCGACAGGTCGGAGCGGAACAGCGATTCGCCGAAGTATTCGAAGAACGCGCGGCCGACCGGCGACTTCAGGAAGCCCGTGCCGCCCGTGTGGCCGGGCGTATGCCACGAGTATTCGTAAACACGCGAGAACTTCGCGAGCGCACCGAACATCGGCGGCAGCACGGTCGAGCGATAGCGTTCGATCGCCGCGTGGATGCGCCCGCCGATAAAGTCGGCCGTATCCTCGAGCAGCCAGACGAAATCGTCGACCTGCCCCATGACCGCGGACGGCACCGTCGACGCGACGCTGCGGTCGGCCAGCAGGAAGATCGGCACGTTGGCATTGCGCTGCCGGATCGCGTCGACCACGGCCTCGGACGGCCCGTGGCCGTCCACGCCGAGATCCCAGTCGAGCAGCACGCACTGGATCGACGGATCGGAACGGATCAGCACGATCGCATCGTCGGCGGAGGTTGCCGTGAGCACGTCGATGTCGCGTTGCGCGAGCTCCGCGCTCAGTGTGCGGACCGCGCGCCCGGTTGCCGTTTCCTGCGTGATTTCGTCGTCGACCAGCAGCGCACGCATGCCGAGACGACGAATGCCACCGACGGGTGTACTCATGATGTTGCCCTCGCTGTTCCGTTGCTTCGTTGGTGTTGTACGTCTCACGAGCACGCGGACAGCAGGCCACGGTCGGCGACATGAGACGCTCGCAATTCCGGTTTGATTCGCCATCCAATTCGGAGCCGACTATGCCATAGTTGCCTTTCGATGAAAAGCCGACGAATCAGTAAAACCGTCGATCCCTTTTCAAATCGGATTTCATAATTGGATCATTTTTATGTGCGCTGCAGCATATCAATTTGAGATAATTTGATCATCCTCATGCCGCAATGTCATTGTCATTTCCGGTCGATTGAATTCGCCGGATTTTGTTGCTAGGATCGGCTGCGCCGCGCATTGACCGGCGGCGGCTGCCCCCGCCGCGTAAGGCTGCCTGGCGCGGTGCGCATTCGGCATTCAGCATTCGCGGGAGCATTTCAATCGGCTGCGGCGCGTGTCGGATTACCCGACGGCACGAATGCAGCGCCCGCTTCCGCACATTTTCGGGAGAATTCGCGTGAGCCTGTTGAAAATCGCAGTCGAGCCGGCGCTGATTGGCGCCTTCCTCACCACGCACGAACAGGTCGACGTATTCCAGACCGATTTCACGAATATCGCGGCAATCGTCGTCGGAATCGATTCGGCACAAAAGGTTCTGAAAGCCGTCGAAAGAACCGGCTTCGCGATTCCGTTCTTCGTCGCGGTCGAACCCGACCAGGAAGTGCCGCCGTCGGTCCTGCCGAACGCGAGCGGCGTGATCCAGCTCGGGCACGGCGGCCGCCACTATTACGGCCGGCAGATTTCGTCCGCCGCCGATATCTACAGCGAGAACCTGCTGCCGCCGTTCTTCAAGGTCATGCGCGACTACGTGCAGCGCGGCTACGTCGAGTTCGACTGCCCTGGCCACCAGGGCGGCCAGTTCTTCTCGAGTCATCCGCTCGGCCGGATGTTCTTCGACTTCTTCGGCGAAACGCTGTTTCGCTCCGACCTCTGCAACGCGGACGTCCGGCTCGGCGACCTGCTGATCCACGAAGGCCCCGCGCTCGAAGCGCAGCGCAACGCCGCGCGGATCTACAACGCGGACAAGACCTGGTTCGTGCTGAACGGCACGTCGACGTCGAACAAGGTCGTCACGAGCGCGCTGCTCGCGCCCGACGATCTCGTGCTGTTCGACCGCAACAACCATAAATCGGTGCACCTCGGCGCGCTCGTGCTGTCCGGCGCGCGACCGGTCTACCTCGAGACCGCGCGCAACGCGTGGGGCCTCATCGGCGGTGTCGACAACGCGGCGCTCGATGAAGCGCGCATTCGCGACGCGATCCGCGACGTCGCCCCCGAGCGCGCCGACCGGCCGCGCCCGTTCCGGCTCGCGGTGATCCAGCTCGGCACCTATGACGGCACGATCTACAACGCGCGGGAAATCGTCGACCGGATCGGGCATCTGTGCGACTACATCCTGTTCGATTCGGCGTGGGTCGGCTACGAGCAGTTCATCCCGATGATGCAGGACTGCTCGCCGCTGATGCTGACGCTCGGCCCCGACGACCCCGGCATCCTCGTCACGCAGTCGGTACACAAGCAGCAGGCCGGCTTCTCGCAGACGTCGCAGATCCACAAGAAAGACAGCCACATCGAAGGCCAGAAGCGCTTCTGCGATCACCGGCGCTTCAACAACGCGTACATGATCCATGCGTCGACGAGCCCGTTCTACCCGATGTTCGCAGCGCTCGACGTCAATGCGCAGATGCACGCGGGGCCGGCCGGCAAGCGCCTGTGGCGCGACTGCGTCGCGCACGGCGTCGAAGCACGCAAGCTGCTGCTGAAGACCTGCCGCCAGATCCGCCCGTTCGTTCCGCAGCATGTCGACGGCCGCCCGTGGGCCGACTACCCGACCGAGCAGATCGTCGACGACCTGCGCTTCTTCCGCTTCCATCCGGCCGACACGTGGCACGGCTTCGAAGGTTATGCGGACAACCAGTACTTCGTCGATCCGTGCAAGCTGTTGCTGACGACGCCCGGCATCGATCGCGACACGCACGAGTACGCGCCGTTCGGCGCGCCGGCGCCGATCCTCGCGCGCTACCTGCGCGAGCACGGCGTCGTGCCCGAGAAAGCCGACCTGTACACGATCCTGTTCCTGCTCACGCCGTCGGAAAGCTTCGGCAAGCTGCAGCATCTGGTCGCGCACCTCGCGCAGTTCGAACGCCATCTCGACCAGGACACGCCGCTGCGCGAAGCGATCCCGTCGTTGTGCGAAGCATATCCGGAGCTGTACGGCAACATGCGCCTGCGGCAGTTGTGCCAGCGTATGCACGACTTCTACCGCAGCCACGACATGAAGCATTTGCAGAAGCAGATGTTCCGCCGCGCGCAGTTCCCGAAGCAGGCGATGCTGCCACAGGCCGCGAATGCCGAATTGATCCGCAACAACGTCGAGCTCGTCACGCTCGACCGCATCGAAGGCCGGGTCGCGACCGAAGGCGCGCTGCCCTATCCGCCCGGCATCTTCTGCGTGGTGCCCGGCGAAACGTGGGGCGGCCCGGCGCTCGACTACTTCCGCGCGCTCGAAGCCGGGATCAACGCACTGCCGGGTTTCGAACCGGAAATCCAGGGCGTCTACCTGCAGACGAAGCCGGACGGCACGAAGCAGGCATCGGCGTACGTGGTGGTCGAGCACGCGCGCGCGGCGCTGGCCTGAGCGCGTCGGTGGCCGGCCCGCGCGGCACCCGCGCACGGGCCGGGCCCTGCGGTCGCGTCCTGCATTCCGCGACAACCGAAGCGTCGCGTCGAACCCATCCGTCGATTCGATCCGATGCGGCCCCGCCCCTGCCCCGCGCCGTCGCGTCGTGCGTAAAGGACGGGGTTGCGTTGGAGATTCGCGTATCTCTGCTGGCCGGCGTCGCCGAAAACATCTGTGTCGGCATCCTGCCGGCCAGCTCACCGCGATTCACGCCCGCCGCGTCACCACGCCTGCCGATAGATCGCCAGCGCGTCGGCCTCCGTCACCTCGCGCGGATTGTTCACGAGCAGGCGCGTCTGCAGCATCGCGTCCGACGCCATCCTCGGCAGGTCGCCCTCGCCGATGCCGACTTCGCGCAGCGTGCGCGGGATGCCCGTCGCGACGATCAGCCGGTCGATCTCCGCGATCAGCGCATGCGTCCTCGCTTCGTCGCTGCCCGTCGCCGACGGCGCGACGATCGCCGCGAGTTCCGCATACCGCGGCGCGGCGGCCGGCGCGTTGAAGCGCAGCACGTGCGGCAGCACGAGCGCATTCGACAGCCCGTGCGGCACGTGGAAGATCCCGCCGACCGGATAGGCCAGCGCATGCACGGCCGCAACCGGCGCGTTCGCGAATGCCTGCCCGGCGAACATCGCGCCGACCAGCATCGCCTCGCGCGCGTGCCGGTCGTGGCCGTCGTCGCAGGCCGCGAGCAGGTTGCGCGACAGCAGCGTCAGCGCGTGCACGGCCAGCATGTCGGACACCGGATTCTTCAGCCGTGCGGACGTATAGGCTTCGATCGCATGCACCATTGCGTCGATGCCCGTCGCGGCGGTCGCCGCGCGCGGCAGGCCGAGCGTCAGCTCGGCGTCGAGGATCGCGACGTCCGCGAACAGGTGCGGCGACACGACGCCCATCTTGCGCGCCTCGCCGACCGTGACGATCGACACGGCCGTCACCTCGGAGCCCGTGCCGGCCGTCGTCGGCATCTGTACGAGCGGCAACCTTGGGCTCGCGACCTTGTCGACGCCGTACATGTCGGCCAGCGCCTGGTGCCCCGGCGCGAGCACCGCGATCAGCTTCGCGACGTCCATCGACGAACCGCCGCCCAGGCCAAGCACGATCTCGGCATCGGCCGCGACGGCCCGTTCGGTCGCTTCGAGCACCACGTGCTCGGGCGGATCGGCGATCACGTCGTCGATCACGGTGACCTGCCAGCCGTGCGCGGCGAGGCTCTCCAGCGCGGGCGCGAGCACGCCGCTGCGATGCAGGAACGCATCGGTGACGACGCACAGCCGCACGAGCGCCGGAAAGCGTTCGCGCAACAACGCGCCGAGCCGGCGCGCGGCGCCGAATTCGACGATCTGCGTCGGAACGGTACGGAATTGAAACGGGTTCATCGGGTGCCTCCCGGTGGCGTCGCCGTGCCGGTGTCGGGCTGCACCATGTAGCGCGACACGTCGCGGCGATCGAGCAGCGGAAAGATCGCCCCGATCCCGATGCGCTGGAAATGCGGCGTTTCCCGATGCACGTCGAGGCCGTCCGCGTGGCTGTAACGTTCGAGGATCACGATGTGGTCGGGGTCCGTCGCCGACCGGAAATACGCGTAGTCGAGATTCTTCGGCTCGGTGCGCGTCGCGGGCGCGAGTTCCGCGAGCAGCTCGATCACGCGGTCGCCGTTGCCGGGCTTCGCGTAGAAATGCGCGATGACCTGCAGGTAAGGTTCGTTCATGCGGTGCTCCGTGTTTGGCAAGTGCCCGTCACGACGGGGACGCACGCAATGTACTGGGCCCCGGACGGATTCGAACGCGATGCCGCGATACCGGTATCGCAGGCGCGTCGTCGCATTGTATTGAATCGGCGCTACGTTCGCAGTGCCCCGTAGTGCCGCCTGGCGCCGCGGCCGGACTGCGAACGACATGTCGAATCCCGCAGCGCACTCACGGCGAACCGTTTCGTCACCGGCCGCCCGCTCCGCCCGCCGATACACCGGCGACTACCACGGCACCGTCCGCCCCAGATAGTCGAGATATTCGAGCCCGGGCCGCGCCCGCTTCGCGATCAGCACGTCGACCAGGCTCGGCACGCTCTCGTCGATGGTCAGGCGCGCATCGGGGCCGCCGAGCTCCGTGCGAACCCAGCCGGGCGCCATCAGCGCCATCGCACGCCGCGTATCGGCCTGCCGAGCCGCGAAGCTGCGCATGAACTGGTTCAGCGCGGCCTTGCTGCCGCGATAGACCTCGCGCATCCCGCTGACGTTGTTCGCGACGCTGCCCTGCCCCGACGACATCGCACCGATCAGGCCGTCCTGGGTCACGAGATCCTGCAGCGCCTCGATCACGCGCATCGGCGCAAGCGCATTCGTGATCATCACGCGCACGAACTCGTCGGTCGTCACTTCGCCGATCGTTTCGTTCGGGTCGTTCGTCGTCCCTGCATTCACGAACAGCATGTCGAAGCGCCTGCCCGACAAGCGCTCGTGCAGCGCGGCCAGTTGCGCCGGCTCGCAGATATCGAGCGTCTCGATCCCGAGCCGGCCGTCGAACCGCTCAGCGAGATCGTGCAGCTTCGTGCGCCCCGCCCCTTCACGCACGGTGCCCGTTACGTTCCAGCCCTTGTTCAGGAATTGCTCCGCCATGGCAAGGCCGAGGCCGCGCGACGCGGCGACGAGCAGGAGCGTGGGTGCGTTCGGGGTCGATACAGTCGATTGCATGGTTTCTGCCTTTGCCGAGTTTCATGATGCGCCCACTATAGGCACGCACCGGACCATGCACCAGACGCACCGGATGCAATCGATAGTTGCATCGAACGCCATATCAGACCGCGCAGTGGCGTATCCTGTCCGCATGGAAGACATCGACCTGAATCTCGTTACCGCACTCGACACGCTGCTGTCGGAAGGCAGCGTGACGGGCGCCGCACGCCGGCTTGGCCTGAGCACGTCCGCCATGAGCCGCACGCTCACGCGGTTGCGGCTTTCCACCGGCGATCAATTGCTCGTGCGCGCCGGGCGCAAGCTCGTGCCCACGCCGCACGCGGCCGCATTGCGCGACCGCGTGCATGCGATCGCGAACGACGCGCGCGCCGTGCTGCGGCCGTCTACGGCCGACGTGGACATGGCGACGCTCGCATCGACGTTCACCATTCGCGCGTCAGCGTCGTTCATGGAAATGCTGTCCGGCCCGGTGGTCGCCGCGATCGGCGAAGTCGCGCCGCACGTGCGCATCCGCTTCGTGCCCAAGCCCGACCGCGATCCGCAAGCGCTGCGCGACGGCACCGTCGATCTGGAAATCGGCAAGCGCGGCGACGACGCGCCCGAGCTGCACACACGCATGCTCGGTCACGACTGGTACGTCGCGGTGGCGCGCGCAGGACATCCGCTGTTCGCGTCGGCCAGGATCACGCTCGCGCGCTACGCGGCCTGCCGTCACGTGATCGCATCGCAGCTCGGCGATTTCAGCGGACCGGCCGGCGACTCGGCCGACCGGTCCGGTCCGGGCCAGACCGTGCACGTCGTCGTCCCCGGCTACCCCGATGCAATGCGCGTCGCGGCCAGCACCGACCTGATCGCGCTGGTGCCGCGCTCGAGCCTCGGCAACGCGTTTTCGCCGGGGCTCGCAGAAGCCCTCGGGCTGCGCAGCTTCGAGATCCCGGCCCGCCTGCCCGCGATCCTCGTCTCCGCGCTGTGGCATCCGCGCATGCACGGCGACCCCGTCCACCGCCGCCTGCGCGACGCGGTCATTGCGGTCTGCCAGCGCGCGTATCCGGATTCCCGCGCGCCACGCACCCCGGCGCGCCGCACGGCCGGCTGACGCCGCGCGCGTACCCGAAGCCGGCCCGCACAACGCGCACGGCTCAGACCAGCCGGCCGCCGCCGTCGATGTGCAGGATTTCGGCGTTCATGAAGCCGTTGCCCAGCAGGAACGCGATCGCATCCCCGACTTCGTCGGCGCGACCGACACGGCCGCCCGGCAGCGCCGATGCGGCTCCCGCGAGGATCGCAGCGCGCGCTTCCGGGCCGAACGCGTCGTACAGCGGCGTCTCGACGAAACCGGGCGCGACGACGTTGACGCGAATCGGCTTCAGCTCCAGCGCGAGCGATTGCGCCAGCGCTTCGACGCCACGCACGGCGGCAGCAATGACGGACGTGCCTTGCGCGGACGGACGATCCGACAGTTGCCCGCCGGTCAGCACGATCGAGCCGGTCGCAGGCATCAACGGCAACGCGGCCCGGATCGCGTAGACCGGCCCGGCAATGCGCTCCTGTATCGCCGCGAGCAGATGATCGGGATCGGTGTCGCTCAGCTTGCCGGCGATGAACCGGCCGGACGTGACGACCAGGTGATCGACGCGCGTCATCGCGTCGAATACGGCCTGCACCGCGTGCCGGTCCGCGATATCGGCCACCGCGATGCGCGCGCCGCCGATCACGTGCGCGGCCGCCTCGAGCTTCGCGCGGGTCCGGCCGACCAGCGTGACGGTGGCGCCCTTCGCCTTCGCAGCCGCCGCGGCCGCGAGGCCGATTCCGGAGCTCCCGCCGAATATCACGACGTGCGCGCCGTCCAGTGTCGAAGATTGCAGTGCCTCGTTCATGTCGATTCCTCATCAGGGATTGAAGGTTTGCGAACGTTAGGTCATTCTCTATTGCGCCGGAACGTGGGAGACTTGCATAGGGTTCATTCCATAAGAGAATAATATGGATTCGCTGCGATCCATGCGCGTGTTTGTCCGCGCCATCGAGCTGGGCAATTTTTCGGCGGTCGCTCGCGAGGAAGGCACCGGCCAGCCGACGATCAGCAAGATCGTCGCCGCGTTCGAACAGGAACTGGGCGTTCGCCTGCTCGAACGCTCGACGACGAGCCTCGCGCCGACCGACGAAGGCCGGCGATTCTACGACCGCTGCAAGCGCGTGCTCGACGAATACGAAAGCGCGGTGGCCGACGTGCGCGGGCAAACGCTGCGGCCGGTCGGCAAGCTGGTCGTCAACGCGCCGCTGGGGCTGGGCGAGTTGAGGCTGAACGCGCTCGTGCTCGAATTCCTCGCCGCGTGGCCGGAGATCGACGTCGAACTTCATTTGACCGATCGCGTGATCGATCTGGTCGAGGAAGGCGTCGACGTCGCCATTCGCCTGGGCCACATGCTGCCGCCGGATGTCGTCGCACGAAACATCGCGTCGTCGCCGCGCCTGCTGGTGGCCGCGCCGGCCTATCTGTCGCAGGCGCCGAGGGTCCGCCGGCCGGAAGACCTGGCGAAGCACGAGTATGTCGGATACGCGCGCGCGGACATCATCGGCAGCGGACTGGAATTTGTGCGGGGCGACGAGAAAATCGCCGTTCCGGTGCACGGCCGGTATCGCGTGAACAGCTCGATCGCGCTGCGGGAATGCTTCCTGGCCGGGAACGCGGTGGGCAGCGCGCCGGCGTGGCTCGTTCAGGACCTGATCGACACCGGCCAGCTCGTCCGGCTGCTGCCGAAGTGGGACATGATTCCGCCGCATGCGCTGCACCTCGTGTATGCGTCGCGCCGGTATCTGCCGCTCAGAACCCGCACGTTCCTGCAGTTCATGGCGCAGCGGATTCCCGAATTGCCCGGATTCAGCGCGACGACGATGAAAGCCGCAGCCGCATCGCGGCAAACCCGCTGACCGACTGCCGCCACGGTCACGGCCGGCCGGGCGCCGATCCGTCACCGTTTCCCCGCCCCGTCGCGTCATCGCTATTGCAGCGCGCCGTGGCGGCGCCGGCGGGCCCTTCGGCTAAAATGCCGCACTTTCCACCTTGTCCGGCCCGCTCGCCATGCAACCCGCCTCCCACGCCCAACCCGCCTCCCACGGCGCCGACGCCGCAGAATCGTCTCGCGACCTCGTCTACGGCCCGAACGACCGGCCGGCGCCGATGGTCGCCTTCGTCGCCGCGCTGCAGCACCTGCTGGCGATCATCGTGCCGATCGTCACGCCAGGCCTGCTGATCTGCCAGGCGCTCGGCGTGTCCAGCCGCGATACGACCCTGATCGTGTCGATGTCGCTGGTGATTTCCGGCATCGCCACCTTCGTCCAGTGCAAGCGCTTCGGCCCGCTGGGCGCGGGCCTGCTGATCGTCCAGGGCACCAGCTTCAACTTCGTCGGCCCGCTGATCGCGGGCGGCAGCCTGATGGTCAAGCAGGGCACGCCGGTCGAGACCGTGATGGCCGCGATCTTCGGCGTCGTGATGGCCGGTTCGTTCGTCGAGATGAGCGTGTCGCGCATCCTGCCGTTCGTGAAGCGCCTGATCACGCCGCTCGTCACCGGCATCGTCGTGCTGCTGATCGGCCTCACGCTGATCAAGGTCGGCCTCATCAGCATGGGCGGCGGCTTTGGCGCGATGGCCAAGGGTACGTTCGCGAGCGCGGAGAACCTGACGTTGTCGGGCCTCGTGCTCGGCACGATCATCCTGCTGAACCGCGTGCCCATCGTCTGGGTGCGCAGCACCGCGCTCGTCATCGCGCTCGTGATCGGCTACCTCGCGGCCGCGTTCCTCGGCCGCCTCGACTTCACCGGCATGCACCAGGCCGCGCTGTTCCAGGTTCCGACGCCGCTGCACTTCGGCATCGGCTTCTCGTGGTCGCTGTTCGTGCCGATGCTGATCATCTACCTCGTGACGTCGCTCGAAGCGATCGGCGACGTCACCGCCACCAGCAAGATCTCGAACGAGCCGGTCGAAGGGCCGGTGTGGATGCAACGAATCAAGGGCGGCGTGCTCGTCAACGGCGCGAACTCGCTGCTGGCCGGCGTGTTCAATACGTTCCCGAGCTCGGTGTTCGCGCAGAACAACGGCGTGATCCAGATCACCGGCGTCGCGAGCCGCCATGTCGGCATCTGGATCGCGGGCATGCTCGTGGTGCTCGGCCTGTTCCCGGTCGTCGCCGGCGTGCTGCAGGCCGTGCCGGAGCCGGTGCTCGGCGGTGCGGCGATGGTGATGTTCGGCGCGGTGGCCGCATCGGGCATCAACATCCTCGCGGGCGTCCAGCTCGATCGCCGCGCGCTGCTGATCATCGCGGTGTCGCTGGCGCTCGGCCTCGGCGTGTCGCAGGTGCCGGACATTCTGAACAGCCTGCCGCACGCGCTGAAGAACGTGCTGGAATCGGGCGTCGCAACGGGCGGCATCTGCGCGCTCGTGATGAACTGGTTCCTGCCGGAAAAGAAGTAAGGATGGGCACGCGGCAACCGCGCGGTGCGTCAGGCACCGCGCGGTTGCCATGAACACCGGTTCGACCCGACCGCGCCTGACAGCCTCGTACCAGCGGCAATCCGCATCGCCCGAAATAAGATGCGCACCCGACGAACGACGCGCGTATGATGAACTCATCCGAGCATTCGCGACCCGTTCGACTGCTCGCCCTCCATCCCCTCTCTTGCTGCATCGCGCTCACTTTCGCGCGCAGCGTTACGCCTTTCGCCCCACCCGGTCGCGCCACACATTGGCGATACTGGCCGGACGCGTTCGTCCTGCGCTTCGTCGCAACCGAACGTTCAGCAGCTCGTCATGAGCGTGCATCTCTATCGCGGCTTCGACTATCGCCCGCTCATTTGCCCCATGTGACGGCGCAGAACGACCGCCCGCATGACGACGGCGCCGGCTTCGACACAATGGTCGGGATTTTGCCGGCGGGGCACGGACGACAACATCGCTCGACATTGGCCCGTGCGGCGGCTTTCGCGCGAAATCGAACGCTCTCGCCGCGCAGCAAACCAAGAATTGAACCATAACCGGGAGTCGATAAAAATGAGCTGGTACTGCGATGTGGAGCGCGAACTGGCTCATATCAGGGGAGCGATCGGACTGCTCGAGCAGTCGCACGACGCCTTTACCAACCGATCGCTGGTGAGCGATCCGGCGTATTGGCGAGTCAAGCTCGACACACTCCGGACACGATGTGAGCGCAATAAGGTACTCGAATACCAAATCAATGAACTGTTCGCTCGCCTCGATCGAATCCGGGATCCGAACATTCACCAATAAGAATCTGCCACGCACGTCCGGGAATTCGATTGCGCATCGATCCGGGACCCAACACGTGTTGAATGCCGAATTGCAAGCTGCAGCATCGGCTCGACGAACGCGGCATCCGCGGCACCGGCCGTCGCGCGAGTCGCTTTGAACCGGCCTCACTCGCGAGTCGGTCCGTCATCCTTAACGTTTTTCTGGCATGTACGCATACCGGGAAGCAGCCAACCCGGGACCCTGCCGGACTTCGGAGCAACATCATGATTGATGCCAACCCAAACAGCACCTTTCGGCACCTTCCACTGACACCCGAACAGGATGCGGAAATCCGCCACTACATCAAGAAAAAGGAACACCGGGGCGAACCATGGGATACCCCGGAACTGGCGACGATGCTCAGAGACATGCTCGATCCCCCTCCCAACGACGACGACGAGCCTGACGCCGACATTGAGGAAACGAAGCTGGCCTGCGAGTGTGCATTGGCCTCGATCGACGATGCCATGGAACCTGTTTCCGCGAGTGAGGAACGAAACGCGGCAATGGAAGCCGAGGAGATGAAGCACCCCAGGGGGTAGCGCGCCTACAGGCCCGACACGCGAGCCTGCGAATTTCGTGGAAGTCCGGTCGTGCGTTCAGTTGCGTAACGGCGGCAACGGCCGCGATCGCGCCGGCGTTCGATCGCAAATATCCACGGCACGATCGTCCACAACGCATCGCCACATCGCGACTCACACCTCGTTCGACAGGCTGATGCGATCGCTGATTGCTTCCGATCCGATCGCAGGCATTGCACCTGCGTCGAGTGCGTTTCGCCATCCTGACCGAATCCCCTTTCGAGCAAATCGCGGCAGCGCACGCCCTGTGCAGACGACCGCTCGGAAGAAGTTCAGTGCGCCCATAGCTGGCCACGCCGCTCGATCGAGGCCACAACGATATTCAGCACATGGCGGACGACGTCCTCATCCGTCATACCCGCATCGAGGTACTGCCGGACCTTCATGATCTGTGGCTGATGGGAACCGTCGCCATTGTCCATCACGAAAATCCTGGCCGTTCCGGCATCGGTCATCAGCGCTACCTGAATGGTCTTGCCGCAAGCGATCGTCTGCATGCTTAGGGTAGTCATCGCCGTGTCCGGTCTGGTTATTGGGGCCTTAAGTATGCGCCCCGAGAGCCGGACGAATCCGCCTGTAAACGCTCCTTTTCCAGCCGATTCGTCGGCAATTCGCAGGTTGCGAGCAGCTTTGACTTATCGACCGGTGCAATTGCGGCGCCGGTCGCACAAGTTTGTTTTGCATCCGTTCCCGACGGTTCCAGGTGCTCGCATACGTCACCCTGGACATAACCGGCTTCCATACGCGAGCGGTTCCGGCCAATGCCGCCTTGGCACCGTGATAAGCGCTGGCTAGAATCACGCCAGTGTCCACGCCCCCGAGCCCATGAGTTCCCTACAATCGACCGAAGTAGTCATCAAAGAACGGGCGACGATCGTCTGCTACCGCGACGGCCAGGTGTTGCTCGTCGCGCGCGCGTCGTCGCGCTGGGCCCTTCCCGGCGGCACGATCAAGCGCGCGGAAACGCCGCTCGAAGCCGCGCATCGCGAGTTGTGCGAAGAAACCGGCCTGGTCGGCCAGCATCTCGTTTACTCGATGCAATTCACCGGGCTCGCGAAGGCACATCACGTGTTCTTCGCGGAAGTCGGCCCGGACCAGACGCCGCAAGCGAACAACGAGATCGAGCATTGCAGGTGGTTTCCCATCGACGGCGTCGGCGAATTGCGCGCGAGCATCCCGACGAAGCGAATCGTCGAACTCGTCCACAACCACGAAATCCGCAAGTCGTAGCCCGCACGAAATCCCGTGCCGCTCGTGCACATCGACGACGAGCGCACGCCCGAGCCGGCGACGGCTCGAGTCGTTGTTCGTGGATCGGCGACGCGCGACCGCTCAGTGCGCGCGCCTTCTTCGTAACTCGTGCGCGGAATAGACGACGAGGAAGATGCCCAGCATCGCGGCACCGGACGCCATGAAGTCGTTTGCGGTTCCCGAGCCGTGCAGGGACGTCGGGAAGATGCCGAGACTCAGTCCTGCGGCAGCGAGAAGCAATCCTGCAGCCACACCCCAGACCGGTCCGGCGGTCTTTTCGATTTTATTTTTCATGCAGCACCCGTCTACAGTGATTACCTGATCGGTATCGGCAATTAACGCCGCGTCTACCCCCAGTGGCTCCACTATAGCCCGGAAAAAATTCGCAAACGTTCAGTGCTTTTCCCGATCAAGTTTGCCCGGTCACGGCCGGTGTGCTGCGTCGGTCCGCACGGTCATTGTCCCGAGAAAGGGCGCGCGCCGCCGGCACCGATCAACTCAACAGCCGCTCGACCTCCCGGATGAGCGTGCGGCGCCGTTGCGCATCCTGCTCGTAAGCGCGCGCAGCAGCCTCGATGTCCGCGCCGCAGTGCGGACACTCGCATTCGTGCCGGTGAACGTAGCCGTTGCAGGCACGACACAGACCGAGCGTGGGCGGAATTCTTCCGACGTCCGGCGCACGCTTGCCCTTGTGTTTCCACGCGAGTTCGACGGTCTGCCCCGACCGGGAAATGCTCGACACGGGCGCGCCGTCCGCAATGCGTTCGGTGACGAGATCGAAGCGCCCCACCGCGAACGACGCCGGCGCCGCATCCTCGATCTTCTCGATGCGCTCGCGCAAACCCTGTTTCTTCAGTTCGAGCACGCGATAGTGGCAGTAAGGGTTGTTGCCCGGCTTGCCGAGCAGCGAATGCGATGTCCACGTGCAGCCGCCGCGGCACACGTCGGCGTAGTAGCACGTGCGACAGAATCCCCACAGGTCGTCCACGGAGCGCAGTCGGCCGAAATGAATCGCGTCGCTGGTCCGCCATATCTGTTCGAGCGACAAATCGCGGACATTGCCGCCCGCGAAGCCGACCGTCGCCAGCGACGGGCAACCCTTCACGGTGCCGTCCGCTTCGAGCGCAATGACGGTCTGCCCCGCCGCGCATCCGGTCCAGTGCACCCGCTCGTCCCCGAAACCGCGCCAAAGATGCTCGTACGGACCGAAGTAGCCGATATTGTTGCCGACGTTCATCAGCAGGCCGCGATCGAGACCCCGCTTGTAGAGATCGGCAAGCAGCGGCATCAGCTCCTCGAGCTGGTACGGCTGGAGCAGCAATTCGTCGTGATCGACCGCGTTGCCCATCGCGACCGTCAGCTGAATCTGCCAATGCGTGACCCCGATCTCGATGATCGTGTCCATCAGCGCCGGAAGATCGCGCATCGTCGCCGAGCCGATCTGCGTATTCACGCTGATCGAAAGACCGTGCGCGCGGGCGCGCTTGAGCGTATCCACGGCCCGGTCGAACGAACCCGGGACGTTGCGCACCTTGTCGTGCAGCGGCGCCAGGCCGTCCAGCGACACGCCCAGACCGTTCAGGCCCGCTTCGACGGCTTGAGCAAGCCGCGCCGGCGTCAGGTTGCGGCCCCCCGTCTGGACCGCGCAGTACATCCCGTGCGAACGGATTGCCTTGATGAGCTGCGTCCAGTCCTTGCGCAGGTAGGCCTCTCCGCCGATCATCGACACTTCGCGCGTGCCGAGCCTGGCCAGCGACTCGATTACCTCGAGGCACTCGTCCGTCGACAGTTCGTTGGTCCGCCGCCGGCCTGCGCGGGATCCGCAATGCAGGCACTTCAGATCGCAAGCCAGCGTGATCTCCCATACGACATGAACCGGGATGAAACGCTTGTAGTCCTCATCGCCCAGGAATCGAACCGGGCGTACTTGGGTCTCGTCCATGCCGATGTCCTTCCAGTGTCGTTTCGCCCGCGTCGGCTGCATGTCGATCGGGCTTTCCGCGGCCGTTGCTGCCCGCTGCCCGCAACGCGTGCCGCGGACGGCGGCACGCGTTCCCTGCGCCGCACATGCTCAGCGTCGCGCTTCCAGGCGCGCGATCTCGGCATTCAGGCCGGCGAGCGCTTCCTCGATGCGGCCGGCGTCAGCCAGCTGCTGTTCGGCCACGCGTGCCAGCGCCTTCATACGACCGAGGTCGCCCGATTGCCGCGCCTGCTGCAAGCCGACACCGTACAGTGGCGTCACAGGCTGTTGTCGTGGCTCGAGCGGCTGCAGCGCGCCGGTCGCGGTCATGATCGCGTGTTCGACTTCGTGCCAGCGTTCCCCGTCGAAGAACCGGTAACTGGCGACACCCGACTTCCAGTCCGCCTCGACGATGCCCTGGAGGTGGAACGTTTCGGCCAGGCTGCTGGTCGGCCCCGACGGATTGCCTTGCAGGCTGAGGACGAGTTGCGATTTGGCGCCGGGCGCCAGCACCATCTGGTTGTATTGGCCCCATACCTGCGCACGAAATTCGAGCGGCGGCCAGGTCGACTGAGTGATGCGGGCAACGCCGCTGACCTTCTTGGCCGGCGGATTGACGAGCAGCGCCAGCGTGAGGACAGGTGCGCCGATTGCGGGCGTGGCGACGCGGAAATTTACGGGAAAAAGAGCGGCGGACATTACGTAGCTCCTGTAGCGAATAGTGATCGACAAGACCCGGCCGGGCTCAATGCCCGGCTTCCAGACGGGCGATTTCCGCCTTCAGCGCAGCCAGCGCCGCTGCGATTTCGTCGCGGCTTTGCAACTGATGATTCGCGGCAGCGGCAACCGTCTTCATGTGCGCGAGATCGCCGGAGGCCGTCGCCTGTTGAATGGGCGCCCCGTACAAGGGTCGCGGCCCTCCGTACGGCTCCAGGATCACCGGGCCCGGCTCGAGCGGCACGAATTCCCGATCGATCTTTGCCGGTACGTTCTCGATTGCGTGCCAGCTGCCGTTGTCGAAGTAGCTGTAGGAAGCCACGCCGCTTTGCCAGTCGTTTTCCAGCACGAGATGGAGCCGGAACGTCACGATGGAATTCGCGGTCGGCCCGCCGTCATTGCCCTGCAGCGTCACCAGAATTCGCGTGTTGACGGGCGGCATCAGCGCCATGTACGTGTAGTTGCCCCAGACGTCGGCATGAAACTCGACGGGCGGGTTCACTGCCTGCGTGACGGTCGCGGTGCCGACCACACTGCGCTCGGGCGTGTCGACGAGCAACGCGAGCCTGAGCGTCGGAGCGCCCGGCAACCCCGTGCCGATGAGGTAGCCGGCCGGGAAAAGCCCTGTACGTGTGTTCTCGGACATCTGGTCCTCCTGGGTGGTGAACGAAACGGTGCTGCGCGCGACGACCGGTCAGGCCCGTTCGCGCTTCACGATTTCCTGCTTGAGCTTGCCGACCGCAGCGGCAAGGTCCCCGTGCTGCTTCAGGACCTCTTCGGCCTGGCTCAGCAAAGCCTTCATTTTTGTCAGATCCCCTTCCGATATGGCCTGGTGGATCGCTACGCCGTAAGGCGGAATGACATGCCCGGTTTCCCTGTTCATACCGTTCTCGCTGAAAAGATGGTCGCCCCGATTCGCGGAGTCTCCGCGAGCACCAGACAAAGCAACGCACGTGCCAGTTGCCGCACGTCCGGCATGCGCCCGCAGGATCCACTTCGGCTCGCCGATCAACGGACGATTTCGTCCGGTCGATTGCTGCGCGATGGACGAATGCGTCCATGTGCGGCTGCGTGGTTCGGCTTCCCGGATGCAATGACAGTCAAGACCGGGGACTCGACGGAAAACGGTATGGATGGACCGCCGCTGGCGCGGCGGCAAGAGAAGGTCGATCGGCGAAGGAGGAATGCACGACGCCAGGGCCAGGGGACCCAACCCGTCGTGCTGCGCATTCAGGACACTCGCGTCGACGCAATCGCTACAGCAGCCCGGGCGCCTGGATCAGGCCCGGCAGCGCAGCCGCAGGCACGTGCAACGGTCGCTCGAGCGCTTCGACGGCCGGCGTCGTCCGCGCGAACTGTTGCAGCAGATCCGCGAGATACGTCGTCGCGGCAAGCCGCGCGGGTACCGAGCCGAGCGCCTGCGCTGTCGAGATCGCGATGCGCAGCCCTTGCTCGGCCGCGCCGGTGTCGCCGAGCATCCATTGCGCACGTGCCTTGACGATGAGCAACTCGCCGAGATAAGCACGCTCCTGTCTGCGGATCACTTCGTCGATCGCCTCGGAAACGAGCGCTTCGCATTGCCGCGCACGCCCTGTGCTCAACAGGATCTCGCCGTGCTTCCAGGTCTTGATCGAATAGAACAGCGCGCCGCCATGCTTCGCGATGTCGTTGTCATAGCCGTCAAGCAGCATCGCCTCGGCTTCGCCGTGCTTGCCGACCGCGCTCAGATAACAGGCTCTGAATATTCGGGCCGCCCCGCTACAACAAGCCGGACCGCCGGCTGACGATGCAGCGTCGAGCGCGGTCGTCAGACCGCCGAGCCGCTCGGTGTCGTTGAACAGCATCGCCAGCCACGCAGCGCCTTGCAGATCGACCGTGCGACCGGGCGAACGCGGATGTTCCTCCTCCGTTCGCGCGATCAAACCGTCCATCGCACGGCGCGCGTCGTCGACCGCCCCGGTCTGGTATGCGGCGAGCCCCTCGAACGTCAATGCGAGTCCCGCGACATCGACGCCCTGGACCCCGAGCCGGCGGTCGGCGCCACCCATGCTGCACAGTCCGCCGCGAGACAGCGATGCCAGCGCTTCCTCGCTGTCGCCGAGCCAGAACAGCGTAGTGGCCAGCGCGACGTGGGCCTCGTCGAGCGCGGCCCGATCCCCCATCGCGTGCGCTCGCTGAAGGAGCTCCTGAGCCGTGGCGCGCGCCTTGCTGAGCTGAAGCGTCACCAGTTGCGTCGTCCAGATGCCGAATTGAACCGCCGCGAGTTCACGCGCGTCGCATACGCCGTCGCCGATCGACAAAGCTGCGTTGTAACAGGCCAATGCCTCGGGAAACTGCCAGCCATGGACGCTGCGCAGGCTGACGGCAAGCAGGCGATACGCGCCGAGCTGCAGTCGGCGGTTGTCTTCGGTCGTACTGGCCTTTTGCAGCAGATCGAGGCAGCGACGCAGCAGCGCAACGGCTTCGCGAAACCGGGCGGTGCTGACCAGCGCTTCCGCGCGCTCCAGACACTGCCTCGCTTCCCCGTGTTGCGCTTCGCGTGCCTTGAGCCGGCGTTCGATGACCTTGCGGCCGACACCGAGCAACGCGGCCGCGGCGCTCTTGTTATGCGACGTCCTCTCCAGCGCGCGATCGATCAACAGATGTTCGGCTGCGGCCAGCTTGTCGTCGCCGTCGAGCTCCAGCAGGCGATCCGCGAGATGGGCGCGCTCGGCGTCGTCGTGCGCCTCCGTCGCCAGAAACGGCGCCAGAGTCTCGGCGTCGATCCGCGCATGTGGCGCAAACACGCTCAGCTGACTGACGAGGTTGCGCAACTGGCGAACATTGCCTGGCCACGGCTGTTCGCACAGCCGCTTGGTTGCCGCCGGCGTGAACGCGATCGTGCGCGCTTGCTGGGCCGCAAAATGGGCTGCAAGGAGCGGGATGTCCTCACTTCGCTGCGCGAGCCCCGGCACGTTGAGGATGAATACCGCGAGCCGGTAGAACAGGTCTTCGCGGAACTGGCCGGCGCGCGCTTCTTCCAGCAGGTTTCGATGCGTCGCCGCAACGACGCGCCCGTCGAACCGCTGGCTGACAGATGCCCCAATCGGCCGGAACGTGCGCGTTTCGAGCACGCGGAGCAATTTGGGCTGCAGCGCCAGGGGGAGCTCGCCGATCTCGTCGAGAAAGAGCGTGCCCGACCCTACCTGCTCGAACAGGCCGCGGTGGTGTTCGACGGCGCCGGTGAAGGCGCCTCGCGCATGACCGAAGAACTCCGCTTCGATCAGGTCGTAGGGGATGGCGCCGCAATTCACGTCGATGAACGGCATGTCGCGACGCGGCCCGTTTGCGTGAAGACGCCGCGCGACCAGTTCCTTTCCGGAACCGGTCGGCCCGACGATGAGCAGCGTGTGCTCGGTTGGCGCGACGCGGTCGATCATCCCGACCAGTTGGCGAAACGCGGACGACACGCCGATCAGCGCCTGCGACTCAGGTGCGCCCGTGTCGCGTGCGCACACGCCAGGGCCGGAGGCGGCCCTGCTCCGTATCGGATTCATCACGCGTTACGCGGAAATCGCGATGCACGCCAGTGCAGGACGACGTCGGCCCGCCGAACAGCGGTGCCGGCGCGCGCCGTCGCTTCAGGATCGGGCAGCCTGCCCGCACTGCGGATTTCTGTCCCCGGTTTTGGCATGCTCTTTCCTATTCGGTCGAATTCGAGAGCGATTTTTTTCAATCTTCTTTCGACAAAGCACGACGGCTGCGCTTGTCGAATCAACCTGCAGCACGTTTCTCGTTTCTGATTCCCGATTTCAAAATCGTCACGACTGGATGTTGGCTGAGGTTTAAAAGAGTGTAGCGTGAATTCGTAAGACAAGGATTAAAATAAATGGGGCTGGAATATTATTAAAAACGGACGCATGGCCCGGGTAATAATTATCGTGATTGTTGACGATGTGCCGCAGTCTGCATCGCATGGTTGATCAGGGGACAAATCTCCGGTGCTGACGATACAAGCTGCCGGGTGCGTTCGTCCGGGGTTCGAGTCGGCCCACGCATTGGAGCAGAGATCGATCGCTACCGAATCAGCAGGATGTCGAATCACGACGCCCGACCATCGAAACGATTTGGTATGACGAATATGTATCGTGGTTATATGAACGCCGATACAGATTCTTGTGTGACGAAATAATTAAAATATCCCTACAATCAAATAATGTTGGTTATGAAATATTTTAAACTCACCCAATACCACGCCTCCATTCACCTATAAATAAAATTTCAATAACCTCGTGCTGTACGAATTTCTCTGGCACGCGCTGCAATCAGCACTGCTTCATCAAAATAACACTCGAAACACTTATGTCAATTTTTCTCCAGCGCCAATTGATGCAAACGGGTATTTCGCCGTCGATGAGTTCGCCGCGCAGACATCATGGTGCTCGCCAACCTGGATGCTTTGAATCGCGCCTGTCGCGACACACGACTGCGCAATGAAAGCCGACCTGCCAGCTGCCATGAAATTTGCCCGACACACCGGCGAATCTGGCGCTATCATCCAATTCACTTGGGAAACGTAGTCATACACACCAATGAAGCTCGATGCGATCGACAAACGCATTCTGCGTGCGTTGCAACAGAATTCGAACCAGACGAATGCGGAACTCGCGCAGCAGGCGGGGCTCTCCGCCACGCCTTGCTTGCGCCGCGTCCACCTCCTCGAGGAGCACGGAGTCATCAACGGATACGTCGCGCTGCTCGATCCTGCGGCGATCGAACTGAAGTTTTCGACTTTTGTGCGAATTACACTGGATCGCCAGGACAAAACCACGGTGGAGCGCTTCGCGCGTGAAATAGAAAAAGCGCCGGAAGTGCTCGAGTGCCATTTGATGGCGGGCAGCTACGACTACCTCCTGCGCGTCATCGCGAAGGACCTCGACGATTACCAGCGCTTCCAGATGGAGACGCTCACGAAAATCGACGGTGTGCGGAACGTCCAAACCGAGATTCCGCTCAGGCAAATCAAGCATACGACGAGCCTGCCGATTTGGTGACAATCAGGAACCCATCGACGCACATAAGACAATCAGACTGTTTCGAGTCGATAGCCGACCGTATAGACGGATTTCAGCGAAATGCCGTTCTCGGCACGGAGTGCGAGTTTGCTCCTGATTCGATAGACATGGGCATCCAGCGACCGTGAGTATCTGCCCTCGTTCTTTCCCCAAAGAATTTTAAAAATATGATCGCGCGGGACTGCCCGCCCAAGATTCTTGAACAGAATGGCAGCGAGTCCGAATTCCTTGTCGGTCAACGGAATCTCGGCGCCCTTCAAGGAAACAGTTTTTATTTTCTCGTCGAGCATATAATTCCCGACCTCAATCAGGCCGGGCATTTCGCGACCGTGCCTGGCTCGGCGCGTGTTCGATCTCACCCGCGCCAGCAGGACCGCCGGACCGATCGGCTCGAGGATGTAGTCGTCGGCCCCGGCGTTCAATGCCCCGGCGACACATTGCTCGAATGTCCGGTTGGTCAGGAACAAAACCGGCAGGTTGTCGCCGATGTTGCGGCGAATCCACTTGAGAACGTCCATCCCCGACATCAGTGGAGCCACCCAGTCGAGAATAACCAGGTCGAATATCGATTTTTCGAGCTTCCGGACCGCAGATGCACCGTCCCGGCGAACTTCGACGTGATATCCGTGCTGGCGCAATGTCAGGTCGACAAAATCCGACATCGCGGCGTCGTCTTCGAGTAGCAGTATCTTCATTGGAATCAATCAATTTCAATGGCATCCGCACGCACCCCGACGGGTGCGCACTTCGAGAATCCAGATAAGTCTCGATTACATGCTTGCCGTTAATCACGCTCACGATCGCCCGCGCGCTATTCCGCGGCGCGAATAAGATTATTCGTCCGCAATAAAGCGAAAATGGGCGTGAATCAATTAAGCGATTCGAGAGCCCGCTTGATTTAAATCAGCCTCGTGTAATTTCAACTGGCCGATCGGTAGCGAGATTATTCCTCTTACCCGGTAGAAATTGGATGCAAATATGGTCAACCCATGCACCCTGGTTGGAGTCAGTCGCCAACAAACCCCGAATCGGTAGTGAAATGCTCCAACACGCCTCGGTAGCGGCCGACGGAGGCACTTTCGTGCGATTGGCGGAGTTTTAATCAGACGAATAGATGCGGCGCCAGCCGGCCGCTGTTGGCCGGTTGGGCCTGTGCAGGCACCTTGTCGCAGGGAAGCTTGCCGTGGTGCGCATACCGTTGTCGGGCGACCCATGGGCGCTGGATGCTCGGGATCGCATTGGATCAAATTTCATCCATATGCCCCTGCAATAGCCAAATCGTCCAAAGTTCACAATAGTTGTAGTGAAATACGCATCCAATCTCTACAGGAAGGTCGCGATAATCCACTGGTCCACCCGCCTGCAACATGCAGCCCGCAGCGCGGTCCTCGTCAGGCCATCTTCTCCAGGAGATATCCCATGTTGCACCTGTCATGGTTGCCGTTCATCGCCACCTCCCTTCTGATCATTCTTACCCCCGGCCAGGACATGGTTCTGGTGATGTCGCGGACACTATCGAGCGGAACCCGCGCGGGCATCGTTACCGCAGCAGGCGTCAGCGTCGGACTGATCGTGCACACGATGCTCGCGACGCTCGGCGTGGGCGCCCTTCTTCAGGCATCCGCATGGCTGTATACGTTGCTGAAGCTGGCCGGTGCGCTGTACCTGCTGTACCTCGGCGTGATGCTTCTGCGCTCGTCGGGCGAGCTGACGTTGTCGGGTAGTAAAGGCGCGCCGGCATCGGCGCTGCGTACCTTCATGCAAGGCGCGCTGTCCAACGTATCGAATCCCAAGATCGTGCTGTTCTACCTTGCCTTTCTGCCGCAATTTGTCCCTGCTGATTCGACGCGGCCGATGCTGTCTCTTTTCATACTGGGCGTGACGTTCGCCGGCCTGACGTTCCTGGTCAAGGGGCCGGTCGCACTGTTCGCCGGTCTGCTGTCGGCCTCGATCCGACGCAATCCGCGCATCCTCACCCGCATACATCGGACAAGCGGCGTCGTCCTGCTGGCGCTGGGCGTCAAGCTCGCATTCGAGCGCCAATGAGTTCAGGTCGTTACTCCGTGCGTTTGCCGGTGTACGACCGGTTCGAAATGCGCCGCAGTGCGCGCGATCGCGTTTCTCATGCGCTCGCCGATACGAGCCGCTCGCCCTCCACCGGGAAGACGTGCGGCGGCACCCACGCGCGAATCAAACAATGAGCGCCGGCGCGGGACGAGGCTGCAGCGCCCACCGAATCGGACGCTCGCCTATCGATCAATCTTCTCGCGCAAGTCGTAGCAAGATGTCGGCGAGGGCTCGAATTTTCGGTTGTTCCGCACGTTGGGGCGGATAGACGAGGAAGTACGAAAGGTCGTCCGGGACCACATCCTCAAACGGTGTCACCAGAGATCCGGCACGAAGTCGGTCTCTTGCCATTCGTGGGTCGCCGATTGCAACTCCGTGTCCTTCCATCGATGCCGTGAGCGTCAATTCGAGGGTATCGAATACCAGTCCACGTCCTGCATCGATTTGGCGTGCCCCAACGTGATCGAGCCAGCATCTCCACTCTGCGTGGCTGGGCCCGGGATGGAGCAAATCGACATGCGCAAGGTCGGCAACGGTTCGCAGTGATGTCGCCAATGCGGGCGCGCACATCGGCGTAAGCATCTCGGAAAACAGCGGTACCGCTTCCATACCGGTCCACTGTCCCGTGCCTCGCACAACGATGGCATCGACGTCGGACGTCGTGAAATCCGGCGTATCGTCCGCGGATGTCGAAATACGAAGCTCCGTCCCGCTCATGGCGCGATGAATGTCCGGCAGCCGCGGGAGCAACCAGCGAATGGCGAACGTGGACGGCAACTTCAACGTGAGCACCGAGGTCGCCCGTGCATGGGAATCCGCGTGCTGAACCAATTGCGTGAGCACGTTGATCGCGACCGTCAGCAGTGCATTTCCTTCAGCCGTCAACGTCAGACCCGATACATGGCGCACAAACAGTGCGCATCGATAATGCGTTTCCAACTGCTGTATCTGGCGGCTCACTGCGCCTTGCGTCCTGCATAGATGATCCGCAGCCTTGCTGACGCTGCCGAGCTGCGCCGCAGCAACGAATGACTGAATCGCTGCCAACGGCGGGAGGGGCCGCGTCAAGTCAGCCAGCGGATATGCATGCGCCGCATACCCGGATTGCAAATTTTTCGATTGTTCGGTCATCGGTGCGTCGCTATCGTGCGTCTACCGGATGCCCCGTTCTTACGCATGAACGGGGTTGTCAACGAACGATCGGAGGATAATTTTGGGCTCAACGTCGAAATCACTATATACGGAACAGGTTCGCGCGTACCTTCGGGAACTGGAGCGAGGCGATGTCGGTGCCATCTGCGCGCTGTTTACGCCGGACGCGCAGATTTTCTCGCCATTTCTCGGCTGGATGCACCCAGAGCCCTTCTTTTCGAAGGTTGCTGCCGCATCGGGAGAGAGCAAGATTACACCGATCGATATCTGCGTCAGCACAAGTGGAGCTCGACGTGCGACAGGTTACTTCATCTACGACTGGGCCCTGAAAGACGGTTCGGTGGCGCGCTTCGAGTGCGTCGACGTGTTCGAGTTCGATATCGCGGGTCTCATCGAACGGATGATCATCGTCTACGACACCCATCCGATTCGCAGTACGGTCGGCGACAAGTACTCTTAACTGATTCGATGTCGCTCGATACCGAAGGCCGGCGTTTGCGAAGGGCTGCTCTGCCGACGAGCGATGTCGATCAAGGTCGCGCCATTCCGGTCACCGACGTGGCATCGTGGATCAATGCAAACCTTGCTTCGGGCCGCAGCGAGTCATCGCAAGTCTGACCGACCATCCAGGCAAACGGCATCGACGGCAGTTTCCCCGAACAGCTTCAGTACCCACGGCGGAAAGGCGCTCTTCGGAACGCGGGCGAGTCTTCGGCGCGGAAAGGGCTTCCCTTCTTGCTCATATCGCGACTCTTTCAGGAATTCCAATCAACGCTTGTGGACGGCTGAATCGAGCACGAAGCTGGTCGTCATATTCTGCACGCCCGCTTTGCTCGGCCTCGGCGACTCCAGCCCCGTGCTCGTTGCCGACAGAATTTCGACGCTGATCCGATAACGCGCGCGACTCGCCCCAACCCGTTGCCAAACGCCTCCTCGAAAATCAGCCACGGCACTAGCCACAGGCTTCGAACCCGGCGTGCTGCCCAACACGGATAGATCCGAGCAACGCGGAACAAGCGCACACCCCTACGCTGTGGACGGATGCGATGCACCGAACAGTTGAATCACGACGCCGCGCAGCCACCGGTTGCCGGCCTCATGGTGATAGCGCGCATGCCAATGCTGCCGTACCGCGAAGCCTTCGACCGGGATCGGGCACGCATGAACCGCCAGATCGCTCGCCTGAGCCAGTGTCTGGCCGATATGACGGGGTAGCGTCGTGATCAGGTCGGTCGTCTGGACGATCGCACCCAGACCCAGAAAACCCGGCAACTCCAGCACCACGTCTCGCTCGATGCGTGCCTGCCGCAGCGCCTGTTCGAGGAGTTGCGCCCCGGTTCCCGCGGTAATGGCGACATGTCCTTCGGAACGATACTGCTTCGCCCCGAGGCGACCGCGAATCCTCGGGTGATGCCGGTTGGCCAGGCATACCCAGTCCTGGTCGTACAGCTTCTGCTGATAAATGCCACCGCCTAGCCACGGTACATAGCCGATCGCGAGATCGGCTTCGCCTGATTCGAGCGCGCGCTCCGTATTGCCGTCGATCCGTGCGGCCTCCAGCCGGACGCCGGGCGCCTGCGCGCGGACGTGGGCCAGCAGCCGCGGAAGCAGCGTGATGTGGCTCGCGTCGGTCATGCAGATGCGAAACCGTCGCTGGGCCGTCGCAGGATCGAACGCGATCTCCCACGCAGTGAAGCGCCGCATAGATTCGAGAATCTCCCGGCATGGCCCGATCAGCGCGTCGGCTTGCGGTGTCGGCGCCATGCCGCCGGGTGTCCGGATGAAGAGCGGATCGTGCAGATGTTCCCGCAAGTGCCCGAGCCAGATGCTGACCGTCGGCTGGCTCTGGCCCAGTTGCTCGGCAACGCGCGTGACGCTGCGCACGTCGTACAGGAGATCGAAAAGCTGAAGCAGCTTCAGGTCGGGCAGGTCGGCTGGCATCGCGGCGTTATTGTCCATGGCAATGACGCCATTGTATCCATTGCATTGTCGGCATGAGCGGCGACTCCTATCGTGGTGCCATACGTCAGCTTTGCATGGGACCAGAGTAAGGCGCCAAAGCGCCAACTCTGATCGACAAAGGAGAAGCCATTGAAAATAGCGATTCTGGGGGCTGGTGCGCTGGGCTGCGCGATCGGCGCCACCCTTACCCAAGGCGGCCACGAGACCTGGCTGATCGACCGCTCGCCCGCGCACGTCGATGCGATGCGCGGTGACGGCCTGCGCGTCGACGACGCCGGCGGCACCCGCCACGTACGCGTTCACGCGACGACTCGGGTTGCCGATGTCGGCGTGGCCGACCTGGTGGTGGTGCTGGTCAAGTCGTTCCAGACCGATGCGGCCATCCGCGGCGCCCAATCGCTGGTGGGGCCGGATACCGCCGTGCTGTCGCTGCAGAACGGCCTCGGACACGAGGACATCCTGATCGACGTCGTCGGCCACGAGCGTGTCCTCGCGGGCAAGACCTACGTCGGCGGCGTGCTGCGCGGCGCGGGTCACATCGAATCCGGCGTGATCGGCAAAACCACCTATATCGGCGAACTCGACGGCCGCGTCACACCGCGCGTGCAGGCGATCGCCGCCGCATTCAATGCCGCCGGCCTCGCCACGACGATCAGCGACAACATCGTCGGCACGATGTGGGACAAGCTGCTGGTGAATGTCGCGACGGGCGCGCTGACGGGGCTGACCGGCCTCACCTACGGGCAGCTTTACGACGAGGCGCTGCTGAAGGCGACGTCGCTCGCGGCCGTGGCCGAGGCGATCGCGGCGGCGCAGGCAGCCGGCGTGAAGCTGTCGATGACCGATCCCGAACAGGCCTGGACGCTCGCCGCCGAGGGGCTGCCCGCGTCCTTCAAGACGTCGATGCTGCAAAGCCTGGAGAAGGGCTCGATCACCGAGATCGACTTCATCAACGGTTCGGTCGTGCGCTGCGGGCAGCGCTACGGCGTGCCGACCCCGGTGAATGCCACGCTCGTCGCCTGCATCAAGGGGCTCGAGCGCGCGATGGCCGATCGCCAGCGCGAGGAGGCTGCAGCATGAGTGCCCCGAAAGCCTATCTGGAACACGTAGCGATCTGGGTGAAGGACATCCGCTGGCACATCCGCTTCTTCGAGGACGTGCTCGGCATGACCCTGCGCGAAGTGGACGGCACGCTCGACGCACCGCGGCAGTACTGGACGCTCGGCGGCCTGCAGTTCATCCACGCGCCGGAACACGATGGCCCGGAAGGCCGGCTCGCCCATCTCGGCGTGATGTGCGAGGACCTGGAGGCCGCACTGGCCGCGGCACAACGATTCGGCGTGACGGAGATGCCGCAGGGGCGCAACTGGCTTCGCCTGCCCGACGGGCTCGCCGTCGAACTGATCCAGGCGAGGCCGGCTTCCTGCGTCGCGCAGGCGCTGGCGATCAACCCGCGCGCGGAGGCGTGACCATGACGATCGTCGAAAAATACTGGGACGACGCCCGCGAGGGTGACACGTGCACGAGCCCGAGCTACATCGTGACCAAGGAGCGCATTCTCGCGTACGCCGACCTCACCGGCGACCATACGCCCGTCCACGTGGACGAGGAATACGCAAACGCGAGCCATTTCGGCTGCCTCGTCGCGCACGGGCTGTTTGGCCTGTCCATCGCCGACGGCCTGAAGACGCAGAGCGACTATCGCTTTCTGCCGGGCATGTCGCTCGGCTGGAGCTGGGATTTCCTGCTGCCGATCAAGGTCGGCGACGTGCTGCACGTGAAGTTCCGCGTCGGCTCGATGCGGGCCAGCAAGAGTCGCCCGGATTGGGGCATCGTCGTGCTGCCGTCGGAGCTGATCAATCAGGACGGTCAGGTCGTTCAACGCGGCGAGCATCGCCTGATGGTGCCGCGCCGCCCGGAGGCACTGTAATGCAGGCTCGCCCACTCGAAGGCATTCGCGTCATCGACTACAGCCACTTCCTTGCCGGGCCGTATGTCGGGCGCTGTCTGGCGGCGCTCGGCGCCGAAGTCATCAAGGTCGAGCGCCCCGGGTCAGGCGACGCCGGACGCCAGCACGCGACCGTGCTCGACGACCAGCAAAGCGGCTATTTCCTGCAGCTCAACATGGGCAAGCGCGGCGTGAGCGTCAACATGAAGGACGCGCGCGGCAAGGCGTTCATGCAGCGGCTGTGCGACTCCGCCGACGTGTTCATCGAGAACTATCGGCCGGGCGCACTGGACAAGCTCGGGCTCGGCTATGCCGAATTGTCGGCGCGCAATCCGGGCCTCGTCTACTGTTCGATTTCTGCGTACGGGCATACCGGTCCCGATGCGCATCGCGCAGGCTTCGGGCTGATCGCGGAAGCCAAGAGCGGAATCATGCAGATGGTGGGCACGCCGGGCGAGCGGCCGCCGCTGCTGCGCATCTCGCTCGGCGACATGTACACCGGCATTCATGCGGTCGCGGCCATCAACGCCGCGCTGCTGGGGCGCGTGAAGAGCGGCCGCGGGCAACACATCGACATGGCGCTGTACGACACGCTGGTATCGATGCACGAATATGCGGTGCAGTGCTACACGCTGCAGGGCGTGCTGCCCGAGCAGACCGGGCACGACATGCCGACCTCGACGCTCTACGGCGTATTCCGCGCCGCGGACGGCGATCTCGTGATCGCCGCGCAAGTCGACGACGCGTGGAAACGCTTCGCCGATCTGATCGCGACGCACGGCGGCCCGGCGGACTTCGGCGCCGACACACGGTTTCACGACAGCACCGGCCGCAACGCGCACCGCTCGGAGATTCTGTCGGTGGTCGAGCCGTGGGTGGCCGCACGTTCCGTCGCGTCGGTGCTCGAACTGCTGGACGGCATCGACGTTCCGTGCGCGAAAGTGCAGCGCATCGACGAGGTATTGAACGATCCGCAGATCCAGGCAAGAGGCATGGTCGTCGAGCAACAGCATCCGCGCTACGGAACGCTGCGCCTGCCCAACCTGCCGTTCCGGTTTTCCGATTGCGATACGACGATTCGCGACGTCGCGCCCGATCTCGGGCAGCACAACGCGGAAGTCGCGCGCTCCCTCGGGTTCGATCCGGCCGAAATCGACGCGATGCAGGCCGACGGCGTCCTCTATTCAAAAGCGAGCCAATGATGACCGACCAATACGCGGTGATCGGCAATCCGATCGGACACACGAAGTCCCCGTTGATTCACGGCCTCTTCGCGCAGGAGTCGCGGCAGGACCTCCGCTATACGGCGATCGAGGGGCCCGTCGAGCCGGCAGGCGCTTTCGCAGCCGCGGTTCGTGCGTTTTTCGAGGGTGGCGGCAAAGGCATCAACGTCACTGCGCCGTTCAAGCTCGACGCGTTCGCGATGTCGGACGAACGCAGCGAGCGTGCGCAGCTCGCGGGCGCGGCCAACGCGCTCAAGTTCGACCGTGGCCGCATCCTGGCAGACAACTTCGACGGCATCGGCCTGGTTCGCGATATCGAGGCGAACCTCAATCTGCCGATGGCCGGCAAGCGTGTCCTGGTGCTCGGTGCGGGCGGCGCGGCACGCGGCGCGCTTTTGCCGTTCCTCGAAGCCGGACCGGCTGAACTGGTCATCGCGAATCGCGACGTCGACAAGGTGCGCGCATTGGTCGCGCAGGTTGCCGAACGCGGTCCGCTCGTTGCCAGCGGCTATGCTGACCTCGCACGGATGGGGCGTTTCGACCTGGTCGTCAATGCGACGTCGGCCAGCCTGACCGGCGACCTGCCGCCGGTCCCGCCGAGCGTGTTCAGTCCGGCCGGCACGGCCTACGAACTTGCATACGGCAAGCGTCTGACGCCGTTCCTCCGGCTCGCGAAAAACGCAGGCGTGCACGGAATTGCGGATGGCGTCGGCATGCTCGTCGAGCAGGCGGCCGAAGCATTCGCGTGGTGGCGCGGCGTACGCCCCGAGACCAGTTCGGTGATCGATCGGCTGGCCGTGCCGTTTGACTGAACCCGCAATGGAAACTCCCATGAAGAAGATCCTGATGCTGCACGGCATCAATCACAACATGTTCGGCAAGCGCGACCCGGCACAGTACGGGACGATCACGCTCGCGCAGATCGATGCACGGCTGCACGGGCTGGCGGAGGAACTGGGTGTACAGGTGGACTCGTTCCAGACAAACAGCGAAGGCGCGATGTGCGAGCGCATTCATCGCGCCTTCGAGGAACGCCAGGATGCGGTGCTGATCAACGCGGGCGCATGGACGCATTACAGCTACGGCATTCGCGATGCCCTTGCCATCCTCACGTGCCCGATCGTCGAACTGCACATGTCCAACATTCATGCACGCGAGCCGTTCCGGCATCACTCCGTCCTGGCCGAGATCGTCAGCGGGCAGATTTGCGGCTTCGGTGTTCAAAGCTATCTGCTGGCGCTGAGGGCCGCGGTCTCGGCGCTCGGCGAGGAATAGGCCGATTCCCGCATCGGCTGCCGATGCGGGACCGACGCACATGCGCAACCGCTGCCGGGTGCACGGCGTTGCGCACTCGGTTGTTCGCCGTGCGTCGTATCGATGGGCCTCGGTCAGGTCACACAACGGAGTCGATACATCGGGCAGTGACGGCTCCCCGCACCACCTGCGTTGCCCGGCACACATATCAATATCTGGAGACGACGATGACCATGACCTTGCGAGACGGGCCCCGGGGCAGGCACCAATCGAGAAAAGCCGCCGTCAGCGGCTGGATCGGCTCGGTGCTCGAATACTACGATTTCTTCATCTACGCCACGGCATCGGCGCTGATCTTCCCGCAGATATTCTTTCCGCACGGCAGCCCCACGACAGCCATCATCGCGTCGCTGGCCACTTACGGTGTCGGCTATGTGTCCCGCCCGATCGGCGCGTTCGTGCTGGGCCATCTCGGCGACACGCGCGGACGGAAAACCGTCCTGCTTTTCTGCATGTTTCTGATGGGAATCTCGACCGTCGGAGTCGGCCTCCTGCCGACCTATCAGCAAGCCGGGCTGATCGCGCCTGCATTGCTGGTGACGCTTCGCCTGCTTCAAGGTTTCGCGGTGGCCGGCGAGATTACCGGCGCGAGCTCGATGATCCTGGAGCACGCGCCGTTCGGTCGACGCGGATACTTCGTCAGCTTCACGCTACAGGGCGTGCAGGCCGGGCAAGTGCTGGCCGCCGCCGTGTTCCTGCCGCTCGCCTACTACATGCCGTCCGCGCAATTCGATAGGTGGGGCTGGCGCATTCCGTTCCTGCTGAGTGCGCTGGTCATCGTTGCGGGCTTGATCATTCGCCGCAAGGTCGACGAGTCGCCGGCCTTCGACGAAGCGGTACGCAACCGGTCGCAAGCCGGCTCGCCCGTGGCCGACGCTTTCAGGCATCACTTTCCCGACATGGTGCGCGTTGCCTGCATGTCGATGATGAACGTGATTCCGGTCGTCGCCACGATCTTCGGCGCAGCCTATGCAGTCCAGCCGGCATATGGAATCGGATTCCAGAAAGATATCTATCTCTGGATCACGGTGGTGGGCAATATCGTTGCGATGATCGTGATTCCGTTCGTCGGCAACCTGTCCGACAAGGTCGGACGCCGGCCGCCGATCATCGTCGGCTCGCTGGCCGCCGGGCTGCTCGCGTTCGCCTACCTGTATGCGATCAGCATCCGCAACGTGCCGCTCGCATTCGCGATGTCGATGCTCATGTGGGGTGTCGTGTATCAGGGCTACAACGCGGTATTTCCCGCCTTTTACCCGGAACTCTTCCCGACCCGCACCCGCGTCTCGGCGATGGCCATCGCGCAGAACCTCGGTACCGCGGCCACGGCGATGCTGCCCGCTCTGTTCACGGCAGTCGCGCCGCCCGGAGCACATCACGTCTGGCTGATCGTCGGTGCGATCGCGTTCGGCATCACCGTGATTGCGTCGCTCGCAGCCTTGAGCGCACGCGAGACCCATCGTGTCCATATGAACGACCTGGGACGAGCGAACGCTCAACCGGTCGACCAGGCAGAATACGACCGGCTGCGCGTCGCGGCGACGTCGCGCAATCGCATCGTGCGCGAACACGTGCCAGGATCCGTCGGCAGCTAGCCAGCGCTCGCCGGGGCGTCGTGTTCGGCGCCCCTTCCGCCAATCATTGCCAGCTTGCTGCTGCGCCCTCACTGACTGAGCCAACTTGCGTGACCGATGCCTGATACCGTGCCGAAAACCGTCATGCCCGACACCACGCGCCCTGCTCGCCTGAACTTCGCGCTCATGTTGCCGCTTCTGCTGGCGGCCCAGCCGGTGGCGACCGACAGTTACCTGCCGGCGCTGCCTGAAATCGCCGCAACGCTGGGGTCCGCCAGCGTCAGCCTCACGGTTTTCGCATTGATATTCGGTATCGGGCAATTGCCGATGGGCAGTCTTTCCGACCGATACGGCCGCCGCCCCGTGTTGCTGAGCGGCCTTGCGCTCTATGCGCTGGCAGCGCTCGCGGCTGCGCTCGCTTCGACCGCGGCGATGCTGGTGGCCGCGCGCGCGATGCAGGGCTTTGCCATGGCCGCGATACTGGTATGCGCGCGCGCGACGGTGCGCGACCGGCATTCGGCGGCCGACGGCCCGTACGTGATGGCGCGCGGTTTCATGGGAATGGGGATGATGGCGTTCCTCGCGCCGATTCTCGGTGCGTATGTCACGCAGCAGGCCGGATGGCGATGGGTGCTCGCGGGGATGAGCCTGTATGCGTTCGGACTGCTCGTCATGTGCTGGTACGGCTTCGAGGAAAGCTTCGCCAGAATCGCTTCGAGCCGAAGCTCGATCCGGGACGTGCGCGAGATATTCGGCAATGCCACGTTCAGGGTATGGGCGTTGCTGGCCGCGTCGACGTACACCGGCATGTTCTGCTTTCTATTGCTGTCTCCCGCAATCTACATCCGGCATCTCGGCCTGTCGCCCCAGCGATATGGCTGGATACCGGCGAGCGGTACGTTCGTCTATGTCCTGAGTACGTATGGCTGCCGCCTGTTGTTGCGACGTCAGAGCATGCTGCGAACGGTGCGACAAGGTGCAACGTTGAGCCTCTCCGGCGCGGTGATTCAGGCGGTGGGCTGCGCGTTGTTTCCCGGGAGCATCTGGCCGCTGCTCGCGGGGCATGGCGTGTATTGCCTCGGCCACGGGATCCATCAGCCATGCGGGCAGGCGGGGGCAGTCAGCAGCCTGCCTCATCTTGCGGGTCGCGCGGTATCCTGGTCCGGCTTCATCATGATGTTCTTCGCTTTCAGCGTGGGACAGACGGCAGCGGCTTTCACCGATCCGCGCTATCAACTGGGCGCGTGGCCAATGGTGGTGCCGATGCTCGTGGTGGGCGTGACACTGGTAACGATTGCGTTTGCGTGGCTGCCCAAAATCAACCACGCGACTGCGTGACACGTGGCGGCATTCTGTCGCCGGTCAGACGCTGAGTCTCGCGTCGATATTATCGGAACCCAGCCAGGCCGGACGGTGGCGGGAAGTTGTTAGCGATGTGTGGCATGAGGCCGGCGCCGTCAGCGTAGTGACCAGGGGCTACTTCCTTTGCGACCCGCAAGGCACTGAGCTGTGAAACTGTCGGCCTGCCATGTTGCGCTCCTTCTTACCCACAAAGCCCACACTGCTACCCATACTTGGTGCGGAAATTTTGCGGGACGGCCACGGAAGCGGCAAGCATATCGTTACCCATGAATCGCTTTGAACTCAGCGCGCTACAGGACGTCTGCGGAAGAAATCGGAATGCCCGCGAACCCTTGAATGGCGGAAGGCAGCCGGAGTCGAACCGACCCGGGAGTGTCTGACACCCCCAACCGGGTTTGAAGCCCGGCCGTACCACCGGATACGAATGCCTTCCGTGGGAAAACAACCAAAAGAACAACGAGCGCCTACGCCTGAATACCCACCCAACCGCTGTCAGGCCGCAGGAAGTGAAGATCGCGGTGGAAGCGAGTATACCCAACCCGATCGAAGAACTCGAGAATCTGGATCGCGCGCTTGCGGCCGAGCCCCGTCGCGTCGCGAAACGTCGCGGCATCGAGCCCGCCGCCGCGCGAAGGCGCGAGATGCGCGACCAGTTCCGCCAGCTCGCGGACGACATCCGCGTGATAGAACAGGTCGCGCACGACCTGGTGCACGTCGCCGCGCCGTGCAAGCTTGCGCAGCAGCGTACGCACCGCGTCCTCGGCCGCGCCTGTGTCGCGGGCCAGGTCGCGCACCCACGGCGGATCGAAGCGCCCCGCATGAATCAGCGGCAGCAGTTGCTGCGCCAGCGCTTCCTCGCGCGCATCGAGGCTCACCGAATGCGACGGCAGATGCAGCCACGGCCCGCTTCGCGCGACTTCGCCGCCGGACACCAGCGCATCGACGAGCGCACGCCACAACGCATCGCCGGCGAGCGGCGCCGCCATCCGCCGCAGGCGCGCGGCGTCCAGCCCCTGCTCGTCCGGCATGCGCTCGTGATACGCATGCAGCGTATCGATCGCGCGCGTCTGCAGCGCGCGCCAGTGCGCATGCGAAATCACCGCACCGTCGTTCGACGCGGCATCGCGCTGCCCGATCGCCAGCGCGTCGTCGGGCAACGCGAGTGCGTCCGGCGCGAAACCGGTGAGATGCGTGAGCATCGCGCGCGGGATGCCGAGCGGCGCCTGCGCGAGCAGCGCATCGAGGCGCCCCGCGTCGAGCCACGCGGCGAGCGCATCGAGCCACGCACGGCGCGCGGGCGTGCGGCGCTTGCGCGCCGGCCCGAACGGATCGAGCACGCGACCGCCGCCGACAGTACGCGTCGCCTGCGGATTGCGGACGATGAACCGGTCGCCCGGCAGCGCAAACACCGGTTCGTCGAATACCAGTTGCACGCGCATCCGTTGGCCGGCCGCGAGCGTATCGCCGTCGAGCAGCGCGACATGCGTAACGCGATGCAGCGTGCCGAGATGCACGTGCAGCGGCGCCCAGTGCGTCAGCGTCAACCCGGCGTCCGCGAGCAGCGTCAACTCGACGTCCACGCGCGGCGACGTCGCAGCAAGCCGTGCATCGGCGACGGTATCGCCGCGCTCGACGTCGGCCTTGTCGACGCCGGCCAGGTTCAGTGCGCAACGCTCGCCCGCGCGGCCGGCCTCGACCGGCCGGTTCTGCGCATGGATGCTGCGCACACGCGCCGCGCCGCCCGTGCGCACGATCGCGAGCGTGTCGCCCGTCGCGACGCGGCCCGCGAACGCGGTGCCGGTCACGACGGTCCCCTGCCCCGCAAGCGTGAACACGCGATCGACCGCGAGCCGGAACAGGCCATCGTCGCGGCGCGCGCGCCACGCGATCGCCGCGTCGGCCAGGTGACGCTTCAACGCGGCGACGCCCGCGTCATCCACAGCCGTCGCACGGGTTTCGAAGATCGGCGCACCGGCCAGCGTCGAGTCGTGCAGCCATGCGGCGATCTCGTCGCGCACCTGCGCGACGCGCGCGGCGTCGACACGATCGCACTTCGTCAGTGCGACCGCGCCATGCGTGACGCCGAGCAGTTGCAGGATCGCGAGATGCTCGCGCGTCTGCGGCATCACGCCATCGTCGGCGGCGATCACGAGCAGCGCGAAGTCGATCCCGCACGCGCCGGCCGCCATCGTGTGAATCAGCTTCTCGTGGCCCGGCACGTCGATCAGGCCGAGCACGTCGCCGTTCTCGAGCGGCGTATACGCGTAGCCGAGCTCGATCGAGATGCCGCGCGCCTTCTCTTCCTTCAAGCGATCGGTATCGACGCCCGTCAGCGCGCGCGCAAGCGTCGTCTTGCCGTGGTCGATGTGCCCCGCGGTACCGACGATCATGCAGCGGGCCCCGCGGATGGCACGCATTGCGCGACGAATGCCGCTTCGTCGGCGGCTTCGAGGCAGCGCAAGTCGAGCCGCAGTGCGTTATCGGCGATGCGGCCGATCACCGGGCGCGGCCATTCGCGCAGCCGTTTCTCGAGCTGCGCAAGCGCGCGGCCGCCGCGTTTGCCGTCCGGCGTGCGCACGACGAGCCCGGCGCTCGGCAATTGGTCGACCGGCAGCGCGCCGCTGCCGATCTGGCTGAACATCGGTTCGACCGTCACGTCGAAACCGCTGCCGAGCGCAGCTTGCAGCACCGGGCGCACGCGTTCGGCGGCCTCGGCGATCTCACGCTGCGGACGCGTCAGCAGGCGCAGTGTCGTGAGTCGCTCCCGCAGGAATTCGGGTGCCTGATAGAGCCGCAGCACGGGTTCGAGCGCCGCGAGCGTCAGCTTGCCGACGCGCAGCGCGCGCTTGAGCGGATGTTTCTTGATCTTCGCGATCAGCGCGCGATCGCCGACGATCAGGCCGGCCTGCGGCCCGCCGAGCAGCTTGTCGCCGCTGAATGTGACAACGTTTGCGCCGGCGGCGACGGTTTCCTGCACGGTCGTCTCGTGCGGCAGCCCCCATAACGACAGGTCGGCGAGCGTGCCGCTGCCGAGATCGACGGCGACTGGCAGCCCGTGCTCGCGCGCGAGCGGTGCGAGTTCGGCGAGCGTCGCCTCCTTCGTGAAGCCGCTGATCGCGTAGTTGCTGCAGTGCACCTTCATCAACAGCGCGGTGCGCGGGCCGATCGCGTCCGCGTAGTCGCGCAGATGGGTACGGTTGGTCGTGCCGACCTCGCGCAACCTGGCGCCGGCGCGACTCATGATGTCGGGAATGCGGAATGCGCCGCCGATCTCGACCAGTTCGCCGCGCGACACGACAACTTCGCGCTTCGACGCGAGCGCCGACAGCGTCAGCAGCACAGCCGCCGCATTGTTGTTGACGACGGTCGCCGCTTCCGCGCCCGTCAGTTCGCACAGCAGATCGTCGATCAGGTCGTCGCGATCGCCGCGGCGGCCCGTGGCGAGATCGAATTCGAGATTGACGGGCTGCGTGAGCGCGTCGACCACCGCGCGCACCGCGTCGTCGGGCAACAACGCGCGCCCGAGGTTCGTATGCAGCACGGTGCCGGTCAGGTTGAACACCGCGCGTACGGTGCCCGCGCTCTGCGCGGCCAGCGTGCGCGCGACGGCCACGGCGATGCGCGGCTCGTCGAGCGGCTCGGCCGCCGCCGGATCGTGCTGCGCGGCGGTACGCCAGCGTTCGAGTTCGGCGCGCACGGCGTTCAGCACGCGCGTACGGCCATAGTCGGCAAGCAGCGGTTGCAGCGGTGCCGACGACAGCACCCGCTCGACCGACGGCACGCGCGCCAGCACCGCATTCAGTTCATTCACACCCGGTTCGGTCACGTAGTAGTGGCTCCAGTCTCATGCTTCGCAGTCGGCCGAGGCCAATGCTCGCGCACCGCCCCCGGCTCCGTGCCTTCAATCCGCTTCGCGCGAGACATCCGGCCACAGCAGCGGGTTCGGCGAACTGCGCTGGTACCCGGCCTCGTTCATCAGCAGATCGAGCGTGAGACTCGCGAGATCGTCCGCCAGCGGCTCGAACTCGTAGTCCTTCTCCTGATAGCCGATCTTGCGATAGGTCTTGCACTCGTCACACGATTCGGCCTTGACGGCTTCGCTGCCGCCCTCGATCCCGTGGTACGCGATACCCTTCGTCGAATCGCAGTGCGAACACTTCGTGCGCACCATGTGCCACTCGGTCGTGCACAGCCCGCACTGCAGGAAACGGTAGCCCTGGAACTGGCCGCCGACCCGCACGACGCTCGCGACCGGTTGCGTGCCGCACACGGGGCACAGCCCCGGCTGGTCGAGATACGGGACGTCGGCCGGCGTCACGCGGCTGGCGAAATCCGTCCACACGACCTGCAGCGCGGCCATCAGGAACGGCGCGGTGGCCGGATCGACCTCGGCGAAGCGCAGCGCGAGGATCGCGTCGGCCTGCGCGTCGAGTTCGGCGGGCGCCGTCAGGCGCAGCCGGTCGAGCAACTTCGCCAGCGACGGATTGACGAGCCCGGCGCCTTCGACGCGGTCGAGCAGCTCGTGCAGCACGGCGCGCCAGCGCGGATCGCGCTCGCCGTCGAGCGCCGGCACGAGCGGCATCGAATGCTGCTGCGCGCGTGCGATCGCCTCCTGCGACGGCAGCGGCAGCTCCAGCGTCTGCAGCGTCGCGTGCTGCGCGTCGGCGACGGTGGCCATCAGCCGCAGGTAGCCGCTGATCGGGTTCAGGTCGGCAAGCTTGCGCAGCCGCGCGGCGCGCGCCGAGAACGCGGTGGCGCGCTCCGGCAGGCGAAAGCGCGGAATGGCCGAATGATCGAGTGCCGAGATCTCGGTCGGTTCGAGAATGCGTTGTGTCACAAATATGTCTTCCAAATGAACAAGCGCCGACGGATCGGCGCTTCACAGGCAGTTCCGACGGCTGACGGGGCGGCCCGCCGCGATCGGCGAACTACCCCGCTCCGGTGCGTTATTTCACGCTTTCACGGAACCACTTCGGGTGATGCTTGCGGGCCCAGCCCAGCGTGACGGTGCCACGCACCATCGCGCCGATCGAGCCCTTCACCCACAACGCCGCGTAAATGTGCACGATGATGCTCGCGATCAGCACGAAGGCCGCCACGGCATGCACGACAGCGGCCGCGCGGATCACCCCGATCGGGAAGTAGAACGAGAAGTAGCGCCGCCAGATCACGACCCCCGACAGCAGGAGCAACAGCAGGCACGCCACCAACGTAAAGAATAGCAGCTTCTGCCCGGCGTTATAGCGGCCGACGGGCGGCAGCTTGTCTTCCTGGTTGGTCAGCACGTCGCCGATCTGCTTCAGCCACTGCCGGTCGTCCGCATCGAGCGCGTTGTGGTGCCAGAAGCGCACGACCAGGATCGCGAACGACACGAACATCACGAGGCCGACGAACGGATGCAGGATCCGCGTCCACTGGCCGCCGCCGAACAGCGCGGTCAGCCAGAACATCGACGGATGAAACAGCGCGAGCCCGGACAGCGCGAGCAGCACGAACGTGATCGCGGTGATCCAGTGGTTCGTGCGCTCGTTCGCCGAGTAGCGGACGATCAGGTTGGGGTCGTCGTGCTTCATTTCGCGTCCTCCTTGATGCGTCGCGCCTCGTCGCGCGCGGCCGATTCCTCGTCGTCGCTCACCTCGTTCGGACCGACCCGGACGTAGTGGAAGAACCCGGCAAGCGCCGTCAGCGCGATGCCGGCGACCGCGAGCGGCTTCGCGATGCCCTTCCACAGCTTCACCATCGGGCTGATCGACGGGTTGTCGGGCAGCCCGTGGTACAGCGACGGTTTATCGGCATGGTGCAGCACGTACATCACGTGCGTGCCGCCGACGCCCTGCGGGTCGTACAGCCCCGCATGCTCGAAGCCCCGCTCCTTCAGGTCCTCGATCCGCTCGGCCGCGTGCTGCTTCATGTCCTCCTTGGTGCCGAACACGATCGCGCCCGTCGGGCAGGTCTTCACGCAGGCCGGTTCCTGGCCGACCGCGACGCGGTCGGAACAGAGCGTGCACTTGTACGCGCGATGATCCTTCTTCGAGATCCGCGGAACGTTGAACGGGCAGCCGGTCACGCAATAGCCGCAACCGATGCAGTTCTCCTCGTGGAAATCGACGATCCCGTTGTTGTACTGCACGATCGCGCCCGGCGACGGACACGCCTTCAGGCAGCCCGGATCCTCGCAGTGCATGCAGCCGTCCTTGCGGATCAGCCATTCGAGGTCGCCGGCCGGGTTCTCGTATTCGGAGAACCGCATCACCGTCCACGAGTGCTCGGTCAGGTCGGCCGGGTTGTCGTATACGCCGACGTTGGTGCCGACTTCGTCGCGCAGGTCGTTCCACTCCATGCACGCCGTCTGGCATGCCTTGCAGCCGATGCACTTCGATACGTCGATCAGCTTCGCGACGCTCCCGGTCACCGGTTCGCGCACCGTGGACGGTGGCGTCGTGGTGGCCGAGACGCGCTTGATATCCAGCGATTGCAATGCCATCTCTTTCCCCTTACGCCTTTTCGACCTTCACCAGGAACGACTTGAATTCCGGTGTGTACGAGTTGCCGTCACCCACGGACGGAGTCAGGGTATTGGCGAGATAGCCGGGCTTCGTCAGACCCTTGAAGCCCCAATGCAACGGGATGCCGACCGTCTGGACCTTCTTGCCGTCGACCGTCAGCGGCTTGATCCGCTTCGTGACGAGCGCGACCGCGATGATGTAGCCGCGCTTGGACGACACCTTCACGCGCTCGCCATGCGCGACGCCGACTTCCTTCGCGAGGTCTTCGCCGATCTCGACGAATTGCTCGGGCTGGATGATCGAGTTCAGCCGCGCATGCTTGGTCCAGTAGTGGAAGTGCTCGGTCAGGCGGTAAGTCGTCGCGGCGTGCGGGAACTCCGGCGCCTTGCCGAACGACGCGCGGTCGTCCGGGAACACGCGGGCGGCCGGGTTGTTCAGCGCCTGCGGGTTGTTCGGGTGCAGCGGGTTCGTGCCGATCGGAGTCTCGAACGGCTCGTAGTGCTCGGGGAACGGACCTTCGTTCATCCCCGCCCGCGCGAAGAAGCGCGCGACGCCTTCCGGGTTCATGATGAACGGCCCCATCCCGTTCTCGGGCGGTTCGTCTGCCTTGAAGTCCGGGATATCGGGGCCCGCCCACGCCTTGCCGTTCCAGCCGATCAGCTTGCGGGTCGAGTCGAACGGCTTGCCGTTCACGTCGCACGATGCGCGGTTGTACAGGATCCGCCGGTTCGCCGGCCACGCCCACGCCCAGTTCAGCGTCTGGCCGATGCCGGTCGGATCCGAGTTGTCGCGCCGCCCCATCTGGTTGCCGGCCTGCGTCCAGGCGCCGCAGAAGATCCAGCAGCCGCTCGCGGTCGTGCCGTCGTCCTTCAATTGCGCGAACGCGGCGAGCTGCTCGCCCTTCTTCACGAGCGTCTTGGTCGGGTCCTTCGGATCGGGCAGATCGGCGAGCGCCTTTCCGTTGAACTCCATCGCGAGCTCTTCGGGGGTCGGGCTTTCCGGGTTCGCGTACGACCAGGTGAGGTTCACGATCGGGTCCGGATACTTGCCGCTGTCCGTCTGGTACATCTTGCGCATGCGCAGGAACAACCCGGACATGATCTCGAGATCGCTCTTCGCGTCGCCCGGCGGCTCCGCGCCCTTCCAGTGCCATTGCAGCACGCGGCTCGAACTCACGAGCGAGCCGTTTTCCTCCGCAAAACACGTGGTCGGCAGACGGAACACCTCGGTCTGGATCTTCGACGCATCGACGTCGTTGTAGTCGCCGTGATGCTTCCAGAACTCGGACGTCTCGGTCGCGAGCGGATCCATGATGACGAGCCACTTCAGCTTCGCGAGCCCCGCAGCCGTCTTCACCTTCGACGGCGCCGCCGCGAGCGGGTTGAAGCCCTGGCAGATGTAGCCGTTCATCTTGCCGGCATTCATCAGCTCGATCGCCTGCAGCAGGTCGTACTGCTTGTCCAGCTTCGGCAGGTAGTCGTAGCCCCAGTTGTTCTCGGCGGTGGCCGCATCGCCCCACCACGACTTCATGAAGCTGACGTGGAACGCCTTGTAGTTCTTCCAGTAGCTCAACTGGTTCGGCCGCAGCGGCAGTTGCGTGCGCTTCTTGATGTAGCCGTCGAAATCCTGCTCGGCCTGCATCGGCAGCGTCATGTAGCCCGGCAGCAGGTTCGACATCAGCCCGAGGTCGGTCAACCCCTGGATGTTCGAGTGGCCGCGCAGCGCGTTCATCCCGCCGCCGGCGATGCCGATGTTGCCGAGCAGCAGCTGCACCATCGCGCCGGTGCGGATCATCTGCGCGCCGATCGAGTGGTGGGTCCAGCCGAGCGCGTACAGGATCGTGCCGGCGCGGCCGGGCACGGCCGTGGTCGCGAGCATCTCGCACACCTTCAGGAACTTCTCCTTCGGCGTGCCGCAGGTCTGCTCGACCATGTCCGGCGTATAGCGCGCGTAGTGCTGCTTCAGCATGTTGTACACGCAGCGCGGATGCTGCAGCGTCGGGTCGACCTTCGCGAAACCGTCGTCGCCGCGCTCGTAGTCCCAGCTCGATTTGTCCGGGTACGCGTGCTTCTCCGCGTCATAGCCGGAATAGATGCCGTCGTTGAACGCGAAATCCTCGCGCACGATGAACGTGAAGTCCGTGTAGTTCTTCACATACTCATGCTGGATCTTGTCGTTCGTCAGCAGATAGTTGATGACGCCGCCCAGGAAGACGATGTCGGTGCCGGTGCGAATCGGCGCGTAGTAGTCGGCCACCGAGGCCGTACGCGTAAAGCGCGGGTCGACGACGATCAGCCGCGCCTTGCGGTGCGCCTTCGCCTCCGTTACCCACTTGAAACCGCACGGATGGGCCTCGGCTGCATTGCCGCCCATCACGAGAATCACGTCCGCGTTCTTGATGTCGACCCAATGGTTCGTCATCGCTCCACGGCCAAACGTCGGGGCAAGACCTGCCACCGTCGGGCCATGTCAGACACGCGCCTGATTGTCGAATACGAGCATCCCCAGACTGCGGACAGCCTTGTGCGTCAGGTAGCCGACCTCGTTGCTGCCCGCCGATGCGGCCAGCATGCCGGTCGTGAGCCAGCGGTTGACCTTCGCGCCGTCTTCCGCCGTCTCGACGAAGTTCGCGTCGCGGTCGGCCTTCATCAGCTTCGCGATGCGGTCGAGCGCGTCATTCCACGAGATGGGTTCCCACTTGTCCGAGCCGGGCGCCCGGTATTCGGGGTGCGTCAGGCGGTTCGGGCTGTGGATGAAGTCGATCAGGCTCGCGCCCTTCGGGCACAGCGTGCCGCGATTGACGGGATGGTCGGGATCGCCCTCGATGTGGATGATGCTCGGCTTCGCATTCTTCGCGCCGTCTCCGAGGCTGTACATGAGGATGCCGCAACCCACTGAACAGTAAGGACAGGTGTTGCGCGTTTCGACTGTGCGCGCCAGCTTGTACTGTCGGACTTCGGCAAGCGCTTCGGATGGAGAAAAGCCCATCAGGGCAAGACTCGATCCGGCAAGCGACGTGGCCGTCACCTTCAGGAACTGGCGCCGGGACATTTGTAGCATGGCGGTCTCGGCGTTATTGTGGGGGTGAGGAAACTGTAAGGAATTATAGACAGTCCACGCAACTATGTTCGAATCTTCGGATCAATGCTGAATTGTCCGATTACCAACGGTGACCGCCGCACGGCATCTCGACCGATACTTCATGAAACGACAGATCACCACCGAGGCGACCCGCCTCGCCCAACGACAGGCCAACTGGGCCCTCACCGCATTCAAGCGCTTCTCGTCCGACCGCTGCTCCGCGATGGCCGCGGGCATCGCGTTTTTCTCCGCGTTCTCGCTTGCGCCGACGCTCGTGATGGTGATCGCGGTGGCCGGCTGGTTCTATGGCGACGACGCCGCGCGCGGCCAGGTGTTCGAACAGGCGCACCAGTTGATCGGCAACGACGCGGCGGCCAGCATCCAGTCGATCGTGCAGAACGCACACCGCGCTGGCGAGCGCGGCGGCCTCGCGACGCTGATCTCGTTCGCCGCGCTCGCGATCGGCGCGTCGGCCACGTTCGCGTCGCTCAGCGCCGCGCTCAGCGTGATCTGGCCGGCTACCGAAAACCGCTGGTCGAGCATGCTCGGGCTCGTGCGCGTGCGGCTGATCTCGTTCGGGCTCGTGCTCGGCGTCGCGTTCCTGCTGATCGTGTCGCTCGTGCTCGACACCGCGATCACGTTCGTCGGCACCTGGCTGCTCGGCAATTCGCCGTATGTCGTCGTCACGAACCTCGTGCAGTTTTTCGTCGGCATCGCGGTGCTCGCGGCCGCATTCGCCGCGTTGATGAAGTTCCTGCCCGATGCGCGTGTCGCGTGGCGCGACGCCGCGGTCGGCGGCATCGTGTCCGCGATCCTGTTCTCCGGCGGCAAGAAACTGTTCGCGCTGTACCTCGCGCATGCGGGCACGGCCAGTGCGTTCGGCGCGGCCGGATCGTTCGCGGTCCTGCTGATGTGGCTGTACTTCTCTGCGATCGTGCTGCTGCTCGGCGCGGAATTCGCGGCGGCCCGCGGCAACGCGCATCGGCCCGCCGGCACCGCGCCGGCCGTCCCCGCTCAAACCGATCGCATGCGCGGCGACTGATTCGCCCGCCTCCTCCACAAAGCGGCTGCGCACCGCCATCGCGCGCGCCGCGAAGTTGCCTCCCCCACGCCCGCCGGACTCCCGTCAACCACGCAGCCCGCCGCGCATTTGCGCGGCGTCGATGCGTTCTTGGCACATCGTCGCGCTCGAAGCCGCAACGGCAAACGTTTGCAAGCGCTCATTTCGCTGCTCCAACCGGCCGAAACGGGGCGTCTGCCGCGATGCGCACCAAACATTGAAACAATCGCACCGCAGCAACTGTCAACTATTTCAAAAATAGGAACGGTCGTTGATGTGCTTGATATATATAGACTTTTTGACGCTGTTACCTTTTCGAGACACTTTATTTTTTAAGCTTTCTTGCGTCTATGGCACTGAGCTATTCTCCAATCCGCAACAAATAACGATGAATCACTTGCGTGGAGAAACTCAACGATGAAGAAACTCGCTCTCTCGACCCTCTCGCTCGCCCTGCTGGGCGCCGCTGGCGCTGCCCAGGCTCAGTCGAGCGTGACGCTGTACGGCGTGATCGATACGTCGATCGCATTTGTCCATGGCAACAGCGGTCAGGCCATCAACTCGTGGCAAATGCTGTCGGGTAACCTGCAAGGTCCGCGCTGGGGCTTGAAGGGTACGGAAGATCTGGGTGGCGGCCTGAAGGCAATCTTCCAGTTGGAAAACGGTTTTGACGTCGGCACGGGCAAGCTCAACCAAGGTGGCCGCATGTTCGGCCGTCAGTCGTATGTCGGTTTGGACCACGCCCAGTACGGTACGCTGACGTTGGGTCGCCAGTACGACCCGACGGTCGACATGGTTCAGGCCGTGACGGGTGACAACTATTTCGGCAGCATCATGGCCACGCCGGGCGACGTCGACAACAACGACAACAGCATCCGCGTCAACAACGCGATCAAGTATGTGTCGCCGGTCTTCGCAGGCTTCCAGGTCGAAGGCATGTATGCGCTGGGCGGCGTTGCCGGCCATCCGGGCCAAGGCCAGACGTGGAGTGCAGCGGCAGCCTACAACAATGGCCCGATCGGCGTCGCAGCAGGCTTCCTGCGCGTGCAGAACGGCAACAATCGCACGATCGCCACGGACGGCACGGGCGGCTGGACGAGCCCGACGGCTACCGGCCTCGACGTCTCGAACAACCCGATCGTCGGCGCATACGCAACGGCGAAGGCGATCAATATCGCGCAAGTTGCCGGCCAGTACGCAATCGGCCCGGTGACGTTCGGCCTCGGCTACAGCAACTCGCAGTACAAGGCGGACGGCCTGTCGGCATTCACGACCACCGAGAAGTTCAACACCGGCCGCGCATTCGTGAACTACCAGGCAACGCCGGCGCTGCTGCTGGGCCTCGGCTACGCATACACGAAGGCGAGCGGCGATACGGACGCGAAGTACCACCAGGTTTCGCTGGGCGCGGACTACTCGCTGTCGAAGCGCACGGACGTCTACCTGATCGGCGGCTACCAGCACGCCAGCGGCACGCAACGCGTCAACGGCACGACGACGCAAACCGCACAAGCCTCGATCGGCTCGTACGGCTACGGCGGCACGAAGTCGCAAGAACTGGTCGCTCTCGGCCTGCGCCACAAGTTCTAAAAACGATGTATCCGGCGTGCATGGCGTCTCCGACGCCTTGCCGCCGAACTGGAAAGCCAGCCCCGGTTTCGGCCTTGGCTGGCTTTTTTTTCGTCCGTCTCCCGCGCGCCCGCAGCGCCTGCACGGGCCGGCGTACGAAGCCGGTGCCAACGCACGTCGGCGCACCCGCAGCGGCGCCTGGCGGCTGCAAAGCGTCGCAAACGCCGCTTCCGGATCTCCGGGCAGGTCGCCATCTTTCCCCCAGGCGACTACCATCCGCACTGTCGGCGCCGCTCACCCGGCGCGACGCCCATTCCCCCCGCGTGTCGATTTCGGCGGCCGTCGTCCTTCGTATCGATGGCGGCGCGCGGTTTACACCCCGGCCAATACGGACAGGAGATTCGCCATGACGATTCAGAAGATCACGCCTTTTCTCTGGTACTCGACGGAAGCCGAAGAAGCAGCGGCCTTCTATGCAGGCATCTTTCCGGATTCGCGCGTCGTGCGCGTCACGTCGGTGTCCGGCACCGACGGTACGCGGATGGTCGAGTTCGAACTGTTCGGGCAGCCGTTCATCGCGATGAGCCACCCGCGCACGGAGACGTTCAATCACGCGATCTCGCTGCTGGTCAGTTGCGCCGACCAGGCGGAACTCGACCGCTACTGGAGCGCCCTGCTCGACAACGGCGGCACGGCCGACGGCTGCGGCTGGCTCAGAGACCGCTACGGCGTATCGTGGCAGATCGTGCCGGAAGCGCTCATCCCGATGATGGCCGATCGCGACGCGGTCAAGGCGGCACGCGTGGCCGCAGCGATGATGCAGATGACCAAGTTCGACGACGCCGCGCTGAAGGCTGCCTATGCGGGCACGGCGGGTTGACGAAGCACGTCGCGCTGCGGATGCGTGACGGCACGCCGGTCAAGCGCGTCGCGAGTCGCCGGCGAGCGCCCGGATCGGCCGCTTGCGCGTGCGGTGGCTGCGAAAACGCTCATGATCCGCGGTGTGCCGGCCTGCAAGTCGATCGCGCGCACCGAGGCATCCGCCGCTATGCCGACAGCATCGATTCGACGGTCCGCCGCGCGTAGCCGATGAACGCGGCGAGGGGTTCGCCCGAGAGGATCGCCGCGCCCGCTTCGCCACCGAGATAGGCGGCGCGCGCGGCCGCCACAACGGGCCGGTACGCATCCGGCAGGCGCTCCAGCACCCACGCCGCGGCGACGTCCTTGGGCACGATCCTGCCGGTTTCCGCGCTGTACCAGATGCGCGCGAGCGCGAGCACCACGTTGCACTCGTCGCCGTGCCAGTCCGGTTCGGCATTCCACTGCGCAACGGTAGCGAGAAGCGCGGCGACGAAGTCGCGCTCGGGCACCGGCTCGAACAACTCGGTCGCAGGCGCCCCGACCAGCACGACGCTGTGCTGCCGCGCCTTCGTCAACAGGATCGCCAGATCGTGATCGGCGAGCGCCGGTTCGACGATGCCGGCTTCGAGGTCGCGGCGCAGCCACTCGCCGAACTGCAGTTCGCGCCGCGCCGGATGACGCCACGGCACCACGTCGCCGTGCGCGACGACGTGACCTCCAGCGGGCGCATGCCACCTGCGCAACCGGGCGGCGCCGACGCAGCGAGCAGGTCGAGCATCAGCGCGCGCCGCGTCGTTTCGTCGGGCCGTGTCGCCACCGTCACCAGCAGGTCGATGTCGCTGCGCGGTTTCAAGCCGCCGTCGAGCGACGAGCCGAACAGGTGGATTGCATCCAGCGTCGCACCGAGATGCCGCTCGATCGCGGCACGCGCGGCGGCAACCTGTCCGGCGATCTCGGGCGGGACGAATTCAGTCACGATGCGTGGGCCTCACGATGCGCACTCGTCGGGTGCAATGTGCGCAATGTCCGCAATGTCCGCAACGGGCGCAACGGGCGCAGCGGAAGCGACGAGCGCGACGGGCGGCGACGGAACAACGGCCCGCGCGAATGAGGATTCGCCGTTCGGCATTGCGCATGCGCGGCACGCCATTCGCCGCGCGTCACGCGTCACGCGTCACGCGTCACGCGTCACGCATCGAACCGCACATCGCCGCCGCTTCGCGCATTCGCTGCCGCACGATTTGCGCAGCGCAATAAAAATCCCCGCACGCTTTCGCGTACGGGGATCGCAGGACATCGCAACGGCTGCCGACATGCATCGGCAGCCGTTGCGCGGCATTACGCTGCCGCGTCCTTCAGCTTCTTCAGCGCACGTGCCTTCACGCGCACGCTGGCCGGCTTCGCCGGGAACCAACGCTCTTCGCCCGTGAACGGATCCTTGCCGAAGCGCTTCTTCTTCGCCGGCACGACTTGTGCCGTGATCTTCAGCAGACCCGGCAGCGTGAACTCGCCTGCGCCCTTCTTGTGGACCGAGCCCAGCACGACGTTCTCGAGTGCGGTGAGCACTGCCTTGACCGCCTTCACTTCCACGGCCGCGCGCTCAGCGATGTGCGTTGCGAGCGATGCCTTCGTGAACTTGTCCTTCAGCGGCGTCGGAGCAGCGGGCGCCTTCGCGACGGCGGCCTTCTTGGCCACTACTTTCTTCGCGGGCGCTACTTTCTTAGCAGCCACTTTCTTGGCCGGTGCGGCGGCAGCCTTCTTGGCCACCTTTTTTGCGGAAGTCGCCATGTTTCTCCTACCAGGTGTGGTCGTTCGTTGGATACACGAAGCGTGCAATGCGCGCGCTTCAACGCCGGATTCTACAAGCGCCTTGACGCTTCGTGCAGTACTTTTATGCGTTTTCGCGGGGTTTCCCGCAGGTTTTGTTGCGCGCGACCGACTTCAACGACGCTCGAGCGTCGAAAAACGCCTTCACGTATGCGCCCGAACGTGAATTACGTTCGATATTTGCGCACCTATACTGGGCTCGCTCAATGCCCGGATGCCTCCATGCGCGAATCCAGATATATCAAAGGACTCGACGGCCTGCGAGCCATCGCCGTCATCCTCGTTTTCCTGTCCCACAAAGGCCACGTGCTTGCCGTCGACGTGGGCAAGCTTGGCGTGTGGACGTTTTTCCTCATCAGCGGATTCCTGATCGTCGGCGAACTGCATCGCAACCGCCAGGCGCTCGAGTGCGCCACCATGACGCGCCGCCACGCGCTCGCGCTGTTCCTCGCGAAGCGCGCGCTGCGGATCTTCCCCGTGTACTACCTGCTGCTCGCCGCGCTCGCGATCGCGCACGCGCTCTTCTACCAGCGCGGCGTCAACCTCGGGCTCGCGTGGCACGCGGTATTCCTGTCGAATTACTGGATCGGCGTCGTCAAGGACGGCTGGCCGGGCTCCACGTCGCACTTCTGGAGCCTCGCGGTTGAACAGCAGTTCTATCTGATCGCGCCGCTCGCGCTGCTCGCGGTGCCCGCCGCGCGGCACGTCGCGCTCGGCGTCGCGGCCGTCGCGCTGTGCGCGCTCGCGCATCTCGCGCTCTACCTGTCCGACGCGTCGCCGGTGCTGATCTACGCGTTTTCCCCGTGGAATTTCGCGCTGATCGCGCTCGGCGGCGTCGGCGCGATCGCGCTTGCCGATCACGGCCCGGCCGCCATGCGCCGCATTCCGCCCGGCTGGCTCGGTGCGGCAGGCGTCGTGTTTTTCCTCGCACTGCCCGCGTGCACGGCGCTGCCCGACGCGGTCGCGGGGCTCGCGGATCTCGGCCTGTCCGCGTCGCTCGGCGCGCTGATGCTGTGGATCGTCAGCGAACCCGAGCATCCCGTCGTGGCGCTGCTCGACTGGGCGCCGCTCGCCTATCTCGGCACGATCAGCTACGGCTTCTACCTGTTCCACAACCTGATTCCGACGCGCTTCGGCGTGATGCCCACGCTCGTCGCGCACGTGCCGATGCCGGAAATCGTCCGCGAAGCGCTGCCCGAGATGCTGCAATTCGCGCTCGCCGTGCTGCTCGCGCACCTGTCCTGGCGCTATCTCGAAAAAAGGCTGCTCGACTTCAAGAAGCCGATCGCCGCGATGCTGGCCCGGCACTTCGACGCGCGGCCGAGCACGTCGGCGCGTTGAGCGCCACGCGGAAGCGGAAGCGGAAGCGGAAGCGGAAGCGGAAGCGGAAGCGGAAGCGGAAGCGGAAGCGGAAGCGGAAGCGGAAGCGGAAGCGGAAGCGGAAGCGGAAGCGGAAGCGGAAGCGGAAGCGGAAGCGGAAGCGGAAGCGGAAGCGGAAGCGGAAGCGGAAGCGGAAGCGGAAGCGGAAGCGGAAGCGGAAGCGGAAGCGGAAGCGGAAGCGGAATATACCGAACTGGAAATGCGCGGGAAAGCCTCGATACAGGCAGCGTCGAAAAACTGACGCGCCGCGGCGCTGCTTCATTGCCCCACCCCGGCGAAACCGGTGCCCGCGCGAACCTCGACATGCACCGTGCAACGACACCGCCGGAGCGTTCACCCGGGCGAGCACTTCGGCACCGGGTTCAAGCATGACGCCGGACCGCGCGGGGGCGCTTCGCTCCATACACGACACGCGGAACAACACGACAAACCGGCCGCACGCACCACGATCGCGCACCGGCACATGCAAAAAAGCCCCGGCGCCTGAGCGGCCGGGGCCAACGGAACAACCACCACCTGAAACAACGGAGCGCGCGGCTGCTTACGCGACAGCAGCCAGCGCGGGCAAGCAGGTACGCAGGTACGCCTCGAATTCGCGGCTCACTTCCGGATGCTGGAGCGCGAGCTCGACGGTCGCCTTGAGATAGCCGATCTTGCTGCCGCAGTCGAAACGCGTGCCGTAGTAGCGGTACGCGAGCACCTGCTCGTTCGCGAGCAGCGTCTGGACCGCGTCGGTCAGTTGCAGTTCGCCGCCTGCGCCCGGCTTGAGCTTGCGCAGGTGATCGAAGATCGTCGGCATGAACACATAACGGCCGACCACGCCGAGATTCGACGGCGCATCCTCGGGCGCGGGCTTCTCGATGATGCCCGACAGCTTGATGATGTCCTCTTCCCATTCGCGGCCTTCGACGACGCCGTACGAGCGGCTGTCCTCGCGCGGGATCGTCTCGACCCCGATCACCGAGCTGTGATAATGGTCGAACACGTCGACGAGCTGCTTGAGCACCGGCTGCTCGCCGTGCAGCAGGTCGTCGGCGAGAATCACCGCGAACGGCTCGCCGTGCACGAGCTTTTCCGCGCACAGCACCGCATGGCCGAGGCCGAGCGCTTCCGGCTGGCGCACGTAGAAGCAGTTGACGTTGCTCGGCTTGATGCCGCGCACGAGTTCGAGCAGCTTTTCCTTGCCGCGCGCCTCGAGTTCGGCCTCGATCTCGTACGACTTGTCGAAGTGATCCTCGATCGCGCGCTTGCTGCGCCCGGTGACGAAGATCATCTCGGTGATACCGGCGTTGATCGCTTCCTCGACCGCGTACTGAATCAGCGGCTTGTCGACGACGGGCAACATTTCCTTCGGGCTCGCCTTCGTTGCCGGGAGGAACCGCGTGCCGAGACCGGCAACGGGGAACACGGCCTTGGTGACTTTCAACATGTTCGCATCCTGATTGCGTTGACTGCGCCGCGTCGACCTGCGACCCGGCGCGATTGTGTTCCGAACGGCATATCGAGAATCGACGGCACTGCCAATTCCGCTCCGCTCATTTTCGATATGGACTGATTGCCCAATGATTCCGAAAAAAATATAATCCTTTCAACCCGGTCGATATTGCCGGACCGCGTGCCGAAGCAGAAACAAATTACCGATTTTCCGGATACAAATTCTTACGATTCGAATTCCTCGATATAGGGCACGCCGCCCCGTTCGAGGCCCGGGCGAATCGGCTCGTTCTTCAGCGCCTCGCGGTACGCCGACAGCACGGCCATGACCAGCAGTACTGCCGCGCTCGCGATCCAATGCATGTCCATCTTGCCGCTCCTTGCATCAATCAACTGGAGCTTCAAACTATCAGAAAAAAATCGGCAAATAATTGACGCGCCCGCGGAACCGCTTTCAGAACGCCGATAAAACCATCATGCGGGATTCCGTTATTTCCGGGCGAGATTTTTTTATTCATTGATCGAATTCTTGCGCATTACGATGAGACTTCCCGTTCATCCGTCTTCCCCTCCATCCGTCGCAAGGAATCGAATCGCATGCAAGCTTTTAGCGGATCGTCTCTGACCGCGCCGCCCGTCGCCGATCACAAGGAACACGTCATCGACGCGATGCGCGGCTTCGCGGCGCTGCTCGTCGCCTATTTCCACTGCCGCCAGGTCGTGTGGGTCGGCATGCAGACCTTCCATCACGCTTACGGTCGCGCACTCGACCCGAGCGTGATCGTCGGCTACCTGACCTTCCCGTTCGCGTGGGGGTCCGCCGGCGTACCGATCTTCTTCGTGATCAGCGGCTACTGCATCCACCGCAACGCGGCGCTCAAGCTCGCGGCCGATCCCACGTACCGGCTCGACGCGCCCAACTTCTGGGCACGCCGGTTCGCGCGCATCTACCCGGTGCTGCTCGCCGCGCTGCTGTTCACGCTCGCGCTCGACGCGGTCAGCCTGCAGATCGAGCCGGTCAGCCACAAGATCCGCGACGTCGGCATCACGGCATTCCTCGTGAACCTGTTCTCGCTGCAGGGCGTCGCCGGCTATACGTACGGGTCGAACGGCGCGCTGTGGACGCTGTCGCTCGAAGTGCAGTTCTACGCGATCTATCCGCTGCTGTTCGCGCTGCGCCGGCGCATCGGCATGCCGGCCGTCGTGGCCGCGGTCGCGCTCGTCAACGTCGCGTCGGCATGGCTGCTCGAACGGCACGACCTGCAGTTCTTCACGTCGTACTGGCTGTCCTGGACGATCGGCGCATGGATCGCCGACGTGCGCGCGCAGCAGGCGCGCGGCGCGGCCGGCGTGCCGTCGCGCGCGTGGTACGTCGCGGCCGCCGTGCTGCTGGCCGGCGGCTGCGGCGCGTTCCATTTCGGCCAGTACGGTGCATTTCAGCTTTGGTCGGCCGGCTTCGCGTGCTTCCTGTACCGCGCGCTCGCGCGCCCGCCGCGCCCGACGCCGCCGCTGCGCATGCTCGGCTGGTTCGGCGACTTCAGCTACTCGCTGTACCTGATCCACCTGCCGCTGTTCGTCTGCCTCGGCTCGGTGCTGTTCCACTCCGAACTGCAACTGTCGATCTGGCCGTCGATGGCGTTCATGGCCGCCGCGATCCCGGTCGCGTACCTGTTCTACCGGATGTTCGAACGGCCGGCGATGATGTGGTCGGCCAGCTTCAAGCCGTCGCGCCCCGCCCGCGTCGTTGCGCCGGCGCCCGAACGGGCTGTCTGATCCGGCCGGACCGGTTCCGGAGCCCCCGCGCGGCGTTTCGCTGCGCGGGGGCTTTTTCATGGTGGGCACGGTTTCATGGCCGGTCGGGCGGGTATGCAACCAACCCTGCATGCCGGCGCGCGTGACGGCCGCCTGTCCGGTTGCAATGCGCCTGCCCTGGGGCACCCCTTATCGGATTCGTCCCGGCGCCGCCTGACCGCCTTGCAGCGCCGTCAGCAGCACGATCCCGATCGAAGCGGCAACCGGTCGATCCCGCGCGCGACACGGCACGCAACTGCCCACCCGCCACTCGCCCGACCCAACCATGCCCGCTGAAAAACGAAGCCCCCACGCAGCGCAACGCCGCATGAGGGCTCGTTTCCCGCCGGCTGGCGCCGTCGGCTACGATGTCTTCTTCGCTTTCGCGGCCTTCGCCGTATCCGCGAGGATCTTCTCGACCCGCTCCACGTAGGTCTCGGTGCCGAACCGGCGCACCGCCGTCGCGCGCCCGCTCGCGACGAGCCGCTCGCGCAGCGCGCCGTCGCGCTTCAGCGTATCCAGCGCGTCGGCCAGCGCGGTCGCATCGCCCGGCTCGCAGAGCAGCCCGTTGTCGCCGTCCTCGATGATCTCGACGACGCCGCCCGCGCGGGCCGCGACGACCGGCCGGCGCGCGAGCATCCCTTCGACGATCACGCGCCCGAACGGCTCCGGCGTGATCGACGTGTGCGCAACGACGTCGACCGCCGTCATGCACGCGGCCACGTCGCGCTGGAACCCGAGGAAATGCACGCGCTCGTCCATCCCGTGCCGCACGACGGTTTCGTGCAGCTGCGCCGCGTATTCGTCCTCGCCGAACAGCGGCGCGCCGACCAGCACCACGTGCATGTCCGGATGCCGCGCGGCGGCCTCCAGCAGCACGTGCTGCCCCTTCCAGCGCGCGAGACGGCTGAACGAGCCGACGAGCCACGCATCCTGCGGCAGCCCGAGGCGCGCGCGCAGCGCAGCCTGGCTGACGCCTTCCAGCGCATCGAACGGCTCGGCCGAAATGCCGTTGAACACGACGTCGACGTGCTGCGGCGTGAAGCCCGTCAGCGTGCGGAACGCCTGCGCGGACGCGTCGGAGTTTGCGATCACGCGCGTGACGCCCAGCCGCGCGCAGTACTTGATCGCCAGCAACTGCTTGCCGCCGAAATGGTCAGTGCTGACGATGTCGCGCAGATGCCAGACCACCGGCTTGCGCGCGAGCCGCCCGGCCAGCGCGGCGACCACCATCGCGCGCTGCGTGTTCGCGTAGATCACCTCGGCGCGTCGCGCGCGCCGTGCGACGTCGCGCACGAGCCGCACGAGCTGTTTCAATGCGCCGACCGACACGCCGCCCTGCTTGCGCACGCCCGCGAGCTCGCCCTGGTCGACCACGTCGACGCGTGCGCCGATCTCGTCGAGCGCCGCGCGGAACGGGCCGTCGTCGAACAGCAGCACGTCTGCGTTCGCGCGCATGTGCTTCATGATCTCGAGCAGCGACAGCTCGGCGCCGCCGAGCACGCCGCTCTGGTCGAGCACGAGCGTCGCCGGGCCGCGCGCGGCCGGCATCGGCGCGACGGCCGTGCCGCGCTGCGCGGTCGAGCCGGGCAGCGTGGCCTCGACATAGTCGAGAAAGCGCCGCCGGAACGTGTCGGCGGAAAACCGCTCCGCGTTCGCGCGGCATGCGTTCGGCGTGAAGCGCTGCGGCGCACGCTCGAAATCGTCGACGGCCGCGACGATCGCGTGCGGCGTCTGCTCGTCGAAGAACAGCCCGGTCGGGTTCGCGTTCGATTGCGGGTCGAGCACGGTTTCGAGCGCACCGCCCTTGCCGTACGCGATCACCGGCGTGCCGCAGGCCTGCGCCTCGACGACCGAGATCCCGAAATCCTCCTCGGCCGCGAACACGAACGCCTTCGCGCGCCGCATCCGGTCGTGCAGCACCGCGAACGGCTGGTAGCCCATGATCTCGACGTTCGGGCCGGCCTTCGCGCGGATCTTCTGCATCTCGGGGCCGTCGCCGATCACGACCAACTTGCGCTCGGGCGTCTTCGAGAACGCCTCGACGATCAGGTCGATCTTCTTGTACGGCACCATCCGCGACGCGGTCAGGTAGAAATCGTCCTTGACCGCGTTCAGCGAGAAACCGTCGACGTCGACCGGCGGGAAGATCACCGCCGCATCGCGGTGATAAACCTTCTTGATGCGCCGCGCGATGAACGCGGAGTTCGCGACGAAACCGTCCACCGCGTTCGCCGTGCGCGTGTCCCAGTTGCGGATGTAGTGCAGGATCATCCGCGCGAGCAGCGATTTCGGCCCGTGCGTGAGGTTCGACTGCTCCAGGTACTGGTGCTGCAGGTCCCACGCATAGCGGATCGGCGAATGCACGTAGCTGATGTGCACCTGGTCCGGTCCCGTCAGCACGCCCTTCGCGACCGCGTGGCTGCTCGAGATCACCAGGTCGTACTCGGACACGTCGAGCTGCTCGATCGCGAGCGGCATCAGCGGCAGGTAGCTGCGGTACTTGGTGCGCGCGAACGGCAGCTTCTGGATGAACGACGTCGTCACCGGCTTGCCGCGCACGAACGCGCGGTCGTCGAGGAAATCGACGAGGCTGAACAGGTCCGCGTCGGGAAAGCACGCGACGATGTGTTCGAGCACGCGTTCGGCGCCCGCATAGGTGACGAGCCAGTCGTGGACGATCGCCACGCGCAGCGCGCGCGCCGGCTGGCGCGCGCTGGCCCGCTCGGCCGGCATGGACCGGCGCAGCGCGGCGGCATCGCCCGCTTCGGCCACGGCCGCATCGGCGGTGGCGAGATTCAAAACGGCGTGTTCCGCCAGATCGCGATTCATATCGTTTTCCTCGCATTGAGACGGACAAACAGGTCGCGCACGAGCGCGCGCAACCCCGGCGTCATCGTGAGCGACCACGCGACGTTCAGCACCAGCACGATCGCGCACATGCCGATCGATTCGCCGAGCCCCGGCCACGCCTGCGCGAGAAACAGGCTCGCGAGCAGGAAGGTCAGGTGCGCCAGCATGTCGAGCACGATCGCGCGCATCCGGATCGCCGACAGGTACAGCAGCACGCCGTAGTCGACGAACGCACGCGCCGCGACGACCACCGCCGCGCCGATCAGCCCGAAGTGGTGAATGCCGAACCACAGGCCGCCGACGAAGAACGGCATCTGGACGAGCCCGGCGAATGCCGCGCGGGACGGGTTGACCTGCGACTGGATCAGGATGCGCGTCACGCTCGCCTGGCCGACGAGCCACACGCTGATCACCAGCACGCGGCCGACCGGCGCCGAGTGCGCGGCGAGATCGGCGCCGACCCACAGCGTGAGGAACGGCGCGAGCGCGAAGATCGCGACGATGCCGACCGGCGTGAACACGCCGTTCAGGAATTCGAGCGACTGGCGCGCGAGCGTGTCCGCGCGGTCGCGGCCGACCGCCGACAGGCGCGGGAACAGCGTGCGCACGAGCGCGTTCGGCAGCATGTTCAGGCGCGTGACGAGGTTCTGCGGCACCGTGTAGTAGGTGACGAACTTCGCGCCCATGCCGGCGCCGAGCATCACGCGATCGAGCGTGTCCGCGATCATGCTCGTCGTGCTCGCGATCAGCATCCAGCCGCCGAAGTTGAACAGCCCTTTCGCGGTGCCCCATTGCGGCGGATCGATGCGCCGGATCCCGAGCACCTTGATGCTCGCGTGGCCGAGCATCACCGCCGCGATCAGGCGCGCGACGACGGCCGCGGCGAGCACGGTCTGCAGGTTCGGCGCGATCCACCATGCGGCGCCGAGCGGCAGCAACTGGAACAGGAACGTGCCGATCGTCTGGTTGGTGTTGAACACGCCGAACCGTTCGGCGCCGTTGATCGCGCCGGCGAATACCCACGACACGTTCGCCAGCGGAATCGCGAGCGCGAGCCACGGCAGCGCGAGATACACCTCGTGCTGCATCGCGGCCGTCACCTTCGTGAAATACGCGGTGTAGACGAACGCGCCGAAATAGATCAGCAGCCCGCCCACGATGCCGGTGCCGAGATTCAGCCAGAACGCGCTCCAGAACACGCGCGCGCTTTCGTCGTCGTTGCCGCTCGCAAGCGCCTTCGAAATGTGGTTCTGCGCGGCCATGCTCATCCCGAGATCGAGGATCCCGAAATAGCCGATCAGCGTCCATACGAGGCTGACGACGCCGTAGCGCTCGACGCCGAGCGCGTGGATATACGCGGGCACCGTCACCAGCGACACGAAGGTCGGCAGGATCAGCCCGATGAAATTGATCGAAACGTTCTTGAGTATGCCTTTGTCCATGCTTCTGCCTTGTGTGACGCCGACGTCGTCGTTAACGGCGCGCCGCCCGTCACGGTTTCCAGCGATACATCAGCACCTTGCCGCGCGCGTCTTCCTCGACGAACACGAGGTACTCGCCGTTCTCGCGCCGGAACGCGCTGATGCCGAACGGCACGTCGACCCAGCCGGATGCCTTGCCGACCTCGGCGCCCGGGCTCATCACGCCCACTTCCTTGCCGGTGTCCTTGTCGTACACGTGAATCTTGCCGACCGGCTCCACCCCGAAGAGGTAGCGGCCCTCGGCCGTGATCCCGATCAGGTCGAAGATCGGCTTCGCGTCGAGCTGCCACGGCAGCGCGACCTGGTAGCGCACGACCGGCGAGCCCGTCGACCACTTGTCGAAGCGGATCAACACACGGCCCACTTCCTTGTTGATGCCCGGCTGCGGCGGCGCGTCGGCCGTATAGCCGGTCACGTACAGCGTGTCCGTCTGCGCGTCGTAGATCGAGCGGCGCAGTTGCGTGAACGGCTGCGGCATCGGGTAGGTCGTGACCTTGTCGTACGAGTAGATCGGGTTGCCGGCCTTGTCGACGCCGCCATACCCGAACCGGTGGATGCCGCGCACGTCGCTCGTGCGCCAGATGTCGCCCTTCGTGTCGACCCACCAGCCCCAGCCGCCCGCCTTTGCCTTGCCGGTCGTGTTGATCTCGAACTCGTCGGCGTCGAGCCGGCCGTTGCCGTTCGCATCGCGCCACAGCCAGTCGCCGCCGGGCGGCTTGTTCGGCACCTTGTCGACCGGCCGCGCACGGCCCGCGATCAGGCCCGACGGAATCGCGACCTCGCCGTCGCGCTTCGCATCGAAGCGGTAGATCTTCAGGTGATCGGCGTACATGTCGGTCAGGTACAGGAACGTGCGGCCGTCGACGCGACGCGCGATCGGCATGCCCGGCCACTGGTCCGTGTGGAACACGGGGTCGTCCGGATACTTGAAGCGGTTCGACAGGAAGCCGACGTATTTCCAGTCCTGGCCCGGCGGCTTCGACAGGTCGAGCTCGAAGCGCTTGTTGCCCGTGTACACGCTGTTCGGCCGCGCCGGGTCGAGCCACGCGCCGTCGACGAACAGCAGCCCCTGCACCTGCCAGCGCGGCTTGCCGTCCGGCGTATAGCTTTCGAGCACCGCGCCGAGTCCCGCGCCGATCGTGTCGTGGCGCGGCCCGATGCCGTTCATCGCCACATACACATTGCCCGCGCGGTCGACGCCGACACCCGTCAGCCCGTTGAAGCGCTGCGGCCCCGGCCGCCCCGGCACCGGGCCGGCGAAGATGCCGCCGCGCTCGCCGAGCGTGCCGGCCTGCGCATAACCCTTGCCGCCTTTCGAGAAGATCAGGATCTGCTGGCGCGGCCCGTTGTCCGCGACGAGCACGCGCCCTTTCGCGTCGACCGCCACGTCCACCGCGTCGGTGCCTTCCGGCAGCGCGGGCGCGTCATCGAGCTTGCGGCCGTCCGCGCGCACGTGCACGAGGTGTGCGGGGCCGTTGAGCGTGTCCGTGAGCAGCCACAGCGTGCCGTCGCCCGCGAGCGCGATGCGGCCCGGCTCGTGCGCGCTCCACGTGCCCTTCTGCTGCATCGTTTCCGCGTCGTACACGCCCACCGCGTCGTGCGACGGATTCGTCGCGAACAGCGTCTTGTCGTCGGCCGCGAGGCCGCCCACTTCCGCCTTCACCTCGCCCACTTCCGAGCGCGCGGGGGCCGGCACCTCGTTCATCATCATGAAGCTCGCGGCCATGCGCGCGCGGCCGGCATCGGCGCGTCCGCCCGGCGCGACCTGCGGCGCCGCGCGAAACGGCGCGGGCTGCTTCATGTCGCCGATCGTGCGCCGCGAGATGCCGAACCACTGCTTGCCCTTGTCCGGCCAGATGCCGGGCGACTGCAGGTGGCCGCGCTCGTTGCCGACGCCGATCGCGACATACGCGTACTTGCTGTTCACGGCGATCGCGTTGCCGCCGAGATTGCCCCAGCCGTGCGTGCCGCCGGCGAAGCCGAGCATCTTCCCGTCCTGGTAGACGCTCGCCTCGGCGCCGCTTTCGTCCCACGGTGCATTCGTATACACCTTGCCTTCAGGCGTCACCGCAATCGCGCGGATGTCGATCTGCGTCCAGCTGCCGTCGCCATAGCCGGACGTGTTGCCGATCCACGACGTCGTCGCGGGCAACACCGTTTCGGCCGGCGCGGCGCTCGTCAGCAGCGTCGCGCATACCGTCATGCCTACCAGAATCAGACGTCGCAATGCGCTTCTCCAGACTCGATGCAAAAGCGACCGCCGCCGCCGCGGACTGCACCGGCGCGCCCTGTCGCTAAATAGGTTTCAAACGTCGCGATGCAGGTTACAAGCAAAAATAATCACAAGAAATTTGGAAATATTTGGGGATGTTTCCGCCTGAAATATCGAACCGGAACAGGCGCGAAATAGCGCCTGAAAACGGCAATAACGACCGCCTTTCATGCGCCGCCCTGTAGAAAATGCCGCTCTGTGCTGCCTGTCGCGGCTGCCCGGGCGCCAACCTTTCATTTCGCGACCGGAATAATCGGCATTTAAATGTTTGTCGCCAGATAAATGGCGCGCGTTTTTTTTGCCGATTTCTTTTCCCTAGAATCGGTTTCGATTCGATATTCCATTTAAAGGCATGCATTACGCTCACGCATCGGATGTGCGACACGCCGCGGCCCCCGCCGCGCGTCGCGAAGGAGCGGCGCGATGACGGGCATCTCGCGATCCGCCGACCTGACCCCGCCGCAACACGGCCGCATCGTGCAGCTCGACGGCCTGCGCGCGATCGCGGTCGGCGCCGTGTTCCTGCAGCACGCGCTGAAGGCGCCGCTCTGGATGGGTGTCGACCTGTTCTTCGTGCTGAGCGGCCTGCTGATCACCGGCATCCTGCTCGAGCGCAAGGCGCGCGGGCAGTCGTACTTCAGCCACTTCTACGCGCGCCGCGTGCGCCGCATCCTGCCGCCGTACGTGCTGCTGCTGGTGGTGTCGACGCTTCTGTTCGGCGCGAGCTGGCTGCCGCACTGGCCGTGGTTCGCGTTCTTCTCGACCAATATCGGGCTGTCGCTCGGCAGCATCGGGCATGACAGCCTGAACGTGCTGTGGTCGCTCGCGGTCGAGGAGCAGTTCTATATCTTCTGGCCGTTCGTCGTGCTGTGGTGCTCGGAGCGCGCGCTGCTGTGGGTCGCCGCCGCGCTGATCGTCGCAGCGCCGGTGCTGCGCGCGATCGCGACGCCGTGGTTCGACTCGTTCTGGCCGATCTACTACCTGACGCCGTTCCGGATGGACCTGCTCGCCGCAGGCGCGCTGCTCGCGATCGTGCTGCGCCGCGACCGGCGCGCGCTGGAACCGTTCTACCCGCTCGCGATCGTCGGCGCACTCGTGTCGCTCGCGATCCTCGGCTGGCTGCACCTGTCGTTCCCGCGCTTTCGCGCTGCGAACACGCCGCTGTCGAATGCGGCGCTCTACAGCATCTCGTTGCTGTTGTGCACGTCGATCGTCGTGATCGCGCTGCGCGGCCGCGGCATCGTGCAACGCGTGCTGACGAACCCGATGCTCGTCTACGTGGGCACCGTCAGCTACACCGTGTACCTGATCCACCTGAGCGTGCTGTATGCGCTCTGGCCGCTGCACCTGAACCGCTTCGCCACGGCCGCGCTCGCGCTGGCGATCACGCTCGCCTACGCGACCCTGAGCTGGTACGGCTTCGAACGGCGCCTGACGCGCGGCCCCGCACACCGCGCGCTGCCGGCTGCCGCCGGGACGACCGCCTGATTTTCTCTATTCATCGTTTCGACTAGGACAACGCCATGAGCCAAACTCGCAAGAAAGCCATCATCACGGGGATCACGGGGCAGGATGGCGCCTACCTGACCAAGCTGCTGCTGGACAAGGGCTACGACGTCACGGGTACTTACCGCCGCACCAGCTCGGTCAACCTCTGGCGCATCGCCGAGCTCGGCGTCAACACGCACCCGAACCTCACGCTCGTGGAGCACGACCTGACGGACGCCGGCTCGAGCATGCGGCTGCTGGAACGCACGCAGCCCGACGAGCTGTACAACCTGGCCGCGCAGAGCTTCGTCGGCGTGTCGTTCGAGCAGCCGTCCACGACCGCCGACGTCACGGGCCTCGGCCCGCTGCACTTGCTCGAGGCGATCCGCGTCGTGAGCCGGAAGACACGCTTCTACCAGGCGTCGACATCCGAGATGTTCGGCAAGGTGCAATCGATTCCGCAGACGGAAGTGACCTCGTTCTATCCGCGCAGCCCGTACGGCGTCGCGAAGCTGTTCGCGCACTGGATGACCGTGAACTACCGCGAGTCGTACGGCCTGTTCGGCAGTAGCGGCATCCTGTTCAACCACGAGTCGCCGCTGCGCGGCCGCGAGTTCGTCACGCGCAAGATCACCGACACCGTCGCGAAGATCAAGCTCGGCAAGGCGACCCGCCTCGAGCTCGGCAACCTCGACGCGAAACGCGACTGGGGCTTCGCGCTCGAATACGTCGAAGGGATGTGGCGGATGCTGCAGGCCGACGAGCCCGACACCTACGTGCTCGCGACCAACCGCACCGAGACCGTGCGCGACTTCGTGCGGATGGCGTTCGCGGCCGCCGGCTACCAGATCGAGTGGACCGGCAAGGGCGAACAGGAACGCGGCCTCGACGCGTCGACCGGCAACGTGCTCGTCGAAGTGAATCCCAAGTTCTACCGCCCCGCGGAAGTCGACCTGTTGATCGGCTGCGCGGACAAGGCCAAAAGCAAGCTCGGATGGGCACCGGAGACGACGCTCGAGCAGCTTTGCCAGATGATGGTCGAGGCGGATCTGACGCGGAACCAACACCATGACACATTCTGATATCGAGCAAGCACCGCGCCGTGCGTTCGTCACGGGCCTGACGGGTTTCACCGGCCGCTACATGGCGCAACACCTCGAAGCGGCCGGCTACGAAGTCTGGGGCACGGTAGCGCCCGGCTCGCCGCCGCCCGACGACCCGGTGTTCGCGAGCTGCACGCTCGTGCCCGTCGACCTGCTCGATGTGGATTCGATACGCGCGGCCGTAGCCGATGCGCGACCCGATGCGGTCGTGCATCTCGCCGCGCGCGCGCATGTCGCGCAGGACGAACCGTCGCAAACCTACGCGGTCAACGTCGTCGGCACGCGCAACCTGCTGGCCGCGCTCGCGGGTCTCGACCGCCGCCCGTCGGCCGTGCTGCTCGCGAGCAGCGCGAACATCTACGGCAACTCGACCGCTGGCGTGCTCGACGAAAACGTCCCGCCCGACCCCGCGAACGACTACGCGATCAGCAAGCTCGCGATGGAATATGCGGCAAAGCTGTGGGCCGACCGGCTGCCGATCGTGATCGCGCGGCCCTTCAACTACACGGGTGTTGGCCAGAGCGACGCCTATCTGCTACCGAAGCTCGTCGCGCACTACGCGCGCAACGAACCGCGGATCTCGCTCGGCAATCTCGACGTGCGCCGCGATTTCTCCGACGTGCGCGACGTGACGGCCGCCTATCTGAAGTTGATCGAAACCGCGCCGGCCGGCGAGATACTCAACGTCTGCTCGGAGCGCGCGTATTCGCTGAAGGAAGTGCTGGCGATACTGTCCCGCATCGCCGGCTACGTGATCGACGTGACGATCGATCCGCGTTTCGTGCGGCACAACGAGGTGAAGAGCCTGAGCGGGTCGCGCGACAAGCTGCGACGCGCGGTGGGCGAACTGCCCGTCACGCCGCTCGACGAAACGCTGCGGTGGATGGTGAACGCGGTGCGTGACGACGTGCCGTCGCCCGCATGCGTGCCGACCGGATCGCGCACGCGCGAAGGCGTGCGCCGCAACCACGTCGCCGATGACGACAGGTCGCCCGCACAGACGCGCCCTGTCGCATCGCTATGACGGCTCCCGCCGTCTCGCTCAGCCGTCGAGACCGCGGGCGAGATCCGCGCGAATATCGCTCGCGTGCTCAAGGCCGACCGCGAGGCGGATCAGCCCTTCGGTGATCCCCGCCGCCGCGCGCGCTTCCGGCGTGATGCGGCCGTGCGTCGTGGTCGCCGGATGCGTGATCGTCGTGCGCGTGTCGCCGAGGTTGCCGGTGATCGAGATCAGCTTCGTGCTGTCGATCACGCGCCATGCGTTCGCGCGCTGCTGCTCGGGCGTGTCGCCCTTCAGCTCGAACGACAGGATCGCGCCGCCCGCCTTCTGCTGACGCTTCGCGAGTTCGTGCTGCGGGTGCGACTCGAGGCCCGGATGAAACACGCGTGCCACCGCCGGATGCGAATCGAGCCAGCGCGCGATTTCCAGCGCGTTCGCCGATTGCTTCTCGACGCGCAGCGACAGCGTCTCCATCCCCTTCAGCAGCACCCATGCGTTGAAGGCCGACAGCGTCGGGCCCGCGCTGCGCACGAACGGGAACACCTTGCCCATGATGAATTCCTTCGAGCCGACCAGCGCGCCGCCGAGCACGCGGCCCTGCCCGTCGAGGAATTTCGTCGCCGAGTGCATCACGACGTCCGCGCCGAGCTTCAGCGGCTGCTGCAGCACCGGGCTGCAGAAACAGTTGTCGACGACGAACAGCGCGTTCGCGGCCTTCGCGATCTTGCCGATCGCTTCGATATCGGCGAGTTCGGTCAGCGGGTTCGACGGCGTCTCGAGGAAGAACATCTTCGTTTCGGGTCGTACGGCTTCCTGCCATGCGTTCAGGTCGGTCGGATCGACGAAGGTCGTCGTGATCCCGAACTTGCTGAAGATCTGCGCGAACATCCCGAGCGTCGAGCCGAACAGGCTGCGCGAGCTGACGAGGTGATCGCCCGCCTGCAGCGCGGACATCACGACCGACATGATCGCGGCCATTCCCGACGCGGTGGCGATGCACGCCTCGCCGCCCTCGAGCGCCGCGAGACGCTCCTGGAACATGGTGACGGTCGGGTTCGTGAAGCGCGAATAGGTGAAGTAGTCTTCCGAATTCGCAAAGCGCTCGGCCGCGTCGGCCGCGCTCTGGAAGCAGAAGCTCGACGTGAGGAACAGCGCTTCCGAATGCTCGTTGAAGTCGCTGCGCAGCGTGCCCGCGCGCACGGCAAGCGTGTCGAAGTTGAGGGAGTCGTCCATGTTCCGTTTTCCGTATTCGATGGCCGCGCATGTCGCGCAGGCCAAGTCAAAACCAGGCCAAAACAAAAAGCCCGCTATGCATCGGCATCAGCGGGCTTCGGGGTACGACAGCGATCGACTCGGGCCGACTGCCGCCGGCCTTCGCTTTAGCTGTTTTGGGAAGTCGCCCCGCGTCCGCAAGCTGATATCAAATCGACGCAAGGCCACATCCTATCACGCTTCGTCAAAAGCGTACGCCGGTGTCACTCGACCGACAACTGCAGGTTCATCTGCGAGCGCTCGGTCTCGCCGGCCGTATCGCGATCGGCCTGCGACGCCGGCGTGAGGCGCGCGCGCTCGATCGTATCGAGATACTCGGGCGTCACGTCGCCGGTGATGTAGTTGCCGTCGAAGCACGACGCCTCGAAGCGTTCGAGCTTCGGGTTGATGTCGCGCACCGCGCGGCGCAGGTCGTCGACGTCCTGGTAGATCAGGTGGTCGGCGCCGATGATCTTCGCGACTTCGTCGTCGGTGCGGCCGTGCGCGACGAGCTCGCCGCGCGTCGGCATGTCGATGCCGTACACGTTCGGGAACTTCACGGGCGGCGCCGCCGACGCGAAGATCACCGACTTCGCGCCCGCATCGCGCGCCATCTGCACGATTTCATGCGAGGTCGTGCCGCGCACGATCGAATCGTCGACGATCAGCACGTTCTTGTCCTTGAACTCGATGCTCATCGCGTTGAGCTTCTGGCGCACCGACTTCTTGCGCACGGCCTGCCCCGGCATGATGAACGTACGGCCGACATAGCGGTTCTTGAAGAAGCCTTCGCGATACTCGACGCCGAGCTTCGCGGCAACCTGCATCGCGGCCGGGCGCGACGAATCGGGAATCGGCATCACGACGTCGATCGGCACGTTCGGCAGCTCGCGCTTGATCTTCTCGGCGAGATAGTCGCCCATGCGAAGGCGAACGTTGTAGACGGGCACGCCGTCGAGGCACGAATCCGGACGCGCGAGGTACACGTATTCGAACATGCACGGATTCAGCGTCGGCTGCTCCGCGCATTGCTGGCTGTGGAAATTGCCGGCCGGATCGATGAAGACCGCCTCGCCCGGCTTCACGTCGCGCACGAATTCGAAACCGATGCCTTCGACCGCGACCGACTCCGACGCGACCATCCACTCGGTGCCGTGCTCGGTTTCGAGCTTGCCGATGCAGAGCGGGCGGATGCCGAACGGATCGCGGAACGCGAGCAGGCCGTAGCCGGCGATCAGCGACACGATTGCATACGAGCCCTGCAGGCGGCGATGGACGCCCGAAACCGCCTTGAACACCGAGGCCGGATCGAGCTCGAGGCCCGTCGTCGACAGTTGCAGCTCGTGCGCGAACACGTTGAGCAGCACTTCGCTGTCGGAATTGGTGTTGATGTGCCGGCGGTCGATCCGGAACATCTCGTCCTTCAGTTGCTGCCAGTTCGTCAGGTTGCCGTTGTGCGCGAGGATGATCCCGAACGGCGCGTTCACGTAGAACGGCTGCGCCTCGGCTTCGCTCGTCGCCGAACCGGCCGTCGGGTAGCGCACCTGGCCGATGCCGTAGGTGCCGGGCAGGCTGCGCATGTTGCGCGTGCGGAACACGTCGCGCACCATGCCGTTCGCCTTGTACATGTGGAAATTGCTGCCGTCCGCCGTCGCGATGCCCGCTGCGTCCTGACCGCGATGCTGCAGCAGCAGCAAGCTGTCATAGATCAGCTGGTTGACCGGGGATTGGGAGATAACGCCTACGATGCCGCACATGGCATGTCCTTCAGAATGACAAAATCGGTTACGTCCTGCCCGGCCGCGTCGTCACACGCGTACGTACTGGGCCATGCCGTCGGGCAGGAGCTGCTTCAGCTCGTGCACGCCCTGTTCGGCGAAAGGACGCAATAGCGCATTGCGCCAGAAATCCTGTTTGGGCAGTTCGGTCAGCCCGGCCGCCGCGACCAGCAGCACCACCAGCACGCAGCCGCGGACGAGCCCGAACATCATGCCCAGCGAGCGATCGACACCGCCCAGGCCGCTCGCCTGCGCGATCCGCGACAGCAGCGCGTTCGCCACACCGGCGACCAGCACGACGCCGATCACGACCAACGCGAAGGCGATCACCCACTGCGTCAGCGCGCCGCCCGGCCAGTTCGCCGGGATATACGGCACGACCAGCCCGACGTAGCGGCCCGCGATCACGATCGCCGCAATCCAGCCGATCAGCCCGAAAATCTCGGACACGAAGCCGCGCCACGCACCGCGCAGCGCCGACAACACGATCACCGCCAATACAGCGTAGTCGAAAGCCGTCAGCATCGTGCGTTATTGCGTCAGACCGGCTTCGCGCACCTTCGCGATCGCGGCGGAAGCCGCCGCGCGATCCGCGAACGGGCCCGCACGCAGCAGTGTAGCCGTGCTGCCGTCCGCCTGCTTGCGATGCTCGACATATGCGGGCACACCCGCAGATTTCAACTTGGTGGCCCACGAACGGGCCGTCGCGTCTTCCTTGAACGAACCGAGCTGCACCGCGAAGCGCGCACCGGCCGGCGATGACGGCGACGACGCGTCGCCGCTGTCCGGGCTCGCGGCGTCGGCATTCGCGACGGTCGCCGGAACCGGCTTCGGCGCCGCCGGTTTCGCCGCGGGGGCGGCCGGCTTCGGTGCGGGCTTCGGCGGCGTCACGCTCGCCGTGGTCGTCGTATCGGGCTTCTCGGCCGGCTTGGCGGCATCCTTCGGCGTAGGCGCCGGGGCCGCCGCAACGGCGGTGTCGGATGCCGGCGGCTCGTCGTGTGCGACACCTGCCTGCACGTCGGACGCATCGTCGTCACGCGGCGCGACCGCCTGGTGCGCGGGCCGGTTCGGGATGTCGATCGCGATGTCGTCCGTCACCGGCTTCGGGTGCGAATCGAGCACCATCGGCAGCACGATCACGGCGGCCACGACGAGCGCGATCGCGCCGACGAGGCGACGGCGCGCGCGTTGCTTTTCTGGAAGGGTCGGATCGAGGAGCAGCGCGTCCGATTCCGGACGCTCGGTGCGGCGCGGGCGCCGCTCGACGCGTTCAGTGCGCTCCGTGCGCACGTTCCGGGAGGTCCCGGTGCGACCGCCGCGCCGCGTGGGCGCGTCGTCGTCTTTTTTGCCGAACGAGAAAATTCCCATGAATGGCTGAGTCCGAAACTGCCCGTCAGTCAGTGTTGCTGCGATTTACGGTAGGCCAGCACGCCGGCAACCGTATGGAAACTGCCGAAAACCACGATTCTATCATTCTCGGATGCTCTTTTTAGTGCATCGCGAAACGCTTCGGCGGGCGACGCGTAACGCGTCACGCTCGAATCGGGCCCCTCCTCCACGCCAGCCTTGCGCAGCGCGGCTTCGAGCTGCTCCGCGGAGGCCGCGCGCGGCAGCGGCAGATCGGTCACGCACCAGTGGTCGATCTCGCCTTTGAGGTGCTTCAGCACGCCGTCGATGTCCTTGTCGTGCATCGCGCCAAACACCGCGTACGTGTACGGGAAGAAGCCCATGTTGCCGAGATTCTGCTCGAGCACGGCCGCCGCATGCGGGTTATGCGCGACGTCGAGCACGATCGCCGGCTTGCCGGGCAGCACCTGGAAACGCCCTGGCAGCTCGACGTTCGCGAGCCCGAGCCGGATGTCCTGCGCGGACACCGGCAGCACCGGGCGCAGCGCCTCGAGCGCGGCGAGCGCGGCCGATGCATTGATCAGCTGATTCGCGCCGCGCAGCGCCGGATACGCAAGCGCCGGATAGCGCTTCTCGCGGCCGAGGTAGCTCCACTGCTGGCGCTCCGCACCCGCCTGCGCCTCGTAGCGGAAATCGCGGCCGACGAGCCACAGGTCGGCACCGATCGCTTCGGCATGGTCGATCAACGTTTGCGGCGCGGCCGGATCGCCGCAGATCGCCGGCTTGCCCGCGCGGAAGATCCCGGCCTTCTCGAACGCGATCTTCTCGCGCGTGTCGCCGAGGTATTCGGTGTGGTCGATGTCGATGCTCGTGACGATCGCGCAATCGGTATCGATGATGTTGACCGCGTCGAGCCGGCCGCCGAGACCGACTTCGAGGATCACCGCATCGAGCCCGCGCGACGCGAACAGATGCAGGATCGCGAGCGTCGTGAATTCGAAGTACGTGAGCGACACGGGTTCGGGCAGCGACGTGCGCGCGGCTTCGACGGCCTCGAAGTGCGGCAGCAGTTCGTCATCGGTGACGTTCTGCCCGTTCACGCGCGCGCGCTCGTTGAATTCGAGCAGGTGCGGCGACGTGTGGCAGCCGACCTTGTAGCCCGCGCGCACGAGGATCGTCTCGAGGAACGCGCAGGTCGAGCCCTTGCCGTTCGTGCCGCCGACGGTGATGACGGGGCACGCGAATTCGAGCTGCAGCGCCGCCTTGACCTGCCCAATGCGGGTCAGGCCCATGTCGATGCCGACCGGGTGCGCGCGTTCGAGATGCGAAAGCCACGCGTCGAGAGTGGGAAAAGTGCTCATCGGATCAAATCTGGATCGGTACCGCCACTACGCCAAAAAACGAAGCGCGCCGCCTGACGCTGAAGCCAGGCGACGCGCAGAGTTCACAACCTCGCGCCGGTCAGGCCAGCGCGTCGGCCGGCTGTCGCTGCAGCAGCGCGAGCAGTTGCGCGATCTCGTCGCGCATCTTGCGGCGGTCGACGATCATGTCGATCGCGCCCGTCGTCAGCAGGAATTCGGCGCGCTGGAAACCTTCCGGCAGCTTCTCGCGGACCGTCTGCTCGATCACGCGCGGGCCGGCGAAGCCGATCAGCGCCTTCGGCTCGGCGATCACGACGTCGCCGAGGAACGCGAAGCTCGCCGACACGCCGCCCATCGTCGGGTCGGTCAGCACCGAGATGAACGGCAGCTTCGCTTCGGCCAGCTTGGTCAGCATCGCGGTGGTTTTGGCCATCTGCATCAGCGACAGCAGGCTTTCCTGCATCCGTGCGCCACCCGACGCCGTGAAGCAGATGAACGGCACGTGCTGTTCCAGCGCGTTCTGCGCGCCGCGCGCAAAGCGCTCGCCGACGACCGAGCCCATCGAGCCGCCCATGAACGAGAACTCGAAGCAGGCCGCGACGACGGGCAGCGTGTGGATCGCACCGCCCATCACGACCATCGCGTCGGTCTCGCCCGTCTCGTCCATCGCTTCCTTCAGACGATCGGGGTACTTGCGGCTGTCCTTGAACTTCAGCGAGTCGACCGGCACGATTTCCTGGCCGATTTCATAGCGGCCTTCCGGATCGAGCAGCCCGTCGAGACGCTCGCGCGCGCCGATGCGCATGTGGTGATCGCACTTCGGGCACACGTGCAGGTTCGCGTCCACGTCGTTGCGGTACAGCACGGCCTCGCAGGACGGGCACTTGACCCACAGGCCTTCCGGAATGCCCTTGCGGCTTTTCGGGTCGGTCTGCTTGATCTTCGGCGGCAACAGTTTGTCGAGCCAGCTCATCGTATGGTTTCCTGTTCCGTGGCGGGCCGGGCCGCGTGGCCCGTTCCCGCCTTCCTATGTTGGTGTTATCGCGCCGTCTTGCCCGCGCCGTCCAGCGCGGCACGCAGCTCGGCGATGAACGCCTTCAGCGCGGCGGCGGCGCCTTCCGGCGCGGCGCTTTCGAGCAGTTGCACGAGGCGGCTGCCGATCACGACGGCGTCGGACACTTCGGCCACCGCGCGCGCCGTTTCGGCGTCGCGGATACCGAAGCCGACGCCCACCGGAACCGGCACGCGCGACTTGATGGCCGGGATTTTACCCGCAATGCTCGAAACATCCAGATTTCCCGCGCCGGTCACGCCCTTGAGCGACACGTAATACACGTAGCCGCTCGCGATCTTGCCGACGTCGGCGATGCGTTCGTCGGTCGACGTGGGCGCGAGCAGGAAGATCGGATCGATCTGCGCGGCACGCATCTTTTCGGCGAATACACCCGCCTCTTCCGGCGGATAGTCGACGACGAGCACGCCGTCGACGCCGGCTGCCTGCGCTTCGGCCGCGAACGCGTCGACCCCCATCCGCTCAATTGGGTTCGCATAGCCCATCAGCACGACGGGAGTTTTGGGGTCGGTTTCGCGGAAGCGCTTCACGTCGGCGAGCACGCTCTTCAGCGTGACGCCGCGCGCGAGCGCGCGTTCCGACGAGCGCTGGATCACGGGGCCGTCGGCCATCGGGTCCGAGAACGGCACGCCGAGCTCGATCACGTCCGCGCCGCCTTCGGCGAGCGCGTGCATGAATTCGACGGTCTTTGCGGGATCGGGGTCGCCGGCCGTGATGAACGGGATCAGGCCCTTTCGGCCTTGTTCGGCGAGTGCGGCAAAGGTCTGCTGGATACGGGACATGGCAATTTTCCTGTGTCGATCGGAGTTAGCGCTTCAGCGCTTACTCCGATCCCATGCCGCAGTTGGCCAGAGTTGGCGCTTCAGCGCTTACTCTGGCCCCGCGGCGGTCGATCCGGAGTTGGCGCTTCAGCGCTTGCTCCGGTTCCATACAAAGCAAGAGTTCGGCGATACGGCGGCGCGATTCACGCGCATGCCGGCGCGGCGAGCGCGTTCACGCGCTCGTGCGCGATCGCACAATAACTTTCGTTGATCTCGTAGCCGACGAAGTCGCGCCCCTGCCGTGCGCAGGCCACCGCGGTCGTGCCGCTGCCCATGAACGGATCGAGCACGCGGCCGCCCGGCGGGCAGCTTGCGAGCACCATCCGCTCGATGATTTCCAGCGGCTTCTGGGTCGGATGATCGACGCGCTCTGCGTGCTGCCGGTGCAGGCGCGAGACCGACCAGACGTCCTTCGGGTTGTAGCCCATCTCCAGCCACTTGCTGCCTTCGAACAGCTTGCGCGAGCGGGCCTTCTTCGTGTCGGCGTCGTACGGGATGCGGACCGGATCGAGATCGAAGTAATACGCCTTGGAAACCGCGAAAAAGCCGATGTTGTCGTGCACCGACGTGAAACGGCGCGTCGTGCCGCCCATGCTCGGCACGCGTCGGTCCCAGATGATCTCGTTGACCATCGTGAGCTGCGTCTTCAGAAAACTGAAGATTTCCGGCGCGTACTGCCATGTGCAGAAGATGTACATCGACCCGCTCGGCTTGAGCTTCGGAATCGCCAGTTCGAGCCACTCGCGCGTCCACGCGAGAAACACGTCGCCCGACAGCTTGTCCGAGTCGTTGCCGTAGTCCTTGCCGAGCCCGTACGGCGGATCGGCGACGATCAGGTCGATCGACGCATCCGGCAGGTACGCGGCATCGGTCAGGAAATCGCGGTTATGCAGTTCGATACCGGACGGCAGCGCGCGCGGCACGACGGCGGCAGGCTGAACCGCCTCCGCCTCGCTCGCGGCACCGCCGCCCGGCTCTTCGATCAGGTCACGCATCGGTCGGGGTCAGAGCTCGATGCCCGATCGCTCGGCCACCGTGTGCATGTCCTTGTCGCCGCGGCCCGACAGGTTGACGAGCAGGATCTTGTCCTTCGGCAACGTCGGCGCGAGTTTCACGCCATATGCGATCGCGTGGCTCGACTCGAGTGCGGGAATGATCCCCTCGATCCGGCAGCAGTCGTGAAACGCCTTCAGCGCTTCCTCGTCGGTGATCGGGACATACTGCGCGCGGCCGCTGTCCTTCAGCCATGCGTGCTCGGGGCCGACGCCCGGATAGTCGAGGCCCGCCGACACCGAATGCGTCTCGATGATCTGGCCGTTGTCGTCCTGCAGCAGGTAGGTGCGGTTGCCGTGCAGCACGCCCGGGCTGCCGGCGATCAGCGACGCCGCGTGATGGCCCGTATCGAGGCCGTCGCCGGCCGCTTCGACGCCGATCAACTGCACGGATTGGTCGTCGATGTACGGATAGAAGATGCCCATCGCGTTCGAGCCGCCGCCGACGCAGGCGATCACCGCGTCCGGCTGCCGGCCGGTCATCTCCGGCATCTGCACCTTGCACTCGTCGCCGATCACGCGCTGGAAGTCGCGCACCATCATCGGGTAAGGATGCGGGCCCGCGACCGTGCCGATGATGTAGAACGTGCTTTCGATGTTGGTGACCCAGTCGCGCATCGCTTCGTTCAGCGCATCCTTCAGCGTGCGCGAACCCGACTCGACCGGCACGACCGTCGCGCCGAGCAGCTTCATCCGGTAGACGTTGGCGGCCTGCCGGCGCACGTCCTCGGAACCCATGTAGACGACGCACTCCATCCCGAAGCGCGCGCAGATCGTCGCGGTCGCGACGCCGTGCTGGCCGGCGCCGGTTTCGGCGATCACGCGCTTCTTGCCCATGCGCTTCGCGAGCAGCGCCTGGCCGATCACGTTGTTGATCTTGTGTGCGCCCGTGTGGTTCAGGTCCTCGCGCTTCAGGTAGATCTGCGCGCCGCCGAGCGTCTCGCTCCAGCGTTGTGCGTGGTAGATCGGCGACGGACGGCCGACGAAATGCTTCAGCTCGCGCTCGAATTCGGCGACGAAGTCGGGATCGTTCTGGAATTTTTCATACGCCGCGCGCAGTTCGTCCAGCGCGTGAATCAGCGTCTCGGCGACAAACACGCCGCCGTACGGGCCGAAGTGGCCGCGAGCATCAGGAAGGTTGTACATGGTGTCTCTCTCGATCGGTCGATGCGCCCCGCTTGTCAGGCCGCACCGGCTTGCATCACCCGGCGTCCGCTTCGCGCACCGCGCGTACGAACGCCGCCATCCGGGCGTGATCCTTCACGCCCTTCGCGCCCTCCACTTCGATGCCACTCGAGACATCGACAGCAAACGGGCGCAACTGGCGGATCGCATCACCGACGTTTTGCGCGCTCAAGCCACCACTCAAAACGGCCCGATGCGCGAGCTCTGCGGGAATAAGAGACCAATCGAAGACCTTGCCGCTACCGCCGTAATCCGGCACCAGGGTGTCGAACAGGAGGCCGCGCGCTTTCGAATAATGAAGTGTCGATTCTACCAAATCGGACGGCTGCGTCGAGGGGCCGACGCGCACCGCGCGCAACCACGGCAGGCGTGCCGCGCGGCCGAGCGCGTCGCATTGCTCGGGCGTCTCGTCACCATGAAGCTGCAGCAGCGTGAGCGGCACATCGCGCACGACGGCTTCGATCTCGGCTTCGGTCGCATTCACGAACAGCCCGACCACCGACACGAACGGCGGCGCCAGGCGCGCAAGTTCGGCCGCCTGCGCGATCGTCACCGCGCGCGGGCTCTTCGGGTAGAACACGAGGCCGATCGCATCGGCGCCGAGCGCCGCCGCGTGCAGCACGTCCTCGGGACGCGACAGCCCGCACAGCTTGATGCGCGTGCGCGGCGGCAGGCCGGCCGCGGTGGAAGTCGAAGGAGACACGGCGTGATCCGTCATGATAGTGGGTCCAGATCGGCCCAGACGCTGCTCCACGGCACGCTGCCGAGCTGCGCGGGCGGGACGGCGAATTCCGCCGGGTAGCCGACGTGGGCGAGGTACAGCCCGTCGGCCATGAACGTGGGCGCCGCGAGGTTGCGGTCGCGCCCGGCCAGCACGTCGGCGACCCAGTCGGCCGGATAGCGGCCGCGCCCGACCGCGACGAGGCAGCCCATCAGGTTGCGCACCATGTGATGCAGGAACGCGTTGGCGCGGAAGCGGAAATGGATGAAATGGCCTGCGCGCCGCACATCGATCTGGTACAGGTGTTTGACCGGTGTCTTCGACTGGCATTCCGACGACCGGAACGACGAGAAGTCGTGCTCGCCGATCAGGTGCCCGGCGGCGGCACGCATCGCGTCGTCGTCGAGCGGCGTATGGATCCAGCCCGCGCGCCCGGCCAGCATCGGCGAACGCACGGGATGCACGTACAGCGTGTAGTAGTAGGTGCGCTCGAACGCCGAGAAACGCGCGTGGAACGTCTCCGGCATCTGCTTCGCCCATTGCACCGACACGGTCGACGGCAGGAATGCATTGGTGCCGCGCACCCACGAGAATTCCTCGCGATCGAGGTCCGTATCGAAGTGCACGACTTGCCCGAGCCCGTGCACACCGGTGTCGGTCCGACCGGCCACCGTCGTGTGCAACGGCACCCGCGCGAACTCGGCCAGCGCATGCTGGAGGGCGTCCTGCACGGTCTTGCCGTGCGGCTGCGCCTGCCAGCCGCAGAACGCCGCACCGTCGTACTGAACGCCCAGCGCGATCCGCATCACGCCTCGTCCGCCAGTTTCGCGAGCAGTGCGCGCGCATCGTCGCGCGTCGCGGCGTCGTTCGCGTCGACCACTTCCTGCAGCAGCGTCCGTGCGCCGGACAGGTCGCCCAGTTCGATATACTCGGCCGCGAGGTCGAGCTTGTTGCGTGCAATGCGTGCGAGCTCGTCCGGTGTCAGCGCAGGCAGCGCGGCGCCCGGCGTGGACGGCAGGTCGAGATCAAAATCGAGCTTCAGCGCGCCGAACTGCGCGCCACCAAGCGGCGGCAGCGACGACAGCGCCGGGCTGCCCGCGTGGCCGGCCGGCGGCGTCGCGTCCGGATCCCAGTCGAATTCGTCGTCCTGGTCGGCAGGATGCTCCGGGGCCGGATCGATCGCGCCAATCGACGGGCGCGGCGCGGATTGACCGTTAGTTGCGATTTCATCGGTATCGGACTGCCCTGCCTCGGCAGCCGACTCATCCGCCGCCAGCGACGACTCGTCCTGCGTGCGCGGCGGCAGCGGCATGTCGAGGCTGTTGAGCGCGCTGATCGCGTTCTGCATCAGCGCCGCGTGCTGCGATTCAGTCGCCGATGGCGCGGCGGTTGGCTCGACCGGCGTGTCGGCAGTAGCCAGTTCTAACGGTTCCGCAGCGTGCGGAGCAGGAGCCGGGGTCGGAGCCGCGTCGCTCGCCGGCGGTACTGCGGCGTGGGTGGGCGGGACTTCAGGCTGGCCGTCATGCGGCATCGTCACTTCGTGTACCGACGACGCATCCGCTTCGGGCGGCTCGATCGTCTCCGCCGCTGCGGCAGTCGCCGCGGCCAGGTTCATGTCGGCGGCCGCGTCGCGGGCAACCGGCATCTCGGGCCGGATCTGCAATTCGCGTTCGACGGACTGCGCCGCTTCAGCTTCGGCAGCCACGGCACCGCCCGCTGCGGGGGCTGCAGCCATCGTGCCCGCATCGTCCGTTTGCCGGCCCTTCCGGCGCCTGCGCCACGCGAACCCTGCCGCGAGGACAATCGCGGCCGCGCCCGCTGCTGCGGCCGGGCGCCAGTCCATCTGATCCGCAGAACGCGCAGGCGCCGTCACGGGTGCGGCAGGCTGCGCGGGCGCCGATGCCGGCTGCGCAGCGCTGGCGGCCACACCGGACGACGCTTCGGCTGCCGGCGACGCGGCAGACGGCGCGCCTGCATCGTTCGCGGCCGGACGCGGTGCGGCAGGCGCCTGAGTCGGCGCAGGCGCGACGTCGTTCGTCGTGGCCGGCTTGCCGATACCGTGCTTCTGCAACTCCATCAGCACGCGGTTCTTCAATGCCAGCAGTTGCTGCAGACTCGACGGCCGCGGCTGCGATGCACCCGTGGCGGGTGCCGCACCGGCCGGCTCGTTCGCGCCCGAAACCTGACTGCCCGGCGCAGGCTGGACAGCGGCCTCGCTCGCGGACGACGGCACCGACTGGATCGCGCCGCTCCACACATGCGGGCCGCTGGCGCCGGCAGCAGGCGCCGCCGGTTGCATGTTTTCGACAGCCGACGCGCCGTGCGCAGCCGAAGCGCCTGCCGAAGCCGACGCCCCCGCCGCCGTCGCGACGCTCGCCCCGCTCACCGGAGCCGCATGTACAGCCGGCGCCACCGGTGCGGATTGCACGGCCGACCCCGGATGCGGCGCGGACGCACCGGGCTGTGCGACAGCCGCTCCACCCGATGCAGCGGCGGGCGCTGAGGCAGCCGTCGCCCCCGACGCACCGGATGCGCCAGACGCACCGGCCGGCGCGAGCGCCGCACCCGTTGCGTCGAGCGCGGGCACGGTCAGCGTCGCGCCGACTTTCAGGCGGCTCGCATCGCGCTTCATGAACGCCTGCGGATTGGCATCGAACAGCGCGCGGCCGGCGCGCGCGAGCACGCCGGGATCGTGCGATTGCGTGGCCGCTTTCGCGATGTCGTTCAGCGACTGGCCCGGCTGGACCGTCACGGTAAGCGGCGCGGCGCCGCCGGCAGCAGATGCCGGCAGTTCGCCGGTGCCGGCCGCCCAGGCCGAAGCGGCTGCGCCGAGCGCCAGGATCGCCAGCGCGCCACGCACGGCGCGCGACAGACGGGACTGACGCGGAAACAAGGAAATTCGGGACATCGTTGGCTCTATCGCCGCGCGCGGGCGCGGCTCGGATTCGCGGTTGGAAGCGTCAATAAAGTTGCCGCAGAAATGCAAAAGCGTCGCGCGGAACGCGACGCTTTCGGCGGGTCTGTGCGTCGTAACCGCGTAGTTTACTTCACGTGATCGCGTTCGGGCCGAATTCGTCGCCGGCGGGGGCAACCGGCTGCCCTCGCGCGGCGGCACGCCCGGCGATCGCATCAAGCTGCGCACGGGTCCGCACACTGCAGCCGGCGCACCGGATTGATCGAACGGATAGGTATCAATGGATGAAAAACGTTGCGACAACATCGCATCCGGAACGAATGACAAGGCTTGACGCTGCGTCGCTTCCTCTCCTCGCACCCAAGAATTGCAGGATCGGCCGCGCCAGCGGTTCGGCGCTTTGCATTTCCGCCGGGCGGTTCGCGCATCCGGAGGCCCGGCGCCGAACCACAACCGGGGAATCGGGTGCATCCGCTCAACAATTCGCGTCGCCTGCCGTTAATGGATTAACAGCCGCCATTCCAAATAAATCTCGCCGGCCTGCCAATTCCATTCAAATGAATTTCAATTCAACGATAAGAAGGCAATTCCCACCTCTTATCGTCAAATTGAACATTATTCCCGCCAAATCCCCGCCCCACAAGGCTCTCCAGCCTGACAGCACGATCAACTACTCATACAAAAACAGTCATTTCGACAGCAATTCAATTTCATTACACAAAATTACACAGATCGAACAATTGCGGTCGCTACGATCGCCATCTAACAGGAATCGGCGCAATTCGACCATCGCGTTCGCGCATGCCGGAAAGGCAGGGGCGCGATCGGCCGGGCTGACGCCGTGAAGTGCCAGAGGGTCAGCGCGCAGTTGCAAGACTGCATTCACTCACCAGCTCGTTACGGGGATCGAACATGGGCTATCAGCAGGGTTTGAGCGGGTTGGCCGGCGCGTCGAGCAATCTCGACGTGATCGGCAACAACATCGCGAACGCAAACACGACCGGCTTCAAGCAGGGCCGCGCGAACTTCTCCGACATGTATGCGAATTCGGTCGCGACATCGGTCAACACGCAGATCGGCATCGGCACGCAGCTCGCGTCGGTGCAACAGCAATTCGGCCAGGGGACGATCAATACGACCCACTCGTCGCTGGACATCGCGATCAACGGCAACGGCTTCTTCCAGATGTCGAGCAACGGCGCGACGACGTACTCGCGCGACGGCACGTTCCACCGCGACAAGGCCGGCGCCATCGTCGACTCGCAAGGCCGCAACCTGATGGGCTATGCGGCAGGCGCGGGCGGCGTGATCAACACCGCGCAGACCGTGCCGCTGCAGGCGCCGACCAACAACATCGCGCCGCAGGCGACGAGCAAGATCACCGGCCAGTTCAACCTGAGCTCGCAGGACAAGGTGCCGACCAAGACACCGTTCAACGCGAGCGACAACACGACGTACAACTACAATTCGTCGATCCAGGTCTACGACACGCTCGGCGGCTCGCAGCAGGTCACGATGTATTTCGCGAAAAGCGCGGCCGGCACCTGGCAGGCCTACGCGGGCGTGCAGGGCCAGACGCCGACGAATCTCGGCACCGTCACGTTCGATGCGTCGGGCCGGATCAGCTCGACGACGTCGGCCGCCACCGGCCAGCCGACGCCGAGCCTCGGTCAGTTCGCGTTCTCGATCCCCAACACGACAGGCGGCGCCACCCCGCAGAACCTGGCGCTCGACCTGAGCGGCACGACGCAATACGGCGGCAAGGACGGCGTGAACAACCTCGCGCAGGACGGCTTCGCGAGCGGCACGCTGACGACGTTTTCGATCGGCACCGACGGCAAGCTGACCGGCAACTACTCGAACGGCCAGAGCGCGGTGCTCGGCCTGATCGCGCTCGCGAACTTCAACAACCCGAACGGGCTCGTGAACATCGGCGGCAACCAGTATGCGGAGACCTCTGCGTCGGGCGTGCCGCAGATCTCCGCGCCGGGCAGCACGAACCACGGCACGCTGCAGGGTAGCGCGCTGGAAAACTCGAACGTCAACCTGACGACCGAGCTCGTGAGCCTGATTACCGCGCAGCGCAATTACCAGGCCAACGCGCAGACGATCAAGACCCAGCAGGCGGTCGACCAGACGCTGATGAACCTGCGCTGATCCGCGCATGAAAAACGCGCCGCGCCAGCCTTGACATCGTCAAGGCCGACGCGGCGCGTCATCTTGTGCAGCCCGGCCCGGAGACCGGGCAGGCAGCGCGCTTACTTGTCGAGCAGGATGCGCAGCATGCGGCGCAGCGGCTCGGCCGCGCCCCACAGCAGCTGGTCGCCGACCGTGAATGCCGACAGGTATTCGCCGCCCATCGCGAGCTTGCGCAGGCGGCCGACCGGCACCGTCAGCGTGCCCGTGACATTCGCCGGCGACAGGTCGCGCATCGACGCTTCACGCTCGTTCGGCACGACCTTCACCCAATCGTTCGCCGATGCGAGGATGCCGTTGATCTCGTCGAGCGGCACGTCCTTGTTCAGCTTGATCGTCAGTGCCTGCGAATGGCAGCGCATCGCGCCGATCCGCACGCACAGGCCGTCGACCGGGATCGAGCCCGGCTCGCCCATCGCCGGCTTGCCGAGGATCTTGTTGGTTTCCGCGCCGCCCTTCCACTCTTCCTTCGACATCCCGTTGCCGAGATCCTTGTCGATCCACGGAATCAGGGAGCCCGCGAGCGGCACGCCGAAGTTGCTGGTCGGCATCGCATCGCTGTTCATCGCGGCCAGCACGCGGCGGTCGATGTCGAGGATGGCCGACGCCGGATCGGCGAGCTGCTCCTTCACCGCGCCGTTCAGCGTGCCCATCTGCGACAGCAGTTCGCGCATGTTCTGCGCGCCCGCGCCCGATGCAGCCTGGTAGGTCATCGCCGTCATCCAGTCGACGAGGTTCTCGCGGAACAGGCCGCCGAGCGCCATCAGCATCAGGCTGACCGTGCAGTTGCCGCCGATGAAGTTCTTCGTGCCCTTGACGAGCGCGTCCTTGATCACGTCGAGGTTGACCGGATCGAGGATGATGACCGCGTCGTCCTTCATCCGCAGCGACGACGCCGCGTCGATCCAGTAGCCGTTCCAGCCGGCCGCGCGCAGCTTCGGGAACACGTCGTTCGTGTAATCGCCGCCCTGGCACGTGATGATCACGTCGCACTTCTTCAGCTCGTCGACGCTGGTCGCGTCCTTGAGCGTAGTCTCGTTTTTCGCGAACGACGGCGCTTTGCCGCCCGTGTTGCTGGTGCTGAAAAACACCGGTTCGATCAGGTCGAAATCGCCCTCTTCCTGCATGCGCTGCATCAGGACGCTGCCGACCATGCCGCGCCAACCTACGAGACCTACGTTCATGACTAACCCTTTGATGGAGCTTCCCCGCCATTTCCGTCCCCGCTGTGACCGCGCGGGGAAAAAGGCGGGCACGACGGACGATCAGCGTTTAATGATCGTTTTCGTGGTAATGGTTTTCGTGATGACGATGGCGCGCGCACCCGCACGGGCAATGTTGCCGTGGAGTTTCAAGACCGGGGAGATCAGGGAAATCAGCGCCATCGTTCGAGTCTACACAAACCTATCCGGCCGCACAACGGCCAACCCGGCGCGAACGCGCCGTTTTTACCGGCCGCGTTCGCACCCTTTACTGTCTGCTTACAGCGCCGCGACCACCGCATCGCCCATCGCCGCCGTGCCGACCTGCTGGCAGCCCGGCGTCGCGATGTCGCCCGTGCGGTAACCCTGTTCGAGCACCGTTTTCACCGCGCGCTCGATGCGATCGGCCTGCTCTGCGCGATTCAGCGAGTAGCGCAGCAGCATCGCGGCCGACAGGATCGTCGCGAGCGGATTCGCGATGCCCTTGCCCGCGATGTCCGGCGCCGAACCGTGCGACGGTTCGTACAGGCCCTTGTTGTTCTTGTCGAGCGACGCCGACGGCAGCATGCCGATCGAGCCCGTCAGCATCGATGCTTCATCCGACAGGATGTCGCCGAACATGTTGCCCGTAACGATCACGTCGAACTGCTTCGGCGCCTTCGCGAGCTGCATCGCCGCGTTGTCGACGTACATGTGCGACAGCTCGACGTCCGCGTATTCCTTCGACACGTCGATCATGATGTCGCGCCAGAACTGCGACGTTTCGAGCACGTTCGACTTGTCGACCGACAGCAGCTTCTTCGCGCGCTTGCGTGCCGCCTGGAACGCGACGTGCGCGATGCGGCGCACTTCCGGTTCCGAATAGCGCATCGTGTCGAAGCCTTCGCGCTCGCCGGCGAACGGGCCGTCCGGTGCGGCGCGCACGCCGCGCGGCTGGCCGAAGTAGATGTCGCCGTTCAGTTCGCGCACGATCAGGATGTCGAGGCCCGCGACGAGCTCGGGCTTGAGCGGCGACGCATCGACGAGCTGCGGATAGCAGATCGCCGGGCGGAAGTTCGCGAACAGCTCCAGATGCTTGCGCAGGCCGAGGATCGCCTGCTCGGGGCGCAGCGCGCGCTCGAGCGAATCGTATTTCCAGTCGCCGACCGCGCCGAACAGGATCGCGTCGGCTTCCTTCGCGAGCTTCAGCGTCGCGTCGGGCAGCGGATGGCCGCTGGCCTCGTAGCCTGCGCCGCCGACCGGCGCCTGTTCGAGTTCGAACTTCTCGTCGAGTGCGTTCAGCACCTTCACCGCTTCGGTGACGATTTCCGGACCGATGCCGTCGCCGGGCAACACTGCAATCTTCATGCGTTATTCCTGACTGGGTAGGTAATGGAGGCAGGCCGGCGAACGCGCGGCAAGCGCGCCCGCCTCGAAGGCGATATCAGCCGACCAGCTTGGTATTGAGCCACGGCTGCTTCACGAGCCGCTCGGCTTCGAACTGGCGGATCTTGTCCGCATGGCGCAGCGTGAGGCCGATGTCGTCGAAGCCGTTCAGCAGGCAGTACTTGCGGAACGCGGCGATCTCGAACGGATACTCGCGGCCGTCGCCCGTGCGCACGACCTGCGCGTCGAGGTCGATTGTCAGCTGGTAGCCGTTGAACGCGTACGTGTCGTTGAACACGTGATCGACCTGCTGCTCGGTCAGCACGATCGGCAGCAGACCGTTCTTGTAGCAGTTGTTGAAGAAGATGTCCGCGAAGCTCGGCGCGATGATCGCGCGGAAGCCGTACTGCTGCAGCGCCCACGGGGCGTGCTCGCGCGAGCTGCCGCAGCCGAAGTTCTTGCGCGCGACCAGCACCGATGCGCCCTGGTAGCGCGGCTGGTTCAGCACGAAGTCGGGATTCAGCGGACGCTTCGAGTTGTCCTGACCCGGCTCGCCGTGATCGAGGTAACGCCACTCGTCGAACGCGTTCGGACCGAAGCCCGTGCGCTTGATCGACTTCAGGAACTGTTTCGGGATGATCGCGTCGGTGTCGACGTTCTCGCGATCGAGCGGCGCCACGACGCCGGTATGTACTGTGAATTTTTCCATGATCCGTCTATCCGGTTGGAGGGCCGGCCTTCAGCCGGCGCACATCGACAAATTCTCGGCGGGAAACGTCACTCCGCGGCGCGCTTCAGCGCGTTGCCGGCGGCGTTGACGTCCTGCCCGAAGCCCTGGACGGTATTGCAGCCCGCAAGGCCGAAGCCCAGCCCCGCGAGCGCCAGCGCGGCAACCAGCCGCGTAATGACCTTCGATGCCGTCACGCGTTACCCCAGCTTGCGAATGTCGACGAAGTGACCTTCGATCGCCGCCGCCGCCGCCATCGCGGGGCTCACGAGATGCGTGCGACCGCCCGCGCCCTGCCGGCCTTCGAAGTTGCGGTTCGACGTCGACGCGCAGCGCTCGCCCGGATCGAGCCGGTCGGCGTTCATCGCGAGGCACATCGAACAGCCCGGCTCGCGCCATTCGAAGCCCGCATCCGTGAACACCTTGTCGAGCCCTTCGCGTTCGGCCTGCGCCTTCACGAGGCCCGAGCCCGGCACGACCATCGCGAGCCGAACGTTCGACGCGATGCGACGGTTCAGCTTCTTCACGACATACGCGGCCGCGCGGATATCCTCGATCCGCGCGTTCGTGCACGAGCCGATGAAGATCTTGTCGACCTTGATCGATTCGATCGGCGTGTTCGGCTCGAGCGCCATGTAGGCCAGCGCGCGCTCCATCGCGTCGCGCTTGACCGGATCCTTCTCGCGCTCGGGATCGGGCACGCGACCGTCGATCGACGTGACCATTTCCGGCGACGTGCCCCACGTGACCTGCGGAACGATCTCGGCCGCGTTCAGCTCGACGACGCGATCGAACTGCGCGCCTTCGTCCGACTTGAACTGGCGCCAGTATTCGACGGCCTGGTCCCATTCGGCGCCGGTCGGCACGAACGGACGGCCCAACAGGTAATCGATCGTCGTATCGTCCACCGCGACCATGCCCGCGCGCGCGCCGGCCTCGATCGCCATGTTGCAGACTGTCATGCGGCCTTCCATCGTCAGCGCGCGGATCGTCGAGCCGCCGAATTCGATCGCATAACCCGTGCCGCCTGCGGTGCCGATCTTGCCGATGATCGCGAGCACGATGTCCTTCGCGGTACAGCCGCGCGGCAGTGCGCCCTCGACCTTCACGAGCATGTTCTTGCTCTTTTTCTGCAGGAGCGTTTGCGTCGCGAGCACGTGCTCGACTTCCGACGTGCCGATGCCGTGCGCGAGTGCGCCGAACGCGCCGTGCGTCGACGTATGCGAATCGCCGCACACGATCGTCATGCCCGGCAGCGTCGCGCCCTGCTCCGGCCCGATGATGTGGACGATGCCCTGGCGCACGTCGTTCATCTTGAACTGCGTGATGCCGAACGCATCGCAGTTCGAGTCGAGCGTGTCGACCTGCAGCTTCGAGACGGGATCGGCGATGCCGTGGCTGCGATCCGTCGTCGGCACGTTGTGGTCCGACACGGCCAGGTTCGCGCTGATGCGCCAAACCGGACGGTGTGCGATCTTCAGCCCTTCGAACGCCTGCGGGCTCGTGACTTCATGCAGCAGCTGACGGTCGATGTACAGCAAGGTCGTGCCGTCATCCTCGGTGTGGACCACGTGGGTATTCCACAGTTTGTCGTAGAGAGTCTGTGCCATGGGTATGCGGGGTCGTTGTGACTACAAGCCTTACGGATGCGGTCGATTATGCCACGCAGAACGCGTCGCGGCGCAGGCTGGACGCGAAAAAACCCATTAAAAACAGTGGTTTGGCTGGTAGCCCCAATACCTGTATCGGCATTACCCGGCAAAATGGGGCGCGCCGGGTCCGGATGACCGCGATCGCGGATCGCGTCGCCCGGACCAGGCGCGACGAGCCGGAACCCCGCGGCCTCAGCCGTTCGGATATTCGCGGTTGATCAGAGCGAGCCGCAGCATCGCGAGCTGCATGCCGGCGTTGCTCATCAGGTAGAGATCGCGGCGCCGCATCGCGGGCGGCTGCGCGGACGTGTCGTAGGCGACCGGCAGCGCCAGCCCGGCCGGCACTGCCGCCTGCATCCCCGCCGCATTCGACACGCGCACGGCGATCGACGCCTGATCCGCATGCGTGACGATCGCGACCTTGCCGAGCGCCGCGGCCGAGCCGGCCTGCTTGACGATCGCGGCGGCGACGCCGTCGGGCGTCGGTATCGGGCTGCCGGCGCTCATGGCCGGCGTCGCGATCGTCGTCACGCCGGCCGTCAGCCCGTATTTCGACGCGAGCACGCTCGCGACTTCCTGCTGCGCGTAGACCGGCACGGCGACCTTCTGCCGGAGCGCGAACACGGCGTCGGCAATCGCCTCGTTCACCGGGCCCGGCACCGGCGCGGCACCGGACGCCGCGGCGCGGCTGCCGAAGCTGAACGCTGCGATCGTATTGATGCCGGCCGCCTCGACGGTGGGCGGCGCCCACGAGAAAAACGTGTCGAACAGGTAACCCGTCTCATCGGCGGCGGTCGCGCGATCGTTCAGTTCGTTCGTCAGCTTGCCGAGCATCTGGCGCTTGAGCTCGGCATCGGACACCGGCGCGTCGCTCGCGAACACGGGCGCGGCGGCCGCACATGATGCGGCGAGTACGGAAGTGGAAGCCAGGAAATGGCGGCGGGTCTTCATGGTCATGAGAATCGAGTGGAGAGCGGAAGGCGTCAGCCCTTCGGGAACGCCTGCATCGTCGCGGTCATCGCACGCGAAAGCATCTGCGCATACATGTCGTGCACGAGGTAGAGGCTGCGGTTGCGCGTCCACGGTTGGCCCGATTGCGGGTCGTACAGGGTCGGGAGCGGCACCTCGGCAACCGCTGCCGCCTTCATGCCCGCCTGCTGCGAGGTCTGGATGCAGCGCTTCGCGTGATCGCGATGGCCGACCACCGCGACAGTGCCCATCGCGGCCGCGCCGCCCGCGCGCGACACGGCCACGGCCGCGACGCCTGCCGTGCTCAGGTACACGATCGAGCCGTTGCTCGCGATCACCGGTTCGATCGACGACAGCACGTCGGCGCCCATTCCGTATTTCGATACGAGAAAGCGCGCGATTTCCCACTGCGCGTAGACCTTGACGGGCTTCAACTGACGGATGCGGTAGACCGCGTCCGCGAGCGCTTCGTTGACCGGCCCCGGATCGGGCAGCGCGGACTGGTTGCCGCCCGTGCTCGACGTGTTGCCGCTCGCCGCGTTCGGGCGGTTGCCGAAGCTGTATGCGACGATCGCACCGATCTGCGCGGCGGGGACCGTCGGCAGATCCCAGGTAAAGCCGATATCGGTCATCGCCGGCACGATCGCATTGACCGTCGCCGCATCGCCGAGCTGCGCGTTCAGCTTCGCGGACATCTGCGCGGCAAGTGCGCTATCGGCGATGGGCGCAGACGTGACGTCGTCGCCGCCGCATGCGCTCAGCAGCGGCGCCGCTGCAACGGCGGGTGCGGCAGCAAGAAATTTTCTGCGTGAAGAAGCCGACAGATTCAGATTCATAAGAATGACGAAACAATGCGAATAACGCCGGCGGCAGGTCGAGGCGTTGCAGATCGCGGGGTCTTGGGAAATGGCAATCGGGCGAGTCGCGCGGTTCAGCGGCGGTCCGCGGAGTCGACGCGTGGATCGGATCGCTGCATTTTGTCGATCGACGATGCAGGATCGTAGTGGGCGTTTATTAAATTGCGGTGAACCTGTCGCTCGAATGCAGGCGATCGTCACGCCGTTTCACCGATGGACGAATGCGTTTCATCCGTGGCGTGCGAACGCAGCCGCCGTTTCACCGGTGGCGAGCATGCGATTCGCGGGCATCGTCGCGTACCGCACGATCATCTCCGGATTTCGCGTTACGATGGCGCAACGCACGTTCCCACGACCGGATCCGGAGCACACCACGATGAAGCTCGGCCTGAACGAATCGCTTGCTCGCCTCGACGAAGAAGGCACGCTGTTCACGACGCTGTTTCAGCACGGCACACTCGACGTCGAGCTGTACCGGCCGCACATCGAGGACACGCAGAAGCCGCATACGCGCGACGAGGTCTACGTGATCGCCACCGGCACGTCGCGCTTCATCGTCGACGGACGCGCATGCGACGTCGCGGCCGGCGACGCGCTGTTCGTCCCTGCGCATGCGGTACATCGCTTCGTCGATTTCTCCAGCGACTTCTCGACATGGGTGTTCTTCTACGGCCCCGAAGGCGGCGAGCGCCGTGCGTGACGCGCACTGCACTTTTCTTGCGATTGCCTAGACTGTCTATTCGCGGCGGACGGCGCACGGCCGCTCGGTTATCACGATAGCTCGAGCATCCGGTTCAACTGGATGGGGGGGAACAGCATGCGATATGAACTCTATTACTGGCCGGAGATCCAGGGCCGCGGAGAATTCGTGCGGCTCGCGCTCGAGGCGGCCGAGGCCGACTATGTGGACGTCGCACGCGAATCGGGGCGCGGGATGGGCGTGCCGGCGATGATGCGCATGATGGACAGCACGAAAGCGGAATGCCTGCCGTTCGCGCCGCCGTTCCTGAAGGCCGGCGACGTCGTCATCGGGCAGACCGCGAACATCCTGCTGTTCCTCGGCGCGCGGCTCGGGCTCGCGCCCGGGGACGAGGCCGGGCGGCTGTGGGTGCATCAGTTGCAGTTGACCGTCGCCGATTTCGTCACGGAGATCCACGACACGCACCATCCGATCGCAAGCGGCCTGTACTACGAGGACCAGCAAGCGGAAGCGGCCGAGCGCGCAGCCGATTTCCTCGAGAATCGGCTGCCGAAATTCCTCGGCTATTTCGATCGCGTGCTCGAACAGAATCCGCACAAGGGCGGCTATATCGCCGGCACCGTGCTCAGCTATGCGGATCTGTCGATGTTCCAACTGATCGAAGGGCTGCGCTACGCGTTCCCGAAGGCGATGAAGCGCGCGGAGCGGAAAGTCGCGGGGCTCGTCGGCCTGCACGACCGCGTGGCGCAGCATCCTCCCGTCGCACGTTATCTCGCGTCCGAACGCCGCATTCCGTTCAACGACATGGGGATCTTCCGGCACTATCCGGAGCTCGACAAGTAACGGCTGCCGACACCCGTGCGTCGTCGCGCGTGGCGGCACCGTTCCCGCTCACGCAGCGACCGGCGTCTCGTAAAGGTGTCGCCGCACGATCAGGCCATCCGCCTCGCGCCGGAACACGGCCGTCGAGCGCCGCACCGTGCGCCGCCCTTCTCCGTCGGTCTGCGTCTCGCGATAGCCGATCGCCGCGCCGTTCGACCGCACCGCCAATCCGCGCAATTCGTCGATGCCGGTCATCAGCCCCGGGCGCGCGCCGTGGCCGCGCGAGAACAGCGCGTCGATCCGGCACGCGCACTACGCGCCGCGCGATCGCTCGCGCGGGTCCGCCACCGCGTCGACGGCGTCGACCGAGCGCGTCAGCCACGGCCCGATGTCCATCTCCTCATAGCGCACGAGCCGGCTCTTGCGCGCGCGGCGATACGCCCACCAGATCGCGACGAACAGCGGAATCCACACATAGATCGACAGCACTTCCATCCAGTCGATGCGGGCCGCGAAGAATGCCTGGTAATCCTGCCCGAGCGAGATCACGATGCAGATCGCGATCGCGAACAGCGGCCCGAACGGAAACCATTTCGCGCGATACGGCAACTGATCGAGCCGGTAGCCCTGCTTCAGGAAGCCCTTGCGGAACCGGTAATGGCAGACCGCGATGCCGAGCCACGCGATGAAGCCCGTGATGCCAACCGTATTCAGCAGCCACAGATAGATGCTCTGATTGTTGGTCAGCGACGTGAGGAAACACAGCCCGCCGACGGCCATCGTCGCGTACAGCGCGTTGCGCGGCACGCCGCCCGGCGACAGCGTCGCGAACATCGCCGGCGCGCGCCCTTCCGATGCGAGGTTGTAGAGCATCCGCGTCGCCGCGTAAGTGCCGGAATTGCCGGCCGACAGCACGGCCGTCAGGATCACGAGGTTCATCGCGCCGGCCGCGAGCGGAAAGCCCGCATGGCTGAACACCAGCGTGAACGGGCTCACGCCGACGTCGGTCACATCGCTCTTCAGCAGGTTCGGATCCGTGTACGGCACCAGCAGGCCGATCACGAAGATCGCGAGCACATAGAACAGCATGATCCGCCAGAAGATCTGCTTCACCGCGCGCGGGATCGTCTTGCGCGGATTCTCCGATTCGCCGGCCGTGATCCCGACCAGTTCCGTGCCGAGAAACGAGAAGCCCGCGATCAGCGCGACGCTCATCATCGCGTGCACGCCGCCGACGAACGGCGCGTCGCCCGTCGTGAAGTTGCGCCAGCCGACCGGATGCCCGCTGCCGGTATGCCCGCTGCCGGTATGCCCGGTGCCCAGCACGCCGGCCGCGATCAGCAGCCCGGCCGCGATGAACGCGATCACGGTGACGACCTTGATCAGCGAGAACCAGTATTCCGATTCGCCGAAGCCGCGCACCGACAGCGTATTCAGCAGGAAGATCAGCACGAGGAAGGCCGCGCCCCACCACACGCCCGGCACGGACGGAAACCAGTAGCGCATCACGATCTGCGCGGCGACCAGCTCGATCGCGATCGTCACGGCCCAGCTATACCAGTAGGTCCAGCCGAGCGCGACGCCGAAGCCTTCGTCGACGTACTTCTCGCCGTAGATCGCGAACGAGCCCGACACGGGCATCAGCGCCGCCATCTCGCCGAGCCCCGTGACGACGAAGTAGACCATGATCCCGATCGCGAGATACGCGGCGATTGCACCGCCCGGCCCCGCTTGCGCGACCGACGCGCCCGACGCGACGAACAGCCCCGTGCCGATCGAGCCGCCGATCGCGATCATCGCGATGTGGCGGCCCTGCAGACGGCGCTTCAGCGTCGTCCCGGACGGCGCGGCCGTCTGCGCTGCCGCTTGCAAAGCATCCATAGTGTTCACCTTGATTTTGTTCGGAATGCAAATCGATTGGCCCGGTCATTCGCATCGAAACCGGACCTTTCGCGGTCGCGTCAAACGATGCTGCGCTTGATCGCCTGCAGTTCGGCCGTCGTCACGATCTTTTCGATCCGGAACCGCGGGCTTTCCAGCCACACGTTCGCGATTCGCCGGTACTCGTCGAGATCCTCGCACGCGAGCCGCACGAGAAAATCGAACGTGCCGCTGACGAGCCAGCAATCGAGCACGGCCGGATTCGCCCGCATTTCGTCCTCGAACGGCGCCTGCGAACGCCCGTGATCGGCCAGCACGATCTGCGCGATCACGACGATCGGCTTGGTCGCGCGCGGCGCCTTGATCACCGCGCGGTAGCCTTCGATCACGCCGAGCGCCTCGAGCCGTTCCACGCGCGCCTGGCAGGGCCGCGGCGTGAGGTTCACGAGCTCCGACAGCTTCCGGTAGGAAATCCGCCCGTCGGTGCGCAGGATGTCGAGGATCCGGAGATCGATCTTGTCGAGCTGCATCTTCTTGTCGGTCATCCGCGTTCGCTCCGGTCGGGTCGTGGCTGGTGCGCGGAACGTCTCCTTTGCCGCGCGGGGGCCACATTATCCGGCCGAAGCGGCCGCGCGCCAATCGGCTAGAACCGCAGCGACAGGCAGGTCAGGCCGCCATCCATCTTGCGGAACTCGCTCGTGTCGATCACGTGCAGCGGCAACCCGAGCGACGCGATCGCGTCGTGTACGCGCGGATAACCGGCCGGCGTGATCAGCGTGCCGTTCACGCGCAGCGTGTTGCCCGCGTATTCGTCGGCTGCCGAAATAGCGATCCGGCGATAGTCGGCGAACGCCGGGTGCGCGGCCAGCGCTTCGGTCACGAGCAGCGTGTCGTCGCCGAGCGCATTGACGACCGACTTCAGGTGCAGGCCGGCGCCGACCGGGACCGCGACGACCGAATAACCGTAGCGGGCCACGAGCGATTCGAACGCGGCAATGCCTTCGGCGTCGGTGCGCCCCGTCAGGCCGATGTAGAAGCGCTTGCCGACCAGCATCACGTCGCCGCCGTCGAGACGGCCGTCCTGCATCGGCAGCAGGTCGCGATGCGCGGCGAGCGCGGCTTCGATATGCGCCGTCTCGCCGCGCCGCGCGGGCGCGCCGGGGCGCGTGATCACCGCGAATTCCGGCGTCACGACGGCCACGTCCTCGACGAAATGCGAATCGGGGAATGCGTCCAGCGGCGGCAGCTCGGTCAGCTCGACGCCGAGCGTGCGCAGCGCGTCGCAATACGCGTGGAACTGCGTGAGCGTCTTGTCGTAGTCGGGTGCGCCGAGTTCGGCGGTGGTCAGGCCCGCGCCACAGGACGGCGCGGGACGGCGAACGATCGCTTGCGTGAATTGCATCGACTCCTCCTTGGTCATCGCCACACCCGTGCGGCGCACGGGGCAGCGGCGTTGTGTCCGGACCATTATCGGAAGCCAAATTGCGCAATTCGCGTCGATTTCGGCTGCGCCGACAGCCGATTGCGTCGAATTGTGCGCAGCACGCAGCGGATTCGGCAGACGGCCGTTCGCCGTGTCGCGGACGGCCGCGTTCGTATGCGGCGCGCCCGTTACGCGCCGGGCCCGAACCCCATCTGCGAGCGGCCGAGCGCCGTAAGATCGCCGTCCCCGCCACGCCCGTCGAATTCGACCTCGAAATGATCGGCCGGGAAATCGGGCGGGCTCTCGCCGTGCACGAACGCAGGCAACTGGCGCCGCAGGTACGCGTCGTTCTTCGCGCAGCCGGGCGCGGCCGCGATGTACATCACGTTGCTGTCGCCGCGGCCGCGATGCGCATCCTCGACCGCATGCACGACGTCGCCGTGCCAGAACACCGCGTCGCCCGGCTCCATGTGCGGAATCGGCACCAGCCCATCGAGCAGCAGCGCGTGCCATTCGGGCCGGATCGACAGCGCACGGCCGGGACGCGCGCCGCACAGGTCGTCGTCGGCGACATCGTCCTGCAACGCGCGCAGCACCACATAGGCCATCGCATTCGCGACCGGGATCAGTTGCAGCGTGCCGTCGCCGGGCCCCTGCGGCGTCAGCGCGGTCCAGCCCTGGAACGTGCGGAACATCGAACACACGGCCGGCGACGGAATTTCCTCGACATCGGGACGGAACGCGGCGTCGAACGGGTCGTAATCGCGCCAGCGACCGGCCAGCACGTGGCGATAGACCTGGCGGAAGTTCGCACCGAGCCAGCGTTCGACGGAGCCGCCGTCGACATGCGGAGACAGCCCGAGCGACGTCGAGCCCGGCGGCCGGCGGCGAATCCGGTCCGCATAGGCGGGCACCTGGTCGGGATCGAAATGCGTGTGCGCGCCGTCCGTATGCCGCCACAGGCGGTTCAGGAACACGCGCGCCTGCGTGAGCGCCGGCGACTGCCGCGCGGCCACCTGCGGCTTCGACCAGTAGACGCCGTAGATCTGCGGCTTGCCCGACGCGAGGTTGCCGAAATAGCGATCCTCGGCGCGCGCATGCAGCCGGTCGGTGAAACGGTTCGAATCCAGATACGCGCCGATCTCGTCGTTCCAGTCGCGTGCCTGCTGCGCATCGAACACGCCGCGAATCACGACCGCGCCATGCGTGCGGATCGCGGCAATCGCGTGCGGATCGACGGTGCCGCCCTCGATATCCGCGAACGGCACCACCGGAATCACGTCGCGGCCATGCGCATGCGCGCGGCGGATCGCGTCGACCTGCCGCGCGATGTCGCCTTCCAGCTCGCGAAACGAGGCCGCGTAACCGGGCAGGTCGGCGCGCAACGCCTGTTTCGCCGCTCGAATTGCGGCCGGCAGATCGTCAATTGTCAGTTGCATCGTGGTCTCCTCGCTGAAGCGTGTCGTGATGTGCTGTCAGCGTACGGCCGGCGCACGGCCACCATCACCGCTATCCGGCCAACTATCGATACAATTCTGACAACTGCGCATTACTCGGGACGATGGCAGACCACGCAGAGCTTGTTGCCGTCCGGGTCGCGGAAATAGGCGCCGTAGTAGTCGGGGTGGTAATGCGGCCTCAGGCCCGGCGGCCCTTCGCAGGTGCCGCCATGCCGCAGCGCGAGCGCGTGGCAGCGGTCGACGTGCGCGCGTGTCGGCGCGTTGAACGCGATCGTATGGCCATTGCCCGGTTCGGGTGCGCGGCCGTCGAGCGGCTGGCCGAAGAAGAACAGCGGCCGGTCGGCGTCGGCCGGCATCCAGCCCGACCAGCCGTCCGGCTCGCGGAACTTCAGGCGCAACCCGAGTTCCGCGAACAGCGGCGCATAGAAATCGTAGGCGCGCGTCGTATCGCTGACGCCCACGCAAACATGTGAAAACATGGCAACGCTCCGTGGTGACGATCGCTCACGATCATGCCACGGCGCGCAGCCCGCCCCACCCGGAGGCCGCGATGAAACCGCAGTACGAACACGTGACGTTCGCTCCCGGCTGTTCGATCCGCGTGTACCACCGCCGGCTCGCGCGCATCCCGTTCGAATGGCACCGCCATCCCGAATACGAGCTGACGCTCACGCTCAACAGCCGCGGCCAGCGCTTCATCGGCGATCACGTCGCACGCTATGGGGACGACGACCTGGTGCTCGTGCCGCCCAACCTGCCGCACACCTGGTCGTCGAACGCGCGCATCGATCGCGACGCGCCCGAGGTCGCGCTCGTCGTCTGGTTCGACGGCGACTGGGCGCGGCGGCTCGCCGACTGCTGCTCCGAATATGCACCGCTGCGCTCGCTGCTGCGGCGCGCGGCGCCGGGCCTGCGCTTCGACGCCGACACGGCCCGCGCGATGCGCGCACGGCTGCCGCAGTTGCTCGACCCTGCTCCGCGCGTACGACTCGCAGCCGCGCTCGACACGCTCGCCGATCTCGCGGAAGCCGGTGGCGAGCCGCTCGCCACCGCGCACGCGTACGACCGGCCCGACGGCACGACACCGCGCGCCGACGCGGCCGCGCCCGAAGCCGAGCGCCTCGATCGCGTGCTCGACGCGATCGACCGGCACTTCCACGAACCGCTGCGCATCGATGCCCTCGCGGCTGCCGCGCATATGTCCGAGCGCACGCTGCAGCGCCTGTTCGTCCGGCATCTCGGCGAAAGCGTCGGCCGCTATGTGCAGCGGCTGCGGCTCGCGCACGCGTGCCGTCATCTCGTCGGCACCGACTGGCCAATCGCGACGGTCGCCGCGCGCTGCGGCATTCCGAATGCCGCGAACTTCAACCGCCAGTTCCTCGCCGCGCGCGGGATGACGCCGGGCGCGTACCGGCAGTTCTTCCTGCAGCACGGCCACGCCCCCGACGAAGAAGCACCGGCGCTCGACACCCGGCCGCCGTCGCTGGAGCGCCGCACAAATCCGGCGCGCAAATGAAAACACCCCGACGGGATGACCCGTCGGGGTGTCGTGGCGTAGCGATTGCCCGACGCGAACGGCCTGCCGGCCGTCGCGCCGCACACGACTTAACGTGCGTCGATCGGCTTCGCTTCGCGCGGCGTATCGCCGATGAACAGCTGGCGCGGACGGCCGATCTTCTGTTCGGGATCGCCAATCATTTCGTTCCACTGTGCGATCCAGCCGACCGTACGTGCCATCGCGAAGATACACGTGAACATCGACGTCGGAATGCCCAGCGCGCGCTGGACGATGCCCGAGTAGAAGTCGACGTTCGGGTACAGCTTGCGCGACACGAAGTATTCGTCTTCCAGCGCGATCTTCTCGAGCTGCATCGCGAGCTTGAACAGCGGGTCGTCGTGCAGGCCCAGTTCGTTCAGCACTTCGTAGCACGTCTCGCGCATCAGCTTCGCACGCGGGTCGTAGTTCTTGTACACACGGTGGCCGAAGCCCATCAGCTTCACGCCCGAATTCTTGTCCTTCACCTGCTTGATGAATTCGGGGATGTTGTCCGGCGAACCGATCTGCTCGAGCATGTTCAGCGCGGCTTCGTTCGCACCACCGTGCGCCGGGCCCCACAGACAGGCGATACCGGCCGCGATACATGCGAACGGGTTCGCGCCCGACGAGCCGGCCAGGCGGACCGTCGACGTCGATGCGTTCTGCTCGTGGTCGGCGTGCAGGATCAGGATGCGGTCGAGTGCGCGGACGAGCACGTCGTTGACCTCGTACTCTTCGCACGGGTTCGAGAACATCATGTGCATGAAGTTCGCGCTGTACGACAGCGAGTTCTTCGGATACACGAACGGCTGGCCGATGCTGTACTTGTACGCCATCGCGACGAGCGTCGGCAGCTTCGCGATCATGCGGATCGCCGACACTTCACGGTGACGCGGATCGTTGATGTCGAGCGAGTCGTGGTAGAACGCGGACAGCGCGCCGACCGCGGCGACCAGGATCGCCATCGGGTGCGCGTCGCGGCGGAAGCCACGGAAGAAGAAGTGCATCTGCTCGTGCACCATCGTGTGCTTCGTGACGGTGTCGACGAATTCCTTCTTCTGCGCTGCGTTCGGCAGCTCGCCCTTCAGCAGCAGGTAGCAGCTTTCGAGGAAGTCCGCGTTTTGCGCGAGGTTGTCGATCGGGTAGCCGCGATACAGCAGCTCGCCCTTGTCGCCGTCGATGTACGTGATCGCCGAATTACAAGCTGCCGTTGACATGAAGCCCGGGTCGTACGTGAACTTGCCGGTCTGGCCGTACAGCTTGCGGATGTCGATCACGTCCGGGCCCATCGTGCCCTTGTAGATCGGCAGTTCGACGCTCGGCGAGTTGTCGCTGAACGATAGCGTGGCTTTAACATCAGACGGAGTCATGGCACATCCTCAATCGAAATAAAGAAACGGGATTCGATAACGGGCGTAACGCGTTACACGTTGCGCAGCATCTCCAACAGCCGGTGAATATCCGGGCTGTCTAGGTCGCCTTCTGGTTCCTTGCGCGCGAGGAGCAAGTCCATCAGGTCGTTGTCGCTCAGATCGAGCAGGCGCGACAACGCGCCTACGTCTGCATCGGTGAGGTCATGCTCGTATCTGCCGAAGAAACGCTCGAAGATGATGTCGTTTTCCAGCAGACCCCGCCGCGCGCGCCAGCGAAGGCGCGCGCGGCGGTGCGGGTCGGATTGATGCGAATCGTCGCTCATTGCAACCTTAAACCGCGCGGCGAACCATCAGTTCCTTGATCTTGCCGATCGCCTTCGTCGGGTTCAGGCCCTTCGGGCAGACGTCGACGCAGTTCATGATCGTGTGGCAACGGAACAGACGGTACGGATCTTCCAGATTGTCGAGACGCTCGCCGGTGGCCGTGTCGCGGCTGTCCGCGATGAAGCGGTAAGCCTGCAGCAGGCCGGCCGGGCCGACGAACTTGTCCGGGTTCCACCAGAAGCTCGGGCACGACGTCGAGCAGCTCGCGCACAGAATGCACTCGTACACGCCGTCGAGCTCGTCGCGCTCTTCCGGCGACTGGAGGCGTTCCTTCTCCGGCGGCGGCGCGTCGTTGATCAGGTACGGCTTGATCGAGTGATACTGGTTGAAGAAGTGCGTCATGTCGACGATCAGGTCGCGCACGACGGGCAGGCCCGGCAGCGGACGCAGCACGATCTTCTGCGGCAGGTCGTTCAGGTTCGTCAGGCACGCGAGACCGTTCTTGCCGTTGATGTTCATCGCGTCCGAACCGCACACGCCTTCGCGGCACGAACGGCGGAACGACAGCGTTTCGTCGAGTGCCTTCAGCTTGACCAGTGCGTCGAGCAGCATGCGCTCGTGCTGGATGTCGAGCTCATACGTCTGCATGCGCGGCGCTGCGTCCTTGTCCGGATCGTAGCGGTAGACTTCAAAAATGCGTTTTGCCATTTCGGATTCCTTTGACTCGGCTTAGAACGTGCGCGGCTTCGGCGGCACGGATTCGACCGTCAGCGGCTTCATTTGAACCGGCTTGTAGTCGAGGCGATCGCCTTCGCTGTACCACAGCGTGTGGCGCAGCCAGTTTTCGTCGTCGCGGTGTTCGTAGTCGCTGTGTGCATGCGCGCCACGGCTTTCCTTGCGCGCTTCCGCCGACACCATCGTCGCGCGGGCGACTTCGATGAGGTTCTCCAGCTCGAGCGCTTCGACGCGCGCGGTGTTGAACACCTTCGACTTGTCCTTCATGTGGATGTTTTCCACGCGTGCCGCCAGGCCGGCCATCTGATCGACGCCTTCCTTCAGCAGCGCCGACGTGCGGAACACGCCTGCGTGCTTCTGCATCGTCGCGCGGATGTCGTTCGCGACGTCCTGCGTGTATTCGCCCGACGACGACTTGTCGAGCTTGTTCAGGCGCGCCAGCGAGTACTCGCCTGCATCGGCCGGCAGCGGCTTGTGTTCCTTCTGGCTCTTCACGTGCTCGACGATGTGGTTGCCGGCCGCGCGGCCGAACACCACGAGGTCCAGCAGCGAGTTCGTGCCGAGGCGGTTCGCGCCGTGCACGGACACGCACGAGCACTCGCCCACTGCGTAGAAGCCGTTGACCGGTTCCTTGTGATCGCGCGACGTGCCGACGACCTGACCGTGGATGTTGGTCGGGATGCCGCCCATCTGGTAGTGGATCGTCGGGACGACCGGGATCGGTTCCTTGATCGCATCGACGTTCGCGAACTTCAGCGCGATTTCGCGGATCGACGGCAGACGCTTCATGATCGTCTCGGCGCCGATGTGCGACAGGTCGAGCAGCACGTGATCCTTGTTCGGACCGACGCCGCGACCTTCCTTGATTTCCTGGTCCATCGAGCGGGACACGAAGTCACGCGGCGCCAGATCCTTCAGCGTCGGTGCGTAGCGCTCCATGAAGCGCTCGCCGTTCGCGTTGCGCAGGATACCGCCTTCGCCGCGCACGCCTTCGGTGATCAGCACGCCCGCGCCGGCCACGCCGGTCGGGTGGAACTGCCAGAATTCCATGTCCTGCAGCGCGATGCCCGAACGCGCGGCCATGCCGAGGCCGTCGCCGGTGTTGATGAACGCGTTGGTCGATGCCGCGAAGATCCGGCCTGCGCCGCCCGTCGCGAACAGCGTCGTCTTGCCTTCCATGATGTAGACGTCGCCCGTCTCCATCTCGAGGGCCGTCACGCCGAGCACGTCGCCGTCCGCGTCGCGGATCAGGTCGAGCGCCATCCATTCGACGAAGAACTGCGTCTTCGCCTCGACGTTCTGCTGGTACAGCGTGTGCAGCAGCGCGTGACCGGTACGGTCGGCGGCCGCGCACGCGCGCTGGACCGGCTTCTCGCCGTAGTTCGCGGTGTGGCCGCCGAACGGGCGCTGGTAGATCGTGCCGTCCGCGTTGCGGTCGAACGGCATGCCGAAATGCTCGAGTTCGTACACGACGTTCGGCGCTTCACGGCACATGAATTCGATCGCGTCCTGGTCGCCGAGCCAGTCGGAGCCCTTGATCGTGTCGTAGAAGTGGAAGTGCCAGTTGTCTTCGCTCATGTTGCCGAGCGACGCGCCGATGCCGCCCTGCGCGGCCACCGTGTGCGAACGCGTCGGGAACACCTTCGACAGCACGCCGACCGACAGGCCCGCGCGCGACAGTTGCAGCGCAGCACGCAAGCCGGAGCCGCCCGCGCCGACGATCACGACGTCGAACTTGCGACGCGGGAGGGAAGTTTTGATTGCAGCCATTCTTTACACTCTCCAGAGAATCTGCGCGGCGTAGCCCGCACATGCGAGCAGCCAGACGATGGTCAGCGATTGCAGCAGCAGGCGCACACCGACGGGCTTCACGTAGTCCATCCAGATGTCGCGCACGCCGACCCACGCGTGGTAGAAGAGGGAAAGCAGCATCACGAAGGTCGCGAGCTTCATCCATTGCGCGGAGAAGATCGACGCCCAGCCTTCGTACGAGAAGTCGTGCGCGCCGAAGAACAGGACGAGCAGGATGACCGTGTAGACCGCCATGATCGTGGCGGTGATACGCTGCGCGAGCCAGTCGCGCAGGCCGTAGTGCGCGCCGACGACGAGGCGCTTCGAGCCGATTCGGTTATTGGCTGCCATTTTCTTAGAATGCTCCGAACAGTTTGAGTGCCATGGCGATCGTCAGCGCGATCGAGACGACAAAGACGACGACTGCCGTCCGCTTGCCGCTTTCCTTCGTGACGGCGTCGTGGTTGACGTCCATCAGCAGGTGGCGAATGCCGGCGCAGAAATGGTGGAAGAAGGCCCAGGACAACGCGAGGACGATCAGCTTGACGACGATGTTGGAGAGGAAGGCCTTGAAGACTTCGAAGCTGAGCTCGGACGTCAGGCTCTGGTCGAAGAGGAACAGCAGGAAAGGCAGGAACAAGAACAGCAGCGCGCCGCTGACTCGATGGAGGATCGACAAAGTCGCTGCCAGCGGCATGCGATATTTCATCGTGATATCGCTGAATCCGATGTTCCGGTATTCCGGTCTCGGTTTTCTTACTGCATCAGTCATGCTAGACCCCTACTATGTTGTCACACTAATCCGCGATTTTAGCGCCTTTTTATATCGCGCTGCAGCGAAAGTCTGCTCTGGATAGTTGCGCGAACACGAACAAAGGCGGCCCGAAACGTGCTTCGCGAGCGTGGGAAACGCGAAGGCACTCGGCCTGAACCGAACCGTCGTCAGCTCAAGTCATTCTGATAGTAGTACCCGGTTGTGACATACCAGCCGCGACGCACTTCCACCGGCCGGTCTCCATAGGTATAGGACACGCGCTCGACCGACAGCAACGGAAAACCCGCCGGCACGTGCAGCAGGTCGGCCACCGCCGGCTCCGCCGCAACCGCGCGGATCTTCTCCGTCGCGCGGATCATCCGCGTGCCGAACTCCGTCTCGAACATCGCGTAGAGCGGCCCCTTGTACTCGCTCAGCCGCTCGAACGTGAGCCCGCGAAACATCGCGCCCGGCAGCCAGATCTCGTCGAGCACCGTCGCTTCGTTCTCGAACTCCAGCAGGCGGCGCACCTGCACGACGGGATCGGCCGGCTTCAGGTCGAGCTGCCGCGCGATCTCGGCCGGCGCACGCAGGCGCCGGCATTCGAGCAGGCGGCTCACGTGCGGATGCTCGGCACCGTCGTCGGCGAGCAGGCGCAGGAAGCGGAACTGCGCGCGATCCTCGTTGTGCGTTGCAACAAAAGTACCCTTGCCCTGCCGCCGGACCACAAGGTTTTCGGCGGCCAGTTCGTCGATCGCCTTGCGAACGGTGCCCTGGCTGACCTTGTAACGGGCCGCGAGCTCCACTTCGCTCGGGATGATCTCGCCCGGCTTCCATTCGCCGGTTTCGAGACTTTGCGTGATCAATGACTTAATCTGCTGGTATAACGGGCTGAACGTCGGCGACGGAGACGCCGCAGGCGAAGGTGCGGGATCGCTCGCGCCCGGCTGCCCTGGGCCGCCTGCGCCGGTCTGATTCGCGGTATTCGCCTGGTTCGATGTCATGGCGCGCATTTCATCACAAACCGCACTTTTTCGTCCACTCAATTTCCGCAAAACATCTGTCTTATATAAGACATATGATACCGTTTGACATTGCGCGTGACGGCTCCTACACTCCCGGTCGAGCAAGGGTTCGCGGGTGCCAAAGCGCGTCCCCGGCTACGTGCCACGGCCGTCTCCAGGTTCACCGCGTCTGCCATCGCGAGTCCTCCGCCCTGCTTCAATGCAACGTTACGCACAACGCGCATAGAATGGCGTTTTCGCTAGCGTCCAACGCTTCACCCGTCCTGGAGATTTTCAATGGCTAAGCCCGCAAAGCGCGTTGCCGTCACCGGCGCCGCAGGTCAAATCGCTTACTCCCTGCTGTTCCGCATCGCGAACGGCGACCTGCTCGGCAAGGACCAGCCGGTCATCCTGCAACTGCTCGACCTCCCGCAAGCCCAAGCCGCCGTCAAAGGCGTCGTGATGGAACTCGACGATTGCGCGTTCCCGCTGCTCGCGGGCGTCGTGATCACCGACGATCCGAAGGTTGCATTCAAGGATGCAGACGTCGCGCTGCTGGTCGGTGCACGTCCGCGCTCGAAGGGCATGGAGCGCAAGGACCTGCTGTCGGCGAACGCCGAGATCTTCACGGTTCAGGGCGCTGCGCTGAACGAAGTCGCGAGCCGCGACGTGAAGGTGCTGGTCGTCGGCAACCCGGCGAACACGAACGCGTACATCGCGATGAAGTCGGCACCGGACCTGCCGAAGAAGAACTTCACGGCCATGCTGCGCCTCGACCACAACCGCGCGCTGTCGCAGCTCGCCGCCAAGTCGGGCAAGCCGGTCGCGTCGATCGAGAAGCTCGCCGTGTGGGGCAACCACTCGCCGACGATGTACCCGGACTTCCGCTTCGCGACCGCCGAAGGCGAATCGATGCTGAAGCTGATCAACGACGACGTGTGGAACCGCGACACGTTCATCCCGACCGTCGGCAAGCGCGGCGCGGCGATCATCGAAGCGCGCGGCCTGTCGTCGGCAGCGTCGGCAGCCAATGCGGCGATCGACCACGTCCGTGACTGGGTGCTCGGCACGAACGGCAAGTGGGTCACGATGGGCATCCCGTCGGACGGCTCGTACGGCATCCCCGAAGACATCATCTACGGCGTGCCGGTCGTTTGCGAAAACGGCGAGTACAAGCGCGTCGAAGGCCTGGAAATCGACGCGTTCTCGCGCGAGAAGATGGACGGCACGCTGAACGAGCTACTCGAAGAGCGCGATGGCGTCGCCCACCTGCTGAAGAACTAAATTCAGCACCGTGGCGGGCAGCCTCCGGGCAGCCCGTCACCGCAGGGCCGGCACGCCGCCGGCCCTGCCGCCCGATCCGATCCGGGCACGTTTTGCCGCCTCGTGCGCACCGCGCACCGGCCCAGAACGCGCCCGAATCCGATTTTCGCCACGTTGACCCGCTTCCCTGACGTAGAAGAGATGGCCGCGCTCACTCCTGCACAAGTGCTGTACGACGGGGCGTCCCCGCCCGCGATCCTGCCATGCTGCGATCACTACGCGGGCAGCGAGAAGCTGATGCGCAAGTCGCTCGCGCTGCAGGCCGAAACGGGCCCCGTGTTCGACATCACGTTCGATTGCGAGGACGGCGCGGCCGTCGGCCAGGAAGCCGCGCACGCGGAACTCGTCGCCGAACTGCTCGGCAGCGCCGAGAACCGCTTCGGGCGCGTCGGCGTCCGGATCCACGACTTTTCCCACCCGCACTGGCGCGACGACGTCCGCATCGTGCTGCGCGCCGCACGCGCACCCGCCTACATCACGCTCCCGAAGATCGCGAACGCCACCGACGCAGCCGAAATGGCCGCGTTCATCGAAGGCGCGCGCCGCGAGCTCGGCATCGCGCAGCCGATCCCGGTCGACGTGCTGGTCGAGACGCACGGCGCGCTCGCGCAGGCGTCCGCCCTCGCCGCGCTGCCGATGGTCGGCACGCTGAGCTTCGGGCTGATGGATTTCGTCTCCGCGCACCACGGCGCGATTCCCGATTCCGCGATGCGCTCGCCCGGCCAGTTCGAACACCCGCTCGTGCGCCGCGCGAAGCTGGAAATCGCCGCGGCCTGCCACGCGCACGGCAAGACGCCGTCGCACAACGTGACGACCGAGGTGCGCGACATGAGCGTCGTCGCCGGCGATGCGCGCCGCGCGCGCGACGAATTCGCGTTCACGCGGATGTGGAGCATCCACCCCGCACAGATCCGCCCGATCGTCGACGCCTTCGCGCCGCGCACCGACGAGGTTGCGCTGGCCGCCGAGATCCTGCTGGCCGCGCAGGCCGCCGATTGGGGTCCGACTCGCCACGGTGATACGCTGCACGATCGCGCGAGCTATCGCTATTACTGGTCGGTGCTGCGCCGTGCGCGGGCCACCGGCCAGCCCGTACCGGCCGAGGCCGCGCCGCTGTTCGGCCCGGCCGCCGCGGGCGACGCGCAGTGAGCGCGCGCCGCCGGCCGATACACGAGTTTCATGCATTCACCGAGGCGCGAACCGGGCAAAGGTTTGCGAAACGACAAAAAACGTAACGGAGCCCGAAAACCTGATGTATGCGCGACCAAATAGGCGAAAATAGCGGCCGCTGCGCGCTTTCGGGGCGCGTGCAGTTTCAAACCGGCCGGCAGCTTCGATTGCCGGCCCTTGTCAACTGATTATCGAAAGGTTCTGACTCCATGAAGAAACTCCTGATCGCTACCGCTATCGGCGCCTTGTCCGCCACGATGCTGGTGTCGGCTCCGAGCGCGTTTGCCCAGGGTACGGCCACCACGACCGCGAAGAAGGCTACGGCCAAGCGCCCGGCGCCGGCCAAGCGCATCATCCCGCGCAGCAAGAAGGCACAGGCACGTGCCGCCGCCAAGGTCGATACGGTACCGGAAGGCGCGGTCAAGTGGGCCTGTAAGGAAGGCCTGTCGTTCGACCTCGCCGGCGACATGAAGCGCGACCAGGTCGTCACGGTTCACTGGGCGAAGAAGAACTACAAGCTGCCGCGTCAGGCCACGACGACGGGCGCCGACACGTTCTACGATCCGGCAGCAGGCTTCAAGCTGGTCGTGATCCCGACCAAGGCGATGCTGTTCTCCGACGCGAACGGCGGCGAGCGCCTCGCGGACGAATGCGTGACGCCGGAAATGGCGCAAGGCACGCCGGCACCGACGCAGTCGAACGAGCTGAAGCCGGCAACGAACTAAGCACGTTCCCACCGGCCCCTCGATGTCCGCCCCGGTCTCCAACGTCCGCCCTGCTCCGGATACGGTACTCGTCGATATCGTCGACTACGTGCTGAACACCGGCATCGACAGCGCGCTCGCGCTGGAGACGGCTCGTCATTGCCTGATCGACACGCTCGGATGCGGACTCGAGGCGCTGTCCTACCCTGCCTGCACCAAGCTGCTCGGCCCCGTCGTGCCCGGCACGATCGTGCCGAACGGCGCAAAGGTGCCCGGCACGTCCTTCCAGCTCGATCCCGTCCAGGCCGCGTTCGGCATCGGCGCGATGATCCGCTGGCTGGACTTCAACGACACCTGGCTCGCCGCCGAATGGGGCCATCCGTCCGACAATCTCGGCGGAATCCTGGCGACGGCCGACTGGCTCTCCCGCACGGCCGTCGCGGCCGGCAGGAAGCCGCTCCTGATGCGCGACGTGCTGGTCGCGATGATCCAGGCCCACGAGATCCAGGGCTGCCTCGCACTCGAGAACTCGTTCAACGCAGTCGGGCTCGACCACGTATTGCTCGTGAAGGTCGCGTCGACGGCCGTCGTCGGCCGGCTGCTCGGGCTCACGCGCGACGAGCTGATCAACGCGGTGTCCAACGCGTTCGTCGACGGCCACGCGCTGCGCACCTACCGCCACGCGCCGAACACCGGCTCGCGCAAGTCGTGGGCGGCCGGCGATGCCACGTCCCGCGCGGTGCGCCTCGCGCTGATCGCGAAAACGGGCGAAATGGGCTACCCGTCGGCGCTCACCGCGAAGACCTGGGGCTTCTACGACGTACTGTTCAACGGGCAGCCGTTCCGCTTCCAGCGCCCGTACGGCACGTACGTGATGGAAAACGTGCTGTTCAAGATCGCGTTCCCCGCCGAATTCCATGCGCAGACGGCCGCCGAGGCCGCGCTGCAGTTGCACGCGCAGCTCGCCGCGGCGGGCCGCACGACCGACGAGATCGGCCGGATCACGATCCGCACACATGCGGCCGCGATCCGCATCATCGACAAGCAGGGCCCGCTCGCCAATCCGGCCGACCGCGACCACTGCATCCAGTACATGGTCGCCGTGCCGCTGCTGTTCGGCCAGCTGACCGCGGCCGACTATGAAGATTCGGCCGCCGCCGATCCACGCATCGACGCGCTGCGCGCGAAAACCGTGTGTGTCGAGGATCCGCAGTTCACGAAGGATTACCACGATCCGGACAAGCGATCGATCGCGAATGCGCTGACGATCGAATTCACGGACGGATCGAAGCTTGCCGAAGTGGTGGTCGAGTATCCGCTCGGCCACAAGCGACGCCGCACGGACGGCATCCCGCTGCTGGTCGAGAAGTTCAGGACCAATCTCGCCCGCCGCTTCCCGGCAAAGCAGCAACAAGCGATTCTCGACGTGTCGCTGGACCAGGCAAAGCTCGAAGCGATGCCGGTCGATGAGTACGTCGACTTGTATGTGATATAGGGGGCTGTTTGCGGATGAAACGTACATGCGAATGCCCCAAATCGGTCGCAGGACAAGAAGTGAGGAGCGCCGTTTGGCCGTGCCAAACAAGTGACGAACGACGCCGTCATGCGGCCGATTTGGGGCATTCCCGTGGAATAAAAATTAAATTTGGGGTTGCCCCGAGAAAGGCCGCTCGCTGCGTCACGCTCCTTGCGAATACGTCCAGTATTCGCTGCGTCGCAGTCCTTGCGAGCGGCCTTTCTCGGGGCAACGCATGCACGTTTCATCCGCAAACAGCCCCCTGGTCATCTACAGGACTCTTTGTTTCCTAGCCTTAAACCCAGGAAAATCACCATGGCCCACAATCTCCACAAGACCCTCAAGGAATTCGACAGCGGTTCCGGCAAAGGCAAGTTCTACTCGCTGCCGCAACTCGGCAAGGAGCTGAAGACGAAGATCGAACGCCTGCCGGTGTCGATCCGTATCGTGCTCGAGTCCGTGCTGCGCAACTACGACGGCAAGAAAATCACCGAAGAGCACATCGCGCAGCTCGCGAACTGGAAGCCGACCGCGAAGCGCGTCGACGAGATTCCGTTCGTGGTGTCGCGGGTCGTGCTGCAGGACTTCACGGGCGTGCCGCTGCTCGCCGACATCGCGGCCATGCGCGGCGTCGCGGAGCGCACGGGCAAGAACCCGAAGAAGATCGAGCCGCTGGTCCCGGTCGATCTCGTCGTCGACCACTCGGTCCAGATCGACTACTTCCGCCAGAAGGACGCGCTCGACCTGAACATGAAGCTGGAATTCCAGCGCAACAACGAGCGCTACCAGTTCATGAAGTGGGGCATGCAGGCCTTCGACACGTTCAAGGTCGTGCCGCCGGGCGTCGGCATCGTCCACCAGGTGAACCTCGAATACCTCGCGCGCGGCGTCCACAAGAAGGCGGACGACGGCGACACCGTGTACTACCCGGATACCCTCGTCGGCACGGACAGCCACACGACGATGATCAACGGCATCGGCGTGGTCGGCTGGGGCGTGGGCGGCATCGAAGCCGAAGCCGGCATGCTCGGCCAGCCGGTGTACTTCCTGACGCCGGACGTCGTCGGCGTCGAGCTGAAGGGCAAGCTGCGCGAAGGCGTGACGGCCACCGACCTCGTGCTGACGATCACCGAAATGCTGCGCAAGGAGAAGGTCGTCGGCAAGTTCGTCGAATTCTTCGGCGAAGGCACGAAGTCGCTGTCGCTGCCGGACCGCGCAACGATCGGCAACATGGCGCCGGAATACGGCGCAACGATGGGCTTCTTCCCGGTCGACGAAAAGACGATCGACTACTTCGAAGGCACCGGCCGCACGAAGGCGGAAATCGCTGCGTTCGAAAGCTACTTCAAGGCGCAGAAGCTGTTCGGCATCCCGAAGGCCGGCGACATCGACTACACGAAGACGGTGACGCTGGATCTCGCGACGGTCGCACCGTCGCTGGCCGGCCCGAAGCGCCCGCAGGACCGCATCGAGATCGGCAACGTCAAGTCGACGTTCACCGACCTGTTCTCGAAGCCGGTCGCGGAGAACGGCTTCGCGAAGAAGGCGGACGACCTGAACACGCAGTACACGACGAGCAACGGCGTCGACGTGAAGAACGGCGACGTGCTGATCGCCGCGATCACGTCGTGCACGAACACGTCGAACCCCAGCGTGCTGCTGGCTGCCGGCCTGCTCGCGAAGAAGGCCGTCGAAGCCGGCCTGACTGTCGCGCCGCACATCAAGACGTCGCTCGCGCCGGGATCGCGCATCGTCACCGAGTACCTGACGAAGACGGGCCTGCTGCCCTACCTCTCGAAGCTCGGCTTCGAAGTCGCGGCCTACGGCTGCACGACCTGTATCGGCAACGCGGGCGACCTGACGCCGGAACTGAACGAAGCGATCACGAAGAACGACATCGTCGCGGCAGCCGTGCTGTCGGGCAACCGTAACTTCGAAGCGCGTATCCACCCGAACATCCGCGCGAACTTCCTCGCGTCGCCGCCGCTCGTCGTCGCGTACGCGATCGCCGGCAACATCACGCGCGACCTGATGACCGAGCCGGTCGGCAAGGGCAAGGGCGGCCGCGACATCTACCTCGGCGACATCTGGCCGACGAGCGATGAAATCCACGCGCTGCTCAAGTTCGCGCTCGATCCGAAGAAGTTCGAGGACAACTACGCGAAGCTGACCAAGAAGGGCGACCTCTGGAGCAAGATCGAGGGCGAATCGGGCCAGGTCTACGACTGGCCGAAGTCGACGTACATCGCGGAGCCGCCGTTCTTCGGCAGCGACTTCTCGATGGAACCGGCCGCCTCGATCCCGACGGTCAAGGGCGCGCGCGCACTGGGCATCTTCGGCGACTCGGTCACGACCGACCACATCAGCCCGGCAGGCTCGATCAAGGAAGACTCGCCGGCAGGCAAGTGGCTGAAGGAAAACGGCGTGCAGAAGGCCGACTTCAACAGCTACGGCTCGCGCCGCGGCAACCATGACGTGATGATGCGCGGCACGTTCGCGAACGTCCGGATCAAGAACCTGATGATCCCGGTGAAGGCAGACGGCACGCGCGTCGAAGGCGGCCTGACGATCCACCAGCCGAGCGGCGAACAGCAGTCGATCTACGACGCGGCGATGGAGTACATCGCCGCCGACACGCCGACCGTCGTGTTCGCGGGCGAAGAGTACGGCACGGGCTCGTCGCGCGACTGGGCCGCGAAGGGCACGCAACTGCTCGGCGTGAAGGCCGTGATCGCACGCAGCTTCGAACGCATCCACCGTTCGAACCTGGTCGGCATGGGCGTGCTGCCGCTGCAGTTCAAGGGCTCGGACAGCGTCCAGTCGCTCGGCATCACCGGCGAAGAGACGTACGACATCGAAGGCCTCGGCGACGATTTCAAGCCGCAGCAGGACGTCACGCTCGTGATCAACCACAAGGACGGCGAAACGCAGCGCGTGCAGGTGCTGCTGCGCATCGATACGCCGATCGAAGTCGACTACTACAAGCACGGCGGTATCCTGCCGTTCGTGCTGCGCTCGCTGCTCGCAGCGTAAGCGCCCTGCTTTTGCAGGTGCCGCAGCCGCCTCGCGGCGGTTGCGGCCGATTTGGATGCCCGACCTCGTGTCGGGCTTTTTTTTGCCTGCGCGCGTGACGCGATGTTGCCGATTGTCGGGCGCGTCACGCCGCCTTGTCGCCGCGCGCCTTCGCGCCCGAGCCCGCTCCTCGTGCGTTCTTCTTCAGGTGGGTGCGGTTGTATTCGATCGCCGCGCGCACGAGGGTCTTCAGCGCCCGCTTGTCGATCCGGTCGCCTTCGAAGAAGTCGATCGCGCGCCGCGCATTGCCGTCGAGGCCGTCATTGAACAGCCCGCCGGGATCGGGCAGATGCGCGCCGTGCATGAAGGTCAGCTTCACCTTGCCCTTGTGCGCATTCGCGACCGCGATCATCCCGTCGCACGACCACACGGGGCTGCCCATCCATTTCCAGTCCTCGACGATGCCGTCGTCGGCCGCGAGGATCGTCTGACGGAGGTCGGCGAACAGCGGGCCGCGCCAGTCGGCGATGCCGGCGATCAGCGCGTCGATGCGCGCCGACGGTTGCAGGTCCGTTGTACTCATGCGCGAGCCTCCGTGCCTTCGTCGGGGCGCGCCAGCACCTGTTCGAGCGATTCGAAGAACCGTATCCAGCCGTGCTGCGCGCCGCGGTATGCCTGCTCCTGATCCGCGCGGAAGCCGACCTGCTCCATGCGCAGGTGCGTGCCGGCCGGCGTCGGCGTCAGCGTCCACGTGACGACGCTTTCGAGGCCGTACGCGGCCCACGTGTAGGACAGCGCCCGCGGCGGCTCGATCGTCAGGACCGTGCAGTCGACCGAGCCCCAGTCCGCGCGGAAGCTGAACGCGCGGCCCGCGACGGGCTCGAAGTCGCTCTTCATCAGCCACGCCTCGATCAGGTGCGGTTGCGTGAGCGCGCGCCAGATCTTCTCCGGCGGATGGGGCAGTTCCCGTTCGACGACGACGGAGCGCGTTTCGGTAGTGGCTTGGTTCATTGATCCATCCTATTCAGCAGATCTTCGAGGGCGTCGAACCGGTTCTGCCAGAAGCCTGCCATCTGGCTCGTCCAGTCGATCAGCGGGGCCAGCGCCTGCGGCTGTGCGCTGTAGTGCGTCTGCCGGCCTTCGTGACGGTCATTCACGAGCCCGGCCTGCTTCAGTACGCCGAGATGCTTCGACACGGCCGGCTGCGAGACGCCCGCATGGGCCGTCAGCGCGGCAACCGTCAGCTCGCCCTCCTCGCACAGCCGCTCGAAAAGCGCGCGGCGCGTCGGATCGGCAAGCGTCCTGAAAAGCATGTCGTGAGCGTTCTGCATGTCCAAATTCATAACCCGTTGGTTATGGATTGAAGCATATCTGCTGAACGGCAAGAGTCAAGAAGGAATTTCGCGGATGCCGATGCGCGCCGCTGCCGCATGCGACGCGCTTCGCGTCGGGCGCAATCGCGCCGGAAGCGGGCAAACCGAAGGCTTCGCATGTCACCGGATCACGTCTGCTTCGCCCGTCCGGATTCGAGAGTTTGCTCTAATTCACGGCGGCGGCCTCGCGGCCGAAAGCCGCCTGCAAGACTGGGCCTCGCGCTGTTCCACAGTTCGGGAAACGTTTGCGATCGGCCGGCCCTGTTTTTGTGCATGCGCGAGGCGGCTCGGCCCGCATCGCATCGTTTGACCACATAGTGCGACTCGGACTGCATCCACGCCCGGTCGCGAAGCACGCATGCGCATGCCGGTCCGCGACGTCATCGCGCACGTTCCGGCGCGGCGACGAACGACTCGTGCGCGCGAACGTCGCGCGTCGTCGTGCCGTCGTGTCGCGAACCGGTTCCCTCGTCGGCGACCGCCGCTCGCCGCGTTCACCGCGCATCACGCGAGATTCCGCACGCCGATGTCAGAACTGACAGCTATGGAAACTGGCAGCTACCTGAACGGCACCGACACCCTACGCTCGTCACCGCTCGCGGCCCCACAAGGGCTGAGGGCTCCAGCAACGTCGTCTCTCCTAAAAAGGACTCCCGATGAAAAGGAATGCCCGGTTTGCCCTGCCCCTTCCTTCGCCCCGCCACCTTGCGTGCGCATGGCCGCTCGTGCTCGCCGCCGGCGCAGCGCACGCGACGACGGACTGGGTCGATACCCACACGAAGGCCTTTCTGACCGGCCCGCAGTTGATGGCGCGCAGCGCGGCGCCGTCGCTCGAACTCGCGGCCGGCGAGACAACGGACGTCGTCGTCAGCCTGAAGCTGCGCAACGCCGCGCAGCTCAAGCAACTGGCGCGCGACGTGAACCGGCCCGGCAGCGCGCATTACCGCCAGTACCTGACGCACGAGCAGTTCCTCGCCAGCTATGCGCCGACCGACGCGCAGGTGAAGTCGATCGTCGACTATCTGCGCAAGAGCGGCTTCGTGAACATCGAGGTCGCGCCGAACCGGCTGCTGGTGTCCGCGCGCGGCACGGCCGGCACCGTGAAGACCGCGTTCAACACGTCGCTCGTGCACTTCGAGTACGCGGGCCGCTCGGGCTTCGCGAACGCATCGACCGCACAGGTGCCGAGCGCGCTCGGCAACGTCGTCGGTTCGGTGCTCGGACTGCAGAGCGTCGCGCGTGCACATCCGATGCTGCGCGTCGGCAACGTGGCGAAGCCGCAGGCGCTCGCGGCCGGCACGGCGACGGGCCACTATCCGAAGGAATTCCCGGGCCTCTACAACGCGACCGGCGTGCCGACCGCGGCCGGCGTGACCGTCGGCATCATCACGATCGGCGGCGTGTCGCAGACGCTGCAGGACCTGAAGCAGTTCACGTCGAGCAACGGTTACGGCACAGTCTCGACGCAGACCGTCAAGACCAACGGCACGAGCGGCAGCTACAGCGACGACCAGGACGGCCAGGGCGAATGGGATCTCGACAGCCAGTCGATCGTCGGCTCGGCCGGCGGCCAGGTCGGCAAGCTCGTGTTCTACATGGCCGACCTCAACGCCTCGGGCAACACGGGCCTCACGCAGGCGTTCAACCGCGCGGTGTCGGACAACACCGCGAAGGTGATCAACGTGTCGCTCGGCTGGTGCGAAACCGACGCGAACGCGGACGGCACGATCGACGCCGAAGAGCAGATCTTCACGACGGCCGCCGCGCAAGGCCAGACGTTCTCGGTGTCGTCGGGCGACGAAGGCGTGTACGAGTGCAACAACCGCGGCTATCCGGACGGCTCGAACTACACAGTGTCGTGGCCGGCTTCGTCGCCGCACGTGCTCGCGATCGGCGGCACGACGCTCTACACGACATCGTCGGGCGCCTTCTCGAACGAAACGGTGTGGAACGAAGGCCTCGACGGCAACGGCAAGCTGTGGGCGACAGGCGGCGGCGTCAGCACGATCCTGCCGGCGCCGTCGTGGCAGTCGGGCAGCAACCGCCAGTTGCCGGACGTATCGTTCGACGCCGCGCAAAGCACGGGCGCGTACATCTACAACTACGGCCAGTTGCAGCAGATCGGCGGCACGAGTCTCGCCGCGCCGATCTTCACGGGCTTCTGGGCGCGCCTGCTCGCGGCGAACGGCACCGGCCTCGGTTTCCCGGCCGGCAACCTGTATAGCGCGATTCCGTCGAACCCGTCGCTCGTGCGTTATGACGTCGTGTCCGGGAACAACGGCTATCAGGGGTATGGCTACACCGCCGGCACCGGCTGGGATCTGACGACCGGCTTCGGCAGCCTCAACATCGCGAACCTCAACAAGTTGATCAAGTCGGGCGGGTTCTGAGCGATATGTGAAAGCCGGCGCGCGGCAGTCGTTTGCCGCGCGCCGGCTTTGTTGCGTTCAGGTCGCGCGGTATTCGCGCATCACCCTATTCCGTTGCCGGCTCCTTCACACGCTCCGGCGCGGCCGGCACACCGTTCCGATGCGACGGCGCAAACAGCCGCAACCCGCTCGCGACGCTCGCGGCCCCGGCGAAACCCGCACCGAGCATCAACGCGAGCGTCGGCCCGTGGCGCCCCGCGATCCCGAACGACAGCGCGACGAGCGCCGCACCGGTCGCCTGCCCGATCAGCCGCGCGGTCGCGATGATTCCGCTCGCGCCGCCGCTGCGCTCGGGCGGCGCGCTCGACATCAGCGCCTTCAGGTTCGGCGACTGGAAGAAGCCGAAACCCGCGCCGCACAGCATCATTCGCCAGCCGATGTCGAATACGCTCGGCGCCGCCGGCAGCGCGGCGAGCGACACCATGCCCGCGCTCAGCAACGCAAGCCCGATCGCGCCGAGCAGGCCGGGCGCGTATCGATCCGAGAGCCGGCCCGCGATCGGCGCGGCAAGCGCGACGATCGCCGACCACGGCGTCATCAGGAACCCCGTCTCGACCGCGTTGCGATGCAGGACAGTTTCGAAATAGAACGGCAGCGACACGAACGCGAGCCCCTGCGCGGCGAATGCACACACGGCGGTCAGCGCGGACAGCGTGAATACGGGCCGGCGAAACAGGTCGACCGGCAGCATCGGCGCCGGGTGCCCGGCCTGGCGGCGGATCAGCAGCCAGCCGAACATCAGCGCGACCGCCGCTGCCGCGAGCACGATACGCAGCGGCCCGCGCTGTGCGAATTCGCCGAGCGCGAAGATCAGCGAGGCGAACGTGATCACGTTGAACAGCGCGGCGACCGGATCGAACGCATGCTTGCCGCGCGCCGTCTGCGGCAGCGATGGAATCGCCACTGCAAGCGCGAACACGCCGAGCGGCACGTTCACCGCGAACAGCCACGGCCATGCGGCAACCGACAGGATCAGCGACGCGATCGTCGGCCCCACCGCGAACGACACGCCGACGACGAGCGCGTTGAAGCCGACGCCGCGCCCGAGCCGGTGCGCGGGAAACAGGCCGCGGATCAGCGCGACGTTGACGCTCATGATCGCGCTCGCGCCGAAGCCCTGCACGATCCGTGCGGCCGTCAGCATCGGCAGCGTCGATGCGAGCGAACAACCGAGCGATGCGAGCGTGAACACCGCGAGCCCGGCGATATACACGCGCTTGTGGCCGACGATATCGCCGAGCGACGCGAACGGCAGCAGCGTCGCGACCATCGCGAGCTGGTACGCATTGATGATCCACACGGACGCGGCCGGCGACGCATGCAGGTCGGCGGCGATCGCCGGCAGCGCGGTGTTCGCGATCGCGGTGTCGAGCGTCGCGAGCGCGACGGCCAGCAGCACGGCGGACATCGCGCGCCAGTTGACGGCCGGCTCGCGGGTGCCGGCGGAGGATGCGAATTCGGACAAGATGAGGCTCGGCTGACGGGCGACGCGCGGCGTCGCGGATTGAGCGGCGCGGCGGCGTGCGTTCCGGACGGCAAGACCGGCGCGCGCGCTGCCGCGATCCGTATTGTTGCAGAGCCGCATCGAACGTGCAGGCGGCCGCGTCGTCAGTCAGCGAAACGAAAGCTTCGTGCGATGCCGTGCCATGCGCGCGGCATCGTTGAGCGCACAACGATCGACGCTCCGGCGAGCGCCGGGCGGCCTTCCGGGCTCGTGCCCGTTTTCGTCGCGCCGGCGCTGGCGGCAGACCCGGTCGCGTCTGCCGGCGGCACCTCGCATCGGAATCGCACCGATGCGCCGATGCTCGGCGTGCGTGCGCCGCCGTCGCGCCAGATCAGATCAGATCAGGTCACCGCGCGCCGCGCATTGCGTCCGCGCAGCCATTCGAGCGCGAGCAGCAGGCTCGTCGAGAAAATGATCAGGATCGTCGCGAGCGCGGCGATCGTCGGGCTGATGTTCTCGCGAATGCCGGTGAACATCTGGCGCGGCAGCGTCGTCTGGTCCGCACCCGCGAGAAACAGCGTGACGACCACTTCATCGAACGACGTCGCGAACGCAAACAGCGCGCCCGACATCACGCCCGGCGCGATCACCGGCAGCGTCACGCGGAAAAAGGTCGACACGGGATTCGCGCCGAGCGACAGGCTCGCGCGCACGAGGTTCTGGTTGAAACCCTGCAGCGTCGCGGCGACCGTCGTCACGACGAACGGCACGCCGAGCGCCGCATGCGCGGCGATCAGCCCCGTATAGGTATTCGCGAGCCCGAGCGGCGCGAAGAACAGGTACATGCCGACGCCGACCACGACGACCGGCACGATCATCGGCGACAGCAGCACGGCCATCAGCAGCCCCTTGCCGCGAAAGTCGGCCTTCGTGAGACCGATCGCGGCGAGCGTGCCGAGCACGGTCGCGACGACGGTGGCCGACGGCGCGACGATGAAGCTGTTCTTCGCGGCCATCCGCCACTCGTCCGACGCGATCAGGTTCTCGTACCAGCGCATCGAGAAACCCGGGATCGGATAGACGAGGAACGTGCTCGACGAAAACGACAGCGGCACGATCGCGAGCACCGGCAGGATCAGGTACAGCAGCGTCAGCACGACGAGCACGCGCAATGCGACGTACCACGCGCGCTCGACGAACGACATGTGCGGCGCGAACAGCGGCCTGGCGAGTTTCATGGTCGGATTCCCTTTCCCGTTTCCTGGTGCGCGGCGCTCAACCGAGGCTCACGTTGGTGCGCGTGAAGCGCCCATATACCGCGTACAGCACAAGCGTCGCCGCGAGCAGCAGCCCGCCGAGCGCACACGCCATGCCCCAGTTGATCGTCACGTTCGTGAAGTACGCGACGTAGTAGCTGACCATCTGGTCGTTCGGCCCGCCGAGCAACGCGGGCGTGATGTAGTAGCCGATCGCGAGGATGAATACGAGCAGCGCACCCGCGCCGACGCCCGGATAGGTCTGCGGCACGTACACGCGCCAGAACGCGGCGAACGGATGGCTGCCGAGCGACACGGCCGCGCGCTGGTAGGTCGGCGGGATCGACTTCATCACGCTGTACAGCGGCAGGATCATGAACGGCAGCAGGATGTGCGTCATCGAGATGTACACGCCGATGCGATTGAACAGCAGCGTCAGCGGATGCGAGATCAGCCCGCTGCCGATCAGCGCCGTGTTGATGAGCCCTTCGCTCTGCAGCAGCACGATCCACGCGGCGACGCGCACGAGCACCGACGTCCAGAACGGAATCAGCACGAGGATCATCACGAGGTTCGCGCGCCGCTCCGACAGCGTCGAGATCCAGTACGCGAGCGGGTAGCCGAGCAGCAGCGCGAACAGCGTGACGGCGATGCCGATCACGAACGTGCGGCCGAAGATCGCGACATAGATCGACTGGTCGGGATCGGCTTGCACGATGTGACCGAACCCGTCCTGTTTGTGGTCGAGCGCGGCGAGCAGGTAGAACGGCGACACCTGGCTGCCGTTCTTCGCGATCGACTGCCAGTACGCGACGTCGCCCCAGCGCGAGTCGAGCTCGATGAATTTCGCGCGCGTCTGCGCGGGCGTGAGCGTCGCGGCGGCAGCATCGTTGTCGCCCTTCAGCGGCATCGCGCGCGCCGTCTTCGCGACGAGCGAGCGATAACCGGGAATCTCGGTGTTCAGGCGCCGCGCGAGCGCGCCCATCGCCTCGCTGTCGGCCACCTTCGTCATGTCGGCCGCGAGCGCGACGTACGCGGCGTCGGCCGGCGGCGTCTTGCGGTCCCAGCCGGACAGCGCGGCGACCGTGTTCGGCAACGCGGTCGCGATCTCGGGGTTCTGCACCGCACGCGTGAGCAGCGTGCCGATCGGAACGACGAAGATCAGCAGCAGGAAAATCGCGAGCGGCGCGACCAGCATCAGCGCCATCGTGCGCTTGCGGGCCTCGGCGGCCTTCAGCTCGCGCTTGAGCGCGGCTGTCGACGGCGAGGAAGGCGCGATCGTCATCGTATTCAACGGTTCTCTCCGGCCGGGCACGCTCCGGCGGAATGCCGCGCGACGCGAACGACGCGCCGCGCGGCAGGTTGCATCAGGATGCCTGAACGGTTACTTCGTCGCCCACGCGGCGAAGCGCTGCTCGAGCTCGTCGCTGTGGTCGGTCCAGAAGCCGATGTCCTCCAGCACCGCGTTCTTGCCGTTGGCCGGCGAGTTCGGCAGGTTCGCGAGCGTCTTCGCGTCGAGCGACTTGATCGCGGCAATGTTCGCGGGACCGTACGCGATGTGCTGCGCATACGCCTGCTGCGGCTTCGGCGTCAGCGAATACGCGATGTACTGCTCGGCCAGCGCCTTGTTCGGCGAGCCCTTCGGAATCGCCCAGTAGTCGAGGTCGTAGATGCTGCCGTTCCACACGACCTTCAGGTTCTTGCCTTCCTTCTGCGCGGCGTCGATGCGGCCGTTGTACGCGGTCGACATCACGACGTCGCCGGCGACGAGGAACTGCGGCGGCTGCGCGCCCGCTTCCCACCACTGGATGTACGGCTTCAGCTCGTCGAGCTTCTTGAACGCGCGGTCCTGGCCGGCCTTCGTGCCGAGCACCTTGTACACGTCCTTCGTCGCGACGCCGTCGGCCATCAGCGCGAATTCGAGGTTGTAGCGCGCGCCCTTGCGCATCCCGCGCTTGCCGGGGAATTTCTTCACGTTCCAGAAATCGGCCCAGCCGGTCGGTGCCGACTTCAGCTTGTCCGCGTTGTACGACAGCGCCGTCGACCACACGAAGAAACCGACGCCGCACACTTGCGGCGATTCCGGAATCAGGTCGGACTTCTTCCCGATCTTCGACCAGTCGAGCTTCTCGTACAGCCCTTCGTCGCAACCGCGGTTCAGGTCGCCCGACTCGACTTCAACCACGTCCCAGTTGACGTGCTTCGCCTCGACCATCGCCTTCACTTTCGCCTGCTCGCCGTTGTATTCGACGGCGGTGACCTTGTTGCCCGTCGCCTTCTCGAACGGCTGGTTGAACGCGGCCTTCTGCGCGTCGCCGTTCGCGCCGCCGAAGTTGACGACCGTGAGTTCGGCGGCCGTTGCCGATGCGCCGACGACGGCGAGCGCCAGTGCCAGCGCGGTGCGGCGCGCGGTAAAGCTTGCTCGTTTCATGATGGTTCCTCTCCTCTCGTGGTGGAAGTGGGCAGTTGTTGTTGACGACGTGCTGCGGTAAATCGGGGAAACCCTGCTCACGCGAACACGCGCAGGTGTTCGGGTGCAAATGCGAGCGAGACCGGCGCGCCGGGCGAGAACGCGTCGAGCGCGCCGGTGCCGAGCGGCACCTTCACGAAGCATTCGTCCTGGCCCGGCAGCGCGCAGCGCATGCGCACGTGATCGCCGAAATAGATGAGGCTGCGTGCCTCGCCGGTCAGCCGGTTCGCGGCTGCGCCGTTCGCGTGCCCGTTCGCGCCGTGCGCGGCAAGGCTCATGCGTTCGGGGCGAATGCACGCGACGGCCGACGCGCCCTCGGCGGCTTCGCCGATATGGCGGCCGACCAGTTGCGTGCCGTCGTCGAGCCGGAACTCGCAGAATTCGCCGTCGACGCGCGCGATGGTGCCGCGCAGCCGGTTGCTGTCGCCGATGAAGTTCGCGACGAATTCGTTGCACGGCGATTCGTACAGGCGGTCGACGGTGTCGAGTTGCTGCACGATGCCCTTGTCGAACACGGCGACACGATCGGACATCGTCAGCGCCTCGCCCTGGTCGTGCGTCACGTACACGAAGGTCACGCCGAGCTTTTCGTGCAGCGCCTTCAGTTCGTACTGCATGTGTTCGCGCAGTTGCTTGTCGAGCGCGCCGAGCGGCTCGTCCATCAGCACGAGCTTCGGCTCGAACACGAGCGCACGCGCCAGCGCGATGCGCTGCTGCTGGCCGCCCGACAACTGCGCCGGATAACGTTTCGCGAAGCGCTCCATCTGCACCATCTTCAGCGCATGCGCGACGCGCTCCGCGCGCTCGGCGGCCGGCAGCTTGCGCACGGTCAGCGGATACCCGACGTTCTGCTCGACCGTCAGGTGCGGAAACAGCGCGTAGTTCTGGAACACCATGCCGATGTTGCGCTTGTGCGGCGGCACGTTGTTCAGGAGTTCGCCGTCGAGCCGGATCTCGCCGCCGGTCGGAAACTCGAAACCGGCGAGCATCATCAGGCAGGTCGTCTTGCCCGAACCCGACGGCCCGAGCAGCGTCAGGAATTCCCCGCGGTGGATATCGAGGTCGAGCGATTTGACGACCAGCGTTTCGCCGTCATAAGTCTTCCGCACACCGCGAAAACTGACGATCACATCATCGGACTTCATCGTGGCTGTCCCCTTGCTGCGCGACAATTGTTTTCAAGATGCGAGCCACTATACGGCGCCCACGGTTCTACAATAGGGAACCATTTCAATATTACTAGTAGGACCACTTTGGATACCGTGATCCTTGCCGACTGGCTCTCCGCCCGCCTCGACCGCGGCTCGACCGAGCCGATGTACCGGCAGTTGCTGCAGCAGATGCAGCAGGCGATCCTGACCGGGGAATTGGGGCCAGGGACGAAACTGCCCAGCTCCCGGACGCTCGCGGCGGACCTGTCGATCGCGCGCAATACCGTGCTGCACGTATACGACCAGTTGACGGCCGAAGGCTACGTGCTGACGACGACCGGCAGCGGCACCTACGTGGCCGACACGCGGCCGGACGCCGCCGCGATTCACGCACCGGGCGCCGCGCCGCCGCCGTTCGACGCCGGTACGCTGCCGCTGCCGGACGCGCAGGGCAGCCTGTCGATGCGCGGCCGGCAACTGATCGAGCACGCGGGCGTGTCGCGGCGCCAGTGGGGCGCGTTCATGCCGGGCGTGCCGGACGTGTCGGAGTTTCCGAGCCGCACGTGGAGCCGCCTGCAGGCGCGGTTATGGAAGGAGGCCAACCCCGAGCTGCTGACCTATGCGCCGGGCGGCGGCTACCGGCCATTGCGGCGCGCGCTCGCCGATTACCTGCGCGTCGCGCGCTCGGTCAAATGCTCGCCGGACCAGGTGATCATCACGACCGGCATTCATCAGTCGATCGATCTCGCGGTGCGGCTGCTGTCCGACATCGGCGATCGCGCATGGGTCGAGGAACCGTGCTACTGGGGCGTGCGCAGCGTATTGCAGGCGGCCGGCCTCACGCTCGCGCCGGTGCCGGTCGACCAGGAAGGGCTCGCGCCGCGTGCGAGCGACATGCAGCATCCGCCGCGGCTCGTGCTCGTCACGCCGTCGCATCAGTACCCGCTCGGGATGGTGATGAGCCTCGCGCGCCGCCGGATGCTGCTCGAATACGCGCGCCAGCACCGCTGCTGGATCATCGAGGACGACTACGACAGCGAATTCCGCTACGGCAGCCGGCCGCTCGCGTCGCTGCAGGGGCTCGACGACGGCGGCCGCGTGATTTACGTCGGCAGCCTCGGCAAGATGCTGTTCCCGGGCCTGCGGATGGGCTACATGGTCGTGCCCGAGCATCTGGTCGATACCTTCCGTACCGGGCTGTCGGAGCTGTACCGCGAAGGCCAGTTGATGCAGCAGGCCGTGCTCGCCGAATTCATCATGGACGGCCACCTGACCTCGCACGTGAGGCGGATGCGCACGCTGTACGGCGAGCGCCGGCAACTGATGATCGACGCGATCCGCGCGCGCTTCGGCGACGCGCTGCCCGTGATGGGCGACGAGGCCGGCCTGCACCTGGTGCTCGGACTGCCCGACACGTGCGACGATCGCGCGGTCACGCAGAGCGCGTTCGACGCGGGCGTGATCGTGCGCCCGCTCACCAGCTACTACAGCAACCGCGACACCGCGCAGCGCGGCCTGCTGCTCGGCTATGCGTGCGTCCCGCACGAAAGCATCGGGCCCGCGTTCGACACGCTCGCGAATACCATCGAGCAGCATCTGCCGCGGCACATCACGCGCGCGGCATAGGGGCGGTCACACGCGGCGCCGCCCGCGTTACTGCACGCTGCCCGCCCCGCGATCGAGCGACGCCGCGCGCACGGCTTCGCCGGGTTTCGTGAACACGCGCTGCCGCAATGCGGCGATCTGCGCGTCGCGGCCCTGCGGCGACAGGCCGGCCGATTCGATCTGCGCGCGCTGCGCCGCATAGTCTGCGTAGCGGCTCTGCCACGCTGCGTCGTCCTGCTGCATCTGCGCGACGCGCGCGGCGGCCTCGGGCCCGAGCGTCTGCGTCAGTTGCGCGCGCATCGCATCGGGCGTCGCCCCACTCTTTTGCAGTTGCGCGATCTGGTCGATCGCGGCCCGCTGCCGGTCGACCCGCTGCTGCGCCGCGCGTTCGTCGGCCGGCATCTGCTGCTCCAGCGCCGCGAGTCGTTCGGCCTTCTGCGCATCGGTCAGCGTGCGATCCTGCGCGATCTTCAGCCGCGCGAGATCGTAGCGCTGCCGCCACTGCTCCGCGCCGAAAAACGGCTGGCTCCAGTCGCCGAGCGTGCGATACGCGATCGATGCGCGCTGGTCGAGCGCGAGCTGCAGCGCGCCCAGGTCGGACTTGTCGACCGCGCCGGCATCGCGCAGTTTCGCGAGCGCGTCGAGATACGCACGATAGCGATGCCACACGTCGAGCGCCTCGGCCTGCGCCGCCGTACCGTCGAGCTGCGCGGCAATCTCGCGCACGACGAGTGCATCGAGCGCGGCCGCGCTGAGGTCGCTCTGCGCGGTCAGGCAGTAGTCGAAGAAATCGCGCACCGCGCGCACCTTCGCGAGATGGCCGCCCGCATCGAGCGGCAGCCGCGGCGCACTGGAGCCGGCCAGCGACGACGGCAGGCCCGCACTCGCCGGCACGGCGGCCTGCGGCGGTGCCGCAGCCACGCCGCCCACCGCCGCCGCATCGGGCGATTCGCCGGCGCTACCCGTACCGCGATGCCATCCCGCCCCGCTCCACATCGCGATGCCTGCGATCGCCGCCAGCCCCACGACACCGTAGACCGCGGCGCGCCGCGCCAGCGGCGCGCGCCCTTCACGTGCCGCCATCGATTACACGCCCGCCAGCTTCAGACGGTTCGCATGCGTGCGGATCACCGCGACCGGATCTTCCGCGAACGCGCCACGCACGCCGAGCAACTGGTTGATCTCGTCGATATGGTTCCACTTGTAGCGCGTGCTCAGCACCTGGCCGTACAGCGCGCTGCACTTCGACACGAGCCCGTCGTTCTGGCCCGAGCCGCGGTTGATCATCACCGTGCCCGTGCCGAACAGCGCGAGCGTCGACGGGTCCAGCACGTTCGCCGGATCGACGAGCGGAATGGTGCTCGTGTCCGTCGCGCCCGTGACACCGAACACGGAGAGCGTCGGCTGGATCGCCGTGCCGGCCCACGAATACAGCAGATGCGTGTTGCCGCCGACGGTTTCCGTCGGCGCACCGGTCTGGCAACTGCCCGGCGCGCCAAGGCCCGCGCTCGGATAGTTCTGGTTGTACGTGGCGGCCTGGGCGGTCGTCAGCGTCTTCAGCGACGCGAGTGCGTCCTGGTTCGTGTTGTGGCTGCTGCTCGTCAGGATTCCGAACACATTGACGAACGCCGCGATCACCGATGACGAAAGCCCGGTCGGATCGTATGCGAGCACGCCCTGCACGAAGTCGGCGAACTCGGAACCGCGATGCGGCGTGCCGATCGTCGTCACCGACGCGACGAGATCGGGCGCGACGGCCGCGACGTAACGCGACGTGAGCCCGCCCTGGCTGTGGCCGACGAGATTGACCTTGGTCGCGCCCGTCGCGGCAAGCACCGTCTTCACGTACGCGAGCAACTGTTCACCGCGCCCGTTCGGCCCGTCGTCGCTCTGGAAGCCCGACAGGTTCGCGACGTAGACGGTCGCGCCATGCTGCTGCAGGTCTTCCTGGATGCCGTACCAGTACTCGAGCACGCCTGCGTACTTGTCGGTACCCGTGAGCCCGTGCACGAGGATGACCGGATAACGCGTCGTCGCGTAGTCGTCGGCGGGCACGGTCGCCGCCATTGCCGCGTGCGTCGTCGCAAGCGTCATCACCGCGGTCGTCCCCGCGAACGGCGCGACGCTCATCGCGCATGCCACTGCCCCTGCCACCACCCTGGAACGCATCGATCTGGCCATGCATGTTCTCCTGATTATTGTGCTGCCGGTGCGAATGAAATCGAATCGACGCACGCAGCGCCCTCGCGTACGCCGTGACCGTCGAATGCCGGAGTGAAACACGAGTGGCCAACGTTTGCGCCCCGACTAGACACGGTTCTCTAATCGGTTGACGCGCCCCGCCCGTTCGGGCGGGGCCGCGTCCATGCGCGCGCATGCTGCAACGCACACGCGCAACGCACTACAGCTTCGCGCTCACGCGTACCCATGCGGTACGGCCCGGTTCCATCACCGGTGCGTTCGCCGGATAGCCGAAGCCCGCGTTGCCGGCGAGGTTCAGATGCTCGACGTAGGCCTTGTTCAGCACGTTGTCGACGCCGACCGACACCTGCACGGTCTTGCTGACGTTGTATTGCGTATGCAGCGACAGCACGCCGAATCCGGCGCTCGGGCCGAAGTCCTTGCCGACCACGTTGCCCTCATTCAGTGCGTAACGATGCTGCGGCGCAACGATCCGCCACAGGCCGCCGGCCGACCACGCACCGCGCGTGTATTCGAGCCCGATGCGCGCCTCGAGCGGCGGCATCTGCGGCAGCGGATCGCCGCTCGCCACGTTGCGCCCCCACGCATACGCGAGCGACGTCTCGACGCGCAGCGGCGCAACCGGCCACCACGACACGCCCGCTTCGCCACCCATGATCTGTGCGTTGACGTTGGTCGCCTGCGTGGTCGGGCCCATCATGCCGGCCGCGTAGTTGAACAGGATGAAGTCCTGCACATAGCCTGCGTAGGCCGACACCCACGCATCGAACCGGTCGCTCTTGTATTGCGCGCCGATGTCGAGCTGCGTGGTCTTCTCCGGCTGTACCGCCGAGAACGCGTTGACCGAACCGGCCGGCCCGCGCTTCGCCGAGAACAACTCCCAGTAGTCGGGATAGCGCTCCGCATGACCGATCCCCGCGTACCACGTGACGGGCAGCGACGCGAGATCGCGCTCGTAGCGCACGAAGCCGCTCGGCAGCACGCGTGCGCGCTCGTCGTCGAAGGTCGGGTTCGGCTTGCTCATCATCATCCCGCTCGTCGTCGCGCGCTTGTCGCGTGCGCTCGCGTAGTCGACGCGCGCGCCGCCGATCACGCGCGACACGTCGCTCGCGTACCACGTCAGCTCGCCGAACGCGCCCGCGTTCCACATCGTCGCCTGCGCATCCCACGGCTGGTCGCCGTAGTTCTGCCGCCCCATCGCCGAGCGCGAATCGAGCCGGTTCGATTGCGCGTCGACACCGGTCACGAGCTTGAAGTCGTCGCCGAACCGGAACGTCGCGGCCGCGCGTGCGCCGAACGTGCGGCGCCGCACCTCCGCCGCCATCCGCATCGGCATGCTGCTGGTCGGGTCCGGCTGCCGCAACGTATAGTTGTCCATCACGTGGTCGGCTTCGTTGTAATACACGCGTGCCTCGATCCGGTCGAGCACGTCGCCGAGATGCCGCTTGTCGAACGACAGGCCGAACGTCTCGCGGCGGAAATGCGCGCCGTCCATCGCGCGGCCCGCATACTTCGCGTAGCCGTCGCCCGTACCGGCCGTCAATTCGACCCGCGTGTGGTCGTCGGGCGTCCAGCCGAGCGCCGCATCGGCGTTCCACTTGTCCCATTGCGACGGCACGGTGTTGCCGTTGCCGTCCTTGTAGTCCTGCGAATGCGCGTGGTTCGCGGTCACGCGGCCGTAGACGTCCGGCGTGCCGGCCGTCACGTCGATGTTCTGGTCATTGCGGCCGAACGAGCCGCCGACGAGGCTGCCCTCGAAACGCATGCCCGGCTTGTCGAAACGCGGCGTCACGCGCTCGAACAGCACGGTACCGGCCGACGCGCCCGGGCCGTACAGCACGGTCTGCGGCCCCTTCACGACGGTGACCTTGTCATAGCTTTCCGGCGCGATATACGACGTTGGCGCATCCATCCGGTTCGGGCAGGCGCCGAGCGTCGGCATCCCGTTCGCCAGGATGTTCAGCCGCGAACCGAACATCCCCCGCAGCACCGGATCGCCGTTCGTGCCGCCGCTGCGAATCGATGTGAAGCCGGGAATCGTCTTCAGGTAGTCCGCGCCGTCGCTGGCAGGCAGCGGCTGGCGCGGCGCCTTCGGATCCGTGACGACGACGAGCGGCGTCGTCAGCGGCGACGCAACGACCTCGACGGGCGGCAGCAGCATGGCCGCGTCGTCCGCAGGCATGCCGGCCGCGCGAGTCGTTTCGGCTGCGGCAGCAGTCGCGGCCAGCGCGCCGACGGCGAGCGCGGGAACGGTAAGTTTCAACATGCGCGGCACGCGCCGCGCACCGGCATTGCGTGATGCCCGCGGCGCACGCAACTGGAAAATGGTCATGATCGAAAGCCCGAGTGACGCCCTCCACGCGGCCTCGACGGGCCGCACGGATATCGGCGGTAGATAAAACGGAAGAAAGCGCGTCAGGCGCGCTCGGGCGGTGCGCGTGGATACGCGCGCGGATAGCGGTCGGCGCGCGCCGCGACGGCAGGCGGCGCGGCGGCGGAAACGGAAGCGACGGAAACGGAAGCGAACGATGCAGCGGCAGGCGTGTCGATCGCGGGGCTGTGCGCGAAGAAGCCGCAGTAGCCGCACGCATCGAGATGCAACGCGTGATCGTGCATGCGGCCCGCATCGGGCGACCGATGCGCGCCATGCTCTGCACTGCAGACGATTGCGTCAGGCGTCGCCGCCTGCGCGATGCGCCACTGCGACACCAGCGGCGCCGCGATCGCGAACCAGATCGCGAGCACGCCAAGCCAGGCGGTCAGGTGACGATGTCGGTGCAGCATGCGCGGCGGCGAGTAAGCGGAACGAAAAAACAGCCGAGATGTTACAGAATGTTCGCTGCGATGACCAGCCGGGGATGACGGTAAACGGACCGGGGGCGCATGGTTGTCAACACAACCATGCGCCCCCACTTGCTGCGTGCGTCCGACGTGCGACGTGCAACGCTCAGGGCGCCATGCGGCGCAACACCTCGTCGCGCCGGATGAAATGGTGATACAGCGCGGCCAGCGCATGCAGGCCGATCACGAAGTAGAACGCGTTGCCGATCAGCTCGTGCGCTTCCTTGATCGTCGGCCGCAGCGCCTTGTCCGGGCCGAACAGCGTGAACGACACGCCGAGCCAGTCGAGCGACACCGGCTTGCCGCCCAGGTTGATCATCATGATGCCGAGCAGCGGCTGCGCGATGATGAACACGTAGAGCGCGACATGCGAGAGCGTCGAGAGCCAGCGAAGCAGCGCGGCCTGCGGAATGGCTTCCGGCACGCGGCTGACGACCCGCCACAGCACGCGCAGCACCGACAGCACGAGCACGAACGTGCCCGCGGTGAGGTGCACGTTCATCCAGAACACCCGGCTGTCGCTGCCTTTCGGCCCGCGGATCTCGATGGCCAGGTAGGCCAGCGCCACCAGCAGGAAGATGGCCCAGTGGAAGAAGATCGCGGGCGAACTGTAGCGCGTCTGTTTCGCGAGGATGTTTTTCATGCGTCGTCTCGTGTTGTATTCGGGGAGGGGCGGATGCCGCAACCCGCCTGCGCCCGGCAGAGTTGCCACGATTGTAGCCGCGTGGGCGTCCGGGTTTGCGCGACGCGGTCAAATATCCGACGAATCGTCGACGCACGCCGCACGGGGCTGCCATATGGAAAATCCGCATCGCGCACGGGAACGGCTGTGGCACGATGAAGCTTTGGTGTCGACGTTGCGCGCGCATCATGAGCAAGGCGTTCTTCGTTGCGGCCTATCGGCTGACCGCCGCGTTGCTCGCGGTGTCCACGACGTTGCACGGCATCGCCGGCTACTGGGGCATGCCCGCGGTCCATCTCGGCAACTACCTCAGCTACTTCACGCAACTGAGCAGCCTCTATGCGGCCGCGATATTGGCCGTGGGGCTCTGGCGCATCGCGCGCCCCGGCTCGGCCCGCTACGAATCGATGCGCGGCGCGGCCGTGCTGTACGTGCTGATCACCGCGATCGTCTACGAACTGCTGCTCGCGCACCCCGATGCGCTGCGCCACATCACGCCGGCGTTCAACAACTGGGTGCTGCACCGGATCGTGCCGCTCGTCATGCTGTGCGACTGGCTGTACGTGGAGCCGCGCTCGCCGATCGCGCGGCGCAGCGCGTTCGCGTGGCTCGGTTTTCCGGTCGTCTACCTCGGCTATACGCTCGTGCGCGGCGCGCTGCAGAACTGGTATCCCTACCCGTTCGTCGATCCGCGGCCGCACGGCTACCTGCCGGTCGCGATCCAGTGCTCGCTGATCGCGCTCGGTGCGGCGGCACTCGCACTGGGCATCCGCTGGCTCGGCAATCGCGCGAGACAGTCCGGTACCGCGACGCTAAAGGAAGGATGAACGCGGAAGAAGGCGGGAGCGTGTGCGCCGCCCGGCGCACACGTGGCGATGCGGCTCTTCAGCCGCCGCTGCGCGGCAGGAAGTTCATCGGATCGACGACCTTGCCGTTCTGGCGAACTTCGAACTCGAACGTCGAACGGCCGCTCGCGTCGGTACCCATCTCGGCGACCGGCTGGCCCTGGCGCACCGCATCGCCCTCGTTGACGAGCAGCTTGCCGTTGTGACCGTAGGCCGTGATGAGCCCGTTGTCGTGCTTCAGGATCACGAGCGGGCCGTACGCCTTGACGCCGGATCCGGCGTAGACCACCCGCCCGCTCGCCGCGGCCCGCACCGAATGGTCGGGCCCGGATGCGGCGATCACGATGCCGCGTGTCTTGCCGGCCGCAAACTGCGTCGCGACGACACCCGTGGCCGGCCACGCGAGCGAGCCCGGCTGTGCGGCCGCCGAGGGCGGCTGCCCGAACGACGTCGCGGCAACCGGCGGCGCGACGCGCAGCACCTGGCCGGGAAACACGGCGTCGGTGGGCGCCATGTGATTCCAGCTCGCCACGTCCTGCACGCGTTGCCCGTAGGCGTTCGCGATGCCCGCGAGTGTGTCGCCCGGGTTCACGCGGTAATAACCGGCGATCACGCCCGGCGTCGCGGCCGACGTCGACGCCGACGAACGCGCCGGCTGCCAGTTGTCGGTCCACGGCGTCAGCGTACAGCCCGACAGCGCGACGGCTGCAGCGACGAGCGCCGCCTGCGGCAGCCAGCGCGCCAGCGAATCGTGGATGGGAATAGTTTCTCTCAAGGGTCCTCCCGGATTTGCGTCGTTGCGCCGCCCACCGCCCTCCGGCGCGCGACGCACGATGTCCGGCCGGACGGCCGGACCAACCAGTATCCGACCGCTCTCGCGGCCGTCAGTTTCCACAGCGGAACGTCGGCGCGAACGGGCTCACCGGCCCCTTTTTCGCGTCGCTCCGACCGGCAAAGATACCATTTGTCGCGGTCAGGACCGCGACAGTTGCAGGTTCCGGCAACAATCTTGCGGCCCCGCCCCTGCGTGCCGACGGCCCACGGGCCGCGCCGCGCACCCCATCCGGCGGGCCTGCCGCCGGTCTTCCGCCTGCCTCGCCGCCGCCGTCTGCCGTCTCGGCTCCGTCACATTCTCCCCTTCGATCGCCGCCTATACTCGGTGATGCGCAGCGCGATCCAACGACAACGAGGAGCATGACAATGAACAATGCGACGTTTCTTTCGGTGCAGCTCAACGCGGACGATTTCGGCGGTTCCAGCGGTCTGGTCGAATTGCTCAACCGGCACCTGCTGTTCGCGACCGACGTCGCGGAAGCGGCCGATGCGCTCGTCCAGCTGGCGAGCGTCGCGCACCTGACGGGCGCCACGCGCCACAGCGTCGAGCTGCCGGTCCTCGCGATCGAGCGGCTGCGCGAGGCGCTCGACACGCTGAGCGGCTACGACGAAACGTGGCTGCAGGTACTGGAGCCGGCCGAAGCGCTGTTCCGGGATATCGGACGCGGCCGGCGCCCGCTGCACTGACTGCCGGCGCAGCACGCGCCACCAATGAAAACAGCCTGTCGTTCCGCAAAGCGGAACCGGCGCCGCAGGCGCCACAAATGAAAACAGCCTGTCGTTCCGCAAAGCGGAACGACAGGCTGTTTGTACTACATGGGGTCAGGTCAGGCCGCCGAGGCGGCCGCGCCATTAACGACCCTTGTAGACCGGTGCGCCGTCAGCGATACGCTTGACTTGCCAGCCGGTCTTTGCCGCGGCCGGTGCGCCGGATTCCTGCGCGGCGGCCGGTTGCGCGCCATAGCCGGTCGTGTCGGCGGCGGCGACGTTCTGTTGCGGGTTCACACGGGCTTCAGCAGCCAGGATGCCTTCCGGGTAGTTCGTCCGGTCGCTGCCCAGCTTGTAGCCGGCCTGTTGCAGTTGGACCAGTTCGGCCTTCACCTGCGAACGGGTGACGGGCGCGTTCTGTTGGGCGAACGAGACGGCGGGAACGGCGAGGACAGCAGCTGCAGCGAACGTTGCGATCAGCGATTTCATGATTACCTCCGGGATTTTTTTGCTCCGCCGCACACACCATGTCTGCAGCGATGGAACAGAGTTTAGTCCCGACGTCCCCTAGGGAAAACCATGAAAGAGCGAAAACACTGTTTCCCCGGAGCCAACAATGTCGGCATCCGGGATAGAAAAACCCTATTCAGAGTATAGATTTTCGCAACAATGCCGCCCCGCGGGCCGGTTACGACCAGTTCGCGTGGAAGCTGCCCGGCTTGTCGGTACGCTCGAACGTGTGCGCGCCGAAGAAGTCGCGCTGCGCCTGCACGAGGTTCGCCGGCAGCCGCTCGGAACGGTAGCTGTCGAAGTACGCGACCGCCGACGCGAACGCCGGCACCGGCACGCCGGCCTTCACCGCGGCGACCACGACGTCGCGCAACGATGCCTGGTAGTTCGCGGCGATGTCCTTGAAGTACGGATCGAGCAGCAGGTTCGCGAGCGCCGGATCCTTCGCATACGCGTCCGTGATCTTCTGCAGGAAGCGCGCGCGGATGATGCAGCCGGCACGGAAGATCTTCGCGATCGTCCCGAGATCGAGGTTCCAGCCGTACTCTCCGGACGCCGTGCGCAGTTGCGCGAAGCCCTGCGCGTACGAGATCACCTTGCTCAGGTACAGCGCGCGGCGCACCGCTTCGACGAACGCGGCGCGATCGCCGTCGAACGGCGCGGCGGCCGGGCCCGACAGGATCTTGCTGGCCGCGACGCGCTCGGTCTTCAGCGACGACAGCACGCGCGCGAACACCGATTCGGTGATGAGCGGCAGCGGCACGCCGAGATCCAGCGCGTTCTGGCTCGTCCACTTGCCGGTGCCCTTCTGCGCGGCGCGATCGAGGATCACGTCGACGAGGTGCTTGCCGGTCTCTTCGTCCTTCTTGCCGAAGATCTTCGACGTGATCTCGATCAGGTAGCTGTCGAGCTCGCCCTGGTTCCACTCGGTGTACACCGCGCCGAGTTCGTCGTTGGTCAGGCCCGCGACGTTCTTCAGCACCGAGTAGCTTTCGGCGATCAGCTGCATGTCGCCGTATTCGATGCCGTTGTGGACCATCTTCACGTAGTGGCCGGCGCCGTCCGGGCCCATGTACGCGACGCACGGCTCGTCGTCCGACGGTGCCTTCGCGGCGATCTGCTTGAGGATCGGCTCGACGAGATCGTACGCGTCGCGCTGGCCGCCGGGCATGATCGACGGGCCGCGCAGCGCGCCCTCTTCGCCGCCCGACACGCCGGTGCCGATGAAATGCAGGCCCGATTGCGCGAGTTCCTGGTTGCGGCGGATCGTGTCGGTAAAGTGCGTATTGCCGCCGTCGATCAGCACGTCGCCCTTCTCGAGCAGCGGCTTGAGCGACGCGATCGTCGCATCGGTCGCCTCGCCGGCCTTCACCATCATCAGGATCCGGCGCGGCGTTTCGAGCGACGCGACGAATTCCTCGAGCGTGGAGGTCGGCACCAGATTGCGGCCGGGGAATTCGGCGATCAGTTCGTCGGTTTTCTCGCGGCTGCGGTTGTACACCGACACCGCGTAACCGCGGCTCTCGATATTGAGTGCGAGATTGCGGCCCATCACCGCGAGTCCGATCACACCGATTGCTTGTTTGCCCATTAGTCAATTCTCCGGAAAAAACAGGGCGCGACCCGACCCGGGCCGCGCGCACAGGCGAAAGGATAGTGGAAACCCGGCGGCGATGCGCGCTTGCGTGTCATTGCTCCGCGTGCGGAAGCCGCCGGAACACGACGCTCAGGTTGTTCGCCGGCATGTCGACGACCTCGATGCAGTCGAGCCCGCGATCGAGGCCGAGCGCGACGACAGTCTCGAGATCACGCACGCCCCACGACGGGTCGCGGCTTCGCAACTGCAGGTCGAATGCTTCGTTCGACGGCGCCGTATGCCGGCCTTCGCGACGATACGGGCCGTACAGGAACAGCACGCCGCCCGGCCGCAGCAGGCGCGACGCGCCCGCGAACAACGCGTCGGTGCACGCCCACGGCGAGATGTGAATCATGTTGATGCAGACGATCGCGTCGAGCGCGTCGACCGGCCACGATGCGTCGCGCACGTCGAACGCGAGCGGCCCGGCGACGTTCGCGAGGCCCGCATGCGCGATCCACGCGGCGATCGAGCGCCGCGCGTGCGCGTCGGGATCGCTCGGCTGCCAGCGCAGGCCCGGCAGCGCCTGCGCGAAATGGACGACGTGCTGCCCCGTGCCGCTCGCGATTTCGAGCACGCTGCCGGTCGCCGGCAGCACGCGACGCAAGACGTCGAGGATCGGCCCGCGATTGCGTTCGGCCGCCGGCGCCGACAGCCGCGCGGACGGATCGGGTGCAGGTGTCGGGCCGGTCACGATGCGTGCTCCGTTGCGTTGCCCGCGAGGCCCAGCCGCGCGGTGAGTGCGTCGAGCGCGGGTGCGCACTGCGCTTCGACCTTCAGCGTCAGCATCGGATCGGCGCGCGTATGGCCGAGATTGAGCGCGGCCACCGGCTTGTGCTGCGCCTGCGCCCATACGCAGAATCGATAACCGGAATACACCATCAGCGACGACCCGACGACGAGCAGCGCATCGGCCGCCTCGAGCGCCTGCGCGGCCAGCGCCACGCGCTCGCGCGGCACGTTCTCGCCGAAGAACACGACCGCCGGCTTCAGCAGGCCGCCGCATGCGGGGCACGCCGGGATCCGGAACGTGTCGAGCGCGGCCCATTCGAGGTGTGCGTCGCCGTCCGCGGCCGGCTCGGCCTGCGCGCCCAGCAGTTCGGGATTGTCGGCTTCGAGCGCGGCCTGGATCGTCGCGCGCGCATGATGCGCGCCGCATTCGAGGCACGTCACGCCGTTGATCCCGCCGTGCAATTCGATCACGTCGTCGCTGCCCGCGCGCTGGTGCAGGCCGTCGACGTTCTGCGTGACGAGGCGCTCGATCCGGCCCGCGCCGCCGAGCCGCGCCAGCGCGATGTGCGACCGGTTCGGCTGCGCGCGGCCGACGACGGGCCAGCCGATCATGCTGCGCGCCCAGTAGCGTCGCCGCGCGGCATCGGAGCCGAGGAATTCGTGGAGCTGGATCGGCGGCGAGCGCATCCATTGGCCGTTGCGGTCGCGATAGCCGGGAATGCCGGAATCGGTGCTGATGCCCGCGCCGGTCAGCACGAGCAGGCGCGGATGCCGCTCGACGAACGTATGCAGCGCGTCGAGCGCGGCCGGCTCGACAGTGGCAGATGAGGGGTCGTGCAAGGCTTTATCGTTCATGTTGGCGACACGTGATCGGGCGCGCCGGCAAGCCGTGCGACCGCACGAGCGGCCCGCGCGCCAGCACATGATACAGAACGCCGCGCGATCCGGCCGGCGGCCTGCACGGCAAACCGGCGCGCAAAAAAAGACGCCCATCAGCCACTCGGCGATGGGCGCTTCAACAATTGATCCATCGGGGTAGTGGATCAACTGACAGCACAATATTGCGACGTCCGCCGCGCTGCGGCCGGCAAACGCTTCCCCTGGACTACGCGTGTTCCGCAATGCCGCGCGCATCGTTGCGCGGCCGGCTTTCCGGTGCGATCCGGTTCTTCGGGCCCGTCACGCCGAAGCCATGCGCGGCGCGCGAACGGAGCCGCCGCGCGACGACTCGCGTTGCGCTACGGAATGACAATCCGGGATCCAGGCCGGAGCCATCCGCATGCATTCACGGTTCATCCCCGACGGCCGACCGGCACCGGTCGGCCTCGTGCGTCACGCATGCACGTCGTCGTTCAGAACGAACCCGATTGCTCGGATGGAACAGAAAGCCGCGCGCTCACGTCGCCGCAATCAACGGCGAAGCGAATACCCGGGCAGGTCGGCGATTCATGTTTGCAACATGACACGTTGCGATTCGGTCTGTTTTCATTCTCTTGTCCCCGTCTTTGATATGTCCGACCCACTGAAGCGATCGGCGGGCCGACTGCGCCGGCGACTGCACTCACGGCACGTACAGATATGCAAGGAGCGCACCATGCTTCATTCCGCAAGGCCCCGCGGGCCGACACAAGGCCGTCGACGGGGATCGCGCACCGGCAAAAAGCGCGAATGTTTCGGAACTGAAACACGGAACATGACTCGTCCGGGGGCAGCCCGGGCGGGCATCGGGGGCGGTGCATCTGCGCTGCCGCCAATCGACTTACAATCGCCCGACGGTGGCGGCGCCCACATGACCGGACGCGTGCGCCTGGCCTTGCACGCTTCGCGCGGCCCCTCGCCGCATCACCGGAGATCCATACCCGGCGCATGCCTGACGCAAAAGACTGGCTGGATATCGACTACCGCACGCTGTTCTACAGCACCGGCAGCGACAACCGCGCCGCAACGCGTGGCGTCCCGCCTCGGCCTCACGCTGCGCGGCATGACGCTGCGAATCGCGTAGCGCCGTGTTCGGCGCAGGCCGCCCCGCTCCCGCCCGGCGCAAACACGTTAGCATTCGGACACGGAACGCCCCGTTAGCACGAACCGGCGAGCGTTCGCTTTGCACCGCCCCCAGGGATTCGACATGACCACGCCCGCCCTCGCCTGCGCCGACGTCGCACACCGCGTCTTTTCGGCCGGACGGTTGTCGATCGGCCTCACGCTGCCGCTGCTTCGCGGCGGCAATATCGTCGCCGACTTCAACGAACAGCTCGAACTCGCGGCGCTTGCCGATACGCTCGGCTTTCGCGCGCTGTGGATTCGCGACGTGCCGCTGAACAGTGCCGACTATCCCGACCCGGTGGGCCACCTCGATCCGTGGGTGCTGCTCGGTGCCCTGGTGTCACGCACGCGCGAGATCGCGCTCGCCAGCGGCGCGATCGTGCTGCCGCTGCGTCATCCGCTGCATATCGCGAAAGGTGCGCTGTCGGTTGCAACGCTGTCGGGTGGACGCTTCATCCTCGGGCTCGGCTCCGGCGACCGGCCGCCTGAATACGCGGCGTTCGGCGTCGACGCGGAAACGCGGCGCGATCGCTACCGCAATCACTGGGAAATCGTCGCGGCCGCGCTCGGCGTGCCGTCGCGCGTGCTGCCCGACGAAGCGCCGCCCGACGCACCCGAATTCACGTTGCTGCCGCGCGGCGGCGACGCGGTGCCGATGCTCGCGGTCGGCTCGGGCGGACAAAGCGTCGACTGGATCGCGCGGCACGCGATCGGCTGGATGACGTATCACCGCGATCCGGACACGCAGCGCGCCCGCTATTCGATGTGGCGCGCGGCGGTCGACCGGCTCGCATCGCCGGGCTTTCGCGCGTTCGGCGTGTCGATGCGGCTCGACCTCGCCACGCATCCCGATGCACCCGCCACCGCGCTGTCGCTCGGTTATGCCACCGGGCGCCGTGCATTGATCGACATCCTGCAGGACATGCGCGCGGCAGGCACGCATCACGTCACGCTGAATCCGGGATCCGACCGGCCCGTGCGCGAGGTCATCGAAGAACTCGCCGAGCATGTGCTGCCGGTTTTTCACGACGAGCACGCGTGATTCTTCAGGAATACGAAGCCATCAAATGCGACGTGCGTGTTGCGATGATTGTCCTTTGTTCGTGATCGGGCGAACGCTCGTATAACGACGCGCCATTCGCGTTCAACAACCGTTCCCGGTTCACATCTGCACACCGGGTCGCCAACAGGTGTGCATTACAGGGCGCTTACGATTCGACAAGAAGGACGTGTCCACATATCGGATCGTTACAGTCTTGTGTCGGGCACTTGCCCGTCCGCCCCCTGCCGACAAGATCGCGATGCGACGCAAATGCCGCCCGCAAACGCCCGCGCTGCCTCGCGTATGCCCGATTCGAATGTTCGTCGATGGAACTATTCGGTTTCGATCGCAATCATGTTAACTTCCGTCCATCGTTCTGCCCGGCGGGCCGCGCGCCGATGCGCGCCCGCATGCCTACTCATGCGACAACTTCTCCTCGGCTGGCTGCTCGCCGCCGTCGTCTCGGCTGCGCACGCGGCCGCTCCCGCACCGGCCGCCGCGTCGGCCGCCTCCGGCACCGCGCCCGCGCTGACGCCGCAGCAGGCCCAGCAGGCACTCACCGTGCTCGAAAACCCGCGCCAGCGCGCCCAGGTCGAAACGACGCTGCGCGCGATCGCGGCCGTCGGCGCATTGAGCGCACCCGCGGTCGCGGCAAGCGAAGCGGACGCGGCAAGCGGCGCGTCGGCCGCCGCCGCGCCGACCGCGCTGACGTCGAACGGGCTCGCGTCGATGCTCGTCCGGCAAGGGTCGCGCTGGACCACCGAAATCGGCAGCGCGCTGAAGGAATCGCTGCGCTCGCTGCTCGATGTCGGCTCGGTCGGAAGCTGGTGGCATGACAGGCTGGTGCGCGCCGACGAGCGCGCGGATCTCACGCACGCAGTCTGGATCATCATCGCCGTGCTCGTGCCCGCGTTCCTGTTCGAATGGTTCGCGAAACGGCTGCTGCGGCGTGCGCTGGCCGCGCTGGCGGTACGGCGCGCCGACTCGTCGCGCGGCACCGCTCCCGACGACGACAACGCGCCGCCACCGGAATCGTCAGACCGGCCCGACGCCCCTGACACTGCCGACGCATACGACGCCATACCCGCGTCATCGCAAGGCCGCGGCCACGCGCGGCGTCACACCACACTGTTGCACCGGATGCCGCGCGCGCTCGTCAGCCTCGCGCTGCGCGCGGTGCCGCTGCTCGTGTTCGTCGGTGTCGCAAGCCTGACGATGTCGATGATCGGCGATGCAGGCACGCCGATCGAATCCGCGCTCGAATCGCTGATCGACATCTACGTGATCTGCCGGCTGGCCACGATCGTCAGCCGGCTGTCGTTCCAGCCCGATGCAAGGCAATTGCGGCTGCTGCATATCAGCGACGCATGGGCCGACTTCGCGCAACGCTCGATCGCGCGGATCGTGATCGTGGTCGGCGTCAGCACGGCCGCGATCGAGATCGCCGCGAACTTCGGGCTCAGCGAGGCCGGTCACATCGCGCTGCTGAAAGCCGTCGCGCTCGTCGGGCACGTGATGATCTCGGCGCTGATCCTGCAGTGCCGCCGGCCGGTCGCCGCGCGGATCCGCGCAGCCGGCGCGGACCATCCGGCCTTCGCGGTGGTCGGCAACGCGCTCGCGGACGCATGGGCGCCCGTGGCGGTATTCATCGTGATGGCACTGTGGTTCGTGTGGGCGCTCGACGTCCATCACGGCTACCGTGTGCTGATCACGCTCGGCGGCCGTTCGATCGCCGCGATGATCGGCATGCGGATCGTGTCGATCATCGTGTTCGGCGCGCTCGCGCGGCTGTTCCAGCGCCGCGACGAAGACCGCACGCTGGTCCACCTGCACGCGTATCGCTACTACCCGCTGCTGCGCCAGATCGTATCGGTTGCGATCGGCATCGTGACGGTCGCGCTGCTGCTGCAGATCTGGGGCGTGCCGATCTTCCGCGCGTTCGAAACCGGCACGATCGGCCACCGGCTCGCGTCGGCGCTGCTGACGATCGCGATCGCGGCCATCGTCGCGCTCGTCGTATGGGAAGCCGCGAACATCGCGATCGAACGCCGTCTGCAGCGATGGACCCGCGAAGGCAATCTCGTGCGCGCGGCGCGGCTGCGCACGCTGCTGCCGATGCTGCGCTCGCTGCTGTTCGTGATGATCGCGCTGGTCGTCGTGCTGACGGGCCTCAGCGAACTCGGCGTGAACGTCGGCCCGCTGCTGGCCGGCGCCAGCATCTTCGGCGTCGCGCTCGGCTTCGGCTCGCAGAAGCTCGTGCAGGATTTCATCACCGGGATTTTCCTGCTGATGGAAAACGCGATGCAGGTCGGCGACTGGGTCACGCTCGCCGGCGTGTCGGGCACGGTCGAATACCTGTCGATTCGTACCGTGCGATTGCGCGCGGGCGACGGGTCGTTGTACACGATCCCGTTCAGCTCGGTGACGACCGTCAACAACACGAATCGCGGGCTCGGCAACGCGGCCGTCAAGGTCAGCATCGCTTATGGCGAGGACATCGACCGCGCGATCGCGACGCTGAAGGAAATCGGCGCCGCATTGCGCGACGATCCGAAGTACCACGACGGCATCCTGTCGGACTTCAGCTACTGGGGCATCGACCAGGTCGACGGCGCGGCGCTCGCGCTGGCCGGGCAGATGCAGTGCACCGACTCGACGCGCTGGAGCGTGCAGCGTGAATTCAACCGGCGGATCGCGGAAACGTTCCGCGAACGCGGCATCCGGATCGCCAATCCGCAACGCAGCCTCGTCGCGTATGCGGATGGATCTCGGCCGGCAGGCAACGGCGAAGGCGAAAGCAACGGCGACGGCAGCAGCAACACCCACAACGGCAACGCCACCGAAACGGCGGCCCGGCCGCCGGCGCCCGGCGAACCGGAGCGCAAGCCGGGCTGACCGGCCAGGGCAAACGGCGCGCCGCGCTCAACGCGCGGTGGGCTTCCTCGCACGCCGTGTGCTTGCCGCCGCGGGCGTTGACGTACCCGGCTTCGCCGTGCGCTTCGCCGCGGCACGCTGCCCCCGCTTCGCACCGGCTTCAGGCGCGGCGGCACTCGCGTCGCGCTGCGCATGCCATTGCTCGAGCAGCACGCGCGTCTGGTCGGCGATCGTCTCGATCAGCAGCGCCGCGCGCTCGCCCTCGAACGCTTCCCATTCGAGCAGTTGAAGCGCCGAACGCTGCGCGATGTGAAACACCGTGATCTGCCCGAACAGGCTCAGCGCGCGCAAGCGCGTGACGGGATCGTCGGCCGGCCGCCCGGAGATGCGGCCGATCAGCTCGGCGCTCACGTCGTTGAGCGGCTTGCGCATGCGCTTCATCAGGATTTCGCTCGCGCTCGCCGGCTCCTGGCCGCCCTGCTCGCGTGCGAAGAACATCCGCTGGTTCATCGTCTTCGGCGCCGTGAACATCCGGTCCGACAGCGCGCGCAGCAGCCCGACGAACGCGTCGATCAGCACGTCGACGTCCGCGTCCGCATCGAGCATCGCCCATGCATGGCCGACCGACGGCGCGAACACCTCCCAGCCATGCTCGGCGATCGTCTCCACGCACGCGCGATAAACGCCTTCCTTGTTCTCGAAGTAGTACTGGAGCGCCGGCGCGTTCACGCCGGCCATCGCGGCGATCTCGCGCGTCGATGCCCCAGCGAACCCGCGTTCGCCGAACAGTTCGATCGCCGCCTCGATGATCCGCTGGCGCGTTTCGTCGCCGCGCGCGTAGCCGCCCGCCGACGTGCGGCGCAGCTTCTTCGCTTCGTTCATGCCTTCCTCGTCATTCGATCGACCGACATTCTACTTGACACAATTTTAGCAACTGGAATAATTCTTCCACCTGGAATAAATTGGATGCCAGCATGTCGACGCTGCAAGACCCGCCACAGAAAGTCAATCGTCAGGAAACCGGAACAACGCCGCGTAACGGAAAGGTCGGATCGAAGCGGCGCATCCTGCTCGTCGCCGCCGTGCTCGCGACCCTCGGCGCCGCCGTCTGGCTCGGCCGCTGGTGGACGGTCGGCCGCTTCATCGAAAGCACCAACGACGCGTACCTGCAGGCGGACAGCATGACGGCCGCGCCGAAGGTGGCCGGCTACGTGACCGACGTCTATGTGCGCGACAACCAGGCCGTGAAGGCCGGCGATCCGCTCGTGCGGCTCGACGTCCGCCAGTACCAGGTCGCGCTCGCGCAATCGCTGGCCACCGTCGACGCGCGCCGTGCCGATATCGCGCGCGCCGAAGCCGACATCAGCCAGCAGCACGCGAATCTCGAACAGGCCGATGCACAGGCGAAGGTGTCGCAAATCAACGCGCGGCACGCGAGCGACGAATACGCGCGTTATGCGCCGCTCGCGGCGACCGGCGCCGAAACGCACGAACGCGTCGCCGACCTGAAGAGCACGCGCGATCAGGCGGCCGCGACGCTCGCCGCGAACAATGCGTCGATCGCCGCCGCACGCACGCAGATCGTGTCGTTCACCGCGCAGCTCCAGCAGGCGCGCGCGCAGCTCGAGGCCGCGCAGGCCAGCGCCGCGCAGGCGCAGCTCGACCTCGACAACACGATCGTGCGCAGCACGCTCGACGGCCGCGTCGGCGATCGCACGGCGCGCGTCGGTCAATATGTGCAGCCCGGCACGCGCCTGCTGACCGTGGTTCCCGTCAATTCGATCTACCTCGTCGCAAATTTCAAGGAAACGCAGATCCGCCAGATGCGCATCGGCCAGCCCGTCGAACTGCATGTCGACGCACTGCCGGACGGCGCGCTGTCCGGCGTCGTCGACAGCTTCGCGCCCGGCACCGGCGCGCAGTTCGCGCTGCTGCCGCCCGAGAACGCGACCGGCAACTTCACGAAGATCGTCCAGCGCGTGCCGGTGCGTATCCGCCTCGCCACGGACGCCCGCGCGCAGCACATGCTGCTGCCGGGGCTGTCGGTGACGGTCGACGTCGATACGCGCTCGGCCCGCGACGAGCAGCGCCATGGCTGACACGCCCGCGACGACACCCGCGCCGCCGCACGAAGGCCGCGCTAGCGTGACCGACTGGATCGCGGTCGCGGCCGGCGCGCTCGGCGCGCTGATGGCGACGCTCGACATCTCGATCACGAACTCCGCGCTGCCGCAGATCCAGGGCGAAATCGGCGCCACCGGCACCGAAGGCACGTGGATCTCGACCGGCTACCTGATGTCGGAGATCGTGATGATCCCGCTCGCCGCGTGGCTCACGCGCGTGTTCGGGCTGCGCAATTTCCTGCTGACGAATTCCGCGCTCTTCATCGCGTTCTCGATGATGTGCGGCTGGTCGCATTCGCTGCCGATGATGATCGCCGGCCGGATCGGCCAGGGCTTCACCGGCGGCGCGCTGATCCCGACCGCGCAGACCATCATCCGCACACGGCTGCCGCTGTCGCAGCTACCGGTCGGGATGACGCTGTTCGGCCTGATCGTGCTGCTCGGGCCGCTGTTCGGCCCGGTGCTCGGCGGCTGGCTCGCGGAGAACGTGAACTGGAGCTGGTGCTTTTTCCTGAACCTGCCCGTGTGCCTGCTGCTGATGGCGCTGCTGGTGTTCGGGCTGCCGTCGGATCGTCCGCAATGGGGCGCGTTCTTCAACGCGGACTGGCTCGGGATCGCCGGCCTCGCGATCGGGCTGAGCTCGCTCACCGTCGTGCTCGAGGAAGGTCAGCGCGAGCGCTGGTTCGAATCGCAGACGATCGTCACGCTGAGCGTCGTGTCGTTCGTCGGGATGATCCTGATCGCGCTGTCGCAGCGCTTCGCGAAGCGGCCGATCATGCGGCTGTCGCTGATGCGCAACCCGCGCTACGCGAGCGTGATCGTGATCGTGTCCGCGGTCGGCGCCGGGCTGTACGGCGTGTCCTACCTGCTGCCGCAGTTCCTCGCGATCGTCGCCGGCTACAACGCGGAACAGGCCGGCGCGATCATGCTGCTGTCGGGGTTGCCGGCCTTTCTCGTGATGCCGATCCTGCCGCGCCTGCTCGGCAAGGTCGATTTCCGCATCCTCGTGATCTCGGGGCTGCTGCTGTTCTGCCTGAGCTGCATGCTCGACATCAGCCTGACCGCGCAGAGCGTCGGCCACGACTTCGTGTGGTCGCAACTGATCCGCGGCGTCGCGCAGATGCTCGCGATGATGCCGCTCAACCAGGCGTCGATGGCGGCCGTCGCGCGCGAAGACTCGGGCGACGCGGCCGGGCTCTACAACATGGCGCGCAATCTCGGCGGCTCGATCGGGCTCGCGATCATCGGCACCGTGATCGACCGGCGCACGACCTTCCATACGGCCGCGCTCCGCGAATCGGTCACCGCGAACTCGCCGATCGGGCAGGACAGGTTGTCGGCCTACGCGGCCAACTGGTTCGCACACACCGGCGATCTCGCGTATTCGAACCTGCGTGCGCTCGGACAGCTTGCGCAGCAGATCCAGATCCAGGCGGTCGTGATGACCTATTCCGAAACCTTTTATCTGCTGGGCCTCGCGCTGCTCGCGTGCGTGCCGCTCGCGCTGCTGCTGAGAACGCCGCGCGGGCCGCAGCCGATGTCGTCCGGCCATTGAACCGTCTTCCGCAATGAAACCCTTCTCCCTGCCCCGCCGCCCTGCGCTCACGCTGTGCGCGGCCGCGTGCCTGCTCGCCGGCTGCACGGTCGGCCCCGACTACCATGGCGCGCCCGCCGCGCCGGATGCGCCGACCTTCGTGCGCGCGCCGGCATCCGGCGTCGACACCGCCGCGCCCGCACCGAGCGCGTGGTGGCACGCGCTGAACGATCGCCAGCTCGACGAGCTGATCACCGCGGCGCTCGTATACAACCCCGATCTGCACGCCGCACAGGCGCGCTTGCGCGCTGCGCGCGCGCAGCTCTCGCAACAGCGCGCGGCCCAGTTGCCGAAATCGTCGGCCACCGTCGCGGCCATCCGCATGCGCGAACCGGACGTCAGCGCGCTCGGCTCATTACTGCCGTCGAACGGCTCGAACCAGTCGGGTGGTACGTCGCCGTCGCTGGGCGGCTCGGGGCCGCTGCAACTCTATTCGGCAGGCTTCGACGCGACCTGGGAAATCGACCTGTTCGGCGGCACGCGCCGTGCGGTCGAAGCCGCGTCCGCGCAGGCCGAGGCCGTCGACGCCGATCTCTCGGACACCCAGGTGTCGATCGCCGCCGAAGTCGCGACCGCCTACGTCGACCTGCGCGACCAGCAGCAGCGGCTGGCGCTGTCGCAGCGCACGGCCGAACTGCAACAGACGATGCTCGAACTGACGCAGCAGCGCCGCGCACGCGGCATCGCGGCCGACGTGGACATCGAACGCCTGACGACGCAGGTCGAGAGCACGCGTGCGTCGCTGATCCCGCTCGACGCGCAGGTGACGGAGTCGCTCGACCGGCTCGCGATCCTGACGGGCCGCGCGCCGGGTGCGCTCGACGCCGCGCTGTCGACACCGGACGCTCCGCTGCCGACGCTGCCCGGCAGCGTCGCAATCGGCGATCCGGCCGCCTTGCTGAAGCAGCGCCCCGACATTCGCGCGGCCGAGCGCCGGCTCGCGTCGAGCCAGGCGCAGATCGGCGAGCATGTCGCCGACTATTTCCCGAAGGTGACGCTGCTCGGCGATCTCGGCTTCAGCGCGACGGACCCCGGCCATCTGTTCCGCAAGCAGAACTTCACGTGGATCGGCGCGCCGTATCTGCAATGGAACATTCTCGACTTCGGCCGCACACGCGGCGCGGTGCGCGCGGCCGAAGCATCGCGCGACGAAGCGGAAGCGAACTATCAGAAGGCGGTGCTCGGCGCGCTGCAGGACGCAAATTCGGCACTGCAGCGCTACGGGCACCAGCGCGAGCACGTCGTTGCGCTCACCAAGGTCCAAACGTCGGCCGTGCATTCCCGATCGCTGATGGACGAGCGCTATCGCGCGGGCGTCGCATCGATGATCGATCTGCTCGACACGCAACGCGAAGCGCTGTCCGCGCAGCAGAACGTGATCGCCGGGCAAGCCGAACTGATCAAGGATTATGTGTCGCTGCAGAAGAGCCTCGGGCTCGGATGGCAGGCAGGCGCGGGTTGACGGTGCCCGCGCAATACATGCACGACTGCGGCATCATTCGCAACGCAACGACTCATTGCGCGCGCAACAATATGTTCTCTCCTCCCGCATCGACCGGGCCCGCCCCGCACCGACGCCGCGGCTATCGAAAACATATCCAATATCAATTAGCCATTCGTCTGACGATCTCTTCTAATTCAGTCGGCTTCCCCACCACCGATCGGATTCAAGGAGTTCCATCGTCATGTCCTCATCCTCCCATCGCGTGCTGCGGCACGCAGTCGCCGCGATCTGCGTTGCACTCTCCGCTTCTCCCCATGCCGCCGAACTCACCCGCGACAGCGGCGCGCCCGTCGGCGACAACCAGAATTCGCAGACGGCCGGCCCTGCCGGCCCCGTGCTCCTGCAGGACTCCGCGCTCATCGAGAAACTGCAGCGCTTCGATCGCGAGCGCATTCCCGAACGTGTCGTGCATGCGCGCGGCACCGGCGCATTCGGCGAGTTCGTGCCGACCGCAGACATCTCGGACCTGACGAAAGCGAAGGTCTTCACGCCGGGCACCCGCACGCCGGTGTTCGTGCGGTTCTCCACCGTGATGGGCTCGCGCGGCTCGCCCGAACAGGCGCGCGATCCGCGCGGCTTCGCGGTGAAGTTCTATACGCAGCAGGGCAACTGGGACATGGTCGGCATCAACTGGCCCGTGTTCTTCATTCGCGACGGCATCAAGTTCCCCGACTTCGTGCACGCGAACAAGCCGAGCGCCGTAACCGGCGTGCAGGACCCGAACCTCGCATTCGACTTCTTCGCGAACACGCCCGAAGCGACGCACATGCTGACGATGCTGTACACGAATGCCGGCATGCCCGATTCGTATCGCCGCATGGACGGCTTCGCGGTGCATGCATTCAAGTTCGTCAATGCGCACGGCGACGTGCACTACGTGAAGTTCCACTGGAAAAGCCAGCAAGGCGTGCACGGCCTGCGTCCGCAGGACATTGCCGCGTCGATCGGGCGCGACTGGAACATGATGACGAACGACCTGTACGGCGCGCTGAAGCAAGGCGACTACCCGAAGTGGGATCTGTACGTGCAGGTGCTCACGCCGAAGGACTTGAACCGTTTCGACTTCGATGCACTGGACGACACGAAGGTCTGGACCGGTGTCCCCGAACGCAAGATCGGCACGATGACGCTGAATCGCGTGCCCGACAACTACTTCCAGTCGACCGAGGAATCGGCGTTCGCGCCGTCGCGGCTCGTGCCGGGCATCGAACCGTCCGAAGACCGGATGCTGCAGGATCGCCTGTTCGCGTATGCCGACACGCAGCTGTACCGGCTCGGCTCGAACTACATGGACCTGCCGATCAACCGGCCCGTCGTGCCGGTGGTCAACAACAACCAGGACGGCAAGATGAATGCCGGCGACCGCAAGGGCGAGGTGAACTACGAGCCGTCGACGCTGCACGAGCTCGCGCCGGATCCGCAGTACAAGTCCGTCCGCACGGCGCTCGCCGGAACGACGCAACAGGAAGCGATCCGCAAGAAGCTGCTGTTCCGTCAGGCGGGCGAGTACTACCGCGGCCTGTCGCAGCAGGACAAGGATGACCTGATCACCGCGCTGTCCGGCGATCTCGGCAAGGTGACGAACGCGCGCAACCAGTACGCGATGCTGTCGTACTTCTACAAGGCCGACGCCGACTACGGTACGCGTCTCGCGCAAGCCGTCCACGCGAACGTTCAGCAGGTGCAGTCGCTCGCGGCGAAGCTGAACGAGAACTGATCCCGCGACTCCGGTCGCCGTCGACGTGCGGGGTTGCGCCGCGCACGTCGGCCTTATCTCCACATCAGGACATCCCCATGCGATCAGAACGCCTGACACGCACGATCCGCGCGACCGCAACGGCCCTGGCGCTGGCCGCGATCGCCGGCTGCGCGCACCTTCCCGACCAACCGGCGTATTCCAGGGCCGATCCCGCCGCGCTGCGCCGCTATGACGGCGACTGGTTCGACGCCGCCCGCGTCGGACGCGTCGATATCCTGCGTGGATTGCACGATGCCGGCTATCCGCTCGACGCCACCAACGGCCGCGGCTATACGGCCGTGATACTCGCGTCCTACGACGGCCAGCCCGCCGCGCTCGACTACCTGCTGTCGGCCGGCGCCAATGCATGCGCCGGCGATCGCCACGGCAACACGGCGCTGATGGGCGCCCTCTTCAAGAACGAACCCGACATCGCGCGGCGCCTGATCGATACGCGTTGCCCGATCGACCAGACGAACGGCGCCGGCGAAACCGCGCTGGGGTTCGCGACGCTGTTCAATCGCTTCGAGCTGATTCCGCTGCTCGTTGCGCATGGCGCGAATCCGAACCATGTCGATCGGCGCGGCCAGTCGCTGCTGCGGCTCGCGCTGACGCACGACAACACGGAAGCCGCGGATGCGTTGCGACATGCCGGCGCAGAACAGTAGCGCGGCTACGATCGAACCTCCCGTACCGCGCGAACAATGGCGCGCCATTCGCTGCCGGGATCCGCTTCGATATCGCGCGCCGCCAGAGCCAGATCCTGATAGCGATCGGCCACGCCCAGACGACCGCAATCGATGAAGCCGGAGTAGCGGCCGCCGTCGACCATGAAATTGGGCAGGCACGCGTCGCCGCGCGTGACCACCCTGTCTTCGGTTAACGGCCGGCGCGCCTGAAGCCTCGCGAACAGGTCACCCAACGGCACACCCGTACTCGAGTCGTCGAGGTTGTCTTCGTCGACGAGCCCCGCGTTCATCCGCGCGCGGGCACTTCATTGCCGAGCTTGTCGTTGTCGATCACATCGAGCTCGATCCTCGTTGACGGGGCCTGCACACGCAATGTTGGCGGCACCGCGCGAAACAGCCGGGAACAATACAGCGCCGCGCCCACTCATCGGAGCATGGCAAGGCCTGCCGACATCTTCTTTTCCGCGCCTTTCTCCCGCTCCATCGAATCTCCATCTTTCCGCATCAAAGACGCCAACTATTCGACGCAAACTCCACCCCGTCAAAGCAGGCAGTGGGCTGCCTGCGCTTCCTGGAGTCGCTATGAAGAATCAGAAACGATGCTGCTACGGCGCCGTATGCGCGCTGGTGGCGGCGATGCTGGCGGGTTGCGGGCCCGCCGGGCAGCAGGCCGCCGCACCGGCCACCCCGGTTGCGGCGATGACCCTGGCAGCCTCGCGCCTCGACGTGACCGAAGACCTGCCGGGCCGCGTCGCGGCCGTGCGGACCGCCGAGATCCGGCCGCAGGTCAGCGGCATCGTGCAACGGCGGCTGTTCGAGCAAGGCAGCGAAGTGCGCGCGGGCCAGCCGCTGTTCCAGATCAATCCGGCGCCGTTCAAGGCGGACATGGATACGGCCGCGGCGTCGCTGCAGCGCGCGCAGGCCGCGCTCGAGCGCGCGAAGGTGCAGACGGCGCGCTTCAAGCCGCTCGTCGAAGCCGATGCGATCAGCCGCCAGGTGTACGACGACGCCGTGTCGCAGCGCGACCAGGCGGCCGCCGACGTGGCCCAGGCCCGCGCGACGCTCGCGCGCCGCCAGCTCGACCTGAAATTCGCGACGGTGGAAGCCCCGATCGCCGGCCGCATCGACCAGGCGCTCGTGACCGAAGGGGCGCTGGTCGCCAGCACCGACAGCCAGCCGATGGCGCGCATCCAGCAGATCGATCAGGTCTACGTGGACGTGCGCCAGCCGGCCGCGTCGCTCGAATCGCTGCGCGGCGCGCTCGCGTCGCAGCCGGGCGCAACGGGCAACGGCCTGCCGGTCGACGTGCTGCGCGGAGACGATACGCGCTACGACGTGAAGGGCCGCATGCTGTTCTCGGGCGTCAACGTCGACCCGGGCACCGGCGACGTGCTGGTGCGCGTGCTGGTCGACAACCCGAAGCGCCAGCTGCTGCCGGGCATGTACGTGCGCGCCCGCATTCCGCGCGCCCACTATGCGAACGCGCTGACGGTGCCGCAGCAGGCAGTCGTGCGCGCTGGCGGCAAACCGCAGGTCTGGGTGCTCGACGCGAAGGGCACCGCGCATCTGAAGGCCGTCGAAGTCGGCGAGCTGACGAACCGCAGCTATCGCATCAAGTCGGGCCTGCAGGCCGGGCAGAAGATCGTCGTCGAAGGCATGGAACGCCTGATCGACGGCGCACCGACCGCCGCGACCGACTGGAAGTCGCCTGACGCGGCCACCACCGCGTCCGCGCACTGAGTCACAGGGAGCCTTCAGTCATGGCTGAATTCTTTATCCGCCGCCCGGTCTTTGCGTGGGTGATCGCCCTCTTCATCATCCTGATGGGGCTGATCGCGATCCCGCAACTGCCGATCGCGCGCTATCCGTCGGTCGCGCCGCCGACCGTCACGATTACCGCAAGCTACCCCGGCTCCACGCCGCAGACGATGAACGACGGCGTGCTGAGCCTCATCGAACGCGAACTGTCCGGCGTCAAGAACCTGCTTTACTTCGAATCGTCGGCCGACACGTCCGGCAGCGCGCAGATCACGGTGACGTTCAAGCCCGGCACCGATCCGGCGATGGCGCAGGTCGACGTGCAGAACAAGCTCAAGACCGTCGAGCCGCGTCTGCCGTCGGTCGTGCGCCAGAACGGCGTGATCGTGGAATCCGCGTCGTCGGGCTTCCTGATGCTCGTTGGCCTGCGTTCCGACAACGGCCGCTTCGACGAAGGCGCGCTCAGCGATTACATGTCGCGCAGCGTGGCCGAGGAACTGCGCCGGATCGACGGCGTGGGCCGCGTGCAGCTGTTCGGCTCCGAACGCGCGATGCGCGTCTGGGTAAATCCGCAGAAGCTGATCAACTACGGCCTGTCGATGAGCGACCTGACGACCGCGATCGGTCAGCAGAACGTACAGATCGCGCCGGGCAGCCTCGGCGCGTCGCCCGCGCTGCCGGGCCAGCGCGTGAGCGTGCCGCTCACCGTCCAGGGCCAGCTCACGACGCCGGAAGAGTTCGCGGCCGTCGTGCTGCGCGCGAACGCGGACGGCTCCAGGGTCGTGCTCGGCGACGTCGCCCGCGTCGAGCTCGGCTCGCAGGGTTACGGCTTCGTGAACCGCGAGAACGGCAAGCCGGCCACCCTCGCCGGCGTGCTGCTCTCGCCGGGCGCGAATGCGGTGAAGACCGCCGATGCCGTGCGTACGCGGATGGCCGAGCTGAGCAAGGCGATGCCGTCGGGCATGACCTACTCGATTCCGTTCGATACGTCGCCGTTCGTGAAGATCTCGATCGAGAAAGTGCTGAACACGCTGATCGAGGCGATGGTGCTCGTGTTCCTCGTGATGTACCTGTTCCTGCAAAACGTGCGCTACACGCTGATTCCGGCCATCGTCGCGCCGGTCGCGATGCTCGGCACGTTCACGATCATGGCGATGACAGGCTTCTCGATCAACGTGCTGACGATGTTCGGCATGGTGCTCGCAATCGGCATCATCGTCGACGACGCGATCGTCGTCGTCGAGAACGTCGAGCGCCTGATGGCGGAGGAAGGCCTGTCGCCGAAGGACGCGACGTCGAAGGCGATGAAGGAAATCACGGGCGCCATCGTCGGCATCACGCTCGTCCTGACCGCCGTGTTCATCCCGATGGCCATGTCGAGCGGCTCGGTCGGCGTGATCTACAAGCAGTTCACGCTGTCGATGGCCGTGTCGATCCTGTTCTCGGCGCTGCTCGCGCTGACGCTCACGCCGGCCCTGTGCGCGACGATGCTCAAGCCGGTCGAACCGGGCCATCACGAGAAGCGCGGCTTCTTCGGCTGGTTCAACCGCCGCTTCGACCGCCTGACGAAATGGTACGAGACGCGTGTCGGCCGCCTGGTCGGCCGCACGGGTCGCGTGATGCTGCTGTTTGTCGCGATCGCGGGCGCGCTGGTGTTCGGCTTCAGGAACCTGCCGTCGTCGTTCCTGCCCGACGAGGACCAGGGCTACTTCATGACCAGCTTCCTGCTGCCTGCGGACGCAACCACCGAGCGCACGCATGACGTGGTCAGGAAGCTGGAGAAGCATCTTGCTTCGCGCGCGGCGATCCAGTCGAACATTTCCGTGATGGGCTACGGCTTCTCCGGCCAGGGCTCGAACGCCGCGCTGAGCTGGGCGGTGCTCAAGGACTGGAAGAACCGCGGCGGCTCGTCGACGCTCGAGGAAAGCATGCTCGCCCAGCGGGCGATGGCCGGCGTGACCGAAGGCGCGGTGATGAGCCTGCTGCCGCCGGCGATCGACGAAATGGGCAACAGCTCGGGCTTCACGATGCGCCTCGAAGACCGCGCCAACCAGGGCGAGGCCGCGCTCAAGGCGGCTGAAGCGAAGCTGCTCGGACTGGCCGCGCAAAGCAGGATCGTGACGGGCGTGTATCCGGACAGCCTGCCGGCCGGCACGAGCGTGCGCCTGGAGATCGACCGTGCGAAGGCGCAAGCGCTCGGCGTGTCGTTCACGACGCTCAGCGACACGCTGTCGACCGCGATGGGCTCGACCTACGTGAACGACTTTCCGAACGCGGGCCGCATGCAGCAGGTGATCATCCAGGCCGATGCGCCCGCGCGCATGCAGATCGACAACGTGATGAAGCTCTATGTGCGCAACGCGGCCGGCGGTATGGTCCCGCTGTCCGAAATGGTCCGCCCGGTCTGGACCGAGACGCCGCTGCAGATGGTGCGCTTCCAGGGCTACCCGTCCGCGCGTATTTCGGGCGGCGCCGCACCCGGCCAGTCGAGCGGCGCGGCCATGGCCGAGATGGAGCGTCTCGCCGCGCAATTGCCGCCCGGCTTCGCGGTCGAATGGACCGGGCAGTCGCTGCAGGAACGCCAGTCGGCGTCGGAGGCGCCGATGCTGATGGTGCTGTCGATGATCGTCGTGTTCCTGGTGCTGGCCGCGCTGTACGAGAGCTGGTCGATTCCGCTGTCGGTGATGCTGGTGGTGCCGCTCGGCCTGATCGGTGCGATCGGCGCGGTGCTGCTGCGCGGATTGCCGAACGACGTGTTCTTCAAGGTCGGGATGATCACCGTGATCGGCCTGTCCGCCAAGAACGCAATCCTGATCGTCGAATTCGCGAAGCAGTTGCGCGAGGAAGGCAAGGGGTTGATCGAAGCAGCCGTGCAAGCGTCGAAGCTGCGCCTGCGCCCGATCCTGATGACCTCGCTCGCGTTCGGCCTCGGCGTCGTACCGCTGATGATCGCGACCGGCGCAAGCGCCGAGACGCAGCACGCGATCGGTACCGGTGTGTTCGGCGGCATGGTGACCGCCACCGTGCTGGCCGTTTTCTTCGTCCCTGTTTTCTTTGTGTTCGTGATGAGTATCCAGGAGCGCGTCTCCGCGTGGCGGGCCTCCCGCCGGAAACCTGCCGCTGCACACCACGAACAAGAAGGTTGATGCCATGCGATTGCTTGTTCTCCCCCTCGTCCTTGCCCTGTCGGCATGCTCGCTGGCGCCGACGCTGGTCAAGCCTGACATGCCGGTGCCGACGGCCTACACGGCTGCCGCTGCCGCCGACCGGCAAGCCAATGCGGCCGATCTCGGCTGGCGCACGATGTTCGGCGACCGCCGCCTGCAGCGCCTGATCGAGATCGCACTCGACAACAATCGCGACCTGCGCCTCGCGGCGCTGAATGTCGACGCCGCCGAAGCGCAGTACGGCATCCAGCGCTCGGCGCGCCTGCCGTCCATCGGCGCGGGCGCGAACTTCACGCGCCAGCGCACGGCGGCCGACCCGCAGTCGAACCCGCCAGTGTTCGAAACGACGCAGAACCAGTACGGCGTGAACGTCGGCATCAGCGCGTTCGAGATCGACCTGTTCGGCCGCGTGAAGTCGCAGTCGGATGCGGCATTCGCACGCTACGTCGCAACCGATCACGGCCGCCGCGCGGTGCAGATTTCGCTCGTCGGCGCGGTGGCGGACGCGTATTTCGCGGAACGCCTCGCGCAGGAGCAGCGTCGCTTGTCCGAACGCACGCTCGGCGACTGGCAACAGTCGCTCGATCTCGCGCGCCGCCTCAAGGAAGCGCATCAGGCGAGCGGTGTCGACATCGCGCAGGCCGAAGGCCAGGTCGCGAGCGCCACCGCCGATCTGGAGGCGCGCACGCGCGCCGTCGAGCAGGCGCGCAACGCGCTGCGCCTGCTGCTCGGCACCGAGCCGCCGAAGGATCTGCCCGACGCGCTGCCGCTGCAGCAGCAGCCGGTGATGACGCAACTGCCGGCCGGGCTGCCGTCCGAGCTGCTGTTCCGCCGCCCGGACATCCAGCAGGCCGAACAGAACCTCGTCGCCGCGAATGCGGACATCGGCGCCGCCCGCGCCGCGTTCTTCCCGCGCCTGTCGCTGACGTCGTCGATCGGCTTCCTCAGCCCGGCGATGGGCAGCCTGTTCGCCGGCGGCCAGAACGTGTGGAGCTTCGCGCCGCAGGTCACGGTGCCGATCTTCCAGGGCGGCCGGCTGCGCTCCGAGCTGCGCCTCGCGGAAGTGCGCAAGTCCAGCGCGGTGGCCGAATACGAACGCGCGATCCAGACCGCGTTCCGCGAAGTGGCCGATGGTCTCGCCGGGCGCGAAACCTTCGGCCGCCAGATCGAAGCGCAGACGCGCGTGGTCAGCTCGGCCGAACGCCGCACCGACCTGTCGAACCTGCGTTATCGCGCGGGCGTCGAGGGTCGGCTCGAGTTGCTGGATTCGCAGCGGCAGCTCTATTCGGCACGGCAGGCGCTGCTCGACCTGCGTCGCAGCGAGCTCGGCAATGCCGTCGCGCTGTACAAGGCGCTCGGCGGCGGCCTGACGGAACAGGACGTCGCGCCTTCGACGAGCGTGGTGCAGAACTGAACGACGGGCGCTGCGCCCTCCGCGGCAGCACGCGGAATGGCGCAGCGCGATTCAGCCCGGCAACGGGCTGCTCCGATGGTTCGACATCGCACGGCAAACCCAATGACGAACTCCCTGATACTGATTGCAGAAGACGAACCCGAGATCTCCGACATCCTCGACGCGTACCTGAAGCACGACGGTTTTCGCACCTGCCGCGTCGCGGACGGGCAAGCGGTGCTCGACGTTCAATCGCACCTGAAGCCCGACCTGATCCTGCTCGACGTGAAGATGCCGCAAAAGAACGGCTGGGACGTGCTCGCCGAGCTTCGGCGGCGCTGCGATACGCCGGTCGTCGTCATTACCGCGCTCGACCGCGACCTCGACCGGCTGCAGGCACTGCATGGCGGCGCGGACGACTACGTCGTCAAGCCGTTCAACCCGGCCGAGGTCGTCGCGCGGCTTCGCGCGATCCTGCGCCGCGCGGGCCCGCCGCCGACCGCGCGTATGCTTCGCGTCGGCGATCTGGAGATCGACACCGAAAGCTATCTGGTGCGCGTGCGGACGGAATCGGCCGAGGTGCCGATTGCGCTGACGCTGACCGAATTCCGGCTGCTCGCGCACATGGCGAGATCGCCGAGCCGCGTCTTCACGCGAAGCGAACTGCTCGATGCGTGCATGGCCGATGTGAGTGCACTGGAGCGCACGGTCGACAGCCACGTCAGCAGGCTGCGCAGGAAGCTCGAACAGGCCGGCGCGCCGGGCATGCCCGAAGTGATGCGCGGTGTCGGCTACCGGCTGCGGGGCGCGCAGTGACCGTGCCGTCGAAGCCGAGCCGGCAGATCGGGCTGGCGCTCGGCTTGCTCGCGATCGCCGTCGTGCTGATTGCCTGCACCGTTGCCTTCTTCATTTGCGCATGGCGCGAGCCGGTTGCGTTGCAGCACGACGCAACGGCCGGCGCGACGATCCGCAACGCGTCCACTTTCCTGTTGTTCGCGACGGCGCTGTTCGCCTGCCTGCTCGCAGCCGTGTTCGACCTGCTCACGCTGATTCGCCGCACGCTCGCGTCGCTCGACTCGGCGGCGGACAGCGCCGGCCGCGTCGTGACCGGCGATTTTTCCGCGCCCGCAGTCTCCCGCGACGGCTGCCTGACCGACATGTCACGATTCATTGAGGACTTCAATGCGATGACCATTCATCTGAAACACTTGACTTCGTTCGATGCGGCAACCGCGGCCGCCGGCAGTGGCAACGCAATGCGCGCACCACTCGCGGAACTCGAGACCCGGCTCGAAGAGATCCGGGGGCTCGCCACCGAAGCGGACGCATCGTCGCGCGAAGCCCTGCTTCACTGTGTGGACGGGCTGTTCCGGTTTGTCGACGACCTTCGGGTTGCCGAGCAACCGGAAGCGCCGCCCATTCGAGCACTTCCTCGATAACGGTCGGCCCATTACATGACAAATCGGAAAGGATCGGCGAATCTCATTCAGCATTACCTGCGAAAGCGATTTTGAAAATTACAAAATACTGCCGATCTTTTCAAAAACATTTCGCTTTATTCGATTTAATTTTGTTTCATATAATCAAAAAAAGTTTGACACTCCGCTTTCGTTCTTGATACCGTCAGCTTCAAGCAATCGGACGAATTGTTCACCACGCAATCGATTCCGCATCACGTTTTTTTCGCTTCCGTCGCACCGAAGTGCTCGCCGCCGACCGTGTCGTTCGCGCACCGGCGCATGCAACATCCCGATGCAACTCATTGGACGGCTGCCATCCGGCAGCGGGCCGAAGGATCGAATCAAATGAGCAGGACAACGAAGCTGTTGCTCTAGCAATCCCGCCCGCGCCATGTCCGCGCGGCTGCCCCGCATCGCGGCGCAGCCCTTCCACTACCGCATTTTCCGTATTTCGCCCCCGGAGAGAAACCACCTTTCCGGATCGGGTGAAAGGCCCTGTCGCGTCCGCGCCAACCGCACGAGCGCGACAGAAAGCGGCGGTGCACGACCCGCACCGCTGTCGACCGTTGTTGTTCGTGCCGTTCGATGTTCAACCGGAGGGGTAATTCAAATGAATCAGGTTGCAGACAAGAAACAAAAGCACATTCGCATCGTCAAGCTCGCATTCGCCGCCGCCGCGGCCGCTTCGTTCGGCATGGCGACCGCCCACGCCGCGCCGGCGGCCGGCTGGACGGAAACGCGCACCAAGGGGTTCCTGCCGCTCGTGCAGCAGAGCGAAGCCGGCGCGGCCGGTGCACCTGCCGCGAGCACGGCTGCCGCCGCGGCCGCGGCCATCGAACTGGCGCCCGGCGAATCGGTGGACATCGTGCTCGGGCTGAACCTGCGCAACGAGGCGCAACTCGACCAGACCCTGCGCGACCTGCATACGCCCGGCTCGCCGCACTACCGGCAGTTCCTCACGCCGGCGCAGTTCGCCGCGCAATATGCGCCGACCGACCAGCAGGTCGCGTCCGTCGTCGCGCACCTGCGCAAGGAAGGTTTCGTGAACATCGTGGTCGCGCCGAACCGCCTGCTGGTGTCCGCGTCCGGCACCGCGGCGACCATCAAGTCCGCGTTCCGCACGACGCTCAAGCGCTTCACGCGCAACGGCCGCAGCGTCTATGCGAATACCGACGCCGCGCAAGTGCCGAACGCGATCGGCGGCATCGTGGGTGCCGTGCTCGGCCTGCAGAACGTCGAGCTGATGCATACCGGCGCGGTCGGCAAGCCGCAAGGCAACACCAGCAACCTGACGATCCCGGCCGGCGCGTCGGCGGTGCCGCACAACCCGACCGAATTCTCGTCGATCTACGGCGGCGACGGCACGCCGACGGCCTCGCAAACCACGGTCGGCATCATCTCCGAAGGCGACCTGTCGCAGACGGTGAGCGACCTCAATACGTTCGCCGCGAACAACGGCCTGGGCACGATCAGCAGCAGCATCGTGCAGACCGGCCCGGCCGGCAGTTCGTACACCGATACGTCCGGCACCGTCGAGTGGAACCTCGACAGCCAGTCGATCGTCGGCGCCGCCGGCGGCAGCGTTAAGCAGGTCGTGTTCTACGCGGCGCCGTCGATGACGCTCACGGCGATCACGGCCGCGTACAACAAGGTGGTGACGGACAACGTCGCGAAAGTGATCAACGTGTCGCTCGGCGTGTGCGAATCGTCCGCAAACAGCACCGGCTCGCAAGCGACCGACGACACCATCTTCAAGCAGGCGGTCGCGCAGGGGCAGACCTTCTCCGTCTCCGCGGGCGACCACGGCGCGTACGAATGCGCGAGCGGCACGCCGTCGCGCTCGACCTACACGGTGAGCGAACCGGCGACGTCGCCGTACGTGATCGCGGTGGGCGGCACGACGCTGTTCACCAACACGTCGACCAACGCGTACAACAGCGAGATCGTCTGGAACGATCCGAGCTGGCAGCCGGGCACCGTGTGGTCGACGGGCGGCGGATACAGCAAGTACGAGGCCGCGCCGTCGTGGCAATCGTCGAGCCTCACCGGGTCGACCAAGCGCGCGCTGCCCGACGTCGGCTTCGACGCCGACCTGCGCACCGGCGCGATTCTGGTGGTGAACGGCCAGACGTCCGACACGCTGTGGGGCTCGGGCTACCTGAACAACGAAGGCGGCACGAGCCTCGCCGCACCGATCTTCACGGGCATCTGGGCGCGGCTGCAGTCGGCGAACAACAATGCGCTCGGGTTCCCCGCGTCGAGCATCTACAAGTACTTCCCGTCCAACGCGGCACTGCTGCACGACGTCACGTCCGGCAACAACGGCAGCGGCACCTACGGCTACAAGGCGAAGGCCGGCTGGGACGCAACGACGGGCTTCGGCAGCGTGAACATCTCGAAGCTGAACGCGTTCATCCAGAGCACGTCGGATTTCGCGCGCTGATGGATCAATGACCGACGCGGTTACAGGGCGCGCCGTTCGTGCGCCCGGAATCGCATGCAACTGCGTAAAGAACCCGCGAAGGCCTCGACGCCCTCGCGGGTTTTCTGCATTCCGCGTACGGCGCGACGATGCGACCGCGCCGCATCCAGACCCCGCGGAGTCGCATCCGCCGCACGAGTCGCTCGAACACCGCACGGCCTGCAAGGCCGCAGGTACCGGTATCGCGCGCGCGGCCGTATTCGTCGAAACCTTCAGGTCTTGCCGCCGAACTCAATCGGCCCAGTTCCGGACGTAGTCCGGCACGGGCACGCCGCCGTTTCCGTCGGCATGAACCGGCGTACCGCGCGTCGTCTTCAGCGGCAGGATCCCCGCCCATACGGCGAGCGCGAGATCTTCCTCCTTGTCTGAAGGCAGCGAATCGCTGACTTTCACGGCCGCCTCCGCAAGAGACATCCGCAGCACGCTGGTTGCGTTGATTTCCTTCGAATTACCCGGTCGGGCTTCATGTTTTCGGCCCGCGGCGATCTTGTCCATGAAGGCATCCATCGCTGCGAGTTTTGCCGCGCTGCCATCCACCACGTCGAACTGCCCGTAGATCACCGCCGATCGATAATTCATCGAATGACTGAAGGCCGACTTGGCCAGCACGAGCCCATCCAGCAGCGTAATCGCCACGGACGCCTGCGCACCCGCAGACAACGCCTTGATCATCCGGCTCCCGTTGGACCCGTGAATATAGAGATCATCGTCCCTTCTCCAGTGCGCAGTCGGGATGCAGTGCGTGTCCCGTCCGTCGCCGAACGCGATGTGACAGACGTACGCATCGTCCACGATGCGGTGGAGCATCGTGCGATCGCGATTCGCCAGTTCGGGCAGGCGGCGAATGGTGGTACGGGATGTGGGAGCGCTCAGGGTCTGGTCGTTCATGTTTCGTTTTCCTGTTCGCGCGCCGCCTGGCGCGCATCGATCGGCCCGCGTTTTCGCAAGACGCGGATATCCGGTCGAATATATCTATGCACTACGAAATGAATCAAATCGGAATCGAACGATATCGATGCGTGAGCAGCCGATCGATCGACTCATCGACAGCCGCTCGCCAAATCGATCAAAATACGCGATTGCAACGATCGTCCGACGTACCGGCAATCCGCTGCGAATCGCCCGGCACGGGCCTGCGCCACGAGAACGTGAACAATACGATGTGCGTTGATTCTTAAAAAGAACCAGCCCAAGGAAAATTTCTGGAACCAGCCTATGGATCTCGCGCTGCTCATCTCGTCGCTTTCCAGACAGGACGGCACGACAAGGCACAGCCAGCAGGAAGCCCTGTACCGGAGCCTGCGCAACATGCTGCTGGACGGGCAGATTCCGCCCCGCACGCGGCTCGTGTCGACGCGCGTGCTCGCGGCAGAGCTGGGGATTGCGCGCAACTCCGCGGTCTATGCGTACGAGCGTCTTGCCGAGGAGGGCTTCGTGGCGGCCACGCGCAACGGCACGATCACGCTGTGGGACGGATGCGGCCGATCGAGCGCCGGTAATGACGACAGCCCGGCCCCGGTTCACCTGTCCGAGCGCGTGCACGGCCTGGAGAACGCCCATCCCGAACCCGAGCGCATGCTGCCGTTCGTCCCCGGTCTCCCGTCGCTCGACGAATTCCCCGTCGCCCAGTGGCGCCGTTGCATCGAGCGCGCGTGGAAAGCCGTCAAACCCGCCCAGCTCGCGTATGGCCCGGTCGAAGGGCTGCCCGAATTGCGGCGCGCCGTGGCCGCCTACATCCGCGTCTCGCGAGGCGTGCGCTGCGAGACCGGCCAGGTATTCATCACCGACGGCACGCAGAGCAGCCTCGAGCTGTGTGCGCGCATGCTTGCGAATCCCGGCGAATTCGGCTGGCTCGAGAACCCCTGCTATAACGGCGCCCGGACGGCATTCCGCTCGACCGGCCTGAATATCGTGCCGATCGAGGTCGACCACGAAGGCATGGCGCCGACCGACGAACAGTGGCGCAACAAGCCGCCCCGGCTGATCTATACGACGCCGTCGCACCAATACCCGCTCGGCGCGCTGATGAGCCCGCGGCGACGGGCGGCGCTCGTCGAGCACGCACGTGCATGCGGTGCGTGGATCATCGAGGACGACTACGACAGCGAATTCCGCCATGGCGGCCAGCCGCTCCCGGCGATCCAGGGCCTGGACGCCGACGCGCCGGTCTGCTATCTCGGCACGTTCAGCAAGACGATGTTTCCCGCCCTCCGGCTCGGCTTCATGGTGGTACCGCCGGTCCTGGTCGACCGCTTCACCCGAACGCTGCGCGAACTCGTCCATCGCGGCCATTCGGCCGATCAACTGGCGATGGCCGAATTCATCGACACCGGCCTCTTTGCGCGGCACCTGCGCCGCATGAGGACGCTGTACGCCGAGCGGCGCAGCAGCCTCGAAGCGGCCCTCGCCCGCCACCTCGGCACCGCGTTGAGCGTTCGGGAGAGCCCGGGCGGCATGCATCTGTCGGCGGATCTCGCGCTGCCGCTGCACGACACCGAAGTCGCGCGCGCCGCGTCCGCGCACGGCCTGCTGCTTCAGCCGCTGAGCAGCTACGCCGTCGGCGACGGCCGCCGGTACAACGGCTTCGTGCTCGGATATTCCGGCTTGAGCGACGCGACGGTCGCGACAGCGACGATGCAGTTCGCGGACGTCATCGAAAAACTCAGCCGCTCGCGGAGCTGAGCGCCGCACGCCGCATCGTCGCTCACAGTTGCGATTCGATTGGAAACAGCCCAAGAAACCAGACTTCCATCCGGCGCGCAACCGAAACTTCCGGTTCGTGGTCGAGCTCGGTGACCGTCCCGTCCGAATCCGTCTGAACCCACTTGAGCTGCCCTTTCCCCGCCGGATCGGTCCTCGGCTCGACACGCCACGCGATCCGATCGAGTCGGGATTCCAGATCGTTTGCAACCTGCGCCGCAATCGCCGGACTCTCGCAGTAAACGCCGATCTCCGTATTGAGGTTCAGCGAGCGCGGATCGAGGTTCATCGACCCGATGAAAATGCTCTTGTGGTCGAACACATAGGTCTTCGCATGCAGCGACGCACGCGACGATCCGATGATGACCTGCTTCGAAATGCTCTTGTCGCCCGACGGCCGCCGTTCGTAAAGCCGCACGCCGGCCGCCACGAGATCGCTTCGGTCGCGACGGTAGCCCGCATGCACGGCCGCCACGTCGGTCGACGCGAGCGAATTGGTCAGCACGGTCACGCGCACGCCGCGCGCCGAGAGCGCGCGCAGCCGCTCGACGACGGCCTTGCCCGGCACGAAGTACGGCGACACGATCAGCAGGTCATGTTCGGGCTGCAATGCGAGCGCGCGCAACTGCGGCATCAGGTGCCCGTCGCTGTCCTTCGGCGAATGCGCGATCTTCGACGGATCGTCGTACAGCACCGTCGCGCGCCCCCACGACAATTCCGTGCCCTGCCCATGAACGATCCGGTCGAGCCGTTGCCTCGCTTCGAGCACGTACGGATTGTCCTCCATCGCCCTCAGGTAGTCGCGCAACCGTTCGCGCTCGCGGCCCAGCCCGCCCGGCGCCGCTTCGTGCCCCACCAGTGCGTCGATCGAATACGCATACGGGGAATTCCAGAACGTATCGAATTCCGTCGAGATGTCCTTCACGACCGGACCGTGGACGACGACATCGAGATCGCCGAACTCCAGCATCGACGAGGCGCCGAAGTATTCGTCGCCGATATTGCGGCCGCCGACGATCGCCGCCTGGTTGTCCGCGATCATCGCCTTGTTGTGCATGCGCCGGTTGACGCGCGAGAACTCGAACACCGTGCCGATCTTCTTGAACGTGCGCGTGGCAACCGGATTGAACAGCCGGATCTCGATGTTCGGATGCGAGCTGATCTCGAGCAGCTTGCGGTCGTCGGCGTTCGTGCCGAGATCGTCGAGCAGCGCGCGGACACGCACGCCGCGATCGGCCGCGCGAATGATCGCGTCGGCCAGTTCATGCCCAGTCAGGTCGTCGTGCCAGATGTAGTACTGAAGATCCAGCGAGCGGTCCGCACGGTCGGCAAGCAGCACGCGCGCATCCAGCGCATCGACCGGATCGGTCAGCAGATGAAACGCGTCCTGCCCCGGATGCATGCCGGCCTGCTGGCGAAACGCAACGCCCAGCCGCGTGTTTTCCGTGTCGGCGAACGCATGCGTCGGCGCGCGGTCGGCCTGCGGCGGCAGGCTCGCGCACGCGACGAGCGCCAGCAACGAAAGAATCGCACCCCACGAACGCAGCATGATCATGATGGCCGCCCCCACTCCCGGGCGAAGGTTGTTTGTTCTTGCCGCACGGTGGTCCGCCCGGGGCTTGCCGGTTATCGGCCGCGCTACAGCATACTTCGATTGCCCGCGGCGCGGCGCCGTCGCCGTATTTTACCGATCAGCACGCACGACCACGCAGAGAAGCCTCCGCGACGCATGCAACCGTCGCAGGCTTTCGGACATGACGGACGCTCGATAAATAAAATTTCGCAACCGGGCCTTCCGCCCGACAATATTCGCCTTCCTGAAACGTCATCACGGGTATGGAACCGCCGCCCACCCCGAGCCAGCTGACCGAGCAGGACCGTGACATCGCCGACGCCGTCGCCCGCGAGCGCCCGAGGCTGCGCAATTTCATCCGACGCCGCGTCATCAATCCGGACGAAGCCGAAGACATCCTCCAGGACGTATTCGAGGAACTGGTCGAGACCTGGCGACTGCCGGCCCCCGTCGAGCAGGTCGGTGCGTGGCTGTTCCGCGTCGCGCGAAACCGGATCGTCGACCGCTTCCGCAAGAAAAAGGAAGTGCCGCTGCCCGAAGCGCTCGATACGGACGACGGCGAAGGCGCGTACCGCCTGGATCTTGCGCTGCCCTCGCCCGATTCCGGACCCGACGCCGCTTATGCTCGCACGACGCTGCTCGACACACTGCGCGCCGCACTCGACGAGCTGCCCGAGAACCAGCGTGAGGTGTTCATCGCGCACGAACTGGACGGGGTCAGCTTCAAGGAGATGGCGACCGCTACCGGGGTCAGCGTCAACACGCTGCTGGCGCGCAAGCGTTACGCCGTGCTGCATCTGCGCAAGCGGCTGCAATCGTCTTATGACGACCTCGAGATTTGAACCGAAGGAGAACTGAAATGTCGTTTCGCTGGAAACTATTGAGCAAAGCGTTGCTGCTCGTGCTGATCATCGCGCTGCTGGGCTGGATCGTCATGAGTCTGTGGAACTGGATCCTGCCCGCACTCGTTGTCGGCGCGCATACGATCGACTATCCGCGCGCGATCGGTCTGCTGGTGCTTTGCCGGATCCTGTTCGGCGGATTCCGTGGACATGGCGGTTGGCACAAGCGCAAACAATGGGAGCAGTGGCAACACTGGCAACGGATGACGCCACAGGAGCGCGAGCAGCTTCGCAACGCACCCACGTCTGCGTCACGCCCGAACGAGGGGACCGGTGTATGAACCCGCGCGCAACTGCCGCCTGCAAACAGCCGCCCGGCGCCATCGTGCCGTCCGTCGACTTCGCCCGTTGCGAAGGCAAGGCGGATTGCACGGTCATCTGCCCCGAGAACGTATTCGACATCCGTCGCATCGAGGCTGCCGATTACCAGAAACTCCGGCCATTGCAGCGATTCAAGCTGCGCGTGCATGGCATGAAGGTGGCCTACGCGCCGCGCGCGGATGCTTGCCGTGCTTGCGGTCTGTGCGTGTCGGCGTGCCCCGAGCACGCCATCACGCTCGTCAAGTCGCGCTAGACAGCCGTTCCATATGGAGTCCCGTCAATGACCATGCTGAGCCCGCACGAACTGGCGACGCTGATGCTGATCCACAGCGTGCCCGACCAGATCGACATGACCCGTATCGAGCTCGATACCCTGCTGGATTGCGAACTCATCTCGCTGGAGCCGCTCGCCGGAGAGCGCCGGCGACCGATGCTGACACCCGCCGGCGCGCATCTGCTGGAAGCCGCTGCGCGGCTGGACGGCAAGCGGCTGATATAACGCCCCAGGCAATAAAAAAACCCGCGACGCCTTGCGGCTATCGCGGGTTTCGTGACTTCCTCGGATAACCCTGGAAGCGAATCTGGTGGGCCCGGCGGGGTTCGAACCCGCGACCAATCGATTATGAGTCGACTGCTCTAACCGCTGAGCTACAAGCCCTGATGAGATACGAAGCGTGCTACACGCAGCCCCGGCAAAGAAGCCGGGTCGGCATTGTAACAACAAAGGGGACAAACGCCACCGGCATCACACGGATGCCGGTGGCGTTCGCAGGAGAGACGCTGGAAATCAGTTCCCTTCGAGGAACGACTTCAGCTTGTCGGAACGGCTCGGGTGACGCAGCTTGCGCAGCGCCTTGGCCTCGATCTGACGGATCCGCTCGCGCGTGACGTCGAACTGCTTGCCGACTTCCTCGAGCGTGTGGTCCGTGCTCATCTCGATACCGAAACGCATCCGCAGCACCTTCGCCTCGCGCGGCGTCAGCGAATCGAGCACGTCCTTCACGACGTCGCGCATGCTGGCATGCAGCGCGGCATCCGCCGGCGCGACCGTGTTGTTGTCCTCGATGAAGTCGCCGAGATGGGAATCGTCGTCGTCACCGATCGGCGTTTCCATCGAGATCGGCTCCTTCGCGATCTTCATGATCTTGCGGATCTTGTCTTCCGGCATTTCCATCTTCTCGGCGAGCGTTGCCGGATCCGGCTCGAGACCGGTTTCCTGCAGGATCTGCCGCGAGATGCGGTTCATCTTGTTGATCGTCTCGATCATGTGAACCGGAATACGGATCGTGCGCGCCTGGTCGGCGATCGAGCGTGTGATGGCCTGACGGATCCACCACGTCGCATAGGTCGAGAACTTGTAGCCGCGACGGTATTCGAACTTGTCCACCGCCTTCATCAGGCCGATGTTGCCTTCCTGGATCAGGTCGAGGAACTGCAGGCCGCGGTTCGTGTACTTCTTCGCGATCGAGATCACGAGACGCAGGTTCGCCTCGGTCATTTCTCGCTTCGCCTGGCGTGCCTTCAGTTCGCCGGCCGCCATCTGGCGGTTGGTTTCCTTCAGGTCCTTCAGCGGCAGCACGACGCGCGCCTGCAGGTCGAGCAGGCGCTGCTGCTGTTCGCGGATCGCCGGAACGTTACGTGACAGCACCGCGCTGTACGAATGGCCTTCGGCCATGATCTTCTCGGACCAGTCGAGGTCGGTTTCGCTGCCCGGGAAGCGCGCGATGAATTCCGAACGCGGCATGCCGCACTTGTCGACGACGATGTGCAGGATCTGACGTTCGACCTGACGCACTTCGTCCACCTGCGCACGCAGCGTGTCGCACAGGCGTTCGACGGTACGCGCGGTGAAGCGGATCGTCATCAGTTCGGTCTGGATCGTTTCCTGCGCCTTCAGGTAGGCCTTCGACTTGTAGCCTTCCTTTTCGAACGCGCGGCGCATCTTGTCGAACCACTCGCTGATTTGCGAGAACTTGTCGAGCGAGGCACGCTTGAGGGCTTCGAGCTGGGCGGCGTTGGCCGATGCCTGTGCGGCACCGTCATCTTCCTCCTCTTCCTCTTCTTCCTCTTCCTCCTCGGCTTCCTCGTCCTCGTTCTCGATGGCTTCCGCTTCCTTCGCGGAGAAGCCATCCGTATCGGCAGAGTCCGAAGCATTCGGATCGAGCAGGCCGTCGACGAGCTCATCGACGCGGATCTCTTCGTTCGCGACGCGCTCAGCCATCGCGAGGATGTCGGCGATCGTCGTCGGGCACGCGGAAATCGCCATCACCATGTGGCGCAGGCCGTCCTCGATCCGCTTCGCGATCTCGATTTCGCCTTCGCGCGTGAGCAGCTCGACCGTGCCCATTTCGCGCATGTACATCCGGACCGGATCGGTCGTGCGGCCGAATTCCGAATCGACGGTGGACAGCGCGACTTCCGCTTCCTCTTCGACTTCATCGTCCGACGACGCGGCCGGCGCGTTGTCGTTCAGGAGCAGCGTTTCCGCGTCCGGCGCCTGCTCGTAGACCGCCACGCCCATGTCGTTGAACGTGCCGATGATGCCTTCGAGGGCTTCGGTCTCGGTGAAGTTGTCCGGCAGGTGGTCGTTGATTTCGGCGTACGTAAGGAAGCCGCGCTCCTTGCCGAGCTTGATCAGCGCGCGCAGCTTCACGCGGCGCTCTTCGAGCTCCTCGGCCGTGCCCGGCGTGCTCGTCGCGAACGCTTCCTTCAGCAGCGCCTTTTCCTTGGCGCGACGATCGCGCACCTTGGATTTGCCCGGTGCAGCCGCGGCCGCGGCTGCGGGCTGCTCGTCGCTCTGATTTGCGTCGTCTTCGACGGATACTTCGTTCAGCTTTTTGGTCATGGAGTTCGCCGTACCGGCTATATCGACTCGCGGCTGCTGGACGACAGCCGGTTGAACCGTGGGTGCATGAGTAGTACGTACTGCCGTTTCGTCCGCGGCGGCAGTCGTGTCCCTTGCGCTTTTCGCACTTGCCCGCTTCGCCGCCGGCTTGGCCGGCCCGGAGTCGGGTCTGGCGGCAGCCCGTGTTCTGGCTGCCGGTGCCGGCGCAGCCTGAGCGGTGCCGGCCGCGGTTTTCTTTCCCGCAGGGGCTGACGATGCTGAAGACGTTGTCCTGGTGGAAGAAGCAGACTTGGCCGCTGTGACCTTCTTGGTCGGCTCCGTCGAGCCCTTGCCTGTTGCTTTCTTTCCGCCTGTCGTCTTTGCCATCGCGATTCTCGCCTCTGCTTGGAAAACAAACCGCTGGAAACCTTATATTATAGCACGCTGGGGAGCCCTCTCTAAGCGCCCCGGCCGCCTACAGCCCGAGCCGACGCTTCATGTCGGTTCGCTGCTGGTTCAATTCCGTCAATTCAGCCAGCTCCTCGGGTGTGAAGGTGGATTGCCGCGCCAGCCGATCGAGCCGGTCGCAGCAAGCGTCGTAGCGCATCTTGAGCACCGCTGCCTGCAGCTCCTCCCCCGCGATCCGTTCCTGTTCACGCTGCCGCTCGGGCACCGTCTCGTCCTCCGGATTCTGTAACAGCAAATCGCGGACGTTTTCATCATAGTCCAGAATTTCGCGGAAGATTTCCTCGTAAGTCGCCCCGTTCGAGGACGTCCGCAGGACATCCGACAGCAGCCGGAACTCCGCGCCGTCGCCCAGCGCACGCGCATGGTCGACGACTTCGGCGAACAGTTCGCCGATGCGCGGCAACGCACGCAGCGTCGCAATTTGTTCATCGTCGAGCTGCGACGCGATACGCGGATGCATCACCAGCGTGCGCAATGCGCGCTTTTCGCTGTCCGTCACGCGGCGCCGCTCGCTGCGCGCGGGCGCCTGGCGCGGCGGCGCCGCGATCCGCGTATCGACGTCGGACAGCCCCGCGACCTCTTCGAACGGGATGTCGAGGCGGTCCGCGAACATGTGCATGATCTGCGCGCGCAATGCGTTCGCGGGCAGTGCCTGCAACAACGGCTTCGCATCGAACAGCGCCTTCGCGCGGCCCTCCGGCTGATCGAGCGCCTTGCCGGCAATTGCTTCGTTCAGCAGAAATTGCGACAGCGGCATCGCGCGCTCGACCTGCTCGGAGAACGCGTCCGCGCCGAACTCGCGCACATAGCTGTCCGGATCGTGCTCGGCCGGCAGAAAAAGGAACCGGATCGTGCGGTTGTCCGCCGCATGCGGCAGGCATGCCTCGAGCGCGCGCCGGGCCGCACGCCGCCCGGCCGAATCGCCGTCGAAACTGAAAATAACCGTGTCGGTCTGACGCAGCAGCTTCTGCACGTGGATCGGCGTGCACGCGGTGCCGAGCGTCGCGACCGCATTCGGAAAACCGAGCTGCGCGAGCGCGACGACGTCCATGTAGCCTTCGACGACCAGCACGTACTTGCGCTCGCGAATCGCGAGCCGCGCCTCGAACAGCCCGTACAGCTCGCTGCCCTTGTTGAACAGCGGCGTTTCGGGCGAGTTCAGGTACTTCGGCTCGCCGCTGCCGAGCACGCGGCCGCCGAAGCCGATCACCTGCCCCTTCACGTTGCGAATCGGGAACATGATCCGCTCGCGGAACCGGTCGTAGCGGCGCGCGACGCCCTGCGCATCGGTTTTCTCGCTGACGATCACGAGCCCGGACTCGACAAGCGACTCGTCGCGATAGTCCGGGAACGCGGTTTCGAGGTTCTGCCAGCCGTCCGGCGCGTAACCGAGCCCAAAACGCGCGGCGATCTCGCCGGTCAGGCCCCGGTTCTTCAGGTACTGGATCGCGACGGTCGCGCCGCGCAACTGCTTGCGGTAGTAATCGCACGCGGCGGTCATCGCATCGGACAGCGCGGTCGCGACGGATTTCGACACGGGCGCCGGATAATCACCGCCCCCGCCCCCGCCACCGCCGCCGCCGCCGCGCATCGACGGTTCGTGCGGCACGGTCAGCCCCACGGACTGCGCGAGCTCCTGCACGGCTTCCGGGAACGTGAGCCCCGCATGCTCCATCAGGAAGCCGATCGCCGTGCCGTGCGCGCCGCAGCCGAAGCAGTGATAGAACTGCTTGGTCGGGCTGACGGTAAACGACGGGCTCTTCTCGTTATGGAACGGGCACAGCCCCATGAAGTTGGCGCCGCCCTTCTTGAGCTGCACGTACCGACCCACCACGTCGACGATATCGACGCGGTTCAGCAAGTCCTGCAGGAACGAATGCGGAATCACCGTGGGATCGAGCAAAAAAAGACAATACGACGCCCGGCGCACGCAACGCCGCGCGCACCGGGAACGGGTTTACTTCGTGAGCGCGGCCTTGACCTGCGCGGAAACGGCCGTCATGTCGGCGCGGCCGGCGAGCTTGCCCTTCAGCACGCCCATCACCTTGCCCATGTCCTGCGGGCCGGCTGCGCCGGTTTGCGCGACCGCCGCCTGGACTTCGGCCGCCACTTCGGCGTCCGACAGTTGCGCGGGCATATAGCCGCCCAGCACGGTCAGCTCGGCCTGCTCCTTCGCGACGAGGTCGTCGCGGCCGGCGGCCTGGAACTGGCTGATCGAATCCTTGCGCTGCTTGATCATCTTGTCGATCACGGCCGTGATGCCCGCGTCGTCGAGCGTGACCCGATCATCGACCTCGCGCTGCTTGATCGCGGCCATCAGCAGGCGAATCGTCGCCAGGCGCTCGCTGTCCTTCGCGCGCATCGCGGCCTTCATGTCTTCGCTGATCTGCTCTTTCAAACTCATCTTTCACCCGGGATGGAAACGTGAATCCGACGCCCGCGAACAGGCGTCAACACAAAAACCCGCTTGGGACAGTGTCTCAAGCGGGTTGCTCGAATCCGGCATCGGCGACTCGCCGCCTGATCGGCTGCGCGATCATACCCGATCGCACGGAGTCGCCGGTGCGCCGCTCAGCGAACCGCGCGGCGCCCAATCGTTCAGTACAGCTTCTTCGGCAGCGTCTGGCTGCGGATACGCTTGTAATGACGCTTCACCGCAGCCGCCTTCTTGCGCTTGCGCTCCGCGGTCGGCTTCTCGTAAAACTCGCGCGCACGAAGTTCGGTCAACAGACCGTTCTTCTCGATCGTGCGCTTGAAGCGACGCATTGCAACTTCGAACGGCTCGTTCTCTTTAACGCGAATGATCGTCATGATCCGACACGAATAAAGGTTTGCAGGGAAAGGCTACCGAGTATAGCAGAGCGATTGCCCAAAGGCACGGGGACTGGTCCCGCTAAACCGGGCTTGCCTAGGGCCTGTTCACCCTAATGACGGGCTTGCGCTGGCCGCCAGAAGGGCCGAGCGCAAGGATTGCGACGAAGTGAATACCGACGTATTCGCGAGGAGCATGACGCGGCGATCGGCCCTTCTGGCGGCCAGCCCCACGAACGATTTTTTCAAACAGGGGAACGTGCGTTATTAGGGTGAACAGGCCCTGGCCCGTCAGGCGCCGCGCGCATACTCCGCCGCGGCCTGCCCGGCCGCCGTGCCGGACGCCCACGCCCACTGGAAGTTGTAGCCGCCGAGCCAGCCCGTCACGTCCACCGCCTCGCCGACGAAGAACAGCCCCGGCACGCGCGCGCTCATCATCGTCGCCGACGACAGCTCCCGCGTATCGACCCCGCCTTTCGTCACCTCGGCCTTCTTGTAGCCCTCGGTGCCGTTCGGCGTCAGCGTCCAGCCGGCGAGCGCGTCGCCGATCTGGCGCAGCGTCTTGTCGGGCAGGTCCGCGAGCCGCGCGTCGGCCGCGACGCGATGCGTGTCGAGCCATGCGTGCGCGAGGCGCGACGGCACCCAGTCCGCGAGCAGCGAACCGATCTGGCGCTTCGACGCGCGTTTCGCGTCGAGCAGGTCGGCCACCGTGTCGCGCTGCGGCAGCAGGTCGACGCGAATCGGGTCGCCGGGCTGCCAGTAGCTCGAGATCTGCAGGATGCCGGGCCCCGACAGGCCGCGATGGGTCAGCAGCAGGTCCTCGACGAATTCGCCGCCGCGCTTCTTGTCGCCGGTCGACACGCGCACTTCGAGCGACACGCCGGACAACGCCGCGAACGGCTCCCAGTCGTGCGGCGCGAACGTGAGCGGCACGAGCGCGGGCCGCGTATCGATGAGCTTGTGGCCGAACTGCTTCGCGAGCCGGTAGCCGAAGTCGGTCGCGCCGATCTTCGGGATCGACAGGCCGCCGGTCGCCACGATCAGTGCACGCGCACCGATCGACCCGGCCTGCTGCGTGTCGAGCGTGAAGCCGTCGGCCGGCGCGTGGCGCACCGCGTCGACGACGACGGGCCGGCGCCACGCGATGCCGCCCGCGTCGCACTCGTGCTTCAGCACGTCGATGACCGCGTCGCTGCCGTGGTCGCAAAAAAGCTGACCCTTGTGCTTTTCGTGCCAGGTCACATGATGGCGCTTGAGCAGCCCGAGGAAGTCGCGCGGCGTATAGCGCGCCAGCGCCGAGCGCGCGAAATGCGGATTCGCCGACAGGTAGTTGTCGGGGCCTGCATACAGGTTCGTGAAGTTGCAGCGGCCGCCGCCCGAGATGCGGATTTTCTCGGCGAGCCGCGGCGCGTGATCGATCAGCACGACGCGGCGGCCGAGCTGCCCGGCGACCGCGGCGCTCATCATCCCGGCGGCGCCCGCGCCGATCACGGCGATGTCATAAGTTTCCATGGCGCGGATTGTACCTGCCCGGCATCGGGCCCGTGCCGCCGGCAGCGGCGGCCGGCCCTCGCCTGCTATACTTTCCGGTTACGTTGACCTTCATGCGGCGCGTCCGATACGGCGCGCCCCGCCCTTACCCATGCTCGTTCTCGGCATCGAAAGCTCCTGCGACGAAACCGGCCTCGCGCTCTACGACACGCAGCGCGGCCTGCTCGCGCACGCGCTCCATTCGCAGATCGCGATGCACCGCGACTACGGCGGCGTCGTGCCCGAGCTCGCGTCGCGCGACCACATCCGCCGCGCACTGCCGCTGCTCGAGGAAGTGATGGCGCAAAGCGGCACGCATCGCGACGACATCGACGCGATCGCGTTCACGCAAGGCCCCGGCCTCGCCGGCGCGCTGCTGGTCGGCGCGAGCATCGCGAATGCCCTCGCGCTCGCATGGAACAAGCCGACCGTCGGCATCCATCATCTCGAAGGCCACCTGTTGTCGCCGCTGCTCGTCGCCGAGCCGCCGCCGTTCCCGTTCGTCGCGCTGCTGGTTTCCGGCGGCCACACGCAACTGATGCGCGTGACCGACGTCGGCGTGTACGAGACGCTCGGCGAAACGCTCGACGACGCGGCCGGCGAAGCGTTCGACAAGACGGCGAAGCTGATCGGCCTCGGTTACCCGGGCGGCCCGGAAGTATCCAAGCTCGCCGAAACGGGCACGCCGGGCGCAGTCGTGCTGCCGCGTCCGATGCTGCATTCGGGCGACCTCGACTTCAGCTTCAGCGGCCTGAAGACGGCCGTGCTCACGCAGATGAAGAAGTTCGAAGCGGCGAAACTGGCGGGCGAAGCGCTCGAACGCGCGAAAGCCGACCTCGCGCGCGGTTTCGTCGACGCGGCCGTCGACGTGCTCGTCGCGAAGTCGCTCGCCGCGCTGAAGAAGACGAAGCTCAAGCGCCTCGTGGTCGCGGGCGGCGTCGGCGCGAACCGCCAGTTGCGCGAGGCACTGTCGGCCGCCGCGGCCAAGCGCGGCTTCGACGTGCATTACCCCGATCTTGCTCTGTGCACCGACAACGGCGCGATGATCGCGCTCGCGGGCGCGCTGCGGCTCGGCCGCTGGCCCGAGCAGGCGAACGCCGACTACGCGTTCACGGTGAAGCCGCGCTGGGATCTCGCGTCGCTCGCCCGCTGAGCCGCGCAACGCAACGCCGCACGCACCGGCAGACGTAAAAAAGGCCGCTCAAACGAGCGGCCTTTTTCGTCGGCGCGACAAAACGACGCAGCGTTATGCAGCCTGCCGCTTGTCGCGCTCGATCAGTGCATACGCGCTGTGATTGTGGATCGATTCGAAGTTCTCGGCTTCGAGCACGTACGCGACCACGCGTTCGTCCGCATCGAGACGTTGCGCGACGTCGCGCACGAGATCCTCGACGAACTTCGGGTTCTCGTATGCACGCTCGGTGACGAACTTCTCGTCCGGACGCTTCAGCAGGCCCCACAGCTCGCACGACGCCTCTTCCTCCGCGATGCGAATCAGCGCCTCGACCGGCAGGTCGCCCGCAAGCTCGGCATCGATCGTCACGTGCGAGCGCTGGTTGTGCGCGCCGTACTGCGAGATCCTCTTCGAGCACGGGCACAGGCTCGTCACCGGCACGAGCACCTTCAGGAACAGGCGCGTGTCACCGTTGCGGCTTTCGCCCGCGAGCGTCACTTCATAGTCGAGCAGGCTCTGCACGCCGGACACCGGCGCCGTCTTGTTCACGAAGTACGGGAACGTGACTTCGATGCGGCCGGCCTCGGCTTCGAGCTTCTCGAGCATCGACGCGAGCATCGTGCGGAAACGCTCGACCGTCAGCGGCGCGCGGTTCTCTTCGAGCAGCGCGACGAAGCGCGACATGTGCGTGCCCTTCTGGTCGGCCGGCAGGCGGACGTCGAGGTTCCAGACACCGACGCTCGGCTGCACGTCGCCGCTTTCGGTACGCACCGTCAACGGATGCCGGACCGCCTTCACGCCCACGCGCTGAATCGGAATCTGACGGGTATCCACCGTGCTCTGCACGTCGGGCATCACGAAGGCGGGATTCATCTGGTTCATCTTGTTCAATCCTTGTAAGCCGCGCGTTCGACGACGCGCACGCCGCGTCATGCGGCAGCCGGAAAAGCAACATGGGCCCGCAGGCCCATGTTTTCCGCATCAATGAAGACCGGTTGCGCCAGTCGCACCGGCACCGCCCGTAGGCGGCGCCAGCTTATGCGACGCGCTTCGCCTGACCGGCGACGTCGGCCGCCGGGTTCAGGAAGCGTTCGCGAATCGATTTCGCGATGCCCGCGCCGTCGAGGCCGCATTGCGACAACAGCTTTGCGTGGTCGCCGTGATCGACGAACTGGTCAGGGAGGCCCAATTGTAGTACGGGTCGGATAACCCCACTCTCCATCAGGGCTTCCACGCAGGCCGAGCCCGCGCCGCCCATCACGCAGCCTTCCTCGATCGTGACGAGGTAGTCGTGCGTCTCGGCGAGTTCGCGCACGAGCGCGGCATCGACCGGCTTCACGAAACGCATGTTCGCGACGGTTGCGTCGAGCTCCTCGGCCGCGGCGAGCGACGGAGCGACCATCGTGCCGAACGCGAGGATCGCGACACGCTTGCCTTCCGGCTGCGCCGTGTGGCGACGCACTTCACCCTTGCCGAGCGGGATCTCGGTAAATTCCTTCACCGTCGGCACGCCCGTGCCCGCGCCGCGCGGATAGCGCACCGCGGTCGGGTTCGGCTGCTGCAGCGCCGTGTGCAGCATCTGGCGGCATTCGTTTTCGTCGGATGCCGTCATGACCGTCATGTTCGGGATGCAGCGCATGAACGCCAGATCGTACGCACCCGCGTGCGTCGCGCCGTCCGCGCCGACGAGGCCCGCGCGGTCGATCGCGAACACGACCGGCAGGTTCTGCAGCGCGACGTCGTGGATCAGTTGATCGTAGGCACGCTGCAGGAACGTCGAGTAGATCGCGACGACCGGCTTGAGCCCTTCGGTCGCGAGGCCGCCCGCGAACGTCACCGCGTGCTGCTCGGCGATGCCGACGTCGTAGTAGCGATCCTTGAAGCGCTTCTCGAACTCGACCATGCCCGAGCCTTCGCGCATCGCGGGCGTGATGCCGACGACGCGCGTATCGCGCTCGGCTTCATCGCACAGCCATTCGCCGAACACCTGCGTGTACGTCTTCTTCGCGGGCGTCGTCGACGGCTTGATGCCTTCGGCCGGATTGAACTTGCCGGGGCCGTGATAGAGCACGGGATCGGCTTCGGCGAGCTTGTAGCCCTGGCCTTTCTTCGTCACCACGTGCAGGAACTGCGGGCCGCGCAGTTCGCGGATGTTCTGCAGCGTCGGGATCAGCGAATCGAGATCGTGACCGTCGATCGGGCCGATGTAGTTGAAGCCGAACTCTTCGAACAGCGTGGCCGGCACGACCATGCCCTTCGCGTGCTCCTCGAGCTTGCGCGCGAGTTCGAGCACCGGCGGCGCAACGCTCAGCACGCGCTCGACGCCCGCGCGCGCAGCCGCGTAGAAGCGGCCCGACATCAGGCGTGCGAGATGGCGATTCAGCGCGCCGACCGGCGGCGAGATCGACATGTCGTTGTCGTTCAGGATCACGAGCAGCTTCGCATCTTCCGACACGCCCGCGTTGTTCATCGCCTCGAACGCCATGCCGGCCGTCATCGCGCCGTCGCCGATCACGGCGATCGAGAAGCGGTCGTCACCGTTCAGCTGGCTGCCGATCGCCATGCCGAGCGCGGCCGAGATCGACGTGCTCGAGTGCGCGGTGCCGAACGTGTCGTATTCGGATTCGCTGCGGCGCGGGAAGCCCGAGATGCCGTCGTACTGGCGCAGCGAATCCATCTGGTCGCGGCGGCCCGTCAGGATCTTGTGCGGGTAGGTCTGGTGGCCCACGTCCCAGACGATGCGATCGTTCGGCGTGTTGAACACGTAGTGCAACGCGATCGTCAGCTCGACCGTCCCGAGGTTGGACGACAAATGGCCGCCCGTCTTCGACACGCTGTCGAGCACGAACGCGCGCAGTTCATCCGCGAGCGGTTGCAGTTGGCGACGATCGAGGCGGCGCAAATCCGCCGGGTCGTCGATGGTTTTCAGCAAGTCGTACATCGTCGTTCCATTGTAGGAAATCAAACGCGCCCGCATTCTTTTGCACGCACCGTAGCGTGTGCGCGGCGGCGGGCTTTCGCGTCAGCTGACCCGGTTCACTACCAGGTCGGCAAGTTCGGCGAGACGCTGTGCGCGTGCGCCGAACGGTTTCAACGCATCATGCGCTTCGGCGCGCAGTTGCGCTGCGAGCTCGCGCGACGCCTCGAGGCCGAGAATCGAAACGTAGGTCGGCTTGTCGTTCGCCGCGTCCTTGCCGGCCGTCTTGCCGAGCGTCGCCGAATCGGTCGTGACGTCGAGAATATCGTCGACGACCTGGAAGGCCAGACCCACGGCCCCCGCGTAGACATCGAGCGCGGCCATCGTTTCCGCAGACGGCGTCTCGCCGGCCAGTGCGCCCATCCGCACGGCCGCGCGCAGCAGTGCGCCCGTCTTCATCCGGTGCATCGTCTCGAGTTGCTCGCGCGTCAGCTTGAGGCCGACGCTCGCCAGGTCGATCGCCTGCCCGCCGGCCATGCCGACCGAGCCGCTCGCGAGCGCAAGCTCGCGCACGAGCGCCGCCTGCTGCACCGGCGTCAGCGCGGTGGCGTCGGTCAGTGCGACGAACGCCTGCGACTGCAGCGCATCGCCGACCAGCAGCGCCGTCGGTTCGTCGTACTGCACGTGCACGGTCGGCTTGCCGCGGCGCAGCGCGTCGTCGTCCATGCACGGCATGTCGTCGTGCACGAGCGAGTAGACGTGGATCATCTCCAGCGCCGCCGCCGCCGCATTGCGCGCCGCTTCCGTCGCGCCGGTCAGCTCGCCTGCTGCATGGCACAGCAGCGGGCGAACGCGTTTGCCGCCGCCGAGGACCGCGTAGCGCATCGCCTCGTGGAGTTGCGCGGGCATCGCGGTTTCAGCGGGCAGATAGTGACCGAGTGCGTGCTCGACACGGTCAAGCACGGACCGCATCCATTGTTCGAATGTCATAGATCGTCGTCTTCGCCGTCCGTGGCGGCCGTTCCGGACGAAAGCGGCTTCAGCGTCGCGCCGTCGAGCACGCGAACCTGCTGCTCCACTTTCTCGAGCTGCTGTTGGCAAAACGCAACGAGGGTCGCACCGCGGCGGTACGCCGCCAGTGAATCCTCGAGGCTCAACGCGCCGCCTTCCATCCGGGCAACCAGCGTCTCGAGTTCCGCGAGCGCCATCTCATAATTGTCCGGCAACGGTTCTGTGCCGTTACCGGGCGGCGTGGCGCCTGGGGATGCGGTTTTCGCCATGGACAAGGGTGTCAAATTTCAAAACAAGTCGGACATTCTACGGCAAAAGAGAATTCTCCGATCTGCCGACTTGGGCAGCCTGGCACATATTCCGGCCCCATCTCCGACACACAGTGTGCGCCTCCCGATTGTCTCCGGACAAAAAATTGACACAAATCAGGCACTTATTCCTAGCCTTGCGAGGCGATCCGGGTATAATTCTCCGTTTCCCTAAATCGATTTTTCGATGGTTGGGTTGTTCACTGCTTTCACGCTAACACCGGGAGTGGGAATGTCCAATCTGAGCGATGCGCTTCAGTTGAAGTCGGCTCACAGCCAGCTTCCAGTCACTGCATATTTCGATGAGGCGCTACTCGAGCGCGAGATCGAAACCCTCTTCAAGAAAGGACCTCGTTACGTCGGGCACGAGTTGATGGTGCCCGAGGCGGGGGATTATTTTGCGCTGCCGTCCGAGAAGGAAGGCCGCGTGCTGGTCCGCAACCAGACGAACCAGATCGAACTGCTGTCGAACGTCTGCCGCCACCGGCAGGCGATCATGCTCAACGGGCGCGGCCACACGCAGAACATCGTGTGCCCGCTGCACCGCTGGACGTACGACCTGGAAGGCGAGCTGCTCGGCGCGCCGCACTTCCCCGAGAAGCCGTGCCTGAACCTCGGCAAGAGCCCGCTGCAGAACTGGCAGGGGCTGCTGTTCGAGGCCGAAGGCCGGAATGTCGCGCGCGATCTCGCCCATCTCGGCACGAAGCATCATTTCGACTTCTCCGAGTACCACTTCGATCACGTCGAAGTGCACGAGTGCGATTACAACTGGAAGACGTTCATCGAGGTCTACCTCGAGGATTATCACGTCGTCCCGTTTCACCCGGGCCTCGGCAGCTTCGTGTCGTGCGACGACCTGACGTGGGAGTTCGGCGACTGGTACAGCGTGCAGACGGTCGGCGTGCACAACGCACTCGCGAAGCCGGGCAGCGCGACTTACCAGAAATGGCACGAGCAGGTGCTGAAGTTCCGCAACGGCGTGCCGCCGGAGTTCGGCGCGATCTGGATGGTCTACTACCCGGGCCTGATGATCGAGTGGTATCCGCACGTGCTCGTCGTGTCGTGGCTGATCCCGCGCGGCCCGCAGAAGACAACCAACATCGTCGAGTTCTATTACCCCGAGGAAATCGCGCTGTTCGAACGCGAATTCGTCGAGGCCGAGCGCGCCGCCTATATGGAAACGGCCGTCGAGGACGACGAGATCGCGATGCGGATGGACGCAGGCCGCCATGCGCTGATGGCACGCGGCGAGTCGCAGGTCGGCCCATACCAGAGCCCGATGGAAGACGGCATGCAGCACTTCCACGAGTTCCTGCGCCGCCACCTCGGCGATATCTGATGGTCGGTGCGGCGCTTTGACGCCGCATGGCATCCAGCAGACGAAAAGACGGGCTTCGGCCCGTCTTTTTTTGTTTAGACTTGGAGTGTCAGGCCATTCGCACTTCAGGGAGCTGTTATGCCACACACTCATTACACCACGCTCATCTCCGCCGCCAACCTCGCCGAGCGCCTGGCCGCGGCGCCCGGCAGCGTCGTGCTGTTCGACTGCCGCTTCGATCTCGCCGATCCGGGCGCGGGCGAAGCCGCATTTGCGGCCGGCCACATCCCCGGCGCGCAGCATCTTCATCTCGACCGCGACCTGTCGGGCCGCAAGACGGGCACCAACGGCCGCCATCCGCTGCCGACCCGCGACGCGCTCGCCACGCTGCTCGCCAGCCGCGGACTCAAGCAAGGCCAGCAGGTCGTCGCATACGACGCGCAAGGCGGCGCCTACGCGGCACGTCTGTGGTGGCTGCTGCGCTGGCTCGGCCACGATTCGGTCGCCGTGCTCGACGGCGGCCTGCAAGCGTGGGAAGCAGCCGGCCAGCCGCTGACGGCCGACGTACCGCAACCGGCCGCCGGCGATTTCCGCGCGGCAGCACCACTCGAATCGACGGTCGACGCGGCAGCCGTGCTCGCGAACGTGACGTCGCGCACGCGCGTCGTGATCGATGCGCGCGCACCGGACCGCTATCGCGGCGAAAACGAAACGATCGATCCTGTGGGCGGCCACATCCCCGGCGCGCGCAACCGGTTCTTCAAGGACAACCTGAACGCCGACGGCCGCTTCAAGACCGGCCATGAATTGCGCGAGACGTTTTCCGCGCTGCTGGCGGGCACCGAACCGAATCTCGTGATCCTGCAATGCGGCTCCGGCGTCACCGCCTGCCACAACGCGCTTGCGCTGGAGATCGCGGGGCTGCACGGCGCATCGCTGTATCCGGGCTCGTGGAGCGAATGGAGCGCCGATCCGTCGCGGCCGATCGCGACCGGCCCGAACCCGTAATCCGGCGCGCGTCGCGCCGGCGAAGCGAAGCGGCGGCCATTCGGCCGCCGCGTTCCGTTTACATCACGCCGTATTTGTGGAACCACGCGATCGCGCGCTTCCAGCCGTCTTCGGCATCACCCTTTACATAGCTCGGCCGGTAGTCGGCGAAGAACGCGTGGCCGGCATCCGGATACACGACGATCTCCGATTCGCGCGCGAGCTTCGAATCGCTCGCCTGGATCGCCTTGCGCATGTCCGCAAGCGAGGCCTGCGTGATATTCGTATCCTTCTCGCCGTACAGCCCGAGCACGGGCACCTTCAACTGCGATGCATGATCGACCGGATTGAACGGCGTCATCTCGTCGGTCTTGCCTTCGACGAACCCATACCACGCAACGGCCGCACGCACGTGCGGATTGTGCTCGGCATACAGCCACGCCTGGCGGCCGCCCCAGCAGAACCCCGTCACGCCGAGACGCGTCAGGTCGCCGCCGTTCTTGCCGGCCCATGCGACCGTCGCGTCGAGATCCTCGGTGACCTGCCGGTCCGGCACCTTGCTGACGACGTTGTCGACGAGCGCCTGGATCGTCGGATACTTCGACACGCTGCCCTGCCGCGCGAACAGGTCGGGCGCGATCGCGAGGTAGCCGAGCTTCGCGAAGCGGCGGCACACATCGGCGATATGCGCGTGCACGGCGAAGATCTCGTGAATCACGATGATGACCGGCAGGTTCGTCTTGCCGGCCGGCTGCGCGCGATAGGCCGGCACGCTCGCGTCGCCGGAGCGGATCTCGACCGTGTCGACGTCCAGCCCGGCGCTGTCGGTCGTGACCGTCTGCGCCGACACGGGCAGCACGGCCGCCGCGAAGGTGCCGCCCAGCGCGGCCTGCATGAACTTGCGACGCGAGAACGGGACGTGGGGAACCAGGCTGTCGACTTCGGGTTTCAACATGAATGCGCTCCTCGATTGGGCGCCGCCGTCACGAGCGTGGATGCGGCATGACGGGACATCGCACCGGCGCACGGCGCGGATGTCGCGGCGGTTGGCACTCCGCCGCAAACGGAAACCCGGACACGATGCCCAATAATCCGTTGTCGCGTCAACTGTCAGATGTGTAAGACTCAATTACGAAGCATCGATCCGACCGCCCCGGCCACGGTATCGATGCGTGCCGTCGCCCCGCCAGATCATGCCGTGGCGTGCATGGGTCGATCGCCGTTGCGCGACTGGAAGCTTGCGGATTGAACAGGAAAACGCGCGAACGATCTCACTCGGCCAAAGCCTGCACGACCGTCCGGCTGCCCGAAAAAACAACGGGCGGAGAACACGCACGACGTGCGCACGCCCCGCCCGCTTCCCGCACGAACGCGCGGTCAGTGCAGCTTGACGCGCGGCAGCGTCGTGCGCCGCAGCCAGTGCGCGAACGTGTCGAGCATCATCCGCGGATAGCCGTGCAGCGCCGCGATGTGCAGCCGGTACAGCGACATGTACATGAAGCGCGCGAACAGCCCTTCGATCAGCATGTTGCCGCCGATCAGCCCGCCCATCAGGTTGCCGACCGCGCTGAAATGGCCGAGCGACACGAGCGAACCGAAATCGCGATACGTGAACTCGGGCAGCGGACGCCCGTCGAGCCGGCAGCCGATCGCCTTCAGCAGAAAGCTCGCCTGCTGGTGCGCGGCCTGCGCGCGCGGCGGCACGTTGCGTTCGTTGCCGGGCCACGCGCACGCCGCGCAATCGCCGAGCGCGAACACGTTGTCGTCGGTGAAGGTCTGCAGCGTGCGGCGCACGTCGAGCTGGCCGAGCTTGTTGACCTGGAGACCGTCGAGATGCGAGAGCACGGACGGCGCCTTGATGCCGGCCGCCCAGACCGTCAGGTCCGCGCGCACCGCCTTGCCGCTCGCGGTATGCACGAGCCCCTGCGCAACCTCGGTCACGCGCTCGCCGAGCATCAGCCGTACGCCGAGCTTTTCGAGCAGCTCGGCCGTCGCCGACGACACGCGCTCCTGCAACGCCGGCAGAATCCGCGGCCCCGATTCGATCAGCACGATGCCGACGTCGTGTCGCGGGTCGAGCTTGTGCAGCCCGTACACGGACAACACCTGCGCCGTGTTGCGCAGTTCTGCTGACAACTCGACGCCCGTCGCGCCGCCGCCGACGATCACGACCTGGATACGCGGTTCGGCCGCATCGCCCGGCGCGGTCGGCGCCGGCGCCTGGTGCTCGGCGCGCATGCACGCGGCGATCAGCCGCTTGCGGAAGCGCTCGGCCTCGCCGACGGTATCGAGCGCGATCGCGTTTTCCGGCGCGCCCTGCACGCCGAAGAAGTGGGTCGTGCTGCCGATCGCGATCACGAGCGTGTCGTATTCCAGCTCGCGCGCCGGCAGCAGTTCCTCGCCGTCGCTGTCGTTGACGGGCGACAGCGTGACGCGCTTCGTCGCGCGGTCGAGCCCGGTCAGTTCGCCCTGCTGAAACTCGAAGCCGTGCCAGCGCGCCTGCGCCGCGTATTCGAGCTCCTGCGTGAACGGGTCCATGCTGCCGGCCGCGACCTCGTGCAGCAGCGGTTTCCAGATGTGGGTCGGATTGCGGTCGACGAGCGTGACAAGCGCACGCGCGGGACGATTGCCGCGCGCGCCGTAACGGTCGCCGAGCCGCGTCGCCAGTTCCAGGCCGCCCGCGCCTCCGCCTACGATGATGATCCGATGCATCCGATTCCCCCCTTTGCGATTCGAAACTGCTGCCGCCAGGCGAAGCAAACGCGATGCACTCGCGCCGCCGGTGGATTAACCGGTTCGGACATCATCGATGTGCAGTTCGAAGCACTTCGATGCGTCCCGTCCCGGAACGCGGGGCGCGCCGCCCCGCGTCAATGACATGACTGACATGCATTGTCCGGGAGCTTGCGCGTTGACCACAAGCAAACCATCTCGATATTCAGCATCCCTGCAACAATATGCCGCAGGAATCGGGAACCGCGCAGCGGTGCGTCAGTGTGCCTCTTCCCAGTTCGCGCCGGCGCCTACTTCGGCGACGAGCGGCACCTTCAGCTTCGCGACGCCGCACATCATTTCCGGCAGTTTCTCGCGCACGAGCGACAGTTCGTCGTCGGGCACCTCGAGCACCAGTTCATCGTGCACCTGCATGATCATCCGCGACGCAAGCTTGTCGCGCGTGAGCCAGTCGTCCACCGCGATCATCGACAGCTTGATCAGGTCGGCCGCCGTACCCTGCATCGGCGCATTGATGGCCGCGCGCTCGGCCGCCTGGCGGCGCGGGCCGTTGCCGCCGTTGATCTCCGGCAGCCACAGGCGGCGACCGAAAACGGTTTCGACGTAGCCCTTCTCCTTCGCGATCGCGCGCGTCTCTTCCATGTACTGCGCGACGCCCGGATAGCGGGCGAAATAACGGTCGATATAGAGCTTCGCCGCGTCGCGCGTGATGCCGAGGTTCGACGCGAGCCCGAACGCGCTCATCCCGTAGATGAGCCCGAAGTTGATCACCTTCGCGATCCGGCGCTGGTCGGAATGGACTTCCAGCGGCGTCACGCCGAACACCTCGGCGGCCGTCGCGCGGTGGATGTCCTCGCCCTGCGAAAACGCGCGCAGCAGCGACGCGTCGCCCGAGATGTGCGCCATGATCCGCAGTTCGATCTGCGAATAGTCGGCCGACACGATCCGGTGGCCCGGCGATGCGATGAACGCCTCGCGGATCCGGCGGCCTTCGGCCGTGCGCACCGGAATGTTCTGAAGATTAGGATCGTTCGATGCGAGACGGCCCGTCACCGCGACGGCCTGCGCATAGTTCGTATGCACGCGGCCCGTTGCGGGGTTCACCATGCGCGGCAGCTTGTCGGTATAGGTCGACTTCAGCTTCGACAGCCCGCGATGCTCGAGCAGCACCTTCGGCAGCGGGTAATCCTCCGCCAGCTTCTGCAGCACTTCTTCGTCGGTCGACGGCGCGCCGCTCGGCGTCTTCTTCACGATCGGCAACTGCAGCTTCTCGAAGAAGATCTGCCCGATCTGCTTCGGCGAGCCGAGATTGAATTCGCCGCCCGCCAGTTCGTACGCCTGCGCTTCGAGCTCGATCAGACGCGTCGCGATTTCGGTGCTCTGCGCCTGCAGGAGCGCGTCGTCGATCAGCACGCCCGTGCGTTCCATCTTGCGCAGCACGAGCGACACCGGCATCTCGATCTCGCGATACACGCGCTCGAGGCCCGGTTCGCGCGCGACCTGCGGATACAGCGCGTGATGAAGCTGCAGCGTGATGTCGGCATCCTCGGCCGCGTATTCGGCGGCCTGCGTGAGCGCCACTTCGTCGAAACCGATCTGCTTCGCGCCCTTGCCGGCCACGTCTTCATACTTGATCGTCTTGACGCCCAGATGACGCAGCGCGAGGCTGTCCATGTCGTGCGTGCGGTGCGATTCGACCACGTACGATTCGAGCAGCGTGTCGTGCTCGATGCCGTTCAGCGCGATGTCGTAGTTCGCGAGCACCTGCGCGTCGTACTTCAGGTGCTGGCCGACCTTCTTGCGATCGGCCGATTCGAGCCACGGCTTCAGGCGCGCGAGCACGTCGTCGAGCGGAAGCTGCTCGGGCATGTCGGGACCGCGGTGCGCGACCGGCAGGTACGCGGCCTTGCCCGGTTCGACCGAGAACGACAGGCCGACGAGCCGCGCGAGCATCGGGTCGAGCGCGGTCGTCTCGGTGTCGAACGCGGTCAGCGCGGCCGCGTCGATCGTCGCGAACCACGCATCGAATTGCTCCCAGGTCTGGATCGTGTCGTATTCGCGAACGATGTCGGCCGCCACCACCGGTGCCGGCTCGCCTTCCGGCGCATCGGCGCCGCCGCCTTCCGCCGGCGCGCTGTCGACTTCGCGCAGCCACGTCTTGAAGCCGTAGCGCGCGAAGATGTCGCGCATCAGGTCGCGCGCTTCGCCGTCGCTCTTCAGCGACGCTTCGATCGATTCGAGATGCGGCGCGAGATCGCAGGCCGTGTCGACCGTCACGAGCGTGCGGCCGAGCGGCAGGAAGTCGAGCGCGCGGCGCAGATTGTCGCCGACCACGCCCTTGATGTCGCCCGCGTGCGCGATGACGCCGTCGAGGCTGTCGTATTGCGACAGCCATTTCACGGCCGTCTTCGGCCCGCACTTCTCGACGCCCGGCACGTTGTCGACGGTGTCGCCGATCAATGCCAGGTAGTCGATGATCCGCTCGGGCGGCACGCCGAACTTCGCGATCACGCCGTCGCGGTCGAGCGTCTCGTTGGTCATCGTGTTGACGAGCGTGATGCGGTCGGTCACGAGCTGCGCGAGATCCTTGTCGCCCGTCGACACGATCACGTTCATCCCGTGCCGTTCGGCTTCGCGCGCGAGCGTGCCGATCACGTCGTCGGCCTCGACGCCTTCGACCATCAGCAACGGCCAGCCGAGCGCGCGCACGGCGCCGTGGATCGGTTCGACCTGCAATGCGAGGTCGGGCGGCATCGACGGACGGTTTGCCTTATAGTCGGCATAAAGGTCGTCACGGAACGTCTTGCCCTTTGCATCGAACACGCAAGCGCTATACTCTGCACTGACTTCCTTGCGCATACGGCGCAGCATGTTGATGATTCCGTAGAGCGCTCCGGTCGGCTCCCCGCCAGGGCCACGCAAATCAGGCATCGCATGGTAAGCCCGATACAGATAGCTCGAACCGTCAACCAATAGCAGGGTCTTACCTTCCAGATTTCGTTCTTCAGGCATTATGAACAAGAGAAAAGTGATTCCGAGTCTGCGTTCGCTCGCAGATCAAGAACGCGCGACGGCCAAGAAGGCCCGCGCATCGTGGCAGATGTTCACGATTATGGCAGAGTTTATCGAGGCGACCGAGTACCTGTCGGAGATCCGCCCGGCTGTCAGCATCTACGGTTCTGCCCGCCTCAAACCCGATACGCCGCACTATAAGCTGGCCGCGCAGATCGCACGCAAGCTGTCCGACGCCGGCTTCGCCGTGATCTCCGGCGGCGGCCCCGGCATCATGGAAGCCGCGAACAAGGGCGCGCACGCCGGCAAGGCGCCGTCGGTCGGCCTGAACATCGAGCTGCCGCACGAGCAGGCCGGCAACCACTACCAGGACATCTCGCTGCGCTTCCGCCACTTCTTCACGCGCAAGGTCACGTTCGTGAAGAATTCGGATGCGGTGATCGTGATGCCGGGCGGTTTCGGCACGCTCGACGAGCTGTCCGAAGTGCTCACGCTGATCCAGACGAAAAAATCGCGCCTCGTACCGATCATCCTAGTCGGCAGCACGTTCTGGCAGGGCTTGCTGCAATGGTTCCGCGACCAGCTCATTCCGATGGGCCTGATCAATCCGGAAGACATGGATCTGATGCAGGTGATCGACGATCCGGACCACGTGCTCGACGCAGTGCTCGCGTTCTACGAGGACAGCGGCGAGGAAGAAGGCTCGGACGAAGAAGGACATCCGCCGCGGCCCGAAGAAGACCGGATGTTCTACCTGTAATCGCTCCATGGCGATAGCCGGCCCGACGGCCGGCGTACTGCTTTCCGTGCGGCAGGCATGGCGATCGCGCCGCCTGCCGCACGCTACTTTGTAACGCGCTGTTAATCCCGCTTCACGGCCGCGCGCCGCCGAATGTCAAATTCGCGCGGCCGACGCTGCGTCGTGCGACATCACGGTCCCGGCCCTGCCGCCCGTCATTGTCAAATCGCGCCGCGCGGCATGCGCGTTCCGCTCGTACCGGCTTCCAACTCGCCGTAATAAACGCCCCTCGCCTTTTCCGACGCGTCGCAGCACACTGCATTCCGTCGGCGCAGGCGATCCCCCCTGCGGAACGATTCGCGGTTCGGAGTCGCTCCCGTTGCGTCGCGCCGATCTCCTCACAACGACATCACGGAAAAGAACATGAAGCGCTCATCGATCGCTCTCGCTTTCGCCGGCCTCGGCCTCTCGCTGTCCGGCCTCGCTCACGCCGTCAACGTCGACGTCAATATCGGCACGCCCGCGCCGGTCGTCGTCGCGCCCGCGCCCGTCCTGGTCGCTCCGGCGCCCGCGGTCATCGTCGGCTGGCATGGCGAGCGCTACTGGGACGGCCGCCGTTACTGGGAACGCCGCGAGTGGGAAGATCACGAGCGCCATCACGGCCATGACGATCGCCGCGGCTACCACTGCCCGCCGGGACACGCGAAGAAGGGTGAGTGCTGAACGCATGACCGCCGGGCCGTCCTGCTCCGGCGCTGACGCGGAAAGACAAAGGCCTCACGCGAACAAGCGTTCGCGTGAGGCCTTTGTCATTGGAGGCGCCATCGCGCCGGGCAGTTACTGAAACGCCACTTCCGCAAAGCTCCTCAGCTTCCGGCTATGCAGCTTGTCGAGCCCGTTCGTGCGCAGGATCTCCATCGCCTTCACGCCGATCTGCAGGTGCTGGTCGACCTGCCCGCGATAAAACGTGTCGGCCATGCCCGGCAGTTTCAGCTCGCCGTGCAGCGGCTTGTCCGACACGCACAGCAGCGTGCCGTACGGCACGCGGAAGCGGAAGCCGTTCGCGGCGATCGTCGCGCTTTCCATGTCGAGCGCGATCGCGCGACTCTGCGACAGCCGCTGCACGGGCTCGCGATGGTCGCGCAACTCCCAGTTGCGGTTGTCGACGCTCGCGACCGTGCCGGTGCGCATCACGCGCTTCAGTTCGACGCCTTCGAGCCGCGTGACGTCGGCCACCGCGCGCTCGAGCGCGAGCTGCACTTCGGCGAGCGCCGGAATCGGCACCCACAGCGGCAGGTCGGCGTCGAGCACGTGATCCTCGCGCACGTAACCGTGCGCCAGCACGTAATCGCCGAGGCGCTGCGTGTTGCGCAGCCCCGCGCAGTGACCGAGCATCACCCATGCGTGCGGACGCAGCACCGCGATGTGGTCGGTGATCGTCTTCGCGTTCGACGGGCCGACGCCGATGTTGACCATCGTGATCCCGCTGCCGTCCGCGCGCTTCAGGTGATACGCGGGCATCTGCGGCAGGCGCGGCGGCGCAGCGCCCTCGGCCGGCTCGCTGCCGAGGTTCGCGTTGTACGTGACGACATCGCCCGGCTCGACGAACGAGCTGTACTGGCTGCGATACGCGCGCACCTCGGGATCGGTGCTTTCCGTCATCATCGTGCGGCCGAGCTTCACGAACTCGTCGATGTAGAACTGGTAGTTCGTATAGAGCACGTAGTTCTGGAAATGCGTGGGCGACGTCGCCGTGTAGTGACGCAGCCGGTGCAGCGAGAAGTCGACGCGCGCGGCCGTGAACAGCGCAAGCGGATGCGGCTCGCCCGGCGCCGGCTCGAACGTGCCGTTGACGATGCGGTCGTCGAGATACGACAGGTCGGGCGTGTCGAAGATGTCGCGCATCGCGAGCAGGCGGTCACGGTCGAGCTCACCCTCGAGATGGATGCCTTCCGGAAACGCGAAATGGATCGGAATCGGCTGCGACGACACGCCGATCTCGATCTTGACATGGTGGTTCTTCGACAGCAGGCGCAGTTGCTCGCGATAGTAGTTCGCGAAAAGATCGGGGCGCGTGACCGTCGTCTCGAACACGCCGGGGCCGGCGACGAAACCGTACGAGCGGCGCGAATCGACGTGCGTGTTGACGTCGGTGCGAATCCGCACGAACGGGTAGCACGCGCGCACGTGCTCGGTAATCGGTTCGTGGCGGCGATAGCGCGCGAATGCGTCGCGCAGGAAGCCCGTATTCGTGTCGTAGATGGCGGACAGCCGCGCGACGGCGGCGATCGAATCGTCGAAAGCCTCGACCGACGGGCTCTCGGGCGTCAGCACACGGTGCCGGCGGCTCAAATCGTTCTTCATTTGTATCACCTCGTCTGATCCGACGACATTACCACGGAACCCGGTCACGCTCATGGCCGCCCGTACGCACGCCAGGGCCGGATACCGCGCAGTATTTGCTAAAATCGGTGGGTTCACTGGAGACTCATCATGAAGCCGCTCATTCTCGTCGCCGCTGCCGCCGCGTTTGCCGCCGCCAGCGTCGCTTACGCCGCCGGCACCACGCCTGACGCCGACGCGCAGGCCCGGGCCGAGGCCAACGAAGCCGCCGGCCTGCCCGATCTCCGCAAAATCAACCGGCCGGGCGCCGAAGTCACGTCGAAAGTCGACTTCGCCGACATTCGCCGCACGCCGAGCTTCCATGAAAAGAGCAAGAACGGCACCGAGGTCACCGAGTACCGCGACCGCGGCAAGCCGGTCGAGATCGACGTGAAGTCGAACTTCGGCACGCGCTACCAGATGAGCTCGACGCCCGACACGTCGCCGAAGCCGCACGACGCGGGCGTCCCGATCACGCGCCTGCCGTCGCTGAACCTGCGCTACTGATTCCGTCGCGCCGCGTCGATCGCGGCGCGCCGCCCCCCTTCACCTGCTGTCGCGACGCACGCCGCCCGCGTGCCGACACCCTCACCTGACGCATCCCGCATGGCCGTTTTCACTGCTGTTTCCGACTCCGATCTCGCGCAATGGATGCGCCACTACGAACTGGGCGACGTGCTTGCGTTCCGCGGCATTCCGTCCGGTATCGAAAACAGCAATTTCTTCCTGACGACGACGCGCGGCGAATACGTCCTCACGATCTTCGAAAAGCTGACGGCGCAACAGTTGCCGTTCTACCTCGACCTGATGCGCCACCTGGCCGGCCACGGCGTGCCGGTGCCGGATCCGATCCCGCGCGACGACGGCGCGCTGTTCGGCGAGCTGCACGGCAAGCCGGCCGCGATCGTCACGAAGCTCGACGGCGCGGCCGAACTCGCGCCGGGGGTCGAACACTGCATCGAGGTCGGGCAAATGCTCGCGCGCCTGCACCTCGCAGGGCGCGATTACCCGCGCAACCAGCCGAACCTGCGCAGCCTGCCGTGGTGGCAGGAGAACGTGCCGGCAATCGTGCCGTTCATCGCGGACGCGCAACGCACGCTGCTCGAAGGCGAACTCGCGCACCAGGCGGCCTTCTTCGCGTCGGCCGACTACGCGGCGCTGCCGGCCGGGCCATGCCATTGCGACCTGTTCCGCGACAACGTGCTGTTCGCGCACGCGGCGCCGGGCACCGGCCACGACGTGCGGCTCGGCGGCTTCTTCGACTTCTATTTCGCGGGCTGCGACAAGTGGCTGTTCGACGTCGCGGTGACCGTCAACGACTGGTGCGTCGACCTCGCGACCGGCGTGCTCGACGTCGCGCGCGCCGATGCGCTGTTGCGCGCGTACCAGACCGTGCGGCCGTTCACGGCCGAGGAACGCCGCCACTGGAGCGACATGCTGCGCGCGGGCGCGTACCGCTTCTGGGTGTCGCGCCTGTACGACTTCTACCTGCCGCGCGCGGCCGAGATGCTCAAGCCGCACGACCCCGGCCATTTCGAACGCATCCTGCGCGAGCGTATCGCGCATACGCCCGCGCTTCCCGAGATCCAAACCGCATGCAACTGATCGAAGTGCCCGCGAAAACGGGCTATGTCTGGTTCCGTCAAGGCGTCTGGCTGTTCCGCCGGAACCCGCTCGCGTTCATCACGCTGTTCTTCACGTACCTGCTGGCGATCACGCTGGTGTCGATGGTGCCCGTGATCGGCTCGGCGCTGCCGCTGGTGCTCATTCCCGGCATCGCGGTCGGCTTCATGGCCGCGTGCCGCGACACGGTGGCCGGCAAGCCGGTGATGCCGACGATCCTGATCGACGGCTTCCGCTCGTACGGCACCGTCGCGACCCAGCGGCTGCTCGTGCTCGGCGTGATCTACGTCGCGTCGATGGTGCTCGTGTTCGCCGCTTCGTCGTTCGTGGACGGCGGTGCGCTGTTCCACGTGATGATGGGCGCCGCCGACGAAGCGAGCGCGACGCCGGAAACGCTCGCCGCGCAAGGTACGTTCGGCGCGCTGATGTTCGCGACGCTGCTGTATCTGCCGATTGCGATGCTGTTCTGGTTCGCGCCGGTGCTGGTTGCATGGCATGACGTCCCGCCCGCGAAGGCGCTGTTCTTCAGCGTCGTGAGCTGCTGGCGCAATCGCGGCGCGTTCGTCGTGTACGGCGTGCTGTGGTTCGGCGTCGCGATCGGCACGTCGCTCGCGCTGTCGCTGCTGCTGCAGGCGCTCGGCGCCGGCGCCTATGCGCTGACGATCATGATGCCGGTGACGATCATCATCGTCACGATGCTGTACTGCTCGTTCTACGCGACCTATCGTGGCTGCTTCGGCGTCCAGGAGCCGGGCGCGCCGACGACCACCACGTCGGGCCGCTGAAGCCCGCCGCGGCCGGCGCGCGTCGCCGGCCGTCACGCTGTTCCCCGCGCCGGGCTGCGACCCGGCGCTCCCCCCTGTCTCGCACCGCTCCGCGCATCCTCCGCTCGCTGCCCCTAGCCGGGCGCCCCTGGCCGGGCGCCCCTGGCCGGGCGCCCCTGGCCGGGCGCCCCTGTTCAACCGAATCTTTTGCGCGCAAAATAATTTGCGTACAAATTGTTCGCGCGTCCGCCGCGCCTCCCGAATCATGGACCGCCTACCCCCGCTGCCCCAGACGCTCGACGAGCAACTGTGCTTCGCGCTCTACTCGACTTCGCACGCGATGACGAAGGCGTACAAGCCGCTGCTCGACAAGCTGTCGCTGACCTATCCCCAATATCTCGCGATGCTCGTGCTGTGGGAGCGCGACGACATCGCGGTGAAGGACATCGCCGCGCGGCTCGACCTCGACCCGGCCACGGTCACACCACTGCTCAAGCGGCTGGAAGCGCTCGGCTACGTCGAGCGCGTGCGCAGTGCGGCCGACGAACGCGTCGTGAACGTGCGCGTGACGCCGGAAGGCCGGGCGCTGAAGGATCGCGCACGCTCGGTGCCCGCCGATCTTTTCTGTGCGATGCAACAAACGCCCGAGTTCCTGATCAGGCTGCGCGCCGATCTCCAGCAGTTGCGCGACGCGCTGTCGGCCGCCAACGAACGCTGACGAACCGAGCGTCGGCCATCCGACCCGGCACGGCCGGGTTTTTCTTCAAAATTTCATTTGCACACTAATGATTTGTGTTCTATATTTTATTCGTGGCCGGCGACACTCCATTCGACCGGGCCGCTTTTCTCCCCTTTTCCCGACAGGAGCTGCACGATGAACATTCTGTACAAGACCAGCGCCACGAGCACGGGCGGCCGCGACGGCCGCGCGGTATCCGCAGACAACAAGCTGGAAGTGAAGCTGGCCGCGCCGCGCGAACTCGGCGGCACGGGCGCGGAAGGCACGAATCCGGAGCAGTTGTTTGCCGCAGGTTACTCGGCCTGCTTCCTGAGCGCGATGAAATTCGTCGCCGGCCAGAACAAGCAGGCGCTGCCGGCCGATACGCAGGTCACGGCGGAAGTGGGCATCGGCCCGAACGACGCAGGCGGCTTCGGGCTCGACATCGAGCTGCGCGTGTCGCTGCCGGGGCTCGACAAGGCAGACGCGCAGGCGCTGGTCGACAAGGCGCACCACGTGTGCCCGTATTCGAACGCAACGCGCAACAACGTGCCGGTGCGCCTGACGGTCGTCTGACGCGACGCAGCGCGACGAATGCAAAAAGGGCGCGTGCGGCTTCTTGCCGCACGCGCCCTTTTGCGTGACTCGCCGGAACGGCGGGCCGGCTGGCCCGCCTGCGCTGCTTAGCGCGCGCCGAACGAATACGGGCGGTTCATCGACGCTTCGCGATCGATCTTGCGCATACGGAATTCGAGATCGTAGATGTCGGTTGCTTCGGACAGGTACGCCTCGGCGCGCTCTTTACGGGCCGTTTCAGCGTTCTTGGTCAGCATCAGGAAGAGGTGGCTCAGCAGGTACATGGTCGATCTCGCAATCCAAAGGTTCTTTGACTAGGGTTTTCCCGAATTATAGGGAAAACCCTAGTCTTTGGCCAGCGTCGATCAACCGATGCGTCGTTCGGTCGCCACAGTGCGACGTTGTGCTTCGAAAAAGGCCCAGATCATCGCGCTCGCGTCGGGCCCGACGGCCGCATGAAACGGCACGGCTTCGTCGCCGCCTGCCCACGCGTGATCGAGCCCTTTCACATGACAGAGCCGCACGACCGGTTCGCCATCGCGGCAGACATCGGTGATCTGTACGCCCGCGCCGCGCGACTCGACGCGTTCGCCGCCGCGCAGCGCGCCGCGACTGTCGGCAAGCCCGTTCAGCCGCATGAACTGCACCGTCAACTGGTCGGCATTCTTCGGCGCGACGACGTGGTCGCCGTCGCCCTGGACGATCAGCGCGGGCATGCCCGGATACGCAGCGGCGTCGACCAGCGCATCGACGGCCGCGGCCGGGTTCTGCCGCACGCCGCGCCGCATCACGTCCATCGCGGTGATGCCGGAATTCGCCTCGCCGAGCGCGGGGCCCGAGTGCAGCGCCACCGCCGCGAAGCGGTCGGGATGGTGCAGTGCAAGAAGCGACGCGAGGCCCGCACCGGCCGACAGCCCCGCGACATAAACGCGCGACGCATCGAAACCGTGTTCGTCGACGACCGTGTCGACCAGCGACGCAACCGCATTCGCCTCGCCGCGGCCCGCGCGGTCGGTGTCTTCATACCAGTGCCAGCAGCCATGCGCGTGCGCGCGCAGCGACTGTTCCGGATACAGCACCGCGAAACCGTGCTTGTCGGCCAGCAGGTTCATCCGCGTGCCCTGCACGAATTCGTCGACGGACTGCTGGCAGCCGTGCAGCATCACGACGAGCGGCATCGCGCCGCGCCGGCGGCCAGGCGGCACGTAAAGACCGTACGCGAGATTCTGGACGAGGCGCCCGAGCGCGGGCGCCATCGGGTGTTCACCGCGCGTCCACTCGCCCGCCGCCCACGCAGCTGCGCGCGGACGCACGCGCGATTCGCGCGGCGGGGACAGATCGGATACGGCAGGAGACGCGGCGGCCTCGAGTGCGTCGCGGGTGATGCGCTGCGCATCGCGCGCCGCGCGCTTGGCGGCCGGAGAAAGCATGCGTTTCATGCCGCCCAGCCACACTTTGGTCAGACTTTTGGTCATCGATCGGGCTCGCTGTCAGGAAAAATAGGGGCGCCATGAGGGCGCCGCAACAGATGCATCGTTCGACTTTGTGCAATGCACCATAACATTGTTTCTGGGATTTTTCCTGCGCGCGGATAGTTCCCGGCGGCGCAAAAAACGGGGCTCGTGCGCACGCGGCGCTATACTGGAGTTTCGCCGCTTGTATCCGTTGTAGTCGTTCCTCCCGGCTCGCGCGTTGAATTAAGCATCCTCCCCGCCTTCGTTCGTCCCCTTCCCGATGTTCGACCTGTCATCTCACCTGTGGATCATGATCACCGCGTTCGGCGGCGCCGGCCTGACCTTGCCGCTCGCGATCACGATCGCCGTCTGGCTCACGCTCGGCTACTCGTGGCAGCGTGCGACCGCGTGGCTCGGCGTGCTCGCCGCCGCGATCGGCGTGGTCGCGCTCACGAAGATCGCGTTCCTCGGCTGGGGCATCGGCATCCGCGCGTGGGATTTCACGGGCTTCAGCGGCCACGCGATGCTGTCGACGTCGGTCTATCCGGTCGCGATCTTCCTGATGCTGATCCGCACGCGCACGCCGGTGCGGATCGCCGGCATCGCGCTCGGGCTCGCAGCCGGCGTCGCGGTCGGCGTGTCGCGCGTCGCGCTCGACGCGCATTCGCCGTCCGAATCGATCACCGGCTGCATCGTCGGCGCGATCGCCGCGCTTGCGTTCATCGCCGGCTCGTGGCGCGCGGTGCCGCACCGCTGGTCGGTGCCCGCGGTCATCGCGAGCCTTGCGATCGTCACCGTGGCACTGCACGGCATCACGGTGCCGTCGCATCGCTGGGTCACCAAGGTTGCGCTGGAGCTGTCGGGCCACGAGCGCCCGTTCGTCCGCGCGCGCTGGAAGGCCAACCCGAACTACCACCCCGCGTCGCAGCCGTCGTCGCTGCAGCGCACCGAATCGTCGACGCACACGCTGCACGCGTGACGGGCCGCCCGGCCGTCACGCCCGCCATTCTTCAGACCTGACCATTTCATGCGCACCGTCGCATGAGCGGTATGCCGAGCGTTATAACCCGCCCTATATTACGATTACGGTTTCCACCCATTACAACGAATCCACCATGCGCTCAACCGTCCGTCCGCTTCGCCGCACCCTGCTCCGCCTGCTGCCGATCGCCACGCTTGCCGCGGCCGGTGTCGCGTTCAGCGCGCCCGCTTCCGCCGCCGACGAACTGGTCGTGTCGGCGGCCGCCAGCCTGACGAACGCGTTCAAGGCCGTCGGCGATGCGTACGAGAAGCAGCATCCGGACACCAAGGTGCTGTTCAACTTCGGCGCGTCGGACGTGCTGATGCAGCAGATCGCCAAGGGCGCGCCGGCCGACGTGTTCGCATCGGCCGACCAGAAGGCAATGGATCGCGCGGCCGATGAAAAGGTGATCGTGCCCGGCACGCGCCGCGATTTCGCGGCGAACTCGCTCGTGCTGATCGTGCCGGCGGACAGCCACGCGGCCGCGCCGACGTCGCTGAACGACCTGACCGCGCCCGGCGTGAAGCGCATCGCGTACGGCGACCCGGCATCGGTGCCGGTCGGCCGCTACACCGAAGGCGCGCTGCGCGCGGCCGGCGTGTGGGATGCCGTCAGCGCGAAGGGCGTGCTGGCCGCCAACGTGCGCCAGAGCCTCGACTACGTCGCGCGCGGCGAGGTCGACGCGGGCTTCGTGTTCGGCACCGACGCCGCGATCATGCCCGGCCGCGTGAAGGTCGCACTGACGGTGCCGACCAAGACGGCCATCACCTATCCGATCGCCGTGGTCAAGGACAGCCGCCACGCCGCGCAGGCGCAGTCGTTCATCGACTTCGTCTCGTCGCCGCAGGGCCAGGCCGTGCTGTCGACGTTCGGCTTCAAGCCCGCGGGCAAGTGAGCGTATCGCGATGCAAGACGCCTGGGTACCGCTGCTGCTGTCGCTGAAGGTCGCCGGCTGGGCGACCGCGCTCGACATCGTGCTCGGCGTCGCGGCCGCGTTCGTGCTCGCGCGCTGGCGCTCGCCGCTGCGCGACGTCGTCGATTCGCTGCTGACGCTGCCGCTCGTGCTGCCGCCGACAGTGCTCGGCTATTACCTGCTCGTACTGCTCGGCCGGCGCGGCGTGTTCGGCGCGTGGCTCGACAAGCTCGGCATCGAGCTCGTCTTCACGTGGCAAGGCGCGGTGATCGCGTCGATGATCGTCGCGTTTCCGCTGATCCTGAAGTCGGCGCGTGCTGCGTTCGAAGGCGTCGATCCGCATCTCGAACGCGCTGCGCGCACGCTCGGGCTCGGCGAAGCCGCGGTGTTCTTCCGCGTGACGCTGCCGCTCGCCACGCGCGGGATCCTCGCGGGCGCGCTGCTCGCGTTCGCCCGCGCGCTCGGCGAATTCGGCGCGACACTGATGATCGCGGGCAACCTGCCCGGCCGCACGCAGACGCTGTCGGTCGCGATCTACGCGGCCGTGCAGGCCGGCGACGACAGCACGGCCAACTTTCTCGTGCTGGTGACGTCGATCACCTGCGTGCTCGTGCTGCTCTCGGCCGGCTGGCTCGTGCCGGCGCGCGCCTCGCGGAGCCAGCTGACATGAAGCGCCTGCCTCGTCCGTACAGGCTGTCTTGCTCCACAGCCGGATTGTTTCGGCGGAGGCCCGCATGAGCCTCGTCGTCGACATCCGCAAGACCTACGAGAACGCCGAGCGCCGCTTCACGCTCGACGTGTCGTTCACGGCAGCGACGCAGCGCGTCGTGCTGTTCGGGCCGTCCGGTGCGGGCAAGAGCATGACGCTGCAGGCGATCGCCGGCCTGCTGTCGCCCGACGCAGGCACGATCGCGCTGAACGGCGAAACGCTGTTCGACGCCGCGCGCCGCATCGACGTGCCGACCCGTGAACGCCGTGTCGCGTACCTGTTCCAGGACTACGCGCTGTTTCCGCATCTGAACGTGCGCCAGAACATTGCGTTCGGGCTCACGTCCGGGCTGCGCAACCCGCGCGCAAAGACGGTGCCGCCCGAAGTCGCGTACTGGCTGCGGGCGTTCGACCTCGAAGCGCTCGCGGGGCAGTATCCGTCGCAACTGTCGGGCGGGCAGAAGCAGCGTGTCGCGCTCGCGCGCGCCCTGGTTGCGCAACCGCGGATCCTGCTGCTCGACGAACCGTTCGCGGCGCTCGACGGCGCAATGCGTCAGCGCATGCGCCACGAGCTCGCCGAACTGCAGGCACGGCTCGACATCCCGATGGTGCTGATCTCGCACGACCCCGACGACGTCGCCGCGTTCGGCGACCAGGTCGTGCAATTGAGCGAAGGACGCGTGCAGGCGACCCCGCCGCACGCCGAGTGGCCGACGCGCGTCACGTGAGCGCGCGAGGCCGAGGCCGTGGCGCTGGCAGCCACGTTGAAGCCTGAGAGAAGCCGCACGTCGCGGCGTATGCTGAAAACGGAAACGAAGCCGGTGCCATGCAGACGACGTCCGGCGCCGGCTTCGCCCCGTCCGTCACACGATCGCCGCAGCGCGCCCGCGCGCTGCCCTGCCGTCGACGTCAGCCCGTCACCGCGAGAATCACGCTCGATGCCTTGAACAGCGCGATCGCCCGCCGGCCGGCGTCGAGCTGCAGCGCATCGACGCTTTCGTTGGTGACGACGGCCGTCAGCGTCCCGCCGCCGTCGAGCGCCAGCGTCACTTCGCTGTTCACCGCGCCCGCCGTGACGGATTCGACGCTGCCGCGCAGCCGGTTCCGCGCGGACACCTTCAGCTCGGGCCCGCCATCGTCGACCGCCAGCACGACCCACGACGCCTTCACCAGCGCGCACGCGTCCGCACCTTCCTGCAGGCCGAGCGCATCGGCGCTTTCGTGCGTCAGCACGGCGACGACCGGCTGCCCGCCGGGCAGCGCGAGCGTCACCTCGTCGTTGACGGTGCCGCGCACGATCGACGCGACCTTGCCGAACAACTGGTTGCGCGCGCTGGTCTTCATCCCGATCCGGCCGATCAGCGCCCAGTCGACGTCGAACCCGGCAACGGCCGCGCTCGCGGCCTCGATGAAGCGGCGATGCTCGCGCTCGATCGTGCGGAACGCGGCGATCAGCGACGTCGCGCGCGACGTCAGCGTCGTGCCGCCGCCCCCCTTGCCGCCCGTCGACCGCGCGACGAGCGGTTCGCCGGCGAGATTGTTCATCGTGTCGACCGCATCCCATGCAGCCTTGTAGCTGAGGCCGACGGCCTTCGCCGCACGCGTGATCGAACCGGTGTCGCCGATCGCCGCAAGCAGCGCGATGCGCGTGGCGCCGCCGAGCGTCTGCTCGCCCGCGCGCAGCCACAGCTCGCCGCCCAGTTCGAGCGGTTCGGAGGACGGGGACGAATGCGGTGCGTCGGTCATCGGTATGGGTGCGGGAAACGGGCGGGCATTATAGTCAGCGCGCGCCGCTCAGCGCGGCTTGCCGTCGAGCTTCGGCGGACGCAGGCTGGCCAGCAGCGTCTCGGCATCGCGCGCCGCACGCTGTTCGAGCGCCGCGCCGTAGCCGCGCACGAAACCGAGCTGGTACGGCGGCGCCGCCAGTTGCTCGAGATGTTGCAGCGCGACCATCGTGTCGTTCGATTCGCCGAGCACGCTCTGCACGCGCGCGAGCGTCTTGATCGTCTCGTTGCGCGTGCGGCGCGACGCCAGCGACGCGAAGAATTCGAGCGCATAGCGCAGCCGCTTCGCGTCGATCCGCACCTGGTGGCGCGCAGCCGTATCGAGCGACGTGAGCGACGGCGATGCGTACAGATGGCCGAACAGCCGCCGCACACGCTTCGTCGCGTGACGCCGCAGCGACGGTGCGTCGCCGCCTTCGGCAGGCGGCAGCGCAAGCGCGCTCAGCCATTCGAGCCAGCCGAGCGTCAGCCGTGCGTAGCGGGCCGAATGCAGTGCCTGCCGCAGCTCGACGCGCGCGGCCATGGACTGCGCACGCGCGGCGTCGAGCGTGCCGTTCCAGTCCGCACCGCCACCGTCGGCCGCGATCAGCGCGGGCAGGCTTTCGGTCGAGAACACGTCCCAGTCGCGCACCGTGCCGAGCAGCGCGACGAGCCAGCGCAGGTCGACACCGAGCGTATCCCGCCATTGACGGTCGGCAAAGAGCGGAAAGAAGCGCATCAGCGTGCGCAGGCGCCGCAGCGCGACGCGCATCTGGTGCACGAATTCGGGATCGTCGCGCTCGAGCACGCCGCCCTCGTTGCCGAGCCATTGCGCCGTGATGTCGCCGGACAGCGCGAACAGCGCGGCGCGCTGCGTGCGGATGCCGGTCAGGTCGACGAGCTGCGCCTTGACCGGCCCGGCGGCAGCCGGCTCGCCCGCACAGATGCGGTCGATCACGCTGGTCAGTTGCACGAATGCCGGCCACGCGCCGCTCAGTTCGCGCGCCGCGGCAAACAGCGCGTGCAGCGCGGCTGTGCGTGCGGCCAAGGTTTCCCAGTCGGGCGCGGCGAGACGCAGCTCGACGTAGCGGCGCGGCGGCTCGCCGCCGCCGTACAAAATGACGTCGTCGAGCGTCATCTCGACCACGACGCCGCTGTCGTCGGCCCACCGCCCGCGCCGCCGTTCGCTGACGAGCCGCAGCGCCGACGATTCCGGCGACGCACCGGCGGCCGGCTGCTCCTTGGATTCCGGCGCGACGCCATCGACTTCACCCGTCGGCGCGTCGGCATCGGCCGCGACGGCCGTCGCGGGTACGGGTAGCGGCATCGCGACGACGATGCCCTCATGCTCCGCGTCGAACAGTTCGCGCTGCGTGACGCCGGGCGCGAACGCTTTCGTGCGGGACGCGACGACGCGCCTGCCATGCGCATTCGACTCGACCCAGGTCCACCAGCTTGCGCCGGGGCTCGGTTCGGCCTCCTCGACCTGGCACGGCTCGATCGTCACGCGCTCCTGGCCTCGCCTCATCCGGACCTGCGGGCAGATCCGCCACGCACGCACGAGTTCGGCGCCGAAATCGCGCTGCGCGCCGCGGGCGCGACTCGCAGCCTTGACCGGCCAACCTTCCAGCGACAGCGACAACACGACTTCCAGCACACGCGACATGGAGGCTCCCGCACATGAAGAATCGCCGGCGCATCGTCCGCGCCGGCGTCGCCCGTGAAGCAACTTCCATAGTACACGCCCCCAAAGCGGGCTGGCGACGATCCGGCCCCGTCGCGCTGTCGCACATCAAACGGCGTATTGCGCGATGCCGTTGCCGAACGACCAGTCCTCCTTCAGCACCTCGACAAGACTGATGAATACGTCCTGTTGGCGCACGCCGGGCTGCTGCGCGAGGTTCTCCGCGATCGTCCGGTACAGCGCCCGCTTCTGCTCGAGCGTGCGCGTGTTGTTCGCGGTGATCTGGATCATCACGAGATCGTCGCTGCGTTCGATGTCGAGGTAATGGCGGCCGAACACGAAGTTCTCGGCCGCATGCTCGGTGACGACCATGAAGATGTCGTCGTCGGGCACGTTGAACGTGTGCATCAGCGCGCGATGCACGCCGTCGACGAGCGCCGCGCGGTATGCGGCCGGTTTGCCGTCGCGCACTGCGATACGGGTGAATGGCATGGTCCTGCTCCTGTCGGTGACATTGAAGAACGGAAACGCAGCGTCAGGTTAGGCCTGTCGATCTATAATGAACAGTCATCAATGAATATTTCATTCATTTTAATTTGAAATGAAAGTACTCGACCTCGATGCCGTACGCGCGTTCGTGCTGGTCGCCGATCTCGCCAGCTTCACGCGCGCCGCCGATGCGCTCGGCACCACGCAATCCGCCGTCAGCCTGAAGCTGAAGCGGCTGGAGGCACACCTCGGCAAACCGCTGCTCGCGCGCACGCCGCGCGTCGTGAAGCTCGCCGCCGACGGCGAGAACTTCCTGCCGGCCGCCCGGGCGCTGCTCGACGCGCACGACCACGCGCTCGGCGCGATCTCGGCCGGCACGCACCGCCTGTCGCTCGGCGTCAGCGAGCACGTCGCGGTGCCCGACCTGCCGGCCGTGCTCACGAGCCTGCATCGGCAGGATCCGGGGCTGTCGCTGGAAATGCATCTCGGGATGTCGGCGGGCCTGCTCGCGCAATACGACGAACGCCGGCTCGACGCGGCGATCGTGCGGCACGAGCCCGGCGAAGACCCGCCGCGCGACGACGGCACGCTGCTGTTTGCCGAACCGCTGGCCTGGCTCGCCGCGCCGGACTGGGCACCGCGCGCGGGCGAGCCGCTGCCGCTCGCGGTGCTGGCCGGCCCGTGCGGCGTGCGGGCCGCCGCGCTGCGCGCGCTCGACCATGCGGGGCGGCCGTGGCGCGAGCGCTTCACGGGCGGCGGCGTCGCGGCGGTCACGGCCGCCGCCGCCGCGGGGCTCGCCGTCTGTCCGCTCGCGCGGCGTGTCGCGCCGCGCACACTGGTCGACGTCGGCGCGAAATTCGGGCTGCCGCCGCTGCCGCAGTCGCAGGTCGTGCTGTATTCGCGCGTGCGTGACGCACGTGCGGCCGCCGCGCTGCGCAGGTTTGCCGACAGCCTTGCAATCTCGGCGTAAACTATCGGGTTTAGCCGCCCGTAATCTCCAGAAGAATTCAAATGAAACCCGAAGCCCGCAAGCACCTCCGCGCCAACCTGCTGATGCTCGCCGCCGCCGCGATCTGGGGCTCGGCGTTCGTCGCGCAGCGACTGAGCCTCGACGTGATCGGGCCGTTCCTGTTCACGGGGCTGCGCTTCCTGCTCGGCGCGCTCGTGCTGGTTCCGCTGCTGATGCTGAACACGGCGTCGCGCGCGCAACTCGCGGCGATCCGCCGCGAACCGGCGCTGCTGCTGCCGGGCCTCGCGCTCGGCGGGCTGCTCGCGGTGTCGATCTCGCTGCAGCAATTCGGCCTGCAGTACACGCGGGTCGCGAACGCGGGCTTCATCAGCTCGCTGTACGTCGTGATCGTGCCGCTGATGGGCGTGTTCGCGCGCCACCGGATCGGCGCGGGCACGTGGTTCGGCGCGCTGCTCGCGGCGATCGGCCTGTATTTCCTCAGCATCGACGAGCATTTCTCGGTGCTCTACGGCGACTGGTTCCAGCTCGCGGGCGCCGTCATCATCGCCGCGCACGTGATGGCCGTCGGCCATCTCGCGAAACGCCACGATCCGCTCGTGCTCGCGTTCCTGCAGTTCGTCGTCTGCGGCGTGGCGTGCCTCGCGGTCGGTCTCGCCGTCGAGCCGGTCAGCGTCGCGATGCTGCGCGGCGCGCTGCCGACGCTGCTGTACGGCGGGCTGCTGTCGGTCGGTGTCGGCTATACGCTGCAGGTCGTCGCGCAACGCGACGCGGCGCCCGCGCACGCGGCCGTGATCTTCAGCATGGAAGGCGTGTTCGCGGCGATCGCCGGCTGGGCCGCGCTCGGCGAAACGCTGACGCTGCGCGCGCTCGTCGGCTGCGCACTGATGCTGGCCGGCCTGCTCGCGTGCCAGTTGCTGCCGAACGGCGACGCGCGGAAAAAGGACGAGGACGCGCTGCCGGCGTGACACGCACCGTCCCTATAATGGCGGTTCGCGTGACAACCACGCCAACCGCTTCCGACAGGCCTGCTCCGTGACGTCCACTTCCGTCGATCCCGCCGCCGACCTGCTGCGCGAACGCGCAGCGCACTACGCTACCCAGGCGGCGCTGTTCCTGCGCGACCAGGCACTCTCCACCGCGTCGCACGACCTGCGCAGCCCGCTGAATGCGATGCATAGCTGGGCGTACGTGCTCGAGCGCCAGCTCGCCAATGCCGATCCGAACCTGCAGCGCGCGCTCGCGGGCATCCGCACGGGCATCGACCAGCAGGTGACGCTGATCGACGACGTGCTCGATGCGCCGCGCGCGGAAACGCGCACGCTCGCGATCGCGCCACGGCCGTTCGCGCTGCGCGCGCTGCTCGACGACACGATCGCGCTCGTCCGTTTCGCGCTCGCCGACGCACGGGAGGTCGCGCTCGACGCGACGCTGCCGGACGGCGAGCCGTCGCTGTCGGCCGACCGCGAACGCATCGCGCAGGCGCTCTGGACCCTGCTGACGGCGGCCGTCGAGGCCAGCGCCGCCGGCAGCCGCGTGACGTTCGCTTGCACGCGCGACGGTGCTCAGTTCGTCGCGCGCGCCTCCTGCACCGTCAGCGCCGACGCGCTCGCCGATCCCGCGCAACTGCATACGTTCGAATCGTTCGCGCGGCGCGAGATGCTGCGCGAGCGCGACGCGAAGCGGATCGCCTGGGCGCTCGCGCTGTGCCAGCGCGTTGCGCTCGCGCACGGCGGCACGTTCTCGCATACCGCGTTCGCCGACGGCGCGACCGCCGCCATCACGTTCGCCGTTCCGTGCGAGGCGCCGGTGTAAGCAATCGGCCGCCCGAGACATTACAAATTCATTTCAGGCTCTATACTGATGGGCCTGTCATAACCGGAGCGATTCTTTGTTACAGATCTTCGCGCTCATCGGCGCGTTGTTCCTGGTGGCCCTGAACGGGTTCTTCGTTGCGGCCGAATTCGGCCTCGTCAAACTGCGCGCGACGCGCGTCAAGACCCTTGCCCGCAAGCACGGCCTGCGCGGGCGCATCCTCGGCGTCGTGCACGGCCGGCTCGACGCGTATCTTTCCGCGTGCCAGCTCGGCATCACGCTCGCGTCGCTCGGCCTCGGCTGGGTCGGGGAACCTGCCTTCGCGGAACTGATTGGCCCGCTGCTCGACCTGATCGGCGTGCAGTCCGAACGCGTCGTGCACCTGATCTCGCTGGTGTTCGCGTTCTCGCTGATCTCATTCCTGCACATCGTCGTCGGCGAGCTTGCGCCGAAATCGATGGCGATCCGCCAGTCCGAAAAGGTCGGCCTGTGGGTCGCGCTGCCGCTCTATGCGTTCTATTGGGCGATGTATCCGGCGATCTGGGTGCTCAACAACAGCGCCAACGCGGTGCTGCGGCTCGCGGGGCTGTCGGCCGACCATGGCGGCGACGCGCACTACTCGACCGACGAGCTGAAGCTGATCCTGCGCAGCCGCCGCAGCACGGCCGGCAATGCGGCACAGCCGGCGCGCGGCACGTACAGCAACGACGAGTGGAACACGCTCGCGCATTCGCTCGATTTTTCGTCGATGACCGTGTCGGACCTGATGCGGCCGGCCCATGAAATGATCGGCCTGCGGCGCGACCTGCCGCTGCCCGACAACATGGAGATCGTCGCGCGGCACCGCTTCAGCCGCTATCCGCTGTTCGAGGACGCGTCGCGCGAACAGGTGAGCGGGCTGATCCACCTGAAGGACCTGCTGCTCGCGCGTCACGCCGGTGCCGCGCTGGAAGACCTGTCCGACTACGTGCGCCCGGTGCAGTACGTGAGGCCCGACACCCCGGCGCTCGACCTGTTCCGCCGCTTCCGCAAGGGCGCGCCGCACTTCGCGCTGGTCGGCAACAAGGGCGAGAAGCCGATCGGCTTCCTGACGCTCGACAACCTGCTCGGCGCGCTGGTCGGCCAGATTCACGACGAGTTCCGCCAGGGCGATGCCGACTGGAGCCGCCTCGACGACGGCACGCTGATGGGCAAGGGCAGCCTGCCCGTCGTGTCGCTCGAGCAGGCGCTCGGCATCGACATCGACGAAGGCCGCGCGGAATCGGTCGGCGGCCTCGTGATCCAGGCGCTCAGCGACCTGCCGACCGAAGGGCAGCGCGTGTCGTTCGACCGCTTCGACGTCGTCGTGAAGAAGATGAACGGGCCGCGCATCGTGCTGGTGCGCGTCTATCCGAAGATCGCGAAGGAGGCCGACGAATGACGGCCTCGCGTTGTCGTCGCCGCACGCGATGAACGCGACGCTGCCGCGCTGCTGCGTGATCACGCCGGAACCGGCGTCCGCGTCGGCGGCCGATTGCGATGCGTTCCTCGACCGGCTGTCGGCCGTGCTCGCGCGCGGCGAGACGCTCGTGCAACTGCGCGTGAAATCGCTCGATGCGGCCGCGTTCGCGCGGCTCGCCGCCGCGGCGCTCGCGCGCTGCGATGCCGCCGGCACGCACCTGATGCTGAACGGCCCGATCGATGCCGCCGGCGTGATGCGGCTCGACGGCGCCGGCTGGCATCTCGACGGCACCGCGTTGCGCGCCGCCGCGCAGCGGCCGTTGCCGGCCGGACGACGGGTGTCCGCCGCCTGCCACACGCTGGACGACCTGCTGCTGGCCGCGCGCGCCGGCGCGGATTTCGTCACGCTGTCGCCCGTGTTGCCGACGCTCAGCCATCCCGGCGCGCCGACGCTCGGCTGGACGCAGTTCGACGCGCTGGCCGCCCAGGCCGCGATGCCCGTCTACGCGCTCGGCGGAATGACGCGCGCGCATCTCGACGACGCGCGCCGTCACGGCGCGTACGGCATCGCGGGCATTCGCGGGTTCTGGTAACTCGGGGCGGTCCGGCAGTGCAGCCGGGCGCGGAAGCACCCGGCCGTTCGGAAAGTCACGCTTTCACGCGCTCAGGCGTTCTTCACGCGTTCAGGTTCGGTCGCGCTCCACGCCACGAGCCGTCGTCGATACGACGCACGTCGTGTGTGAGCGCGTACCGGTTGACGTCGCCCGTCAGCCACGCGACGAGCGAATACGGCGGCAATTCCCCTTCATCGACCCGGTCGCGCGCGCGCGCCGGCGTCTCGAACACGACCTGCCCTCTCGGCGCATCGAACGGCACCGCATCGGGCGACAGGTTCAACGCGATCGTCAGCGTCTCGTCGTCGGCAAGGCGCCATGACGCGAGCAGCGCGTCGGCATCGCCGTCGCCGTTCGCCTTCAGCGCATGCGCGTCCTGCGGCCGGCAATCGGACAAGCGCGGCGCGATCAGCTTCGCGCGCACCGCGAGCGCCGACTGCACGAAATGCGCACGATCGGCGTCGCGCGCGGTTTCGTCGAAGATCAGCGGGATCTGCGGCGTGAGCAGCGACAGCGCGAGCCCGGCCAGGCCGGCCTCGTGCCCGCTGTCACCCTGGCCGCAGTCGCGCCACGCGCCATCGGACAACACCAGCGACGTCAACGACAGCCCGGTTTCGGCGGCCATGCCTTCTCCCGACGCGGCCGGCTGGAACGCCGCGCCGGCCGCGGTCAGCGCGCGCGCGAGCGTGTGGATCGACTGGTGCGTGGAAATACCTTCGTGGGCCGACGTGTCGCGCCCCGTCAGCCGGTGCAGCGCGCGTTCGCCGCAACCGTTCCATTGCGCATCGAAATGGGTATCGGCGAGATGCGCCGGATGCCGCTCGCTGCCGAGCACGAGATGGATGTACCGGTCGGACGGCACGGCCGCGCGCACGCGGTCCGCGATCTCGCGCAGCCACGATACGCCGATCCGGTCGGCTTCGCGCAGGCGCAGCCCGTCGCAACGGTATTCGTCGATCCAGTACAGCGCGTTGTCGCAGAAGAAATCGCAGACTTCCGGATGATCGAGCGCCAGCGGCGGCACCTGCAGCGGATCGTCGCGCGTATGGAAGAACGGCGCCGCGTAGTGACGCAGCGCCTCGGTACCGCTGCCGAAGCGCGCGTAGTCGAGTTCCAGCAGCACCGCGAGACCGTAGCCGTGCGCGTCGTCGATCAGCGCCTTCAGCGCGTCGGGGCCGCCTTCGGCCGCAAGCGGCGCGAACGGCAGGCTGTCGTGCGGCGATGCGAGCAGTTCCAGCGCAGTCACGCCGAGGCGCGCGAGTTGCGGCAAGCGGCGGCGCACGCCTTCGAAGCCGCCAACGGCATGCGGGCGAATCGCGTAGAGCGCGATGTCTTGCCACGGGCGCCCGCGCCAGAACGTGTTGCGCCACGTGAATGCGCGCGGATCGACGACCTCGCTCGGGCCGTTGAGCCCTTCGGGTTGCGAACGCGACGCGGGATCGGGAATCGACACGGCATCGTCGAGGCGATAGCGGTAACGCTCGCCTGCGCCGCAATCGGCGAAGACTTCGAACCAGTTCGGGCCGGCGGCCGTCATCGGGACGAGCGTCGGGCCGAAGCCGGTATCGAGTTCGAGCTGGACCTGCGTGCTGCCCGGCGCCCACACGCGAAAATGCGTGCGCGGTGTCGTGCACAACGCGCCACAGGGCTGCGCGCCAAACGGCAAACAATGAATGTAGTGCTGCGCGTACGGATCGTGCGGACAATCGGACATCATGCGCTCCTCGTGCGTGCCGAGCGGCATGGCCGCGCCAGTGGTGCGGCGCATCGGGGCCCGGCATGCGACGGCCAGGCGGGGGGAGAGGAACGAGTATGCGCCGGATTCGCCACCGCGATGCATCGTGGTCAGACATTTTTAAATGCGAATCGACCCCCGGAAAATCGGCAGCCCGACGCTTGCCGAGTCGGGTAGTCGGCATACCGGAATGACCGCTCGCCTTGTTGCGTCGACCACGCGCGCTTACGCTCTGCGCGATGCTCGCGGACACGTCGTCCGCGCCCAACCAGAGGAACCCGCCATGTCGCTTCCCGCCAGCGCCGCGAAATTCGATCCGGCACGCGCACACGAATACGCCGAGCAATCGCGCATCGCGCTCGCCGGCTACGATGCCTGCCACGAACTCACCGCGTGCATGCTCGCGTCGGCGATCGGCGTGCCCGATGCGCGGATACTCGTCGCGGGCGCGGGCGGCACGGGGCAGGAAATCTGCGTGACGGCCGCGCTCGAACCGGGCTGGCAGTTCACGGCCGTCGACCCGTCCGCGCCGATGCTCGCGCTCGCGCGCACGAACGTCGAAGCCGCGGGCTTCGGCGCGCGCACGACGTTCGTCGAGGACAACGTCGATGCGCTGCCCGACGCGCCCGCGTTCGATGGCGCGACGCTGATCGGCGTGCTGCATCATGTCCCGGGCGACGATGCAAAGGCGGCGCTGCTGCATGCGATTGCACGGCGCCTGAAGCCCGGCGCGCCGCTCGTGCTCGCCGGCAATCATCGCCGCTACGCGGACCACCCTCGCCTGCTCGACGCGTGGCAGCAACGCTGGCGCATGAATGGCGCGACGCCCGACGCCGTACGCGCGCAACTCGCGAAGATCCTGCAAGGCGCCGATCCGCCCGCATCCGAGGAAGCCGTGTTCGGCCTGCTGCGCGATGCGGGCTTCGATATGCCGCTGCGCTTTTTCGCAAGCCTGTTCTGGGGCGCATGGATCGCGGTGCGGCGCGCATAACGGCTCGAAGCGGCTCGAAACGGCGGGCGATGCGATTCGCGTACACGCCGCACGCGCTAGTGTAGTGTTCGGTGCTAAGCGGTGCTTATGTGCCAGCGGATTCGTGCTCGTGGCAAGGCGCAAACCGCAGCGATGCCCAGTGGCATCGCGAGGATTTGCAACGCAGCCACGGGCGCGAAGGCGTAGCACATAAGTGCCGATTAGCGCCGAACACTGCACTAGGTATGATGTCGTTCCCGCCCCCCTGCCGGCCTCGACATGCTCACCGTCCACCACCTGAACAACTCGCGCTCGCAGCGCGTGCTCTGGCTGCTCGAAGAACTGGATGTGCCATACGAGATCGTGCGCTACGAGCGCGATCCGAAAACGATGCTCGCGCCGCCCGCGCTGCGCGCGATCCATCCGCTCGGCAAGTCGCCCGTCGTCACCGACGACGGCCGCACGTTCGCCGAATCGGGCGCGATCATCGAATACCTGGTCGAGCGCTACGGCAACGGGCGCCTCGCGCCGCCGCCCGGCACGCCCGAGCGGCACGACTACACGTACTGGCTGCACTATGCGGAAGGGTCGGCGATGCCGCCGCTGCTGCTCAAGCTCGTCGCGCTGCGGATCGCGCATGCGCCGATGCCGTTCTTCGCACGGCCGATCGCGCGCAAGATCGCCGACACGCTGCAGTCGGGCTTCGTCGATCCGCAGATCGCGTTGCACCTCGGCCATATCGACGGCGCGCTGAATCGCACGGGGTGGTTCGTCGGCGACGGCTTCAGCGCGGCCGACATCCAGATGAGCTTTCCGCTCGAAGCCGCGACCGCGCGCGGCGGCGGGAGCCAGTACCCCGCGATCGCGCGCTTTCTCGACACGATCCACGCGCGGCCCGCATACCGGCGGGCGCTGGAACGCGGTGGCCCGTACGACCTGCTCAAGTAACCGGCGTCAACTCAGCAACCCCGCCGCGACGTTGATCGACAGCCCGAGCACGGCCATGTTGAAGTAGAACGACAGGATCGACTGCGCGAGCACCGAGCGCCGCGCGGAACGGTTCGCCAGCGACACGTCGGCGGTCTGCGACGCGACTGCGAGCGTGAACGCGAAATACAGGAAATCCCAGTAATCGGGTTCGGGGTGCTGGTCCGGAAAGCGGAGCGCGCGGTCGCTGCTCGGCGAGCCGTAGTAGAGCCGCGCGTAGTGCAGCGTGAAGATCGTCGGGATCAGGAACCACGCGCCGAACAGCGTCGCGCCTGTTACCGCGTAATGGCCGAGCCCCGCGCGAAACCCGACGCCCTTGGCCGTCGCCAGCTCGATCGCGATCGCGGCCACGCTCGCGACCGTCGCGAGGCAGACGACCGTCAGCACGGTGGTGGCGTTTTCGTCCTCGCGGATCGCGATTTCGCGCACCTTGTGATGGTGCGCGGTGACCATGCGCACCCACATCAGCGCGAGATACAGCCAGATCGCGCAATCCCAGCCGATCAGCGCACGCACGGTCGGACGCAACGGGAACGGCAGCAGCACCGCGCACAGCAAGCCCGCGACGAACGCCGCGACCATGCGCGGCCGGTTGCGTAATACCTGCGGATAAAACGTCATCGTGAAATTCCGAAAGCGGATGGAAAGGGTTCGAGCGGCGCGCGGGGCGGCCCGCTGCGCCGCGCCGGCGGGTAACGCGCCCCGATTATCGCCATTCCATCGTGACGTGGCGATGGGCGCGAGCGCCTAAGATACTGGGATGACTGCCACCGCCCCCCTCTGCCGCCACCCCGCGAACACGGCCGGCCGCGACTTCGTCGTCGGCGACCTGCACGGCTGCGTGGACGTGCTGCGCGCGCTGCTGTACGACATCCGCTTCGATCCGGCCCGCGACCGCCTGTTCTCGGTCGGCGATCTCGTCGACCGCGGCCCGGCATCCGAAGCCACACTCGACCTGCTCGACCGCCCGTGGTGCCACGTCGTGCGCGGCAATCACGAGGAAGTGCTGAGCCTCGTGTCGCGCGGCAAGCTGTCGCCCGACGCGTGGCGCGGGATCGGCGGCGACTGGGGCGCCGACCTGCCGCCGGAACGGCTGCGCGCGCATGCGGCACGCGTCGACGCGCTGCCGCTGGTGCGCGTGATCGGCGACGGCCCCGAGCGCTTCAACGTGCTGCATGCGGAATTCTTCGGCTCGGACGCCGACCTCGACACCGGCAGCTACTCGCACGACGTTCGCGAGCGGTTGATCTGGGGCCGCGATCTCGTGCAGGGGCTCGCCGATCCGGCGCGGCAGGCCGGACTGTCGCTGACCTGCACCGGGCACACGCCCGTGCGCGCACCGCAGCGGATCGGCGCGCAGTGGTTCATCGACACCGGCGCGTTCGCGCAGTCCGGGCGGCTCACGCTCGCCGAGCCGCGCACCGGCCGCACATGGTCGATGACGCAGGCCGAGGCGCGCGAACGCCACGCGGGCGACTGGCCGCTGCCCTGATCCCCTCGCGCCCTCGCACCCGCATCGACCCGCGAGCGAGCGTTAGGACCTGTTCCCGCTAATAACGGGCTTGCGCTGGCCACGAGAAGGGCCGAGCGCCAGGATTGCGACGAAGCGAATACTCGACGTATTCGCAAGGAGCATGACGCAGCGATCGGCCCTTCTGGTGGCCAGCCCCACGAATGATTTTTTCCAAACAGGGGAACGTGCCTTGCCGGCCGCATTGCGGCGTCGCGCGTCGCTTGTTTGGCTCGGCCAAACGGCGCTCCTTGCTTCTTGCACTACAGCCGGCAAGGCACGTTCGCAAGCCCGTTATTAGCGGGAACAGGCCCTAACCGACCTGGTTGAGTTCGAACACCGCGTCGACGGTCGAGCCGTTCCAGTTGTATTCGAGGTAGGCCGCATGATGGCAGTCGCGCAGCAGCGCGGTGCGAAACGCCGCCAGACACTCGCCGCGCGGGTCGCGCACCGACGGATAGACGATCCCCGCGCCGCCCGCGTTGCGCACCGCGCGGCCGAGCGCCTGCCCCGCGCTGTAATCGAGCGGATGCAGCAACGCGGGATCGCGCTGCGGCCACGTGCGCACGTCGACCACGTCGCCCTGCGCGAACACCGTGTAGAGCCGCATCTGCTGGCGCATCGGCGGCTCCTTCGTCGCAGCCAGGAACAGCGCGCCGTGATAGCGCGTTTCGGCGATCGCCGTGTCGCGCGAGCGGGCGCAGTAGAACACGCCGTAGCTGCCGTCGGAAAAGCGGCTGCCCTGCGGATTCAGGTGCGTGAACGCGGCCATGATCGGCCCCCAGCCCAGCCCGTAGCGGCGCTCGGCGGGCGGCACGAGGTCGAGCGTGCCGACTTCGTTGCGGATGCGGTCGTTGGTCAGCGATTCGAGCGCGTACAGCGCGTCGAAATCGTCCGCCGACGCGACGCGATCGAACAGGTTGATGGCCGGAAAACGGGTGGGAATCACGCGATAGGCAGGTGCCCAGTCGACGGCGGTCGTGGGCCATTGTTTTGCTTCGATCGTCATCGTCACGCCCAGCCACCTCGCATCGCGTCGAGATATTGCCGGACGGCGACCAGATCGCCGACATTGCCGGCCAGCATCCGGTCGAGTGCGCGCTTGCCGCCGAACGGCGCCGCGTCGTTGGGCCGCTTGACCCATGCGTCGGCCGAGGCCGGCTGCGGCAGCAGGATCTGCAGCGCCTTGTAGATGCCGAGCAGCAGCGATAGCCGCTCGAGCGTATCGCGCGGCAGCCGCGCCGATTCCGGCGCAGCCTTCCACTTGAAGAACGTCGAACGGCCGGGCGACCCGAGCAGCACGATCTGCTCGTCGATCGTCAGTTCCCAGTCGCGCGCGATGTTGAAAAACGCACGCAGGCCAGCCGCCGACATTTGCGCGAACGAGGCCTGCGGCGGGGCGGAATGCGATTCGTAGGCAGGCTGTGACATGATCGTTAGTCTCTAAATGAATTCACTAACAAGACTAGTCCATTTTCGTATTTTTGCAAGGGTCGACACCCGACGATCGGCCAGCGGTGGCCGCCCCGCGCATCCGACAAAACGATATTTTTTGTCCATTCTGGACTCTTATTTTATTTTCTGCGTTAATGGCCATGCGGACACCGCGCGCAGACGCGGTTCGTGTCCGTGGAACCGTGTCGCACAGAACCGGAAGCACCCCGCCAAGGAACACACCATGAAGAGACTGATTGCCGCTGTTTCGATCGCCCTGCTCGCGGTATCCGCAGGCCCCGCCGTCGCGAAGGACTGGACCACGATCCGCTTCGGCACCGATGCCAGCTACGCGCCGTTCGAGTCGAAGGCGCCCGACGGCAAGCTCGTCGGTTTCGACATCGACCTCGGCAACGAGATCTGCGCGCGCCTGAAGGCGAAGTGCGTGTGGCTCGAGAACGATTTCGACGGGATGATTCCGGCGCTGAAGGCGAAGAAGTTCGACGCGGTGCTGTCGTCGATGTCGATCACGCCGCAGCGCGCGGAGCAGATCGGCTTCACGACGAAGATCTACAACCAGCCGACGCGGCTCGTCGTGAAGAAGGGCTCGCCGCTGCTGCCGACGGCCGAATCGCTGAAGGGCAAGTCGATCGGCGTCGAGCAGGGCACGACGCAGGAAACGTACGCGAAGGCGTACTGGGGCAAGCAAGGCGCGAACGTCGTGTCGTACCAGAACCAGGACGGCGTGTACGCGGACCTGACCTCGGGCCGCCTCGACGCGGCGCTCCAGGATGAAGTGCAGGCCGCGATCGGGTTCCTGAAATCGCCGCGCGGCGCGAACTACCAGTTCGTCGGGCCCGAGCTCGTCGACGAGAAGATGCTCGGCATCGGCGCCGGCATCGGGCTGCGCAAGGAAGACACCGACCTGAAGGCGAAGATCGACCGCGCGATCGTCGACATGGTCAAGGACGGCACCTACAAGCGGCTCGCGTCGAAGTACTTCGACTTCGACATCTACGGCGGCTGAAACGGCGTCGCGCGCGTACGGGCACCACTCCCGCCACTCCCGTCGCGCGCGTCCGACCCCCCCTCCCCTCACCACCGGGCGGCAACGGCATTGCGCCGTTCGCCGCCGCATCGAATTCATCCTCCGTCGCGCGCGCTGCGCAACGCGTCAAACCTGATACGGATTGCAGATCAATTGCAATGGTTCGCGCGACCGATGAGCAACGCGACCGGATAGCGTGCGAATTCAGTAGGCGAAGATCGGGCGTCGCGATATCGGCGCCCGTGCGCACATGCCCTTTCGAATCGGGTCAGCATGCAGGAAAGTCCCGACCCGGCGCGGATGACCGGCAACCAGCCGGATCCGCCTCGCACCGGGCGCGGAGAGATGGCCTGTCGATGCATGCCGGCCGGCTGCGAGAACGACGTTCGACCGGCGATGCCCCGTATCACTGCGATCGCGGCCGGCCTGCCGCGGTGTGTGGTGATCGATCATTTTTCTACCCCCGATTTCAGTCTGATGCTTGTTCCGGCAGCCGGACGATGCCGGTGCCCCGACGATCAGGCGACGACGCTCCGTGCTCGCCGGAGCGCGGCTGCTGCGCCGCGCTCCGCCGCCGCATCCCCGCGGACTGCGTCCTGGCCGGTACTGACAGGGTTCGCTGCGGAACCGGCCGGACCTCGCGTCGTCGACTTTCGTACACCTTCATTCGCAAGGAGCGGGCCAGCTTCGCGCGCGCCCATCCGCACAAGGGGTTGGGCGCGCGGGAGGGCAGCCGGAACGGGTGCGGAAGGCCGGAAGTTACGAAACTGAAACATGCGGCGCGCGGCACGCGCCGGCCGCGTGGCGACCCAACCTTGCGGGATAAGGCTGAACAATGGGGCACGGAATTCTTACCGACCGGTGCCGTTCCGATCGGCCCGAATCGCCGCAGAAATTCACCCGGTTGCCGACGCGAAATGTTTCATGCGCTTTACATGCCGTCGGCGGCATCGGGGCCGCTGGTCGTGCGCGGGCCGGACCGGCGATGGCGGGGCCGGCCGGTCCCGCTGCCGATCGCACGGCTATACTGCGAAGCCGAAACGCGCCACGCATTGCGCGTGACCTTCACCGGCGAACGCCGCGCCGCGCGACAACGCTTCACGCGACACCTCACCGCCCGCAGACCGCCCGTCGATGATCCGCACCCTCAATGCCGCCGAGCGCGCCAGACTGATCCGCTTCGGCGTGTCGGGCCTCTGCTCCACCGCGCTGCATGCGCTGATCGCGGCCGCGATGTTCGCGCTGTTCGATGCGACGCCCGTGATCGCGAACGCGGCCGCGTTCGTCTGCTCGACCGCGTTCTCGTATCTCGCCAATACGCTGTGGAGTTTTTCGTCGCCCGTGACGTGGGGCAACTTCGCACGCTTTCTCGCGGTCGCAACAGCCGGCCTCGTCGTCACGATGCTGCTCGCGCACGGCACCGGGATGCTCGGGCTCGCGCGCGCATGGAGCGTCGTCGCGGTCGTGCTGTGCGTGCCGCCCGTCACGTTCGTGCTGCACCGGCTCTGGACGTATCGCTGAACCCTGACACCGAACCGGTTCAAGCACCTTGCGTGCCGCTCAGCCGACGCGCTGATGCCCCGCGTCGCCGGACGGCGCGCCGTCGTTTCCGCCGTTGTCGCCGTTCCCGCCGCTGTTGTCGTGATCGTTCAGCCCGTGCTCGATCATCATCCGGTAGAGCGTCACGCGCGAAATGCCGAGTTCGGCGGCGGCCTTGTTGATCCGGTGATCGTTGCGCAGCAGCGCATTCTCGATCGCGGTGCGTTCGGCGAGCGCCCTCGCCTGTTCGAGCGTCACGGGTTCGGTTTCGCCCGGCGTCTCGAGCCCGAGATCGTGCGGTGTCAGCAGCCGGCTCTCGGCCATCACGATCGCGCGCCGCACGCGGTTGATCAGCTCGCGCACATTGCCGGGCCATTCGTAGCGCCGCATCGCATCGAGCGCGGCCGACGTGAAACCGCTGATCTTGCGGCCGCTGTCCGCCTTGAACTTCTGCAGCACGTAGTGCGCGAGGATGTCGATGTCCTTGCCGCGCGCGCGCAGCGGCGGCTCGTGGATGCGCAGCACGCACAGGCGGTGATAGAGATCCGCGCGGAAGCGCCCGGCCTCGACCGCGCCGTCGAGATCCACGTGCGTCGCCGAGATGATCCGCACATCGACCGCGATCGATTCCTGTCCGCCGAGCCGCTCGATCTTCCCTTCCTGCAGGAAACGCAGCAGGCTCGCCTGGCTTTCGACCGGCATGTCGCCGATCTCGTCGAGAAACAGCGTGCCGCCGTTCGCCGATTCGATCCGGCCCGCGCGCCGCTGGTTCGCGCCGGTGAACGCGCCGCGCTCATAGCCGAACAGTTCCGACTGCAGCAGGTGATGCGGAATCGCACCGCAGTTGATCGCGACGAACGGCCCCTTGCCGCGGACGGAACGCTCGTGAATCGCGAGCGCCGTCAGTTCCTTGCCGGTGCCCGACTCGCCGGAGATGAACACGCTGGCGTCGGTCTTCGCGACCTTGCGGATCGTGCTGAACAACTGCTGCATCGCCTCGCAGTTGCCGATCATCCCGTGTTCGCCGATCGACGCCGCATAGGCTGCGCCGTCGACGCGGTCGAGCGCGGCCATCCCGCGCGCATGACCGAGCACATGCGAAATCCATTCGTAGGGCAGCGGCAGCGTCACGTAATCGAAACAGTAGCTGCGGATCAGTTCGCGCACGGCGGGACCGATCGTGATGCCGGCCTGCGCAATCGAAATCCAGCCGATCGCCGGCTGGCTCAGGCACGCCTTCAGTGCCGGATAGTCGCGTGACGTGAACCCCGTGAAATCGACCAGCCCGGCGGCGACGTTTACGCCGGATGTCATGTTCTGCGCGGCGCCGGCTGTTTTCGCGACCGCGATCTCCCAGCCGAGCCCGCGCAGTTGCGCAAGCAACGGCTCGTCGGGCGCACGCATGATCACGAACAGCTTGCGGCCGGCCTCGGGAGCGGTGACGGATACTTGCGTCATCTCGGGCGCCGCATGCCCGTCTGCGTCGGGTGACCTTGCAACCATCGTTGTTCCCCGCTTGGCGTTGGTATCGCGCGCCGGCTCGACGACTCGCCGCCGCGAACGACGGACCATGATTGAACCGACATATTGGCCGCATTTCGGTACGAATAAAATCCCCCCGTGCATGAATCGTGCGTGAGGTGGACATCGTCATGAACGGTATATCGATGCGGCGGGCCTGCGGCTAGATGGGTGTTATCCCTGTAGCGTGCGCGGCGCGAACCCGGAACGGGCGGGCGCGCAGCGCGCAAAGCCGCGCCGGTGCTGGCGCGCGGCGTTCGCGTGCGATGCGGCGCACGCGGGATCGGCTATCCGGGATATGCACGCGAGGTCGGTCGACCGGACCGCCGGACGCCCGCGCAACCCGCTCCGATCGACTTCCGTCAATCGTCAGAGGAGGCCGGCTGATGCAGGAACGCAACATGCGCGGCCCGACGCCGCCCATGGGGGAGCGGCCGATTGTGTCAGCGGCCTGACGCGACCGGCGCCAGCGCGTTCGCGCGGCCGCGGCCGCGGCCGGCCGGGGTGCCGCCGTGGTCGCCGTAGGTGTCGACGAGCGCGTCGACCCGCGCGAGATGGTAATGGTTGTCGTGGTCCCACGGATGGAAGCCCGGCCGGAAAAAGCTCAGCCATTCGCCGACGATGCGCGGGAACAGCCCGCGGCGCGGCCCGTACAGGAACGCGATCATCCGCAGCATCCCGCGCATGTGATGTCCGGCGCCGCGATCGCGCCACAGCAGCGTCGCGTGCATCAGGAACACGGTCGGCCAGAACGTCAGCGTCGTCAGCAGATACACGCCGATGCGGATCAGGTAACGGCGCAGCCCCGGCTTCATCGCGGCATTCCACACGTCGAACGACACGGCCTTGTGCTCGGTTTCCTCCAGCGCATGCCATATCCACATCTGCCGGTAGCCTTCGACCGAGCCTTCGAGGCGCGTCGGGTCGCGCAGCAGCCAGTCGGCGAGCATCGCCGTATAGTGTTCCGCCGCGACCGTATGCGCGAGCTGCACGGAATGCGGCAGCGTGCGCTTCATGTAGCCGAGCACCGCCCACACGCGCTTGTCGAGCTTGCGTGCGGGCAAACGGTTCGCCTGCATCAGCTCGTTGTATTCGATGTGCTCGCGCGTATGCATCGCCTCCTGGCCGATGAAGCCGAGCACCTGCTGCTTCAGCACGGGATCGTCGATCCGGTCGCGGTAATTGCGCACCGCATCCATGAAAAAGCGCTCGCCGGCCGGAAACAGCAGCGACAGCGCGTTGAAGAAATGGGTCACGTGCGACCCGAGGCCATGCCAGTCCTTCGCGCGTTCGACCGGCAGGTCGAAGCGCAGGTCGCGGCGCACCGGCATGATCCCGGCTGCGGTGGCGGAAGCGGCTGACTTCATGTTCATCGTTCTCCTGTTCCGGAGCGGCCCGGCGCGTCGTCCGACGCGGCCGGCGCAGGCCCGGGCGGCGCATTGCGCACCGCCAAAATCTTGACATCGACAGATGTAAAAATAGGCCGCCCGCGCCGGCGCGTGCAAGCCGCGCGGTAGATGCGCGCTTCCAAACAGGGCACGGTCGGAAAGGCGGAATAAACGATGTTCGAACAGCGCCTGGACGGGCCTCGATTCGAACGCGCTCGTCGACCTGCGAGCCAGGCGAGGCAGTCGGCGCTGCGACTCTCCAGCGGCCCGAAAGCCCCATGCGACGGGCGTTCCGAGGAATCCATCGGCCGCGTGCGGAATGCGGAATACTGCCCAGGTAGCACCGATTCATACGCGCGGCGCACGCGCGCGGTGCAACCCCGGTCGCGCGGCCCGTGAAAAATTCAAACGCGCGTTCCATTCAAGTTTTCGGCAGTCGGCGGCGCGGCGTCCCGCAGCCGTCCGCGACACGCGTGCCGGCGGGCGAAAGCCACGTGCGGCGACCCGCTGCGCGCTCGCCTACAATAGCGGTTTTACGTAACCTCTTTCAGGAGAAGTCATGTCTGTCATCACGACCGAATCGGGCCTCAAATACGAAGACCTGACCGAAGGCACCGGCGCGGAAGCGCAAGCCGGCAAGACCGTCAGCGTCCACTACACGGGCTGGCTGACCGACGGTCAGAAATTCGATTCGAGCAAGGACCGCAACGACCCGTTCGCGTTCGTGCTCGGCGGCGGCATGGTCATCAAGGGCTGGGACGAAGGCGTGCAGGGCATGAAGGTCGGCGGCGTGCGTCGCCTGACGATCCCGCCGCAACTCGGCTACGGCCCGCGCGGCGCAGGCGGCGTGATTCCGCCGAACGCGACGCTCGTGTTCGAAGTCGAACTGCTCGACGTCTGACGACGCAACCGGCCGTTTCCTTCCGATGGAACGCATCGCCTCCCCCGCCATTGCGCTGCGCCGCTACGACACGTGCGAAGCGTCGGACGTGCACGACTTCCACCAGGTCGTGCTCGGCGTCGATGGCGCGATGGTGATGGCCGTGGACGGGATCGGCCGGCGCATCGACCGGCACGCGGCCTGGCTGATTCCGGCCGGCGCGCGCCACGATTACGCGGGCCTCGGCGACAATCGCCAGCTCGTGATCGACCTGCCCGCGGCATCGCTCGCGGTGCCGCAGCGGCTGTTCGACCGCGCGCGGGCCGTGTCGATCGATCCGGCCCTGACGTCGCTCGTCGCGCAGGTCGCGGCGACCGCCGCGCAGCTCGATGCACCGGCGGGCGACACGCGGCAGGCAGCCGCGCACCGTTTCCAGTGGCAGGCCGCCGCGCGCCTGTGCGGCGCGCTGCTCGACGAAACCGGCATCGACGCGCCCGCGTCGGGCCTCGACTTCGCGCGCATCGACCGCTGGCTGCGCGCACGACTCGCCGAGCCGCTGCGCATCGCCGATCTCGCCGCGCACTGCGGCTACGGGATGCGCCGGTTTCATCGGAGGTATCCGGAATTTCGTGTGTGAGGCGGGTTAAAACTCAGATTCCGATACTAAAGCGCTCTGGGTAAAGCAGCGCGAACTGGGTCATCGCGCTCTTCCAATCGTGCCGGGAGCCGGTCCACTTGGCAACGACGTTGCGCAGCGCCAGCCAGATCAGCTTCAGCGCGGCCTCGTCCGACGGGAAGTGGCCGCGCGCCTTGATGATCTTGCGAAGCTGCATGTGCAGCGACTCAATGGCGTTCGTGGTGTAAATGATCTTCCGGATGTCCGGCGCGAACGCGTAGAAGGGAATCACCTGCTCCCAGGCTCGCCGCCAGAGCGCGGCAATTGGCGGGTATTTCGTGCCCCACGGTCCAGCGTCGAACGCGTCCAGCGCCACGGCGGCCGCCTCGGCCGTCGGTGCCCGGTAGATCTCCTTGAGCGCGGCGGCAGCCGACTTGCGATCTTTCCAGCTCGCGAAGTCCAGCGAGTTGCGGATCAGATGCACGATGCAGGTCTGAACCGTCGTTTCCGGGAACACGGTGTTAATCGCTTCCGGGAAGCCCTTCAGGCCGTCGACCACGGCGATCAGGATGTCCTGCACGCCACGCAGTTTCAGGTCGTTGACGACCCGCAGCCAGAACTTGGCGCCCTCGGTCTGCTCGATCCAGAGGCCGAGCACATCACGTGTGCCGTCGCGGCGCACGCCGAGCGCCAAGTAGATCGCCTTGTTGCGGACCACGCCTTCGTCGCGAATCTTGACGCGCAAGGCGTCAAAGAACACGACCGGATACATCGGCTCGAGCGGCCGCTGCTGCCATTCACGCACTTCGTCGATCACCGCGTCGGTCACTGTACTGATGAAGTCCGGCGATACCTCGATGCCGTACATCTCCAGCAGGAACCCCTGAATCTCCCGCACGCTCATGCCGCGCGCGTACATCGCGATGATCTTGTCGTCGAAGCCGGTAAAACGTCGCTCGCCCTTGGCAATGAGCACCGGATCGAACGTTCCTTCGCGGTCACGCGGAATCTCGACGTCGAGCAGGTCGTCGTCGGTCGTGATGCGCTTGCGACTGGTGCCGTTGCGGTGGTTCGTGCTGTCCGACGGCTTGGCCTCGCCCTTCTCGTAGCCGAGATGGTGGGTCAGTTCGCCGCCCAGCGCCCGCTCGAAGATCGCCTTCTTGAGCGCGGCAAGCTGCTCGTTGATCGTCGCCCGGTCCAGCGTTCCGGGCACCAGTTGCTTGATCAGTTCCGGGTCCAGGTTCAAGCCCTTGCCCGGTTCGATCGTCACTTCTTCCTTGCGTTTGCGTGGCATAAAAGTGGCTCCTTGGTCGCCAGTTTATGCCTCGCACACAAAGTTTCGGATAGGCTCCGAATGGGTTTCGAAATTCAATCATCATCGCTCGCTTGAGCCCTTTGGCTACCTTCCCCCAGCCGAATCCAAGGAATATATCGCCTCCCCCTGAGCGAGCCAGCCATCCCGGCCCGACTCAAACCAAACGGCCTCCGCGAAACCCAGGACGGCCCATTGCGATCCTGATGTGCGTGCCCTGGTACGTGACCTATGGGCCGAGTCTTCGAAACCTGAAAGAGATGATCGCTGTCCGCCATGCCCGATCGGCTATTCGTCGCCGCATGGCCACCTCGCCCGAGACAATCCGAGTGCCAACGGAAACGCCAGCCCCCGTCGTGACATCCAATTCGACGAGCGGCCACGAACCGCGTCCAGGCGGCGCCCCTTCGCCGTCCGTCAAAGCTCGGAGGAAATCAGATGAAAGCGATCAGGAATACCGTCTTATGCGGCGCGCTTCTCGCCGCCGGCTTGCCGGTGCATGCGCAGCAAACCGGCCCGACCGATCCGCAGATCGCGGCAATCGTCGTGACAGCCAATCAGGTCGACATCGACGCAGGGAAGCTGGCTGAATCGAAAACGCAAAACAAGGAGGTCAAGGCGTTCGCCGCACGCATGGTGCAAGACCACACCGGGGTCAACAAGGCGGCGGTCGACCTCGTGACCAAGCTGGGCGTGAAGCCCGAGGAAAATCCGACCAGCATGGATCTCAAGCACGGTGGCGACACCAATCTGCAGAACCTCGGCAAGCTCGACGGCGCCCGCTTCGACCGTGCGTACGTCGATCACGAGGTGACCTATCATGAAGCGGTGCTCGATGCGATCAACCATACGCTGATTCCATCAGCCAAAAACAGCGAGCTGAAGGCACTGCTGGTCAAGGTCGAGCCGGCGTTCGTCGCGCATCTCGAACATGCACGGCATCTGCAGTCGACGCTGGGGAAAGGCAGTGGCGCGGGGCAATGACGACCGCACGGCGCCGACCCGCGTGGCATCGTGGCGGCGCCGTTTCGGTGCCCGATGCGCGCGCGCCGCCTGGGTGTGCGCGCTGGCTGCTTCGTCCGGCGTGTTCGCCGAGTCGCACGTGGTCGTTGTCGAGCAGATGCGCTTCACGCCGGCCGAACTGACCGTACGCCACGGCGACGAGGTGGTCTGGATCAATCGGGATCTGTTTCCGCACACGGCGAGCGCGGACGCGCACGCGTTCGACTCGGGCAGCATCGCGCCGCAGGCGTCGTGGCATTACGTCGCGCGCGAGCGCGGGCGGTTTCCGTACTCGTGCACGTTCCACCCGACGATGCACGGCATGTTGATCGTTCGATGACGCAAACCGGGAGCATGCGATGACGACCGCTTTCGACACTCACGCGGCGGCCCCGGTCGACGACGAGCGCGACGTCGTGCGCCGCATCGTCGCCGGCGAGCAGGCGGCGTTCGAACTGCTGATGCGCCGCCACAACCGGCGTCTGTACCGGCTCGCGCGCGCGGTCCTACGCGACGACGCGGAAGCCGAAGACGCGCTGCAGGCCGCGTATCTGTCCGCCTATCGGTCGATCGCGCATTTTCGCGGCGACTCGGCGCTCACGACCTGGCTGTCACGGCTGGTGCTCAACGAGTGCTTTGGTCGCATTCGGCGCGCGAGGCGGCGGGCAGACGCGCTGCCGATCATCGATGCGGACGATTCATTCAATGAGGCGGACATGATCGACTTCTCGTCCGATTCCCCCGAGCGGTCGGCGTCGCGCGCCGAGCTGCGAGATTTGCTGGAGCGCCGGATCGACGCGTTGCCGCCGGCGTTCCGGATCGTATTCGTGATGCACTCGGTGGAAGAAATGACCGTCGAGGAAACCGCGCAGTGCCTTGCCCTGCCAGAGGCGACGGTGCGCAGCCGGCATCATCGCGCGCGGCGGATGCTGCGCGAGTTGCTGGTGCTCGATATCGATCTGGCCGAGCGCGACGCGTTCGATTTTTGCGGTACACAGTGCGATCGGGTCGTCGCGCATGTGCTGTCCAAGTTGCTGGAAGATGACGAAGCGGGCGCCAAGCGGGACACCTGAGCGCTCACGGCCGTTGCCGGATGGCAACGCTCGCTGGAATTCGCGAATCTGATGGGGCCCGGTACGGGAACGCCCGAACGCGGGTCGCGGCGCCCATCTCGCGCTCGCATGCCGGCAGGCGATGCATGGCTCGAGGCGCCGGCCAACGCAGGTGCCGGTATCTGTCGTTTCAAGCTCGCGCGCAATTTCCGGCCCCCAGCGCGCTCCCTCCTCAATATCAATTCCGGACACCCGGACCGGCCCCCTGCCGAATCGATTACTTGCCGGCACCGGTGGAGGGGACACAAGTCAGCACAAGAAATCCCCCGTCATTTGTGGCAGCCCTGACTACCGCTCGATGGTATTCGCCCGGTCCGCAAGACCACTCGGCGACAAAATCGGCTCTGCAAGCATTTGGGGGACGAAAGCCCTCCGGCAAGGAAACGGGGTAACGGCAAGTATCGATCGAATTACAGCGTAGAGCCAGGAGACGCGTCGCATTGCCACGATTCGCGCCGCAATTCGCACCATAGGTGCCGGATTCGATTCGGATCGGCTGAGCCAACACGCCGACACCTGGTCCGAACAGGCCAGCAAGCGAAAGGAGCGTGCATATTGCTCGGACCATGGCCGCCTCCAACATCGGAATCGCAGAAGCCACTTGCATACGGGGTGCTGGATCGGCGCTCGCCCACTACTCACGAGATTCGTACAGGAGGCGCTGCGCCGCCCTTACGGGTCAAGTTTAGGATATGGTCCGATTCGTTGACGATCGAGATTGGGCTTATCGAACGGTCCTTTTTCGGAGCGAAGCAGCCGCTCGAGTGACGCGGCGATTGCCAGCGCAAATGGCAACGCGTGGCCGATCGCGGCAGTTGACCGCGGCGTGGCGCTCGCATGGTCCGTGCTGAAGGAATCACATACGAGTTTATGTTTCCAGCGTGCAAGCACGCTGACGCTGGAGTGGTTGACGACGTTTACGGGGCGATCGATTTTTTGAAACGCAAAAGTCAAGCGCGACGCATTCAGTGCGAGGGCGGCACGCGCCAGCACACTAAACGGAGACTTCGTCCTTCGGCAGCAATCGACCCGTTCGCATCCTTCGCGCTCGCGCTCAATCTGTCGGGAAAGGTGGTGGAAGCGGCCGTTTGCCCCAAGCAATCAATCGTTCCAGCCCGGCAACCTCCCTGGAAGCCGCTCGGAATCTCATTGCCACACCCGATAAATGCGCCCCGTCTGCGGTCCCTCCACGCTCCGCACGTAGGCCATTGCGACACGCTTCGCCGGCACTGACTCGAAGCCAGGAAAGAACGGCCCGAAGACGGCCTTCGACTCCGTCAACATGGTCGGACTTACGGCGTTAATGCGGACATCGCGAGGCAACTCAATCGCCGCCGCCCGCACGAAGCCTTCGATCGAGGCGTTGACTGCGGTCGCGTTGGCTCCTTGACGAATGGGCTCTTCGGCGACGATACCCGTGGTCAGCGTGATCGAGCCGCCGTCGCGCAGCATATGCTGCCCAAGCAGCGCGACCCGTACCTGGCCAAGCAGCTTGTCCTGCAAGCCGATGTTGAAATCCGCTGGCCGCATCGTCGCAAGAGGCCCGAAGAACAAGCTGCCGGTCGTCGAAACGATAGCGTCCACCGAGCCGACCGCCTTGAACATCTCCTCCACGCTGTCGTCGCGCGTAATGTCGACGCGGTATTCGCCGTGCTCGCGACTCGCGCGAACCACCTCGTGCCGTTCGGCCAACGCTGCAACAACCGCACTGCCAACGGCACCGCTCCCACCAATGACCAGGATCTTCATTCCAGCTCCTTTGAAAAATAGGATGGAAGGATTATTTTGCGAATCCTGAATACGATAAATGGGCGTATCGTTTGCACATTCGAAATCAAAAGTTAGCAATATGGATAAATTGCGTGCAATGGAAGTTTTTGTGGCCACGGTCGACGCGGGCAGTTTTGCCGCGGCAGCCACGGCACTCAATCTTTCGGCCGTGATGGTCGGTAAGCACATCCACGCTCTCGAAACGCAGTTGGGTGCAAGGCTGTTGGAACGCACCACACGGCGGCATCGGCTCACCGAAATTGGCGCGGCCTACGTCGAGCGATGTCGCGACGTGCTGGCTAGCGTGCAAACCGCCGACGGCATTGCCGACGCCTTGCGCGCAGTGCCGCAAGGCATACTCAGGGTCACGGCTCCCGTGTCTTTTGGTGCTCATCGGCTCACACCAGTGATCGGCGACTACCTCGCGGCGCACCCGCAAGTGAAAGTCGACCTGAGCCTGAACGATCGCGTGGTCGATCTCGCAGAAGAAGGCTTTGACTGCGGTGTGCGAATGAGCCGCACGCTCGACGACAGATTGATCGCACGTCCACTTGCCGTGTCTCGCATGCTCGCCGTGGCCAGTCCCGGTTGGGTCGCGCGCCACGGCATGCCGGCACATCCATCGGAACTCGAGGGGTATCCCCTGCTCAATTTTGCCGTTTGGGGGCCGAGCCACGTGTGGCGCTTTACGTGTGGAGACGATGTCGTGGATGTGCCCGTGCGCGGGCAATTCATCACCAACAATGGCCAGGCACTGCTGAGTGCAGCCATAGCGGGCATGGGCGTGATCATGCAGGCGGACGCACTGCTGGCACCGGCTGTCTCAGCAGGTCACGTGGTACCGCTGTTGCCCGATTGGGTGCTTCCCACGCGTCCGGTGCACATCGTCCGATTGCCCGAAGCAAGGCCCAGCGCCAAGCTGCGCAGCTTTCTCGACTTCGTCGTGACGCGACTAGGTTAGAAGCTGTCCACGCTCCGATAGACAATCCTCTCTAGCGCCTGCATGGTCTCGTACGCGGAATTGCGATCCAGTAGCGCGCTATGTGATGAATGAATCGCCTATGGGCATGGCGCATCTCCATGGCATAGCCGGAGCCCGAAGGATTCCGGGCGTTCGACGTCGCATACCGGGCGTCACCTGATGGCCGATCCCGACCGTTGACGGCGGCGTGGCGCTCACATGGTCCGCGCTGATGGAATCACATGTGAGTTTATATTTCCAGGGTACAGGCACGCTGGCGCTGGAGTGGTTGACGACTTGTACGGGGCGGTCGATTTTCTGAGGCGGCAAAGCAGGACGCTTCAGATGCCGCTCGGGCTGTGACGCGATGGGTCGGCGAGCCCGGTCAACGCATGGCGGATCGATCAGGCAGTCGGGACTCGCGCGACGGCGACCGCTGCTATGCTGACGCACGCATTCGTCGCCGTCTGCAACGACAGCCGGCGGGAATGCGCCGATACCTAGAAAAGCAGCGGTAAAACCAACAACGATCGAGGGCCGTCAGTCATGAATCAGCAAAACACATCGGAACACGCATCGGCCGTCGTGCCGTCGCAAACCGCGCTGCTCGTCATGCATTACCAGACCGACATCCTCGGTCTCTTTCCGTCGGTCGCCCCCGAATTGCTCGCCAATACGCGCCGGCTCTGCGACGCGGCGCGAGCGGGCGGCGTCGGCATCTGGTTCGCGAACCTCCGGTTCAGCCCCGGTTATCCGGAAGTCAGCCCGCGCAACAAGAACGGGCAAGGCATCAAGCAGCTCGGCCTGTTCGTCGACGACGGCACGTGCGCGGAGCTGGGCCGGCAGCCCGACGAACCGCTGATCGCCGCGCACCGCGCGAGCGTGTTCTTCGGCACCGATCTGCAGGCACGGCTGGTCGCGCAGGGTGTCGATTCGCTGATCATGGTCGGCATCGCGTCGACCGGCGTGATGCTGTCGTCGATCGCCCATGCGAGCGACGCGGACTTCCACCTTTATACGGTCAAGGATTGCTGCTACGACCCGGACCCGGTTGTCCACGAGCATCTGTTCTCCACCGCGTTCGAATCGCGCACGACGGTGCTGTCGCTCGCGGATGCGCTGCGGCTGCTCGGGTAACCGACCCGGTTGTTCGTCGCGTGGAGGGCTCTGCTGACGGTAACGGCACTGACCACCGGCCAGCATCGCGCGTTGCGGATGTCACATGGCGCGGCGCCATGGCATGCACTACCCGACACGGTCGACGACCACGAACACCAGTCCGACGCGCTGGAACCAGCCCAGCTGATGTGGTCTAGCATCCCGCCGAAGCCGTGACGGGCGACGACGTGCGCGATGTCGCGCACGCCGGCCCTCTTCCCTCTTACTTCGCGATATACACGCCCGACGTCGGGCACGTGCCCTGCGTATTGCCATCCGTCACGAGCGATGCGGCGCTCGGGAACTGCGTGGTCGCATTCGTCTTCACCGCGATCCACGCTTCGGTGAAATAGCTGACGCCATTCGTCTTCGTGCACTTCAGCGACACCGCGCTGCGCGTATTGCTGCCGAACGCGCCTTCAAATGCGGACAGCAACTGGTTGCGCGTGACCGTCTTGCCCGCGTTCGCCTGCAGGTATGCGTTGAACGACGTGTTGCCGAGCCGGCTGATCATGCCTGACGCCTGGTTCCAGTACGCATCGGGCGATGCCGAATTCGAGCAGGTGCCGTGCTTGAACCACTCGTGCTTGTCGAGGCACGACGCGACGCCCGGCATGTACGTCGACAGCGTGTTGCGGGTCGCGCTGCTGATCGGGTAGGCATCCATGCTGCACCACTGGTGCGCGTTGTCGAGATCGACGTCGTTCTGCGGCACGCCGCAGTAGAACGGCTGGTTGCCGTCGTACCGGTTCGGCCACAGGCCATGCAGCGACAGGCTCGTCGCCGCATACGAACCGGCGAGGTTCGTGCATTCGGGTGTGTCGTGCGACGCGCAGAAGCCGGGCTCCCACGAGGCTGCAAGCAACAGGTAGTCGTAGCTGGTCTGCGCGGTGGCGTGCAGTGAAGCGGAAGCGACGGCGAGTGCGGCAACGGCGCGGGCGAGCGTCTTGAGCATGGCGTTTCCTCGGAAAAGGCTTGCGGTCGCGGGATGCGCCGCAAGATTGTCGAATGTCTGCCCGCGATTGTTGCTTCCGCAACGTGGCACGAATGTGAAGGTGGACGAATTATGTGCGGTGGCATGGCCACGCACCGTCGCGCCGCGCGGAACCGTCGCGAAACGCGGGCACGGGCACGGGCACGGGCACGGGCGCGGCCGCTTGTGCCGCGTCCCGCCCGATACCGTGCACGGCCGATGCGTGCCGCCTTCCCGGCGGCACGCCGTCGCTCATGATCCGGCGCCGAGCTGCGTGCATGCGCGCACAACCGATTCGGGGCCTTCGAGCACGAGGATTTGCCACACGCCGATGCTGACGCGCCGGCGCGCCGCCGTCGACGCATCCGCCAGCAACGCCTCGACGCGCGGCGCGGCGGCCGGCGCCTGCTGCTTCAGCGCCGCGTGATGCCGCGCGCGCGACGCCGGCTCGGCTTCGTACACGTCGCACAGGTGCACCATGCCGGCGAGGCCGGCCACGTCGTCGTCCTTGTCGATCGCGCCCGGCTCGACCGGCGCGAGCCCGTTGCGCTCGGCCGCCGGCAGCTTGCTGCGCGCGCCTTCGTCGATCGAAGCGGCGGACGCCGGCGGCAGCCCGCCGATCGCCGCGACGATCCGGCTGCCCGCGGCGATCATGTCGCCCTGGCACTCGATCTTCTCGGCGGCCGCGACGTTCGAGCAGAACGACACCGAGGTCCGGTACACGTCGTTGCTCATGCGTGGCACTTCGTCTTCGGCCGCATGCGCGAGGCCTGCGCTTGCCAGCGCCAGCGCAGCGGGAATCAGGATTCGGAATGCTCTCGTCTTGTTCATTGTTGTTCGTCTGTGGGGTGTTATGGCGGGCAACTTCGCCGGGCCGCGCGGTGGCGGCCCCTGCGGCGCCGGGCCCTCGTCCGGCGCCACGCGATCACTTCATCGACGCAGCCTCCGATCCGCCGGGCGACAACGCCGCGTTGTCCTGCTCGCGCCACGCGCGGCGCGACGCCATGATCGCCTTCACCGTCGAGCGCGCGACCTTCCACCACGCGAACGGCCGCGGGTCGGCGAGCATGCTGAGTGCGCGCGCATAGTCGAGCGTGAGGCCGGGCGTCCACGCCATCGTCACCGCGCGCTTGCGGATCTGCGCGGCGACCCACAGCTCGGGCGTGAGCAGCAACCGGACGAACGCGCCCCACCCGGCCCGCGTGCCCTTCAGCCGCCACACCGCGCCGTCGAGCGCGGCTTCGAGTGCGTTCGACACGGTGCTCGAGCAGTTGCGGTGCGTGAGGTTGTACGTCACGTTCTGCCGATATGCCGACCAGAACGCGTCGAGCTTCGCCGGATCGTAGTTGCGGATGCGCACGCGCACGGTCGACGGGCACCACGCCGTCGACTCGGTCGCGTAGTCGGGCTGGAACAGGCCCGGCACGTCGTTTTCTCGCGTGGCGCGCAGGATGCGCGTGAATTCGTCCGGAGAACGATCGATTTCGACGCCCGGATACAGGCTGATATAGATGCCTTCCGGCGACTCCAGCGCCGCGTGCCCGGTCGAGATCACGCCGTTGACGTCCACCGCCGCGATATAGCGGTCGATCACCGGATAGCGCTGCGCTTCGGCCTTCGACGTACCGGTCGGCGTCCACACGTGCACGGTGAGCGCGTGCTCGCCGTCGGCCGGCGGGCCGTCCCATTCGGACTGCGCGAAATGCGGCTGGTCGAGCGTGTCGTCGAGGTCGGGCGCGAGCGCCGGCGCGGGCGACGTCGCGAACGCGGGATTGCGCGTCAGCCGCCGCACGCGCGCGGCGAGGCTCAGCATGTGCATCCCGCCGAATATCAGCAGCAGGCCGAGGCAGTACGGCACGGTGCCCACGTAGTGCGTCGGGTACGGCTGGAAGAAGAAGATCGCCAGCAGGATTTCGACGACACCCCACGCGAACGCGACGTTCCAGCGGCGGTAGCGCACCATCCATGCGGACGTGCATTGCAGCAGGCCGTCGACGAGGAACAGCGTGCCGAAGATCATCGACAGCAGGAAATGGCCGTGGTGATGGCCGGCAAACACGAGCCCCGCGGCCACCACGACCACGATGCCCTTCACGTAGCGCAGGATGCGCTGCCCGCCGACACCGCTGCCGGCCACCGCGAGCGTCGCGAGCCCCTCGATCAGGAACAGCCACGCAAACAGCTCGATCGGGAAATGCAGCGCGCCGTCGAGCGCATCGACGAAGATGACGACGCCCGCGACGACCCACAGCCAGCCGAGCACGGTCAGCCCGCGCCAGCGCGTTCGCAGGTATTCGATGCCCAGCAGCAGCAAGATCAGTCGTACCATCGCGCTCTCGTGTCATTTTTGGGAAACGCGCGGCCTCGCGTTTCCTGTCTTGTCGGCCGTGCGTTGTGCGACACGCCGGTCGGAAGGCGGCAATCGTTGCCGGCGCGTCATGCCGTCGACATGACCGATAGCGGCCGGCGCGCGCCGCTCTGGGCGAATAATAAGATATGGCGGAGTCGGGTGAAAGCCTGCCGAAAACGTTTTCGGCGGGCCCGGGCGTCCCGGCGCACCGCCAGACACGGTGCGATCGACAACGCTGCCATGGCAGGTTTCCCGTTCGACAACGCGCGGCGGATGGGCCAGAATCCTGCTTCCGAGGGCGAAAGCCACTGAACCGCACCAGACGGGACAACAAGAATGAGCATATCGATCACGCGCCGGCGCCTGCTGGCCGCCGGCTTGGCCGCGAGCAGCGTCGCGCTGTCGGGCTGTTTCACGCCGAAGCTGTACAAGGACGACGCATACAGCGAATACGTATCCGGATTCATGATTTCCGAGGACGGCAAGAAACTGGTCGTCCTCGGCATGCGCTACCACTACATCTTTGATTTGCCGGCCCAATTGCGGCCGGTACTGCTGTCCGGCTACCGGAAATCGCTGCACACGACGTTTGCTGGCTTTCATGCGAGCGGCGGCAGCGTCACCGGCCACTACCGGATCGTATTGCCGAAGGACGCGTCGGACGACGATCGACAGGCGGCCACCGCCGACGGATTCGTCGCCGAACCAGCCGGTCTCGTGCTCGAAGGCGACATCGACGGCAAACGCTACTCGACGGAAGGCTTCGCCGCGAAGGACAAAGGAGTCGCGCAGCCGTTCAACAAGCAGTACTCGGTGTACATCAAGGAATCGCCATCCGTCGTCGGCATGGGCCTGCGAATTCTCGCCACGCCGATCACCGTTGCCGCCGACGGCGTGCTCGTGCTGGGCGGCATCGTGCTCTTGCCGTTCGCGGCCATCGCGATCGAGGCAAACGGCGGCCTTCGGATCATGTAACGGCGCGCGCGACGCCCCTGCAGCGCGGGTGACAGCAGCCCGCGACACGCGAGCGCACACAACGACCGCAACCGGAGCATCGCCATGACCGCCTCACCGCTTCACACGCCAGCGCTCGGCCCGCAGCTCAAACGCTGGCGCGCGCTGCACCGCGTGAAGCAGAGCCACGCGGCAGAACTGTTCGGCGTCGCGCAATCGACGATCTCCCGCTGGGAAGCCGGCATCCAGCAGATGTCGCCCGACGAGCGCGCGACGGCCGAGCGACTGCTCGCCGCGCGCCTCGATTCCGCGGGCGACCACGCGCTCGCGCGGCTCATCGCGGGCAGCGCGGGCCGCATGCATCTCGTGTGCGACCTCACGCACCGCCTGCTCGCCAGTTCGCCAGCGCGTGCGGCCGAGTTCTCGCAGCCACTGCCGCAGCTGCTCGGCACGTCGCTGTGGCGTTATGCGACACCGGAGATCGTCCGCATGGAAGCCTTGCTCGACACGCTCGGCTGGCACGATCGCGCGGGGCCGCCGAGCGTCGAATTCGACACCGGCGCGAATGCATCGCGCGTCGTGCCGATCCGCGGCAGCAAGTGTCGTTGGACGCGGATGACGCTGTCGGACGGTTCGGCTGCGCGACTCGTCGAAACCCTTTAGCGCACCGCGCATATTTCATGCGTGGACGAACCGCGCGCGGCCGCCTTACGCTTGGCGGCTCAACGCAAGGACTCCGACCATGAACCCCGACACGATTCACGCGCGCCTCGATTTCCTGCGCGAAGCCGAACGCCTGAAGGATGTGCTGCGCAGCGGCCACACGTCGGCCGGGCGTGCGGAAAGCACGGCCGAGCATAGCTGGCGGCTGTGCCTGATGGCGCTCGTGTTCGCCGACGCGCTGCCCGGCATCGATACGCTGAAGCTGCTGAAACTGTGTGTCGTCCACGATCTCGGCGAAGCGCTGCACGGCGACATCCCCGCGATCGAACAGGCCGCGCACCCGGACAAAAGCGCGCACGAGCGCAACGACCTGCTGACGCTGACGGCGTCGCTCGATCGCACGCTGCGCGACGAAATCGTCGCGCTGTGGGATGAATACGAGGCGGCTGCATCGCCGGAAGCACGCGCGGCGAAGGCGCTCGACAAGCTGGAAACGATCCTGCAGCACAACCAGGGCAGCAATCCGCCCGATTTCGACTACGCGTTCAATCTCGGCTACGGCCGGCGCTATACCGACGCCGCACCGCTGTTCAGTGCGATCCGCGACATCGTCGACGCCGATACGCAACGCAGGATCGACGCGGGCGGGCACGCCGCGTAAGCACGCGGTGTCGGGTGCGCGGCACCGCGTGCCCGACGAGGAACGCGACCGGCCGATGATGGCAATCGCCGCCGCGCAGCGCTGACACGGGCCGCATCACGCGTGCGCACCTTCGCCCGCCGCTTTCACAGATCGCAACAATGACGCCGCCCGGCCTCCGCGCCGGCACGGTGCTCGCACAATTCAGCACAATTTCCACACGATTTGGCGTGAAATCCTCGCTTACCATGAGCACCTGATTCGATTCGGCACGCCCGCGCGATGCGTCCGCGGATACCGTCGCAGGCAACACGCCCGGCATGCGATGCCGACCGGATCGTCCCGCCCGGCCGCACGCATCGCCGGCGCCCGCCTCATCCTCGCCGCATTCTCATGACTCAGAAGACCCATCGCCGCCGGCGCATCGTGCTCGCTACCCTTGCCGTCGTCGCGATCGCCGCCGGCGTCGCGCTGAAGGCCTGCGCGCCCGACAAGCATCCGCAGTACCTGTCCGCGCCCGTCACGCGCGGCGATCTCGAGAACGCGGTGCTCGCGACCGGCGCGCTGCAGGCGTTCAAGCAGGTCGACGTCGGCGCGCAGGTATCGGGGCAATTGAAAACGCTGAAGGTCAAGCTCGGCGACAAGGTCGCGAAGGGCCAGTGGCTCGCCGAGATCGATCCCGTGATCTCCGAAAACGCGCTGCGCCAGGCGCGCGCCAGCGAAGAAAGCCTGCGCGCGCAGCACCAGTCGACCGCCGCGCAACTGACGCAGGCCGAACTCGCGTTCCGGCGCCAGCAGGCGATGCTGCCCGACGATGCGACGTCGCGCGAGTCGTTCGAGGCCGCGCGCGCCACGCTCGACGTGCAGCGCGCGACGCTCGCGTCGCTCGCCGCGCAGATCCGCTCGGCCCGCATCCAGATCGAGACTGCACAGGCCAACCTCGGCTACACGCGCATCGTCGCGCCGATCGACGGCGAGGTCGTCGCGATCGTCACGCAGGAAGGCCAGACCGTGATCGCACAGCAGCAGGCGCCGGTGATCCTGAAGCTCGCGGATCTCGACAAGATGACCGTGAAGGCGCAGGTGTCGGAAGCCGACGTGATCCGCGTGAGCGCCGGCCAGACCGCGTATTTCACGATCCTCGGCGAGCCGGACAAGCGCCACTACGGCACGCTGCGCGCAATCGAGCCGGCGCCGCAGAACTTCGCCGACGCGCAGAGCGCGCTCGGCGGCGGCGCGGGCAGCGGCACGAAACCGAACTCGGCGGTGTTCTACAACGCGTTGTTCGAGGTGCCGAATCCCGAGCACCGGCTGCGCATCGCGATGACCGCGCAGGTCAACATCGTGCTCGGCAACGCGCGCAACGCGCTCAGCATTCCGGCCGCCGCGCTCGGCGAGAAGCGCAAGGACGGCACCTATGCGGTCCGCGTGCTGCGCGCCGACGGCAGCACGGAAACGCGCACCATCCGCATCGGCATCAACAACAATGTGCGCGTCGAAGTGCTGGCCGGCCTGAAGGACGGCGAGCGCGTCGTGATCGGCGAAGCCGCCGCGGACGAGCACGCGCCGCTGGCGGACGTGGTGTGACGATGAGCCAGCCCCTGCTGAAACTGTCGAGCGTCACGCGGCGCTTTCCGGCCGGCGACAAGGAGGTCGTCGTCCTGAACAACGTCAACCTGTCGATCGACGCGGGCGAGATCGTCGCGATCGTCGGCGCGTCGGGTTCCGGCAAATCGACGCTGATGAACATCCTCGGCTGCCTCGATCATCCGAGCGAAGGCACCTACACGGTCGGCGGACGCGACACGCACATGCTCGACAGCGACGAGCTCGCGCAGTTGCGCCGCGAGCACTTCGGCTTCGTGTTCCAGCGCTATCACCTGCTGCCGCACGTCGACGCGGTCGCGAACCTCGAAATGCCCGCGATCTATGCCGGCACCCCGCGCGCGGAGCGGCACGAACGCGCACGCGAGCTGCTCGCGCGCCTCGGGCTCGCGGATCGCGCGCACCACCGGCCCGGGCAACTGTCCGGCGGCCAGCAGCAGCGCGTGAGCATTGCGCGCGCGCTGATGAACGGCGGCCAGGTGATCCTCGCCGACGAACCGACCGGCGCGCTCGACACGAAAAGCGGCCAGGACGTGATCCGCATCCTGCACGAGCTGAACGCGCTCGGCCATACGATCGTCATCGTCACGCACGACAAGGACGTCGCGCGCCATGCGCGGCGCATCATCGAGATCAGCGACGGCGAGATCGTCGCCGACCGGCGGAATCGCCACTATGCGGAAGCGCAGGCGGAAGCCTTCGTCGACGCGGCCGAAGCGGCAGCCGGCGAGCCGTCCGCGCACGATCGGCACGATACGCCGCCGCCCGCCGACGCCGATACCGGCACGCGCGCACGGCGCTTCGCGGCAGGCTCCGGCCGCTTCGCCGAGGCCTGCCGGATGGCGTGGATCGCGCTCGTGTCGCACCGGCTGCGCACGCTGTTGACGATGCTCGGCATCATCATCGGCATCACGTCGGTCGTGTCGATCGTCGCGATCGGCGAAGGCGCGAAGCGCTACATGCTCGACGAGATCGGCAGCATCGGCACGAACACGATCAACGTCTATCCGGGCACCGACTGGGGCGACAGCCGCGCGGACGCGATCCAGACGCTGGTGCCCGCCGATGTCGCCGCGCTCGCCGAGCAGCCTTACGTCGACAGCGCGACGCCCGAAACGTCGCGCACGCTGCTGCTGCGTTACCGCAACATCGACGTCAATGCGCTCGTGAGCGGCGTCGGCGACCGCTTCTTCCAGGCGCGCGGGATGCGCTTCGCGCTGGGCGTCGCGTTCGACGAGGACGCGGTGCGCCGTCAGGCGCAGGTAGCGGTGATCGACCAGAACACGCGCCGCAAGCTGTTCGGCGCGACGCGCAATCCGGTCGGCGACGTGATTCTCGTCGACAACGTACCGTGCGTCGTGATCGGCGTCACGGCCGACAAGAAGAGCGCGTTCGGCAGCGTGAAGAGCCTGAACGTGTGGGTGCCGTACACGACCGCGAGCGGGCGCCTGTTCGGCCAGCGCCATCTCGACAGCATCACCGTGCGCGTGCGCGACGGGCAGCCGAGCGCCGCCGCCGAGAAAAGCCTCGAAAAGCTGATGATCCAGCGCCACGGCCGCAAGGACTTCTTCACGTACAACATGGACAGCGTGGTCAAGACCGTCGAGAAGACCGGCCAGTCGCTGACGCTGCTGCTGTCGCTGATCGCGGTGATCTCGCTCGTCGTCGGCGGGATCGGCGTGATGAACATCATGCTCGTGTCGGTTACCGAGCGCACGCGCGAAATCGGCATCCGGATGGCGGTCGGCGCGCGCCAGTCCGACATCCTGCAGCAGTTCCTCGTCGAGGCCGTGCTCGTCTGCCTGCTCGGCGGCACGATCGGCATCGCGCTGTCGTTCGGGCTCGGCGCGGTGTTCTCGATGTTCGTCGCGCAATGGAAGATGGTGTTCTCCGCCGGCGCGATCGTGACGGCGTTCGTCTGCTCGACGCTCACCGGTGTGATATTCGGGTTCATGCCCGCGCGTAATGCGTCGCGGCTCGATCCGATCGATGCGCTCGCGCGCGACTGACGAAAGACCTGCCATGACGCATTCCTCTTCGCTTCACCGCCTCGGCGCATTCGCATGCGCGGCCGCGCTGCTGGCCGGCTGCGCGGGCGCACGCCACGAACCGCTGCCGGCCGTCGCAATGCCCGCGAACTGGGCCGCGCCGGTCACGGCCGACGCGCCTGCCACGACGCGCGACTGGTGGCGCAGCTTCGGCGATCCACAACTCGACCGCTTGATCGACGACGCGCTGCGTGCCAACAACGACCTCGCGATCGCGGCGATCCGCGTGTACCGCGCGCAACTGCAGGCCGGGCTCGTCGACACGAACCTGACGCCCACCGTGTCGCTCGGCGCGAACGGCGCCGTGTCGCGCACGCTCGATACGCACCGGATGAGCCGGTCGAGCGGCGTCACCGGTTCGCTCAGCTATGAAATCGACCTGTGGGGCCGGCTGGCCGCGCTGCGCGATGCCGCGCACTGGGAAGCCGACGCAACGGCCGCCGATCTCGAAGCCGCGCGGTTGTCGCTGATCGGCACGACCGCGTCGCTGTACTGGCAGATCGGTTATCTGAACCGTCAGATCGCGCTCGGCGACGCGAACATCGCGTATGCGGTGCGCACGCTCGCGGTCGTCCGGTCGCGGCACGCGGCCGGCGCCGTGTCGGGGCTCGATCTCGCGCAGGCCGAACAGAGCCTGTCCGCGCAACGCGCCGCGCAGACGCAACTGATCCAGCAGCGCACCGAGAACCGCCACGCGCTCGCGCTCCTGTTCGACCGGCCGCCGCAGCAACGCGCGGCCGAACCGTCGGCGCTGCCCGACGCGCCGCCGCCGGAAGTAGCGGCCGGCCTGCCGGCCAGCCTGCTCGGCCGGCGCCCCGACCTGCGCGCGGCGGAATTCCGGCTGCGCGAGTCGCTCGCGCAGGTCGACGCGACGCGCACGAGCTTCTACCCGACCTTCACGCTGACCGGCAGCGCCGGCACGACGAGCACGAGCCTCGAACGCGTGCTGACGAATCCGGTCGGCACGCTCGGGCTCGGCCTCGCGCTGCCGTTCATCCAGTGGAACACGATGCAACTGCAGATCAAGGTGTCGAAGTCGCAGTACGAGGAAGCGGTGGTCGGGTTCCGCCAGCGGCTCTACACCGCGCTCGCGGAAGTCGAGAATGCGCTGTCGGCGCGCGTGCAGCTCGAGCGCGAGGCCGAACAGCGCGCGCTGTCGCTGGCCCAGGCACAGCGCGCCGAGCAGCTTGCCGCCGCGCGATTCGCGGCCGGCGCGACCGCCGTGCAGCCGTGGCTCGACCAGCAACAGCGGCTGCGCGACGCGCAAAGCGCCGACGAGCTGACGCGCCTGAACCGGCTCAACAACCAGATGACGCTGTATCGCGCGCTCGGCGGCGGGATGTCCTGACCGGCGGCGACCCGGCGCATCGGGCGAGCCGCGTCATTCGGGTACGGCCGCCCCGCGCCGCGCCGGCGCGAACGCCACCGCGCTCGCGGTCGCGAGCACGGCCACGCCCGCCGCGCCGTACACCATCACCCAGCCGAACCCGTGCACGAGCGCCGCGTGCAGCGCCGCGCCGGTCGGGTCGGCCTGCGCAAGTGCCGGTGCGATCTGCTGCAGCCCGTCGGTGCGGCCCGACGCGATCTCCTGCGCGAGCCGGCGCAGCGCCGCATCGCCGATCGCGCCCGCGACGCCGCCCTTCAGGCTCGCGACGATCCCCGCGACCAGCACGAAGCCCATCGCCGCGATGTTCAGCGCGAGCGAGATCATCCGCGCGCTCATGTCGATGCCCGATGCCATCCCGGCCCGCGCGCTCGGCACCGCGCCCGTCGTCGTGTTGGTGACCGGCGTGTTCGTGAGCCCGAGCCCGATGCCGGCGATCACGCAGCCGGGCAGCATCGTGAGCCAGCTCGCGTGCTCGGCCGCGCTGCCGAGCCGCATCAGCGCGAAGCCGGCCGCGATCGTGAACAGGCCGCCCGGGATCACGACGCCCGGCCCGTAGCGCAGCGCGATCCGCTCGCCGAACGGCGGCGCGACCAGCGTCGGCAGCGTGTACGCGAGCAGCGCGAGGCCGGCCGTCACGCTGTCGTAGCCAAGCGCGACCTGGAACCAGATCGGCAGGTAGATCATGAACGGCCAGAAGCTGAAGTTCATGCCCATCGAGCCGAAGATCGCGCCGGTGACCGCACGGATCCGGAACACCGAGAAGTCGAACATCGGCCACGCGCTGGCGCGTTCCGCGACGAAGAAGCCCGCGAGCGCCAGCACGGTCGCGCCGAGCACGCCGAGGCCGGCCGCGCTCGTCAGCCCTAACTCCGCGCTCTGCGTGATGTAGAACGCGAGGCCGAGCACCGCGAGCGACAGCGTGACAATGCCCGCGACGTCGAGCGTGCCCGCATGCGGATCGCGCGACTCCTGCACCGCGCCGCCGATCAGCGCGAGCGCGACGGCCGCGAGCGGCGCATGAACGAGGAACACCCACGGCCAGCTCGCCAGCGCGACGATCGCGCCGCCGACGATCGGCCCGAAGCCGAGCCCGATCCCGAACACGATCCCCCAGATCCCGAACGCGCGGCCGCGCTCGCGGCCCTCGCGGAACTGGTGCGACAGCACGGCGATCTGGCAGATCAGCATCGCGCCGCCGCTGGCGCCCTGCAGCAGCCGGCCCGCGACGAGCACCGGCACGTTCGACGCGAGCCCGCACAGCAGCGACGTCGCGCCGAACAGCACGGTGCCGATCACGTACACGCGCTTGCGGCCGAACCGGTCGGCGAGCGTGCCGGCCGCCATCAGCACCGTCGTACACGCGATCGTGTACGCGTTCATGATCCACTGCATGCCGTTGAAATCGCCATGCAGCACGTGTTCGAGCGTCGGCAGGATCACCGGCACGCTCGAGATTTCGAGGCCGAACATCAGCGACGTGAGACAGACGGCCGCGAGCGCGACCGCATTCCTGCGGGAGTCGGATAGCGTCATGCGTATTGCGCCGCGGCCCGGCAACAGGCCGCGCGCCTCCAGGTGAGAGGGGTTCGCCGCGCGCGGCCGGCGACGCACGCTGAACGGGAATCGGTACTATAGTGAGAATTTCAATCCCCATTGACGCACACATTTCCACGAACTGGGGAACCACAGGACCCAATCAACCCAACTTGCGATGACCGACAGACTCGACGGCGTAACGACCTTCGTCCAGGTGGTGGAATCGGGCAGCTTCGCGCTCGCCGCGGAGCGGCTCGACATGACGCGCTCGGCCGTCGGCAAGGCGATCGCGCGGCTCGAGAAGCGGCTCGGCGCACGGCTATTGCAGCGCACGACGCGCAGCCAGAGCCTGACCGACGACGGCCAGGCGTACTACGATCGTTGCGTGCGTGCGCTCGCGGAACTGGAAGCAGCCGAAGCCGATCTCGACTGCGGCCGCAACGAGGCGCGCGGCAAGCTGCGGCTGAGCGTGCCGCTCGCGTTCGGGCACCACTGCGTGACGCCGATCGTGCTCGACCTCGCGCGCACCTATCCGCATCTGCGGATCGACGTGTCGATCACCGACCGTTTCGTCGATCTCGTCGAGGAAGGCATCGATCTCGCGGTGCGGATCGGCACGCTCGCGGACAGCACGAGCCTCGCGGTGCGGCGGCTCGGCACGCAATACGGCAGCCTCGGCGCGGCGCCGTCGTATCTCGCGCGCTACGGGATGCCGAAGTCGCTCGACGACCTGAAGCATCACCGGACGATCGCGTATTCACGCTCGGGCGTGCCGCAGCCGTGGGACCTGCGCGCGCCGGACGGCTCGACGGTGCGCGTCGACATGCAGCACCAGTTGAGTTTCGACGACGTGCAGGCGATCGCGGCGGCCGGCGCGTCAGGGTTCGGGATCGCATGGCTGCCGAGCTGGCTGCTCGATGACTACGTGAAACGCGGCGAGATGGCGGTCGTGCTCGACCGCTGCTTCGTCTGCGAAGGCGACATTCACGCGATCTGGCCGAAGACGCGTTACCTGCCGCGCAAGACGCGCTGCGTGATCGACGCGCTCGCGCAGGCGGTGCCGCCGATGATCGAGCGTCCGGACTGATTGCCAGGCGCCGTACCGAACATGGCAGCGGCCTTCAAATATCGTTGGCTCGTTGAACGCACGCATGCCTGGCTGCATCACTTCCGTCGTCTCCGCATTCGTTTCGAGCGCCGCGCCGACATTCATGGCGCGTTTCTCAAACTCGATTGCCGCCTGATCTGCGGGAATACCATTCGGTGTACAGAGTAGTATTTATGAAACCGTCTCTTAGCGTAGCCATTCACCCACCCGGACGCGATTCGACGCGATCCATCGCGCGACACCCTTCTGCGGATCGGATTCACCGTCGGCACGGATATCGTTCATCAGCGAGCCGAGTGTCTGGTCGTCCATCTTCCATGCACCGAGCCAGCGCGCGACATCCGGATGCGTATGAGTGAAACCGGCCTTCGCGATCGTATAGATCGCATCGGGTTGACCGAACACCTGCTTCGGGTCTTTCAGGTAGTGCATCGGATACTTCGCCCACACCCAGTGCGGATTCCACAGCGTGACGATGATCGGCTGGCGACGCTTTTCCGCGCGTTCCAGCGCGAGCAACATCGCAGCCTCTGATGACGGCAGCACGGTTGCGTCAAGCGCATACGCGACGCGCGCCTCGCCCGTCAGTTTCATCAAGCCACTGCCAGGTTCGATGCCGAAAATCGTCGGCTTGCCGTCGTGGCTGAACTGTGCGGCATGTGCATTCAACTGGTCGATGCTGTCAATCGCGACGTAATCGGGCACCACGAGGCCGAGCTGTGCGCGGGGAAACCACGGGCCGATCTTCTCGACGCGCGATTTGATCGCGTCGTACGGCGGGCCGTCCGCGGACGGCAGCCAGACTTCGAACGTCAGATCGAGCTTGCCCTGCGCGACGCCGTTGTAGATGATGGCCTTGTCGCCGGGCTGCAGCGTGACGTCGTAGCCTTTTTCCGCGAGCAGCGCCTTCCACAGATTCGCGACCGCGATATTCTCGGCCCAGTTGTTCACTCCGATCACAACCGCTCCATTGCCAGCGGCGTGTGCCAACGCCGAAACCGATAGCGCGAAGAGAAGCATGAACCGCCCGAGTACCGGGCGGCGCATGGCGACAATGAACAAGCGGGCAAGCAACGAAGGGATCATGGGAAAGGCTCCTGTTGGATGGCGAAGGAACTTGGGCACGGCATGACGAGGCCGATGGAACCGGGCGTGCGCGATCGCGCGGACACCGGCATCCGTGGCAACGGTCATCCGTTCGCTCACCGATATATTTATTGCGCCAATTTCGTTTTGACAGCGAGGAATTCCGATAGGGACCATCGGAGAGGCCGAACGATCGCGTCGTTGCGTTTGGCCCGGTTCACCCGAGGCTACCGGATGTGATGCGCGATCATTCAGTCGGGCGACAGCGCGCTCGCCGCGCGGCGGCGTTCCTCGACCATCGTCTCGATCAGCAGGGCCAGATCGTCGGCGGCAGGATCGCGATTGCCAGGTGCGCGGAGCAGCTCGAGATCCGCGGTCGGCAGCGCCGGCAAGCCGTCTTCCATGGCCAGCACGCGCCAATTCGCGGGCAGCGTGCAGCGGTCGATGATCGTCACCGCCGCACCGTGATTGACGGCGACCTTGATGCCGGTCGGGCTCTGGCTCGTGTAGACCACGTGATACGGCCGCCCGAGCGCCGCTAGGGCCGCGAGTCCGCGCTGACGGTAGCAGCAGGTTTCCGGAAACAGCGCGAGCGGCACGGACGCGCCACTCGGTAACACGAAATCGCGATGCGCGGCCCACACCACGTCCTCGCGGCCGAGATGACGACCGCCGCTTTGCGTGTTGTGCCTGACGACCAGCGCCAGGTCGAGTTCGCCCGCCTGCAGGCGCTCGATCAGCTCCAGCGACATTCTGCAATCGATATGCGGGCGCGCATCCGGCCGCAGCCGATAGAACTTCTCGAGCAGATCAGGCAACCAGAGTTCCGCGTAATCCTCAGGCAAGCCGAAGCGGATTACGCCATGACTGCCCATGCGTTTGAGTGCGGCTATCGCTTCGTTCTGCACCTGAATGATGCGGCGCGCATGAATCAGGAAGTTTTCGCCGTCTCGCGACAACGCCAGACGGCGGCTGTCGCGCAGGAACAGGTGCGTTCCCAGCCGCTCTTCGAGCGTACGAATGCGAAGGCTGATCGTCGATTGCGTCCGGTGCATCTGCCTGGCGGCGGCGGTCACCCCACCGCTGTCGACCACCGTGATGAACGCGCGCACCAGTTCCCCGTCGAGCGAGCTGAGTTGAGACCAATCGGGATCCCTGATGGTAGTCATCGAAATTACTCGCTATGCAATGGAATTTGTCGCCCAAATCATGGGCGCATCGATAGGCCGATTGTTGTCGAAAACAATTCAGGCCACAAACCCCCCCACCCCTCGCAAATGGAGTCAACCGTGCAAGCAAGCCTGCCTCTCGCCGACGCAGAATGTACCGATCTGAGTGATATCGTCGATGCCGACCGCTATCCGTTGCATGAACCCGAGCACCCCCGAATGCGCGACCTGGTCGCAACCTGCCGGACCCAGCTCGCCGGCAGCGGCAGCGCGGTGCTGCGCGGCTTCCTGCGCCCCGCCGCACTGGAACAGGCGCGCGTCGAAGGGCTCGGCTTCGCGAAAAAAACCTATTTCTCGAGCCGCAAGGTCAACGCGTATTTCACCGCCGACGATCCATCGTTGCCCGAAGCGGACCCGCGCCGTGTCTTCATGGATCGCACGAGCGGATTTGTCACCCGCGATGTGATCCCGGCCGACGCAATCGTTCACAGGATTTACGTGGCGCGTGCGATGAAGCAATTCGTCGCCGCCTGTCTCGGCGAAGCGCAGATCTGGGAATACGCGGACCCGTACGCCGGGCTGGTTCAGAACGTCATGCCGCCCGGCACCGAACAGCCGTGGCACTACGACACCAACGAATTCATCGTTTCGATGATGACGCAGCAACCCACGGCAGGCGGCGATTTCGAGTACTGCCCGAACATCCGGTCGCCCGAGGGCGAAAACTACGGTGCGGTCGGCGCCGTGGTGCGCGGCGAGACGCGCGCGCCGATTAGCGTGATTACGCTGCAGCCCGGCGATCTGCAACTGTTCAAGGGCCGCTTCTCGCTGCACCGCGTGACCCAGGTACGCGGCGACATCGACCGTCACACCACGATCTTCGCCTATTCGAAAAAGCCCGGCGTGATCGGCCGCCTCGAACGAACCCGCCAGTTGTACGGCCGCGTATCCGAAATGCACCTGGAAGCCGAACAGACGCTGGTCCGCGCGGACGATCTGGTCGACTGACGATGTGAGTTCCCGATGGGTCAATCCATCACTATATTTCGTTCTACTGATACACATAACATTCACCCTACCATCATGACGATGCTTCGACCGACTCACCGCCCGGAAGATTGCGAGCCAACCGCCGACGAAATCGCCCAGATCCAGCGCGACCGGCTTGCTGCGGTTCGCCGCGAACTGAAGAAACGCGACCTGACCGCCGCGATCCTGTTCGACCCCACCCACATGCGATATGCAACCGGCTCGCGCAACATGCAGGTGTATTCGATGCGTAATCCCGCACGCTATCTATTCGTGCCGGCCGAGGGAAAGGTGGTGCTGTTCGAATACGCGGGATGCGAATTCCTGGCCGACGGACTCGATACGGTAGATGAAGTCCGGCCCGCCACCGCGATCTCGTACTACTTTTGTGACGACATGCTGCGTCAGATCACCGAGCGGTGGGCGGACGAAATTGACGATCTGGTTCGCGCGTGCGGTGGCGGCAAGCGGATCGCGATCGAAAGTGCGACATCGGCGGCCGCATTTGCGTTGCAAGCGCGCGGCTACGAGATTTCGGACGCCCAGGAACCGCTCGAACGCGCTCGTGCAATCAAGGTGAAGAACGAGATCAAGATGATCCGTGCGTCACTGCGCTCGGCGGAAGCGGGTGTGCACAAGCTCGAGGCCGCCCTCGTGCCCGGCATCAGCGAGAACGAGCTATGGTCGTACCTGCATCAGCATGTGATTGAGACCGACGGCGACTACGTCGAGACCCGCCTGATAAGCTCGGGCCCGCGCACGAATCCATGGTTCCAGGAAAGCAGCCCACGCAAGATCCAGGCGGGAGAACTGGTCGGGCTCGATACCGATGTGGTGGGCCGCTTCGGCTACTACGCGGATTTCTCGCGCACTTTTCTATGCGGCGACGGCCCAGCGTCCACCGCGCAAAAGACGCTATACCGCCTCGCCTATGACCAGATCCACACGAACATGGAGAACGTAAAGGCCGGCACCACGTTCCAGGAATTCATCGCGAAGGCGTGGCAGATCCCGCAGCCGTACCGCGCACGCCGCTATTTCGCGTTGGCCCACGGCGTCGGGATGACAGGCGAATACCCGTACATCTGCCATCGCGAGGACAACGATGCAAAGGGCTATGACGGCGTGATCGAACCCGGCATGACGCTGTGCATCGAGAGCTACATCGGCCATGAGGAGGGTGGCGAGGGCGTGAAGCTCGAGGAACAGGTGTACGTGCGCGACGACGGCCAGATCGAGCTGCTGTCCGACTACCCGTTCGAGCGCCGTCTGCTCGCCTGAACGCCGCGCACGACCGATCCGGTTCGCATCAAAAGACCGACGGCAGAGTCCGGCGACGCCAATGTGGCCCCCATCCCCACACTACGAGCTTGCGATGAACGCCATCACATTCCACGGCGCGCGCGAGTGCAGTCCGGTCTTGAGCGCGAACACGATTAGCGAGGCGCGATTCGAAACAGCCAGGCGGCTTGGGTTCTTCTCGCGCCGCGGCTTGCACGGGGCCTTTTTGAAACCGTCTCTTAGCGCGATGAGATGCGTTGAAGCCGACGCGCCGCCGCACGGCGCGTCGGGGCGTCACGCGGCGCCGAGATCGGCGAGCGGATGCGCGAACAGCTTCCACGGCGACGTCAGGAAATGCCGCACGCGTTCGGCGCGCAGCTCGACGAGCGACGCAGGCGCCCAGCGCGGCTTGCGATCCTTGTCGACGAGATGCGCGCGCACGCCTTCGCAGAAGTCACCCTCCTCGATTGCGCGCGCAACGATACCGAGCTCCATCCGGAACGATTCGGCCAGCGTCATCTGCCGGCCGCGCAGCAGCGCTTCGCGCGTCACGTGCAGCATCGTCGGCGAATGGCCGGCGAGCGCATCGAGCGTCGCCTGCAGCCATTGACGGTGCTCGCGCGTCAGCTCGTCGCGCGCAAGCTCCTGCGTCAGCGTCGCGACGATCCGCTCGACGGTCGAACGCTTGTCGAAGTGACGGACGATCCACGGCATCTGGCTGTCGAGCGCCGCATGCGGCACGACGTTGCACGGCGGCTCGAATACCTTGCGCAGCGCCGGCAACACGTCGCCGTCCCACTTGACGCTTTCGATGCGCGTCTCGAATGTGTCGAGCCACGCGGACGGCACGCACAGGTCCGCGAGCTTCGCGGTCAGCGCATCGGCACCCGACAGCATCGCGCCGGTCAGCCCCACATACAGTTCGAGCTCAGCCGGCATGCGCGACAGGAAATGCGTCGCGCCGACGTCGGGCACGAGACCGATGCGCGTTTCCGGCATCGCGATCCTGCTGCGCTCGGTCGCCACGCGCAGCGCCGCGCCTTGCGCGAGGCCCATGCCGCCGCCCATCGTCACGCCGTCCATCAGCGCGACCACCGGCTTCGGGAACGTGTGAATCGCGTAGTCGAGCCGGTATTCGTCGACGAAAAACGGCAGCCAGGTTTCGCGCTGCGCCACCATCCGGTACAGCGCGCGCACGTCGCCGCCCGCGCAGAAGCCCTTCTCGCCCGCGCCGCGCAGCACGACCGCGACGATCTGGTCGTCGTGACGGCAGCGCTCGAAGCGTGCGGCCAGTTCGCCGATCATCGCGTACGACAGCGCGTTGAGCGCGGCCGGACGGTTCAGCGTGATCAGCGCCACGCGGTTCACCACGCGGAACAGCACCTCGGGCGCGGCTTCCGCGAACGCGTCGTGATTCGTCACCGGCGTGCTCATCGTTGCGGCTCTCCGTCGGTATGCCACTGCGGTGCGCGCTTGCCGAGAAACGCGGCCACGCCTTCGCGCGGATCGTTCGTATCGAACAGGTCGACGAAGCGCTCGCGCTCGACCGCGAGCGCCGCACTGCGCGGCACGCCGCGGCGCGCGAGACCGATCAGCTCCTTGCTGTATGCAACCGCGTGCGGGCTTTGCCGCGCGACGTTGCGCGCCAGCGCCAGCGCCGCGTCGCGTGCTGCGCCGCTCTCGACCACGTCTTCGACCAGGCCGATCCTGAGCGCCGTCGCCGCGTCGACACGCGCACCGGTCAGGATGATCTTCTTCGCCCAGCCTTCGCCGACGAGCCAGGGCAGCGTCTGCGTGCCGAGCCCGCACGGCAGCAGGCCGACCGACGGCTCGGGCAGCGCCATCTGCGCATGCGTCTCGGCGATCCGCAAGTCGCACGCGAGCGCGCATTCGAGGCCGCCGCCCATCGCATAACCGTTGATCGCCGCGATCGTCACGACGCGCGCATCGTGCAGTGCCTCGAACGCCGCGCCGAAACGCGACGCCATCGCGCGCGCGACTGCGCGGTCGCCGTCGGCGAACGTGTTGAGGTCGGCGCCCGCGCTGAAGAATTTCGGGCCGTCGCCCGTGATCACCAGCGCGCGCACGCGCGGGTTCGCATTCAGTTCGGCGACGGTTTCCTGCAGTTGCTGCAGCCCGTCGGCGGTAAAGGCGTTCGCGGGCGGACGCTTGAGCGTCGCGCACGCGATCGCGCCGTCGTCGACGAAGTCCAGTTCGATCATTGCGCGTCCTTCTTCGGTGCGGGTTGGTACAGGCGGATCACCGCCGAGAAATCGAGTTGCCCGTCGCCGCGGCTGCTCATCGTCTGGTACAGCTGCTGCGCGAGCGCGCCGAGATAGACCGGCTGGCGCGCCTGCTTCGCCGCGTCGTTCGCGAGGCCGAGATCCTTCAGCATCAGGTCGGTGCCGAAGCCGCCCGAATAGCCGCGCGACGACGGCGCGGTGTCGATCACGCCCGGGTACGGGTTGTAGGTGTCCGAGCTCCAGCAGCGGCCCGTCGACGTGTTGACGATGCCGGCCAGCACCTTCGGGTCGATGCCGAGCGCGACGCCGAGCGACATCGCCTCCGACACGGCCGCCATCGAGATGCCGAGCACGAGGTTGTTGCAGACCTTCGCGACCTGCCCCATACCCGTCGCGCCGCAATGGACGATGTTCCTGCCCATACCGGAAAGAATGAGCTTCACGCGCTCGAAATCGGCATCGCTGCCGCCGACCATGAAGGTCAGCGTGCCGGCCGCCGCGCCGCCGGTGCCGCCCGATACCGGCGCATCGACGAACGCGCCGCCGTGCTCGCGCACCAGCGCGCCGAATGCCTGCGCGCTCGCCGGGTCGATCGTGCTCGAATCGATCACGGTCGCGCCCGCGTCGAGGCCGGCCAGCACGCCGTTCTCGCCGGACAGCACCGAACGCACGTGCGGCGCGGCCGGCAGCATCGTGATCACGAACGTCGCGCCCGACGCGGCGTCGCGCGGCGACGCGGCAACCTGCGCGCCGGCGTCCTGCAGCGCGCGCAATGCATCGGCGCTCAGGTCGAACGCATGCACTTCATGGCCGGCCTTCAACAGGTTCAGCGCCATCGGCGCACCCATGTGGCCCAGGCCGATAAATCCGATTTTCATGTTCGTGTCCTCCGCCGCTCAATGCAGCCGGATCGTCGTATTCACCGGGCCGGCCGTCGTGTCGTCGTCGAACCAGCGCGCGGTGACCGTCTTCGTCTGCGTGTAGAACTGCACGACCTGCTTGCCGTACGGGCCGAGATCGCCGAGCTTCGACCCGCGCGAACCGGTGAAGCTGAAGAACGGCACCGGTACCGGAATCGGGATGTTGATGCCGACCTGGCCGATGTCGATCTCGCTCTGGAACTTGCGCGCGGCCGCGCCGCTTTGCGTGAACAGGCCCACGCCGTTGCCGAACGGGTTCGCGTTGACGAGCGCGATCGCGTCGTCGAGCGAATCGGCTTCGAGCACGACGAGCACCGGGCCGAAGATTTCGTGCGTGTAGATCGACATGTCGGTCTTCACGCCCGAGAAGATCGTCGGGCCGATGAAGTTGCCGCGTTCGTAGCCGGCCACCGTCACGTCGCGGCCGTCGAGCTCGAGCTTTGCGCCTTCGCTCACGCCCGCTTCGATCAGCGACAGGATGCGTTCCTTCGCCGTCTTCGACACGACCGGGCCGACGTCGGTGCCGGCTTCCGCGCCCGCATTCACCTTCAACAGCTTCGCCTTTGCGACGAGATCGGGCAGCCAGTCGCGCGCTTCGCCAACCAGCACCGCGACCGACGTCGCCATGCAGCGCTGCCCCGCCGCGCCGAAGCCGGCGCCGACGAGCGCATTGATCGTCTGCTCGCGGTTCGCATCGGGCAACACGACCGCGTGGTTCTTCGCGCCCATCATCGACTGCACGCGCTTGCCGTGCGCGCTGCCGAGGTTGTACACGTGCGTGCCGACCACCGTCGAGCCGACGAACGAGATCGCCTTCACGAGCGGATGCGTGCAGATCGCATCGACGACTTCCTTGCCGCCGTGCACGACGTTCAGTACCCCTTTCGGTACGCCGGCCTCGATCGCGAGCTGGACGAGCTCCATTGTCGACATCGGGTCCTGCTCGGACGGCTTCAGCACGAACGTGTTGCCGCAGACGATCGCCATCGGGAACATCCACAGCGGAATCATCGCGGGGAAGTTGAACGGCGTGATGCCCGCGCACACGCCGAGCGGCTGGCGCAGCGTGTAGGTATCGACGCCGCCCGCGACGTTCTCCGCGAACTCGCCGAGCTGCAGCGAACCGATCGAGCACGCGTGCTCGACCACTTCGAGGCCGCGGAAGATGTCGCCTTCGGCATCGGGAATCGTCTTGCCCTGCTCGGCCGTCAGCGTCTTCGCGATGCGCTGCTGGTTCGTGCGCACGAGATCCTGGAACTTCAGCATGATGCGCATGCGCGCGGCAATCGGCGTGTTCTTCCACATCGCATACGCGGCGTGCGCGGCCTGCACGGCCGCGTCGACTTCGGCGACGGTCGCGAACGGCACGCGCGCGAGCACCTGCTGTGTCGCCGGGTTGACGATGTCGCGCCACTCTTTCGTGGCGGACTCGACGAAAGCGCCGTCGATCAGCAGCTTGACCGTCGGCACGTCTTGCCCCGTTTGGGGCGTCGGATTCGCGTTCATCGATCCTTTCTCCTTGCAGAGGGCCGCGAAGCGCAATATCGCCGCGCGGCCGGTTCAATCCGGCTGCGGGCGGCGGCCGCGGAATGCGGCGCGCGCGGCCCGCGGTCGGTCATTTCAATTCGGCGGCGAAATCTTCTTCCCAGTATTCGCCGGGCATCCGCGCGGTTGCGTCGTCGCCGCGCTCGATTTCGCGACGACGCAGCTCGACGCGGCGGATCTTCCCCGAGATCGTCTTCGGCAACTCCGCGAACTGCAGGCGGCGGATGCGCTTGTACGGCGCGAGCTTCTCGCGCGAGAAGCGGAAGATCTCCAGCGCGAGCGCCGGGCTTTCCTCGTAGCCCTGCCGCAGCGTGATGAACGTCTTCGGCACCGACAGCCTCACCGGGTCGGGGCTCGGCACGACGGCCGCCTCGGCGATCGCCGGATGCTCGATCAGCACGCTTTCGAGTTCGAACGGGCTCAGCCGGTAGTCGGACGACTTGAACACGTCGTCCGCGCGGCCGATGTACACGTAGTAACCGTCATCGCCGCGCATCGCGATGTCCGACGTGCGGTAGTGGCCGTCGCGCATCGCGTAGGCGGTCGCGTCGGGGTTGTTCGCATAGCCGGTCATCAGCCCCACCGGGCGCGCGACGTCCGGGCCGATCGGCAGTGCGACCTCGCCTTCGGTCACAGGCGCGCCGTCCGGATCGAGCAACGCGATCCGGTAGCCGGGCAGCGGCCGGCCCATCGAGCCCGCGACGACCGGCTGGCCCGGCGAGTTGCCGATCAGGCAGGTTGTCTCGGTCTGGCCGTAGCCATCGCGGATCGTGATGCCCCACGCCTTCTTCACGCGCTCGATGATCTCGGGATTCAGCGGCTCGCCCGCGCCGACGATTTCGCGCAGCTTCACGTCGAACGACGCGAGCGGCTGCTGCACGAGCATCCGCCATACCGTCGGCGGCGCGCACAGCGTCGTCACCTGGTATTTGACGAGCGCATCGAGCACGACCTTCGGCTCGAAGCGCGCGTAGTTGAACGCGAACACGCACGCCTGCGCATTCCACGGCGCGAAGAAGCAGCTCCACGCGTGCTTCGCCCAGCCCGGCGAGCTGATGTTCCAGTGGATGTCGCCCGGCTGCAGGCCGACCCAGTACATCGTCGACAGATGGCCGACCGGATAGGTGCGGTGCGTATGCTCGACGAGCTTCGGCTTCGACGTCGTGCCCGACGTGAAGTACAGCAGCATCGGATCGCCCGCATGCGTGACGGCGTCCGGCTCGAACGCGGCGCTCGCCGCGTAGCCGTCGTTCATCGCGAGCCAGCCCGCGCGCGGCGCGCCGGCGACGATCTTCTGCGCGAGGCCGAGGTCGGGCTGTTCGAATTTCGCGGTTTCGTTCTCGTCGACGATCGCGTATTTCGCGCCGCCGATCTGCACGCGATCGCGCACGTCGTCAGCCGACAGTTGCGTGGTGGCGGGCAGCACGATCGCGCCGAGCTTCATCGCGGCGAGCATCGCGTCCCACAGTTCGACACGGTTCGGCAGCATCAGCAGGATGCGATCGCCGCGCACGACGCCGATCGAGCGCAGCCAGTTCGCGATCCGCGACGAACGCTCGGACATCTGCGCGAACGAATACGGATCGCCCGTGCCGGTCGCCGCATCGACGATCCACAGCGCGGGCTGGTCGTTGTCGCGCGCCATCGGGTCGAAGTAGTCGAGCGCCCAGTTGAACGCATCGAGCACCGGCCACTCGAAATCGCGGTATGCGGTTTCGTAGTCGGTGCGATGGCGCAGCAGAAAGTCGCGTGCGTCCAGGAATGCCTGTACCGTCATCGTGTCTTCTCCAGTCTCCATGCATCGCGGTCAACCGGCGCATGCGCTGCAGCACATGCCCGATTCCGTTGTTCGCGGCGCACGGTCACGTCGTTGCGTGCCGCGTTCACCGCGCTGCCCTCGTGCCCTGCGTGATGCTTCCGTTTTGCCGATGCGGCGGCGCGACTCAAAGCTGCCGCGCGATCACCATCCGTTGCACTTCGCTGGTGCCTTCGTAAATCTGCGTGATGCGCGCGTCGCGGTAATGACGCTCGACTTCGTAATCGACCAGGTAGCCGTAGCCGCCGTGGATCTGGATCGCGTCCGAGCACACGTGCTCGGCCATCTCCGACGCGAACAGCTTGGCCTGCGACGCTTCCGACAGGCACGGCAGCCCGGCCGTGCGCAGCTTCGCCGCGTGATGCACGAGCAGGCGCGCGGCGTTGATCTGCGTGGCCATGTCGGCGAGCTTCTGCTGGATCGCCTGATGCTCGGCGATCGGCTTGCCGAACTGCACGCGCTCGCCCGCATAACGGCGCGCCTTGTCGAACGCGGCGCGCGCGATGCCGAGCGCCTGTGCGGCGATGCCGATCCGGCCGCCCTCGAGATTCGACAGCGCGATCTTCAGCCCTTCGCCGCGATTGCCGAGCAGGTTCTCTTCCGGAATCGCGCAGTTCTCGAACGTGATCGCGCACGTATCCGATGCGCGGATGCCCATCTTCTTCTCGGGCTTGCCGACGATGAAGCCCGGCGTGTCGGTCGGCACCAGGAACGCGGAAATGCCGCGCTTGCCGGCTTCCGGGTCGGTCATGGCAAAAACGATCGCGACACCCGCGCGCTTGCCGTTGGTCACGAACTGCTTCGCGCCGTTCAGCACCCATTTTCCGTCGCGCAATTCCGCGCGCGTGCGCAGGTTGTTCGCCTCGGAGCCGGCCTGCGGCTCGGTCAGGCAGAACGCGCCGATCACGCGGCCGCACGCCATGTCGGCCAGCCAGCGCTCTTTCTGCGCGGGCGTGCCGAAGCCGAGGATCGGGCCGCAGCCGACCGAGTTGTGCACGCTCATCAGTGTCGCGCACGCGGCGTCGCCGGCGGCGATTTCCTCCATCGCCAGCGCATACGCGACGTAGTCCGTATACGAGCCGCCCAGCTCCTGCGGCACGATCATCCCGAGCAGGCCGAGTTCGCCGAGCTGCGCGACGATGGCGTCGGGCAACTGCGCATCGTGGTCCCACTGCGCGGCGTTCGGCGCCAGCATCTCGGTGGCAAACGCGCGCGCGGCGTCGCGGATCATCCGCTGGTCTTCGGTATAAAGCTCGTCCATGGTGCTGCTGTCTCCCGCGGCCGCCGGGCGCGACCGTCCTTGCGTTTCGATGCAACAAGTGTAGGCAAGCGCGCGCGACTGTTCGATGCTCGCGTCGCTCATTTACACTGAGCGTTTTTGCCACACCGGCGACACCGATGAAGCAGGAAGACAAGGGAACCGTCGCGATCAGCCTCGTCGCGTACAGCGTCGCGCTCGCGACCCGGCGCGGCGTCGCGGCCGAGCCGCTGCTCGCGCAGGCCGGCATCGCGCCCGCGCTGCTCGGGCAGCCGCGCGCACGCGTGTCCGCGCAACAATATGGTGCGCTGTGGAACGCGATCGCGCGCGCGCTCGACGACGAGTTTTTCGGGCAGGATCGCCACCCGATGCGCAGCGGCAGCTTCATCGCGATGAGCCAGGCCGCGCTGTCCGCGCGCGACGGCCTGCACGCGATGGCGCGCGCGGTGAATTTCATGCACTGCGTGCTCGACGACCTGCACGCGGAGCTCGACGCGAACCCGCAGCGCGTGCGGCTGCGCTTCGTGCACCGCAACAACGGCGCGACGCCCGCGATGTTCACGTACGCGACCTATTTCATCATCGTCTACGGGCTCACCTGCTGGCTGATCGGGCGGCGCATCCCGCTGCTGCACGCGGGCTTCCGCTGCGACACGCCGCCCGCCGACCACGAATACCCGTCGATGTTCTGCGACGACATGCGTTTCAACGAGCCCGATTCGTATGTCGATTTCGATCCCGAATTCGCGACGCTGCCGGTCGTGCAGAACGCGAAGACGCTGAAGACGTTCCTGCGCAACGCGCCGGCCAGCTTCATCGTCAAGTACCGCAACCCGAACGCGCTTGCGCAGCGGGTGCGCGCGGTGCTGCGCGGGATGCCGCCCGCCGCATGGCCGGGCGCGGGCGGGATGGCCGCGCGGCTGCATGTGGCCGAAGCCACGCTGCGCCGCAAGCTGCACCAGGAAGGCCACGCGTACCAGTCGATCAAGGACACGCTGCGGCGCGATCTCGCGTTCGAGGCGCTGGCCGACCCCGCGCGCACGATCGCCGACGTCGCGGCCGCGACCGGCTTCGCGGAACCGAGCGCGTTCTACCGCGCGTTTCGCAAATGGAGCGGGCGCAGTCCGGCCGACTATCGCGACGAAGTGCTCGCGCGGGGCGGCGGCGCGGGCAGGGCCTAATCCGGCCACTGAGGCCACGGCTTCGCGCTTTCCGCCGAAACCGCCTAATCTTTAAGCATCGGGCCAATGCCCTTTCCGCGAGCCAGGCCGCGCGCCGCCCGGACGCCCAGATGCCCTTTCACCGTCACGGGCCGTCGCCGGCGCTTGCCGCGCCCGACGGCCACCCCCATCACCCGCTGTCCGCGCGGGTCGCACGCGCCGCACTGTTCGCGGCGCTGCTCGTCGTGTGCGCGGCCGTCGCCGCAGCGCTGCCCGCCGCTACACCCGCAGCCGCACGCCCGGTCATCGTGATCCCCATCAACGGCGCAATCGGGCCGGCCAGCGCCGACTTCATCGTTCGCTCGCTCGACCGCGCCGCACGTGAGCATGCGCCGCTCGCGATCCTGCAGCTCGACACGCCCGGCGGCCTCGACTCGTCGATGCGGCAGATCATCAAGGCCATCCTCGGCTCGCCGGTGCCGGTCGCCGCATTCGTCGCGCCGGGCGGCGCGCGCGCCGCGAGCGCGGGCACCTACATCGTCTATGCGAGCCACTTCGCGGCGATGGCGCCCGGCACCAATCTCGGTGCTGCGTCGCCCGTGCAGATCGGCGTCGGCGGCGCCACGCCGCCGGGCGGAAACCCCGCCGCGCCACGCGCGCCGCCGGCCGGGACACCGGGTGCATCCGGAACCTCGGGCACAACGCCGGCCGCGCTACCGACCGACACGCAATCGACCGAGATCCGCAAGGCGATGCAGGACGCGTCGGCCTATATCCGCGGCCTCGCCCAATTGCGTGGGCGCAATGCCGAATGGGCCGAGCGCGCGGTGCGCGAAGCCGTCAGCCTGTCGGCGAGCGAGGCGCGCGCGCAGCACGTCGTCGACCTGATCGCGCTGGATCCGGCCGACCTCGCGCGCCAGCTCGACGGCCACAGCGCGACGACCACCGCCGGCACGGTGCGGCTCGCGACCGCGCATGCGCCGCTCGTCGTGGTCGAGCCCGACTGGCGCAGCCGGTTCCTGTCGATCATCGCCGATCCGAACGTTGCGCTGATCCTGCTGACGATCGGCATCTACGGCCTGTTCTTCGAATTCGCGAACCCCGGCTTCGTGCTGCCGGGCCTCGTCGGCACGATCTGCCTGCTGATCGGGCTGTTCGCGATGCAGTTGCTGCCGATCAGCTATGCGGGCCTCGGCCTCGTGCTGCTCGGCCTGGGTTGCCTGGTCGCGGAGGCGTTCCTGCCGACTTTCGGCGTGCTCGGCTTCGGCGGGATCGTGTCGTTCACGATCGGCGCGCTGATGCTGATCGATACCGACGTGCCCGGCTACGGGATTCCGTGGCCCGTGATCGGGAGCCTCGCGCTCGGCGGCGGGCTGCTCGTCGCGGGCGTGTCGAGCGTTGCGCTGCGCGCGCGGCGGCGCCCGGTCGTGACCGGCGCCGAAGCGATGGTCGGCAGCATCGGCGAGGTGCTCGACGACGGCCTGCGCGCCGACCAGCCGCACGGCGCGGCCGGCCCCGCGCCATCGGCCGCGGGCTGGGCGCGCGTGCATGGCGAGCGCTGGCGCGTCGCGAGCAGCGTGCCGCTCGCGGCGGGCTGCCGCGTGCGCGTCACCGGCCGCCAGGGGCTGATGCTCACCGTCGCGCCGTTGTACGACGTGCCGGCGCAGGAACAACAACATCAAGGTGAACCAACATGATCGGCTACACATTCGGCTTCAGCAGCGTCCTGATCGTCTTCGCCGTGGTACTGGTCGCGTCGTCGATCCGCATCTTTCGCGAGTACGAGCGCGGCGTGGTGTTCATGCTCGGCCGCTTCTGGAAAGTGAAGGGGCCGGGGCTCGTGCTGATCATCCCGATCGTCCAGCAGGTCGTGCGGATCGACCTGCGCACCGTCGTGTTCGACGTGCCGCCGCAGGACGTGATCACGCGCGACAACGTGTCGGTGAAGGTGAATGCGGTCGTGTATTTCCGCGTCGTCGATCCGGAGAAGGCCGTGATCCAGGTCGCGCGCTTCTTCGACGCGACGAGCCAGCTCTCGCAGACGACGCTGCGTTCGGTGCTCGGCAAGCACGAGCTCGATGCGCTGCTGGCCGAGCGCGAACAGCTGAACGCCGACATCCAGAAGACGCTCGACGCGCAAACCGATGCGTGGGGGATCAAGGTGTCGACGGTCGAGATCAAGCACGTCGACCTGAACGAAACGATGGTGCGCGCGATCGCGCGGCAAGCCGAGGCCGAGCGCGAACGGCGCGCGAAGGTGATCCATGCGGAAGGCGAACTGCAGGCGTCGGAGAAACTGCTGCAGGCCGCGCAGCGGCTCGCGCTGCAGCCGCAGGCGATGCAGCTGCGCTATCTGCAGACGCTGACGACGATCGCGGCGGACAAGAACTCGACGATCGTGTTTCCGCTGCCGATCGATCTGCTGGGGACGTTGCTGGAGCGGCTGGGGCCTCCACACGCGCGCTGAGACGCGCGTTTCCCGGCCCGCGCGACGCCGCCATCGATCCCGATGGACGCCGGGCCGCGACGGCCCGGCGCCCCGCGCACGTCAAGCCAGCAGCTTGCGCTCGGTCTTGCCGTACTTGATCGACTTCTCGTCCGGGATCATCAGGCCCGTGTGCTCGTCGCGGCCCTGCAGCAGGAAACGCGCGTCCGGCTTGCCGACCTGCTCGGCGGCGAGCTTGCTGTCCGCGCCGATCTCGCCCTTCTTCATCCGGTTGACGATCACGCCGGCCGCGGTGTCCTTGAAGTCGCGCAGCATCCACGCGTCGCCGTCGCTGTCGCCGAACACCAGCAGCGGGCCGTAGCCCTTCTTCGACTCGAGGACGTTGCGGATGCCCACCGTCTTGCCGGGCCCCCAGTTGAAATGCCAGCCGGCCGGATACGTGCTCGTGTACTTGCCGTCCCGCATGTCGAGACGCAGGCCGATCACGTTTTCGGGCGGCACGCCGTAGCCGTAGTTCGGATTGCCGGCGAACACGCGCACGACATCGTCGAGCGACGCGGTGCTCACGTACACGTCGATGCCGTTCGCGCGCAGCGTGTGCATCACCGCGCGGATTTCCTCATGAATGCGGATGCCGTGGAAATGCGTGTCGGCCACCACGCCGGCCTTGCCCGGAAGCGTCTTCGGGCTTTCGTAGCGGACCTTGCGCAGCGCGTCGCCGATGCCGTAGTTGTCCGACGCTTCCGCCATCGCCTGCAGCTCGGCGGTCGTCATGTTCCGGTAGAAGTAGATGATCCACTTGTAGCCGATCTCGAGCGGGTGCGTGTCGCAGATCGCGTCGTACATGAAGTACAGCTTCGCGCGGAAATCCTTGAACTGATCGGTCTCGCGAATCTCGTCGAGGCTCTTGCTGCCGCCGAATCCCTTGTAGTTCGCGTAGAGCCAGCGATAGTCGGATTCGACGTCGGCGGCGAGGTCCTCCATCGTCACGGGCTTGCCGTCGATCGTCGTGTAGTCCTTCATGAAGGCGCCCTTCGGCACGTCCTTCCACATCACGTCGACGAACTCGTCCGGCGTCAGCTTGTACTGCAGATGGTTGATCTGGTACATCAGCAACGCCTCTTCGCAGTCGTTCATGATGCACGTGTTGTCCCAGTCGAACACCGCGTACGGGCGGCGCTTTTCATCGTAGCGCGCGCTCGCGACGCCATGCCGGTCGAGCACTGCCTGCAGGCGCGCGGCGTTGAACGGCGACCAGCGGCCCGGGTCCAGCGCATCCGGCGCGGTCGTGCTCTTCGCGTCGGCCGTGCCGGCCTTGAGCATCAGCGACGTCGCGGCGGTCACCGCGGCAAGGGTGTTCATGAACTGGCGGCGTTGCATGGTCTGTCTCCGTGGAAATGTCGAATCTCGAATCGGCTTCGGTCACTACCCCGTGCGGCGCACCGCGCGCCGGCGGCTCATCGGCGCGGCGAAGCCGGGACAGCTCCGAACCGGGGGCGAATGATGTGACGAAATTATTTCGGCAATTTGACAGCGTCACATCGTGACGCGACAAGGACTTGATCCGGCGCGACATGCCGGGCCGTCGCAAGGCGAGCCGTCACATGGCGACCTCACGCGCGGCCATCCGGGCCGGCGCTGGGCCCGCCCGTGACAACCTCCGGCCGGCGCCCCCGAGCCGCACGCGTGCGCGCCGACGGCATCCGGCCCCGACCTCCGGAAACCTAGAGTCTCCCCTCCATTTCGGCCCTTCATTAGGACAAATCCTCACCCCCGGGGGCTGGCGCGCCACGTCGAACCGGCTATCATCGTTACATCATTCAATGGCACATTAAATGCTGACTGAATAATTCGCGACGGGAACACCGGCGGATGCATTCCGGATCAGCGCCCCGCTTTGCACAGGACCGGAGCGCGCTTTGCGTGGGACCGACGTCAGTGCTGAAGCACCAACACCGGTCGACAAGCGCCGAAGCGCCCACTCTGGCCGACATATGGAGACGCACCATGGCCGACCACCACCCGCTGCCGGAAGTCCACCTCGACGAGCTGCCGCAATTCCGCGCGGTCCAGCAACTTGCCTACCGCTGTGTCGAAACCGTCGGCGCGATGCTCTACCCCGGCATCACCGAAAAGGAAGCCGCGCGCCTGCTGACCGAATGGCTGCAGGACAACGGCGTGCACGACTGGCTGCACAAGCCGTTCGCGTGGTTCGGCGACCGCACCGCGTTCGAGGGTTTCTCGGGCCTCAAGCACATGGGCGGCTTCAATCTCGCGTTCTTCCCGAGCAACCGGCAGCTCGAAACCGACATGCCGGTGATCCTCGACGTCGCGCCCGTGCTCGACGGCATCGTGGCCGACGTCGGCTACGCGCACTGCCTCGGCGAGAACCCGATCCTCGAACAGTTGCAGGACGACCTGATGGACCACCGCGACATGATCGTGCGGCTCGTGAAGGCGCGCCGGCCGATGGCCGAGGTCGCGCAGGAAGTCGACGCGCTGTGCCGCCGCCAGGGCGTCGAGCCGCGCCACAAGGCCTATCCGTTCAAGGTGCTCGCGCATCGTGTCGCGAAGATCCACAAGCTGTCGAAGCCGCGCTTCGTCGCGCGTTTCGGGCTGAACGCGACGCGCAACCTGCTGCTCGACCAGGGCCGCGCGGCGAAGCAGCAAGGCTGGTCGCCGCTGTGGTCGATCGATCGCCGCTCCGAGCATGCGCCCGTGCCGGGCCTGTGGGCCGTCGAGCCGCATCTCGGCTTCGCCGGCGTCGGCGCGAAATTCGAAGAGCTGCTCGTGATCACCGAAGACGACGCGTACTGGCTCGACAACGACCTGCCGCACGTGCGCCGCTGGCAGCGCCGCCAGGCCAAACGTGCGCAGGCCGTCGCGACCGTGCCGGCCGCCGCCTGACGTGCCCGCGCCTTTCTTCCCGAATCCCTGAACGACGGACTCACGATGCAGCCTCTTTCCGACGAAGCGCCGCTGGCCCTGTTCGAATCGGTTCATGGCGAGACGGCGGTCGCCTCCGGTGACCTGACGCTTGCGGTCAAGACCTGGGGCGACCCGGCCCGTTCGCCGGTCGTGCTCGTGCACGGCTATCCCGACGACAGCAGCGTCTGGCAGCACGTCGCGCCGCTGCTTGCGCGCAAGCACTACGTGATCGCGTACGACGTGCGCGGCGCGGGGCTGTCCGGCGTGCCGAAGCGCACAGCCGACTACCATCTCGCGAAGTTGACCGACGATTTCGTCGCGGTGATCGACGCGCTCTGCCCTGGCCGCGCCGTGCACCTGATCGCGCACGACTGGGGCTCGATCCAGGGCTGGGAATTCGTCACCGATCCACGCCTTTCCGGCCGCATCGCGTCGTACACGTCGTGCTCGGGGCCGTGCCTCGACCACGTCGGCTTCTGGCTGCGCGAACGCGTGCTGCGCCCCACGCCCGCGTCGCTGGCCAAGCTCGGCGGCCAGCTCGTGCGGTCGTGGTACGTGTACCTGTTCCACCTGCCGTTCATCCCCGAACTCGGCTGGCGGCTGTGGCTCGGCCGCGCATGGCCGAGCCTGCTGCGCCGCCTCGAAAAGACGCCCGCCGCGCCGCGCGCGACGCAGGCCGACGACGGCGCGCGCGGCGTGCGCCTCTATCGCGCGAACTTCATCCGCTGCCTGTTCGCGCCGCGCGAACGCTACGCGCATGCGCCCGTGCAGACGATCGTGCCGCTCGGCGACAAGTACGTGAGCCCCGCGCTGTCCGAGAACCTGTCGCGCTGGGTGCCGCAGTACTACCGGCGCGAGGTCGCGGCCGGCCACTGGCTGCCGCTCGCCGATCCCGCGCGCTTCGCGGATCTCGCCGGGCAACTGATCGACGCGGTCGAATCGGGCGACGAACCGCCCGCGCTCGCGAACGCGCGCCGCCGCGCGACCAGCGGGCGCTTCAGCGGCAAGGTCGCGGTCGTCACCGGCGCGGGCAGCGGCATCGGCCGCTGCGCGGCCCTCGCGTTCGCACGCGAAGGCGCGACGGTCGTCGCGTGCGACATCGACATCGCGAGCGCCGAGCGCACCGCGCTGCTGATCGGGCTGACCGGTGCGCAGGCGCATGCGAAGCGTGTCGACGTCGGGTCCGCCGACGAGATGGAAGCGCTCGCGGCGTGGGTCGGCAGCGCACTCGGCGGCGCGGACGTCGTGATCAACAACGCGGGCATCGGCATGGCCGGCGGCATCCTCGACACGAGCACACGGCACTGGGAGCGCATCCTGCACGTAAACCTGTGGGGCGTGATCCACGGCTCGCGGCTGTTCGCGCAGCAGATGGCCGCGCGCGGCACCGGCGGCCACATCGTCAACACCGCGTCGGCCGCCGCGTTCGGGCCGTCGCGCGACCTGCCCGCGTATGCGACGACGAAGGCCGCCGTGCTGATGCTCAGCGAATGCATGCGCGCGGAGCTCGCGGAGCAAGGCATCGGCGTGACGGCCGTGTGCCCGGGCTTCGCGGAAACCGGAATCATGGCGTCGACGCAATACGCGGGCGCCAACGCGCAGGACGAAGCGCGGCTGCGCAAGCGCGCGACGAAGCTGTACCAGATGCGCGGCCTGAAACCCGAAACCGTCGCACAGGCGATGGTCGACGGCGTGCTGCGCAACCGCCCCGTCGTCGCGGTCGGCGGCGAAGCGCACGCGATGCGCTTCGTCGGCCGCTTCATGCCGTGGCTCGGCCGGATGATCGCCCGCGTCAGCATGGCATCGCATTGACGGCGCATGACGCCGCACAGGGAGACAGACACAAATGACCGCTACCGCCGACTACCACAAGATCAAGGCCCGGCACGTGAAGTTCGACTTCAGCGACACGCCGATCACCTGGGTGCCGAACGATCCGGGCAGCACCCACATCATCAACACGCTGAACCTGCTGTTCCCGGAAGGCGAGCTGTGGTTCTGCCGCGTGTACAACAAGGCGCTGCCGCTGATCACCGATGCGCGCCTGCGCGACGAGGCCGAAGGCTTCCTGCGGCAGGAAGCCGTGCATTCGCGTTCGCACGGCGGCGTGCTCAAGCACTACTACGACCGGCACGGGATCGACACGAAGCCGTTCACGCAGAAGCTCAACCGGCTGTTCACGCGTGTGCTCGGCGAACAGCCGCTCGGGCTGAAGATCGGCCATACGCGCTTCTGGCTGCGGCAGCAGCTCGCGGTGATCGCGTCGCTCGAGCACTTCTTCGGCTATCTCGGCAACTGGGTGCTCAACGCGCACGGGCTCGACGAAGGCAAGGCCGACCCGACGATGGTCGACCTGCTGCGCTGGCACGGCGCCGAGGAAGTCGAGCACCGCACCGTCGCGTTCGACATCTACCGGCACCTGGGCGGCACCTATCCGGAGCGCTGCGTGCACATGGCGTTCGTGATCCTGCTGCTGCTCTACTACATCACGACCGGTGCGAAATTCATGTACAGGCGCGACCCGGACGCCGGCCGCTACCCGGGCTTCGTGCTCGCGTGGTGGCAGGGTTCGCGGCGCGGGCACCTGCCGTCGTTCTGGAAGGTGATCGGCGCGGCACTGCGTTATTTCAAGCCGAGCTATACGCCGCACCACGAAGGCTCGACCGAACAGGCGCTCGACTACCTCGCGCGCTCGCCGGCCGCGCAGGCGGCCGCGCACGGCGGCAACTGGGGCACGACGAAGGGCGCGTAACCGGGTTTCCGGCGGGCGCGGCAGGCGGCGCCCGCCGAAATGCGTACAATCGCGGCTTCATTTCCCGGAGGTGCCGCGATGGCCATGAAGAAAACCGATCTCGAAAAGAACAAGGCGCTGAAGCTGACGCAAGCGATGAAGCAGTCGGGCGCCGCCCGTTTCGGCAAGGGCGCCGAGGACGCGGCAAAGCTCGACCGCCGTGCGCAGCGCAAGCTCGACCAGGAACAGGGGCTCGTGCCGTTCGCATGCAAGCTCAACGCCGAGCTCGTCGAACAGCTGAAGGCGCGCGCGGCCACGCATCCCGAAGGGATGACGGGCCTGCTGTCCGAACTGCTCGTGAACGGGCTTGCGCAACGCGACGCGTAACTGCCACGCATCTCGAAAATACCGTTGACAGCGCCGCGCCGCCACGACACACTCGTTCGCATGCCTATGCTCAAGCCCGCCGCCATCGCGCATAAAACACCAGTGAACGCCCATGCGGGGCGATCACCGGGGGCGCTTGTGCGTTAGCATCGAGATTCAGTTACGCATGTCACAAGGCCTCGCCGGAAACGGATGAGGCCTTTTTGTTTTGGTGCGCGTCATCCCGCCCGGCTCAACGGATGGAGATGACGATGGACCAAGCAAGCCGGCTGATTGTTTGCCCCGATCGCTGCCGCACCGGCACGATCGCGTTGCCGAGCGTCGCGATGCATTTCACGGTCGCGCCGCGCAAGACGCTGACGTGGTACGCGCAGCGCGACGCCGAGATCCGTGTGCACGATGCGACGCTGTGGATCACGCGGCTGGGCAGCGCCGACGATTACTGGATACGAACCGGCGACGTGCTGCGCGTGCAGCGCGGCGACCGCATCTGGATGAGCACCGACGACGACCGGCCGGCCGTGGCATCGATCACGACCGCATACGCGATGAAACGCGGCACGTGGCTGCAGCGCGCGCTCGCACGGATGCGCGGCGTGCTGCGCGGACGATATCGAAGTCGACCATGACGAAAGCGTCGCTGCGTACTCGGTCCGAGTGCGCAGCGTCATCACGACATGCCGCAAGCACGCGTCGACGCATCCGCCTCACATATCTCGAAAATTATCGTTGACAACGCCGCACCACGAAGACAAACTCGTTCGCATGCCTACGTTCAAGCTCATCGCCATCGCGATTCATTGCCCGGTGAACATTCGAAAGAATGGATCACGGGAGGCGCTTGTGCGTTAGCAATCGAGCAGTACCGCATGTCACACAAGGCCTCGCCGGAAACGGATGAGGCCTTTTTGTTCTGGTGCGCGTCATCCGTCCGGCTCACTGAATGGAGAAGACGATGGACCAGGCAAGCCAGTTGTTTGACCGTCCCGATCGGCGTCGCGCCGGCACGATCGCGTTACCGACTGTCGTGATCCGTTTCGCGGTCGCGCCGCGCACGACGATGACCTGGCGCGCGCCGCAAGATGCGGAGATCCGCGCGCATGGTGCGGCGCTGTGGATCACGCGCCCGCCGAGCGTCGACGATTACTGGGTGCAGCCCGGCGACGTGCTGCGCATCGCACGCGGCGAGCGCATCTGGCTCGGCACCGATGCCGACCGAGCGGCCGAAGCAACGATCACGACCGCCTACGTGCGGCGCGGCCAGCGCTTCAAGCGCACGCTCGCGCAAGTGCAACGTTTGCTCGTCGGGGTATGGAGAAGGAGTGGATGATTGACGCGCGGTCACGCACGCGAGACGCGGAACGGCCGTGACCGAAAACGGACGCACCTGCGGCGCAACGCGCCGCAGGTGCGCTTCGAATGACGCGGCACGCCAGTGCGTGCCGCGAGCGATCGCGCGCCGTGCGCAGCTACCGGATGCAGCAGGTGCATCAGGTGCTGGCGGCGAGACGCGGGCCCGTGCTTCGGGGAGTTGAATCGAGCTCGGGGCGTTGCGATGCCTGCGAGGTCACCCACGGATCGATGCCCTGCTTCTGCACCTCCTCGAGGAATGACACACGTGTGCGCCAGTAATCCGCCTGTAATTTCGCATCGATGACGCGCTGTTCGGCTGCGAACAGTTCCATGCGCGCCGTCACGAGCATCGATGCAGCGGTTTTTTCCGGCGTGGGGGCGTGTCGCATCGCCCAACGGCTGATCCAGTTCAACATGCTGACCTCCGTGATTACGGACGAACCCGCATCGGGCAATCGCAATCGGCCGTGCCTGCCCGAACGCGCAACGACCTTGACCGCCATTCACCGCCTGGCCTGCACGGACTGCGACTCCCCCGCGTCGGCAATTACCGGCCGGCGTGTGCATGCGCGGTGTATCTATCCTAGAAAGACTTGCCGGTTTATGCGATGGGGTCTTGCAATCTTTTACACAGAAACCACAGTCGCCCCCGCATCGCCAAATGATAGTTGCGGACGGAACGGCTTCGGCGCAGGATAGCCCGATATCTGCAACCGCCTGGACTGACGAATGGCCGCTGCACGCCGCTGCGTATCCGCACCGGCCACGCACGCGCGTTCGCGCGCACGCGATGACTGCACCGTGTTCGTGCAGCATGCGGGCGCTCCGTTTCAGTCGAATGTCATCGCGTACCGGCCGCGCGCAATGTGGCCCGCGTGCCGTTGCGCACGCATCGGCTGGCCCCGCCGGTTCGTCACGCTCCCGTTTTTACCCTTTCCGCGCGACCGGGCTGCCAGACCGTTCGCGCGCCGGCAGCCGATCGTGCCCTCCAACTATATCGTCCGAGCTATCCGCGCTATTACAATCCGCCGATAGCCGGGCAATAGTGGCTGGTTACATTAAGCCGGCCGCTGCCTTTACAACAATTCGGCACAACAAGCAACACGACAACCCGACCGGAGAAACGCCCCAATGGAATCCATCAAGCGGTATTTCGGCTTCGCTGAAGCCGGCACCGACTTCCGCACCGAAATACTCGCGGGCGTCACCACGTTCCTGACGATGGCCTACATCATCTTCGTCAACCCCGCGATCCTCGGCGACGCCGGCATGCCGAAGGAATCCGTGTTCGTCGCGACCTGCCTCGTCGCGGCGCTGGCGTCGATCATCATGGGGCTGTACGCGAACTACCCGATCGCGTGCGCGCCCGGCATGGGCCTGAACGCGTATTTCGCATACACCGTCGTCAAGGGGATGGGCTTCACGTGGCAGGCCGCGCTCGGCGCGGTGTTCATCTCCGGCTGCCTGTTCCTGCTCGTCACGCTGTTCCGCGTGCGCGAGGCGATCGTCAACGGTATTCCGAAATCGCTGCGGATCTCGATCACAGCCGGCATCGGCCTGTTCCTCGGAATCATCTCGCTGAAGACCTCGGGCGTGATCGTCGGCAGCCCGGCCACGCTCGTCACGCTCGGCGACCTGCACAAGCCCACGACGATCCTCGCGATCGTCGGCTTCTTCACGATCGTCACGCTCGACCACCTGCGCGTGCGCGGCGCGATCCTGATCGGCATCATCGGCGTCACGGTCCTGTCGTTCTTCTTCGGCGGCAACCAGTTCCACGGCGTGTTCTCCGCGCCGCCGTCGATCGACGCGACGCTGTTCAAGCTCGACATCGGCGCCGCGCTGTCGACCGGCATCATCAACGTGATCCTGGTGTTCTTCCTCGTCGAACTGTTCGACGCGACCGGCACGCTGATGGGCGTCGCGAACCGCGCGGGCCTGCTCGTCGAAGGCAAGATGAATCGCCTGAACAAGGCGCTGCTCGCCGACAGCACGGCGATCGTCGCGGGCTCGGTGCTCGGCACGTCGTCGACCACCGCGTATATCGAGAGCGCATCGGGCGTGCAGGCCGGCGGCCGCACGGGCGTGACGGCGATCACCGTCGCGGTGCTGTTCCTCGCGTGCCTGTTCATCGCGCCGCTCGCCGGCGTCGTGCCGGGCTATGCAACCGCACCCGCGCTGCTGTACGTGTCGTGCCTGATGCTGCGCGAGATGGTCGACGTGCCCTGGGACGATGCGACGGAAGCCGTGCCGGCCGCGCTGACCGCACTGCTGATGCCGTTCACGTACTCGATCGCGAACGGCGTCGCGTTCGGCTTCATCGCGTACGGCGGCCTCAAGCTGCTGACGGGCCAGGCCCGCACGGTCAAGCCGATCGTGTGGATCATCGCGGCCGTGTTCCTGTTCCGCTTCTTCTATCTCGGCAGCGAATGACGGACGCGCTTCGGCGCGATGCTCGATGAGAAACGCCACCTTCGGGTGGCGTTTTTTTCGGGCATGCGCCCGGCGCGAACGACGCCGCATCACACATCCGCCTCCCCGAGCACCCAGCGCGCAAAGGTCTGCAGCGGCCCGTCGCCCAGATCCAGCGCTTCGGGCAGCACGAGACAGAAGCGCTTGACCACGCCCCGACCGTCCGGCCAGGGCGCCGCGAGCAACCCTTGCGCAATCTCGGTGTCGACATACAGCCGCGGCACCAGCGCGACGCCGAGCCCGGCCACGGCCGCCGCGATCAGCATCGAGTAAAGATCGTAGCGCGCGCCGGCAGCCGGATTGCTCACCGGCAACCCCGTCTCCTGCACGTACGCCGACCACGCATCGGGCGTCTGGCGCTTGTGAAGGCGCGGCAGCCGGCCCAGCAACGCGTCCGGATGTCCGCCCGCGAGCAACGACGGGTGGCAGACCGGCACCAGCACCTCCTCGCATAACCGGTACGTATGCATGCCGGCCCAGGCCGGATGCTCGAAGTGAATCGCCGCATCGAATCCGCTGTCGGCCAGCACGAACGGCTCCGCGCGATCCGCGAAATGCACCGTGATGTTCGGGTGCTGCGTCTGGAACCGCTTGAGCCGCGGAATCAGCCAGCGCGTCGCAAACGTCGGCGTCACGGCGATATCGACGCTGCCGCCGTCGCCGGGCTGCCCCATCATGTACTGGCTGTCGCGCTCGAGCCGGTCCAGCACTTCGCGAACCTGCGCCGCGTAGCGCGCGCCGTTCGGCGCAACCCGGACGCGGTTGCCGACACGCTCGAACAGCGCCACGCCGAGAAACGTCTCCAGCCGGCCGATCTGTCGGCTGATCGCCCCTTCCGTCAACGCCAGTTCGTCGGCCGCGCGCGCGAAGCTGCCGTGCCGCGCCGCGGCCTCGAATGCCATCAAGGCGGAATTGCTCGGAATCCTGCGTCGCGTCACGATTGCTCCCGGTCCGACGATCGTCGGTTTCAGCTTGATCAAATATCAACAAACGATGACGAATTGTCGTTTTTCGCCGCTCCATCGGCTGATTATCATGACAAAAACTCAACCAGTCGAGCGGCGATCGATCCCGAAGGCCGCTTGCTCCCCGTGGAGGCGTCATGATCTATGCCGTTGAATGCAGCTTCGCCGACCTGGCCACCGAAGCCGAGTGGAACGACTTCTACAGCCTGATCAAACTGCCGGCGCTGATCTCCGTGTCCGGCTTCCGCACGTCGCAACGCTTTCGCGCCCTCGGTGGCGACGGCCCCGTCTACCTCGCGCTTCACACGATCGACAGCCCCGACGTGCTGACGTCGGCCGAGTATCGCGACAAGGGCGGCGGCAATTTCGCGCGCTGGCAGCCGCATATCGTCGAGTGGCGGCGCAACGTGTACGACAGCGCAGCACCCGCGCCGTCCGTGTCCGGCGATCAGTGGCTGGCCGTTTGCGACCACGCTGCCCCATTCGCGCGATCGGGCATTTCAGCCACCGCGATTCACGCGATCGCGCTGGACCGCCAGCCGGCCGATCGCTGGCTGGCCGTCCTGACGCACGACCAGGCGCGGCTCGCGTCCGGGCCGTCCGACGCCGCGATCCGGCTCTACGCGCCGATGGGCGACCCACTCGTCAGCGCGCCGCCGCCGGCGTCCGCACACTGACAGGAACGCTGCCATGCCCAGCGTCACGATTTTCATCCCCGAGGCAAGCATGCCGTCGAACGCCGCACTCGACGCGCTCTCGGCGACCTGCGCGACCCTCTGCACCGACGTGTTGCGGGCCGCTCCCGGCACGGTCCATGTCGTTCATGTCCCGGTCAGGCATGGTTGCGGACATCCCGTCAGCGCGGAGATCCGCTACCGCCTCGAATCATTTCGCACCACTGAGTTAATGGATCGATTCATGACCGCACTGGATCGCGAGATTCTCCGCCACACCGGATTCGTTGCACGCATCCGCTGCTTCGGCTACGACACGGCTCATCTTCACGCCCGACATTGACCCATGAACGAACCGCTTCCCTGCTTCCCGTGCCGTCGGATCGGCGATTTCACAGTCACCGCGATCAGCGACGGCACGCTGACGGCCGGCCTCGACCTGCTGTCGAACATTGCGCTCGACGACGCGGCCGGCATCATGCGCCGGGCGGGCATCCACGCACCGTCCAGCGTGAACATCAACTGTTATGTGATACGCGGGAACGGCCGCACCGTGCTGGTCGATGCCGGCGCCGGCGGCATCCGGAACTGGGGCGGCCGCCTGATTCCGTCGCTGTCGCAAGCCGGCATCGATGCGCGCGACATCGACACGATCCTGCTGACGCACGCGCATCCCGACCACATCGGCGGCCTGCTCGACACGGGCGGGCAACCGGCCTTTCCGGATGCGGAGGTGGTCATTCACGAACGGGAACGCGCATTCTGGCTGAACGATGAGCAGTACGATCGAGCGAATGAGCGGGCACGCGTCAATTTCCGGATCGCGCGGCACACTTTCGACGCTTATCGGGCCAAGCTGCGGACCATCGAAGCAGGCGGCGTGCTGCCCGGCATCGTCGCCGTGCCGCTGCCGGGGCATACGCCCGGCCACACGGGCTATCGCGTCGAATCGCGTGGCGAGCGCCTGCTGATCTGGGGCGATCTCGTGCATTTCGCGCCGATTCAGGTGGCTCGCCCGGACGTCTCGATCGCGTTCGATCACGATCCGTCGCAGGCGTCGGCGACGCGCGCGGCAACCCTCGCTGAGGCCGCGTCGAACAACCTGCTGATTGCGGGAATGCACCTCGCCGAAACGGGCTTCGCACGCATCGCGCGAACGCACGGCGAAACAGCCGGCGCGTTTGCGATCACCGGAGCGGACTGAGCGAAACGGAACAACGGGCACGCCATCGCGCCGCACGCCGATCGGATCGACCGCGCATCGTCTGGCGCCGGCGTGCAACCGGATCAGCGTGCGTCGATACAACACGGGCGCCGGTATTCGGCGCCCGCTCCCATCGCTGCCCGGTCGTCCGGTTCAGCGCCAGTTCGCCTCGTAGAAACGAACGTAACCGCTGCGTAGCGTCACGCATTGCGCGCGCGTTTCCGACAGCAGGCGGCGCGCGGCCGCTTCGATGCGATCGCGGTGCTGGTCGAATGCGCCGACCATGTCCTCGAAGCGCGGCGATGCCGCGCCGAAGTGGTCTTCCAGCGCCTCGGCGGTGATCTGACATTGGACCCGCTCGCCATTGACCAGCGCGGTGAACCCAAGCATCAGGTCGCGCCCCGAATATTCGGGCTTCTCGTTCGTGAAATGGATCTGCATGGGGGAGCCGCCTCGACCGGTAGAACACGAATGACCGCGTCCGTCGTCCGCTACCGGCCGGACGAAATGTACGCGGGCTCGCCAGCGGAGGCACCGTCCGCGGAGGTATGGCGCGGACAATGCATGCCGGTTGCTTTCCACTTTAGACGGTTTCGCGCAGGAGACAAATTTTCCGGTGTGCGTCGTTCCGACGCGCATTTCGTCAGATCAACGCGGGCATCCGGCACCGTTTCGGAAACGGGTGTCAGTGCGGATCGGTGGGCCAGACGTTGAGCGCGACCGCGGCTGTCGTGACGCCCGCCGCAATCGCGGCCGCCCCGTATAGCACCGCATCGGTCAGATCGAACAGCAAACCGTGGATCGCCACGGCAATGCCGCCCAGCATGATGAAGGTGGCGATGGCTGCCAGCACGACTCTCAGTTCCGTCCGAACCATGATGCGTCTCCCGAACGGATGCATGTCGCGTCGCATGCATGTTGCGATGCGGAACACGGCGCGTGCGTGCTCCATTTCCATCATTGCATGCGGCCATTTAAAAGCAAGGGGATTTTGTTCGCGGTCGCATATCGCACGCCGCGCTTGTATGATGATGCGTACCCGGATGGTCGGCCTTCGTGCCCGATGGTGCGCCGCAAGCGGAACGTGGAGTCCGCGGGTGGTTTCGGCGATAGCGCTTCGGCATGTAACAACGCACAGGATCGACCGATCGAGGAGCATGGGGCCCGAGTGAGCGCTGAAGCGCTGACCGAGGCCGACCGCGAAGCATGGGACTCAGGCAAGCGCTACAGCGCCAACTGCGACCGACCGCGAAGCATGGGGTCCCAGTAAGCGCTAAAGCGCTAACCGGGACCGACAGGAGACAAGTCATGCCGCCCCCCTTCGTGCTGCCCGCCACCGCGGGTCGCACCGACCTGCTCGCGCAGGCACATGCGCGTTCGACCGCGGTCGGCCTGCGCGCGCACGAGCGCCCCGATTTCTCGCCGCTGTCGCGCATCGCGCTGCGCGAACTGCTCGACACGAATCACGCACTGTTCTCGCACGCCCGCCCGGTGATGGAGAACCTCCACGCGCAAATCGCCGATACGCAAAGCCTCGTGCTGCTGACCGACGCCGACGGCGTGATCCTGCACAGCATCGGCGACGCGGACTTCATCGAGAAAGCCAACCGCGTCGCGCTGTGTACGGGCGTCTCGTGGGCCGAAGGCGCGCGCGGCACCAACGCGATCGGCACCGCGCTCGCATCGGGCCAGGCCGTCGCCGTGCACGGCGCCGAACATTTCCTGCGCGCCAACCACATCCTCACCTGCTCGTGCGCGCCAATCTTCGATCCGTTCGGCCGCACGCTCGGCACGCTCGACGTCAGCGGCGACCCGCGCGGCTCCAGCCCGCATACGCTCGCGCTCGTGCGGATGTCCGCGCAACTGATCGAAAACCATCTGTTCGCGAACCAGTGTGCGGAAGCGTTGCGGCTGCGCTTTCACGCGCACGAGGAATGCGTCGACTCGCTGTTCGCCGGGCTCGTCGCATTCGGCCCCGACGGCGGGCTGATCGCCGCGAACCGCAGTGCACAATTCCAGCTCGGCGCGCCGTTCGATGCATTGCAGCATCAGGGCAGCGACGCGCTGTTCGGCATGCGCTTCGGCGAGCTCGCGCAGCAGGCGGCGCGCGCGCCCGGCGCAATGTTCCGCCTCACGCTGTCCACCGGCGTACGCGTGCTCGCGCGCTGCGAATTCGCGGAAGCGCAGCGGGCGACCGTCGCCGTCACGCCGCCCGCACCGGCCGCACGCGTGCGCGCGGCGGACCCCGACGCGATCACGTTCGCGACGCTCGACACCGGCGACGCGCGCATGGCCGCCGTGCTCGAACGCGTCGCGAAGATCCGCGGGCGCGACCTGCCGCTGCTGATCCTCGGCCAGACCGGCACCGGCAAGGAATGGCTCGCCCGCGCGCTGCACCAGGCGTCGCCGCGCGCGGACGGCCCGTTCGTCGCGGTCAACTGCGCGGCGCTGCCCGATTCGCTGATCGAGGCCGAACTGTTCGGCTATGAGGACGGCGCGTTCACCGGCGCGCGCAAGCGCGGCAGCCCCGGCAAGATCGTGCAGGCCGACGGCGGCACGCTGTTTCTCGACGAGATCGGCGACATGCCGCTCGCGCAGCAGGTCAGGCTGATGCGCGTGCTGCAGGAACGCGCGGTAATGCCGCTCGGCGGCGCGCGCGCGGTGACGGTCGACGTGCGCGTGGTCTGCGCGACCCATCGCGACCTGCGCGCGATGATCGCGGAAGGCACGTTCCGCGAAGACCTGTTCTACCGGATCAACGGGCTCGCGGTCACGCTGCCGGCGCTCGCCGCGCGCACTGACCTGCCCGCGCTCGTCGAGCGGATTCTCGCGCGGCTCGCCCATAGCGAGCCGATGCCGCGCCGCATCGCGGCCGACGTGCTCGACGCGTTCACGCGCCACCGCTGGCCCGGCAACCTGCGGCAGATGACCAACGTGCTGCGCACGGCCGGCATGCTCGCCGAAGACGAAACCGAAATCACGCTCGCGCATTTGCCCGACGATTTCTGGCTCGACTGCGACGATGCGCTGGCGGCACCTGCGGCAACGGCCACGGCAGCACCGGCCGACCCGCGCGAAGGAACGACGCTGCAAAGCCACCAGGCCGCGGTGATCGACGCGGTGCTCGCGCGGCACGGCGGCAACGTGTCGGCGGCCGCGCGCGAGCTTGGCCTCGCGCGCAATACCGTGTACCGGTACCTGCGCCGGCATTGACACGCGCGGCCGGCGGGCGTCGGCCGCAAGCGGGTTCGGGTATGCTGGGCGCGTTGCCGCCGCCCCACCGCCCCAAGCCATGACCGATCCGGAACACCCTCCTCTCGTGCGCATCGAGCCGCTCGGCGCGACCTTCGATGCGCCCGACTCGCTGACGGTGCTCGAGGCCGCCGCGTTTGCACGCGTGGCGCTGCCGCGCTCGTGCCGCAACGGCACGTGCCGAAGCTGCCTTTGCCGGATCGTCAGCGGCAGCGTACGCTACACGATCGAATGGCCGGGGCTGAGCCGCGAGGAAAAGGCCGACGGCTATACGCTGCCGTGCGTGGCCGTCGCGACGTCGGACCTCGTGCTCGACGTGCCCGACGCGGTCATGCTCGACTAGACGCGGCGTGCGGTCGCGCGCGCCGTCCTGCAACGGTTGATCCTGCGTGGAGAACGTCATGACCCAGCAAACCGATCGCATCGAAAAGCAGACCCTGCTCGCGGCATCGCCCGACCGCGCCTGGGAAGCCGTCAGCAATTCCGGGGAATTCGGCCACTGGTTCGGCGTCACGTTCGACGGGCCGTTCGCGGCCGACCAGCCGCTGTTCGGCCGCATCACGCCGACGCGCGTCGACGACGACGTCGCCAAGGCACAGGAACCCTATGCGGGCACTGTGTTCGAAATCGTCGTCGATCGCCGCGAAGCATGGGCCCCAAGTAAGCGCTAAAGCGCCAACTTGGGCCGACATCGAGCCGAAGCAACTGTTCTCGTTCCGCTGGCATCCGTTCGCGATCGATCCGAACTTCGATTACACGTCCGAGCCGATGACGCTCGTCACGTTCACGCTCGCCGCACAGGCCGGCGGCACGCTGCTGACGGTCACGGAAACGGGCTTCGACCAGTTGATCGAAGCGCGTCGCGCGAAAGCGCGCGAGATGAACGATCAGGGCTGGGCCGCGCAGATGATGCTGATCACGAAATATCTGGCGAAGCACGCATAACGTGCCGCGATGCCGCACACCCCTGCCGACATGCGGATCGACGTGCGTGGCATAATCCGCACCATCGTCGCCCATTCGCCGCCGCGCATCGCATGCTGAGTCGTCGTCTCCGGAAGATCGGCAGTCTGATCGGGATGCTCGCCATCCTGATGACGGCGCTCGCGCCGACGATCTCGCAGGCACTGACGACGCAAGGCCGCGTCGATGCACTGCTGGCCGGTTACTGTACGGCCGCGCCGGCCACCGGCGACCGCTCCGCCGATTCGTCGCCGAAGAGCCTGCAGGCCCACCTCCAGGCATGCGGCTATTGCAGCCTGCTTGCCCACACACCCGCACTGCCCGCGCCCGAACTGACGTTCGCGGCCAACGTGCGCGTCATCCAGCACCGCGAAGCGACCCGCTTCGACAGCCTGCGCCGCGCGCTGCCGCTCACGGCCGCGCAACCGCGCGCCCCTCCGTTCGCGTCCTGAACCGTCGTCGTCACGCGTGATGCCGTAGCGCATTGCGCGGTCCGCGCACGCCACCGGCGTGCGTGACGTGTCACGTTTCGAAGGACGATCATGTTTCACCGTGTCGCGCGCGGCGTCGTGCCGTGCGTGCGGCTGGCCGCTTCCGGTTCGTACTGTCGCGCCGATCTTCGCTCGCATGCGAACGTCCGGCCGCACACGTTCGCGCCGACCGCAGCCGGCATCGGTGCCGTTGCGATGCCGCTCGCGCATCCGTCCGTCGAATCCGTGTGTCTCCAACCGATTCGCCACTCGCACAACCCGCCATGAAAACCATCCTTTTCGTTCGCGGCGCACTCGCCGCACTCGGCTTCGTCGTCATCCAGGCCGCCCAGGCCCACGCGCTTCCGAAGACGCAGGTACCGGCCGCCAACGCCACGCTCTCGAGCGCACCTCACGCAGTCACGATCGATTTCAGCGAAGCGCTCGAGCCGGCCTTCAGCTCGATCGCCGTCACCGACAGCCACGGGCAGTCGGTCGCCGACGGGAAATCGGCCGTCGACGCCGGCAACCGCAAGCGGATACACGTCGCGCTGGCCACCCTGACGGCCGGCACGTACACGGTCGCGTGGATCGCGGTAGCCAGCGACGGCCACCGCACGAAAGGCCGCTACACGTTCACGCTGAAGTGATGCACGCAATGCGTATCGGCATGCCGCACCGATCGCATTGCCATCGATGCCCCATGCAGCACACCCCATAAGGAGAACAAACGATGAAACGCTCGATTCCGACCAGCCTGCTGTTCGCGCTGCTGGCGCTGCAAGCCCCCGCCACGTTCGCCGCACCGGCCGTGCAGGCCGACAACTGCTGGATCCGCGCGATGCCCGCAACGGTGCCGTCGTCCGGATACTTCACGCTGAAGAACGACGGCGATGCGCCCGCCAGGCTGACAGGCATCGACGCCCCCGCGTACGGGATGGCGATGGTGCATGAAACGCAGACGAACGGCAGCACCGCGAAGATGGTTCACGTCGACGCGGTCGAGGTGCCGGCGCACGGCACCGTGACGTTCAGGCCGAAGAGCTATCACGTGATGCTGGAGCAGCCGCGCCAGCCCGTCGCGCCCGGCGCGAAGGTGCCGTTCCGGCTGCATTTCGCGGACGGCTCGACGGTGTCCGTGACCTGCGACGCGAAGGCGCCGACGTACACCGGCCAGTAAAGTTGCATGCGCAACTACCGATGGAGACGCACATGAAGAACCGCCTGCCGCTGGCCGACCTGATCGTCCGCTACCGGACACCGCTGAATGTCGCCGTGCTGATCGCCTGCGGGTTGTGGGCCGCGTGGATCGCGTGGATGACGCGGCCTGCCGCGATCGATACGCCGCCGTCGATCCCCGCGTACTGCATGCGCGACGCACGCTGACGCGCCGCGCCGGTTCCGGCGGATGCTTGCGCCATTTTGGCGTGGCATCATCGAATCACCCCGACCGCCGGAACCGCCTTTCGGAGCGACGTATGTCCATTCAGACCTGGATGCTGTTTGCCGCAGCCTATCTCGCGACCACGCTGTCGCCGGGGCCCAACGTGCTGCTCGTCATCCGCAACACGGTGCGCTACGGCACGCACGGCACCGCCGCGACGATCGCGGGCAATCTCGTCGCGCAGGGCGTGGTCGTGCTGCTCGTCGCGCTCGGCGTCGGCGCGGTGCTCGCCGCGATGCCGCCGCTGTTCGTCGCGATGAAGGTCGTCGGCGCCGCGTACCTGATGGTTCTGGGTGTCCGGCAACTGCGCGGCGACAGCAAGGCCGCCGCTTCGACCGGTGCAGCGGAAATCGCCGTGCCCGACCGCGGGAAGCTGTTCCGCGAAGCGCTGTTCGTGTCGGGCAGCAATCCGAAGACGATGATTTTCCTGTCGGCGTTCATGCCGCAGTTCATCGTGCACGACCGCCCGCTCGCGCTGCAGTTCGTCGTGATGTACGCGACGATCGCCTGCACCGTCGTGGTCGTTCACAGTGTCTATTCGGCCGGCGTGCGCCGGTTCCATCGCGGTTTCGGCATGAGTCGCGCGGTGCGCGCGCTCAAGCGCGCCAGCGGGCTGCTGTTCGTCGGGCTCGGGATCAAGCTGCTGACTGCGCGGCAGGTTTAACAAGCGTACGCACGCCGGGCAACGGACGGCCCGGCAGGGAGCCTGGCCTGGCCCGTCAGACCTTCCACGCGGCCAGCGCGTCGACGATCCCGTCAAACGACGGCCAGGTGTCGATGTTCTCGCTCACGCAAGCCGCCGCGAGCGCTTCCAGCTCATGCTCCCCGGCCCACGTGTGCGGCGCGCAATGCGCGAGCAATTCGCCGAGCAGGTGGCCGAACGCGCGGACTTCCAGCCGTTCGAGCCGGGCGCCATGCCGTCCGTCGCTCGTGTCGTAGAACGATGCCGCGCCGAAGTCGCCCAGCAGCGCGCCGCCCTCGCCGTCGTGCAGGATGTTGTGCGCATACAGGTCGCCATGCATGATGCCGCGCGCGTGCAGATGGCGTGCCGCCGATGCGATGCCGTGCGCGATCCGCACGGCCTCCGCCGGCTCGAATCGCGCGTCGGCCGCATACACGTCGCGCGTGCAGGTTACGAAGCTCGGCGGCCCGGCGAGGTTCGTGAGCGCAGGATCGACCAGTTCCATCACGAGGCCGTGCGTTCCGTCCGGATGACCGCGCACCTTGCCGATCACCGGAATCACGTTCGGGTGGCGGCCGGCGTGCAGGCACGCGGCCATTTCACAGTCGGGCAGCCCGTCGCTCGTCACCGCGCCCTTGAACAGCTTGACCGCGACCGCGCGTGGCGCATGACCGTCCGCGCGCCATTGCGCACGGTAAATGACGCCCGACGCGCCTTCGCCCAGCTTCTGTTCGCACGAGAGCGATGCCCAGTCGACGTCCGCGACCTCCGGCCCGGCCGACGCCGCGGCTTCCGGCGCGGCGCTGAACGGATTGCCAGAGTACGCGAGCCACGCGAGGCGCGGCAGGCGCAGCAACCAGTCGGGCAGTTCGTCCAGCCGGTTCGCCGACAGGCGCACCAGCTCGAGCGCACGGCACGCGGCCATTTCGGCAGGCAGCGCCCGCAGCCGGTTGCCCGCGAGCATCAGCTTCTGCAATCGCGAGCAGTCGCCGATCTCGGCGGGCAATGCGTCGATTTCGTTGTCAGTGAGAATCAGCCAGCGCAGCGCACGCGGCAGCGATCGACGCGGCACCGTGCGGATCCGGTTCGCCTTGAAGCCGATCATGTCCAGCTGCGGACACGCGCCGAGCACGTCGGGGAACACGGTGAAGCGGTTGCCGGACGCGAACAGGATGCGCAGGCGGTGCAGCCGCGGCAGGTCGTCCGGCAGCGCAGCGAGCGCGTTGCCGGACAGGTCGAGCACTTCGAGCGTGTCGGCGAGATCGAAGATCTCGCGCGGAAACTCGGTCAGCCCACACGCGAGCTTGAGTTGCCGGGCGCCCGTCAGTTGTCCGGCCTGCAGTTGTTCGAGGGTGGTGGTCACTGGGAGAAAGCGGATGGCAGTAGCGATGATCGTCGGACCGATCGCACGAATTCTACCGGGATCGCGCTCTCACACACCGCAATCGTGTCATACCCCCTTCACAAACGCGCAATGTGACGCTAGAATTGCGCCCCTTGCAGTGCAGTGCCGACGTGGTGAAATTGGTAGACACGCTATCTTGAGGGGGTAGTGGCGAAAGCTGTGCGAGTTCGAGTCTCGCCGTCGGCACCAGATGCGGTTTCTCCGCGTTTCGAGCATTTTCAAAAACCCGCGACAGCGCATGGCCTCGCGGGTTTTTTGTTTTTATCATGTTCCATGTCCCGCAGCGGGACAACTGAAACGGACCGGACCGGCGACACGGTGCAAGAGGCGGCCTGCGTCTGCATGTGCCCGCTCACGGAGCCGCCCCCCGGACTCGATGGGCCGCGCGGAACAACACATCAGTGCTCGTCGGCCCGGTTCAGGAAAAACCGGATATCGACCGTCTTCCAGATGCCTTCCGTGTTGAACGGGTCGTCGTGCACGAGTCGCCGCACCGCGTCGATATCGTCCGCTTCGTAGAGAAACAGGCTCCCGCCCACCGAGCCGTCCGGATCGATGAGCGGCCCGGCAATCCGCGCCTTCAACGGTGAAGCCAGCAACCGCGCCTTATGCGCTGCAAAGTGGGTCTGGCGACGCTCCGCCATACCCGGGTGATCGAGGCAATAAACGATGAAGAGCATGTTCCTTCCTTGGGGGATGCGAGCCGCCGACGGCCGTGCCGCCGGACATCAGCGAGACCCGCTGCACCCGCCACTGCCGAATGGCGCACATCGGATCACGTGTCCAGGTTCTCGTTGACTGGACTATACGGCTCGCATCGCATGGGGCGTTGACCGAAAGATGCGCCCGCTTACCGGATCGTCCGCATTTCGTCGTCTGCGCCGGCTGTCTCGGCGATGCGAGATGCGAAGACACCTGCGCGCACGTCGCCAGGCAGCACGACCCCGCGAATAAAATCGACTTCGACGGATCGACGAACGCCTGATCTCGTTCGGATTCCTCTATTCAAGCCGGACATCCGACGAATGCGCGAGCAGAGCCGCCTCGTCAGAGCGAAAGAATCGACGCGATCAGCGTCCGTAGCGCAACAGGAAATCCCTCAGCTTCGGATTGACATCGTGAGCGTGGGTCAGGTTCGGCGTGTGTCCGGCACCGGCCACACCGACCAGTCCTTTGGAGTTCGGCAGCCTTTCGGCAAGTGCCTCGCCGCAACGGAGCGGGATGGCTGCATCGGCATCGCCATGAAATACGATCGACGCATGAGTGATCTCGCCGAGCCGCGGCGTAATATCGTCGCGCGCCGTCAGCGCATCGACCGGGTATTCGAAGTTTTCACGCGGCATTTCCAGCCACTTCTCGATCCACGCCGACGGGGGATAGTCGGCACCGAGCAAGAACCCGGCGAGGTGCGCGGCGACGTTGGCCGCGCCATTACGCGCCCATTCCGTCTTGAGTTCCTCGAACGAGGCGGTCACCGATGAGTCGTCGAGATCGCTTCGCGTGGCGATCAGCGCCAGCGCGCGGAATCTGGCGGGCTCGAGCAGCGCCGCGCGCATCGACACGAACCCGCCCTGCGACATCCCGACCAGCGAAGCCGACGCAATTTCAAGGTGATCGAGCAGCGCGATCAGGTCGCGTGCCGAATCCCAGTAGCTGAACGCCCGGTCGATCGGCCCCGTCGAGCCGAAGCCGCGCTGATCCCAGACGACGCAACGAAACGTGTCGTTCAGTGCCGCGACGTTGGGGCGAAACATGTCGCCATCCATCAGAAAGCCATGACTGAAAACGACAACCGGTGCGTCTTGCGGGCCCGATTCCTCATAGGCGAAACGGATACCCTCGCGTTCAAACCATGCCTTCATCCTCAGCCTCTCGTCAGCTCAGACCAATCGGGGCTGCGCCATGCGGCCCGCACGCGTCACACTCTATCGTGCGCGTTGCTTCGGCGATGGTCGATTGAAGCGGCCACTTACCCGATCGTCCGTTTTTTAACGGCGATGCGTGTCGAGCGTTGCGCAAGCAACATCTGCGATCTTCCCCGGATTGACGGGCCGCCGGGCATTTGATTAAGTAGACGGCTTATGCGGACGTTCAAGCGACGCCTCTTTATCGCGACGGCGCTCCAGCCGCGGCGATACCGGAGAAGGTTGAAATGGTGCTAGCAGCAATGGAATCGGAAAAGCCGGTATGGATACTGCAAGGTGAGTTCGGCCGTGCCACGGTGAACTTCATCAGCCGGCCGCTAGTCGCGCATGCGCACTCGCAGTACCAGTTCCTGTTCAAGCTTGGCGGGAGCGACTGCGCTTTCCGGATGGGTGCCGAGGCATGCACGCTCAGCGCCGACTCCGCCATCTGCCTGAATCCATGGGTCGAACACGCAAAGTGCGCAAACGAGGACACACCGTCGCTGATCCTGTCGCTCGTGATCGAAACGCCCTGGCTGCGCAAACGGCTCGGCCTGGCGGACGGTGGCCCGTCCGACATTTTCCCGCGCAGGATGGTTGTCGTGACGCCGGACGTGCAGCATCACGTCGATCGTCTGGCAGCCGCCATCACGAATCATCTCGTTGCACAGGATGCCGGCTGCCTGCCGATCCTCGAGGATCTCGTCACGGCACTCGGGCGCGATTTTGCCGATCCGGAGCTGACGACACGCATCGCACCGTCGACGCGTCCGGTCGACTTCAGAATCAGGAAGGCGCTCGACTTCATCAAGCGCGCGCCGTCCGCGAACATGACGGTCACGCAGGTCGCCGCCGAGGTCGGGCTGTCGAGATCGCGTTTTTTCGAGCAATTCCGGCGCTGCATGGGCATCTCGCCGCAGCACTTCATCGACTGGGTTCGAATGTCGCACGCCATCCGGCTGCTCGCGGAAAGTGACCGGCCGCTCGCCGACATCGCGGACGAGCTCGGCTTCGAAGAGCATAGCCACTTCACTCGCTTCTTTGCGCAGCACATGGGCGTGCCGCCGAGCGATTTTCGCCGGCATTCGGTCAAGCTCGATCTCGAGTGACTCGACTGACCGGCGCGGTCGGTCTGCCGCATGCGCGCGGCTGCGCACATGCGGCGCAGGTCAGGCCAGCAGGTCGGACGGATCGGCAATCACCGGATTTCCCAGCACGCCCAGGCCGTCGATCTCGATTTCGACCCAGTCGCCCGGGCGCATGTGCACGAGACCCGGTGTCGGAAACGGCCCGTACTGTCGCGACAGGTCATTCCCGTCCACGTCGTCCGGCCCCGGCTTCAGCGCGCCCGGCGTCCCCATCGCGATCAGGTCGCCGGGTCGCAGCCGGTATCCGCGGCTCAGGTAGCTGACCGTGCGCGCGACGTCGATCAGCATGTCGTCGAGGGGCGCGCGCTGCCGGACGATGCCATTGATGCGCGTGAGCACCGTGTGCTTCGCCGGGTCGCCGAACTCGTCCGAAGTCATCAGCCACGGGCCGTACGACCCCGACGCTTCGAAACATTTCCCGAGGCCGAATTGCCGGTTGTGCACCTGGTATTCGCGTACCGAACCCTCGTTCAAACACGTGTAGCCGGCGACGTATTCGAGCGCGCGCTCGACTGGGATGTAGCGCCCCGGCTTGCCGATGATCACGCCGAGTTCGCCCTCGTAGTCGAATGCGCGTGCGACCGCTTCCGGCGGCGCGACGATCGACTCGCCCGCACCGACGTACGACGCGGCGGTGCGCAGGAACAGATGCGGATAGTCGGGATTCGTTTGCAGGCCGGTCTCGGCGATGTGGCTCTTGAAGTTCAGCGCGAGCGCCCACATTGCGTTCGGCCGGCCGAGGAACGGCTTCAGCGTCACGGACGCGAGCAGCCGATTGCCGGTCTTGCCGGCGGCCGCTGCGCGCAAACGTTCGAGCCCATCGTCCATCTCGAGAATCGCGTTCAGATTCGTGGGCAATTCCGGTGCGATTTCCGCGACGGGAACGAAATGCGTGTCGCTGGTGACGACGCCGAGCGCTTGATGGCCCGCGTCCGAGTAAGCAATGATTTTCATGATTGAGCGTGATTCCGCAAGGTTCCAGGAAGACGTGTCGAAAATGATTCAGTGCGCGGCCGGCGCGCCGCCCGCGGCCAGTTCGCGACTGGCCGCACGGCGGCCGACGATCGCCAGCACGCCGAGCGCAGCGATCGCGGCGATCGCCGGCACCACGGCGACGAGTACGATGTCGCGCGGATCCCAGCCTGTCGCGAGCAGCGCCCCGCCGATCGCAGGGCCGACGAACGAACCGATCCGCCCGATTGCATGGCCCCAGCCGACGCCGGTGGCGCGGATGCCCGGCGGATAAAACGCGACCGCAAGCGCCGTCTGGCCCATGATCCCGTTCACAAGTCCCGCGCCGATCACGCCGATCGACAGCAGCACCGCCGACGGCGACAACGCGGCCTGACTCAGCGCCGCAATGCCGGCGATCACGCAGACGATCCCCACCGCCAGCGCCGACTTCACGCGCAGCCTCCCCGAAACCGTCATCGCCGTCACCGCAGCCGTCATCAGCAGGTTGCCGCTCAATCCGCCGACACTGAACGCGGCCATCCCGGCCGGTGCCCGATCGAGCGAAAAGCCGAACGACAGAAGCATGGTCGGAAGCCAGAACAACAGTGCGTAGACGTCCATGAAGATCAGGAACGAGAACAGCCACAGCACGCCGGTATAGCCCGCACGTCCGTCAGCGAACAGCGCGCGCACCGGACTCGCCACAGGCTGCTCCGGATGCTGCATATCCGTTGCCGTGGATGCGGACGCGGGCAGGATCCGGAAAAACGCCGATGCGACCACGAACGGCAATACGCCGCCGATCAGGAACACCGACTGCCAGCCGAAGCGGTGCATCAGCGGGCCGCCGATCAGCCCGCCGGTCACGGCACCGACCGACATCCCGGTCGTCACCAGCACCGACGCGGCGACCTTGTGCTTCGTGCCGATGATCGACGCCGAGGCCGTGATCGCGATCGGCAGTGCCGCACCCAGTCCGATCGCCGCCATCACCCGCATCACCGACAGCAGCGCCACGCTGCTCGCGGACATCGTCAGCAGCGTGCAGCCCCCGAACAGCGCGACGCTGGCCAGCCCGACAGCGCGATGTCCGAAGCGATTGGCGAGCGAACCCGTGACGATGAAGCCGATCGCCGCGCCGACATTCGTCGCGACGAAAACCGGTGTGAATGCAGCGGGCGCGAGATGCCATTCCCGAGCCAGCGTCGGAACGACGAACGAGATCGACGTCGTGTTGAAGCCGTCGAGCACGACGACGAGAAAGCAAACGAGCAGCGCGACTGCCCGGCTCATTCCGCCGACCGCCGACATGCCGGCGTCGCCTGCGGTCTTTTGATCATTCAGTTTCACTACGCAACCTCCTGCAGCACGCGCGGCCCGGTTCGCCGTGAAGCGCGGACCTGCCCGTGCGGCCGCTCGTTCCAAAGCCGTAAATGACGTGCGCCTACGCGCGCACGGAATCCGACAGGCGCCGCAGCATCTCGGCGGAGAAAATATTCTTCGGCACCATGCAGTGCACGCCTTTCGGCGGTTCCGTCTTGTAGACGGTGCCGGTCTGGTGCGCGTACTGCGTGATCCGGAAGCTTCCGGCAACGCTCAGGATGCCGTAGCAATCGACTGGCGCAATCCCGGTGGCCGAGGCCATCCAGCCGATCGTTTGACGAATGCACGCGACGAGCGCGCCGTCGAGGCTATCGGCGAAACCGAAGCCGATCCAGTGCTCCGGGGTCTCGGCCATCGGGCCGTTGAGCGACGATCGCTTGTGGAGCAGGAACTGGATCCGCATTTCCTCGAACGCGGATTCGATCGACGTCTGATCGACATTGCCCTCGCCCGATGCGCCCATGGAGCCGCCCGTCCACACGCGTGCGCCGGCGACCTGCACGGGCAGGAATACCGACGTCCCGACGCCGAGCACGGCGCAGTCGAGATTGCCGCCGTAGCTACCGGCGAAGTTCGCACTTGTCACCCGGTCGCCGGGCGGCTGGGTGCCGAGATACGCCTGAAACGGCTTCAGCGGAATCTGCACGCCCGGTACGTACGACGCATAGCTGCGCGCGTCGTCGAACTTCAGGTAACGAAGGTACGGACCGAAATCGCCTGGCAGTGCGCCGACGCCCGGGGGCGCGGAATTCCAGCCCCAATCGATCGGTCGCATCTTCAACATGCGGCATTCGACCACGTCGCCAGGTTCGGCGCCTTCGATCTCCACGGGCCCGATCAACGAGAATGCGCCGTTCGGATATTTCTTGCGGATAGGCTCGCGCTCCTTGAATCCCATCCCGTACTTCGCTTCATTGCCCCAGTTGGTCCACGTGCCGTCGTACCAGACCGTATCGCCGGACCGGATCGAAGCCGCGGCCTCGGCATCCGGTGTCATTTGACCGACCTGCACCGTTTTCCACGACGGCACGAGCTTCACCGTCTTGCCGCCCGGCACCACGCGCATCGTGGCTGCGCGCGCCTTCGGGGCCGCCGTTTGCGCGCGTGCGACGCCGACGAAACCGGCCGCGATCGCACCGAAGCCGAGCTTCAGCATGGTGCGGCGGCATTGCGTGGTCCCATCCATCGTCAACGCGCTGCTCGTCTCCGTGCCGCTTGCCGGGTCGGCTCCCGAGTGTTCCATTTCCATGTTGTGTCTCATACGTCTTCCAGACCTGGTTTTAAGGACAATGCGCGTTCAACGCGCGGATTGAGCGCCGAGCCCGGCGATCGCCTTCAGGACCACCTGATCGTCGATCTCGGACGGCGCGCCGGCAGCGCCGAGCGCGCCGAGCAGATGGCCGTTCATGAACACGGGGAACGTGCCGCGGCCGGGCAGGAACGGTGCGTAATAGCCGGCGCCGGACATGTTGCTGTACTCGGACGGATCGTCGCGATAGCGATGTTCGAGCGTGACGCCGGATTGGCCGCCGAGCGCGACGGACGCGAACGCTTTGCCGCGCGCGAAGTCGATACTCGAAAACGATGCGCCGTCCATCCGCACCGCGGCGAGCAAATGACCGCCAGGATCGACGACAGCGAAGCCCATCGCCAGGTGTCGTGCATTCGCTTCCGCGATTGCGAGCGAGAGCAACGTCTGCGTCTGTGCGTAGCTCAGAACATAGGTCGGCATCGCAACGTTGCCGTGTGTGTCTTCGGCGAACGAAGCGTGCATCGCGCCGGCGAATCCAGCCCAAACGCCTAGCACCTTCACCAACCACCGAACCCGTAACCTGAATTTCACTTCCATCTCCTGACTCCGCTTCGCCCTGTACGCTCGAGTCCCAGCGTACGTCCGGCCAGGCCGCATGACCTAACCATCCCGCCTCGCGATTTACCGTCGAGTCCGATATTCGGTTTCACGCAGCGGTCGAGCGCGGTGCTCAAAAAAATCCGCGGGAGCCCATCTCCCGCGGAAAATCACCACACTGGAGACCTTATTCCGTCGCGAACACCGCGACGCCGGTTCCCGGGAACTGCGCGGGCGAGCCGGCACCGTACGGAACGAAAACGTGATGCGACGCACCGTCGACCGCGACCGAATGCGAGGACTTGCCGGTCGGAACGATCGCGACGAGGCTGCGGGTGCTGGCATCGATGATCCCGAGGGCGGAGTCGAACTTCGCATCCTTCGCGCCTACCCGCGATACGTTGTCCGCCGAGTGGTGGCCGCCGGCGAGGAAGTAGCGATTCGAAACCGGGTCGTAGGCCACCTCGTCGGCGCCGCCGAACGGCAATTGAGCGAGCGGCGTACCGTTCGTCCGGTCGATGATCAGCGTCGTCTGCTTGCCGCCTTCGTCGGGATCGCAGCCGATCAGCGCATCGTTTCCCGGCCCGAGCGCGAGACCGCTCGGGCCTTCGCAGCCCTTCAGCTTCAGCGCGGCCTGAACGACCGGCTTGCCTTCGAGCACCGACTTCACCGGGATCAGGTCAACCTCGCCCTTGGGGTTGGCCTTCGTCCCATCGTTGTTCAGCACGAAGTTGTCGTTCTTCGTGTCGAACTCGCACGCCTCGAGGCCGGTCGAATCCGCCAGCGGCATCTTCGCGATCACCGAATGCGTGTCGGTATTGAAGAAGGTCACGAATGGGGGTTGCTCGGCCCCGCTCGCGAACATCGCGACATGATGCTTGGGGGCGAGGCAGCCTTCGTCCACACGAATGCCCGACGAGCTGACCTCGATGCGCTTGACGAGCTGCTTCGATGCAACGTCGATCACCTTGACGGCGTTCACGTCGCCCACATACACCAGCGACGTGCCGGAAATCGGCAGCACGCCCGACGGACCCGACTTTTCGCGCGACGGACCGATACCCGCGAAGTCGGCCTTGATCCGGTCGCGGAGCTTCATCGTGGTCGCGTCGAATACGTCGAGTGTCCCGTTCGCACCGTCAGCGAGGTAATAGTTGCCGTCCGATGCGGCGCTGATATCGAAACCGAACGGCTTTTCGCTCGAGACCGGAATGGTCGTAATCAACTTCGGGCCGCCACCGGCGGCATCGGCTCCCCACGCAACGGCAGCGGCGGCCGTCAGGCTCATCATTGCGAATGCGACATAGGTTTTTTTCATCGTTGACTCCTCCTGGTACTTATCGATAGACCCGGTACGAACCGGGATGCGTAGCTTTCGCGGTCCGCCGACACCCTGTCGGCGGACCGCCGCGCGATACGGTCAGAACGTGTGTGCGAGGCCGATCCGGATGTCCGCCTGATGGCCGGTCGGCGCCGGCGCAAAGCTCGCGCCGATCACCGCATCCACGCCCCCGGACGCCTTCAGGTAATCGGACGACAGGTAGACCGTCGTGCGCTTCGACAGCGAATACAGCGCCGCGGCCGTTACCTGGTTCCACGCGTGCGCTTCGAAGCTGGTGTGCTGATAGCCGCCGACGAGCTGGAACGCGGGCGTCACCTGCCACGTCGCGCCGCCTTCGTAGACGTTCATGACCGACTTCGCGTCCTGGAACTTCAGCACCGTGTTGGTATAGTCCGCGTACAGCGTGACGTCGCCGATCGCGTACGACCCGCCGACACCGAGCGTGCCGAGCGAGCGGATCTGGAACGACGGCGCAGTGTCGGTGACGCTGTCTCCCGACCCGGTCGCAACAGGAAGGCCGAAGAACGAATGCACCCCGATCTGCGCGTAGGGGTCGATCGTCGGTGTTGCGACGAACGTGTACATCGCCGCGAGCGTCATCGGCCCGTTCGTGTACTGCAAACCGGCGCTCCAGCCGCTGCCGTCGTGGAAGCTGCCGGGGGTATTGCTGAACCCGTACATCGCACCGAACTGGAATCCGCCCCACGTCGGGCTCATGTACTTGATCGAGTTCGTCAGCCGGTCGTTGTTCGTGCGGTCGAAGTCGCCGAGGTGAATCGCATAGCCGCTGCCGGCCGAACTGACGTTGAGCGGCGCGAGGAATTCGGCAGTGAAGTCGAACTGCTTGCCCAGCGTGACCACGCCGTAGGGTGTCTGTACGCCGACATACGCCTGTTGCCCGAACATCGTGCCGGGCTGATTCAACTGCCCGTTGTTCAGGTTGAACAGCGACGACAGCTTGAAGATCGCCCGATTCCCGCCGCCCAGGTCTTCCGCACCCGACATGATCCAGACGTTCGGGAACAGCACGCCGCTGTCCATCTTGAAGTTGTGATGCCCGCCTTCGTTCGTCACGTAAGTCAGGCCGTTGTCGATCTTCCCGGAGAGCGTGATGCTGCTCTGTGCGAAAACCGATCCGCTCAATGCGACGCCGATCAGTGCCGCGATCGCTGTTTTCTTCATCTCCACCACTGTCTACCCCTCCATTTCAGTCGTTCGATACCGGATGCCCGCGCATGGAATGTCTTATTTAATCTGTATAGCTAATCATTCCAATGGCTACTTCGAAAGCGAAAGGTCACGAGAGCCGATTTGATTTGTCGCCCGAACCGGATCGCGTCATGCCGATCACCTGGAGTTCATGTTAAGGACACTTCGGTCGGCGACCGTCGCCGAAGAGTCCCGTCGCTTGTCAAATCGTCTCTTTGTTTTCGTCGGGAGAGTCTTGCTTGCGGGCCGTCAGCCGACCCGCTCGGCATGCCGGCGACCGAGCGCGTCGGCGAGCACCGCTATCAGGAGCACGACGCCGACGACCAGCGGCTGCAGGTTCGCATTGAGATTCAGCAGGTTCATCCCGTCGATGACGAGCGCCAGTGTCAAACAGCCAAGCAGCGTGCCGAGCAAGGTGCCGGTTCCTCCGAATAACGACGCTCCGCCGATCAGGATCGCCGCGATCGCGGGCAGCAGGATCGGATCGCCCATCGCCGAATCGGCCGCATTCACGCGTGCGAGATAGACGACCGCGGCGATCCCTGCCATCAGGCCGCTGATCGTGTAGACCACAATCCGGCGGCGCCGCACCGGAATCCCGGACAGCCGCGCCACTTCCGGATTCGCCCCGATCGCATAGATCTCGCGACCGATGTTCAGGCGCGCGGTGACGACCGAGCCGACGACGAGCACGAGCAACATCATGTAGACGGGAATCGGCACGCCCCACCAGAAGCCGGTACCGAGGGCACGAAAGCCGGCCGGGAAGCCGAAGATCTCGTTGCCGCCCATGTAATGAAATGCGAGCCCCTGCACGACCCAGAGCATCCCGTAGGTCGCGAGGAACGGCGGCAGCCGCAAGAGCGTGACCGCCAATCCGTTCAGAAGCCCGATCGACGCGCCGCATGACATCGCAATCGCGACGGCGAACCACGGGGACACGCCGGCCTTCATCGCGCCCGCTGCCAGACAGGCGGAAAGGGTGAGGTTCGCGGCGATGGACAGGTCGAACCCGCCGGAAAGAATCACGATCGTGAGGCCGGACGCAAGCAGGAACATCAGACTGGCCTGCCGCAGCACGTTCAGCAGGTTTCCGGACGTGGCGAAACTGTCCGACGCGAACGCAAGCGCGATTGCCAGTACACCGACAAACACTGCGCGATAGATCAGTGCGGTCGCGTCTTCGGACAAGCGACCGCGACGTTCGAGGCCCATGACGCGCATCGCCGCAAACGGAGATTGATTCCGGGTACTCATGCTTGCGCTCCTGCGATGCGGGATTTACGGACACTATCGATGACGACGACCGCGAGAACCAGCAAGCCGATCGTCACGACCTGCAGCGACGATTCGATTCCAACCAGGTTGAGTGCATTGCGAAGCACGCCGATCGTCAACACGCCGATCGCCGTGCCGGGCAACCACCCTTCCCCGCGCTCGAACGACGTACCGCCGAGAACAACCGCGGCGATTGCGTCGAATTCCATGCCGATCGCGGCATTCGGCTCTGCCGCGTTCATGCGTCCGACGAGCAGGAGCGCGGCAAGGCCCGCGAACAGGCCGCTCATCACGTAGATCGCGACGTGATAGACACGGGCGCGGACACCCGCCAACGTCAGTGCGTCCCGGTTGCCGCCGATCGCGAACACATAGGCGCCGAACCGGGTGTGGTAGAGCAGCAGATGCGTGACGGCGTAGGCCGCGAGCGCGCAGGCGATCGGAAACGGAACACCGAGTACCGACGACCCGTAAAGCGTGCCGACCACAGGATTCGCCACGACCACCGCGTTGCCGTCGGTCATCACGAGCGCAACGCCGTGTGCGACGCCGAGCGTGCCGAGGGTCACGACGAACGGCGGCAGACCCAGTCGGGCGACGAGCGTACCGTTCAGGAAACCGATCGCGATACCGACCGCCGCGGCCGCGCCGAGCGCGGCACCGACGCCGGTGCCGGTGCCGAGCAACTGCGCGAATACGACGCCGCAGAGGCTCAGCAGCGCGCCGACCGACAGGTCGAGCCCCTCGCTCAGGATCACCAGGGTCATCGGCATCGCGATCATCACGAGGATCGAGACCTGGAGGCCGATATCGACCAGATTCACGCGCGACGCGAAGCCATGTACGCCGAAAGCCGCCGCTGCGACCAATGCGACACTGGCCCACACGATCGAAGGCAGCGGCCGTTTGCGCCGCGCGGCCGGATCCCCGCCATTACGTTTCGTTTCAACCGACATCGTCAACCTCCGTGCATTGCCAGACCCAGGATGTTTTGCTCGCTCAGTTGTTCGCGCTGCAGTTCGCCCGAAATCGCGCCGCCACGCATCACGTATGCGCGGTCGCAAACATGCACGATCTCCGACAGCTCCGAGCTGATCAGCAGGACGGCCGCGCCTTCTTCGACCAGCCGCTCGATCAGGTTGAAGATTTCGGTCTTCGCACCGATATCGATGCCGCGCGTCGGCTCGTCGAAGATATACAGGCGACACTCGGCACTGAGCCACTTGCCGATCACGATCTTCTGCTGGTTGCCGCCGCTCAGGTTGCGCGCCCGTTTCGCCGGATCGCCCGGTGCGATCCGCAGCATGTCGATCAGGTCGCGCGTCGCTCGCGTTGCGCGGGCCGGGCGATACCAGCCCTTCGGGAACAGGTTCCACAGGCTCGACACGAGCAGGTTCTCGTGCACCGAGCGGCGCAGCGCGAGACCTTCCTGCTTGCGGTTTTCCGGAATCAGGCCGACGCGGCGTTTGACGACCTCGTGCGGGCCGCCCGATACCGACGTGCCGAAAATCTCGATGCGGCCGCCCTGGATCGGGTCGGCGCCGATCACCGCGCGCGCGACTTCGGTCCGCCCGGCGCCGACCAGGCCCGACAATCCGACGATCTCGCCGCAGCGCACCTGCATGTCGACCCCGTTCACACCGGTCGACGTCGTCAGGTCACGCACGTCGAGCGCGATCTCGCCGCACGCGCCGAAATAACGGCGCTCATAGACCACGCCGACCTTGCGCCCGACCATCAACGCGATCAACTGGTCGGGAGTCGCGTCGCCGGCCGGCATCGACGTAACGAGCCGGCCGTCGCGCAGGACGGTCACGCGATCGCCGAGATCAAATACTTCCTTCATCCGATGCGAGATGTAGACGATCGCAACGCCCGCATCGCGCAATCGATGCACGACCGTGAACAGCGCGTCGGCTTCCCGGTCCGAGATGGCCGCGGTCGGCTCGTCCATCACGAGCACGCGCGCGTCGTGCGACAGCGCTTTCGCGATCTCGACCATCTGCTGCTGCGCAACGCCGAGGTCCGCCGCATGGGCCCGCGTGTCGTACGCGAGCCCGAGCTGCGCCAGCACGGCGGCGGCGTCCGAATGCATGCGCCGGTGATCGACGAGGCCGAAGCGGTTGCGCGGCTCGCGGCCGAGATAGATGTTCTGCGCGATCGACAGATGCGGCACGAGCGAGAATTCCTGGAATATCACCGCGATGCCCAGGCGCTTCGCGTCGGCCGGCGATTCGATCGCGACCGGCATGCCGTCGTATCGGATCTCGCCGCCATCGGCACGGTAAGCGCCGAACAGCACCTTCATCAGCGACGACTTCCCGGCGCCGTTCTCGCCGAGCAACATGTGCACTTCGCCTGGATACAGCGTGAGGTCGACGTCGGTCAGCGCAGCCACGCCAGGAAAATGCTTGCAGATCTTGCGTAATTCGAGACGCGGAACGCGCCCGGTCGAGGTTTCCATGTTCATCTCCACGGTGCTGTTCGGCGGGCAGCCGTGCGTCATGCGACAGCCGGGGCTGCCGTGCCGCACGGCGGCCCGCCCGGCCGCGCGCGTCACTTGCTGGCCACGTCGCTCCACGCCGGGCATCGACGCTGGTCGCCCGGTAGTTCGAACGGTGCGTAGTTCGTCTTGTCGATCACGATGCCCTTGATCAGCACCGTATCGGGCACGGGTTCGTTCCGCAGGGTGCGGACCGCGGCAATCGTCGCGATGCAACCCATCTTGAAGCCGTTGAATTCGGCGGTCGCAAGCAAGCGCCCTTCCTTGATCGCCTTGACCGATTCAGGCACACCGCCGATGCCGACGACCTTCACCTGTTTCTGCCCCGCCGCCTCGAGGGCTTCGATCGCACCCATCGCCATCACGTCGGCGGCCGCCAGCACGCCGTCGATCTTCGGATTCGACTGGATCAGGTTCTCCATCACCTGCAGCGCCTGCAGCCGCTGATAGTTCGCCGGCTGCGACGCCAGCAGGTGAACGTTCGGGAATTCCTGAAGGGCCTTCCTGAACCCGCGCACGCGCTCGTCGCTCGTCGTCGAGCCTTTCACGCCTTCGAGGATCACGACATTGCCGTTGCCGCCGAGGCTCTTGAACAGGTACCGCGCAACGTCGAGACCGAGGTTGTAGTCGTCCGCGACGACGACCGACGAAAACTTGCCACCCGCCACGCGATCGTTGTAGTTGACGACCGGAATGCCGATCGTGTTGATCTTCTGGATCGCCGGCACGACGCCGTGCGGATTCACGCCCATGAACAGCACGGCGTTCGGCTTCTTCACGCCGACGTCTTCCAGCTCGCTCAGTTGCTCGCCGAGATCGTTCGGCCGCGTCGGCGCGTAATGCGTGACCGACACGCCGAGCTGCTTCGCCTCGGCATTGACGCCCGCGCGAACGAGCGCGAAATGCGGGTCGACCTGGTTCTTGTAGAAGGCGGCGATCGTCTCGCTTGCCGCAAGCGCGCTCGCGCCATGGAACATGCCGATCGCCGCCGCGGACGCGGCGACGATGCACATCGCGGCCCGCCTGCGTGCCGGCTGCCGTTCGGGTTTGGGGTTCGTCTCCATCCACTGGCTCCTGTACGTCGTTCACATTGGCCACGCCGCCATCCGGCATGGCATCCTGGGCAACAGTGTGCAACCGTTTGCATAAATTCAGACAAAAGGTGGCCAGGTAACGCATCGGCGTTACATGTCGCACCTTTTAATCGACCCGTCTTTTTCCGGGCTTCTGCGTGCCCGACCGCCGATGGCATCTTCGGCGCTGGAACCGCTTCGACCGGCTGTATCGAGCACGTGACTCACTTTATGCAAACGTATGCACATCCTACCCAAGGCAATTACCCTGTCAATGAGGTTTAGTGCTGAAAACATTAGGGTTTCACCTGCAACATTGATCGCAACCCATTGCATCGATACAATCGGATCCCTATTCACCAGCAGGTTCCATGAGCCCATCCCCCGAAACGCGCGGCACCGGCCGCGTCACGATTCGCGAAGTCGCCGCGGCGGCATCCGTCAATGCGTCGACGGTGTCGCGCGTGCTCAATCCGGCCACACGCCACCTGATCGGCGATGAGGTCGTGCGCCGCGTGCTCGCCGTGGCCAAGTCGCTCGGCTATCGACAGAACCGGCTCGCCTCCGCACTGCGCGGCGGGCAATCGAAGGTGATCGGCGTGTGCCTGCCCGACATCTCGAACCCGGTGTTCCCGCCGATGGTCTGCGGGATCGAGGAGGAGCTCGCGGCCGAAGGTTATGGCGTGCTGATCGCGAACATCGTCGGCAAGCCCAGGAACCAGGAACGGATGCTCGAGCAGATGCTCGAGCGCCAGGTGGACGGGCTGATCCTCGCTACCGCCGCGCGGCACGACCCGCTCGTACGGCGCTGCATCCTCGACGGCGTGCCGGTCGTGCTCGTCAATCGCGGCGAGGACGGCGGCCACGTACCCGAAGTCGTCAATGACGATTTCCTCTCGATGCGGCTCGCGGTCGAGCATCTGGTCGGTCTCGGGCATACGCGCATCGCGCACCTGTCCGGGCCGGAACGGCTCGCGACCGGCCTGTCGCGACTGCAGGGCTTCCAGATCGCCACCCAGCAGCACCATCTTGCGGCCAACGTCGTCGTGGAAGCGGCCGAGTTCACGCGCGAAGCCGGGCGCGTCGCATGCGCACAGTTGCTCGACACGCATCGCAGCGTGACCGCCATCATCGCGGCGAACGATTTGATTGCGCTCGGCTGCTATGACGTGTTCGCCGAGCGGCGGATCGCGTGCCCGAAGGACATCTCGCTGATCGGGCACAACGACATGCCGCTGCTCGACATGCTGAATCCGTCACTGACCACACTCCGAATCCAGCATCGCGAGATGGGCCGTCAGGCCGCACGCCTGCTGCTCGGCATGATCACGACACCGGGCAAGGCGCCGTTGCGCATCACGCTGCCGCCTGAACTGATCGTGCGCGGATCGACGGGTGCCCCTCGGGCGGGGGGCAGCCGGGCGCGCGCGAACTGACGCGTCGCGTCGATCGTACGGTTACCGAAACGGTCGTTGCCGTCCCCGCGCGCCGGTGTGAATCGGGTGAGACAAATATAAGGTTGCGGGCGTCCGGAAACCTGACCGAAATGGCTTGCGGCTTGCCGGATCATCCGGTTTTCGCGACCGTCGTAGCCGCTCGCGGCCGCATCGATCTGTCGCGGGCGGCATTGCGCCACCCGCCCCGCCTCCGCATCTAGTCGCGCGGTGGGCGCGCGAACGGCATCGCGAGCAGGATCCTGGCCGGACGGTCCGACCGGTTGTGCAGCGAACGCCGCTCGCCCGGCGCGAGGCGGCACGAATCGAACACCTGCAATTCGACTTCGACGCCGTCTGCGTCTACGCACACCTGACCTTCCAGCACGACGTAATGCTTCTCGACGCCCGATCCGTCCATCGTCGTGTGCCCGCCCGGCTCGATCGTCGACACGCCGAGCCAGAGCGATTCGGCCGGGCCTGCCTCGCGTCCTTGCAGGCGTACGCATTGCATCCCGAAGTGATTCGGCGGGAAGTATTCGGGCGCATCGCGAAAGCGCGTCACGTTCACGGCTTGAGCAACACCCGGTTCGCGGTACCGCTGAACACCGTCCGATACGCGTGCGCCGCATCCGCAAGATCGAACACGGAGCCGGCATCGATCGGGAACGGCTTCAACGAACCCTGCTCGAACGACGGCAACAGCGCATCGAGGACGTCGGCGCAGTGCCGCGTGTCGAGCGCGAGCGTGTCGATCCCGACGTAGGTGTGCTGCCCGCGATAGAACGCGAAGATGTCGAACGGCACCGCGCGCTCGATCGTCGAGATGAGGATTTGCGTGCCGCGCACGCCCATCGCGCGATTCGCACGCTCGAAATACGGACTCCCGACCGTGTTGTAGACGATGTTTGCGCCACGGCCGGCCGTCATCTCGAGCACGAGCTCGTCGAACGGCTCCGCGGACGCGTTGATCATCGTCACGTCGCCGGTGGCGTGCCCGATGTACGACGGATCGTCGCGCACGACACCGATCACCTCCGCCCCCGCCATGGTCGCGAGCTGGACGGTCGCCTGCCCGACCTTGCCGTTTGCACCCAGCACGAGCACGACGTCGCCGCGCCGCACGCCGCCGGCACGGTGCAATCCCTCGAAAGCGGTGACGAACGGCACGCCGATCGATCCCGCCTCGTCCATCGTCAGGTTGGCCGGTTTCTCGCGCACGCTGTGCGCCGGCACAACGAGATGGCTGGCATGGGTTCCGTCGCGCCGGATGCCGAGCTCGCCGCTGCTGCCCCAGACCTCCTTGCCGATCAGGTCCGGCGGGCCGTCGATCACGCGCCCCGCGTAATCCCGGCCCGGCGTACGCGGCCACACCGCGTGCGGCATGAACCCGAGCACGGCCTTCACATCGCTCGGATTGACGCCCGCGCTCTCGATCTCGATCAGGCAGTCGGTCGTATCGATCGCCGGGACAGGCTGCGTGTCGATGCTCAGTGCGAGCGCGCTGATATCAGCGCTTTTCTGCTGGACGCGAATGCATTTCATGCTCGATTGATTCCTGGAAATGGTCGATTCGGACACATGGCGCGGCGACCGTCGGCCCACCGCGCATCCATGCGTCGCCCTGAATGAGCGTGCGTCGGGTTGCGCTCAGGATGCAAGGCCGAGGCATTCGCGCGCGTCGCGGCTCGTCGCGATCTCGCCACCGAGCAGCGTGACGATCTCGCGTGCTCGCGCGACGAGCGCCGCATTGCTCTCGGCGAGCACGCCTTTCTCGATATAGATGTTGTCCTCGAGGCCGACACGCACGTGCCCGCCCGCGAGCCACGCCTGCGCGACGATCGGAAACTCGAAACGCCCGATCCCGAACGCGGACCATATCGCCCCCGGCGGCAGCAGGCTGCGCGCATAGAGCAGCGTTTCCGGCGACGCGGCGAAGCCATACTTGACGCCGCTGACGAACGTCCAGAGTCCCGGGCCGTCGAGCACCCCGCCCGCAATGAGGTCTCGCGCCAGATGGATATCGCCGGAGTCGAAGATCTCGAGCTCCGGCTTGACGCCTGCCCGCCGTATCGCCTCGGCCATCCGCGTAACGTTCTTCGGCGTGTTGATGACGACCTCGGCCCCCGAATTCATCGTGTTCAGGTCGAGGCTGCAGATGTCCGGCTTGAGTGCGAGTATGTGCTCCACGCGCTTTTCGGGCGGCAGCAGCGTGGTGCCCGGCGCAGCCACCTTGGGATCCTCGTCGCTCGGAATGAAACGTCCGCCCGGACCGGTCGTCAGGTTGATGATCAACTCGCGATCGACCGCGCGAATCCGCGCCATGACGTCGCGATAGAGATCGACGTCCATCGAGGGCCTGCCCGTGGCCGGATCGCGGACATGGATGTGCACGACGGCGGCGCCGGCCTGCGCGGCTTCGAGCGAAGCATTCGCGATCTGCTCGGGCGTGACCGGCAGGCCCGGATGCTGGTCGGGTCGCGTGATGTTGCCCGTGACGGCGCACGTAATGATGGTCTTGCGAGCATGCATCGAAAGGTCTCCAGGCAGTCAGTTCAGCCGGCGGCCGCCGTCGACGACGATCGTTGCGCCGGTGCTGAACGTCAGCGTCGTCGCGCACGCGACGATGGCGGCAGCGACGTCGTCCGGCGCGCCGATCCGGCGCAGCGGTGTCGTCGCGGCGGCCTTCTCGTTGAAATCGTCGCCGCGCCCGGGAACGAATTGCGTATCCACGACGCCGGGCGACACGTTCACGACGCGAATGCGCGGTGCCAGCGCGCGGCCCAGCGACAGCGCCATCACATCGATTCCCGCTTTCGCGGCGCAGTACGCGACATTGCTGCCATTGCCGGTCGTCCCCGCGATGGACGACACATTGACGACGAGCCCGTCGCCCGATTCGTCGAGCAGCGCACGAAATGCCCGGATCGCCGCGAACTGGCCGCGCCAGTTGACTTGCATGATCTCGTCGATCAGGTCGTCCGTCAGCGCATCGAGGTCCGCATGGCGAACCGGCTTCGTGAAGCCGGCGGCATTCACCAGGATGTCCGCCCGCCCGTATCGCTTGCGCACATCGTCGGCGAGCGCGGTGAGCGTCGCGCTGTCGGTAATCGTCGCGAGCGCGGCCGAATGCCCTTCGCCGGGCAGTTTGTCCGCGATGCGCTGCGTGGCGTCCAGGTCGCTTCGTCCGACAACGACAACGCGCGCGCCCGCTTCGGCGAAATGCATTGCGGTCGTGACGCCGATCCCGCCGGTACCGCCGAGAATGACAGCGACTTTTTCGTTCAGATTGCGTGGCACTGCCGCCTCCTGTTCAGTCGATGGGCGGCGTCGGGTACGTCGGCGTACCGTCGGCCATGATGAATTCGAAATCGAGCGTGTAATACGCCTCGCCCGCTTCCGCGTACGGCCCCGTCTGCGGGTCATGGCGCTCGAAATTGCCGACGAGGCGACGATTCACGCCGAACACGACGTCCGAGTCGAGATGCTCCGAATCATCGGCGAACACCTGCGACACCAACGTCGCATGACCTTCCGCGACGATCACGAAGTGGATGTGCGCGGGCCGGTACGGATGGCGGTTCTGCGCCTCGAGCAGCGTGCCGACGGGGCCATCGACGGGCACCGGGTAACCGGCGGGACGCACGGTACGGAAGTTGAACCGCCCCTGCGCATCGGTATGAAAGCGGCCGCGCAAATTGCGGTCAGGCTGGCCCGGGTCCTGGTTCTCGTAGAGACCGACCGGCGACGCTTGCCACACATCGACCGCCGCGTTTCCGACCGGCCGCCCCGACACGTCGAGCACACGACCGCGCATGAAAAGAGGCGAGCCAGGCGACCCCGGGCTTGCGATCGATTGGCCGTCTTCGTAGACCGGCGAACCCCCGCGATAGAACGGCCCGAGCAACGCGCCCGGCGTGCGGTCGGTCGAGTCGGAATTGTTCAGCAATGCGACCAGCGTCGAAAAACCAAGGACGTCCGACAGGAGCACAACCTCGTTGTGCCGCTCGTTGCATGCGTGCCCTGCGGCACGGAGAAACGAGAGACCGCGCTCGAACTCCTCGTCCGTCAGCTTCACCTGCTTCAGGAACGCATGCCCGTGATCGACCAATGCATTGACGATTTCCTTCAGCCGAGCGTCCCGGGTTCCCGCCATCGCCGCCTTGACGATCGCGGTCACGGACGCGGGATCGTCGGTAATCGCACTCAATACCGCTTGTTCCGCCATGACATCCTCCATGCAACCGTTTGCATAAGTTGATGCAATAGTACTCGTCGATTTGCCCGGGCAGATAGAGCGTTAACCCTAATCCATCGGAATCAGACGATGAATATGGGTATCCTGTGGAACGCAACCGTTTGCATAAAACCGCGTCAACGGAGCGCGCGTTTCCCGATGGTTGCGTGACGCGGGCGGACGAGGTGCGCGCAAGAAGGTGCAGGCGGACGCCGTCACCTGCCCCGCCTGGCAGCGGAGCAGATGCGGCACGGGATGGTTATTGCCCGGGCGCGGATGCGCCGGCGGCGGCTTTCTGTTCTGCGGCTTTGTGTTCCGCCCTTTGGAGGCTCTGCGGATAGTGATCGTCCTTGTTCATGCGATAGCCGTTCTTCTCGAGCGCACGCAGTTCCTGGTTCCGCTTCAGCCGGGCGTCCTTGCGCTGCGCTTTGCGTTGCGCTTTCAACTCCTGCTTCGACATCGGGGCACTGGCCGCTGCCGGCACAGCATCCGAATCCTGTGCGTGCGCAACCGGCGCACCCAGCAGCACGACTCCCGTCAGTACTGCGAGTGCGAGCGGCCTCAAGCCGGACTTGTTCATGTGATTCTCCTTTTTTCGTCGATGATTGAATGACAAGCTGCAGCGTGCCGGCGCCAGTTCGACTTGGTTCGACCGTGGCTTCATCCGATTCGCGCCTTCACAAGTTACACGACGGCAAGATTATTTTTCTTAAGACACCTGAATTTTCCTGATCGAAGACGATAGCGACAGCAGACAGTCCATCGGACCGGCAACACGCTGCATGGCCTGTCGCGGACTGCTCGCGGAACACCACGATCGACGAAAGCATGTCGGACATGCGCCCCCCGTTAACGCACTGAGGAAAGCGGAATTGAAACTGTCACTCGAAGCCCTCGAAGCACTGGATGCGATCGATCGGACGAGCACGTTCGCCGATGCGGCCACCCTGCTGCACCGCGTGCCGTCGACCCTCAGCTACCTCGTGCAGAAGATCGAGAGCGACCTGGGAGTCACGTTGTTCGACCGCAGCGGCCGCCGTGCGAAGCTGACGCGCGCGGGGCGCGTCGTCGTCGAGGAAGGCCGCCGGCTGCTCGCCGCCGCCGAGCAACTCGAACTGAGGGCACAGCGGATCCACGATGGCTGGGAGACCGAGCTGCGCGTGTGCGTCGATGAAGTGCTGCCGTTTGCAGGATTCTGGCCCTACGTGCATGAATTCGACGCACTCGAGATGGGCACGCGTTTGCACCTGTCGACCGAGGTGCTCGGCGGAACCTGGGATGCGCTCGTTTCGGGGCGCGCGGATCTCGTCGTCGGCGCAACGGGAGAGCCCCCTGCGCTGACGGACATCGTCGCGCGCCCGATCGGCATGCTGCGTTATGTGTTTGCGGTCGCGCCGCATCACCCTCTCGCGAAAATGCCGGAACCGATCACGCTCAGTGCCGTGACTCAATATCGTTGCGCACTGGTCGGCGGCCCTTCGCGCGAATCGCTCCTGCGCTCGGCGGCGTTCCAGCCGTCCCAACCCTACCTCGCGGTGCCGACCCTTGCGACAAAACTCGCGGTGCAGTGCGAGGGACTTGCGGTCGGCACGCTACCCGCAGGCCTTGCCGCCCGCGCGATCGACGAAGGCAGGCTTGTGACGCGCCACGTGGCCGGGATGCGCGAAACGGCCCAGTGCTATCTGGCATGGCGCGACGACGAAGCCGGGCGCGCCCTGCGATGGTGGCGCGACAAGTTCGATCGCCCGGATCTGCTCGAGCAATTCATTGCGCTGCGGTGAACACTGACGGTCCGGTCGACCTGGTTCACCATTCGAGCGAATCTCGCGCCGCCCGGGGAAAACCTCCGGTGATCCGATCCGGATCATTGCCGGCTTCTCTATCAGGGGTCGGTCAGGACGCCCTTCGAACAAGCATGTCTTCGATCAGACGATGCTAGGTCATTTTCCTTCCTCCATGTCTCAAGCATTTCGATCGAACGGATCGATTTTTTCGAAATGACGTGCGCAGAACCAGAATTGCGCGCTTGAGCAATCATGTTTTACCAGCATCGGAATGCGGTCTCGGCTACACTGTTCTTACCGGTAGCTGACAAGAAGGTAGAGAGCGCCGCACGTAACTGCATCGGAGTAAATCATTATGGAATCCTTTATTAAAGCTTTCGCCATTGCGGCAATGATCGCCGTTCCCGTCGTGTCGTTCGCCCAACCGGAGAAGCCGGCGAAAACCCGTGCGGAGGTCCGCAACGAGCTCATTCAAATCGAACAGGCGGGTTATAAGCCGTCCATGGCCAGAAGCACGCAGTTCCCGGAAAACCTGCAGGCCGCCCAGGCACGCGTAGCAGCGTTGAACGGACAGAACGCGGGCCATCAGCCGGCACAGTGAGCGGCTCGTCGCCGTCGGGCAGTGCCACCCTCTGCCCACTGCACAAATGCAGGACGTTCGGCACGCCCGTTCTCCCCGCAGCGGCGGCCGGCAGCTAGGCCAGCAAAAGAAAATTGCGAACGACCGCCGACGGCTCGTCGCATCGCGACGCAATGGCCAGCCTTGCACGAAGCGCATTGCCCGCGAACGGCCGATAGACGACCCCGGCAACCTGCACCTGCGTAATCGCCTTCGGCACGACAGACACGCCGAGCCCGGCAGCGACCAGCGTCACCGCGGACGCAATCTGCGGCGCGGGTTGCGCCATCCGCGGCTCGAATCCTGCGGCGTTGCATGCGGCGACGATGTCGTCGAACAGCGCGCTGCCGGCTTCCCGCGGCACCTGCACGAACGACTCGTCGGCCAGCTCGGCCAGATCGATGCGCCGACGCTGCGCCAGCCGGTGCGCCACGGGCAGCGCGACGAACATCGGTTCCTCGTCCCAGTCGGATACCCGCAACGTCGTGGCAACACGGCGTTCCGGCCGCACGATCGCGACGTCGAGATGCCCGGCATCCAGCGCCTCCAGCAGGACGCGCGACGTCGCCTCCTGCAACGTCAGCTCGGCGTCCGGAAACGCCTCCCGAAAGCGGCGAATCAAATCCGACACTTTCGAATTGAACGCCGCCGTCCCGGTGAAGCCGACCCGCAAATGCCCGGTTTCGCCGCGTGCGGCCCGCCTTGCCGCCCGTGCCGCGCGCTCGGCATCGTCGAGCACGCGGCGCGCCTCTTCCGCGAAGACCTCGCCCGCCAGCGTCAGCTCGGCACCGCGCGCGGTCCGCTTGAACAGCTCCACGCCGAGTTCGCTCTCGAGCGCCTTGATCTGCTGGCTCAACGGCGGCTGCCCGATGCCGAGCGTTTCGGCCGCCTTGGTGAAATTCGACGTGGCCGCCACGGCCAGAAAGTATCGGAAATGTCGGAGTTCCATTCGCTAGGTGACCTCACGGTGAGCCGGGCCGGCTCGTCAGCCAGTGGTTAAACATATCGCTACGGTTTCTTTCATATATTGGACATATACATGACGGTACGCAAGAATTCAGGCATTCCGTCGCACATCGAGTGCACCCATGTCCTCCGCTTCGATTTCCCGATCCACGCCCGGCACGCAGAACGCCGCATCCGATGCGCTGCCTGCCGGCGTGTCCCCGCGCTCGGCCGCGTACAAGCGCATCGCGCTGGCGCTTTTCCTGGCCGGTTTTTCCACTTTCTCGCTGCTGTACTGCGTCCAGCCGCTGCTTCCCGCGTTCGCACGGGAGTTCGGGCTCGGCGCGGCATCGAGTTCGCTGTCGCTGTCGTTGTCGACCGGGATGCTGGCGGTGTCCATCTTGTGCGCCGGCGCACTGTCCGAACGCGTCGGACGACGCGGGCTGATGTTCGCGTCGATGACGCTGGCCGCCCTGTTCAACGTGTTCGCCGCGCTGTCGCCGAACTGGAACCTGCTGCTGGTCTGGCGTGCGCTCGAAGGTTTCGCGCTGGGCGGCGTCCCGGCGGTTGCAATGGCCTATCTCGCGGAAGAAATCGCGTCCGACGGGCTCGGTTTCTCGATGGGGCTCTATGTCGGCGGGACCGCGTTCGGCGGCATGATCGGACGGATCGGCATGAGTGCGCTGGAAGAACACTTCTCGTGGCGGACCGCGATGCTGACGATCGGCGTCGTCGATCTCGTCGCGGCGGTCGCCTTCGTGATGCTGCTGCCGCCATCGCGGCGCTTCGTGAAGCGCACCGATCTGACGCTGCGTCACCATGTTCGGCTGTGGAACGCGCAACTGCATCACGCCCGGCTCCCGTTCGTGTTCGCGATCGGCTTCCTGGTGATGGGCGCGTTCGTGACGATCTACAACTACGCGGGGTTCCGGCTCACGGCGGCCCCTTTCAACCTGAGCTCGACCGAGTGCGGCCTGATCTTCGGCGCCTACCTGTTCGGGATGGTGTCTTCGTCGAGCGCCGGCGCGCTCGCCGACCGTCTCGGACGCGCACCGGTGCTTGTCAGCGGCATCCTCGTATTCGCGGCGGGCCTCGCGCTGACGCTGTCGCATTCGCTCGCCGCGATCATCGTCGGCATCGTGCTCGTCACGATCGGCTTCTTCGTCGCCCATGCGGTCGCGAGCGGCTGGGTCGGCCACCTCGCGGGATCCGCGAAGGGGCACGCCGCTTCACTGTACCTGCTTGCGTACTATCTCGGGTCAAGCGTCCTCGGTTCGGTCGGCGGGTCGTTCTGGCAGCATGGCGCGTGGGCGGGGGTCGCCGCGTATGTCGCGGTGCTGCTCGCCGTCGGGCTGCTGGCTGCACGTCGATTGGCCCGCGCGTAACGGGTGCAGCGGGCTCTCCGCGCTTTGCGGTCAGTCGCCGCCTGCTGCATCGGCGCCGATTCCGATCCGGTCAATTAATATCAGGAAACCGAACCAAATATGCCGGGCATGCAGGTGAAGATCCGGATGCGCGATACGGCCGTGGATCTGAATGACCGCGCGCCTGCACAAACCTCATCGATGGTCGGCTGATTCGGAGCTGCGGAAAACGGCGGCGCGACGGTCACGCGCATCGCCCGTCACAACAACGGCAGCGTCAGCCGGATATGCTCGGCGAACACCGTCGTCAAATGCGACGGCCGTTTCCGGTCGAACCGCAGCGTAATGCCCACGGCCGGCAACGGCGGCAACCGCGGATCGCCGTTGACGATCGCCAGGTCGGCCGGCACGGCCGTCTGCGTCATCACCGCGAACGCCTGCCCTGAGCGCACCAGCGCGATCAGCCCCGCGAGGCTGCTGCTCGCATACGCGACACGATAATCGCGGCCGGCGCGATCCAGCGCTTCGCAAGCCGCGATGTGATCGAGCGTATCGCGATCGGACAGCGCGAGCGGCAACGGCTCGAAATGCGCGGGTTCGAGCCCCGGATAGCCGATCCAGACCAGTTGCTCGCGACGAATGATGTCGTCGCTCGCCCCGTCGTCCGGTAATGAAATCATCGCGAGATCGACCGCGCGTTTCTCGAGCTGTTCGAGCAGCCGCGGCGTCGGCCCGCAGACGATTTCAACGATCGCCTGCGGATGCTGGCTCGAAAACTGCCGCAGCAGCGACGGCAGAAACACCTCCGCGTAATCGTCCGGGCACCCGAACCGGATGGTCCCCGACAACCCCGTGCCGCACAGGTCGGCCATGGCCTCGTCGTGCAGCCGCAGGATGCGCTGCGCATGCACGAGCAGCCGCTCGCCCGGGTGCGTCAGCACCACGCCGCGGCCGGTGCGCTGGAACAGCGGCTGGTCGACGATCTCTTCGAGCCGCTTCATCTGCTGGCTGAGCGCGGACTGCGTCCGGCCGACGCGCGCGGCCGCGCGGCTGAGCGCGCGCACTTCGGCGATCACGACGAACGAACGCAGCAGGTCGATGTCGAGCGAGCGTCCCAAGGTATTAGCTCCTTTTCTACCTTGCATAAGAACTATTCGTTTCCATCAAACCAGACGCGCGCCTAGACTGCAAGCGATCCCTGCCCCTTTTGCCCGGAGAAGCCCGATGTCCCTGAACGACGACGCAACCTTCTGGCGCAACGCCAGGCAGCATCTGGTCCGCTACGGCGGCACGTTCGAGCCGATGATCATCGAGCGCGCGAAAGGCAGCTTCGTCTACGACGCGGACGGCCGCGCGATCCTCGATTTCACGTCGGGGCAGATGAGCGCGGTGCTCGGCCACAGCCATCCGGAGATCGTCTCCGTCATCGGCGAATACGCGGGCAAGCTCGACCACCTGTTCAGCGGGATGCTGTCGCGGCCGGTCGTCGATCTCGCGACGCGCCTCGCCGACATCACGCCCGACGGGCTCGACCGCGCGCTGCTGCTCAGCACCGGCGCGGAATCGAACGAAGCGGCGATCCGGATGGCGAAGCTCGTCACCGGCAAGTACGAGATCGTCGGTTTCGCGCAGTCGTGGCACGGGATGACGGGCGCGGCCGCATCGGCCACGTACAGCGCGGGCCGCAAGGGCGTCGGCCCGGCCGCCGTCGGCTCGTACGCGATTCCGGCGCCGTTCACGTACCGGCCGCGCTTCGAGCGCAACGGCGCCTACGACCCTCTCGCCGAACTCGACTACGCGTTCGACCTGATCGATCGCCAGTCGAGCGGCAACCTCGCGGCGTTCATCGCTGAGCCGATCCTCAGTTCGGGCGGGATCATCGAACTGCCGGAAGGCTATATGGCGGCGCTCAAGCGCAAGTGCGAGGAGCGCGGGATGCTGCTGATCCTCGACGAGGCGCAGACGGGCGTCGGGCGCACCGGCACGATGTTCGCGTGCCAGCACGACGGCGTGACGCCCGACATCCTGACGCTGTCGAAAACGCTCGGCGCCGGGCTGCCGCTCGCGGCCATCGTGACGTCCGCGGCGATCGAGGAACGCGCGCACGAGCTCGGTTACCTGTTCTATACGACGCACGTGTCGGATCCGCTGCCGGCGGCCGTCGGCCTGCGCGTGCTCGACGTGGTGCAGCGCGACGGGCTCGTCGCACGCGCGAACGCGATGGGCGACCGGCTCAGGCGCGGCCTGCTCGACCTGATGGAGCGGTTCGACTGCATCGGCGACGTGCGCGGACGCGGGCTGCTGCTCGGTGTCGAGATCGTCAAGGATCGCCGGACGAAAGAACCGGCGGACGGGCTCGGCGCGAAGATCACGCGCGAGTGCATGAACCTCGGGCTCAGCATGAACATCGTGCAGTTGCCCGGCATGGGCGGCGTGTTCCGGATCGCGCCGCCGCTGACCGTCAGCGAGGAAGAGATCGACCTCGGCTTGTCGCTGCTCGGACAGGCGATCGAACGCGCGCTGTAGCGGCACGCGGTAACACCCTTCCCCACATCGCGCAATCCGTCGCGCCGGTCCGACCGACCGGCGCGACGGATTCCCGCATCGCTTCTCGCACGATCACCGAACGAACCGCCCGCGCCTGCCACCGGCATCACGCGACCTGCGTACACTACCGGTCACGCAACGACGACGCGCGAGGCATCCAATGACGACTGCGACGAAAGACATCGGCACGCCCGACCACTGGCTCGTCGCGCGCCGCGATCAGGAAACCGGCATCGAAAGCCTGCATGCGCATTTCAACGGCCATGCCTACGACGCGCACGATCACGACGACATGCTGGTCGGCTTCACCGAACAGGGCGTCCAGCAATTCCAGTGCCACCGGTCGCTGCATACGAGCGTGCCCGGCCGCGCGATCCTGATCGAGCCGGGCGCGATGCACGACGGCCATGCGCCCGAAGCAGGCGGCTTCACCTACGGGATGCTGTATCTGCCGCAGGCATGGGTCGAGCGCGCGGCGCGCCGGCTGGATTTGCCGGGCCTCGGCGGCGTCGAGGCCGCGTTCGGCCATACGCTCGTCGACAACCGCGGCCTCGTCGACGCGATCAGGCAGGCGTTTCTCGCGATCCACGGTAACGAGGGCCGACTCGCGCGCGACCAGACGCTCGACCGCCTGCTGACGCGACTCGGCGGCGAACTGCGCGGCACGCTCGCGCTGGAAGGCGGTGTCGTGCCGCCCGCGATCGCGCGCGTTCGCGATCTGCTGCATGCGCAGATGGACGGCAACCTCGGGCTCGACGAACTCGCCAGCGTCGCCGGGATCGACCGGTTCCGGCTGACCCGGCTGTTTCAGCGCGCGTTCGGCACGTCGCCGCACGCGTATCTGGTGCGCTTGAGGTTGCGTGCCGCGCGTCGGCTGCTGGCGGCCGGCCGCACGCCCGCGCAGGCGGCCGCGGACGTCGGCTTCGCCGACCAGAGCCATCTGGGCCGCTGGTTCCGCCGCGCGTACCGGATCACCCCGGCCGCCTACCGGCAAATGTGCACAAACGTTCCAGACTGATCGCACGCGGCATCCGATCATGAGTGCCCCAATGAGGAGCAAGCATGTTCGATACGAAAGTGGCACTGATCGTGCGCGACGATCTCGCGGCGTGGCAGAAACTCAATGTCGTCGCGTTTCTCGCGACGGGCGTCGCGGCCGGCGCGCCCGAAGCGCTCGGCGAGCCTTATGAGGATGCGGCCGGAAATCGCTACGCCAGGATGTTCGGCCAGCCGATGCTGGTGTTCGCGGCCGATTTGAACGGATTGCAGGCCGCGCACCGGCAGGCGCTGTCGCGCGAACTCTCGATCGTGCCTTACGTGCGCGCGATGTTTTCCACCGGGCACGACGCGGCCAACCGCGAGGTGTTTCGCGCCGAGGATGCGGTAAATCTGGATCTGGTCGGGCTGGCGTTGCACGGGCCGAAGAAGGCCGTGGACAAGGCGGTGAAAGGGCTGGCGTTGCATGCATGAACGCCGGTTCGAACCCGACGCTTCAGGTCAGCGATGCGCCAGCACGTTGACAAGCTTGCTGAGCGGATCGCGCACGTAAAAGCGCCGAACGCCCCACGGCTCGTCGACCGGGCCGTATTCGACCGGAACGCCCGCCGCATGCACGCGCGCGAGCGCTTCGTCGAGATCGTCGACCTCGATCGACAGGTCGGGCGTCGGCGTGCCCGATCCGCCTTGCGATGCGAAGCTGATCTGCACATCCATCTGCTCGGCATTACCGTAGGTTGCGATCCAGCCGTGATCCATCAGCAAGTCGAGACCGAAGATCTGCTGATAGAAACGCTTCGCGTCGTCGACCGACTGCGTATCGATATTGGCGACGATTCGTTTGACCTTCATCGGTTGTCTCCTCGAGTCGTGTCACGAGAATTGCCCGAGGTCGCAGTCGAAACCCAGGCACGATGGCGCTTCAGAACCGCCGTAGCTATTGCGCTTCCAGCAACTCGCGTTTGTTCGTCGTCAACCACGTCTTCACGTCGATCATGAGCGCCGTCGCACTGGCAAAACACTCATTTACCGCGGACGCTTGAACCACCTCCCCGGAGTAATCCGACAGATTGCGCTGCTTGCGCAGCGCGTCGAGCACGATCATGCGATCGACCGGCAGGCCGATCGTCTGCGGAAGCGTCTGGATCGCTGTCTGGTGATGTCCCGGTCGGCTCGTCATCGTGCGAAAGCCATTCGCGTGCAACGCCAGCATCGCAAGTTGCATGATCGCCTTATAGGCCGCGTCAAAGCGGTTTTCGTTGCTCAATCCCTCGAGTTGCGCATCCGCCAGATTTCGCTCCGCAGCAGCCAGCAGCCGCGTCGCTTGTTCCCGGTCCGGCTGGACCACGTCGAGGCTAACGCCGAGTAAGTTCTGCAAGGTCATCGTCGCTACCGATCAAGAAGATCTTGGGTTTTCCAAGCACGTCCCGCAAGAATGCGTCTTGCCGGTCGACACCGGCACGAAACTCGTCGGACGACAGTACTTGGGGATTGATATCCCGCCCCAATGTCGCTTGAGCATCGTAAAGCATTCCTACCACCGCAGCGAACCCGACCGAACCGATCACCATCACGTCGACATCGCTGTCCGCCGTCTCCTGGCCGCGCGCGACCGAGCCGAATACGAACGCCACGGCGATTTGCTCGGCGCAAGGCAGCAGTGCTTCAGCCAGCACGTCACCCATGCCCGAGGTCTTTCGCATGATCGAAGCCAGCTCCTCATAGATCGGACAGCTTCGATTGGCGCGATAAACAACCTGATTTCCCTGTCGATCACGGCTCAAGATGCCAGCTTCGGCCAGTTTGCTCAGTTCCTTGTGCAGGGTACCGGGGGTTGTGCCCGTCAAACGGGCAATTTCGCGAACGTGTAACGCCTGATCAGGCCGCAACAGGAGCAGGCCCAGCACACGGCGCCGGTAGTCGCTAAATAGGGTCGAGGCAATGGATCGTAGCATGATTGGCTACGATTGTAGCCGAATTGGCTACGAGATATCGTCCCGACGAATGCTCTTGTCAGTCCGGATCGGCAAGTTAAATGTAGCCGATTCGGCTACGATCGAAGCTGGATCGGCTACACATTTCCTGCAAACCTGTGTTCCAAAGCGTCACAAGAAGAAGACGCCAATCAGATCAGCGGCGCCGCCGGCCCATTGCAGGCCGGCGACCTCCCTCATCAACCGCCGAGGTACGCCTGCTTGATCCGGTCGTTCGCGAGCAAATTCGCGCCCGTATCGGCGAGCACCACCCTCCCCGTTTCGAGCACATATCCGCGATCGGCCACACCCAGCGCCTTGTTCGCGTTCTGCTCGACCAGGAACACCGTGACACCTTCGTCGCGGATCGTCCGGATGATGTCGAAGATCTGCGCGATCACGAGCGGCGCGAGGCCGAGCGTCGGTTCGTCGAGCAGCAGCAAGCGCGGCTTGCTCATCAGCGCACGGCCGATCGCCAGCATCTGCTGCTCGCCGCCCGACATCGTGCCGGCCCGTTGCGTCGCACGCTCCTTCAAGCGCGGAAACAGCTTGAACACGTGCTCGATACCGTCGTCGATCTCGTGACGGCTCGCGAAGAAGCCGCCCATCTTCAGGTTCTCGAGCACCGTCAAACTCGGAAACACGCGCCGCCCTTCCGGCGAAATCGCCATCCCCTGCCGCATGATCTGGTGCGTCGACATCGCGGTGATGTCCTTGCCCTCGAACATCACACGGCCCGACGACGCGCGCGGCGTGCCGCACACGGTCATCATCAGCGTCGTCTTGCCGGCGCCGTTGCTGCCGATCAGCGTGACGATCTCGCCCTTGTTCACCTCGATCGACACGCCCGCGAGCGCCTCGACCGCGCCGTAGTGCGTATGGACCTGTTCCAGCTTCAACATCACTCTTCCCCCAGATACGCCTTGATCACGCGCGGGTCGTTGCGGACCGCTTCCGGCGTGCCGATCACGATCGGCCGGCCGTGCTCCATCACGAGGATGCGGTCCGACACGCCCATCACGAGGCTCATGTCGTGTTCGATCAGCAGCACCGACACGCCGAACTCGCGGCGCAGCTTGTCGATCAGGTGCTGCAGCTCGATCTTCTCCTGCGGGTTGAGGCCGGCCGCCGGCTCGTCGAGCATCAGCAAACGCGGCTCGGTGATCATGCAGCGCGCGATCTCCAGACGCCGCTGGTGCCCGTACGACAGCGTGCCGGCCGGCCGGTTGGCGACCGACTTCAGCCCCATCCGGTCGAGCCACACGGCCGCGCGTTCGAGCGCTTCCTTCTCGGCGCGGCGATACGCGGGCGTCGAGAACAGGCCGGGCAGCAGCCCCGCCTTCACCTTGCGGTGCTGCGCGACGAGCAGGTTCTCGACGACCGTCAGCGACTTGAACAGGCGGATGTTCTGGAACGTGCGCACCAGCCCCTTCACCGCGATCTTGTGGCTCGGCAACCCCGCGATCGGGTGACCGTCGAGCACGACGTCGCCGCCGGTCGGCTTGTAGAAGCCGCCGACGCAGTTGAACACCGTGGTCTTGCCCGCGCCGTTCGGCCCGATGATCGCGAACACCTCGTCGCGGCGCACGTCGAAATCGATGCCGTCCACCGCGAGCAACCCGCCGAAGCGCATCTGCAGCCCGGCGACCTTCAACAGTTCTGCATTCGCGCTCATTGCGGCAGCTCCACGTGGGGACGGCTCGCGGGCAGCAGGCCCTGCGGACGCCACATCATCATCAACACCATCACCAGACCGAAAATCAGCATCCGGTACTCCGCGAAGCCGCGCGCGACTTCCGGCAGCACGGTCAGCAGGATCGCCGCGAGAATCACGCCGAGCTGCGAGCCCATCCCGCCGAGCACGACGATCGCGAGGATCAGCGCCGATTCGATGAAGGTGAACGATTCAGGATTCACGAGGCCCTGGCGCGCCGCGAAGAACGCGCCGCCGATGCCCGCGAACGCCGCGCCGAGCGTGAACGCCGACAGCTTGATGCGCGTCGGGTTGAGACCCAGCGAGCGGCACGCGATCTCGTCGTCGCGCAGCGCTTCCCACGCACGGCCCATCGGCATGCGGATCAGGCGGCTCGTCACGAACAGCGTGAAGCCGACCAGCACCAGCGCGATCAGGTACAGGAAGATCACCATGTGCTCGCCGCTGTATTCCAGCCCGATCAGTTCATGGAAGGTCTTCGCGCCTTCGACGCTCGCCGAGCGCGCCATCTCGAAGCCGAACACCGTCGGCTTCGCGATGCCCGAGATGCCGTCCGGGCCGCCGGTGAGGCTCGTCAGGTTGTTCGCGAGCAGGCGGATGATTTCGCCGAAGCCGAGCGTGACGATCGCGAGATAGTCGCCGCGCAGCCGCAGCACCGGGAAGCCGAGCAGGAAGCCGAACGTCGCCGCCGCGATCGCGGCGAGCGGCAGGCATTCCCAGAACGACAGCCCGAAGTACTGGTTCAGCATCGCGTACGTATAGCCGCCGACCGCGTAGAACCCGACATAGCCGAGATCGAGCAGCCCCGCGAACCCGACCACGATGTTCAGCCCGAGGCCGAGGATCACGTAGATCAGCGCGAGCGTCGCGACATCCACCGCGCCGCGCGAACCGAAGAACGGCCACACGAGCCCGACCGCGAGCAGCACCCACACGACCACGCGCTGCTGCTGTGCGCCCATCGCGGGCATCGCCGGCAGCTTCACCGCCGATTTCGCGCGCACGAGCCACGGCTTGAACAACTGGAACAGGAACACGGCCGCGACCGCGATCCACACCGGCCGCCAGTGCGGCGTGAGCACGACCTGGTAGCCGTCGAGCTTCAGCTGCAGGCCGAGCACGGGAATCGTGAGGATCGCCGTCAGGAGCGCGGCGGCCATGGCATTTTTCAGCGCCTGGCCGAACGAAGCGTCGGCGGCCGGGCGGCGAACGGAAATGACTGTACTCATCTGCGTCTCCGTCAAACCTTTTCGATGTCCGACTTGCCGAGCAGGCCGGTCGGGCGGAACAGCAGGATCAGCACGAGCAGGCCGAACGCGACGACGTCCTTGTACTCGGCCGGCATGTAGCCTGCGGCGAAGGTTTCTGCGAGGCCCAGCAGCACGCCGCCGAGCATCGCGCCCGGGATGCTGCCGATCCCGCCGAGCACCGCGGCGGTGAACGCCTTGATGCCCGCGACGAAGCCGATATACGGATTCAGCTTGCCGATCGTCAGCCCGATCAGCACGCCGCCGACGGCGGCCAGCATCGCGCCGAGCACGAATGTGAACGAGATCACGCGGTTCGTGTCGATGCCGAGCAGGTTCGCCATCTTCATGTCCTCGGCGCACGCGCGGCACGCACGGCCCATCCGCGAGTGCCCGATGAACAGCGTGAGCGCGATCATCAGCACCACCGTCACGCAAACGATCATCAGCCGCGAATACGGGATGGTCACGTCGAAGTCGCCGCCGAGATGAATGTCGAACGCGCCGGAGATCAGCACGGGCACGGACACGTCGCGCGCGCCCTGGCCGATCTGCACGTAGTTCTGCAGGAAGATCGACATGCCGATTGCGGAGATCAGCGGCACGAGGCGCGGGCCGCCGCGCAGCGGCCGATACGCGACGCGCTCGACCGCGAAGCCGTACAGGCCGGTGACGATCACCGACACGATCAGTGCGGCGCCGAGCACGAGCGGCAGCGGATAGCCGGCGGAGATGCCAATGGCGGTCAGGGTCACGAGGCCCACGTACGCGCCGATCATGTAGATCTCGCCGTGGGCGAAGTTGATCATGCCGATGATGCCGTAGACCATCGAATAGCCGATGGCGATCAGCGCATAGATCGCACCCAGCGTCAGGCCGTTGACCAGCTGCTGGGCGAATTGCGGAAAGAAGTCAGTCATGTGCGGGAAGCTCCCGTTGGCGCCGCGTCGCGTGCCGCGCCGGATCACGGCTGCGGCCGCGCGCAACGCACGGTGTCGTCTCGGGCCGCCCGTTGGCCGCGGAACGGCCAAATGCGCACGCGCTCCGCCCGGGTGACGGGCAGAGCGGGTGCGCGGGGCGGGTACTCCGTATTACTTGGCGGCGGTCTTCGTCGCGTCCTTGTGCCACGTGTACACGACGAACTTGAACGCCTTCAGGTCGCCCTGCGCGTCATACGACACCTTGCCGATCGGCGTGTCGAACGTCGTCTTGTGCATGTACGCGGCGACCTTGGTCGGGTCGGTCGTCTTCGCGCCTGCGATCGCGTCGGCGATGATCTTCACCGCTGCGTACGACGGCATCTGGAACGGGCCGTTCGGGTCGCGCTTCTTGTCCGCGAACGCCTTCACGAGCGCCGCATTCGACGGGTCCGCCGAGAAGTCGGCCGGCAGCGTGACGAGCATGCCTTCCGAAGCCGGGCCGGCGATCGCCGTCACGTCCTTGTTGCCCACGCCTTCAGGGCCCATGAACGTGGCCTTCACGCCCTGCTCGCGCGCCTGGCGCATCAGCAGGCCCATTTCCGGGTGGTAGCCGCCGAAGTAGACGAAATCGACGCCTTGCGACTTCAGCTTCGTGATGATCGCCGAGTAGTCCGAATCGCCGGCGTTGATGCCTTCGAACAGCACGACCGGGATCTTCGCGGCTTCGAGGTCCTTCTTCACCGACGACGCGATGCCCTGGCCGTACGACTGCTTGTCGTGCAGGACGGCGACCTTCTTCGGCTTCACGTTGTTGATGATGAAGTGCGCGGCGGCCGGGCCTTGCTGGTCGTCACGGCCGATCGTGCGGAAGATGAAGTGACGCTTCTTGCCTTCGGTCAGCTGCGGCGCGGTGGCCGACGGCGTGACCATCACGATGCCTTCGTTCTCGTAGATGTCGGATGCGGGGATCGTCGAACCCGAGCACACGTGGCCGATCACGTACTTGATCTTCTGGCTGACGATCTTGTTCGCGACGGCGACGGCCTGCTTTGGTTCGCATGCGTCGTCCATCAGCACGACTTCGAACTTGTTGCCGCCCGCACCGCCTGCCGCGTTGATCTGCTCGATCGCGGTCAGCGCGCCGGCCTTCACCATGTCGCCGTATTGGGCGACCGAGCCGCTCATCGGACCAGCGATGGCGATCTTCACGGTTTCCGCTTGCGCGGCGGCGGCGCCCGCGGCGAACAGCACGGCGGCGACGGAAATGGACGTAAGACGGGACAGCGTCATCTGGGAGCTCCTCGATGTTGTTTAGTCATACGGGCAAAGGCGGCATGACTTGCGCAATCGAACAGCACCCGGGGCGAGGACATGGGACACGCCCGAGACACATAGAAGACGGAACTCCAGCGGAATGTTGCGTAGCGGGGCCCGGCTCTTGCAGTCCCCGAAGGGGACGTCTGGTTCGGAAAGACATCATCGTGATGCGTCTTGCATTGCGCAAGCGTTTCGCCTGCCCCGCTTGCCAAACCGCTTGATCGGAGGGATGGTCCGACAGCCGTTGGCAAGGCAGTCGAAATTATATGGGCGTTTTTCAATCGTCTGTCAAAAATGCCGGTTGAATGAGGGAAAACACGTAGGGATTCGGTGACAGTCGGTAGCAATGTCGGCGCAACCTTGGGGGCGCGAGAACGCTTGCTGGTGGTGCAATTTGGTTGCTATCGGTGAGGCGCTTCTGACGCTGTGCCTTGTCGGGATTGGGATCTAGTGGTAGGCGATCTTGTGAGGTGTGTGTCGGGGCGGGTAAAGGGTCGCATCGTCGTACTTCAATCGACTGATGATTGGTTGGGTGGGCACCATTGCAGTGCGTTGGGTGCGGCTGCTCAAACCTACTGTTTTCCGACGGTTTTCGTTACACAGAAAGGTTATCGTTATTAATATGAAATAATACGGATTCGCCTCTGCAATCCAGCCAGCCTTCCTCCGAGTCGCGTCCGCCGCGCCTCGGAGCCGCTTCAGGGCCGCTTCGGCGCCCGCCCGTCGCCCAGCCGCCAGCCAGTGATCTGCCGTTTTTTTCATTGCACATCACCTGATTTGGATCGCTGATGAATCATCCCTTCCGTCTTTCTTCCGCCGCCGCGTTTGCGTGTGCGCTTTCTGTTTCCGCAGCCGATGCTTCAGGTCGCGATACGCTGGTCGATCGGTCGGCCGGGGCTAATGTGTTTCGCTCGGAGCGGCGTGCTGCTGCTCGTGATGATGGGCATGCGGCACGTATGAACCGCCGCCGCGTGCAGTACGCTGCGCCCGTGGAACGTACTCCGTTCGATACGCCGGATACGCGGCCGCTGAGCGTGTCGGGCGATACGCTTGTGGCACCGCCGCCTTCGTCGGAGCACGAACCCGATTTGGTATTGCCCGCGAATCGCGTTGCGCTCGGCGCCGGTGGGAGCGATAGTTTTGGCCGCGCGGTGCCCGGATACGAACAGCGCCAGCAGAACTGGAATGAATACCTGCGCGCTAACGGCTCGCGGCCGGCTGGTAGTGGCAGCTCGTATGCGCCACAGCGCCCGTACGATGCCGCGCGTGGTCCGCATGGCACACCGAATCCGTACGATCCGTCGGTGCCGCAACCGGAGACGCGGACTTTCTACGACGACGGCGCGGGCTCACGTTGCACAGCTACTGGCGGTGCGGGGACGTGGCGGTCGTCTTGCAATATCGACTGGTGATGCGTTGGGGCGGCTGGTAGCAGCAGCCCTACCCGGCGCGCTGCGCGACTTCGCGCAGCGCGGCCGCATCTTGCGGCGTTGCCTTTACAACTGCGTGATGATCAGCCGGCCAGGCTCAATATCGATTCGCGCCTTTCGGCCCGGGACAAAACACGCATCGCTGATCAACCACATTCCACCAATCTTCATGTACGGATAGAACTTCTCAGGCTTGAGGTCGGTTTTCGGCGTACCCCACATTTCCTGGATCGTTACGAAACGTTCCGTCTTCGGTGGTCGTGCTTTATGATTCGGCTTAGCCATGGGCAACTCTCCTATAGTTGGCTGTGGTTAGCGGGTCGTGAGTGTTGGTAGCACTTGCGGCCCGCGCTCGTTTACTGCGGCGGTTTGATGGTTCGGATTCCTCCTCTGTTGGTGGTTCGATGGAAATGGGGCTTCGACGTTCGGGTCAGGACGTGCGACGTATCCATCCGCGCGCGCGATCATCATCAGCGGGGCATTGCTTATTAGACAGTGTTTGTTGCATGGACACACGTTAGCCGTTAGTTATAGGCAGACAATGAGGTCAATGCTCACGGCCATTGCGAGAGTTGATGGCGAACGTCGATCTGTCACAGTGAGCGATTGATCAGAACTTGACGCTTCGAAACAGTTCTATTGGATCAGACGAACTGTATGAGTTCGTCTCGATACGGATGCGACTGCTGCTCACTCTTTGTTGTCGTTCGGGGCACCGGAATTGCTTGCGGGTGATGTCCGGTTTCAGCATCTCACTCAGACTGCTATCGACTGCGGATTCAACCCGGAGCGGACGTTCGCGCCCGATGAAATACCGCTCACTGTCAATACAACGACCCATTCCATTTTTTGTACGAGTGGCTCTCTTGCACGCGAGTCGGCTACGCAGAAGACTTACCGTGCGTTGGCACCTCAACCTCTGTAATAAATGCGGGTTCGTCAGAGAGTTCGTAGTCGCGTGAAAACGTGTATTGCTGCGGAAACTTCCCGTTGAGTTTAACAAACGAATATTTTCCCAGATCTGCATTGACGACGTGATTCCATGCGAAATATTGACCATTTTTTCTAAAAATCTCTCGCCCCACAAGCACTGACTGGCTTGCATCAAAACCAATCATCATGCACTCTCGCACGTCCGCCGGGAAATTTATATTGTAGTCAAACGAGCGTGGAACGTTATACCCCAATTCCTTACTAATCCCGTTTGTTAATTCGTGAATATCATGAAACGACTTGTCGCAAAATTGGAAAACATTTTTCCCTTGTGTATACGAGAACTTTCGAAGAGATTTTTCATGGGGATTGTCTGGCAAGTAAATCATCAGTTCCGAAGTATCCGCATTCCTCTTGATCCATGCATGCCGGGCAACCAGTCCGAAGTGCTGATCAACGTCGCGATAGGCCTTGACCTCTCTTCCGCTAGCACTCCAATAGTCCTGTATTAACGTAACAAACGGGTTTGGAAGCTTATGCTTGCTCGGATTCTTTACGAAATCACTCATGCTACTGGGTAGACTCTTTCCTAGTTTCTGCCCCAAGAGATCCATGAGTGCGTTCTGGCAAAGTCGCTGACTTAAGAGGGTAGTAGAGAACGTCGAAAAGACTTCAAACATTCCAGGTGAGTCAAACAGTATTTCATCGTCCGTGCAATTTGTTTCACCGGAAAACGCGAAAAACTGTTCTAGGCACTCGTCGCGCAGATAGTGCAATTTTTCGAGCGAGTAAACCATTAGACCAATGCGGTGTGCCATGACGACATGATTTTGGTCTGCACAATTCCCATCTTCATGCCACGCGGCATAGTGTCTAAATAGGCCAGCTCTGTTCACGAGATCAAGGCGAAATGTCATCTACGATATCCTGCATGCTAGTTATGGCGCGGCGGCTCAAACTTCCGATTCGGTATCATGCAAACAGACAACCGTAACGGAAGAAAACGAACATCAATTATGTTTGCGCAGATGCGCAAAGGCAAGAACGCAGACACCGCTCGGTCAGAGATGTTTCTACTTTGCGTAGCAGAATTGGATACAGATGCGGCTGGCTCCGCAATGAGTCTTTTTAGAGTGGAGCGACTGTACAGACGTCTAAAGATGAAAAGAGTCGAACGTCCCTTCCTGGCCGAACGCGGCCGGCCGCCGCCCTGTGACGCGCGACCGGCGCAGATCGACCCGAAGATGACAGCCGCTCTTCTACAAGGCGGTCATTCAACTATCGTCATAGACGCCGCTGCAGTGCCTACCTATCCGCAGGTGCGGGGCCTGTACCGTAGGCATTGACGTGCCTCACCCCGCTGACGCTGGACCGATTTGAAAGAATATGCGTTATCAGGTTAGCCTGACAAGCTCTCAAATCTGCCCGCTTGGTTAATTGTCGACGATCTACGCTGCGCTGTCGAATGTCCCAAACTGGCCAATCACTGCCGCCTCCGCAGATGACGCGTGACGGGTTCAAGACATGGATTTCATGCGAGTCTGGCCCACATCCTTCGGACTTCCGACTACATCATGATGAGGCCATGTCGCATGCCCTGCATGACGGCTTCGGTGCGGCTGCTTGCGCCGAGCTTGCCGAAAATGGAGGACAGGTGGAACTTCACCGTATTGTCCGATATGTCGAGTTGGTGCGCGATCTCCTTGTTGCCGAGCCCTTCGGCGAGCATCGTCAGCACTTCAATCTCGCGTGGAGTGAGCATTTCGATAAGCGCCGCGGATGCCGTCGAGCGAGGCGCCGTGCGCTCCGCCAGCAGCCGGGCGAGGATCTCCGGGGATAGCACGCAAAGGCCCGCGGCCACAGCTTCGATCGCGGCGATGATTTCGCCGGACGTCGCGCCGCGCGGCAGCAACGCCGTGGCGCCGCCCGCCAACGCCTCATGGATCCAGTCGCTGTCCGCGTCGTCAGTGAGCACGACGAGCGCCGGTGTTGCGAGATGGCGATCCACTCCCGGCATCGGCAAGTCGCCGGCCTGCGGCTCCAGTTCGACCAAGACCACATCCGGCAATTCGTTGACAAAGTGGTCGGAGATCACGGCGGCGTCGGCTGCGCTTCCCGCAAAATTCAGCGTCGGCGCTGCGTCGACAAGCGCCTGCAGGCTCGCTCGCGCTTGCGGTGAGGCGGCGACGACGGCGACCCTGACCGGGCTCATCTGTATCATATCGGCACCCGACGTGCGACAGCTTGCACGGTTCTCAGCGGCACGAATTCCGTTGCGGGCGTTCGCCCACCGTGACCGAGCACTCGCTACGCGCGCCGCCCCGGATCAGCCCGATCTTCAACGACTTTCCGATATGGTCGCCGCCAAGCGCGGCATGCATGTCGTCCATGTCGCGGCACGGCTTGCCATCCAGTTCGATCAGCACATCCCCGATCAGCACCCCGGCGCGCTCCGCGGGCCCGCCCGCTGCAAGCGAAACCACCAGCAGCCCGCGCTCGGAAGCCAGATTCAGTTTCGTCACCCATGCCTCCGGCACGTTCACCGGCTGTGTGCCCACGCCAAGGTAGCCGTGCGAGACACGTCCCTTTCTTAGCAGTTCGTCGCTCACGCGCGCCACGGTCAATGCCGGAATCACGATGCCGGCACCAGGCACGAGCGCCGATGTGCACAGGCCCATGACCCGCCCCTGCATATCCGCCAGGGCCGCACCGGAAAAGCCGGGGCGCAGCCCGCCGTCCAGCCGCACGAAGGTATCGAACTGGCCCCCTCGCCAAGTACGCCACGGACCGCTGGCCGTGCCGACGACGCCGAAATCTGCGCTGGTGCCGAGCCGGTCCACGCGTGCCACCGCGAGCACCAAATGTCCTGCTTTGAGGGAGCGCGCGTCACCGGATTCAACCGGATTCAGCTCCACGCCATCAAGCCTCAGTACCGCCAGGTCGGTGCCAAGGTCCCGTCCGGCCAGGACGGCCGCCACGGTGCGGCCGTCGGCCAAGGTGACTTCAATGGCGTCTTCGCGCCTGAGCGTATGCGCCGCCGTGACCACTACGCCGGATTGCCAGATTACTCCACTGGAGGGGAAGCGGTGCCGCCCGTGCACCGCGACAACACTCTGGCCGACACGCTCAGCGATGGCCGCCAGGTTGTTGGAAAGATCCTGCAACGGATTTGCGCCGGGGGTTGGGGTTTCCATATGACGACTCCTGTCATGTGCTACCTGAATCGATGCTTCGTCCACCCGGCCTGCGTGAAGATGCCAGACAGGCAAGCGCAGACGAGTGGATTCACAATGACAGGCGCGCGACGGCCGCGCACCACCCTAATGGGTAGCCTGCGTGTCGGACAGCGTGTTCAAAGCCGGCATCTGCCCAAAGTGATCGTCGGCTTCCGGCCCTGAGTGGACTCTCGACCTAGCGAGGCGTCAATGACGGGTTGAATCCGCAACCTTGAACGGCCTTTTGACCGAATGCTCTCGCGCCTCCAACTCGGGGGGGGAGCCGCAATTTTTTCAAAACGGCTCAAGATATGAGCCGAATGTGGTAGATTGCGGCTCATGAGTACGAAATCTTCCTGGATTTGGCGTCGTGCCGAATGGCCTGACTTCACCTACGACGCGCAGATGACCGCACCTGATTTGGCAGATGCCTACAGGATGCACGGTGTGGTCGAAGGTAAGGCCATGGCCATCGGCCTTGGTAGTACCAGCCAAGTCGCACTGGATGCGCTATCGGATGAGGTGCTGGCCACGGCCGCCATAGAAGGGGTGCGGTTGCCGCTCGATGTTGTTCGGTCGTCCGTGATGCGGCGACTCGGACTGACAACGTCGGGACCTTTCGACCGCCAAGTTGATGGCCTTGTCGCGGTCATCAATGATGCCACGACAGCGTTTGATTTGCCCCTCGATGAGGACCGCTTATGCCGCTGGCAATCTGCGCTGTTCCCCGGTGGCACGTCCGGCATTCACCGAATCGCCGTCGGCCGATATCGCGACCATGACGATCCGATGCAGATCGTGAGCGGTACGCCAGGCCGTGAGGTAGTGCATTACGAGGCGCCGCCGTCCAAGGATGTGCCAGCGCAAATGAAGCGCTTTCTCACATGGTTCGCAAAATTTTCGCCGGCGCAGGCCTTGGCGCCGGATGGCAAGCCGATCGATGGCTTCGCTCGGGCCGCCATCGCGCACCTGTGGTTCGAGAGCATCCACCCGTTTGAGGATGGCAACGGACGCATTGGGAGGGCCATCGTTGACATGGCCATGGCGCAGCATTTGCGGCAACCGGTGCGCCTCTACAGCCTTTCGCGGCAGCTACTGACTTCCCGTTCGGCGTACTACGACGCCCTCAACCAAGCTCAACGCGGTAACACTGATGTCACGGCGTGGGTGCAGTGGTTCGCGCGCCAATGTACCGCAGCCTGTCGTGAAGCGAACCACGTCATCGACCAGGCTATCGAGAAGAGGCGCTTTTGGGAGAGGCACGAGGGCAGCAAGTTGCATGAGCGGCAGCGCAGGGTGCTGCAGCGTCTTCTTGACGACGGGGACGGTGGCTTCTTGGGCGGGCTGAACGCCGAGAAGTATATGAAGATGACCGGCGTCTCAAAGGCCACGGCGACACGCGATCTTTCAGAGATGGTCGCAGGTCGACAACTGTGGTGCCATGGTATGGGCAAAGCGATGCGCTACTACATCAATGTGCCTGGGTGGTCACACGGCGTAGCCTTGGAGCCATGAAAACCCGGTCGCGAGAGTGAACCGGCGTTGGTGAACTATTTCTTGGCCTGGCTTAGTGACTGACGGTCCAGCTAGTGGCACGCACAACCCTTACTCCAAAAAATCGTCGTTCTCAAGGTAGTAGATCGCTGCGTTCGCAAAATCCCTTGTAGTCGGGTCTTTAAAATTCTTTTCGCGAACGTTAAGAATGGCTAGGAATGTCGGCACCTCCAGCCACGACGTAAGATGATCTTCACCGTAAAACTCGTCATCTTCATCTTCTGGAATGTGGAAAGCTGCAGTCATCAATGCGTCGGCAGAATTTTTGTTGAATCCCTTATCTAAAAACATCCAACCGACCTTCGGCAAATCCGATCTTGCAAAAATAAGCGCCTTCAAACCACTCACTGCCTTCAAATTTTCCTCGTTGCAAATAGTCTCGTCACCATCATTTTTCGAGTCGTATGCGACGAGCAAGACGATGACTACGGATGAAGAAAATCCCCTTGAAAATAAAAACAACACCACTCAAACGACAACATCAAAGATAATCTCTTTTTTCAGTTTGAATCACCTTTTCCGCAGGATCGAAACTGTCGCCATATATCACAATATCACCAAGAAACAAGTGATTGACAAAAAAATCGACCAATTTCACATCAACAAATTCATCGAGCAAAATTGATATAGCCGAATACTGGCTGAGGAAATAGTCACCCTCCTGAAATTTTAGCTCCACCTCGCGAGGGGAAAAAACAATCTGGGCCAGCCCCCCACATTGCGAACTTCCCTGATCGCTCAATTCAACTGTAGGCTCATTCAATCGCTCGTCGTCTTCGAGGTAGACACATGTCTGAATCGAAAGATACCCATCCTTCAATTTAAACGTGACCGCATTTGCATCCAATTCATCATAGACAAAATCAACTTCAATCGGACGTATCGTTTGCTTCACCACAAACCCCTTATCGTGAGCAACCGCTTGAACCGAGCCCCTTTCTTGCATTTCTTCGAGCGACGGCCTTCACCCCCTTGTCCGCGTCGGTGAACCACGAACCTGACTGTCCTTTGCCATCGGCCCACTGGTATTCGACCGTTAATCAATCGATCTTGTGCTCACCAGAAATCATCGCTGAAACGCAGTTGCCAAGTTCATCGTAGGTATACGCACGCCGATGTCCGTCGAGTCTGCTTTTCTCACCCGACAGGTCCGGCGATCATGGTGGAAGCGATACGTCTCGCGATTTTCGTTCGTCCAGTGTTGCGAACCGGAACGCGTTGTCGTATCCGAACTTCACGACGCGATCTGCGGCATGGCATCCGCGCCAGCAGCAACCCGCATGGATTCAATTCATACGCAGCTCATACCTCTCACTCGCATGAAGTCACAATTGTATCGGCTTATATGAGAGCATTTTATCAACAACTTCCTCCAGCGACATGTTTTCGTATTTTTTCTGGAAAATGTAATCCATTGCATATGGATCCATCACATTCTTATTCAAAACCTCAATATCAGACTCAGCCTCCTCATCGGAGGTGTAGTTTGATTCCCTCATCCTACCAACCAAAACAATCAATTCATCCCTATTCATCACTCAACCTCTCAATAATGGTATGCAGGATCCAGTACTTCAGCGTGATATCTAGGTGTTACGATACGCAAATTATTCATATCATAAACACCTCCACCATGCTGAATCGGCTCTATATGATGGAGTACATATGAGGTGTTTTTACCCACCCCCTGAGTAACCGACGCCTTTGGAGCCAATCCATTAGCCATTCTCGATACATTGGATTTCGAAAATTGACTACTCAAATCGGGATCCATCGAAACCTCCTTCCAGAATTCCGATCTAAAATGATCAAAATCTCTAAAGGAACGCCCCTTCATCTTGCTTGCAATCGATTCTGGAAAAGCGCCTGCATTCCCATGAGTACCGCGCAACCATCTTCCAGGAGTCACTTTACGCCCAGTCCCTGTTGCCTCGCCCGGCCCGCACCTCAAGCCCCACGGGTCAATCCAGCTTACCGGGTTCGGCGCGTACATATGCAGATTGATGCCGCCAGCGAGCCCAATCGGATCGTGCGTGATGAACCGCCCAATATCCGGATCGTAGTACCGAAACGTGTTGTAGTGCAGCCCCGTCTCACGATCCAGATACTGCCCCTGGAAACGCAGGTTTTGTGGCCGCTGTACGTGGGCCGATGTCGGCGTAGTTAACTGCACCTCTCCCCAATCGCCATCGACGTCAGTCAGTTCCTCCAACAACCCCTACACGTCGCTATAAATATAGTAGACCGTATCTCTTGCACCAGCATTGTTAGCCGCCGGCGTCCTGTGGCCGATCAGCGCATGTAGGGCGTAGCCGTCCCCGTCCGATTCGTACAAGCACGGCAGCGCTTCTTCACCCTGGCGATCGTGGTACGTCTCCTGCATCAACCGCATGCCATCCCACAGGAACCGTACCCACGTAGTCGCAGCGCTCGCGCCTGGACTCCTTTGCAGTCAGTCGCTCGGGCAAGACCACTGCGAATTTGGTCCAGTTGATCCAAGGAGCAACCGAATCTGCGTTATCTGTCAAACCTCCCTGCTACAAGCTGCTTGTCTTTCTTGCCCCCCCACGGGTCATCTCGCAAATACATTGCTTGCCGATGAACCGCTTCCGAAGCAAACGTGAATTTGTAGAAAACCTCTTCTCCTTCGCAGACTTCGTAATACACGTCGTAAGAATCAAGTGGCAACGCCACCGTGATCTTAAATTTTTCCGTCGCCGAGGCAACTTCGAGCGAATTGCGATCCTCAATACGAAAAGGCGAAACAATGCACCGAGCGGCTTGCTCGTCCATCTCGAATTTGTCTACCACCTGCAGGTACACCTTGGCACCAAAGGTATCGTCCGGAAGCGGATCGAAAATGAGATAGTCGGAATGCAGCACCGCACCTTGATCAATGTTGCCAGTTCCCCACTGGCTCAAACCCTCATCATACGGTCGAGACCGAACCAGGATTTGACTATGGGAGATCAACAGATCAACCGTTTGACTAAGATTATCACTCATCGTAAATTTCCACCTTAACTCTTGTTCCGTCTGGCAAATCAGACAACGCATTGCCGATACTTGATCCGGCTCCCCGGTTGTCACTCGGGTCAATATATCTCACGCTAGCACCGTTACCACCTTCCTTGAACATCGCCATTGGCCACTCGTCTCGATCCATACCTGTTTTCGTCTTGACGCCAGCCAAACTGAGCTTCCGATTAAGCTTTGCACTCCCTCTCTGAACAGTCACGATATCTGCGTGTCCGTCGCCGATAGCATCAGAGATATGTCCGAATGTCTGCGGATATTCGGATCGCTTCAAACGGAGGGTGTAGTCATAGTCCTTTGCTTTAGCTTTGGTTAGGGTACAGCCCGCCCATCCCCATGGGTCGATCCACGTGATCGGATTCAGTGTATAGCGATATAGATTGTGCCCGCCGTTCAGTCCGATAGGATCCGGATTGATAAAGCGTCCGATATCCGGATCGTAGAACCGGAAGGTGTTGTAGTGCAGGCCAGTTTCGCGGTCCAGGTACTGTCCTTGAAAACGCAAATTTTGCGGCCGCGGGACGTGGGCGCGCGGCAACTCGGTTGCCTGGACCTCGCCCCATGCAGGCGTCGGTTGATACGGTCTCCGCGCAATCCACTCCTCCCTTACCGCGTTGCCCCACACCTTATAGCGGGCTTGCCAGATCAACGCACCACCAGCGTCGGTCAATTCTTCCGGCATTCCCGACACGTCGTTGTGAAAATAATAGACGTTGTCACCTGCGTCAGCGTCATTCGCCGCTGGCATCCCGTGATCGATCCGCGCTAGCGGCACGTAGCTGTCGGACTCATATAAGTACGTAAGCGCTTCCTCGCCTTGGCGATCGTGATACGTTTCCTGCACAAGCCGCATACCGTCCCACAGGAAATCTGTACTTGCGTAGCCCCCGTTTAGCTTGCGGATCCGCCGGCCAAACGCGTCGTACTCGAAGTGCGTTGTCGCGACGCCAAGTCGATCCTTCGTCACAACGGTCTTGAGTTGATGCCAGTCATCATATTCGAAGCTCTGCTCTTTGCTGGGCCCGTGCCCACTGAGCTTGTGCACCAGACGTCCGTACTCGTCGTAGTTGAACCGCTTGTCTTCGAACATCCTGAGCCGGTTGTGCTCGACGTAGCCGCCTGGATGATCGCCCGATACGAGGTTTGCAGCTGCGTCCCATCGGAACACTTCCGATGGCAATCCCGCCCCAACTGCCTGCTCGATTCGGCCAGTAGGGTCGTATTGGTACGCCGTTGTGCCGTAGCGCTGATCGCGCTTCTGAATCACATCGCCCACCGCATCGTATTGCCACTGCTTGGCGAGTAACGCGTCTGCCGCTGCGCCCCGCTGCGCCGCATGCCGTGCACGGCGGCCTACAGCGTCGTATCCAAAATGGCTAGTCAGCTTACCTTGCGTTCGCAGCACTTCTTGATGCAGATCGTCACGCTCGATGTCCGTCACCGTACTGCCATCAAAACGGATCTGGTGCACGTGACCCGAGCCGTAGTGCAGCCAGTCGATCGTCCGCTCACCCGAGATGGTCGTGCTGACGCGGTTGCCAAGCTCGTCGTACGTATGCGCGAGCCAGCCGGTTGGCGTGTATTCCTCGAGAACCGCTCCGCGCGCGTCGTATTTCAAGCTGACCCGATTCTTCAGCGACGGGCCACGAGCGGCCAGCGTGTACAACTCGGCAGATGCGATTCGGCTCGCCTTGTCGTACAAGTACTCACAACGCTCATGCGTACATTGCTTCGCCGTCAGTCGCCCAATCGCGTCGCGCTCGTAGCGCGTCTCGATCTGCCCATCCCGTACGATGGCGCCTTGGCCGCACACGTCGTATTCGTATGTACGCTTGTGGCCATCGAGGCCGATCTGTGCAGAAACCAGATCGCGACGGTCATACTGGAAGCGATACGACTCACGATTTTCGTTGGTCAAACTCGCGAGCCTGAACGCATCGTCGTAACCGAACCGCACCACACGATCAGCTGCATCCGTGCGGGACAGCAGCAATCCACGCGGATTGAGTTCGTAGCGCGTGCTACGCTGGTTCGCATCAACGACCTCGACAAGACGTCCGGCCGCATCGTATCGAAACACCTGACGCGCGCCATCAGCCGTTCCGATCCCTGTGACCCGTCCCATTGCATCCGCTTCGTACACGGTAGACTGGCCCGCCGCATCGGTCACGCGCGCGAGTCCGCCACGTGGGTCATACGCAAACCGCGTGACTTTGCCGGAGCAATCGGTGTACGAGGTTAACTGCGCACGACCATTCCATTCGAGGAACTTGTAACCACCCCGCGCATCACGGATCGTGTGCACGAGCCCACGCTCGTCCCGGTGATATTCGGTCGCAAATCCCGCCGGATCGCGCGTCATCGTCAGGTTGCCGCGATCGTCGTACCGATAGATCCAGCGCGCGTTGGCCGGATCGGTTTCAGCGACAGGTAGATCGTAGTGTCCGTTCCACTCCGTGCGCTCAACCTGGCCAAGCGCATCGATACGCTGCGTCTGCCGCCCCCGCTCGTCATATTCGAAGCGGGTCGGATGCCCGGCCGGATCGGTCGTACTGACCAACTGCCGTACCGCGTTCCACTCGAATTGCCAAACATGGCCTTCGGCATCCGTATGGCTTGTCGGCTGCTGATCCTCGTTCCACATCCAGTGCGTAACGCGCCCGATCTGGTCGGTAATCGTCACGGTACGCTGCGCGAGGTCCGCGTTGAACGTGTACGCTTCGCCGTCGTCGGTCCAGTGGCGCACAACACGCGCGTCGCGGCCGACACCCTGCCACGCATAAAAACACTGCAAACCACCGCGCAACGTGTGCTGGACCATCAGTCCACGCTCGTACGCGAAGCGCCGCGCAATATGGCCACTGCGATCCGTAACGGCTACCAACTCACCAGCATCGTTGTACGCGTAACGCACCAGCGTGTCGGGTTGCTCACCGTCCACACCACGAGTCAGCTCGATCGCGGCAATGCGTCGCGGCTGCGATTTATCGTAGACCAGCGTCAGCACGCGCCCAGCGCTGTCATGCAGCCGGGCCGGCCGCACAACCTCATCGGCCGCTTCTTGCTCCACCTCGATCCAATTACCGTTGCGATCCTCAAGACGCCACAGCCTGAGCGTCTCGCTGTCCGCATCGCTACGAGCACGGCCGAAATCGCGATACAAGCCATCGACCGTCTCAACCACGTAGTGGCCGCCGGCAGTACAAATCAGGTAAATGCCTTCGGGAACGCTGAAATGGCTCTCACCCGGCGGCACCGCCGGGAACACGATGTCGCGCCCCTGCTCATCCCAATACGTGATCGACGTGACCTCGCCATGCACACGCGCAAGCCGCAGCTCAACGCTGATCGGCACGCTCCAACCGGTGCCAAACAAACTGTCAGCACGATCATCGTGACTGCTGTAAAAACGCCGCCACACGATCGGCAGCGGCCCGGGCAATGCGAAGTCGGTATCGTCCGTGCCATCGAGAATCTTGCCGCCGGTAATGACATTGACCGGGTGGCCCGCGGACGGCCTCGCCAAACTGCCGAGCCAAGTACCGAAGGCCCCGGCTGCAAAATTGATCGCGAGGCAAGGCAGCTTACCTTTCAGAAACTGCCCCCAACTCATCTTCCCGCGGCCGCAAACCGCGAGCGCAATACCAAGCGCCGCCCCCAGCCATCCGAGCCGGGAAGCAGACTTCACGTCCCTTACCCGCTGCGTACCACCGCCGATAAAAACGTTGTCCGAACCTTCGGCAATCGTCCCGTCACAAGTCGTCTTGTCGCCGACCCGCGCGGCCGGATGATCGTTGATATAAACGCTCCCCGACCCATCGGCAATCATCTGCGGCCCAGGATGATCGGTACACGCAACGGTATCGAGATCCCCCGGTTTCGCTGCCCGCGCCGCCGGCTTGTTATTGACGTAAACGTTCCCCGACCCGCTCGCGATCTTGCCTTTGATCTCGGGCGGCACGATCGAATTGGCCAGTGCCTTCGCGCCGTCGTCGATGGCCTCGTTCGTCCCGGTCGCTTCCATCAGCGCGCCAGACCCAACCGCCACACCCACACCGATCGCAATCACGAGCGGCGTCGCCAATCCTGCCGTGCCGATCTCAAGCGCGGCCAGGCCGACGAACACCAGCCCCTCCAACGCCTCCGCCACCAATGCACCGACGATGGCACCGCCGACCACCGACCCGACCGTGCCGACAAGTTCGCCCAGGAACGACGTGTGCTGGATCGGATCTTCGAAGCGAGCGGCCGCGAAGTTTTCCGCGCTCACGACGCGTCACCCGATCCGAGCAGGGTCGGTCGAGCCGCGCGCGGCTGGAAACTGGCGAGCATACGATCGGCGATCGCCTGCTGTTCTTCGGTCAGCGGTGCCGCGCTGGTCAGCGTCATCACCAGCACGCGGCCTGCGTCGTCCGACGGAAACATGGTCTGCATCTGATGCCAGAGCCGGCCATCCCGCTCATGCGTGGAATCGATCTGGACGCCTGAACGACTGGCCACCGTCACAGGCCGGCGCGCCTTCTCGGTGAGCATCTTCGCATCGCGCGACGCCACTTCCCATTCGCGCGCGACGAACGCATCGATATCTTCCCCGTCGCGCAGCCGCCCACGGGCGATCACGAGGTTGAGGCCGCCGGGGCCGGCGTTCATCACGAGAATGTTGACCGTGCGGTCGAGCGCCGCGTCCGGCAGTTCGAAAGTGCCTTCGTGGATTGCGTAGTGCATGGTTCGTGTCGTTCGCGTTATTTGTTGAGATCGATGCGCTGGCCGTTGACCATCACGCCGTCGTCGGTCATCAGGATCACCGAGCCTTTGTGTTCGAGGCGGATGCCTTCGGGCGCGAGCGAGATCGAGCTGTCCTGCACCTTCAGCAGGATGCCGCGCTCGGCCACGTAGACCTGCGTGCCGCCGCCGCCATCCTTGGCAGGCGTCGTCACCTCGACCGTGGTCGCGGTGGTACTGCGCTTCTCGGCGATCGTCTCGGTCAGGTTGCCCTGCGGAATCTGCTTTTCTTCGCTGCCTGTGGCCACCAGCACGGTACGCATCGGCCCCAGCACCTTGTGCGTCTCGGTGTTCTCGACCACGGTGTTCATGTCTTTCTGGGCGTGCATGAAGAATTCCTGCATGCCGTTCGTGTCGGTCATGCGGATTTCGTTCGAACCTTGCCCCTTGTGCGTCTGGCTCTTGATCCCCATCGTCTGGCCGGCAGCACCATGATAAGGATTGCCTTGCTCGCCGTTGAACACGCGGCCCACGATCACGGGGTTATCCGGATCGCCCTGATTGAACGCGACGAGCACTTCCTGCTTGATCCGCGGAATCGCGGCCGCGCCCCAGCCATCGCCCGCCCACGGTTGCGACACGCGCACCCACATCGAGTCGGAGCCGTCCTTCTTGCCGCGCCGGTCCCACGGGAAGTTCACCTTCACGGCGCTCCCGTTGGTGTAGATTTCCTCGCCCTTCGGACCGACGACGATCGCCGACTGCGTGCCATGAATCACCGGTTTCGGCGTGCCGCGCGGCGCGCGGTACGGAATCTTCTTCGGCAGCAGCGCGAAGCTGTTGCGGTACGGCAGTTTTGCGCTGTGCTGCGTGTAGTCGTTCACCGCCTCGTGACGCACGTGCAGGATCACGTATTCCTGGTTGTTCTCGAGGACCGGGTGATTCGCCACGTTCACTGCGCCCGCGGTGGTCATGCGCCACGCGTAGCCGCCGCCGGTATAGCGATGGGCCTGCGCCTCCTCGGCCTCCATCGCAAAACGGGCGTAGCGGTTGCCGTCGTCGCCGTGGTCGTACAGCGACTGGTGCTCGAACCGCTCGGTCGAGTCGAGCCGCGCGTGCTTGAGGTTCTGCGGGCCGGCTTCCACCAGCATCAGCGGCGACGATGGATTCTGATGATTGAAGTCGCGGAACGTGACCTTGCCGACGCCAAAGCGCCGGCCTTCGTGCAACTGGTCGATGCCGCTGTCCTCACTCGCCTCGGTGGCGGCGAACGGCACAGTTGCCAGGCCGTCGATCGGGCGGAACAGCAAATTCGTGTCGCCGATCACGAGCATGTGCTTGTCCTTCTCGTAGCGGTGCGTCCAGACCAGCCCTTCCTGCTCCATCAACCGCGCGCAGAAGTTGTAGTAAGACTCCTGGTACATCACCACGTATTCGAGCGGTTTCTGGCTCGTCCGGATGTCGAACACGAAGTCGGAGAATCCGTGCTCCTGAAAAATCTCGGTGAGGATGTCCTGCGCGGTCTTGTTCTGGAAAATCCGGCAGTCGGTCGAGCGCGTCAGGAACCAGAACCACGGCACGGCCGTCAGGTGGTACTGCGTAACATTTCCGGGATTGCCGGCGCGGTCGAACGACGCGACGTAGCCGTCGAAATAACGGTCGTTCTCGCCGGCACCCGATGCAACGAAGCGTTCAAGCGTCGACAGGCGCGCCTGTTGATCGAATCGGATCTTGACCTGCTGGCCGATCAGGTCGTCGGGGCGGAGGTCATGGCGATGCGACAGCAGGTCGAGATGGATTTCCGGCAACCGGTTCACGTACTCGTCGACGACGGCGGCGCTGACCAGGAGCACATCCGGGCCGAGCGGCGTATCGAGCGTGACGTAACGATTGAGCTGGGTCAGGCGCGCGGGGTTGGCGGCGCCGTTGATCGCTTCGGCAACCGCGCCGGGCGTCTTGTCCATCAGCGAGAAGCCGGTCTGTGCGAGCTGCATCGCACGCTGGACGGTGTCGACGTGCCCGGCCAGGCCCGCGAGCGGCCCGAGGCTCCCGGCAACACTCGAGGCGACCGGCCCTGCAAGGCCGCCAAGCGCGCTCAAGGAGCCGAGCGCGCTGCCGCCCAAACCATTGGGAATACCCCCATTCGGAGCGAAACTCATTCTTGTTCCTTGCGTGTGATCTCAGGTTCCGTGGGCCGGCTGGCCGGCCCGAGGCCCCGATAATGTAGGACAAATTCCGACCGCGCGAAAGGCACCCGCAAACGTTTTCGTTCGGGCCCTGAAACTCGAAAAAACAGACCAGCGGCTGGACGCCGGGGCACGGTTGCCCACGGCGAAGCAGCGCGCCGGTTTGCGCTGAAAACAGCACAATCTGCACGAAGTTAGTGACAGGAACGTAGGGGGCGAAGAACCGATCCATCACACGTGCGAATCTGCCAAGACTAAAAGGTACTAACAGAATGATTTGCTGGGACCGTTAACCCGCCGCTCGCTCTGTAACCCCTTCGTTGTTTCGCTGACGAGAACGTCGTAGCAAAGCCGATACTCGATGACGAACTGTGGTCACTGATCCAACCGTTGCTGCCACCACCGAAGCCGCGCCGGACGCGATACCCGGGATGCACGCCTCTCGACGATCGTGAGGTGCTGACCGGCATCCTGCTCGTGCTGCAGTCCCGCATCCTCTGGGACATGCTTCTGCAGGAAATGGGCTGTGGCTCGGGCATGAACTACTGGCACAGACTCCACGACTGGCAACAGTCGGATTGGCTGACCGGCGCGACAATCCCGCCTGGGGTAAGCCCCAACCATTAAGCTGTAGAATCGCTTCCGAGAGAGCCTGCGCCGTCGCGGCAACAGGTACATAAAAGTAATAAAAAGGATCGGGATGAATGTGCAAGACATTGTGAGGGCACTTCAAGGCGGGTTGATTCTGCAAGATCGCCTACTGAAACTCGATACCCCGCTCGGGGACAACGAATTGTTACCGCGGCACGCCGTGGGCCATTCCCGGATTGGTCGGAATTTCGACTTCACACTCGATGTCGTGTCGACACGCAGCGAGCTCAAGCTGAAAGAGCTGATCGGTCAGCCCGTTACCCTGTGGATCCAACAGATCAATCGACGGCCCAACTGGATACCCGCACTCCCATCCTAAAAGACGGAACGCCTGACTATCGATTCAGTTCGCACACCATTTCCAAAACCAAGATCGAACCGGGCGATGCGCTGTTCTAGAGAATTACAAACAACGAATGGCATGGATCAAGGACACAGGAAAATTATTTCATTTTCTCATGCAAAAACAACGCAAATATATTCCAAGCGAATTACAATCAATTGCCCCAATGAGCGGCTTGACATGATTGACTTTTAAATCGAGAAATTATATCCATGTCGCTCGCTCGGAAGTCGATGAAAATATTGTGGTGGTCTTTAGCAGCACTTCTTCTATACGCTGCGATTCTGGTATGGACGACCACTCAAGACAAAAAGGATGGAGCAATGACACCACAAGTTGTCACGATAAAGTTCGGAGCTGATGGGAGGCTAGACGCCCAAAATCAGGGATTTTCCACAATGAATCACCCGTCCGGTGTATATCGCTACCAAATTCACTGGGATGACCCAGCGAAACTTGGAACAGTAACGTACATTCAGGGATCGCATTCATTTGATGTCGATAATGTCATGATTACGACTGGGCTGGGTGACAAAGACAGCCCGGAAGATGGGGTTGACAATTGGGATATTAATTTCAACATTTCTTCATCAAAAACAATCTCGCATGAAGAGGGACGCGATAAAGTCATGTCCCTGCTTGGCAGGTTGCGGGCCACCGGATGGAAAAGGTACGTAGATACGGCATCTCCCCGGCTTGTTGGAAGAGAGGCCATGATGTATGCCTCATCAGAATCCGGAACTCTTGATTCGCTGGATTCCACATACACACCGACAATAGATGAGTGGAAGAAATTGATTACCGTTGAGCCAAGATGGATTTTTTATGCCGACGGAGTATTTCTGACCCTATCGCTATCCTATCAATCATCGGGCTCTCCTGACATAGGATACTATTTGACTGATATCCAGGTTAGCACTGCATCTGATCATTACACTCCATATTTTACAGATAGTGTTGAGCGCAGAAAAAACTGGAAAAAACTCTTATCTGACGAATTGAAACCAGCCAGGGAAGAGCGATCGAAGAAAGAAGCTGAACTGAAGACTCTGGGTTACACGATCGACGCGACGTATCAGCCCCCGCAGTTCGAAGCCCCGGACTTCTCGGTCAAAGCTGATAACGTCCATTGATCTGGAGGAGGCAATCGATGCAACGAGCAAGCTTGCACGGGCGAGCACAGATCGTAGTTGGTGACGCAACGAGCCACGGTGGCAAGGTGATCTCGGGCAGCCCGTCCTCCACCTGGAGCGCCGCTAAGGTTCCCATTGCCCGCAAGGGAGATCAGGTGACGTGTCCGCTTTGCGCGCCACATCTCTTTGAGATTGCGGAGGGGCTGGACGGGTGCGAGGATTTCGGGCAACCGATGGCCTTGGAGGGGCATAAAACGACCTGTGGCGCCGTTCTCATTGCGCAACCTGCTCCGAACGATTAGCCGCGTTCATTTTCGGCTTGCTCGCTCGTGAGCCACTGTTTTTTACTCCGGGTGGCTCACGATTCGGGCTGTTTTCTCGGGGAAGTGGTCCGACTACCTCCCCGAAATGAAGAGAACCGCCCCCTCACCTCGGCGAAACCACAATCGCCGCCCTCCGATTCTGCGTCCTGCCGGCCGGCGTACGGTTGTCGCCCACCGGGTCGCGCTTCCCTCTTCCGACGATCGCAATGCGCTTGCCATCGAGCCCGACGTCGACGAGTTCTATCGCCACGACCTCGGCCCGCCGCCTGGACAACTCGAAGTCGTAGTCATCCGCGCCCTCCTCATCCGAGTACCCATAAACCCGCACCCCGTTGATCCCCGCCGACCTGAGCGTGCGCCCGATCCGCTCGACGATCCGCCGCACATCGGGCTTGAGGTTATAGCGATCGAAATCGAACAGGATCGGTCCGGTCGAGCCGAACTCGAAACCCTCTACGGTCTCGTGGAAACCGGCCGACTTGAGCGTCGTGACCTGCGTCTGCGTCAGCCCACGATGAAGCGGCGGCGCCTTGCAGCCCCCCAGCAGCAAACACAGCAGCAGCGCGCTCGTGACGCATATCCGCCCCGTGCTCACAGGAAACGAGTGGTTCATTTCACATCCCCTTCGAGCGCGCCCGCGTTGGGCGCGCTTTTTGTCATCCGCTGCCGCGGCCTCGCCCGCAGCGCGAAACGATCGGCATCAAACCGGTCCTGCAACACCTTCAGCCAACTGCCACGAGCCCGGCCGAGTGCGCTTGGCCCGGTACATCGCCGCATCTGCCGCGCGCAGCAAGCCGCTCGCGTCCGATGCATGGTCGGGATACAGCGCAACTCCGGCACTCATCATGGTGGCCACCATGCGGCCGTCGGACAACTCGATCGACGGCGCCATGCCGGACAATATCTCGTCGGCGATGCGACACACGCTGCCCGCTTCGCGCACAGCCGACAGCATCACCGCAAATTCGTCGCCGCCCAGGCGGGCGACCAGATCGGCCTCGCGCACCTGCGTGCGCAGCCGCGCCGCGATGCCGATCAGCACCGCGTCGCCGGCGTCGTGGCCGAAGCAATCGTTGATCTCCTTGAAGTGGTCGCAGTCCAGATACAGGATGCCGACCCGCTCGCCTGTCGCGCCGGCGTCGCCGAGTGCACGCGCGAGGCGCGACTCGAACTGCACGCGGTTGGGCAGGCCCGTGAGCGCATCGTGCGTCGCCTTGTGTTCGAGCGACGCGTTTTCGTCGCGCAGCGTGTTCTGCCAGTCTTCGAATTCGTCGAGCAACGCATTGAAGTCGTCGCCGAGCTCGTTCAGTTCGGCGATCGGCACGGGCGCGACCCGTCGCGCGAACGCACGTTCGCGCCGTACGGCGTGCGCCACGCCGGCCAGCGCGCGCAGCGGCGAAACGATGTTGCGCAGCAGACGCTTCGAGCTGACATACGCGCCGAACACGCTGACGGCCAGGCCGCCGAGAATGCCGCCGACGCCGCCGAGCAGGAAGCCGAAGAACTGGTGCCCGCGGCCGCGCACGACGACGTGACCGACGACGATGCCGTCGTGCATCACCGGAACCGTCACGGGCCCGGGTAGCGCAACGTCGGCGACGCTGCGCTCGAGCCGGGCGATCTCGTTTCCGGCAGGCAATTGCCACGTCGCGAACAGTTGGCCCTTGCTGTCCGTGACGACCACCTGCGCGACGTCCTCATCGCCGGCGATCAACCCGATCGCCTCGTTCGCCGCGACGCGGTCGCCGAACACGAGCGCCGCCTCGACCGTATAACCGAGCGATCGCGCCAGCAGGTTCAGGTTGTTGCCGGCATAGGCCCGCAACGCGATCACGGCGACCACGATCAACGACACGGCGGCCATCGCAACAGCGACGAACGCAAGGCGCAGGTGCGCACGGCGCAACACGCTTTGCAGCGTCGGGCGCGACACACGCGAGGGGGAAAAGTGAGGCGCGAACCGACTCATGGCGCCCCCGGCCGTCGCGCGAGATTGAGCACGTTCGGATGCACGCGTACGCCGCTGCGCGCCACGGCGTCGAGATTGATGTCGAACGACACGCGTTCGCCGTCGACGTTGAGACAGAACATGCTGCCTGCGGTGCAGGACGGATCGCGTTCCGAGATCGTCAGCACCGGATGGCCGGCCAACGCGGCTCTCACCCGCGTTCGCTCGACGTCGCTCAGGGTGCCGAGATAGACGACGTCGCAGGCCATGCCGAGCGAGGGATCGTCGAAGCGGACACGCTGCACGTCGAGCAGCGTCGAGCCGGCCTGCAGCGTGTCGGTCAGGCCGCGCGCGTAGTCGGGCCGGCCGGTGACGCACAAATGCAGGCGAACGGGCGTCGTCGGCCAGCGCGTGAAGCTGACGATGCCGAGCACGACCTGGCGCACGGCGGAGTCGTGTGACGAAACGGCGGGATCGGCGGGGCTCGCGGTGGCGACGATGCGCATGGTTTCGACCTGACCGTCCACATCGGCCGGAGCCCCGGCGAGCACGACGGGCGCCGTGCCCAGCAAGCAAACGATTGCGAGCAACGCGTGGCGCAGCGAAGCAGTACGGCCGAACCGGCCCGTCTTCGGCGCGGCGATCGCTGCCGCGCCCGTTGGCGTCGTTACAGTCGCAAGACTGACCGCCGCCGCGCACACTTTTGCATCCATGATGGCAACATCCGCTGGCGTTGCTCCGGCGCTGCCCCTGCCTCCCTCCGTACGCGAGCAGGCACCGTATCACGCGCACGATTGCTTCATCTTAGGTAAAAATTCGCATGACCAACCAGTGGGAAACACCCGCGAAAAACGTCGGAAAGTATGCTGAATCGGCGCTGTGCGCGACGATGCGGGCGAATGCGCAAACCACCGTCGATCGCGTTTCCGGCATCCGCGATTCGATCCGCGGACTGGACGCCCGATTCGCTCATACTTCATACCTTCTTCGGGAGACACCGAATCGTTTCCCAGCGCACGGTGCCCGCCATCCGTCAGGCGCTGCGATGTCCTTCCGCCCGCAACGACCGCCATTGCTCCGTCGCATCGACAGACCTGCCGATGCGGCGCCATGTTGCGCGCCCCGTTCTTGAACGCAATACTTTCGCCCTTCGGGAAACTCACCTCGGCCCGCCCGATCGGCAACGCGTATACGACGCTCGACCACCTGGCGGACAGCACCTGCGGTCGCGAACCGATATCGAAGAGAATATCCGCAAGTCCTGCCGCGCTACGCCGGATTGCCGCGGCAGGCACGCACATGGGAGCGTCATGAAAGTCGAAAACTCGGAACTCGAAGCGTTCGTTGCCGTCGCGGAACTCGGCACGTTTCATCGCGCCGCGGAGAAACTGCACCTGACGCAGCCGGGGCTGTCGCGCCGCATCCAGAAGCTCGAACAGACGCTCGGCGTCGAGCTGTTCCAGCGCACCACACGCAGCGTGACGCTGACGGGCGTCGGCCGCCAGTTCCTGCCGATGGCGCGCGAGCAGATCGCGCAGCTCGGGATGATGCTGTCGTCGATCCAGGAGATCGCGGAAAAGCGTTACGGCAAGGTGCGGCTCGCGTCGATCCCGACCGTCGTCGCGCAGGCGCTGCCCGACGTGCTGCGCCGCTATGCGGCGAAGTATCCGCACGTCGCCGTGCAGATCCTCGACGGCAATCACGACTTCGTGCTGTCGCAGGTGCGCGCGGGCATCGCCGAATTCGGCGTGAGCCTGCATCCCGGCGACGACGATGATCTCGCGTTCGACCCGCTCTTCACCGACCGTTACGTGCTCGCGGTCCACGAGAGCGACGCGCTTGCGCGCGCGGACGCCGTCACGCTCGGCGAATTGCGGCACGCGAAACTGATCATCGGCGGCCGCGACAGCGGCAACCGCCTGCTGCTCGAGATGTTGATGGGCCAGGAAGCCGTGCGTACGCGTTGGTTCTATGAGGTCGAGCACATCTCGTGCGTCGCGGCGCTCGTGGCGGCCGGCGTCGGCAGCGCGATCCTGCCGGAGAGCGCGCTGCGCGCGTATGGCTCGCCCGCCGTGCGCGCGGTGCCGATCGCAAGCCCGACGATCGAGCGCACGGTCGGTATCGTACGGCACCGCGCCATCTCGATGTCCAGCTTCGCGAGCGACCTCCATGCACTGGTGAAGGCGACGTTCACGTAACGCTGCGGGCCGCACGCCTGCGCGGCGTCGTTCGCATTGATGCCGGTTTCGCATGAATCGCGAGCCGAACGGCATTGGACGCCCGCAAAATGGCCGGAGACGATGGTGGCCGATACGAACGCCGGACCGGGGCCATGCCCCGCTCCGGATCGACTCCGGAGGAGCCACCACCATGCATTTCGACGTGATCCTGCGCCGCGGCGAGCTGATCGACGGCACCGGCGCGGCGCGCTTCGATGCCGATCTCGGCGTGACGGGCGAACGCATCGCCGCGATCGGCGACCTGGGCGACGCGACAGCCACGCACACGCTCGACGCCAGCGGCCTGATCGTCGCACCGGGTTTCATCGACAGCCACACGCACGACGACGCGTTCGTGCTGACCGATCCCGACGTCGAGCCGAAGGTCGCGCAAGGCGTCACCACCGTGATCGCCGGCAACTGCGGGATCAGCCTCGCACCGCTGCTCGCCGAGCGCGACGTGCCGCAGCCGCTCGACCTGCTCGGCGCGTGGCAGGCGTTCCGCTTCCCGTCCTTCCGCGCGTATCTCGACGCGCTCGACGCGACACCCGCCGCCGTCAACACGGCGGCCCTGGTCGGCCACTCGACGCTGCGCGTGCGGCACATGGCCGATCTCGAACGCGCGGCCAGCGCGACGGACATCGCGGCGATGGCGGCCGACGTGCGCGAAGCGATGGCGGCCGGCGCGTTCGGCGTGTCGTCGGGCACCTTCTATCCGCCCGCGGCAGCCGCGACCACCGACGAGCTGATCGACGTGTGCGCGCCGCTGCGCGACACGGGCGGCGTGTTCGCGACGCACTTGCGCGACGAAACCGACGCGATCATCGCGTCGCTCGACGAGGCGTTCTCGATCGGGCGCGCGCTCGACGTGCGCGTCGTGCTGTCGCATCACAAGGTAGCCGGCAAGGCGAACCACGGCCGCTCGGTCGAAACGCTCGCCCATATCGACGCGCAGCGGGCACGGCAACCGCTGTGCATCGACTGCCATCCGTACCCGGCCACGTCGACGATGCTGCGCGCGGACCGGATCCGCCAGTCGTCACGCGTGATCCTCGCGTGGTCGAAGCCGCACCCCGAACTCGCGGGCCGCGACTTCCGCGACCTGCTGCCGCTGTTCGGCGATTCCGTCGACGCCGCGATCGACGCGCTGCGCCCGGCCGGCGCGATCTACTTCGTGATGGACGAAGCGGACGTCGAGCGCATCATGCGCCACGAACTGACGATGGTCGGCTCCGACGGCCTGCCCAACGACATGCGCCCGCACCCGCGCCTGTGGGGCACGTTCCCGCGCGTACTCGGCGAATTCTCGCGCGAGCGCGGGCTGTTCCCGCTCGAAACCGCCATACGCAAGATGACGGGCCTCACCGCCGAGCAGTTCGGCATCGCGGAACGCGGCCGGCTTGCGGTCGGCCACTACGCGGATCTCGTCGTGTTCGACCCGGCGCGCGTGATCGACCGCGCGACGTTCGCGAACCCGACGCTGCGCCCCGAAGGCATCGAGCACGTGTTCGTCAACGGGCGGGCCGTGCTCGAGCATGGCCGGCACACCGGCGCGCGTCCCGGCCGCGCGTTGCGCCGCGCGATCCCGGATCGCGCCGGTCCATGACGCGCCCTTGCGTTGTCGCGGAAGCCACGGCGCACAAGGCTTCCGCCCCGGAGTCAACCTGCACGGAGTCACCATGACGAATCCCAACGGCGCCGCCACGACGCGCGGCATACAAGCCGGCTCGGACCCGCACGCGGAAGCCGCCACGCCCGGCATCGACGCGCTGTATGCGCGCCTGAGTCGACGCATCATCCCGTTGATCCTGGTCTGCTATTTCTTCGGGTATCTCGACCGCGTCAACGTCGGCTTCGCGAAGCTGCAGATGGTGACGGACCTCCATCTGTCGGAAGCGGCCTACGGCGTCGGTGCGGGATTGTTCTTCGTCGGTTACCTGCTGCTGCAGGTGCCGGCCGGCTGGCTGGTGCGGCGCATCGGCGTGAAGCGCTGCCTCGCGGGATCGATGCTGACCTGGGGCGTCGTGTCGATCGCCACGCTCGCGACCCGCGACACCGCCAGCTTCTACGCGCTGCGCTTCCTGCTCGGCGTGACCGAGGCAAGCTTCTTTCCGGCCGTGATCGCCTATTTCAGCGTATGGTTCCCGTCGCACCGGCTCTCGAAAGTCATGGCGATGCTGTTCCTCGCGATGCCGCTCGGCGTGATCGTCGGCGGCCCGCTGTCGGGCTGGATCATGGACGCCACGCACGGCGGCCTCGGCTTGCGCGGCTGGCAATGGATGTTCCTGCTCGAAGGGCTGCCGGCCGTCGCGCTCGGGTTCTACCTGCTCGCACGCGTGACCGAGCGGATCGACGACGCGACGTGGCTGACCGATGCGGAGAAGCGCGCGGTCCACGCGGAAATGGCACAGGAGGCGGCCGGCAAGCGCACGCAGCTCGGCGCCGCGCTGCGCGAGCCTACGCTGTGGATCCTGTTCGCGACGTCGTTCCTCTACAACGTCGGCAACTACGGGCTCGTGTTCTGGATGCCGACGATGATCAAGGCGCTCGGCGAACTCAGCAATCTCGCGATCGGCCTCGTCAGCGCGATCCCGTATCTGGTCGCATCTGTCGCGATGGTGGCAAACGCGCAGCATTCGGTGCGGACCGGCGAGCGCCGCTGGCACACGGCACTGCCCGTCGCGATCGGCGGCGGCGCGTTGCTCGCGAGCATCGGCATGCACGCGCACCCCGTGCTCGCGGTCGTTTGCCTGACCGTCGGCGTGGCCGGCATCATGAGCACGCTGGCGATGTTCTGGAGCCTGCCGTCGCGCATCCTGGCCGGCGAAGCCGCCGCGGGCGGCGCGGGGCTCGTGAACATCGGCGCGGCCGTCGCGGGGTTTGTCGGCCCGTCGCTGATGGGTTATGCCAAAAGCCTGACCGGCAGCACCGAACTCGGCGTCGCGCTGCTCGCGTTCACGTTGTTCGCGGCGGCCGCGCTGATCCTGACGATTCCTCGCCGGCTGATGAGGCGCGCATGAGCGCGACGCCTTCCGCGGTACCGTCGATGCGCAGCGCGCTCGCGTTGGCGGCCGAGGTTCGCGCGGGGCGCGTCAGCGCCGTGTCGCTCGTGCAGGCCGTGCTCGCCGACATCGCCGCGCGCGACGGCACGATCAACGCATGCGCGCGGACGTTCGACGAGCGGGCGCAACGCGACGCGCTGCGTATCGACCGGCTCGTGCGGGACGGGCGCAACCCGGGCCCGCTCGCCGGCGTGCCGTTTCTCGTGAAGTGGAATGTCGACGTGGCCGGCTACACGACGGTCGCTGGATCGCCGGCGCGCGCCATGTTGCCGGCGGCCGCTGCCGATGCGGCGATGGTCGCGCGACTGTGCACGGCCGGCGCGGTGCCGGTCGGCGCGACGCACATGGACGAGCTCGCGTGCGGCGCGACCGGCGTGAATCCGCACTATGGCGCCGTGCGCCTGCCGGCCGACCCGGCGCGCATGACGGGCGGCTCGTCGAGCGGCTCGGCCGCTGCCGTCGCCGCCGGCTATGTGCCGCTCGCGCTCGGCAGCGACACCAACGGCTCGATCCGCGCGCCGGCCGCGCTGTGCGGCGTGTGGGGTTTCCGGCCGGGCGACGGGCGGCTGTCGCGCGCCGGTTGCCTGCCTTATGCCGATTCGCTCGATACGGTCGGCGGTTTCGCGAACGATATCGACGATCTCGCGGTGCTCTACGACGTGATGCGCGATGCAGGCTCGTTGCGTCCGCAACCTGTGTGCGATTCGACTGCTCCGCTGCGTATCGCCGTGCTGACAGGCGACTTTGAACGCCATGCCGACGCGAATGCGCAACGCGCTGTCCGGCGCGCGGCGGCTTGCCTGCACGCGGGCGATTCGGTACCGGTCGATGGCGCCGAAGTCGCACGCGTGCGCGACGCCGCGGTGGTGATCTCGAATATGGAATTGGCCCGCGAGCATCGCAGTTTGGTCGATGCGCCGGCGTCGCTCGTATCGGAACGGCTGCGGACACGCATTGCAGCCGGCCTCGCAACGTTCGACGCCGCATACGGAGAGGCGATCGCATGTCGTGCCGCCTGGCGCACCCGCCTCGAAGCACTGTTCGCGCACTACGACGTGCTGATCGCAGCAGCAACGCCCTATGCCGCGCCGCGCTTCACCGACGCGACAGTCGATGTCAACGGCGTCGCGCTCGAGCCGGCGAAGACGCTCGGCCTGCTCACGCAGCCGATTTCGTTTGCGGGGCTGCCGGTCGTCAGCGCACCGTGTTTCCTGCCGGGTGAGTTGCCGGTCGGCGTGCAGTTGATCGGCGCGCGGGGAAGCGAGGCCGTTTGCTTCGCAGCCGCACGGCAGTTCGAGGCTGCGTGGCGCGATCGTCCCCGCTAGCGACTCGCCTGTTCGTACCCAGCGTCGCCACGAGGATGCTCGCATTCCGATGCTCTCGAACACGGGGCAGCGCTCCGGTCAGAACCGCCAATCCTGCTGGTGCATGAATTCCTCGAGATCAATGCATGGAATTTCGAAATGCGCACAGACGTTGGGAATTTTCGCCGCATGGGGTTTAGCCACGAGCCCTTCATTCGCGTGTAGCCATCCTTCCTCGGTCACGACCGCCCCTTGGTGGATCTTGGCACAGGCTATAACGAACGGGTCGGCCACCGGTGTTCCCTTGAGACGCTGCTGTTGCCCAATCAACGCCTGAAAATGCTTGACCCGCAAAATCTCGGCGACAAATCTCAGTTCATCCGTGTTCGGCGTCGTGAACAGTGTTCGATTGCCTTTCACCCATGCCAATACATCAACACTAACGGCTTGTCGCTCGATTTCGTTCAAGACTTCTCTGGTCGAAATCAAGCGTCGTTGGCCAACGAGTTTTTCGATACCGTCCCAGATGCTTCTGAACACACGCGGATAGAAATGCTGAAGTGATCGAATGGAGCTGGTGTCGAACACATAGATCATGCACCGGCCCCGTGAAGAACATGCTCTTCGAATCCGGCGAAGCTTTTCGGCTTGATACCAAGAAAATCTGCAGCCTGCTCAAGCGTGAGCTGATGCCGATAGTGGCGACCGACGACCTCCCGGGCAAAGCGGTCGCTCAGATAGGCGCCTTGATTCGCATAGTAGCTCCCGCCCGTCGCCTCTCGCTGCTGAGCAGACCAAGCCGTTGCCTTACGCTCATAGAAGGTCTGACCGACCCGCCCTTGATCCAACAGTCGCCGCAAGACGGCTTCTCGACTCACGCCAAAATGACTCGCCAGATCAGCGAATGCCTCGTCGGAGGCAGACTCGGCATCGACGGGAAGCCGTGCCACGAACTTTTCAAACGCTGCATGCGGGATCAGTACCTCCGCCGCTATCGCGTTGCAGAATCGCTCAATCTTCTTCTCGGCCTGAGGAAGCGCATCGATATAGCCCGGATTGAGCTTGCTCAGGCCGTTCATGCTGAGAAGCAGGTGCGCGAGTTCATGCAGCAGACTGAATATCTGGCGAGTCTTCGTTGTACTGTTGTTGAGATAGATAATCGGGAAGGCATCGTCCATCAAGCAGAACCCCGAAATCTCGCGCTGCTTGAACGACGACTTGAAGACAAAAACGCCGGCTTCCTCTACAGCCTTGCGCCATTGCCTGAGAGCAAGGTCATCGTTGCGCCACGATGTTTGCTCATCAAGCGTGGTGCCTAGCGCATCACGCACTCGCTCAGCTTGTATCGATACGGATTCCGACAACGAGAGGACCGATGACTTCCAGATCATGTCGCGCGCGGGATTACGTCCATCAAACACCTCGCGCAGTGATAGCTGAAATGCACGCGCCTGCCTGATCTGCAAATACGTGTCGCGCGCGAGCGACCGCATGTCGGTTTCGGGGAGTGTCCGAAATTCGCGCTGAGGCACTTGCTCGTCGGGCGGAGCAGGAAGAAAGAAAACGGCGAGCGGTCGCTTGAAAATCTGATATGCGAGCTTCTCGAGCTGAACGTAGGTCGGCGCACCGGCTCCAGCCTCCCAGTCGGCAACTTCACTGGGCGAAATCCGAAGCATGGTCGCGACTTCATCGATCGACAGCCCGACCGTTTCTCTCGCCCAACGCAACACCTCAGGCTGCACGCCTGCCACGGGTTCTCGTTTCATCGCTGTTTCTCTATCAATTCAAGAGGCCGACATCATCAGCATGATAGATGCAGGCCTCGCTCGCAGCCTGTGCGTCCATCATGCGCGAACTGCCCGAGCCAGGCCGCAGCCTGGAACGTCATCATCCACCGAAAATGCGAACTCATTTTAAATCATGGAGTTACGTGTGCGCGAGGCGACCGTTCATCATCGACCCGTTCCGGAAAGACAGGAATTCCACCCGAAACGTCGCGCATAAGCGAGGTTCGCAATGTCGCGAATCGTAAAGCGTGCATCCAGTAAGCCCCGACTGGATTCGGCAGATCGAACGATATCGAGAGTATCCTGACAGGCAGCCGCACATCGGCGAAACTTCGGGCATTCGTCCCGACCGATCATTGGCTTGCAACCGCCACCAATCGTCCTCACCACCACCCATGGACTTCGACGTCATCGTTCTCGGCGCCGGCATCGTCGGCGTCTCCGCCGCGCTGCATCTGCAGGATCGCGGCCGCAAGGTCGCCCTCGTCGATCGCGGCGCGCCCGGCGAAGGCACGAGCTTCGGCAACGCGGGGCTGATCGAGCGCTCGTCGGTCGAGCCGTATCCGTTTCCGCGCAGCCCGTTCACGCTGATGCGCTATGCGCTGAACCGCTCGACCGACCTCTACTGGCACAGCGCGTCGCTGCCCGCGTTCGCGCCGTGGCTCGCGCGGTTCTGGTGGGAATCGGCGCCGCTGCGTCACGCGGCGGCCTCGCGCGACATGCTGCCGCTGATCGAGCGCTGCCTCGTCGAACACGACGCGCTGATCGCGCGTGCCGGCGCCGGCGAACTCATCCGCGCGAACGGCTGGCTGGAAGCATTCCGTACGCCCGCCGCGTTCGAACGCGGCGTGGCCGAAGCGGGCCTCACCGCGCGCCGCCACGGGCTCGGCATCACGCCGCTCGATGCCGCCGCGCTGCTCGCGCACGAACCGAGCCTCGCGCCCGGCTTCTGCGGCGCACTGCATTGGCTCGATCCGAAAAGCGTCGTCGATCCGTCCGCGCTCGTCAAAGCGTACGCACAACTCTTCGTGCAGGGCGGCGGCACGCTGCTGACCGGTGACGCCGCGAGCCTCGACGCGCTGTCGCCCGGCTGGCAGGTCAGCACGCAGGACGGCACGGCCGCCGCGCCGGCTGTCGTCGTCGCGCTCGGCCCGTGGTCCGACACGGTATTCGGCAAGTTCGGCTACAAGATTCCGCTGCGCGAGAAGCGCGGCTATCACATGCACTACGCGCCGTCCGCGCGCGGCGTGCCGTCGGCGCCGATCGTCGATCGCGAATACGGTTACGTGATCGCGCCGATGCGGCGCGGGCTGCGGCTCACGACCGGCGTCGAGATCGCGCGGCGCGGCGTACCGCCGACCGGCGTGCAGCTCGACCGCGCGGAACGCGTCGCGCGGCCCGTGTTCGGTTTCGGCGAGCGGCTCGACCCGCAGCCGTGGCTCGGCTTCCGGCCGTGCACGCCCGACATGCGCCCGGTGATCGGCCCCGCGCCCGCGCATCGCGGGCTGTGGTTCTCGTTCGGGCACAACCATCACGGGCTGACGCTCGGCCCCGTCACCGGCCGCCTGCTGGCCGAGATGATGACGGGCGAGACACCCTTCACCGATCCGGCGCCCTATCGCGCCGACCGCTTCTGAACAAGCGCCGCCCTCTCCCCGGGAGCCACAACGGCGCGCGCGGCTTCCGGCTCGATCGGCCGGCGCGCCGGCAACCGCTCGAATGGCGGACGTTCCATGTCGAGATCCAACGTCGTGTCCTGAAAGTCGCCACCGATCGGCCACTCCCATGGGGTTACGCGGAGCAGCGCCCGATATTCCAGCACGGCTTTTGCCAATGCGTCTTCTCCTGTCGGCAGCAAATGGACCTCGATCTTGCGGCCATCGATCCTGCTGGCCCTGCGGCGCACCAAATCCAATGCTTCGCAGCGCGAAATCAGGGAAACCGCGCCATGCGGCAGTATTTGCAATCGTTCGGCCAGTTCGCCAACATAGGCCCAGCTTCGGCCACGAAACCCGACTACCTGAATCAGTAATTGCAGTTGAAGCGTCGAAACCCCTGACTTCCTGGCTGCAACCTCGAAGAGCCGGGAATAGCACCGTTCTCGATACTGCAACTCGGCAATTTGCTCGAAATCATCTTTATCCGGCAAATCTCCCGGCTTGCACATATCTCACTCGAAATCCTGATCAGCTTTTTCAAATAGATCAAAGTCAACCAAGACGAAAGAATCTCGATACAAACTCGGCGACTTTGTCCGGTTCATTCAATGGCAACGTGCAAACACCGGCCTCGATCGGGCTATCCGCAGCAACAGCAACGACACCCGGCATGAGCGGATGGCGTGTTCCGCAGTGGGTCGATGGACGCACAACCTCGATTCTCGGCATGTCCACATCTGAATAACCCTCCACCAGCGTAAGGTCGGAAGGCGTCAAACGGTGAACCAGTTGCGAGAACTCCGGTTCGGGCGCCCGGCGCAATTCGCGCACGATGGCATACCGATCGCGGGAAACGATCAGGACCTCGCTCGCGCCAGCCGCGCGAAAGCGGGCACTGTCTTTATGCACCGGCTCCAGTTCAAGCGGATGGTGACTATGCTTGACCACGTTGACCGTATGCCCGTTCGAACTGAACCACGGGAGCATCGCTTCGATCAAGGTCGTTTTTCCTTGTCCCGATCGACCGACAATTCCAAATACTCGATTCATACCTGCGCCCCCGGCAATGACATGGTGGACGATCACCTGACACCAGATGCTATCTGTTGCGACGCACATCGGTTATCCGACTCGCGAACGATGCGGCGATTGGTCACTGCGCGTCAAGAACCGGATCAATTGAGCTATCGCAAATTTTTCGATTTCAGAACAAAGTCCAGTGCGATCTTTGTTGCCGATGCCCGATCATAAAGATGACGTCGGCGCATCGAAACATCGCGTCCCCTTGAATCGATTTCCATTCAAAGAAATATCAAATGACATCCCATTCTCCGGATCACACCCTGGCGGCAGAATCGACGTTCGACGATACGCTTGGCATTCTCGAGCTTCCCGCCCCGGATATCGACGCGCGCATCTCGTTGAGGACGGCGCTGGAGCGCCGCTCGAGCACCCGCTCGTTCCGTCGCGAGCACCTGCCGATGCAGGCGATCAGCGAGCTGCTTTGGGCCGGCTCGGGCATCAATCGCATGATGGCAGGCGGCAGAACGGCTCCCTTTCGTCATCTGGCCGATGAGGTGGAGATCTATGCGGCATTTCCGAACGGTGTCTATCGTTACGAGGCGCTCGCACATCGCCTGATTCTCAGGCGCGCAATCGACATCCGGGCGCTGACCGGCACACAGGATTTCGTCCGGGACGCGCCGTTGAATTTGATCTATGTCACGTTGAAGCACGAAACCGCGTCGAGCCACACACGCTCCATTCCGATCTGCTCGATCGTATCGGCCGGCAGCATCGCGCAAAACGTCGCGTTGTACTGTGCGGCAACGGGCCTCGCATCCGTGGTACGCGAAACGCTGGATGTCGCGCAACTCGCGAACGCGCTGGGCCTTTCCGGGATCGAGTTCCCTCTTCTTGCACAAACAGTTGGCCTCCCGGTCAACGCATGACCGCGACCGGAATCGGGATTCACCACCAGTCCGTTCGCGATCCCCAAACCCAATATGACCAGTATGACTAGTTCGATCGGCGAATAGGCGTGGCGGCCTTGCGCCTCTACGCTTGGAGCGCATCCTTGATTCGAGAGAACGCTTCATGCATACCGCCCCTTCGCCCGGCGACCGACGCGCGATGTCCGTGCTGGCCTCCAGCACGTTCGCGTTCACCCTGTGCTTCGCCGTCTGGATGATGTTCGCCATCCTCGGCATCCCCCTCAAGCAGTCCCTTGGCCTCAATGACACCGAGTTCGGCCTGATCGCCGCGATGCCCGTGCTGAGCGGTTCGCTGATCCGCGTGCCGCTCGGCATCTGGACCGATCGCTACGGCGGCCGCATCGTGTTCCTCGTGCTGATGCTCGTCGCGGTCGTGCCCGTCTGGCTCGTCGCCGACGCCACCCGGCTCTGGCAGTTCCTGCTGCTCGGCCTCGCCGTCGGCCTCGTCGGCGGCTCGTTCTCGGTCGGCACCCCGTACGTCGCGCGCTGGTTCCCGAAGTCGCGGCAAGGGCTCGCGATGGGCGTGTTCGGCGCGGGCAACTCGGGCGCCGCGCTCAACAAGTTCATCGCACCCGCGCTGATCGCCGCGGCCGGCACCTGGACGATCGTGCCGCGCGTGTACGCGATCGCGCTGCTCGTCACCGTCGCGCTGTTCTGGCTGTTCTCCGCGACGAACCCCGCGCACGCGAGCGCCGGCGCCGTCACGCTGCGCGAGCAGTTGCGCGTGCTGCGCGACCCGCGCGTGTGGCGCTACTCGCAGTACTACTCGGTCGTGTTCGGCGGCTATGTCGGCCTGTCGCTGTGGATGACCCAGTACTACGTCGGCGAATACGGCTTCACGATCCAGGCGGCCGCGCTGCTCGCCGCGTGCTTCTCGCTGCCCGGCGGCGTGCTGCGCGCGATCGGCGGGTGGCTCTCCGACCGCTACGGCGCGTACCGCACGACGTGGTGGGTGATGTGGGTCTGCTGGGTCGCGTTTTTCCTGCTCAGCTATCCGCCGACCGATTTCGTCGTGCAGGGCGCACATGGCCCTCTCGCGTTCCATCTCGGCTTGTCGCCGCTCGGCTTCACGGTGCTGCTGTTCGTCGTCGGCATCGCGATGGCGATCGGCAAGGCGTCGGTGTTCAAGTTCATCGCCGACGAGTTCCCCGACCGGATGGGCGCGGTATCGGGTGTCGTCGGCCTGGCCGGCGGGCTCGCCGGATTCCTGCTGCCGATCCTGTTCGGCGCCCTCGTCGACCTCACCGGCGTGCGCTCGACCTGCTTCATGTTGCTGTACGGCAGCGTGAGCGTCAGCCTCGTCTGGATGTACTTCAGTTTCCGCGCCGAACGGGCCGCGCACGACCAGCGCGTACTCGCCGTCCGTTCGTCCTGAGCGTTTCCCGTCCTGCTATCCGGAGCTCGTCATGTCTACTCCCGTCCTCGTTCGCTGGGATCCAGAAGATCCCGCCTTCTGGAAAACCCAGGGCCGCCCCGTCGCGTGGCGCAACCTGCTGATCTCGATTCCCGCGCTGATGCTCGCGTTCGCCGTGTGGTCGTTATGGAGCGTCGTCGTCGTCAACCTCGACCGCGCCGGCTTCCACTTCAGCAAGAACCAGCTGTTCTGGCTCACGGCTTTGCCCGCGTTGTCCGGCGCGACGCTGCGGATCTTCTATTCGTTCCTCGTGCCGGTGTTCGGCGGCCGGCGCTTCACCGCGATCTCGACGGCCAGCCTGCTGATTCCCGCGCTCGGCATGGGGATCGCATTGCGCGATCCGTCCACCGGCTACCCGACGCTGCTCGCGCTCGCGTTGCTGTGCGGGCTCGGCGGTGCGAACTTCAGCTCGTCGATGGCGAACATCAGCTTCTTCTTCCCGAAGGCCGAGAAGGGGCTCGCGACCGGCCTGAACGCAGGCATCGGCAATCTGGGCGTATCGGTCGTGCAGTTCGTGACGCCGCTCGTGATCTCGGTCGGCCTGTTCGGCGCACTCGCGGGCGAGCCGCAGGCCACGCTCGGCGATGGCCGCGCGGTCTGGCTGCAGAACGCCGGTTTCATCTGGGTGCCGTTCATCGTCGTCGCGACCCTGGCCGCATGGTTCGGCATGAACGACATCGCCGACGCGAAGGCGTCGTTCGCCGAACAGGCCGTGATCTTCCGGCGCCTGCACAACTGGCTGATGTGCTGGCTCTACGTCGGCACGTTCGGCTCGTTCATCGGCTTCTCGGCCGGGTTCGCATTGCTGACGAAAGCGTTGTTCCCCGACGTCGACGTGGCGGCGTATGCGTTTATCGGCCCGTTCGCGGGCGCGCTCACCCGCCCCGTCGGCGGGTGGATTTCCGACCACCTGGGCGGCGCACGCGTCACGCTCTGGACCTTCGTCGGCATGATCGCGGCGGTCGCGGGCGTCGCCGTCTGCCTGCCGTCCGCCGACAGCGCCGGCAATTTCGGCGGCTTCCTCACGCTGTTCGTCGTGCTGTTCGCGCTGACCGGCGTCGGCAACGGCTCGACGTTCCGGATGATCCCGGTGATTTTCCTGACGTTGCACCAGCGCGCGACGCGCGGCAGCGGCGATGCGGAACGGCGCCAGGCGCTGGCCGAGGCCGGCAAGGAGTCGGCCGCGGTGCTCGGCTTTGCCGGTGCGATCGGCGCCTACGGCGGCTTCTTCATTCCGAAGTCGTTCGGCACCTCGCTCGACCTGACCGGCTCGGCCGTCCCCGCGCTCGCGTGCTTCATCGCGTTCTACATATCGTGCGTCGCGATCACCTGGTGGTGCTATGCGCGCCGCGGCGCATCGATGCCGTGTTGATGCGCGTCGGGTTGTCGAACAACGGGTGCGGTGTGATGTCGCGCCGCCCTGCCCTGCGACATCGCGTCCCAGTCCGTTCGACCCAGGCCATCTCCCGCGCACAGCCACGCCCGACGGCGCATGGGCAGCGCGCGAAACGACGCATAAGCTGAAACACGTCCCCTGATATCGGCCCGCGCGCTGTCTCGTCGCGCCGGCTACCGGAGAAAAACCGCATGAGTCATTTTCTGGATCGACTGAAGTTCATGTCGCGCGTGAAGTCGACGTTCGCCGACGGCCACGGCGCCGTGGTCGACGAGGACCGCCGCTGGGAAGACGGCTACCGAAGCCGCTGGCAGCACGACAAGATCGTCCGCTCGACGCATGGCGTCAACTGCACGGGCTCGTGCTCGTGGAAGGTCTACGTGAAGAACGGCCTCATCACGTGGGAATCGCAGCAGACCGACTACCCGCGCACGCGGCCCGACCTGCCGAATCACGAGCCGCGCGGCTGCCCGCGCGGCGCGTCGTACAGCTGGTACGTGTATTCCGCGCAGCGCATCAAGTATCCGATGATCCGCGGCCGACTGATGGAACTGTGGCGCGACGCGCGCAAGACACTGGATCCGATCGCCGCGTGGGAATCGATCAGCCAGGACCCGGACAAGGCCGCCCGCTACAAGTCGGTGCGCGGCCTCGGCGGCTTCGTGCGCGCCGACTGGGACACCGCCACCGAAATCGTCGCCGCCGCGAACGCGTACACGATCAAGCGCTTCGGCCCCGATCGCGTCGTCGGCTTTTCGCCGATCCCGGCGATGTCGATGGTGTCCTACGCGGCCGGCGCGCGCTACCTGAGCCTGATCGGCGGCACCTGCCTGTCGTTCTACGACTGGTACTGCGACCTGCCGCCCGCGAGCCCGCAGGTATGGGGCGAACAGACCGACGTGCCCGAGTCCGCCGACTGGTACAACTCGGGCTACCTGATGGTGTGGGGCTCCAACGTGCCGCAGACGCGCACACCCGACGCGCACTTCTACACCGAGGTGCGCTACAAGGGCACGAAGACCGTCGCGATCTCGTCCGACTACGGCGAGATGGTGAAATTCGGCGACATCTGGCTCGCGCCGCGCCAGGGCACCGACGCCGCGCTCGCGATGGCGATGGGCCACGTCGTGCTGACGGAGTTTCACGCGAACGGCCGCTCGACTTATTTCCGCGACTACGTGAAGCAGTACACGGACATGCCGATGCTCGTGCTGCTGCGCGAGCACGACGGGGGCCTCGTGCCCGATCACTTCATGCGTGCGTCGCATCTCGCCGGCGCGCACGGCGAGGCCAATCACCCGGAATGGAAAACGCTCGCGATCGACGCGGCGAGCGGCGACATCGTCGCGCCGAACGGGTCGATCGGCTTCCGCTGGGGCGAGGCCGACCACGATGGCGGCGCGAAGGTCGGCCGCTGGAACCTCGAAATGAAGGACGGCGGAAACGGCCGCGCGATCGACCCGCTGCTCACGCTCGTCGATGCACATGACGAGATCGTCGACGTCGGCTTCCCGTACTTCGGCGGCGAGCACGATGCGCTGCTCGCGCGCCGCGTGCCGGTGCGTCGCGTGACGCTCGCCGACGGCACGGTCGCACGGGTCGCGACCGTCTATGACCTGCAGATGGCGAACTACGGCGTCGACCGCGGCCTCGGCGGCGCGAACGTCGCGGCGAGCTTCGCCGACGACGTGCCCTACACGCCCGCATGGCAGGAAAAGCACACGGGCGTGCCGCCCGAACGGGTCGTGCAGGTCGCGCGCGAGTTCGCGGACAACGCAGACCGCACGCGCGGCAAGAGCATGATCATCGTCGGCGCGGCGCTCAACCACTGGTACCACAACGACATGATCTACCGCGGCATCATCAACCTGTTGATGATGTGCGGCTGTGTCGGCCAGAGCGGCGGCGGCTGGGCCCATTACGTCGGCCAGGAGAAACTGCGTCCGCAGTTCGGCTGGGCGCCGCTCGCGTTCGGTCTCGACTGGTCGCGCCCGCCGCGCCAGATGAACGGCACGTCGTTCTTCTACAACCACACCAGCCAGTGGCGTCACGAGCAGCTCGCCGTCGGCGAGATCCTCGGGCCGACCGCCGACGCGTCGCACTACGCAGGTATGACGCTCGTCGACCTGAACGCGAAGTCGGAACGGATGGGCTGGCTGCCGTCCGCCCCGCAGCTCGGCCGCAACCCGCTCGACGTGGTCGACGACGCGGCTCGCGCGGGCCGCGAACCGGTCGCCTACGCGGTCGAACTGCTGAAGTCGGGCGCGCTCGGCTTCGCATGCGACGACCCCGACAATCCCGCGAACTTCCCTCGCAACCTGTTCGTATGGCGCTCGAACCTGCTCGGCAGTTCGGGCAAGGGCCACGAGTATTTCCTGAAGTACCTGCTCGGCACGCAGAACGCGCTTTTCAGCGACGAGGCCGATGGGCTGAAGCCGTCCGAGGTCAACGTGCGCGACGCGCAGGAGGGCAAGCTCGATCTGCTCACCGTGCTCGATTTCCGGATGAGCACGACCTGCCTGTACGGCGACATCGTCTTGCCGACCGCCACGTGGTACGAGAAGGACGATCTCAACACGTCGGACATGCACCCGTTCATCCATCCGCTGTCCGAAGCCGTGCAGCCGCTGTGGGAAAGCCGCACCGACTGGGAGATCTACAAGGCGATCGCGAAGAAGTTCAGCGAGCTGGCCGGCCCGTATCTCGGCACGCGCAGCGACCTCGTCCTGACGCCGCTGATGCACGATACGCCGGGCGAGCTCGGCCAGCCGTTCGAACCGAAGGACTGGCGGCGCGGCGAGTGCGACCTGATCCCGGGCAAGACCGCACCGTCGATGACGGTCGTCGAGCGCAACTACGCGGACATCTACCGGAAGTTCACGTCGATCGGCCCGCTGCTCGACAAGCTCGGCAACGGCGGCAAGGGCATCAACTGGGACACGCGGCACGAGGTGGCGGAAATCGGCGCGCTCGGCGGCACGATCGCCGAGCCGGGCGTGAGCACCGGCAGGCCGAAGCTCGAAACCGCGATCGACGCGGCGGAAATGATTCTCACGTTCGCGCCCGAGACGAACGGCCATGTCGCCGTGAAGGCATGGGGCGCACTGTCGAAGATCACGGGCCGCGACCACACCCACCTCGCGGCCGGCCGCGAGCACGACAAGATCCGCTTCCGCGACGTGCAGGCGCAGCCCCGCAAGATCATCTCCGCGCCGACCTGGTCGGGCCTCGAATCCGAGGAAGTCAGCTACAACGCGGGATACACCAACGTGCACGAGTTGATTCCGTGGCGCACGCTGACGGGCCGCCAGCAGTTCTACCAGGACCACCGCTGGATGCTCGATTTCGGCGAGGGCGCGTGCGTGTACAAGCCCGCGATCGACACCAAGACGGTGGAACCCGTGCGCGAGCGGATGCCGAACGGCCATCCCGAGCTCGTGCTGAACTGGATCACGCCGCACCAGAAGTGGGGCATCCACTCGACCTACTCCGACAACCTGCGGATGCTGACGCTGTCGCGCGGCGGGCCGCACGTGTGGCTGTCCGAGGCACAGGCGCGCGAGGCCGGCATCCGCGACAACGACTGGGTCGAGGTGTTCAACACGAACGGCACGCTGACCGCGCGCGCGGTCGTCTCGCAGCGGGTACCGGCCGGCATGTGCCTGATGTACCACGCGCAGGAAAAGATCGTGAACGTGCCGGGCGCCGAGACGAGCGGCAAGCGCGGCGGCATCCACAACTCCGTCACGCGCACCGTGACCAAGCCGACGCACATGATCGGCGGCTACGCGCAGCAATCGTACGGTTTCAATTACTACGGCACGGTCGGGTCGAATCGCGACGAATTCGTGATCGTGCGCAAGATGAATCGCGTCGACTGGCTCGACGCGCCGCTGACCGAAGGAGAAGCGCAATGAAGATCCGCGCGCAAATCGCGATGGTGCTGAACCTCGACAAGTGCATCGGTTGCCATACCTGCTCGGTGACCTGCAAGAACGTATGGACGTCCCGCGACGGCGTCGAATACGCATGGTTCAACAACGTCGAGACCAAACCCGGCGTCGGTTATCCGCGCGAATGGGAAAACCAGGACAAGTGGCACGGCGGCTGGGCACTGAACGCCAAGGGCCGGCTGCAACCGCGCCAGGGCGGCAAGCTGAAGATCCTCGCGAACCTGTTCGCGAACCCGAACCTGCCGTCGATCGACGCGTACTACGAGCCGTTCACGTTCGACTACGCGCACCTGCAGAACGCACCGCTGTCGCAAACGCCGCCAACGGCGCGCCCCGTGTCCGCGCTGACCGGCCGGAAGATGGACAAGATCGAGTGGGGCCCGAACTGGGAAGACGACCTCGGCGGCGAATTCGCGTCGCGCAGCCGCGACCGGCTCTTCGACGACGTTCAGAAGGAGATGTATTCGACGTTCGAGAACACGTTCATGATGTACCTGCCGCGCCTGTGCGAGCACTGCCTGAACCCCGCGTGCGTCGCATCGTGCCCGTCCGGCTCGGTCTACAAGCGCGACGACGACGGCATCGTGCTCGTCGACCAGGACAAGTGCCGCGGCTGGCGCATGTGCGTGTCCGGCTGCCCGTACAAGAAGATCTATTTCAACTGGCAGTCGGGCAAGGCCGAGAAGTGCGTGTTCTGCTTCCCGCGCATCGAGGCAGGGCAGCCGACCGTGTGCTCGGAAACCTGCGTCGGACGCATTCGCTATCTCGGCGTGATGCTGTACGACGCGGACCGCATCGAGGCTGCCGCGTCGGTCGACGATCCGAAATCGCTCTACGACGCGCAGCTCGACCTGTTCCTCGATCCGGACGATCCGCAGGTGCGCGCGCAGGCGCTCGCCGACGGCGTGCCCGAAGCCTGGATCGATGCGGCCCGGCGCTCGCCCGTGTACCGGATGGCATGCGAATGGAAGATCGCCTTCCCGTTGCACCCGGAATACCGGACGTTGCCGATGGTCTGGTACGTGCCGCCGCTGTCGCCGATCCAGAGCGCCGCACAGGCCGGCCACATGGGCATGAACGGCGTCATTCCCGACGTGCGCAGCCTGCGTATTCCGCTGCGCTACCTCGCGAACCTGCTGACAGCCGGCGACGAGGCGCCGGTGGCGCTCGCGCTCGAGCGGATGCTCGCGATGCGCGCATACAAGCGTGCGCAGACCGTGCATGGCGAGCACGACGCGGATGTGCTCGCGCAGGTCGATCTCAGCGCCGAACAGATCGAGGACATGTATCGATTGATGGCGATCGCGAACTACGAGGACCGCTTCGTCATTCCGTCGTCGCACAAAGAGCTGGCCGGGGACAGCTTCGACGAAAAAGGCAGGTGCGGCTTCTCGTTCGGCAACGGCTGCTCGGGCGGCACGTCGGACGGCACGCTGTTCGGTCGCAAGCCCGCCGCCGCGGGCGTCGCGTACGCGCCGCTACCCACACCGCGCAAGAAGGCAAGCGCCGCCTGAAACCACACCGGAGAGTCACATGTCGCCCTATCCGCTGCTGTCCGTCCTGCTCACCTATCCCGAGGCGGACCTGATCGCCGCGCTGCCGGACATCCGCGCGGCGCTCGAACGCGATCCGTGCGCACACGCCGCGCTCGCGCCGCTCGTCGACCATCTCGGCGCGACGCCGCTGATCGACCTGCAGGAAGCCTACGTCGCCACCTTCGACCGCACGCCCGCGCATTCGCTGCACCTGTTCGAGCACGTTCACGGCGAGAGCCGCGAGCGCGGGCAGGCGCTCGTCGACCTGCTCGACGAATACCGCCGCTTCGGCTTCGAGCCCGCGGCCGGCGAATTGCCCGACTACCTGCCGCTGTTCGTCGAGTTCCTCGGCGCAATTGCCGCCGACGGCCATGCCGCCACCGCGCATCGCCTGCTCGGCGACGCGATCGACGTGATCGCCGCCATCGGCGAGCGGCTCGAGCGCGCGGGAAACCCGTACGCGAGCGCATTCGCACAGCTGCGCACGCTGTCGCCGGTGACGCCGCAACCTGTCGCCGAACCGCCGCCGCGCACGATGGACGAAGCCCTCGAGCGCTTCGGCCCCGGCGCGGACGGGGTCGAGCCGCTGGTCGGCGCGATGCGCGGCGACGTGCAGCCGATCCGCTTCCATTCGCGCCGCGCATGACGGCGGCGCATCCGTTTCCGTTCAGCCACAAGGTTTCGCCATGTCTTACCTGAACACCTTTCTCTTCGGCATCTACCCGTACCTCGCCGCCGCGCTGTTCCTGTTCGGCAGCCTCGTGCGCTTCGAGCGCGAGCAATACACGTGGAAGACCGACAGCTCGCAGCTTCTGCATCGCGGCGCGCTGCGCATCGGCAACATCCTGTTCCATGTCGGCGTGCTCGGCCTGTTCTTCGGGCACCTGGTCGGCCTGCTCACGCCGGTCGCGGTCTGGGACGCGCTCGGCGTGTCGCACCATGTCAAGCAGTACGTCGCGATGACAGCGGGTGGCATCATGGGCACGCTGTGCCTCGTCGGGCTCGCGATCCTGCTGCACCGCCGCCTGACACAGCCGCGCATCGCGGCGGTCACGCGCACGAGCGACAAGATCCTGCTCGCGTGGCTGCTGGTCACGCTGCTGCTGGGCCTGTCGACGATCGTCGCGTCGGCATCGCACACCGACGGCGCGATGATGGTCAGCCTGATGACCTGGGCGCAGCATGTCGTCACGTTCCGCGGCGACGCCGCCTCCTACGTCGCCGCTGCGCCGCTGGTGTTCAAGGCGCACCTGTTCATGGGCATCACGCTGTTCGCGATCTTCCCGTTCACTCGCCTCGTGCATGTCTGGAGCGGGTTCGCGTCCGTCGCCTACCTCGGACGCGCGTGGCAACTCGTGCGGGTGCGGCGTTAAGCCTCACGCGCGACCATGTCGCAGCCCCCGTGCGCACGCGCGGGGATAATCGATGCGGTTCCTTTCTGTCCGACCATGCCGCCCGAAATCCGCTCCGGCGCACCATTGCGCCACCGTCTCTCGACGCGCATCGCCGCGCTATCGGCGGTGGCGCTCGCGCTCGTGCTCGCGATGGTCGGCAGCACGCTGTGGCTGTCGTGGCAGCTCGAAGGCGCGGGCGCGGCGATCAACGACGCCGGCAGCCTTCGGATGCGCGCCACGCGCGCCTATGTCGACGCCGAGCTGCACCGGCGCGACACCGGCCTGCCGTCGGTCGACGCCGAACTGGCCGCGATCGACGGCACGCTCCAGCGGCTGCGCCACGGCGATCCTTCGCGTCCCCTTTTCCTGCCCGATACCGAATCGATCCGCCACCTGCTCGAAGCAGTCGATACACGCTGGGCGTCGGAACTCAAGCCGCTCGCGCTCGCGATGGTTTCCCGCCCCGATACGGACGCGGCACGTTCGGCCTACGGCGCCGCGCTGCCGGCGTTCATCGCCGACGCCGACCGGCTCGTCGGCGAGATCGAACTCGACAATGCGCGCAAGACGACGCTGCTGCGCCTGTCGCAAATGGGGCTCGGCCTGCTCGCGTGCGCCGGCGCCATCGCCGCGATCTACCTGCTCTATCTGTGGATCATCCTGCCGGTGATCCGGCTGCGCGACGGGCTCACATGCATCGCGTCGCGCGAGTTCGACGCGCGTTTGCCCACCGACACACGCGACGAATTCGGCGATCTCGCGCATGGCTTCAACCGGATGGCCGGCGAGTTGCAGGCAGCGTACACGGGCCTGGAAGAGCACGTGCGGCACAAGACCGCGCAGCTCGCGTCGCGCAATCGCGAACTGACCGCACTCTATGAAATCGCGGCGTTCCTGAACAGCCCGCTGGGCGTCGACGACATGTGCCGGGGCTTCCTGCAGCGCGCGATCCGGCAATTCGACGCCGACGCCGGCACGATCCGCGTGACAGATACCACCGGCAACAAGCTGCATCTGCTGCTATCCGAGGGCTTTCCCGATGCGCTCGCCGAGCCCGAACGCTGCATGCCGGTCGGCGATTGCCACTGCGGAGCGGTCGTGCGCGACGGCACGGCCGCCGTACTGCAGGATCTGCGCAACAGCGGCACGCCATGCGCGCGCGAGGGCCTGATGGGCGTCGCCGTGTTCCGCATCGTCACGCAGGACGCGACGCTCGGGACGTTCTCGCTGCATTTTCGCGATCCCGCGCGGCTGCCCGCCACCGAGCGGCGCGTGCTGGAAACGCTCGGCCGGCATCTCGGCATCGCGCTCGACCACGCGCGGCTGTCGGCCGGCGCACGCCAGCTCGCGGTCGCCGAGGAACGCAACCTCGTTGCGCAAGGGCTGCACGACAGCATCGCGCAGAGCCTGAATTTCGTGAACCTGCAGGCGCAGATGCTCGACGACGCCATCTCGCACGACAGGCTCGACGATGCGCGCGAAACCCTGCCGATGCTGCGCCAGGGCATCGAGCAAAGCTATGCGGATGTGCGCGAGCTACTCGTCAATTTCCGCACGCGGCTCGCGCAGGGCAACTTGCACGCGGCGATCGTCGAGACCATCGCGCGCTTCGAGTCGCAGACCGGTATCGGCATGACCCTCGACGAACACGACGGCGACGGCGCCCCGCTGCCGCCCGACCAGCAGCTCCAGGTGCTGTTCATCCTGCAGGAGGCGCTATCGAACGTGCGCAAGCACGCGCGTGCACGACACGTCGTCGTTACGGTCGAGAACGGTGCCGCATTCCGCCTGCGCGTCGACGATGACGGCTGCGGCTACGATCCTGCCGCGCTCGATACGACGGGCCATGCGCAGGTCGGCCTTGCGATCATGCGCGAGCGCGCCGCGCGACTGCGCGCGACCTTGTCGCTGTCGAGCCGGCCCGGCCACGGCGCGCAGGTCGAACTTCTGCTGCCCGCCGCGGTTCGGCAGGCAGCCTGACGAGTGAACGATATGACGATACGCGTACTCCTGATTGACGATCACACGCTGTTTCGCAGCGGACTCAAGCTGCTGCTGCAGCGCCAGCCCGATTTCGAGATCGTCGACGACGCGCCCGACGGCGTCGAGGGGCTCAAGCGCGCCAAGCAGCACCAGCCCGACGTGATCCTGCTGGACCTCAACATGCCGGGCCTGTCCGGGCTCGAGACGCTGCTGCTGCTCGTGCAGGACGTCCCGAACGCGGCCGTCGTGATCCTGACCGTGTCCGAGGATGCGGAGGAGCTGACCACCGCGCTGCGTGACGGCGCGATCGGCTACCTCGTGAAGAATGTCGACGCCGACACGCTCGTCGCCGGCATCCGCAAGGCGGCCGCGCACCAGCCCGTGATCGCGGACAGCATGACCGCGAAATGGATCGCGAGCCTGCGCACGACGCCGGCCGCAACGCCGACGCCCGCCGCCGCCCCGGCCCAACCGGCCGGTGCGACGCTTACGCCGCGCGAGCACGAGGTCGTACGCGCGCTTGCCTGCGGCGCAAGCAACAAGGAAATCGCGCGCACGCTGGATGTCGCCGAAAGCACGGTAAAGAACCACATCCAGAACATTCTGAAGAAATTCAACCTGGCGAGCCGCGTTCAGATCGCCGTCTATGCGGTCGAACACGGAATCGCCGACGTCGATCGTTCGCAAAGAACGCTTCACGCCGGGCATGCCGCGCCAAAGCCGTGCGTTATCGCGGGCTAGGGCCTGTTCACGCTCAATCGAGCGCCCGCCCGAAGATACGGATCACTTCGTCGAGATGCTCGGCCATCGCGCGGCGCGCGGCCTCCGGGTCGCGCGCGCGGATCGCGTCGAGGATCGCGCGGTGTTCCAGTTCCGACCGGTGCGGCATGTCGTTCGGCATGTACAGCGACTGCAGCCGCTGGAACATCAGGTCGTACTTGTGCGCGAGCAATTGCTTGATCATCAGCGCATACGCGGGGTTGTCGCTCGCTTCCGCGATGCGGATATGGAACAGCCGGTCGCCCGGATGCGTGAGCGAACCGCTGCGGTTGTCTTCCTGGTTGCGCAGGAACGCTTCGTGGATCCCTTCGATCTGCTCGTCCGAACCGTGCTTCGCGGCGAGCGACGCGGCTTCCGGCTCGATCAGCCGGCGCGCCTGCAACAGCGCGAACGGCGGGATTTCGGTGTCGAGGTCGAGCGCGATGCCGAGTTCGGGATCGATCTCGACGATCGTGAACGGCGCGGCCTTCGCATCGGGCTCGGGCTCGGGCGCGGCGGCCGTTTCGGGATGGCGCACCTTCACGCCGTCGCCGACGCGCACGCTGACGAGCCCGCTTACTTCGAGCGCGATCAGCGCTTCGCGCACCGACGTGCGCGACACGCCGAACTGTTCGGCCAGTTCGCGTTCGGGCGGCAGATAACTGCCCGGCGGGAAATCACCGGACTCGATCATCGCACTGAGCTTGTCGGCGATCTGCTGGTAAAGGCGGCGGTTCTGAATCGGCTGGATGGACATACGTTGATGCAGGTGATCGGTTTCGTTGCGGACGGTCCGACGAATCGCACAGGCCGTTCGCGCCTATTTTATATGCCGCGCTTCGTCGCGCCCGGAACCGCATAACAATGCGCGGCCGTGCCGCCCCACAGCGCGTTGCGCTCGGCGGCCGACAGCCGCGCTTCGGCCCAGCGCTCGACGATCGACGCCACTTCGTCATACGACGCGGCAAGCAGGCACACGGGCCAGTCCGACCCGAACATCAGCCGCTGCGGTCCGAACGCGTCGAGCGCCGCATCGAGGCACTGCTCGATATGCCGGATGTCCTGCGCGCGCAGGCCGCGCCGCCAGTCGGCTTCGGTCACGAGCCCCGACAGCTTGCACGCGACATGCGGCATCGCGCCCAGTTCGCGCAGCGCCGCGCGCCAGCGCGGCAGCGCGGTTTCGTCGCGCTCGAACTCGGCCAGCGCGGGCTTGCCGACATGATCGAGCACGAGCCAGTGCGCGTCGTGGCGTGCGCAGAACGCGCGCACGTCCGGTAACTGGCGCTCGAACACGAGCACGTCGTACACATAGCCGTTCGCCTGCAGCCACGCGACGCCGCGATTGAAACCGGCATTCGCGACGAATGCACCGACGTCGGCTTCGTCCTGCACCTGGTGACGAAAGCCGCGCAGCTTCGGGCTGCGCCATTCGGCGACACGGTCGGCAAGCTGCGGCGCGCCGAGATCCTCCCAGCCGACCACCGCCGCGATGCGCGCATCGTCGCGCGCGAGATCGAGCAGGAACGCCGTCTCGTCGCGCCCGGCGCGCGCCTGCACCGCGATCGACGCGCCGAGCGCCTGCGCATGCATCGGCGGCCACAGCGCGTCGGGCAGGTAATCGCGCGCCAGCACGCCCATCCCGGCGCCGATCCACGGATAGTCGGCCGCGCGATAACGCCAGAAGTGCTGATGGGAATCGATACGCACTGCGCCCATGGTGTCCTCGTGTTCCGCTTCGGCAAGCCATCTCGCGCCGCCGCACACGCTACCCGCCGCGTGCGGCGATGCCATGACACGCCAATCAGTCGTACAACGCCGCCGCGACCTTCGGATCGTCGATATTGGTCTTGTCGTACCAATAGAAACCGGTATCGATGACCTTCGGCACCTTCTCGCCCTTGATCGCCTTCACGGCTGCCTCGACCGTCTTGTAGCCGATCCCGACCGGGTTCTGCGTGATCGCGCCGGCCATCAGCCCGCTGCGGATCGCGTCCTTCTGCTGCTTGCCGGAATCGTAGCCGACGATCACGACCTTGCGCTTCATTTCGCGCACGCCGTTGACCACGCCGATCGCCGAGCCTTCGTTGGTACCGAACAGCCCCTTGAGCTTCGGATACGCCTGCAGGATCGACTTCGTCACCTCGGTCGACTTCAGCTGGTCGCCTTCGCCGTACTGCACGGTCACGACCTTCACCTTCGGGTGCGCCGCCTTCATCCGTTCGAGAAAGCCGTCGCGGCGGTCGATGCCGGTGCGGCTCGTCTGGTCGTGCGCGACCACGGCCACCTCGCCCTCGTCGCCGATCAGCGCGGCAAGCTTGTCGGCGGCGAGCGATGCGGCGGCCTTGTTGTTGGTCGAGGCCGTCGTCACCGGGATATCGCTGTCGACGCCCGAGTCGAACGCGATCACCGGGATCTTCTCGGCCTGCGCCTTCTTCAGCAGCGGCAGCGCGGCCTTGCTGTCGAGCGCCGCGAAGCCGAGCGCGGCCGGCTTCTTCGCGATCGCGGCGGACAGCATGTCGATCTGCTTGTCGACCATCGCCTCGGTTTCCGGCCCTTCGAACGTCACCTTCACCTTGTAGTCCTTCGCGGCCTGCAGCGCGCCCGATTTCACGGCCTGCCAGAACTGATGCTGGAAGCCCTTCGAGATCAGCGGGATGTAGGTTTCCTGCGCCTGCGCGCCGGCCGTGACGCCGACGGCGAACGTCAGCCCGACGATCGCGTTCAACACCTTGCTCCTGATCACTTCGCGTCTCCTTTTTTCGTATCGAATGGAATGCCGGCAGAAACCGGCGGTGAAGCCCATGCGTGCGTGTGTCAACGGCGCCGCCGGCGCAGGATGTCGACGTAGACGGCGAGGATGATGATCACGCCCGTCACGACCGTCTGCCATTCCTGCGCGACCGACATGATGCGCAGGCCGTTGGTCAGCACGCTCATGATGAACGCGCCGATGATGGTGCCGACGATGCTGCCCGCGCCGCCCGACAGCGACGTGCCGCCGATCACGACGGCCGCGATCGCATCGAGCTCGTAGCCCTGCCCGAGCGCGGGCTGCGCGGAATTCAGCCGCGACGCGATCAGGAGCCCGGCGATCCCGCACACCGCGCCGCTGAACGTGTAGACCGCGATCTTCCACGCGTCGACGTTCACGCCGGACAGCCGCAGCGCTTCCTCGTTGCTGCCGAGCGCGAACGTATAGCGGCCGAAGATCGTCCGGTTCAGCACGATCGATGCGCCGATCGCGACGAGAAACAGGATCAGCACTGCGTTCGGGATTGGCAGCGCGGGGATCAGGTTGCCGATCAGCGAATCCTGCGCGATCGACGTGAAGCCCGGCGTGTCGTTGAAGTAGATCGGCCGCGTGCCCGAGATCACGAGCGACAGCCCCTTGAGCAACATCATCATGCCGAGCGTCGCGATGAACGGCGGCACCTTCATCTTCGCGATCACGAAGCCCGACACGCAGCCGGACAGCGCGCCGAACAGCAGCGCGGCCAGGATCCCGAGCGGCAGCGGCATCCCCCACTTCGTCAGCACGACGCCCGCCATCACCGCGCAGAACGTCATCAGCGTGCCGACCGACAGGTCGATGCCCGACGTGATGATCACGTAGGTGCAGGCGACGGCCAGCACGCCGTTCACGGCGGTGGCCTGCAGGATCGTGACGAGGTTGTCGACTTCGAGGAAGTTCGGCGACGCGATGCTGAAGAACACGATCAGCAGCACGAGGCTCGCTAACGCGAGCAGCTTTTGCCGCGCGGCCGGGTTGAAGAAGCGGGCTCGGAAGCCGGCGGCGCCGGCCTGCGAATCGCCGGAAGCCATGGGCGGGACGGGATGCGTATCGTTGGGCATGATCGGGTAAGCGTCTGAATCAGGACAATACGGTCGACTCGCGCTGCGTCGCGAGCTGCATGATCTTTTCCTGCGTGGCATCGGCCGCGCGCAATTCGCCGGTGACGCGGCCTTCGCACATCACGAGAATCCGGTGGCTCATGCGCAGCACCTCGGGCAGTTCCGACGAGATCATCACGATCGCCTTGCCGTCGGCGGCGAGCGCGTCGAGCAGCTTGTAGATCTCGCTTTTCGCGCCGATGTCGATGCCGCGCGTCGGCTCGTCGAAGAACAGGATGTCGCAGTCGCGCAGCAGCCACTTCGCGATCACGATCTTCTGCTGGTTGCCGCCCGACAGCAGCCGTGCGGGCTGCGCGACCGACGGCGTGCGGATCGCGAGCTGCCGCACATATGCCTGCGCGGTGTCGCGCATTCCGCGTGCATCGAGGAACAGGCCGCGGCGCACGAAGCGGCGCATGCTCGACAGCGCGATGTTGTTCTGCACGTCCATCCCGACCGCGAGCCCGAAGTGCTTGCGATCCTCGGACAGGTAGCCGATGCCGTGCGCGACCGCGTCGGCCGGCGTGCGGATCGTCACGGTCTTGCCGTGCACGCGAATCTCGCCCGCGTCGACCGGGTCCGCGCCGAACACCGCGCGCGCGACCTCGGTGCGACCCGCGCCCATCAGCCCCGCGAAGCCGAGGATCTCGCCGCGCCGCAGCGTGAAGCCGACATCGCGGATCGTGCGGCCGCGCGACAGCCCTCGCACTTCGAGCGCGACGTCGTTCGCGGACGTGTCGGGCGGCGTGCGGTGCTCCGTATCGAGCTGGCGGCCGACCATCATCGCGATGATCGCGTCCATCGACGTGCCGGCCATCGGCACGGTCGCGACGTACTTGCCGTCGCGCATCACGGTCACGCGATCGGCGATCTGGCGCAGCTCGTCCATCTTGTGCGAGATGTAGACGATGCCGACGCCGTGCGTACGCAGGTCGCGGATGATGCGGAACAGTTCGGCGATCTCCGCGTTGTTGAGCGCGGCGGTCGGCTCGTCCATGATCAGCACGCGCGAGTCGAACGACAGCGCCTTCGCGATCTCGACCATCTGCTGCTTCGCGACCGTCAACCGGCCAACCGGCGTGCGCGGGTCGAGATCGAGCCGCATCCGCTGGAAGATCGCGGCGGCGTCGCGATTCAGTTTGTCTTCGTCGACGAACACGCCGAAGCGGCCGCGCGGCTCGCGGCCGATGAAGATGTTCTGCGCGACGCTCAGGTGGTTCATCAGGTTCAGTTCCTGATGGATGATGCCGATCCCGAGCGCCTGCGCGGCGCGCGGGTCGGCGATCTCCACCGCGCGGCCGTCCATCAGGATCTCACCGTCGTCGCGCTGGTACACCCCGGCGAGGATCTTCATCAGCGTCGACTTGCCGGCGCCGTTCTCGCCCATCAGCGCATGCACTTCGCCGGCATGGAGGTCGAAACGGCAGTCGTCGAGCGCCTGCACGCCCGGAAAGCGCTTGCCGATGCCGCTCAACGCAATCAGCGGCGGCGCGGCGTTCAGGTTCGGATCGGATTGCATGGGGTCGAGGTTCCGCTGCATTCAGCCGATCGCGCGGTCGAGATGCGTATAGCCGCCATCGACGAACAGCCACTGGCCCGTCGTGTGCGATGCGCGCGCCGACAGCAGGAACACGGCCGTGTCGGCGATCTCGTCGGCCGTCGTGAAGCGCTGGCCGAACGGCACCTTGCTTGCGATTTCGGCGAGCTTCGCATCGGGATCGTCGAAGCCGGCGAGCCAGTTCTTGTAAAGCGGCGTCATCACCTCGGCCGGAATCACTGCGTTCACGCGCACACCGTCGTCGCGCAACGCGACGGCCCATTCGCGCGTCAACGCGAGCTGTGCGCCCTTCGACGCGCAATAGCCGCTCGTATTGCCCTGCCCGGTGACGGCCGTCTTCGACGAGATGTTGACGATCGCGCCGCGCGTCGCCTTCAGGTGCGGCACGCAGTAATGCGCCATCACGTAGTAGTGGACGAGATTGCGCTCGAGCGACGCGACGAACGCGTCGCGCCCGGCGTCGAGGCCGATGCTGTCGTTGATGCCCGCGTTGTTGACGAGGCCGTCGATGCGGCCGAAGCGTGCGACGGTCTGCGCGACCGCATCGCGGCACTGCGCGTCGTCCTGCAGTTCGACCGACACGCACGCGGCGCGCGGCTGCTTCTGCTCGAGTTCGCGCCAGAATGCGTCGTGGGGCGCGTGGCGCGCGAACACCACCGGAATCGCACCTTCGCCGGCGAGCCGCATCGAGATCGCGGCGCCGATGCCCGATGCACCGCCGGTCACGATCACGACCTTGTCTTGCAGGTTCAAATCCACTTCGCGTCTCCGTCGTTCATGTTGTCGCCGCGCACGACGCGCATCGTGCGTCGTGCATCGCCGTGCTTCAGCCGCGGAACAGGTACTGCTCCAGCGATTCGGGCTTCATCTCGATCGAGAAACCGGGCGCCGTCGGCGGCATGTATGCCGCGCCGCGCACCACGCACGGCTCGACGAAATGCTCGTGCAGGTGATCGACGTATTCGGTCACGCGCCCTTCCTTCGTGCCGGAAATGCACACGTAGTCGATCATCGACAGGTGCTGCACGTATTCGCACAACCCGACGCCGCCCGCATGCGGGCACACCGGCAGCCCGTACTTCGCGGCCATCAGCATCACCGCGAGAATCTCGTTCACGCCGCCGAGCCGGCACGCGTCGATCTGCACGACGTCGATCGCGCCGCGCGCGATGAACTGCTTGAACAGCACGCGGTTCTGGCACATCTCGCCGGTCGCGACCTGCACGGGCGCAATCGCCTTGCGGATCTTGCGATGCCCTTCGACATCGTCGGGACTCGTCGGCTCCTCGATGAACCACGGCCGCGCGAACGCGAGCTCGCGCACCCAGTCGATCGCCTCGTCGACTTCCCACACCTGGTTCGCGTCGATCATCAGCTTGCGGTCCGGGCCGATCACCTCGCGCGCGATCGTCACGCGGCGGATGTCGTCCTCGAGGTTCGCGCCGACCTTCAGCTTTACGTAATCGAACCCCGCATCGACGGCTTCGCGGCACAGCCGGCGCAGCTTGTCGTCGCTGTAGCCGAGCCAGCCGGCCGACGTCGTGTAGCACGGGTAGCCGTCGCGCTCCAGCGTCGCGATCCGCGCGGCCTTGCCCGGCGCCTGCCGGCGCAGCAGGTCGAGCGCTTCGTCCGGCGTCAGGCAGTCGGTCAGGTAGCGGAAGTCGATCGTACGCACCAGCTCCTCCGGGCTCATGTCGGCGACGAGCCGCCACAGCGGCTTGCCCACCGCCTTCGCCCACAGATCCCACACCGCGTTGACGACGGCGCCCGTCGCCAGGTGGATCGCGCCCTTGTCGGGGCCGATCCAGCGCAACTGGCTGTCCGACGTGACGTGCCGCCAGAAGCGGCCCATGTCCTCGCGGATCCAGTCGAGGTCGAGGCCGACGACGAGGTGGCGCATCGCGTCGATCGCCGCGCAACAGATTTCGTTGCCGCGCCCGATCGTGAACGTGAGCCCGTGACCTTCGAGCCCGTCGCGGTCGGTTTCGAGCACGACGTAGGCGGCCGAATAATCGGGGTCCGGATTCATCGCATCGGAGCCGTCGAGCTGCTGCGAGGTCGGAAAGCGCACGTCGAGGACGCGCATCGATCGAATGATAGGCATGACGAACCGTCCGTTAAAGGAAATCAGGCCTGCACGGTGCGCTGGCGCTGCTCGCCGAGCCCGTCGATGCCGAGCGTGATCACCTGCCCGGCGCGCAGGTAGACGGGCGGTTTCTGCCCGAGGCCGACGCCCGGCGGCGTGCCGGTCGAGATCACGTCGCCTGGTTGCAGGCTCATGAAGCGGCTCAGGTAGCTGATCAGGTGCGGCACGCGGAACACCATCGTCGCGGTCGAGCCGTTCTGGTAACGGTGGCCGTCGACGTCGAGCCACAGCCGCAGCGCCTGCGGATCGGGCACTTCGTCGGCCGTCACGAGCCACGGGCCGAGCGGCCCGAACGTGTCGTTGCCCTTGCCCTTGTCCCACGTGCCGCCGCGTTCGAGCTGGTATTCGCGCTCCGACACGTCGTTCACGACGCAGTAGCCGGCGACGTGCGACAGCGCGTCGGCTTCGTCGATATAGCGGCCGCCCTGGCCGATCACCACGCCGAGCTCGACCTCCCAGTCGGTCTTCTCCGAGCCGCGCGGAATCTCGACATCGTCGTTCGGCCCCGAGATCGCGCTCGTCCACTTGCCGAACACGACGGGCTCCTTCGGCACCTCCATCCCCGATTCGGCCGCGTGATCGGAATAGTTGAGCCCGATGCAGATGAACTTGCCGACGCGGCCGACGCACGCGCCGAGCCGCGGCGTGCCTTCGACGAGCGGCAGCGACGACGGCGGAATGTCGCGCAGCCGCGCGAGCGAGGCCGGCGACAGCGCGTCGCCGGCAATGTCGTCGATCACGCCGGACAGGTCGCGGATGTGGCCCTGCGCATCGAGCAGGCCCGGCTTTTCATGGTGTTTGTCGCCAAATCGCAGCAGTTTCATGGGGTTGTCTGAACGGAAACGGAAAGTGAATGGGAAGGCGCGGTCAGTTTGACCAGCCGCCGTCGATCAGGTGAATCGCGCCGGTGGTAAATGCCGACTCGTCGGATGCCAGATAGGTTGCCAGCGCGGCGATCTCGTCCGCCGTACCGACGCGCCCCATCGGCTGGCGCGCGACAAAGGCGGCGCGCACCGCGTCGATGGTCGTGTTCTGCGTCAGTGCCTGCTCGGCAATACGGGCCTCAAGCGAAGGCGACTCGACCGTGCCGGGGCAGACCGCGTTGCAACGAATGCCTTGGCCGACGAAATCGGCGGCCACCGCCTTGGTCAGGCCGATCACGGCCGCCTTGGTCGTGCCGTACACGAAGCGGTTCGGCACGCCCTTCACGCTCGACGCGGCCGACGCCATGTTGATGATCGACGCGCCGCCCGCTTCGAGCATCGCGGGCAGCAGCGCGCGGATCAGCCGGTACATCGACGTGACGTTCAGGTTCAGCGAGAACGCCCACGCGTCGTCGTCGCAGTCGAGGATCGAGCCGTGATGCACGTAGCCGGCGCAGTTGAACAGCACGTCGAACGCGCGTTCGCTCGCGGCGAGCGCGGCGACGTCCTGCGCGTCGGTGACGTCGAGCCGCCGCGTGGTCAGCCGGCCGCCCGCGCGTTCCGCGTCGGCTTCGAGCCGCGCGAGCGCGGCTTCGTTGATGTCGGTCGCCAGCACGTCGGCGCCCTCGCTTGCGAACCGCAGCGCGGTCGCGCGGCCGATGCCCTGCCCGGCCGCCGTCACCAGCGCACGCTTGCCCTGCAATCTCATGAGTACCTCTCCCGGAAAAGCCGGCCGCCAGACGGCCGATTGGCACAAAGGACTAAAGGTCCAACCAATCATAGGGAGTGATCGCCCGTTTGTCACGAATTTGGGATTCAGTATTTACCCAGGCAGGTAAATCCGGCGGGTGGACAAAAATCCGGCGCTCGCCTGGCCCCGGCAGCACGTTTGGGGATTCGCGCAAACCCAATGCCGGCGGGCCTCTCGGCCGGTTTTCCGCGCACGCCCGGCACGGCGGCCACGCCAAACTGACGAAAAAGTCATGTTCGCGTCAGGGTCTCAACGGGATGCACGCGCGATCATGCATTGCCGGACCGCGCTTCCGGTACATCGCCTCACCGCCCGCGTTCGATCCCCGCGGGCACTCCGTCCCCCGGCGATGTACTCCGTGACTGGGCGAGCAGACACGGCGCGCGGGCCGATTTTCCGCCCCGGACTTTCCGTCCGGGGCGTTTTTGTCCATGGATCCCAAGAAAATAAGCCTGGATTGTTTCTAAATCGGCAAAAGGTAATTTGAGCCAGACAGGATGTTTTTTCCGGTCACAGACGCTTACATTTAGCGCACCACTCATGGAAACCGCTACGGATTCGCCATCGGGTAGTGACATCCACTGCCACGGCCGAAACCGCACGAGCTTTAGGAAACGGCAAATGAAGGCCTCCACATCCCTGCCTGCGCTCGATCCCGCCGACGTCCACGTCGAAATCCTCGAACGTTCCGATACGCTGCTCGTCGTCCGCTGGGTCGAACCCGGCCGCTGTCACTACGGTGAACAGCGCTGGCGCCGCCGCTTCGCGCAACGCACGGGCACCTGCGCACTGTCGCGCCAGGTCATCCACCGCGGCGACGAAGTCTTCCGCCCGGCCGAACGCCCGGCGCCCGCGAATGCGGCCGCGATGATCTCCGCCGCCGAAGTGCTCGGCCTCGCCGGGGGCAGGTAAACCTCCTCGCCGCGCGCCGGCCCTAGAAGTACCGGTCTAATTCCCCCGCTTGCCTGCCACGCCTGCCCGCACTATCGTTACACCACTCAATGTAACGATTAGGTGCACGGCCGACCGGTCGCGCCGATGGAGGCTGACATGCATGCATGGAGCGCGCGCCACGTACCGGCGCAGGGCGGCAAGGTCGCGGTCGTGACCGGCGCCAACAGCGGCCTCGGCTGGCAGCTCGCGGAAACGCTGGCCGCGAAAGGCGCGACCGTCGTGATGGGCTGCCGCGACGCCACGCGCGCCGTGCAGGCCGCCGATGCGATCCGCCGGCTCCATCCCGATGCACGCGTCGAAGTCGACGCGCTCGACCTCGCCGATCTCGCGTCGATCGAACGCTTCGCGGCCGACGTCTCCGAACGCCACGGGCGCGTCGACATCCTCTGCAACAACGCCGGCGTGATGTTCCTGCCGCTGCGGCGCACGCACGACGGCTTCGAGATGCAGTTCGGCACCAACCACCTCGGCCATTTCGCGCTGACCGGCCATTTGCTGCCTGCATTGCGCGCCGCCCGACGGGCGCGCGTCGTGACGATGTCGAGCGGCTTCAACCGCGGCGGCCGGATTCGCGTCGACGACTTGCGCGCCGAGCATCGCTACAACCGTTATCTCGCCTATTGCGACAGCAAGCTCGCGAACCTCGTGTTCGCGATCGAACTGCAGCGCCGCTTCGAGCGCGCCGCGTTCGCCGGGATCAGCGTCGCCGCGCATCCCGGCTATGCGGCCACCAATCTGCAGTTCGCGGGCCCGACGATGGACAGCTCGCCCGCCCGCGCCGCGCTGATGCGTGCCGCGAACCGTTATCTCGCGCAGCCGGCCGACCAGGGCGCGCTGCCCGCGATCCACGCGGCGACCTCGCCCGATCTCGCGGGCGGCGCGTACATCGGGCCGTCCGGCTGGTTCGAATCGCGCGGGCTGCCGGCGCCCGCGAGCGTGCCGCGCGCAGCACGCGACGTGGCTTCGGGGGCGCTGTTGTGGGAAGCATCGGAAGCCGCGACCGGCGTGCGGTTCCTCAGCTCGGGCGCGCCGGCCGGGCGCTCGCCGGGCCGGCCGTTCGACACGGCGGCCCAGGCGCGCTGAACCGCGCGCCGCCATTCGCAATATTCTTCACACTTATTACATCAACCGAAAAGAAAGCCGGTTGAAAGACTGATTCGGCGCATCATTGTTACCGCTCAGAAAACAATTTATCGTCAAAATCAGCGTTTACCCTCAACCATCCGGTGACTAAGATTGGGTCAATCGCTTAAGACATGGTGTCGACAGCGAACTCAATAAAACACCGGAGGTCATCATGAAATCGCTCGTTTCCGCAGTCGTTGCCGCTGTCGCCCTGTCCGCTTCGTTTGGCGCATTCGCCCAAAGCACCGTGACCCGCGCGCAAGTGAAGAACGAACTGGTCCAGCTCGAACAAGCCGGCTACAAGCCGGGCGTGTCGAGCCCGTACTACCCGAACGACATCCAGAGCGCCGAAGCGCGCGTTCATGGCGCCGACGCCAGCGGCTACGGCGCGCAACCGGCTCCGCTCGTCCACTCGGGCGCCCCGGTTGCCGCAGCGTCGTCGAACGCACGCGACTCGATCTTCTTCGGCCAGTAAGCCGATGCGCCCCCGGCGGGCGCCGCGCGTCGCGCGATGAAGCAAGGAAAAGACGAGTCTCCTTTGCGGGGCTCGTCTTTTTTATGAAACGCATACCTCCGCCGCCCGGCAGCGGGTGGCTTCGCCCGGGCGCTTGGCGTCCGGGTGCTTTTTCGCCTGCGACGCAGGCGTGTATGCGCGAAGAAGCCGTGTGCGCCGGTCAGCGCGCCGCGGCTGCGGCAGGCACCGACCGGGACAACACGCGCCACCGCGACAGCAGTTCGTCGCGATCGACGTAGCAGCCCTGCAGATGCCGGCGGCCCGTCGACGGATCGAACTCGGTACGCGCATGCAATACGCGCCGGTTGTCGAATGCCCACATGTCGCCCGCCCGCAGCCGGCGCTGCACGCGAAAACGCGGCTCGCGCGCGAGCGCGAGAAACCGCCGGTACGCGCGATAGACGGCCGCGACCGATCCGGCCGGCGCATCGAGCGGCCCGCGCAGGAAATTCGCGACGCGCACCTCGGTCACGTTGCCGCGCGCATCGAGCCCGATCACCGGCGCCGAACAGCGGTAATCGCTGTTCGCACTCTTGTTCCAGAACTCGAACGGCGTCGACGCAAGTTGCTCGAAATCGGCCGGATGCTCGCGACGCAGCGCGTCCGCGAGCGCGAAGCCGTCGAGGAATACGCTGTCACCGCCTGTCGCGTCGTTCGCGAGGCAATGCAGGAACTGCACGCCGGGCTGCAGCTCGCGCGTCGGCAGATCCGTGTGCGGCGGCAGGTTGAGCGACGTATACGCATTGCTGTCCGGACGCGGCTTCGATTCGACGTCGAACAGCACGCCGAAATTGCTTTCGCGGATCAGGCCGACGCGGCGCGCGATCTCGTCGACGCGGCCACGCTCGGCCGGCACGCCTTCGACGAGCGTCAACCCGGTGCGCTGCAACGCGGCGAGCCACGCGAGCAATGCGCCGTCGTCCTCCATCACGTCGCGCCACGCGAACACGCCGATCGCCGACGCATCGTCGCCGGCCCACACGTGCCGCCCGTGCGCGGCCTGGCGCTCCGCGCGCGACGCGTCGTCGTACGCATGCGCGCGCAACCAGCCCGGCGACCACGCGCTGCGATGCCCGTCGTTCCACTCGACATGCAGCGCGCCGTCGGTTTCGACGTGCACGGTGAGCGCCGACAGGTCCTCGCGTGCATCCGCAATCTCGAACACCTGTTCGCGTGTGACCGCATGCACGCACGCGGAACACGCGCAGTTGTCGCGCAGCCAGTCGAAGTGGAACGGCGATCGTCGCGTGTCGCTCCACTCGACGTCCACCGCTCCGTCGCCGATCGCTACCGCTGTAATGGCCGCGTCGGCCGAAAACGTCCGCCAGTCCTCGATACGGTGTTGCGCTGCCTGCATCGTTGCCTCCCGGAAACGCCCGCTACGCGTGTGGTGCGAGCAGAAACCCGCCGATCGTCCGGTGCATCCGTGCCGCCTGCGGGCTCGTCCCGAGCGCGCGCCAGCAGCCGTGCACCAGCCCCTCTCCCATCCAGTAGTGCGCAGCCCCGCCTGCCGCGCGAATCCGTTCGACATACACGCGCGCATCGTCGCGCAGCGGATCGTGTTCCGCGCCGATCGCGAGCACGGGCGGCAGGCCGTCGAAACGCGAAGCGGCGAGCGGCACCGACGCGCGCAGCAGCGGGTTGCCGTCCAGCTGTGCATCGGACAGGGTGCCATTCAACTGGCCGTCCAACTGGCCGTCCAACTGGCCGTCCCAGTACAGCGCGCGATAGCGATGAACGTCGTCGAGCGTCAGCATCGGCGCGTGCGCTTCCGTTTCGCGCGCGGGCGATTGCGGTTCGAACCCGAGCATCGGATAGACAAGCGCGATGCCGTCGATGCCGCCTTCGCCCGCATCGCGCAGCGCAGTCGCGACGGCCGCCGCGAGCATGCCGCCCGCGCTGTCGCCCGCAAGCGTCAGCGGATGCGCACACGGCCCGAACGGCCAGCGCGCATCGCGCGCGGCACGCGTGACCGCGAGGCAATCGTCAAGCGCGGCCGGTGCGCGGTGTTCAGGCGCGAGCCGGTAGTCGACCGCGATCACGTCGAGCCCCGTGTCGGCCGCCAGTTGCGCGGTGATCAGCGCATGACTGTCGAGCGAGCCGACGACGAAGCCGCCGCCATGAAAAAACAGCACCGTGCCGCGCGGCGTACCGTGCGCGGCCGTGTAACGCCGCAGCGCGATTGCGCGTCCGTCCGGTGCGTGCCACACGGCATCCTGCTGCACAATGCCGGCCGGCAGCGCGGCCGGCGTCCATTCGGCCGCGAAGCGGTCGTAGAGGCGGCGCTGCTCGTCGGGCGAGCGCGCCGCCGCATCGGCCGGATACCACGCGTCGACGGCTGCGACGAACGCCGCGATTTCCGGTTCGAGCATCGTGTGCGCTCCGCGATTGAAGATTGACGCTACCGGCGCGGCGGCAGCCCGATCACGCGGCCTGCATAAGCAGGCGCCGCGCAATCGCGCTGCAACGCATGAAGCTCTGTGACGCGCGCGGCGACGTCTTCGTCGAACGGCGCCGACTTCGCGCCGTCGCGCGTATCGACGTGCAGCAGCATCTGCTCGCTCGCCGATACCGCGTCGTCGTGCCCATCCGCGAACAGTTCGAGATACAGGTGCAGCCGCTTCGCGTCGTGCGCAAGCACACGCGCATCGACGCGCACCTGCGTACCCTCCTTGATCTCGTGCAGGTAGTTCACGTGCGCTTCGAGCGTGTAGACCGAGCGGCCCCGCTCGCGACGCGCGGCGTCGTCGAGGCCGATGCGATCCAGCAACGCATCGGTCGCGAAGCTGAAGATCAGCAGGTAGAACGCATCGCGCAGGTGGCCGTTGTAGTCGACCCATTCGGGCCGCACCACGTCGCGGTAAATCGTCAGCGGGGTATCGCCCGTCATCGCCTGTCCTTTAGTCCTCGAATCGCATCCCGTGCCGCGCCTTCACTGCGGCGATCGACTTCAGCACCTCGGTGATGCACTCGTCGCGATAGCGTTCGAGTTCCTTGATGCTGCGCGTGCCCTGCTGTTCGGTCGTGCCTTCGACGACGCTGTCGATCAGCGCGTCGGTCAGCGTCGGCGCGACCAGCTTCGTCCACGGCAGTTCGAGCGCGGGGCCGAACTGCTGCATGAAGTGTCGCATGCCCGCGTCGCCGCCGGCCAGCGTGTAGGTCAGGAACGTACCCATGAACGACCAGCGGATGCCCGCGCCGAAGCGGATCGCGTCGTCGATCTCGCCGGTCGTCGCAACACCTTCGTTGACCAGGTGCAGCGCCTCGCGCCACAGCGCTTCGAGCAGCCGATCCGCGATGAAGCCCGGCACTTCCTTGCGCACATGCAGCGGCCGCATGCCGAGCTTGCGGTAGATCGCCATCGCCGCCTCGACCGCTTCCGGCGACGTGCGCTCGCCGCCGAGCACCTCGACGAGCGGCAGCAGGTAGACCGGATTGAACGGATGGCCGACCACGCAGCGCTCCGGATGCGTCGCACGCGCGTAGAAATCCGTCGGCAGCAACCCGGACGTCGACGACGCGATGATCGCGTCGGGTTTCGCCGCGCGGCTGATCTGCTCGTGCAGTTCGAGCTTCAGCGCCTCGCGCTCGGGCGCGCTTTCCTGGATGAAATCCGCATCGGCGACGCACGCTTCGATCGTCGACACGAAACGCAGCCGCGCAGGATCGGCGCCCGGCGCGAGGCCGACGCGTTCGAGCGCGGGCCATGCGTTCGCGACGTTCGCGCGCAGCCGTTCTTCCGCGCCCGGTGCGGGGTCCCATACGACCACGTCGAGACCATGCGCGAGCGCGCGGGAAATCCACCCGCTGCCGATCACGCCGGTGCCGATGGCGGCGAACGTCTTGATGTCGGTCTTCACAGCCATGTCAACGCATCCTTCGAATCAGGGGAAATCGGTGGGCGGCCACGCTCGTGCGCGCCGCCGTTTCGTATCGGTCAGGGAAATAACTCACGCGAATTCGGCGATCGCGCGGCGTTCGAGCGGACGCTCGCCGCGTGCGGGCAAGCCGAGCTTGCGGCGGCCCTCGGCCGGCGTCAGCACGCGGCCGCCGAGCCGTTCGACGATCTCGCGGGCGCGCTCGACGAGCGTGCCGTTGGTCGCGTGTACGCCGCGGTCGAGCCAGATGTTGTCTTCGAGGCCGACGCGCACGTGGCCGCCGAGCAGCATCGCCTGCGCGACCATCGGCATCTGCATGCGGCCGATCCCGAAGCCGGCCCAGTGCGCGCCCGGCGGCAGGTTGTCGACCATCGCCTTCATCGTGCCCGTATCGGCCGGCGCGCCCCACGGAATGCCGAGGCAGAGCTGGAACAGCGGCGGATCGTCGAGCAGCCCTTCCTTCAGCAACTGCTTCGCGAACCACAGATGGCCCGTGTCGAAAATCTCCAGCTCCGGCTTCACGCCGAGTTCCTGGATGCGCTTCGCGCCGGCGCGCAATTGCGCGGGCGTCGACACATAGATGTAGTCGCCGTCGCCGAAATTCAGCGTGCCGCAGTCGAGCGTGCAGATCTCGGGCAGCAGTTCCTCGACGTGCGCGAGCCGCGTGAGGCCGCCGACGAGATCGGTGCCCTTGCCGAAACGCATCGGATCCTCGCCGGAGCCGATCTCGAGATCGCCGCCCATGCCGGCCGTCAGGTTGATGATCACGTCGACGTCGGCCGAGCGGATGCGATCGACCACTTCGCGGTACAGGTTCGGGTCGCGGCTGCCGCGCCCGGTGTGCGGATCGCGCACGTGGCAGTGCGCGACGGTGGCGCCGGCCTTCGCGGCTTCGATCGCGGCGGCTGCGATCTCCTTCGGCGTGACCGGAATCGCCGGATGCTTGCCGACGGTATCGCCCGCGCCAGTGACGGCGCAGGTGATGATGACTTCATGGTTCATGCTGTTTGCCTCGCTTGACTCTGGTTATTTCGCATTGCTGATATTCATTCGGTGCGCGTGTCGTTCAGCGCACGGGCCATTACAGGCCGAGATACGCCTTTACAGCGGGCAAGCCATCCTTGCCGTCGAACGTCTTGACGCCGGCGAGCCACGGATCGAGCACCTGCGGGTTCTTCTTCAGGTAGGCCTTCGCGGCGTCGGCCGGCTTCGTCTTGTTCATCACCGACTGCATCAGCTGGTTCTCGAGCTGCGTCGAGAAGCGCAGGTTCGTGACGAGCTTGCCCGCGTTCGGGCAGCGCGCGATGAAGTCGGGCGCCGTCAGCGTGTACACGCGCGCTTCGCCGTAGTTCGGGCCGAACGACGCGTCGCCGCCGGACAGGTAGTTCATGCTGAGCTGGATGTTCATCGGATGCGGTTCCCAACCCAGGAACACGACCCACTTCTTCTCGCGGATCGCGCGCTCGACCGTCACCAGCATCCCGGCCTCGCTCGATTCGACGAGCTTGAAGCCGCCGAGCCCGTACTGGTTCGTGTCGATCATCTTCTGGATCGTCGCGTTCGCGCTGCTGCCCGGCTCGATCCCGTAGATCTTGCCGTCGAGTTCCGCGCGGTGTTTCGCGATGTCCTCGAAGGTTTTCAGGCCGGCCTGGTATTCGTAGCTCGGCACCGCGAGCGTCGCCTTCGCGCCCGACAGGTTCGGCGTGTCGACGACGTTGATCGACTTGCTGTCGAGGAACGGCTGGAGCTGCTTCTGCTGCACGGGCCACCAGTAGCCGAGCGATACGTCGAGCTGCTTGCTCTTCAGGCCGGCGAACGAGATCGGCACCGACGCGATCGTCGTGGTCGGCTTGTAGCCGAGCGCCTCGAACACGGTCGACGCGAGCGCCGTGGTCGACGTGATGTCGGTCCAGCCGATATCCGCGAAACGCACGGTGCGGCAGGTCGCGGCTTCCGTTTCGGCCAGCGCCGCGTTCGTGAACGCGCCGCTCGCCAGCACGGCCGCGACAAGCGCGGCGATCTTGGTCGATTTCATGGTTCGGTTCCTCCCGGTGGGACTCGTGGCAGCCGGTGCGCGGGGTGTGCGCCGGCCTGCATCGTGGGAGTAAAAGTAACGAGCCATATTGGCCGCGAGAAGACCGGCGGCGACCTGTTCTTGACTATTTGCGACTATGAGTGGAAACCACTAGGGTTTTGTAGAGGCTTGATGGGCGGGGTTTTCGCGTGTGTTTTGGATAAAACGGGCTTGTCCACATGCGGCGCGAGGCTTTCGACTCCATCGGGAGGGGGCGGGATGCCGATATGGCTTCGAGCTCGGGGCGCTGGAGCCGCACGGATGAATTGGCCGGGTCGGCCTGGCAGCTTCCGCAGCGTGATGGATCGCTCGCGGGAAAGTCGTCCGTTCGTTCGTCAAAACAGGCGGCTACACACTCATCCCGCCAGCCGTCGTTGCTCGAACCGTCGTGCTTGCCCTTCCTCCAGCAGCCGAAAGAACATTTCACATTGCGAAACTCGCCGCGAATTCCCTCAGCATCCCTTTTTCGCCGCTTGAAAACTTGTTTTGCATCGCAAAAATCGCTGCGTATCTCATTGAAAAACAACAGAAATTTATGTCTTATGTCTTATATAAGACATCGCCAAAAGCGCATCGAGCGGCGTTACTATTCAGTCATGCAGTTCGCTTCTTCGGCAGACGGGGCGACATGCCGAACCCTCTACTCAAACGCGCTTTGTTCCCAGGAGATTGACATGGCCCAGTACCAAGACGACATCAAGGCAGTTGCCGGTTTGAAAGAAAACCACGGCAGCGCGTGGAATGCCATCAGCCCCGAGTACGCCGCCCGCATGCGTGCGCAGAACAAGTTCAAGACCGGTCTGGACATCGCCAAGTACACGGCAAAAATCATGCGCGCCGACATGGCCGCCTACGATGCCGACCCGGCGAAGTACACGCAGTCGCTGGGTTGCTGGCACGGCTTCATCGGCCAGCAGAAGATGATCTCGATCAAGAAGCACTTCAACAGCACCGAACGCCGCTACCTTTACCTGTCCGGCTGGATGGTGGCCGCGCTGCGCTCCGAGTTCGGCCCGCTGCCGGACCAGTCGATGCACGAAAAAACCTCCGTCAGCGCGCTGATCCGCGAGCTGTACACGTTCCTGCGCCAGGCCGACGCCCGTGAACTGGGCGGCCTGTTCCGCGAGCTCGATGCCGCCGAAGGCGCCGCGAAGGCCGCCATCCAGGCAAAAATCGACAACCACGTCACGCACGTCGTGCCGATCATCGCCGACATCGACGCAGGCTTCGGCAACGCGGAAGCAACGTACCTGCTGGCCAAGCAGTTCATCGAAGCGGGCGCATGCTGCATCCAGATCGAAAACCAGGTGTCCGACGAGAAGCAGTGCGGCCACCAGGACGGCAAGGTCACCGTGCCGCACGAGGACTTCCTCGCGAAGATCCGCGCGATCCGCTACGCGTTCCTGGAACTGGGCGTGGACGACGGCATCATCGTGGCCCGTACCGACTCGCTGGGCGCCGGCCTGACCAAGCAGATCGCCGTGACCAGCACGCCGGGCGACCTGGGCGACCAATACAACTCGTTCCTCGATTGCGAAGAACTGTCGGCCGACCAACTGGGCAACGGTGACGTCATCATCAAGCGCGACGGCAAGCTGCTGCGTCCGAAGCGCCTGCCGAGCAACCTGTTCCAGTTCCGCGCCGGCACGGGCGAAGCACGCTGCGTGCTGGATTGCGTCACCGCACTGCAAAACGGCGCCGACCTGCTGTGGATCGAAACCGAAAAACCGCATATCGCACAGATCGGCGGCATGGTCAGCGAGATTCGCAAGGTCATCCCGAACGCGAAGCTGGTGTACAACAACAGCCCGTCGTTCAACTGGACGCTGAATTTCCGCCAGCAGGTGTATGACGCGCTGAAGGCCGAGGGCAAGGATGTGTCGGCATACGACCGCGCGCAGCTGATGAGCGTGGAATACGATCAGACCGAACTGGCGACGCTCGCAGACGAAAAGATCCGGACGTTCCAGGCCGACGCATCGCGCGAAGCGGGTATCTTCCACCACCTGATCACGCTGCCGACGTACCACACCGCCGCGCTGTCGACCGACAACCTGGCCAAGGAGTACTTCGGCGACCAGGGCATGCTGGGTTATGTGGCCGGCGTGCAGCGCAAGGAAATCCGTCAGGGCATCGCCTGCGTGAAGCACCAGAACATGTCCGGCTCGGACATCGGCGACGACCACAAGGAATATTTCAGCGGCGAAGCGGCGCTGAAGGCGGCGGGTAAGGACAACACGATGAACCAGTTCTGATACCGGTCATACCCGAAGCGAAACGCCAGCCCATCCGGGCTGGCGTTTTTTTTCGGGCAGTCCGGCCTCGGCGGAACCCGCCTTCGCCACGCTCCTGTCCTGCCTGCGGGTCGTTGCCGCCAGCATCAGCGTGGCGTTGCGGCAGGTACTCAACGCATGCGCGCCCTGCGTGACGCCGAGCGGCGTCGCCTGATCCTTCATCGATCGTCCTCCCTGATGCGTCGTATCCGTGTCGCAACCATGTGCCGGAGCCCGAACGCGCCGGCAGGTTGGCGCGAGCGTTGCCGGCGCCCCGGCCACGCTCGCATCCGCGCTCACGCGTAGTTCATCATCACCGACTTGCTTTCCGTGTACTGGTCGATCACCGCACGACCGAGTTCGCGGCCGAAACCCGACTGCTTCATCCCGCCGAACGGCATCGCGTTGTCGAGCAGCGAATGGCAGTTGACCCACACCGTGCCGGCCGCAATACGCGGGATCAGCTTGTGAATCGCGGAAAGATCGTTCGACCAGATGCTCGCGCCGAGACCATACGGTGTGTCGTTCGCGAGTTGCACGGCCGTGTCGACATCGTCGAACGGCATCGCGACGAGCACCGGCCCGAAGATCTCCTCGCGCACGACGCGCATCGCCTGCGTCGTATCGACCAGCACGGTCGGCTCGACGAAGAAGCCGGGGCCGTCGATCGCGCGGCCGCCCGCGGCAGCGCGTGCGCCTTCTCCGAATCCCGAGTCGATATAACCGCACACGCGCTCGCGCTGCTTCGCCGACACGAGCGGGCCGATCTGCGTCGACGGGTCCATCCCCGGGCCGATCTTCAGGCTCGCGGCGATCTTCGCGACGCGCTCGATCACACCGTCGAACACCTTCGCATGGATGTACGCGCGCGAACCGGCCGTGCACACCTGCCCCTGGTTGAAGAAGATCGCATTCGCGACGCCCAGCGCGGCCTTGTCGAGATCGACGTCGGGCAGCACGATCACCGGCGACTTGCCGCCGAGTTCGAGCGACATCCGCGTCATGTTGTCGAGCGCCGCGTGACCGATCGTCTTGCCCGTTTGCGTCGAGCCCGTGAACGCGATCTTGTCGATGCGCGGATCGCGCGACAATGCGGCGCCTGCCGTGTGACCGTAGCCGGTGACGATATTGACGACACCGTCCGGGAAGCCGGCCTGCTGAATCAGCTCGCACAGGCGCAGTGCGCTCAGCGGCGTATCTTCGGCGGGCTTCAGCACGATCGTGCAACCGGTCGCAAGCGCCGGAGCGATCTTCCACGCCGCCATCAACAGCGGGAAATTCCACGGAATGATCGCGCCGACCACGCCGACGGGCTCCTTGCGCGTATAGGTGAAAACTTCGCTGTCCGGCATAGTCGGCATGCCCGCATCGATCACGCTGCCTTCGATCTTCGTCGCCCAGCCGGCCATGTAGCGGAAGCACTGCGCGGCCATCGCGACGTCGAGCCCCTGCGCCACCATCACCGGCTTGCCGTTGTCGAGCGATTCGATTTCGGCAAGCTCGCGCGCATTGGCTTCGATCAGGTCGGCGAGCACGAGCAGCAGGCGCTCGCGGTCGGTGGTCTTCGCGGTACGCCACGGCCCTGCATCGAATGCGCGCCGCGCGGCGGCGACTGCCTGTTGCACGTCGCGTTCGTCCGCTTCGGGCACGCGTGCGATCACGGTGCCGTCGGCCGGGTTCACGACGTCGATCTGCCGGCCCGACGCGGCGTCGGTCCATTCCGCGCCGATCAGCATCTTCTTCGGCTTCGCGAGAAACGCGCGTGTTGCGTCGAGCAACGGAAATGTTTCGTTCGTCTCCATGTTCATTCTTCCTCGATTTCTTGAATGGGTCGGTCAGTAGCGATCCGTCACGCCGTCGATCCCGCGTTCCTGCAACGCGCGGACGAGGCCGGCGCGCACGGTCGCGACGTCGGAAAAAGCAGGACGGCGGTGCACGGCGACTTCGGCGGCCGTATAAGGCTTGAAGTCGCGCGGCAGCGCATCGCGGTTCATCGTCGTGAGCACCCAGTTGAGTACGTCGGCCAGATCCTGATCCGACAGCGCCGAGTTCGACGCGCCGGGCACGCGCATCACGTATTCGCGCCCGGCTGGCAGATGCGTGAAATAGCCGAGCGAGTTCGCGAGCGGCGGCACCTTGCCGGGAATGCCGCCGCCCGTCGCCGTGTGGCAACCCATGCAGTTGACCACCCAGTGCTGCCGCGCAAGCGATGCATCGGCCGCACCGTCGGCATGCGCTGGCGTTGCGGCCAGGCATGCAACTGCGCCGGCAAGCAGCAACAGCGACGACAGACGGTGCGACAGGCCACCGGTCCGCGATGCCGCCTTCGACGTGCGCCGTGCGCGCCGCATCGGCTCGCCAACGCGCGATGCACAGGCGACGTTCACAGGCCCAGCCCCGTGATCACCACGGCGCGTTGCGCATGAACGGCCGTGCCGTCCATCTCCTTCGCGCGCGCCGTACGGATATCGGCCGCCGTGAACGGCTTCGCGTTGCCGTGCTGCGCATTCAGGTCGAACACGACGTAGTTGAGCACGTGCGCGATATCGTCATCGCTCGCGCTCGCAAACGACGGCATCTTGAAGTTGTAGCTTTTGTCGTGCACCTTGATCTCGCCGAACATCCCGTGCAGCAGCGTCGCGACCAGTTGCGCACGCCCGGCTTCGGCCGCCGCGTACTTGCCCGGATACTCGGTCAGCGGCGGCGCGAGGCCATCCTGCCCCTTGCCGCCCGCCTGGTGGCACACCGCGCACTGCGCGTCGAACAGGCTCTTGCCGGCCGGGTAATGCACGGCCTGCTGCGCGCCCGCGATGCCCGGCAACGCGATTGCCGCGGCGGTCGCCACGCACGCGACGACGATTTTTCCCGCTTGCTTCACTTTCATTGCTTCGCCGCTCCGAGCAGAACCGAAACCGAACAGTGGTAATTCGAATTACCGTTCGCCATGCACCAGTTGATGTCGTTGTTCAACGACAGCTTGTACAGCGGCTTCTCGCGCTCGTTGCGATTGCAAAAGCACTTGCCGCACGACGTCTTTCCGCAGCAATCGTTGTACGACACGATGTAGTCCGAACCGTCGTGCGGGTTGCGGCACGTGCCGATCCACGTGATCGGCGAAGGCGTCGTGCCCGGCGGGCAACTGCTCGACGTGCCGCCGCAGCAGCTGCACAGCCAGCCGTCGATCGCGCAGTATTTCCAGTAGTCGCAGCTCATCGGATCGTCGCTGGCCGCCGATGCGGCCGCACCACCGGACGCAGCGGATGCGGCCGACGCCGCATCGGCCGCATACGCGGTGCGATCGACGGGCAGCAGCGGCAGCATCGCCGATCCCACCAGCACCTTGCCGAGCTTCGCCATCGCGCTGCGCCGCGAACTGTGCTGCGCGACGCCGCGCGCCGATCGCTCGAACCATGAATCAAACAGGCCCATGTCGTTGTTCTCCAATGACGTTGAAAGAGGTTCGGCCGGTCATGCGTGCTGCGCGTGGGCGTCGTGGCTGTGATCGCCATGCACGAACTGCTGCAGCGACGCGACGCCGCGCTCCATCGCCTCGAACAGGCTCTCGAGATGCTCGCGCGTGTTGACGAGCCCCTTCGCGCGCACCGTGCCGGTTTCGTCGAGCAGCACCGCATACGGCAGCTTGCCGATCTGGTACGCGAGACCGAGCTCCTGCGACAGCACGTACGGGAAGCACCCGAGGTCGTGCTTCTGCGCGAAACGCGCGTGCTCGTCGACATCGCCGTCGCTCGCGAGCACGATGTTCACCGGCGTCGATTCGCTCGCCTGCAACGACGGCAGCAGCGGCAGCAGCTTCTTGCAGACCGGGCACGTCGGCGACAGGAAGAACAGCAGCGTCGCCTTGCCCGACGCGTCGATGCCGCCGACCTTCACCTGCGAGCCGCGAATGTCGGTCAGCTCGAACGTCGGTGCGATCGCGCCGACCGCGGGCCCCTTGTCGATCATCAGCGCGCCGGCCGGCATGATGCGTTCGTACAGGATGCCGATCTGGCGCACCAGCGCGAGGCAGATCGCGCCGAGCGCGAGAACGGCAACCCACAGCAGTGCGGTGGAAACGGTGAGAGCGGTTTGCATCATGAATTCCTCAGATGGGAAAGGCGCGGTACGTTGGCGAGCAGCACGTCGACGGTGAGCAGCGCACAGACGGTCAGCAATACGGAGAAGAACAGCGTCAGGTAGTCGAACCACACGACCGCGCGCGCACCCGGTTCGACGAGCGCAGTCGCGGCCAGCGCGGCGAGCAGCAGCACGCGGCCGACATGCAGCCAGCCGATGCCACACGGCGCATCCGCGCGCGCAGCGGTGAAGCCGGAACAGCCGCAGTCGATGTCGGTGTGGCCGCGCAGCAGGTTGATTGCGAGCCCGGCGGCGAACACCACGAGCAACACGATCAGGCCGATCGCGCCGGCCACGCGCGTATCGGGAAACAGCAGCGCCGCGGCGCCGACGGCTTCCGCGAGCGGGATCGCGAACGCGACGGGCGCGGTGAGCGCGTCGGGCAGCAGCCGGTAACCGGCAAGCGCGTGGCGGAACGCGGTGGGCCGGCGCATCTTCGCGAAGGCGCCGAGCAGCACGACGACGGCCGCGCCGGCCTGCGCGCTGGTGGCGAGTACGGGATCGAGGGTCATCGCGGCCTCACGGGTTGACGAGCAGCGTCGACGTATTGCCGATCTGCTTCTCGACGTTGTGCAGCTTGCCGGTTTGCGCGTCCATCACGACGAGGTCGGACGTCGCCGTCAGCCCGTAGAACAGCGGCTTGTCGTCCTCGCTGACCTGGATCGACACGAGCGGATCGACCTTCTGCTGCGCGAGATCCCAGCGCGCGACACGTTGCTTCGATTTCAGGTCGACCACCCACACCTGCGTGCCCGGATCCTTGTGCGAGCCGTCGCCGCCCTTGTGCATCAGCACGTAGTAGCGGTTCTGCTTCGCCTGCACGGCCGTCTGCTGCATGCCGCCCGGGCGCCAGCCTTCGGCGCGCTCGGCGTCCGTCAGCAGCGGCCACGACTTGCCGAACGCCGGCTTGTCGCCGCTGAAATCGGCGCTGCGCACGTTGCCGCCGTACGTCGTGAACAGATAAGCGCCCTTGTACGGCGACGCGTTCACGAACGCCGGGTCCTTGTCAACGTCGATGAATGCATCCGACATCGTGCGCTTCGTTTCCTTGCCGTTCGCATCGAGCGTGACGGTCAGCGCCTTGCCGCTTTCGCACAGCGCAGTGAAACGGTCGTTCCCCGATGGATACGCGAGCACGCACGCGGCCGTGTCGATCTCCGACAGCACCTTCTTCGAGACGGCATCGATCACCGTCACCGACGCGGCCGGCGTGATGTTCGCGACGTACAGCCGCTTGCCGTCGGTGCTGAACGCGGTGTTGTACGGCGACGGCACATGCTGCCCGTGCTTCGGCGGGATCACGATCTCGCCCGCGTGATCGAGCGTCGTGTTGTCGGTCATCTCGACGACGTCGGTGCGCGTGCCGTGCGAGCCGCGCGAGAAGTAGGTCGTCGCGACGAAGCTCGTCTTGTGGTCGGGCGAAATCGCGAAGCCGGGGCCGAAACCGCCGTCGATCTGGCCGAGCAGTTTCTTCGCGTCGGCGTCGTACACGTAGATGCGCCCGTCGGTCATCGACGGCATCGAGATGTCGACGATATAGACCTCGTGCGGATGCCACGGCGGCATCTTCTGCACGACCAGCTCCTCGGGTTTTTCCGTCGCGTATGCGCTGCCGACCCATGCCGCCGCGAACGCCAGCGTCGCCGCGAGCGCCGCGGTTCGTCGCCTTGTCCTCATGTCGCCTCCAGTTGGGGATTCACTTGATGTGGGGCGACTGTAGTTCGACAAAAAATCCGGTCAGCACCCGGACCGGCAACGCGTGCGTGCCGATTCGGGATATTGGAAATGCGCGTGAAAGCCGCGTGCGGACGCGGCTTCCGACCCTCTGACGAATGCGCGCGGAATAGCGCTCGACCTTATTGCGCCGACCGCTCGGTCGGTTTAATCTTGCGCGGTCCTGCTCGACCCCACCGGAGGCGCTGTGTTCGTGTTTCACGAGATGTTCGACGACGCGGACCGGCATGCCGAGGCGTTGCGCGGCTGGAACCAGCGCTACGACCAGATCGGTCCGGGCGCGTATCGCAGTGCGGTCAAGCACGCGGTGCTCGACGGCATGCAGTTGTTCCAGGAAGCCGCGAACGTACGCATCATCCAGCGCGGACGGTTGCCGCCCGGTTACACGGTGTTCGGCATGCCGCTCACCGGCGCGGGTGCGTTCGCATTCGGCGGCGCGCGCATCGAACGCGGCACGATGGTGATAGCGCGCGGCGGTGCGCCGTTCGAACTGCATTCGCCGGACGACATGTCGCTGATCGGTGTCGTCGTCGATGCCGACCTGCTGCTGCAGGTCGAGGATGCGGCCGATGTCCGGCTCGACGCAGCGACGCTGCGGCGCGGCGTCGTCGACTTGCCGACGGCCGTGCTGATGCGCGCGAGCGTGCAGATCGCGACGCAACTCGAACGCGTGCTGTCCTCGCCCGACACGTTCGGCGACCCGCGCGCGCAACGCGAGCTGCGCGGCGATATCGGCAACGTGCTCGTCGATCTCCTCACGTACCGGATGCCCGAGCCGTCGAACCGGCTCACGCAAGCGTGCCGCGCCGACATCGTGCGCCGCGTGCACGACCATGTGATCGAGCACCCCGAGGCGCCTGTCGACATCCTGAGCCTTTGCGCGCAACTGCGCGTGAGCCGGCGCACGATGCAAAACAGCTTCCAGTCGGTCGTGCAGACCAGCCCGCTGAACTACGTGCGCTCGCTGCGCCTGTCGCAGGTGCGGCGAATGCTGCTCGACACGCGCCAGGCCGACCTGCCGATCAGCGACGCGGCCGCGCGCTGGGGCTTCATCCATCTCGGCCATTTCGCGAACGCGTACAAGGCGCAATTCGGCGAACTGCCGTCGACCACCGCGCGCCGGTCCGTGCGCAGCGCAAAAACGCGCTGAAGCCGGGCAAAACCCGCGATAATCTCCCGCTGACCGTTCGGCACCTGCGAGTCGGCCGCGGCGTGTGCCCGTCCGTCCGCAATCCCGAGCGATGTGCGACGACCACCGGATTCCATCCCCTGCCCCGATGCCCGAGGATTTCCACTTCCTGTTGCTGCCCGGCTTCTCCGCACTCGGCTTCATGTCCGCGGTCGAGCCGTTGCGCGTCGCGAACCGCTTCCGCACCGAGCTTTACCGCTGGCACGTGATCAGCGCCGACGGTGCGCCGGTCGCCGCGAGCAACGGCATTCCGGTCGCCGCCGAAGCCGCGTGCGCGGACGTCGCGCAGGTCGATACGGTGTTCGTCGTCGCGGGCTTCGATCCGCTCGTGTGCTACACGCGCGCGATCGGCGACTGGCTGCGCCGCCAGCACCGGCACGGTGCGACGCTCGGCGGCATCGATACGGGCAGCTTCGTGCTCGCGGAAGCCGGGCTGTTCGACGCGTCGCAACCGCTGACGCTGCACTGGGAAGCGCTGGCCGCGTTCCGCGAACGCTATCCGGGCCTGAACGCGACGCAGGAGCTGTTCGAGATCGACGACCGGCGCATCACGTGTGCGGGCGGCACAGCGTCGATCGACATGATGCTCGACCTGATCGGGCGCCGGCACGGTGCCGATCTCGCGGCGGCGATCTCCGAGCAGTTCGTCGTCAGCCGCATCCGGCAGCGCTCGGACAGCCAGCGGCTCGAGATCGCCGCGCGCTACGGCGTGCACAACCGCAAGCTGATCCAGGTGATCGGCACGATGCAGCGGCACATGGAAAACCCGCTCGGCTCCGATGCACTTGCGCAGGACGTATCGATCACGCGGCGCCAGCTCGAACGGCTGTTCAGCGCGACGCTGAACGACACGCCGACGCACTTCTACCTGAACCTGCGCCTCGATCGTGCTCGCGAACTGCTGCAGCAGACCGACATGAGCATCACGTCGGTGTGCGTCGCGTGCGGGTTCGAATCGCCGTCGCATTTCTCGCGCACGTATCGCGCACGGTTCGGCTTGAGCCCGCGCAGCGACCGTCGCGCAACACGCTGACCGTCGCGGGTTTTAATCACAATCCTGCGCGGAATTGCGCGTTCCGGCGGCGTTTCCCGTCGCTCGCTGAACAATGCCGGCGATTGATCGACGGACTGAAGCGACCGTCGAAAATAAATTGCAATGTCGCTGAAAATGTTCTGTAACATACCTCGCAATTAGATAGGCAGCCTAACGACACGAGAGGCTGGATTCGACGCACGTCGAACCGCGCAGGCTGCCGACCGATATCGATATCGATCCGAGGGGTATGACATGACGATGCTCGCTTCGCCGTCGCCGCACCTGCCTGCCGTTTGCTTCCCCACCCCTGCTCCCGCCTGTTTCTTTTCGACCTGACATTTAGGTTTCCTTAGTCAGTCGACGCTCCCAACACCGCTTCGCCGCACCGGTTCCATCGAACCGGCGCACGGGCCGTGTCGTGCCTGCGCGCCACGAGCGCGCGGGCGTGTCCAACCGTTGAGATGAGGATCACGTATGCAGACATCACGCAAAGCATTGCCGCTCGCCCTGGGTCTTGCGCTCGGTTTCGGCATCGTCGGTGGCGCCGCGGCCGATACGAAGGTCTCGAATCCGCAGGCAGCCAGCCTGCGCGAAAGCCTGACGCGCGGCGTCGCGCCGCCCGCAGCGAAAGCCGATACGGCTGCCGGGCAGTTCCGCGCGGACGGCGTCGCCGTCACGCTGTACAACCCCGCGTATCGCGTGAAGAAGGCCGCCGCGACGCCCGCCGCAACCGCGCGCGACTTCATCGCCTCGCAGGCCGCGCAGCTCGGGCTCGACGCGACCGCGCTCGCGAGCCTCGTCGTCACGTCGGAACGCAACGATGCCGACTTCACCATCGTGCGGCTGCAGCAGCAGGCCGCCGGGCTGCCCGTGTACGGCAGCGACATCGCGGTGACGGTCGCGAAGGACGGCCGCATCCTGTACGTCGCGAGCAACACGATCAACGGCGTGGTCGCGACGTCGCGCAAGTCGCAGGCCGTCGACCAGCAGCAGGCGCTCGATCGTGCCCGCGCGTATCTCGGCGTGAGCGGTTTCACGAATCTCGACGCGCAGCTCGTCGCGTTCGTCGACAAGGCCGGCACGCACACCGCATGGAAGGTGCGCGGCCGCCCGCAGGACGGCCCGAAAGGCGACTGGGAACTGCTGATCGACTCGGGCAGCGGCGAAGTGCTGCGCGCCGAGGACAAGGCGTTCTATGCGACCGACGGCACGGGCTTCGTGTTCCGCCCGGATCCGCTTTCGCCGACCAAGAGCAGCTACGGCAGCACCGGCTACAAGGACAACAACGACGCCGATTCGACCCAGCTCACGGCCGCACGCGTGCGCGTGACGCTGAAGGATCTCGGGCAGTCGGGCGGGCGCTACGCGCTGTCCGGTCCGTATGCGGTCTGCGTCGACTTCGACGCACCGCTCGACAAAGCGTGCCCGCTGCAGTCGACGCCCGCGTTCGAGTTCACGCGCGGCAACCTGTATTTCGAGGCCGTTAACGTGTACTACCACATCGACACGTTCCTGCGCTACGTGAACCAGACGCTCGGCATCAAGGCGCTGCCGTACCAGTACACGGGCGGCGTGCAGTACGACCCGCACGGCGAATCGGGCGACGACAACTCGTCGTACTCGTCGAGCAGCGGCCGGCTGACCTTCGGGCAAGGCGGCGTCGACGATGCGGAAGATGCGGACGTCGTGATCCACGAACTCGGCCACGGCATCCACGACTGGGTGACCAACGGCGGCCTGTCGCAACAGGAAGGTCTTTCGGAAGGCACCGGCGACTATCTCGCCGCCGCTTACAGCCGCGACTTCAACCAGTGGAGCCCGACCGACGCGCAGTATCACTGGGTCTACAACTGGGACGGCCACAACGAATACTGGGGCGGCCGCGTGACCAACTGGAACGTCGGGCGCACCTATGCACAGGCGCGTGGTGCGGAAATCCATACGGCCGGCCAGTACTGGGCATCGTGCAACCTCGTCGCGCGCGACGCGATCGGCGCGCAGGCGATGGACAAGGCATTCCTGAAAGGCCTGTCGATGACCAACAGCTCGACCAACCAGAAGGCCGCCGCGCAGGCCGTGCTGACGGCCGCCTCCGCGCTCGGCTACAGCAACGCGCAACTCACGGCGATCGGCAATGCGTACAACAAGAGCTGCACGTACGGCGTGACCGTGCCGCAGAAGTCGTAATTCCGCAGCAGGCGGGGGCGCATCGCACGACCTGCGGCGCGCCCTCCTCCTCGACATCGTTACCCTCGCGAGATCGAACATGCCTACTCTGAAACTGACTCATCTGAGCGCCGCGCTGGGCGGCATGCTGTTGACCGCCGCCGCGCATGCGGCCCCCGTCTGGATCACGCTCGGCGATGCGGCGTTCCGCCAGCTTCAACGCATCGATGCGAGCGCAACCACGCAATACAGCACAACGGTCGATGCCGGCAAGACGGCCGACGGCGCCGCGCGCCGCGAAACGGTTCACGTCGTCGAGATCGACGATTCACGACTCGGCGAACTGGCCCATGCCGTCCACCACACGCGCGGCCACGGGCCCGGTTATGTCGTGCACGACTCGTTCGACGAAGCGCGCCAGGCGCTTCAGCCGTTGCCGGCAACGCTCGCGAAGCAGGCCGCGGCACCTGCATACAAGGTGTCGAACGCCCCGCAGATCGGCACCTGGATCCAGCAGTTGCAGGCTAGCAACATCGTCGGCACGATCACGTCGCTGTCCGGCTTCACGAACCGCTACTACACGACGTCGCACGGCGTTGCCGCGTCGGACTGGCTCGCGCTGCAGTGGAAGCAACTGGCGGGATCGCGCGCCGACATTAGCGTCGAGCAGTTCGCGCACGCAGGCTTTCCGCAAAAATCCGTGATCCTGACGATTCGCGGCAGCGATCCGGCCGCCGGCACCGTCGTGCTGGGCGGCCACCTCGATTCGACCGTCGGCCGCACGACGGAGAACACGCGCTCGCCTGGTGCGGACGACGACGCATCGGGCATCGCGAGCCTCACCGAAGCGCTGCGCGTGCTGCTCGCGAACAACTACCGGCCGAAGCGGACGATCAAGTTTGTCGGATACGCGGCCGAGGAAGCCGGCCTGCTCGGCTCGAAGGCGATCGCGAAGCAGTTCCGCGCGCAGAACGCGAACGTGGTCGGCGTGCTGCAGCTCGACATGACGAACTACAAGGGCGATCCGAAGGATATCTACCTGATCACCGACTACACGAACGCATCGCAGAACACCTACCTGACGAACCTGGCGAAGACCTACCTGCCGGAACTCGCGATCGGCACGTCGCAGTGCGGGTATGCGTGCTCGGATCATGCATCGTGGAATGCGCAGGGCTATCCGGCGTCGTTCCCGTTCGAGGCCGACCAGAACGACAGCCCGTATATCCATACCGTGAATGACACGCTGGAGAACTCGGATCGTCAGGCGAATCATGCGCTGAAGTTCGGGAAGCTGGCACTGGCCTATGCGGTCGATCTTGGCGGGGTGGCTCCGTAGCCGTGAAGCCTTGACGGCGCGCGGCCAGGTCGTTCGACTGTCCGCCCGGAAATGACGGAAGCGTGTGCTCGCGGTCCGCACACGCTTCCTCCCGGACGACTTTGATCGGACCATCTCGTCCAGCGTCCCGCAGAGACGCATGCCCAAAGCCAGCGCGACCGCCACGGGGGCTTCACGGCGCGACACGTGCCGCGCGATTGACTCGGTCGAACCGGACGCACGCGCCCATCCGGATAGAATCGTCACTCGACCACTCCGCTATACGCTTCCCTGCCATGACCGACACTACCCGCTCCGTCGACGATCTGTCGCCCGCCCGCGTCACGACCGCATTCGACCTGCCCGGCCATACGACCGTCCGCTCGCTCGGCGTCGCACAGGGCATCGTCGTGCGTTCGCGCTCGATCGTCGGCTCGTTCGGTGCATCGCTTCAAACAATCTTCGGCGGCAACATCACGCTCTATACGTCGCTGTGCGAAAAAGCACGCCAGCAGGCATTCGACAAGATGCTCGCCGATGCGCGCAAGCTCGGCGCGAACGCGGTCGTCGCGATGCGCTACGACTCGACCGAGATCGGGTCGGGCGTCACGGAAGTGATCTGCTACGGCACGGCCGTGCGCGTGACGCAGGACGCGTGACGCGCGTCACACGTCGCGCTCGAGCGACCTCATGTTGGTGAGCTGAGGAAACAACCGCATCCACGCGAGCGCGACGGCAATCGTCGCGGCACCGCCGACGACGATCGCCGTCGGCGCGCCCCACCATGCGGCCGTCACGCCCGATTCGAATTCGCCGAGCTGGTTCGACGTGCCGATGAACAGCGAATTGACCGCGCTCACGCGCCCGAGCATGTCGTCGGGTGTACGAAGCTGCACGAGCGACAGGCGCACCACGACGCTGACCACATCCGATGCGCCAAGCGCGGCCAGCGCCACGAGCGACAGCGCGAAGTGCCGCGACAACCCGAACACGATCGTCGCGATGCCGAACGCGATCACGCCGCCGAACATCGCTCGGCCCGGCCGCCCTTTCAGTGGGAAACGCGTGAGCCACAGCGTGCCCGCGAGCGCGCCGACCGCGGGCGCCGCGCGCAATGCGCCGAGCCCCCACGGGCCGACCTGCAGGATGTCGCGCGCGTAGATCGGCAGCAGCGCGGTGGCGCCGCCGAACAACACCGCGAACAGGTCGAGCGACAGCGCGCCGAGGATCGCCGGTTCGCGCCGGATGAACGCGATCCCCGAGAACACCGAGCGCAGCGTGACCGGCTCGCGTGCAGGCGGCGCGCTGCGCAGCGGAATCGTGCCGCTCAGCACCGCCGCGATCGCGAATGCCACGACGCTCGTGCCGAACGCGACGGGCGCACCGACACCGTAAAGCAGCCCGCCGAACGCGGGACCGAGGATCTGCGCGGCCTGGTTCGCGGACGTCGACAGCGCGGTCGCGCGCGGCAAGTCGGTGCGCGGCACGACGGCCGGCAGCAGCGACGAAACCGACGGCGACTCGAACGCGCGGGCCGTGCCGACGATCGCCGCGAGCGCATATACGGCCGGCGCGGTCAGCCACCCTTGCGCGGCGCCGAGCAGGAACACGCCGGCGGCCAGCGCCTCGACGCCCTGGCAGATCGTCGCGATGCGCCGGCGGTCGTAGCGGTCGGCCACCTGCCCGACGACGAGCGTCAGCGCGAACATCGGCACGAACTGCGCGAGACCGACCAGGCCGAGTGCGAACGCGCTGTGCGTGAGCGCGTACACGTACCAGCCGATCGCGACCGACAGGATCTGGAAAGCCAGGGACGACATCACGCGTGTGCCCCAGAAGCGCTGGAACGGGGCGTGACGGAACAGGTTCGCGGGTAACGGGGAGGAAGGAGCGGGTTCGGGTAAAGGGGCGGTCATCGGAGTCTCGGCGATCGGCGGCGCGTGACGCAACCGCTCAACGAGCGGCTACCTGCGCATGTGCGTGCTTGCGCAACGACTTGCCCATCGCGACGCGATATCGGTCCCCGGTCGTGGAGACGGTCGGCTGGACAGCGCAGACGCGGCCAGACCGCGATGATATGTCAACCACGACAAACCGGCCGTTCGATCGGCCGAGGCAGGAGCGCACGACACCGGCGCACCCGTCCCGCACCGCAAAGAAAGTTCGTCGTGGATTTCCGGGGAACGCGGGGCAGACTGTCGGAGATCGGCCACAAGCCGTCAGTCGGCTGGGCCGCTTCGAAGCGGCCGTTCGTCCGTGCTTCCTCTCAAGCGCTGCCTTAGCGAATCTCCACCTCGATGAATACCACCTCGCGGTCCGTCTCGTTGACGACGTTATGCTCCACCCCCTTCAACCCAGCGTAACTTTGCCCTGCGCGCAGTTGCGACTCCCGGTTGCCTTGCGCTGTCTCGAGGAGAAGTTGGCCGTCCGTTTGCGGCACCACGACATAGTCATGCCCGTGAACATGCCAGCCGGTCTCGGCGCCGGGTGCAAATCGCCACTCGGTAACGATCACGCGTTCATTGGATACCTGCTGCGTTGGAACTGCCTGCGGACGATCCATCAGTGTTTCCTCAGCGAAGTGGACAACGAGGTTGGTCGGGTTATCCGCCGAAGATGATCTGCGGATCGCAACGTCGAGAGACTACCATGTGGAAACAGCGCAACCCTACGCGTTGAGATCGGTTGTCGCGCGATACTGAACTTCTCTTGGGCGAAGGATTTTTTCAACGAGCCGAGCCGACATCTGGCGGCTCAGTAGTCTCTGCAAGTTCGCAAGCAGTCGATTTCGCACCCCCACAACCCGATAGCTCAGATTGCGATCGAGCGCCCACAAGGCATCCTGCACCACGTTCGAGACCGGCATCGGCACGCCGACTGCAGCCTCCTTCGCGCCAACAACGTCGAAAAAGGCCGTTTGCGTTGCGCCTGGACATAGCGCGACGACCCGGATGCCCCGATGCCGGTTCTCTGCCCAGACAGCTTCCGAAAACGACAGGAGAAAGGCCTTCGTCGCGCCGTAGACGGCCATATACGGATCAGGCTGGAATGCCGCGGTTGACGCGACGTTGATGACTGCGCCATCGGATCGCGCTTGCATCCCCGGCAACAGAAGATGAGTCAGCTCGATCGCGGCGATGCAGTTCACCAGAACTTCATCGCGCTGGCGTGTCGACGGAATCGTTTCAAAGCGCCCGTACGCTGCGAAGCCCGCATTGTTGATCAGCACATCGACGGACATGCCGGTCCCCTTCAGATGACGATCGATCGTGTCGACGGCGTCGGCCGCGCTCAGGTCGACCGTCAGAAAATCGGCGTCGCACGCATAGTCGCGTCGCAGTTCTGCGGCCAGATCGCGCAGCTTGTCGTGAGAGCGTGCGACCAGCAGGAGTCTCGCACCTCGTTTGGCCAACGCATAGGCAAACGCGCGCCCGATGCCCGACGATGCACCCGTGACGAGTGCTGTTTTTCCGCCAAAATCAAACGATTTGCTCATGGCCTGCTGATGGAGTGGAACGGGAGTTGCACTCTAAACCGTTGACTATAGGCAACGGTCAAGCGTAAATGACGCTCCACGACATTGATTGGAGGCATCATGCGCATCGGCGAGCTATGCAAGCGGGCGGGTGTATCGCGCGACACCGTCCGTTACTACGAGCGTATGGGTCTGCTGGACAAAGCAACACAACCTAACGTGACGAACACTTACAAGCACTATTCCGAACTTTCGTTACAGCGGATACGGCTGATCGTTCACGCGAAGGCGTTGGGCTTCACGCTGGCGGAAATTGGCGACGTTGTCCATGTATGGGAAAGTCCGACGTTCGGCGTTGAGCAAAAGGTCGCGTGCCTGCAAGCAAAGCTCGCCGAACTCGATGCAAAGAGTCTCGCGTTGATCACGCTGCGAACAGGGTTGCTGAATGCGCTGGCCAAAGTTGGCGGCGATTGTGTCGAAGAAGAAATCGCGTGATGAGTCGCGACCGTGCATGTGTCGTGCTGCATCGAACAGGAACGTCAATGGCCGCTTTGATCGCGCGCGAGCGTCCGTTCGGGGTCGGACAGCGACACCCCGGCAATCCGCGAACAAACAAAAAAAAGCGCGAACGGGAGTTCGCGCCAAAGAGAGATCTCGCTGAGGACGTTGCTGCCCTACACCACCCCGCTCAGAACGAATGCCGCATCCCGATCCGCACGTCGGCCTGCGTCTGCGTCGTCGACGGCGTGAAGCTGTAGCCGACCACCGCATCGACGCCTTGCGACGCGCGCAGGTAATCGCCGGAGATATACACGTCGGTGCGCTTCGACAGCAGGTAATGCAGGCCCGCCGTGCCCTGGTTCCAGTGATGGCCTTCGAAGCGCGTGTGCTGGTAGCCCGCGATCAGGCTCAGCGCCGGCGTGAACTGGTACAAGCCGCCGCCTTCATACACCTGCATGTGCGACGACTGGCCGAAACCCTTGATCGTCGTGTACGAGAAGTTGGCGTCGAGCGTCAGCTTGCCGATCGTGTAGCTGGAGCCGATGCCGAACGTGCCCTGGCTGTCGACGTCCATCGCCGTGTTCGCGAACAGGTCGGTGCGCGCGCCGGTCGCCGGATCGACGGTGACGGTCTGCTGGCCGAGGAACGTGTGCGTGCCGATCATCGCGTACGGGTCGAACGCGTAGATGCCGTTCGGGTTGTTCAGGCGCGTGTACGCGGCGCCGATCGAGAAGTCGCCCTTCGTGAAGCTCGCGCCCGCGCTCCATGCGCTGTTGCGATGGAAGTTGCCGGCGACGTTGCCGAACGAGTACATCGCGCCGAACTTGAAGCCGCTGAGGTCGCTCGACAGGAATTTCACCGAATTCGGCAGGCGGTCGCCGTTGAAGCGGTCGAAGTCGCCCTGGTGGATCGCATAACCGCTGCCCCACGCCGAGATGTTGTAGATCGAGACAAGTTCGTTCGTGATGTCGAGCTGGTTGCCGAACGACAGCGTGCCCCAGTCGTTCTGCAGGCCGACATACGCTTGCCGGCCAAACTCGGCGCCACCGAAGCCGAGTTGCCCGTTACTGAGGTGGAAGCCGCTCTCGAGGGTGAACACGGCCTTCAGGCCGCCGCCCAGGTCTTCCGTGCCCTTCAAGCCGAAGCGGTTCCCGTATGAGACGCCGTCGTCGAACTTGACCACGTGCGAGCCACCGGTGTTGTTCACATACGTGATGCCCGCGTCGAGAATCCCGTACAGCGTCACGCTGCTTTGCGCGTGCCCGATGGCGGGAATACAGGCCGCGCATGCAAGCGCGGCGGCTACGGCGACTTTCGTGTGCTTCATTATCGACCACCCTCCCTGAACCGTTCGTTGGAAAGAATCTCGTCCCGGCGCGTGCCGCGATACGCCGGCGGATTCGAATTCAATTCGCCCGCTGGCTTCGGCATTTCGTTTTTCGCAATAACGCAGCCATTGGCGAAAAATACAAACCCATATTTCCGGTCACCCGTCTGAAGGCGACACCAAATGGTCACGATGCGACTGGTCGGGAAAACACGTAGACGGGCGGCACGGCAAAAACCGGCCGCCCGGAGGCAGGGTCAGCGGCCGTCGAGGGCCGCGCGCACGGCCGGCAGGCCCGGTGCGCCGGCGGCCGTCGTCACGCCTTCCAGCCAGCCGGCGACCAGCGCCGGGTCGACCTTCAGCGCATGCTGCGCCGCGAGCGCGGGCGACGTTTTGTTGTCGAGCATGTCGGCGATCATCCGGTTCTCGACGTCGACGGAGAACGTCATCTGCCGGAACAGCCGCGCAAGGTTCGCGCACTGGCCGGCGAACCCGGCGCGCGTGACGGTGTTGACCGTCGCGCCGCCGTAGTTCGGGCCGAAATACGCATCGCCGCCCGACAGGTAGGTCAGATGGAACTTCGTGTTCATCAGATGCGGCTCCCACGCCAGAAACACGATCCAGCGCTTGTCGCGCACCGCGCGCTCGACCTGCGTGAGCATGCCCGTCTCGCTCGATTCGACGAGCGACCAGTTGGCCGTGCCGAGCGCGTGATCGGACAGCATCCGCTTGATGTTCTGGTTCGCCGGCGCGCCGGGCTCGATCCCGTAGATCTTGCCGCCGAAGCGGTCCGCGTAGCGCGCAAGATCGGCGAACGTATGCACGCCCGCCGCCGCGACATAGTCGGGCACCGCGAGCGTGAACTTCGCGCCGCTCAGGTTCGCGTGCAGCACGTCGATCGATTTTTCATCGACGAACGGCTTCACGAGCGGCGCCTGCGCGGGCATCCAGTTGCCGAGGAACACGTCGACCTGCCCTTTCTTGAGCCCCTGGTACGTGATCGGCACCGACAGGTTCGCCACGTCCTGCCGGTAGCCGAGCGCCTTCAGCACGACGCCCGCCATTGCGTTCGTCGCGTCGATGTCGGTCCAGCCGGGCGCCGCCATCTTCACGTCGCTGCACGTCTGCGGGTCGGCCGCGTGCGCGCCCTGCGCCACCATCAGGCAGGCCGCCGCGGCGAGCGCCGCGCCGATCCGGATTGCTGCATTGCATTGCCGTTCCATCGCCAGCTTCCTCCGTCGTTCGTTTATGTTCGCGTTGCGGGACGCTCAGCGCCCGACACGCGGAAAACGCGCCATCGCCTCGAGCGTGTCGAGTTCGATGTGATTGCGCATGTAACGCTGGCTCGCGTCGGTGAACGGCTGCCAGTCCCACGCGTGGATGCGGCCCTGCGTCGTCGCCGCGTAATGGAAGCGCCGGCGCCGCTGGCTCGCGCGCACCTGCCGGTCGAGTTCGGGCAGGTTCCAGCGCTGCGCGGCTTCAACGCGAAACGCCGCGAGCACGTCGGCGGCTTCAGGCAGGCCGGCGAGGTTCGTCAGTTCGCGCGGATCGTCGGCGAGGTTGTAGAGCTGGTCGGGATCGGCCGGGCAATGCACGTACTTCCAGTCGCCGCGGCGGATCATCACGACCGGCGCGACCGCGCCTTCCGCGAGGTATTCGCCGAGCGCGACATCGTGCGCGGGCATGCCGTGCAGGTGCGGCACGAGGCTTGCGCCGTCGACGGGGTCCGGCCATCCGGGGGCCGGCCAGCCGCCGGCCGGTGCGGCGCCGGCCAGGTCGACGAGCGTCGGCAGCAGGTCGACATGCGACACCGGCCCGCGCACGCGCGCGGCGCCGAAACGGCCCGGCGCATGGACGATCAGCGGCACGCGGCAGCCGCCTTCGAAGAACGTCATCTTGTACCAGAGCCCGCGCTCGCCGAGCATGTCGCCGTGGTCGGACGTGACGATCACGATCGTGTCGTCGGCGAACCCGCACTGCTCGAGCGCGGCGAGCACGCTGCCGAACTGCGTGTCGACGTAGGACGTCGCGCCGTAGTACGCGCGGCGTGCGGCGCGAATCTGCGCGTCGGTCGGCGGCGTGCGGTCGTTCTCGCAGACGAAGCGCAGCCGCTGCGAATGCGGGTCGCTGTCCGCCGCATCGAGCCGCACGGCCGGCATGTCGATCTCGTCGTCGCGATACAGATCCCAGTATTCGCGCGTGATCGCATACGGGTCGTGCGGATGGGTCAGCGACACGACCATGCAGAACGGCCGCGCATCGTGCCCGGCCGCGCGTTCGCGCGCGACGTCGTACAGCTTCTGCTTCGCGGCGAACGTGACTTCGTCGTCGAAATCGAGCTGGTTCGTGCGCACGCACGGGCCCGCGTCGAGCACCGAACTCATGTTGTGATACCAGCTCGGCCGCTCCGTCGGGCTGTCCCAGTCGGGCACCCAGCCGAAATCGGCCGGATAAATGTCGGTCGTGAGCCGCTCCTCGAACCCGTGCAACTGGTCGGGCCCGCAGAAATGCATCTTGCCGGACAGCATCGTCCGGTAGCCGCCCGCGCGCAGGTAGTGCGCGAACGTCAGCGTTTGCGCCGGCAATTCGGCGGCGTTATCGTAGGCGCCGATCCCCGACGGCAGCTTGCCGGTCAGCAGCGAGAAACGCGACGGCGCGCACAGCGGGCTCGCGCAATACGCGGCGTCGAACACCACGCCTTGCGCGGCAAGCCGGTCGAGCGTCGGCGTGCGCGCGACGCGGTTGCCGTACGCCGGCAGCGCGAACGGCGTGAGCTGGTCGGCCATCAGGATCAGGATGTTGGGTGTCGGGTTCGTCATCGGCGATCGTGGGGAAAACGGTGTTCGAATGGAACGGTGCGCCGCTCGGGCGGCGAGTTGTCCGGCATGACGGATGCGGTCCGCAGAAAGTGCCGCGCGTGCCCGCCGCGACTGGTTCGTGTAGTGTTCGGTGCTAAGCGGTGCTTATGGGCCTGCGGATTCGCGTTCGTGGCAAGGTGCAAACCGCAGCGATGCCCAGTGTGGCATCGCGAGGATTTGCAACACCGCCACGGGCGCGAAGGCGCGGCTCATAAGTGCCGATTAGCGCCGAACACTGCACTCAAATCGCGGAAAGGCCTGGTGCGGCGGCCGTGAAGCGCGTGTGCCGTACCGTCCGATGCACTATCGCCCGCCCGAATTCGGGCGGGTAGGCGTCCTGCCCTTATGGGGCCATTAGAAGGACTTATGTCGAAATCCGAACCGTTACCGTCGATGCAGGCGCTGCGCGCATTCGAATCGGCTGCCCGGCTCGCGAGCTTCACGGCCGCCGCACGCGAGCTCGGCTCGACGCAGCCGGCCGTGAGCCAGCAGGTGTTCCAGCTCGAGGCCGAGCTGGGCGTGCCGCTGTTCGAGCGCAGCCCGCGCGGCGTCACGCTGACGGCCGACGGGCAGTGCCTGTACGAAGCCGTGCGGCTGAGCCTCGACACGCTGCGCGGCGCCACCGCGACGCTGCGCGCGCGCCGCGAGCACGGCGCGCTCACGATCGTCACCGACTTCGGCTTCGCGACCTACTGGCTGATGCCGCGCCTCGCGGGCCTGAAGCGCGTGATGCCGGATGTCGACGTGCGCGTCGTCACGTCACAGGATTACGACGCGCAGCGCGACCACGGCGACATTGCGATCCTGTTCGGCGACGGCCACTGGCCGTCGTGCACGGCCGCGCGGCTCTTTCCGGAATCCGTCACGCCCGTGTGCTCGCCCGCGTTTCGCGACGCGCATCCGCACGTCGCGCGGGCCGACCACCTGCTCGCGCTGCCGCTGCTGCACGTGCAGCCGACGCGCCCCGAGCGCTGGCTGTCGTGGTCCGGCTGGTTCGACGCGCACGGCCTCGACACGACGGCCGCCGCGCGCGGCGTGACCTTCAACAGCTATGCGCTCGTGATCCACGCGGCGCTGCTCGGCGAAGGCGTCGCGCTCGGCTGGTCGCCGCTCGTCGACGAGCTCGTCGCGTCCGGGCAGCTCGTGAAGCTCATCGACGCGCCCGTCGTCACGTCGCGCGGCTACTTCCTGGTGCGGCCGCCGCAGCGGCCCGAGCCGGACGCGACCCACGTGTTCCGGCGCTGGCTGCTCGACGCGTGCGCGAGCGCCTGACCGGCCCGCCCCCGCGCGCTGGCGCGCCGATACCAGCCACACGGCGCGTTGGTTCTATCCTCCCCAAAATCGTCCTGATTTACTTGAGTCTCCCGCAACCCGCGCGGCGCGGCGCTTTCGTGCGCTGCCGCACGGCCATGCGCCCCATGCCAACCGAGGAGTCTCATGAACGCCGAGCACCGCCCCGATCAATTCGTCCTGACGCTGTCGTGCGCGAGCGCGGCCGGCCAGGTCGCCGCCGTCGTCGGCTTTCTCGATCGCCATCGCTGTTATGTCGATGCGCTGAACGTGTTCGACGACGATCTCAGCAACCGCTTCTTCGTGCGCTGCGTCTTTCATCCGACGGATGAAACGCTGCAGATCGACGCGCTGCGCCAGGAGTTCGCGCCGATCGCGGCCGGCCTCGGCGGCGACATGCAATGGGCGATCCACGACGTGAACGCGCGGCCGAAGGTCCTGATCATGGTGTCGAAGCTCGAGCACTGCCTCGCGGACCTGCTGTTCCGCTGGCGGATGGGCGAACTGAAGATGGACATCGTCGGCATCGTGTCGAACCACCCCGATTTCGAGCCGATGGCCGCGCAGCACGGGCTGCCGTTCCGGCACTTCCCGATCACGGCCGATACGAAGGCGCAGCAGGAAGCGCAGTGGCTCGACTTCTTCGAATCGAGCGGCGCCGAGCTCGTGATCCTCGCGCGCTACATGCAGGTGCTGTCGCAGGAGACGAGTGCGAAGCTCGCGAATCGCGCGATCAACATTCATCACTCGTTCCTGCCCGGGTTCAAGGGCGCGAAGCCGTATCACCAGGCGCATGCGCGCGGCGTGAAGCTGATCGGCGCGACTGCGCACTTCGTCACCGACGATCTCGACGAAGGCCCGATCATCGAACAGGTCGTCGAGCGTGTGGATCACGCGCTGCGTCCCGAGCAGCTGCTCGCGGTGGGGCGCGATGTCGAAAGCATCACGCTTGCGCGCGCGGTGAAGGCGTTCATCGAGCGGCGGGTGTTTTTGAACGGGGATCGGACGGTGGTGTTTTCGTAGGCGGGCGGCGCGCTCGTTCGAACGCGAAGAACACGAAAAAAGGCCCGACGGGTGAACCGTCGGGCCTTTTTGCTATCTCGTTGCATCTGACGCTTCGCGTGACGGCCCCGTGTGCGGATTCCGCGGCCATCGCGCGCAGCGATGCACGCATTACCTCGTCACTTCACCCATGCAAGGTAATACGACAACCAGATCGTCAGCCCCGCGCCGATCAGCGCCGCGTAAGGCATCAGATTCAGCCACATCGCGCGCTTCGGCACTTCGAGCTCCATGTCGCGCTGCATCTGCTCCGGGAACCGGCCACGGTCCTGCCAGTAGTGGCGATACAGGAACACCGGCACGATCAACAACATCGCGATCAAGCCGTTGCGCAGCGTACCTTCGCCCTGCAGGTTCGCGCCCGCGCCAACATACACGAGGTTCGCGTACCCGCAGATCGCACCGCCGACGAGCAGCCATGTCGGGCAACGGAACGGCCGATCCCAGTTGCCGCGATCCATCCGGTGGATCCAGCCCGACTGAAGATTCAGGAATACGAACAACATGTAGCAGACGTTCGAGATCGACAGCACCGTCATGTAGTCCGACATCATCAACAACACGAGGTTGAAGCCGAGATCGGTCCACATCGCACGCGTCGGCGAGCCGTGCTCGTTCACGTGCGACAGGTACTTCGGCAGCCAGCCGTCGACCGATGCCTGGTACAGCGTGCGCGACGAGCCCATCATCGACGTCATCACGATCAGCAGGATCGACAGCATCAGCATCACGACGACCGCATTCGCAACCCACGCGCCGCCGCCGACGATCTTCGCCATCGCGGCCGCAACGCCGGTGCCGTCGCCGATCGCCGGATCGAGCATCGCCTGCGTGCCGAGCGCGCCCTGGAACGCCAGCGGCACGAGCGTCATCACGACGAGACACAGCGCGCCCGACCAGAAGATCGCCTTCGCGGTGTCGCGGCGCGGATCGCGGAATTCGCGCGTGTAGCAGACGGCCGTCTCGAAGCCGTACGACGCCCAGCCTGCCATGAACATCGCACCGAGCGCCATCGTCACACCCTGCCCGTTCCACGAACCAAAGGTGGCGGCCGTGACGTTGCCTTGCGCGTCGTGACCGAGCGGCAGCAGCGGGAGCAGGTTCGACATCGGCACGTCGCCGGTGACGAACGGCACAATGCCGACGATCAGAAGCGGCGTGAGCGATGCAATGCCGAGAATGCGCTGCGTGCGTGCAGCCTTCGATGCGCCGCTGTGCTGAAGCTTGAACGTGATGAGAAGCAGGATCGTCGCGATGATGAACGTCGCGTTGATCCGCAGGGACAGACCTGGCTTGATGAACCCGAGATCCGCAACCTTGAGCTGCCAGTGCAGCACCGCCGCGTCGGCGGGAAAGAGACTCGTGAGCGCGTAGCTCGCCGCGAGGCCGCAGCCGAGTGCAAGCATCGGCGACCACGCGAGCCAGTTGCACCACACGGAAACCGGGGCAATCAGCTTGCTGTAACGGACCCAGCCGATCGCGCCATATACGGACGCGCCACCCGATTTATGAGGAAATAGCCCCGATATTTCCGCATAAGTCGCGCTTTGGATCAGCCCCATCGTGATCGCGGCGATCCAGATCGCCCACGCGGGCTGGCCGATCGTCACGCATACACCGCCGATCGTGAACAGCACGCCTGCCGGCACGCCGCTCGTTACCCAGAATGCGTCTTTCCAAGTCAGGCCACGATGCAGCGTGTGGCCCGTCGAATCATGTGAGATGGTTGCCTCGACATCACTGGTGCTGTTCGCACGCAGTCCTGCTTGACTCATCCAATTCCTCCTCTCGATCAGAGTTAGCGCTTCAGCGCTTACTCTGGTCCGATGCAAAGCAGATGACTCCGCACAAGGACCGTAGTGTAGCAATTTACGGTCTTTCTTGCAGAATCAGAAAAAAAGGCCGGGGTATGGCCGCATAGAAACCCAATTACTTCGGAATCCTGCAAACCATCCCCGACCGCTTGTTTTAGTCTTTCCTGCTGCGAATTACTGCGCGCCTTCCGTCCACGCATTCACACGGTCGCCATGCGCCGCAATCCACGCGTCGGCGGCCGCTTCCGGCTTCGAACCGTTCTGGATCGCCAGCATCACGCTGTCGATTTCGCCCGGCTTCCACTGGAATTTCTTCAGGAACGCGACGACCGGTTTCGCTTTCGCTTCGAGGCCCGGATTCGCGACGCTGTCAACGTGCTCCGCGCCGCCGAACACCTTCTTCGGATCCTCGAGGAAGCGCAGCTTCCACTTCGCGAACATCCAGTGCGGCGCCCAGCCCGTCACGATGACCGGCTTGTTCGCGTTGACCGAGCGCGCGAGTTCGGCCGTCATCGCACTGCCCGAACTCGGCATCAGCGAATAGTTGAGACCATAGTTCTTGATCGCCTCGTCGGTCTTGCGCATCACGCCAGCACCCGCGTCGATCCCGACGATGCGGCCGCCGAAGTCGGCCTTCTCCGCGTTCAGGTCGTCGATGCTTTTCGCCTTCACGTACGCGGGCACGATCAGACCGATCTTCGCATCGTTGAAGTTCGCGCCGAGATCAACCACCTTGGTCTTGTACTGATCCCAGTACGAACCGTGCGTGACCGGCAGCCACGCGGACAGCGTCGCGTCGAGGTCGCCGCGCGCGACGCCCTGCCACATCACGCCGGCCGCGACCGGCACGAGTTGCACCTGGTAGCCAAGCTTCTTCTCGATGATGCGCGCGGCGACGTTCGTCGTCGCGACGCTATCGTCCCAGCCTTCGACGTAGCCGAGCTTCAGTGTCGGCTTGGTATCGGCAAGCGCCGATGCGCTCAGTGCCACCATCGCCGACAGTGCGCCGGTCCACAACAGTTTTCCGAACAACTTCATGGTCGATCTCCTTGATATGCGCCAGCGCGCGTTGCCTCTCTAGGTTCTTCAACCACAAATCCGCGGTATCGTTGTTTTCCGACGGATGCTTGTCCGGGCGCGACGCGTCCGGACAGCCGATGGCGCGATTTGACTACTTGTCGATCACGAGATCGGACAGCGGCTTGCTGCAGCACAGCAGCACCATCCCCTGGTCGATCTCGCGCTGGCGGATACCGCCGTTGTGTTTCATCTCGACCTGCCCCGACACGAGCTTCACCTTGCAGGTGCCGCACATGCCCTGCGTGCACGAGGCCGGCAGCCGCACGCCCGACTGGCGTGCCGCGTCGAGCACGTGCTGCTCCGAGCCGCACGCGATCTCGCGATTGCTCTTCGCGAAGCTGACCGTGTACTGCTTCGTCCCGGCGTCGCCGCCTTCGGCCGGCGGCTCGAGATCGGCGAGCAGCTCGTCGCTCGCGGTCTGCGCGAGCGTTTCGAACGAGAAGCTCTCCTCGTGATACTGCTTGCGATCGAACCCGGCTTCGTCGAGCAGATCGCGCACGGCCTTCATGTACGGCGCGGGGCCGCACGTGAAGATTTCGCGTTCCATGAAATCCGGCGCGATCAGCTTCAGCAGCGGCAGCGTCAGGAAACCCGTGACGCCCGGCCAGTTCGTGCGCGCGCCCAGGCGCTCGACGACGAACGACGTGCGGAAATTCGTGTGATTCGACGCGATCAGGTCGAGCTCGCGCGCGAAGATGATGTCGTCCGGCGTACGCGCGCTGTGCACGAACAGGATGTCGCGATCTTCCGCGAGATCATGGTGCGCGCGGCTCATCGACATCAGCGGCGTGACGCCCGAGCCGGCCGACAGGAACAGGTACTTGCGCGCCGGATGCCGCGCGCACGTGAATTCGCCGGCCGGGCCGAGCACGCGTACCGATGCACCCGGCTGCAGGTTGTCGTGCAGCCAGTTCGACACCTTGCCGCCCGGCACGCGCTTGACGGTGATCGACACCGTATGCGGCCGCGCCGGCGACGACGAGATCGTGTAGCAGCGGTTGATCGTTTCGCCGTCGATGTCGAGCTCGAGCGTAAGGAACTGCCCGGGTTCGAACGAGAACGAACGGCCCTGCGGCGAACGGAAGAAGAAACTCTTCACGTCGTGCGTTTCCTGCCGCACCTGGCAGCACACCAGCGTTTCCTCGACGTCGCTTGTCCAGCGCTCGGGAAGCGCGTTCCAGAACGCCGGGCGCGTCACCCGGCTGTCCGTCGGCTCGAAATTGGCCGCATCTCGCATCATGTCTTGCTCCGCTTGTCCGCTGCTATGTACTGACTATTCGCCGGTTTTTTCGGCGAGCCGGCCGATGTACCAGGCCGAGAATTTTTCGACGAGACCTTCCGTGTACGGCGAATACGGACCCGGCTCGTACGCGCTGCTGGTCGCGCCGCGCTGCGAGAATTCGACGAGCGCGCGATCCTGGTCGTTGGTCGCGTTCCACACGGCCGTGAGGTTCTTCACGTCGTAGTCGACGCCTTCCTTCGCATCCTTGTGCACGAGCCACTTCGTGCGCACCAGCGTCTTGCCGGCCGACAGCGGGATCACCGAGAACGTCACGATGTGATCGCTCATGAAGTGGTGCCACGAGTTCGGCTGCGTCCAGAACGACAGCCCGCCGAGATCGGCCTTGTCGAATCCACCCAGCAGCTTCTTCGACGCGACCTTCGCATCGAGCGTCTGCGATTCGCCGTGGCGATCGAGCGGCAGGCGCTGCGTACGGAAGCCCGTCACATCGTGCAGCTTTTCGATCTCGGCGGATGGCAGGCCCATCTCGGCCCACTCCTTCCCGCGCCGGATGCACGTCTCCGCGAACGCGTCCATGCCCTCGGCGTTGGCGTCGGAACGCTGGTAGCCGAAACCGTATTCGTACAGCGAGATCGTCAGCTCCGGATGGTTCGCGACGCAGTGATAGCACTCGCGGTTGTTCTCCATCGTGAGCTTCCAGTTGCCTTCCTCGATGATGTCGATCTGCGCGGCGATCTTCGTGCTCGGCAGGTCGTGCGGCAGCAGGTACGGCTCCATCTCCGCGCGCATCGTCGCGAAGTCGACCGGCGGCTCGTCGGCGAGGCAGATGAAGATCAGGCCCGCGAGGTTCTCGACGTGCACCGACTTCAGGCTGTGCTTGCAGCGGTCGAACTTCTCGCCCATGTGCTCGGCGAACATCAGCTGGCCCGTCAGGTTGTAGGTCCAGCTGTGGTACGGACACACGATGTTGCCGACCGAGCCCTTGTCCTCGTTGCACAGGCGCGCGCCGCGGTGACGGCACACGTTGTGGAACGCGCGGATCGCCATGTCGTCGTCGCGCACGATCAGGATCGAATCGCTCCCCAACTCCACGGTCACGTAGTCGCCCGGCTCGGGAATGTCCGGCTCGACCGCCACCTGGATCCAGTGCTGGCGAAAAATCGCCTCCATGTCGAGCGCGAAAATGTCCTCGCTCGTGTAGAACGGTGCGTCGAGGCTGTGCCCTTCCTTGCGCCGCTCGATCAATGCACGAATGTCTGCCGATACTTTCATCGTTTGCTCCGGATTCCTTGCATCCCTGGGTTCTTGCCGACAGGCATCAAAATCAGTAGTCGATGAGCTGATGCTCGCGCAAATACGCGAGGATCACTTGTGCTTTTTCGACCGAACTCCCTTCATTTACGACGTTGCCGCCACGGCTTTCGGTCGTCGTCGCGGACAGCATCCGGGCATGCCCGGAGCGCTTCTCGGCGGCGACCAGTTTTACGGGTTTACGCTCGACCGGACCGACCGTCCACGCGGCCGCGTCGGCGTCCGCACCGGGCGCCGCGAGCGCCGGCCGGATCGCACCGGCACGCAGCCGCGCATACGCGTAGCGCGGCTCGGCATTGGCGAGCGGATGGACGGCGACGACGGCCGGCAGCACCGCATCGACGCGCCGCCGCAGCCCCTTCGGCAAGAATTGCCGGACGGCCGCGCGACCGTCTTCGATCGTCACGTCGACGGCCGAGCCGACGAGCGGATAACCGAGCGCGGCGGCGACGCGATACGGCAGCATCCCGGTGTCGTACGCGCCCTCGGCGCGCGTGCCGGTCAGCACGAGGTCGTAGCCTTCGATGCGCGCGGCGAGCGCGTGCACGGCGTCGGCGTCGTCGCGGCAGGCCAGCACCTCGACCTCCCGCGCGCCGAGCGCCAGATATTCGGCAAGCGCCGCATTCGCGGGGTCGCCTGCATGGATCACGTCGAGCTGCGCGCGATGCCGTTCCGCGAGCTGGCGGCCGGTTTCGAGCGCGGCCGCATCGTTGCGGCTGTAGCGTGCGACGCCGCTGACCGGGTGCCGGCCGACGGACACGAGCACCGCGATGCGTTGCAACTGGCGAGGGGCGTTCATGCGGCGACTCCTTCCGGTTCACGGTTGCCGACCGCGGCCGGCGATTGTCCGCGCGCGACCCGCGCGGCCTGCACCTGTTCGATCAGCGCGGCGATCGTCGCCTGCGCATCGCCGACTACCGTCAGGTTCGCGCGCTTCGCGATCGGCGCGCTGCCGTCGAGGTTCACCGCGATCACGTGGCGGCAGTCCTTGATCCCCTGCAGGTGCTGCACCGCGCCCGAGATGCCGAACGCGATATACACGCTCGCCTCGACCGTCTTGCCGGTCGCGCCGACCTGCTTGTCGCGCGTGAAGTGGCCGTTGTCGACCGCGACGCGGCTCGCGCCGATCGCCGCGCCGAATGCGCCGGCCAGCCGCTCGAACGCGCCGATGTCGGACACGCCGTTGCCGGCCGACACGATGAAGTCGGCTTCCTCGAGCGCGACCCGCGCCGCATCGATTTCCTCGAGGCCCAGATCGCGATACGGCTGCGCGGCGTCATGGGCCGGGCGGATGAAGTCGGCGGCCAGGCGTTCGCCCGCGCCGACGAACGGCAGCTTTGCGTCGACCGCGTTCTGCGCGAGCAGGATCACATCGGGCAGCGCGCGCGTCGCGAACGCGCGGCCGGCCTGCGCATACGCGCCGACATGCTTCGCGTCGATCTCGACGACGTTGGTCGCGACGCTCGCGCCGGCAGCCGCCGCGTAACGCCGGCCGAGATCGCCGTCGCCCGTTGCGTTGTCGGGCACGAACACGTGTTTCGGTGCGAGTGCTGCGACACACGCCTGCAATGCCTGCAATTCGCTTTCAGGATCGAATGCGCGGCGATCGAAGCCGCCGAGTTCAACCAGCTTGTCGACGCCGAGTTCGGCCACGTCGTCCTTCAGTTCGCCGAATGCGAGCAGCGCGACTTCGGTCTGGGCATCGGCGAGCAGCGCGGCGGCGGCGATCGCCTGCCGCGCATGATCGTCGAGCGCGCCGCGTTCGCCGTGCGCGACCACCAGCATCACGTGCTTCGGCTCCTGCACCGCGCGGCGCGGCTTCGCGGCAGCCGCGTGGCCGTGCGCGGACCAGTGCGCGGCGCTCGCGTCGGCGCTGCCTTCCTCGCCGAGCGTGATGCGCTTCAGGCCCGCGGCCGTGATGATGAACGGCCGGCGCGGATCGATTCGTTTGATCGTATTCATCGATTCACTCACTCCAGCGACGCAGCAACGAGTTCGGCCACGTCGAGCACGTCGGGGCGCGGGCCCACGACGCCTTCGAGCATCGCCGTGCAGTTCGGGCACGCAACCGCGACCACGTCCGCGCCGATCGTGCGTGCATCGGCGATGCGGATGTCCGGAATGCGCTGCTTGCCGGGGATGTCGGTCAGCGGCGCACCGCCGCCACCGCCGCAGCAGCGGCCACGCATGCCGTTGCGCTCCATCTCGACGACCTGGATGCCGATCGTCTTCAGCAGCTTGCGCGGTGCTTCCGTCTCGCCGTTGTAGCGGCCGAGATAACACGGGTCGTGATAGGTCGTGCGCTTATCCTGCAGCGCTTCGACGGCCTTCGGCGCGATCTTGCCGCTGTCGGCCAGTTCGGCCAGATAGGTCGTGTGGTGCTTGACCGTCACGCGCAGCCCGAGCGCACGGTATTCGTTGCGCAGGCTGTGCATCACGTGCGGGTCGGCCGTCACGATCTGCTGGTACGACAGCGTGCCGAGCGTGCCGATCAGGCGCTTCGCCATCTGCTGGAATGTCGCCTCGTCGCCGAGCCGGCGCGCGACGTCGCCCGTATCGGTCTCGGTCGAACCGAGCACCGCGTAGTCGACGCCCGCCTTGTTCAGCACCTTGACGAACGCGCGCAGCGTGCGCTGGTAGCGCATGTCGAACGCGCCTTCACCCGCGACGAACAGTACGTCGACCGGCTTGCCCGGCTGCGCGACGGGCGCGCTCAGGTCGACCGACCAGTCGTAGCGCGCGGCCGTGTCGTAGCCGCCCATCGTGCCGGTCTCGCGCAGGTTCGCGAGCACTTCCTGACCCTTGCCCGGCACCGAGCCGTGCACGAGCGTGCGGTTGCGGCGCATGTCGACGATCGCGTCGACGTGCTCGATCAGCATCGGGCATTCCTGCACGCACGCGCGGCAGGTCGTGCACGACCACAGCGTCTGTTCCTCGATCAGGCCCGACACGATCGGGCCATTCGGCTCGCCGCGATGCTGGCCGACCGCGATGCCCGGTGACGGGCTGCCCGCGTACGCCGCATCGGTGCCGCCGGCCATCCCGACCACGAGATCCTGGATCAGCTTCTTCGGGTTCAGCGGCTGACCCGACGCGAACGCGGGGCACGCGGCTTCGCACTTGCCGCACTGCACGCACGCGTCGAAGCTCAGCAACTGGTTCCAGCGGAATTCGACCGGCTTCGCGACGCCGTACTCCTGATGCTCGATGTCCGGCAGCTTCAGTGCGGTCGGCGGCGTGGCCGTGCCGTTGCCGGTGAACGATTCACGCGTGGCCGCGAAGCGCTCCTGGCGCGGGTGGAATGCAAGGTGCAGCAGGCCGGCGATCGCATGCTTCATCGGGCCGCCCTTCGCGGCGCCGACCGTCATCGTGAATGCGCCGATGCCGATCAGCAGCGCGCAGAGCACCGCGAACGCACCCGACATCGCGCCGGTCGGCACCAGCATGAACAGCACGAGGCCGAGCGCGAACGAACCGAGCAGCCAGGGCAGCGTATTCCACGGGCCGCGCGACAGACGGGCGGGCACGTCCTTCGCCGCGCGCCGGCGCCACACGAACACCGCGCCGACCAGCATCGCGAGCGCCGCGAGGAAGATCAGCTTGTCGAGCCACGGCGAGTAGATCGCGAGGCCGTAGTTGACGAACACCAGCGCGAGCGCGCCGATCGCGCCGCCGGCGGTCGCGACGTGGGTCTTCGCGATGTACGGATCGCGGGCGACCACATGGTGCAGGTCGACGAAATAACGCTTCGGAATCGCGAACAGGTTCGCGACGCCGAACGAGCCGGGCGCCGTGGCCCGGCCGAGACGCCAGTAAGACGAGCGCTTCGCGACCGCGAACGCGAGCCCCGCCACCGACAGCCACAACAGTGCGGTAATGAGGAGGGACGGATTCATCTTCAGAAATCCTTCACGAGACGCAGCGAGTCGTAGATCGCGCCGTGGACGTTGTGCATCGAGATGCAGTCGCCGACACGGAACAGCAGGAAACGGCCGTTGCCGAGTTCTTCCGACAGGCACGGCTGCGGCTCGGCCGCAAACAGCGTGTGCGGATCGATCTGGCCGCGGTTCAGCGATTCCGGCTTGAGCTTCCAGTACAGCTCGTCGTTCGGCGACGAACCGTTCTCGATCACCACCTGGTCGACCGCGCGCTCTTCCAGTTCTTCCGTGTATTCGTTGCGCAGCACGGCGATCTTCTTGCCGTCTTCTTCATAGACGCGGTCGAGCATGGTGTTCGGCGTCGGGATCACGCCGAGCGCGTACAGGCGGCGATAGAAGATCGGGAACGTCGTGCCGCCGCAATCGTCGGCCACCTTCACGTCCGGCGTGACGACCTCGACCTTCGAGCCGCGGCTCGCCATGAAGTCGGCCACGCCCGCGCCTGCATGGGTGCTCACGCCGTCGAACAGCAGCACGTTCTGCTTCGGCTCGACCTTGCCGGTCAGGATGTCCCACGAGCTGACGGCCAGGCCTTCGGCCACGCCCCAGCCCGGCACCTGCCACGTAAAGCTCGAACCGCCCGTCGCGAGCACGACGATGTCCGGCTTCTCGGCCATGATCATCTTCTCGTCGGCGGCGACGCCGAGGCGGCGGTCGACGCCCAGGCGCTTGGTTTCCATGTCGAACCAGCGGATGATCCCCGACATCTGTTCGCGCTGCGGCGCCTTCGCGGCGATCATCACCTGACCGCCCACTTCCGTATTCTTCTCGAACAGCACGACGTCGTGGCCGCGCAGCTTCGCGACGCGCGCCGCCTCGAGGCCCGCCGGGCCCGCGCCCACCACCACCACCTTGCGCTTCGGGCCGCGCGATTTCTCGACGATGTGCGGCATCGTCGCTTCGCGCGACGTCGCGGCGTTTTGAATGCAGAGCACGTCGAGGCCGTTGTACTGGCGGTCGATGCAGTAGTTCGCGCCGACGCACTGCTTGATTTCATCCTCGCGGCCGTCGCGGATCTTGATCACCATGTGCGGATCGGCGATCTGCGCGCGCGTCATGCCGACCAGGTCGATCATGCCGGTGGCGAGCAGGCGCTCGGCCTGGCCCGCATCGCGGATGCTCTGCGCGTGCATCACCGGAATCTTCACCACCGACTTGATGCCGGCCGCGAGGTGCACGAACGGCTCCGGCGGCAATGCCATCGGCGGCATGCAGTTGGCGATCGTGTTGTGCGTATCGCCGCCCGAACCGACCACGCTCAGGTAGTCGATCAGGCCCGTCTCCGACATCGCCTGCGCGATTTCCTTCAGCGCTTCGTGATCGAGGCCGTCCTCGTGGAATTCGTCGCCGCACATCCGCAGGCCGACGCAGAAATCCTTGCCGACCGCCTCGCGCACCGCCGTCAGTACCTCGATGCCGAAGCGCAGGCGGTTCTCCAGGCTGCCGCCCCATTCGTCGGTGCGGTGGTTCGAACGCTTGCTCCAGAACTGGTCGATCAGGTGCTGGTGAGCGGCCGAGATCTCGATGCCGTCCATGCCGGCGGCCTTCACGCGCTTCGCGGCCGCCGCGAAATCGCCGATGATGCGGCGGATTTCCTCGATCTCGATGATCTTCGCGTTGCCGCGGTGCACCGGCTCGCGCACGCCCGACGGCGACATCAGGTGCGGCCAGTGCTCGCCGTGGAACGACGAGCGGCGGCCCATGTGCGTCGCCTGGATCATGATCTTCGCGCCGTGCTTGTGCATCGTGTCGGCGAGACGCGTGAGCGGATCGATGATCTTGTCGGTCGACAGGTTCACCGATTTCCACCAGCCCTGCGGGCTGTCGATCGACACCGGGCTCGACCCGCCGCAGATCGCGAGGCCGACGCCGCCCTTCGCCTTTTCTTCGTAGTAGCGGATATAACGGTCGCCCGGCAGGCCGCCCGGCTCGGCATACACCTCCGCGTGCGCGGTGCTGACGATCCGGTTGCGCAGCGTCAGCTGGTTCAGCTGCATGGGTTTGAACAGGTGGGGATAACGCATCGCTGGCGACCTCTGGCGTTCGAATGTCTCGTGTTGCGGGTGTTGTTGTGTAGCGGTGGATCAGTGCATCAGTGCGCGATCGGCGACACTTCGAAGACGCAGTGGTCGTGATGCTCGGCCGCGCACTGCACTTCCTTCGATTGCGCACGCGGCGCGCCCTTGCCTTCCGGCGTCGTGTCGTTGACCCAGTCCATCGCACCGGCGAACCAGCCGGCGAACATGTAGCAGAGCTTGCCTTCCTTGCCCGGCTGCTGGAGCACGAACGACGAGTGGCGCAGCTCGATCTTCGCGCGCGCGCTGGCCGGATCGGCCTCGATGATCGAGAACAGGCCCCAGCCGCGCTGCGACAGGCGCTTCAGGTAGTGCTCGAACACGGCCATGCCGGTCAGGCCGTGCAGCTTCGCTTCCTTGTCGCACCAGTGGTACGCGGACTTGTAGCCGGCCTTGTAGAGGATCTCGGCATACGCTTCGACGCCGAGCGCTTCCTCGACGGCGACGTGGTTGTTCGTGAAGAAGTGGCGCGGCACGTACAGCATCGGCAGCGCGTCGGTGGTCCAGACGCCGGTATCGGGATCGACGTTGATCGGCAGTTGCGGTTGCATCGTGGTGACTCCGTGAGGAAATTGGCCGCGCGTCTCGGCGCGCAGGCACGACATCGTCCGCGTGCCCGCGCGGCTTGCACGGGCACGTCCCGATATTTTTCTAGTGTTGAATCTCTGGAAGCGGTTCGGCCGGCGTAGCGCTTACGCGCCCCACACGTCCTTGAACACACGCACCCAGTTCTCGCCCATGATCTTGCGGATGCGCGACTCCTTCCAGCCGTGGCGTTCCATCGCCGCGGTCAGGTTCGGGAATTCGCCGATCGTGCGGATGCCGTCCGGGTTGATCACCTTGCCGAAGTTCGTCAGCTGGCGATAACGACCCTTGTCGTGCGTCAGCATGTCGAAGAATTCCTTTGCGAAATCCTGCGTGAAGTCCGTGCCGATGCCGACCGCGTCTTCGCCGATCAGGTTCACGACGTAGTCGATCGCCTCGATGTAATCGTCGATGTTCGCCTCGATCCCGCGCTTCAGGAACGGCGCGAACATCGTCACGCCGACGAAGCCGCCCGCATCGGCGATCTCCTTCAGTTGCGCATCGCTCTTGTTGCGCGGATGCTCCTTCAGGCCCGACGGCAGGCAGTGCGAATAGCACACCGGCTTCTTCGAGAACGCGATCGCTTCCGACGACGTGTTGCCGCCCACATGCGACAGGTCGACCATGATGCCGACGCGGTTCATCTCGGTGATCACTTCGCGGCCGAAATCCGACAGACCGCCGTCGCGCTCGTAGCAGCCGGTGCCGACCAGGTTCTGCGTGTTGTAGCAAAGCTGCACGACGCGCACGCCCATGTCGTGGAACGCCTCGATGTAGCCGAGGTTGTCCTCGAACGCGTGCGCGTTCTGGAAGCCCAGGATGACCCCGGTCTTGCCTTCCTTCTTCGCGCGGAAGATGTCGTCCGTCGTGCGCACCAGCGACAGCAGCTCGCCGTTGTCGCGGATCTTCTTCTTCATCACGCCGATGTTGTCGACGGTCTTGGTGAAGTTTTCCCACACCGACACCGTGCAGTTCGCGGCCGTGATGCCGCCCTTGCGCATGTCTTCGAACACCGGCTTCTCGAACTTCGAGATGTTCAGTCCGTCGATGATGATGCTGTCCTGATGCAGCGTGCTCATATCTGCCTCTCGCTTGAGTCTCTGGTCTTGTCGGTGTCGATCAGTAAATCGGGAAGCGTTCGCAAAGCGCGAAGATCTCGCGGCGCACGCGCTGTTCGGTCGCGTGGTCGCCTTCCGGGTTCGCGCGCAGCGCGTCGAACACTTCGAGAATCAGGCGGCCCACTTCGCGGAACTCCGCGACGCCGAAGCCGCGCGTCGTGCCGGCCGGCGTGCCGAGGCGGATGCCCGACGTGACGGTCGGCTTCTCGGTGTCGAACGGGATGCCGTTCTTGTTGCAGGTGATGCCCGCGCGCTCCAGCGCCTGTTCGACCGGCGCGCCCTTCAGGCCCTTCGGGCGCAGGTCGACCAGCAGCAGGTGGTTGTCGGTGCCGCCCGTGACGAGATCGACGCCGCCGGCCTTCAGCACTTCGCCGAGCGCCTGCGCGTTCGCGAGCACGTTGTCGATGTAGGTCTTGAAGTCAGCGTGCAGCACTTCGCCGAACGCGACGGCCTTGCCGGCGATCACGTGCATCAGCGGGCCGCCCTGCAGGCCGGGGAACACGGCCGAGTTGATCTTCTTCGCGATGTCCTCGTCGTTGGTCAGCACGAAGCCGCCGCGCGGGCCGCGCAGCGTCTTGTGCGTGGTCGACGTGACGACGTGCGCGTGCTCGACCGGGTTCGCGTGGCGGCCCGCGGCGATCACGCCCGCGATGTGCGCCATGTCGACCATCAGCTTCGCGCCGACGCTGTCGGCGATCGCACGGAAGCGCGCGAAGTCGAGCGCGCGCGGGTACGCCGAGAAGCCGGCGATGATCAGGTTCGGCTTGTGCTCGTGCGCGAGCGCCTCGACCTGGTCGTAATCGATCAGCATCGTGTCGCGGTTCACGCCGTACTGAACGGCGTTGAACCACTTGCCCGACAGCGCCGGCTTCGCGCCGTGCGTCAGGTGGCCGCCCGCATCGAGCGACATACCGAGCACCGTGTCGCCCGGCTTGGCCAGCGCGAGCATCACCGAGCCGTTCGCCTGCGCGCCCGAGTGCGGCTGCACGTTCGCATAACCGGCGTTGAAGATCTGCTTCACACGCTCGATTGCCAGCGCCTCGACTTCGTCCGCGAATTCGCAGCCGCCGTAGTAGCGCTTGCCGGGATAGCCTTCCGCGTACTTGTTGGTCAGCACCGAGCCCTGCGCTTCGAGCACGGCGCGCGACACGATGTTTTCCGACGCGATCAGCTCGACCTGCGACTGCTGACGCTCGAGTTCCTTCAGGATGGCGCTGCGCACCGGCGCGTCGCGCTCGGCAAGGGGCTGCGAGAAGAAAGGCTGGGAGTTCGACATAGTGCGTCCGTGACGAAGAATAAAGGGCTGAAACCGAAGCTCAAGGCCCGCCCTGCCTGGGTTTCCTGCTTGCCCGGTGCAAGGCTGCCGACGGCTCTATTCTTGTCGTTCGGATTTTCGGCGGATTGATGAATTTAGACGCGTTCTTTGCCTTTTCCGCCATGCGCGTCCGTTTTATACAAGTGACCGGTCGTGCTTTTTCGGATGACCGATGAAATTCGCGGCACCCGTTCACCTATGAACAGGCACGTCGGCGGTGCCACCGCCGCCCGGCGCAGGTGCAACGCGTCACGGGTTCGGTGCAGTGCAGCATGCCTTTGAGCCAAATCAACGAAAGCGGCTAGGGTTTAGCCGTATGGCACGCTTGTTGCACTCGCTCACACAATACCGTAGCCCGATCCGTGCTCTCCGGGCATAAAGCTATTAGAGATTCAAGGAACGCTCCCCATGTCCCCCGACCGCACAGCGTCGCTGTCCCACTTCGCGTTCATGCCTTTACCGAACTTCACGATGATCGCGTTCACCAATGCGATCGAGGTGCTTCGGATGGCGAACTACCTGAGCGGCCAGCCGCTCTACCGCTGGTCGATCATCAGCCCGGACGGCGGCCCGGTCACGGCGAGCAACGGTCTCACGGTCGACACGGGCCCGGCCGAATGCGTCGGGCAGCCCGACATCGTGTTCGTGTGCGGCGGCGTCGACGTGCAGCGCGCGACCACGCCTGCCCATCTGTCGGCGCTGCGCCGCTTCGCGCGCCTGGGGCTGCCGCTCGGCAGCCTGTGCACGGGCACCTATGCGCTCGCGAAATCGGGGCTGCTCGCGGGCTACGCGTGCGCGATCCACTGGGAGAACATGTCGGCGCTGAAGGAAGAGTTTCCGGACACGCGCTTCCTGAAGGAACTGTTCGTGATCGACCGCGACCGCATCACGTGCACGGGCGGCGTCGCGCCGCTCGACATGATGCTGAACCTGATCGCCGCGCGCGTGGGCACCGCGCGCGTCACGCAGATTGCCGAACAGTTCATCGTCGAACACGTGCGCGACACGAGCGCGCAGCAACGCATGCCGCTCGTCGCGCGCCTCGGCTCGGCGAACAAGTCGCTGTTCGAAGTGATCTCGCTGATGGAGAACAACATCGAGGAGCCGCTGTCGCGCGAGGAACTCGCGCGGCTTGCGAACATGTCGCAGCGGCAATTGCAGCGGTTGTTCCGCGAACACCTCGGGATGACGCCGACGCACTACTACCTGACGCTGCGGCTGCGCCGCGCGCGCGAGCTGCTGCTGCAGACCGACATGTCGATCATGCACATCACGATGGCATGCGGCTTCCAGTCGGCGTGCCACTTCAGCAAGAGCTATCGCGACTCGTTCGGCGTCGCGCCGACGAGGGAGCGCCGCAAGCAGGTCGCGCCGCTTTCGCAGGGTGCGGCGAGCGCAGGCCCGGCGTTTCCGACGCATGTGCTGCATGCGTGAAGCGCGAATTGCATCGCATGGTCAGTCAGGCAACTGAACCGCATTTTTGCCGACGGCATAGCGGATGCACTGAACCCGCCTGACTTACGGTGCCGGCGGGTCGCCTTCGTGGGTCTCCCGGCCCAACGCATCGGCATGCACGAGCACCTGAAGCGCGGCCGTCAGCTCGCCCCGCAGCGCCGGCCATAGCTCCGCAAACACCGACAACCCTTCGTCGCGCACGACCTGCTGCAATCCGGAGCACAGCTCGCCGAGCACGCGCTGGCCTGTCGCGACAAAACCTCCGCTCAGCGAATGCAGTTCGCGCTCGACCGTGTCGACATCCTGCCCCATCAGCGCGCGGTCGATCGACACGAGCGACGCCTGCGTGACTTGCTGCATCGCGGATAAAACCGCCGTCGGCAACGCGGCAATCTCGGCATCGTCACCCGCCTGCTCGCCAGTCGGCTCGACGTGCGTGTCGACATTCAACGCCTGCGATAACGACGTGAGCGTCACCGGCTTCGCCAACAGCGAGCGAATCCCGGCATCCGCACATCGCTGCTGTTCGTCCGGACCGGCGTGTGCCGTCATCGCGACGATCGGCATCTGCGCATTCCGCTCGTGTATCGCCTCCGCAAGGTTCCAGCCATCGATATCGGGCAACCCCAGATCCGTCAACACGGCATCGAAGCGCGCTCCATCGAATGCAGCCAGCGCCTGCTCGCCGTTCGCGACGATCGTCGCGTCGACACCCAGCTCGCGGAACTGGTCGGCCAACAACAAACGGCTTGCAGGATGGTCCTCGACGGCCAGCACACGCAGCGGCGCGCCGTCCGCGTTGACCAGACCGTCGCTTTCGCTCACCGCGCGCTGCACGTCGTCGGCGCGATTTTCGGCCGGCACGCGCCCTGTTACCGGCAAAGCGATATCAACGCGAAACTCGCTACCCTTACCTGGTTCGCTGCGCACCGAAATCTCGCCGCCCATCGCGTCGACCAGACGCCGACACAACGCGAGGCCAATCCCCGTTCCGCCATACCGGCGATGAATCGAATCGTCCGCCTGCTGATACAGCGAGAATATCGTCGCTTGCGACGTCTCGGGAATGCCGATTCCGGTATCGATCACACGAATGTCGACATGTTCGCGCCCGGCGGCTTGGCGCCCGCGCGCGGTGATCGTCACGTTCCCCGCCCCGGTGAACTTGATCGCATTGCTCAGCAGGTTCGATACGACCTGCCGAATGCGAATCGGGTCCCCGACACGATAGCGCGGCCAGTCCGACGTGACGTCGCAAATCAGCCGCAGCCCCTTGGCCGTCGCCAGCGGCCTGAACGACTCGGCAACCGCGTTCAGCAACGCGACGCAATCGAACGGCACCGCATCGATGCGCAACTGCCCCGCCTCGACCTTCGACAGATCGAGCACGTCGTTCAGGATGTGCAGCAGCGAAGAAGAAGACGAATCGACGATCTCCAGGCGCCTGCGCTGTACGTCCGGCAGCGTCCCGCGCTTCATTAGCTCGAGGTTGCCGATCACCGCGTTCAGCGGCGTGCGGATCTCGTGGCTCATCGTTGCGAGGAACACCGACTTCGCCTTGTTCGCCTGATCCGCCGCACGCCGTGCCTCCTCCAGCGACTGCTCGGTCAGCTTGCGTGCGGTGATGTCGCTGACGGTTGCGAGCAGTGCTTCCGCGCCGCGATACCGGACGCGCGCGATGTTGACGAGCAGATGCGTGTCGGCACCCGTTCCGGTGAATGTGATCTCGCGATCGACGATCGAACGCCACCTCACCGGCGCGGGTGCATCGGGTAACTGCGCGAACGTCTGCCAAATCAGCTGTGGCAGCCGTTCGCCGTCGGCCGCGCCGGCGCCGTAGTTCGCCATCGCCGCATTCTGCAGCAGCACCGTACCGCCCGCCTCGCCGATCAGCGCGAGACCGACCGGTGCCGTGCGAATCAACGTGCGATTGAGCTGCTCGCTTTCCTTCAAGCGCGCCGCTCGGAGATAGGACGGCACAAGAATACGGCGGTTGATCAACACGATGCCGGCAAGCAGGAACAAGAAGCCGAACAGCGCGAGACCGCCGATCTCGAGCAAGCGCGGCACGACGTCGCGAAGCACGACGCCCATCGGGTAGACCTGCAGAAGCGTCCAGTCGGTGCCGGGAATCGCGTCGCGGATCACGAATTGTCCGTCGTAAAAGCGCTGCGCGATCGCTGTCGCACGATCGCGCGCCAACGCGCGTGCGACGGACGCGATATCCTCGCTACGCGCCGACGCCGACAGCAGCACGCGCCCCTCACGATCGACCACCGCGAGCGCCCCGCCCAGGGGACTGGTGTCGAGCGCGCCGAGAAAGCGTTCCGGGCGCATCTCGTGGATGGCCAGCGTCACCGGCCGAGCGTCGCGGCCCACCACCCAGCTCGCGATGCGAAACACACGATCTCCCGTGATGGGATCGGCGTCCGGCGGCAGCCAGAACACGACGTCGTCCGGCACATGCTCTGGATGGAGAGCCGCATCGCGCACGATCGTCGCGACGTCGGGCCACGTCTGCAGCAGCAGCGCCGGCAACCGAGCGATCCGCTCGGGCGGCGATATGCCCGACGGCACACGCTGCGCCATCGCGACATAGCGGCCGTCTACGCTGATCATGTAGAGCCCGCTTGTCAGCGGCTGCGCCATGTTGATCCATTTGCCGCTTTCAAACAGCTGCTCGCCCATCGCGAGCAATGGCCCGTAAGCGCTTGCCGGGTGTGTGGTGTCGATGAGGCCCCGTACCGCGTACGTCCGGTTCACGTCGCGGCGCGCTTTAATCAGCAAGCCGTCCCGCGCGGCGAACGCGTCCGACAACACGCGCGTTGGCTGCGCGTGCGCGTCCCACAAACCCTCCGACATCGCGACGAGTTGCCTGAGCAGCACACTGTTTTCAGACATACGGACCAGCAGGTGCGACTTCGTCGTCAGAAAGTGCGCGCGCATCGCGGCCTGATGGTCGCCGAATTCGGTGCGCGCAACCGCGCCCGCGCACAACAGGATGAAGGCGCCGAGAACCGTGCCGCCGCCATACAGCAAGCGTCGCTGGTAGGCGCGCATCCAGTCGGGATCGAATTGCCTCCGGCTCGCCCGACGATTCGTGCGTGGCAGCCAGTTGCGGAACCAGCGCATGCCGATGCGGCTCAGGGGACCGCTCCGGAGCCGTCCTGTTCCGGCGCCTCGAGCGGACCTTCATGCTTGATCAGGTCGGCGTCCCGCGTGATGCCGAGCTTGCGCATCGCGGCGAGCTTCTGCGCGCTGATGGTCTTCTTGCTGCGATGGAGCCGCTCCGCGATCTCGGTCACCTTGTACCCTTCGCGGAACAGCCGGACGATTTCGGATTCGCGCCGCGTCAACGGGTTGCCGCCCGCTTGGTCGGCGTTGTCGAGCAGCGACGCGATCGTCGGCGACAGGTACTGGCCGTGGGCAAACGCCGCATGCACGGCGGCGACGAGATGGGACATCGCATCGGATTTGCTGCAGATGCACCGCACGCCGAGCGTCTGCAGCGCGCGAAACAAGGCGGGAGAGTTGAGCATCGTGACGGTCACGAAGCGCAGGTCGGGATAACGACGGTGCAGATAGCCGATCAGCGCCTGACCGTCGCCGTGTTCGCTGGACGGCATCACGTAATCGAGCACGAGCACGTCGCACGGCGACGCATCAAGCGCCTCGATCAAGGCGCCGGCACTCGGAACGACCGCGACGATCTCGATCGTCGGCATGTCGTTCAGCGTCTGCGCAATGCCGTGACCGGTCACCGGATGGTCGTCCGCGACGATCACACGCACCGAGAACTCGTCCATTGAGAGCCCGTGGAGTCGCCGCAATGCGGCGCCGAAAAAAGCTTTCTGTGAGTACCGTAATCGGCCTCCATTCTATCTCAATAAAGACGGCTTCCGGCATGCAGGCCGGCCGGCACACTCGCCACCGCGACAGCGTCCCGCTTGTCGATCCGTCTCAGTTGTACTGGATGACGAAGTTCAGCGTGGCATCGCCTTTGCCGGCAGTGATCGCCCCCGTCGTGGGCGCGTACTTGGCTGTGGCCGTGAAGCGGTAAACCTCGCCATCCGGGCTGGAGCGGTTCCAGTCCATCGTCAGCGCGTTGGCCTGAGTGAACGGCAGCTTGACGCCCTTGTCGCTTGTCAACGCGATGCCGACACCGGCGGCGACGCCAGGCGTACCGCTTCCGGACAAACGCAACAAGCCTGTTGCCGCGTTGTCGCCTTCGAAATAGACCTTCACCGGCAGCGGATTGCTCGGCTTGTTGCTTCCGCAAGCGACTTCGAGCGAGAACGAATGCTCCGCCACCTGGCCGCTCTTTATCTGCTGGATGCCCTCCTTGCCCATTTTTACATTGGTGACAGGCGTCGTGGTCTTGCAACCGCCGAAGTAGACGTTGTTCGTCACCTGCGTCGTGCCTTGCCCATTGATATAAAGTCGGAGCACGTTGCCGGCCGAATCCTTGTCGGCATCGTAGACCGCGCTGAATGCGAGCGATACGGTACCGCCGGACGCCACGCTCGTCGCCGTTCTGACCAGTTCCACTCTCACCTTGCTCGGTACGTACCAAATGGGGGCGCCCCCGCCAGTATTAGACGACCCGTAGTATGTCAATGGCGGAATCAACTCTGTATTGCCGAAGCCGGAAAACGTGAATCTCACGCCAATGCCGTCCACATTGGTCTTGTAAACGCCTTTGTATCCGGGGACCAGTTGGCCATCCGGCACCGTGATCGAAAAATTGAGATTGCTGTTCCAACACGCGGTGTAGGCCAAACCATCCCAGGACACGTATTGAACCTCGGAACTAGCCAGCACTCCGCCCACCGGGGCTGCCGCAACGTTCATCGTGGCAGGAAATGTCACGTTATAAGTACGGCCGGCCCAGTTACCACTATTTACGCAGTAGCCGAACGCGGCTCCCGACCAAATCAACGAGCCGGCAACGATTGCCGCCCGGACCCAACGCAGCTTTTTTTCAGACGTTTTCTTCATGTCGATAAATTCCATCAGGGGCAAGCGTGTAACGTGCGTCGCGCGGCGGTTGATGAGCGACGGCATGACCGCACGAGACGAAACGACGTTCCGCCTCGACACGACAGAGAGGGAGCCGGAACGAGCCTGACGAAGCAACATCGTGTTTCGTCTCTCCGGATCGGGACGCGTCATCCGAATGCAGTTCAGCGCACACCGACAACCGTGCCGGCGCGCATGCAGCTCACCGCCTGCCGCTCGTAGGCCAGCTCCTTGTTCTGCGGCTTCAGCGCATAGCCGATCCTGCATTGCTTGTCGCCCCACCGCACATCGATGCTGCCTTTGTCCTCGATACCGAACACCAGCAGGCGCGACCGGTTGTCCACCATGCCGAGCAGCTTGCCCTTCGCGTCGTACGCCTGCGCGCCGAACGGCACCTTGCCGCCTTCGTCCGTACTCAGCTCGAACTGCACGCGCCGGCCCGACTCCGCTTCGAAGCGGGTCTTCACGATGGCGCCACGCGTCGGCACCACCATCTTCGCGTTGTCGGTGATCTCCGTATGCGTGCCGACGCTCGACGGATCGATGTTCAGCCAGTTCTGACGGTACGGCTGCAGATACGGCACGACCGCGTAACCGCGCCAGTCGGTGCGCACCGTCGGCGATCCGCCGAACGTCACGTCGCGCACCTTCGGCACCTGGACCACGGCGAACGTCTCGCCGAGCGGCTGGCCGAGCGTGACGCCGCCGCCATGCACGACGACGGAGCCCGACGCGCCCGCATCGAAATGCCGGCCTGAACGGTCCTGCGTAAAGTTGCCGGTCAGCTTCGCGTTCGGCGTATCCCAGCCCGCGCTGACGCCGCCCGAGCCGCCGCCGTCGCGGCTGTAGCCCGCCTGCACGCCGTAGTTGACGGTGTTGCTCTCGTTCAGGTAACCCGACACGCCGGTCTGCACGTTGAAGTCGCCGCGCGTCGACGACACCGCGTTCGCGTACAGGCGATGCGAGCTCGACGCCTTGCCCAGCGGAATGCTCACGGACACGCTGAACTGCGTGTCCGGCCGCCCGAACGGCCCCGACTCCTGGATGTGCGATGCCGACACGCTGTAGCTGACGTTCCTGTAGCTGTTGCTGTAGCCGACCTGAAAACGCCGGCTGCGTCCTTCGCCGTTCCAGTAGGTCGTGTCGCCTACGCCGGCGAACAGCGAGCCGCTCCCGAGCGGCTGGTTGACGTTCACGTCCAGGCGGCTCTTCTGACGCATGAGGCGCGGCCCATACGTCCGATCCGTGTCTTCGACGTGCTGGCTCAACGTACGGTAGCCGTCCGTCGAATAGCGGTAGCCGACCATCGTGAACGTCGTGTTGGTCGGATACAGCGTCTTCGAATACAGGAACCGCAAGCTCTGCCCTTGCCGGGTGCCCGCCGACGTGCGCGACCGGCTGCTCGTGACGTCCAGCGACATGCCACCGATGCGCGTGTTCACGCCTATGCCGAGGGCGGCCGCCACGTAGTTGTCCGCGGCGATAACGCCGCCGTAGCCGGTGAAGTTGTCGGACACACCGTATACCAGCGTGCCCTGCGTGAACTTCGGGCTCGACTGGCCCCGGACGCGATACTGGCCGGCGGCAAACGAATACCGCAGGCTGCCGCGCCGAACCATCACCGGCAGGTACGAGTACGGCTGGGTGAATCGGCGCACGCGCCCGTCCGACTCGGTGATCCGGATCTCGAGGTCGCCGTTCGAACCGCTCGGATAGATATCGGTGATCTCGAACGCGCCCGGCGGCACCGGCGTCGAGTAGATCACGTAGCCGTTCTGACGCACTTCCACGATCGCATTGCTCTCGGCGATCCCGCGCACGACCGGCGCGAAGCCGACTTCGCTGTCGGGCAGCATGCCGAGGTCGGTGCCGATCTGCGCGCCGACGAAGCGCACGCTGTCGAAGATGTCGCCGGACGTATATAGCTCGCCGGCCGCCACCTTGCTACGCAGGCGGCGGATATCACGCTCGACGTAGGTGCGGTTGCTGGTGAAGCGGCTGCCTGCACCCGTGGTGCCGGTGAGCGTCGATTCGTTGCGGAAACGCCAGCCGCCGGCATTGAAGCCGTTGCGCAAACCGACGAAGTAATACTCGTTGCTGTTGCCGTGGCTATCGTTGCGGCTGTAGCTGGCCTGATAGTCGCTGTACAGCGCGGGGATGCCGTCGTCCCACAGCGACGGGTCCACGTAGCCGCGCGAGGTTCGGGACACGTACAACTGCGGAAAGCTGATGTTCAGCGACAGCGTATTGGATTCGAACTCCACCGCAGCGCCGTCCGCCACGGCGGGCAGGTCCACGATCGTCGCGTCGTCCGCACCCACAGCGATGCGCCCGTCCTTCTCCAGCCGCGCAACGTTGACGCCTGCGGTGCGCAACAGCCCGAGGGTCACCGCCGGCTTGACGGCGCCGTCGGCGTCCGCGCGGAACACAACGTCCTGGCGCTTGACCAGCGTATGGTTCAGGTAGACGTCGACGTCATAGCTGCCGGGCAGCACCGCGCTGCCCTTCTCGAAATAGCTCAGCTCGACCGGCCCTTCGCCCTTGCGCAGAAAGGATTCGTTGAATTCCACCGCATGGCCCTGCGCCGGCAACACCAGGCCGAGCAACGCAAGGCACGGCGCACCGATCTGCGCAGCCGTCCAGATATCCCCTTCCTTTCTGACGTTCTCCATACCCTTTCTCTAAGTTGATTCACCTCCCGCGCGGAATCGCAAGCGCGAACACGCCCCGCCCCACGGCATTGGCCCGGGGATCACGAAGATGAATAGGAATACGACGTGTCGAACTGGTTGCGTCAACCAGCGGTGGTGCCGTCGTGCGGTTCGACGGCGCCGTAGTCGTTGATCGATTCGAAGTGAACCTTGACGCCCGCCGCGGCGACGCCGGCCGGCAAATCCTTGACGGCAAAATGGCGCGTAGCGGACGGCGGCACCATCTCGGCGGTCGCGGCATAGTTCCGGCCGCCGCTTTGCACGTTGACTGACGCCAGCGAGACGAAATAAGCCGACGGATTGCTGACTTCGAGCTGCGCCTGACCGTCGCGTTGCACGAGCTTCCAGCGGAGCTGCGCAGGCGCCTCCTCGACCTTGCCGGGCAGGCCGGCGGGCCGGTAGAACAACTTGATGCGCTGACGCACGGCAATCTGCAGCGTGTTGTCGTCCTTGGCTTTCTGCGGGATCTCCTGCACGTTGAGCCAGAACGTCGACTCGCGATCGGCCGGCAAACCCTGGCCGTAATAGAGGATCCGCAACGTCTGCTGCCTCTCCGCGCCGAGACGGCCGAGCGCCGGCGTGATCGCGAACGGCACGTCCGCCTTCCCGTCGCTCGCGTCCATCCATGTCTGGATCATGACGTCGGCCGGCGCGCGGTTGCGGACCAGAAGTGACGCCTCCTTGCTCGGTGCGGCCAGCACGACGCGGGTTCCGTCGAGCGTGATGCCGGCGAACGAAGTGCCCGAGGACAACAGCAACGAACTGGCCAGGGCCAGCCCGGCAAAATGGAATCGTTTCATATCGAATGAAATGTCGAGGGATGGGCAGGGAGCGCCTCCCCGCCCCGAGGTGGATTACTCGTAAGTCAGCGTGAAAGGCAGCGTGCCGTTAGCGATACCTGCTTCGACCGCGTTGCCGTTCTTGACGTAGCCGGCGCGCATGGCAAGGTTGGCCGTGTAGGTCGGCGCTTCGGCCGTGCCGCCCTGAACCAGCGGTGCGTCGAACGTTTCGTTGGCGTTCAGGTTCAGCAGCGTGCCCGCTGTGTCGTAGATGCCGATGCCCACGCCCTTGGCCGTGCCGGTGGTCTTCAGCAGCTTGTTGTTGGTGCCGTCCACGCCCGAACCGCTGGCCGGGTCGAAGCGCACCTTGACCGTGTTCAGGCCCTTGCCGGTCGCACCGCAATCGAGGTTGAGGTTGATCGCGGTACCGGCCGCGATGCCGCCACCGGCGGTGCTGCCCAGCGCGTCTGCACTGACTTTGCCGAGCTTGACGTCGATCGACTGCTCACCCTTGCCACCGCTCACGGACGTGCCGTTGCCGCCCGTGATGCCGCACGATGCCGCCACGATTTCGCCCGTGAAGTTGATCGTGCCATCCGCAGCATGCGCGGTGTTCATTGCCGCAAATGCGAGACCGGCAGCCGACATCATCATTGCAATCTTTTTCATTTCTAGTTCACTCAATCGTTAAAAGAGAATCTCAAGCGCCATCCTTCCGATCGGATACGCTCCTCCACATCTTTAGTAAGACTAAACCAATCACGTTTTACAAACTCTTCACCACCTCCCCACGCTGAAATGAATGAATGGAATCCCTGCCCGTCAGGCAGGACCGGCGTTCCGACCGTACGATTACCGGATCTCGAACTCGCCGATCCCCGTGTCGTTGATCAGATCAAGACAAACCGCATACTTGAGCAGCTCGATATCATTCTTTGCGCCGAGCTTCTTCATCGCGCTGATCTTCTGCGCGCTGACCGTCTGCTTTCCCTTGTTCAGTTGCTTCGCGATCTCGTTGATCGACAATCCGGACAGATAGAGCTGGATCACTCCGATCTCGCGCGGCGACAGCTTCCGATCGCGTCGGTCGCCACGTTCCTCCATCTCGGCGAGCATGCGCTTGATCGTCGGAGACAAATAGTTGCCGCCCCCGTAACTCGAATGAATCGCTGTGACGATGTGGCCGATATCGTCGAACTTGCTGACGATGCTCGACACACCCTGCGCAAGAATTGCGCGAATGATCACCGGGTTTTCGTACGTGACCAGAACCGCGATGCCCAGCTTCGGGAACGTGCGCCGCAGGTAGCCGAGCAATGCCAGCCCCTCCATCTGGCCCTTCCCGCGCATCGAATAGTCGATGAGTGCTACGTCGCAGGCCTGCCGGCCGAGCGACGCAATCAGTTCATCGGGGCTCTTGTACACACCGACCAACTTGATTGCATTCGTGCAGCTTGCGACAAATTCCATCCCCGCCAGCGCCAAAGGCCTGTCATTGGCGAAGATGGTCTGAACGCTGAACCTCTCCATGTGCGTACCCCCGCTTCGCTGCACTTTCGGCCCTGGTCATCGGCACGTCACCCTGCTTCCCGGTTTCCGGAAGACATCGAGCAGCGATATCGATATCTTGTATGCAATTGTAAGAATCGCCCTCTTCGCGAGATATGAGACGCCATCTTGATCTGCCGGCTCGGTAATAAGACTCGTCCTATATTTGACATGTTTTGACAGTTTTCCCGTACCAGTTCGAACAAATTCGATGTTCACTTCGGTCTTGAACGATGTTTTGATTGAGGTTTTCTCGTTCAGGCGGCCGCAACTTTCTTCCGACAGCGCGATTCCGGTCGTCAAAACAAAAATGCCGTTCAGTCGGTTGACTGAACGGCATCATGTTTATCGAACTACCTTTTCCTTGCGCTTACGATCCCCACACCTGCATCTCGTAGAGCGAATAACCCCACTGCGTCGCGCGCTGCGTGCCGAGCATCCGCACGTAACGACCGCTGCCGTTGAGATTCGGCAGTGTGACGTGGGTATATGAACCACCGTTGCTCGTCGAATAGATCGTCGTCCAGTTCGCGTTGTCGTTCGACGTCTGGATCTGATAGACGAGCGCGCCCGCATCCCAGTACAGATCGACGTGATCGATGTGCTTCACCGCGCCGAGATCCACGGAGATCCATTGCGAACCGACACCGGCGCCTTCCGGCGAATCCCAGCGCGTGCCCGTCGTGTTGCCGTCGAACGCCTTGTCGGGCGTGAGCGACGCGTTGTAGCTCGCCGACGCGGCGGCCGGACGCCCTTGCGACAGCAACGTCGGCTGCGCGGTGGCCGGGCCGCCGTAGTAACTCGACCCGAGCTTGGCCTTCGTCGTATCGGCATTCACGCCGAACTGCGACAGGCTCCAGCGCTGGCCGGTCGTCACGTCGCCGACGTAGAGCTGATAGCCGCCCGCCGTCGTCGACGAGAAGAACAGGTAGTTCGTACCGCTAACCGGTGCCGGGTCCGAGTTGTTGCTGATGCAATCGTTGATCGCCAGCTGGTTCGGCGTCGATGCCGGGTCCGCGGTCTTCGAATAGATCTGGTCGGCCGCGCCACTGTCTTTCCAGCGTGCGTAGAACACCGTGCCGTCCGCGCGCACGATCGGGTAGTACGTCTGCAGACCGGCCGGATGATCGAACACGGCGGTCGCGCCGGTCGCGATCGTGCGCTTCATCAGCCCCATGTTCGAGCCGGTGCCGGTCGCGTAGTACACGGCGCTCGAATCCGGCGCGAGAAACGGCATCGAGTATTCGGCGCCGGCCGGCGCGTTCGTCAGGCTCACGACCGACGTGAACACCGGGCCCGCGCTCGTGTACGACAGCGTGGCCTGCTTGACGTCGCCGTTCTGCTTGAACACGAGGGTCTTGCCATCCGTGCTGAATTTCGGATCCTCGTTGCGCGTGGCGCCCGTGCTGTTCGTCATGTTGACGGGCGGCGTGCCGGCGCCGAGCTGCAGCATGAACACGTTCCATGCGCCGTTGCTAATGCCCATGAACGCGAGCCACTTGCCGTCGGGGCTGAACACGCCGTTCATCGGATCGGTGATGCCCCACGTGCTCTTGCTCAGTTGCGTCAGCGTATGGGCCGAGAAGTCGTAGAGGAACAGCTGGCTCGTGCCGTCTCCGTAATTGACGTAGCTGTGATAGACGAGCTTGCCGGTCAGCGCGGCGGGAAACGTCGCGTTCGGCTGGGCCGCGGGATTGCTGATGCAGGCCGCCGTGGCGGCGCCGCTGAACAGGTTGAGGGCGATGCCGGCCACCAGGCCCGCGATGAGGGTCTTCGATTTCACGCTGAATGATTCCGGGTTAGGTAAGGACGCCGCAGACAAGGTCGCGTGCAGGACGCGCAAGGGTCACGGATCAGCCGCCGGGCAGCTTGGACTCCTTCATGGTCAGACGTCGGGAACAGAACTTGCGAAAGGATGCCCGCTCGTCAGACGAAAGAAAAGGATCAAAGTCCATCAAAAACTTGCGGATCAGCGATTGGGGCGCAATGGCGCGTGACGGGTGCCGTGCTACTCTTTTTTCAGCAAGGCCCGAGCGGCCGGAGGGCTGGCATGAAGCGATATGCAGCGCTGGCACAGACGATCGCCGATGCGATCCGGCGCGGCGACCTGGCGGCCGGCGCGCGCATCCCCACCGTGCGTGCGGCCTGCCGCGCGTATGGCGTGAGCCCATCCACCGTATTTCGCGCGTACTACGCGCTCGAAAGCGAGGGTCTGATCGTCGCGCGCCCGCGGTCCGGTTATTTCGTTGCGAACCTCGAAGACAAACACGTCCGGTTCGGCCACGATCCGCCGCGCAAGCCGGCCGCTGCGCAAACCAGCGGCGACGATCCGCTGTTCCGCCTGCTCGACTCCGTCAAATGCGAAGACATTGTCCCGCTCGGCTCGGCATTCGCCAGCTATTCCCTGTTCCCGATGAGCAGCCTGTGGCGCTACGTGGCGTCGGCGGCCCGCAGCATGGACCACACGAAACTGCTGTCCGGAATGCCGCCCGGCAACGACGCGCTGCGTCGCGAGATCGCGTTGCGCTATCTGAGCGCGGGTGCGGCCTTGCCGATGGACGAGATCGTCATCACGACCGGCGCGCTCGAAGCGCTGACGCTCAGTCTGCAGGCGCTGACGCACCCCGGCGACATCGTCGCGATCGAACGACCGGCATTCCATGCGGTGCTGCAGGCCGTGCAGCGCCAGCATCTGAAGGCCGTCGAGATTCCGGTCGACCCGCGCACCGGCCTCGACCTCGATGCGCTCGCCGAAGCGCTCGACACGCATCCGGTGCGCGCCTGCTGGTTCATGACGTCGTTCCACAACCCGACCGGCGCGACGTTGACCGACGAGCGCAAGCGCGCGCTGATCGACCTGCTCGCGTCGCGCGGCGTGCCGCTGATCGAGGACGACGTGTACGGCGAACTGCATTTCGGATCGGCACCCACGCGCCCCGCGAAACTGTATGACCACAGCGGGCTCGTCCTGCATTGCGGTTCGTTCTCGAAATGCCTCGCGCCCGGGTTCCGGATCGGCTGGGTCGCAGCCGGACGCTACGTGCGGCAAATCCGGCAGGCGAAAGGCGCGAGCGCGCCGTCGGCGGACGTGCCCGCGCAGATGGCGATTTCGAGCTACCTGCGCGACGGCACATACGACCGGTTCCTGCAGAAACTGCGGCGCAATCTCGCCGCGCACCAGGCGCAGATGCTCGCCGCCGTTCGCGCATATTTTCCGGCCGGCACCGAAGTGTTCACGCCCGGCGGCGGATATTTCCTGTGGATCGAACTGCCACCGCGCGTGGATGCGATGCACCTGTTCGGCGATGCGATGGAAAACGGCGTCAGCATCGCGCCGGGGCCGATCTTTTCCGCGACCGGCGGATTCCGCCGTTATCTGCGGCTCAACTACGGCCGGCCGTGGACACCGGCCGTCGAGCGCGCGATGCAGACCATCGGGACACTCGCGGCCCGGCAGCGGCACGACGGTTAACGCAGAACGTGCGGATCGCGACGACCGACATGCGCCTTGCGTTTCGCGCACGAGCGACAAAGAATGAAACGGAAGGCAGTCACGGACGAACGTGTTCCATGCGTCCGATGTTATGGAGAATCACATGAGCACCGCATGCGAACGACAGTCGACGACGCGCGCTCCGCTGGATGCCGGCACGCGTGGATCGATTGCCTCGTACAAAAAAGTCACGGTCGCCGGCGATCGTTCGTCTCGTTGACGGCGCCTGCCACTTCGAACGATGCGAGTCCTCCCCAACCGGAACGTTCGCGCACACGATGCCTGGCGCGCCGTGCTGATCACGCGCGCCGAATCGCGGCATGCCGCTTGCTGCCGCTGCAGGGAATGCGGCTTCGTTGCGTTCCGCGCACTCGAGCACTGCCCTGTCTGCGGCCAGTGGAACTGGCCGTTCGATCCGATTCGCCGCGCGTCGGACGATGCGCTCGCGACGCATGTGCCGCAGTCGTTCCACACGTGGTCGTCGCGCGTCGCGCGTACGCTGCGCAACGCGGCCTTCCGGCAGCCACGCGCATCGAGCGCACCGGTCCTGAGCATCCTGACGCTCGTGCTGCTGGTCGGCGGCTACGTGATGGTCGACCGGACATGCAAGGCCGATCCCGTTTGTCGCGACTCCGGTACGCCTGCTGCGTCAGCGACCGAGCCCGCCCTGCATGCATCGACCGATCCGGTGCTGCCGGTGTTGCCGGTACCTGTCTACCCGTTTCATTCGACTGACGGAACGCAACTGGCGGCCGATCCACAACACGGCGCCCCAAGCGCCGGCGAACCCGCAAACCGGATGCCGGTTGCGCAGGCCGCGCCGTCGATTCGCGAGCCTGGTCGGACGCACGGCGGGACAGTTCGCCTCGCGGGCTGGCGACACAGTCGCGATCCCGTGCATCGCACGCACGCAATCCGCCGGGTTGGCCTGCACGCCGGCAATGTGCGGCGCACCGCAACCGGCAACGCCGACGGCACGAAGCTCTATCGCGGCCACTGAGCGCGCTGTCCGGCGGTTCTCGCGCCCGCCACTTCAATTTTCCAAACCGGTACTCGAAGAAAACCGTTTGCGTCGCGACGGACGCGCGACGTTCAATGGGTCATTCGCCGGCGCATGCCCCGCCCGCCTCGCCGCCCCCGCAATGAAAACGGGCGGCCCGTTTCAGGAGCCGCCCGTTTCGCGTTTCGCGTTTCGCGTTTCGCGTTTCGGAGACTAGCGCATCAGGCCGCCAGCAACCCGTGCGGGTCGATGACGAATTTGCGCGGTGCGCCGCCGTCGAACTTCTTGTAGCCTTCCGGCGCCTGGTCGAGCGAGATCACTTCGACGTTGACGATCTTCGCGATCGGCAGACGGTCGAACAGGATCGCCTGCATCAGGTTGCGGTTGTACTTCAGCACCGGCGTCTGGCCCGTGAAGAACGAATGCGACTTCGCCCAGCCGAGGCCGAAGCGGATGCTCAGGCTGCCGTGCTGCGCGGCCTTGTCCTTCGCGCCCGGATCGTCGGTCACGTACAGGCCCGGGATGCCGATCGCGCCGGCCGGCCGCGTGATTTCCATCAGCGAGTTCAGCACCGTCGCGGGCGCCTCTTCCGAGTGGCCCGACGAACCGTGGCCGTGCGCCTCGAAGCCGACGCAATCGACCGCGCAGTCGATCTCGGGCACGCCAAGAATCTGCTCGATCTGTTCGCCGAGCGATGCGTCCTTCGACAGGTCGACCGTCTCGAAGCCCATCGCCCTTGCATGCGCGAGGCGTTCCGCGTTCATGTCGCCGACGATCGTCACGGCCGCGCCGAGCAGGCGTGCCGAGGCCGCCGCCGCCATCCCGACCGGGCCCGCACCCGCGATATAGACCGTCGAGCCCGGCTTCACGCCCGCGCTCACCGCGCCGTGATAGCCGGTCGGCAAAATGTCGGACAGGCAGGTCAGATCGCGGATCTTCGCCATCGCCTGATCGCGGTCGGGGAATTTAAGCAGGTTGAAATCGGCATACGGCACGAGCACGTATTCGGCCTGGCCGCCGATCCAGCCGCCCATGTCGACGTAGCCGTATGCGCCGCCGGCACGCGACGGGTTCACGTTCAGGCACACGCCCGTATGCGTGTCCTTGCACATCGCACAGCGGCCGCACGCGACGTTGAACGGCACCGACACGAGATCGCCGAGCTTCAGCGTCTCGACGTCGCGGCCCACTTCGACCACTTCGCCCGTGATCTCGTGACCGAGCACGAGGCCGACCGGTGCGGTCGTGCGGCCGCGCACCATGTGCTGGTCGGAACCGCAGATGTTCGTGCTGACCACCTTCAGAATCACCCCGTGGCCGATCGCGCGGCCGCTCGGATCGACCATCTTCGGATAATCGATGCTCTGGACTTCGACCTGGCCCGGTCCAAGATAGACGACACCTCGATTGCTGCTCATCGTATTGTCTCCATGTCTCGTTGGATGGCGCGGCGGCACGCCGGCGAATGCGGCGCGCACGCAACGTGCTGTTCGAGAGTAGTCCGGGAGGCAGGGGCGCCGATGTCTCAAACGCGACATGCGTTTGAACGGCGCCGACATCGATGGCGGAAATACGAAAGCCGGGCGGGAAACGACGGGAGGCGGCGTGCGGCGGGACACGCCGGGGGCCGGACCAACCCTGGCGGCCGGCCCGCCCCTTTTTCGGCAGGCGTTACCCGCCCTGATGCTCGCGAATGACCGCCGCGGCGGCCGCATCGGCCTCGCTCGCGACACCGTCGTGCACGCGCGTGCTGACGGCCGGCGTCGGCGGCTCGCTGTCGAGCGCGTGGCCGTTGCGATCGTGCGTGTCGACCGTCGCGCGCATCGACAGACCGACACGCAGCGGGTGTGCGGCGAGATCGCGCGTCTTGAATCGTACTGCCGACAAAATTGAGATGGCCTCGGGCATCGTGACGCTAGGATTATGGCTTTCCGGGGGAGACTCAAAACATGATGCGACGAATCGCAGTAGTAGGCGACACGCTGTCGAGCGGCGGTCAGATAAGCACATATAGCGGGCCGGCGTTCAAGATGGGCAGCCATCAAGCCGCCCTGATCGGCGGACAGGCTTTCTGTGCCGCATGCAAGCGTCCTGGAGTTATCGCCAAGTCAGGCGGGCCATATCGAATAAAATTCATGGGCGAAGTCGCGCTAGATGGCGACATCGTGATTTGCGCGTGCCCGACACCCCCACACATCGTCGCATCGCTCGGTGGCGAAAAATGGTGCGATGACCGAGTAGAAGGCAGCGGGAGGGTGATTTCGAGCCTCACTACAACTGGCGGCGTCGCGTCGATCAAAAAAGGGGCCTTCGACGAGCAAGTGAGGGCGAGCCTATCCGAAACTTTGTGTGCGAGGCATAAACTGGCGACCAAGGAGCCACTTTTATGCCACGCAAACGCAAGGAAGAAGTGACGATCGAACCGGGCAAGGGCTTGAACCTGGACCCGGAACTGATCAAGCAACTGGTGCCCGGAACGCTGGACCGGGCGACGATCAACGAGCAGCTTGCCGCGCTCAAGAAGGCGATCTTCGAGCGGGCGCTGGGCGGCGAACTGACCCACCATCTCGGCTACGAGAAGGGCGAGGCCAAGCCGTCGGACAGCACGAACCACCGCAACGGCACCAGTCGCAAGCGCATCACGACCGACGACGACCTGCTCGACGTCGAGATTCCGCGTGACCGCGAAGGAACGTTCGATCCGGTGCTCATTGCCAAGGGCGAGCGACGTTTTACCGGCTTCGACGACAAGATCATCGCGATGTACGCGCGCGGCATGAGCGTGCGGGAGATTCAGGGGTTCCTGCTGGAGATGTACGGCATCGAGGTATCGCCGGACTTCATCAGTACAGTGACCGACGCGGTGATCGACGAAGTGCGTGAATGGCAGCAGCGGCCGCTCGAGCCGATGTATCCGGTCGTGTTCTTTGACGCCTTGCGCGTCAAGATTCGCGACGAAGGCGTGGTCCGCAACAAGGCGATCTACTTGGCGCTCGGCGTGCGCCGCGACGGCACACGTGATGTGCTCGGCCTCTGGATCGAGCAGACCGAGGGCGCCAAGTTCTGGCTGCGGGTCGTCAACGACCTGAAACTGCGTGGCGTGCAGGACATCCTGATCGCCGTGGTCGACGGCCTGAAGGGCTTCCCGGAAGCGATTAACACCGTGTTCCCGGAAACGACGGTTCAGACCTGCATCGTGCATCTGATCCGCAACTCGCTGGACTTCGCGAGCTGGAAAGATCGCAAGTCGGCTGCCGCCGCGCTCAAGGAGATCTACCGGGCACCGACGGCCGAGGCGGCCGCCGTGGCGCTGGACGCGTTCGACGCTGGACCGTGGGGCACGAAATACCCGCCAATTGCCGCGCTCTGGCGGCGAGCCTGGGAGCAGGTGATTCCCTTCTACGCGTTCGCGCCGGACATCCGGAAGATCATTTACACCACGAACGCCATTGAGTCGCTGCACATGCAGCTTCGCAAGATCATCAAGGCGCGCGGCCACTTCCCGTCGGACGAGGCCGCGCTGAAGCTGATCTGGCTGGCGCTGCGCAACGTCGTTGCCAAGTGGACCGGCTCCCGGCACGATTGGAAGAGCGCGATGACCCAGTTCGCGCTGCTTTACCCAGAGCGCTTTAGTATCGGAATCTGAGTTTTAACCCGCCTCACACACGAAATTCCGGATACCTCCGTGAGGGCAACCGAACATCAGGTGGATGGCTTACCCTACTACATCGAAACGGCAGACGGGCGCGTGCATTCCGGCCGTCTTGGTACGGACGGAGTCTTGCCGCGAATCCATACCGGAGACAACCCTGACCACTACACAGTCTTCTGGGGCGACGATGCACTTGCGAAGCAACACGGGGACGAATAACAATGCCGCATACCAAACCGTCAAAGGTCCGCTCAAACGACACACCACGATCTCAGAAGTCGATTCCTGTTCCTGCAATCACGTTCAAAGAGCTGTGGGATAACTTCCCTTCCGGCAACCCGTACGACGATCCGGCATACAAGAATCAATGCGCCATCCGCTTAAGTGTCACGTTGCATCGTGTCGGCGTCGATATGAAGTCGTTCAATTCAAAAACGGTCAAGCCGATATCAGGTGCAAAGACAATCGGACGCATCATGCTTGACGGAAAGTCGACAGCGACACGCGCCGATGAACTAGGCGAATGGTTGCAGTTACAACCATTTTCCGGTCTTCCAAAAGCCGAGAACATCACAGGACCAGATTGGGAATCTAAGGTCAAGGGCCGTACAGGTATCATTCAGTTCTCAAAGTATTGGACACGGGACGGCGAATCCGCATCAAGTGCGACAGGCGGACACATAGATCTCTGGAACGGCTCACGCTTAACAGTTAGTAGCTTTTGGAATGGCTTCGCGACATGGGGACGATACTTCGGGACTTCGTCGTTTCGACAGGGAGAAACCTTGTTTTCGCAAGCCGCGTATTCCGACCTTGGCGGATCGAAGAAAATTCTATTTTGGGAAATCAAGTGAAACGAATTGCGATATCGCTATGCGGCTTGCTGTTCGGATTGCTCGTCACATGGACTTTCTTCTACACGTTCAGTCATGTCCACGGGTCCGCAAGACCTGACCGCATCGCGACTGGCTGCAACGAGCTAGGCAAATGCGCGACTCCTTGGTGGGTTGCACCGGTATTGATTTCGTATCTTTGCGGCCCCGCTATAGCATTCTGCGCACTTAACGCGGTTGCTTGGAAGCGATGGCCGGTCAGAAAGTGGGCGCTATGGGGCATCGCAATTCTTGTCGTTACCAGCACCCTTTACCTTGCCGATCACTTCGCGAAGTAATCACGCGGCCCGATCGACGCGGGCCACTTTCATTATTCTTCTGTGTGCACATCGCACCACAAACGCACCGAGCGATCGCTGCGTATCAAGTTGAGTGCGATTGTCACCCTCAATGATTTGTCGACTCGCGGAGTAATGCACCTATCGATTTCGCCCAGGCAAGCCCAAAAATATCATGGGCCGGGATTGACAGAGCAAGTTTAACGAACGAATCGGCATCATCTATTTTTTCGTCTGCTGCCGGCAGGATGGCGACTCCGCCCGTCCATCGCTTTCCCCATACTCAACGCCATCGCGGATCAGCGATGGTCTGCGCACAAGTGGGGAATCGTGTTCGATTGCGCGCCCCTCTTCGTCATACTGTTTCATCTCGCAACGTACGCAATACCTGCGTTAGGGCTTGTCGGCTGATACGTTGTCCGATTGCCCGCGGCCAATCGAGCGCCAAAGCCCTCACCCGCCCTGATGCTCGCGAATGACCGCCGCGGCGGCCGCATCGGCCTCGCTCGCGACACCGTCGTGCACGCGCGTGCTGACGGCCGGCGTCGGCGGCTCGCTGTCGAGCGCGTGGCCGTTGCGATCGTGCGTGTCGACCGTCGCGCGCATCGACAGACCGACACGCAGCGGGTGTGCGGCGAGATCGCGCGGATCGATCGCGATCACGACCGGCACGCGCTGCACGACCTTGATCCAGTTGCCGGCCGCGTTCTGCGACGGCAGCATCGAGAACGCACTGCCCGTGCCCGCCGAGAAACCCTGCACGCGACCGCGATAGGCCACGCGCGTGCCGTACAGGTCCGACACGACCTCGACCGGCTGCCCGACGCGCATGTGGCGGATCTGCCCTTCCTTGAAATTCGCCTCGATCCACAGCCGGTTCAACTGCACGACCGACATCAGCGGCACGCCGGGCCCGACCTGCTGGCCGACCTGCACCGAGCGCTGCCCGATCGTGCCGTCGACGGGCGCGACGATCGTCGTGCGCTTCAGGTTCCGGTACGCGAGCTTGAACTGCGCGGCTGCCTGCACGACGGCCGGGCTTTCGTCGACCGGCAGCTTGCTGCCGAGCGCGCGCGCGGCATCGAGCTGCGCCTGCGCGGCAGAGAGATTCGCCTGCGCGCCGGCCACCGCCGCGCGCGCACGCGCCAGTTCCTCGGGCGCGACGATCTCGACCGATGCGCCCGAGCGCGCCGCGAACGCACGCTGCGCGAGCGACAGGTCGGCACGCCGCGCGTTCACGGCCTCGACGTACATCGTGTTCGAAATCTTCGCGTTCGCGACCTGCCGCACGGCCTGCGCGAGCTGCGCCTTCGCCTGTGCGAACGCGACGGACGCCTCGGTGTCGTCGAGCCGCACGAGCGTCTGTCCGGCGCGCACGGCCTGCGTATCGGCGACCAGCACGTCGGTCACGGCGCCGGGAACCTGCGCGGCGACCTGCACGATGCTGCCCGCGACATACGCGTCGTCGGTGTCTTCGTAATAGCGGTCGCTCAACAGCCAGTACGCGATCCATGCGAGCGCGGCCACCAGCACGACCGCGAAGAACACGGTGAAGCGCTTGCGGCGCGTCGCGCGGCGCGCATCGAGAGCCGGGTCGTTCAGCGCGGCCGGCTGCGCGGCGGTATGAAGGTTGTCGTGGTGCATCAGTCGCTTTGCGTAACGATCAGACGATCGTGCTGGAAGACGGGGATCGCCGGCGTGACCGACGGGCCCGGCGCCGGGCTCGCCGATGCCGTGCGCGCGAGAACAGGCGTACCGCGAGGCGTCGCGCCGGGGTGGGTCGCACCGATCGTCGACGGATGCACCGCGTCGTCGCGCGGTGCGGGTGCAGGTGCAGGTGCAGGTGCAGGTGCAGGTGCAGGTGCAGGTGCAGGTGCAGGTGCAGGTGCAGGTGCAGGTGCGGCACTCGCCGTGCCGGTAGCCGGCGGCACGACACTGCGTCCCTGACGCGCATCGGCGGAAACAGCTGCCGCCGCCCGATTCGCGACCGCAGCCGCCCCAGCGCTCGCCGCACCGCGCCGTGCCGCTCCGCTGCGCGCCTGATGCACGGCCGGTGCCTGCGCAACCGTTGCGCCCGCATCGAACCCGCCGCCCAGCGCGCCGATCAACCCGACGCGCAGCGTCCGTTGCCGGCCGAGCAACCCGATCATCTGCGCGCGCTCGTCGATCAGCGTGAGATCCGCGACATCGACATCCTTCTGCATCAGCACGCCGCGCCGGTGGCGGTCGGCCGCGATCTGCACGATCTTCTGCGCGGCCGCCACCGCGTCCTGCTGCTGCGTGACGAGCGTCTGCGAGGTCTGCAGCGACGTGACGATCTGCGCGACTTGCCCGAGCGCATCGTCGACGGTCTTGTTGTACAGCCCGATCGCGACGTCGGCCTGCGCGACATCCGCACCGAGCTTCGCTTTGAGCCGGCCGCGATCGAAGATCGGCAGCGAGATCGCGGGGCCGACGGAACCTGCGAGCGAGTCGCGCGAGAACAGCGACGCGGGCGTCAGCGCGAACACGCCGCCGAGCGCGACGAGGTTCACGTCCGGATAGAACTGCGCACGCGTCGAATCGGCATTCGCGAACGCGGCTTCGACGCGCAGCCGCGCGGCGACGATGTCGGGCCGGCGGCCAAGCAGGTCGGCCGGCAGCCGCGACGGCACGGCGTTGCCCGCGAACGCGCCGACGCGCGGCCGCTGCAGCGCGAGCCCGCGCTCGGGGCCGCGCCCCGACAGCACGCCGAGCTGCAGTTGCGCGAGCTTGATCTGCTCGTCGTTCAGCGCGATCTGTTCGAGCAGGCGGGTGCGCTTGATCGATGCGTCGCTCGCGTCGTACGCGTTGTCGAGGCCGCGCGCGGTGCGCTCGCGCAACACCGCCGTCACGCGCTGGCTGATCTTCAGCTTCTGCTGCAGCAGGTCGCGCACCGCGTACGCCTGATCGAGCTGGCAGTACACGGTGACGATCGCGACGGCGAGCGTGAGCCGCACCTGTTCGGCCTCGACACCCGCCGCGTCGCGCAGCGACATCAGGCTCTTCGTCGCGGCGCGGTTCTTGCCCCACAGGTCGAGCTGGTAGTTGAGCCCGACGAACACCGACGACGGCGATACGTTCGGATCGCCGAAGATCTCGACCGGCACGCGATAGCCGCCGACCGACACGTTGGCGACGTCGTCGCCCGGCTTCGGCATCCGCGCGCGGCTGACCGTGGCACCGGCCGTGCCCGTCAGCCCCGTCAACGAATCGAACTGCTGAAGCTGCGCCTGCGCGATCCGCAGCCGCGCCTGTGCGACCTGCAGATCGGGGTTGTTCTGCGAGGCCTCCGCCACCAGTGCGTCGAGCTGCGGATCCTGCAACTGCTTCACCCAGTCGGGCGCCGGCCATGCGCCGTTCGCGCCGGGGCCGGCCGTGTGCGCGAGCGCATCGCCGGCCGGCGCGCGCAGCAACAGCGAAGGCAGGAAGCCCGACGGCACGCATCCGCCCAACGCCAGCAACACGGCCATCGCCGCGACCATCGAGCCGCGTTGCACGCCACACGCCAGACCCGCCGCTTTCTTCACACGCCGCATCGCGCCCCTCACCCCTGCTGAATGCGCTGCGCGCGTGCGGCCAGCCGTGGCCGTGTGCGTTCGAGCGGACCGAGCCGGCCGAACAGGCCATCGGCGACACCGAACAAGATGCCGGCGAGCTTCGCGCGCTTGTCGCGCTCGACGAGCGCGATCTGCACGACCTGCCACACGGTCAGCAGGTTCGGCACGATCGCCACCGGAAAGCGCAGCCCGTACTGCATCCCGAGCTGCACCGCATTGCGCGCGCTGTAGTAGCGCCGTTGCCACGAGTGATTCATCGACGTCATTTCAAAAGGGCCGATCGTGTGACGCTGCTTCGCGCCGATCCGGTGCGGCAGCACCAGCGACGGCACGACATAAAGCGGCACGTTGCGCGACAGCGCGCGGAAGCTGTATTCGGTATCGACGTGATCGATGAACAGCGTCTCGTCGAACCGGCCGAGCACGTCGAACGCGTCGCGCGATACGACGCAGCCCGACGAGATCAGGAATGCGCAGCGCTGCAGCGACGCGCCCGGCTCGATGCGCAGGCGGCGCAGCCCGATCCCGTTGGTCGACAGTTCGGGCAGGAAGCTGCGCGCGTTCTCGTCGAAGATGCGCGGGCCGGCCAGGAACGCGCGCCCCGCGAGCCCCGCGCAGACATCGCGCATCGTCGGGAAATACGCGGCCGGCACCGAGGAATCCTGATCGAACAGCGCGACCGCATCCATGCGATCGCGAAACAGCGCCGCGAGCCCCGCGTTGTATGCGCCCGCGATCCCGCCACGATTGCCGTGATGCAACAGCGCGATGCCTTCGCGCGCGCACAGGTCGCGCGCCCGCGCATCGGGCTGCGGCGTGTTGTCGACGACGAGCAACGCGTCGCACGCATGCCGCCACGCACCAAGCGCTTCGAGCTGCGCGTCGCTCGGGTGATACAGGATCACGAGTGCGCCGAGTGTCGTCATGTTCCTCTCCTCAATGTCCGAAGGACGCCGCCGCGCCGCGCTTCGGCCGCGTCAGCCACATCATCGCGGCGAGCACGAGGCAGGTCATGCTCGCCATCCAGAACATGTCGTTCGTCGCCATCATGTATGCCTGCTGCATCACGACCTGGTGCAGCGTCGTCAGCTCGCGCACGCCGTCCACGCCCATCGCGTTCAGCGCATGCACGAAGCGCTGCGTGTTCGCCGACGCATGCGTGACGGATTGCGACACGACGTCGTAGTGATAGGTCGCGCGGTTGTCCCACAGCGTCACGCTCATCGCGGTGCCGAACGCGGCCGACAGCGTGCGCAGGAAGTTCGACAGGCTCGACGCGGCGGCGAGCCGGTCGTCCGGAATGCGCGACAGCGTCGCGGCGGTCAGCGGAATGAAGAAGAGCGGCAGCCCGATCCCCTGGATCAGGCCGGGCGCGGCGATCTGCGCGAACGTCATCTTCAGCGTGAAATGCGCGTCCCACGCGAGCACGCCCGCGAACACGAGGAAGCCCACCGTCGCGAGCACCCGCGCGTCGAAGCGATGCGCGTACAGGCCGACGAGGATCGAGAACACGAGCGCGAGCACGCCGAGCGATGCCGTCGCGAGCCCGGCATGAAACGCGTTGTAGCCCATCACGGCCTGCATCCACAGCGGGAACACGACGCCGACCACCGAGAAGCTCATCATCCCGAGCGAGATGATCAGTACGCAGAACGAGAACGTGCGATCGCGAAACAGGCCGAGATCGACGACCGGATGCGCCTCGCCCGCCTCCCAGATCAGCAGCGATACGATCGAGAGCCCCGCGACCACCGCGAGCGTGACGATCAGCGGCGAATCGAACCAGCCGCGATCGTGGCCGAGATCGAGCATCGCCTGCAGCGAGCCGACGCCGATCACGAGCAGCACGATGCCCGGCACGTCGATCGGGCCGGCCGCGCCGCGCTGCGCGTCGGGGCGCAGCATCGCGGTGCACACCGCGAACGAGAACAGCCCGATCGGCAGGTTGATCAGGAAGATCCATGGCCACGAGAAGTTGTCGACGATCCAGCCGCCGACCACCGGCCCGAAGATCGGCGCGAGCAGCACCGTCATCGCCCACAGCGCGAGCGCGATCGTGCGCTTGTCCGGCGGGAACGTGCGCAGCAGGATCGTCTGCGACAGCGGCACCATCGGCCCCGAGCACAGCCCCTGCAGCGCGCGGCAGATCACCAGCACATGCAGGTCGCGCGCGAGCCCGCACAGCAGCGACGTCAGCGTGAACAGCAGCACCGCGCCGACGAACAGCCGCAATTCGCCGACGCGGCGCGCGAGCCAGCCCGTCAGCGGCACCGCGATCGCGGCCGCGACCGAATACGAACTGATCACCCACGTGCCCTGGCTGTTCGATACGCCGAGACTGCCGGAGATCGCCGGCACCGCGACGTTCGTCACGGTCGAGTCGAGCACCTCAATGAAGGTCGCGAGCGACAGCGCGAACGTCAGCAGCGCGAGCCGGATGCCGCGCACCGGCTGCGCGGCCGGTGCCGGCGCGTCGAACGCGGACGGCGCGACGGGCCCGTCGTGAAGCGGCGACGCGGTGCTCATGCGCCGGCCGCCGCGACATCGGCCCGCGCGGGCGCCCGCCTGCGCTTCGGCGCGAACCATTCGATGAAATCGGCGGCCGCGTGACAGCCTTCCGGCGCGGCGGCGAGCAGCGCACGGGCGCGCTCCGCATGCACCGCGAATGCGGGTTCGTCGAGCACGTGCGCGAGCGCCGCGCCGAGACGCGCGCCGTCGACCGGGCCGTCGACGCGCACGCCGCAGCCGCTCGCCGCGACGCGTTGCGCGTTGTCGAACTGGTCGTGCGCGAACGGCGTCACGACCTGCACGATCCCGGCCTCGTACGCGAGCGCCGCGGTGCCGATCCCGCCGTGATGCACGAGCGCGCGGCAACGCGGCAGCAGCGTGCGCATCGGCACGAAGCGGCGCACGAGCAGCCGGTTGCCGTCCGGCGCCGCATCGTGCGGCGTCAGCAGGATCCCGCGCGCGCCGGTCGCGCGCAGCGCGTCCGCCACCGCGCGCGCGTATGCCGCGTGATCGACGCGTGTCGAACCGGCCGTGAACACGACCGGGGGCTCACCGGCCGCGAGAAACGCATCGAGTGCCACATCATCGTCAGGTGTCGCGATATCGTTGAACAGCGGAAAGCCGCTTTGCAGATGATTCGACGGCCAGTCGGGCTGCGGCGGCGCGAACCAGCCGGGAAACAGGCACAGCACGCCGTCGGTCGAATGCAGCCAGCGGCCGAGCACGCGCCGCGCGGGCGCAAGCCCGAGATCGCGGCGAACTGCGTCGAGCGCGGGGCCGCACACGCGGTCGAGCACCTGCCGCTCGATCAGCGTCATCAGCGCCGATTTCACCGCCAGCGGCCAGCGCGCGGGAATCGTCAGGCGCGGGTGCGTCGGCGGCGCATGCGCGGACAGCAGCGTCGACGGCGATACCTGCACCGACACGTACGGCGTACCGTGCAGCTCCTGCATGAAGCGCGCGGAGAACGCCCACAGCGTGCCGACGAGCACCGTATCGTCATCGGTCAGCGCACGCAGCGCGTCGTAATGCGGCCGCAGCATCGGCGCGATCACCTGCCAAAGCGTGCGGAACGACGTGCGCGGGTCCCACAGCGCGGGATTCGCCATCGCGGCCTCGTATTCGGCCGCGGTGCCGACCGGCACGAATGCGAAACCGCAGCGACGCACGGCCGCCTCGAACGGCGCGTGCGTGCAGAACACGACGTCGTGACCGCGCGCCGCGAGCGTGCGCGCGACGCCGAGCAACGGATGCACGTCGCCCGCCGAGCCGATCGCGGTCACGATCATCTTCGCCATCGCGCGCCTCGCGGGTGTCAGTAGAAACCGGGAATCAGCGCCGCGACCTCGCGGCGGTACTGCGCGTACGCCGGCCCGAAATACCCGGTCAGCCAGTTCTCCTCGACGCGCACCTTGTACGCGAGCGACGCGAACACGAGCAGCACGCCGATCACGCCGCGCCATTCGCCGCCGATCAGCGCGGCGCCGACGAGCGCGAGCAGGCAACCCGTGTAGATCGGGTGACGCACGAGCGCGTACGGCCCCGTGCGGACGAGTTCGTGGTCTTCCTTCAGCGTGACGGACACGCTCCAGTTCGTGCCGAGATGCAGCCGCGCCCACACCGAGAACAGCAGGCCCGCGACCAGCACCGCGAGCCCGCACTGCGCCTGCAGGCCGAAGCGCTGCCAGTCGGGAATCAACGCCTGCCATGACGGATCGGGCAGGATGATCAGCGCGCCGCCGACGATCAGCGGAATCGACTGCAGCGTGCGCGAGCGCGACGCTTCCTTGCGCACGGTCGTCTTCACGCCCTGCGACGTGGCGATCCAGTACGCGAGCCATGCGGCCCAGGGAACGACGATGGCGATGGTCTGAACGATATTCACGGCTGGCCTGCCTCGTTGGGATGGGAATTCGGATGCGCGGGGCGGGCCCGCGGCACGACGTGCGGCGTCACGACGACAGCGCGTGCATCGGCGCGGGCGCGCACGCATGCGCGGCGGCGCGCGCGAGGCCGGCCGCGACCGGCGACCCGTCGCAGAAGAAATCGAGCAGCGCCGCACGCGTGTATTCGCGCTGCGCGCGGCCTTCGATGTCGAGGAAATGGCCGGCGTCCGGCACCGTCGCGAACCGCGCGCGCGGCACGTGCGCGCCGAGCTGGCGGACGTCGGCCGGCGTCGTGTATTCGTCGCGCTCGCCGTTCAGGAACAGCAGTTCGCAGCCGATGTTCGAGAATTCGCTGAAGTAGCGCTCGGGCTGCAGCGACAGGATCTGGTCGACGTGGAACGCGACCTGGTCCTGCTCGTCGCGCGGCAAGCGCGTGAGATACCGGTAGTTGTACAGCTTCATGATGCGCGGCAGGTAGCGGCCGACGGTGTCGTTCAGCAACTGCGCGGCCTTCAGGTTCTCGCCGGCCGCGATGTGGTCGCGTGCGCGCGTCACGTAGTCGACCATCGCGTCGTTCAGGAACGGCGAGAACGAGCAGATCGCCGCACGCCGCACGCTCGGGCAGCCGCGGGCGAGCGCGAACAGCGATGCGACGCCGCCCCACGACACCGACACCAGGAACGCCGGCGCGAAGCGCTCGACCAGATGCTGGAGGATCGCAGCTTCGTCGTCCTTGGTCAGGATGAAGCAGCCCGGGTTGTGCTGGCGCGACTGCCCCGCGTACGGCAGGTCGAAGCAGATCGTATTCATCCGCTCGCCGAGATACTGGACGGTCTGCCCGAACGACGCGGTCGTCGCGAGCGCGCCGTTGACGAGCATCGCCGTGTCGAACGCCGGGTCGAACACGTTCCGTTCGACGTAGACCTTCAGACCATTCGGCAGCGGGACCACGTGTTTTTCGGTCGGCATCGTCGTTCTCCGGTGGATGCGGCGTCTCGGCGTCGCGGCATGCTGCAGGTGCACAATGGCTGGCGCGGGCCCGGTCGCGGCCGTTTTCCGCGCCCATGGCCGACGCACCGCGGCAAATGCCGGCGGCGCCGATTCATTCCTCGCAGTGCGGCGCCATATTAATACGGACAATATTACTTACTCAAGTCACCCAACGATCATTTCCATTAGACCTCCAAATACACTGAATCCGAATTTTTTTCGTAATTTTCGTGGTATGAGGAATCTCACGGGAGGCCATGGCAATCGTTTGCGCCAGATTCCGGAAAGCCGTGAAGAATCGAACAAATTTCCATAATATTCAATACCTTATACCACTTCAATCATTCGATTTAAACGCATTTCATGAAATCGTCACCCCACACGATCGTCTCCCGTTTTTTTCACATCGCGGAGAATATCAAGAACCTCAACAATCCTTCATTCCGTAATGAAAACGAAGACCTGGAACGCTCCGAAGTATTGCACCGCCTTTTAGAATCCGTTTTAAACAAACTTCTCTTTATTTAACCTTCTTTCAAACGTTTTTCCGCAGTTGCACAATCGCCCAAGGCAATCGATCCCTTTTTCTGACACACCTCATCGGTCCCTACCCCGATTTTTTATTGATTGATCGTTCAATAAAAAACCACTAAGCTCTCGACTTCCATGGATAGCCCGTCCGGGCGAACGGAGTCGCGATGCCGAAAGTCGGAATGCGGGAGATTCGCCGCGCACAGTTGATCGACGCCACGCTGCGTTCGATCGACGAAGCGGGCCTGCCCGGCACGACGCTCGCATCGGTCGCGCAACGCGCGAACATCTCGACGGGCATCGTCAGCCACTATTTCGGCGACAAGGACGGCCTGCTCGAAGCGACGATGCGGCACGTGCTGCGCGACTTGTGGTCGGCCACCACGCGCCGCCGCGTGGCGGCTCGCAAGGATCCGCGTTCGCGGCTGCGTGCAGTCGTCGCCGCGAACTTCGACGACACACAGGTCAGCGCGCCCGTGATGAAGACGTGGCTCGCGTTCTGGTCGCAGAGCATGCACGACCCGATGCTCAAGCGCCTGCAGCACGTCAACACGCGGCGCCTCCATTCGAACCTGTGCGCCGAATTCGCGAAGGCATTGCCGCTCGCGAAGGCGCGCGAAGCCGCCAGCGGCCTCGCCGCGCTGATCGACGGCCTGTGGCTGCGCGGCGCGCTCGCCGGCGGCCCGATCGACACCCGGGCGGCATTGAAGCTCGCCCACGATTACATCGACCTGCTGCTCGCGTCCGACTGACGCTACTCAGTCGCCCTCAAGGAGATACTCATGTCCGTATTCGGTTTGCAGCGCCTCTACATCGGCGGCGGTTACGTCGACGCCACGAGCGGCAAGACTTTCGACACCTTCGATCCCGCCACCGGCGAACTGCTCGCACAAGTGCAGCAGGCGAGCGCGGCCGACGTCGACCGCGCGGTTGCGTCCGCACAGGAAGGCCAGCGCGAATGGGCCGCGATGACCGCGATGCAGCGCTCGCGCATCCTGCGCCGCGCGGTCGACCTGCTGCGCGAGCGCAACGACGAGCTCGCGGCGCTCGAAACGCGCGACACGGGCAAGCCGATCGGCGAAACGCTCGCGGTCGACATCGTCACCGGCGCGGACGTGATCGAGTACTACGCGGGCCTCGCGACCGCGATCGAAGGGCTGCAGGTGCCGCTGCGCGCCGATTCGTTCGTCTACACGCGCCGCGAACCGCTCGGCGTGTGCGCGGGCATCGGCGCATGGAACTACCCGATCCAGATCGCGTGCTGGAAGACGGCGCCCGCACTCGCCGCCGGCAATGCAATGGTGTTCAAGCCGAGCGAAGTCACGCCGCTGACCGCGCTGAAGCTCGCGGAAATCTATACGGAAGCCGGCGTGCCGGCCGGCGTGTTCAACGTCGTGCAGGGCGACGGCTCGGTCGGCGCGCTGCTCACCGGCCACCCGGACATCGCGAAGGTGTCGTTCACCGGCGGCGTCGAAACGGGCAAGAAGGTGATGTCGCTGGCCGGCGCATCGTCGCTGAAGGAAGTGACGATGGAGCTCGGCGGCAAGTCGCCGCTGATCGTGTTCGACGATGCGGACCTCGACCGCGCGGCCGACATCGCGGTGACCGCCAACTTCTTCAGCTCGGGCCAGGTCTGCACGAACGGCACGCGCGTGTTCGTGCACCGCTCGATCAAGGACGCGTTCACGCAGCGCGTGCTCGAACGCGTGAAGCGCATCCGCGTCGGCAAGCCGACCGATGCCGATACCAACTTCGGCCCGCTCGTGTCCGCCGCGCAGCTCGACAAGGTGCTCGGCTTCATCGACAGCGGCAAGGCCGAAGGCGCGAAGCTGCTCGCCGGCGGCATGCGCCTGACCGACGGCCACTTCGGCAGCGGCCAGTACGTCGCGCCGACCGTGTTCGGCGATTGCCGCGACGACATGAAGATCGTCCGCGAGGAAATCTTCGGGCCGGTGATGAGCATCCTCGATTTCGAATCGGAGGACGAAGTAATCGCCCGCGCGAACGACACGCACTTCGGCCTTGCGGCCGGCGTCGTGACCGAGAACCTGTCGCGCGCGCACCGCACGATCCATCGCCTCGAAGCCGGCATCTGCTGGATCAACACGTGGGGCGAATCGCCGGCCGAGATGCCGGTTGGCGGATACAAGCAATCCGGTGTCGGACGCGAGAACGGCATCACGACGCTCGAGCACTACACTCGGATCAAGTCGGTGCAGGTCGAGCTCGGCCGCTACAACCCGGTGTTTTGATTCTTGAAGGAGGAGAACCCGTCATGACGACACGCGAATACGACTACATCATCTGCGGCGCAGGTTCCGCGGGCAACGTGCTCGCAACGCGCCTGACGGAAGATCCGGACGTCACGGTGCTGCTGCTCGAAGCGGGTGGCCCCGACTACCGCTTCGACTTCCGCACGCAGATGCCGGCCGCCCTCGCCTATCCGCTGCAGGGCCGCCGCTACAACTGGGCGTACGAGACCGACCCCGAGCCGCACATGGACAACCGCCGGATGGAATGCGGCCGCGGCAAGGGGCTCGGCGGCTCGTCGCTGATCAACGGGATGTGCTACATCCGCGGCAACGCGCTCGACTATGACAACTGGTCGACGCACAAGGGCCTCGAGAACTGGACGTATCTCGACTGCCTGCCGTACTTCAAGAAAGCCGAGACGCGCGACGTCGGCCCGAACGACTATCACGGCGGCAACGGCCCCGTGTCGGTCACGACCAGCAAGCCGGGCGCGAACCCGCTGTTCGAAGCGATGGTCGACGCGGGCGTGCAGGCCGGTTATCCGCGCACCGACGACCTGAACGGCTATCAGCAGGAAGGCTTCGGCCCGATGGACCGCACCGTCACGCCGCGCGGCCGCCGTGCGAGCACCGCGCGCGGCTATCTCGACCAGGCGCGTGCACGGCCCAACCTCGAGATCGTCACGCACGCACTCGCCGACCGCATCCTGTTCGACGGCAAGCGCGCATCGGGCGTTACGTACCTGCGCGGCAGCGAGCGCGCGACCGCGCATGCGCGCCGCGAAGTGCTCGTGTGCAGCGGCGCGATCGCGTCGCCGCAACTGCTGCAGCGCTCGGGCGTCGGCCCCGGCGCGTGGCTGAAGGAACTCGACATTCCCGTCGTGCTCGACCTGCCCGGTGTCGGCCAGAACCTGCAGGACCATCTGGAGATGTACATCCAGTACGAGTGCAAGGAGCCCGTGTCGCTGTACCCGGCGCTCAAGTGGTGGAACCAGCCGAAGATCGGCCTCGAATGGATGCTGAACGGCACCGGCCTTGGCGCGAGCAACCACTTCGAGGCGGGCGGTTTCATCCGCACGCGCGACGACGATCCCTGGCCGAACATCCAGTATCACTTCCTGCCGGTGGCGATCAACTACAACGGCTCGAACGCGATCGAGATGCACGGCTTCCAGGCGCACGTCGGCTCGATGCGCTCGCCGAGCCGCGGCCGCGTGAAGTTGCGCTCGCGCGACCCGAACCAGCATCCGAGCATCCTGTTCAACTACATGGCCGAAGCGCTCGACTGGCGCGAGTTCCGCGATGCGATCCGCGCGACGCGCGAGATCATGCGGCAGCCCGCGCTCGACCGCTATCGCGGCCGCGAGCTGAACCCGGGCGCCGACTGCAAGAGCGACACCGAACTCGATGCGTTCGTGCGGGCCCGCGCAGAGACCGCGTTCCATCCGTCGTGCTCGTGCAAGATGGGCTACGACGACATGGCAGTGGTTGACGAAGAAGGACGCGTGCACGGGCTGGAAGGCCTGCGTGTGGTCGATGCGTCGATCATGCCGATCATCACGACCGGCAACCTGAATGCGCCGACGATCATGATCGCCGAGAAGATCGCCGACAAGATTCGTGGCAAGCAACCGCTCGCGCGTGTCGATGTGCCGTATTTCGTCGCGAACGGCGCGCTGGCGCGGGATGTTGCGAAGGCCGTGCGGCAGCCGGAGACGGTCTGACGGGGCGCGACACCGATACAAGGCATGACCGGGATTCGCATTACGTCTGCTCTATCCCGGTCTGCATTCTCGGTGACGCGCATGTTCCCGGATAACGGTGATGGCTGATGCCTCATGCGGGGCAGGCATCCGATTCAGCACTCGGTCCCCGGAATGCTCCCCGCCTCTCGCTCCGAGCAATGAAATCCGTTGTGTTGGACGCCGGATTTCGGTGGCCCCTATCGCGACACGACTGACACCGAGATCGGACGCCCTTTGGCGTCGACCAGTTCATAGCCGCGATCACCGGCATAGCGGTAGAAGACATCCGTGCGCGATTTGACAGGTGTCGTGTCGAAGCCGCTCAAATCCGCATCCGGGGCACACAAGCGTTCCACCTCCTCGGGCCACCGGTAGGCGGCCTTCTTGCGTGTCACCCACCAGTCGATTAGCGGTCCCGTTGCACACCAGTAGAGCAGGCGGACAAAGGGGCGACTGATATACAGATCCCACCAATCCGGGTTGGGTGTGCTCACAGGAAAACCGCTTGGTTTGTGTACGCGGCCGAGTCTCCGCAAATGATCATCAGGCTGGATCGCCTCCAGGCCGTGCTCCATGTAGCGACGGATGAATTCGAGGCGATCCAGATTGGCCCAAAATGTAGTTCCATCGGCTGAACCGAAATGGCCATCCACATTATATGGTTGACTGTAGTACCTTCTAATAAATTCTTTTGATACTTTTCCAAAAATCTGACGGGGGTGTGGAAAGTAAAGACGCAATTGGAATTGGCCATTCAAACTTTGCCCTAACTCCGTGAATGGTCGCACGTCACGCCAATTTACATGCAGAACTTCGTCTTTTACTCCGAGCATGTGAATAATCTGCGCCTTCCTGTTGAATCGCGGCGACAGAGATGTTGCTCCGATGAAGCAGATCCAAAAAAAATATCCCAGAAATATGAGAGAAGCCGCATAGAAAATCACACTGGGGAGTAGAGCCGAAACATAGTTTCCATGTGCCATGTCCACCGCCACCGAGTCGCCTAACAACCCATAGATGACCAAGACGAGAACGAAGTGGTGCATCAGCGCGCAGAGGTACAGGACAAGCGAACATCGCCCACGCCAGAAATCTGGCTCGATATAACGCTCGTTGAACATACGCGAATCCGAAACGTCGTCGCTGAAACATACCCTGGATGGCAACATCGCTATCGTGATGCCCGGCAACCCGATATGGTCGCTTTTGGCGCGGAGTGCCTCGATCTGCTTTTCGAAGCCGGCCGCATCCGTCGGCTGTAGGGTGGGGTCGTCCTCAGTCGTACTCATAGGTAGTTGCTTTCACCCAGCACGTCGATCACGACACATTCGCTTTCAAGATCGGACGCCCTTTGGCATCGACCAGCTCGTAACCGCGATCACCGGCATAGCGGTAGAACACGTCCGTGCGTGATCTGACAGGCGTCGTGTCGAAGCCACTCAGATCCGCATCCGGGGCACACAAGCGCTCCACCTCCTCGGGCCACCGGTAGGCGGCCCTCTTGCGTGCCACCCACCAGTCGATCAGCGGTCCCGTCGCAAACCAGTAGAGCAAGCGCATAAAGGGGCGACTGACAAACAGATCCCACCAATCCGGATTCGGCGTGTTTCCTAGAAAGCCGCTCGGCTTGCGCACACGGCCGAGCCTTCGCATCTGTTCATCAGGCTGAATCGCCTCCAGGCCGCACTCCATGTAGCGACGGATGAATTCGAGGCGATCCAAATTGGCCCAAAAGGTTGTGCCATCACCAGCGGCGAAGTCGCCACCCAAATCGAACGGCTCGCTGTAACGCTTACGGATATAGTCCTTGGATACCTTACCGAACGTTCGATGTGGCTGGGGGAAGCAAAGCTGAAGACGGAATCGACCATTCAATGTCTGGCCAATTTGCGTGAACGGCCGGACGTCTCCCCACCGCAAATGCAGCACCTGGCGGCCCCACGGCACGTGCACGAGTTGCGCCTGGCGATTAAATCGCGGCGACGGCGATATCGCACCCAGGGCTGAAAACATAAAGATAAATCCATAGCAGAATAAAAAAATAAGATACACGATGCCAGATTGAAATAAATCAACCATATTAATTCGTTTGATATCCCCCCATCCATGAAGTAGCGAATACAAGACTGCCACGAGCGTGAGGTGATGCGCCAACGCAAAAAAATACGTAATCAGCAAGCACTGCCCTCGAACGAAATCCGGCTCGATATAGCGCTCGTTGAACATGTGCGAATCTGATACATCGTCCCGAAAAAACACACTAGGTGGCCACATGGCCAGCGTTATGCTGGGCAAACCGATATAGTCGTTTTTTGCCCGCAGCGCCTCGATCTGCTTTTCGAAGCCGGCCGCATCCGTCGGCTGTAGGGTGGGGTCATCCTCAGTCGTACTCATAGGTAGTTGCTTTCACCCAGCACGTCGATCACGACGCATTCGCTTTCAAGATCGGATGCCCTTTTGCATCGACCAGCTCGTAACCGCGATCACCGGCATAGCGGTAAAACACGTCCGTGCGCGATTTGACAGGCGTCGTGTCGAAGGCGCTCAGATCCGCATCCGGGGCACACAAGCGTTCCACCTCTTCGGGCCAGCGATAGGCCGCCCTCTTGCGTGCCACCCACCAGTCGATCAGCGGTCCGGTCGCACACCAGTAGAGCAGGCGGACAAAGGGGCGACTGACATACAGGTCCCACCAGTCCGGGTTAGGTGTGCTCGCTGGAATGCCACCCGGTTTGTGAACACGGCCGAGCCTTCGCAACTGATCATCGGGTTGAATTGCCTGGAGGCCGTGCTCCATGTAGCGACGGACGAATTCAAGGCGATCCAAGTTGGCCCAAAAGGTAGTGCTGTCACCTGAGGCAAAGTCAGCGTCTACATCAAACGGCTCGCTATAGCTCTTACGAATGAAGTCCTTGGATACCTTTCCGAATGTCCGACGCGGTTGTGGAAAGCAAAGTCGAAGACGAAATCGACCGTTGAGTGATTGGCCAATTTGCGTGAACGGCCGAACGTCACGCCATCGGAGATGCAGCATCTGATTCCCCCATGGCACGTGTACAAGTTGTGCCTGCCGGTTGAATCGCGTTGACGGAGAGATGGCGCCAATGAAGCAGATCCAAAAAAAGTACCCCAAAATAAGCAGGAAAAAAGCATAAAAAAGCACACTAGGAAGTAGAGCCGACAGGTAACTTCGCTGCTCGATTTGTGCTGCCACCGATTCGTCAAACAATCCATAGACGACTATGGCAAGAACGAAGTGGTGTACCAGCGCACAGAAATAAAGAACGAGTGAGCATCGCCCGCACCAAAATTCTGTCTCGATATAGCGCTCGTTGAACATACTCGAATCCGAAACGTCGTCTCTGAAACACACTCTGGGCGACCACATCGCAATCGTGATGCCTGGCAAACCGATATGGTCGCTTTTGCCACGGAGTGTCTCGATCTGTTTTTCGAAGCCCGCCGCATCCGTCGGCTGCAGGCTGGGATCGTCCTGAGTCGTACTCATAGGGAGTTGCTTTCACTAAGCACGTCGATCACGAGGCATTCGTTTTCGAGATCGGACGCCCTTTGGCATCGACCAGTTCATAGCCACGATCACCGGCATAGCGGTAGAAGACGTCCGTGCGCGATTTGACAGGCGTCGTGTCGAAGCCGCTCAAATCCGCATCCGGGGCACACAAGCGTTCCACCTCCTCGGGCCACCGGTAGGCGGCCCTCTTGCGTGCCACCCACCAGTCGATCAGCGGTCCTGTCGCAAACCAGTAGAGCAAGCGGACAAAGGGGCGACTGACATACAGGTCCCACCAATCCGGGTTGGGTGTGCTCACAGGAAAGCCGCTCGGTTTGTGTACACGGCCGAGTCTTCGCAAATGATCGTCGGGTTGAATCGCCTCCAGGCCGTGCTCCATGTAGCGACGGATGAATTCGAGCCGATCCAGATTGGTCCCCAAGGTCGTGCCGTCACGTGAGGCAAAATCACCTTCTAAATCGAATGGCCCACTGTAGATCTTGCGAATGAAGTTCTTGGATACCTTTCCAAATCGTAAACGTGGCTGGGGGAAGTAGAGATGAAGACGGAAGCGGCCATTCAACGTTTGTCCAATTTGAGTGAACGGCCGGATGTCTTGCCACCTCAGATGTAATGTTTGGTCACCCCATGGAATGTGTACGAGTTGAGCCTGGCGGTTAAAGCGATGTGATGGCGATATTGCACCTAGAGCTGAAAGCCTAAATATAATTCCATAGAATAATAGAAAAATTAAGTACGTCACGCTTGCCTGGATTAAATCAACCATATGGATTCTTTGATCAACGCCCCCTGTCTGGAAAAGTGAATACAAAACTGCCGCAAGTGTGAGATGATGTGCCAATGCGAAAAAGTACATAATCAGCGAACACTGACCTCGAATGAAATCCGGTTCGATATAACTCTCGTTGAACATGCGTGTATCGGACACGTCATCACTGAAACACACCCTGGGTGGCCACATCGCTATCGTGATACCCGGCAAACCGATATGGTCGCTTTTGGCACGAAGCGCCTCGATCTGTTTTTCGAAGCCCGCTGCATCCGTCGGCTGCAAGCTGGGATCGTGCTGAGTCGTACTCATAGGTAGTTGCTTGCCGGAAGTTTGTAATCGGGTTCGGTGAAGTGGTTTGGCCAATACTCGACTTTCGTCTGGCCGATCAAAGTATCGTTTGACAACGTGATGACCCCAACACCGTCTTGTTCAATCACCAGTTCTGGCGCGTCATAGGTCACGACACGACCCAACCCGCCGTGCACCTGCGTCAGTTTGTACTTGCTGATCTGTGACCTCCACCCCGGAAGAGTGATCGTAATGCGGCGCAGTTCTGCCACACCGGGAATCGTCAACGTCCCGACGGTATTGAGAACCTGCACGTCTGTCGTAATGGTTGGTTTGAGGAACAAAGTGTAGAACGCATGTAATTCCTCGATATCGTCCTTGTACGGCACTAACGGTTCGCGATTGAAGAAGCTACCACCACGTCTATTGCCCCAAACACTTCGGGATATCCACTCAACCACCGCCTGTTCGGCGGCCACGCGGTCATGAATAGCACGAGCAACTGAGTAGAGACCATCAAGCGCAAGTAACGTCCACCCTAGGGAGCCGGATCCCATCCCCGCAACAGCGAACGGAACGCGGGCAACCGAAACCTCGGCGGCAGCGAGTTTGGTTAGCCACTTTGGACCGACCTTACCGAGCACATAGAGGCCGCCTAGGCTGGCTGCCGTCCCTGCGACCGCGCCACTGACCACGTTCCATGCAGCCGAATTGCCACTTTCAGCACGTGCGCCAAAGATCCCGTCTTTGATAGCAAACACAAGCGCCGCAATTGCCGCCGATCCAATGGCCCAAAGTTCCAATCGGTTAGCCGATGCAATCAACACCTCCGCCGTCGCCCCTTGACCAGCTTCCGTCGCAAGATTCGCCAGTCGATTCCGATACACCTGCGCCATGAACAAACTGCTGGAACCGAGGCCGAGCACCTTACCGCCGGCGTCCAATGCGTTCGCCAAGGTCAAGCCATCCTCTTTGCCCAATGCGTTGAACGCCACGGCCGCGTTATAGGTAGACACCATAACGGCGAGGCCGCCGATGCCCACACGCGTGTTATGCGCCCGCCGAAGGTTGGCAGGTGCTTTCGCCATGTCGTTCAGCGCTTGTTGGACATCCTGCGTCTTGTAGAGCACGAGCATTTCGTTGGCTTTTTGGGCGACGGTGCGTGGTCGGAACCCCTCCCCGCCCTCGATCCCCAACTGTTTGCGGACCCAGGTTCCCGCGTCCTTCAACCTGACCGATACCGCGCCTGCCAATTGACCGTCCAGCGCTTCGAACGCAGGACGGTACGCGCTCGTCCAGAACTGCGCCGGGCTGCGCAGTTTGCTCCTGGCGACAAGCGCACCGATCATGGCGCTCAATTGCTGTGACGCGGCATCTGCCGGAATCGACTTCAACAGGGTCTGTGCACGCTCGATAACCGTGTCGTTGATGAGGCCACCAGCCACGGCACCACTGTTGCGCCAGTCCACCCAGTCGCCGACTAGCGGATTTCCGAGAACGAGGTCGTGCAGCCAACCCGTCAAGCCATCCGTCGTCACGCACTTCTGCAGGTATGCTTCGCCCTTCGGATGGTGGACCAGACCTGTCAATGTGCAGGCGCCGACTTGGCGCCTGTCGATAAAGTTCTCGATGTCCTTGTTTTCGTAAAGCGTCAGCAGCGTGGTATAGGCCGGCTTGACTGACTGAAATGCCTCCCACAAATCCACTGCAGCCACATCCACCGCTTTCTGAAGGCTGGCCAACCGTTTCGGATGTTGCTTGATGAACGCGTCATAAGCCTGATGGTCGGCGAAACGCATACGACTGGCGTAGCCGGCTTTGCCGCGCTGATAGGGATAATCCGCGTGTGTCCTGACGCCCCCTATCGTCACACTCGTCACTGCCTCGTCGATCGCACGCTGTCGAGCCGCATCGGCCAGCGACTCGATCATTCCCCAAACACGTAGTTTGCGCGCAGCCTCCGTCACGTAGGGTTCTTGATTCTGAAGCGCAGCGCCCACCAACTGGTTGAGATCCATCAGCATGCCTACTGGATCAGGCAGCGCCACCGCGAGCAGATCCACCTCCTTCTGAGGAAGCGCAGCAACCCGCATGGCATCAGCAACAGCTTGCCCTGCCGCCTTCTTCGGCAAGCTTGCGCTCCAGGGATAGACCTGTCCGGAAAGCTCCGGTAGCGCCTGCGGAAGGTGACCGGCAGCGAAGCAGTGGGCTTGCTTGCCACCGCGTGGTTTGATCTCGCGCATCAGCAAATCCCGCTTTGCTGAATCACGCTCTATTTCGCATAACGCGCGATGACTGAGCATGCTGTCGCTCACCATCAGCCACACCGAACCACTTGCCTGCTCCTTCGGAACAAGCACATACGGCCGGTCGCTGCCGCCGTCGATTCGTGCATCGCGCCCCGGGACATCACCCTGATAGTCCTTCTCTGTCCACCACAAGGCGATAAAACGTCCGTTTTCGGTCACGCTGTATTGCCGCGTCCACAAACGCTTGTTCTTGAGGTAGCGGACATAGAGGTAGCATCCTGGCCGCAACATGCGAAGCCCCTGCTGCTTTCCCGCCGAAAGCGCCGGGTATGGACTGCTCAACCCGGTGCTCGCATGACACGGAGTGTCCGCCACGCCATATCGCAATGGATAGATGGGGATACCGTGCTCGCAAGGTGGCGGCGAGATGGCTTTGCCGACCTGTTTTTCGCTGGGATGATTCGGGCCTAACGCCTTGTCGTACTTGGTTGCCATAATCCTTCCCTTACACCGTCAGAGCGAGTGTCTTGAGCCGCGCTTCGGCTGCGAACAGTCGCTGCTTCCCATCCACCTGCCGCTGGATCAAGATGTCACGCAACGTGGCGTCCTTGGCAAACAGCTCGTGCGAATACCGGAAGCGCAGTTCCATGTAATGGCGCACGTCGCGCTCCGTGGTGAGCGCCAGTTGGTCGGTCGCTTCGTTGGCAAAGTGGGCCAGATACCGCCATAGCACCGGCTCGTTATCCGGATGGTCGTAGGCCGGAAAGCGTTGACGGAATGCGCGGGCGCAGTCGCGCATGAACCACGCAAGGCTGGCTTGATCGAGTGCGATCTCGTCGTCCACCGTCAACGCGACAGGCCCTTCGGGCACTGATGTCGGGCGATCGGTAGCCGGCGCATCGGCAAACAGACACTCACCCGTCTGCCCGTCGCCCGTATACCAAATGAAGCGTTTTATAGGGCCGAACAGTTCGGACAGGCGATCCGCCGGCAACCCTTCGCAGAGTTCTTCGAGTGGTCGCCCGGCATGCAGGCCGAAGCCGATCGGAAAACCATCGGATGCCGTCAACGAACGCAATCGTTGGAGGTGGTACACCAAAACGTCTTCTTCGTCGGGGCCCAACAGGATCAATCCGGCCTGCTGGCGTAGCCAGCATTCGACGGCATGTGCATAGAGCGGCTCGTCAAGGGGAACCAGCAGCGGCCCCTGACGGTAGCCCGGGATGCCATACTCCCAGGCGGTATCGCGCCAGATCCAGCGATAGTCGAACCGATTGGTAACGGCCAGCACGTCTTCTTCCAGCGTTTCGCTGTAGGCACCGCTCAGGCAAAGCCACGGACGTGCCCCCTGCGTCAACGACGTCCAGTTCGTACGTGGCAGTGCTTCCACTACCCGGCGTGGCCATTGCTGCAGTTCAAGCTTCGTGATCATCAGGCTTCCCCTTTGCCTGTCCCGCTATAGCGGATAGCGTCGGCGCCTCTTGGGCGGGGATCAAAAGTACCGGGCAATCGCCTTAACGTCTATCGGACGAATCTGAAATTCAACGGGCGATTTTCCCAAGCACCACCTAGCAGAAAACGAGCCTGCAACGACGCGTTTGCAACGGGCAATGAGCCTGGATGAAGTGAAACGATGCGCCAATCGACGATCGAGATCGCCGACAGGATTCGTGGCAAGCGGCCGCTCGCGCGTGTAGATGTGCCGTATTTCGTCGCGAACGGCGCGCTGGCGCGCAATGTTGCGAAGGCCGTGCGGCAGCCGGAAACCGTCTGATGACGGCGGGCGCGCCGCCCGTCTTCGACTGATGGACGAAACGCCGCTGACGATCACCGTCAGCGGCGTTTTTCATGTCCGGCTCAACCGTTGTTGACCTCTTGCCGCAAACGCTCGACGTCGACGTGCTTCAGGTAATTCGTGATGTTCTGCCAGATCGGATGGAACCCGTAGCCGCCGTGCTGCAGTTCGTCGAGCGCCTGCTCGCGCGTCCAGCCCTGGTACACCATCCGGTACAGCGCCGACACGAGGCCCGTGCGATCGGCGCCATGCTGGCAATGGATCAGCACCGGGCCGTCCTGGTCGGCGGAGCGCAGCGCCTTCAGCGCGGTAACCATATCTTCGTCGCGGATGTACCACGTGTTGATCCGGATGCGCTGCATCTTGATCTGCGTGCCGGCCAGGATGCTGTCGTCCGCGTGAAACGCGCGGAAGCTGATGACCTTGCGGATGCCGAGCTTCTGCAATTCCGGCACGTCTTCGCGCGAGAGCTGTGCGCTTCGGTACAACCTCGGCGTGATGCGATGCAGGTTGTTCACGCGCACGTCGGCAATGCTTTGCGCCCATTGGATCGGTCGGGCCGCGATCGGTCCGGCCGCAACGCCGGAAGCCGGGTCGGCGTATGCCGACTGTACGAGCCCGCCGAGCGTGACGGCGAGCACGGTAATGAAAGCGATATTCATGTCGGTCAAGTGTTCAGTGGAATGCGCGCTTGCGCTCGCGCGACAGGATGAACAGGACGATCGCGGCGGCGCTCATGGTCCAGTAGTCGGTCGGCGCCACACCCAGCCAGTGAATATGCCACGGCACGTTGGCGGGGTTGAACCGCGCAAGACCGTAGGCCGGATTCAGCACGAACCACAGAAAATCCTCGGTCAGCCAGAACATCATGATGCACGCGATGATGCGGGCTTCGATGCGCCACGACCAGCGTCCGTTGAACACGGGCGGCAGGTGGAAGAACAGCGCGACGAACGGGAACACCCACGCGTGGTACCCGGTCATCGGGCGCCCGCCCCAGAAGATATCGAGCAGCCAGTGATGCTCGATGCGCCAGGTCGGCAGGTTGGCGGCCCAGCCCGCGCTGCCCTCGATCTGGATCTCGACGTTCGCGAACAAGAACGCGAGCAACACGACCCACGCGACGACGAACAACGTATGGCGCGTCGGCACAAAACGCGCGACGCTCATGCGGCAGGCTCCAGGCCCAGCACGCGATCGAGCACGAAGCGTCCGGCCAGCGGCCGCCCGAGCGGAGCCAGACGGCGGCGCATGTCGGCCAGGCGCTCCGGCGTCTGCAGCAGCGCGCGGATCCGGTAGACGAGCGCATCGTCGTCGATGGCCTTCAGCGCGACGCCCTGTTCGAGCAGGAAATCTGCATTGCGCTCTTCCTGGCCCGGAATCGGCGAGTTGACGATCATCGGCAACTGCATCGCGAGACATTCGGACGTCGTCAGGCCGCCCGGCTTCGTGATGACGAGGTCGGCGCAGGCCATCAGGCGTTCGACCTGCTGCGTGAAGCCCTGCGGAAAGAGCCGGCCCGGATGCTTCGCGGCAAGCGTCTGCAGCGACGCGAGCATCGCCTGGTTCTTGCCGGCCAGCGCGATCAACTGGAAATCGGCGTCCATCTCCAGCAGCCGCGTCGCCAGCACGTCGAGCCCGCCGAGGCCCGCACCGCCGGACATCATCAGGAACGTCGGCCGTGCGGGATCGAGGCCGAACTCGGCCGCGCAGGCCGCGCGATCGAGCGGCTGGCCGAACGCCGGCATGATCGGGATGCCGCTGACGTGCACCGTTTCAGGCGCCATGCCGCGCGCGTGCATGCGCCATGCGATCTCGTCGTTGGCCGCGAAGTAACCGCGCATGTTCGGCACGACCCACATGCTGTGCAGGTCGAAATCGGTGACCTGCACCCACACCGGCGTGTCGACGCGCCCCTTGCGGATCTCGCGCGACAGCAGCTCGGCCGGCAGGAAGTGCGTGCAGACGATCGCGTCCGGGCGCTGCCGTTCGATCTCGGCGAGCAACTGCCGGCAATTGAGCCGCTCGATCGCGCGCCGGATTTTCTGCGACGGTGCGGCGGGATCGACCTCGTCGGTCTTCTGGTACAGGTAGCCCCACAGCGCCGGCTGGCTGCTGACGAGCTTGATGTAGAGATCCGTGTACAGCTTGCGGAAACCGGTGGAAACGAAATCCATCACATCCAGGTGCGTGGCTTCGATGCCGGCGGGATGGCTGTCGGCAAATGCGCGGATCGCTTCGGCCGCGCGGGTATGACCGGCGCCCGCGCTGACGCTCAGGAGAAGGATTTTCTTGTTTTGCTTTGACATCTGGCTGACCGTTTCGAGGAAGGTGATCCGGACGCGGGTTCGGCAGCAGCGCTCTCACGCAACTGCGTCTCGCGTCCGGCTTTCGACAAGCGTGGCGAAGCTTCGGCGGCGCAGGCGGTCGGGTACTCCGAATCGATCGATCGCCGGCATCGACTGCGGCATCATACTGCGTCCGGTCGATGCGGCCCGGATCTGTCGACGCCGCGCTGTCGGTCAGGTTGGCATGGCGCGCGGTCGGCGGGAGACGCCGACGGCATGACGGCTTGAGGGCGCCGCCGCTTGGCGCCCCACTCGCGCGTGCGAATGGGGCGCCGTATTTCAGCGCGAACGGGTGCTTGCGCGCGGGTCGTTTCGTTTCGTGTCACCAACGACTGCGGGTCGATCAGCCTTCCCCGCGTCTTCGCCGAACCGAGCCGTCACCACGGCCCGCGTCCGCATCCGCTTTGCGCGGACGATCGGATTCCATCGCGACGTCAGGCTCATCGCGTCGCGCAGGCGGTCGAACGCGACATCCTCCTTCGGCCCGAAGCGGCTGACCGCCGGCCACGCGAGCACGTGATCGAGCCACGCCTGCCATGTGTCTCCATGAAAACGGCGGCCGATTTCCCGCACTGCCTCCGGCGCCGCGATCACGATACCCGCCAGCAGGTAGTACGCCCAGAAGCTGCCCGCGCCGACGAGTCGGTCGAGCCGGCACACGGACAGCGCGGCAAGCAACCCGTCCACCGACGCGAGATCGGCGCGATGCGTGCGGATCGCCCGCGCGACGAGGTTGTGCTGACCGCCATACGCGGCAACGGACATCCCGTTGCCGGCGGCGAGCGTGGCCGAGAACATCGCGAGCGCCGCCATCTCGTCGATGCGTGATGCGTCGTCGCGCGGGCCGCATGCGCGGAGCACGATCGCGTCGATGATGGCACCGGGCCGGGCCGATGTTTCCGCACTCGTCGCCGCGATGACGGCCAGCTTTTCTCTCAGGTTCTTCGCAAGGGGCGGCTCGCCCTGCCCGTCTGTTTCATCTGCGGTGCATTCGCCAGCTTCGTCGTCGTTGCATTCGACACCGCCGGCAATCCGCGCGAGCGCGGCCCAGCCGACATCGGGATCGTCGAATGCGCATGCATCGATCACGCCGTGCGCGGTTTCGAACACGGCGCGCGAGCCGGGGCAACAACGTTCGGCTTCGGCGAGTTGCTGCGCGGAAGGCACATGCGAGCACGCGCCGAGCGGGTCGGTCGGGTCGCATGCGCAGCCGCCGCCATCCGTTGCGATCCACGGTACGAGCCGGTGAAGAACGGCCGCTGCGTCGCGAGACAGGCTCACCCCTGCCCGCATGCGTATCGCGTGTGACGCGCCGACTGTCGTGTCGCCGGCGTCGCCCGCCGCCACACATGCGGCAGCGTCGAGATGTTCGATCAGGTACTGCAACCACGCGGCCGTGCGCAGCCGGTCAGGCGTCGCGCCGCGGGCATCGCCATACTCTGCTGGGTCAGTAAGCATGGGGCGTCCGGGAGTGTTCTGGCCAATCGGAATGATGTTGTTTCAGTCGAATCGGTCGGCGCGGTACGCCGTGCCGACCTTGTATGTCCGCCCGCATCGGATCGCGACACGGGCGGCCAATCGGCCGTCGCGCCGATACGCGCGACGACACGAACGCATCGAAGCTGCGGAAACCCGCCGCGCATGCCTCACGGCCCTCGCGCGCGACGGGCGCCCCGCTTCGATCCGCGACGCTTACTGCACGTGGAACTTCGGCGACGTCGTGACCGTGCCGGACACCGTGCAATTCGGCGTCAACGCGGAGTTATTGAACGTCAGCGACGAGTTCGGATCGTTCCATACCGTTACCACCTTGCTCGGGCCGCACGCGCCGAGCAGCGTGACGTTCACGTGCACGTTATTGATCGTCAACTGCGTCGTGCTGTCAGCCTGGCCCGTCCACGGCGACGTGCTGCTCGCCGTGCCGCTGATCAGGCCGCAGGTGGCGCCGCCGGTAAACTGCGTCGACGTGATGTTGACGATGCCGGTCGACGTGATCGTGCCGTTGAACGTCGCGTTGCAGGATGCGGTAATCGATCCCTTGCTGAGGTTCGTGAGCCCCGATACGGAGAACGGTTCGCCGTTCGGGTTCATCGGCTGCCCGTCGGCACGCGAAACGGTGACTGCGAAAGCAGGCGCGGCCGAAACCGCGGTGAAAGCCACTGCAGCAACAAGCGATACGATTTTGCGAATGCTCATTTGAACTGCCCCCTCTCTTCACAAATGGCGGCACGCCGCCAGGAACGCGACTTCCCGGCCGGATTGGTCCGGCCAGCCGGTCGCAGGAAGCCGCCGGCACGCGTCATGCGCGCCGGACGGCTCAGAACTTGTAGGAAATCCCGACGAACGTGATCAGCGGATCGGCCTTCAGCCGCGTGCGCGTGGTCGCGAGCGTCGAACCGTCCGCGGCCTTGATCACGAGCGACGAGTAGGTCTTCAACGGCATGTACGTGAGCGTCGCCGTCAGCCCCCAGTGCTTGTCGATCGCGTAGCTCGCGCCGACGTTGTAGACCGGCGTGAACGACGAAGACGCCTTGCCCTCCACCGACGTCGCCCCCGGCTTGCCGGCGCCGGCCGCGAGCACGCTGCCGAGGTTCTCGTTGATGTCCTTCGCGAAGTTGCCGTTCAGCTCGATGTTGCTGAACCAGCTATAGGCCACGCCGATCCCGACGAACGGGCGGAACTTCGCCGTCGGTGCATTGAAGTAGTACTGCAGGATGATCGTGGGGCTCCACTGCCGCGCGTTCTTCACGGCCGGCTGGTTCGACGTCTTGTCCATGTCGACCGAGCCGAGCGAGCCGGCCGGGCCCGGCGGCCGGATCACGCCGTGGCCGGTCAGCGTGAACTCGGGCGGCACGCCGAGCACCGACGTCACCGCGATGTGGTCGGTGAAGAAGTGCGTGAGCGTGAGGCCGACGGTATCGGCATTGTTGACCGTCAGGCTCGTGCCCGGCGACGTGAACGACCCGGGCAGGCGCAGCGGCCCGTTGATCGGCATGTTCGCGAGATTCGTCGTCAACCCGTTGGTCGAATCCTGCGGCATGATGTGCAGCCAGCCCAGCGTCGCGACGTTGTCGCCCGCCTGCTGGGCCGATGCGAGCGTCGACATGCCTGCGACGACACCCGCGACAATCAGCTTCTTCATGAAGTCTCCCCTCATTCTGTCCGGGCGCCGCGCATCCGCGCGCGACGCCGCCGTGTCTCCGTCCGGGTGTGGTCACTGCACGAATGCGCCGACCGTGAAGTACGGATTGCTCGTATCGGCCATGTCGAGGAACCCGAACACGCCGCCGGTGAACACGAACTTGCCGGTCGCCGGGCCCGACGCCGCATCCGCATGCACGGTCGTGACGACGCCCGGCACCTTCTGCGTGAAGTCGAGGTTCAGCGCGCGCGTGAGCGCGGCCTGCGACGCGTTGAACGGATCGAGCAGCGTCGCCTGCGCGCCGATGAGCGCGGTCGCGCGGTAGTTGAACGCGCTGTCGACACCCGTGTACTCGCCGTTCTGCGAGCCCGGCGCGATCGCCGTCTGCGGGCCCAGGAACGAGATGCCCGATTCGTCGTCCGCGCTCGGCGGGCCCTGCGTCAGGTCCGCGTTCGCGGCACCGGTGCGAATGAAGACCGGCACGAGCTGGTTGCGCAGCTTGCCGACGATCAGGATCCCCTTGCCGGCCTTCGCCGGATCGAGCGCGGCGAGCGTCGGCGGAATCTGCGGCTGGTAGTTGAGCGACTGGAATGCCGGCGCATCCGGGCGCAGCGTGAACGGCTGGTTCACGGTCGCGCTCGACGCAAGCGGCTGCCCGCCGTTCTTCTTGCCGAAGTTGTCGGTCTCGACGTAGCTGCCGTCCGCGTTGATCGTCACCTTCTGGTCGAGCGCCACCGGCTGGAAGTTCTGCGACGGCACCTGGTGATAGCCGAGCTGGTTGTAGGTCCCGGCGATCTTCGTGAGATCGGTTTCCAGCGACGAGAAGCTGATGAACGGGTAGTACGGGAACGTCGTCTTCGGAATCTTGCCGACGCCGATCACGCCATCGAACTGGATCGTCGCACCGGGAATCGCGCCGCCCAGCACGCCCTCGCCGAGGAACAGCCGCGCAGGGCGGCTCGGGTCGAGGCTCGCGTTCTGCATACGGAACGTGCACTGGTTCAGCTTCACGGTCGGCAGGCCCGTTTCGTCGGCCAGCGTACCGTCGACGACGTTGGCCGGCGCCGTGTCGCGCGTCGGCTGCACGGTGCCTGCGGTAGTCGGCACCGGCGACGCGAGGTAGGTCATCCGGTACGTCATCTTCGTCGTGTCGAGCTGCACTTTTACGAGCTCGCCCGACCCTGACCCGCCGATGAACACCGTGTTGTAGTCGATCGTCTGCGGGCACAGCCGCACCACCGGTGCGGGCGGCGGGTCGCCGTCGCCGCCGCACGCAGCCAGCACGGGCGCGAGCGAGGCCGCGGCCATCCATTGTTTCAAATTCATAGGAATCCTCTTGAAATTCGTTTCGCCGGCGGCGACGCATGCGCCGCCGGTGCGACTGGTTCAGTGCGCGGTTACTGGACGAACGCGCCGACCGTGAAGAACGGGTTGACCTGGCTGTTGTTGACGACCATGGCGTAGACGTTGCCGGCCGTCACGATCCAGCCCGTGTCGCCCTTCTTGAAGATCGCGACGTTGCCGCTTGCGCCTTGCGCGTTGAAGTCCTGCGTGGCCGTGACCTTGATCTTGCCGGGCGTGGCCTGCGTATAGTCGAGCGCGAACTGCGAGCTCACCGACGACGTCTGCGGATCGATGAACGCCGCGGTATTGCCCTGGAACAGCGTGGACGTGTAGTTCGCCGAGATCGTCGAGACGGCGGTGCCGTCGTTGCAGCTGCCCGCCTGCGCCAGGAAGAAGGTGCCGTTGAAACTGCCGGGCAGATCAGGGTGCGGCACGTTGTTGTTGAAGCTCGGGCCCGAATTCGCGACCGCGAACGTCGCGGTGCTGGGCGCCACGACACCACATGCGGACGCGCTCGTTGCTCCGATGAAGCCGCCCTTCAGCGAGTTTGCCGCGATGGCGGTGGTCGACGAGAGCATCGAGATCCCCACTTCGGCATCGGCGACCGACGCCAGCGCATTGCTCGAATCGACATGCGTGTAACCGACTCGAATCACGACCGGCACCCGCACACCGTTCAGCTTGCCGACGATCATGATCCCCTTCGCCTGGCTCGGCGTCGCGATCACGAGGCCCGGCGCCTGACCCGCCACCGGATACGAAACCGCACCGAACTGGTTCGCCACCGCGTTGCTCACGAACACGTTGTCGGCCGATCCGTCGGCGTTCTTGCGCAATGCCCACGGCGACCCGGTGGTCTGGCACGAGTAGTCGCTATTCTGGGTGATCGTGCACGAACCGTCCGCATTGAGCGTCTGGTTCCAGTTGACCACGTCCGGCTCCCAGCCGACCGCCCCGCTACTGCTCTGGGCGCTGCCGCCGACGGGCGACAGGTGAATGCCCACTTCGTTGTAGTTGCCCGCGACCTTCGTGAAGTCGGTTTCCGTTTCGACAAAGCCGATGAACGGATAGAAATCGAACGTGCGCGACGGCACCACGCCAAGGACGAGACCCGGAATCGGCTCGAGGCCCGCGAACGCGATCGTCGCCCCCGGAATCCCGCCGCCAACCACGCCATTGCCGACGAACAGCATCGGCGGATCGGTACGCTTGATCGTCACCGAATACGCGCCGTCGCTGGTCGCGCCGCTGTCGAGCACGAACGCGCAGCGGTTCTGCTCGGCGGTCGGAAGATTGGTCGGATGATGGAACGCGCCGCTGATCGTCAGGCCCGCACGTGTGTTGTTGACTTGCCCTGCCGACGTCGGCACCGACGATTCGATGAACTGCATCTGGTAAGTGAGCTTCGTCGTGTCGAATTTCACCTTCACGTACTCGCCGCTGCCGGCGCCGCCCGTGTAGGTCGTCGTGTAATCGAGCGAATCCGGACACAGCTTCGTCACGACGGGCGGCTGCGTGATGGGGCCGCTCGGCCCGCATGCGCTGCCGGAGCACTGCGGCACGTTGATCGGCCCCGGATCGTCACCGCCGCCGCAGCCGGCGATGAACGGCATCGCCAGTACCGCGCACGACAGGATCGCCTTCCGCCATTCAGGAATGCAAATCATCAACCCCTCCTTTTCGGGTACGACAGGTCTCGCCCGGACGGGCTGCATGGCCCGCCGGTTGGTATCGCGCCGCCGCACGAACGCGCGGCGCATGATGGTGTTCGCCATGCAACCGCCCCGCAGCTCATGCACATGCGACGAAAGCCGCGGCGGCAGACAAACGCTCTCCCGCGGCGCCGTCATGCGGCACGGCGCCGTCGGAACGATCAAAACGGAAAGTGGTTCGCCGCTACACGGCGATGCGACAACGCAGGCGGGCGACCTGCGTCGCGCCTGCATTCAGCGAAAAACCGGGAAAAGGCAGTCCGACTGGCCCCGCGGATACGCGTCGCATGAATTGGTCTCCGTACGTACGCTTGATTCGTTATCGTGATGCGTCGTTTGTCGAGACTATGATCGGACCATTCAAACAAGTAAATGGATGCAGAGTTCCAAACGAACGGAACCGCGCGATCCTAGTGTTTTCACGGTGCTTGACAGTTTTTCAAACGGCCTTCAATTTATTTGCTCAGACAAATAGATGGCCCGCGCGACGGCCTGGCGCGGCGGGCCGCTTCCCGCGCCGGGCGGGCAAGCGAGCCGGCCCGCAGGCGGCCTCGCCGACGCGGCCGCAAAAGCCTTACACGTCGATGATCGCGAGCGTGCCGTGGCTGCCGGGCAGCACCGCGTGGCGCGTGCCGGCAAGCGCGAGATACATCTGCCCGGCCTCGACCACGACCGTCTCCGTGCCGACTTCGAGCATCAGTTGGCCGTCGAGCACCAGCAGCCCCTCGTTGTAGTCGTGCACTTCCGCTTCGTAAGGCTGCGCATCCATGCGCAACACCTTGATCCTGGCCGGCCCGACCTCGCCGACGATCGTGGATTTCCACGCGACGGCCTGCGCGGCCGCAACGGATTTGAAATCGATCAAAGACATTCGCGCCGCTCCGTAAACCGTGAAAGGAACGCATTATCGCGAGCGCCAGGCATGCCGTCCCGGTACGGCGTGAAGGCGTTCGGGCAGCACAGTCGGCGGGCCGGCCGCCGCGCGGCGGCGAGACAATGCGGTCGCCGCCCGATTCGCCGAAAACGACACCCATTGTTCGCGCAATTCAAATAAAGAACCGATTTATCGAGCGACGCCTGATCATTTCACGCAAATTCGGCTCCGGTATCGCACGGCCTTTCCACCAGAATGCATTTCCATCTACCGATTGCTAATATGGCGGTCCCGCGATCCCGCATCACAACGCCGTTCGACATGACGCCCGTTCGCCATGCCGTCCCCGATCCCGACCGCTTCGCAGCGGCGACGACGCCGGGAACGCGCGGCACACACCGTCGCGCCGGCCGGCCGTGCCATCCGTGAGCATGCAACCGATCCTTTCCGTCTCCGACCTCTCCAAGACTTACGCGTCCGGCTTCCAGGCGCTGAAGCACGTGACCCTCGACATCCGCCCCGGCGAGATCTTCGCGCTGCTCGGGCCGAACGGCGCCGGCAAGACGACGCTGATCGGCTCGATCTGCGGCATCGTCACGCCGACCGCAGGCCGCGTGACGGTCGGCGGCCACGACATCCGCGATCAATACCGCGCGGCCCGCGAAATGATCGGCCTCGTGCCGCAGGAGCTGACCACCGACGCGTTCGAAACCGTCTGGGCGACCGTGTCGTTCAGCCGCGGCCTGTTCGGCAAGGCGCCCGATCCCGCGCATATCGAGAAGACGCTGAAGGCGCTGTCGCTGTGGGACAAGCGCGACAACAAGCTGATGACGCTGTCGGGCGGGATGAAGCGCCGCGTGATGATCGCGAAGGCGCTGTCGCACGAGCCGCGCATCCTGTTCCTCGACGAGCCGACGGCCGGCGTCGACGTCGAGCTGCGCCGCGACATGTGGAAGCTCGTCGATTCGCTGCGCGAAAGCGGCGTGACGATCCTGCTGACCACGCACTACATCGAGGAAGCCGAGGAAATGGCCGACCGGATCGGCATCATCCTCGGCGGCGAGCTCGTGCTCGTCGAGGAAAAGCGCGAACTGATGCGCAAGCTCGGCAAGAAGCAGCTCACCGTGCATCTCGAGCATCCGCTCGCGGACGTGCCGCCCGCGCTCACGCCGTTCGGGCTCGAACGCGCGGACGACGGCGCCGCGCTCGTCTACACGTACGACTCGCAGCGCGATGACGCGAGCATCGCAACGCTGATCAACGCGCTCGGCTCGGCCGGCATCGGCTTCCGCGACCTGCACACGACGCAGAGTTCGCTCGAGGATATTTTCGTCAGCCTGATCGACAACCGCCGCAACGGCGTACAAGGAGCCTGACGCACATGAACCTGCAAGGAATCCGCGCGATCTACCGCGCAGAAATGGCCCGCACGCGCCGCACGCTGATGCAGAGCATCATCGCGCCGGTGATCTCGACGTCGCTGTATTTCGTCGTGTTCGGCTCCGCGATCGGCTCGCGCATCAGCGACGTGAACGGCATCGGCTACGGGTCGTTCATCGTGCCGGGCCTCGTGATGCTGTCGCTGCTGTCGCAAAGCATCTCGAACGCGTCGTTCGGCATCTACTTCCCGCGCTTCACGGGCACGATCTACGAGATCCTGTCCGCGCCCGTGTCGTACTGGGAGATCGTGATCGCCTACGTGGGCGCGGCCGCGTCGAAGTCGATGCTGCTCGGCGTCATCATCCTCGCGACGGCCGGCCTGTTCGTGCCGCTGCATATCCTGCATCCGTTCTGGATGGTGCTGTTCCTCGTGCTGACGGCGGTCACGTTCAGCCTGTTCGGCTTTGTGATCGGCATCTGGGCCGACAGCTTCGAGAAGCTGCAGCTCGTGCCGCTCCTGATCATCACGCCGCTCACGTTCCTCGGCGGCAGCTTCTATTCGGTCGACATGCTGCCGCCCGCGTGGCGCATCATCACGCTGTTCAACCCGATCGTGTACCTGGTCAGCGGCTTCCGCTGGTCGTTCTACGGGCTCGCCGACGTGCACGTGTGGATCAGCCTCGCCGCAACCGGGCTGTTCCTCGTGATCCTGCTCGCGATCGTCGCGTGGATGTTCCGCACCGGATACAAGCTGAAGAACTGACGCATCGCGCGCCGCCCGCCGATGACGCATTTGGGCAAGCAGGCGGCGCTTTTCCTCTGATGTGGCATTTTGTGGTCGCGTCTACTGAATACCGAAGCACCGGGGCCTTGGAGCATGCGCTGCGAGGCCCCTTTTCATTTCAGAGGACGCCATGCCCGCCGCCACCGCTCCCGCCTCCGCCGCCGCCCGGCTCGAACGCCTGCCGTTCTCCGGCTATCACAAGCGGATCTTCTTCATCATCGCAATCGCGTTCTTCTTCGACTCGGTCGACCTCGGCACGATGACGTTCGTGCTCGGCTCGATCCGCAAGGAGTTCGGTTTGTCGACCGCGGCCGCCGGCCTCGTTGCGAGCGCAAGCTTCTTCGGGATGGTGCTCGGCGCGGCCGTCGCCGGCCTGCTCGCCGACCGTTTCGGCCGCCGGCCCGTGTTCCAGTGGAGCATGGTGCTGTGGGGCGCCGCGTCGTACCTGTGCTCGACCGCGCAGAGCGTCGACGCGCTGATCGTCTACCGCGTGCTGCTCGGGATCGGGATGGGCATGGAATTCCCGGTCGCGCAGACGCTGCTGTCCGAATTCGTGCCGACCGAGAAACGCGGCCGGCTGATCGCGCTGATGGACGGCTTCTGGCCGCTCGGCTTCATCACGGCCGGCATCGTCGCGTACTTCGTGCTGCCGCAGTTCGGCTGGCGCACGGTGTTCGCGCTGCTCGCGATTCCCGCGGTGTTCGTGCTCGTCGTGCGCCGCATCGTGCCCGAATCGCCGCGCTGGCTCGAGCATGCGGGCCGGCACACGGAAGCCGACACGGTGATGCACACCATCGAGGCGAAGGTGATGCGCTCGGCCGGCGTCACGACGCTGCCGCCGCCGTCGCGGCTCGCCGAACCGGTGGCCGCACGCAGCAGCGGCGCGCTGCGCGAAATCTGGAGCGGCGTGTACCGCCGCCGCACGGTGATGGTGTGGCTGCTGTGGTTCTTCGCGCTGCTCGGCTTCTACGGCCTCACGTCGTGGCTCGGTGCGCTGCTGCAGCAGGCCGGCTTCGAGGTCACGAAATCGGTGTTCTACACGGTGCTGATCTCGCTCGGCGGCGTGCCGGGCTTCCTGTGCGCCGCGTGGCTCGTCGAGCGCTGGGGGCGCAAGCCGACCTGCATCGCATCGCTGATCGGCGGCGGCGCGATGGCGTATGCATACGGCCAGAGCGCGCTGTACGGCGGCAGCATGGCGCTGCTGATCGGCACGGGCCTCGCGATGCAGTTCTTCCTGTTCGGGATGTGGGCCGCGCTGTACACGTACACGCCCGAGCTGTACGGCACCGGTGCGCGCGCGACGGGCTCGGGCTTCGCGTCGGCGATCGGGCGCGTCGGCTCGCTGATCGGGCCTTACGTGGTCGGTGTCGTGCTGCCCGTGTTCGGCCAGGGCGGCGTGTTCACGCTCGGCGCGCTGTCGTTCATCGCGGCCGCGATCGCCGTGTGGACGCTCGGGATCGAGACGAAAGGCCTCGCGCTGGAGCAGTTGGCGGCGGGCGACGGAGCCGCTGGCAGCGGCCGGTATCCGGCTGCGGCAGCGGACAAGGTGTCCTGATCCGCGGATCGGATGGCGGTTTTCTTTCCGGCCGGGATGGTGTTCGGCGCTGTTCCCGGCCGCTGCGTGAACCGACAGGCTTCACGTCCGGTTCGACGCTGCTAGCCTGCATCGAGGCACCGGTTCGTGCAGCCATTGATGCGTCGCGGCAATCGCGCGCTCGGACTACCTGCCGTCGCTCGCGCACCTGACGAGCGCGCTGCGCCGCCTCCAGGCGCTCGATCTCGACATCATCCTGCCGATGCACGGGCCGGCCATCACGCACGACATCCCGCGCGTGCTGGCCGGTACGATCGCGCATTGCGAAGCCGCCGCCGCGTAAGGCACGCAGGCGGCGACGCAAGCGATGGTATGACGGATGCCGGTCAGGCGCCGGTGACGACGAACTCTTCGGCCGCCTTGCGCTGGACCGCGGCCATCACCGCCAGCTCGCGCTTGCTGCGCGCGTCGGAGGACACGACACCCGTCGCGTGCTTCGCCTTCGCGCCCACCGGGAAAAACACGAACGACGCGCCGTCCGGGGCCGCCGGTTCGGCACGCAAGCGTTTGTTCAGGATCTTCAGGTATTTCTTCTTCGAGACTTCTTTAGCAGCCATGGCACCCTCCGCGTAGACGTGGTGAGGATCAGCATACCAGTTTTGGCGGGGCGGTCAGCCAGCGTGCCAGCCGCCCGCGCAACGGTGTTTTTTTCGTGCCGATGTCGATTTCGCCGCGCGTCGTCCGTCGTACCATCGCAAGCACTGGTCGGTATTCCCGCACGGCCGACACCCACTCCACCTTTCCCGATCCAGGAGAAACCACAATGCGCGTCATGGTCATCATCAAGGCAACCGCCGATTCCGAAGCCGGCAAGATGCCCGACACCGAACTGCTGGCCGCGATGGGCCAGTACAACGAGGAACTCGTGAAGGCCGGCGTGATGCTCGCCGGCGAAGGGCTGCACCCGAGCGCCCGCGGCAAGCGCGTACGCTTCGCCGGCAAGGACCGGTCCGTCACCGACGGCCCGTTCACCGAAACCAAGGAACTCATCGCCGGGTTCTGGCTGTGGCAGGTGAACTCGATGGACGAAGCCGTCGAATGGGTCAAGCGCTGCCCGAACCCGATGCCCGGCGAATCGGAGATCGAGATCCGTCAGGTGTTCTCGCCCGAGGATTTCGGCGCGGAATTCACGCCCGAGCTGCTGGAGCAGGAAGCGAAACTGCGCGCGGAAATCGACGCCCGGCAGAAGTCCTGAGCGGCAGGCGGGAGCGTAGCCAGCGCGGCGCCCGGGCATGGAGCGACGATCCGCTGCTGTTCGCGAAGCCGATTCCCGGCGCGACGCGGCGCCGTCGCATCCGGTGGCATGAATTCGGCCGTCAGCCGCTGGCGACCGGAATCATGCGGAACCCATTGCTCACGGCGCTCGCCGGCTAGCGTCGCGCCGGGCGGGTCGCACCGCCCGGTTGACGGAGCCCTGCCGAGTAACGTATCGTTTTGACACGTTACTCGGCAGGACCTGTTCGTCATGCATTCCCGTTTCGACCGTTTCCGCACCACCGCGCTCGGCACCCAGCTCGAAGCGCTGATCGCGCAACCCGAGCGTTATCTCGAGTTCGCTGCGCTGTCGCGCGTCGGCGTCGCCGCGATCGGCGCGATCCAGCACGAAATCGCGCGCACCTTCCCCGAAATCGAAGCCGACACGACCGCCCGCCAGTTCTGCGGTGCAATGGTCGCGGAAGTCATGCGCCGCCACGGCCACGACGTCGTGCAGGCGCGCGGGCGGCTCGGCGGCACGCTGTTCAGCTATGGCGCGGTGTTCAGCGCGTATCCGCAACGGCTGCCGTTCGCCGACGTCGTCGCCGAGCTGGCCCGCATGCCCGACCGGCTCGCCGCGTATGCCGCGCACGTGCCGGCCGCGCTGTGCACGCGCCGCCCGGCCGGCACCGGCTTCTCGCTGGTCGAGCATGCGTGCCACCTGCGCGACCTCGACGCGGTGTTCGTCGAACGCATCGACGCCGTGCGCACGGTCGAACTGCCCGTGATCGCGTCGGTCGACGGCACCGCACTCGCCGCGCAACGCGACTATCTCGCGCAGCCGCTCGACCGTGCAGCCGCGGCATTTCGCTCCGGCCGCGCCGCGTTGTGTGCAACGGCCGCCGTGCTGGAACCCGCGCAACTCGCGCGCTGCGGATTGCGCGACGGCATCCGCCGCATGTCGCTCGACGAACTCGTACGCGAACTGCTCGATCACGACCGCACGCACGTGCTCGAACTCGACGAACTGCTCGCCGAACTCGAATTGCCGCCCCTTCCTTCCGCGCCCGCCCAATGACCCGGCCCGCCCCCGTCGTGTTCATCCACGGTTTCATCGGCACGTTCGACGTGCGCGGATGGAACGGCCCGCATCTCGCCCCTCACCTGCTCGGCTATGGCGCACATCGTGCGACGCCGTTCGACGCGATCACGCTCGCCGCGCAGGTCGAGCATGTCCGGCAAACCGTCGACGCGCATTTCGGCGTGCAGCCGGTCGATGTCGTCGGCCACTCGGTCGGCGGCGCGATCGCGATGCTGTTCGCGCATACGCACCCCGAGCGCGTGCGGCGCGTCGTCAATGTCGAAGGCAATTTCACGCTCGACGATGCGTTCTGGTCGGCGTCGGTCGGCCGCATGACGCCCGTGCAAGCCAACGCGATGCTCGACGGCCTGCGCGCCGATCCGCTCGACTGGCTGCGTGGCGCGATCGACGATCCGTCACCGCGGATGCTCGACGATGCACGCCGCTGGCTCGCGCATCAGCCGGCGTCGACGCTGCGCGCGATGGGTCGCTCGGTGGTCGCGACGACCGGCGAACCGGGCTACCTGGAGGCGCTCGAGCAGGTGTTCGAGCGTCATCCGGTCTGGCTCGTCGCGGGCGAGCGTTCACGCGCGGGCTGGCATGTGCCGGACTGGGCGCTCGCGCGCTGCGCCGGCTTCGACACGATCGAACGTTGCGGGCACCTGATGCCGGCCGAGCGGCCCGACGCATTTCGCGACGCAATCGAGCGCATCGTGTGCGCGCCGCCCGCCTGACAGCCCGCAGGATTCGCCGAAATTTGGTTGAAAGGTGCGGTTGCTAGAGTCGTCCGAACAGGGTTTTCCCGGCCCCCGGCGCCGGACGGAGTCGACACATGCGAGGACCGATGTACGTGGCACGCGCCTGCTGGCTGCTTCTGCTGCTCGCCGTCGCGAGCCCTGCCTTCGCGTTTCATGCGCGGGTCGTCGCGATCCCCAGCGCCGCGATGAGCGAGACGCTCAGGGCGACCGTCGTGCTGCCCGACGACTACGCACGCGCCAACCGCAACGGCGAACGCTATCCGGTCGTCTATCTGCTGCACGGCTCGGGCGGCGACCATACCGACTGGACGTCGAACACGCACATCGCCGCACTGGCCGACCGCTACCGCGTGATCCTCGTGATGCCCGACGGCGGACACGAAAGCTGGTACATCGACAGCCCGTTCGATTCGGGCAGCCGCTACGAAACCTTCATCGGCGACGAAGTCGTGTCCTATGTCGATTCGCACTTCCGCACGATCGCGACGCAGCGCGCCCGCGCGATCACCGGGCTCAGCATGGGCGGCTTCGGCGCGCTGCGCATCGCGCTCGACCGGCCCGACACGTTCGGCGCGGTCGGCAGCATCAGCGGCGCGGTCGATCCGCGCTGCTGCGAGGACGAGCCGGGCATCGACCACGTGTTCGGCGACCCCGGCCGCCATCCGTCGTTCTGGAACCGCAACGTGATCGTCGAAAGCGCGCGCGCGTTCGTGCGCGCACATCTCGACGTGACGATCGACTGCGGCCGCGACGACGCGTTCGTCGGGTCGAACCGCACGCTGCACGAACGGCTCGTCGCGCTCGGCGTGCCGCACGACTACGCGGAGCGGCCGGGCGGCCATACTTGGGATTACTGGTCGAATGCGATCCGCTACCAGATGCGGTTCTTCGCGGCGTCGTTCCAGCATCGCGGCTACGCGTTCCATCCCGCGGACCCAGCGCCGGGCATGACGCGCGCGGGCTGACGCGCGCGCCGCGCCGCCGCGCGGCCCGGTGAACGCGGTGGTACGATGCGCTGGCACCGACCACCCGACTTCCTCCATGCCGCGCGACAACTTTGCGGACCTGCTCGCCTTCATCGCCGTCGCGCGCGAGCGCAACTTCACGCGTGCAGCCGCCCAGCTCGGCGTGTCGCAATCCGCGCTCAGCCATACGATCCGCTCGCTCGAAACGCGCCTCGGCGTGCGCCTGCTCACGCGCACGACGCGCAGCGTCGCACCGACCGAAGCCGGCGAGCGGCTGCTGCGCAACCTCGCACCGCGCTTCGACGAAATCGAGGCCGAGCTGTCGGCGCTCGCGGAGCTGCGCGACAAGCCGGCCGGCACCGTGCGCATCAACGCGACCGACTACGCGATCCGCACGCTGCTGTGGCCGAAGCTCGCGCCGGTGCTGCGCGACTATCGCGACCTGAAGGTCGAGTTCGTGACCGACTACGGGCTGTCCGACATCGTCGCGGAGCGCTTCGACATCGGTGTCCGGCTCGGCGACCAGGTTGCGAAGGACATGATCGCCGTGCGCATCTCGCCCGACCTGAAGATGGCGATCGTCGGCGCGCCCGCGTATTTCGCGGAACGCACGCGCCCCGCGTCGCCGCAGGATCTCGTCGCGCACGACTGCATCAACCTGCGCCTGCCGACGCACGGCGCGCTGTACGCGTGGGAGCTTGCGCGCGGCGGCGACACGCTGCAGGTGCGCGTCGACGGGCAGGTCACGTTCAACGGCACGTACGAGATGCTCGATGCCGCACTCGCCGGCTACGGGCTCGCGTACGTGCCCGCCGAACTCGCGGCGCCGCATGTCGCCGCCGGCCGCCTCGACAGCGTGCTCGACGACTGGTGCCCGACGTTTCCCGGCCATCACCTGTACTACGCAAGCCGGCGGCAGTCGTCGCGCGCGCTTTCGCTGATCGTCGATACGCTGCGCTATCGCGCATGAGCTGCGCGGGCGTCGGCACCGGGCCACGATTCATGAATCCGCTCGATAAGTGCATGCGAATTGTTGGGGATTATCGATAGGCGCATCGGTCGCTACCATCGTCGACGTTCCCCACGTTTCCCGGAGCCCTCGATGTCCGAACCGACTTCCCCTGCGCACAAGGCGTTCGGCGCGATCGCGCCCGCCCTCGCCGACTACACCGACAACGTGCTGTTCGGCGATGTATGGCAGCGCGCCGGCCTGTCGCCGCGCGATCGCAGCCTCGTCACGGTCGCGAGCCTCGTGTCGCTGTATCGCGTGAACGAACTGCCGTTCCATCTGAAGAAGGCGCTCGACAACGGCCTCACGCGCGACGAGCTGATCGAAGCGATCACGCACCTCGCGTTCTACTCGGGTTGGCCGACCGCGAGCTCGGCGCTGCCGATCGCGCAGCGCGTGTTCGACGAAGCCGGCGTCTGAGCGCCGCCCCTTTCCTTCAACCGGCGGGCCCGTGCCCGCATGGAGCATTCGCATGGATTACCGCTATCTCGGGCGCAGCGCGCTCAAGGTGTCGCCGCTGTGCCTCGGCGCGATGATGTTCGGCGGCGAGACCGACGAAGCGACGTCGGCGCGCATCATCGCCAAGGCGTTCGACCAGGGCGTCAATTTCATCGACACGGCCGACGTCTATCACGCCGGTCGTTCGGAAGAAATCGTCGGCCGCGCGATCGCGCCGCGTCGCGACAGTTGGGTCGTCGCGACGAAGTTCGGCTATCCGGCCGGCCCGGACGCGGGGCCGAACCGGCAGGGCCAGTCGCGCAAATGGATCGTCGAATCGGTCGACGCGAGCCTGAAGCGGCTCGGCACCGATTACATCGACATCCTCTATTTCCATCGCGCGCTGACCGATGCGCCGCTCGACGAAGGCATGCGCGCGGTGGCCGACCTGATCCGGCAAGGCAAGGTGCGCTACGTCGGACTGTCGAACTTCAAGGGCTGGCGCATCGCCGAGATCGTGCGGCTCGCGGACCAGCTCGGCATCGATCGTCCGGTCGCGAGCGAACCGCTGTACAACCTCGTCGATCGCACGGCCGAAGTCGAACAGCTTCCGGCCGCCGCGCATTACGGCATCGGCGTCGTGCCGTACAGCCCGCTCGCGCGCGGCGTGCTGACCGGCAAATATCCGGTGGATGCGCAGCCGCCCGCCGATTCGCGCGCGGGCCGCGGCGACCGCCGCATCCAGCAGACGGAATGGCGGCCCGAGTCGTTGCATATTGCGCAGCAGGTGGCCGCGCATGCGGCCGCGCGCGGCACGACGTCGGTTGCATTCGCGCTCGCGTGGGTCATGAAGAACCGCATCGTCAGCTCGACGATCGCGGGGCCGCGCACCGAAGCACACTGGGACAGCTACATCGATGCGTTGACGCTCGAACTCGGCCCCGACGACGAACGGTTCGTCGATTCGCTCGTGCCGCCCGGGCATGCATCGACGCACGGCTACACCGATCCCGGTTATCCGGTCGAGGGCCGCAAGGTCTGAAGTCGGGATGCGATGAGCGACTGACATGCCGGGCGGCACGCCCGGCATGAAGATGAACGCGCGTCGCCCGACGCGCGAAAAAAAGGAAGCGGCGGAATCAGTTGCCGCGCGCCGCGTCGGCGCTCACGACGCGATCGAAGACTTCCTGCGCACGCGCCAGCTCGTCGAGCGCGCGATCGAGGCGCGACATCGCGCGTGCGTATTCGGCCGACGAGACGTCGTCGTCGCTTTCGCCGCGCACGGCGCGAAAGGCCTGATCGACGTTGCGCGTGGCTTCGACGAAGCGCTGCGCGGCCCGGGCTTCCCGCGAACAGATGTGGGTCGACATCGACACTTCTCCTACAGGGTTGCAGTGTGAAGCATGCCGACGCTCAGTGTGCGTGGTTCGCATGTCGGCGGCGTGAACCACGGCGCATCGATGGTGGATCGGCCGCCGCGCCGCGCGCTTCGTGCCGATTGTCCCTCTGTGCTCGCCGATCCGCTACGGCGAGAGTGCAACACATTCTTGCTCGATCTTCTCGCCGCCGGTCGTCACGCGCGCCCGATGCGCGGGCGTGCAAGACCGCCGAACGCAGCAGGCTCGCCCGGCGACAGGTCGAACAGATCGCCCGTGCGATCGTGCGGATGCTCGGCCGCCGGCCGATTGCGCAATCGCGCCGCATGCGCGGGTGCGACATACGCGGCCGCGGTTTCGATCGGCGGCACGTCGAACAGGTCGCGCGTGACGCCGCGCACGGCGTCCGTCGGCGAACGGCCGCGCAAGCGCGCAACCAGCTCGACGAAGCGATCGAAATCGCCCGCGCGCGTCGCCTTGTTCACTTCCGCGAGATCGCGCGCCTTCAGCACGCACGGCTGCGCGAGCCGCACGAAATACGGTGCTTCGAGCTCGACCGACAACGCGAGCGGATAGCTCTTGCCCGTCTGCTCCTTCGCACGCCCGACGCAATCGACCACGGCCGCACCCTGTGCGGCGCCGAGCGGCCTGCCCGTACTCACGCTGCGCAGGTGATCGGGAAACACGCGCAACTGCGTGCCGACCGTCAGCGCGGTGGACGACGCGCACACGAGCGCGTAGTGCTGCTCGCGACGCCGGCCCGACGGCAGCGTCGAGCGGCTCGCGATGAACGTATGCGGCGGAAGCGGCCGCACCTGGCCGGTCGCGTCGACCCACGCATTCCACAGCAGCGCGTCCTTGCGCTCGCCCACGCGCGGGCGCGACGCGACCGGCGAAAACAGCGCGAGCAGCGAGCCCGTGCGATGCGCAGCGATTTGCGCGCTGCTGCCGAGCGGCTGGTTGATGCCCCACAGAAAACGCCCGCCCCCGAGCCGGCGCTCCCATTCCTTGCGGAGCACGACGGTCGGCAGTTCCTCGCCGGACTCGGTACCGATCTTGGTCCAGCAGAACGTGGGTGGGAGGTGTTTCAGCGTCATCAACTTTCTCGGGATACAGCCTCGCTGGTGACAGGAAGCCCATTCAACAGCCGTAACTGTATAGGTATAATGCATCGCATGGAAGCCCCGGACCAAGATTTTCCCGTTCAAGACCTGTTGCGCCGCCTGACGGCAGATACACGCTCGTCCAGCGAAATCGCGCGACTTTCCGGGGTCAGCCAGCCAACCGTGTCGCGCCTGCGGCTGTCGAACGGGCATCGTCTGCGCCGCAGCGCGCCATTCAATAAGCTATGCAGTTTCTATGGTGTCGATACCGGGCCGTCGCGCCGCCGCTATAACGACCTGCTGCGCGACGCGATCGTCGATGCATGGGACGGCTCCGACGAGCACGGGCGCGCGCTGCTGGTCGTGATTCAGGGGTTGAAGGATCTACAGGCGAAGGCCGACGACGGGTGATGTCTCGGTTTGATTTCGTTCGCATTGCCAGGCGGCTTGAAGTCGGCCGGGAGCGAAGCTGACGCGGCATGACGGCACACGGGCGGTGACGATCGATCTCGTCGCAGCCCGTGTTGTATCTGGAAGGGGGAACACGCGTTCGTTGCCGGCGGGCGCGTAGCGGCGGGCGTCGGCGCCCGTTCACTTCAGTTTCGGGTTTCGCTGGCCGCGGGAAGGCATTCCTTGTGCCCATACGCGATTGATTCCATGGGCTGCCATGATGAGGTGTCCTGTCATTCGTCGAGATTGAACGTGATCGGCGCTCGCGCCCGTGTCGGGATCGGCGCGCCGTTCTCCACATGCGGCGCGCAGTGGCTCGCCAGCACCGCCTCGCGCGCCGCCGCATCGAGACGCGGATAACCGCTGCCGGTCACGACACGCACGGCGACGACCTGGCCCGCCGCGTCGGTCTCCAGTTCGACGAGCACGGTGCCGTGCTCGCCCATGCGCAGCGACTGTGGCGGGTAGTCGGGCTTGACCAGTGCGCATTCGGGATGGGCGATGAAGCGGGGCGTCGTGGGCGCGGGGGACGCTTGCGTCTGCGTCTGCGTCTGCGTCTGCGTCTGCGTCTGCGTCTGCGGCTGCGGCTGCGGCTGCGGCTGCGGCTGCGGCTGCGGCTGCGCGGCATTGGACGGCACAACGTTCTGCGGCGCACCGTGTCGCTCTGCTGTCGCGGCGTCAGGCACTGGCCGCGACGGCGCAGGCGCGTCGTGCACCTGCGGCCGGGCTCGAACAGGTGCAATCGGCTTTGTCGTTGACGATTCGCCGCTCGCCGACGGTCGGGGCACGGACGTCGCCCGACGCATCGCATGCGACGCTGCCATCGACTTCGTCGCGGAAGTCGTCATCGTCGAAGTCTCCGGTGTCGGCGCAATCAGCACCGCCACCATCACCTGCCGTTGCACGGGCACGCTACGCACGACCTGTTCGCGTGCGATCAGCACAAACACACCCACATGCAGCACACACACGGCAGCGACGACCGACACGACGCGCATTCCGCGATGACGGGCGCGATCGCGGACGACACCGTTCGCCCCACCCACCTGTCGCGCACCGAACGTAGCGGTGCTCATCACACACTCCGTCCCGCGTTCAGCCATCCTCGCTCACGCGCACCACTTCGCCGCCATGAAGAGGACTGCATATCGATCACCACGGTGTTCATCTCTTCGCCTCGTTCACTCCCGCTGCCGGCGTCGCCGTCTGTCGTCAGCAGTCGCACGCCGCCCCGCATTGCGCGAGCGAATTCTCCTTGCTGCGAAACACCAGCGGCTGCTCGTCGCGCGGCGCCGGACGCCGCGCGAATTGCACCGCCTGCTCGACCTGCCCGTGATGCGCGGACTTGGCGCACACCGGATCGGCTTCCTTCGGGTCGCCGGCCAGCAGATACGCCTGGCACCGGCAGCCGCCGTGATCCGTATGCCGTTCGTCACACGTGCGGCACGGCTCGCGCATCCAGTCGTCGCCGCGAAACGCGTTGAACGCGTCGCTGTCGTACCAGATTTCCTTCAGCGACCGGTCGCGCACGTTCGGCAGCGCCAGCCCCGGCAGCGAACGCGCGGCATGGCACGGCAGCGCGGTGCCGTCCGGCGCGACGCCGAGAAACACCGAGCCCCAGCCGTTCATGCACGCCTTCGGGCGCGCCTCGAAATAGTCGGGCACGACGAACAGGATCCGGCAGCGCTCGCCGACCAGCTTGCGGTAGCGGTTCACCGTTTCCTCGGCCTCGCGCACCTGCTCGACGGTCGGCATCAACTGATCGCGGTTCAGCATCGCCCAGCCGTAGTACTGCGTATTCGCCAGTTCCAGATAGTCGGCGCCGAGATCGAGCGCCATCTCGATGATCTGTCCCACGTGCGGCAGGTTGTAGCGATGCAGCACGCAGTTGAGCACCATCGGATAGCCGTGCGCCTTGATCAGCCGCGCGACGCGGTGCTTCAGCTCGAACGTGCGCGTGCTGGTCAGGAAATCGTTCAGCTCGCGCGTCGAATCCTGCAGCGACAACTGGATGTGGTCGAGCCCAGCCGCCTTGAGCCGCTCGATGCGCGCGACGTTCAGACCGATGCCCGACGTGATCAGGTTCGTGTAGAAACCGAGCCCGCGCGCATGCGCGACGAGCGTCTCGAGGTCGTCGCGCAGCAGCGGCTCGCCGCCCGAGAAGCCGATCTGCGCGGCGCCGAGCGCGCGCGCATCGCTGATGACAGCACGCCATGCATCGGTGTCGAGCTCCGCGCCGTGCGTCGCGAAGTCGACCGGGTTGTAGCAGAACGCGCAATGCAGCGGGCAGCGGTACGTGAGTTCCGCGAGCAACCACAACGGCGCGGACGGACGGGAAGTGTCGGTTGCCATGTCAGTCGAGCCAGCCGCGCAGCCGCGCGTGATCGAGGAAACGGTAGACGTCGGAGGCAAGGTCCGACGTGCTGAACAGGCACTCGAGTTCGCCGATGATGTCGTCGAGCTCGCGCGTGCCGTCGCAGCGCACGAGAATCTCGGCCGCGCTCGGGTTGAGCTTGACCATTCCTTCCGGATAGAGGAGCACGTAGGCGTCCTGGGCCGCCTCCCACTGCAGGCGGTACAAGCCCCTCAGGCAGGGGCGCAGCGGCACGCCGCTGGCAGCATCGATCGCGTTCATAACGGGTAGGCCCTTTCGACGGCGTCGAGCATCGACCACAGGATGTCCAGCTTGAACTGCAGAATGCCGAGCGCGTGCTGCTGCGCATCCGGCGTCGTGAAATGCTGCAGCGTGACCGCAAGCCCGTGCTCGACGTCGCGCTGCGCAAGCGGCACGCGGCTGCGGAAGTAATGCAGCCCTGCCGGCTCGATCCACGGGTAATGCGACGGCCAGCCCGCGAGCCGGTCGAGATGGATCTGCGGCGCGAACATCTCCGTCAGCGACGAACACACGGCTTCCTGCCAAGGCGCGCGCCGCGCGAAATTCACATACGCGTCGACCGCGAAGCGCACGCCGGGCAGCACGTGTTCGAGCGACCACAGCTCGGCACGATCGAGACCGCACGCCTCGCCGAGCCGCACCCATGCCTCGATGCCGCCTTCGTTGTCGCCCTGCCCGTCGTGATCGATCAGCCGCTGGATCCACCGGCGCCGCGTGTCGCGGTCGGGGCAGTTCGACAGGATCGCCGCATCCTTGAGCGGGATGTTGATCTGGTAGTAGAAGCGGTTCGCGACCCAGCCGCGGATCTGCGCGGGCGAACACGCGCCGCTGTTGAGCCGCCGGTTGAACGGGTGATGGATGTGGTAGCGCGATTCGAGCGCGCGCAAGCGGGCCTCGAATTCGGTCGCGTTCCAGGGCGTCGCGTGCAACGCCGTAGCGGGGATCGGTGCGTTCATGGTCAGACCTGGAATTGCATGCCGTCATGCGCGACGTCGATGCCGTGCGCGCGCAGGTGCGCGTGCTCGACGGAATGCGGGTCGAGAATCGGGTTCGTGTTGTTGATGTGCGTGAGTACCTTGCGCGTGCGCGCGGGCAGCGTGTCGAGCCAGTCGATCATGCCGGGCTGCCCGTGTTCCGCGCACTGCGCGAGATGCCCCATGTCGGCCGCGTGCTTGCTCGACAGGCCGAGATCGATCATCTCGGTGCCGGTCCAGAACGTGCCGTCCACCAGCACGAGATCGGCGCCGTGCATCGCCGCGCGCACGTCGTCGGTGACGGTCGCGAGCCCCGGCGCATAGAACGCGCGCCGCCCGCTCGCGACGTCTTCGATCGACAGCGCGATGTTGTCGCCGGGCGCGGCCGACGCGCGCCGCGGCGAATACGGCGGCGCCTTGCTGTCGACGGGAATCGCGGTGAAGCGGATGCCACTCGCCGCCGGCACCGTGAACGGCTCGCCGAGCGCGATCGTGTGCGCAGCGACGCCGCAGTAGTGGCCGAGCAGCGGCACCAGCGGCAAGCCGGTCGACAGGTCGTCCAGCACCGGCGCGCTCGCGTAGAGCGGCAGCGGCGTCGAACGTTCGCGCAGCATCAGCAGGCCCGTCACGTGATCGATCTGCGCGTCGCACAGCACGACGGCGGCGATGCCGCTGTCGCGGATCGCGCGCGCCGGCTGCAGGTCCGGATCCGCGCGCAACTGGGCAAGAATGTCGGGCGACGCGTTGACGAGAATCCAGTCGATGCCGTCGTCGCTGACCGCGATCGACGACTGCGTGCGCGGCAGCACATGGCCGCTTCCGCCGCGCGCGCGACGACAGTTCGCGCAGTTGCAGTTCCATTGCGGCAGGCCGCCGCCGGCTCCCGAGCCGAGTATCTTGATCTTCATGGGCGTCAGCTCCGAGGCCGCCCGCGCCAACCTCGGCGAAACGGGCGGCACGCGCGGCGATCAGCGGTTGGCGATGTACATCGTGATTTCGAAGCCGAAGCGCAGGTCGGTGTAAGACGGGGTCGTCCACTGCATGATGTGTCTCCTTGTTGAGTTGATGAGTCGCGTCGGTGAATCCGACAACCGCGGCAATCGAGCGGTCGGTTCCTCTTCAGCAAGGAGCGTGCCGAAGCCGTACTTTGCCGGCCCGACGCCGGCACATGGCCGTCAACCGGGCATCGGGACGGAATCCTTACGATTAGCCGACACGATTCGCGCGAATGCGATTCGCCGCCCCGACGGCACGATGCGCGGAGGCGGTGACAGGTGTTGAATCGTTGAACACCGGTGTTGCAACTTGACACACCGGCTGTGACAGGTCGCGCGCAGCGCCTGCCGCGCAACCGCGATTTCGCGGCCTGCGCGTCAGCTTTCGTCCGACGGGTGGCGCTCTGCGTCGGCGGCCGGCATCTTCCGGTAGATGGTGTTACGCGAGACGCCGAGCGCGCGCGCCGCGGCGGACACGTTGCCGCCGTGACGGGCCAGCGCGGCGGCGATCGCGGACGCGGCGACGTCCTGCAGACGCGCATCGGCGGGCGGGAGCGCATCCACGGCGCACGGTGCGACGGACGGATCGTGCGCGGCCTGCTCGGCGTGGGCATCGCCGCGGCGCAGGTCGTCGAAGAAATCGTCCGGCAGGTGCTCACGCCGGATTTCGCCATCGTCGTCGACCATCGCGGCCGCCGTGCGCAGCAGGTTGCCGAGCTGCCGGAAGTTGCCGGGCCACGTGCAGCGCACGAACAGCGCCATCACGTCCGGCGCGACGGTGAGCGGCGGCCGGCCGGGGCCCGCGAACGCCTCCCGTTGCAGCATCTTCTGCACGACGACCGCAAGATCGGTGCGGTCGCGCAGCGGCGGCAGGCGCACCACGAGACCGTTCAGCCGGTAGTAGAGATCCTCGCGGAAGCGGTTCTGCGCAATCATGTCGCGCAGGTCGCGGTGCGTTGCGCAGATGATCGAGATGTCCACGGCGATCGTCTTCGTCGACCCGAGCGGATTGACGAGGCGCTCCTGCAGCACGCGCAACAGCCGCACCTGCAGCGGATACGGCATGTCGCCGATCTCGTCGAGGAACAGCGTGCCGCCGTTCGCCTGAAGCAGCTTGCCGATCGCCCCCTTGCGGCGCGCGCCGGTGAATGCGCCCTCCTCGTAGCCGAACAGCTCGGATTCGATCAGCGTCTCCGGAATCGACGCGCAGTTGACCGCGACGAACGGCGCGTCGCGCCGCGGCGAGTCGTTGTGGATCGCCTGCGCGAGCAGCTCCTTGCCGGTGCCCGTCTCGCCGGTGATCAGGATCGGAATGTCCTTGCCGATCACCTTGCGCACCTTCGCGATGACGCACGCGACCTGCGGGTCGCCGGTGTCGAGATAGTTGAGCCGCGACAGGCCCGCCGACGTACCCGCCGCCGGCGCCGGCACCGCGTTCGCGCGTGCGGCCGGCGCGAGCGCATCGTGGACGTCCGTCGGCCGGCTGCCTTCGGCGAGCGTCGCACGCCGGAAGTGCACGCGCGCGCACACCACCGCGCCGTTGCCGAGATTCAGCATCAGGTGCCGGTCGGTGCTCGCGCGCATGCGGTCGATCAACTGCGCGCTCGTGATGTCGAACAGCGACGACAGCGTGTGCGCGCGCAGCGCGGCGAGCGGCATGCCGAGCTGGAACTGCGCGCTGCGGTTGGCCGACAGGAAGCGGCCGTCGGCGGTGAACGCAACGATCCCTTCCATCAGCGTGCCGAGAAACTCGGGGCGGCCATGGAACGACACCTGCAGCGTTTCCTGAAAGGTCGTCGTAAACAGGTGATTCTCGATCATCTGCACCGACATCTTCGCGAGCGCCATCGTGTGCTGGTGATAGCTGCGGTGGTCGCCCGTCACGTCGAGCACGCCGATTGCGTCGCCGTACGGGTCGAGGATCGGCACGCTCGAACAGGTCAGGAAGCGGTTCGCGGCCAGGAAGTGCTGGTCGCCGTGGACGACCATCGGGCACAGCTCGGCGAGCGCCGTGCCGATCGCGTTGGTGCCCTGCCGGTTCTCCGCCCAGTTCGCGCCGGGGCGCAGCGCAACCTTCTCCGCGCGCTGCAGGAAGTCGTCGTCGCCGATCGAATGCAAGATCAGCCCTTCCGCGTCGGTCAGCACGATCATGCTCTGCGTGTTGACGATCTGCTCATGCAGCGTCTCCATCACCGGCATCGCGTGCACGCACAGCACGCGGCTCTGCTCGCGCTTCAGCACCAGCGCCGCGCTCGACAGCACGTCGTAGTCGGGGCGTGCCGATACCTGCAGGCCGAACGTCTCAGACCGCTCGTGGGCTTTCTGGATCGACGGCGCGGGCCAGCCGGCGGGATGCGCGGCCCGTGACCCGGCCGCCTGCTCTACGTCATCGCGCATTGTCTCCTCCGGGGATCCTTCCGGTCATCTGCCGGACTCTTTGCCGTCATTGCAAGCAAGCATCGGGCCACACGAGCGGCGCGGCGCAGATCGAAAGCCGGATGTAAGACGTTGTCCGATCGCGGCCGCGCATGTCGAGTCACCTGACAGGTCGGCCTTCGTGATACCGCGACTGCCCGACGCGTGACTACCCGGGCGAATCCCGATCTTCGCGGCTGGCGCGTTTCTGGCTTTGTCACAGATCAAGCACAGCGGTCGCCCGGACACCCACGCGCCGAGTGACGGTTGCCCCGATTTCACCCGAGCCATATCGACATGACGCTTGCTTCGATTCGACCCGCACAGTCGCCCGCGATGGCGGCCTCGTCTGCCGTGCCTCACGCGCCTGTATCACCCGACGCACCTGCCGCGCCTGCCGTGCCTGCCTCGCCTGCCGCGCTCGCCGCCCCCGTTCACCGGCACCTGCACCGCGACGCGCAATCGATCGCGTTCGCCGTGGCCGGCACCGCGCACGGCCACCCGGTCGTCGTGCTGCACGGCGGGCCCGGCAGCGGCAGCCAGACCGGCATCCTGCGGCTGTTCGACCTGACGCGCATGCGCGTCGTGCTCGTCGACCAGCGCGGCGCGGGCGCGTCGGCGCCGCGCGGCGGCACGCGTCACAACAGCACCGCGCGGCTGATCGGCGATCTGGAGGCGGTGCGCGAGCAGCTCGGCATCGCGCGCTGGGGCGTCGTCGGCGGATCGTGGGGCGCCGCGCTCGCACTCGCGTATGCGGGCACGCACCCCGCACGGGTAACCGGCGTCGTGCTGCGCGGCCTGTTCCTGACGTCGCCACGCGAAGTCCGCCGCCTGTTCACGACGTCGCGCACGCGCGCGCCCCGCGAATGGCAGCGCCTGTGTGCGGCGGCCGGCTGCGGCCAGCCGGATCGCCTGCTGTCGTGCTGCGCGCGGCGGCTGCGCCCCGGCGTGGGCGCGGCCCGGCAGCGCGCGGTGGCGCTCGCATGGCGCGCATACGAAAACGCCGTCCTCGCGTCGTCGCAAACGCGCCGCTCGCCCGCGCACGCGATCCGCTCGCACAAGACGGTCAGCCGGCTGATCGACAAATACCGGATCCAGGCGCATTACCTGCAGCGCGATTGCTGGCTCGGCGAACGCCGCGTGCTCGCACTCGCGCGGCGGGCGGCCGACGAAGGCGTGCCGCTGTTCGCCGCGCACGGGATGCACGACCCCGTTTGCCCGGTCGACAACGCCGGCCGTCTCGCTCGTGCCGTGTCCGGAGCCAGAATCGAACGCGTGCCTGCCGGGCATCTGGCAAGCGACCCGGCATTGGCGCGCAGCGTTGCCCGCGCGGTGCATGCGATGTTCGCGGCGGCACCGTTCACGTGACGGCGGATGTCGCGCGGCCAGGCGACTGGGCACGAAGCACCGGCAACGAGCGTTGGCGCATGGCATCGCCCGCGCGATGCCTGAGATGTTCACGGCGGCCCCGTTCGCGTGACGGCGAATGTCATGTGTGGCCAGGCGCCCGCTCATGGAGCATCGGCAACGAGCGCAGCCGCGCGACCGTCAATCCCACGCATACCGCACGCCGACCCACGCGCCACGCGGCGCGCCCGGCCCGACGAACTGTTCGTTGACCGGATTCGCGCCGTCGAACGTGTGATTCGGCCCGTTGAAGAAATTCTGGCCGAGCACGCCGAAGCTCGCGTAGCGCTTGTCGAACAGGTTCGTCACGCTCGCGAAGACCTCGAAGCGCTTCGTGATCCGATACCGCATGTCGAGGTCGACGAGCACGTAGCCCGCGATCCTGCCGTTCACGTCCTGGTTGTTCTCGTCGCCGCGCGCATACACGCCGCTGCGCCACGTGACGTTCGCGCCGATGTTCCATGCGCGCGTCGCCGCATAGTCGAGCCGCAGCTTCACCGTGTGCGCGGGAATGCCCGGGATCCGGTCGCCCCGCTTGACCGTCACGTTGCCGTTCGCGTCGGCGGCCGAGTTCGCGGGGCTGTGTTCGGTCCACGACGAACGGTAGGTCGCATCGACATGGCTGTACGACAGCCCGACGCCGACCGGGCCGAGTTGCGTCCGGCCCGCGAGTTCGATGCCCTGCCGCCGCGTATCGCCGACGTTGCGGAAATAGCCCTGCGCGCTCGCCGGACTGCTGATGAACTGGATGTCGTCCGTCAGCGTCGTGCGGTAGGCGGCAGCGCTCCAGGTCGTCGCAGCACCGATGCGGCCGCGCGCGCCGACTTCCAACGTCTTCGAGATCACCGGCTTGAGCGCCGGGTCGGCGATGAAGTCGTTAGGCAGCGAGCACGGTGCGGCAGGATCCGCGCACGCGAGTTCGATCGCGGTCGGCGAGCGCATCCCTTCGTTGTACGTCGCGTACGCGGTGAAGCCCGCGACCGGGTTCCAGTTGAGCCCGACCGCCGGATTGAAGCGCGAGAACGTATGGTTGCCGTCGAGCAGCGGCTGCACGCCGCTCTCGTCGCCGATCTGCGACTTCGACCAGTCGTAGCGGCCCGACAGCGTCAGCGTCCAGTGCGGGGTCAGCGACAACGCGTCGCTCAGGTATACGCCGAGGTTCGCATTGCGCGTCTTCGCGTTCGTCCGCCGGACGAAATCGCCGATGCCGATCGCCGCGCGCGTGTCGGTGAAATACGCGTCTTGCGACGCCGCGACGTAGCTCGAGTTCGCGAAATCGGCTGCGACGCCTGCGACGAGCTGGTTCGACATCCCGCCGAGCTTGCCGAGCAGCGTGAGTTGCAGGCTGCCGCCGTAGCTGTCGGTGACGATCGTCGACTGCGCGTTGGTACCCTGTACCGTGTCGACCGTGCCGTCCGCGCCGACCGATCCGTAATCCGTATTGTTGTTGCTGCTGATGTTGTTGTTGCGCAGGTGCCGGTAGTACGCGTTGCCGCTCAACTCGACGTGCTCGCCGAAGAACCGGTCGCCCGACAGCGTCAGGTACCCGGCGCTGTTGCGGTTCAGGTCCGGATACGTGTACGCCTGCTTCCGGTTGTCGAGGAACGAGCGCGGGATCGTCTGGCTGCCGTACAGCGCGTTGTCCGCGCCGCCCGCGGAAATCGACAGCGTCGTGTCCGCATCGGTATAGCGCAGCTTGCCGAACGCCTGCCGCACGCGGCTCGCGTTGTGGTCGGCCCAGCCGCCGTCGTTCGCGACGTTCGCGGTCGCGTAGTAGTCGAGGTTCGAGCCGATCGTGCCGCCCTGCTCGATGTCGGCGGTCTTGCGGCCCCATGAGCCGCCCGACACTTCCGCTTCGCCGCCTGGATTCGACCTGCCGTTCTTCGTCGTGATCGCGAGCGCGCCGCCGAGCGTATTGCGACCGTACACCGGATTGGAGCCCGGAATCAGCTGCATCCGGTCGATCGCCTGCGTGGGCAGGATGTCCCAGTTCACGACATCGCCGAACGGCTCGTTCACGCGCACGCCGTCGACGAACACCGACAGCCCCTGCGGCGTGCCGAGCAGCGGCGATGCGGTGAAGCCGCGATAGTTGACGTCCGTCTGGTACGGGTTGCCTTGCGCGTCCGAGATCGTCACGCTCTGCAGGTTCGCGGCGAAGAAGTCGGTCAGCGTCGCGCGGTGCTGTGCATCGAGTTCCGCCGCGCGCACCGTCTGCACGTTCGCCGGCACCTTCGACAGCGGCGTGCCGATGCCGAGCAGCGGCGTCGTGCCGACGACCACGACCGCGGGCAGCGTGTCGGCCGACGCTTGCTGCGCGGTAGCGGCGGCCGGCGGCGCGGCGGCACTCACCGCTGTCGCGCCGTTCGTCGTTCCGTTCGTCGTGCCGGCCGCATTCGGCTGCGCATGCACGCCTGCCGTCGACAGCCCGAACAGCGCGATCGCGCCGAGAGTCGAGCCAAGAATCGCGCCGGCGTGCCGTGCGCGCCGGCCGCCTCGCATCGCACTGCCTCGCCCGACTGACTTTGGCATCCTGATCATTTCCGTTGTCTCCGTCCTGGTGTTCCGCCGTGGCGTGCTTTGCACCGAGCGGCGACATGTTGTCGCGAAGCGAGCTCGCGATAACCGTGCCAGCACTGCGGTGCGGCATGCCGGCGTCGCTGCCCGTACTGCGCACCGTCTCCGGGCGGCATGCGCGCGTGCGGCGGCTCACCTGTCACGGGTGCGACGCCACCTGTCATGTTTGGCAACACTTCGCGCGCGGCGGTGTACCTGAATGCAACACCTTCGTCGACGCCACTGCGCGATGCCTTCGACACCGCACGGCACGCGACATGCCCGTGTGCCGCGTTGCGCGGCCCTCGCGCCGCGATGGCATGCGACTTGCGTGAACGGCATCGCACTCGGCCCGAAACCCCACCGTGCCGGCGCGACGAACCGTTCGCGGCGGTGCGACCACAACGACTCAGGAGACAACCATGAAGACACCCTCGGCTTCAGCGAGCCGGCTCGCGACGATCGGCATCGCGGCGGCAGCGGCCGTCGCGCTGAACCCCGGCCTCGTCGAAGCAGCCGCGGACTACCCGGCCGTGACCTACCAGCGGCTGACCGATGCGCAGCGCGATCCGGGCTGGCTGACCTACTACCGCACCTACAACGGCCGGTCGCATTCACCGCTCAAGCAGATCGACACGTCGAACGCGAAGGACCTCAAGCAGGTATGGGCCTACAAATTCCCCGCCGACCTGAAGCAGGGCTTCGAAGCGACGCCGATCGTCAACGGCAATTACCTGTTCGTGACGACGCCGAAGGACAACGTCTACGCATTCGATGCGAAGACGGGCAAACAACTGTGGAAATACGAGCCGAAACTCGGCGCGGCATCGTTCAAGACCGCATGCTGCGACGTCGTCAACCGCGGCGTCGCGCTGTACGGCAAGAACGTCTATATCGCGATGCTGAACGGCGAAGTCGCGGCGCTCGACGCGCAGACCGGCAGCCTCGTCTGGAAGAAGCAGATGTTCGAGCCCGGCCTCGGCTACGCGTTCTCGCTCGCGCCGCTCGCGCTCGACGGCGCGATCGTCGTCGGCACGTCCGGCGGCGAATACGGCATCCGCGGCTACATCGCCGCGCTGAATCCGGACGACGGCTCGGAGGTCTGGAAACGCTACACGATCCCCGGTTCCGGCGAGAAAGGCTCGGAAACCTGGCCCGACGGCATGCAGAGCCACGGCGGCGGCGCCGCGTGGCTGACCGGCACGTACGACGCCGCATCCCGCACCCTGTACTGGGGCGTCGGCAATCCCGGCCCGTGGCTCGCGGCGCTGCGCCCCGGCGACAACCTGTACTCCGACTCGCTGCTCGCGCTCGACGCGAAGAACGGCAACCTGAAGTGGCACTACCAGTACACGAGCAACGACACGTGGGACTACGACGGCGTGAACGCGGCCGTCCTCGCGGACATCCGCTACAAGGGCAAGGACTACGACGCGATCATCCACGCGGATCGCAACGGCTTCTTCCACGCGATCGACCGCACGACCGGCAAGCTGATCTATGCAACGCCGTTCGTGAAGGCGACGTCGGTCACCGGCTACACGGCCGACGGCAAGCCGATCCAGGACGAATCGAAATTCCCGAAAGCCGGCACGACGATCGAAACGTGCCCGAGCTTCCTCGGCGGCAAGAACTGGTGGTCGATCTCGTACGACCAGGATCGCAACATCGCGGTCGTGCCCGCGCTGCACGCGTGCATGAGCCTGACCGGCAAGTCGGTCAGCTACCAGGAAGGCCTGCCGTATCTCGGCGAAGGCTTCGAGATCAAGCCCGAGCCCGGCAGCGAGGGCTACGGCGAACTGACGGCCATCGACGTGAACACCGGCAAGAAGCTGTGGAGCCACTGGTCGAAGAAGCCGTGGAACGGCGGCGTCGCGACCACCTCGAGCGGCCTCGCATTCAGCGGCTCGCTCGACGGCCACCTGTACGCGTTCGACACCGCGACCGGCAAGGTGCTGTGGGAAAGCCCGCAACTCGCGAGCGGCATCATTTCGCAGCCTTCGGTGTATGAGGTCGACGGCAAGGAATACGTCGCCGTGCTCGCCGGATACGGCGGCGCGAACCCGATCTGGGGCGGCCCGATGGCCGACATCGCGAAGGACGTTCCGCGCGGCGGCACGCTCTACGTGTTCGCGCTCGACTGATCGGGCCAGGGCCTGTTCGCAAGCCCCGCTACCCGCGTGAACAGGCCCAGGCCCCGGTCGCGTCCGCATGCGCCCGATGCGGGCACGACACCCCAACCGCCTCAACCGGACACACGATCATGAATACTCGCCTCACTCCCGTTACCGTCGCCAGTCTGCTCGCCGTGGGCGTGGCGCTGACACCGGCAGCCGCGTCGGCCGGCGTGCGCATCTGCACGCTGCCCGGCAGCCCGACCACGGCGCTCGACCGATCCGTTGCGCGCGAAGTATTCCGCACCGCAGGCATCGCCGCATCGTTCAACAAGCGCGGCGTCGACGACGACGGCGGCGACGACGGCATCTCCGCCAGCGAGCTGAAGAAATCGCTCGAACGCGACTGCGACGTGATCGCCGGCTTCCCGCGCTCGGAGATCGCCGATGGGTCGGCATCCAGAATGACGTTCTCGCAGGGCTACCTGCGCTCCGGCTACGTCAGCGTGTCGCTGCGCAACGCGCAAGCATCGTCCGGCGCCAAGGAAACGATCGCGGCCACGTATGGCAGCCCGTCGCAGTTGATCGCCGCGCAGCAGACGAACGCCCGCTTCGATCTCGAGAACACCAGCGAGCAAACGATCGGCGCGCTCGCCACCGGCCGCGCGCAGCGCGCAATCGTCTGGTATCCGAGCGTCGTTGCGTACAAGCGCACGCACCCTCAACAGCAGTTCCGGGTTGCGGCCACGTCGTCGCCGTACTCGGACTGGCAACTGTCTTTCGCATTCGGGCCGGGCAAGGAAGACCTGCAGAAGCGCGTCGACGCGGCCTTGTCGCGGATGAGCGGCAACGGCCGTCTCGCGGCGCTCACGCGCGGCTGGGCACTTCCGGAAACGGTCGCGCAAGCAACGGGTACGCGTGTGCCCGGCCGATTTCTCGACGGCGCGGTCGCATCCGCGCAGCCGCAATCGGCAAGGAGCGGCTTCATCAAGGTTTCGGCCAACGAAGGCAGCGACGTACCGCCGTTCGAACAGGCGCAGGTGCAGCATGGCAAGAAAATCTACGCCGATGCCTGTGCGAAATGCCACGGCGACCAGCTCGAGGGCAATACCGCTCCCGCACTGAGCGGGGAAGCCTTTGCCCCCGAAGGAAAGTCGCACATCACGGTCGGCGGCATCTACCAGTACATGTCGAACAACATGCCGGCCGATCGCCCCGGCAAGATGACGGAGCAGGAATACGAAGACGTGATGGCATTCCTGCTTTACTCGAACGGCTACGACGCGTCGAAGAGCAAGCTGACCGCCGATGCCGCCAACGCGTCGAAGGCACCGCTCATCGCAGGGCCGCGCAAGTAACGTCCTCCTTCGTTTCGGTCCACCCGCCGCGCCTGGAAGCAATCCTGGCGCGCGGGGCAGATTTTTTCTTTTAATTTCATTCAGGAACACGACATGATCTCGCGCAATCGCAGAACCTTCATGATTCAGACGGCCGGCCTGTGTGCCGCGCTCGCGGCCGGAACCCGCGCGTTCGCGGCAGCGCCGCTCGTCGACGAAAACGACGCGGCCGCGAAGACGCTCGGCTACCGCGCGAAGGCGACGACCGTCGACGCAGGCAAGTTCCCGAAATACCAGGCGGGCCAGACGTGCTCGAACTGCCGCTTCTACAAGGCCGCTGCCGGCGAATCCTCCGGCACGTGCCCGATGTTCGCGGGCAAGGTGGTTGCCGCCGAAGGCTGGTGCAACGTCTATGCAAAGCTTGCTTGACCCCGGGCACGCTCGCGGACACGACAGCGCACCGCGCGGCGGTGCCGATGCCCAACGCGCGGAACATCTGCGTGCGCTGATCGCGCTCGGCATCGATCGCGGCTACGTGACGCGCGGTGAGATTGTCGATGCGTTGCCCGACGATGCCGCTGAAGGCGTGGATTTCGACGCAGCCGTGTCGATGCTCGGAGAGCTGGGGATCGAGATGCGCGAGCACGTCGACTCGCGAAGCGTATGGACGCTCGATCGTCATTTCGCGCGAGCGTCGGACGCGACGTCGCCGCTCGCCGATACATCGGCGCCGCTCGCGACCGCCGATCTGCTCGCAGGCCGCACGAACGATCCCGTGCGCATCTATCTGCGGGAAATGAGCGCGACGCCGCTGCTCGAACGCGACGAAGAGATCGCGCTCGCGCTTCATCTGGAAAGCGGTCGCTCGGCATGCATCGACGCATTGAGCCGCGACCCGGCGGCGCTCGACGTCATCGCGTCGATCGCCGGCGACATCCGCGCAGGCAGGGCTGCGGCGTCGGTCTACGTGACGGGACTCGTCGGCGATGCCGAATCGCTTGCGGAAACGCCCTCGATTTTTCCCGGGGATTCGCCCCGGAACGAAACGGCGCCCGATTCGACCATGGCATCACCGGCGCCGGAAGCCGACGCCGACCTCTCGCAGGACAGCCCGGCGTGGCGCGATGCCATCGTTGAATCGCTCGAGCGTGCCGATGCGCTGGCATCGGCGATGCAGCACGCATTGCGCACCGACGGCTTCGCGTCGGCCCGTTACCGGGCGCTGCTGCGTGAGGCCGCCGCGTTGACCGGCAGGATCCGCTTCACGTCGCGCGCGATCGAACGTATCGGCCACACGATTCGCGAACGCGCGACGCAAGCGCGCAAGGTCGAAAAACGCATCGTCGAAACCTTGACCGAATCGGGCATATGTCCCGAATCGCCGCGCCGCGACCTCTTCGCGCCGTGCGACGACGTGCGCGCGTGGCTGCGCGAATGCATCGCCGCGCATCCCGAATGCGCGGCTGCCCTCGCCCGCCGTGCACCGGTGCTGATCGAAGCACGCGTCGCGCTCGCGCAGCTCGCCAGCCAGTCGAGCCTGCCCCTCGACATCGCAATCGCGATCGACGCGCGACTGTCGCGCATCGATCGTGCGATGCAGCCCGCGAGAACGAAGCTGTTCCAAAGCAATCTGCGGCTCGTCGTATCGATCGCGAAACGGTATCCCGATCGCGGATTGCAGCTTCTCGACCTGATCCAGGAAGGCAATATCGGCCTGATGAAGGCCGTCGATCGCTACGACCACCGGCGCGGCTTCAAATTCGCGACGTATGCGACCTGGTGGGTCCGGCAGGCCATCACGCACGCGATCGCCGATCAGGGCCGCACGATACGCGTGCCCGCGCATACGGTCGACGCGATCAACAAGCTGTCCCGCCTTGCGCGAACGCATGTGCAACAGACCGGCCATGTCGCCGACGCGCCGGCGCTCTCCACGCAGATGCGGCTACCCGTCGGCAAGGTACGCGAGCTGATGAGCATCGTGCGCGAGCCCGTCTCCGCGGACACGCCCGTTTCGCCCGATCACGACCTTACATTGTGCGACGTCGTGGTCGACCACGATGCGCCGACCCCGGAAGAATCCGCGAGCGCCGGCCAGCTTCGCGCCGCGGTCGCGGCGCTGATCGACAGCCTGCCGGCGCGTGAAGCACGGATTCTTCGCTTGAGATACGGCATCGACGTCGAAAGCGAGTATTCGCTGCGCGAGATCGGCCGACAACTGAACCTGTCGGCCGAACGCGTGCGTCAGATCGAAGTGTCGGCGCTCGAACGGATCAGGCAATTCAGGCACGCGCCTGCGCTTCGATCGCTGATCGCCTGACGCAGCCATGCCGCCCCGCCGCGATCCGGATCGGGCGGTCGCCTCGCCGTCACACACCAGCTGTTGAGGACTGCAACACAACGTGCTGCATATCTGAACGACACGCTTCAGCGCACCACGGTCCGCGACGCCGCCCGTTCGATCGAATCGACCGACATGCGCACGGCTGCCGCGGCTTTAGCCGATGGCACACATCGATCGCCGCGGCTGGCATGCATGTTGCGTTTTCTCGAACGCATCCCGGTATCCCAAGAACGCATGGAGACACGCTTGTCCACGATCGAATCGGTTCTTCACGAAACCCGCCAGTTTGCGCCGCCCGCGGCGCTCGAGCAGGCGGCGACCATTTCCGGCCTGCCGGCCTATCGCGCGCTCGCCGCCGAGGCCGAGCGCGATTTCGAAGGCTTCTGGGCGCGTCTCGCGCGCGAGGGCCTCGCGTGGCACAAGCCGTTCACGAACGTGCTCGACGAGAGCAACGCGCCGTTCTACAAGTGGTTCGACGACGGCGAGCTCAACGCGTCGTACAACTGCCTCGACCGTCACGTCGAAGCCGGCAACGGCGAGCGCGTCGCGGTGATCTTCGAGGCCGACGACGGCACCGTCACGCGCGTCACCTATGCGGATCTGCTGGCACGCGTGTCGCGCTTCGCGAACGCGCTGAAGAAACGCGGGATCGGCAAGGGCGATCGCGTCGTCATCTATATCCCGATGTCGATCGAAGGTATCGTCGCGATGCAGGCCTGCGCGCGCATCGGCGCGACGCACTCGGTCGTGTTCGGCGGCTTCTCCGCGAAATCGCTGAACGAGCGGCTCGTCGACGTCGGCGCGGTCGCGCTCATCACGGCCGACGAGCAGGCGCGCGGCGGCAAGACGCTGCCGCTCAAGAGCATCGCCGACGAGGCGATCGCGCTGGGCGGCTGCGAAGCGGTGAAGAGCGTGATCGTCTATCGCCGCACCGGCGGCAAGATCGACTGGCATGCAGGCCGCGACCTGTGGATGCATGAACTGGCGGACGGCGAGTCGGATCGCTGCGAGCCGGAATGGGTCGGCGCCGAGCATCCGCTGTTCATCCTGTATACGTCGGGCTCGACCGGCAAGCCGAAGGGCGTGCAGCACAGCACCGGCGGCTACCTGCTGTGGGCCGCGCAGACGATGAAGTGGACCTTCGACTGGAAGCCGACCGACGTGTTCTGGTGCACGGCCGACATCGGCTGGGTCACCGGTCACACGTACATCACGTACGGCCCGCTCGCGTGCGGCGGCACGCAGGTCGTGTTCGAGGGCGTGCCGACCTATCCGGACGCCGGCCGCTTCTGGAAGATGATCGGCGATCACAAGGTCAGCGTGTTCTACACCGCGCCGACCGCGATCCGTTCGCTGATCAAGGCCGCCGAAGCCGACGACAAGGTGCATCCGAAGAGCTACGACCTGTCGAGCCTGCGCATCATCGGCACGGTCGGCGAGCCGATCAATCCGGAAGCATGGATGTGGTATCACAAGCACGTCGGCCAGGAGCGCTGCCCGATCGTCGATACGTGGTGGCAGACCGAGACGGGTGGCCACATGATCACGCCGCTGCCGGGCGCGACGCCGACCGTGCCCGGTTCGTGCACGCTGCCGCTGCCGGGCATCATGGCCGCGGTGGTCGACGAAACCGGCCAGGACGTGCCGAACGGTCAAGGCGGCATCCTCGTCGTCAAGCGCCCATGGCCGGCGATGATCCGCACGATCTGGGGCGACCCGGAGCGCTTCAAGAAGAGCTATTACCCGGAAGAGCTCGGCGGCACGCTCTATCTCGCCGGCGACGGCACCGTGCGCGACAAGGACACCGGCTACTTCACGATCATGGGCCGGATCGACGACGTGCTGAACGTGTCGGGCCACCGGCTCGGCACGATGGAGATCGAGTCGGCGCTGGTGTCGCACGAGCTCGTTGCCGAGGCGGCCGTGGTCGGCCGGCCGGACGACACGACGGGCGAGGCCGTGGTCGCGTTCGTCGTGCTGAAGCGTTCGCGTCCGGAAGGCGAAGAGGCGGCGGCACTTGCCAAGACGCTGCGCGACTGGGTCGGCAAGCAGATCGGGCCGATCGCGAAGCCGAAGGACATCCGCTTCGGCGACAACCTGCCGAAGACGCGCTCGGGCAAGATCATGCGCCGCCTGCTGCGCTCGCTCGCGAAGGGCGAGGCGATCACGCAGGACACGTCCACGCTCGAGAACCCGGCCATCCTCGATCAATTGAACCGTTCGATGTAACACCGCCCGCTCGCGCGGGCGCTTCGCTTCATCGCGGCGCCGGAGCGCGGTCGCATGCCTGCTCTCCACGCCGGGCACGCGCCGCATTCCGGCGCCGCACGAGGCACTGCCGTGCGTTCCCCGACAGCACGGCAGACAGGCGGCATGCATCGATTCCGCCATCGCAGTATTGATTAGTCGTACGTATTACAAAACTTGACAAAAAAGGAGACAGACGATGAAGAGCAGGACATGGACGATGTGCGCGGCGCTGCTCGGCGCGGCGGCAAGCACAAACGGCTTCGCACAGAGCAGCGTCACGCTGTACGGCGACCTCGACGCCGCGTTGCTTTACACGAGCCGTTCGCTCAACTCGACGACCGGCGCCAACGCCGGCCGCCAGTTCGCGCTGACCGATACGGGCATGACGCCGACCAACTTCGGCATGACGGGAACCGAGGATCTCGGCGGCGGGCTGCACGCGAAGTTCAAGCTGGAGAGCGGCTTCAACATCACCGACGGCGCGTTCGGCCATTCGAACGGCAACTTCTTCGGCCGCCAGGCGTGGGTCGGGCTCGGCGGCGGCTTTGGCGAGACGAAGATCGGCCTGCAGTTCTCGCCGTTCGTGCTCGCGGTGCTCGGCTCGGATCCCCGCAATGTTTCGCACTTCGGCGCCGCGCTGATCCCGTACGTCGACAACGTGCTCGTCACGGGCCTCTTCAACCCGAACGCGATTTCGTACACGAGCCCGACGATTGCCGGGCTGACGGGCAGCGCGATGTTCGGATTCGGCGGCAAAGCCGGGGACTTCCAGGCGGGACGCCAGTATTCCGGCAGCCTCACGTATACGAACGGCGGCTTCATGCTCAATGCGGCGCTCTACGACGGCAACGGCGGCACGTCGCCGACGCCGGTTCCGAGCACGGTCGCGTTCGTCGGCCGCACGATCGGCACCGCGTACACGTTCGGGCCCGTGACCGGCAAGGCGTCGTTCACGAGCTACAAGGTCGCCGGCTCGTTCAGCAACAACGTGTATAGCGCCGGCCTCGACTATCGCGTCACGCCGGCCCTCGACCTGAATACCGGCGCGTGGTACACGATCGATCGCAACGATTCGCACAATCATTCGCTGCTCGCCGCGGTCGGCGCCGATTACAGCCTGTCGAAACGAACCGGCCTTTATGCGCAAGTCGGCGTCGTCAACAACCACGGCGCGATGGATACGGGGCTCGGCATCACGGGCGGCGCGTTGTTCGGATTGCCCGGCACGACGGTCGGCGCCAACGTCGGCATCCACCACGTCTTCTGACGCGACGCATCCGGACGGGCGATCGGCACTCGCCCGTCCGGCCCCACGCCGGAAGACGGCCGCCGCGAAAACGGCGAACGCGCAGCGCTCGCCTGACAATCCTGATTTCCGAACCTGACGTTTACCCGACCTCAAGGCGGCGGCCACGCTGCCGTCAAGTCAGGAGCGCACACCCAGAATCTGTCAAAAACAGGGAATGCTCGCCTTCTAGGAGACCCAGCAACGTGAACCTCTTCGGAATCGGCCGCGGCCGCCGTTCATCGCGCGCGCTCGTCGGCGACATCGCCGAGCAGGCCGGCAAGCTCGGCATCGAGATCTGCGACGTCTCGGGCCATGTCGAGGAAGTCGCCGCCCGCGTCGCCAGGCAAGCGGAGGTCTGTCACACGCTGCGTGAATCGGCCGCCGTCACGCTGCGCGGCAACCACCGGATCGCCGAAGCCGCGCAGCAGGTGCGCGCCGTCAGCGCCAATGCGTCGAACGCGGTCCAGAAGTCGCAACAGACGATCGAGGCATCGCTCGCCGACATCCACGGCCTCGTCGAGGGCGTCACGTCGATCGGCAGCCAGATGGGCGCGCTGCGCGACGCGCTCGATCATGTGCGGGCCGTGTCCGAGGAGATCTCCGTCATCGCCCGCCAGACCCACCTGCTCGCGCTGAACGCCGCGATCGAAGCTGCGCGCGCCGGCGAGTCGGGCCGCAGCTTCGCGGTCGTCGCGGCCGAGGTCAAGACCCTGTCCGCGAAGACCGGGCAGGCGACGGCGCAGATCGAGACGACCCTCGCGCGCCTGGCCGAGCAGACCGAACACCTGATCGCGGAGGGAACCGACAACGCCGCGCGCGCCCATCGTGTCCGCGAGGGCACGCGCACCATCGGCGAGGTCGTGCATTCGACGGGGAACGCAATCACCGAACTCGCCGGCGAGGCCGAACAGATCGCATCGCTGACGGACGAAATCGAGACGCAGTGCCACCACCTCGAGGAACAGGTTGGCGAAATGGCGTCCGGCGTCGAAGATTCCAGCGACAATTTCTCGCAAGCCAAGGACCGGCTCGGCAACCTGCTCTCCGTCTCCGAGACACTCATCGAACTCACGGCCGCGACCGGCATCGAGTCGCCCGACACGCGCTTTATCGAAACCGCGCGTAACACGGCCGCGGCGATCAGCAAGCTCTTCGACGATGCGGTCGCGCGCGGCGACATCGCGCTCGACGCGCTGTTCGACGCGAACTACGTGCCGATTCCCGGCACCGACCCGCAGCAGTTCATGACGCGCTTCACGGCCTTCACCGATCGCGTGCTGCCGGCCATCCAGGAGCCGGTGCTCGAGATCGACGAACGCATCGTCTATTGCGCCAGCTTCGACAAACAGTGCTACCTGCCGACCCACAACCGGAAGTTCTCGCTGCCCCAGCGCGCAGACGCCGCGTGGAACGCGGCGAATTGCCGGAACCGTCGGATCTACACGGACCGGACGGCGCGCACCTCCGTGTCGCATACCAAGCCGTTCCTGCTGCAGACCTATCGGCGCGACATGGGCAACGGCAACTTCGCGCTGATGAAGGACGTTTCGGCACCCATCGTTGTCGGCGGGCGGCAATGGGGGGTCCTGCGGATCGGCTACAGCGCATGAATCGGCGCTGGCAGGTCATCCGCGCAGCGCTCGCACCGCCGCCCGGAGCGCCGGCCCGGACAGATCGCACAGGTGACCGCCCGCTCCTGCGACCTGGCCCGCTTCGCCGCGCTCGTCTGCCGCCTGGTAGAGATCGCCCGATCGATGTCGTCGCTCGCCCCTACTGCTCGAGCCCGACCGCCAGCGGTCGCTGATCGCCGCGTCCGTGATCGTCGACCACCCGCACCGTATAACTGCCGGCCGTGCGCGGCTGCCAGAACAGCGCGTCGCCCGGCACGCTGCGGCCGACATACGCGTCGTTGACGAACCAGTACAGCGCATGCGCGCTCGCGTCGGCCGTCGCGTTGAACGCGATGCGCGTATCGTCGGCGTTCTTCACGCGCATCGCATACGTACTGCCGCGCAACGGCGACGTGATGCGCGGCGGGTCGCCGTCTACTTGCCCCGCATCCCGGCAGTCCGCGTTCTGCGGCGGCCGCCGGCGCGGAATGCCGGCCTGCGCGAACACCTGCTGCAGGTCCGACGGCCAGAACTCGAAGATCTCCGTATGCGTGCGCTTGCCGTCGTACGGCGGGCATGCGGCCTTTCCCGTCGCATCGTCGAGCACGACGGGCCGGTGCACGGTGCTCACGCGGATCGGCGACGTGCCCGGAATGAACCACGTCCAGCCCTGCTGCGGGCACCACGCGTTCGGCAGCTCGCCGCTCGCGAGGCAGATCCGCACGCGCTTCAGGCGGGGCGGCACCGCGCGCGGCGGCTCGACGAGCGTGCGCTCGGCATTCAGCGCGTCGACGACCTGGAAGAACAGCGGCGCGGCCGCATCGACGCCGACGAACGCAGTATTGGTCGAATTGTCGAAGTTGCCGACCCACACGACCAGCACATACGGGCCGAACACGCCGGCCGTCCACGCATCGCGGAACGACCATGACGTGCCGGTCTTCCAGTAGACGGGCACGCCCGACGGCTGCGCGCCGCTCGTCTCGTCGGGGCGCAGATGCTGGCGCAGCATGTCCATCGTCATGTAGCTCGCCTCCGCGCTCAGCAGGCGCCGGCCGGGCGCGGCCGGTTCGTCCGCGTGCAGCCGCAGCGGCCTGAACTCGCCGCGATTCGCGAGCATCGCGTAGAGCGCCGCGAGATCCTGCGCCGTCACTTCGCCGCCGCCGAGCACGAGCGCGAGCCCGTAGTGCTGCGCACTCGCGAGCCGGCGCACGCCGGCTTCCTGCAGGAATCCATACAAATCGGGCGACTTGAGCTGCGACGCGACCCATACGGCCGGCACGTTGCGGCTGCGGTTCAGCGCATCGGTCGCGGTGATCGGCCCGAGGAAATGGCCGTCGAAATTCTCCGGCGCATACGGGCCGAACGCGGTCGGCACGTCGCGCAGCACGGTCTGCGGATGCAGCACGCCCTGGTCGAAGCCGAGCGCATAGATGAACGGCTTGAGCGTCGAGCCCGGCGAGCGCCGCGCGAGCGTGCCGTTCACCTGCCCGTCGATCGTGCGATCGAAGAAGTTCGCAGAACCTACCAGCGCCTTCACGCCCATGTCGCGCGTATCGACGAGCAGCGCGGCCGCGTTGCGCACGCCGCGCGTGTCGTTGCGTGCGACGTAGCGCGCGATCTGCCGTTCGAGCGTGCGCTGCAGATCGAGATCGAGTGTCGTCACGAGCCGCGCGCCGGCATCGTTCGTGTTGTCGGCGTCGCCCGATGTCGTGCGCCATGCGCTGCGCGCGGCGAGCGCCTGGTCGACCGCGTGCGGTGCGTCGAACGGCAGCGCCGACAGCGGCCGCATCGCGAGCGGCAACGCGAACAGCGGCTTGAGCGACGCATCGCGCGGGTGCTTCGTCAGCCAGCGTGCGTACAGCCGGTTGCGCGACGCGGCCAGCGCGCGGTTGATCTCGTCCTGCCCGCCGCGCACGCGCCGCGCCGGGTCCTGCGGAATCACCGCGAGCGCGAGCGCCTCGGGCAGCGTCAGCGCGTCGGGCATCCGGTCGAAATAGACGACGCTCGCGGTGCCCGCCCCTTCGACGTTGCGGCCGTACGGCGCATCGTTCAGATAGGCTTCGAGGATCTGCCGCTTCGAGTAGAAAAGTTCGAGCTGCACCGCGCGCGCGACCTGCTCGAGCTTGCCGGCCGGCGTGCGCGTGTTCAGCCGCCACAGCGAGCGCGCAAGCTGCATCGTCAGCGTCGAGCCGCCCTGCGGATTGCCGCCGCGCACGTACGTGATCCATGCGCCGCGCGCGAGCCCGTACGGGTTGAAGCCCGGATGCCACCAGAACCAGCGATCCTCGTGCAGCATCACGGCTTCGACGAGCTGCGGCGACATCCGGTCGAGCGGCACCCACAGCCGGTAGCGATCGTCCTTCGCGAGCGTCAGGCGCAGCAGCCGGCCATGCGCGTCGACCACCGCGACCGACGACGGCTTCCAGTCGCGCAGCGGCGGATGCGGCCACAGCCGGCACGCAGCCAGCGCGCCGACCACGAGCAGCGCGCCGGCGATCCAGTTCTGCCAGCGATGCAGCCAGCGGCCGGCGCCGTACAGCGCGCGCCGAAGCGCCGATACGTCAGCCACGCGCGGGCGCTCCTCGCGTCCGGCGCGGCTTGCAGGGCCGGTGCAGCCGCACCGTCATCGCACGCGCTCCACCGTCAGCGTCGTGCCGCCCGGTGCCTGCGCCTGCACGCGGCGGTCGTACATCGACTCGCCGTACGCGGGCGGCGCGACGAAGCGGCCCGCGTTGCTCGCCTTGATCCGGTAGACGAACTCGCGCACGTCGGTCGTCGCGGTGCCGTAGATCACCACGCGATCCTCGCGCACGTCCGCGAACTGCGGCTGCCACGTCGAACCCGTCACGCCGATCGGCGAGCGCCACGGTGCATCGGCCACCGGCGCCGACGCGCCGCCGTCGCCATTGCCGTCGCCGTCCTGCGCATCGGTCGCGGGCGGCGGCGCAATCACCGGATCGAAGCCGCCGGGCAGCAGGTCGACGATCGCGACGTTGCCGACGTTCGCCGAACCCGTCGCGCGGATCTTCAGATGCACGTCGATTTCCTGACCGAGCGTGATCTTGTCGAGCGGCTTGCCGTTCGTGTCGGTGTAGTCGCGCACGATCTCGAGCCCGTTCTTGATCGCCTTCGTCGACGTGCCGCGGTCGTAGCCCGACTGGCTCGCGACCCACCACGCGGGCAATGCGCTGCCGTTCACGAAGTCGACGCGCGACGCGCCGGCCGCCCACGTGCCCGAGCGCACGAGGTTCGCCTGGATCGTCGACACGTCCTTCGGCGCGGCGCCCGCGCGCACCTCGTTGATCGCGAGCTGGTCGAGCTGGCCCGCGTTCGACGCCGCATACGCATCGAGCGCGAGGATCGTCATCGCCGACGACAGCGTGTTGTAGCGATTGTCGACCAGCGGCGCGGCGATGTTGTCCATCGCACGCGGCGACAGCTTGCGCACGCGCTCGGGGAAGTGCTTCGCGAGCAGGTACAGCACGCTCGCGTCGCGCGTAAGCGGATCGAGGTAGTAGCCGGTCACGTAACCGCCGTCGGACGCACGCTTGCGTTCGAGCAGCGCCTGCGGGCCCGCGATCAGCGCGGCGGCCTCCTTGTCCTGCTTCAGCAGTTGATACGACGCGGCGAGCCACGCGGCCGCGAGATCGTTCTTCCAGTCGTTCGGATACGCATCCTGCAGGCGCTTCTGCACGGCCGCGAGGCTGTTGGTCGTCACGTTGCCCTGGCGCGTCAGCAGGTACACCGCGTATGCGCGCTGCCGCAACAGGTCGAGCGAACCGAGCGAATCGTTCGCCGCGAGCTTCTGCAGATACGCGTTGCCCGCGTCGAGCATGTCCTTCGGCACGGCCGTGCCGCGCTCGCGCGCGTCGAGCAGCACGTGCATCGCGTACGCGGACACGAACGGATCGGCATCCGGCGTCGCGCTCCACAGGCCGAAGCCGCCCTGCGCGTTCTGCCGGCTGCGCAGCACGCCGAGGAACTGTGTGATTGCGCTCGTATTTGCGGCATCGGCGCCGGCTTCGGGCGCATGCATCGCGCTCGTCAACGCGCGCACCGACAGCCACTTCGATGCGAACACGCGCGGCACGACCGCGCTCACCATCTGCTCGCTGCAGTAGTGATCGAAGTTGACGAGATACGACGACAGCCCTTCGGACAGCACGAGCGGCGCGGTCGAGATGCTCGCGTCGCGCGACGCGTATGCGTCGTACATCGGCCGCAGGTTCGGCACGCTCGCCTTCTTGCCCGGATCGAGCCGCGCGATGTCGAGCTGCGTGCGGAACGCGGCAGCCGGCCGCACCGACACGTCGACGCGCTGCTGCGCGCCCTTCGCACCGTAGCGCGCGCCGAACGACAGCATGCCCGAGCCGAGCGTGTCGGTCGCCTTCACGCGGAACAGCGCGACGCCCTCGTGCTGCGGCGCGAGCGCGACGTTCTGCGTCGCCGGCCCGATCACCTGCAACTGCGGGCCCGTCTTCAGCGTGACCGCGACCGGCACCGGCTGGTTGCCGACGCCCGTCAGGTTGTTCGCGACACCGACGCTGACGTCGGCCTCGTCGCCCGGCGCGAGCGTCGTCGGCACGTTCGGCGACAGCACGAAATCGCCGCGCACCGTCGTCGCGCCTTCGAACGTGCCCACCAGGTCCGGCGACACCGACACGGCCATCACGCGCAGCTTCCCGGTTGAAATAGTCGGGCACCGTGTAGCTCAGGCGCGTGTCGCCGTTCACGTCGACGATCCCCGACCAGTAGACGACCGGCTTGTCGCGCTTGCGCTTGAACGGGTTCAACTGGCGACCGATCGCGTCGTCGGCGTCGCCGCCGGGCGCGGCCATCGCCATCAGCTTCTCGAAGTCCGGGAGGATCAGGTCCAGGATCTGCGACGTGCCGACTTCGAGCATCCGCTTGCGGAAGAAGAACTTCAGCGGATCGCCGAGCTTGTAGCGCGCGACCTGCAGGATGCCTTCGTCGACCGCGAACACGACGACCTTCGCGGGCTTTGCCGAATGCACGGTGAAGGTGGCCGTATCGCCCGGCTTCACGAGCGCTGGCGCATCGACGCTCAGCGCATTGCGGCGCGCGTCGAGGTTCACCGAGAACGGCACGACGCCGTAGCTCAGCGGGCTCATGAAGATCTCGTCCGACGACGGATCGCGGATGTATTGCACGTTGATGTAGCCGTTGCCTTCGAAACCGGCCGGCACCGTGATGTGCTGGATCGAGCTCGTCGTATCCGCATGGAACCATGCGTGCGCATACACCTTGTCGCGCTCGATCGTGATCAGCCGCTGCCCGCGTAAGGCGCGCGGATTGCGATCTCGACCTGCTCGCCCGGCCTTGAAGTCGTGCTTCGCGAGGCTCACCTGCAACTCGGCGTTGCGGTCG